>OZ241998.1:0-797500 GCA_965204655.1 Acidimicrobiales bacterium
GGTGAGGCCATAGACGGTCCGGGTTTGGGTGACGCTCGTCTTCCGGACTCGCAAGAAATTTAAGATATTCTTGTGTTGCGTTAGAGGAGGATTCGAAACTGCTGGCAATCCAAGCTTCGAATTTGGGTTCTAGTGGAAGAAAATCGTTAAGCAAGACGTCTTACTCTGTATCAAAATTTGACTTTCACTATTCGACCGAGATCGTTTCGTAGTAGGTGCCTTCTCCGCCTTTGTCGTCTTGGACCCTGCAACCCACTCGATATATACCGGTTTTGCTAAAGGTGTGTTGAGTCTGAATGAGCGGGCCTTTGTTCTTGCGCTTCTTTTCTCGGAACCATTTACCTGGTTCTGCCCGGAATGTTTTCCCGTCGTAATTGAAATCCCACTGAACGTTGATGATTTTGGAGTCGATATTTGTTGTGTGGCTATCGCCCGCGTCGAAGGAATAATGTCGATGTTGAAGACGGCGGGAGGAGAATGAGACTATAGGTGGCCTGACGAATGTTAAAAACTCTGAGTAGTCGCCTCGGTTAGTGGACTGGCTAGCGATGTGTTCCCGAAATGCCGGAGAATCAATGCGTACCTGTTCAATTCGTACGAATGCGATGCTGAGCGATTCTCTCTCGCGTAGTTTTTCGGAAGCTTCTTGAGCGTCTTCGCGGAATCCCCAGGCCAGCATGCTTCCGTTTCTTAGCCCTTCGTCGCCACCGTATCGAGGAAGCTTGGCTATGGCCTGAGCGAATTGGTTGACATCTGAGGCAGTTACTCGTTTGGTTGGGTCTGGTGAGCCAACCCAAACAGGGATACGCGCATTGGTTCCTTTGTAGGCATGGATTCCGCTGTCATTGCTGGGAAGACGGGCGTCATAACAGTCAAGTACAAAACTTCTGAACCGCTCAGGAGGCATGGTTGTTAAGTGTTCGGATTCGTAAACTCCCCAGGTTTCAATTGTGAAGTCTGGTGTTTCGGGGATGTCGAGTTCAGGGGTATAGGGAGACTTCAGGCGTTCAGCGGTTACCGCTATGGCAACACGCGACTGGTCGCAGGCGATCCAGCGACGCCCTAGTCGTTGAGCTACTGCTGCAGTGGTCCCTCCGCCAACAAATGCGTCTAATACAAGATCGTCCTGATTGGAAGAAGCTTCAAGGATCCTTTCGATGAGTATCTCGGGTTTTTGAGTGGGGTAATGAACTCGTTCGCTTGAAGTTTGCGACATGGTGTGCTCAATGAGTTCATCATGATCCCACATAGAATCAACAGGCTTACCTCCTTTAAGATAATACTTTTTTCCATCCTGCACAAAATACTTACCGACTTCATCTTGAGATGAGTATTTCTGGGCCATCCACTTGCTGACACCTGCTCGGATCTTGTTATGGTGACTCTTGACTGATCTTGCATAGTAAAAAATAACGTCATGTTTACGCGGAAACCAGTGTTTTACATTGAAACCTCCTAGTCCATAATGCCAAATTATTTCGTTGCGGAAATTCTCGTATCCAAATATCTTGTCCATCTCGACTTTTATGTAATGTGAGGCATGCCAGTCGCAGTGGACGTAGATCGATCCTGTCAGTTTGAGAATTCGTTTCATCTCGTAAAGTCGAGCGTTGAGCCATACTAAGTATCCATCAAGGCCACCTTCCCAAATGTCAGAAAAAGAGCGTTCTTCGTTCTGGTCTCCCCAAATTACGTTGTAGATCCTATTAGAGAAGAAAGGAGGATCTATATAGATCAGATCTATGCTCTTTGAGGGAAGAGTGCGCAGGATGTGGAGATTGTCGCCCCATATCAGGCGATTGGGCGTCAGTTCGGGTGTTCCGAAGCTGAAGCGGTCTGTTATCTGAGTCGGTAGTCGAACTTCGGGATAATGATTACGAAATCCAGGATTCCTCGGATCCCAACCCATCGGTGTGCTCGGGACGGGGATATTTCCAAACCTCGCCGGAGGGCGAAAGAACTCTTCCTGATCCGGAAGTGGGGGGGGGGGGGGGGGTGACCGCGTCCACGATAAGAAGGATGTTATCGCGTGTGAGGCGTGGTGGCATCTCGTTTTACCGCGCATTCCTCCTGATGTGTTTCCGTAATTCCCCGGGCGGCGGCTTCGTCTGGAGGAAACTTGAGCACCCGATAGGAAGGTTTGGTGGGGACGGACGACTAGGGCGTAGCCCTAGTCGTCCGTCGTGACAATCTCGCTTTCCCAGGTGGACCCTCCTCCTAGCCCCGACTTCCCGAAAGACCAGACGGACAGACTGCAGACAGATGCCCAACGAACCGCGCCGCCGGTCAGCCGAGCGTTCCGGCAGGCAGCCGACCGCTCCTAGCCGGCAGGCGACCGCGCCATCCTCACAGGGGCAGCCGGCTGCGCCGCCCGCTCAGCAGCAGCAGCCCAAGTCTGGCCGACGCCAGCCACTGCCTCCGTTCAAGGAAACAGCCCGTCCGCTTCGCCGGGTGTTCGGTGCGTTCAGCCGCTCCAGCGTTCAGAGTTTGGCTGCCCTTGGGCTTCTGGCTCTGGTGAGCGTGCTGGTGGGGTGGGTGCTCGGAGCCAGCGCCGACCGCCTAGAGAGCATGAGCGGCCTGTTGATGATGGTGCCTGCGGCCATTGCCTTGCGGGGCAACATCTTCGGTGCTTTGGGGTCGCGCCTGGGCACGGCCATCCACTCGGGTACCTACCGCTTGAGTCTGCGTCCGGCCTCGGTGATGGGGGAGAACGTGATCGCCTCCCTGGCGTTGAGCCTCGCTTCTTCAGCAGCTCTGGCGCTGTTGGCCAAGGCGGCTGCGTGGATTTTCGGGATTGCGGATGCCATCAGCCTCGGCGCCTTTATGGTCATCAGCATTCTGGGCGGGCTTCTGGCTTCGCTCTTCGTGCTGATCGTCGCCCTCGTCTTGGCTGCGGGCTCGGCGCGTTTCGGTTGGGATCCCGACAACGTGACGGCGCCCCTGGTGACTGCAACCAGCGACGCCATAACCCTCCCGGCGCTGCTTCTGGTGGTGCCGGTTGCTCAGTCTCCCGACGCGGCTCTGATCGTGGGGAGCGTGTGCGTCGGCGCTGCGGTAGTCGGCGCCGGAGCCTCTTGGAGTTTCGGGCGAGCGTCGCTTCGCACCATCCTGCGGGAGTCGTTCCCTGTGCTGGTCGTGGCCTTGATGTTTGACCTGGCAGCTGGGCTGATCGTAGAACAGCAGGTGTCGTTCCTGGGACGCTGGCCTGCTCTGCTGGTGCTTCTGCCGGGCTATCTCGCTCTGGCGGGGGCGCTTGGCGGCATCCTCTCCAGCCGTCTCGCCAGCAAACTCCACTTAGGTCTGATCGAGCCCACCTCGGTGCCTAGCCGCGACGCCCGCAGAGAGTTGAGCCGGATAATCCTCCTGTCGGTGCCGGCCTTCGCAAGCATCTCGCTTCTGGCTCACGGGGCGGCTGTGCTCGGGGGTCTGACCTCCCCCGGTCTGGTTGACATGCTTGTCTCGGCGGTTCTGGGCGGCGTTGCGGCTACGGCGATTGCGGTGCTGGCCGCCTACTACGGCACTATTGCGGCTGAGCGGGTGGGGCTAGACCCCGACACCTTCGGCATACCCCTGGTCACGTCCAGCATGGATCTCGCAGGCGCCCTCACCCTGGTCGGCGCACTGGGAGTTCTCGGCGTGCTGGGGTCGGCTTAGTAGATGGCCGAGGAAGGGGAGGCGGGCGTGCTGGGGTCGGCGTGCGGGGGTTGGCGTGCTGACAGACGCTTGGCGTCCGAGGCGTCCCGGAGTGCTGAAGATTCTTCGTAGTGTTTGGGTTCGGCTCAGTCGGGGGTTCCCACGTGCGGGGGGTCGGTGTGCTGACAGACGCCCGGCCGGCCAGGGCTTCCGCCCGCCCGACCGGGGCTTGCGGATGGCCGGGGTTAGACGGCATTAGCCGTGCGCTGGTCGTGTAGCATCAGAGGAGCAGCGATGGAAGAACGCCCCCGCAATCTGCGCTCAATGCTCGCCGAGGCGAAAGACCTCAGCGAGTTGATGGTGGACTTGGCTTACGCCTCTGTCTATTTCGGTGAACACGAAATGGCCGCCGAAGTGAGCGACCTGGAAGAACGAATGAGCGATCTCGTGCACGACATGCGCGCCGTGTGCGTGAAGGCCGCCCGCAACCCTCGGGACGCCGAGGGGATGTCGTCGGTTCTGCAGGTGGTGAGCGCCATAGAGCGGATCGCCAACGACGCCGTGGACATCGCCCGCATCGTCACTCACCGACTGGGCATTCCAGCGGCTCTGGTGGCCGACCTCTTTGCTGCTGCTGAGGTCTCGCACAGGGTGGAAGTGGGGGAGGGTTCGAATATGGCCAATTGCCCGGTGAGTGCGCTGGAGTTGCCGGTCGCCACGGGTATGCGCATCATGGCCATCCGCAGAGGCAGGGAGTGGATCACCGACGTGGACGGCGACCAGGTCTTGCTCCCCGCTGACGCCCTTTTCATGCGCGGCAGGCCCGCAGGGATCGTCAGGCTGCGCGAACTCGCCGGCGATCAGGTCTGGGAACCCCCGGCGCCGCCGGAGTCCACCTGGATCACCGACCTGGATCGTGCGGTCGACCTGCTCGTGGAGATGAAGGATCTCTCCGAGGTGGCAGTCGGGTTGGCTTACTCCACCCTCGTCCTGGACGACCTGGGGCTGGCGGCGCAGGTTCGCCACCTGGAGAGCCGGCTAGACGAGATGAACGACCGACTGGAACTCTGGGTGCTCAGGGCTGCCGCAGCGGCTTCCGACCCAGGGCCGCTGAGGGGTCTGCTCCACCTCTCCAATGCGGCGGAAGACCTGGGCGATCAAGCCAGTCAGATGGTCTGGCTGGTGGAAAAGGGTGAAGACCTCCACCCCATACTGGAGATAGCCCTGGGAGATTCCGACGAAGTGGTCGTGGAGTATCCGGTGGCGGAAGGCTCGGCTGCCGAGGGGAGCTCGCTTGCCGACATGAAGTTTGACATAGAGCCGGGTTTCAGCATCCTTGCCATCCTGAGGGGGAAGCGTTATTTGTATCGGCCGCGTGGGCGCACGCTGCTGCAGGCTGGCGACGAGGTCATTGCTTCGGGCCCGGATGAGGGGCGGGAAGCTTTCGCCGCTCTCTTGGGTTGGGAGTTGTACAGGGACGAGGAGTTGGGCATTGACGAACTGGAGCCGATCGAATCGGTGTCGGCTTCAAGGTGAGTTTGCACGCTTCCTGCTGCGAACCTGCCGTCTGTCTCCGTCTTCTGACCCGAAATGACCGCCCCGCAGCCCGTGCGTGATCCGCAGCCCGTTCCCTGCCGACCGCCGAATGAAACTCTCGCAGGATGACCTTCTCTGACGCCGCCTCTGCCCCTGCCCCTGCCGCCCCTGAGGCCGCCGCCCCTGCGCCTGCCCCTGCCGCCGCCCCCGAAACCCTGCGGCTGCTCACGGTGCACGCTCACCCCGACGATGAGTCCTCCAAGGGCGCCGCCACGGTGGCGCGTTACGCAGACGAAGGAGTGCGCTCGGTGCTGGTCTGCTGCACTGGCGGAGAGGAGGGCAGCATTCTCAACCCCGCAGTTGACACTCCGGAGGCGAGAGAGCGCCTGCCGGAGTTGCGTCGGGAAGAGCTGCATCGGGCGGCTGAGATAATCGGCTACCACGAGGTGCTCTGGCTGGGCTATCGGGATTCCGGCATGGCCGACGACGAGCACCCGCCGCCGCCGGGCTCGTTCGCTGCCGCCCCCTTATCTGAGGCGGCGGAGCGTCTCACGGCCATCATCCGCTCCGAGCGTCCGCACGTGATGATCATCTACGCCGACGACCAGCAGGGTTACCGCCACCCCGACCACCTGCGCGTCCACGACGCGGGATTGGCGGCTTTTGAGGCGGCTGGAGCGCCGGAGGCGTACCCCGAAGCGGGAAGTCCCTGGCAGCCTTTGAAGCTCTACTACACCGTCTGGTCGAAGGCGAGGCTGGTGTCTACTCACGAAAAAATCATTGAACTCGGCCTGGAGTCGCCCTACGACGAGAATTGGTTTGACCGCCCGTGGCTGGATCATCGGGTCACCACTCGTGTGGAGGTGGCTAAGTGGTTCGACCGCCGCTGCGACGCGCTCCTGGCGCACGCCTCGCAGGTAGATCCGGAATCTCGGTTTTGGTTTCCTCTGCCGCGGGATGAGGCCAGGGACGTCTACACGACCGACGATTACATTCTCGCCCGCTCGGAAGTGAGCACCGAACTGCCTGAGGATGACCTGTTCGCAGGTCTCCGCTGAACTGGTGCTGAGACTGGGCGGACGGGCGGCAGGACGCTCCGCCACGCTCGGGCACCCCAAGGCGATGAGAGACGGACGGACGCAGGGGGTGGCCGGCGGGAAGGGTTGTGATTTGAGACGGGACAGGCGGGAGGACGCAGGGTGCATGCAGCGGGTTAACCGCAAGGTCGGAGCGGGTTGTGGTTTGAGACGAGGCAGGCGGCAGGACGCAGGGTGCGGTTTCTGAGCGACGAGTGGCTGGCGGAGCTGAGGGACGCTGCTGCGGATCTGCCCCCAGCGCCCGGTTGCAGCGTGAACTTGAAGGTGGAGGTTGAAGACACTCCAGACGGACGGCGTCGTCTGAACGTCAGACTGGTGGACGGCCAGGTCGCTGAGGTGTCGTCGGGTGTTGCTGTTGACGCCGACTGCATTCTGAAGTGCAGCTACGCCGACGCCGCGGCCATGTGGGAGGGGCGGATGGATCCTGCCGTCGCCTATATGCAGGGGAGGCTGAAGTTGGAAGGCGGCTACGAGCGTGTGCTCTTCGGGCTGCGCCCCATGCTCTCAGGCGCTTCGGGCGACGCTCTCAGGGAGCTGAAGAAGAGACTGGCGGCTCTCTGAGGGGGAGCTCGGCCTCGTTGGGTAGAGCCGGCCTTAGAGGTAGCAGTGGAGAGACAGACCGCAGGGGCATTGGATGCCCTCGGGGTCTTGTTGGGTAGAGCCGGCCTCTGAAGTAGAGCCGGCCCGAGCTAGGGGGAGCCCGGCCTGAGCTAGCTGCCGGCGGCTACGTTCCGAAGCGGGGGACGTCCCCCCCGACGATCTTGCTGAACTCTTCGGCTAGTTCGCCCGGATGGGGGAAACGGTCTCCGCATTCATGCTTGGAGAAAACCAGGTCTCCGTCGATGGACACTTCGAAGATCCCGTCGACGCCCCCGATGAGCGTCAGTTCGGAGATCATGTGTTGATATGCAGTGAGGAGTTCCTTGACAGCGCTCACGGCGCTGGAAGAATAGTCTCAAGGAACGCAGTAAGTGATTGAGACTTGGTGTTTTTTAGGCGCTACCCACATTGCGGCGTTTTGTCCTTCGGGAGTTCAAGATTTGGTTGACGTCTACTTTATCTTTGGCCTCGCTCGGTGAGCCCGCGTCCCCCCGGAGCGTCCCCGTCTCCCCACCTCGCCTCCGTCGCCTCTACCCGCGCTTCTCGTCCTCCCCGTCGTCTCCCCGTCCCCCCGTCGCCGTCCTGCAGCGCCGCTCCCAGCGCCTCGTCTCCCCCCCGCCGCCTACCCGCGGCCCCGCCCTCAGCAAGGTGGAGCGAATACTCTAGGGAACATGAGCAAGAACCTGAAAATTCGAAGCAGCGATGTCACATCCGGCCCGGAGCGGGCTCCGGCTCGAGCCATGCTGCGGGCGGTCGGCATGACCGACGACGACTGGGACAAGCCGCAGGTGGGGGTGGCTTCCTCTTGGAACGAGGTCACTCCGTGCAACCTTCCCTTGGCTCGTCTGGCGAGACGCTGCAAGGACGGGGTGAGGGACGCCGGCGGATTTCCCCTGGAGTTCAACACCATCGCCGTCAGCGACGCCATCTCCATGGGCACCGAAGGCATGCGAGCCTCCCTCGTGAGCAGGGAGATCATCGCCGATTCCGTGGAGGCGATGATGCACGGCGAGCGGCTCGACGCCTTCGTGAGTTTCGCCGGTTGCGACAAGTCGCTGCCAGGGATGCTCATGGCCGCCGCCCGTTTGAACCTGCCCAGCGTGTTCGTGTACGGCGGCTCGATACTCCCCGGGCGCCTGGGGGAACGCGCCCTGGACATCGTGAGCGTCTTTGAGGCGGTCGGCGCCCATGCGGTCGGCGACATGGACACGGACGAACTCACTGAGATAGAGCGCAACGCCTGTCCCAGCGAAGGCAGTTGCGCGGGCATGTTTACGGCCAACACGATGGCCTCGGTGGGGGAGGGTCTGGGGATGTCGCTTCCCGGAAGCGCTTCACCTGCCGCGCCGGACGTCCGGCGAGACGACATCGCCTACGAGAGCGGGCGGGCGGTGCTGAACCTGATGCGCGCCGACATACGGCCTCGCCACATCCTCACTAGAGGCGCTTTTGAGAACGCCATTGCGCTGGTGATGGCGTTGGGCGGATCAACCAACGCCGTCTTGCACCTGCTGGCCATTGCGTACGAGGCCAGGGTGACCTTGGAGCTGGACGACTTCAACCGGATTGCGGCGAGGGTGCCGCACCTCGCCGACACCAAGCCGCACGGGCGTTATCACATGCTCGACGTTGACCGCGTGGGGGGAGTGCCCGTGGTGCTGCGGATGCTGATGGAGGAAGGTCTGCTGAACGGCGACGAGGTGACCGTGACCGGCAGGACAATGGCGCAGAATCTGGCTGAGGAGGCTCCGCCAGATCCCGACGGCAGCGTGATCCGCCGTTTTGACGATCCCATCTGGGACATCGGCGGGATTGCGGTGCTTACGGGCAGCCTCGCCCCCTCCGGCGCAGTGGTGAAGGTGGCGGGCATTGACGCCGAACGCTTTGGTGGAACGGCGAGGGTCTTCAACAGCGAAGACGAGGCGATGGAGGTGGTGTTGGCGGGGGGAATCAACCCTGGCGACGTCGTGGTTATCCGCTACGAGGGTCCCAAGGGCGGGCCGGGCATGCGCGAGATGCTGGCCATCACCGGAGCGATGAAGGGTGCAGGACGAGGCTCCGACGCAGCCTTGGTGACAGACGGACGTTTCTCTGGCGGCACTCACGGGTTCTGCGTGGGTCACGTTGCACCGGAGGCTTCGGAAGGCGGCCCCTTGGCGCTGGTGGAAGACGGCGACCGCATCGAGATAGACGTGCGCGAGCACTCCATTGATCTGATGGTGCCGGCTGACGTCCTGGCGGAGCGGCGGGCGGTTTGGCAGACGCCTGAGCCCCGTTACCCCTCCGGCTTCCTGGCCAAGTATGCGAGGCTGGCCGTCGGCGCAGAAAAGGGCGCCGTTACCGAGGCGTGACCGGGGCAGCGTGACTGAGGCGTGAAGTCGCTGCGCATCGGTTGCGGGGATCTTCGGCTATACTTGTTGTCGTGGGTCGCCACAGGTCGCATGCAAGCCGATTCCTCGCTCAGGTAGTAGTTCTCTGACGCGCGGCTGCTGCCGCGCGTTTTTGTCCTCCCGGTCGGGAGGACATTTTTTTAGTGGACAAGCCCAAGCAGGGAAGCAACAGGAGGTGAGCACATGAAAATGAACGGAGGTCAGGCTCTGATGAAGAGCCTGGAGAACCACGGAGTGGAGATCGTCTTCGGGTTGCCCGGCGGCGCCATCCTGCCGGTCTACGACCCGCTGCTGGAATCCTCCATCCGTCACGTCCTGGTGCGTCACGAACAGGGCGCAGGGCACATGGCTCAGGGTTATGCACAGGCCACCGGTCGGGCGGGTGTGGCAATGGTCACCAGCGGGCCGGGCGCCACCAACATCGTCACGCCGCTCTGCGACGCCTACATGGATTCGGTGCCCATCGTCGTCATCACTGGTCAGGTGCCTTACGCGGCCATCGGCAGCGACGCCTTTCAGGAGTGCGACACGACCGGCATCACCATGACGATCACCAAGCACAACTACCTGGTTTCGGAAGCGTCCGAAATCCCCCAGGTGATACACGACGCATTCCACATCGCAACCACCGGGCGCCCCGGGCCGGTGCTGGTGGACATCCCCAAGTGCACGGTTGATCCCCGCAATCCCCGTTCCAGCCTGGAGTGGTACGAGCCGACCGACAACGACCTGCCCGGCTACCAGCCCCGTACGTCGCCTGACGCTCAGGCCACCGAGGCGGCGGTTGATCTGATCTGTGCGGCTAGGCGTCCTGTCATCTACTCCGGCGGGGGCATTCTGAAGTCAAGGGCGAGCGAGGCGCTGCTGGAGTTCGCTGAACTGGTTCAGATACCGGTGGTCACGACCCTCATGAACCGCGGCGGCTTCCCGGACGATCACCCGCTCTGCCTGGGGATGCCAGGTATGCACGGCAACTACACGGCGGTTACCGCCATGCAGAAGGCCGACCTCCTGATTGCGCTCGGCGCCCGCTTTGACGACCGGGTGACGGGGAAGGTAGACGCTTTTGCGCCCGACGCCAAGATCGTTCACGTTGACATTGACACCGCCGAGTTAGGCAAGGTGCGCGAGCCCGAGGTGGGCATCGCAGCCGACTGTCGGGAGGCCATTTTGGCCCTCACGGCCGCCGTCAGGGCGCGCGGCGGGGCGGACGCCCTGGGAGACCGCAGCGGCTGGGATGCGCAGATAGCCGACTGGAAAGCCCGCTACCCGCTGACCTACGACGAAAGCGCTCCGGGCGGAGCCATCAAACCGCAGTACGTGATAGAGGAACTGCGTGACGCCACGCCGGACGACACCATCGTGTGCGCCGGAGTGGGTCAGCACCAGATGTGGGCGAGTCAGTACTGGCGCTTCAACCACCCCTATACGTGGATCAACTCCGGCGGGCTGGGGACGATGGGGTTTGCAGTGCCCGCAGCCATAGGGGCCAAGGCGGGCTGTCCTTCCCGGATGGTCTGGGCGATCGACGGGGACGGCTGTTTCCAGATGACCGCCCAGGAACTGGTGACGGCTTCCACTGAGCGTCTGCCGATCAAGGTGGCGATACTCAACAACTCCTACCTGGGAATGGTGCGGCAGTGGCAGGAGCTCTTCTACGACGAGCGGTATTCCGAGGTGGATCTCACTCGGGAGTTGCCTGACTACAAGGGCTGGGCTGAGGCGATGGGGTGTGCTGCCATGCGCATTACTACAGCCGAAGAGGTCCGGCCGGCTATTGAAAAGGCGAACGAGGTGAACGACCGCCCAGTGGTGATTGAGTTCCGGGTGGATCACGAAGAGAACGTGTTCCCGATGGTGCCGGCGGGGGCTTCCAACGACGACATAGTCCTGTCGCAGTCGCAGCTGCAGGGTCTTTCCTAGGGGGCGGAGGTGCGGCGTCGTGCGCTGCGGTCACCCGGTTGGTTGGGGTCGGCGGAGGCTGGGGCGGGGCGCCGCCCGCTGGAGGGACGCCCGCTGGAGGCGTCGGCGCCGCCCGCTGGAGTGATTTGGTATGGCGAAGCCTAAAAGGCGCCTGCACACGCTGGTCGTGCTCGTTGAGAACAAGGCGGGCGTGCTTGCTCGAGTGGCGGGCTTGTTCGCCCGCAGGGGGTTCAACATTGAGACCCTCGCAGTGGCGCCCACCGACACTCCCGAACTCAGCCGGATCACGCTGGCCACCGACGCCGACGCTGCGCCTCTGGATCAGGTGATTAACCAGCTCGACAAGTTGGTGAACGTGGTGAGCATCAGGCTGCTGCTGCCCGAGGAGTCGGTGGAGAGGGAACTGCTCCTGGCCACTGTCGCGGCGCTGCCAGAGGTTCGCGGCCAGGTGATGGACTTGGTGCGCATCTTTGACGCCCGCGTGCTGAACGTAGGGCCGGACAAACTCATGGTGTCGCTTTCGGGCGGCCCCAGTCGGGTGGACGATTTTGAGAGTCTCCTGCGTCCGTTCGGAATCGTTGAACTTCAGCGCACCGGCAAGGTGGCGCTGCCCCGCTTGGCCAGCGCCGGCGGCGAGGTAGGGGAGTTCTAGAAGTCCAGGGCCGGGGGATGCCTTCGCCCGGAGGCTGCCCGGCGGCGTTGCGACCTCTTGAAGAGGTGCGACACTGACATAATTACCGACAGGATCACCCCGGGCGGATCATGTCGCCGAACGCCTAGCCCAAGGAGCAGCTATGACCGCAAAGATGTACTACACCGCCGACGCCGACCGCGCCGTCATCGCCGACAGGCGGGTGGCGGTGCTGGGATACGGGTCGCAGGGTCACGCCCACGCCCTCAACCTCAAGGATTCCGGCATAGACGTGCGCGTGGGGCTGAGAGAGGGATCGTCTTCGGTGGCTAAGGCGGCCGAAGAGGGGCTTCGGGTGTTGTCTATGGCCGAGGCTGCCGCCGAATCCGACATGGTGATGATGCTTCTCCCGGACACCCTCCAGCCCGACGTCTACCTAGAGCACGTGGCCCCCAACCAGTCGGACGGGGAAGCCTTGCTATTTGCTCACGGCTTCAACATCCGCTTCGGAAGCATCGTCCCGCCGGCGGGGATCGACGTGATGATGGTCGCCCCGAAAGGCCCGGGACACCTGCTGCGGCGCACTTTTGTTGAGGGCGGCGGCGTGCCGTGCCTCATAGCGGTTGAGCAGGACGCCACCGGCTCTGCCCGGGACTTGGCGTTGGCTTACTCCGACGCCATCGGCGGTACGCAGGCGGGCGTCATTGAGACCACCTTCGCCGAGGAGTGCGAAACCGACCTCTTCGGAGAGCAGGTGGTGCTCTGCGGCGGTCTGACGTCGATCACCCAGGCGGCCTTTGAGATTCTGACCGAGGCGGGCTATTCCCCGGAGGTGGCCTACTTTGAATGTCTGCACGAGCTCAAGCTCATAGTCGATCTCATGTACGAGGAGGGCATAGCAGGGATGCGCTACTCCGTATCCGACACGGCTGAGTACGGAGATCTGACACGCGGCCCGCGACTGGTAGACGACCATGTGCGCGCCACGATGAAGCGGATACTCGCCGAGATTCAGGACGGGACGTTTGCTGAGGAATGGATAGCCGAGAGCCGCGGCGGTCGGGAGCGCTTCCTGGCGCTGGCGGAGGCAGGGAGGAAGCACCCCATAGAGCAGGTGGGAGAGACGCTGCGGGCGAGGATGCCCTGGATCAACGCAGGCAAGACTTCCGTTCAGCAGGCTTCGGGCGGCCAGGTCTGAGAAGTGCCGTCGGAACTCGGCGGGACGGGGTTTCGCCCGTGCGCCGAGGGCGGGACGCCGGGGGTTTTGCTCTGTGGAGGTCTGCTAGCTCAAGAGTGCTGAAGTTCTGCGGGCTGCTCGTCGGGCTTGGGCTGCTGGCGGTCGCCTGCAGGAGCCCCGATTTGACCATCGGAGTGCCCGAGTCGGAACTCCGTACGTCCGCCCCGGCGACGACCTCCACGACAGCGCCCCCGGCGCCCCCAGCGCCCCCGGTTTCGTCGACCCTGCCCGAGCAGACGACGAGCACTTCCAGCGTCACGCCTCCCGCGCCCCCGGGCGGCGTCGATCTTCCTGTCCCGCCCCCGGTCTCGATCGGAGACGGGCCGTCTGAGGTTGATCCTCCTGGGGGGGAGGACGTCTCTAGCACCTCCACTTCTGTGCTATCGGGCGTGGAGACAGAGGTCGTGGTGTCCGGCTTGACGTCCGAGACGATGAAGTTGGCCGTGATCGTGGACGACGAGACGGGCGGGGTGGCGGACGGACGCTCCCTTTCGGCCTTCTTGGCAGTTCTGTCGTGGGCGGAGTCGGTGAACGCTGGCGGAGGTCTGGCTGGGCGCAGGGTGCGCGTTGGGCTGATAGACGCTGGATTGTTCGGTCACGTTGAGGCGCTTAGGCAGGTGTGCAACGGGGACTTCTTCGCCCTCGTGGGGAGCGACGCACTTTTTGATGAGGAAGGGTTGGAGCAGTTAGAAGATCCCGGGTGCGGCCTTGTGGACTTCCCGGCTCGTGCCAACTCTCCTAGGCGGGCGAGTTCCTCGGTTTCGTTCTACTCTGTGCCGATACCGGCTGGGGTGGTGGAAGCCGGAGCGATGCGAGTGCTGGCGGAGAGGTATCCCGAGGCGGTCGAGAAGGCGGCTTCGATTTTTGTGGACTTCCCTGCGACCGTGGTGGCAACCGAGCAGGCGCTGGAGGCGGCTTTGGGGTTGGGATACGAGTCCCGCTACCAACCCACGGTTGAGTTCGACGCCGACTTCGTTGAGCAGGCAAGACTCTTGTCGGTACTGGAGGTGTCCAGCCTGATCTGGGCGGGTGACGCCTTTCGGCTGGCGGAGTTGCTCTCGGCGGCGGCGGTGGAAGGACTTGAACTGCAAGTGAGTTGCGCCGCGGCTTGCCACGGCGTGCAGTTGACGGAGTTGATGGCGGCGGCGGTGGAGGCGGCCTCCGCCCGCTCCGAGGGGGATACTGCGGAGGCGGCCTCCGAACTCTTGACCTGGAGCCCTTACCTACCCCCTGGGGAAGAGGACTACAGCTCCGAACTGGCGGCCTACCAGCAGTGGCTGGAGGAGGTGGAGCCCGGCGCTAAGCCTGACGTACGCGGCGTTGCCGCCTGGTCTGCGGCGCGGCTTTTTGAAGAGGCCGTGCTGCGGGCGGTGAGAGGCGGCACTCCCTCGGAGGACTTTGCTCTGTTGTCGCCCGAGACCTTGACGGAAGCGGCGAGGGGCATCATTAACTGGAACGGGCGGGGATTGCACGGCGTCACCCATCCTGGCAGGGGAGCGGGAACCCCCTGCGGGGTGGTTCTGTCTGTTAGCGCAGAGGGTTGGGAGCGCGTGCGCCCTGTTGAGCGGGGGACTTTTGATTGCTCGGAGGAGAACCTGTTCACCTTGGAGGTGACTGCCGGGTTAGGTCTAGACCCCGATGTGCAAGACGGCGTAGAGGAAACGGAAGGCGAAGGGTCGGAGGGTGGTGTAGAAGAGCCGTAGGATGCGGCGGGGAAGCGGTCAGCAGCCCACTTACGTCTCTTGGCGGGCGGCTGCGAGATCGCCCTCCATGGCGGCGCGGAACAGAGGGAGATCCGCAGAGACCGTCATCAGCTGAAAGCCCTCTTCTAGGCGGCGCTGAGCCAGCTTGGAGTTGGTGTGTATGCCGGGTATCACGCCGCGTCGGCGGCAGGTTTTCAGCACTGCCTCTAGGGCGTCGCTAAACGACTTTTCTTCGTTGTGCGGCCCGGGGGGCAGCCCCAGGCTTACCGACAGGTCGGACGGGCCTATGTATGCGGCGTCTATGCCCGGTACTGAGAGGATTTCGTCTATGTTCGCAACGGCTTCGGCGGTCTCGATCATCGTTATGCAGAGAACGGTGTCGTCGGCTTCCTTGGGGTAGGAGGGTCTTCCCAGGCTGACGCGGGTAGGCCCGAAACTGCGAGCCCCTCTCGGTGCGTAGCGGCAGGCTGCTGCGGCCGCCAGGGCGTCGTCTCGGGTGTTGACCATTGGGATGATCACCCCCAGCGCTCCGCCGTCCAGCAGCCTCCCGATGATCCCGGGTTCGTTCCAGGGGGAGCGGGCAAACGGAACGCTGTCGCCCAACTCAATGGCTGCGAACATCCCCAGGGCGTCGGAGTAGTCGGACATGCCGTGCTGGAGGTCTACGCAGACGTAGTCGTAGCCGACTCTCCCCACGATTTCTGCGGTGATGCTCGACGGGATGGCCAGCCACGCACCAGCGGCGCATTCGCCTCGTTGCCATTTTTCTTTGATCGGATTCATGCGGGCGTCCTCGTTCGGGCTTTCGGAAGCGGCTTGGTTCTGAGGCTAGTCAGACTCGTTGTCCGACTGCCTTAGAGGGGTGTCCGCTCCGCCGCAGGTGCCCCAGATTCCCAGGTTTTCGGTTCGAGCCAGGGAGACTGCTCTTGAGAAGTAAGCGGCATAGTCGTCGTTGGGTGGTATGGAGAGGACGTCGGCGTAGCCCTCGCGGGCGAGCATCAAGTTCACGAAGATGCCGTCGGATCGGTAGACGTAGGCAAGGCGGCGTTCATAGATATCAAAAGGCTCTTCGCCTGCAGTTAAGAAGACCTGGCTGCGGGCGGGGGTCAGGCTTCGCAGGAAGTCGGTGCTCTCTGCGCCGAAGCATTCAGCCGGTCTGTATCCGCCGAGTTTTTCTGGGGTGTCTATTCCGATGAGCCTGACGGTTTCCTCCCTGCCGTTCTCGTAGACGACTACGAGAGTGTCTCCGTCTACGACCTTCTTGACCGTGGCGGCGGCGGAGTGCTCAGGGTGAGAGAAAAGGTTGACGGGGTATTTCACTGCAGAGAGAGGCGAAGGCGCTCCGGGAGCCCCCTCTCCGGGGGAATCCGCTCCGAGGTTCGTTTCTTGCGTGGTTGCGTCTGAGGTTGTGATTGTGAGCGTGCCGCTGGATGACCCGGAGGATGCCTGCGGCGGCGAATCAGTGAACATGCCGCACCCCGGCAGCGTCGAAATCATCAGAAAGGCAACGAGCGTAACGACGACCAGAGCAGGACTATTGACGGGGGGTTCTCGTTTTATTCTCTGTCTGCTCTCAGTTGGTTCTCTGTCGGTTCTTGTCTGTACCGGTTAGTTGGCGGACATTCAAACTGATCCGGCTCAGGCTACTTGTCTAGCGGAAGCAGAGACGGCGGAACGCTCGGGGCGGTTACGTCCCGGCAGGTTTAGGCTGCTCGACCTCTCAAATGCGACCACTCGAAGAACTGCTCTGGCTTCCTGTACCCGTCTTAGTCCCAGTTGTCGGGTGGTTTCGTCGAGGTCGTCTAAGTCGGCGCGGTCGCTGCCCCAAATGCCGTCCGACGGCGCTGCCGCTTGAGGAACTTCGTAGTCCATTGGAGAAAAGAGATGCAGTTGATTCGTCATGCCCCTAGCTTGCGGCAGGGGTGTGACATCTATCGGTCTGCGGTCGGGGAGGATTTTGGGGTGAGGGATTGAGCGTCCCCCTCGCCCCACTGACCTTCCGCCCTCCTTAGATTGGGACGATTCTGGGGTGAGGATTTGATGATTGTCACACCCCTATGGGAAGGTTTTGGTATGACGACATTTCAAGTAGCGAAATTTGCAGAAGCAGGAAAAGGGCTGGCAATTGCGGCACGGGCGATGGGTCTGTTGGCGCCCTCGTTCCGCACGCCGCCGAGGGTCTTGGGTCACAACCGCACGATTCGTCGCGAAGGCGACGTCGTGCTGGTGTCGGTCTTGGGCCGCGGGCGTGCCTGGGCGGCGGTGCTGGCGGACATGATCGAGGGAGTGGTGCGCGCCAACGACCTAACCGCCCCTCAAGCAGATCGAGTCCGCGACGAGCTCTGGCTAAGGCTGGACGAGGTTGGATGCGGTGCGGAATCTTCAGGAGTGTTGCGGCCAGGAGATTCGGAAAGCTCACCACTGGCCGAGCCCGTGGGGGAGTCCCTAGCTGCCTGAAGCGCCAGGTCGGCCTGCTGGGTGGCGAGCCTGGCGGGGGATGGGTGTGTTGGAAGTCTCCGACGGGTGAGGCGGCGCGGCATGCCCAGAGGCCGGGCAGCGGACGGCCAAAGATCGGAGGCTGGGTGCTGAAGGGGGGCTGGGGTAGCTAGGGGGCTAGGAGGCGTTGAAACACCAGACGTGTTCGCCCCTGGTGGGGGTGTCTGGCTCCTCTGTCAGGGGGTAGAAGACGGCTCTGAGACAGTTTCGGTCGGCCTCTAGGGATTCCACGCTGCGGTCAGGCCCCGATTGATACACGACGCGATTGGTGGAAGTCGCCTTGAGGAGTTCGTCGTCGGGGATTCGCAAGCCGTTCAGGTAGAGCTCCACCACGAAGCGAGGACTATCTATCAGGTCGATCCCGACCGTTTGCTGGGCCAATACTTCGCTTCCGGCTGAGGGAATCAGTTCTTCGATTCGGGGGTCCAACGGAGGAGGCCCCGATCCGCCGCGGATCATCACCGCAGTCACTACGGCGGCAATTCCGCCTGCGGCCAACAAGGCGGCCACCAACCCTTGCCGTCGTCGGCTGAGTGCCACGGGTGACAAGGCTAGTTGCGGCTTAGGATTCCTGAGTGAAGGTATCTTGGGGGCATGGACGAGGATTCTGCAAGCTCCGCGCCGAATTCAGAGGCCGTCAACTCCGATTCCCCCGAGGCGTCCCCTTCCGAGGCGTCGCCTGAGGAGGCCTCTCCCGAGTCGTCCCCTCCCGAGGAGGCGTCCCCCGAGGAGGCGTCCCCCGAGGAGGCGTCCCCCGAGGAGGCGTCCCCCGAGGAGGCGTCGGCTGAGGAGTCGTCTCTTCCCGAGTCGTCCCCTCCCGAGGAGGCGTCGGCTGAGGAGGCGTCGGTCTCCGTTGAGGGATCGGCCGAAGAGGGCGAATCTCCCGGGCTAGACGCCGCCGCCGGGGACACTCCTGTGGACGTTGAGGGATCGGCTGAAGAGGGCGAATCTCCCGGAAGTGAGGTTGCCGACGGGGGAGTGGAAGTCTCGGAGCTTGAAGGGTCGGCTGAAGAGGGGTCGCCCCCCGGGGCTGAAGTCGAAGGTTCGGCGGAGAGCGAGCACCCGGCTGAGGAATCCGAGGAAACTTCCGAGGAGGGTGCTTCTCTGCGGGAGTCGGGGGAAGCGGACGAAGGGTCGGGGGAAGCGGACGACTCCCCGCCGGGGGCATCCGAAGAGGAGTCGTCGGTTCTAGATCCGCTGGTAATCGGTCGTTACCACGCAAAAAAGTTGCTGGGCGAGACCGATACGGGGAGAATCTACGAAGGTTGGGATGCTGAAGACGGTCGTGAGGTGCTCCTCTGTCTGCTTGAGCCGGATGTCGTCCCCGTAGATGACATAGAAGATCGGTTGTTGCACCTGAGCAGGCTGGAGCACCTGCACATATTGCCGTTGCTGGACTGGAATCTGGAACCCGTTCCGCATCTTGTCTATCAGTTTGAAGGCGTGAGCTTGCGCAGGATCATGGACGCCGGAGTTAGCTTGAGCCTTTCCCAGGTGCTGCTTCTCGGGCTGCAGGCGTCTGAGACGCTGGACGGTCTGGTCTCGGGCGGCATTACCCACGGCGCTCTGTGGCCGGAGAACTTCATGGTGGACGCCGGCGGGCGGCTTCACCTAGCAGGGATGGGCGCTTTCTGTTTCCGGAGGCCGCCGAGCCCCCAAGGCCAGTCCGACCCCGACCGCTACGCCGCTCCTGAAACTTCTGGCGACCCTTCCGCCGCTCCCGGTGAGGTGAGCGAAGTCGATCAGGCTGCCGCGGACGTCTATTCGCTGGCGCTTGTGTTGGCGGAGGCTGCGGCGGGGGAATGGGTGTCCCCGCAGGTGCTCAGCTTGATGGGAAGCGGGCAGTTGCCGGCAGAGGACGAAGAGAAGACACGCGCCCTCGGGCCTCTCGCCCCCTTGTTCATCCAGGCTGTGGCGTCCGATTTCAGGGAAAGACCGAGTGCGGGTGAGTTCGCTCTGGCTTTGAGATCTACCGCTGAACTCCTTCCCCCGCCCAAACGTTTCGACGAAATCATCGAGACCCTCAGCGGCGAGGCGGATTTGCCAGCCCAGGCGGTTGAGGGTGACGACGAGGAAGACGAGCAGAAAGCCCCCAGACGTCTAGCGGCGGTAGTGAAAGTGGCGGCGGCGTCGATTGTGCTGGTTCTCGGCACCGGGCTTCTGCTGCTTTTTGCGGCGCGCGGCGACTCCACCCCGACTTACGAGGTTCCCGACGTCGTCGGGATGAATTGGAGCGAAGCGGAAGCCCTGCTGCGGGAGACAGGCTGGGAACCGCGACGTCTAGAGGTTCGAGTGGCTGGGAGCGAACCTGACGAGGTCACAGCGCAACTGCCGGACGGCGGCGAGCTGCTAGACGAGGGACAGGTGGTCAAGGTGCAGGTATCTTTGGGAGACCCGTTGGTGGTCGTGCCCCTCGATCTCCTGGGAATCCCCTTGTCCGAAGCCCGCTTACGACTCTCAGCCATCGGTCTGCAGGTCGGCGGGGTGAGTTCACGCGTTGACGCCGAACTGCCCGAGGGCACCGTGTTGAAAATCGACGAGCCGTTTATAGATGTTCCTAGAGGATCCCAGGTTGACTTGGTGGTCTCTACCCGCGGCTAGCGTGCGGTCGTGAACTTGGAGAGACGTATATCTCCTTCCGACGTTCTTCACGTGGCGAAGTTGGCCCGTCTGAAGCTCAGCGATGAAGAACTCGAGCGTTTCACTACTCAACTCTGCGACGTGCTGGATTACGCCTCTGAGATCGACTCGCTAGACACCGGCGAGGTAGAGCCGACCTCGCACCCCTATCCGTTGGTCAACGTTCTGCGGAAGGACGAAGCAGCCCCCACCCTGTCGGCTGAAGAGGCGCTTTCGCAGGCTCCGGCAGCCGAGGAGGGGCAGTTTCGTGTGCCTCCGATCCTGATGCGCCCCGCCCGCCCTGATGCCCCCGAACGCCTTGACGGCTCCGTCCGGCCCGACGCTCCTGACCGCCCTGACCGCTCCAACCGCCCTGACCGCCCTGACGCCGCCGACGCCCCAGACTGCCCTGACGCCTCCGCCCGGCCTGACGCCGCCGGGGAATCTGCCTAGAAGTTCTGGCGGGGGTTGCTGTGAGTGAGACTGCGCGGGAGATTGCACAAGCGGTCAGGAGCGGCGAGAAGTCGGCTCGCCAGCAGATAGAGGAGACGCTGCAGCGGATCGCCGCCGTTGACAACGAGATAGCGGCCTTCAACGAGGTGACCGCCGACCGCAGCCGCCGCTGCGCCGACGAAATCGATCGCCGGGTGGCCGCTGGAGACGATCCAGGCCCCCTTGCGGGCGTGCCGGTAGCCCTGAAGGACAACATCTGCACCTCGGGGGTGCCTACCACCTGTTCATCCAGGATCTTGGAGGGGTGGTCGCCTCCGTACGACGCCACGGTCGTCTCTCTGCTCGCCTCGGCCGGAGCCGTGGTGGTCGGGAAGACGAACATGGACGAGTTCGCCATGGGATCGTCCACCGAAACGTCGGCGTTCGGCCCTACCCGCAATCCCTGGGACGTCCGGCTAGTGCCGGGGGGCTCTTCCGGCGGCAGCGCCGCCGCCGTGGCGGCGGGAATGACCCCGCTGGCGTTCGGCAGCGACACGGGGGGTTCCATCCGTCAGCCGGCCGCTCTGTGCGGAGTGGTCGGGGCGAAGCCGACCTACGGACGCGTTTCCCGCTACGGACTGGTTGCGTTTGCTTCTTCCCTTGATCAGATCGGCCCGTTTGCCGCCGACGTAGGCGACGCAGCCCTGGCACTGGACGTCATCTCCGCCCACGACCCCCGGGATTCCACGTCCATACCGGAGGAGTGCGAGAGCCTGCTGGCGGCTGCGCAGCGGGACGTATCCGGTTTGCGCGTCGGAGTGATCAGCGAGTTGATGGGCGACGGCATAGCCCACGACGTGGTGGAAAGGGTGGAGGCTGCGGTGCGGGCGCTCCTTGACGCCGGCGCCGAGGTGTATGAGGTGAGCGTTCCGGCTGTCTCCTACGGTCTTTCCGCTTACTACCTGATCGCCTCTGCCGAGGCGTCTAGCAACCTTGCCCGCTACGACGGGGTGCGCTACGGCTTTCGGGCAAAGGGCGAGAACGTTGAGAGAATGAACACCGCCACGCGCACTGCCGGTTTCGGCGACGAGGTCAAGCGACGCATAATGCTGGGCACGTTCGCCCTCTCCGCCGGTTACTACGACGCTCTCTACGACAAGGCGCAGAGGGTCAGAACCCTGATCATCAAGGATTTTGAGACCGCCTATGAGCGCTGTGACGTGCTGTTGTCGCCGACTTCGCCGTCCGTCGCCTTCGCCTTCGGGGAACGCACGGCCGATCCTCTGCGGATGTACCTCTCCGACGTTTGCACGATCCCATCCAATCTTGCGGGGCACCCGGCCATCTCCGTGCCCTTCGGGACGGGCGCGGGCGGGCTTCCCGTGGGGGTGCAGATCTTGGCTCCCACCCTCAGGGAAGCCGACATGTTTGCCGCTGCGGCGGCCCTGGAGCGGGCGTGAGCGGAGGCTCGCGTCTCGCCGTTCACGCTGCTGGCGGACAATCCGGGCAGGCAGCGGGTCGTCCGGCAGTCAATGCTTGGGACGCCGAAGGGTGGGAGGTAGTGATTGGGCTGGAAGTTCACGCCGAGTTAGACACGAGGACGAAACTTTTCAGCAGCAGCCCCAACGTTTTTGCCGGCGAGCCGAACACAAACGTCAATCCTGTGTGCCTGGGGCTGCCCGGGACGCTGCCGGTGCTGAACGAGCGGGCAGTGGAGTTGGCGATTCGGGTCTGTCTGGCGCTCAATTCCGAAGTGCGCCCTTCGGAGTTCGCCCGGAAGAACTACTTCTACCCAGACATGCCGAAGGATTACCAGATCAGCCAGTACGACAAGCCCATCGGCGTCGGAGGCCGGCTGGAACTTCCGTCCGGGAAGGTCGTGGGCATCGTCCGCGCTCATCTAGAGGAAGACACCGGCAAGTCCACTCACCGCGGCGGAACTGGACGCATAGAAGACGCCGAGTACTCCCTGGTGGACTACAACCGAGCCGGCGTGCCGCTCCTGGAGATCGTGAGCAGTCCAGACATCCGTTCGGCTGCGGAGGCGCGGGAGTTCGTGACGGAACTGCGCGCCAACCTCCTTGCCGTGGGGGCTTCCGACGGGAAGATGGAGGAGGGCTCCCTGCGCGTGGACGCCAACGTCTCTCTTCGCCGCAAAGGCGATCCCGAACTGGGCACCCGCTGCGAGATCAAGAACATGAACTCCCTGCGTTCGCTGGGGCGCGCCATTGATTACGAGGCTCGTCGGCAGGTAGAACTCTTGAACGTCGGGGAGCGGGTCGCGCAGGAGACGCGCCACTGGAACGAGGACACCGAGCGCACCCTCACGCTCCGCAGCAAAGAGGAAGCCACCGATTACCGCTACTTCCCCGAGCCCGACCTTGTGCCGCTCCGCCCCGATCCGAGTTGGGTGGAGAGCATCAGGGTGGAAATGCCCGAACTCCCCGCCCGCCGCCGTCAGAAGCTCGCCGAAGCCGCACGAAGCGACATTTCTTCGGTGGCGCTCTTCGTCGGACGCGGGCAGGACGAACTCGCCTTGGCGGCCATCGCAGCCGGCGCTCCTCCTTCGTTGGTTCTGAAGCACCTAGAGCACAACCTCGCCGACGGCTTCGGCCAGTTGACCCCTGAGGGTTTCGCTGAGTTGATTGCTATGGAGGAGAGGGGTGAACTCACCTCCAACCAGGTCAAGGTCGTCCTCAAGGAGATGACGCTCAGCGGCGCTTCACCGGCTCAGGTAGCGGCTGACGCCGGTTTTGAAGCCGTCTCGGGCTCTCGGCTGGAGAGCATCCTCAACGATCTCATAGCAGAGTACCCCGAAGAGTGGAGACGCTTCAGCGAAGGGGACGCAAAAGAGCGAAAGAAACTCCAGGGTTTCTTCACCGGCGGGGTGATGCGTCGGACTGATGGACAGGCCGACGGACGGGCGGTTGCTGATCTGCTCGCCGCCCGGGCTCAGTCCGGGTGAAGCGCTCCGGCCAGTTTGTCGACGTGGGCGGCGCTGAGGCGAACGTAAGACCCCAGCCGATAGGCGGGGATCAGGCCTTCGTTCACCATCCTTAGTAGTTCGTCGTCGCCTGCGCCGAGTCGGGCGCATGCTTCGGTTGGATCGATGAGGCGCACCGAGCCGAAATCGCAGGAACCCTCGGAATCGGCAGCGGTCGCGTAAGAGCTTGCGCAGATGAGAGACACGTTGTCCTCCTTTTGTGTTCTTGGCGTTCCGGTGCGGCTAGCGGGGGTTGCCGAACCGCGTGTTGCGCCTCAAATTCCCCGCTGGTTTCTCAAGGAGTTCTCACTAGTTACACAAAGGAGTTGGGCATTTCGTGTAGAAAATGTGGAATGGACTGCGTTATCTAAGTTGCTTTGCAATGCGAAAACATCACTTAATGAACGTTTTGATATCCGCACGCCTCCACGAAACGCTCGGAGAATTAGTCGAAACTGGGGGGTTGAGCAGTTGGCTGGAAGATGCGGCGTGGCGCAAGCTAAAACAACGACAGGAGCTTGAAATGAAATCTGCCGCCAAACTCGTGAACTACCAGGAAGATCTCCTCGATTTAGGAATCGGCAGTTGCGGAGGACGGGAATGGTCGGTTTTTGGGGGCTGTTTTTCAGACGACGCATAACGCATTGGCCGTTCTATGGAACGTTTGGACGGAGCGTTTCCTAGAAGAGGGCAACTCTGGAAATTGCTCGACGGCAAGTCGCTCCTGGTTCTTCAGCACGATCTCCTAAATCGGGAACTTCGGACAACCTCTGGCGTGGTTGTGACGCGCTTTCGCCAGCGGGCGCCTGCGCCGTTGAGGGTTCGGTTACCGGCTGATACCTGGGGCGCTACGACCGATTATTGGGTGAAGGTGCCCTTGTTGAGAACCGTGGCTCAGACGGAGTTAGAGAGTTTCTTGGGCGAGGCCAGCGGGGACAATATGAAAGAAGTGGAGAGCGCCTTGCTTCTGGTGCTGGATCTTGAGAGAAACGGGGGCTGATCTTGCTCGCTCCGGGCGCCGGGCTGACGATTCCTGCATAAGTTTGCTAGACAATTGACATGAAATACGCATCAATTAATCAGCGCGCATCGCTGATTTTTAACTATCCCTTTTCTAAGGGCGTCTGGGCGGTCTCTGCGGAAGGAAAGCAGATAGCGAACGATGCCTTGGACGTAGCCGAGGCTTCGGACGGCCGCTTCGGCCCCGACCCGATGAGTGTCTTTGACGACTGGGAGGGTTTCCACGATTGGGCGAAGAAATACGATGACTCGGCGACGGCATACGACACGAAGGAGGCCAAGCCGTTTGAATACGAGGAACTGGACTGCCCCGTCCCTCGTCCCAGCCAGGTCTTCGCCATAGGACTCAACTACGCCGACCACGCCAGCGAGACGAGTCACGATCTGCCCGAGACCCCTCTGGTGTTTACTAAGTACCAGTCATCCCTTGCCGGCCCGACGGCTGAGATTCCGTTGGTGGAGGGGCGTTGCGACTGGGAGGTGGAGTTGGTCGTGGTGATGGGCCGCACCGCCCGCAACATTCCAGAAGGCGACGCCGAGGCTCACATAGCGGGCTTCAGCGTCGGCCAGGACGTGAGCGAACGGGTAAGCCAGATGGCGGGGGAGCGCCCTCAGTTCAATCTGGCTAAATCGCACCCCAACTTCTCTCCGCTGGGGCCGGCGGTGGTGACCTTAGATGAGTTGGACGACCCCTGGAATCTGGGCATTCGGTGCAGGCGCAACGGCCAGGCCGTGCAGGATGCCAATACCAGCTTGATGATCCACAAGATCCCGAAGTTGGTTGCTTTTCTGTCTTCCATCTGCGAGTTGCGGGCGGGGGATCTCATCTTCACTGGCACCCCTTCAGGCGTGGGCGTGGGGATGGATCCTCCTCAGTTCCTCCAGCCGGGCGACAGGCTCATCTCCTCAATTGACGGCGTGGGGGAGATACGAAATCGATGCATCTGACTAGACGACGCTGGAGTGGTGCGCTCGCAGGTCAGTGTGGTCAGTGATTGGAAGGTGATGAAGTGAGCGGAGAACGATTTCTGGTAACCGGCGCAATGGGGTGCATCGGCTCCTGGGTGGTGCGCCAACTGGCGTCCGACGCCTTGGATGTGACGCTCTTTGACCTGAATCCGGACGAGAGTCGACTCCGGCTGATGCTCGATCCCGAAGACGCTGATTTCGGCAGGCGGATAACCGGAGACCTCACGGTTCTTGATGAGGTTCTGAGCGCGGCGGAGGGCGTCACGCACGTCGTGCACCTGGGCGCTTTACAGATTCCTTTCTGTCGTGCCAATCCCTCGGTCGGGGCTGCCGTGAACGTGCTCGGCACGGTCAACGCATTTGAGGCCGCCCGCGCCAACGGCGTCTCCAACTTCGTTTACACCAGCAGCGTGGCGGTCTTCGGCCATCCGGATCATTATGAGAGCGATGTTCTGGCTGACGACGAAGTACGCCTTCCCAACACCCACTACGGGGTGTACAAGGTTGCCAACGAGGACACGGCTGCTGTTTACTGGAACGAGAATCAGATCCCCAGCGTTGGGCTGCGTCCGCACACTGTGTTCGGCCCGGGGCGCGACCAGGGGTTGACTTCTTATCCCACGCAGGCGCTGCTGGCTGCTGTGCGGGGCCTTCCGTTTCATATTCCCTACGGCGGCGTGCTGGGTTTTCAGTACGCCCCGGACGTTGCGAGGGTCGTTCTCGCAGCGGTGCGCGCCGAACCGGGGGGTTGCGGCGTCTACAACATCGCGGGCAGCACTGCTCCGGTTGCGGAGTTCGTAGAGGCTGTCGGCGAGGCGACTGGGTCTGCGCAGATCACCCACGGCAGCGAGCAACTCGCCCTTCCGTGGGGACTTGATGACTCCGGTCTCAGGGAACGGCTGCCGTCGGTGTCTTACACGCCGCTAGCCGAGGCCGTGGATGAGAGCGCTGAGTGGTTCCGACGCGCCATAGCCGAAGGCCGTCCGCTTCCCCCGCCCGACTGATTCTTTGGCGTCCGCTTCTTTGGCGTCCGTCGCCTAGCTGCCTGACTCTTCTGTTACCCGCAGCCCACCATCAAGTCGCCTAAGCCCGCGCCCCTCAACGTGTCGCCTGGCTGCCTGCATCTTTTGTTTTTCCTGCAGGAGGTACGTGACTTGGAGAATAAGGCTGTTCACGTCACCTAGCTTTCGGCGACGTCGGTTCTTATTCGCAGCAGGTCATTGCGGGTACCTCAGGGTGGACTACCCCCGGTCGCCCGGAGCGGGAGAAATGTTGACATGAAGAAAATATTCGATGACCAACCATTTGTCTCCTCGTCGTAGACAATCAGGTTCTTGTCTCGGAGAAAGTTGAGGTCACGGCTGAGGGTTCTAGATCCTTTGAGGTCGTAGAGGGAGGATAGTTCCGGACTCAACCTCGGTATTTCATCTCGCGTAACAGATTTATCGATCGGCATGGAAAGGGCGAGTTTCCGTCGCCGGTCGCGGGCGGGGCTACTCGGGAACTCTTCCAACACCTCGTGGACGTAGGTAAACCAGGCGTCTTTTATTTGTTGGTGGCGCACCCACTCTTTCTGTTCCAGAACCCCGTCTAGGAATCCTTCTACTGCGTAAAACAAGAACTTGGAGGTATCACGAGATCCGCTGGCCTCGGAGAGTTCCCAGTAGTAACGGTCGCGTGTGCGGTTGTAGTGGCTAGAAGGCACTTGAGTGGTAAAGAAGGGCATGTGACCGCTGCGCGCAAGTATGAGTGATTCGAGAAGTCTGGCCGTGCGCCCGTTGCCGTCTCTAAATGGGTGTATCCAAGCCAAATAAAGATGGGCGAGAAAGGCGCTGCATATGGTCAGGGCGAAATCAATTTGAGGGTCGTCTGAGCGGAAATCCTCACTCTCCAACCAATCGGCAAGGCGGTTCAATAGGTATTCACAGTCCCGGGCGGGAGCGCCCCTGTAATTGCCGACGATGACTGATTTTGTTCGTATTTCGCCAGGAACAACTTCGGCGTTGTGATGTGTTCCGACCATAACCTTGCGGTTGAAGTCGCAGATCAACTCGGCGGTGATTTGAAAGTGTTCTCCATCGCTCAAGTGATGGATGATGTCTTCGATAGCGCCTAAAACATTCTGAACCTCCCGCTCCTGGTACTCCCGGGACGGAGGAGCCTTATATGTTTTTTCGTGGATTCCTCTTACTTCCTCTTCAGTAAGGGTGTTGCCCTCGATGGCGGTCGTGGCTTGCGCCCCCTTGATCAAGTAGATCGTGTGGAGTTGATTGCCGACCTCTGGGGATATCAGCGTCAGGATAAATTCTTTGCATAAAGCCTTAGATTCTCCCAGCATTATCCAGAGCTTGGGGTGAAATTTGTTGATGTCTGTTGCCTTGAAAGTGATCCAAGGGTGAGATGTTTCGTAGTCTTTCATTAGGGTCATTATACTAACGAATTGACTTTTGTCCAATATTTTGTCCGATTTTCTGTCCGCAAGCTTGGCACTCTCGCTGTCCGGCACGGTAGCGGGGGTAGGAGCGTTCGTCCGTGGTCTCGCTCTCCTCCGGCGACGGGGGAAGGGGCGTCAGGGCAACGGGCGCGGAGGGCTGGGAGACCCAGTGTTTCCGGCGAGTTTCCCAGGAGGGCGAGCCCACCCGGGCAGCAGCGCCCTAGCCGCCCCTACCCCTAGCTAAGACCAAGTACTGCCCCAAGCGCCGACGGCGCCCCGGCAGCCGCGCTCTGGCCGCCCCCTAACTCCCTAGCTAAGAGAAAGTACTGCCCCGAGCGCCGCCGGCGCTCCAGCAGACGCGCGCTGGCGCCTTTGCCCCTCTGCCCCCTAGGTGGCGTAGCCGGGCAGGATTACGTCTTCTATGAGGCTCAGGCGCTCATGGAGGGGGATGAAGGCGCTCTCGGCGGCATTGATGGTGAGTTCCCGCAGGTCTTCAAGCGTCCAGCCGAACGCCTCTGAGCAGAGAAGCATCTCCCGGCTCAGGCTGGTGTTGCTCATCAGGCGGTTGTCGGTGTTGAGGGTCACCCGGAACCCCAACTTCTTCAGGAGATCAACGGGGTGGCGGGCGATGGAGGCAGCCACTCCGGTGTGCACGTTGGAACTCGGGCAGAGCTCTAAGGGGATGCGGCGGTCTCGCACGTAGGCGGCCAGCCGCCCCAGGCGCCAACCCCCGGGAGAGGGAGCGTCTTCGTGGACGTCCTCCACGATGCGGACTCCGTGCCCTAGCCGCTCCGCCCCGCAGCAGTACACAGCCTGTCGGATGGACGGCAGGCCGAAGCCCTCCCCGGCGTGGATGGTGTAGTGGAAGCCCTCCCGCCGCAGGGCTTGAAAGGCCTCCAGGTATCGGGTGGGCGGATACCCCGCCTCCGGTCAGGCTATATCAAAACCGACAACTCCCCGATCCCGCCACCGCAGCGCAAGTTCGGCTACGTCCACGCAGCGGTCTGCGTCCCGCATGGCCACCAGAATCCCCGTGACCCGAATGGGGCGTCCTTTGCTGCCTTGGGTGAATCCGTCAAGGGCGGCGTCCGTCGCTTCGTCCAGGCTCAGACCGCCTCGGGTGAAGAGTTCCGGGGCGAATCGCACTTCGGCGTAGACCACCCCGTCGTCCGCTAGGTCTTCGGCGCACTCCGCCGCCACGCGCGCCACGGCGTCCGCAGTCTGCATCACGCCCACGGTGTGGGCGAAAGTCTCCAGATAGAGCTCAAGGCTGAGACGCTCAGCGCCCGAGTGCATCCAGCGTGCCAACTCCTCGCTTTCTCCGCTGGGCAGAGAGCGGTATCCGGTCTGCTCGGCTAACTCCAGGATGGTGTCTGGGCGCAGCCCGCCGTCGAGGTGGTCGTGCAGGAGCACCTTCGGCGCCCGGCGGATACTTGCTATGTCTGGAGCGTTCAAGTGCGCCGGGTGCGCCGGCTCTCCACTTCGTCGTAGAGCGGGCGCAGCGGCAACTCTTCGCCTCTTTGCAGCCAGTTGTCCGCCAAGTAGTCGGCAGCGCCGTCTATCACGTGGGTCGTGTAGGCGTGGCGAGGCTTCTCGGAGCGGTTGTGCTCGCTGAAGTGGGGGAGGAGGCCGTCGAAGACGATGAGCGTGCCGCGCTGAGCCTCTAAGGGGATGAACTCTTCAAGCGGGTAAGGGGTGTCGTCTAAGACGTCCATGGTTGTGCTTGACCCCTCCCTGCGGAAGCGCTGTCGGATCGGCTCGCTGCGGTGACCGCCGGGCAGCACCCGCATGCATCCGTTCTCCACGCTGGCGTCGTCAATGGCGTACCAGAATGCCGTCACCGACTGAGGCTCTGTCCACAGAAAGGAGTGGTCAATGTGTCCGACGACGGCGCTTCCCGTGCCCGGCGACTTGAAGATGTACATGGATTGGAGCATCAGCGGGCGGCGCATTCCGATACCGCGCAGGAAGTCAGCCACATCGGGCGTGTAGGAGAACCTGGCGAAGACTTCATCAAGGTCGTGCATGGCGTGGCCGATCTTGTTGACAGCGTTGGCTAGATCCACCTTCAGGCGTCCGCTGGGGTCGAGCACTCCTTCTTCCAGGAAACAGCGCACCACCCCGCCGGAGGTCAGGAAATGCTCCTCGTTAGAATGGGACTGCTGAGTGGTGGAGAAGGTCTTGCCTCCGCCGGTGTAGTCGAACTCTTCTGCTATCTCCGTCGCCCTTGAGCGCAGCGCTAGGCAGTCTTCCTCCGAGCGGACGCCGGGCAAGATCACGTAGCCGTCCCGGCGGTAGTCGGCAAGAAGGTCGGCGCTCGGCACTAGGAGTTTCCGATCCGCTCCAGGATGAGGGGCTTGTTCTCGCAGGGAAGTTCCGCACTCTCGCTGCTGACGATTTCGTAGCTGCCCGCCACCAAGGCCTCCGGAAGAGGCAGGCGGCTTTCGTCGGAGGTGTGGAGTTCCAGGATGGTTTGGTACTTATGCACCCTTTCCCCGGGCTTGACGAGGCAAACGACGCCGGCTGAATGGTCGATCGGGTCGTCCTTGCGGGCGCGCCCCGCCCCGAGATGCCAAGCCGCCTCGCCCACGTACTGGGCGTTTAGTTCGACGAGCACTCCATCGGAAAATGCCATCCACTCTTCAACCACGGGTGCTTTTTTCATGGGGGCGTCCAAGTCTCCGCCCTGGGCTTTGATCATTCGTCTCCAAGTGTCCATCGCCCGTCCAGAGGCCAGCACCTCTGCGGGGTCGCAGTCCAGATCAGCGGAGAGCGCCATTTCCTCTGCCAAGGCCAGGGTGACTTCCCGCAGGTCGTCAGGGCCGCCTCCGGCCAAGGTCTCCACTGCTTCGGCCACTTCTAGCGAGCAGCCGACGGCTCGTCCGAGGGGCGCGTTCATGTTGGTGAGCAGGGCGGTCGTGCGTACTCCGTAGTCGTCCCCGAGGGCTACCATCGTCTCGGCCAGGTTGCGCGCCGAGCGTCTGTCTTTCATGAAGGCGCCGCGGCCCACCTTCACGTCGAGCACCAGAGCGTCGGTGCCTTCGGCGATCTTCTTGCTCATGATGGAGCTGGCCACCAGGGGGATGGACTCGACGGTTCCAGTGACGTCCCGCAGGGCGTAGAGCCGACGGTCGGCCGGGGCGAGTTCGGCGCCCGCGGCGCAGATCACGGCGCCGACGTCGGCTAGTTGACGCTTGAACTCTGCGTTGCTCAACGACGCCCTCCAGCCTGCGATGGCCTCCAGTTTGTCCAGCGTTCCGCCGGTGTGGGCGAGTCCTCGCCCCGAGAGTTGCGGGACTGCCGCCCCGCATGCGGCCATCAGCGGCACTAGCACCAGCGAGACCTTGTCGCCCACGCCGCCAGTGGAGTGCTTGTCAACCGTCGGGCGTGTCAGATCGGAGAGATCCAGACGCTCGCCGGAGTTGATCATCGCCTCCGTCCAGGCGGAGAGTTCGTCTCCGCTGAGTCCTTGAAAGTAGATGGCCATCAGCATCGCGGCGGCCTGTTCGTCGGGGATGGCGCCGGCAGCGGCTGCTTCTACAAACCACGCCAAGGCAGCCGGCTTCAGTTCTACGCCGTCCCGCTTGGCGCAGATTAGTTCGGCGGCGTGGTAGTCGCTCATCGCAGGTCGTCCGGGCCGAAAGCGTCGGGCAGGATTTCCGCCAATCTGTGGCGTCCGTTGAGCTCCAGGCTGTCTCCGCCCGCTTCGTAGAGGACTTGACGGCAGCGCCCGCAGGGCTTGCCGGGCTGCAGGTCAGAGAGGTCGCTGCCGCTTACTACCGCCACCGCCAGGAGTTTGCCACCGCCGCTGCCGTGCAGGTCGCAGACCAAAGCGCACTCTGCGCACAGCGTCAGCCCGTAGGAGGCGTTTTCTACGTTGCATCCGATCACGATGCGTCCGTCGTCGACCAGTCCGGCGGCGCCCACGAAGTAGCCGGAGTAGGGGGCGTAGGCGTTGCGGGCGGCGGCTCGGGCGCGTTTGAACAGGTCTCCCCAGTCGGGAGCGGGAGCACTCATTCCTGCTGACCTCTGCGGTAGGTCATGCCGTCGGCGGCGGGCATGCGCAGCCTTGATGCGTAGAAGAGGAGAACCAGGAGCACAACGATGTAGGGGAGCGCCTGCGGGAGTTGTTTCGGCACCGATTCCGTGGTGAGGTACCAGGCGACGAACCCGCCAGCCGCTAAGAGCATGAAAGCGGCCAGGCGCCCGCGCCGGCGAAGCAGGTAGTAGACGACCAGAACGCCTAGGAGCAGGGCAGCGAACAGCAGCAGGGCGTGAGCCGCCGTCCGATCCCGCAGCTGCAGGACTTCGGTGAATCCGAAGATCAGAGAGCCCCCCGCCGCCCCTGAGGGACGCCAGTTGCCGAAGATGGTGGTGGCCAGACCGATGAAACCCCTGCCGGCTGTTTGCCCCTCGCGGTAGAAACTGGTGAGGTGAATTACCAGGTAAGCGCCTCCGAAACCGGCCAGAGCGCCGCTTATGACTACTCCGTAGTACTTGTATCGGTAGACGTTCACGCCGAGGCTGTCGGCTGCTATCGGATGCTCGCCGCAGCTGCGAAGGCGCAACCCGAAGGCGGTCTTCCAGAGCAGCCAGACCGACACAGGGACGAGAGCGTAGGCGATCAGCGTGAACCAGGAGACTTCGTGAATGAACCCCTTTAAGACCCCGGCGGCGTCGGAAATCAGGAACCAGTCTCCTGGCTCGGGGTTGGCGGCTCCGGCCGCCCTCAGTTCGTTCCTGGCTTCCAGGAACTCCGTCCGGGTTCTTCCCCCTCGTTCGATCCACCCCAGGAGGTCGGGAGTGTTCCCGCCCCCTGCCAGGAGCGGAAGGCTGAACGATCCGACGTCTTCAACGCTCGGGGACTGCGTGATGCCTCCGCCCTCTCGGTTGGTGAAGACCTTGTCGGAGAGGAATCGGGTGATTCCGGGTGCCATGAGATTGATCGCTACGCCAGAGATGATGTGATCCACTCCGAACCCGACAGTGGCAGCGGCGTGCAGCAGCCCCCCCGCAGCGCCGCCGGCCACGCCGATGAGGATTCCCCACCACGGCCCGAAGTTCAGTGCGCCCCAGGCGCCGAACCAGGTGCCCAAGATGAGCATTCCCTCCAGGCCGATGTTCACCACCCCTGCCCGCTCGGCGAACACGCCGCCGAGGGCTGCCATCAGCACAGGCACGGCGTAGGCGAGCGCCTGAGTCCAGGTCGTGCTGGACGATATTTCGTCGGTCGGCGTGCGTGCGAACTCCTCGGTGATGGCGATCAGCAGCACCAGGATCAAGGAAAGCAGCAGGATGCGCTGCCATCGCAAGGGTTTGAGGTCGTCGGTGGGGAGTTTGTACCAGAAGCGGCGGGGGTGCGTTCGCTGGGTGTCTGACGGTGTGTCTGGCGGGGCTTCCGAGGAGGGCGGGGCTTCCCGCGAGATAGTCATCTGCTCACGCCTCTTTCTGTTTCCTCAGGCTTTGCTTCGGCGGGGGTTGCTGCTGCCGGCGCCGCCGGCGCTGGCGGCGCAGCGTTCGGCTCGTCAGGAAGTCCTGGTCTTGAAAGAGTGGGCGGCTCGTTCCCCGAGACGCCCATCGCCGCCGCTGCCGCCCGCGCCTCCTCGTCTCGCTTGCGGCGTTGCGCCACCACGTAGGTGATGACGGCTGTGAAGATGATGACCCCTTTCATGATTTCCACTATCTCTTGTGAGGCGTCTCCGCTCACGTCGAGGATGGGGGCAGCGCTGTCCAAGAAGCCGAACACCAGTGCGCTGATGGCGATCCCCCCCGGGTGGTTCTGTCCCAGAAGAGCCACGGCTATGCCGCCGAAGCCCAGCATCTGGGTGAACTGCAGTCCATATGCGTAGTCCCGTCCGAGTATTTCGGGGAGACCTACGAGCCCGGCCACGGCTCCGCTCATGATCATGGTGAGCACGATGGTGCGTTTGGGGTTGACGCCGGAAGCCTCAGCCGCAGTGGGATTGATTCCTGACGCCCTCAGGTCGTAACCCGGACGGGTACGCGCCGTGTAGATCCAGTAGAGAAGCCCGACGAGGACTGCCACGATTACAAACCCCCAGATCTGGCGTCCTTTGCCGATGTCGCGCGTTACTAGTTCGGCGATTCTGTTGAGGTTGGGCATGCGGCCTGAAGCGGATATTTCGGCCGTTTCCTGGTTGAGGGAAGCGTCCGGAACGTCCCAGCGCCGGAACAGCAAGGCCACCACCAGTTTGATGGCTATGGCGTTCAGCATGATCGTGGAGATCACCTCGTGCACGCCGCGGGTGACCTTCAGAACGCCGGCTATGAGCGACCAGGCCGCGCCCGCCGCCATTGCAGTGAGGATGATCACCGTCAGGTGCAGCCCGGCGGGCAGGGAGATCTCGGCCGCCACCTGGGCGGAGATTATGGCCGCGAAGATGTATTGGCCTTCCACGCCTATGTTGAAGAGGTTCATGCGAAAGCCGATGGCCACCGCCACCGCAGAGAGATACAGAGGGGTGGCGCGGTTCAGCATGTCGACGAGCGTCTCGAGTTCAAAACCGAACCTGAACATCCTCCCGTAGGCGGGGATCGGGTTGCTCCCGCTGATGAGCAGCACACCGGCGGCCACGAGAAGCGACAGCACGAGCGCCGAGATCGGAGCCGCCAGCGACAGCAGCATCCTTTTCCGAAGCGGGAGGCGGTAGTCCTTGGGGTTGTTCATGGAGCGTGGAAGGGCGGCGTTTCGTGGCAGAACTTCGCGGCGTTCGCCGAATCTCACGCCGCCTCGGCGGCTGCTCCGGTCATGTGGGCGCCCAGTTCGCGGGGGGAGACTTCTCTGGGGTCTAGTTCAGCCGCTATCCGACCCCGGTAGAGCACCAGGAGGCGGTCGGCAAGTCCGATCAGTTCGTCGAGGTCGGCTGAGACTAAAAGGACGGCGAGCCCTCCCTCGCGAGCAGTTTTTAACCCTTCCCACACGGCGGCTTGCGCCCCAACGTCTATGCCTCTCGTGGGATGCGCAGCGATGAGCAGCCGGGGGTTCATGGTCATTTCCCGTCCGATGATGAGTTTCTGCTGGTTGCCGCCGGAGAGGGCGTGGGCGGCGACTTCTATGCTGGGGGTTCTGACGTCGAAGGCGTTCACACATTCGGAGGTTTTCTTGCGCGCCCCGGCGAGGGTGAGCCAGAAGCCTTTCCAGGAAAACGGCGGCAGCCTTTGATAGCCGAGCATGGCGTTTTCCCACAGCGGGGAAGGCATAAGCAGGCCGCGTCGATGGCGGTCTTCAGGGATGTAACCGATCCCGGCTTCGCGGCGAGCCCTGACCGACCAGCCTGATATGTCCTCTGTTTCCAGCAGGACGCGGCCTCCAGCCCGGGGCCTCATTCCAAGCAAGGTCTCCACGAGTTCCTGCTGTCCGTTGCCTTCCACGCCGGCGATTCCCAGTATCTCACCCTTGCGCAGCTCAAAGCCGACGTCTTCAAGGAGGAAACGGTCGTCTTCGCCGCGGACGCTGAGACCCTCCGTCTGAAGCGAGACTTCGCCGGCGGGCTTGGTCTTCTTGACGCCGGGCGCAGGAAGTGTAGATCCCACCATCATTTCGGCGAGTTGGCGGGTGCTCACTTCGGCTGGAGTGACCGTTCTTACTGTGCGTCCGGCGCGAAGCACCGTTATGCGATCTGCAATTTCTAGAACTTCCTCGAGTTTGTGATCTATGAAGATGAGGGTCTCGCCGCGTGAGCGCATCTCCCGCATGTTGTGAAAAAGTTCCTCGACTTCGTGCGGGACGAGGACAGAGGTGGGCTCATCAAGGATGAGTATCTTGGCGCCCCGGAAGAGAGCTTTAATAATCTCGACTCTTTGGCGTGCGCCGATTCCGAGGTCCTCCACCGGCTCATCAAGATCGACTTCCAGCCCGTACGCATCGCCTAAGTCGCTGATTTGCTCTCGGGCGGCATCAAAATCCAACCGCCCAGCCCGTTTGACGGGTTCTTCGCCCAGGATGACGTTTTCCAGCACGGTCAGGTTGTCGGCCAGCATAAAGTGCTGGTGCACCATTCCGATTCCGGCGGCGATGGCCTCCTTGGGGGAGCGGAACCGGGTCTTTTCGCCATCCACGAACATTTCCCCCTCGTCGTAGGGGAGCATTCCGTAGAGGATCTTCATCAGGGTGGACTTGCCCGCTCCGTTCTCCCCGCAGACTGCGTGAATCTCACCGGTCTTGACGCTCAGGTTCACCCGGTCGTTGGCCAGCACGCCCGGGAAGCGTTTGGTGATCCCCCGCAGAACTATGGCGGGGGCGTTGAGGGCTCCCAGCGGTCTACTGGGCGCTTCGTCGTTTGTTCGTCCCTGATTCGGTCGCAGTATCCGCTTGGGAAGTGAGCGCAGCGGTCTACTGGGCGCTTCGTCGTTCATTCGACCTGCCATGCCGCCGGGGGTGGGGCGCAGTTTGATTGCCACTCTTAGCCTTGGGCTTCGAGCGAGCAAGAGAAGACGGGAGGGTTACCGCCTTCTCTTGCTCGGCGAAGTCTGTGGGTTACAGATCGTCGGTGCTTAGGGGCACCTCAATTTCGCCCTGGACTATGCGTCTCTTGTAGTCCTCTAGTTGATCGACGATGTCGTCCACGAAGCCGCCGGAGGTGGCATAGCCGACTCCGTCCACGCTGAGGTCGAATACCTGGGTGGAGCTTTCGAATTCACCTTTGACGACGGCTTGGATTGTGTTGAAGACAGCCACGTCTACGCGCTTGAGCATGGAAGTGAGGATGAACTCCTGCACGGATTCGTCGGAGGTGTTGTACTGGTCGGAGTCCACGCCTATGGCCCAGACCTTGGAACCGCCGGATTCGCTGAACTCCTTGGCTGCTTCAAAGAGGCCCGCTCCTGAGCCGCCTGCGGCGTGGTAGATGATGTCGGCGCCGTCTTCGTACATGGAACGGGCGATGATCTTCGCTGCGTCCGGTTTGGACCAGCCTTCGAAGTCGGGCGGCTCGGTGACGTACGAACTGATGATGCCGATGCTGGGATCGACGGCTCTGACGCCTGCCGCAAAGCCTGCGTGGAACCTGCGGATGAGGGGGATATCCACGCCTCCGATGAAGCCGACGTTACCGGTTTGGGATTTCAAGGCAGCGGCGACTCCTACCAGGAAAGAGCCTTCGTGTTCAGCAAAAGTCAGGCCGGCGAGGTTGTCCACGGGCGTGTCAAAATTGGGGCCTAGTCCGGCGTCGTCTACGACACCGAAGAAGGTGTCGGGGTTGATCTGGGCTACTCCGTGTACGGCCCCCCCGAAGAGGAAGCCCACGGCGATCACCAAGTCGGCGCCTTGATCTGCGGAAAGCTGCAGGATCTCGGCTCGATTTGAACCGTCTGCGTTGGGCGAGATCTCGTTGGTCTGAACTCCTAGTTCGGCGGCAGCTCGGTCGAGCCCCGCGGCGGCTGCGTCGTTGAACGACCCGTCGCCCCGTCCACCTATGTCATACGCCAGGGTGGCGATGACGTCAGTCGCTGCCGCCGTTGGCGGGGCTGGTTGCCCCGACACGGAGGTGGTCGTGGTTGGTTCTGCTGGCGCGGCGGTTGTGGCTGGTTCTGCTGGGGCGGTAGTCGTGGCTGGTTCCGCCGGCGGGGGGGCGGGAGTAGTCGTGTCTGATCCGCTGCCGCAGGCGGCCGCCAGCATCAGCACTGCCGCCATTGGAGCGAGGAGTCTGTAAGCGGTTGTTCTTGGGGTTCGTTTCATTATCCCTCCCTGGTTTCCGCTGAATTCGTTTGGGTCGCTTTTAGATGCCAACCTGCGTTCGGTCTCCGTGTTCCGTCCGGCGACTAAGCGGAGGAAACTCTTAAACCGAATCCAGCGCAGTCGGTTAGACGAGTTTAGTCATTACCCCCCGGCGTTTTTCAGTCGAGGTGATTTCCGAACTCCGTGGAGGTTCCGAGTAGGCACGTGAGGGCGTATAAGTCCATTTGGACTACGTCGAGGTGATTTCCGAACTCCGTGGAGGTTCCGAGTTACGCAGAGGTTTCAGAACCCCGGCGCCCGTCTACCTGCCCGCGGGCCGCCTCGTTGCCGCCTCTTGACGCAGCCCGAACAGCCAAGGCGGTGCCTGTTTCGGGAGATCAGCCGGTAGACGCCGCCTGCGATTTGGGAGATCAACGGCCATTCCAGCATCCGCCCCAGCATTCCCCAGCCTCCATCGGCCTCAATCAGAACCTTGGCGACGCAGCGGTGGCCGCCGAAGCGTTCCCCGTTTTTTCCAATCCACCAGGCTGCTTCCTCAACTTGGTGTGCAGTGAGACCGATCTCTGCGAGGTCGACTTCCTGGTAGGCAAGCACCTCCACTTTGCCGCCTAGTTTCCGACGGGCAGCCTCAGCGCAGCGACGGCAGAACTCGCAGTTGCCGTCGTATATGAGGGCGGCTTCGGTGCTCGACAGAGCCGGTGAGAAAGAGCGGCCCGCCTCAGCCGAGGTGGTATTCGCCTCAGACAAACGGCGTCTCTGGGGTCAAGAGTTTCTACCCAGGTTCGGTTTTCGGCCGTGGTTGGCCTTCTTGCGGCGTGCGTTGGCTTTCTTGTGCTGTCTACGCTTGGACACTGCGACCTCCGTTGTTTCCTACAGATGATCCTAGGTTGTTTGAGCCCAGGACTTTCGCTCCGTCTTCGCAGCCTTGGAATCGGTCGGGGGAGTGGGTACGTCTCTTGATAGGAGGACAGGAGAAGAGGACATGCAGCGCCTTGGGATCGTCGGGTTGCCGAACGCGGGGAAGTCAACCCTTTTCAACGCCCTGACCGACGGGGATTCCCCGGTGGCGCCGTTCCCTTTTTCAACCACGAGCACGCACAAAGGGGAGGCCAAGGTGGCCGACCGACGCTTGGATCTGCTCTCGGCGTTCAGCCACTCGTCAGCGACGACGCCAGCCGTGGTGCAGTTCACCGACATAGGCGCTCTGATTACGGGGGCAGGCGACCGAAGCGCCCTGGGAAGCGACTTCCTAGGAGGAGTACGCGAGGTAGATGCTCTGCTCCTGGTGTTGCGCACGTTCGTCGATCCTACGGTGGAGGGAGAGGACGATCCGGCAGAGGCCCTTCCGTCTCTTGAACTGGAACTCTGCTCAGCGGACTCTGAAAGCCTGGAGAGGCAGTTGGCTAAGCGGAGGCGCCAAGCCAAAGGCGAGGCCTTGCCCGCGGGAACCCTGGAGTGCATGGAACGTGCGCTGGAGGTGCTGAACTCCGCCGTGCCTCTGTGGAGAAGCAGCCTTTCGTCTGAAGACCGCAGACTCCTGGATTCTTGTTTCCTGTTGACTAACAAGCCCGTGCTGGCGGTTTTCAATACCGATCCCGACGCTGCGGAGCCCGCGGGCATCCCCGAACTGGAGGGTCAGGCCGCTCTGAGCGTCTCCGCCCGCATAGAGGCCGAACTTATGTGCTTGCCGGAGAGCGAGCGGGCTGAATACGCCGAGGAACTCGGCCTAGGCGGCGGAGCTTTGCAGAGAATCACCCATGCGGCCTACAAACTCCTGGGGCTTCAAACCTTCTTTACCACCGGCCCTAAAGAGACCCGTGCCTGGCCTTTCCCTGCGGGGGCGACGGCCGCTGAGTGCGCCGGACTGATTCACACGGATATGCAGAGGGGCTTCATCCGGGCAGAGTGCATTGATTGGGAGTTGCTGCTGGCCGAAGGCTCGGAGACGGCTGCCCGCAGCCGAGGGAAAATACGCTCTGAAGGACGGAACTACCTTCCCTCCGACGGCGAGGTGATAGAGGTTCGTTTCAACGTCTAATCGGGCGGGGCGGACGGGGCGCGCCGCCCGGGTGGGGAGTAGGCGCAGCAGGCATCTCCGCAGACGTCGGGCCAGGGTCCGGAATCTCCGAGCCAGAGCCGCTCAGCAGTCCCGAGGCGCTCTTTGATCAACTCGGTGATCATGTTCACGAAAGCCGGGTGGACGCCTACGGTCGGGGAGCGAATCAGGCGCATCCCCAACTCTGCGGCGCACTCGGCGGCTTCGCAGTCAAGGTCCTGGATTACCTCCATGTGGTCGGAGACGAAGCCAAGAGGAACCAGCACCACTTTGTTGATGCCGCGGGAGGCGAGGCTGCGGAGATGATCGTTCACGTCCGGTTCTAGCCAAGGGATGCGGGGGTTGCCGCTGCGGCTCTGGAAGACTAGATCCCAACTCGGAGTCTCGTCTGCATCGGCGAAACTCCTGCCGATCCGTTCGGCGATGAGGGCGGAGGCTTCGCGCAGTTGGGCTTCGTAAGGGGCGGTCGCCGCCATGCTCGCTGGGATGCTGTGAGCGGAGAAGAGCAGGCGCAGCGTACGGACGTCGTCGGTCGAATTACGCCCGTCGGTCAACTCCCCGAGAGCAGAGCGGACGCCCTCGGCCATCGGTTGGATGAACCCGGGGTGATTGTAGAAGAGCCTCAGCTTTTGTATCTCGAGCGGCGGCTTTACGGCAGAGCAGGCCGAGGCGATGTCTTCTCCGTACTGACGGCATCCCGAGTAGGAACCGAAGGCCGACGTCACGAAGGCCAGCGCCCGCTTCGCTCCGTCTCTGCTCATCTTGGCTGCGGTGTCGGCGATGAAGGGATGCCAGTTGCGGTTGCCCCAGTAAACGGGCAGGTTCACCCCTTCGTTGGCGAGTGCGGATTTCAGTTTTCTCACGAGCAGGCGGTTCTGTTCGTTTATGGGGCTGCCTCCGCGGGCGTAGTAGTGCTCGGCCACGGAGGCGAGTCTTTCTTCACTTACGGCGCGACCTCGTGTTACTTGACGGAGGAAGGGCATTACGTCTTCGGAGGTTTCCGGCCCTCCGAAGGAGACGACTACGACGGCGTCAAACACTTCGGCTTCCCTGCCCCCCGCTAAGTGGCCTCAGGCCTTCCCCGTCCGTCTGGCTTGTGCGTTGCGGCGGCTGCGCTCGTTCGGCGTGGAGGATTTCTGGTTTTGGCGTTCTCAGGTGATCGTTTGCGGCTTGCGCCGTTCGGTCGCAGTTGTATTGGCATTGTCGGGGGGAACGTTTAAGTCTCGGTATTCGGTTCTGGGACTAGCCGATTCCAGTTGTGATTCCTGGTGCAGCATTCGTGCGTGCGCCTCTGTTGTGCGTGAGGAATTCTGACACCAACCGATCCCAACCGAGATTCCTGTTGCAATAAGCGCAATAGCCACGGCGATCATTGCGCCCATCCGCGGGGGGCACTTTGATTTTTTGTCGGTTGAGTTTTCGTCGGTTGGTTTTTCGGAGGTTGAGTGTTCGTTGGTTGGGTTTTCGGGGGTCGAGTTTTCCATCGTGATTTACCTTTTTTGTCGTTGGTCTGCTTCGGCCCTGCGGCGGCGCTTGACGTCAGGGATGTTGTCGTGCTGGTGAGTTCTCGCACACCCTCGAGCGGCGAACGCGGCGCTTCGGGGCATCCCCCGAAAGCGTCACCGAAAGCGTCCTAAGTACCGCAACCAGGAAGTTCGCGGGGTTCTATTCTGTGGAAGGCGTCGCGGGTAGCGGAGAAAGCTTCTGTGTCTAGACGCTCGGACAATTCCTGTGCGGCTGAACTAGCTTCCTCGGTGGTCTCGCCGTTGGAGAGGCGATCCAGAAAGCCGACCTCCACCGCTTCGGCGGGAGAATAGAGCTTGGACAGCCCGGTGGCCTCAATCAGGTGTCGGCGTGACAGCCTCAGCTTCGCCATTTCCACTGCGAAAGCCGGAAGAGGCAAGCCGATAGAGACCTCGTTGAGCCCGATCGCGAAATCCCCTGCAGTGCCGATACGGAGGTCGGCTGCGAGCAGCAGGAGCGCTCCTGCCGCTATGGCGTGCCCGGTGCAGGCCGCAACAACCGGTATCGGGCAACACGAAAGGCGCCTAAGGAGTTCGGCGCCTTTATCCATCAGTTCAACCATTCGCTGCCCCCTGAGGTTCATCACCGACAAGTCAAATCCGGCGCAAAAGCACCCCGGGCGTCCGGCTAACACGACGACTGCGGAACTCCTTTCGGCTTCCTCAAGAGCGCCCGTGATCAACTCAACGGCTTCAAACCCCAAGGCGTTGGCCTTGCCGTCATCAAAGTGGATGAGCGTAACGCCCTTGAGTTTCTCGGTCTTGAGGTGTTCGGTTCGTATCATCGGCTCATCCGCTCCTTCTTTTGAGGACGCTCGGGCGGCGCCGTCAAGATATGCGATCCCCGTGTCGTCCTGCTTTGAATGTAACCTGAGGATATGACGACCTCCGTAGAAACTTCCCTGCCCGTAACCGCCGGAGAACTTCCCGCAGACGTTCTGAAGGTGACAGACGCCGCCAAGGCGATCATTCTGGAAAGTCTGGAGGAAGAACCGGAAAACGAGAACCTGGCTTTGCGTGTGGCCGTGCGCGGTACGGAGATGTCGGTGAACATGATCTTTGAGTACAGCTACGATCTGTCGCTTCAGCCTCTGGACGAAATCGACGAAGGCGACCTGGTCGGCAAGGTCGGGGAATTGGCGATCATCGTGCCGTCCGATTCGGTAGAGAAGCTCTCCGGATCGGAGTTGGACGCGCCCAGCAATCCGCTGCAGGGCGGGTTGGTGATTCGCAACCCAAACCGCCCCGACATGGAGGGGCAGTTCGACCTTTCCGAAGCCGACTCCGTGACGGAGCGGCTTGCGGCGTTGTTGAACAACCATGTCAACCCTTCGCTGGCGGCGCACGGCGGCTACGTGGAGTTGGTCAAGGTGGAGGACAACAAGGCATACCTGCTTATGGGCGGAGGATGTCAGGGTTGCGCCATGAGCGCCGCAACCTTGCACCAGGGAGTTGCCGCCATAGTGATGCAGCACGTGCCCGAGATCGTCGACGTGATAGACGTCACCGACCACGCCGCGGGAGAGAATCCCTTCTACTAGGCCTCCCGTTTAGGCCTCGCCCCCCGCCCAGGCTTCCCGGCGCCCGGGTGTCTCGTCTGGGCGTCTCCCAGGCCTCCCGTCTGGGCCTCGCCCCCCGTCCAGGCCTCCTGGCGTCCGGGTGTCTCGCCGTGGCAGGTACCGCTTCTTGAGTACCCGCCTATTACCCCCGCCTGTTCCCCCTTGGGCAGGGAGTTCCGTCAGGCTCTGGGGTTCTTGCTGTTGCGGAGCGCCTCTAGTGCGGAAGAGGCGATCCCCTTGGCGTCGAGGCCGCAGCCGGCGAGTATCCGCTCTACGTTGCCATGGGGGAGGTAGGTGAGCGGCACACCCAGCACTCGCACCGCCGGGGGGGAGGGGTCCCCTCGGTCACTCTCAGCGCCCGAGTCTGCGCCGGGGCTTTCCACGGACATCCTCTCCAGAGCCGCGGCGACGCCCGTTCCTGCTCCACCCTCGCAGACGCCGTCTTCAATCGTTACTACCAAGCGGTGCTCCATTGCGTCGGCGAGCATCTTGGCGTCCAGCGGTTTGACCACGCGCACGTCCCAGACGGAAGCAGAAACCCCGCCGCCGTGGAGTATCTCAGCCGCCTCCTCGGCGGCGTCCAGCATCTTGCCCACGGCTAGCAGGCAGACCTCCGTCCCGGAACGCACTTTGCGCCCGTCGAGCCCCTTCCCGATTTCGCTTTCTGCCACATGGCGGGCGGGCGTCTTGGGCCAGCGGATGGCCGTCGGGCCGTCGGTGATGAGCAGAGCCTGGTTCAGCATGGCCCCGAGTTCCTGGTAGGAGGACGGCGCCATGATGGTCATCCCCGGCACCCTGCTCAGCAGCGCCATGTCCCAGATGCCGTGGTGAGAGGCTCCGTCGTCTCCGGTTATACCTGCCCGGTCTAGGCAGAAGACGACCGGCTGGCGGTGCATACCTACGTCCAGATTCACCTGGTCGAAGGCGCGGGACAGGAAAGTTGAGTACACAGCCACCACGGGGCGCAGACCGCCCATGGCCATTCCCGCAGCCGCGCCCACGGCGTGCTGTTCGGCGATCCCGACGTCTATGAAGCGATCCGCGAAGCGGTCTTTGAAAGACAGCAGACCCGTGGAGTCTGGCATAGCGGCGGTGATGGCCACTAGGTTGGGGTGCTCTTCCGCCGCCTTGACGATCGCCTCGCTGAACGCTTCCGTGTAACTGCCCGGTTTAGTTACCGAGGTGTCGTGCATGCGCTTGACGGGATCCTGCTCCGCCGGCGGGTAGCCGCGGCCTTTTTCGGTTGAGACGTGGAAAAGCACCGGCCCTGCGAGTTCGGCGGCGCGGCTCAGGCTCTTTTCCAAGCTTCGCAAGTCGTGCCCGTCGTACGGCCCGGTGTAGCGGATGCCGAGGTCTTCAAAAAGGGTGGGCTCGTCCCAGAACTCGCGGATCGCCGCCTTGGCAGCGTCCACCACCCTGTCCACGTGATCGCCCACGAGAGGGAGTTCGGCGAGGATGCGCTCTACGCGTTCCTGCCGGCGGACGTTTGAAGGCTTGATGCGCAGGCGGGCAAGCCTCTCGCTCAGGCGCGAGGCGGTCTGAGCGTAGGAGCGCCCGTTGTCGTTCAGGATTATCAGGACATCGGAATGGGAGTTCCCGATGTTGTTGAGACCCTCATAGGCCATTCCTCCCGTGAGGGCGCCGTCGCCTACTACCGCCACCACCCGGCGGCGTCCTGCGGACATCTCGCCCGCTTCGCCTTCGCCCGTCCTGTTAGCGGGGTCAAGCCTCAAGGAGGCAGCGAATCCGTGTGCGTAGCTCAGGGCCGTGGAGGCATGGCTGTTTTCGATCCAGTCGTGTTCGGATTCTTCGCGGGAGGGGTAGCCCGAAAGCCCTCCGGGTTGGCGGAGTTGCTCAAAGAGCTTGGCTCGTCCGGTCACGATCTTGTGAACGTAGGCCTGATGGCCGGTATCCCACAGGATGATGTCACGGGGAGAGCGAAAGACGCGGTGCAGCGCCAGAGTAAGTTCCACCACGCCCAGGTTGGATCCGAGGTGACCGCCGTGGGTAGTGACAGCGCCCACTAGAAACTCGCGGATTTCCGCAGCGAGAGCTTCCAATTGCGGGTAGTCCAGCGAGCGAATGTACTCAGGGGTGATTTCTTGGTCTAGGAGCATCGGGAACGTAGGAGCGTCGGGAACGGCGGTGTCGCTAGAGGCGACTCTAAAACGTTAGCCCGCATCCGTCTATGTCCCGCGGCAGTCGGGACGCGCCGGGCGCCCCGGGCGCCCCGGATGTGCTTCTGTAAGCGGCACGTTCTTTCCTCCTCCGGCGCCGTCTCAAGAGCCGGGCTTGCCTCTCTATTGGCGGTTGTCGGCTTGCGGGCGCTGCATGAAGCGCTCGGGGTTGACTACCACTCGCACGATCCGTCCCGATGCGATCAGGAAGCCTTCGGAATCCCGCGCCTCCACGTGGAAGGTCAGCCGTCTGCCTTCCACTCGATCTAAAAGAGCGGAGGCCGTTACTTCTTGCCCGACGGAGGTCGGCCTTACGTGGTCGAGATTGACTCGCATGCCTACCGTCGTGGCTTCCTCGCTGTCTAGGCCGCTGAGCGCATCGAGGGTGGCGGCTTCGCACAGCGACAGCACCACGGGAGTAGCTAGATACGGAAGAGTGCTGGTGTTCAGGGCTTCGCCCGTGTGGCAGTCTTTGACGGTGAGTTCGGCGCGCCCGCGAGAGCCGAGTTTGGCATTCATGGCCGCTACCCTAAAGGAAACCCCGCACCTGTGAAAGACACCTGTGAAGGATCTGCTCGGTCTCCCGCATCACCGAGAGGAACTCAGGGACGGTCAACGATGAGGCGGCCAACGAAAAGGAGTGCGTAATGACTCTGCCAACGCAATCTGCCCCCCCGCTGCTGGATGAAGACCTGATTTCGCGGACATTGAGCATTGCCTTGCGGAACGGGGGCGATTATGCGGAAATATTCGTAGAGGACAAGCAGTCTTCGTCTGCTTCCCTAGACGATCAAAAAGTTGAGGAGTTGGTGTCGGGCCGCCGACGCGGGGCGGGCATCAGGGTTCTGGCCGGCGCTTCGACCGGTTTCGCCCACACGGCCGACCTGTCGCCGGGCGGGTTGGCGTCTGCGGCTGAAGTGGCAGCGGCCGCCGCCCGCGCCGGCGGCGGACAAGGCTCTCCCGCCCCCCTGAGCGGAGGCTCCGCCGCGCCGGTGAACGAGGTGAGCATCCCGCCCCAAAGCGTGGGGGGCGGCCGCAAGGTGGAACTCCTGAAGTCTGCTGACGACGCCGCCCGTTCGGAAGGGAGCGCCATACGACAGGTGGCGTGCGTCTATGGCGACAGCCTCCGCCGCATCCTGGTGGCCGACAGCAACGGTCTTCTAGCGGGCGATGATCAGGTCAAGACCTTCTTAGCGGTTTCCTGCGTGGCCGTCGGCGACGGAGGCATGCAGACCGGTCGGGAGAGCCGGGGCAAGACGGTGGGTTTCGAACTCTTTGAGGAAGTGGATGCTGCGGAACTGGCTCGCTCGGCTGCGCGCAGGGCGCTGACCAAGTTGGACGCCCGCCCCGCCCCCAGCGGCTCTACGCCGGTGATCATTGGCCCGGGTGGGGGAGGCGTGCTCTTTCACGAAGCTTGCGGCCACGGGCTGGAGGCCGATCTAGTGAAAAAGGGTGCATCGGTCTTTGCAGAGCGCATCGGGGAGCAGGTGGCCCATCCCAAGGTGACGCTCATCGACGACGGGACTATGGCCCGTGAGTGGGGTTGCTATGCCATTGACGACGAAGGCCGTCCGTCGCAGCGGAACGTTCTCATCTCCGATGGTGTGCTCGTGGACTACATGTGGGATCGGGTGCGCTCAGAGCGCGCCGGGCGTATCGGCACGGGCAACGGAAGGAGGCAGAGTTACCAGCACCTTCCTATGGTGCGCATGACCAACACTTTCATCGCCAACGGCGACCTAGACCCTGACGACATCCTGGCTGACACTCCCAAGGGGGTCTACGTGGCGCACTTAGGGGGCGGTCAAGTGAATACAGCCACGGGCGATTTCGTCTTCGGCATGACCGAGGCCTATCTCATAGAGAACGGGCGCCTCACGGCGCCCATACGGGAAGGCAACCTGATCGGCAACGGCCCCGAAGTCCTGAAACTCATTGATGCCATCGGCGAGGACTTCGCCATGGGCCCCCCGGGCACGTGCGGCAAGGACGGGCAGGGTGTCCCGGTGGGCGACGGAACGCCCACCCTGCGGGTGTCGCGCCTCACCATCGGCGGAACAGCCGCCTGAGAGCTTGACCGCAAGGGCCGCAGGAACTCAGGCGGCGCGGCCTGAGCGTCCGGCTCAGCCGGCACAGTCTGCGCCGCCGCCCTGGGAAGACGCCGAGACGCTCCTAGAGCTAGGCGACGGCATCGTCGCTCAGGCGCGCTCGGGTGAGCAGGTGGAGGCCGTGCTCGTCCATTCCGTAGACACCGAGGTGCGCGCCTGGGATGGGGAGGTCGAGTCCTTCTCGTCCGCAGCGTCCTTCGGAGCGGGGGTTCGTGTGGTCGTTGAAGACCGGCAAGGTTTTGCCTACGCAGGCACTTGGGACCCCGATGTCGTCGCCGAGACGTTCGCCGCCGCCCGCGCCAACGCGGCTTTCGGAACGCCCGACGAGCACCAGGGCGTTGCGACTCCGGACGGAGTGGCGCACACCTGCCTGGATCTCTTCCGAGGCGAACTAGCGGAGGTTCCTCCCGAGAAGAAGATCGACTTGGCGCTGGAACTCGAGCGCGCAGTCAAAGGGGCAGACAAGCGGATCGCAGGAGTGGAGACTGCGGAATACGTAGATTCCCTCTCGGCTGCCGCCGTGGTGAACACCAGCGGCATTCGGTCGTTCGGGAGGCACTCCACCTGCTTTCTCATGGCCTACGCAATGGCCTCCGACGGCGGTGATACACAGACCGGCTTTGGATACAGCGTGGGTCGTTCCCTCCAAGACCTGGACTTGAAGAAGGCCGCAGGAGAGACCGCCGAGCGCGCCCTGCGGCTGCTGGGCGCAGGCAAGCCGGCTACGGGGCGCACCACGGTGGTGTTCGATCCCTGGGTCACCGCCCAGTTCCTGGGGGTGGTGGGGAGCACCCTTTCGGGCGAGGCTCTGCTGAAGGGGCGGTCGCTCTTTGCTGACAGGGTGGGTGAAGGAGTGGCGGCGGAGATCTTCTCTCTCCGCGACGACCCGACCAATCCCTTGGCTTTCGGCGCCTCGGAGGCGGACGGCGAAGGGCTGGCCACACGACGCAACGACCTCATCGTCAATGGGGAGTTGAAGAAGTTCCTGCACAACACCTACACCGCCCGCCGCCTGGGGGCCGCCTCCACGGCCTCAGCCGTTCGCAGCTACGCCAGCACGCCCGGCGTGGGATGCGCCGCCCTCATACCTTCCACCGGGAGCAAGACCCCAGAGGAACTGATCGCCGGAATCGACGACGGAGTGTTGGTGCAAGACCTGGCCGGGCTGCATTCTGGCGTAAACCCAGTGAGCGGGGACTTCTCCACCGGCGCCGACGGACTGCGTATTCGCAACGGGGCTTTGGCCGAGCCCATTCGGGAGTTCACGCTGGCCTCCACCATCCAGCGGATGCTGCTGGACATCTCGGGCGTGGGCGACGACCTGAGTTGGCTTCCGTCGGCGGCTGCCGGCGTGACGTTGGTGGTCGACGGAGTGATGCTTTCAGGAGAATGAGCGCCGGCTGCCGCCGGGTGCACCTCTAGATGCCTGTGATTTTCGGCCTCGGCGCTGCCGCGGCGCTGACGGCCACTCTCAGCAGCGGGGACTGGTCGGCCGCCAAGGGCGTCGTGCTGGGGGTACTCCAGGGATTGACGGAGTTCCTGCCGATCTCTTCCAGCGGGCATCTGCAGATCCTCACTTGGCTGGCTGGCTGGGACGAACTGACAGCCGACGCCGCGTTGTGGACGGTCTTTGAGGTGGCGCTGCACTTCGGGACGTTCGCCGGCGCCGTGGTCTACTTCGGACGGGACGTGGGGCGCCTCATCACGGGGGGTCTTCGCCAAGCGGCTGGTCGTCGCAGCGAAGACGGGAAGTTGGCCTGGCAGTTGGTGCTGGCTTCCGTTCCAGTGGGATTGGTAGGGGTGGCGGCGGGCTCCTGGCTCGCCGAGCGAGAGAAACTCTGGGTCACGGCTTGCGCTTTGGCGTTCTTCGGGGCGGCGCTCTGGGCGGCGGACAGATGGGCGTCGGGGAGCGTCAGGGAGATCGGATCGTTCGGCTGGATGGACGCCGTCTGGCTGGGTCTGGCTCAGGTTCTAGCTCTCCAGCCCGGGGTTTCGCGATCCGGGGTGGTCATGACCGCGGGCCGGATGCGAGGCTTGGGACGCCCGGCCGCAGCCAAGGCCGCTTTGCTGATGAGCCTGCCGGTTATCGCCGGCGCAGCTGTCTACAAACTCATAGACATCGGTGGCTTCTCAGGGATTCCCCAGGAGGCCAGATGGGCGTTTCTGTGGGGAGCGCTGACAGCGGCGGTTTCGGGGTGGGCGGCGGTCTGGCTGTTGATGAAGGCGGCGCGCAAGGTGGCTTTCTGGCCTTTCGCCCTATATCGGCTGGCGCTTGCTGCGGTCGTCCTCTCGCTGGTGGCTGCCTCCTTCAGGGGGACGAGTTGGGGCTAGCGCCGCCGCTCACAGGCTCATGGGCCAGGGCTGCCAGCGTGAGAGTTCCTAAGAGTTTGTGAACAGCGGCGGCGGCCGCTTCGTCCGGGCTCAGGGCCACCGTCACGGACTCCTCGTCGGCCGCCACCACCCAGGCTTCTGCGGCCACGTTAACGGCGAAGAGGGTTTCCGGAGAGGGGTCGCCTTCGGGTGCGTAAGCGGACATGAGCCTCACCAGGTCGCCGGGCTGCACCGGAGGGACGTCTGCCGACTTCGGAAAAGACAAAGCGACGCTGCCGGGCGGCATCTCGCTAGAAAGCCCTCCCCGGCCTCGCAGTCGCGCCGAGTGGACGACCTCGCCCGGATAAATGACGCCGGATGCAGCGGCGTTGGCTTCCAGGTCTTCCGCCCTTCCGGGCGGGGTGAGGTCTGCTGGACGGCTTTCCCAAGTCACCGCCTCAGCATCCAGCGTCTCCCCCGGGCGGATCAACCTCAGGGCTACGGGCACCTTCACCTCGCGGCTCGGGTCATCTTGGCCCTCAACGTCTTCAGACAGATTCATGGCGACGACGGTCGCTGCTATGAGCAAGACGACGCACGACCAGTAGAGCATCGGGCGGCGCAGCCATTTCAGCAGAAGTGGACGATGCCAGGACGGGGGAGAGTCTTGAGTACCGCGAAGCACGCGCATTGACCTTCTCCTTCACTTGAGTTCCGCGGGGGAAGCAGACGACTGCGCGACGGCGGCTGCTGGAAGGGGGAAGGTGGTTATCGGCAAACTCGCCAGAAGGCTCGTCGACCGAAAGTTGGTGTAAGGGGAGAGAGCAGCAGGCCGGCGGCGTTCACCTCACAACCTAGCGCTGCGGGCTGCTTCTCTAAGAGTTGCGTTAGTTCTCTAGGTGCCCGAGCGGCGGGCCTTCGCGGCTCTTGCAGCAGTGAGGCGGTTCATCGGGCAGGTTCTCAACGATGCGGGCTGCCAGTTCGTGAACGTGCCCAATGTTCCGTCTGAAGGTTTCGAGCACTCCCTCGTGGGTTACGGGCTCGGATTCCCCTGCCGACGCCGGAGCAGAGATTCCGGCGTCGTAGTCGGTCACCAGCGCTATTCCGGCGAAGCAGATGCCGAGTTCTGCGGCTAAGGCTGCCTCGGGCATCTGAGTCATGTTGATCACGTCGCCCCCCGTGTCGGAGTAGAGCTTGGATTCCGCCTTGCTAGAAAATCTAGGCCCCTGAATGACCACTACAGTCCCTTTCGGGTGGGCGGTTATGTCGAGCGCTTCGGCGGACTCCTTAACTGCGGTGCGGAGTCTTGGGCAGTACGGATCGGCGAACGTGGAGTGGAAGGTCGTCGGGCCGTCGTAGAAGGTGTGCGCCCTTGAGTAAGTTCGGTCGATCACTTGGTCGCACACCACGAAGTCTCCTGGTGCTATGTGCTCTTGCAGAGATCCGCAAGAAAACGTTGAGATCAGGGTCGTGACCCCGATGGAACGAAGGGCCCACAGGTTCGCTCTGTAGGGGACGGCGTGGGCTGGGAATTCGTGAGAGTTTCCGTGACGAGCCAGGAAGGCCGTCTGCTTGCCCGCAAACTGGCCTACCTGCAAGGGAGAGGCCGGCTCGCCGAACGGGGTGTTGAGATGCAGCGTCCTGAGGTTGCTGGCAAGGGAGTAGAAGCCGCTGCCGCCTAGTATTGCGATGAGAGCTCTGTTTCTTGATGAAACCTCGATGCCATCGGTCGTTTGCATCGGGGAATTCCTTGGCTTTCTCCGGTTAGCCGGTTTTAGCCCGAAGCGCCCGAGGAAGCGCCCGCTGCGGCTTTGTCCTTGCCCGCAGAGGAGTCGGTTGCGGAACTTTCTCCCGCGGCTTTTGAGCCTTTGTCCTTGGATGCGCCTTCTTTGCTGCTTTTGCTGCTCGTCCCTTTGCCGTTGGAACTCTCCTTGCCCGTGGAGGCGGCAGCCGAGCGGCTGTCGGTCTTGTAGAAGCCTGCTCCCTTGAAAGCTATAGAGGGGGCGAAGAAGACCTTAGAAATCTCTCCTTCTCCCGGCGCTTCGCAAGATGGCGGACTGTAAGGGGATTCAGCGCCCGGACAGTTGGTGAGGCTGTTCTCTGAGATCGACTGCCGAACGTCGAACTGAACTCCGCAGGTACGGCAGCGGTACTCGTAGGTTGGCATTTATGTTTCTCCCAAGTTGCTGGTTAGGGACATCTACGAATTAGGAGTCGCGGCTCACCCCGGGGGGGGAGGGGGCGGGCGAAGACTTCACAAGCCTCTGAGGCCAAAAGCCTCTAGGGGCTATAACAACTTCTAGAGGCTATCAGGGGACTGTTCGGCTGAGCGCCCGTGAGCGGCTCCGAGCAAAAAATTCAGAGGCGCTCCGCTAGCAGCACCCGCAACGAGCTTGAAATCAAGACTGCGGCCTCAGGGGCACTAGCATGCCGTCCGTGAGTCCTTGGTGGCTGTTGATCATTCCTGCTTATTTGTTGGGGACGTTTCCCACGGCCCACCTCGTCGGGCGGGTTGTCGGTCGTAATCCGTCGACGGAGGGCTCAAAGAATCCGGGCGCCACGAACATGTACAGGCTGGCCGGGCGGGTGCCGGGCGCTTTCGTGTTGTTCGGCGACATCCTCAAGGGGGTGGCCGCCACGCTTGTCGGATTGCTGCTCGCTCCCCGCCCCGTCGCCCTGGGTTGCGCAATCGCTGCAGTTATCGGGCACATAGCTCCGGTTACGCGGAGGTTTCGCGGGGGCAAGGGGGTGGCCACCTACGGCGGCAGTTCGTTGGTGATGTGGCCATACACTGCCCTCGGAGCGATAATCCTCTGGCTCATCGTCACGAAGTGGTCGGGGCGTCCCTCAGTGGGTTCGTTGGTGGCCGTCCCGCTCTTACCGGTGGGGATTACGATCGAATACGCACTCGGACGTTTGAGTTGGTGGGAGCCGGTGAGTTACGCAGTCTTAGCCCTGCTGGTGGTTTGGATGCATAGAACTAACATCCGGCGGCTGATCAACCGCGAAGAAGAAAGGATGCAGAACGTCTTCACCCGCGGCGCCTGAGTATCCCATCCCCCGCAGTCCTGTCAGTATGTCGAAGCCACCGAAGCGGCGAAGCTAGATGTCGTTGATACCCCTCTCCGAAGCTCGAGAGTTTGTCCTGAGCCGGTGCTCCGTTCAGCAAGCCGCGGCGTTGCCGATCTCCCAGGCGCTGTCACTGGTCACCGCCGAGCAGGTGGCGGCAACCGAGCAAGTTCCCGCCTTCGACAACACCGCCATGGACGGTTACGCGGTCCGGGCGGCCGACACGAGTCCTGCTCCGGCCCGCCTGCAAGTGGTGGGCACCCTGGCTGCTGGCGAAACGCCGAGGCTGCCGCTGAGGCGCGGGCAGGCAATGAGGATCATGACCGGCGCTCCGATCCCCCCCGGTTCCGACGCCGTCGTTATGGTGGAGCGCACTCGGGAAATTGACGGCGGGAATCAGGTGGAACTGGAGGTCAGCGTCCCTGCGGGAAACCACCTTCGTCGTGCGGGGGAAGACCTGCAGCCCGGACAGGTGCTCTTTGACGCCGGATGCGTCCTGCGTCCTGCGCACCTAGGCGCGCTGGCCGCACTGGGTCTCCCCGCGGTCAAGGTGATCCCTCGAGCCAGGGTGGGTGTCATGTCGACCGGCGACGAACTGGTGGAAGGCCCCGGGGCGCTCGCCCCCGGGCAAGTACGCGATTCCAACCGTTATTCCTTGCTGGGGCTGGTGGCCGAGGCAGGGGGTGAACCGGTTGACCTGGGACTGGCGCGCGACGACGCCGAAGACATCAGGGCGATGATCTCGGGAGGTGTAGAGCGCTGCGACGCCGTCGTGACCAGCGGAGGGGTGAGCATGGGGACCTACGACTTGGTCAAGATGGTGCTGGATGAGATGGGGGAGATGGCCTGGATGCAGGTAGCCATCAGACCCGCTAAGCCTCTGGCGTTCGGCCTGGTGGGAGGCGTTCCGGTCTTCGGCCTGCCTGGCAACACGGTCTCTTGCATGGTGTCCTTCGAACTCTTCGCCCGTCCGGCTTTGCAGAAGATGATGGGGCGTTCCGATCTGGGCAGGCAGCGGGTGAGGGCCGTAGCGTCGGAGCCGCTGCGCCGCCGAGCAGACGGGAAAGTGCACTTTGCTCGGGTGATCTGGCGCTACCGCGAAGGCCGCTACGAGGTACGTTCGGCGGGGGGTCAGGGATCTCACCAACTCTCGGCCATGGCTGCGGCCAACGGACTGGCCGTCCTGCCCGACGGCGAAGGCGCGGACGCCGGCGAGCAGGTGGAACTCATCCTGCTGCATACTTAGCGTCTAGCGAATTACACCGAAGGGGCGGCCCTCTGCGGGCGGCGATCCGCCCCGGGCGGGCGGCGGGCGTTCCCCGTGAGCGGCGTCGGGCTAGCCTAGATGAGGTGACAGGACGCCAACGGCTTGTGGACGGTTTCGGTCGCGTTCACCGCGACCTGAGGATTTCCGTCACCGACCGCTGCAATTTCAGATGCGTCTACTGCATGCCGGCGGAAGGATTGAAGTGGCTGCCCCGCTCCGAGATACTGAGTTTTGAGGAGATACACCGGCTGGCCCGCTTAGCGGTTGAGCGTTTCGGCGTGAACGGCATCCGCCTCACAGGGGGAGAGCCCACGGTGCGGGCCAACCTGTCTGAACTCGTCTCCATGCTCGCGGCGCTGGAGGTGGATCTCGCCATGACCACCAATGGCGCTGCCCTCGGCCTTCTCGCAGACGAATTGGCTTTAGCAGGACTCCGGCGGGTGAACGTCTCACTGGACACCCTGCAGCCGGAACGTTTCAAAGAGATGACCCTGCGCGACGATCTTCACAGGGTGCTCGACGGGATCGACGCCGCCAAGGCGTCCGGGTTGTCTCCGGTGAAAGTAAACGTGGTCGTCATGCGGGGGGTCAACGACGACGAGTTGCTGGACTTCGCTGAATTCGGGCGAACTCAGGGCGTGGAAGTGCGCTTCATTGAGTTCATGCCGCTGGACGCCGACGCCTCCTGGAGCGGCGGGAGCGTGCTGAGTTGTGAGGAGATAATCGATCGTATTTCGGCGGTCTACCCGCTCGAGGCAGACGGGGCAACGCCAGATTCCGCTCCGGCAAGGAGATTTCGTTACTCCGACGGCAAAGGGAGCATCGGAGTCGTGGCTAGCGTGACACGCTCTTTTTGCGGCACCTGCGACCGCATACGCATCACCGCCGACGGGATGTTCCGCAACTGCCTGTTCGCTCTGGAAGAGCAGGATCTGAGAACGCCCTTGCGCAGCGGAGCGGACGACGACGAACTGGCCGAGGTGATGCTCTCAGGCGTTCGCTCCAAGGGGCCTGGGCACAGCATCGGCAAGGCGGCTTTCATCCGACCTGCCCGCTCCATGTCGCAAATCGGCGGCTAGCTCCCAAGTCTGGACGCCCCGCAGCGTCGTGCACGCTCCGCACTTCACCCACCTTGACGATTCCGGTCAAGCGCGCATGGTGGACGTCTCCTCCAAGCCGCCTACACCCCGACGGGCGGTGGCGAGGGCGTTGGTAGAGATGAGCAGTGAGACGGCTGAAGCGCTGGCGGCAGGCGCACTTGAGAAGGGCGACGTGCTTGCGGTGGCGCGAGTGGCCGGCATCATGGCGGCCAAGCGCACCCCCGAACTAATACCGCTCTGCCACCCAGTGTCGTTGAGCAGGGTCACGGTCGATTTCCGTCTCGCTGCCGAGAGTGTGGAAGTAGAAGCCGCGGCGGAGACGGTTGACCGCACGGGCGTGGAGATGGAAGCCTTGACGGCGTGCGCTGCAGCGGCTCTGACCATCTACGACATGTGCAAGTCGCAGGATCGCTCTATGGTGATCGGACGCCTTTGTCTGTGGGAGAAATCCGGCGGTCGCTCCGGGGATTACTCCCGCGGGGACTCCGGGGGAAGGTAAGGCCAAGAAGAGTCGGTAGGTTTATCCCAGGTGTGTTCTATGAATTGAACAGACATTGTGGATAATTTGCGGCAATTTCTGAACTTCCTGTTGATAAGGCAGGGAAATCCACCAACTTCAGCCTTGGGGGTGCTGTAATTAGTCGTTGGTGATTAAAACGAATCGGAACATCACCTTGTTCCCGTCAATTTGCGCTCTGAAAAACCCGGCGCGTCCTCGCAGAAAATGCCTTTTTGTATCGGAACGCGTTTCAGGGGAAGTCAGCGGAGCAACCTAGAGATCACCTGAGATTGTCGTGGCGTACACGTGGATAGTTGTCGCGCTTTGGCTCGTGTTCGTGCCGGGTCTCGTCAAGTGGATCGCGAGCAAGCGCTTCTCTGGCATTTCTTCGTCTGCGGAATCCGTTTTGTCGGAGAAGGTGGTTTACCTGCCTGGCGTTGCGGACGCTGCTAGAGGGGGAGAAAAGCTGAGTCTGTTGGTCGGAATGGACACCTCAAGGAAGATCCAGAGGGAGTGGGCTAGGCGCAGACGCCGCACCGTCATATGGACGCTCACGGCCATGTCGTTGGTGTCCTTGCTGGCAGTCATCATTTTCGCCGGGAGGGTGCCCGGCTACGGTTGGTCGGTCGCGGCTCATGTGGTATCTGACGTGCTCTTGGGCGCCTACGTGGTTTCCCTGGCGCGTCGTCGCCGCCGCATTCAGGAACGCAGAGTTCAGGTGACCTCCGTGCGTCGTCCTCCGCAGCCGGCGGTGGCGCCGTTCCAGCCGAGGCAGCCGGCGATAGCGCCGTTCCAGCCAAGGGTGGAGCCGATTCGCCTGGTGTCTTCAGCGGGCGGCAGGAGGTAGCCCGACCCCCTGTACCTCCTGGTGGAATCCCTGAGGGGTTTTTCAGATTGGGGGGAATTCCTTCACCGCTAGGCTGGAAGCCAAGCGGGGGTGTAGCTCAGTTGGCTAGAGCGCTTCGTTCGCAACGAAGAGGGCGGCGGTTCGAGTCCGCTCACCTCCACGGGGTTCACTTCAACGGGGTTTCACCAACGGGGCTTCCTGACTGGGTTGGATGCGCTAGGTCACGGATTGCCGCCCTCGTACCCCTTCGCATTGACAGGCGCTTTCATCCGCTTCCTGGGCGCCCCCGGCGGTCACCGGCGGGCAGGCGATGTCAGATTCTGGGTTTGGACTTGAGGTCGTACTGGCGGTGACGGGTATTGATTTCCCGCACGGTTCCCGACTTGGAACGCATGACGAGCGACTGGGTGGACGCTCCCTGAGGGTGGAACTGAACTCCCTTCAACAAGTCTCCGCTGGTGACTCCGGTGGCTGCGAACAGGCAGTTGTCGCCCGCCACCAGATCGTCGTTGTGCAGGACGGCGTTCAGGTCGTATCCCGCCGCTTCGGCCGCCTCTCGTTCTGCGTCGTTGCGCGGCCAGAGTTTCCCCTGCAGTTCCCCGCCCATGCACTTGAGGGCGGCCGCCGATATCACCCCTTCCGGAGTCCCACCGACGCCGAACAGGACGTCCGCCCCAGATTCCGGTCTGGCCGTGGCTATAGCGCCCGCTATGTCGCCGGCGGGGATGAGACGGATTCGAGCCCCTGCGGCTCTTATCTCTGCGATCAACTCGGCGTGGCGGTCCCGATGAAGAACCACAGCAGTAAGCCCCGAGACCTTTTCCCCTTTGGCTTCCGCCACCCTGTTCAGGTTCTCGGTGGGGGTCGCCTCAATGTCGATCACTCCGACGCAGTCAGGTCCCACCGCGATCTTGTCCATGTACACGCATGCGCCCGGGTCGAACATCGTGTGCCTGTTCGAAACGGCTATCACCGACAGGGCGTTGCCCAGCCCCAGGGAGACCAGCGTCGTTCCGTCGATGGGGTCTACCGCCACGTCGCAGGGCGGTGGGGCGCCGTCCCCCACACGCTCGCCATTGTAGAGCATGGGGGCTTGATCCTTCTCGCCCTCGCCGATGACCACGATACCGTCCATGTCCACTACGCTCAGGGCGGCGCGCATGGCGTCCACTGCGGCTCGATCTGCGCCTGTCTTGTCACCTCGCCCCATCCAGGGAGCGGCGCTTATGGCCGCAGCTTCGGTGACGCGCACGAGTTCGAGCGCCAAGTTACGATCAGGTTGTTCCTGCACGAGAGAAACCCTAACCAAGCATCCCAAGAATGATGATTACCGAACGCCGTTTTGTCGTTGGCGCACCCCTCGCTATCGCAGTGGCCAAGGAGGCCATAATGGCCGAAGAGGCCGACGCGGCCAGGCCTCGGCGGAGGCAATAGAGAGGCGCCCGATGACGATTTGCCCAACACCTAGCAGTTCTTCATCTTCGGAGGTCTGGTGTTTTCAGTGCGGCGCCGGCTACTTGGCCGAGGTGTCGGTGTGCACCGAATGCGGCGTGGCGACGGTGCCTCAGCAGCCCATCGACGCTGCGGAGGTGGGCGGCCCCTCCGACGGGCAGTTGGAGTACGACTTCCACGAATACTCAGCAGAGTCCCGCTCCATGCTGGAGAGCCTCCTGCTGGGGGCGAAGATACCCCACGCTTGGCACGGCGCCGTCTTGATCGTGGGAGAACGCGACGAGGCGAAAGTCGACGAGTTTGTGGCCGGGGTGGACAGAGCCGCCCGCCCGGCCCTCGAGCCTGCAGCAGAAACCGTGGGTTACGAACTAGGGGAGATGAGCGACGACGAGGTGACGCGCCTCACCGAGGTGCTGGAGGAAGCGGAGGTTACCTACGGTTTTGACGTCGACGGAGACCTGGAGGTCTACGCCTCCGATGAGGAACGCGTGGATGCCCTGATGGACAAGCTGGCGGAGGAAGTAGTAGCCGAGACGTTCGGCCCGGGTCTGGAGGGCGTGGATCCGCACGAAGTGGTCTCGCGTCTGTTCCTGGCGTCTGACCGCTTGGCGCGAAACCCCAGAGACCGCAAGGGGCTCCGGGACTTGCAGCGATTCGGAGAGGATGTCTTGAAGCTCGCACTTCCTTTCGGTTTCGAGGCGAAAGTCTGGAGGTCGCTGCTGGATCAGGTGAGCGACCTCAGGGAAGTCGTCCAAGACGGCGCCCCGAGCGAAATATCCTCTGCGGCTGCCTCCGCCCGTGTGGTACTGCACAGGTTCGTCTGAAGTCCCCTCGTCTGAGGCGGCTTCGGATCTTTCCCGAACTCCGCCGCCGGGTTGACACGCCTTGGAGGGTCCGGAACTCGCCCGGTTAGAGATTTACCACTCCCGCCCGGTGGCTCCCACCCGGCGGGTCGCCTTGGGCAGTTGCCTCTTGCCTATGGAACGCCCTCTGCAGGCCGGAGCCCTCTTGTTGGGCGCCGTGGTGGGAAAGTACCTGCGCCGCAGCGACGAGGAATTACGCGGCGAACTGGAATCCCTCCTTTCCGAACTGGGGAAGGGGATGCGTATCAGCCAGCCTCGTCTGCGACACCGTCTGCAGGATGACCGCATCGGGCTAACCCGCAGCGTCCATCGGCTCAAGGCCGACGGGAACGGACGCCTGAAATTGGATTCTGTAGACAGAGGGGGCACCCCCGCGCAGCACATCCTGGGGGCCGTCTACGCGGCAGGCACTCGGAGCACCGCCCTGCTAGCGGTGTGGGAGGCCTTGGGTTGGCGGGGCGGAAGCACCGACGAACTGCTGGAGTTCCTGAGAAGGTCGCTGAGCGGAGCCAGAGCCTCAGAACGCGATTTCGGCAGGCTTGACGCCTCCCGTTCCTGGGCGATGGAGATATTGGGTTTTCAGGCGGGAAACGAGCCTCGTCCCCTTGACGTCCAGCGGCGCTTCCGCATGCTGGTGTCTTCAGTGCACCCCGACGCGGGAGGTTCTGACAGCGAAGCCGCCGGCCGCATCGGCGATCTGCTGGATGCCCGGCGCATCCTGCTTGATTCCGCTTGCGGTCTGCTGCTGTTTCCGGGGGCGGGCGGAGACTCCCGCCATCACGCCCTAGCGGCGCTTCAACACGCCCTCAATCCGCTTCCGGTGAGGTGCGTAGACTACCCTCACCACCAAGAAGGCCGGAGGCGCCCCCCTCCGGCGGCGCAAAAGCTGATTCCCTTCGTCGTGGAGCAGGCGGCGGCCATGTGTTCGGACGAGGGAATCCGACCTGAAAAGCTCGTGTTGGGAGGCAGATCGATGGGTGGCCGCTTGTGCTCAATGGCGGTGGCGGAAGGGTTGCCCTCGGCGGGTCTTCTGCTGCTGAGTTACCCGCTTCATCCTCCTCGCAAGCCTGAGCGGCTTCGCACGGGACACTTCCCCGGTCTGAACGTGCCGTGTCTTTTCGTGTCGGGTGACAGGGATCCCTTTGGCAAGCCCTCGGAGTTGACCGAAGCCGTCTCGGCCATTCCCGGTCAGGTGGAGATGACCTGGCTTTCCGGCTGCGGGCATGACCCGCCTGCGGAAGTGAACGAGGAACTGACCGCCGGTGTGAAGGAGTGGCTAGGAGGGTTGTTCCGACGCTATCCCGCCCGCTGAAGCGTCTTCTGGGTTGAGTTCTTCGAGTTCCTCGCGGGCGGTCTCGGGGAAGAACACCCCGATCAGCGCCGCCACCATTAAGGGCGCAACTGCGACCAACGCGAACGCCGGGGCGAATCCTCCTAGGGGTTCCGTCAGGTTTCCCACGATCTGCAGCCCGATGACCGAACCCACCACCCCCACCACGGTCATCTGCCCGTTGGAACGAGCCCTCAGGGACGTTCCGAAGAGTTCGCTGGTGTAGGCGCCCAGGACGGGCACTAGCGCTCCTGCTGCCAGACCTCCCAGCACACCCCACAGCCACATCGGCCAGCCGCTCTGTAAGTATCTGAGGGTCAAGAAGGCGGGACTCGCCAGCAGGCAGACTACGCCTATAGCGCGTCTCCCCCGCAAGTCGGAGAGCTTGCCGGCGCCCAGCATCCCCAGACCCACCGGAGCGTAGGTGACCAGTTGGTACACGGTGATGTCGCCGGCCGAGAAGGATCGCTCCTCCCGCAGGTACTCGTTCAGGAACTGCGACGCAGGAGCGGCGAAGACGGCAGACAGCATAGACGTCGCCCCTAGGAGCATCAGGCGTTTTCTGCGACGGGTTTTGACGCCCACCGCCTGTCCTTCTGCTCCTTCTGGGCGGCTACCGGGCCGCCCCCCCAAAACTTCCGCCCGCTTCCTCCCGTCGATGAACCGCCTGGACTCTGGGAGACTCCTAGAACTCCAGACCAGCAAAGGAAGGGCGGCCGCCGGGATCAAATACAGGATGCGCCAGGCCGACAGACCGAGGTCGGCGAGAGGCAGCAGCCAGACCACGATCCCCGAGCCCAGTCCAGCCGCCATGCCCATTACAGAGATGGCGTAGCCCCGCACCCCCTTGGGCACTTCCTCTGCGGCCATCACGGCCATCAATAAGAACGCCGCCGTGGTGCTGCCGCGTGCCAGCACCTGAGTAGTTCCGAAAGTCCAGATCTCCCCGGAGGCCGCCCCGCTGATCGTTGCAAGGCACGCAACGCCTATGCAAAGCAAAAGAAGCGGTCTGCGCCCCTTCAGATCGGCGAGAATCACGATGCCGAGCGCCAGGATGACGCCCAACCTCACTGCCGAGAGCACGTTGCCTTGGGTGGACACGTCAACTCCGAACTCGTCCGCCGCGAAGGTGATCGACTGACTCAGCAGCGTTCCGGCGTATCCCGCCAGGACGGCGAGCACGCAGAGGACGCCCAGCATCCGTCCGGAGCGCGGATCAATGCGTTCGGCCGGAGCCCACCAGGGTTGGCCGCCCTCTAGATCGCATCTCCGCAGCCTGCGGCGCACCAGCGGGTTCAGCAGGAGCGACCAGAACGGAATGGAGAGCCTGTAGGAGATGAGCGTGCGAAGGCGGTATCCGCCGTCCGGGAGTTCGGTCGCCACTAGGTGGCGCCGGTACTCATCAAACGGCCCTTCAACAGCCGAGAAGACGGCGACCTGAACTCCAGGTTGTTCAATTGCGCCTATTGCGCCTTGATGATGGCCGTCGCTGCTTTCGGGTTCTTCCCGCTGCTCCAAGACGATGTCGTTGATGGGTCTTAGCCGGCCATCTAGTTCATCCCGCTCGCATTCCTCCGTCCAGCCAAATTGGCTCACAGGAGTCCAAATCCCCATTCCAAGGGCACAATGAAATCATACTGTTCCCATGGAAAGGCCTTTTGGGCAAACTCCCCCTTCCCCGCCCCCCTTCATTCCTCCCGCCGCTTCGTCCGATTTCCCGAAGTTGAGCGGCGATCAGGTGCCTTCGCCGGCTCGCCTGGCGTCTTCGTCTCTGTCTGCAGGGGCGGTTTCGGCAGGTTCCTCGGCGGCGGATTCGAACATCAGGGTGCGCCCTGGCCAGCCCCTGCGCGGGGAGGTGAAGATCAGCGGGGCTAAGAACAGCGTGCTCAAACTCCTGGCCGCCACGACGATGGCGGAGGGGCGTTACGTGCTGAGGGAGGTGCCGCGCATTTCGGACGTGGGCATCATGATGGAGCTCCTTGAGGGCTTCGGCAGCCGAGCGACCTTCGGAGAAGACGGCGTGCTGGAAGTCAGCACCCCTGCGGATCTCTCCCCTTACGCCCCGTACGAACTCGTGAGCAGCATGCGCGCCTCCATTTCGGTGCTCGGCCCGCTGCTGGCCCGTTGCGGCGAGGCTGTGGTGGCTTTCCCAGGGGGGGACGACTTCGGCACCCGCCCGATTGACATGCACATAGAAGCCCTGCAGCGGCTCGGCGCCGAAATAAGCGTCAGCCACGGCTACATCCATGCCAGCGCTCCTGTACTAAAGGGGGCGAACATCACCTTGGAGTGGCCGAGCGTGGGTGCGACCGAGAACATAATGATGGCGGCCGCCCTCGCAGACGGGGAGACAGTTATAGAGAACGCCGCGAGAGAGCCGGAGATAGTCGACTTGGCGTCCTTCTTGAACCGAATGGGGGCGCGGGTATTGGGGGCGGGGGGTCAGACCATCAAGGTGGAAGGAGTCGATTCCCTCTCCTCGGTGGATCACACCCCCATACCTGACCGCATAGAGACGGCTGTGTTCTTGGCCGCTCTCGGCGCAGCGGGCGGCGAGATTTCCCTGATAGGGGCGCAGCCCCCGCACCTGCGCATGCTCTGCGACAAACTCGGCGAGATGGATCTCAGAACCTCTACCACCCGCAACGGCCTCTGGGCGATGGCGCCTAGCCGGCTGCGCTCCGTCGACGTGGTCACCCTGCCCTACCCGGGGGTGGCCACCGACTATCAGCCGCTGCTTGTCGCCATGCTCAGCCTCGCCGACGGCGTCGGCCTGGTAACCGAGAACGTTTTCCCGAATCGATTCCGTTACGTGGGCGAGCTCTTGAGGATGGGGGCAGACATCCGGGTGGAAGGGCGCTGCGCCATCGTAAGAGGCCGTGAGCGGTTGTCTGGCGCCACGGTGAGATCAACCGACATCCGGGCGGGCGCCGCCTTGGTGGTGGCGGGTCTAGGCGCAGAAGGGGAGAGCTTGGTTCGGGATACCCACCACATCCGGAGAGGATTCGACGGGCTAGTAGAGAAGTTGACCGCCCTAGGAGCCGACGTGGAGTGGACGTCAGGCTGACGGCAGAGCGTCGGCCTCGCGCTTTTCAGTTCCGACAGGTCCCTCGGCGGTTTCGTCGCTGCGGTCTTTGTCTTTGTTCATTTTTCGCTTTGCCAGAGCTATGAGGCCGATGATTGCGAGGAGCGGTCCGACGATCATGAGGGTCTCGTCCCAGCCGCCCTGATGGGCGAGCGTGCGTATGGTTGACATCTGAGGTCCTCGGTCTCGCCTTCGTCCTGTTCGGAGGCTAGCAGGGCTGGCTGAGGGCAGCGGGGTTGCGGGCTGCGCAGCAACGCGGCAACTCGGGGCAGCGCTCCACTTGGGCGGCTAACTCGGGCTAGCGCTCAACTCGGGCTGTGTAGCGTGAAGCAGGTGAGTCTTCCTCAGTCTGGACAGAGTTTCTGTTACAGGCATCCTTCTCGGCCTTCCGGCGTGCGCTGTCAGCGCTGCGACAGGTACATATGCCCTTCTTGCCAGTTTCTTGCCTCCGTGGGCTACCACTGCCCCGAGTGCATGGTCAGACTGGCCCGCGGCAGAGCGTCCGCCACCCCTGTTGGCCGCCGCCGGCGCGTTCGCGGCGTTCGCGTGCTAGGTGCCTTCGGAGGGCGGTGGCAGGGTCCGGTTCTTACTCGGGCGCTGGTGCTGTCCAACCTCTTGCTCTTTCTGATCACGCTGGTGCAGTCGCGCTCCGTTTGGTCGGTGCGGGTTACGGTGGGTCAACTGTGGGGGCGGGAAGGCGTTTGGGCAAGCGGAGCCACCTGGGGTCGGCCCATCGCTGAAGACTTGGAGTGGTGGAGGCTGATTTCCGGAGCGTTCTTGCACGCCAACCTCCTGCACGTGGGCTTCAACATGCTGTTGCTCTGGTTGCTGGGCAGGGAACTTGAGCAGATGCTGGGGACGTCTCGATTCGGGCTGATCTACTTGATTGCGCTGCTGGCGGGTTCGTTCGGCGCCCTGTTCCACTATCCGGACGCGCCTACCGTCGGGGCTTCGGGAGGCGTCTTCGGCCTGATGGGCTCCGCCGTGGTCGTTCAGAAAGCCTCAGGCGGACGCATCAGAGACTCCGGAATTCTGGGCTTGCTAGTCCTGAACCTGATCACAACCTTCACCTTTCCTAACATTTCCATCGGAGGTCACATCGGCGGTCTGCTAGGAGGTGGACTAGCCAGCTGGGTGCTCTTCCGGCAACAGAGGTTTACCAGCCGTGCCCACCGAGTCTTGAGGCTGGCGGTGGCTGCGGGCATCATCACGGGTTTGGTCTTTGCCGGAATGTGGGCGGCTTCGACATGGAGGAATCCGGTTTTCTAGCGGCTATTTGGTTTTCTAGAGGGGGGCAGAGGGAAGGGAACAGAGGGAAGAAGCAGGCCGCAGCCGGCAACCTCAGGCCCTCCGGTGACTCAGGGCGCTCCGGCAGCGCCACCTTCCAGGGTCGTTTTGAACCTGTGCAAGTTCCGGCACCAGATCCTGGTCAGGATGGGTTTGGCTGCCGCCGCTGTGAGCCCTCCGCCCAGCCAGAGGGGAAAGCGCAACTCCTCCTTCCAGCGGAATACCGAACCTTGCGGCGCGGGAATAATCTCAAAGCGCCCTGAGCCGCTGATTAGCCCAGTGTGGTGAACTCCCATGGCTTCGTTCTCAACCCACTCCGTAACCTCCATCACGTCGTTTGTGACAAAAATTCCCACCCGCGTCTTGCAGGAGAAACGGGTGCCTACCCCCCGCCGCTTCTCGCCGATGAACCTGATTTTGAGGGCGTCGCTCATCCAGCGGGTGTGAGATTTGATGTCCGCAAGCGACGCCCAGAGGCGATCCGGGGGAGCGTTTATGTGGATTTGCACGCTGAAACGGGCCATCTGCCTCTCCGGCTCATTGCCAAAGTTCTAGCCTGAAAGCGTGCAACAAGTCGCATCGGGGGCCGCCCCGCCCGCATCGGGGGTCGCCTCGCCTGTATTCCCCGCATCGGGAGCCGCCGCGATAACCGGGTCTTCCCAGAGGGAGGCCCGCTCCGCATCGGGGGTCGCCGCCCCCGTAGGGAGTGCGGCCTACTTCGACCATGCAGCCTCCACGCCGGTCGACGCCCGGGTCGTAGAGGCCATGCTGCCCTATTTCTCCGAGTGCTACGCCAATCCCACTGGCGCTCACCGAATGGCCCGCCGCGCCCGCCGCGCCATAGACGACGCCCGAGACGCCCTCGCCGAAGGTCTCGCTGCAGAGCCAGCCGAGGTCGTCTTCTGCGGCAGCGGAACGGAAGCCAACAACCTAGCCGTCTTCGGAGCGGCAGCCGCCGGCGGCGGACGGGTGTTGTGTTCGGCCTTCGAGCATCACGCCGTTCTACGTCCCGTTCAGAGCCTGGCCGGCGGGGTGGTGGGATGCGAGAGATCCGGTGCGCTTGATCTAGACGCCCTGTCGGAGGCTCTCAATGAAGACGTTGCACTGGTCTCTGTGATGCTGGTGAACAACGAGACCGGCGTGATCACTCCGTTGGAGGAAGTGGCCGAAGTCCTGCGCAGGCGTGCACCGCAGGCGCTCCTGCACACCGACGCCGTGCAGGGTTTCCCGTGGCTGGACGTCGCAGAGGCAACCCGGGAGGCCGACCTCATCTCGCTCAGTGCGCACAAGTTCGGCGGCCCGAAGGGCGTGGGCGCACTGGTGGTGCGCGGCAACGCCCGCCTGAGGGCGCAGACGCTGGGAGGGGGACAGGAGATGGGGCTGCGAAGCGGCACCCAGAACACGTCCGGCATAGTAGGGATGGGCAAGGCGGTGGAGATCGTGCTCTCGGAGCGCCCGTCGGCGACCGAGCGGGTGCGTGTATTGCGCAACCGACTTGCCGACGGGATACTCGCTGCGCTGGGAGGCGTCGTGGAGACGGGGGTGCGGTCGTTCGGCGGAGAGGTCTCTTCGCCCGAGGCGATGTCCGAAGCTCTTCAGACGCCGAGCGTCGACCGCTCCGGCAAGGCTGCCGGCTTTTGCCACCTCTGTTTCGAGGACGTTGAAAGCGAGGCTCTGCTGTTCTTGTTGGAGCGGGAGGGCGTCTACGCTTCGGCGGCCTCTTCGTGCGCCAGCGGCGCCGAGGAACCCTCTCACGTGCTGGCCGCCATGGGCTTCCCGCGGACCTTGGCCAGAGGATCCCTGCGGCTGTCTCTGGGATATGCGACCACTCAAGACGACGTGGATCGAGCGCTTTCTGTGCTTCCGGCGGCGGTTGCGCAACTCCGCCGGGCGCCGGCCTGAAGGGGCGTCGGATGCTCGTGCTGGCAGCTATGTCGGGAGGAGTGGATTCCTCCGTGGCCGCTGCGCTGCTCCTAGAGGAGGGACACGACGTGGTGGGTGTCACTTTGAAGCTCTGGGGAGGGGCGTCGGATACCGGCTGCTGCTCCGTATCCGACGTTGCGGACGCTAGACGGGTGGCCGACAAACTGGGGATAGAGCACCACGTCTTCAACTTCGGCGAGGACTTCTCAGAGCGGGTCGTAGACCACTACACGCACGCCCACGCATCCGGGCGAACCCCCAACCCCTGCGTGGAGTGCAACCGGCACATTAAGTTCGACAGGCTGCTGAGGCGGGCTGAGGCGTTGGGTTTTGACGCCGTCGCCACCGGCCACCACGCCCGCATTGTGGACGTCGGCGGCTCAGCGCTGCGGGTGGCGAGGGGCGCTGACTCCGCCAAAGACCAGTCCTACGTGCTGCACATGCTCGCTCCGGGGGAATTGTCCCGTTTGAAGTTCCCAGTGGGAAGGTTGACGAAGCCGCAGGTTCGTTCAATCGCCGATCGTCTGGGTCTAGTCACGGCCGGGAAGCCCGACAGCATGGGCGTCTGTTTTATAAAGCGCGGCTCGCGCGGTTCGTTTCTGCGCGACCGCCTGCAGTTCACCCCCGCCGTAGTGGTGGACACCGAGGGGAAGCGTCTGGGGGACGCGCCGGCCTTGGAACTGCTGACGGTCGGCCAGCGCAGGGGATTGGGCATCGGGGGGCGCTCCGGCCCGGCGTATGTGGTTGACGTTGACCCTCATTCGGCCAGAGTTACCTTGGGCTGCCGCCGTGACCTGATGAGGACTACGCAGCGGCTGGAGTCGCTGCGTTGGGCGGGGGAGCCGGTCAGCAGCCCAGTGGAGGTTCAGACGAGCGCCCACGGCGCTGTGCGCCCTGGCAGCGTGGAAGGCGGCCTGCTTACCTGGTCGGAGCCGCAGCCCCGTGTGGCGCCCGGTCAAAGCGTGGTCTTTTACGATGGCGGGATTGTGCTCGGCGGAGGAACGGCCGCTCTCTAGCGCTCAAGTCCAGGGCAAGACTCTTTCTTACTTGAGGGGGATGCTGCGCTCGGCGGCGACTTCCAAGGCCAACTTAGGGCGGGTAGGCACCAGCAGAATCGCTTCGACCTCTTTGAGTGTTCCGGTCGTTCTCAGCGGCATCTTCATCGGTGCCCCTAGGCGCAGTTCCAGCACCAGCCCTGAGGCTCCGGCGCTGAGGTCTCGCACCGGCGGGTCTTCCTTGTCACGAAAGACCGGCGCCGGTCGCAGCGAGGCGATCTGATGCCGGCGAATGAGCACGGGCGCAGATGCGGCGAGGTGGTCATGAATCACCACCCCCCCTGGCACGAAAACCAGCCAGCGGCGGGAGAGGCTGTGCATGCTGCGGACGCCGGCAGCGGCGGCGGGCAGGCCGAATCCGAGCAAGAGCCCCCCGGCCACGCCGTGCCCCGCCGCTAGGAGCAGCGGGCCTGCAGTCAAGCCTCCCAGGGTCACTGCCCAACTCAGCGGCAGCAGTATCAGCAGAACCACCTGCGGCGGCCGCAGCGGCAGACGCCGTTCGTCGCCGTAACTCATGGCGTCGATGAAGCGGCTGCCCAGCGTAGGCAGGGCAGCCGTCACGCAGACCAAGCCCGTGCAGATCACCCCGGCGACCGCAGCGGCGGAGATGTCCGCAGCGCCCGCCGCTGCAGCCCAGCAAGTCGCAGCCAACCCCGCCGGGGCAAGAAATCTAATAGTCGTGAGCCCTGAAGCACTGAGGATCAGAACCCCTGCCAGTCCCAGCGCCCACCCTCCCCAAGCACCGACGCTCGCCGTGGCGGCGAAGGCTGGGGAAGTTTGAGCCAGCGCATCCCCCAGCAGCCGCCCCGCGCTCCACGGCAGGCTGAACCACAGCGCCCGCAGCCCCCAGGTGAGAATTCGTTCGCTCACCCCACAAGCGTGCTTGAGAATCCTCGGGGTTGCGCGCCCCGGGGGTGCTGGCAGGGGCGGAATCCTCCCCACAACTAAAGTTGTGCAGGTGGAAGAGTCGCTCGCATCCGCAAAGGATCGCATGGAGGAGTTGCGCCGGATGCTCCGCCGCCACGACGTCCTATATCACCAAGAGGACGCTCCGGAGATACCCGACGCCGAGTACGACGGCCTGCGACGAGAACTGGAAGCCCTCGAAGCTCTCCACCCCAGCTTGGCCCGGAAGGACTCCCCGACTCGACAGGTGGGGGCGCCAGCCTTGGAGATGTTCGCCCCTGTCGCTCACGAACCACCGATGATGTCGCTTGAAAACGCATTCAACCTCGCCGAACTGAGAGCCTGGCTGGCGCGGGTGGAGCGTCAACTCAACCGCCCCGCCGGGGCGTACGTGTGTGAGCCAAAATTCGACGGTCTGGCTATTTCGGTGCTTTACGAGCGGGGGCGCATGGTGCGGGCGGCTACTCGAGGCGACGGCAAGGTGGGGGAGGACATCACGCACAACGCCGTGAGGATTTCCGATATTCCGTCCTCTCTTCCGGCGGGAGCGCCGGAGCACCTGGAGGTGCGGGGAGAGGTCTACATGAGACTCTCTGAGTTTGAAGATCTGAACGCTCGGATGGAGGCTGCGGGCAAGGAGCGGTATGTCAATCCTCGCAACACCGCCGCTGGCGCCATTCGCCAGAAAGATCCGTCAACGAGGGAGCACAAGGAACTGAGCTGGTGGTGCTATTCCCTGGGGAGGCTAGAAGGAGGCCCGGAACTCCTCAAGCACAGCGAAACTCTTGAGTACTTCGCTGAACTGGGGCTGCCGGTCAACCCCGACTGGCAACGGTTCAACGCCCTAGAGGAGATGCAGGAGTACTTGCGGCGCAGCGAAGAGCGGCGCCACGACGCCGACTACGAGGTCGACGGGGTCGTGATCAAAGTAGACGACCTGCGGATGCATGACGACCTCGGGAACACCGCCCATCATCCCCGCTGGGCGCTGGCTTACAAGTTCCCGCCTGAGGAGAAGAGCACCAAGCTTCTGGACATTATGATCTCCATCGGCGGAAAGGGCAAGGCCACACCCTTCGCCGTGCTCGAAGGCGTTTTCGTGGGCGGTTCCACGGTGAAGATGGCCACTCTGCACAACGAGGATCAGGTACGCGCCAAGGACGTGCGCCCAGGCGACGTGGTGGTCGTCCGCAAGGCGGGGGACGTGATCCCCGAAGTGCTTCGTCCGGTGCTGTCCGAACGCCCCCCGGGCTTGCAGCCCTGGGAGTTCCCCGAGTTCTGCCCATGCCCTCACCGCACCCGTCTGATTCGCAGCCCCGGCGACGCCGCCCACCACTGCGTGTACGGGCCGTGTCCGCACCAGCAAGTGGGGCGGATAGCCCACTTCGCCTCTCGGGGAGCGATGGACATTGAAGGTTTGGGGGAGAAGAACGTGACCCTCTTCAGAGACAGAGGTCTTCTCTCCGACGCTGGGGACGTCTACTCCCTGGACTACGAGCGGATCGCCGGACTTACTATCCACTCGGAGTACGGCGAGACATACGCAAAATTGTTGCTTCGGCGGATCGAGGAGTCCCGCTTACGCCCGTTGGCCTCTTTGCTGACCGGCTTGAAAGTAGAGGGGCTCGGGGGGAACGGAAGTCGGCTGCTGGCCGACCGCTTCGGGAGTCTGCAGGCGCTCCTCGCTGCCTCGGAAGAGGAGATAGCCGACGTGAAAGGGATAAGCGAATCCCTCGCCAAGAAGGTGCATGCTTTCTATTCCGACCCTGAGACCATCAGGCTTCTGGCTTCTCTGGCCGCTGCGGGGGTGGAGGCTGCGACGGGATGCACTCACGCCGCAGCCTGCTCTCCGGCGGGCGGTGCTGGGGTGAGCGTTGCCCCCCCGGCCCCGTCAGTAACAGAGGCAATAGCCGAGGAGGAGAATCCCTCCACCCCACCGGTGACGGGCTTGGTTGCTGATGGGGGTTCGCTTTCCGGAGCGTCTCTGGGGGAACGAATCAAGGATTTTGCAGCTCCCGCGGCCATGGGAATCTTCGGTCTGGGGTCCGTCCTGGCAGAAAGGATGGTTGAGACGGGGCTCGTGAAGGATTTGGCGGGTCTTTATTCTCTCGATTCGAAAATGCTTGCAGATCTCAAGATGGAAAGGACTTTCGGAAAGAAGAACGCAGAGAATCTGAAATCGGGGATTGAGGCTTCCAAGAAGAGACCGCTGGGTCGTCTGATCTTCGGGCTGAACATTCCTCACGTGGGGGCGGCGGCTAGCAGCGTTTTGGCAGCAGCGTTCGGTCACCTGGATGCGGTCGCCGCTGCCGAGGTCAGCGAACTGGACGCCATCGACGGGATCGGCCCTGTGTTGGCGTCGAGCATCCGTGAGCATTTCGCCGATTCGGCTAATCGGGAGATCATCGAAAAGCTTCGCAGAGCGGGTGTCGAGTTCGCTGAGACTTCAGCCGCCGAGGCCGCAGCGACGATTGCCGTGTCCGAAGTCCTCGCAGGCAAGTCGTTCGTGATCACCGGGAACCTCCCCGATTACACCCGGGGAGAAGCCGCTGCGGCCATCCGAGCCCGCGGGGGGAAGTTCACTACCGGCGTGTCGGGGGCGACCACGGCGTTGGTAGTAGGAGACTCCCCCGGTGCGTCTAAGCGCAAGAAGGCGGCTGCGCTGGACGTTCCGGTAATAGAGGGTCAGGATTTCGAGCGTCTGCTGTCCACCGGGAAGATACCCTCGGCGCAGGACCAGGACGCGGTTCCGGCTTGAGCCGCCGAGTTGTCCGGTTAGCGTAGACAGAGAGCCCGGGTGGCGGAATCGGTAGACGCTGAGGGCTTAAACCCCTCTGCCCCGTCAGGGGCGTATGGGTTCAAATCCCATCCCGGGCACCGAGATCGGGGATTCCCCTCGGTCTAGATCCTGGGGGGCTCCTTCGGTATGACTTGGACGAACTTGAGGAATGCCCGATTGTTGAGGACGTCAGTGGTGCTGGCGGCGCTGGCGGGAATGCTTTCTTGTTCCTCCTGCGCCGACCCCTCCGATGAAACCCCCGCCGGGGAATCTCTTCCCCCGATGTTCGCTGACGCAGACTCTGGGGAAGGAGTTTTCTCATCAAGCGTCGATCTAGCGGAAGCAGCCGCCGAGATCGCCGACCCCAACGCCGAGCCCAAAACGGCGCTGGGGCGCCTGCGGGCCCGCTACTTCCCGAAGTGGTCTTCTGATCTGGACTGGGCGTTCCCACCCGATGTGTGCGAGAGCCCTTGGGAACTAGACGCCATCGCCGTAGGGGTGGCCTATGCCGACTCACGGGTACTGGGCGACGTCCACAAGGCGGCCGCCCTGGCGGTCATGCGCTACGAACTATTTACCTCCCGCGCCATGTTCGAGCCGAGTGTGCTTTCGCAAATCTGCCTCTCAACGGTCTCCCTGCCCCCCGCTCGTACGACAAACCTGGCGGTTCTGGCGTCCTATATAGACAGCGGCGCCCGCCGAACTGAAATCCCAAGTCACCCCTCTTCAGTCGAGATAATCGCCACCGCCCCGGCAGCGGTCTTGGCTGCCGCCTGCGTGAAGCCCGGTTACGCCACCGTCCTCTCCGCAGATTCTGTAGTGGTGAGTGAGCCTCAGGCGGCTGTTCGTCTGCAGACCTACCTGCTGACGCTGGCTTCCGGTCAGGAGGACGAGGTGGCAGACGTTACCTTGCGCGTCGCCCGCCTGTTCCATCGTCCGGCGGATGGCTGCGAAGAACTCGTAGAATGGTTGGGCGAATGGAGGCTTCGGGTGGAAGCGTGGATTGCCGAAGGTCGGTTGTGGAACGCCGCCGATGCGGTGATCACCCAAGAAGAACTCTGCAGCGGAGAACATAAGGCTGAGGATTGCCCGCGCAATTGGATGTGATGAGAATCAGGCTCAAAGACAATCCAACTAAACCACCTAGCAGGTTGCGCAGACGCAGTTGCCTGACAACGGCTATCTGCCTGTTGTTGATCACGCTGGTGGCCGCTCCGTTCTCAACCGAAACCCTGCCCGGCCCGCTCAAGGACTTGGCAGCGCCTTCCCCGGTGCGGGCTCAAGATCCGGCGCCGGACGACACTGACGATGACGACACTGACGAACCGGCCTATACCACGGGTACTCCCGCTTCTTGCCCGAGTTCACCCATCGGGTGGGTGACAAGGAGCGAAAACTGCGAATTGAACATTCCCGTTCCTTGTCCTACGGGCTATCCGAACCTCTCTTTGTCTTTTCCTGCGTACTGCTACACGGAGGCTTCAGGTGAGGCTTCCAAACCTCCGGAGTGTTCCAGCCCAGGGGTGAGCAATGCGGTGGTCATTTCGGTCAACGCCAGGACTTGTCGAATACATGTGTTGCGTACCTGCCCGGCCGGGGTCTTGCTCAGAGAGGGTTGGACGGATGGCACGGACTGGGATGAAGACAGGGACGGCGACGTCGATACCGCGTACGACGCCAATGACGACGACCTAGTTGACGACGAACATCACTACTTGAGGTGCAAGGCGATTCAACGCCGTTCATGGACCTGCCCGGACGGCTATTTGACAAGTAACCAATTCAATTCGTGTTACCGCCCAAGCAGCGGAGAACTAGCGGAAGGTACGACGCATCCGGCTTGTGACACCATCTCCGGCGCTCCCGCCTTCACGGTGCTGGAATGCGGAAGTTACGCAGGTGGCGACTACGACAATTCCAGAACGTGTCCCAGCGTTTCGAGCAGTTTCACGGCTGCGACAGGCGGGGCTTCAGCCCTCTACTGGTGTACCTTTGATTCCGCAAAATTGAACGTGGATTGCAACAGGACAACCGTACCGAGCGGAGCCGACTGCGCCGTCAATACGGCGTACTGTTTGATGCGGGCGAGCCGGACAGGAGGTTGCGACGCAATCCTAAGAAACTTGACTTGCGCTCGCCTTCAGGCAGCGTACGTAGACGCAACCAACAAGGAAACGGCCGGGCAGAACGCCAGCCGCAGCGGATGTTCTCCTTGTTTAGTGCTGCCCTTTGCGAGCGTGTCGGGGAGTTGTCCCGATGAGATCACCGGTCAACCTACGAACAGTTTGGCTAATCGGGCTTATATTGCCAGCGTCAAAAGCAACGGAGGGCATCTAAGAAGGGGTTCTTCTAGTTGCCAAAACCCTCCGCCTGGCCGCTTAGAGATGAGATCGCTTCACCAAACGAGGCTGCCGGTAGTGAACATAGACTTAATACTCACCTTTAGGGATATTCCGGAATTTTCTTACAGTTATAGTCCTAGGTACGACAATCCAATAAACGTTTACGGCAGGAATACGATATATGAGAATAGATACATCAATATCCTAACGGATGATGAAACGATTAGGCTTGCCAGAATTCCGACAGGTACGCAGACGTCCTGGTCTAGTGTAGGGGAGTGTGCCGTTGATTTTGCCCCCGTGTTCTTCATTAAAGTGGAAGAACTCTGGCCGGGTAATAGCGCAGATCATAGAACGAGAATAATCAATCTATTTGGGTCGGATGCATTGGACTGGTGGAACGATCTGACGACGGAAGAAAAAACTAGGTTGAATACAGCGTATGGCCAGAATCTCTACTCGGCGGAACACAATTGCCATTTGGAGCCGCCGATCTGGTGTAAGTGGAAGCCGGAGAAGGCGGGCTATTACAGTGTGACTGGTTTGACTATTGCACGAGCTACAGAAAAGGAATTTGCTTTGAGAAATCCTAGTACTGGCGAGCGCATACCGACTTCAGGTGAATCATTCGACCTCTGGGAAGCAGTATTCCCGATAACACGAAAGCAATCCACGATTGCGAATCAGCTAAGAGATTATTTTGACGGTGCCAAGATTCAAATTCCGAGTTCAATCTGGCACTCTAGTGGAAGCAGCCAGACTTCTGACCATGAAGGTAATCAAATTACAGTTTACTATGATTATGCTAGTGCTATAACAAAGATAATAGATTCCGGCGGCAACACAATCACGCTAGGAGACAACGGTAGTATAAACGACGAGGTAACGGCCGCAATTCTAATGGGGAAAATAGATCCGGAAGCTCTAAATTCTTTCGTAATAGGAGGAAGTGGCAGCCGAGACTACGGGATTTATACCGAGACTGAACCTATCGGTGTGCAGGTTAACGAAGTACGAGTTCTTACTCGCAAACCTTCAGGTTAAGACTCAGCCTTAACCCACGCCAAACCTGACGGCGGCCTCCATGGAGTCGAATCTACGCAGTATATCGTTTTGCAGTACCTGGAGATCAGGGCTGTTCGGATGGCGGGGGCGGGGCAAGTCGACCGGTATGTCGTCGTAGATGACGCCTCCCGGACGCATCATGATAATCCGGTCAGCGAGTTCCACCGCTTCGTTGACGTCGTGTGTAACCAATATCGCTGTCTTGCGCGTCTGAATCCATATCCGCTGGAGGTAGTCGCGCAGGGAGCGTCCGGTTAAGGCGTCTAGGTGGCTGAAGGGCTCGTCCATCAGGAGTATGTCGGGGTTTACTAGGAAAGCGCGTGCTATGTTGACCCGCTGCTGCATGCCGGCGGATAGTTGCGAGGGATATAGGTCGGCTACCTCGCTGAGGCCCACCATAGAAAGATAGAACTCGGCTTCACGTCGCGACCTGTCCGACTTGCGGTCCAACACGAAAAGCATGTTGTTGACAATCGTTCGCCAGGGGAGCAGGCGGGGTTCCTGGAATACGTAACTGATGTGGGCAGGCACGCCGTCCTGAACAGAGCGTACGGTTCCCGACGTGGGCTGCTCGACGCCAGCGACGATGTTGAGCAGGGTCGTCTTGCCGCACCCCGACGGTCCTACTATGGCTACGAGCACGTTGCCGGTGATCGACATGTTCACACCGCCTACCGCCTGCACCTGGTTGGGCTGATTGGTAGTGGGGGGGAAGATCTTCGTGAGGTTTTCGATCAGGATGGTGGCCATGAGGTCCTATCTTTCTGCGAATGTCTGGCTTTCTTGGGGGCGTTCAGGGTTGTTCTGAAGCGTGTTTGGCTGAGGGGCGTCGAAGGTGTCGTTTTCCTCAAACGTCAGCAGGGGGCGTTCATTCCAGCGGAAGGCGCGCCTTTCCAGAGGTCTCATCAAAAAGCGGTCGATGAGCATTATCAGCAGGATGAACAGAAGCACCCAGGACACGAAGCCCGGGAACTCCTGAAAGTCATGCAGGAACTTTGCTCGCGCTCCCACACCGGACGTGGAGCCGAACCATTCAACGATCAGCAAGCTGTTCCAGCCCGCCATAAGAGCCAACCTGACGCCGGTGATGGCGCTCGGCAGAGTTCCTCCTAGGATCAGGTGCTGCGTACGGCGTAGAAGCGGTACACGGTAGGAGTTGCACATCTCCACGAGCCCTTTGTCGATGTTGCGCACTCCGGCACTCACGCTCACAGCCACGAACGGGGTAACGGTCAGAACCACTGCAAAGATCGGGCCTTGCGAAGTCAGGTTGAACCAGAGCGTGGAAAGGAATGCCCATACCACCGAGGGTAGAGCCAGTAATGCGAGGGTGGTGTCGTTGAGGAGACCGCGCGCAATTGAAGACGCTCCGATGAGTACCCCTAGCCCAAATCCCGCCGGAATGCCGATGAGCAGACCGATTCCGTAGCGCTGAAGGCTCGTCAGGAGCGGTCCCCAGAAGTTGCCTCTGAGAGCCCCAGAGTGGATTCCTCCGGTCAGTTCAGTGATAAAGAAGCTGACCACTTCTTGGATGCCCGGGATTCGAGCGTTGGTGAAGGCGACGAGTTGCCATACCGCCAGAAGTATCCCGATGGACAGAAGGCGAATAAACCAAGGGCGCCGCAGCACACCGCCGGCCTTTGCCTGCCCCAGCCGAGGTTCGCTCCTGGGGAGTTCTTTAGGTATGGCGTCGGGAAGCGTGCGGGGGTTTCCGAAGTCAGTCATAGTCTTCCTCAGGATTCCCCTAAGCGCCAGTGAGAAGCCCAGCGCTCTATTTGCCGAAGTACTAGGTGCTCAAAGATGAGCATTACGGCTATGAACAGGACGGTCCAGGCCAACATGGCCTGTATGTCGTAACGTTCAAAGCTCGATCGGATCTGAAATCCAATTCCTCTTGAGGCGGCAAAGACCTCGCTCAGAAGTTCCATGCGCCAAGCCACGGCAAACGCTAGCCGCGCTCCGCCGAGCAAAGAGAGGAGTGAAGAGGGCAGCAGGACATCCCGAACGATCTGTTGGCGTGTTCGGCCGAAGGCTTCGCTCATGATGATCAGCCTGCGATCAACGCCAGTGATTCCTTGAGCCACGTTGATCGTGATGTACGGGGTCGCAACCAACATCGTGGTCAGGATTGGGCCGGCAGGGGAGATCCCGAACAGGATCAGCGACAGCACGGCGAAACCAATCGTAGGAATCCCGACGATCAGCTGCAGCAGATTTTGCAGCAGGTTCCTCCACCATTCGTTGTAGGCAATGAGGAGTCCTAGGATGGCGCTCAGAGCGATGGCTAGCAGGAAGCCGCTCAGCAACCTAGAAAGGCTGCTCCAAAGGTTCGCTCCGAAGCCGCCGCCTGAGATTATCTCTCCTGCCCGGCGGATTACCAAGTGAGGGGCGGGCAGCCTCGGATCGTTGATGATTACGTTAGAGAACAGGTACCAGATGCCGATGAAGGCGCCCCAGCCGACGAGTACGCTGAGTCTCACACCCCAACGACGCCAGACCGCCTTGCGCGCCTCTTGAGCGGAAAGTTCAGCGATAGAACTGGGAGTCAGGGAGGCGACGTCTGTCATTCTGTCTACTCTTCCTCTGTTCCCTTACCGGGTGTGGAAAGACGGTCAGTAAGTCGTCCTAGGTCTCCCCCTGTATCGCTCCCGGATCCCCCAGGTTTCAAGATGTTTTCTAAGGCGGCGATCTCGCCCGCGAAAGAAAGATCGAATTGGGGGTTGGTTGCGTCTGGATCGACTAGTGCGGATTCCAGCATTCGGGAGAATATGTCGGAATTGGTGGCTTGGTCGTCCATACCTACATAGATGGAGGGAACGATCCAGTCCCGTTCATTGACGTAATTGATCATCCATTCGATCTGTCCGTCACCTTCAATTGAGAAGAACGTCGGATAGTTGGTGATGATCCTTGCCTTGTTCAACTTCCATTCCTTGAGGGCTTCCTCCCAGAGGGACAGCAGAAAGTCGATAGAACGTTGATTGTTCTCAAACCAGTTTCTGTCAACCACGAATACTTCGTCTAGTGGCAGCGCAGAGGCGGATTCAGCGACTTCCTCTGAATAGAGTTCTGCGGCGGAGCGTCCGTCGTAGACGGCTCTCAAATCGCCTGAACTGAGATGGGAGGCGCTGGAGTCGGGGAGGCAGATACAAGCGTCTACCTGTCCGCGAATCACCAAGTCGGCGACGATCGTGGAATTAACGAACTCAAGGGAGAAGTCCCTTCCATTCTCCTTGAGGTCTAGGCCGTAGAGTTCTCTTGCTAGCACTCCCCACAACCTCGTGGATTCAACGGAGTTGCTGACAGCGATTTTCCTGCCCACTAGGTCTTCCAGGGAGTTGACCTGAGAATGACGATGTACCCCCAGGAAACTGCGGTCGTAGGTTAGCTTGCCCAGGATCACGGCGTCGCGTTCCGACTGCCGTACGATGTCGGCGACATCCATGGCGTTCATGATCACTATGTCGGCGTGACCGCCGGCAAAGACCCCGAAGTGATTAGAGAGGGTGTTATCGGCGACGCGAATGTTCCAGTTGCTTTCCCACTTCGAGAGTGTGCCGCTGTCTTTCAGCCAATTCCAGAGCGGGTTCGGGCGAATGGCCAAGTTGATGACTGCCGCCGCCTCTTGCGGGTTTGCGGGTGGAGGATCACCGGGAGAGGTGTCGGGTGAACTGTTCCCCGATGCTGCGCCTCCTCCACAGGACGTCAGAATGGCGGTCACCGTTAGGAGGGCTGTCAGCATGCACGACGGCTTGCGCCCTCTACCCACTGGTTGACCCTTCCGCTCCCTGCTTGTCGATGTTCTCAAGGACTTCGGAAACATCGGTCCACCCTTTGCCTTCGATGGGGCGTAGACAACCCCAAGCGTTGAGAGCGCAAGCAGGATCGGCTTTGAGGGCTCGCATGTTGTCTGATCCGAACCTGTCTTCTGAATTGAATCCGATGTGGAGACCGTGAAGGGCGGTGAAACTGGTTTCTCCCAGAGCGGCGACCAGGGACTCGCGTGTCAAGGAGATTCCTGCTTTTGAAATTGCGCCGAAGATTACGTCGAGCGCGTCGCACATCGACATCATCAGTACCCAGGCGTCGGTGTGGTGCCGATAGGAAAAGGGCTCGACGTCCAAGCTGTTGCGAAGGGTATGGCATCCCTGGTCCAAGCCTGTCAGCGGGTCTCCCGGTGTTCTCCAAGAACTGGCTTGGACGAGATTCACGGATTGGCGGTCGGGTGCCCTGCCCAAGATCAGACTGGCCGTCTGGATGTCGTTTACTATCCAGGTAGGAAACCAATCGATCAAGTCGGCCTTGATCATGAGGCGACGCGTATGCGCCCAGTTGCTGTCGGACACTACGGCAGTGATTCCCCCCGCCTGCATCTGAGCGGCCATGTTCGCGTAGAAATCGTCCATAGCGGTTAGAGTTTCCACGGCCTCTTCGCTGAGGGGTGTATCTCCGGTACCGGCTTCATAGTGCCTTTTTTGCTCTTCCAGGAGCAGGATTCGAATATCTTCGAACGCCTCAGGTATTGGAATATTGGCTTCGATTCGAAGCCCCAGACTTTCAGCAAAGGCGGCAATTTCCGCGACCTTTGCATTGGTGTTATCTGTTTCGGGGTCAGTGGGTTTGGTGTACAGGAGAGCCAATCGATCGCTCGGCCCTATTTCGCCAACGTCAGAGGCTGTTATGAGGCTGCCCTTGAATTGATACTGGCTGGAGCCGCGGTCGTCGAAGAGAAGTCCGCCTGACATGGCGAAATACTCTTCTGAGAGAGAAGAGTTGATGGACAGCGTCGGGATTCCGGCGGCTAAGGTCAGACAATTGAAGAGTACTTCGCTCATTCGCAGTGACAGAATCATTAAGGGTTGCTGCCCGGGCAACTCCGTGCACATTCTTATGATTTCCTCTTCGGCGTTGGCAACGTCCCAAATGTTGATCAGGGGCTCAAAACAGTTGCCGTTTACTCCGCCATGCCTGTTTATCTCGTTGATGTAGGACTGCATTATCAGGTTGAGGGGTTCTAGATCCAAGACCTCCAAGCCAATCTGGGCTAGATTTTGGAGGTCGGGCTCTATCCATGCGATTTTGAACCTTCGCTGAGAGCCCTCCTCCCCGGAGAGGGCGTCCGAGCAGTTGCCGCCGCCCATCGGGCTTCCGCCTGCTGCCCTGATTCCTTCTCCTGGTCTGGTGTCGGCCAGGGTTCCGACTTGAGCCGATGCGTCCTCGGCTGTTGGAGTTCCGCTTTCTCCAGGGGTCCCTCCGCCTCCTCCGCAGGCGGACGCTAGAAGCGAGATTGCGAGGAGACCGGCAACTAGCAGCCGGACGTTTTGGGGCGATGGTCTGCGGTTTTGGAGTTTGGGGTCTGAGCGTAAGTTGATATTCATCAGTAACCAGGGGGATAGTTGGGGTTTTCGGAGGCCGAAGCCATAAGGGATGCGGCTATGTCTGGCGACATTGCTTGCGCAGCCAGCATCGTGAAGGCGATCGGCTGCACCACTGCCCGAGATGTGGCGTCTATGTGGATTCTCCATGGCCAGCGCGCGGCAGCCGAGGACGTTGCGCCTACCAGCGCTAGGTTTGACCCGGGGGAGACTGCTATTTGTCCTGCACGCTGAATCAGAATGTCGTGACCCGGTCCCACCACCAAAACGTCGAGTTCGGCATCTCCACCGGTTGGTTCGGATTTGCTTGCTCTGACGAGAAGTTCCTCAAGATGGGGAGAGTCGAAACTCGTGGACATTACGCGTTCCCAGCCCGGGCCTTGGGGCGTATCCACTCCTAGGGCTATGACTCTCACGCTTTCGGCCATGGGTGATGAGCCGAGTGCTTCCACTATGGCGGAGAGCAGGCTGGTGGACTGGGGTTCCGGTCCGGAAATCGCCAAACAACCGATTTCTTCGAAGTTCAGCAGCAAAGGCCCTTCTACTGTGTCTCCCACTGGGACGAGAGCCGGGCACAGCGATAAGCCTTGCCCGAAGGAGTCGAGGTGTTCTATCGTGACCCCTTCGGCCAATTCCAGTACGTAGCCTCCGGAGGCTGCCACCCAGTAGTCGGGTGCTTCGGTGGGCTGATCAAGCAGAACCTCAAAGCCGTAGGTACCCACGCGTACGGCAACCACCTTGGGTTTTCTTCTGAGTTGCGCCACTGTGACAGACCGCAAGTGCCGCATGGCTGCTTCTATGAGACGCAGGGAGTCCATCCTTGCGCTTTGCCTGAGCGATTCCTCTAGAGGGTCGTGCGCTTGCTCTCCGCTGTCCCCCCGGCGGCGGCGTAGTCGTGAAAGCTGCCAAAGCAACATTGCGTCGCCGATGGCGGTGCCGGCGAGGCTGCGCCGCGAAGCGATGATACTTTGCTCGGAAATTCTCGTTGAAGGATCGGCGCCGGTCATTGAAGGCATGAACTTCGGCAGAGGGGGCGCTTCTTGTTCTTCGAATTCCTCCGGAGCCAGGGGAGGAGGTTCGTAGGCGGAGGGAGCGGAAGGTTCGTAGCCGCCGGCGGCTGGGGTTTCGTATGTGTACGGGGTTTCTGGAGTTGGCGGCGGCGGTTCGTAGGCGGCGGGAGCCCCCGCAGATGCCGGTGGCGGCTCATATGCGGAGAGAGGGGGAGTGTCGGGGGGAGGCGGCGGGGGTTCTTGGGGGGCGGGCGGTGCTTCGTATGTGTGCGGGGCTTCTGGAGGTGCTGGTGGTTGTTCGTAGGCGGGCGAAGCGGGCGTGTCCAGCGCTTGCGTCGGTTCTTCTTGGACCGGAGGTGGAGGGGGCGCCACCGGGGGAGGGGCATGAGTGGTGGTCGGAGCGTCGGGCCCAGCACCGGCGGAGGGTTGAGGTTGAGGGTCGTAGTAGGTCGCCTCCTCCGGCTCTCGGCCCTCGGGCACCTCCGGCAACGATTGGTCAGCAGATGGCTGTTGGCTAGGTTCTGCCGTGAATGTCTGAGCGGCCTCTGCGGCCGCCGGGGCAGCAACGGGAGGGGGGGGAGAAACGGGGGGGTGTGTATCGGACGTCGGCGCCTCCGGAATCCCTGGCGGCTGCCCCGCTCCCAAACCGGGCAACCCTTCGATGTCTGGGAGGGCGGCCGTTTCAAGTTCAGCGCCATGCGCCAGCCCTCTCCAGAAGGGGACTACTTCTGCAGGATCGGGTTCTCTGCCCCAAGCGGCGTAGAGGAAACGTTCAGCTAATGTCCAGAGGAACACCGGATCAGGCTTGCCCCAGGGCATCGGATCCCCTGGAAGCATAAGGGCGCTGCCTATGGGTACAAGGTCGTCAGCCTCCAGAGACGCTATGGTTGGATACGCGGCGTTAAGAGTACGTAGTTCTTTCCATCGGGCAGGTGAGTTCAAGAATTGCGCAGAGATGCTGCGCAGAGTGTCGTCGGGGCGGGAGATGTAGTAGGCGCGCACCGGAATGATCTCCGGCGCTTCGGCGGGGAGGACTCTCGTTGAATCGCGAGGGATAACCTCTTCAGTGACTGGGGTGTCCGTAATGACTGGGGTGTCCATATACCCTTCAGCCGAGCGCTGCCACTCCTGACCTTCCGTTCCGTAGTGGCTGAACTCTTCTTGGCTGGCTACCCCTTCGCCCCCCCCTGTTTCAGGGAAGTAGCCGGGTGTCTCAGCGTGTAAGGGGGAGCCTCCACTGGAGCCTTGGGGAATTGTTTGATAGTCGGGAACGTCTTCGGTGTCTGAGGAGGTGACTATCACCTGGGTCTGGAAGTCGCTGACTGGCTCCTCAAAAATAGGTGGACTCTGTCGGTACCAGGGCAGTTCGGATTCGCCCTCCCCTGAGGGTGGGTGTGTCTCTATTGTGTCTAGTCCCTGACCAGGGCCGCTAGAACGACGTCTTCCAGCCTTTGAGGTTTTAGGGCGGCGGGCGCCCCGCCTTGATCGGCTCACGAGCCCGACGACGAGGGCGATGAGGGCTCCGAGCCATGCGAGTGCCAGTACCCCTGAAACGATGTTGACAATGTTTTCTGAAGGGAGCGTTCCATCGGAAATAAGTTCTTGTGTGTTGGGCCATTCCGACGGCAGAGCGAATTGCAGAGGGCCGAGAATAAAGTTGGCCGCAAGTGGCAGAGCGATGAGTATGAGCAGCGCAATTGCGTTTCTAAGCAAGGCAACTCTTGCTGACTTCTCAACGTTTTCCTCAGATACTGGATTGTGGCTCTCAGTTTCTTGCTCGTTCCCCTGGGGGATTTGTGCCATACAGGCGTAATCCTAACTTTGGGCAGGTATTGCAGACATGTAACTCCTGCGACGTCCGCGCGACGTCTGCGTCGTACGCAGCATCTGTAATTCTATAGCCACACAAGCGAAATTAAGTGTTAGAAAGGCTTAGGAAGTTGCCGGCTGAGCTTTAAGAAGTTGACGCGATGATGGGGCATTCGCCAAGATGTTTGATGCTCTGTTCCTGGCTGCCGTCCGGCCTGATAAGAACGGCTTCAGCTGCCCCCCTGGCAAAAATAGGTTGTCGTTCTCTGCCTAGGCTCAGCATCGACCTCAACCTGTAGCCAGAGACCACGAGAACCTCCACCCGGGACCCTACGCAGTCCACGGAGGCGACGAGAATATCCTCCCCGTAGATGAGGGGGACTTTCCCCACGCGGTCTTCCGCAGCCTGCTTGGCGTCAGCTAGAGAACCTCCGCTTGCGATTGTCACGGAGGCGACTCGAGCAGCTTCGCTGGCCGCATGTGCTGCGTCCTGGCGGGCGGCGATGATACGAGGGGCGTCGTAGGCGATGCTGCTGAGCAGTATCAGAGCGACTGCGATGATGGCGATGAAAGGGGCGTACACGCCTCTTTCATCTTGGCGTGCTTCCTCACGGGTATGTCCTTTTTTCGAAGGAAGCGGAGATCCGATTGCTGCCAGGAGGCGCCTAGATCGACGGGCGGGCGTCTTGCGAGTTGACATCAGGTCGGCCTGGAGCGGTAGGGATCGAGGGTGGCGACGCCCACCAACAACCGCTCAGCGCTGAAGTAGGGTACCCCGAAACCACCTAAGAGTTTTGGGGGAATTCGGCATCTCAGGAATACGTAGACTGTTCCTGCGGGCGGGACGGAGTTGCTACTTCCTGCTGCGACTTCGTTGTCGTCGACGTCGGTGAAGACTATGTTGGCGTCTCCGACTAAGTCGTTGTTGCAGAAGACGCTGTTGAAGACGTTTGCCTCTTCCATCGATTCCAGGCTGGCTCGTACAACGGCAAGAGCGCCATTGTCGCCGTCGATGTTCTGACAGCAGATAGCTGCGGTTCGGGCGGCTCGATTGGCCGCGGCTTGCAGGGCTTGCTCGATGCGGACAGAGTCTGTGAGCGCAGAGAGGAGGACGATCATGAGCATCAAGGCAGGGAACAAGATCGCCACTCCTATGGCGGCTCCTGAACCGGCCTCGCAGCGTTCCCGAAACGACTTGCGCATTTCAGCAAGTCCAGGGGTCGGATTCAGTGAGTTCTGCTGCAGTCAGGTTGTCTAGCGGGCCGCAGGACAGAGCCGTAAGTTCCACTTCTCCCATTATGGGAGAGATGGTGCTAGCGAAGATCAGAGCCTGCACGACGCCTCTTCCCTCTTCCACGATTATTGCAGGGGGGCGGGTTTCTATCACGGTGCTGGATGAAGCAACCAGAGATATACGTGCTGCCAGCCTCCCTTCGGTTTCTCGCTCGCTCGCAAAGGCGCTCTGTGCAGCGATTACAGCGGCGTCGGCAGCCGACTGAACGGCGGTGCGGCCCATTGCCACGATCACGAGGTGAACTCCCATGAAGATCGTGAAGATGACCCCAAGGAACAGAATGGCAACGGGCATCGCCTCGCCGCGGGCGTCGTTGCCTGCTGCGCCGAGTGCTTTGCCCAGTTTGCTTAAGCAGGAAGAGCGTCCATGCGCCGGCGGACTTTTCATTGCTCCCCTGGAGACCTCAACACAGCGCCTCTCCCTTTCTCGTTGGGATGGAGCGGTTAAGTGATCCGCCGTGAAGGTGAATTAAGTCCTCAAACTTCGGCTTGAGTGTCTAGGTCAAGCACACGAACCGGGGCTCCCGGCTGTCCAAGTGCCTCCGCCGATAGTGCAATTGGCTTCCACTGTGTAAGCGGTCTTGGTCGGGTTAGCGGTGCAAGCCCCAGAAGACCACACGTGTTGCTGGGCAGTGCAATGGGCCTCAACTGTATAAGCGGTTAGGGCGGCTCCTGGTCCCGGGTCAACTGGCGGACTCGGCGGACCTGGAGACGCAGATGAACTAGTGCAAGCACCGCTGCTCCACGTGAAGCCTGCCGCTGTGCATAACGTCTCGCTTGTAAAATCTGAAGGTTGGCGAGTGATGTTTGTGCGTTCGATTTCCCCAACAGCTTGGTTGCCTCGCGCAACCAGTACTGCGGCTACTGCGCCTGCGATTGCAAGGAGCACCACCATAATGATCACGGTCTGAAGCGCTATACCGCTTGCATTCGCAACCAGCCTTGCTGTCTGATGATTCAGCCAGAAGACTGAGGCTCCAATCAGGCACGGAACGCCAACCGCAATCAGAATTACGCTAGCCATGCTGTGCACCAGTGTACCGGCCTAGATTACCGACTCCGATTGAGGCTTCTTTGGTTGAAACCACCTGCCGAAGATGCTCTGGAATTCTACGATTGGCACTTGGGAGTGGTGTTGTTGTCCCAAGTGAAACCCGCAGCCTCGCACAACCCTTCGGTCGTGTAATCAGCAGGATCCGTCGTGACATCCGTGCGTTCGGCTTCCCCAACGGCTTCGTTGCCTCGCGTGACTAGTACTGCGGCTACTGCGCCTGCGATTGCAAGGAGCACCACCATAATGATCACGGTCTGGAGGGCTAAGCCCCTCGTGTTTGCTGCCCTCGCGGGCATTTTTTGCCTTAGTCCTGAACAAACTGCCAGGGCTATACAAGGGATTCCTATTGAGAGTAAGAGAACTGAGAGCATTCTTAACCTCCGTTGTTTAAAAGCTCCCCACTCTCGTGGGAGAACCTACTTGCATTCTTTACGGTTCTCGTTCCTGCGGTTTTCAAATCGGTTTTCAAATCTGAAGACAAGTTTACAGGTTACAAAACCCATGATACAACAATTCATAGCGAATTGTGGGTGAATTGGTAGTTGCCTGAAAGAGGCGTATCAAATCCCAGAAATCGTAGCTGAGTCCATGATCTGAGCCAGAGGGGGATAGCCCATCAGCACCATGAATGCCCCCCCGATGAGGGCGAGGGGTGCCCCCATCTTTTCTCCGGAGGAGGCGGCTGCGGCGTCGGCTTCAAAGAGCGCTTTGGCGCGGGCAGCCTCAACCTGCGCCAGGATCGTCTGGCGCGATTCGGCTCCCGTGGTTCCAGCTAGTTCCAGGGAGGCGATGAAAGGATCCAAGAACCTCAGGCGGCGTTCTTCCGCCATCTTGCGCAGACCGCTCCAGGGGGGCTCGCCCCGAGCGGCCGCCACCCGCAAGGAATCCCGAATGATGACAAAGACCGGCTGATCGCTATAGGAGGCGGCAGTAATCAGAGCGGCGAAGGTGTCGGATCCTGCGGTGACCAGTTGGCTGGCCAACTCCAGCCAGGATTCTGTGACCTGCTGAAAATATTCCCGTTCCTTTTCTGCCTCGGTGTGCAGGATGGAGTCGGGTAACCACCAACCGATCAGACATCCCACGCCTCCAGCGATGATCAACACCAACGGGGACAGACCTAAGCCGAACAGGCTCAGCGCCATCCCTGCTCCCACCGTCAGTACCAGCCCCAGGATCATGCCGGTGAACTTGGTCAATGCATGGGCTTCGAGCGTGCGTCCCACCATCAAGGCGTCCTGCACCAGTTCTTTCTTGCCCTTCAGTTCGTTCTGAATCATCTGTCCCGCGCTGCGCATCGGGCGAGTTCTCCGACGAGTCCCCTTAGAAACCTGATCTTCGTCTACTTCGGGGGCAGGTCGAAAACCCAGGATCAAGACGATCAGCCCCAGTCCGGCACTGATTGCCAATGCGATCACCGCCGGGTTCATACTTTTGCTCCCTTGGTTTCTTTGCTTTCGGTGTCTAGTTCAAGCAGCCGAATCGCGGTGTCAGTTTCGGACAACTTCAGAACCCAGAAGATGCTGCCTACTATTAGACCGCCCACGCCAAGCAGCACCAGTTGGCCGATGAAACTACTGAAGGGTTCAAAAAACCCTCTGTTGAGCACGGCCAGGAGCATCACCGAAATCAGCGTTACACCTAGGATGGCCACCACTTGCGTCCACGCACGGCTGTTGCCCACCTCGTTGCGGCGCCGCACGTCCACCTCCCCCCGCATTCTGCGGGCGGTGCTGTCGAACGCTTCGCTCACGCGTGCTCCGGAATCCCAGGCTATGCGAAGCCCGAGAACCAAGCGATCTGCGTGAGGGGAGCGCATTTCATTGGCGAACCAGTCCAAGGCCGGGGGAAGACCTGTAGTTCGGGCTATGGCGGTCATTTGCCTGACAGCCGGGCGAAGCAACTCCGGCGAGTTGTCTGCGGAGAGGGTCACGGCTTCATAGAGAGATCCGCTGGAAGCCACCAAGTCCCGTATCTGCTCTGCCCACTGAGAGTAGGCTTCGATTTCTTCGGTGGCCTTCTTGCGTAAACTTGGCGCCCTGGCCATCTTAGGTCCTGCCCAACCGGCTGCTGCGGTGAGCAAGGCGGCCGCGTACCAGCCCGTCAGGTACCAAGCTCCGAAGGCCAGAGCCGCGGTGATGATGATTTGAAGGGCGTTGCCAGCTAGAGTGGCCGCCGCCTGCGACCTAGGCCCCTTGGCTTTGAATTTCTTGAGTCTTAACTGGCGTTTTTCTTTTTCTGGCTTTTCCCTGAAGCTGTAGGTAACGACGAACAGGCCAACGCCGCCCACAAGCCCTAGCAGCAAAGTGATGGGAACGTTCACGGGTTCCTGTTCGACGGAAGGCCGGGCTAAGCGAGCAGGTATTGCCGATGTTTACCGAGCCGTGGCGCGCCTCGGTGCCGGTACCTCGTAGTCGGGATAGTCGGGATGGGTAGGCGCAGCAGGCGGGGCTGTTGGCTGGGGATAAGCGGAAGCCGCTGGCTGGGCCGGAAGCGCAGGCTGAACGCTGGGTTGAGGTTGGGGATGCTGCGCCGGCAGGTGCGCGGGCGGGTAGGCGGCGGGCTGTGCGACGGGCTGTTGGGGGGGAGTCTGGGGTCTGTGGAACTGGGGTTGCGGCGGCGGGCTGGGGCTGGACGAAAAGAGCGGCTCGCCTAGAGACGTCGGATTGAAACCTGATGCGGCCAAGCGTGCCAGCGTCTCGCCGTCGGGCTTGAATGGGCGGGCGTAGACCGCCGTTCCGTCCGTTCCGGGCGCGAACACTTCAGATGTGAGCACCTTGCCGTCTTCGTATCCGGTGACTTCCCTAATCGACGTGATGGCCCGGCGACCGTCTGGGAGTTTCTTTATATACACCAGCAGGTGCAGGACTTCCGCTATCTCCCGGAGCACAGAGTCGGGCGTTGGAGCGTCTGGGGAACGCTGTGCATAGATGAGGATCTTGTTAATGGCAGCTCGGGTGCTGCCCGCGTGGATGGTGCCTAAAGAGCCGTCATTGCCGATGCCCATCGCTTGAAGAAGCTGCATGACCTCGCCGCCGCGAACCTCCCCCACGATCACTCGGTCGGGTGACATCCTCAGAGCTGCCTTTGCGAGGTCGTACATTGAGATCTCGCCTTTTCCTTCGGTGTTGGAGGTGCGGGTTTCCAGCGCCAGGGTGCGTTCATGCAAGCCGGAGGATTGAAGATGGAGTTCCAGGGTGTCTTCTATGGTCACGAGGAACTCGTGTTGAGGAACCTCAGACAGCAAAGACCGCAGCAAGGTAGTCTTTCCAGCGCCAGTGCCGCCGACGACGAGCAGGTTGGCCGGGTTGGGAGGGTGTATAGCAGCCCTCAGCACTTCTCGGGCTTGAGGGGAGACGGTGCCTGCTTTTTCGAGAACGTCCAGCGATGACTGCAGCATGCGGTGGCGGCGGATGACCACTGAAGTCTGCTCTGCCACCGAAGTGATGGCGAAGAGCCTGTGCCCCGATGTTAAGCGCAAGTCCAGGATCGGAGCTGAGGTGTCGAAGCGTCTAGATGTGTGACCTGCGGTGGAGGCAAGATGGCGGATCATCATTACCAACTCTTCCTCGCTGCCCGCCACCGACGGACCGGGGACGCGGTCGCCGTTTGCCAGCGACAGAATCACCTTGTCATGGCCGAGAACATGGATGTTCTCAACATCGGGACGATCCAGCAAGGGAGCCAACGAACCGCCTCCCATCAAACCTCTGACGCTCGCGTAGAAGTCTCTTCGCTCTCCTTCGTTGAGGGGCATCTCTCCGGCTATGAGAGCCGAAGTGTCGCGCTCTTGGAGGATTCCGCTGGCGACCTCGTTAAGACGCCCCTCGATCTCCTCGCTGGAAAGTTTTTGGCGTTCGAGGTCTAAGTACTGTTCAAGCAGGGACTCGTGAAAGCGCCTGAACAGAGTCAGACCTGAACTGGTTTCTGTCACTTGATAGTTCTCCAGGGACTCATCGGCGTCGTCAACGCGGACGAGCGTTCAACTCGTCGAAGGCGCTTTCCAAATGCAATTCTAACGGACGCTTAGGTGTTTCCGATGGTCTAGGAAACTCCTCTTCGGTTCGTGGTTTCGCCTCGCTGGCGGCCCTGTCCGTGCAGTCGCGTGGCGGCATCTCGGAAGGAGCCGGTTTTTTCCATGTCTGACAGAGGTGGAGGTTGAGGCGCTGGGGGTTCTTGGTGGATCGGCATCGCAGGGGGGGGCGAGTACTGAGGGGGAGGCGCCGGGGGCGGGGCAACTGGTGGCGCAGCGGTCTGTGGCGGCGCCGGCGGCGCCGGGGGGATGGCGGCGGTGTGTTGCGCAGGGGTTGGGGCGGCCCCCTGAGGCGTAGCTGCCGGGGGCGGAATCGCTCCAGGTTGGTGCGCGGGGGGTTCTTGGTAGATCGGCATTGGCGGGGGAGGTGGATATTGAGGGGGAGCGGGCGCAGGCGCAGGTGGTTGCAGCTCGGTCGTTGGCTGTTGGGGGTAGTGGTAAGGCGGGAGTTCAGCCGCGGTCGGGAAGGTCGCCGGTGGTGCTGGAGGAGGCGCAGCGGGTGCCTGCATATCCACGGGGAAATGCTGCGCGGGCGCGGGTGGCGTTAAGACGGGCGCGGGCGGCGTCATGACTGCTGTCGGTTCGGTGGCTGGGGCGGGAGGTGCTGCTTCGGCTTGCGCTGCTGAGGGCGGATCAGGTTGGGCGGCCGTGTCAGAGGGCTGCTCCGTAACCCGAGGCTCAGTCTCTTCCTCGTTCGCGGGGGTGGCGGAAACCTTTGCCGGAACGCTGCGTCTCGGATATTCCGCTGGGTCCGGCATTGCGATGGGCAGGAGTTTGTCGGCAATCTGCCCGATCGCCTTCTGCCAGATCTTGTGCTTGCGTTTGGGCTTGCCCAGCAGGAAAGACAGGTCGGAGGAAATCTCCGAAGAGTCGGGAATAGAGCCGCACAACTTAAGCCCGCAGCTCGATTCCCATTCGCTTTCGCCCCAAGGGGAATCTCCGATGGTTACGGCACACCCAGGGGTTGCTCCGTCGGAGGCGTCTCCGCCGAATGTGTCTTTCATCAATTGGAGGTTTTTCAGAGAACTTACGGAATCGCCTCGGGCGACCACTAGAACTCCTGCTGCATTTGCCAACAACTTCTCGGCGGCGTTTTGAGGGCTGATTCGTCCGGCGTCGATGATCACAGCCATTCCGTTTTCAGCAACCGTGCGGAGGTCGGATGCCCATTCGCCGAATGTTTCTATGATCCCTTTGGTGCCCATGGGGCTCGACGGGCAGGGCATCACGTGCAGATTGGAGAACAAGATGTCTTGCGAGTGATCTATCAACTCCGCTTTGCGAACCGCAGCCCCGGCGGCGATGAAAGAGGCTGTCCCCGGAGTGAACTGGATTCCCAGTTGACGGCTGAGCGAGCCACCTGAAGGGTCGGCTTCCAGAATGAGCGCCTCCTGGCCAGAAGAAGCCCAGTGGGCAGCCATGTGGATAGCGGTCGTGGACGCCCCCGGGGAGCCCTCAGTGCTATAGACGATCAGCATGATGGAATTCCTTCATGCACGCGCTGTCGTGCGCGCACGGCGTTGCACTTTGCGACATGACCGAAAGTGTCTGCGTAGAGTCCGGTTGCGACTTCAAAAACAAGATTATCTACGATTCCGGCAGTAGTTCCGTTCCAGATCCTTCTATCCCCAAATCTTCTCCTAGGTCGAAGGGGATTGCCCCATTAGAGAGTGTATCTAGTGTTCCGTCTTGTACGTTCACGCCCAACTTCCATATTTTACGATTGGAAGCACTCTTGTACTCGTCAATCATCGTCTGATATCTCCACGCTTCCTCGGGTGTGACAATATAGGTTAACTTGCCATTCTGCACGAAATCAAGTCTCAAGACTCCGATCAACCGAATAGGGGAAACTCCGGAGGCGCTGGGCGTCGAGCCGAACAGGGCGATTCTGTCACCGGTTTGTAACGTGCCAAAGGGGGCTTCCGCCTGGGGGATGGTGAGTTCTATAAGGACGTTGTCTGCTTCGCTTTCTCCTGAGAGAGGCGGAATCAAAAACATTCCCGGAGTCACCATCGTCCCTGCGGGTATGGTGCCTGTGGCCCACCTTCCGATCACGCTGCCCAACTGATTCGGTCTCAGGTAAGAAGCCTCTCCAGGATTGGCGTCGACGATGGTGAAGTCAGCCGCCGAAGCTATTTCCCACCTCCCAATGTTTCTTGCAGCAACTAGTACAGGTTGGTTTTGATTGAGGTTTTGGAGAATGAACCAGAAACCGAAAACGGAGGCTGCGACTAGTACGAGACCTATGATGAGCAGCCCACCTCTGACGTTGCCCTTTTTTTGTTTTGAGGCACCAGGAATGGTGACTTCCCGTTGCTGGGGCTTCGGAATGGCGGGAGCACTCCTGCCGGTTGGTGGAATGTTTGACATTTGCCCTTCTGTCGGTTCGTGCCGGGCCTAGGTGAACTCAGGCGCGGAAGTAAAGAATAAACGGACTCTGCGAAAGTCGATGCCTGCCCTACGACAGCCAAACATGCTTAGGGCAGTGGTGTGATGCATGCTGGAGCACCAGAGTAAAAAATTCTACAGGGAATTTGTGGGAGTAATGCGACTTTCAGCCAACGCAGAGTTCTTGATCTCGCCTAGGCAAGCCGACGGTCCTGAAGAGGCGTGATTTCCTCTGCACTTGTCCTGACGTCGTGCATCCTTTGGGGGGTAGCCGGAGTGTGGTTGGCGGTCGAGGATTGCCGAACTCGAAGCCTTCCCACGAAAATCATCTGGAGCGCTGCCGGAATCGTCTGGGTCTTTTACTCGGCGGCGTCTTTGATTGAGACTGATGCAAGCGGTCTGCTCGGGAGTGTCTTAGGAGGGCTCCTATGCAGTGCAGCCCTGGCGCTGGTGCACTTCCTGAACCCGGACTGGATGGGACGCGGCGACGTTCGACTTAGTGCGTTGAACGGTTTGCTGTGCGGCTGGTGGGGGTGGCAGACCGCCCTGATGGGGTTAGCAGCGGGCTTTGCGGCGGCGTTCCCCGCTGCGATCTGGGCTCTGGCTCGCGAGGGCTCAAATGCCCGTAGGCCGCTGGGGACTTACCTCGTAGCCGGCACGGCCGCCGTCGTGACTTGGGCAGCTATCTCAGGAGGGCTGATCCCGTTCCGCTGACTCGGGGTGAGACGGGTGAGACGGGGGGGAGGGGGAGGGAGACCGCTGAGATCAATGAATTCGGCGTTCAGGCTGCGGCGCGCGCTTCGGTCAACCAGGCGTCTACCAATGTCCGATTGTCGGCTATCCACTCCGCTGCGTGGGTAGCGATGTCGGCTTCCGAATCTTCTCCTTGTCCGTATTCGACGTTTTGGAGGGCGATGTCGATGACGTCAATGGTGACAAGTTCGAAAAGTTTGGCTGCTGCCGGGTTGTCTGCCAGGAATTGGTTGTTGGCGACCACTCTTATGTCGGCAGGCTTGAAACCCATTTCGCAGGGTTGACTCGGGCACTGCTCAGCTGGCAAGGCAGCTGCTCCTCGCTGATCCAGGATGGCATTCGGAACACTTAACCAGTAGGCGTTCCGTCCTGGTATTAGTTCCGTGATGTAAGCGCTCGGAGTCCAGGTATAAGCAAGCACAGGATCGCCGTTGTTGAGGTGCTCTCGCTGTTCCTCCCAGAGAGTGTCGTAATCTCCCATTATTTGTTCAATCGATCCGTCAAAGCCATTCAGAGTGAGTGTTTGCGCAATGATGGCTTGACAACCCCAGCCGTCGTCGCAGCCGGCCAAGTCTGCTTTGCCGTTTCCGTTGCGGTCCCAAGGGCCTGGATTGTTGGCGATGTCCGCTAGAGAACGAATGCCGAGTTCGTCTGCTGTCTTCTTGTCTACGAGGAAGCCCTGGAGTGCGCCTGAGGCTACTTGCAATCCGATCGGACTTACAAACTCCGCCGGCACCTGTTCGCCGCCCATCTCCTCAAGGAGGGTTTCGCTGGAGATGAAGATGTCATGGGCGGGGAACCAGCCGTTTACCCATAAATGGTATTCGCCCTTGGCGAGAGGGGCGTAAAAGTCTTCAGGCGAAAGGTCCGTTTCCTCGCTGAAGTCGTTCACGACGTATCCCAACTCTTCGAGAAGTTGCTTGAAGATATGCGCCTGCATGTAACCGGTGCTCCAGTTGGCGCGCCCCATGCGCACGTTTATGCCCGCTCCGGGTCGGAGCGTGTCTTCGGAGGTCGGCGGCTCAACTGCCCCCCCAGCATTCGCCCCTCCGTTCGCTTGACTGACTGAGACCTCGATGTCAGTAAGAGAAGTAACTGCGGCTGCGATTCCCTCCTGGTCGCCTTCGGCGAGGGCGCGCGCCAGGGTTTCCACGGCGCTCGTTAGCGCCGAGAGTTGTTCTTGCGTCTGTTGAATCTGGGATCGCACGACTTGAAGTGAATCTTGGGCTTCCACGGCGTTTTCACGCGCCACTATGGCAATTTCACGCGCCCTGCCGTCGATGGCTGAGCCGTCTGTTACTGCACAGGCGACAGTCAGCAAGGCTGAGAGAGAGAAGACGGCGCACAACCGCAGACGTATCGCCTTTCTTGCTCGCCTGTCTTTCTTGCCGACCAATTGGGTCTGTTCTTGTCTTGAAGCCAACGCAATCCTTCCGGCTACGTATGTTGTTGGTAAACAGCCCATTCTAGTGCTGAACTGCTTTCTATCAATCGTCGCCGATTGCCGGAGTCATTGCGAATCATTCCGAATCGGTTCGGAGAGTTCTAGGACTCTCGCGCATTGCCAGGGGGAGCATCGGCTACGGCAGCTAATAGTCTCCGAGAGGCGTCGCTCAGCGGGACTTTCTCCGTTTTTTGGTTTGACCTTTCGGTGAGTTCTACGAATCCGGATGAGAGACTTCTTTGTCCTATCGTCAGCCGATAAGGAATGCCGATCAGTTCGGTGTCGCTGAACTTGACACCCGCGCGCAAATCGCGATCGTCTAGGAGAACGTCTGCTCCCGCCTTCCGCAACTCCTCGTAGAGATTCTCAGCGGTTTGGGCAACCTGATCGTCGTGTACCGCCAGCGGAACTACTACCGCCGAAAAGGGAGCTGCCGCAACCGGCCAGATCAAGCCCCGCTCGTCGTGATTGGTTTCGGCGATTGTGGCCATGGCGCGGCCTATTCCTATGCCGTAGCTTCCCATCGCTGGGGTTTGGCGAACTCCGTTCTCGTCCAGCACGGACACGTCAAAAGCCTCGGCGTAGCGTCTGCCCAGCTTGAAGATGTGGCCGGTCTCGATGCATCGGATCACCTCTAGTTTCTCACCACAGCGGGTGCACGGCTCACCCGCTTGCACCGTGCGGAAATCTCCCCAAGCCTCCACCGAGATGTCTCTAGCGACGTCGACGCCGCGCAAGTGGAAGTCGTCGATGTTGGCGCCCGTTACCAGGTTCCGCCGGCCGTTCAGAGAGTTGTCTGCCAGGACGGGGATACTGCTTACTCCCACGGCACCCAGACTCCCAGGCGAGGCGCTCAGGGCGTCTATACATTCAGCGTCGGTTGCCGCTCGGGCGGTCGCAGCGGAGCAGGAGTCCAGGAGTTTCTGGACGTTCAAGTCGTGATCGCCGCGCAGCAGTACCAGAGTCGTCTCTTCGTCGATCACATAGACCAGGGTTTTGATCTGCCGCTGCGGCGGAGCGTCTTTGAAGGCTGCTGCGAGGTCGACGATGGTGCGTATTCCAGGAGTGGGGAACTTCTGAAGCGGAGCGTCGGGATCGTCTGGCGAGTCTGAGGGTTCGGAGACGGCGCGCTCCAGGTTGGCAGCGTATCCGCAGCCGCAACAGCGGGCGATGTCGTCTTCTCCGGCAGGAGAAGGAACCATGAACTCCACGCTGGCGCTTCCTCCCATGGCGCCCGAACTGGCTTCCACGGCGACAGCGGGCAGCCCTAGGCGTCTGAAGATGCGCTGATACGCCTTGCGGTGGAGTTCGAACGCCCGATCAAGACCTTCTTCGTTGAGGTCGATGCTGTAGGAGTCCTTCATTGCGAACTCTCGTACTCGCAGCAGGCCGCTCTTTGGTCTGGGCTCGTCGCGGAACTTGGTCTGAATCTGATACCAGATCTGGGGGAGATCGCGGTAGGAGCGGAGTTCTCCCAAGAGAGTGGCGACTACCTCCTCATGGGTCATTCCCAGTGCATGGTCGTTGCCCCTGCGGTCTCGGAGCCGGAACATCTCTTCGCCCATTGCTTCCCAGCGTCCGCTGCGCTTCCACACCCAAGCCGGGTGAAGGGCCGGGAGCAGCGTCTCCTGAGCGCCGATTGCGTCCATCTCCTCAGAAACGATGGCAGCCACCTTCTTGTGGACACGCAAACCGAGAGGCAGAAGTGAGTAGTGCCCGGCATGAAGTTGTCTGATGAAACCGCCGCGTAGCAGCAGTTGGTGGCTTGTTATGACGGCGTCCGCAGGCGCTTCCCTGAGTGTAGGGGCGAACAGATTTGACCAGCGCATCACTTCCTCCTTGGTTCGCCGGAGGCTATCCGCATCCAACTCTGGGAAGTCAAACCCAACATTCCTCCCAACAAGGACTCCGTAGAGGTGCAAACGAACTTCCTAGGGACAAGTCTAAGAAATTCAAAAAAATTTGGTCAACGGCCAAACTTAAAAAAATTTTAGTCAACTGTAGAAACTGAAAAATTTGGGCAACTGTAACTGTTCTCTCCCCGCCCCCCCCTAAAGGGGGGGGGGGGGGGGGGGGCGGGAGAGAGTTGGGAGAGTTACGGTACGGTACTAGGTACTGTCTTTGAGGTATCTGCCCGACATCTCAGGATGCCTTATGCCATGTACTCTCCGGAATTTCCCCTTTCATTCTCCTGGCCACCCTTAACCTGCTCCCTTGATTCTGGTTTCGGAACGAGCACTTTGAAAGCAACATTTGCTTGAAAACGGCAATAGGGTGCATCTAAATTAGAAATTGGAAGCGAGGCTGACTCGCAGCCATTGATTGCATTGCGCTCGATTCCTGTTTCATCTCATAACCAAGAAGGGAGACTCATATGTTGTTTTCAAGGCAGAAAGCGGCGCTTCGGCTTCTTGCTGGCACGCTTGCCATCCTCGCGCTCGTTGCGGCGTCTTGCGGAAGCGATTCCGATGAGCAGGCGGAACCGGCGCCTCCGCCTCAGGCGGAACCAGCGCCTGCGCCTCAGCCGGAACCGGCACCTCAGGCGGAACCGGAGCCTGCGCCCCAGGCGGTGACGTTGGAATTCTGGTCGTGGAACAATGAAGGTGGCTACACCGACGTTCACAAAGCGGCTGAAGAGCGTTTCGAAGCCGATAACCCCAACGTGGACGTGGAGCGTACCTACACCGCGTATGGCGACTACATGACCAACCTTAGAGCGGTTTTGACAGCCGGTGAGCCACCCGACATAGCGCAGGTTCCCTGGACCGGCGAGTACACGGACCTAGTATCCGCAGGTCAGTTGGCTTCTCTAGCCAATGACTTCGAGGACGGCTTCCCCGATTTCTTCGACCCCATTGCTTCGATAGCCAATGTGAATGGAATTCCCTATGCCATCCCGTTGGACGTCAACTCCCTGCAGATTGCCTACAACAAGGACGTCTTTGCCGAGTTGGGGCTTGAAGTCCCGCAGTCTTCTGCCGACCTCATAGCAGTGGCTGAGGCTCTTGATGCAGAGGGTTATTTTGGGGTAGCCGTGGGAACGAAAGACAAGTGGGCAGGCGGCGACCTGTTCTTCAACCAGTTGGCCTACACCGACCCCAGCAACGCACTCATCGTTCGAGCTGACGCCGGTGAGGTCACATGGGATTCACCGGAGTTCCTTGAGGCGGCCGAGAACCTAGCGGCTCTGATCAACGCGGAGGTATTCGCCCCTGGGGCGAACGCCATGGACGCCTTCGTGGGATCCTTGGACTTGTTCGTGTCGGAACAGGCTGCCATGTTCTTCCCCGTTGGGAACTTCATAACAGCCGGCATTGCATCCGAGGTTGACGGCAGTTTTGAATGGGGATTGTTTCCGTTCCCGTCCCCGGGCGGGGGTGAGGCGTACGCCGTCGGCGGCGTGGCCGAGATGTTCTCAGTGCCTGCCGACGCCGAGAACTACGATCTGGCAGTGGAGTTCCTCCGCTACTTGACTGACGCGGAGGGCGAGGCGGCGCTGGTTTCCAACGACTTCATTCCGTCCTGGAGTATCCAGTTGCCTTCGGAAGTGAGTGACCTGTACAGGGATCTGGTCGCAGCGCAGGCCACCGTGCGCAACCGCACTGTCTACACGACGCCGGTGAACGCCGCCATTGCAGACAGCGTCCAAGGTCTGTTGGATGGGTCCCTTAGCCCGGATGAGATGATCGCCGCCATGGTCGAAGCGGCTTCCTAGCTCAATGGCATAACCTGCCGACCCCGCCGCCGCTTTAACACTGGCGGCGGGGTCGGCAAACTAAATCGCTCAGGCAAGCCTGGAGGCAAGCGGGTTATGCCCAACAAGTCCAAGGAACTCCTAGAGAGAGAGGATTCCGCTGCGGCGGCGGAAGCGGAGGATTCCGAGCAGGCTAGGTCAAGGCGGCTCCGTAGTGAGCAAAGGTCGCGTCGCAGGAAACTGCGCAGAGCCGACAGACGGCGGGGGGGCAATTACGCTTCTGGCTTGGGGATCGCAATGGTTTTTCCGAGCTTGGCGGTCTTCCTTGGGCTCATCGCCGTGCCGGTCGTCGTGGTGGCCCTGGTGTCGTTCTCGGAATGGGCAGGTTTTGAACTAGGAGATCTTTCCTGGACCGGCCTGGACAATTACCAGTCGCTGGCAGGCGACCCTATCTTCTGGCGGGCGCTTCGCAACACGCTCCTGTTCACCGGACTAACCACTCTGTTCCTGAACGTGCTCGGTTTCGGTTTCGCCTTGCTCATCGCCACGAGGGTGCGCGGCACGGGACTGCTCCGTGCGGTCGTATTCTTGCCTGCTCTGCTGCCCCCGGTGCTGGTGGGTCTGATGTGGTCGAGGGTCTTGGACGGCTTCGGCTTCGTGAATCAAATCCTGCAAAGGCTGGGAATCTCCGAAGACCCGGTCTTTTTTCTGGGGGAGCCGGGTCTCGTCCTTTGGGTGATCATCGGCGTCACCATCTGGCAGTTCGCGGGTTTTGACATGATCCTCTACTACGCCGGTCTCCAGAGCATCGACAGGTCGATGCTTGAAGCTGCATCACTCGACGGTGCGCGCACTTTCGGCACTGTCACTCGGGTGATTCTGCCGTCGCTCTATCACGTAGTAGGAGTGGTCGCCCTTCTGAACGTGATAGGAGGCCTCAAAATTTTTGACGTAGTCTACGTAATGACCAGAGGAGGCCCCAACCGCAGTTCGGAAGTCCTCTCTACGTACATGCTGGAGCAAGGCTTCCGCAACAGCATCATGGGGGTGGCTTCGGCCATCGCCATCGTGATCGTGTTTTTGGCGGTTCTCTTCAGCCTCATCAGAATGCGGGTGGCGAGGCGCCTTGTTTGATATCCGCTCGCTCTGGGCCAGGGCGTCTCTTTCGATTCTGTCGGTTAGCGTTGCGGTCGTCGTCGTCCTCCCCGTTCTTTGGGTAGGGGCGTTATCGCTCAAGACCGGGAGAGAGGTATACAACCAATCGTTCCTGCCCGATCAGTGGACGCCGGGCAACTACGTAGAGGCTTGGCGGGATTTCGGACTGGGCGGCTACTTTTTGAACAGCCTTTTCGTCACGGTTATCTCTGTTGTCCTCACGATCATCGTGGGGTTGCTGGCCGCACACGCTTTCACTTGGCTGAGGTTTCCGGGGTCGGAAGTGGTCTTCACTGCGCTCTTGCTGGGGATCATGATTCCTCCTGCGGCGCTCGTTCTTCCTCTTTTGATTGAAGCTAGACAACTCGGGCTCTACGACCAGTTGTACGGCCTTAGTTTGGTGTACGTAGCTTTCGGGATGCCCATTGCCATCCTGGTCTTTAGAGGTTTCTTTCAGGGTCTGCCGGGAGAACTGGTCGAGTCCGCCCGACTGGACGGGGCGCGCGAGTGGAGGATCCTGGCGAAGGTGATCGTCCCGATGGCGCGCCCGGCAATCGTTACTGTGACGATCCTGCTGTTCTTGGCCAACTGGAACGACTTCATACTGGCACTTGTGCTGCTGCGCGACGCCGACACTTACACCCTGCCAGTGGGTATCAGCCAGTTCATTGGTCAATACAGAACGCCGCACGAGTTGATCGCGGCCGCTTCCATCATCGGATCAGTTCCGGTGTTTTTGCTCTATATCGTGCTGGAGCGCCGCTTCCAGCAGGGAGTCACCCAAGGGGCGTTAAAGGGATGACAGGAGCGGATTTACGGGCAGGGGCGGCGACGGGAATAGTGGCTTTAGAACCCTCAGATCGTCGTTACGAAGCAATTCAGGCTAAACGCTCTAGATCTAAACGAGGATGTTTGGAAATCAGAGTCGCTGGAAAGAGAGCAGAATGAATTCAGACGCCGCTGAAGGCGGAAGATCAAAATAAGAGGACAATAGGAGGTCTACATGGGCTCGAATTCACAAAACAGACAGCACGCTGAGCAGACTCCGCTCGCAGGCAAGGCGGCGATCGTCACAGGAGCAGGAGGAGGTATCGGAAGGGGCAGCGCCCTGGCTCTTGCCAGAGCCGGAGCTTCGGTGGTCGTGAACGACTTGGACATGTCTTCGGCTCAGGAGACGGTGGATCTGATCGTTTCAGAGGGTGGATCGGCTTCGGCCGACGGCGGCGACGTTTCCTGTCCCGAAGACGTGAAAGCTCTGGTGGGGCTCGCAGAGGCGGACTTCGGCGGGCTGGACATCATGCACGCCAACGCCGGAGTGGAGCGCTACGTGTCGCTGGAGGAGATGACGGAAGAAGACATGGATCTGCTCTTGGACGTAGACCTCAAGGGTGTGCTGCTCTGCGCCCAGCACAGCATCGCTCCTATGCGGGCTCGCGGCGGCGGGTCCATCGTGTTTACGTCTTCGGTTCAGGCCACCCACTCCCTCCCGGGCTGCGTGGTCTACGCCGCTGCCAAGGCTGGAGTGATTGCGGCGGCGCGCACACTGACGCTGGAGGTGGGATCCGACAACATCCGCGTCAACGCCATCTCCCCGGGCACCATAGACACACCCATGCTCCGGAGGGATCTCGCCGACATGAATACCGATGAAGTGGAGGGCTTCATGGACAGGGTGCGCGCCGCCAACACCCTAGGGCGCATCGGCACTGTGGAAGAGGTGGGTGCGCTCGTCGTGTTCCTGGCATCCGATGCGTCTAGCTACATCAGCGGCACGAACATTCTCATTGACGCGGGTTTCTCCGCTGTGAAGACCTTTTGAAAACCTTTGAGCGGCGGGTGGCGCAGACCCCAGAGCGGCCGGCGGCGGCGAGCGCCGGGAGGCCTCGGGCGCGAACTGGGGGATGCTGAGGTGAGCGTGAACTGGGAGTTGAGTCTGCCCCCTGGCGGCGATCTGCGGGCGCTCTTAGGAGAACCGGGGCAGGTGGCTTCGGTGCGAGAAGTGGTTCTTTCAGACGGCGCTTCCGACGGTCTGCGGGCAATTGACGTGCGCCCAGCGGGCGGCATCCACGCCTTGGTACTCGTCGACCGGGGCTTGGACATAGGACCCGCCTGGGCGCAGGGTTGGCCGTTGCACTGGCAGTCTCCGGTGGGATTTCGCCATCCCGCCTACTTCGATGGGGAGAAATGGCTGGATTCCTTCGGCGGGGGATTGCTCGTTACCTGTGGTTTAGAAAACGTCGGTGAGGGCTGTCGAGTGGGCAGCGAGTGGTACTGCCAGCACGGACGCCTTTCAAACTTGCCCGCCTCCGGCGTTCGTCACGACCTGATCTCCACCGACGGTGACTTGAAGGCCATTGAGATCTCAGGGAGCGTGCGGGAGGTGTCCGTCTACGGAGTCAACTTGGTCTTGGAGCGCACTCTGCGATTTGCCGTGGGCTCGCCTCGCCTAGCAGTGAGCGACCGGGTGCGCAACGAGGGCTTCGAGGCTGCGCCGCTATTCATCCTTTACCACTTCAACCTTGGGTTCCCTCTGGTGTCGCCGTCGACGATGCTGGACATCACCCCCGCTTATTCCACAGAGTCGTTCACGGATACCGATCCCGGGCTACATGCCCAGTTCTGCGAACCGAAAGCGGGTTTTGCCGCTGAGGTCTTTGAGCATCGTTTTGCCGAGCGGCCTGCAGACGCCTCCGCAACTCTTCGCAACGACAGCTTTGCGCCTCTAGGCGGCATAGGCCTTGAGATCTCTTGGAAGCCGGAGCAACTGCGGAGGTTTTGGCAGTGGAGGATGATGGGAGCAGGCATGTATCTCACCGGGATCGAACCCGCGAACTGCGGAATACGCGGCCGCTCCGCGGAATTGGACGACGAGAACTCGGAAGTGGAAGTTCTAGAGCCGTTCCAAGAGCGCCGCTTCGACCTCACGATTACCGCCGAATGCGGCGGCGCGGAGGGCAAGGGAGGACAAAGAGACAAGAGGTCGAAAGAGCATGTCTGAGATCTCGTTCAAGGGCGTAGGGAAGACCTACGGAGATGGAACCGTGGCAGTGCACATGGTCGACTTGGAGGTCTCCGACGGCGAGTTCATGGTGCTCGTCGGTCCCTCTGGTTGCGGAAAGTCCACGCTCCTGAGAATGCTGGCTGGTCTCGAGGCGATTACCGAGGGGGAAATACTCATTGACGGCGAGGTAGTGAACAAAGTACACCCTCGAGACCGAGACGTCGCCATGGTCTTTCAGAACTACGCCCTCTACCCGCACATGAGTGTTTTTGCCAACATGGCCTTTCCGCTCCGTCAAGCCAAAAAGTCGAAGGCCGAGATAACGGAACGCGTGGAGGAGGTGGCGAGCATCCTGCAGCTCTCCGAGCACCTCAAGCGTCGGCCGGCCAACCTTTCGGGGGGTCAACGGCAGCGCGTAGCAATCGGTCGGGCCATCGTGCGTGAGCCCAAGGCATTCTTGCTCGACGAACCCCTTTCCAACCTTGACGCCAAGCTCAGGGTGCAGATGCGGGGTGAGTTGGCGCAACTTCACACCGATCTGGGTGTGACGACGATCTTCGTGACCCACGATCAGGTGGAGGCGATGACCTTGGGGCAGAGGGTGGCGGTGCTGTCCGACGGCGAACTGCACCAAGTCGGCACTCCCCACGACCTCTATTACAATCCGGCCGACCTGTTCGTGGCGGGGTTTATAGGAAGTCCCTCAATGAACCTGCTGCGAACCGAATTGCAGCGGGAAGGCGAGGAGTGGAGGCTCGCACTGGAAAGTTCTGGCTCATTGCCCCTGCCCCAAGAATTACCCGTGACCCAGAGACTGGAGCGGATCATTGGGCGTGAAGAGTTAAATGGGGAGTTGATCGCGGGCGTGAGACCGGAGTCGATCCTGTTGCTGACCCCAGGCGACGGGAGAGCCGCGGGCCTGCCGCGTGGCAGGGTGAAGTTGACAGAAGTCATAGAGCCGGAAATGTACGTGTACATCGAAGGAAGCTTTTCCCTGGTGGATCCGAGCGACCCCGAAGATGGGGACAGCAATACCTTGGTAGCCCGTCTGCCTTCTACTAGCGCCATAAGCGCTGGGGACGAAGTGGCTGTAGGGTATGAGGGAGAGAGCTTGTACCTGTTTTCCTCCCAAGGGGGTAGAGCATTGCGATGGCTGCTAAACGGGTAGTCAAATTACGGGAAGGTCGTTCATGAACGCTGCCGGGAGCGCTGCCGGATCGATAAACGGCTTCAGCCACGCCGGCGTGACCGTTGCCGACTTGGATCGTTCCATCCGCTTCTACGAACTGCTGGGGTTTGAGGTCGCCGCCCGCTGGGTGCGAACCGAGGACTACCTCCGTGAGTTGGTGGGTTATCCCACGGTAGAGATGCACGCCGCCGTGCTTCGCCATGACGCTTGTGATGTGTTCCTGGAACTCTTGGAGTACCGCAACATTTCGTCCGTAAGCATCGACCCGGCCAACGGCAACCCAGGCACAAGCCACTTCTGCCTCTTCGTGGACGGCTTTGAGGAGCTTTGGGAGAGGCTCGTTGCCGCCGGCGTGGATTCCGTCAGCGGGCCGGTTACGCCCACCGTCGGCCCCAATAAGGGCTCTCTGGCGGTCTACCTCATCGATCCAGACGGGCACCGCGTGGAACTAGTTGAAACGCCGCGCAATCTTGACGGGTCGTTGCGCTCTCTATCCTCGGGGTCTTCGCGGTCTTCGGTCAGAGATGAACCTCCGTTATCCGCCGCAACTGCAGGAAGGAAAGATGGCTGAGTCGACTCCGCTCGTTCCGCTTGACGAACTGGAGACTTTTGCTCAGGGTCTGGATCACCCCGAAGGTATTTGCCTAGCCCCTAACGGTTGTCTCTACGTGGGAGGCGAAGCAGGCCAGTTGTATCGGATCACAGACGACGATAACCCCGAGGAGATCGCCAACACCGGCGGGTTCATGTTGGGTTTGGCCGCAGACGCCGAAAGCAACGTCTACGCCATAGACAACGTCCACAAGACGGTGTGGAGATTCTCCCCGGACGGCAGGGATAAGGAGGTCTTCACTCGGGGGAACGCCGAGCGTTCGCTTGGGGTTCCGAACTGGGGAGCCTTCGACAGCGCCGGGAACTACTACCTGACGGACTCTGGCGGCTGGGGGCAGTCCGACGGCTTCATCTGGGTGGTTCGGCCCGGCGGCGCAGCGTCGGTCTGGTCGCAGGAGTCCTCTTTTTTCCCCAACGGGTGCGCGCTGGCGGCCGACGATTCCTGTCTTTACGTCGTAGAGAGTTATCCAGGGGCGATCGTTTCCATTCCGATTTTGGGAGACGGCTCGGCTGGGCGGCGGAAGGTGCTATGCGAGTTGGGCGTGGTCGTGCCCGACGGCGTAGCGGTTACTACCGACAGCTCGCTCGTCGTGTCTTGCTACCGTCCTGACGTCGTTTATGTGTGGCATCCGGACGCCGGCCTGCGGGTGCTGGCGGAGGATCCTCGGGGCACTGTCCTGTCTGCGCCCACAAACGCTGTGTTCGTCGGCGCAGACCTAGACACGATCGTCGTGCCAAATCTGGGGCGCTGGCACTTGACGCGTTTCCGAACTTCGTACAGGGGTGTCGGGCTGCATTACCCCGCCTTCGACTGATTGAAGGCTGAGACGCTTAGAAATCAAAGACGTTTAGGCAGGTGGACGTGAGTAAAGAAGCGCCGGGGGCGAAGACGCCGGACTCGGAAGCGCCGGAGGATCAGGCGCCGGAAGATTACGTGCCGGAGGGCTACGTATCCACCCTGTTCGATTTCACAGGACGGATCGTGCTGGTAACCGGCGGCGCCAGCGGTCTGGGAGAGGCCGTCGTCCTTGGTTTCGCCCACAGCGGTGCGATGGTCGTGATTCTCGACAAGGACGCCCCCCGCGCCGAGAGCCTCGTCCGGAGCGCCGAGCATCGAGGGCGTCTGGAGTTCATAGAGACCGACGTGACTGTGCGCGACTCCGTGGAGAGCGCCGTGGCCAGCGTGCTAGACGCCCACGGCGCAGTCGATGTCCTAGTCAACAGCGCCGGCACTGCCGCCCGGCACCCAGCCTTGGACTTCCCCGACGAGGAGTGGGAACGGGTGCTGCGTCTGAACCTCTGGGGAACCTGGCTTCCCTGCCAAGTGGCGGGGCGCGCTATGACGAAGCGTCGCAGCGGGTGCATCATTAACATCGCTTCTATCGGCGCTAGCCGCGTCTATCCGGAGGCTACGGCGTACCTCCAGAGCAAAGGAGCCGTGACGCAGATGACTCGCAGTCTGGCGCTGGAGTGGATTCCCTACGGCGTGCGGGTGAACGCCATCGCCCCCGCTCTGTTCGACACCCCGCTGGTGCGTGCGTCCGATTCCGCCCGCAGCCTTACGAGTGATTTCATAATGGCCAGAACACCCATCGGGCGGCGGGGGCTGCCCCGTGAGATGATTGCTCCAGCACTCTTTCTTGCCAGTCCTGGCGCTTCAATGGTGACCGGTCATGTTCTGAGCGTAGACGGGGGGTATCTGACGGCATGAACTCCAATGGCGGCGAGCGCATAGAGGCCGTTGACGTCTGCATTGTGCGGGCGTCGGTGCCGGAGGTGATCAGATTCGGCGCTTGGGTGATGGAGTACCGGGAGTTTGCGCTGGTGCGGGTTCGTACCCAGGGAGGGCTGTGCGGCTACGCCTTCACGCTCACCCGCGACGGCCCTATTGCTGAGATGATCGGCAACTACATCGGGCCTCGATACATAGGGCGCGACCCGTCGTCGCCGAAGAGCATTTTCGCCGACGTGCAGCGTTCTAACATGTCGTGTCTGGCCTCCGGTATAGGGCTTCGGGCGCTCTCCCTGGTTGATTTGGCTGCCTGGGACGTCGCAGCCAAGCTGGCCGGACGCCCCATGGCCGAGTTTCTAGGCGGGAAGCCCGCCCGGATGCCGGTAACCGCGATAGTCGGATATCCGCCCACGCTCCAGCCGCAGGAAGTGTGCGAGCAGGTTCACGGGCTGTATGAGCAGGGCTGGAGGTTCTTCAAGTTGCCTATGGCGTCGGATCTGGATACTGCCAAGGCTCGTCTGGAGGCCGCGGCTTCGGTGAGCGGCGACATCGAAGTTTCCTGCGATGGTGCTTGGATGTTCGATTCAGCCGCCGAAGCAGCGGCTTTCCTGCAGAGTCTGGACTGCGAACTGGGCTGGTTTGAAGATCCGTTTCCTCCCGGCAACGCCCGCGTCGTCGCAGAGTTGAGGAGACGTTCTCCTTTCCCGATCGCCTTCGGCGACGAGCAGGGAGGGGCTCACTACCCGGAGTCGCTGCTGGCGCACCAGGCGGTGGACATAGTACGAGTGGACGCAACTTGCATGGGCGGATTGAGTTCGCTGCCGGCGATTCTTGAGCAGGTTTCAGCAGCAGGTGTCCGCTTTGAACCCCACATGAACGCCCATGTTCACTCGCAAATTTTTGCTGGACTTGGCCACGCCGACGTCCGGCTGGAGTGGGGGGTGCCCACCACGGGAGTGGATCAGTTCGCCGATTCCCTCCTGCGCCCTGTAGTGAGCGGCGGCTTGATGCAGCCTCTGGAGGTTGAAGCAGGATTTGGGACGCTGGTAAACCCCGACTGGGTGCGCGCCCAGCCGCACAACGACCCGGCGGGAATTCTGGATGAAGCCTCCGATCAAGGCGCCGGATGAGACCGCCGATGCGGGCAGTACGTTTGATCCTGGCAAGCCGTTCGGGTTTGATTCCTGCGGCAGGTCTATGACGAGCAAGCGAATCTTCGAGGCCCGGGAGCAGCGTTACGGCGGATGGCTGGAGGATTACCAGGTAGGCGACGAATACCGCCACTGGCCAGGCAAGACGATTACCGACGCTGAGAACCATCTTTTTTGCCTTCTTACGATGGCGGCCAGCCCGCTGCATGTGGATGACGTCTACAGCGCGCGTCACGGCGGGCCGTTTGAGCGGACGGTGGTCGTGGGTTCATACGTCTACTCGCTGCTGTTGGGGATGAGCGTGGCGGACATCTCCGGGCGGGCGCTGGCCAACTTGGGCACAACCGACCTGCGTCACACTTCCCCCGTTTATCCGGGGGACACGCTCTATGGAGCGTCTACTGTCTTAGAGGTCCGTCCGAGCCGTTCACGCCCCGACGCCGGCATCCTCACGGTGAGGACCGTGGGGCGGAATCAAGACGGCGTGGAAGTGGCTGGTTTTGTTCGCTCAGTGATGCTCCCGAGGCAGGAGTCCAGCGAGAAAACCCCTGAAAATGCCTGAAGGCGCGCTCTCAGATCTGCGCGTGATCGATATGGCCACGGTGATCGCCGGCCCCGGCGCGGCCAAACTCTTCGCAGACTTAGGCGCCGACGTGATAAAGGTGGAATCTCCGAGCGGGGATTCCGTGAGGAGGATGGGCTGGCGCCCCGAAGGGTCAGAATCTGACGGAGACGACGCCGACGGAGACGACTCCTACTTCTGGAAGTTGCAGGGGCGCGGCAAGCGCTCCGTTGTTCTGGACTTGAAGACTCCCTCCGGCAAGGACGTCATGCTGCGTCTCCTTGACACGTCGGATCTGCTCGTCGAAAACCTGCGTCCAGGCAAGCTGGAAGCCCTTGGTTTGTCCCCCCAAGTCCTGCATGAGCGCAATCCTCGACTGGTCATCCTGCGAATCACCGGCTTTGGCCAGAGCGGCCCTTACTCCATGCGCCCGGGGTTCGCGACCTTGGCCGAAGCGCTCAGCGGCTATTCGGCCATCAGCGGTTCAGCCGACGGCCCTCCGCTCCTTCCCCCCGTGGCGCTGACTGACGAACTCACCGGCACCATCGGGGCGTTTGCCGCCATGGCGGCCATCTGGGAGGCGCGTCGCAGCGGTCAAGGTCAGGAGATCGATCTTTCTCTGGTGGATTCCCTGCTGCACGTAATGGGGCCGCTCCCCTCGGCGTACGCCCACCTGGGCTACCTGCAGCCTCGGCTGGGGTCGGGCATTCCTTACACAGTCCCCCGAGGCACCTATGAGTGTTCGGACGGTCGCTGGGTAGCCATTTCCACCTCAAGCGACAGCGTGGCTGCTCGCTTGCTGGAACTCATCGGATCCGGGGACGACGAGAGGTTCTCAACTTTCGCAGGGCGGTTCGCCAACAGGGACGAACTGGAGGGTTTAGTGGCGGGTTGGGTGAGCGCTCACACCAGCGAGGAGGTCATCCGTTTGCTCAACGAGGCAGACGCTGCCGTTGCGCCGGTCTACACCATGGCGGATCTGATCGAAGACGAGCACTTCAAACAGAGAGAGACGTTCGTTGAAGTTGACGGCGTCTTGATGCAATCTGTCGCCCCGAAGTTTTCGCGCACCCCGGGGCAGGTGAAGTTCGCTGGCAGAGCGTTGGGAGCAGACACAGAGGAGGTGCTGGCCGAATTGGAAGTCTGCGAGCCGACCGCCCCCTCTCGCTTAGGGGGGGAGCGAGAGGGGGAGCGAGGCTCGGATCGACCAGGGAATCCGGTACAGAAAGACCCCAAGATCAAAAAAAGGAAAGGTTGAGACGTGGGCGAAGCGGGCGACGGAGATACGCCCAAGGGGGAAGAGTACCTTGTGCACATAGAGGTGAACTGGCCTCCGGACGGCGACGAAGAACTCAAGGCGAACCTGGTTGACGCCGAGAGAGCCCGCGCCCAGGAACTCATTGCCGAGGGGGTTCTCTGCCGCCTCTGGCGGGTGCCGGGACGCTGGGCGAACTGGGGAGTCTGGAGGGTCGCCAGCGCCGACGAACTGCACCAGGCGCTGTCGTCTCTGCCGTTCTTCCCCTGGCTTGACATAGAGGTGTTTCCGCTGGCTGCCCATCCGTCCGACCCTGGCGGCGGGAAGAAAGGATGACCTTTCCCTCGGATCTCGAAATTGCGAACTCGGCGCGGATCAGACCGCTGCCGGAAGTCGCCCGCGACGCAGGCATCCCCCCGGAGTTTCTAGAGCCTTACGGAAGAGGAGCGGCCAAGGTCTCCCTGGAGGCGGCAGAGCGGATGGACGACCGCCCCCAAGCGGCCTACGTGGTGGTATCGGCCATCACGCCTACTCCGCTGGGGGAAGGCAAGACCACCACGACGGTGGGCTTGGGGCAGGCGTTTTCCCACATCGGACGCTCGGCCACTATCGCAATCCGCCAACCCTCCATGGGGCCGACGTTCGGCATCAAAGGAGGCGCTGCGGGGGGCGGATACAGCCAGGTCGTGCCGATGGACATCCTTAACCTGCACCTCACCGGCGACATGCACGCCGTGACCGCTGCGCACAACATGTGCTCTGCTCAACTCGACGCCCATCTCCATCACGGCAACGAGTTGGGGCTTGATCTGCACTCGATCACCTGGCGGCGCGTCCTCGACGTCAACGACCGCTCCCTGCGGAACGTAGTGATCGGCCTGGGAGGGCGGCTGGACGGCGTTGTTCGAGAGAGCGGCTTTGACATCACTGCGGCTTCGGAGGTGATGGCTGCCCTTGCTTTGTCGACTTCCCTGTCTGACCTCCGAGCCCGGCTGGGACGCATCGTCGTGGGCTATACCCGCTCGGGCGATCCCGTTACCGCCGAAGACCTCAAAGCGGCCGGGGCCATGGCCGTGATCCTCCGCGACGCCATCAAACCCAATCTCATGCAGACCTTGGAGGGCACTCCGGCCTTGGTGCACACCGGGCCGTTCGGCAACATCGCAACCGGCAACTCCTCCATAGCAGCCGACCAGGTAGGCATCCGCAGCGGCGATTTTCTTATCACCGAGGCCGGATTCGGGGCGGACATGGGCGCAGAACGCTTTTTCAACATCAAGTGCCGCTATTCGGGGCTCGTGCCCGACGCCGCCGTGTTGGTGGCCACCGTGAGGGGACTGAAAGCCCACTCCGGGAGGCACCGCATAGTGGCGGGCCGCCCCCTTCCCGATGCGCTCTTGGAGGAGAATCCCGAGGAGGTGCACGTCGGCGGCGCCAACCTGCAGAAACAAATTGAGAACATTCGCATTCACGGAGTGACGCCCGTGGTGGCAGTCAACGCCTTCCCGGGCGATCACGCAGCGGACCTGGCAGCCGTGGGGGAGATTTCCGAAGCTTGCGGAGCGCGTTGGGCTGTCTCCCGCCACTTCAGCGAGGGAGGCCGAGGGGCGGCTGAACTGGCAGAGGCGGTGGCAGAGGCCGCAGTGGAGCCGAGCAACTTCAAGATGCTTTACCCGTCAGAGTTTTCTCTGCGCAAAAAGATCGAGTGTGTGGCGCAGCAGGTTTACGGTGCTGAAGGCGTGGACTACAGTCCCCGGTCGTCGCGTGAGCTCCGTACCTATGAGGAGGCGGGATTTGGGGGCTTGCCGGTATGTATAGCCAAGACGCATCTGTCGCTCTCTTCCGACCCGTCGCTGAAAGGTGCGCCGACGGGCTGGAGGCTGCCGGTGCGGGAAGTGCGGGCCTCCGTCGGGGCAGGATTTGTCTATCCCATATGCGGCGACATGCGCACGATGCCAGGTCTTGGACGCACGCCGGCGGCGCAGGGCATCGACTTGGATGCCGAAGGTGGCATAGTCGGCCTCAGCTAGTCAGTTGGGCGCCGTTATCACCGCGTGCGCTAGATCTGCAGCCGAAACCGGGTTGAGCGGCTTACTCGGATCCCTTTGAGGATCGCCCCTAGTCACACCCACGAACACGAACTTGCGCCTCCGGCTCTCTACATCACACCTAAATCATCGTCGGTTGGAGGTCGACCTCCTACCTCGTAGCGGGTCGTTGTGGGCCCCCAACAATCCACGCCCGCATCGATTCCTGTGCGGACACCGCAGACGTGGAAATAGCCTGCGCTGATATATGAGTACCTCCGCTCGCCGCCGTTGCGGTCGGTCGGGGCCGGCAGCACCCGGAATTGGTTTGGCAAGTTCCAGCACTCCACCCTCCCGTCCGAGTGCAGGCCGCAGGCGTGCCACCCGCCTACTTCTAAGGAGTCGAACCGCTGCCCGGTTTTTTCTCCATAAGTGTACTCCCCCCACCACCCCCAGCATTTTACTTCTTTAGTTATGCTTAAAGCGCACGCCTGATATCTGCCCACTCCCACGTCCACGAACACCCCCTCCGGCGGAGACAGCAGCGGCCCATTATCGTTCGCCACGCTACGTTCATCTCTGTTCCCCCAGCAGAGCAGGGAACCATCCTCCCGCAACCCGCACGAATAACCCCAAAACTTGAAACTCCGAATTAGAGTCAAGCTAGTATCCGGTTGCTCGAAAGGCCATAGATCGTTGTGCCCTCCCCACCCGGCGTCTATAAGCACTAAAGGTTCCCTCGGGGCTACTGCTTTGCTGTGCCTGCCCGCTCTGCCGCCGCCCCAGCACTCCACCTCACCTGAAGGGCGCAGCCCGCAAGTGAAATCAACTGAGGCCGCCAACTCAGTGAACTCCCCCTCTGGGGGGCTGGCTTGCCCGTACTCGTCCGATCCCCAGCACTCCACCGCACCACTAGGACGCAACCCGCACGCATGACCGCTGCCCATGATCGTTTTGCCGCCCACGCTCACCGAAGAAAACACGCCCGAGGGGGCTTCTATTTCACTCAACGGGCCGTCGAATAAGCACTGAACTGTTCCATCAACGAATAGAGCGCACGCACTCCCCCTGGCGCCGAATTCGAACTGGAGGACATTCTCTAACATATTAAGCTCTTTATGAATCTCAATCAACCTATCAGTGACCTCATAGTGTCTCCACCAGCAAAGTAGGGTGTTGTCCACGCGAACCCCGCAGGCGTTCGACCATCCGGCCTCTACTTGGGTGAACTTTTCCCCTTCCGGGGGGCCGTTCGCTTTCCCGATTCCCCCTCGAATTCTCCTGCTCCAGCACTCTGCTTCCCCGCCTGGGCGCAGACCGCAAGCGTAATCATACACTCCCAAGGAAACCGACTCGAACTCCCCCTCAGGGGGCAGCAGATAGGTAGACTCCACATTCTCATCGTTTCCGAGGTCGTAGTTCCCCCAGCACTCCACGGAGTTATCCAAGCGCAGCCCGCACACGTCTCCATCGCCTCCGGCGCTCACCGCTTTGAAAACCCCCGGGGGAGTCAACGTATCCCCCCTCCCAGAACTCGTGTAACCACTGCCCCAACACTCGACCTCGCCCGACGGGCGCAGCCCGCACACGAAGTTCTCGCTCGCGGAGATTGAGGTGAACTCCCCACCTGGGGGGAACACCGCCCCCGCCATGCGAGCAGACGTACCCCAACATTCCGCCTGACCGCTAGGGCGCAAAGCGCAGGCGTGCTCTATCCCCACGCTCACTGAAACGAACTCCCCCTCAGGGGGAGGCACGGACGCTAACGGGTTCGCCCCCCAACACTCCAACACACCAGCAGGGCGTATCCCGCACGCCGCCTCACGACCAGCATCCACCGCCACGAACCTCCCTTCGGGGGCCTCCACAGAAGGCTCCCCCCAACCATCATAGGATTCCTCAACAGATTCCTTGCCCGAACCAAAATCGTAATAAGACGTTAGCGTGGGGCGGAACGGCTCCCCCCAATACCAACACTCCACACTACCATCCCTCCAATACAAACCACACGAATAATTCAACCCAGCCCCCAAACGCTCACGCTCACCCCACGGAACATCAAAAACATCCGTGCCAGCAGTCGAAGTCCCCGCAGCGGGAGCCGGGGTCGACTCAATGGGGGCAACCCCCGCAGCAGGAAGAGGCGGAACGGAAACCCGAACCCCCTCCGGGGCGGGCGTAACTCCAGGCGGGACAGCCTGCGGAGTCTCGGGGCTCCCACCACCGCAGGACGCCGCCAACAGGACAGCAGCCATGCACAATGGAAGCCAAATCTTGCGTCTCACTTTTCTCTTTCTCCCTTCAACAACGTTCACTAACAACAATAGGGGTTCACGGGCGGGTGTGCGAAACCGGCGTCCCCAATGTCCAGTTATGCTCACCAGCCAAGCCCGTGTTAGGACCCAAATTCAGGGTCATCACCGCGTGCGCTAGACCTGCAGCCAAAATCGGGTTAAGTGGCTTACTCGGATCTCTTTGAGGATCCCCCCTCGTCACACCCACGAACACGAACTTGCGCCTCCGGCTCTCTACATCACACCTACATCATCGTCGGTTCGGGGTCGACCTCCTACCCCGTAGCGGGTCGTTGTGGGACCCCAACAATCTACGCCAGCATCGATACCGGTGCGGACACCGCAGACGTGGAAATAGCCTGCGCTGATATACGAGTACCTCCGCTCGCCGCCGTTGCGGTCGGTCGGGGCCGGCAGCACCCGGAATTGGTTTGACAAGTTCCAGCACTCCACCCTCCCGTCCGAGTGCAGGCCGCAGGCGTGCCACCCGCCTACTTCTAAGGAATCGAACCGCTGCCCGGTTTTTTCTCCATAAGTGTATTCCCCATCCTCCCCCCTCGACCCCCAGCATTTTACTTCTTTAGTTATGCTTAAAGCGCACGCCTGATACCTGCCCACTCCCACATCCACGAACACCCCCTCCGGCGGAGACAACAGCGGCCAATCATCGTGCTCCACGCTACGTCCATCTCTGTTCCCCCAGCAGAGCAGGGAACCATCCTCCCGCAACCCGCACGAATAACCCCAATCAACCGAAGAGGGCGAAGGAAGTACTTCAAGACCAAATCCGTCCAATTTCTCGAAAGGCCATAGATCGTTGTGCCCTCCCCACCCGGCATCTATGAACACTAACCGCTCCCTCGGGGCTACTACTTTGCTGTGCCTGCCTTCTCTGCTGCCGCCCCAGCACTCCACCTCACCCGAAACGCGCAGCCCACAAGTGAAATCAGCTGAGGCTGCTAGTTCGGTGAACTCTCCTTTGGGGGGGCTGGCTTTTCCGTGCTCGTCTGACCCCCAGCACTCCACTGCACCGGTGGGGCGCAGACCGCATGCGTGATCGCTGCTCACGCTCACCGAAGAAAACACGCCCGAGAGAGATTCTGTTTCCTGTAACAAGTCGAAGAAGCACTGAACTGTTCTATCCACGAATAAAGCGCACGCATCCCCCCTGCCGATTTCGAGTTGGCGGACGTTGTCTAACATGTGAAACTTCTCATGAAACGCTATCACTCTATCAATTACTCTATCGTCGATCTCCGAATGTCTATTCCAGCATAACAAGGTGTTATCCGCACGAACCCCGCAGGCATCCCCCCATCCGACCTCCACCTGAGTAAACTTTTCCCCTTCCGGGGGGCCGTTCGCTTCTCCGGCCTCCCCCTTAGTGACCTTGCTCCAGCATTCTGCTTCCCCGCCTGGGCGCAGACCGCAGGCGTAATCCTCCTCTCCTAGTGTGAGCGACTCGAACTCCCCCCCGGGGGGCAGCAGATACGTAGATTCCCGATTCGCCTCGCGCGTGGGTTCGTAGTTCCCCCAGCACTCCACGGAATTATCCAAACGCAGCCCGCACACGTCTCCCCACCCTCCGGCGCTTACCGCCTTGAAAAACCCCGAAGGAGTCAACCAATCCCCCAGCCCCCCCGAACCCCTATAATCACGCCCCCAACACTCGACCTCGCCCGACGGGCGCAAACCGCACACGAACTCAACGCCCGCTGCGATAGAGGTGAACTCCCCACCTGGGGGGAACACCGCCCCCGCTATGCGAGCAGACGTACCCCAACACTCAGCTTGCCCCCCGGGGCGTAAAGCGCAGGCGTGATCTATTCCCACGCTCACTGAAAAGAACACCCCACCAGGAGGCGGCACGGACGCCAACGGGTTCGCCCCCCAACACTCCAACAAGCCAGAAGGGCGTATCCCGCACGCCGCCTCACGGCCCGCATCCACCGCCACAAACCCGCCTTCGGGGGCATCCACAGAAGGCTCCCCCCAACCATCATAGGCTTCCTCAACACCTTCCTCACCCGAACCGAAATCGTAAGCAGACGTTAGATTGGGGCGGAACGGTTCCCCCCAATACCAACACTCCACACTATCATCCCTCCAATACAAACCACACGAATAATTCAACCCAGCACCCAAACGCTCACGCTCACCCCACGGAACATCATAAACACCCGTGGCAGCAGTCGAAGTCCCCTCAGCGGGAGCCGGGGTCGACTCAGTGGGGGGAACCTCCGCAGTGGGAAGAGGCGGAACGGAAACCCGTGCCCCCTCCGGGGCGGGCGTAGCCTCAGGCGGGGCAGCCTGCGGAGTCTCGGGGCTCCCACCACCGCAGGACGCCGCCAGCACGACAGCAGCCATGCACAACGGAAGCCAAATCTTGCGTCTCACCTTTCTCTTTCTCCCTTCAACAACGTTCACCAACAACAACAGAGGTTCACGAGCGAGTGTATGAAACCGGCGTCCCCAACGTCCAGTTATGCTCACCAGCCAAGCCCGTGTTAGGACCCAAATTCAGGGTCATCACCGCGTGCGCTAGACCTGCAGCCAAAACCGGGTTAAGCGGCTTACTCGGATCCCTTTGAGGGTCACCCCTAGTCACACCCACGAACACGAACTCATTTCCCCTGATTCCTTTAGTACCTGTAAGGATCATCGTCGGTTGGGGGTCGACCTCCTACCTCGTAGCGGGTCGTTGTGGGCCCCCAACAATCTACGCCAGCATCGATTCCTGTGCGGACACCGCAGACGTGGAAATAGCCTGCGCTGATATACGAGTACCTACGTTCGCCGCCGTTGCGGTCGGTCGGGGCAGGCAGCACCCGGAGTTGGTTTGACAAGTTCCAGCACTCCACCCTCCCGTCCGAGTGCAGGCCGCAGGCGTGCCATCCGCCTACTTCTAAGGAGTCGAACCTCTGCCCGGTTTTTTCTCCATAAGTGTACTCCCCATCCTCCCCCCAGCCCCCCCAGCATTTTACTTCTTTAGTTACGCTTAAAGCGCACGCCTGATACCTGCCCACTCCCACATCCACGAACACCCCCTCCGGCGGAGACAACAGCGGCCAATCATCGTGCTCCACGCTACGTTCATCTCTGTTCCCCCAGCAGAGCAGGGAACCATCCTCCCGCAACCCGCACGAATAACCCCAAAACTTAATACTCCGAATTGTAATAGGAACCACCTCATTCAATCTCTCGAAAGGCCACGGATCGTTGTGCCCGCCCCACCCGGCGTCTATGAGCATTAACGGTTCCTTTGGGGCTACTACTTTGCTGTGCCTGCCTGCGTCGCCCCAGCATTCCACTCCACCTGAAGGGCGCAACCCGCATGTGAAGTCAACTGAGGCTGCTAGTTCGGTGAACTCTCCTTTGGGGGGGCTAGCTTTTCCGTACTCGTCTGATCCCCAGCACTCCACCGTACCACTAGGACGCAACCCGCATGCGTGATCGCTGCTCACGCTCACCGAAGAAAACACGCCCGAGAGAGCTTCAGTTTCCTGTAACAAGTCGAAGAAGCACTGAACTGTACCATCCACGCTTAAAGCGCACGCATCCCCCCTGCCGATTTCGAGTTGGCGGACGTTGTCTAACGTGTGAAACTTCTCATGAAACGCTATCACTCTATCAATTACTCTATCGTCGATCTCCGAATGTCTATTCCAGCATAACAAAGTGTTATCCGCGCGAACCCCGCAGGCATCCCCCCATCCGACCTCCACCTGAGTGAACTTTTCCCCTTCCGGAGGGCCGTTCGCTTCTCCAACCTCCCCCCGACGCACCCCGCTCCAGCACTCCGCTTCCCCACTCAGGCGCAGACCGCAAGCGTAATCCTCCTCTCCTAGTGTGACCGACTCGAACTCCCCCCCGGGGGGCAGCAAATACGTAGATTCCCGATTCGCCTCGCGCGTGGGTTCGTAGTTCCCCCAGCACTCCACGGAGTTATCCAAACGCAGCCCGCACACGTCTCCCCCGCCTCCGGCGCTGACCGTTTTGAAAACCCCCGAGGGAGGCAACTGATCCCCCAGCCCCGAACTCTTATAACCACGCCCCCAACACTCGACCACACCCGACGGGCGCAAACCGCACACGAACTCAACGCCCGCTGCGATAGAAGCGAACTCCCCACCCGGGGGGAACACCGCCCCCGCTATGCGAGCAGACGTGCCCCAACACTCTGCTTGACCGCTAGGGCGTAAAGCGCAGGCGTGTTCTATCCCCACGCTCACTGAAACGAACACCCCACCAGGAGGAGGCACGGACGCCAACGGGTTCGCCCCCCAACACTCCAACACACCAGCAGGGCGTATCCCGCACGCCGCCTCACGCCCAGCATCCACCGCCACAAACCCCCCTTCGGGGGCATCCACAGTAGGCTCCCCCCAACCATCATAGGCTTCCTCAACAGATTCCTCGCCCGAACCGAAATCGTAATAAGACTTTAGCGTGGGGCGGAACGGCTCCCCCCAATACCAACACTCCACACTATCATCCCTCCAATACAAACCACACGAATAATTCACCCCAGCCCCCAAACGCTCACGCTCACCCCACGGAACATCAAAAACAGACGGCACCGTGGTCGTAACAACACCTGTGGCAGTAGTTGAAGTCCCCGCAGCGGGAGCCGGGGTCGACTCAATGGGGGCAACCCCCGCAGCAGGAAGAGGCGGAACGGAAACCCGCGCCCCCGCCGGGGAGGGCGCAGCCTCAGGCGGGGCAGCCTGCGGAGTCTCGGGGCTCCCACCGGCGCAGGACGCCGCCAACAGGACAGCAGCCATACACAACGGAAGCCAAGTCTTGCGTCTCACTTTTCTCTTTCTCCCTTCAACAAAGATCCCCCTCGTCACGCCCACGAACTCAGTCTTCGTCTGGTTCATAGTTGCGATAGTGGGGGGTGGGCTTGTTTACCTGCGGTAGCGGGTCATTGTGGGCCCCCAGCAGTCTATGTCTCCTACCTCAGTGTAACTGCAGACGTGGAAGTAGCCTGAGGTGATGTAGGTGTAACCTACCTCTCTTGGGCTGCCTCTTACGTTAAGCGGGCGCGGCAAAACCACCTCTTGGGTTTGCAAGTTCCAACACTCAAGGTTCCCCCTCAGGGCGCAGGCGTGCCAACCCCCCACTTCTAAGTACTCAAACTGCCTCCCACCGGTTTCTTCCCCATAAGTATAATCCCCGTACCACCCCCAGCATTTCACTTCCCCAGTTACGCTTAAAGCGCACGCCTGAAACCTGCCCACCCCCACATCCACGAACACACCCTCCGGCGGAGACAACAGCGGCCCCTTATACGCCAAGCTGTCGTACAGTTGGACGTCGTCTTCATCCCAGGTAGTGAACAATTCGTTCCCCCAGCAGAGCAGGGAACCATCCTCCCGCAACCCGCACGAATAACCCCAATCAACCGAAGAAGGTAAAGGTGTGTTTAAAGTACTGACCCCGGGCGGAAGAATCGGTCTCTGGAAAGGCCAAGCGTGGTTATGCCCACCCCAACCGGCGTCTACGAACACCAACCGCTCCCTCGGGGCTACTACCTTGCTGTGCCTGCCTTCTCTGCGGCCTTTGTCCCCGCCCCAGCACTCCACCACACCCGAAGGGCGCAGCCCGCAAGTGAAATCCACTGAGGCTGCTAACTCGGTGAACTCCCCCCCGGGGGGGCTAGCTTTCCCATGCTCGTCCGACCCCCAGCACTCCACCACACCACTAGGACGCAAACCGCACACGTGACCGCTGCCCGCGCTCACCGCGGTGAACACGCCCGGGGGGGCAGTCTCCCCGAATAAGCACTGAACTGTTCCATCAACGAGTAAAGCGCACGCTTCATCCCAGCCGAATTCGAACTGGAGGACATTCTCCAACATATTAAGCTTCTCATGAAACGGGCCTTCCTCGATCCTCGGGTAGCCGTACCAGCACAACAGGGTGTTATCCACGCGAACTCCGCAAGCATACGACCCCCAGATCTCTACTTGGGTGAACTTTTCCCCTTCCGGGGGGCCATCCGCCCGCTTAGCCCGACCTAGATATCGCCTGCTCCAGCACTCCGCTTCCCCGCCCGGGCGCAGACCGCAAGCATAATCATCTATTCCTACGGAGACCGATTCGAATTCTCCCCCAGGGGGCAGCAGATACGTAGAAGCCTCAGAATCATAGTTATAGAGGTCGTAGTTCCCCCAGCACTCCACGGAGTTATCCAAACGCAGCCCGCACACGTCTCCCCGCCCTCCGGCGCTCACCGCTTTGAAAACCCCCGAGGGAGGCAACGTGTCCCCCTCCCCCGAACTCGTGTAACCGCTGCCCCAACACTCAATCTCGCCCGACCGGCGCAAACCGCACACAGAATTATCGCTCGCGGAGATAGAGGTGAACTCCCCGGCGGGGGGGAACACCGCCCCCGCCATGCGGGCAGACGTACCCCAACACTCCGTCTGACCCCCGGGGCGTAAAGCGCAGGCGTGCTCTATCCCCACGCTCACTGAAACGAACTCCCCACCAGGGGGAGGCACAGACGCCAACGGGCTCGCACCCCAACACTCCAACACACCAGAAGGGCGTATCCCGCACGCCGCCTCACGACCCGCATCCACCGCCACAAACCCACCCTCAGGGGTCTCCACAGAAGGCTCCCCCCAACCATCATAGTCTTCCTCCCAACCAGGATTGGCGCGATCAGGATTAGCGGGAGAATGTGTGGGGCGGAACGGCTCCCCCCAATACCAACACTCCACAGTACCATCCCACTCATCCAAAGCACACGAATAATTCAACCCAGCACTCAAACGCTCACGCTCACCCCACGGAACATCCGAAGCAGAAACAGGCAACACCGGAACAGACAAAACAAACGGAGTATACCCATCATCCGGCAAAATAACATCACCACCCCATTCCCAAGGCATCAGGACCTCAGGAACACTAGTCGACGTCACAAGCGGCACCGTGGACGTAGTCGTCGTAGTAATGGTAGTAGTGGTTGTGGCAATATCTGTGGTAGTAGTTGAGGTCCCAGCGACGGAAGCCGGGGGCGCCTCGGTGGGGGTAGGAACTGAAACCCGCGTCCCAGCAGGGGCGGGCGGGACTTCAGGCGCAGCAGCCGGCGGGGACACGGGGCTACCGCCACCGCAGGACGCCGCCAACAGGACAGCAACCAAGCACAACGGCAACCAGGTCTTGCGTCTCATTGAATTTTCTCCCTTCAACAAACGTTTACTAACAACAATAGAGGCTCACTGGTGGATGTACGAAACCGGCGTCCCCAACGTCCATTTATGCTCACCAGCCAAGCCCGTGTTAGGACCCAAATTCAGTGTCATCACAGCGTGCGCTAGACCTGCAGCCGAAACCGGGTTGAGAGACTTACTCGGGTCCCTTTGAGGATTCCCCCTCGTCACGCCCACGAACACGAACTCGCGCCCCTGACTCCTGAAATCCTTGAAAGCTGCATCGGCCAAATCAATACCAGTCAGCATGGAATTATTATTATCCACCGCATCCTTAACCTGTTCCGGGGTAAACACGACAGGGGTGGTGCCGTTCATGAGTTGTGTGAATGCATTGGGGTTAGTGTTAGTGCCTTTGGGTGCGCGGTGCAGTATTACGTACCTGTACGCGTTATAATAATCGTTGCCGTCTAAATCTTGAGGGGGTGAACCCACAACAAAATGCTCCTTCCCACGTCGCCCAGCACCAATGCTCAGACTCCCGAATGCGGGGGGGTGGTAGATGGCGTGTAGGTCTTCTTTGTCTCGTTTCGTGATGGTGTTCGACAGGCAGTTGATGTCTTGGGGTTTTTGTGTGTTGACTACTCTTTGGTATTCGCTCCAGTTGGGGCCGTAGGACATGATGGATGCTTCATCGCTTTGGCTGCCGAGGCGGTGGCAGCCGTAGCCGTAGTCTACGAGGAATAAGTAGTGTCCTAGTTCATGGGCGACTATCCTGTCGGTCAGTTCTCTTATCATGTGTGCTACCTGGACGTTGCCGGTCTTGAGGGGAAGCAAGTTTCCACCGTAAGTAGCGTTTACGCAAGCCGCAGCCTCAACGTTGTTGCATAAGTTTGCGGTGTCTGCGCAGTTGTTTGCTGTTTCGGTTGAAGGTTTGGCCAACACGCAGCTAGTGGTGGCGCAGGTACTAGAAGTTGCGGGGCAGGTGGGTCTGTAGTCCATGATCACTGCTTCGAAACCCTGATTGTCGCTGAGCATCTCGCCGCTGCCTCCTTCTTCTCCGCAGTCGGCGGGTGCGGAGGCGTTGCCGCTGAACTCGAACGCCCCTGCGGGGGCGTCGTCGCTGCGGGGCGTGGGGGTGTCGCCGGGGTTGTTTAGTTTGTTGTCGGCGAGGGCTGTGTTCCAAGCAGCGATGACCCTGTTGAGGGGTTCTATGAAGTCTGCTGCGCTGGTGCATATCCTGATCGTCAATCCCAGTTGGATCCGCTCGTTTATCCTAGCGTGCTGATCGGGGGGCATCCTATAAGGACGCCAAATATCAGTCCCCGAAACGGAGGGCGGATTGGCGGCTTGCTTGGGATCGATGCCGTCGGTCCAGGAGGTTTCCGAGGTGAAGTTTTGGTTGTTTTTTGCGGTGACCCTCACATCGTATTCTGTTCCTTGGGTCAGCCCGCCGATGCGATAGCCGTTGTGTATTCGTGCTAGTTCGCTGGCAGAGGTTATCGTTGTAGCGTCTGTCCAGGTGCTGCCAGAGTGTAGTTTGTATTCGACTTTGTATTCACTTAGGGGTGCTCCTCCGTCGCATTCCGGACGCTTCCAGTACACGTACAACTGGTCCCCAGCAGCAGACCTGCTCGAGATGCGTCCACCCTGGGGGGTGTCGGGGGCGGTGGTTGTTCCTCGGGGGGCGGCGGAAACGGTTGTGCTTCCCCATGCGTGTCGTGCTGTTCCTCTGGCGAATATTCTGATTTCGTGGGTGCAGATGTTGAGTCCGGTGAGTTCGGTAGAGTTCAACCTCCATCCTCTGGCGGTGTGGCGCGCCGGCATGGGGATGTTGACGGCTGTGGGTGTCAGGTATGTTTGGGACCAGGTGGTTTCTCCTTGGAGTCTCCATTGTATTTGGTAGGTTGAGGGGTTGAAGGCGTTGGTGTTCTGCCACCAGGCGGCGTTAAGGGCGCCGTTGCGTGAACCGGGGCGGAGAGTGACTGTGGGGGAACGTAAACTCTCGTCGGGGGGGAGGGCGGGGATGTTGAGGCAGCCGGAGGAGGTTGTGAGGCGGACTTTGCCCGTTGGGCAGTTGGAGGTTTCTATTGTGGTCCATTCGCTTCTTTCGCCTGGTATTTGGTTGTAGGAGGCTGCTTGTATTTCGTAGAAGGTGACGTTGGGCGGGAGACCGCGGATGGTGTGGGTGAAGTCTTTGCGGCGGACGCCGGGGGTGGGGAAGTCCGCGCCTGAACTCCAGGGGATGTCTGTGTTTACGTTTGTCCACGCTCCGGTGGAGCCCGCCCGCCACCGTAGTTTGTAGCCTGTTACTGGGTGGTGGTTGTCCCAGGTTTCCTGCCTCCAGGACAGGTGCAGCGTTGAGGCGGAGGGCAGGGCCGCGAGTCCTGTGGGGGGGTGTGGGGGGAGGATGCATAGTCCTTTGCCTTCTACGTGGGTGAGCCTGCCCCTGGAGGGGGTGGAGAACCTGTTCCCGCAAACAGCTAAGACTCCGTGTTGCGTGTACCTGTAGGGGCCTGCTCCTAGCGTGTTGTATGCTGCTATCCGGATTTGGTAGCGGGCGCCGACCGCCAATCCGGTGATCTTGTACTGCCTGTTCGCCTGCCGGCCGGCTTCGGCGGCAGGCAGTGCCCGTACTGTGGAGGTTTGCCAGCCGGAACTGGCTCCTATGCGCCGCCATTCTACTAGGTATCCGAGCAGCGTCGCCCCGGAGTTGTCTGAAGCCAGTTGCCTCCAGTGGACGTCTAAGGTGCCGACTCGCACTCCGGGGTAGACGAAGAAGTAACCCACAGAAGGCGGCACGGACGGGGTCGCGCACCTCAAATCATAAGGGGAAGAAAACGCCAATCCCTCCGGGCATGCGGCGGCGCAGCGCCCCCGCCCGAACGGGCGCACCTGCCCCGCAGGGCAAGCAACGGGGGCCGCCGGGGTGATCGCAGCCCCTGCTGCGGTTGTAGCGCATGCGTCCGCGCAGGGGGCGCCCTCAGCGGCGACCCCCCCGCTGGTGCCCAGGCGGTTAATGGAAGTCACGCTCACCCGGTAGGAAACCCCGTTGGTTAACGGCACCCCGGGGAACCAGGGAGGGAAAGGCCCCAGGGCGTAACGGAAAGTGTAAGACCACTCCCTCCCGGAAACCCCCGGCGTCCCAGAATCCCAGTTTACCACGACTAGCTTGCTCCCCACCCCTCCGAGGTCGGGGTTCCGCAAGTGAACGTAAAACCCGGTCACCGGCGCCGCGGCGTCCACCACAGAAGGCTCCCTCCACGTCACCCTCAAAGAACGATCGCCCGCCGTTAGGGTCACTCCCTCAGGATCAGCGGGAAGCCCCACGCACCGCCCCAAAGACTTGCTGAACTCAGAACGGGCGGCGCAAGGCCCCGCCGCGACCCTCGCCGTGGAAGAGCCTGCGGCGTTCCTAGCCTCCACCTCCACATCGTACACACTCCCATTCGTTAACCCGACAATCTCGTAAACATCTTCTACGAAGAAGCCCTCGTTGAAATGAGTCAAATGACTCGACTTCCCCTGCTGCACCTGAACCTCTCTCGGGCCCGCCACCGCGACCCTCCAAGCCTCTGAGGAGCCCCGCAACCTCCAACGCACCACATAAACAGACACAGGATCCGAAGGGAAACTCCACCGCCCCGAAACGCCCCGGACCCCGTCCCAGCGGAGGCGCACCAACAACCCCCCGATGCCCTCCGCCGACACCCTGAACGCCCCAGGCGGGCGCACGCACACCCCCGCCGCAGAATCGAACACCTGACGCACAAAACCTAGTTCAGAACCCGAAGGGCACGCGGCATCCACCAACGGAACGCCGTCACCTAAAACCGCCGAACTGCTCTTTCTGTCGCGGCTGTAAGACTTCACCCTCACCTGATACGACACCCCGCCCACTAAACCCCCAATAGTAAACGACCTCGCCCCGCGCACCACAGCCCGCCCCCAACCCCCTGAACGCTCCCGACGCCACTCAACTATAAACCCCACCGCCGCAGCAACACCCCCAGACCGCTCAGGAACACCCCAACTCGCCGTCAAAGACCCCACCCCCGGTACCAAACTCAACCCCACAGGCGGAGAAGGACGCGGCGAAACAACCCGAACACAATAACTAAAACCACCAAACGCCGCCGCCCTCTCCCCAACGCTGCAAGGCCGCAACGACCTCACCACCCCCCGCCCCTCCCGGAAACCACCGCCAGACCCCCGGTTCCTAGCCGAAAGCTTCACCTGATAATAACCACCCCCCACCAAACCAGACAACTCATAACGCCGCACCGAAGCCCCCAAATGAACCACCCTCCACACACCGCTAACGCCCTCACGCCACCTCAACACATAACCAACCACCGGAGAACCCCCATCACCAGCAGGAGGCGACCAACTCAACACCCCCGAACCCACCCCCAACAACACACGCACCCCCAACGGAACACCAGGAGGACCCCCCAAACCACCCCCAGCACCCGCAGCACCCCCCACCACCGGCTCAGCAACCGTAACCACAGTAGTAGTCGTCGTAGTAGTAGTCGTAGTTGTTGTTGGCGGTGGTGGTGTTGACTGCCGCGCCGCCCTCAACGTCCGCTCACACAACCCAGAAGGACGCAACAACCAACCAGGAGAACAAGTGCGCACAGGCTCCGCATACTCAAAACAACTAGAACCCACCAAAACCCCATTACTGCACGAATACGACACAACAGGAGCCCCTGAACGCTCCAAACTGACCACCCTAGAACACGAACTCCCGGACAACACCCACCCCGGGCGGCAACCGAACACCACCCTCCCGAAACGCGACACCCCACCAACATCAACATAACGACACGACGGCGGCACACCACCCGAAGAACACGACCCCACAGCCCCCACCACCTCAACACTCTCAACCACCCACACGCACACACCAGAACCCCCAGAAACCCTCAAAACACCCTCCACACAAGAAAACGACGCAACCGCCTCACCCACAACCCGACGACAACCCCAACCAGACGAACCCAAACCCACACTAAAACGCTCAAAACCCGCAGGACACACCAAAGAAGAAACAACCGACTCCACACGCACACACGACGAACCACCCTCGGACAGCGTAAAACCCGACGGACACTCAGACTCGCCAGAACCACCAGACGAAGACCCAGACCCAGAAGAACCCGAAGAAGAATCCCCAGACGAAGACCCGGACTGAGAAGAAGAAATAGACGACAGCGAACCCGGAGACCCAGACAAAGAAAAACCTCCTCCGCCCGAACCGACGGAAGCCACCTCGACAGCGCCCGCAGAAGACGCCACCTGGACCGGCGCGAACGCCCGCTCGTCTCCAATCCGGGCCACGAACTCAGCCCTACCCTCCTCCGCTAAACCCGACACAGACAGAGACGATCCAGCGACCTCTGCCTGAGCAGCAGAAACACCATCCGCAGACAAGACCACAGGCGCCGCCAACGACGCAGCCAAAACTACGGCCACCACCAATGACCTAACAAGAATCAACTTCTTACTCAAAATCTCTGCTGACAACGGCATGGTCTCCTCCTCCTACTCCCAAGTCAGGCTACACGAATATTTTTCAGATTATATCATTAGCATACTGCGTTTCGCTGCCCGAATCTGAAATGTTGACTTTGAAGCAAGGATGCCGGGCGAAGTAGTTATCACGGATACTTATTATCTAGAAGGAGCGACAAGAGTGTAACGTAGCGGTGACCGCTAGATCGGGAAACACTGAAGGGAGAATCAAATGGTGACAATGGTCGGAGCGAGCGTCGTCCGCAAGGAGGATGAGAGCCTTCTGACGGGCAGGGGGAGTTACGTAGATTCGGTTCGGCTGGGGGGCACTGTCGTAATGCACTTTGTGAGAAGCGCAGAGGCGCACGCCCGCTTGGTCTCCGTTGACAGAGAGGCTGCGGCCTCGGCGCCGGGGGTGCTGGCCGTCTATGCAGCGGAGGACTTTAGTGACTACGGAAACTTGCCGGGAGTCCCGGGAATGGACTGCCCGCTGCTCGCGCGCGGCATCGTGCGATTTGCGGGAGAGGCACTCGCCCTGGTGGTGGCGGAGGATCACGCCTCTGCTGCGGACGCAGCCGCGCTGGTAGAGGTTGAATACGAACCGCTCGAGGTCGTGACTACGCCGGCGGAGGCGATGACCGAAGGGTCACCAGTGCTGCACGAGGAGATCGGCTCCAATGTGCTCCTGGACACGCCCATCCCCGATGATCTAGCCACTCTCTTCGCCGAGGCTCCGCGCACGGATTCGCTGAAGTTCTGGAACAACCGGCTGCATCCCGTTCCTATGGAGGCCAGCGCCGTTCTCGCCCACTGGGAACACGACAAACTCACCGTGTGGGCGTCCACCCAGGTGCCGCACGCACTGCGCAACACGCTTTCTAACTTCCTTGGCATTCAGCAGAGCCGCTGTCGAGTTGTCCAGCCGGACGTGGGGGGAGGGTTCGGAGCCAAGGTGCAGTGGTATCCAGAACTTCTGCTGGCACCGATCGTCTCTAAGCGGCTAGGGCGCCCTGTGAAGTACGTACAGACACGCACCGAGTGCTTCCAGGCCATGTTTCCCGGGCGCGATCAGCACCACTCCGTTGACGTTGCGTTTGACGACGACGGCAAGATCCTGGGCATTCTGAGCGAGGTGGTCGCCGACTGCGGCGCCTACCCGGATGTTCCGATAGCCCTAGGCATGCCCACGCTCACTAACTGGATGTCGTCCGGCTGCTACGCCATCGGGGCTATTTCGGCCGGCCACAAGGTGGTTGCCACCAACAAGACCCCGTACTCCTCTTACCGCGGCGCCGGACGCCCGGAGGCGGCCTATCTGATAGAGCGTGTGATTGATCTCGTTGCCGATAAAACTGGACTCGATCCGGTGGACGTGCGCTTCGCTAACTTCATACCCGCCGACGCCTTCCCTTACAAGGTGCCGCACGCTGAGGTCTACTACGACAGCGGCAACTACAAGGAGTCTCTGGAGAAACTGCTGGAGATCGCTGAGTACGAAGCCCTCAAGGAGGAACGGGAGCGCCGCAACTCTGACCCAGGCAAGAATCTGATGGGTATCGGTCTTTCCACCTGGGTGGAGATCGCCTCCTTCGGGCCGCGCGGCTCGATGGAGCTTTTTGGTCATATCGGCAGCTACGAATCGTCTCAGGTGCGGATACAGCCCGACGGCACGGCGATTGTCAACACGGGAGCCGCTCCGCACGGGCAGGGGACGGTGACCATCCTCTCGCAGATCGCCGCAGACGAGCTGCAGATTCCCTTTGCCGACATCACCGTGCGCTACGGCGACACCGACTCGACTCCGCAGGGCGTGGGCACTATGGGGTCGCGCACGGCGGCGCTGGCGGGGGAGTCCACCAAACTGGCGGCCCAAAAGGTGATGGACACCGCCTGCCGGATAGCGGCTCACCTTCTAGAGGCCAACCCCGACGACGTGATCTGCGAGGAGGGCAGGTTCTCGGTAGTAGGCACGCCGGAGAAGTCCGTCGGCTGGAGGGAGGTAGGTTGGGCGGGGTTGTCGCCCACGCAACTTCCTGAAGGCTTAGAGACGGGCTGCCTGGAGGCGGCGGCCTATTTTGAGCCTTCCGGCTTCACCTTTCCATTCGGCGCCTACCTCTGCGTGGTGGGGATAGACAGGGAGACGGGCGGCGTGGAAATCGAGCAGTTCCTGACGGTTGACGACTGCGGGACGGTGCTCAACCCGCTGCTGGCCGACGGGCAGGTGCAGGGCGGAATCGTGCAGGGCATAGCTCAGGCGCTGTATGAGGAGATGCGCTATGGCCCCGGGGGTCAGCCGATCACGGCCAACCTGGCGGACTACCTTGTGCCGGCCGCTTCTGACGTGCCGTCCATCGTCACCGATCGCACCGTGACGCTCACACCGCACAACTCTCTCGGCGCCAAGGGCATCGGCGAGGCGGGTTCGATCGGGGCGCCGCCGGCGGTGATCAACGCTGTGGTTGACGCCTTGAGCCAATTCGGGGTTCTCCACATCGACATGCCGGCCACGCCTGAGCAGATCTGGCGCGCCATGCAGGCTGAGCAGACTGACTAGACGGGGCGTCTAGCTTCCCCACGTGCGCCCAAGAGCACAGAGAGAACCTCAGATCAGCCCTCCGACAACCCCCTGGCGCTGTGCAGGTGATCGGTCAACTCCTCCAGCGGGCAGCGGGCGTTGAGGCCGCTGGTGGAGGGCATGAGGTAGACAGGTCTGCCGCCTATGCGGCGGTGCTGAGCACCCGCTTTGGCGCGCCGGTCGACCGCTGCCCGCCACCCTGCTAATCCTACGAAGCACACTACGGCCGGCTTCAGCCAGCCGGCTAAGACCTCCAGCCGCTCCAGCCCCTGCTTGAACTCTGAGGGGGTGATCTCCTCGGCTCGTTGGGATGGGCGTTTGACTAGGTCGGTCATTCCCACGCCGTGCTCACGCAAGGCGCGCCCAGGATCGCGGTCGGAGGAGATCAAGCCGGCGGCGAGGGCTGCAGGCCAGAAGCGGTTTCCCGCCGAGGCGAAGCCCACTCCTACTGCTGCTGCGTGAAGGCTGGGGTTTAACCCGCAGACGAGCATTCTCATACCTTCCCCCACGGTGTCGGGCAAAGTGCCCGAGCGTTGAGCGGTTACAAAAAGCGTGCGATCCCTTCGGGCGATGCTTTCCACCGAGAATCCCGCTCCTTCAAGGACAGCCCGCAGGAGTCGCATCGGCCAGTGCGAAAAGTACCGACCAGGAAAGTCGTCGTCTGCGATCTGCCCGTATTCCATATCTCCGGCGAAAAGGTGAAGTTCCACCGGTGCGTCTGGCGCCAGCACAGCGTGCAGATCGGCCAAGGCCATCGGGATCTCCGTCCGTCTCAGGTGTACGTAAGATCGCGACGCCCAAGCGCCCCGCAAGGCGCCGCGGCGGAACGGCAAGGCCCTCAGGTCGCCGACGACGCGAAGGTTTCCTTGCGCCTTGGCCAGCATGGATCGGCTGGCGTCAAGAGCGATGGCAGGCTGGGGCAGGAGGGGAGTGTGCCATCCCGGCCCGCATCCCAGATCGGCCACCGGGCCGGCGTCTAACTTATTGCGGAAGTTGTCTAGTCGGTCGCGAAACCTGAGTGAGCGCCGCTGCAGCCATTCATCGGCCTGATCGTCGTAGACGCGGATGTTCGGGTCCATCGGTTCTCCAGTCTCGGAAGGCGTAAGTCCATTCCGGCGGCATCAAGGTCATGGGCGGATGGGCTGCGCGTGGATGTTGTGTTTCCATTCGGCTCTCCGGTCTTGCTCATTCGGACATCCGGTCTTGCTGGAAGGCTTCCGCCGGGGGAACGCTTCGGAGTGAAGGTTTACGAACGGCGCAGTGTGCAAGTAAAATCATCCCGTGGCTAACAGCAAGACCAAATCAGCCGAAAAAAGAGCAGCCGAAAAAAAGGCGGCTTCTGTAGAGACCCAGTCGGAGTCATCTCCAACTCCTTCCACTTCAGCGGTTCTTGGGGAGGCGCTTACTCTCATCGACGACAAGCTAGGCGAGGTTTCCATGAGGGAGTTGGTGTCCCGGACGGAGTTCACCGACGTCTTGCTCGACCTTCGCATACTCCTAGCGGCCGAAGTAGAGGCGCTGTCCAGCAACTGACGCCGCCGCTTCTGCTTCGGGCATCCGGCGAGATCCGGACACCCCCGGAGGGAGAGCAGGTGGGTAGCCGAAACTCCAGCGCTCGGGGGTGAATAGAAGCGCTCTGGGGTAGTCCTCAAACAACCAAAGTGCGAACTCCCTCCGTGTGAAGGGGGTGATTCCCGAGATCGCCATAGCGAGGTCGATACCCGTGGAGGAGAGCATCACTTTTCCAAGCCTTCTCGCCAGGCGATGATCTTCCTTGAGGTGACGATCCACTCGCCCCAGGTAGGCGTTGCGGACTCCGTCTATATCAAAAGGCCCCTTGGAGATCAGCGCCCCCGCAGCCAGCATCCCGCTGAGCAGGGCTTGCCCGATGCCTTCTCCGGTCATCGGGTCGCCGACTGCTCCTGCGTCCCCGCAGAAGAGCACCCTGTGAGCCCAGAGAGGCAGGTCGCCTAGCCGAGTGGGGATAGGCCATGCCCGGTGACGGTCTTCGGGCTCGGCCTGCGCTCCGAGCGCCGAGGCGATGTGGGGGCGTTTGATCAACTCCCGCCAGAGGTGGTTCATCCCTTTCGTGGAGCGATTTCCCCGCCAGATTCCGAATCCCACGTTGGCTCGCCTCCCGGGCAGGGGAAAAGACCACACGTATCCAGGCAGTATCTCTGGTTCGAACCACACGAAGAGCGTCTCGCTCGCTTCCGGACGCACTCCCCGGTAGTACTGGCGAAAGGCGTGCCAGTCACCTTTGTAGGCGGGTGGGGAGAGGCCTAGCATCCGGCGGGTGGGAGACCACATGCCGTCGGCGGCCACCACGTACCTCGAGGAGACGACGCCCAGACCCTCCGCTCTCACCTCCACTCGGTCGGGGTGCAGGGAAATCCCCCTGCTGGCGCAGTCGTCGTAGACCTCCGCCCCAGCGTCGCGGGCCAGGGCCAGAAGGGCGGCGTCGAGCTGGCGGCGCTCCGCGACCGCGGCGCAGCGCCGGGCATTTGACGGAAACGGGTAGGTGACTACACGACCTTTAGGTGAACGGATGGTCACCTGCGAGGCAGCCTGCCAGGAACTCAGCGCCGAAGGCCGAAGCTCTAGGTGTTCAAGAAGCCGCAGGGCGCCTGCGGTCAGTCCGTCTCCGCAATACTTGTCTCGGGGCATCCGGGCCTTCTCCAAGAGCACCACCGAGAGCCCGGAGCGGGCGAGGGAGATGGCCGAAGCCGCCCCGGCCGGCCCCCCTCCGATGATTGTGATGTCGGTGATCAAGCGGCTGCTTCGGGTGGAGGTGCTTCGTCGGACGCCTGGCCGGGCACCGAAGCGGTTTCCCCGCTCTCGCCGCTTGGCGCAGCCTCAGGCTGGTTGGCGCTCGGTTCGGGCGGAGCGCAGGTGCCCGGCGGGGAGTTTGCGTCTCCGGGTCCGCACACCGGGATGCAGTTCAGGTTGTTCCCTGCGCCGCCTTGTGCGCCCTGGCAGATTGGCCTGCAGTTTGTATCGGTGACCGATGTCGCTGAACATATCGGTATGCAGGAGTCGTTCCAGCCGTCTAGGTCCGTGTCTACCGCAGCCGTGCCTGGCGAGCAGTCGGGCGGGGGCACTTCCGGTTCTCCATCGCATTTCAGACCTTCCCCCGGCCTGTAAAGGGCGCCCACCGTGTCTTCAAGGATGGAGTTGTCAGGGAAGGTGCGGGTTCGAGTGGTGATGACCTTCTGACACTCTTCTTGTTCTATGACCTCCTGTGCGCTTTGTTCCACATCCATGTACTTCGTGCTGTAGATGCTCACCGTGATGGAATCCTCTGTGGAAGTAGGCCAGAGCAGCATTGAGTAGGGCGTGTTGTTGATGAGTTCCAAATCCGGGTGAGGGTATGAGATCGTCGCCTCGCGCCCGTACGGGTAGCGCGATATGTAGAGAGTGTGAGCTTGGTATTCTCCGAAGTCGAGACCAGCGAAGAAGGCAGCGTTGAAGAGGGTGGTGGCGAACTGCGAGACCCCTCCTCCGATGTCTGACTGGTAGAGGCCGCGGTAGATGACGCCACCTGGGGCGAACCCTTTCTCAATCGTGCGCGGACCTACGAATTCGTTCACCGACCAGGTCTCCCCCGGAGCGATGACAGCTCCTTGGATGATCTCTCCGATGCGCCGAATGTTGATGACTCGGCTTTGTCCGGGCGTGAAGTTGGTGGTGAACTCGCCCACGAGTTCTCTGATGCCGGTTTCTTCGATCAGGTCACGCCGGGAGTCGGGGTCTTCGGTGAGGGTGAGTTGGAGGTTCTTTTCACCGTTGCGAAGAGTTTCGAGAACTTTCTCGCCGATGTCCCCAGCGCAGCATCGGAAGGATGGAGTGGAGTCCACGACTGTCGGGGTGCCGTCGACCAATTTAAATCGGCCTGCTTCCCCCTCGATCCGTGTGGAGGCTAGACGCGCTTTCAGCAGTTCTCCCACGCGTCCGGTGTCCATTTGGATACTGGGAGGATCCCCTACTACGGGTGTGATCCAGCTCCGCAGTTCGTCCGGCAGGACGTCTCGGATCGTGTCGTGCAGGTAGATCGTCAACCCCATTTCGGTCACCTCGTTGGCGTAGTCCACGCTGTCCTGAAGCGAGACAGTGGGTACTACAGGAGGCGTCGTCGTGCTCTCCAAGGTCAAGGACTCCGGCAAGACCGCCCGCTCGCCCGCTTGGCGCAGAGCATTCCGCAAGGAAACTGGGGCTATTTCCTCGCCCTCGGCGCCTCCGACGACCTGAAACGAGCGTCCAGGAGCCGCGGGATTGTTTTCCAGGACGATCCGCGCCGAGGTTGGAGAGGAAATTACAGTGGTCGGGAAGTCTTGGATGTATTCCTCTGCGGTTTCCTCACTCCACAGGGTCTGAAGGCGAACTTCGTAGGGTGTGAAGAAAGCGCCCAGCCAACGGAACGGGATTGACGCCAGCGAGCCTCTGCCGGTTCTGAGCACTTCGGCGACTCCTGCTTCAACGTCGAGTCTGAACCCCAGTTCTTCGGCGGTGACGGCGATGCTTTCCTGCGGCAGGAGCAGATGAACTTTCCGGTCGGCGAACTCCTCGGCAATGGCTTGAATCCGGTCTCTGACATCCTCCTCATTGAGACCGCCCACTGCCACGCCCTCCACTGAGACATTGCGGACGGAGCCCTCGGAGTGGACGGCATAATCGGCGAACAGGGCAATTAAGAAGCCGCAGATCACGACGATCATCAGTACAAGCAGCAGACGCAGAGGAGCCCACGTCTTGCGTTTTCTGCGTTTAGGGCGTTTGGGGCGATGTCTTGGACGCAAGGAGGGAACTAAACTTATGCATTTAGGGTACTTCTTCGCCCTGATTCTAGAAAAGACGGAGTTCGGGTTGGGCGTCCCCTTTCAGGCTTGAATAGTCAACGGTCACGCAGAGGATGCCGCGTTCCGACGCCAGGACCTTGGCTTGAGGATTGATCTTTTCGGCGACAAACAGGCCACTCACCGGCGCTAGGTCTTTGTTCTTGTTGAGGAATTCCAGGTAGCGCGAGAGTTGATCTACTCCGGCGTTGTCGCCTCTCCTCTTGACCTCCACCGCAATGACTTTGCCCTCCTCGTCACGTAGAAGCAGATCCACCGGCCCGATGGCCGTGGGATACTCACGGCGAATGAGTTTGTAGCCCACTCCCAGAGAAGTCGGATCGTCTGCCAGCAATTCCTGTATGTGTGCTTCCACGCCGTCCTTTTCCAGGCCAGGGTCTTCGCCTAATTCGTACGTGACGTCGGAGATCACCTCGGCCAGGGTGATCACGAGGCGCTCTTTGGCAGCGTTTGAGACGATCCACTGTTCCTCGTCTTCCTGCAGGCGGTTGGGGGGCATCATCCAGTTCAGGGGTTTGTATGCGCCTCCGTCCGAATGGATCGCCACGCTCCCGTCGGCTTTTCTCATTATGAGACGGACGGCTTCGGGAAGTCTCGCCCCCAGGCGTCCTTCGTACTCCACGCTGCAACGGGCGATCAACAGGCGCATTCGTTCAACCTTTGCTGCTTAGGGAGCGGCTTTGGTCACTTCCTGCTACCTGCCCTGGCTCGGCTACTCTTCGTCCGCTCATGACTCCGGGCTCGCTTCCGCCAGGAAAGAGAGCACCGATTCCGCCAACTCCTGTCGGCAGAAGAGCAGGTCTTCCACGTAAGGGTTGGGGCGGTTGTAGCGGAGTTCGCTCCCGTCTAGGCGGGAGACCCAGAGTCCGCAGGCCAGGGCGACGGCTGCGGGCGCTGCTGAATCCCATTCCCATTGTCCGCCGGAGTGGACGTAGGCGTCTGCTTCACCTCGGATCACAGAGGCAGCCTTGGCTCCCACCGACCCGATCCGCAGCAGGCGGCCTCCGAAGTATGCGGCGGCGGCTTCTGCTTGCGGAACCCGGCGGAATCGACTGGCCGCTACCACGAACTGTTTGCGGCGCGGGTTCGGGTGCGGCACCAATGCGGGGGGGTCGGCGGTGCTCAGAATCGTCCCGCTGTCGCCTGGCAACGCAACCGCCCCAACCTCCGCTCGCCCGTTGACTGCCAGCGCCACGTGCACCGCCCAGTCCTTGCGGGGAGGTTCCCCGTATTGCCTAGTGCCGTCTAGCGGGTCGAGGATCCAGACGCGGCGGTGCTTCAGCCTGACCGGGTTGTCGGGCGCTTCCTCAGAGAGCACGGCGTCGTCGGGTCGGTGCTCAGCCAGCCGCTTGGCCAGGAGTTCGTGGGATAGTCGATCCCCGGCGTTGCGCAGAGCGTCCGGATCCCCCGAGAGGTCGGGATCGTCTCGCAACCTCAACAGCAGTCCGCCTGCCTCCTCGGCCAGTCGGGCGGCCAGTGCGTGGTCGTCGCAGACCCCGGCTGCCGAGCGCGCGCTCTCCGGAGACACGACGCCGCCCTAGAAACGGCGGTAGACGGATCGCGGGCGGCTCGCCCGCCTGCGCCGGCTGAGCGACTTGACCGCTTTCCGGGCTGCGTCCTCGATCCGATCGTCTAAGGGTTCGAGTTCGAAACGCTCTCCGTACCGGAACTCCAACGCCCAGCGGAGAATGGCGTCGGCCAAACGGGGGTTCTTCGGGAGCAGAGGGCCGTGAAGGTAAGTGCCGACGAACTTCTTCACGAACGCCCCCTCGGTGCGGTCGCGTCCGTTGTTGCCGCGCCCGGAGATCACCCGTCCCAGGGGAGACGCTTCCGGCCCAAGACTGCTTCTTCCGGCGTGGTTCTCGTAGCCGACGATGCGGATGGCTTCGCCTTCCAGTCGGCTCTCTATCTCCACGTTTCCGACTAGGCGGGATCCTCCCGCCTCCGTGGCCACGTCGAGCACCCCCATGCCTTCCATGACCCGACCATCGGCGGCTCGGTATTCGTGTCCTGCCAGTTGGTAGCCCCCGCAGACGAAAAGACCTACCGCCCCTTGGTCGAAAGCAGCCCGTATTGCCTCGGTCTTGGTCGTTAGAAGGTCGTGCGCTACCTGTTGCTGATCGCGATCCTGCCCGCCTCCGAGATAGTAGAGGTCGGCTTCTCCGGGTCGGATTTTTACTCCAGGCCCCGCCTCTGTCACCTTGAGCTGGAAGCCCCGCCACGCCATCCGACGAGCGAGCACGGCTATGTTGCCGCGGTCGGCGTAGATGTTCATCTCCCGCGGGTACAGGTGACAGAGCCGCACGGCGGGCGGAACGTTGCCGCCCTTGCGGTTCGCGACCCGGGGCGCGCCGCCTGCGGCTGATGCGCTCACGGCGTCTCCCAGAACGCCCGGGCGACGCCTTGACGCACCAATTCCCCGCGGAGTTCGAGCATCGCCGTGTAGGTGGGAAGAACCCAGAGGACGCCCCCTTCCGGGGTTGCGGAGATGGCGGTATTCAGGGCGTCGGGCAGGCTTTCACGCACCGAGAAACTTCCCTCCGGAGCGCCTCCGTAGCGGAACCGCAGCGCCAGGTCCCAGCATCTTCTGCCGCCCAGGGTGAGGCTTTCCAGGCGCTCCAGCAAGGGTTCGTAGTCCACGTCCCAGATCCAGGACGGATCGGTCCCGTCGGCTGTGAGGTCGTTGAGGAGAATGAGAATATGCAGCGGCTGTCTGTCGGTGAGGACGAATCGCACGTTCTCGTTGACACCGGTGGGATTCTTTGCCAGCAGCAGGCGCACCCTCCGGCCTTTGAGTATCAGTTCTTCGGCGCGCCCGAAGGCGGCGTCCACGCCAGCGAGGCCGGAGCGGACGGCTTCGGAGGGAGTCCCGGTCAGCGCAGCCGCCGCAGCGGCTGCCAGGGCGTTGTAGACGTTGTGCAGACCCCCCAACGGCAGTGAAACCTTGATTTCCTCAGCGTTCTCCTCCACTTCGGGGGGCGGCGCCGGCGACGCGGAATTCGTCTCTACCTGGCTCTCCAGCCGCGTTCTGATGGAGAAGGTCGAGCCTCCAAAGCCTCGGAGCTGCACGTCGGCGGCTAGGAAATGAGGCGCAGGCCGTTTTAACCCGCATGACTCGCAGCGCCAGCCGCCCATGTGCCCCACCGTCACGAAGTCGTGGCTGAGACGCTCTTCGCAACTTCTACAGCGAAGGGTGTCGGCGGCGTGAGCGAGAGATCGATCGGCTTCAACGCTGCTTTCTAATCCGTAGAGAAACGTGTTCGGACGGCCGGCGCAGAGGTGCGCTAGGGCGGGGTCGTCGGCGTTGAGAAGCAACGCAGTGCCGCTGTCCAGCGAGGCGACCATGTTCTTCCAACGCTCGACGAGCGCCTCCAGTTCTCCGTAGCGGTCCAGTTGGTCTCTGAAGAGGTTCATCAGCAGTACTAGACGGGGGCGCAGACGCCTGACCACATCATCCGCAGCAGCTTCGTCGACTTCAAACACCCCTAGTTCCTCCGCAGCAGCGCTTGGCGACCGGGCCCGACTGGCTTCTAGGAGCGCCGCCGACACGCCCGAGGCCAGGTTGGCGCCCGCGGCGTTGGCCGTCACTCTGCGCCCGTCTTTTTGCAGGCAGGCTCTCAGCATTCGAGCGGTCGTGGTCTTTCCGTTGGTGCCCGAAATGACCACGCAACCCTGTCCGATGCCGGAGGCGAGACGCTCCATGGCTGCGGGTTCCAGGCGGTTCAGCACCATCCCTCCGATGCTCGTTCCACCCCCCAACTTGAGCCGTCTAGACCACCCGCCTGCCGAGGCTGCTATCGACTCGGCAACGCGGCCCACAGCGCTCATACTAGGAGATGCTCGGAGCGAGTGTCGGGAGTTCGCCTGCCTTAGCGGTTCGCAGACTCACTCCTTCGTCCTACTAACCTGCCTCAAGTGCGCTTAGCCACGTGGAACGTGAACTCCTTGCGCGCCCGTTGGGACAGGGTTGAGCCGTGGTTGAAGGCCGTGCGTCCGGACGTCCTGTGCATGCAGGAGACCAAGCTTGCGGACGATGGCTTTCCGTCTGACAAGTTCGAAGCCTTGGGCTATCAATGGGCTCATCACGGGCAGGGGCAGTGGAACGGAACCGCCATCTGCTCTCGGGTAGGTCTGGACGACGTCGTCCAGGGCTTTGACGACGGAGCCGCCGCCGATCCCGAGGCCCGGGTGATCTGGGCGAGCTGCGGGGGGGTGCGCGTGGCAAGCGTCTACGTTCCAAACGGACGAACTCTCGACTCCGATCACTACCGCTACAAACTCGATTGGCTTGAGAGGCTGCGTTCTTACCTCGACTCTTTCTGCGACCCATCGGAGCGCTTGGTCGTGGCCGGCGACTTCAACGTCGCCCCCGCAGACATTGATGTCTGGGACGTAAGTACTTTCAAGGGCGCCACCCACGTGAGTGTTCCTGAGCGCCGGGCGTGGCAGGCGGTCTGCGACTGGGGCCTGCAGGACGTATTCCGTCTTCGCTATCCAGACGTTGAGGGTCTTTACACCTTCTGGGACTACCAGGCGGGCCGCTTTCACAAGCGGGAAGGGATGCGCATAGATCATGTCCTGGCCACCTCCTCCCTGGCCGAAACGGCTGTCGGGGTGATTGTCGACCGCAACGCCCGCAAGGGGCATAAGCCTTCCGATCATGCCCCCATAGTGGTGGATTTAGTTGCTTAGGAAAGACGCCGGGGGAAGTTTGGTATGGAAGTAGCGCACGGAGGATTTGACCAACTGGTCTTCTGGGTGCAGCTCCTGGCGCTGGTGGTGAGCGCCCGAACATTGGGCTGGGTGATGCTTCAGATCGGACTCCCGAGGGTCATCGGGGAACTCGGCGCCGGGGTGATTCTGGGGCCGTCGGTCTTCGGTCGTGTCTGGGCGGATGGTTACGCCTGGTTTAGACCTGAATCCGATCTTCAGGACACGGCGCTGATGGTGGTGAGCCTCGTGGGCGTCGCCCTGCTGCTGGTGGTGGCGGGCTTTGAGACCGACTTAGGACTCATTACCAAGTTGGGCCGCCCCGCGATGCTGGTGGCCCTAGGGAGCATGCTGTTGCCTGCTGCAGGCGGCAGTCTGCTGGGGATTTTGCTGCCCGACATGTTCTTGGGGGAAGGATCCGCACGCAGCACCTTCGTGATGTTCGTAGCCCTGGCTCTGAGCGTCTCTTCCTTAGCGGTGGTGGCCAAGATTCTTTCCGATATGGGGTTGATGCGACGCGACTTCGGTCAGATCACCGTGGCCGCCGGCATGACCAACGACGTGGTCGGCTGGCTTGCGCTGGGCATCTTCAGCAGTCTGGCAGCGGCGGGCGCGGTTTCGGCTTCTAGGGTGGCCGTTTCCGTGGGGGGCCTGCTGCTCTTCTTGGTGCTGGCTCTCACTCTGGGGCAGCGTCTGCTGGATCTCTGGCTTAGGCAGACCCGACGCGGGCGGGACGTCCTGGGCGCCGCCGTCACGACTGCGGTGGTGACCATGCTGGGCTTCGGGGTGATAACGCAGCGTCTGGGGGTGGAGGCGGTTCTGGGCGCTTTCGTGGCGGGCGTCATTCTCCATCGTTCCCGCTTCAGGGACGAGCGTCTAGAGCACTACCTAGAGCGGCTTACGTCTTCCTTCTTTGCTCCGATCTTCTTCGCCTATGCGGGTCTTCAAGTGAATCTGAGCCTGCTGGGGGACTTCTCGGTGCTGCGCTGGACGATCCTGCTGATAGCGGTTGCGATCGTCGCCAAGTTCGTCGGCTCCTACGCCGGGGCTCGCTGGGCAGGACGCAGCCGCCGCGCCGGCTTGGCCCTGGGCGCGGGACTCAACGCCCGCGGCACCCTGGAGATCGTCATCGGAACGGTCGGCTTAGACCTGGGCGTGTTCAACGAGGCTTCTTTCACCGCGATCGTTCTGGTGCCGCTGGTGACTTCCATATTCGCTTCCATTGCGCTGCGGTTCGTCGTGTGGAACTGGCGGGGGAGCGCGGCGGAGATCAAGCGTCTGGAACGCGAGGAGGTGCTCAGCAGCAACCTGCTGGTGAAGACTTCTAGGATCCTCCTGCTCAGCAGGGGCGGCCCGGCGTCCATCGCAGCCGCTCAGTTCATGCACTTCTCCTGGCCTCCTGAATCCCAGGTCACGGTGTTTTCTGCCGGGGGCAGGCGGGTGCGATTTGATTTCACCCCCATCCGGAACGTCCTCTTCGATCGGACGGTGGAGTTCCGGCGTGTGCGTTCAGAGAAAGTCGCTAAAGCCGTCATGAACGAGGCGATACTGGGCTACGGGGTTATAGGCATGGGCGTGGAGAGTCCCGCCGAGTCCGCTCGAGTGGTTTCCCCACTAGTAGACGAAGTCCTTAAGTTCAGCCCCGTGCCCGTGGTGGTGGTGCGCCGCCCGCGGGACTCCGAGCGGCCGCTTCCAGCCGCCTTCGCCAGGGCGGTAGTTCCCACCTCTGGCAGTTTGGCCTCAAGGGGTGCGATCGAAGTTGCCTCTCACCTCGGCCTTCAGCTCGGCACCCAGGTCGTATTGGCCCATGTCACCAGCCGCAGCGATTCGGCTGCAGGCCTCGCTCAAGTCCTGCCGCGCAGGCTGGGACGGCTCCGCTCTCATCAACGAGTGGAGAACCTGGCTCAGCAGGTGCTCCTCAAGTCGGCGGCCGTGGCCAGGAACCTCTCCGTGGAACCGCGGATGGTTTCACGCTCAGGGTCGTCCACGGCAGATGAACTGCTGCAGTTGGTGGAGGAATCAAGCGCCGATCTAGTGGTAATGGGCGCCAACCTGCGTCAGTTGCGGGACAGGCCGTTCCTAGGGCACACGGTGGAGCGGGTACTGGAACGCTGCGACGTGACCGTCGCTGTGGTGATGCTGCCCATTGAGCTATAGGGCACTCCGCGCCGTGTGTGGGGGTCTGCCTACGAGCAGGAATGTCACGGAGCAGGAACGTTACGAGCAGGAACGTTACGGAGCGGCGTCGTCCTGCTCTGTTCCTTTTTCTGCAGCACCCTCCGTTGCGGTGTGCTTTCTCGTCATCTCCAGGATTTTCCCGCCAAAGTTGCGTATACGCGCCTCCCCCAGCCTGGTGAGCAGATCCAATTCTGGAAGAGAACTAGGGCGGTGCTCTACAACGGCTTTGATGTCCCCGTCGCACATGATCGCTTCTGGCGCCACCCGCGCCGCCAGCGCCTGACGTCTGCGCCATTCCCTCAGTTCTCGCGTCAAAGGGTTTTCCAGATGCCCTCGCAGATTCCAGGCCGCCTGCTCGCCGGCTTTTTCAGCGATCCTGTGAGCGCCTAGCGAGAGAGGGGGTCTTTCTCCTTCGGCGCTCTGCGGTTTCCAACTCTTGGCTATGTCTGACAGCCACCTGGAAGGACGGCGCCCCCTCGAACGGACGTCCTCACGCTCGGCTGCCCAGTACAGACGCAGTTTCCGGCCCGCCCTCGTGAGCGCCACATAAAGCAGCCTTTTTTCTTCGGCAAGCGTCGCCCCGCTCTGAGACAGCCAGTGCGGCATCAGTCCTTCTTCCAGCCCGCTGAGGTGCACCACCGACCACTCGCGGCCCTTGGCGGCGTGAATAGTGGTTACGCACACCTTGTTGTCGTTGTCCCCGGGGATGCTGTCGCCGCCTGCTTCCTTCGGGCGCTCGTCGCCGAAGCGGGATTCCCGGGTGATGGCGACGGTCGGAATTCCTGCCTCCTCTAGCGCCTCGGCCATCTGTTCCACCTGTGTCTTAGTTCTTGCCAAGACCGCCTGAGACGACCAGGGCGACCCGGGCGTGTGTTCTTCTCTTATCGCCCTGGCCACCTCCGCCCTTTCGTCGGAGGCGTCGCTGCATCGTTTAATTCGCAAGGTCTCTCCGGATTCTTCGTAGAGGTTCTGAGGGGCGATGCGCGCCGCTTCACCGCTGGGGCGGATTATTTGCGCCGCCGCTACGACCCCGCGGCAGGAGCGGTAGTTGGTTCGGAGATGCACCACCTCGGCTTCGGGGAATTCTTTGAGGAAATCGGTCAACAGCCTTTCGTCCGCTCCGTTCCAGCCGAAAATGCTTTGATCTGGGTCTCCTACTGCGCAAAGGTCGGCTCGCCCCCCCAGTTGAGCGCGCAGCAATCTGAACTGGGCAGAGGTGAGGTCTTGGAATTCGTCCACGAAAAAGTGTCGGTGACCCCAGCGGTAGGCGGCGGCGACTGCACTGTCCGTCTCTAGGCGTTCGGCGGCCATGCGCAAGAGGTCGTTGAAGTCGCAAACTCCCTGGTAACGCTTGGCGTCTTGAAAGTCCGACATGATTTCGCACACACGCCCTAGGTCTAAGGAGGGATTGCGTTTTGCGGCTGAGGCGGCTCGCTGATAGCGGGAGGCGCCGAGGTTGTTGGCGGCCGCCCAGTCGAGTTCTTCCATCACGGCGTGGGGGTTCTCCCCCGAACGCAGCACCTTCTGGAGAACGGGCAGCCTGTAGGCGAGGATGCTCGGAGGCCGTCTGCGCTCGTCATCCGCCCACCGTCTGATCATGCGGATCGCTATTGCGTGGAAGGTTCCGATGGTCGGTTTTTCGCTCAGACCCAGGGACTTCAGGCGATGTTCCATTTCTGCCGCCGCCCGTCGGGTGAACGTGACGGCCACGATGAACCGAGGATCGCAGGAGCCTGCCGCCACGCGATACGCCATGCGGTGCGTGAGCGTTCTCGTCTTGCCTGACCCCGGCCCTGCGCGCACGCAAAGGGTCTCGGCAGAAGACGTGACGGCTCTCCGCTGATCTTCGTCTAGAGCGTCGAGCAGCCCCTCCTTCAATCCGGTTTCAGTCGCCTCCGCCGCAGCGTCCGCTCTTGAACTCTCGGGGAGCGCAACGGGAGATAAGGGGCCGAAGCCGCCGCCGGAGGTCACTCCCCGACCTTACAACGCCGGTATGAACGCTGGTATGCCAGGTCACCCCGTGTCTGTCTTGAGTTTCTAATGTAGGCTTCCGCCGCAGGGCAGGGGCTCCAATGCCATCTAAGCGGGGCTGCTGCCGGCAGGTTTCGGGCATGACTCGGAGAAAGGTTCTCGAGTGGAATTGATCACGACCAAACGCCTTCTGCTCTTTTCGGGGCGGCACAATCGGGAATTGGCAGCTGACGTAGCTGAGAGGTTAGGCAGCCCCCTCGGCGACGCCCAAATAGAGGAGTTCTCCAACGGAGAGATCTGTTTTCGGTTCGGCGAATCCATCAGAGGAGCGGACGTCTTCATCTTCCAGTCCCACGCAGCCGCCAATGGTCGTTCCGTCAACGACGCCGTGCTGGAGCAGTTGGTGATGGTGGACGCCGCTCGACGCGCCTCGGCGAAGCGCATTACGGCAGTCTGTCCGTTCTTCCCATACGCCCGCCAGGACCGCAAGGCCGAGGGCAGGGAACCTATTTCGGCCAAACTCTTGGCCAACCTCTTAACAGTTGCGGGCGCCAGCCGCCTGGTCAGCCTCGACCTTCACTCAGGGCAGATACAAGGGTTCTTTGACGGCCCCTGGGATCACCTCACCGCCATGCCCGTGCTCTGCAGCTACATCGGAGGTCTCGGCGAAGACCTGGTAATTGTCTCTCCCGACGCGGGTCGGGTGAGGGTGGCCGAGCGGTACGCAATGACCTTGGGCGCAGACCTCGCCATCGTCTACAAGCGTCGAACAGGTTCAGCCGGCGGTTCCGTGCAGGCACTAGAGGTGGTGGGGGATGTGGAAGGCCGCTGCTGCGTCCTGGTTGACGACATGATTGATACCGGCGGCACGATCACCGCTGCGGCAGAGCAGTTGTTGAGCCGCGGGGCGAGTTCGGTCTTCGCTGCCACCACCCACGGGGTCTTCTCCGGGCCTGCTATTGACTGCATAAAGAACTCACACATTGAGAAGGTCGTGGTAACCGACACGCTCCCGCTTGCGCCGGAGAAATCCTTCGACAAGATAGAGGTCGTGTCGGTTGCAGGCATCATTGCCGAGTCCATTCGTGCTGTGTTTGAGGATGCGTCGGTAAGCGAGATCATGGGCGGCAACAACCAGTCCTGAGACCTAATCTCGCTCTGCTCGGATCGGGGCGACCGAGGGGGCGCTGGGGGGGCGGGCGCCCCGCGCCGCTGACCAATCAAAGCAGCAGGAAGCGGCAGGAAGTGTAGGCTGGTTATTGATTTCGCTGATTTCGCTGCCTGGTCGTTTGCGGCAATTCCAGGGGCAGCCATCTCATTACCGCCGCAGGTGAAACAATGCCAGACATCGTCCTTGCTCTTGAGACCCCCCGCGCCACGGGAAGCCGTCCTTCGCGCCGTTTGCGCCGTGAAGGCAAGGTGCCTGCCACGGTCTACGGTCTGTTCACCGAAGTCATCAGCGCGTCGGTTAACTACAGCGACCTTCGCAGCGCCCTCTCCACCGAGGCGGGCAGCAACGCGGTTCTTCGCCTGCAGTACGGCGGGGGCGATCACTTAGCGCTTGTGAGGGAGATGCAGCGCCACCCCATTCGGGGAGACGTGCTGCATGTGGACTTTTTGAGGGTGGACCCCGATGTTGCGGTACAGGTGGATGTGCCCGTACGACTGACAGGGCGCGCCTCTGCTGTGGAAGAGATGAACGGCATCGTCGACCAGGACCTGTTCGAAGTCAGTGTGCTGTCCGTACCCCGTTCCATACCCAACGAGTTGACAGTGGACATCTCCGAACTCACGGTCGGTTCTTCCATCACCGTCGCCGACATGGAATTCCCCGACGGCGTGACCTGCTTGGCCGCACCTCGAACTTCGGTGGTGTCCGGGATAATCACGCGTTCCGCTCTCATGGACGTTGAAGAGGAAGCTGAGGAAGGCGAGGGCGAAGGCGAAGCTGAAGACGTCGAAGGCGACGAAGACAGCGCGGAAAACGACTGAGCGGAAAGCGGCTGAGGCTCCAGGCGGCTCCTTACAGCGGTCGAATTGCGCAGGCGACCCACCCGCAAGGGCGGCTCGAAGCATTCCCCGACGCCCAAGGACTGGCTCGTAGTCGGTTTAGGAAACCCCGGCTCCAAGTTCGCCGCCACGAGACACAACGCCGGCGCCAGCGCCGTCTTCTTATTGTCTAGACGGAACGAAGTCAAGTTCCGGCGCAGCAGGGCAGACGCACTTATCTGCGAAGTCCGTCTTGACGGGAAGCGGGTCGTCTTGGCCTGCCCGCAGACTTACATGAACCGCTCCGGAGAAAGCGTCGTCAAACTCTTGCGCCGCTACGAACTGAAGAGCCTGCAGAACCTAGTGGTGCTGCACGACGAACTGGATCTTCCTCCCGGGAAGATCCAGGTGAAGACGGGGGGCGGCCTGGCTGGCCACAAAGGTCTGGCTTCGCTGCGCCAACACCTTCGCTCAACCGACTTTACCAGGGTGCGGATAGGCATCGGCAAGCCCCCCAATTCCGCGGCAGGTGCTCTCTACGTCCTTCGCAGCGCCCCCAAGGCGGAGCTCGACGCCTTGGCCAGAGGGGTGGAGCGGGCGGCCGACGCAGTTGAGTGCATCATCTCCGAAGGCCCTGATGCGGCCATGAACCGTTTCAACTAGCGGTGAAGCAGGCGGCGAATACCGAAGCCGGGAGATCTGCTCTCAACCCGCTGGGAGATCTGCTGGGGGACATCGCTGCGATTCCCGCTCTGCGTTCGGCTCTGGGCAGACGCTCCGCCGATATGTCCGTGAGCGAAAGGGCGCAGCCGGCGGTGATCGCCGCCTTCGCCGAGGCGTCGGAACGCCGCCCGCTCGTGGTCTGCAGCCTCACCGAGACCGCCGCAGAAGGGCTGGCGTCCGACATAGAGTGCTGGCTGGGAGCGGGAAACTCGGCGCACCTGCCCGCCTGGGGGACTCTGCCCTTCGAGCGGATGAGCCCCACAGCTGCAGTAATGGGAGCCCGCATCCGGCTGATTCACCTGTTCTGCGGGGAGCACCACCGGGCGGACGCGCCGCTGGTGGTTACCTGCTCCGTCCGCGCTCTCATGCAGCGGCTAACCCCCGGTGCCGGAGAAGTTCAGCCGCTCGTAGTGAGCGCCGGACAGCAGATCGACCGCGACGAACTGGTCGCCGACCTCCTAGGCCGCGGCTATGAACGGGGCGTTCAGGTGGAAAGACGCGGGGAGGTGGCCGTGAGGGGGTCGATCGTGGACGTCTTCCCTTCCACCGGGCAGAGCCCCGTCCGCGTCGACCTCTGGGGTGATGAGGTTGACCGCCTGTGCGAGTTTTCCGTTGGCAGTCAGCGTTCGGGCGCCGACCTCCCTGTAGTGGAGATCTACGGGTGCCGTGAACTAATACCTACCGATCCGGTGCGCGTTAGAGCTGAACGCCTCATAGCCGAGGCGCCCTGGGGGAAGGAGCACTGGGAACGGCTGGCGGCGGGCGAGTTCTTTGAGGGCATGGAGGCATGGCTGCCTTGGCTGACCGATGAGTACCGGTCTTTTGCCCACCTGATTCCCGAAGAAGGGCTCGTCCTTCAGGTCGATCCGGCGGCGCTGGGGGCGCGCGCCCAGGAAATCCTGGCCGAAGAGGCCGAGTTGGCGGGTCACCTAGCCAAGAGTTGGAAAGTGAGATCCTCCGAGGCTCTGCCGAGTTTCCACGTTCCCCCCGAAGTCCTGCTGGCAGACTGCGAGGCACCAATCTGGAGCATCGACTCAGTGCCCCGAAGCCCGGATCAGCCTCTGGTGCAAGCCCGGGGGTGGGACGCCCCCTCGGCGGACAGCGGCCCGCTGCCGCAGGTCGCCTCCCTTCTTGGGGAGGGCTACCGGATCGCAGTAGCAGCCGACGGTGTCTCCTCCGCTCGTCGGCTCGGGGAAAGACTGCGTGAGCACGGGGTGGAAACTCTCGAGCGCTTCAAGCTGGAGGCGGCGTCCGGCTGCGCTGTATTCGTCGGCGCTCTGCGGAGCGGCTGTTTGCTGAGCGAGGCCAAGGTTGGGGTGTTGACGGAAGCCGACCTGGTGGGTAGGCGTCGTTCCCGCCGCCTGGGAGGCTCCCGCGGCGGCGGGGGTGGGGGAATCGTTTCTCTGGAGAGTCTGCAACCTGGGGGATACGTGGTGCACCGCCAGCACGGCGTGGCCCGTTACGGCGGGATGGTCACCAGAAGCATGGACGGGGTGGAGCGGGAGTACCTGTTGCTGGAGTATCGAGACGACGGACGCCTCTACGTACCCGCCGCCCAACTCGACGCCGTTCGTCAGTACACCGGCGGGGAGAGTCCTAGGTTGAGCCGCATGGGGGGAGCGGACTGGCAGCGTACGAAGAGCCGTGCCAAGGAAGCCGCCTCGGAGGTGGTTGCCGAACTTGTAGATCTCTACCGCCGCCGGCAGACCATCACCGGGCATGCCTTTCCCCCCGACGGGCCGTGGCAGGCCGAGTTAGAGGAAGCCTTCGTTTACGCAGAGACACCCGATCAACTCGCCGCGGTGGAGCAGGTCAAGAGTGATATGGAAAGCACTCGCCCCATGGACCGTCTTATCTGCGGCGACGTGGGCTTCGGGAAGACGGAGATTGCAGTGAGGGCGGCGTTCAAGGCCATCTCCGACGGCAAGCAGGCGGCTGTGCTGGTGCCTACCACCCTCCTGGCTCAACAGCACGGCGGGACGTTTTCGGAGCGTTTCGCTTCGCTGCCGGTGCGGGTGGAGATCCTCAGCCGCTTCCTAACGCCCGCCGCCGCCCGTGAGGTGGTAGCGGGTCTCAAGAGCGGGTCGGTGGATCTGGTGATCGGCACTCACAGGCTGCTTTCCTCCGACGTCCGGTTCGCCAACCTGGGGCTGCTGGTCGTGGACGAAGAGCAGCGTTTCGGAGTTACGCACAAGGAAGCCATCAAGACGCTGCGCTCAGACGTGGATGTGCTCACGCTCACAGCCACCCCCATTCCCCGCACCCTGGAGATGAGCCTGACAGGCGTGCGCGACATGAGCGTGCTGCAGACGCCGCCGGCCGGTCGCCGCCCCATTCTCACCTACGTGGGCGGCTATGACGAACGCGCCGTCTCGGAGGCGATTCGCCGCGAGATGCTGCGAGACGGGCAGGTCTTCTTCGTTCACAACAGGGTGGAAGACATCGAGCAGACCGCCGAGAGCCTGCACCGCCTAGTGCCGGAATGCCGCTTGGCCGTGGCGCACGGGCAGATGGAAGAGAGCGTCCTAGAACGTGTCGTAGTGGACTTCTGGGAGGGGCGCTACGACATGCTGGTCTGCACCACCATCATCGAATCAGGAATTGACATGCCCACGGTCAACACCCTCATCGTGGACCGCGCCGACCGGATGGGGCTGGCTCAGCTGCATCAACTCAGGGGTCGGGTGGGCAGGGCAGGCATGCGTGCGTATGCGTATTTCTTTACTCCGCCTGACGTCGTGCTTACCGACGATGCGTACGAGCGCCTCAAGGTGGTGGCCGAGTCCACCGAGTTGGGCTCTGGGATCAAAATCGCCATGCGCGATCTTGAAATCAGAGGGGCGGGCAACCTGCTCGGAAAGGGGCAGTCCGGACACATCGCCGCCGTCGGTTACGACCTCTATTGCGAGTTAGTGAGCGAGGCCATTGAGGAAATATCCGGCGCGGAGAAGCCTCCTCCTGCGCCCGAGGTGAGCATCGACCTGCCGGTGGACGTTCACCTGCCTGATGACTACATGCCTACCGAAGCCATGCGCTTCGCCGCCTATCGGCGCTTGGCTGAGGCGGCCGCCGCCGCAGACATCGCAGACATCGCCGACGAGTGGCAGGATCGCTTCGGCCCCCTGCCGTCCACCGCCGCAGCGTTGCTAGAGGTGTCGCGGATCAGGGCGTTGTGCTTGGCGTCGAGCGTCCGGAGCGTGAGCACCCGCAGGCTCGACCGGCAGACTTGGGAGGTGCGCCTAGAGCCTGTCCAACTCGGCATCAGCCGCTCGGTGAGGATGGAGCGCCTCTATCCCTCGGCTAGTTATCAGGCTCATTCTCAGGAATTACGAATTCCCGTTCCGGCGTCGGAGGACTTGCCGAGGCTGATCAAGAGCGTTTTCGAAGAGTTGATCGTAGAGGATTCTCAGGCGGGCGCCGCGGCGTGAAAGCGTCTGCTGTCGAGGCGTCCGGTGCTCCATCCGCCAACTCCTCCCTGCCGCTGGTGGAGGTGGTGGGTTTAGGCCCGGCCGGGCCGGAGTGGATCACACCTCAGGTCGGGGAGTTGCTTGAGGAAGTTCCTCTACGCTACGTCCGCACCCTGCGCCATCCGGCCGCAGCGAACTTGGCGGGCGTAGAGAGTTGCGACGACCTCTACGAGAATTCCGAGCGTCTAGAGGACGTTTACAACGGCATAGTTGAGCGGCTGGTGGCGGCCGCCGAACGCTGGGGCAGGGTCCTCTATGCGGTTCCGGGTTCTCCGTGCGTCGCCGAGCGTTCAGTTCAACTCTTGGAGGACGATCCTCGCGTGGAGACGAGGGTGCATCCGGCGATGTCCTTTGTGGAACTGGCGTGGTCGCGCCTGGGCCTTGATCCCTTGGAGACGGGCGTGAGGTTGGTGGACGGTCGGCGGTTCGCGTCTGAGGCAGCGGGCGAACGCGGCCCCTTTTTGGCTGCCCAGTGCGACTCGCCCGTTTGGCTCTCCGACATCGCAACTGCTCTTCCCTCTCCAGAGGCGGAGGTCTGGATCTTGCATCATCTAGGGCTGGAGAGCGAGAAGGTAGAGAGGGTCAGCGGATCGGATCTTGTTCGCTGGGAGGCGGCTGATCACCTCACCTCGGTGTTCGTTCCGCGGCTCGCCGAGCCCATCGCCGCTGACTTCGTCCGCTTTTCCGAGTTCGTGCGTACGCTGCGCGAGCGTTGTCCCTGGGACCGTGAGCAGACGCACAAGAGCCTGCGCCGCCACCTGATCGAAGAGACCTACGAAGTCCTAGAGGCCATAGACGGACTGCCCCACGCCGCCGGAACGTTTCCTTGCGCCCCGTCGGCGTCTAATGAAGGCCAAGACGCTGGCTGCGGCTACGAAGACCTTGAGGAGGAACTTGGCGACTTGCTCTTTCACGTCTTCTTCCACGCCCAGATGGCTACTGAGGCGGGTCAGTTCACCATCAGCGACGTAGTGAGTCGCGTGGAGACCAAACTCCGCAACCGTCATCCTCACGTCTTCGGAGACGTGGTCGCAGACACCTCCGAGGAGGTCAGAGCCAACTGGGAGCGCATCAAAAGGGACGAAAAAGGTCGGAATTCGGCCATGGAAGGCATTTCCGACTCCCTTCCGGCTTTGCTGCTAGCGCTGAAGGTGCAAAAGCGGGCAGATCAGTTCGGCGTCGGCTCCGACGCCGAAGCGATAAAAGGCGGGGGGCTTTCCGCCGCGGGGAAACTCCGGGAGTTCCTTGAGGGGGATTCCGAGCGTTGGGGGGAAGAATGGCTAGGCGGGTTGCTCTATGAGGCGGTCAATCTGGCGCGTCGTCGGTCGCTAGACCCGGAGTCTGCGCTGCGCCTAGCAGCCAAGAAGGCCAAAGCTGAGTTCACTGCCACCGAAGGGAGCGCCCCGACGTCCTGAGGCGGGAAGGAATTCGGATTCGCCCTTTACCAGACCCTTCCCCTGGGGTATTTTTTCTTAAGGCACTTTTCCACAGTGTTTTCACAGGCTCCCAAGCAAAGGCTCCCAAGCACACCTCATACGTCAGATGGGCAAGATAAAGGAAATCGTCGGTCGGGAGGTTCTGGACTCCCGCGGCCACCCCACCGTGGAGGTGGACGTGCATCTTACGGACGGCTCTCGGGGCCGGGCGTCGGTTCCTTCCGGCGCCTCCACTGGACGTTTCGAAGCGGTGGAGCGACGCGACGGCGGAAGCAGGTACGGGGGAAGGGGAGTACGAGAGGCGGCCGCCGCCGTGTCCAGGGAAATTAACGAAGCTCTGCGCGGCTGCGACGCTTCCGACCAGCAGGCGCTGGACAGAACTCTGATCGATCTCGACTGCACCCCGGGAAAGTCCCGTCTAGGAGCCAACGCTCTGCTCGGCACTTCTCTGGCGGCGGCTCGTGCGTTTGCGGCCTGCCGCGGGGAACCCCTCTATCGCTCATTAGGCGGAGCGTCTGCCGATCTGCTCCCCATGCCCATGTTGAACGTTCTCAATGGCGGCGCCCATGCCAACAACCGTCTGGATTTTCAGGAGTTCATGATCCTGCCCGTGGGGGCTTCGACCTTTGCCGAGGCGCTGCGATGGAGCGTGGAGGTGTATCAAGCCCTGCGTGCTGAGTTGGCCGCCGCCGGGCACAGCACCGCGGTGGGTGACGAAGGGGGTTTTGCCCCCGATCTCGCCACTGCTGAGGAGGCTCTGAGTTTTTTGTGTGAAGGCATCGTGCGGGCGGGTTTCAAAGCAGGAGAAGATTTCGCTCTGGCGCTGGACGCGGCGGCCAGCGAGTTCCACCGCGACGGCTCCTACGAGTTGGCAGGTTCTCAACTCAGCCTGGACTCCGATCAGATGGTCGGCTATCTAGCGGAGTTGGCGAAGAGCTATCCCATAGTTTCCATTGAAGACGGCATGGACGAAGAGGACTGGGAGGGGTGGAAGAACCTCACGTCTTCGCTCGGCGGGCGCATCCAGTTGGTAGGGGACGACCTCTTCGTCACCAACCCTGGTCGTCTGAAGCGGGGAATCGCTGAAGGGGCGGCCAATTCCATCCTCTTAAAAGTTAATCAAATAGGGACCCTCACCGAGACCCTGGAGGCCGTTCACTTGGCATCGGCAGCCGGTTTCAGTTCTGTCGTGTCGCACCGTTCCGGTGAAACCGAGGACTCGTTCATCGCAGACTTGGTCGTGGCCGCGGGCTGCGGGCAGATAAAGACCGGCGCACCTGCGCGCAGCGACCGCACCGCCAAGTACAACCAACTTCTACGGATTGAGGAAGAACTCGGAGAAACCGCCGCTTTTGCAGGCCGGGCGTACCTAGCTCCTCTTGAGGCCCCGGCGGGGGCTTCCGACGACCGACCCGAATCCCGTTCGGAGAGTGCAAGGCCATGAATGCCCAGAACACCCGAAAAGTCCGGAAGTCCCGTTTGTCCGTGGCGGTAAAAATCTCATTAGCAGCGGTGATATGCCTCGTCATCTTGGCCTGGGGTGTGCTGCCCGCCCGCAACTATCTGGGCCAGCGTATGGAGATCGCCGAACTCACCGAGAAACTGGCACAACTCAAAGTCAAGAACGAAGAGCTCAGGAATGAAATCCACCTCCTAGGGACCGACGAGGAGATAGAGCGCAGGGCAAGGCTCCAATTCGGCTTGGTCCGCCCAGGCGAAGAGGCATACGCCATCCTTCCCGCGCCGGAGTCGTCTACATTATCTTCTGAGGCAGGAAACACGCCCGGCTGAGAAACTCAATCGGTTCCTGCGCAATTCAAAATTCACATAGCCACAGGAGGTAGTTGGTTGTGAGCATCGTGGGTACTCGTGTGCTGCGCAAGGAGGACCCTAAGTTTCTGACCGAGGGAGGTACGTACACCGCCGACCTGAGCGAGCGGCGTCTAGAGGAAGCGGCCTACGTGTCGTACGCCAGGGCCGCCTCTGTCGGAGCGATCAGTGGCGTGGACGCGTCCAATGCCCGCAAGCATCCGGGCGTGCTCGGTGTGGTGACTAACGCAGATCTAGCCGCCCTCCCCTTACTGCCGCCCCACCTTGAGATGTTCCCCGAGGCGATGATGAAACGCCCCTGGCTGGTGGGCGAAGCCGCCCGCTTCGTGGGGGAACCGGTCGCCGCTGTGGTGGCCGAGACACCGTCTGCAGCCGTGGACGCCGCCGAGGAGGTAGAAGTCTCTTACTCGGATGCGGAACCTCGTCTGGTGGTAGATCTGGAGGTCTCCGCAGGGGGCGATCCGGTCGTCTTTGAGGAGGTCAGTTCGAATCTGGCGATCGATCTGGACGTCTCCGGCCTGGCCACCGGATTCGGCGACGGAGACTTCTTTGACGACTGCCCTGTCGTCGTCAGCCAGAGACTCGAGAACCAGAAGGTTGCTGCGGCGCCCCTGGAGGGACGCTCGATCGCCTGCGTCTGGGAGCGAGACCATCTCACTGTCTGGATGAGCACCCAGGCTCCGCACTTGGTGCTGGAGGTTTTCATGAAGGTCTACGGGCTGGAGCGGAGCCAGTGCCGCATCATCGCTCCGGACGTGGGAGGCGGATTCGGACAGAAGATCTACCACTCTCCCGAGGAGATACTGCTGCCCGAACTCTCCCGCCGCTTCGGCCGCCCCATGCGCTGGACGGAGACCCGCACCGAGAACCTCATCGCCTTCGGCCACGGGCGCTCCCAGGTTCAACGCGTAACCCTGGGAGGAGACCTCAACGGCAGGGTGCGCCGCTATCGGCTGGAGGTGATCGCCGACTCGGGCGTCTACCCGGGCATCGGCGCCTTTCTCCCGCACTTCACGCACCTCATGGCCGCAGGCACCTACGACATAGAGAAGATTGAGACTTCGTGTAGAAGCGTCGTGACGTCCACGCCTACGACTCTGGCCTACCGCGGAGCGGGACGTCCCGAAGCCACCGCTGCCATAGAACGGGCGATGGACATTTACGCCGCCCGCTGCGGGATAGACCCTGCGGAGGTGCGCCACCGCAACCTGATACCCGCAGAGCGTTTCCCGTTCAAGACGGCGGTAGGCACCGAATACGACTCCGGCGAATACCCCGAGGCGCTTCAGGAGGTACTCAAAGCCTGCAGCTACGAGGAACTCCGTGCCGCGCAGGCGCGCCGCCGCGCTGAGGGAGACCCCAAACTGATGGGCATCGGTGTCTCTTGTTACGTGGAGATCACCGCAGGGCCGTCCCCGGGAGGCAAGGAGTACGCCAAGGTGGAGATCCTCTCCGACGGCGGAGCCCGCGTCTATTCCGGCGCGTTCAGCCACGGGCACGGCCACGCCACTACCTTCGCAATGATTGCGTCGGATCGCCTCGGCATTCCCTTGGATCGGGTGGAGGTCATCCAGGGAGACACCGACCTGGTAGCTAGAGGCGTGGGAACTTTCGGTTCGCGCTCCCTGCAGCTGGGCGGCTCCGCCGTTGCGGAAGCTTCCGGTCAGGTAGTCGAGTTGGCCAAGGAGTCCGCTGCGGAACTCCTTGAAGCGGCGCCTTCCGACGTTGTATTCGATTCCGAGACGGGGAAGTTCCACGTCAGCGGTACGCCTGCAGTAGCCGTCAACTGGGTGGACGTGTCCGGCTCTTCCACGGAAACCTTGAGCGCTGACACCAATTTCTTCGGCGGCGCAAGCTACCCCTTCGGCGCCCACGTCGCCGTGGTGGAAGTGGACTCTGAGACGGGCGAGGTGACCCTTGACCGCATGATCACCTGCGACGACTCCGGCCCGCTCATCAACCCCACGATCGTGGAGGGACAGCGCCACGGGGGGATCGCCCAGGGCGTTGCTCAGGCGCTCCTAGAAGAGATGCGCTACGACCGCTGGGGCAACCCCCTCACATCCAACTTCGCCGACTACGGCATAATTTCAGCGGCTGAGTTGCCCTCCTTTGAGTTGGCGGTTACCGAGACACCCACTCCGCAGAATCCGCTGGGTGTCAAGGGAATAGGAGAGTCCGGCGCCATCGGCTCCACGCCCGCCGTCCAGAACGCCGTGGTCGACGCCCTCGCCCACCTAGGGGTGGAGCACGTAGACATTCCCTGCACGCCGGAGAGAATATGGAGTGCTCTCGCTGAAGCCAGGGGAAATTCGGACTAGGGTTGGTAGAGCAGTCGCGGGACAAATGGAACCACGAACAGATCGGAAACACTGGTTAGAAAAGGCGGTGTTTATAGGGTGAACATCAGAGTCACGATTAACGGGACGGAGTACAGCCACGAAGTTGAGCCGCGTACTCTGCTCGTCAACTACATACGCGAGCAGGCAGGGCTTACTGGCACGAACATCGGGTGCGACACGTCTTCCTGCGGAGCTTGCACCGTCCACCTCAACGGGGAGTCGGTGAAGTCCTGCACGCTTCTGGCCGTCCAGGCCGACGGGGAGGACGTCCTCACCATAGAAGGTCTGGCCGACGGTGAAACCCTCCACCCCATGCAGGAGTCGTTCAGGCAGTGCCACGCCCTTCAGTGCGGATACTGCACGCCGGGCATGGTGATGGCAGCGGTGTCGCTACTCAAAGAGAACCCGCATCCCACCGAGCGCGAAGTGCGCCTCGGACTAGAAGGCAACCTCTGCCGCTGCACCGGCTATCACAACATCGTCAAGGCGGTGCTCCACTGCGCCGACGGAGCCGACTCTTCTAACGGGAGCGCTCTATGATCCCCGCAGCCTTTGATTACGTCAGAGCCTCTGACCTCTCTGAAGCGGTCGACGTTCTTTCTCAGCACGGCGACGAGGCCAAACTTCTGGCAGGCGGGCACTCCCTGCTTCCCCTCATGCGGTTCCGTCTGGCCCGCCCCGCAGTGCTGGTGGACATCGGGCGTCTTGACGACCTTAAGTACATACGCGACGAGGGCAGCCACGTCGCCATCGGAGCCCTGACCCGTCATCGCGATGTGGAAATCAGCGACGTAGTGGCGTCCAAGGCCGCCCTGCTGGGCGAGGTCACCGCGCACGTCGGCGACCCGCAGGTGCGCCACCGCGGCACCATCGGCGGCTCGGTTGCCCACGGCGATCCGGCCTCCGACATCCCGTCGGCTCTCATCGCCCTGGGCGCAGTACTGGTCGCCGTCGGAGTGAACGGCAGACGTGAAATACCCGTGGACGACTTCTTCACGGGCTTTTTGGAGACCGACCTGTCGCCCGACGAGGTGCTTACCGAGGTGCGAATACCGGTCAGCGAGTCTTCCTGGGGTTTCGAAAAGTTCAACCGACGGGCGCAGGACTGGGCGATCGTGGGCGTCTCCGCCGCAGTGCGGGCCGACGGCAGCACGGGAGTGGGACTGGTGAACATGCACCCCACCCCGGTGCGCGCACGCGCCGTGGAAACTGCCCTGGCGGAAGGCGCCGACGCTGCTGCCGCCGCCGAGCACGCCGCCGAGGGGTGTGAACCCACCGAAGACCTCAACGCCGGGGTGGACTACCGCCGGCACCTAGCCCGCGTCCTGACGCGTCGAGCGCTGCAAGCAGCCGGTCTCTAGAGCGTTGGGGCAGGGCGGAGGATAGTCAGCCAGCCTCCGGATGGCCGAGTAGGTGACTTACCCCTCAGCGGGCATGCCGACCACCCCCGAGGAAGTTCTCTCCGGTCTTTCTGAACAGAATTACCTGGCTTCGGAGGGCTTGGCAACGGCCGTCTTTCTGTCGCTCAGCCTGGAGCGCCCCCTGTTTCTGGAGGGCGAGGCCGGTGTCGGGAAGACCGAGGTGGCCAAGTCGCTCTCCTCCTGGCTGGGGCGCAGGCTCATCCGCCTGCAGTGCTATGAGGGTATTGACGTCAGCCAGGCCGTCTACGAGTGGGATTATTCTCGCCAACTCATGCATCTGCGTACAGCCGAGGCGACCGGTCAGGCGTCTGCCGCCGACGCCGACGAACTCGAGGACTCCCTTTACTCCGAGCGTTTCTTGGTGAAGCGCCCCTTGCTGGAGGCCATCAGCGCATCCTCCCAGGCGCCGCCGGTTCTACTGATCGACGAGGTCGACCGCGCCGACGACGAGTTCGAGGCGTTTCTGCTGGAGGTTCTGTCCGACTGGTCGATCACTATTCCTGAACTAGGGAGTTTCACCGCCGCCTCACCGCCGATAGTTGTGCTTACGTCCAATCGCACCCGCGACGTGCACGACGCTCTCAAGCGTCGCTGCCTCTACCACTGGGTGGAGCACCCCGACTTTGAGCGGGAGGTTGCCATTATCTCTCTGCGAACCCCCGGAGTGGGCGAGCGTCTCGCTAGCCAGGTGGCGGCCGCCGTCGCACGCTTTCGGGAAATCGGCCTCTACAAGCCCCCGGGTGTGGCCGAAAGCATCGACTGGTCGCTGGCGCTGGTGCGGGTTGGGGTGAAAGAACTCGACTCCATGTCCGCCTCGCTCACCCTAGGTGCGGTGCTCAAGTATCGAGAGGATCAGGCTCGGGTGGTCGAACACGGACTGGAGGAGATTGTCGCAGAGGCCGTCGGCAGCGGCTGCTAAGGGGGAGCGTGTCGGCAGTGTCGGAGGCATCTTCGTCCTTCGGCGGCGGCTCTGCGGACGGTGGCTCTGACGTCCTCATTGCGAAGAACTCTGGCGACAGTCCACGCTCCCAGGTGGGCGTGCTGAACCTGGCCGTCGGTTTCGGAGAAGCACTGCGGAGCGAGGGCATTGATTTGGCCGTAGGGAACGTGGTTGTGTTCGTGTCCGCCCTGGGTTGCTTGGGGTTGGGATCCCGCTCCAAGGTCTACTGGGCAGGACGCGCCGCCTTGTTGAGCCGCCCCGAGGACGTTGCCGCCTACGACGAAGTGTTCAATCGCTTCTGGGGGGGCGGAGTTGCCCCGGCCCCCGTCCCCCAGGAAGAACAGGCCGTCTCTCTGGCCTTTGACGACGAGAGCGAAGGCGGCGGCGAGGAGGGGAAGACTGAAGAATCCGACGATGTCTTGGCCGTCCGCTACAGCGCCCTGGAGACGCTGCGGGAAAAGGACTTCGCCGACTGCACCCCCGAGGAACTAAAGGAGCTGTATGCACTGATGTCTCGGCTGCGCCTAGGCGTAGATCCCCGCCGTTCGCGCCGGCTGAGTCCGGCGCGCTGCCGCCGCGGACGCCCCGATTTGCGCCGCACCGTCCGTCAGGCTCTGCAGACCGAGGGCGAGCCGGTGCGCCGCTCTTACCGTCAGCCGTCAGAGCACCCGCGCCGCCTGGTTCTGCTCGTGGACGTGAGCGGCTCGATGGAATCCTACGCTCGGGCTCTTCTGCGCTTCGCTCACGCCGCCGTGGCGGCGCGCCGTCGCGTGGAGGCGTTCACGCTGGGCACCCGTCTGACCCGCCTCACGAGAGAACTCTCCACACGCGACCCCGACGAGGCCTTCGACAGGGCGGCGACAGCGGTGGCCGACTGGTCGGGCGGTACCCGTCTAGGGGAAGCGCTGGGGGAGTTCTGCGAACTCTGGGGAGTGCGAGGCATGGCGCGAGGGGCCGTGGTGGTGATACTCTCGGACGGCTGGGACAGGGGGCCGCCCGAGATGATGGCAGAGAGCATGGCGAGATTGTCGCGTGTAGCCCACCGCATCGTCTGGGTCAATCCGCTCAAAGCCACGCCCGGGTACGCTCCCCTCGCTCAGGGAATGGCAGCGGCGCTTCCGTATGTAGACGAACTGGTGGAAGGCCACTCCTTGGCGTCCTTGGAGGATCTGGCCGAAGGCATCGGAGCTTGAAGGATCGGAGGGAAATGAAAGAACTGCTTGACGACATAGACCGCTGGAGTTCGGAAGGACTGAAGGTGGCCTTGGCCAGGGTGACAGATCTCGAAGGGTCGGGACCGCGCGACCCCGGAGCGGCCATGGCCGTTAACGAAAAAGGGGAGGTCTCAGGCTCGGTTTCCGGGGGCTGCGTGGAGGGTGCAGTGGTCACAGAGGCGCTCGACATCCTGGGCACCGGCCGCCGGCGCACCGTCAGTTTCGGCTACAGCGACGACGAAGCCTTTGCCGTGGGGTTGACCTGCGGGGGCACGATCCACCTTTTCATCGAGTCCCTGGACTGGCAGGGGAAGCCCCTCAGCGCCCCCGACGCTGCCGGGGCGCCTGAGGATGTCCCTATATACGAGGAGTTGGCCGAAGCTCTGCGCGCTGACGAACCCGCGGCGCTGGCGACGATCATTGAAGGCCCTAATCAGGGATCGAGGTTGCTGCTGCGGCCCGGTCTCCCTCCCCTCGGCAGTCTCGGCAACCCCCGCCTAGACGAGGTTGCAGCCCGAGATGGTCTTGCCGAACTCGAATCGGGGCGTACCTGCATTCGCCACTACGGCGTCGGGGGGGAGCAGCGCCGCAGCGAAGTGAGTCTTTTTGTGGAGTCCTTCGCCCCCCAGCCGCGCATGCTCATCTTCGGCGCCGTGGATTTCACGGCCGCACTGGCCAATGTGGCGAAGGTGGTGGGCTACAAAGTGATTGTCTGTGACGCCCGGCGGATCTTCGCCACCTCTAAACGCTTTCCGATGGCCGACGAAGTCCGCGTTGAGTGGCCCGACGGCACCTTTGACGCCTTCGGTGATCGGCTGCGCCCCTCCGACGCCGTGTGCATCCTCACTCACGACACGAAGTTCGACGTTCCCGCCGTTCTGCGGGCGCTTGACACCGAGGTGGGCTACATCGGGGTGATGGGAAGCCGACGCACGCACGCCAAAAGGGTGCAGCGGCTGCGAGAGGCGGGTGTAGACCAAGACGCTCTGGACAAGGTGATGGCTCCGATCGGTCTAGACATCGGCGGGCGGACGCCTGCCGAGACGGCGATTTCCATCGTGGCTGAGATAATCGCCGTGCGCGCCGGACGGGATGCGCCATCCCTCCGCGACGCCGAAGGGCCGATCCATCGCTGAGTGGCCGCCGGACGGCAGCCGTCCGCAGGACGTTTTTGAGGCGCTCACCGAGCGTCGGGAGCGTGCACGAAAATCAGAGGAGAATTCTCCGGATGGGAAGGCTCGCAGAATCGCAAGCACCGCAGCCGTCCTCTTGGCGGGGGGCGCAGGAGAGCGTTTTTCCGGAGGAGGCCACAAACTGCGGGCAGAGTTCCGAGGCCGCCCTCTGCTGGTCTGGTCTCTGGAGGCGGCTCTGGGAGCTTCTCTGGATGCCGTCTACGTGGTGTTCGGCGCTGATGACCTCAGCGACCTGCTGGACGACTTCACCGAGGAGGTGACCGTGGTCTTGAACTTGGATTGGGCGGAAGGACAGGCCGGTTCGCTGCAGGCGGGCGTTCGGGCCGCCGAGTTGGACGAGCACACCTCCGTGGTTGCGGGCGTCGCCGATCAGCCGCTCGTCGGCGCCGAGGCTTGGCGGCTGACGGCGTTCGCCCCGGGGGCAATCGTCACTGCCAGTTTTGATGGCCGTCGCCGGCCGCCGGTGAAGCTGGAATCCTCGGTGTGGCCGCTGCTGCCGTTGGGCGGAGACGAAGGCGCCCGAGCGCTGATGCGCCGACGCCCAGAATTGGTGAGGGAGGTAGCCTGCCCTGGAGATCCGACCGACATAGACACGCTTGAGGATCTCCTCCGCAACGCTTGATTTTTTTGGGGGGGGGAGGGGGGGGGTCGGCTGCCCCTCTGGCGTGTCTCCGCTTCTTCTTCCGCGCCGCTGCGCTTGAACTGAGGCGTAGGGTAGTGTTGAGCGCCTGAGGCTTCCTGGTCTCAGTCGGCATGTTTCGGATTTTCCGAACATGGAAGAAGTAGAACCAAATCGGAGGTAAAAATGCAGTTTGAGAACGATTTTGAAGTGGCGGTAGGAGTCGCCCGAGTCTGGGAGGTCATGGCCGACGTAGAGAAGGTGGCTCCTTGCCTGCCAGGCGCTCGTCTAGACGGCCCCGTGGAGGGTTCCGACGGGGAGCAATACGAAGGGGTTGTGAAGGTAAAGGTGGGCCCGATCACCGCCGATTACAAGGGCAAGGCCACCATCCTGGAGAGGAACAAGGACAACTTGCAGGTGGTCATCCGCGCTGAGGGGCGCGACACCCGCGGAGCGGGCAACGCTGCTGCGGACGTGACTGCCGTCCTCACCGCCGTTTCCGATGATCGGACGAAGGTTTCAGTGGTCACCGATCTCAAGATCAGCGGCAAGGTCGCTCAGTTCGGTAGGGGGGTCATGGGCGACGTGAGCGCTAAGTTGATGGAGCGCTTTGCCCAGAACCTTGAAGGTGTTCTGCTAGCCGACGAAGCCGAGGAAGCCGATACCGAGGAAGCTTCCGACGGCGACGCCGGCAGTAGTTCTAGTGCCTCAAGTAAGTCCGCTGCGCAAGAGGCTTCTGGCGCTTCGGGGGGTGCTTCTGCCGAGCCTGAGGCGGTGGATCTTCTCGATGCCGTCGGTTCCTCCCGGCTGAAGAAGGCCGGTGCCGCGGTCGCTGCTGTAGCAGCAGTGGGATTGCTCATCAGACGCTTAGTGAAGCGTCGCCGAGGCTAGTTTCCAGGTGCGACCTTCAGGGCTTGAGAATGAATGAGCTCCCATAGCCGGTAGGGGATTAATGTTTTCCACTTGACATTTTTATAAATATGCGTAGAGGCGCTAGCTATCAACTCGGGTAAAAGCAGAATTCCCAAACTGGAATCCGGAGAAAATGAATTTCTCAATGAATTTTCCCATAAAAAAATTTGAATCAAAGCTCGAGGAACTTGAGCCTGAGCGCGGTTGGTGCGATCACCCGAGTTGGGTTGAGCCTGGCCCGTGGGATAATGTGTGCGACGTGGACGTGCCACAGGAAGGCTCCCTTTCTGAGGCTTCTGGTCGTTTAAAGGGACGTGAGGGCGCCGGCGGCGTTCCCGGTGCGGGCGCTCGCGCTAGTTTTTCCAGTGGCGGTGGCTTTGTCCGGGTGAGGTTTTTCCTTTCTGTTTTGGTGGTCGTGTTGTTGTCTGTTGCGTTGGCGGTGGTGGACGGTTTGAGCGGTCCTGTTGATTCGGCGGCTGCTTTGAACGGGAAGAGCCCCGGTTTTCTGGGCTCGCCTTTCGGGGGCGGCGGTTTGTGGGGGTCGTCGTCTTCTGGGGGTTCTCCTGCGTCGTCTAGTGCTTCGTGTCCGTCTGGCTATTCATTTACATCTGATAATTTGGCGTGCGAGAAGGTGGAGTCTCGTTCGGCGTCTTTGAGTTGCCCGTCTGGTTCTTCCCAGTTCAGTTTAGGGATCGGAGCAGCTTGGGGATGCAAGAGAGACTTAGGGGCGGCGTCTACGTCGTATTCCTGCTCCCAAGGGGTGCTGGCGTGGAGGACGGTCGGTGCCGGTTTCGCTCGGACGTGTAAGATAACTTCAACCAGCACAGAATCTAAAGCGGCGTCGGCTTCCTGCAGCCCGAGAGGGTCGCCTACGTCTTGTCGTTACACCAATCAGGTGCTGACTCGCCAGTCTCAAGGAGCGTCTGCTTCCTGCAGCCCTAGTGGGACGCCTACGTCTTGTCGTTACACCGCTCAAGTGTCGTCCCGCCAGTCGCAGGGAGCGTCGGCTTCCTGTAGTCCGAGGGGTGCTCCGTCGTCTTGTCGTTATGTGGTGTCGAGCACGTTCCGTCAGTCGCAGTCGGCGTCTCGTTATTGCAGCCCGAGGGGGACGCCGGCTTCTTGTAGGTATTCGGTGAGGCAGTCTTCTTCGGCGAGTTACCGTTATCTTCCTGGTATTGGCGGCTATTATTATTGTTCGTCCGGTTGGACTATCTCCGGGAGCACTTGTTACCGGTACGTAAACCGCTACGGCACGCTATACTATTCGTGCCCGTCCGGATGGTCGCGCTCTGGGGGCACTTGTTCCCGTTACGTAACGTCAAGAACAGTCCGCTACGGCACACTAAACTATTCCTGCCCGTCCGGCTGGACTCGTTCTGGAAGCACGTGTTACCGGTATGTGAGGAGCAATGTGACGCGCTACGGCACGTTGAGTTATTCGTGTCCGTCTGGTTGGTCTCGTTCTGGGGGCACGTGTTATCGTTTCGTGAGCACCACTCTGACGCGTTACGGGACGTTGAGTTATTCGTGTCCGTCTGGTTGGACGCGCTCTGGGAGCACGTGCAGTCGGACGACGACGAGCGTCCGCTACGTGTCGCCTACGTCTTCGCGGTCGTGCTCCACAGGCACTTTGGTGTCGGGGCGGTGTTGGTCGTATCCAGCGAAAGCGAAGTCCTGCCCTAGCGGCTGGACTCTTTCAGGGAGTTCGTGCAGGCGCACGCTCACTGCTGCTCCTACTTATACGTATTCTTGCCCGCAAGGGAAAACCCTCAGAGGCTCCCGCTGCTACACCCCCACCACGACCACTACTACTACCACGACTACCACGACCACTACTACTACCACGACCACTACTACTACCACGACCACTACTACTACCACGACCACCACAACCACGACGACGACTACCATTCCCACTACTACCACGACAACAACTGCTACGACGACAACAACTACGTTGGCTGCGTGTCCTGCGGGGGAGTTTCGTGTGAATGCTTCGGTTGGGTGTGTGAGTGTGCCTGCTCCTTTGGTGGTTTCTTCTAGTTCGACTTCTGGGGGTTTAGCGTCTCATCCTGGGGTGGGTTCGGTGACGTTAGTCTGGCGTTTGGAGGGGAATCTTCCGGCGCGTTACAGGGTGCGTTGGAAGGAGGCTTCTGTTGCTTCGTATCCTTCTTCGGGTGCGGGGATGCGGTCGTTCGCGGCTTCCGCTGCGGAGGTGAGTCGGGTGTCGGTGCCTGATCATTTGTCGAGGGCTTCTTTGTATTCTTATGAGATCACGGGTTTGAAGACGTGTACTGTCTATGACGTGGAGTTGAAGGGGTACACGGCGGCAGGAGTGTTGAGATTAACTCGTGAGACGGAGAACACCCCGAGGGGGACTCCTTCTTCGGTTCGGGATGCTCGTTTGTTGGTGATGTCGCAGAGTGGGGAGGAGGTGAGGGTGTTCTGGCGGAGGCCTGCTTGCGACGGCGGGTACCCGTTGGAGGGTTACACGGTGCGGTGGAAGTATTATGATGAGTCGAGTTGGCAGGAAAAGTCGGTGCTTTTGGACGCTAACCGTGACGGCAGCGCGGATGAGTATTTTATGTATGAGATCGAGGCCGCGGCGAAGGATAGGATTCCGGGTTCTCCTACTGGGGGTATTGACGGCACGGGGGTGGGGCCTGTCCAGGCTGCGAAGTCGAGGGATGTTGAGGTGTGGGCTCGTAGCGCTCGGGGGTCGTCTCAGGTTGTGAGTCTTTCGGGGGCGCCCGCTCTTTTCATTCCAGAGGTGGAGCCTTTGGTTGATATGGTGAAGTGGCGTCCTTATGCTTTGCCGCAGGATGCTGGGGCTTGGTTGCATGAGAAGTTGCGGAGGGGGGAGACGGTTAGTATCTGTACTAATGTGAAGGATTTCGCTGAGGGGTTGCGGGCGGCGGAGAGGAAATGGAACGCGGTCCTAGCCGGCGCGCTTAGGGTAGAGGTACTGGATGCCTCGTCTACTAAGGTTTGTGGGGAGAAGAGTGTCACCAAGGATGATAACGACGTCAATAAGGATAGGGAGAAGTCTTCTTCCACTCTCTTTGATGTTGTGCTTATGGATTACAGGGCAGTTTGCAATGTGCCTGTGTCGCTGGAAGATGTGGCTAGCGGGTGCTGCCCGCCGAATCGGCTAGTGAAGACGGATTGCGATAATTCGAGTTGCGCTTCTTCGGATAGAAACGCCGCGGCGTCGGTTTCTTGCGGGTTTACTGCTAGCACTCCCGGATGTTCTGAGGAAGACGTTGGCGGGTGCGCTTTTGTCGGGGAAGCGGAGGCGGACTACAAGCCTGATTTGCTTAGAGGTTCGGTGATTCATATCACTAAGAACGTCCCCCGGGCGGAGTTGGAGAGGTACATTGTCCATGAAGTGGGGCACTTTCTGGGCTTGGGTGATTACGGTTGGGGTTGCCGGCGTATCACGCTGGGTGACGCGACGAAGTCGGTCATGTCTTACGGGTTGCAGGAACTAGATTGGCGTGATTGGGATAGGCGGGTCCGCACCCAGGACCCCGAAGCCCTGGAATGTCAAACTTCCACTCCCTCCGCGAGAGACAAAGCCGACCTGCAGGCCATATACATTCCCGACGCTTTCAGAAACCCAGCTTTCGAGCGCGTAGGAACAACCGGGGACCAGTGGGAACTCAAATTCGGGCTCCCCCCCGTAGACACCGCCGGGAGGAAAACCTACAACGCCTACCGTTACGTGGTCTTCTATCGCACAGGTAGCACAGGCGCGCTTCAGTTGCTCAAGGACAATGCGGGGAAAGCCAGCCTCACCACCGGAAACCCAATCACACTCACACCAGCCCAAATCGAAAACCCTGCGAAGGACGCTACTCCTGCGGATACCGGAGATGATGTGGGAGCTTTGAAGGATTACAGTTTACCTGATGGTACCTCCCAAAAAGTCTTCCACTTGAATCTCACGTTCGATGTGGGGGAGGTCAGTTCTTTGCGGGGTAAGGAGTTCGTGGTGGCTGGGGTGACGAGGGCGACTTTCGTGGAGTCGGGCGCTAGCGCGCGTCCGAGAGTTAACCTGAATTTGTTCGATGAAGATCCTGCTTTAGAGGAATGGCGAGTAGGGGAATTGGCAGTAGCGAAGATCCCCGCCCTTCGTTCCTCTTAAGGTGCACGTGTTCCCAAGGATATGGTCGGTGTGGGGCTGCTTAGGCGCGGTGGCGGTGCTTTTCATAGCTGCATGCTCACCAGGGGAGACTTCACCTGAGAGGGCGTCTCCTGCGTCTTCTTCTCGGGTGGGTTCTGTGGCGTCGACTATTTTGCTTCCTCCAGTCTCGGCTGCCACAACAACCTCTACTGTTACGACAACTGCTGTTGATACTACTACAACTATAACTTCTACAACGACAACTACGGCTGCTGCTACGACGACTGCGACGTCCGCTGTGGTGGTGGATCGTTTTGTGTCAGTGAGTGCGGGTTGGGGTTATGCGTGTGGGTTGCGGGAGTCGGGGAGGTTGAAGTGTTGGCGTTTCGGTGGGTTTTCTGAGCCGCATTATCGTGAGCTTACTTCTGATCCGCGGTTTGATCTTGGGAGAGTGGATGCCCCGCCGGGGATGTTTTCTTTGGTGAGCGCTGGATGGGGTTTCGCTTGCGGGGTACGCCCTAGCGGTGAGGTGGAGTGTTGGGGCATGAATCGTTATGCTCCTTATACTGAATCCGAGATCCCCTCTGGGGTGTTTTCTTCGGTGAGCGCGGGAGTGGAACATGTCTGTGGGGTGCGTCCTGATGGTTCAGCAGAGTGTTGGGGGGAGTCTCAGCGTTGGAGGGAGGCGGGCGTCCCTCCCGAGGGGCCTTTCACGGACGTGGCTGTGGGTTGGTCTTTTACTTGCGGTTTGCGCCCGGATGGGGATGTGGAGTGCTGGGGCGGGGGTTTCAATGAGGGTTACGAACCTCCCGGGGGGCCGTTTGAGCGGTTAGTGAGCGCCGGCTTTGTGTGCGGGATACGCTCGGGCGGGGAAGCGGAGTGTTGGAGGGATTCTGACCCGGAGGAATACGATCCTAATAGGTACGAAAGCGATTGGTGGTTCCCGCATAATTATAATCCTAAGGAGAATTCGCTTTTCGCTGATCCGGATCCTCCAGGTGTGAACTTCAGGATGCTTTCGGGGCGGTGCGGAGTGGATTATGATTATAGGGTGTTGTGTTGGCGGGATGTCCTGGATGAGGATGTGATGCTCCCTACTCCGGAGGGGGAGTTCACCTGGGTCGATTACGACAGTACTCAGGCGTGCGCTGTCCGTCGAGCGGATTCTAGATTGTCCTGTTGGGATTTGGAGACAATGGAGGAATTCCCTGCCCCGGAGGGGGTTTTCAGGGAAGTCAAAATGGGCAATGAGCGGGATTGCGGGTTGCTCATTAGCGGAGAGGTTCGCTGCTGGGGGCAGGTAGAAGGGTCTCCTGCTCCCCCTGAGGGGGAGTTCAAAGTTTTAAGGAAGTTTGCTTCTTTTCTCTGCGGTATTCGCGTTGAAGGCGGTACCTTGGAGTGCTGGCCTGATGCTAGCTGGGAGAGGACTTGGCCTGACCTTAATTGGGGGAGGTCGCCTCCACTGGAGGGGGAGTTCACGGATGTGAGCATCGCACGCTATCATGCTTGTGGTTTGCGCCCCTCTGGGGAGATTGAGTGCTGGGGGGCTTGGGACAGGCGCCCGAAGATATTGCCGCCGGATGTGGGGTTCTCTTCGATCAGCGCAGGCTGGGGAGGTTATAGGCCTGGGGGGGGCGTGTCGCCAAAGGTGGATTGGGGTTATTCTTGCGGAGTACGCTTAGATGCTTCCTTGGAGTGTTGGGGAGATTCTGATACTATAAGGTCTTTATGGGATCCCCCGGAAGTGGGGGAGCGTTCTCCGTTGCTTTCCCCTCCGGAGGGGGAGTATGAGCAGGTGGGGGTGGGAGAGTATTTCGCGTGCGCGTTGCGGGTGGGTGGGAAGGTGGATTGTTGGGGCGTCGCTTATGGGAATAGGTTCGCTCCGGAGGAGAAGCGAGAGGCGGGAGAGAAGGCGTGGGGGTCGTTCTCCTATACTTACGGGGATCCCTTGTCCGTTGAAGAGCCTCCTGTGCCCTTCCTTCCTTACCCTTACGGGAAAGAAGGGGAGCCTGAAGTGTCGCCGTTTACTTCCATCAGCGTGGGTCTCCGTCACGCTTGCGGGTTTCGCTCCGATGGCATTCTTGAGTGTTGGGGTGATGATGCTGTGGAAACTTTCCGTTCATTCCCCGATTACTATACTTATGTGGATGCTGGCTATTATGACCATGCTTGCGCTGTGCGGAAGACCGACGGAGGCGTAGACTGCTGGGACACTCAACTCCAATTAATCGCACAAATCCCCCCCACCACCGAATGAAAAGAGGTGCCCGACTAGCTGCGGTATCGGTGGTTTTCTTTGCTGCGTGTTCATCAGGAGGGCCTTCACCTGAGGAGGCAGGGGGGGATCCTGTGTCTATTCCGCCTTCTTCCCGGGTGGGTTCTGCGGTGTCGACTACTTTGTCTCCGGTCTCGGCTGCCACGACAACCTCTACTGTTACGACGACTACTGCTGCTACTACAACAATTACAACTTCTACAACGACTACTGTGACGACTGCTGCTACAACAACGACGACAACGACTGCTGTTGAGGTGGTAGATCGTTTTGTATCGGTGAGTTCGGGTTGGGGTTATGCGTGTGGGTTGCGGGAGTCGGGGAGGTTGAAGTGTTGGCGTCAAGGGGGTCTGCTGGAGCCGTTTGAAGACCGGTACAGGTCTCCTTGGGTTATTGATCCTGAGGTGTGGGAGGCTCCGGAGGGGGTGTTCGTTTCGGTGAGCGCGGGGTGGGGTTTCGCTTGCGGGCTGCGCCCTGATGGTGGGGTGGAGTGTTGGGGGATCAATCCTCTTCATGAGATTGAACCCCCCGAGGGGCCGTTCGTTTCGGTGAGCGCGGGGGTGGAGCATGTTTGCGGGGTGCGTCCTGATAGTTCAACGGAATGTTGGGGGGAGCCGCAGCGTTGGAGGGACGCGGGCTTTCCTCCTGAGGGGCCTTTCACGGACGTGGCGGCGGGTTGGTTTTTTACTTGCGGTTTGCGTCCGGATAGGGATGTGGAGTGTTGGGGCGGGGGTTTCAATGAGGGCGATGAGCCCCCTGAGGGGCCGTTTGAGGGGTTGATGGGCTCTGGTTATGTGTGCGGGATACGCCCGGGCGGGGAGGCGGAGTGTTGGAGCGATTCGGTTCTGAATAGGCCCGATGGCTATAGCGGGTCGGGTGATTCGTATCCTGCTAGGAGGCCGAGGTATCCGCTCATGGACCCTCCCGGTGTGCGGTTCAGGATGCTTTTGGGGAAGTGCGGGGTGGATTATGATTATAGAGTGTTATGTTGGCGGAATGCAGTGGATACATATGAGATGCTCCCTACGCCGGAAGGGGAGTTCATCTGGGTTAGCTATGATGGCTATTATACGTGCGCTGTCCGTAGATCGGATTCTGGGTTGCAGTGCTGGGACTGGCTGACGGGCGAGGAGAGTCCTGCGCCTGAGGGGGCTTTTAAGGAAGTCTGGATGGGTGGCAGGAGGGAATGTTGGTCTATAGAGTTGGAGGGAGGGATAGAGGGGAGTATTTGTGATGAGAGGGACTGCGGGTTGCGCGTGAGCGGAGAGGTTCATTGTTGGGCGCAACCGGAGGGGTCTCCGCCTGTTCCCGAAGGGGAGTTCAAGTCCCTGAGCGCGTTCAACTCCCTGCTTTGCGGCGTCCGTGTTGAAGGCGCCTTGGAATGTTGGCCTGGTGTTACTGGGAGGACGCCTCCGCCGGGGGAGTTCACTACCGTGAGCGTTGCGAAGCATCATGCCTGTGGTTTGCGCCCCTCGGGGGGGATTGAGTGCTGGGGAGGTTGGGACAGGCGCCCGAAGATATCGCCCCCGGATGTGGGGTTCTCTTCGATCAGCGCAGGCTGGGGAGGTTATCAGCAGTCTGGCTCCCCTCCGTGGATCGTAAGGGATTGGGGTTATTCCTGCGGAGTGCGCTTAGACGCCTCCTTGGAATGTTGGGGGGATTCTCATACTATAGGGCCTGCGACGCGGCCCCCGATACCGGGGGCGCGTCCGCTGCCTCCTCCGGAGGGGGAGTATGAGCAGGTGGGGGTTGGGGAGTATTTCGCGTGCGCTTTGAGGGTGGGGGGAAAGGTGGATTGCTGGGGCAGCGCTTATGGGAACAGGTTCGCTCCGAAGGAAAAGCGAGAAGCGGGAGAGAAGGCGTGGGGGTGGTTCTCTTATACTTACGGAGACCCCTTGCCTGTTGAAGAGCCTCTTGAGGACCTCCGTCCTTATCCTTACGGGAAAGAAGGCGACCCTGAGGTGTTGCCGTTTACTTCCGTCAGCGTGGGTCGTCGCCATGCTTGCGGGTTGCGCACAGATTTTGCGGTGGAGTGCTGGAGCCCTGATGCTGTGGAAACTTACCGTTCAATCCCTGATTATTACACTAATGTGGACACTGGATATCATGACCATGTTTGCGCTGTGCGGAAGAACGACGGTGGCGTAGACTGCTGGGGATATGCCCAGGTCAAATTAATCGCACAAATTCACCCAACCACCGAATGAAAAGAGGTGCCCGACTAGGTGTGGTGGCGGTGGTCTTCTTAGCTGCGTGTTCACCAGGGGAGACTCCACCTGAGGGGGCTGGGGAGGCTCCTGTGCCGCCTGCGCCTTCTCCCCGGGTGGGTTCTGCGGCGTCGACTACTGTAACCCTTCCAGTCTCGTCTTCCACGACAACCTCTACTGTTACGACGACTGCTGCTGCTACTACAACAATTACAACTTCTACAACGACCACTGTGACGACTGCTGCTACAACAACCACGACTACTGTTATGGTAGTGGATCGTTTTGTGTCGGTGAGTGCGGGTTGGGGGTATGCGTGTGGGTTACGGGCGTCGGGGAGGTTGAAGTGTTGGCGTCAAGGGGGTCTGCTGGAGCCTTTTGAAGACGGCTATAGGTCTCCTTGGGGTATTGACCCTGAGGCGTGGGAGGCTCCGGAGGGGATGTTCGTTTCAGTGAGCGCGGGGTGGGGTTTCGCTTGCGGGCTGCGCCCTAGCGGTGAGGTAGAGTGTTGGGGGATCAATCCTCTTCATGAGGTTGAACCCTCCGAAGGGCCGTTCGTTTCGGTGAGCGCGGGGGTGGAGCATGTTTGCGGGGTGCGTCCTGATGGGTCGGCGGAGTGTTGGGGGGAGTCTCAGCGTTGGAGGGACGCGGGTTCTCCTCCCGAGGGGCCTTTCACGGGTGTGGCGGCGGGCTGGTTTTTTACTTGCGGTTTGCGCCCAGGTGGGGATGTGGAGTGCTGGGGCGGGGGTTTCAATGAGGGCGATGAGCCCCCCGAGGGGCCGTTCGAGCGGTTACTGGGCGCCGGTTATGTGTGCGGGATACGCCCGGGCGGGGAGGCGGAGTGTTGGAGCGATTCGGTTCTGAATAGGCCCGACGGCTATAGCGGGTCGGGTGGCTCTTATTCTGCTAGGAGGCCGAGGTATCCGCTCATGGACCCTCCCGGTGTGCGGTTTAGGATGCTTTTGGGGAAGTGCGGGGTGGATTATGATTATAGGGTGTTGTGTTGGAGGAATATGGTGGATAAACATGAGATGCTCCCTACGCCGGAAGGGGAGTTCACCTGGGTTGATTACGATGGCTATTATACGTGCGCTGTCCGCAGATCGGATTCTGGGTTGCAGTGCTGGGACAGGCTGACGGGCGAGGAGAGTCCTGCGCTTGAGGGGGCCTTTAAGGAAGTCTGGATGGGCGGCAGGAGGGAATGTCGGATTATAGAGATGGAAGGAGGGATAGAGGGGGAGATTTGCGATGAGAGGGACTGCGGGTTGCGCGTCAGCGGAGAGGTTCGTTGTTGGGCGCAACCGGAGGGGTCTCCCCCTGCTCCCGAAGGGAAGTTCAAATCCCTGAGCGCGTTCAACTCCCTGCTGTGCGGCGTCCGCGTTGAAGGCACCTTGGAATGTTGGCCTGACGTTACTGGGAGGACGCCTCCGCCGGGGGAGTTCACTAACGTGAGCGTTGCGAAGCATCATGCCTGCGGTTTGCGCACCTCGGGGGAGATCGAATGCTGGGGAGGTTGGAACAGTCGCCCCAAGATGCTGCCGCCGGCTGTGGGGTTTTCTTCGATCAGCGCAGGCTGGGGAGGTTATTCGCAGTCCGGTTCCCCTCCATGGATCGTAAGGGATTGGGGTTATTCCTGCGGAGTGCGCTTAGACGCCTCCTTGGAATGCTGGGGGGATTCGCATACTATAGGGCCTGCGACGCGGCCCCCGGAACCTGGGGCGAGTTCTTCATCGGTGCTTTCCCCTCCGGAGGGGAAGTATGAGCAGGTGGGGGTGGGAGCATCTTTCGCTTGCGCGTTGAGAGTAGGTGGTAAAGTGGATTGTTGGGGTTTGGGAGTTGTTTCTAGCCGGAGGTTCAATGTCGGGGATGGGCCGGCGTCTGGGAGGTTTTCTTATACTTACGGAGACCCCTTGCCCGTTGAAGAGCCTCTTGAGGACCTCCGTCCTTATCCTTACGGGAAAGAAGGAGGGCCTGAAGTGCTGCCGTTTACTTCCATCAGCGTGGGCCGTCGCCATGCTTGCGGGTTGCGCGCAGATTTTGCGGTGGAGTGCTGGAGTGCTGATGCTGTGGAAACTTACCGATTTTTCCCTGATTCTTATACTTATGTGGACGCTGGGTATTATGAGCATGGTTGTGCTGTGCGAAAAATTGACGGAGGCATAGACTGCTGGGACACCCAGCCCCAATTCACCGAACGCATTTACCCCACCATCGAATGAAAAGAGGTGCCCGACTAGCTGCGGTGGCGGTGGTCTTCTTAGCTGCGTGTTCACCAGGGGGGCCTTCATCTGGGGAGACAGGGGGGGATCCTGTGTCTCTTCCGCCTTCTTCCCGGGTGGGTTCTGTGGCGTCGCCTACTTTTCTTTCTCCAGTCTCGTCTTCCACGACAACTTCTACTGTTACGACTACGACTGCTACTACAACTTCTACAAGGACCACTGTGACGACTGCTGCTACAACAACGACGACTACTGCTGTGCTGGTGGATCGTTTTGTGTCGGTGAGTGCGGGTTGGGGTTATGCGTGTGGGTTGCGGGAGTCGGGGAGGTTGGAGTGTTGGCGTTTCGGTGGGTTTTCTGAGCCGCATTATCGTGAGCCTGTTGCTTCTGCGATGTTTGATCTTGGGAGGGTGGATGCTCCCTCGGGGGTGTTTTCTTCGGTGAGCGCGGGGCGGGGTTTCGCTTGCGGAGTGCGCCCTGGTGGTGAGGTGGAGTGTTGGAGTATGAATTCTGATGCTGAGTTCGAGATCCCTGCTGGGGTGTTTTCTTCGGTGAGCGCGGGAGTGGAGCACGTCTGCGGGGTGCGTCCTGATGGTTCGGCGGAGTGTTGGGGGGAGTCTCAGCGTTGGAGGGACGCGGGCTTCCCTCCCGAGGGGCCTTTCACGGACGTGGCGACGGGTTGGTCTTTTACTTGTGGTTTGCGCCTAGTCGGGGATGTGGAGTGCTGGGGTGGGGGTTTCAATGAGGGTTACGAACCCCCCGGGGGGCCGTTTGAGCGGTTAGTGACCGCTGGTTTTGTGTGCGGGATACGCTCCGGCGGGGAGGCGGAGTGTTGGAGCGATTCCGATCCAGAGGAATACAATCCTAACAAGTATGAAAGCGATTGGTGGATCCCGTATAATCCTAAGGAGAGTTTGGATTTTGCTGACTTGGATCCTCCTGGTGTGAACTTTAGGATGATTTCGGCGAGATGCGGGGTGGATTATGATTATAGGGTGTTGTGTTGGAAGAATGTCCTGGATGAGGATGTGATGCTCTCTACTCCGGCGGGGGAGTTCACCTGGGTCGAGTCCGTTCGTACTAAGGCTTGTGCTGTCCGTCGAGCGGATTCTGGTTTGTATTGTTGGGATTTGGAGACCGGGGAGGATTTACCTGCCCCGGAGGGGGTTTTCAGAGAAGTCACGATGGGGGTTGAGAGGGATTGCGGGTTGCTCATTAGCGGAGAGGTTCGCTGCTGGGGGCAGGTAGAAGGGTCTCCTGCTCCCCCTGAGGGGAAGTTCAAAGTTCTAAGGGAGTTTGCTTCTTTTCTCTGCGGCGTCCGCGTTGAAGGCGGTACCTTGGAGTGTTGGCCTGATGCTAGCTGGGAGAGGACTTGGCCTGACCTTAATTGGGGGAGGTCGCCTCCCCTGGAGGGGGAGTTCACGGATGTGAGCATCGCACGCTATCATGCCTGTGGCTTGCGTCCTTCGGGGGAGATTGAGTGCTGGGGGGCTTGGGACAGGCGCCCGAAGATGCTGCCTCCGGATGTGGGGTTTTCTTCGATCAGCGCAGGCTGGGGAGGTTATAGGCGTGGGGCGGGCATGTCTCCATATGTGGATTGGGGTTATTCCTGCGGAGTGCGCCTGGATCGGTCGTTGGAGTGTTGGGGGTATTCTAGTACTATAGGGCCTGTGAAGCGCCCGCCGGAGCCTGGGGTGCGTTCTCCGTTGCTTTCCCCTCCGGAGGGGGAGTATGAGCAGGTGGGGGTGGGAGAGGGTTTCGCGTGCGCTTTGAGGGTGGGTGGGAAGGTGGATTGTTGGGGCAGGGCTTATGGGAATAGGTTCGCTCCGGAGGAGAAGCGAGAGGCGGGAGAGAAGGCGTGGGGGTCGTTCTCCTATACTTACGGAGACCCCTTGCCCGTTGAAGAGCCTCCTGTGCCCTTCCTTCCTTACCCTTACGGGAAAGAAGGAGGGCCTGAAGTGCTGCCGTTTACTTCCATCAGCGTGGGTCTCCGTCACGCTTGCGGGTTTCGCTCCGATGGCATTCTTGAGTGTTGGGGTGATGATGCTGTGGAAACTTTCCGTTCATTCCCCGATTACTATGCTTATGTGGATGCTGGCTATCATGATCAAGCTTGTGCTGTGCGGAAGACCGACGGGGGCGTAGACTGCTGGGACACCCAGCTCAAATTAATCGCACAAATCCACCCCACCACCGAATGAAAAGAGTGCGCAGCGAAGTGCGCCCCGCCGGCGCCAGGGAGTCCAGCCGTCGGCCGTCCAAGGACAGTGAGCCTTCTCAGGAGGCGGTCGCGGCGGTTTCTGCAGCGTTAGGGAGGCCTCCTCAGGGGCGTTTCGATGTGGTCGTTTCCCACCCGGGGGGCGCACCGAGGGTGATTCGCAATTCTCCGTTCTTAGACGACGGCACCCCTATGCCCACGCTCTACTGGCTGGTATGCCCGAGTGACTGCCGGGCGGTGAGCCGTCTGGAGTCCGAAGGCGGCGTGAAGGCCGCTGAGGCGGCAGTGGACGCAGCCGAACTAGCCGCGGCGCACTCCGTCTACGCCGCCGAGCGGGATGCCTGCATTCCCGTCGACTATGGAGGCCCGCTTCCTTCGGGGGGAGTCGGCGGCACCCGCCGCGGGGTGAAGTGCTTGCACGCCCATTATGCATGGCATCTAGCAGGCGGCGACGATCCCGTGGGGGCTTGGGTGGCAGAGCGGTTGGAGTCTGAGCGGTTGGCGTCTGAAGCGGAGAACGACGCCCAGCGGGCAGCGGGCCGTTAGATGGGCGCATCCCTCCTAGCAGCCGTGGACTGTGGCAGCAACTCCGTGCGCCTGATGCGCGCCCGCCTAGACGGGGAAGTGGTGGAGCGCCGCAGCGTCGTAACCTCCTTGGCGGCGAGCGCATCCCCCGACAGGGGGCTCGCCCCCGAGTCCATCGCCCGCACGGTGAAAGCCTTGGAGGGGTATCGGGCTGCCGTTCAAGAGGCAAACGTGGAGGGCGTGAAGTTTGTTGCTACTGCAGCGGTGCGCGATGCCGTCAACGCCGAGGACTTTCTGGCTGCAGCCGAAGAGGCCGTCGGAGTGCGTCCGGAGGTTATTGACGGGGAAAGGGAGGGTCGCCTAGCTTTCGCTGGGGCCGTTTCAGGGCTGGCCCAGAGCGAAGGGCCTTTTCTGGTGGCGGACTTGGGCGGGGCATCTACGGAGTTCTGTTTTGGCGGCAAGAATTGCGAAGGCGTCTATTCGTGCGATGTGGGGAGCGTTCGTATCACCGAGCAGTACATCCATCACGATCCCCCTCTGCCGGAGGAACTCCACGCCTGCCTCTCGGTGATGGAAACTCACCTAGACGACGTCGCTCGGGCATTCCCGCAGGCGGCAGAGGCTGCCTGTTTAGTAGGCGTAGCGGGGACGGTCGCGACTGCGGCGGCCGTGGAGTTGGGGCTCGCAGACTATGACAGCGCCAGGGTGCATCACTTCGAGTTGTCCCGTGCCGCGGCGGAGGACGTGTTCCGCACGCTGGCCACCGAGGACCGCGCTGCCCGTCTGGCCAACCCGGGTATGCATCCCGGCAGGGTGGACGTGATAGTGGGGGGCATGTGCGTGCTGGTGAAGATCATGAGGTATTTCGGGTTTGAGAGTTGCCTGGTATCGGAGGCCGATCTGCTGGACGGGCTGATCCTGGAACTCCGAGCGGAGCGCCGCCGTTCCACCGCAGCGCCGCTCTGAATAAGCCGTCTGCCGCCTCCCCGTCGGTGTTCTGGCCACCCGCCGGTGTTCCGCCCGCCGCTTCCTGCCGGTACCGAGTCCCCGACGCCGTCTCCGCCTCGGTGGATAAGCCGCCCGCCCCCTCGACTAGGATTTCTAGAGATGCTCAACGCCTTGAGAACGACAGCCACCGACAAGGAGATCTCTCCAGTGCTCCTCGGACACCGGGTCAAGCTGCGTCCGCTGGTCTATCGGGACTTCAAGGAGTGGAAGGAAGTCCGCGTCCGCAACAAGGAGTGGCTGGCTTGTTGGGAACCCCGAAAGCTTCCGGAACAGCCCGATGCGGACGTGAACAGGGGCGCATTCGCGGCTCGCTGTTCCGCCCGCGACCAGGAGCGCGCCACAGGAGTGGGGTGGGGTTTCGGGGTTTTCGTGAGCGATTCCCTTGCGGGGGAGATGAACATTACCAGCGTGGTGCGCGGGCCTTTCCAGTCGTGCAACATTGGTTACTGGATCGACCGTGACTTAGCTGGCAACGGCTACGTTCCGGAGGCGGTGGTTCTGGGGCTTCGCTTTGCGTTTGAAGACCTCCTGCTGCATCGGGTGGAGATCGCCATCGTGCCGCGCAATCACCGCAGCCTGCGGGTTGTGGAAAAGCTGGGGATTCGTTGCGAGGGTGTCGCTGAGAATTTTCTGGAAATCAACGGAGCCTGGGAGGATCACGCCCGTTTCGCCATCACCTCGGAGGAGTGGGCGCAGCGCAGCGCCGAACTGACTTCCGCTTGGCTCTGAGGCTCGGCGGGAAATCGGTGGGGGAGCCGCGGAGCGCCGGGGGAACGCCGAACAGGCTGTTCGGACGGCTGTCACAGGGGCCTCATAAAGTGCTTCTCATATGAGCGACTGTTTCGTACACGCCTCCGACTTGCACCTCGACGCCCCGCTGGGCAGTCTGGGACTCCTAGGCGAAGAAAGACGCCGGGAGTTGACGCGCAAGGCCGAGGCTGCCTGGGACAACCTTGTTGAACTGTGCCTAGAGCGCGAGGCGTCTTTCCTGGTCTTGGCGGGGGACGTTTTCGACGGGACGGCAGCGGGGTTGTCTTCGCAACGCCGTCTGCACTACGGGTTGGTTCGGCTCTCTGAGGAAGGTGTGAGGGTCTTCATCTGCCATGGAAACCACGATCCCCTCAGCACAGACTTTCGCTCGGCTTTCGAACTTCCAGAGGGGGTTGTGCGCTTTGGGTCCGAAGCCGTGGAGACCCACGAGGTGACTCTCCGCCGTTCGGGAGATCCCGTTTGCGTGAGCGGTGTCAGTTTCGCGAACCGCTCGGAGTCCAGGAACTTGGCGCGTCTCTTCAGCGAACTCCCTCCCCGGCGCGGACGTCTGTGCGTGGCGGTTATGCACGCCAACCTCGGGGGCGATCCGAACCACGACGACTACGCCCCGTGTTCTGCTGCCGACCTGAGCGCCGCTGAGGTGGACTACTGGGCGTTGGGTCACATTCACAAACGCAGGATGATCGACTTGGGGTCAGGCAGGCGGGCCGCCTACTGCGGCAACCTCCAGGGGCGTAGCTTCAAGCCCTCCGAATGCGAACCTAAGGGCGCTCTGGTGGTTCCCGTGGAGCGGGGCAGTTTCCGAGAGCCGGAGTTCGCCGCCTGCGACGAGGTGCGGTTCATTCGCAGCAACGCCGAGGTGCGCCCCGAGGAAAGCCTGGGGAATGTGCTGGAAGGCATCGAACGGCTGGCGGCGAGCCTGGGGGACGCACACGGCGGGCGTTCGGTTGCGCTGAGGGTGCGTTTGGTCGGTCGAAGCAGCGGCGACGTTTGCGCTGAGTTGAGAGAGCACTTCGCGGACGACGGAGACTGGCGAAAGGATTCGGCTTGGCAGGAGCGGTTGACGGAGAGTCTCAAGGGGGGCGGCCTGTGCGGCGTTGAAGTGGCCGTGAGGGGTTTAGCTGACCGCGACCAATTGAAGACGGCCGGCGACCTGCGGGCCGCCGTACTGGAGGAATTGGATAATCTGCGCGCCGGCGGGGAAGGCGGCGAGCCGCTGCGTGAACGCCTGACCGAACTGCTGCCTGCAGCATCAGGCCTGCGGAAGATCTGGAAGGAGAATTATTCCGAGCGAATCGACGACGCTGCCGACTTGGCGGAAGAACTGCTGCTGGAGGTCTTCTCTGGAGGTGAGAGTCCGTGAGCGTGGAGTTGTGGGTAGATCGCGTTGTCGTCGAGAAGTGGGGGAGGGCGTCGGGCATGGACGTGCGGCTGGCTGCCCGCGAGGATGGCGGAGGTTTTTTCGTTGTTTGCGGGCCGAACGAGTCGGGCAAAACCAGTTTCGCCGCTGCGCTGGCCTGGCTGATTGCCGGAGCGGGCAACCAGGGTGTGCTGCAGCGCTTCGGCAAGCCCGGTGAAGAACTGAAGGCCCGCTTTCATGGCCGTCTTGGCGAAGAAGCATTGCGGGCGAGCGTCGGGGTCAAGGTCACCGGCCAAAGGGAGGGGATGCCAGCCGATAAGCAGGAGAAGTTTCAGGCGGAATTGTTGGAGGAGAGCTTGACCAGGACAGAGTTCCAGCAACAACTCGGCGGCGGGGATTTCGTCGGCTACCGGAACTTCTACTGGCTAGAAGCCCTGGAGGTGGCTGAGAGCGAAGGAATGAAGGAGACTCTCTCCGTCAAGGCGATGTTCGGCGGGATCAACCCGGATTCAGAAGCGGAGAGGCTTGAGAAAAAAGCAGGAGACCTCATCGGGAGGAGGAGCAATACGCCCGGCAGCGCCTGGGAACTTCTGAAGAAGGACGACGAACTGCAAACTCAGATCTCCGGCCTGGAGGACGAATGGCGACACCTAGCCGAGGTCGAGGAAAGGCTTGAAGGGCTGAAGGTCGAGTGTTCGGAGGCGCAAGAACGCCGCACGGCGGTCGCGGAGAAGGAGAAATCCGTCTCGCTCGTTCTCAATGCTGTTGAGAAGGGTTTGCTGGAGAGGCGCAGCAAAGCCAGGACGTCGCTGGAGAAGTCGCCCGCCCCGTCTCCGCTGGAAAGGGAACTCTTTGAAAAGGAGTCGGAGACGTTTAGAGCAGCGGCTGAACTGCAAGCTGCTGAAGACGAATTGAAGGAACGGGCACTCGGGCAGCAATCCGCTCTAGCACAGGTGCATCCCGGCTGGCGGGGGCTGGTTTCTGAGTTGCGTATTGATAGGACACAACTTGAGGAGGCGCGCATCGCTAGCGCTAGAGCGAAGACGCGCCGGGAAGACGCTGAGCGCGCCTCCGAGGCGCTTGCGTCTGCCAAAGACGACTCTCTGGATTTAATGAAGTCTCTTCAGAAAAAGAAAGATCTTTGGCAGGAACGCGCCCCGTCGGGGCTCGACCCGACCGACTGCGACCCCGGAGCCGCCGATTCTCTGACCAAACAATTAGTGCGGTTGAGGATGAGAGCACTGCTCTCGGGGGCGCTCGGACTAGCCGGAGTGCTGGTGGCGGGAATACTGGGGGCTGGCGGGCAGGCGTTGGGTATCGCCTTGGGGCTGGTCGCGGCTGCGGTGTTCCTGGCTTCGGGCGTTTGGTGCTACAGGCGCTGGCGTGAGGTGGGCGTACGCCGCGGCTTAGTCGACTGGGATGTAACGCACTCGGTTTTGGACTTGCGGCGGAAACTTGAAGACGTCCAGTGGTCGGAGGCGGAGGCGCGCAAAGGAGAGATCCGTTCCCGCGAGAGCCTCGTGCAGGCGCGGAGTGACTTCGAATCCCTGCTGATTCGCCTTGGGGTGGATGCAGACCGGATAGGCGCAGCCACTTCTGATCAGACGTCACGCCCCGGCGGAGACGCCCCCGACCCCCTAGCTCAACTCGAGGCCGTCGTTGTTGCTCAGCAAGCGGAGAAGAAGGAGAAAGCTGCGTCGTTGAAGGTCGGCGCGGTGCGCGCCCGATTGGGTGGGCTGCTGGCCGGGGCAGCCGTGCTTGAAGGCGTCAATGGGGAGAGTTCCTCTGCGCAGCGTGCTTCCGGGAGAGGGGAGAATTCAGAGGATTATTCGGTTGGAGTTCTCGCCGACGCCGACGAAGTGAAGCGATTCCTCGCGGAGGTGTCCGCTCGGATAAGGGAGTACGAGAGACTCCGCCAAGAGGAGAAAGAGGCCGCCGCCGACCTGCTCCGGGCGCTTAGAGGAGACAAGGCGGCGGAGGAGATGCTCGAAAGCAAGAGCATCGAAGATTTGCAAGCGGACGGCGTCTCGCTGCAAAGTGAGGTGAACGGATTAGATGCTCAACTAAAAAACCTGAACGATCAGATCGTTGAATGCAGCGCCAAGCAGAAGTCGTTGGAATCCTCTGGCAGGCGGGAAGATCTGGAACTAGACCGAGGGGAATTGGCGACGCGCATAGAAGAGAAACTCGTAAGCGGTCTAGGACGCTGCTTGGCAGCGAACCTTCTGAAACAAGAGGTGGAGACGCATCGCAAGACACGCCGCCCGTCCTTGCTCACCCGCGCTGAGGGTTTAGCGAAAGAGGCGGCCGACTGGACGAGCATCACGGGCAACCCTCATTCTCCAGAGAGAGATGGCGATCTTCTGGTCGAAAGCACGAGGGGCGAGCATCCGTCGAGGCGGTTGTCGCTCGGGGCGCAGAGCCTGCTCTACCTGACGCTGCGTTTAGCGACTATCGAGGAGCAGTCGGAGGCGAGGGGCGTGCGTCTGCCCCTAATACTCGACGACGTGCTCGTAGGCATCGACTCCGAGCGGGTGGAAGGATGCCTGGGCGTGCTTTCGGGGTTCGCAGGCAGGCACCAGGTGATCTTGCTTACCTGTCACGAACACCTGGCTGAGAGGGCGCGTTCAGCCGGGGCGTTGGTCTTGGACTGGCCGCCTAATCCGGTGGGCTAGAGAGCAACCGCGGCGGAGGCGCTCACACGGGGGTCGCTGGCACCCTGCAGAGTTCCGTCGGCTTCCTGCGAAATCAGGTGCGCCACCCCGGCGAGCGGAGTTTCCTCTAGCCGCCCGACGGCGTGGCCGCGTTCGGCTAGGGCGCCGAACCACTCCTCGGGGACGCTGGTTTCCAGAGCGACGTTAGGTCTGCGCCCCCGCTGCCAAGTTCCAAAGGCAGTTTCGCCTAGGAGGATCCAGCGTCCAGCCGAGACCGCCTCTTCAGGCGAAACTCCGCAGTGCAGCAGCCGGGCCAGCAACTGCAGGACGATCTGGGGTTGAGCGTCTCCCCCCATGGTTCCGGCCGCCCCTTTGCGTCCGCCGTTGAGGTCGGTGAGGAGGGTCGGGGCGAGCGTGTGGGGTGGCCGGCGACCCGGGCGCAGGCAGGCGTCGTGGGAGAGGTCCAGGTTGAAACCCAGGCCTCGGTTTTGCAGGAAGATGCCGGTCTCTCCAGCCGTAAGGTGAGAGCCGAATCCCTGGGCGTTGGACTGAATGAGCGAAACAACGAAGTGTTCGTCGGCGGCGCATAGATAGGTGGTGTCGCCCAGCGCGGCGGAGGATCGGGCGGCAGCGGCGGTGCTTCCCCCGCCGGCCAGGATTCGGTGAGCCAGCGCCTCTAGGCGGGCGGGATCCAACAAAACGGCGGGATCGGCTCGGTCGGAAAGTTCCTCGGGACGGGAGACGCCCACCGCGCAGGAGGCTTCGATCAGCCAGTGAGCCCAGTCGGGCGCTTCCGGGTTGACAGGCAGGGGCAGGTGTTGCGCAACCGCCGCCGCCGCCAGGATCAGGTAGCCCTGCGAGTTGGGCGGGACGGTCCAGATGCGATGCCCCCACGCCTCGGTTTCTATGGGTTCCACCCACTCGGACGCAGGCCGCTTCAGGTCTTCCGGGCGGAAGTGGTCGGCGCTCAGCGCCAGCAACCCGTCGCCGAACTCGCCTTCGTAGAAGCCCTCGCGCCCGCCCTCCGCCACCGCTTTGAGGGCGCGCGCCGACCCCGGACGACAGACTTTCTGCCCCTGCCGCAGGTCGGGCGGAATGTCAAGGTTGCCTTTCACTCCTGCCACGTCTCCGGCAGCGGACGCCAGGGCGTCGCCCGCCGGAAAGCCGTCTGCGGCCATCTCCTGCGCCGGGCGGAGGACGTCGCCGATAGGGAGCGAGCCGTAGCGTTCGTGCAGCGCCATCCAGCCGTCCACGCACCCAGGAAGCGTGACGGCTGCCGGGTGCCCCCGCGGGGGGATTCCGGTGTGACCCTCATTAAGCAGCCGCTGCGCCGAGACCCCTGAGGGGGCGCGCCCAGAGGAGTTGAGAGCGCTCGGCGCCTCCTCGCCCGCCTGAACTAGGGCGAACAGGTCGCCGCCCATTCCGCAGGCGTACGGGGCGGTCACCGCTAGCACGGCGTTGGCCGCAATCGCAGCGTCTACAGCGTTGCCGCCCGCTCTCATCATCTCAACGCCCGCCGCCGAAGCGAGACGATCTATAGAGCAGACGAGGCCAGAGCGGCTGCTAGCTGATGCGGCGCAGTCCTTAGAACGAGGGCTCATCGGACGTCCGTCGTCCCGACGCCGGCCGGCCCCAAATCGATCATGCGGTCGCCTACTCGGATCGTGCCTCCTGAGACGATGCGCGCCCTGAGCCCGCCGCGCCCGCTGAGGGCTTTCAGCACGCCCGGGCGAGTGAGGCTTTCCAAGTAGGAGCAGGGGGTGCACTCCTCGATTCCTTCGCAGACGGCGCCGCCCACAGAGAAACGCCGTCCGATCAACTCCAGCAGTTTCACTCCGCCGCTCAGAACGTTGCGCCGGGATTCGGCTGCGGTGAGTTCAATGCCTTCGGTGTCTAGGGCTGCGAGGTCTTCGGATGCGATGAATGTGACTTGGCGTTTGGGGGCGACCGGCTTGGCTGCGTCGGAGTCGGCGGATTTCCGGTGTGCTCCCCTTTCGGTGGGGGCACCCGGCTCCTGTGGGCGATCCGAATAACGTCCGGTGCTTTCGTAGTAGCGGTCGCCGGTCAACCCCCGATCCGCTACGGCGACGACTTCTGTTACCGACTTCATCTCGGCGCCGGCCTTGGCCGTCAGATGCAGTGCCAGCACGACGCCTTCGGGTTTGCTCATTGGGTATCGTCCGGCGGCTGGTCGGGCTTTCCGGGACGGTTCAGGTTCATTTCGGCGGGGTCCACATCGGCAGTTCCCGTTCTGCGGCGGCCTGAGTTATCCAAGCCTGGTACAAGCCTGGGCACCAGCGCCACTGCGACCGCCCCTACTGCGACCGCCGCCGCGATGACACCCCACAGCCAGTTGTCTGGCACTACCAACTGGAAGTAGCTGCGCCCGACGGGGAGACTCATCACCAGGGCGTACAGGCAGCCCATGAACAGGGCCAGCCCGACCTTCCAAGGTCGGAGCGGCCTGCTGATCACGACCAGAATGGCCAGCCCGACGCCAAGAAGCGTGAGCACGGCAGCCGAACGGGCCTCCGCTAGTTTGTCCGCATCGGAGTTTGCCTGAGAGAAGCGTCTGGCTATCTCGTAGACAGCAACGGTGCAGGCAGCCCCCGCTACCCCGGCTGGTATGGAGAATTTAAGTACGCGCCGGATGAACCCGGGCTTCACCAACTCGGTGCTGGGGGCCAGCGCCAGCACCAACCCAGGCAGTCCGATGCTGAAAGTCCCGATGAGGCTGAAGTGTCGTGGAAGGAATGGGAAGGGCGACCCGGCGATCCCGATTACCGCCGTGATTAGCAGGGCGTAAGCCGCCTTGGCGATGAACAGGTTGGCCACCCGTTCTACGTTGTTGATGACCTTCCTGCCCTCTTCCAAAACCTTAGGGAGGGTGGAGAAAGAGTTGTCCAGCAGCACCAGGTCGGCCACCGCCTTGCTGGCCGAACTGCCAGACCCCATGGCGATGCCCATGTCGGCGTCCTTGAGCGCCAGAACGTCGTTCACCCCGTCGCCGGTCATCGCCACCGTGTGTCCGTCAGCCTGGAGGGCTGAGAGCATGGCCCGCTTCTGATGCGGCGTGACGCGCCCAAAAACGGCGTTGCGTCTCATCGCCTCTCTGAGTTCCTCGTTGTCTTCTGTCTCTGCGCCGGGGCTGGGCAGTTCTCGGGCGTCTAGGTAGGACTTGGCGTTCTCCACGCCCACCCTTTCCGCCACGGCGGAGACCGTGGCGGCGTTGTCGCCCGAGATCACTTTCAGGTCGACGCCCTGGCGCTTGAAGTAGTTCAGCGTCTCAGGGGCGTCGGAGCGGATCGTGTCACCCAGCACTATCACCGCGGCGGCGCGTCTGCGTTCTTGCAACCGCCGACTCCCGGCGTCGCTCCCCAGCGACCCTTCGGCTGTGCTCAGCAGCAGAACCCTGTGGCCGTCGGCGGATAATTCCTCCACCCTGCGGCGCACCTCAGCGTCGGAGCCGGAGTGGCTTTGCTCGGGAGCGGCGCCCCGGCCATCTTCGTCGTCCGGCGGGCTGTCGGAGAGCAGAATGTCAGGGGCACCCAAGTAGTAGAGGCCGTTTCGCAGCCCCTCCCCTGCGAGTTCGGCGGCCGACCACTTTCTCGCCGAGGAGAAAGGCTCCACCGCCGCGGCTTCCCACCCCTCCGGCGCTTCGCAAGCCTCGCCTATGCTCCGCAGCGTGGGGTTGGGTGCGGGGTCGGCAGCAACCATGGCGCCTAGCACCGCCCGCACCTCCTCGGCGCTGAAGCCGCCGACGGGCTCTAGGTGCTCAAAGGAGATCTCGCCGGTGGTGATCGTCCCCGTCTTGTCCAGGCACAGAACGTTCACCCTTGCCAGGAGTTCGACCGTTGCTAGTTCTTTAGCCAGGGCTTTGCGGCGGGCGAGGGCAATCACGCCGGCCAGGAAAGTCAGCGACGTCAGCAGCACTAACCCGTCGGGTACCATCGCCACCGACGCGGCCACTACGCCTTGTATGGCGTCGCGCCAGTCGGGGGAAATCACCAGCAGTCGCCACAGCAAAAGCCCGGACACGATGGGTATGAGCCACATGAGCATGCGGATGACCAGGTTCACTCCTCGGCGGAGTTCGCTCTGCACCAAGCGGAAGCGGCGTGCTTCTTCGCTCAGCCCCGCTGCGTAGCCCTCCGAGCCGATCCTCCGGGCGGCGTAGCGTCCGCCGCCCGCCGTCACGAAACTGCCTGATAAGATCTCGTCTCCGGGCGCTTTGTAAAGCGGGTCGGACTCCCCGGTCAGCAGAGACTCGTCTATTTCCAAGCCTCTGCTGGTGAGCACCTCGCCGTCCACCACGATCTGTGAACCCCCGGAGAGGTCGAGCACGTCGTCGGCCACCACCTCCTCCACTTCCAGGGTTGTGGGTTCGCCGTCTCTGATGACCGTCGCTTTTGGCGTGGTCAGCACTGCTAACTTTCGCAACTCTCGGCGGGCTTTTATCTCTTGGAGTGTGCCGATGATGATGTTGGAGGCGATTACGCCTATGAACAGGGCGTCGCCTGGTCTCCGGGCGATCAGGATCAGCGCTAGGAGCGTGAAGAGCACGGCGTTGACCGGCGTGAAGAGGTTGGCGCGGAAGATTTGCCCCACTGTCCGGACGGGGTCTTTGGGTTGGGCGTTCACACGCCCTTCCGCGACGCGTTCGGCGACTTCGGCGGTGGTGAGGCCGCGGGCTGCCGTCTCGGCCATCTCGTTGGTGGAGGCGGTGCGGGTGCTCACGATGTCGGGGATTGTAGTGGAGACCGCCCGTGCGTCTGTTCAAAGCGGTGAGCCTGGGGCGTCTTGCTTCCCCTGGAGGGCGGCGTGAAGAGGGCGATGGCCGGGAGAGGAGGGGGGTGAGGGGGTCAGCCGCCGATACACAGGACTATCCATCCGGCGACCGGCGGCGAAGGATCGGAGGTCGGGGGTCAGCGCTTAGCCTGCGTGCTGCTGCGTTCGTAGCGCCAGGGTCGGTCTTTCGGCATCCAGAGCCGGTGGCGTCCTCCAGGCGCAGTGAGGGCGTGCGCCGCGGATTCCTTGGAATCGTCCCACCTCCGCTGCCCGCGGTGGTCCGCGCCGCTCGGGTGGCCTGCTTCGGTTCGTGCGCCGATTTCGTAGCCGGCGTCGCCTTCCCAGAGCGCCGCTTGTCCGCCGTCGTTGAGGTCGAGCAGCACTGTGGAGTAGAAGGTGGGGGGCTTGCTGCGGGCGGTGCGTATGGCTTCGTCTGCTGTGGCGGATCGAGCTAGGTCGAGCAGTGTTATGTAGGTGGGCGGAGCTATTTCCAGCGTCGCGCTGTCGTGTCTGCGGATGGCTTGGGATGCGGAAATCCACGTCCAGTCTTGTATTTCTTCCCCGTCAATGTGGACGCTTCCGTTCGGAGCTGCGCAGACGAAGAGCCAGGTGGCGAACTGCTGGGGGATCTGGGCGGGGGGAAGCCAGTGGGAGTGCGGCACTAGTTCCTCGGCGTGCAGTTTCAGGCCGGTCTCCTCTTGTGTTTCTCTTACCGCCGCCGCTCTTGCCGCCGAATACGCCCGCCGGCTCCCTGGCATGAGAGGAGGAGACTCGGCGTCGTCTGTGCGATTTTCAGTTGCGCCCTCCGGATAGTCTGCGGGGTCTGTTCGCCCTCCAGGGAAGACCCACATGCCTCCCATGAAACGCAGTTCGGGGTTTCGGCGCAGCAGCAGGATCTCCGGCCCGGAGTTTTCTTCTCTGAGGAGCACGACCGTGGCGGCGGGCAGCAGCGGACGTTCGGTGGTTGCGGCTCGTTGAGTGAGCCACTGGTGATACTGTTCGTCGAGCGTGTAGGCGCTGGTCATAAGGGCGGGGGCGAGCCTTTCCTAGGGTGCTGGGCTTCTGGGGTGGCCGGTCGAGCCCGGGCGGGCGGCTATGATATTGAGTGGCGGTTAGAGCGTTTTTAGCGTAGGAGTGTTTCGGGCGCATCTGACCTCGGCAAGTCGAACAGGATTGAACAGGAGTTGCTATATGGACGACGCAGCAAACGAAAAAGGTGAAGAGCAGGCCGGTCAGGTAGCGATTCGCGTGCCCCCGGAGTTAGAGGCGGGCGTCTGGGCGAATTTCGCGGCTATCACGCACAGTCCTTACGAGTTCACGCTGGATTTTGTGCGCATGACTTTTGAGGGCGCCCAGCCGCGCGGAGGAGTTCTGGTTCAGCGCATCAACATGCCTCCGCTGTTTGTGCAGCAACTCATAGACGCCCTAGAGGACAACTGGAAGAAGTACGCTGAGAAGGCCATGCCGCGCGAGATCAGGGAGTAATAGGCGAGGGTGAGGATCTTGCTTCCCCCCTCTGCTAGGCTAAGGAAATGTTTACTATGAAGCGAAAGGCGGAGTAGAAAATGTTTAAGCAGATGTTCATGAGGGCGGGGAGGGTGTTTGAGTCAGAGAGTGAAAAGAGGAATAACGTGCTGGGCAGGTTATTTTCTGTGAAGTCTATTTCGGGGCCTGCTTTGGTGGGCGTGTTGTTGGCTGCGTCGTTGGTGGCGCCGGTGGCTTTGTCTGTGGATGATGTTTCGGCGCTGGGGGGAGCGGAGGAGGGTGAGGTTGAGTTCGTGGCCCGGTTCGGTGCTGGGCGGCCGTTAGCTCTGCCTGGGCTAGTTCAGCCTGGGTGGCTAGTGTCGTCTGCTGGCGTCGCCGAAGCGGTGGTGTCTGTAGGTTCAGGCGGTGGAGAGCCTGTTGTTGGTGGGGTTTCCGTAGATTGGGATGTCGTGGGATCGTCTTCGTCTGAGCCTGCGGGTTCGTCTTCGTCTATTTCTTCTTCTGTGCGTGTGGAGTCGGTTGTTTCGTTCTTGGTGTGTCCGTCGGGGTTTGAGCGTTTCAGTGTGGGCTTAGGGTCGTCTGGTTGGGGTTGCAGGCGGGTTTTGGGTGAGGGGGTTGCGTCGTTTTCTTGTGTGGAGGGTGTTTTGAGGGTTTCGGGGGGGTTCCCGTGTGTGCGTGTGGGTGGTTGAGTTGGTTGAGGTGGAGGCGGCTGTGGGGTCGTGTTCCCCGGGTGGCGTGCCGCCGTCGTGTCGTTATGTGGGTGCTGGTGGGGTGTCGCAGTTCGGGAGGTTGGTGTTCGGCTGCCGGTCGGGTTGGGTGCTGTCTGAGGGTTCGTGTTCTAGGGTGACCGGTTTGGAGCGTTCAGCGCCTCCTGTTGTGTCGTATTCGTGCAGTAATGGGGTTTTGGTGGGGTCTAGTTGTTTTGAGTACGCGGAGCCGGTGCGCGTTTGTTCTTCTGGTTGGGTGTTGCGTTCGTCTGGGTTGTGCGAGCGGGTGTTTAGGGTGGCGCAGCAGTCAACACCACCGGCTGCGGCGAGTGTGCCTGTGGTGTCGGGTCCTCCTGGTGTTCCTTTGGGGGTGCGTGCGTTGTTGGGTGTGCGGTCGGGTGTGTTGAGTTGGGGGCCTCCAGCCAGTGACGGTGGTTCCCCGGTGGTTGGTTATGTGTTGAGGTGGCGCGAGGGGACTAGCGGGGAGTGGACGGTGGTGCACTTGGGGGCTTCTGTGCGGCGTTACGAGTTTACTGGTTTAGTGGGGGGTGGTTATTATCAGATTAAGCTTTCGGCTAGGAACAGGGGCTTGGACGGGGTGTTCCGGGAGGGTCGGTGGGTGGTGCGGTCGTTGAGGCCTTGCAGCTATGGGGAGCGGGTGTTGGTGTTTTCTGGTCGTGATTATTGTATGTTGTTTCCTTCGCCGCGTCCTTCTCCGCCTGGGGTGTTGAGTTTAACGCCTGGGGTGGGGTCGTTGGAGGCGAGTTGGGGGGCTTCTGTGCGGTCTAGTGGTGACGCGCCGGCGGCGGGGTATGTGATTGAGTGGCGTCGGGAGCGGTCGGGGGACTGGAGTCAGGATGTGGTGCGCGGGTCGTGGTCGTTGTCTTACGTGATTGGGGGTTTAGTGGGCGGGGTGTCGTATCAGGTGAGGGTGAAGTCTTACAGTAGCGGGGGGAAGAACAGTTCGGCGGTTTTTTGTGATGGTGTGCCGTTGCGGGCCGATCCGTGCCCTACGGGGGCGAGGCCTGGTTATTGGCTTCAGGTGTTGGATCCTTCGACTGGGGTGTGCGTGTCGCCGCCTGGGAGGTTCGAGGTGGTAGCGGAGGGGGATGGGGAGTTGGCGGTGAAGGTGAGGTGGAGAGTTGATCGTTTTTATTATAACGGCCTTGTTCCCGCGGGGGAGTATCCTGATTATTTGATGCGTTTGAACGCTGTTCCTGTGTCTGATTATGTGGTGCGTTGGAGGAGGCGGGGGTCTTCGGTTTGGTCGCCGGATGTGCGGCGCAGCCAGGAGGATGTGTATCTGATTGCTGGTGAGTCCGATATAAAGTATATTAGGAACGATCTCATCCGTTCATATTTTGTGGAGGGTGTTTACGTGATCGGGGGTTTGGTGAATGGCGTGCAGTACGAGGTTGAGGTGGAGGCGGAGAACGCTGCGGGGTCTTCGACTTTTTCCGCGGTGAGTGCTCCTTGCGCGTCTCCGATGAAGTACGACGCCGGGCGGGGGAAGTGCGTGGGTCTTCCGCCCGCCGCTCAGGGTGTGACGTTGACTGCGGGAGACAGGTCGTTGACTTTGCGGTGGCGCCAGCCGGCGTCTGCTGATGTGGACGGCCACGGGATTGCTTTGTACGACTTGCGGTCAGTGTCTTCTGGGGGACGTTTGAGTTCGGTGTCGGTGGATTGGGGTGAGGGGGCGGTCAAGACGATCGATGGCGTGAGCGTCAGGGAATGGTCGCACACTTTCACCCATGAACCTCAGCGGTCTCCGTATTCCGCCGCGGGAGTGCGGTTAACCAACGGGCTCGCTTACAGGGTTGGGGTGGTTTCCTACAACCTAGCAGGCGGCAGCGCTGAGGTTTCACTGAGCGCCAGCCCCTGCGCGGGATGCGGCGCTGTTTCTCCCCCTCCTCCTCTTCAGCCGGCGGCTGCTCGGTCTTCGGCGGCCGGCAATGCTGCCCCCTTATTCATTTACAGACATTATAAAGAAGTGCCGGTTGAAGGGCCGAGGGCCGGCGACGTGTACGTGCGCTGGAGGGTTGGGTCTTTTAGTGAGGACGACCTGCCCTTGGCTGGTTACAGGGTCAAATGGCGGCGCCTGGAGGGATCTTTCCCGCAGCAGTCCGCCCTCGTCCCCTCCGAGGCGGTGACTTTATCTAGGCCCTCGTCTAAGCACGCAGCGTTAATGATCTCCGGGTTAGCGGTCGGCGCCCGTTACAATGTGAGGGTATACGCGGTCACCGCCCGCGGTGAAAGGTATGTCGTCTCCTACGCCGTCGAAGTGGGGTGCGGGCTGACCCAACCCTGGTACAATTATAGCAGGCAGATTTTCATCCCCAAAAAGAGATCGTGCATTTTCCCGCCCCGCCCTCCTGAAGCCCTCACCGCTTCCCCCTCCACGGCAGCGGCAGTGAAAGTCTCCTGGGAGCAAGGTGACTGGGACAACTACTACCCAGTCACCGGCTACCAACTCCGGTGGCGACCCGCAGGCAGCAGTACACCCTGGAAAACCGCCGAAGTCCCCTGGACAGACGGTGACCCGACCGCGACCGCCGCCGGAGACCCCCGCAGGGAATTCACCCACACCATCACCGGCCTCACCGGCGCCACCGCAACAGCAGGCGCACGCATCGAAATCCAAGTAGCATCCCTCAACCAGATCCCCCCCGACCACGAACACAAAAAACGATTCAACCACCACAGCACCTGGATCACCACCACCGCCTCCACCTGCCCCACCAACAAAGCCCACCTCAGCGCCGCCGCCGGATGCACCACCCTCCCCGACCTCCCCACCGACGTTACTGCGGAGGCTCCCACGCTCACCCTCCACCCCACAACCGGAGGCATAACCGCAGCCTGGTGGCAGCGCACCGCGGCCTTCAACCCCGACACGTACAAACTAGAATGGAGGAAAACCGGTTCCGTTGCGTTCACGCCCTCAGCAGCACTGACCCCCGCCGCAGTCAACGTCCCTCTCCCTTCGAGCTACACGGGTTGGACGCTCAGCGCCCGCCACATCCCCAACCTGGACATGTGCACACACGACGTGCGCGTCACCGCCGCGAAGGGCGCCCAAAAACGAATGAGCGAAGCCGAAGATGGAGCTCCCGGGGGGACGGTGGTTGCTCCGGGGCGGTTGGAGCGTCTGGATGCTTTCGGGAAGGAGGAGGCCGTGAGTGTGTTCTGGCAGCGTCCTCTTTGCGACGGGGGGTCTTCGTTGAGTTATGAACTGCGTTGGGGGACGATGTCCGGCTCTACCTATACGCCGGTGGGTAACGCGGAAGTGGCTGGCAACGGGGACCGGTTCTATAGTTATGAGGTTACTGGTTTGACTAACGGTCAGCGGTATCGGGTGTTCGTGAGGGCAGCGCACGCTGCGTCCGAAGGTGGCGCCAAGGGGCCGGAGAACTACCGCACGCGTTCGCCTAAAAAAGGTGCTTCCGCCGAACCTCCTTGTGAGGATGCGCATTGTTGGGAGCCGTATGGTTTGCCTGGTAGTGGGTATGCTGTTTTGAACGATAGGACGCGTCGGGGGGAGGCGGTCAGGGTCTGCACGAGCGTTCCAGGTTTCGTGGCTCACATAGTGGCGGCGGTGGATGCGTGGAATGATGAGGTGCCCGGGTTGTTCGATTTCGGGGGCGCCGTTTCCACCCCCGTCGAGTGCGGGGAAAAAGAAAAACAGGAGGATCAGCAAAAGCCGGGTGATCCTTCTAAGATAGAGACTAAGACAGGGACGGTCATCAACACCGCTAACTTCGATTTAGCGATAATGGACTACAGGGAGTCCGCTGCCACGAGTTGTCGAGTAGTGGCAGCTAGCAGCCAAAGAGGCCAGAACTGTCACCTCGCTGACCCTCATACGGACAGCGGTTGCGGTGTCGGCAATGCCGCTGGGTGCGCATTCCACAGAGCAGTCTTCGGTTTGACGTTGCCCTCTGAGTTCTTCCTCCCGTACGTGATAGACGGTTCGATAATCAGGGTTAATGAGATAAATGACAGAGTGTTCGTCCATGAACTGGGGCACCTCCTGGGTTTAGCCGACTATGGCGATGGGTGCGGCATTGTCCCCGGCTTGTCGGCTTCCCTCTACGCTTACGGGCCGAGCCTACAAGAATGGGAAACAATAGTCGCCAACAAGCCCGAGTACCCCGACTTGGACTGCCGCTCCACCACCATAAGAAACATAGATCTCCAAAACCTCCACACAATCTACCACCCGGCAGCGTTCGGAGGTCTAGATTTCACGGAAGAAAAAGAGAATGGTACGACTAAATTGCTCTTGAAGTTCGGTGCTCCTCCCGCGGATTTGCGAACCAAAGAGTATTATAATGCTTTCAGGTATGTGGTGTTGCATCGTCCGCCTAGGGGTTCGGGTGATGCTGATTATCACGCGTTCACTCAGTTGACGTATGACGCGACTCCGGAGGACGCGACAGATGGCGACGTTCCGGTTGTGCTTACTCCTGAGCAGGTCAGCGGTGGGGATAGTAGTGCAGGGAAGTTGGTGGGCGGCCGTTTTGTGTTGACGAAGGTGGATTTGAATGCGCCGGAGTTTTCGTTTTTGAGGGTGGCAGGGCATGAGTTTGTGGTGGTGGGTGTGACTAGGGGGGATCCTATGGGGGATTCTGGTAAGAGCCTGAATCCTGCTTCTGCGGCTGATTTGAAGCATGCGGTTATGAGGTTGGATTTAGGTTCGGGCGTAGGTGAGTGGACTTTGGGGGCGCCCGTGTCCGTCGCATATTCGTAGCGGCAGGCAAGCGGTCTCTTAGTTCCGGAGTAGGAAGGAGTTTCCTAGTGAGAAGCAAAGTGGGATTGTTGTTGTGCATGGCTGTGGTCGTGTTGGCGGCATGCGGCGGCGGGGTTCCTGCCGGTGGGGGGGAGGTGGGCGCGCCTGCGCCTGCGCCGGTGGGGGGGTCTTCTTTGAGGGTGCCTCCGCCGTTGAGTGCTAGCACGTTATCTGATGATGTCGTTCCTGTTACCACGAGCAGCAGCAGTAGTTCTTCTACTACTGTTGGTGTTTTTGTGGGTGGTGCTTCTACTGGTACTACGAGTGTTGCTGTTACTACCTCGGTTCCGGTTACTGCTACTGCGGCTTCCACGACGACTTCAACGACGGGGATCTCGGCTGAGGTTGTTTGCCCTGCGGGGCTTGTGTATTCGCCTGCTGGGGTGGTTTGCATAGAGCCGCCGCCCCCTGAGGATGTTTGGGTTGTTCCTGGGGATAGGTCGTTGACAGTGTATTGGAGGGATAGAGTAGCGGCTTCCCCGCCAGCGGAGGAATACCGTGTGGAGTTGTATGATTCAGCGGGGTCTAAGTTGCTGGGGAATGGTGGACGCTCTGAGTTCCGGGGTTGGGAGTTGAAGACCGTTGGGGGGGAAGAAGTGAGGGAATGGTCGGAGACTTTTGGTTTTGAGGTTCTTCCGGGGTATGCGGATGTGGCTGTGCGGTTGAAGAACGGCTACCTTTACAAGGTGGGGGTCTATTCCGATTACATTGTACATGACTCTGACTATCCTTATATTCGTAGGTGGGTGAGGAGTGAGGGTGTTTTCGTGGAGGCGCGTCCTTGTGCTGGCTGCGGCGGGCCTTATGCGCCGCCTACGACGACTACTTTGGTTCCTAAAGTGGAGCGTGTTTCTGTGGAGGGGGAAGGGGGATTCGTGTCGGTGAGCGCTGGTTGGGCTTATACTTGCGGGTTGCGTGTGAACGGTTTTGTCGAGTGCTGGGAGTGGTTGGCCGATTACAGTTGGTCTCCTGATAGGGGAAGAGGGTGGGGTTGGGTGGAGGGCTCTTCGAGTTTGATACCTCCTGAGGGAGAGTTTGTGATGGTGGACGCTGGTTGGGAGTACGCTTGCGGGTTGCGCCCCTCCGGTGAGGTGGAGTGCTGGGGCCGGAACCCGTCGGCGAGTCTGCCGCCTCCTGGGGGGGTGTTCGTTTCGGTCAGCGTCGGCGTGGAACACGCCTGCGCTCTCCGCCCCGGTGGGGAAACGGAGTGCTGGGGGTATGTGGCGAGCCCGCTGAGTAGTTACGTAGGGCCTTTGGTGCGCATCCCGGGAGGCTCTTTCACGGCTATTACCTCGGGTGATGATTTCGTTTGCGGGTTGCGCCCAGGCGGTGAGGTTGAATGTTGGGGAGGGAATTACGACGACTGCCCGTATATTCAGGTGACTAATGGCGAGTTAGTGGAATGCTTGGTAAGAGGCCCTATGGAGGGTCTAGAACCCCCCGGGGGGGTTTTCGAATCGATTAGCAGCGCCCCCCATCATACTTGTGGGATACGTTCTAGCGGCGGGGTTGAATGCTGGTCAGATGACCTTAACAGCGAGAATTCCCTTCCCTCCCCGCCTGGGGAGTTCAGCATGGTCAGCGCCGGGAAGAGGAAACACGCCTGCGGGCTGCGGCCCTCCGGCGAAGTGGAGTGCTGGTACAGCCCGCCCGAGGGGATGCGGGAACTCTGGGCTCCAGAAGGGAGATTCGCTTGGGTCAGCATGGGTGATCCGGTTGCGTGCGGTCTTCCTGTCAACGGCGGAGCGGTGTGCTGGGACGTCTGGGAGCCAGAGAGAAACCCTGTGTGGGAAAGCGAAGGGAACTTCAATTCCATCAGCGCCCGTTCCCAGCGCGAAGTCGAAGAACAGTACGACGACGAAGGAAACCTCATCAAGTACGTCGTTGTCCGTTACGACTACCGCTGCACTTTGGGAGTCGACGGGGAAGTGGAGTGTTGGTCGGAGGAAAACGAGTTCGGGGAGGCTTCCCCCCCGGGGGGAGTGTTCGAATCCGTGAGCAGCAGTGATTATTATTCCTGCGGGCTGCGGCCTTCCGGTGAAGCGGAATGCTGGGGGCGCGACGATCGTAAGCAAGCTTCGCCCCCCGGGGGCGTGTTCGTTGAGTTGACTACCTCGGAGAAGTTCGCCTGCGGCCTGCGGCCTTCTGGTGAAGTAGAGTGCTGGGGGTGGTACACAGACCTTGAAAGGGTGCTGAGCAAAGTAACTCCACCAGAAGAGCGCCTAGTCTCCGTAGACGCCGGCTGGGGAGGCCACCAGTGGTTGGGTTCACCTGGTCATCCGGGAGGCGACCGCACGGACTGGGGTTATTCGTGCGGCTTGCGGGCGGACGGCTCGCCTCTCTGCTGGGGAGGCGAAATTGCGTACTTTCCTCTCCGGGGCGATACTAAGCGTGACAGGCACCCCGTGTTGTTCCCCCCAGACGGGGAGTTCACGGACATAGAAGCGGGACGCTTACGAGCTTGTGGCTTGCGGCCTTCCGGGGAAGTGGCATGCTGGGGGTTTTTCCCTTATTTTAAAAAAGAAGTCATACACCACCAAGCCGGCTTAGAAATCCGAAACCCCGACCCCGCTCCAGGTGAAGGTTTTCTAGACATAGACGTAGGAGGCTGGCACGCCTGCGGCCTGCGGGCCTCCGGCGAAGTGGAATGCTGGAACTGGCCACCCTTGAAATACAAGCACGGGTACGGGCAAAAATACACGCTAAAAGGCCCCTACGAGTCCATCAGCGCCGGCTACTGGCACACCTGCGGAATTCGACAAACCGGGGAAATCGACTGTTGGGGCATCAGCGGCCACATAGAACGCCTCCCAGCAGCCTCCAAAACAGACAAATAATCCCCCCCAAAAAAATACGATCTCAACTGCGATGATCAGTAACACTATTCAACACGCAAACTCTCAAACTGTCAAATGACGGGCGCATACTACAACAATCGAGACAAGAAAAGGCAATATACCCCCCGCCATGCGGTGTGGTTCAGGCGGGCGCTGGCGGCGAACTCAAGGCCGTTTCCAGGCGGGGAATTAGCATGTCTAGGACGTCTCGCCAGTCGCCTATGAAGCCTAGGTCGCACCAGTCGAAAATCTGGGCGTCGGGGTCGGTGTTCACGGCCACGATGCTGCCGGAGGATCGGACGCCCACTGTGTGGTTGAAGTTGCCGGAGATCCCGACTGCGATGTAGAGGCGGGGAGCGATGGTGTGGCCGGTGATGCCCACCTGCCGCGCCCGGGGCATCGCACCGACGTCGGTGACCTTGCGAGTGGCGCATAGTTCTGCCCCTATCCGTTTCGCCGCAGCGTTCAAGCGGGCGTAGTCGGCGGTGTCTATGCCCCGCCCGACGCCTATCACCACCTGGGCGCGCGCTAGGAGGCTGCTGTCGTCGTCTCGTCTGCGACTGATCACTCTCACCCTGTTGCGGGGGGACGCCTCGACGTCGGTGACCGGGAGTTCGCCGCTCTGACGAGGGCGTGGAAGCGGGAACACCCCAGGGCGGACGGTCGCCATCTGAACCTCTGAGGTGCAGCCGATGGCTGCCACTAGGCGTCCGCCGAAAGCGGGCTTGTCTGCTACGAGACGGCCGTCTACGCATCTCAATCCCACGGCGTCGCCGGTCAACCCTGCTCCCAGATCGGCCGCAAGCCGAGAGGCGACCTCCCGACCCCAGGGGGTCCCGGGAGCGAGAATCGCCCATGGCTTGGCCGCTCTCGCCCACCCTAGAGCAGCGCGGGCAACGTCCTCTTCCGGAAGCCTCGGCGGGGAGCTTGGGACGCCTTCAGGGGGGCGAGGCTTGGGAGAAGAGTTACCCGCCTGAGCGTCTGCCGGATTCTCCGCAGAGTCGTTTATCTCATTGGGACGGGGTTCGGGAGAGGTTCCCGGCGAGACGATCCTCACGGCCTCGTCGGCGCCCCAGCGTCCCAAGTCTTCTTCCAGTGCCGCCGGTTCTCCTAGGGCGGTCACCCGTCCCCCCAAGGCGGATGCAAGTTCCGCGGCTGCGCCCAGCAGTTCCCGGCTGCTGCGCTCGCGCCCGGGTTCCGCTAGCACCGCCACCAGGGGAACTCCGCGGCCTTCGTTTGTTAATGAGGTTGCGCCTGCGCCTTCCACTGCTTGGGGCATCGCGTCAACTGCACGGGGATGCGTCGCTCCGGCAGCGAGGGAGTAGGCATTGCTACAGGGTCTCGGAGTGTAGGGCCCGGTGTCTGCGCCCGAAGTGGAATCTTTCTCTCGGGAATCCCGGGTGAGCGCCCCTCTCTCGGTTAGCACCGCCACGGCCCGCTCCACTTGCTCGGAGAGGCTTCCCTGAAGCACTTCCCGGCGTCGGTCGACCTCAATGCCGCGGACGCCGCCCACCCAGGTCGGGCTGGCCTCTGCTCCCCACGGCCCGTCCCCCAGGTCGTCGGCGCTGAGGCGCTGGATGCGTTCTGCGTCTACGCTCGCCCAGACGGCTGGGTCTTTGATCTTGCAGGGATCGCAGAGGCGCTCCGCGCAGGACAGCACGCACGGCAGTTCCACCTCCATCTCCACCCACTCGTCGTCGTGTTCTAAGAGCAGCGAAAGGCGCTCGCCAACCAGGGAGAGTTCGCGCACGCCGCAAGCGAACGGCAGATCCAGGATCTGCGCTAGTTGGGGAGGGACTTGACCGGTGTCGGCGTCCACGGAGTTACGCCCGCAGAGGATCAGATCGAACGGCCCCACCTCTCGAACGGCCGCCGCCAGCGCCTTAGCAGTGGCCAGCGTGTCGGAGCCCGCGAAGGCGGGGTCGCTTATGTGGAATCCTTGGTCGGCGCCGAATGCGACCGCTTCCCGGCAGACTGTGTCTGCCGACGGCGGCCCCAGGGTGAGCACGCTGAGGGTGCCTCTGCTCTTCTTAGTGATCTCTAGTCCCTTAGAGACGCCCCGGCGGCAGTAGTCGTTCATGTGCAGGTCGAGCCCCTCGCGCACGAGCCTGCCGTCGCTGCCGAGCTGCATGTCTTCAACGACGGGTATCTGTTTGCAGAGCGCCAGCACCCGCAGAGGGCGGGAAGGGGAGATGAGGGGGAGGGCGGCGTCTGTGCTCACGCGGGCGGCGGCTGCGCCGGCGGAGATGCCCCGGCGGCGGGGGGATCTGCGGGGTGGACGGCGTCTTTGCGGGAGGCCGGGTCGCTCACGGAGACCGAAGCGGGGAGAGCGCCCCGGGGGTGGTGAAGAGGTGGGCGGTTTCGTTGAGGGACAGCAGCCGCATGTGTCCGTCCGAACCCTGTAAACGGCAGACGCCTGTGTAAGAGACCTCTACGAAGAAGACGCTTTCCAACCCGATGAAATGGCTCAAAAGGGCGTTGATGGTGCCCCCGTGGGCTGCGACCATGACCGTCCGCCCGTCGTGTTTCGCACACCACGATTCCCACACCCCGACGACCTGTTTCCGAAAGACGTGAGGATCGAAGAACCCAGCCTCTTCCCACTGGCGATTCTTCAGGCGCTGCCACTGGGGGTGGTTCTCGCGTCTCATCTCCTCAATGGGGATGTACTGGGTACTGAAGTGATCTATCTCGGAGAAACCCTCCACCACCTCCGGCTGGATCCCTAGACGATCAGCGAGGGGAGCGGCGGTTTCGACGGCGCGCAGCTTCGGACTCGTAGCTATGTGTTCTATGGACGGGGTGCTGTCGTCTAAGTACCACTCGGCTAGGCGGAGCGCCTGCTCCCGACCAAGCGGACTGAGCCCAGGATCGGCTGGAGCGCGGGAGTTCTCCACTCTTTCAGGCAGGGCGTGGCGCACCAGGATCAGGTTCATCCGCTAGCACGGTACACATCACCGGGGTGAAGCGGCTAGTGGACTGTGATGCTCCAGTCCTCGGGGGTGAACCGACCGGTTTCGGGATCGCCTGGCAGTGCTATTTCCAGGTATTCCGTTCCTTTGGGGACTGAAACGATCCTGACTAACCCTGACATCCGCCCGGATTCCGATAGCAGTATTCCCTCCTCCCTCCAGTCGTATTGACCCAGTGAGAACAGGTCGATGCCACCTTCGCAAGCCCCGCAGGCGAACTGGATCGTTCTTGGCTCGCCGCCGGTTTCGAATCGGTATACCTCGTTGCCTCTGCCATTGAAGACGGTGCCTGGGGCGGTGTCTATCGAATCGAGAGCCCGAGGGTCGGTGAAGGTGAGTTTCCAGTTTCCGTCTGCGGTTATTTCGATCGCATCCGGAGGGGCGTAGCGGCCGAAAGCGAACGAACTTCTGCCTTCATATGCGCCGATTAAGTACAAAATCTGGTCGGTGGGTTTGCCGTGGGAGTCCACGGCGGAGACTTGGAATCCGCCGCTGCCGTCGTGTGTTGCTTCCATGATCCAGCGAGTCGAATCCAGGGATGAACCAGGGTCGATGCCAATGAATTTGTGTCCGGTTCCTGAAAACGTGATCGGTAATTTGAGAGGAGGTTCTTGCTGTACGACGACAGAATTTTCAGGGAGAGTCACGTTGGACTTTGTGGGTATGACCTCGGTGGAAACTGAGGTTTTGGCGGAGGAATCAGGCGTGGATGTTCGGTTAGGGGACTTGCCTGCGTCGTCGGTGGAATCGAAGGACTCGGAAGGATCGGCTTGGGTGCTAGAGGAGACTTGGCTGGGAGAGGACGTGTCCGGGGGCGGGGCGGGCGAGGACACCTCGGGCGGGGCGGGCGAGGAGGTGTCTGGAAGCGAGCCCCCCGAGCACCCGGAAACCAGAAGAATCGCCGCCGCCATCGCCGCCGCAAACAGCGTTCTCTTGAGCGTTTTCGTCTGGAAACTCAAGCGACCTGCGCTTCTCACATGGCAGAATCTAACCTATGGCCGTAGACACTACGCAGGTTCTCTTCACGCCGGACGACCTCGGCGAAGTCCTTCAGCACATGCGAGAGTTGGACGAAAGAGGCGACGGGAAGGGCTGGATGAACTTGCAGCCCTGGGTGGATGCCGAAGACGCACCGCCCAACTCCCCTTTGGGGCGCATGTTCTCGGCCAGAGGCCCGGCCATTCCCATGTGCACCTGGGTTCCGGGCCGACGACGCACCCGCCGCCCCGTGCCGGCCACCCTGGGGCTGAGCCACGTGACCGGTCGGTTCGCCGTGAAGCGCTTAGCCGAGAGGGGGGTGGACGTGCCCAATGGGTGGGTGCTGAAGCAAGATCACAACCGCCGAGGTCTGGTGTTTGACCTGCCGAAAGACGCTTTGGTGGAGGATATACTGGATTTCATGCTTGCGGCGTCCACTGCGCTCAGCGGCGTGCTGATCACAGACCGCTGGATAGCCGACGCAGTCGTCCAGCGGTAGCTATCCGAATGGCCGAAGCATCCGCGCAGGAGACGACCGAAAGCGTAGAGGCGTCGATTTGGGCGGTGGACAGCCCGGTGGGCCGCCTGGGTTTGGCGAGCACCGACGCAGGGTTGCTGAGGCTCTCCTACATGGTCAACGAGGGGAAACCCGCAGGCTTTGACGAGTTGGCGTCGGAACTGCGGGCCGCCTCGGCGGGCGTGAGCATCACAGACGTGAGCATCACCCCAGCGCCTTTTGAGGATGTCCGCCGCCAACTCGACGACTACTTCGCTGGGCAGCTGAAGCGTTTCACGCTTCCCCTTGACTGGCGGGCAAGCAAAGGCTTCTACCACAAGGTTCACAGGATCGTTTTCGGCATTCCCTACGGGCAAGTCCGCAGCTACGGGGATATCGCCCTTGAAGCGGGCAACGCCGCTGCCGCCCGCGCCGTAGGCCAAGCGATGGCCAAGAACCCGCTGTCGCTCATTGTGCCGTGCCATCGGGTCGTGAATAGCGACGGCTCAAGGGGCAACTACGGAGGAGGCAGGCAGGCCAAGGACTACCTTTTAGACCTTGAAAGCGGCGCTGTAGAGCAGAGCGAAGCCAGCGAAACCGACCGCTCCTCTTCCTAACGGCCCGTCAGCACCCTCTCGCCCGTCAGCACCCTCTCCCCAAACCCGCCTCCTCAAGCAGAGCATCCAAGAGGGGGTTACCCCAACTGAGCAGGCTCAGCCCGGGCTTGTCCTGGTAGACCGACTGCTCAAAAGTCACCCCGTGGCGTTCGCCTCCCAGGTCTAGCAGCCGGGCGCCGTCAAACTCGGAATGTTCCTTGAAGCGCTCCCTGACAGCCCTGACTGAGAACAGGTTCTCTTGCAAACCTTTCAAGTCCATCACCGGCGAAAGTTCCTCCCTCTGGCGGGGAACCGAGTCCAGGTTTTCCATCTTGAGCGGGGCTTTCTCTAGGAGTTCCATCATCCTGGAGAATTCGTCAGCGGAGTCTGAAGCAGTGCGTTGCCCCATAGCCGCCTCCTCAAAGAGCGCCTCGGTAGCTGCGAGAACCGGCTGGGCGTTGCCTACGACGTGCTTGAACCAGTCATGCCGGTCGGCGATGCGCGTGTAGATGTCCTCCTCCACGGTGCCCTTGTAGAAGAAGTTGGTGACGTAGACCTCGGCGCAGCCGCCGATTCGGTCAATGCGACCGATGCGCTGCTCTAGGCGCATGAAGTTCCACGGAAGATCAAAGTTGAAGAGACGGGCGCAGGTCTGCAGGTTCAGCCCTTCTGACATGGAGTCGGTGCCGATCAGTATCTTGCCTTCGCCCCTCCTGAAGAGTTCCTTGACCCTTTCCTTGGGGAGAGGACTCCAGGAGTTCCGTTCGGTATCCCAGCGCTCGCCTCCCCGCCCTGAGTAGCAGAGCACTCCCTCCCCGTAGGTGGGAAGGAGTTGTTCTCGGATGTAGTCAAGGGTGTCGGTGTATTGGGTGAAGACGACCGCCGTGCGGTGCCCCCCGGCGAAGCTTTCTCGCAGCAGCCGGTGCAGCAGTTTCATCTTGGGTTCGTCGGGCGGTCTGTCGGAGAGGTCATTGACGAAGCCTTCGAGCTCGTTTATCTCTGCCTGAAGGTCGTCCGCTACGCCTTCGGAGTCCGCCTCCTCAAAGGAGGAGGAGGCTTCCAGGGTGTGTTTGTCGTCGTCGTCGAGCAGGTCGTCTAGAGCGCTCCGGCGGCTGCGGAGCGACTCCAGGCGGCGCTGCAGCGAGCGTTCCACGGCGTGGAAACTGGAGGTCAGGCGCCGCCTGTAGATGGTCATTACGAAACCCAAGGGGGTGCGTTTTCCGTGCTTTAGGTAGGCGTCGTAGTAGCGGCGTATGTATTGCTCTATGCGGTCGTAGAGCTCCGCAGCGTCCCCGAGGTCGCAGAACTGGTCGTCCACAACCCGGACGGGGATGGACGCTTCGGGGGACAGCGAGCCGTCCTTGGCGTACGAACGCAGGGTCGCGCGGGTGGTGCGGAAGACGCGGTCGCGCACCGGCGTGTTCGCCCGCAGCCACTCGTTCCAGCACTCCTGGTCGCGGCGTGAAAACCCTCCGAAGGCGGATCGCTCGCTGCCCTCAGAGTGGAAGTTGAAGAGCCGGTCGGCGCCGACTAGGCCGAGTCTTTCAGCGATGGACTGCTGGATGGCTTCCAGGGTTTCGTCCCCTTCGGTGAAGCCGATCTGAGCGGCCAGCATCTTCTGGAGGAAACCCCACTCCCTGACTGCAAAAGGTTGGAGGAGTTCTTTGTAGTAGTTCTCCATCTGATCCGCTCCCTTGTTCCAGAGTTCGGGCAGCCCCATGAGCTTGAGAACGTCCCAGAGGTCGTGGGTGTTCAGCTGCATGGGGGTGGCGGAGGCGGCTAGCAGCGCCCGCCACATGTCGTTGCGCTCAAGCTCTATGAGGGTGGCCAGGAGTTGGTTGGGAGAGTCGTTGGGTTTTGCTCCTCGCCTTCGGGCGTGGTGTATTTCGTCCACGAAGACCAGGTCCCAGGCTTCGCCGTCCAGCAGGCTGGCGCGATGGCCGCGCCGCCGGGCGAGGTGTGAGGAGGCCAGCAGCACCGGAGATGCCCGCCAAGGGTTCTGCTTCGTAGGGATGTCTGTGCTCTGTCCGTCCACCCGCCAGAGTTTCCCCCCGCTCAGATCCAGGCGGGGGACGTCCAGCAGCAACTTCTCGCTGAGTTCTTCCTGCCATTGTTTGAGGAGCGATGCGGGCACTAGAAGCAGGGCGGTTGATGTGGCGCCGGACAGCAGCAGTTCCCGCAAGACCAAACCCACTTCAATGGTTTTGCCCAACCCCACCTCGTCTGCCAGCAGATAGGAGCGCGGCCAGGTGTCAACGATGCGCCGGGAGATCGCCGTCTGATGCGCCCACGGACGGACGCCGGAGGAGACCAGTCCGACCCCGCTGCGGCTCAGCGGGGCGTCGCGGACGGCCTCTAGGAGGTTGCGCTCGCTCTCGGTGAGCGGCGGGGGCGGGTCGGGCTCGAGGGGGTCGTGCGGTTCGGGTGTCCAGTCGGCCTCGGGCGGCAGCAGGCGCAGGAGGTTGTTCTCCACGGCCTCGGGCAGAGGCACGCTTTTCCAGCCGTCCACGTTCCGGCCTTGCCAGAGTCGCTCAAACTCCTCCGTCCGGTGCTGGCCGTGGCTCTCCCAGGACGGCCACCAGGAGGCGTGCACGTCAAAGGTCTCGTAGTTCTCTGTCCAACCGGAACGGGATTCGTTGATGCTGCCGTGAAAGACGATCCGATCTCCGGCGGCGTCCTGCAGGACACCCCACTTGGAGTGAAAGTAGCGATCTCCGGCGGCGTCGTCTCCGGTCAGCGGGACGCCGTCGTTCCCGAGGGGTACGCCAACTCGTATTTGGAGCCGCCCCTGCGCGACCAGCCAGGCGATCACCTCCCAGCGGCGGAGCTTGAGTGCGTCCTCTAGGAAATTGACGTCGGATGTGAGGCGCTGCGAGAGCACGGCGTCCAGGCTTGCCCGCCCCAGCAGGGCGTTGCGGTCGGCTTCGGTGAGCTCCGCCCCGACCAGCAGACGCATGATCCCTTGGTTGGAGGCGAAGCGGGCGATGCCCGCCGCTGCGCTCAGGAAGGCGGAGGAGGCGAAGTAGCCCGCAACCCGGTCGTAGCGCACCGCCCGCTGCAGCACGGGGACGTAGAAGCGGCTCAGCAGATCTCTCGAGCCGCCGTAGTGGGGGTGCAGATGGAGATCGGCGAATCTTCCTAGGGGGCGGGTTTCTTGAACGTAGGTTTGGGGGAGCGGGGCGTCGGGGAGCGTGCGGGATGTGGGATGTGGGGCGTCGGGATGTGGGGTGTCGGCATGCCCCGACGTTTTTTCGGGCGTCCCTCCGAGTGCAGGGTCAGTCATTCCCCTGGGGTTGCCCATCCTGGGGTTGTTCATCCTGGGGTTGCCCATCCTCATCCGCTTGGGATTTATCCCCCTGGGGTTTCTCACCCAAGGGGAGGGGAACCTCGTAGACCGTTTCCTCATCCTGCGGGCGCTCTAGGTCTGTGAAGTACGGCAGAGTGAGTTGATCGAGGAGGCCCACCTCGTATATGTTCCAGTTGCCTTCGGGGTCCTTTGATCTAGGAAGCGCTTTGAGTAGTGCTTGTAGGCAGTTTCGGAAAGGCTCTGAGGTCGCTAGGCCTCGTTCATCTAGCCAGCGCTTGGCTGCGGCGGGGCCATCCTCAGCGACGACATAAAGTGCGGTGTGGACGGCGTCTATGAGCGCCCCGAAGTCTTCCCTTTTCCGGTTCACTCCGTGGTCGTGATCATCGCCGCGACGCAGACGCTGGTGAGGCTCGCACATGCTGACCCAGCCTCTTTGGGCGGTGAGGATCTTGGCTCTTTCCAGATCCTTGACGTCTAGACCGCCTGTCGCTAGGGCAAGCCTGCGGGCGTCGTCGTATGGGAACTCGCGGGCCTTGAACAACTCCCAGGCAGCGATTGCGAAGTCTGTGAGCGGATCAAAGCTGGCCTCGCGTCCAAGCAGCCGGGCTTTCATCAAACGGATGGTCTCGGCTCTCGCTACGTCCAGGGCTTCCTCAGGGCGCAGCAGCCGGGATGTTCCATCTTCGTCGGTTTCTACGGAGTACACAGGCCAGTGCTCAGAGAGTTCGGCCAGCGTAGGTCCGTATGTAGAAAGCATCAGATCCACACCACCCAACCCGTGTTCCTCGAAGTCTTCGTAGGCTTCAACGGCGGCTAGTCGTATGTCGGACGCCAAATCGGTGAAATAGGCGCGTCCACTCCCGAAGGGGAGCGCTTCACGTTTCCGACAGACCAAGAGGATGGTGGAGGCGGCGGAGTTGCGTCTGGCTTGATGCAGGGATTGTTCGGACTCTGTGTGGACAGGCCAGGAAGCCCGGATGCTGAAACCGGCCTGCATCAGGGAGGTGCCGAGGGCGTCCCAGGCCTCGGCGCGTTTATGGGTGAACATTACTGTCAGCACGCCGTCGCTGCTGATCACTCGGTGGCACTCAGCAAAGATGGCTTCCATCTTTGCTGAGTAGTCGTGGTCGGCTAACTCCTTGGCGCGCTTGCCGGCTGCGGCGAAGCGGGCGCGGTTGGTGACCGCCTCTTCTTTCTTGTTGGTGAGTTCTGCTGCGTAGAGTGCCGGCCAGAGTTCTCCCAGGGTGCGCTTCTGCCATACGTAGAAATAGTCGGAAAGTTCTGCGTACATAATGTTGTCGTAATACGGCGGGTCTATGCACACCAGCGTCTGTGAGCCGTCGGGCACTTTTGCCAGGTCGCCGGCGTTCTCCGCCGTTACGCTCACCTTGGGGCGCCCTAGGGAGGTCTCCTCCAAGTTAGGTTGCTCACTCTCGTCGTCGCCGAGAAGTTCAGCGATCTGTCTGTAGGCGTCTAAGAGTTGCGTGAGCGTCCAGGCAAAGAGTTCTGACCCGGCTTCAAATTCGGCGAAAGTCCAGCGGGTGGGGAAGGCGTGCATGCTGAAGGCAGGGGCGATTCCTTGTCTGCTCACGTGCCACGCCACCTGCCGGGAGTTCCAACCCACGGCTTTGTCTCCCATCAGGGAGAGCAGGGCGGGCACCGCTTCTGCCCGCTGTGGTTCGGGGATCTCTTCCTGTATCTCTAGGGCGATTTTGCGCCACTCCTCCACGAAGCAGCCGTGCGTAAGGAGTTGCCGCGTGGTAAACATGTCACGCCAGTTGCGCATGCCGTAGTGGTGGGGTCTAGTGTCATTACCTTCGGGTATGGGTTCGGTGGGTAGAACCCCCCGGCGTTCCCAGTCGGGCAGCAGGCGTTCAAGTTCACGTTCGGCTGTTGCGAGGGCTGCAAAATCTGCTTCGGTGGGGAGGCGGAAACCTCGGCCTTGCGGGGTGCGGATTGCCGCGGAGTAGAGAAGTTCACCCATGCGACCGGTCTGAGCCTCGGCTTTGATGTAATCGCCGTCTATGGTGAGACCGTCCCAAGGTGAAAACCCTTTTCCGCGTGAGACGGTGCCGCGATCCGGGTTGAAATCAATCGCCTCCCTCTCCACCAACTCCAGCACCATCTCGGCGAGTTCGCTGCCGTTGCGGTGGGTGAGCAGACGCACAGCAACGGGCTTTTTTCCTCGGCGCAACCAAAGGTTGGGAAGCAGCGGGACGACCTTGCCTGTGCGAGGGCAGGCCACTGTGCGGGCGTAGATATAGGCTGTGACCCTCTCGTTGGGGTTTTCCTTCGCAAAGAACGGCGAAAGCCGAGCCTCCAGCCGAGTCACTAACTCCGTTCCCCAATGCTCTAGGTCGTCCGTAATGCTCAAGCCAAAGCGGGAGGAGATTTCCAGCCCCGCCTTCAGCACCGACACGGCCACCGGATTCAGATCGTTGGCTCGGCTAGGAAGCCTGTAGCGCAAGGCCTCATAAGGGATGGATCCGCCGCCCGCGGTCGGGTCCAAAACTTCAGGGTTGCGCCCCCACGTGAACTCGAGCACCTCGTGCAGCAGGGACAACTGCTCAGCGGAAGGGCTGTTTTTGTATGCCTGTTTGTATCCGTAGCCGTTCCCGGGTAGTCTCTCGCCGCTGACTTTGGCCTTCTCTATGGCTTTCTTGGCCTCCACAGGGTCGCCCCAAACGCCGCAGAGGTGCAAGAACCACTTCTTGTAGGCCTCTTCGCTTTTGAATTCCGGCTTTCCTGGGAACCTCTCTGCCAACTTGGGCGTCCAGACGGGGAGCAGGCTGCCCAAGACGGCGGCGGCGCTGACCACCAGCGGTCTGCGAGCCCACCACACGTGCAGAGTTTTTAATTTTGGAAACTGTCCGGGTATAGGCGATGACTCGCGACGGCATTCAATCCCGATCTCCTCAACAGGGAAATAATTCTCAATGAGGAGTTCAGGAGCGTCCGCAGCGTTGCCACCCATCTGTGCCGGCCCTCGGCTGCTCAGTCCTCGGCGGAGAGAATCCGCAGCGCCCGCAGCGCCCGGCCCTCCGTAGCCCCGTCGGTCTGTGCGTACCAATACAGAGCTTCTTCGCTGCTGAAGGCGCCTATCCGGCTCTCCACGGCGTAGCGGCGCATGGGCTTGCGGAGGGGCAGGGCAGCGCTTACCTTGAGTGCAAGAAGAACCCCCGAGTCTTGAGCGAGGTTGAAGGGGCGCTTGCGACTAGGACTCACCGCTGTGCGCTGATAGCCGGAGGCGGCCACGGCGTCGGTCACGCAGCCTCTAAACGCTGCCGCCTTCTTCGCCGGCACGCTCAGTACCCGGCGGGTGCGCCCGTTGCCGGTCTCGGTGAGCGTGAACCCCCAGCCGTCTTCTGCCGGAGTGGGCTGAAGCCGCAACTCAAAGCGGCGCTCGCTGCGCCCCGTTACTCCCATCAGCCCTAGCGGGCGAGTTCAGCTTCCACGCTCAGCCGCCCAGGGTCGTTGGCGGCCACAACAGAGCGCATTTGTTCCCAGTCCTTGCCCGAAATTGAAAGGGGGCTAGCTGGCGTCAGGTTGATACGCAGCCGCCCAGAGACGTCGCTGCCTGAGTCAGCCAGTTTGAGGAGGCGGTCTTCGAGACGTTGATAGCCATCGGCGCTGCCTGCGACCTCTGCTTTCAAGCCGCCTTGCAACCCTTTGAATTCCACGGTTACCCGCACGTCTACCTGGCATCCCCAGCGGGGTAACTGCGATATGCAGAACCCCAACTTCCGCAGGTCGGAAACCCCTTCGCCCGGATCGGCCGAGGCAGTGATGCCGACCGCGGTGACAGGGGGCGACCCCAGGTCGGCTATTTGGTCTTCAACCCTTTGGAAAGACTGACCGACGCTGCCCGTCCCTTTGACCTTCCGGTCTTTTCTCTCTACAGCGAGGATGTTGAGTTCGGATGCCCGCTCGGGCGAGATCACCTTTAGGTCGTCTAACTTGGCGCGGGTGATGGCGGAGGGCGTGAGCGGTGAAGCGCCGGCTGAGGCTGGCGCAGTTACGACGATCAACCCGTCGGGCATCCCGGCTTGCCTCGCCAATGCTCCTAGGACGTCCTTCTTGGGGGGTTCGCCGTCCAGGGTTTCCTCTAGGCGGGAGCGCAGGTCGGCCCCGCCGATCTCGCCGTCGCCGCGCTCTACTAGCGCCGCAGTGATGCTTTCGGAAGTGACGGGTTTGCGCAACAGTTTCAGCGACCTGGCGCGATCTAGCGTGTAGAGCCAAGCGTCGCCTGCGATCCGCACTGAGGGCAGAGCGTCTTCGGCGCTCCAGGTGCGTTCCCGATCTGCGTCGTGGTACACCCAGGTGCCGTTGCGGATGCCCGCCCCGATGGCCTCCTGAATGAGGGAGGCGTCGAGCAGTATCTGCTGGCCGTGGTCCCGCCAGGTAACCTCGGCCAACTCCTTGGTGGTTACTTCCTCCTTGCGACTAAAGCCTGTCGCCTTGGCCAGCCGGTCGGTGGGAGGTGGTTTGCCGGAGATCTTGCCGTATTCCCGAAGGACGCCGAGGACCGTTTTGGTCTGGGACTTCTTGGCCTGTCCCTGATCTACGGGCGGCAGTTCAAAGTGCCGTAGGTCGCTGTTTTTCGGGGACCTCTCCGGCCAGTAGAGGTGCCGGTAAGCCCGGCACACCGCTATGTATGTTTCTAGGTTTGCGTTGTCAGCTAGCTTCTGTAGGCGCTTGTGTACTTCGGGGGAGAAATCGGAGAGACGCTGAGAGTCGCTTGCAAGGCGCTTGGCGGCCAACTCGAACCGGACTCTCTTGCGCATCGCCTCCTCTTCGTTCCCGTCTGCGACAAGAGCGAGCACCCCGTTTCGGTATGTGCGGTTGACTTCCCCAGCCCCTGAGTAGTGGAATATTGCGGGAATAGGGGGGGGGGGGGGGGGATAGTTGCTGAATTATCCCCGGAGGAGTCCACAGAAACGTCGGCGTAGTTAAAAACGGCGAGTTGCAGGCGCGGCTCGTCTGACACGTGAGCGGGCGCACTGGGTGATTGGACGGTCTTCACATCTCCTTCCGAGGGGAACAACCTTTCTATGCGATGGTTAAGCTCCTCGGTCACCTCGGACTTAGAGACGTTTTCCATTTCTGAAACGATGATGCGGTTGGCGTTGGGCTCTATCGTGAACCGCCAGCGCAACCCGTCGGAGATCAAGTGCCAAGCCTCCGACTCAGCCGCCCCCAGCGCTTCATCCACCAGAGAAGGATCCTCGTTTGGGCGGAGCGTTCCTAAGTAGACGTCGGGGGGTGTCGCCCCGGGGGAGGGTTCGCCGGCCACGCTGTGAAGGAAGACGGAGCGGCAACTTCGTGTGGCTATTTGCTTTGTCCAGTTGTTTTTCTGGTCGATCCGGGTGGCGTGGGTGTCCGCACCGGCGAAGTCGGCCGTCGCTGGGGCGTTGAGTTCTTCTCTGCCGATGGAGGTGGTTACAGAGGCGCGAACCTGTTCGTCCTCTAGGGGCAGGTCGCCTAGGTTGATGATGGGCAGGTTTCCGCCGTCCGCCCAGATCCGCCTGACGGATTCGGCCAGCATCTTGAGGGCGCCGCGCGCCCGCTGGAAGCCCGGCAGAGGGCCTATTCGCTTGTCTAGGCAGTCGATGAGGGCGGGGTGGAAGGGGTAGGAGTCTCGGAGACGTTCGCAGTACCCCGCCGGGTCGTCCGCTGCCTGTCCCGCACTCGTGCCTTTTTTATTCAAGTCGGTATAGAAGTCGCGGTAAGCCGTCTCTACGGCAGAGGCCGCTTTTTCGTCCACGTCCTCAAAGAGCCGCCGACGCAGAATGAAGCCAATTTCCTTATCTTCTGCTGGCTTTCCGATGGCGCCCTTGGGGCGCTCCATCACTTCGGCGGCTTCCTGAATCAGTCGCTCGGAGGCCGCGACGGAGAGCATTTCGGCAACATCTTCGGTCTTTTTGCCGAAAGCGGCGGCGGCGCCTGTGGCCAGCGTCACGATGATGCGGACGGCGGGAGCAGCCGTAGCAGCCTCAAAGAGCACCTTCAGGTTCTCAACGGTGGCGTCGGCGAGGTCCCTGACCTTGGCGTCCCCTGAGACGGCCATCCTATGCAGGTATTGAGCCAGCTCGTCAATGACGATGACGGTGGGGGCTTCGCTGAGCATTTCCAACCAGATCTGCTTGCCGCAGCCGGTGCGGGCGGCGTCGCTGCGAGCCATCGCCTCTTGTGTCCGACCCCCGAGTTGGCGGCCTATTTCGCCCCAGAGGGTGTGGGTGGTGACCCCGTCGGTGGTGAGACCGTTGATGGGTTCGAGGCTGTCGCCCACTACTGCAGCCACCCGGCACGTGGAGGGGAGCAGGTCGGGGTCTATGAATTCGTTGAGGTTGGCCGGCCGGGCGCCCTTTGCGATGTGCCAGAGAGCGATGAGGCCGTGCGTTTTACCGCCGCCGAAACTGGTCTCGTAGCGGCAGACGGCGTGCTCGGCGCTTGGCGCCTGTGCGGTTTGTCCTGAGAGGCGGGCGAAGGTGCCGCGCAGGAGTTCCTTGAGACCCTGCGTGGGGAACGTCAGGTTGAAGAAGGAATCTGCGTCGGAGTAGGCCTCGTATCCTGCGCCTGAGTAGACGACCTGATCGAGTTGGGCGGCGAAGTGCTTGTCTACGAGACCGCCTTTTAGCACCTCGGGTCGCGGCTGGCAGGTCTTGCGAATGCTCGCCAAGCCGGTCATGGGATGTTTGACGTTTCTTGGCGGGCGTGCACGCCCGCCAAGGCTACTAGTTGGGTGAGCCTTTCCCCCGTCTGCGCCCTTTCCCCCATCGGGGCGGGGTGTTACAGGTCGTGTTGATTGAGCATCGCGGGGCGCGGAGGGCGGTCAATCCTGTTGCATGGAGTGCATCGAATCGGCAAGCGCAAGCGAGACGCCGCCCGCCGCCCCTGGGGGGGCCGCCTCTGAGGGGCCTATTGGGTTTTGGGCGGTGGCGGAGGCATACCCCGAGCGTTTGGCCGTCGTGGAGGCGTCGGGGCGCTCGGTCAGCTACGGCGAACTCGCCGACCTCACTAACCGCTACGCCCACCTGCTAGCGGAAATGGGGGGTCACCTCGTCTTGGTGCTGCCCAACGGCATTGAGCACGTCGCCCTGGGGCTGGCCGCCTACCAAGCGGGCGTTCGCTGGACGCCGGTCAGTTGGCGCTCCACGCCGACCGAACTGGCGCACGTCCTAGCCGACTCGGGAGCCTCGGTGCTGGCGGCGCACGAGCGGGCAAGCGCCGCTTTTGAGGCGTCGCAAACCCAGGCGTCAGTGCCGCACAAACTTCAGGTGGGCGGAGCGCCGAACTCAGAGCACGCCCGAGCGCTGGCCGAGGGTTGGAAGTCTTTGGGGGAGTTGGCCTGCGCTCAGCCGTCCACACGTCCGGAGCGCCCCCGGACGGGTTCAGCGATGTTCTACACCTCCGGCACCACGGGCAAGCCGAAGGGCGTCCGCCGCCGCCTCCCTGACAGGCATCCGGATGAAAGCGCCGAGCGCTCTGTCCGTCTCTTGAGGTTCTTCGGGATTGAGCCGCACGGCGACAACGTCCATCTCTGCGTCGCGCCCCTTCATCACGCCGCTGCCGGCGTCTGGGTGAACCTTTCCTTGCATATGGGGCACGGCGTTGTGCTGATGGACGGTTGGGAGGAGATCGGCGCGCTGGAACTCATTGAGAGCCGCCGTGTGACGCAGACGCACATGGTGCCGACCATGTTCGCTCGGCTGCTTCGGCTGCCCGAAAAAATCCGCTCTTCCTACGACCTCTCCTCGCTGCGCTGGGTGGTGCACGCCGCTGCCCCGTGCCCGGTAGAGGTGAAGCGGCGGATGCTGGACTGGTGGGGAGACTGCATATACGAGTACTACGCAGCCACCGAAGGCGGCGGGACGCTGGTCGGCCCTAAGGAGTGGAGGCAGTATCCGGGCACGGTCGGGAAGCCCTGGCCGGGGAGCGAAGTGATAGTGGCCTCCCCCGAAGGCAGGCGGCTGGCGGCGGGGGAGGTCGGCACGGTTTATATGCGCCAAGCGCGCTCTGCGCCGTTTGAGTACCACAACGACCCGCCGGAGACACCGCCCGGCGGCCTCAAGGGGTTCTTCAGCGTGGGTGACATGGGGTATTTCAACGAGGACGGTTACCTCTACTTAGTGGACAGGGCGGCGGACGTGATCATCGTGGGCGGGGTGAACGTCTACCCCGCCGAAGTGGAAGCAGCGCTCGCTGAGTGCCCGCTCGTGGCGGACGCAGCGGTATTCGGAATTCCCAGCGAAGACCTCGGCGAGGAGATCAAGGCGGTAGTCCGCCCGAGCGAGGGCGTTGAGGCTGGCGAGGACGCCCGGGGGAGAATCCTGGCCTTTCTGGGAGGGCGCATCTCTTCTCGCAGCCACCCCCACTCCCTGGACTTCGCAGAGTACCTGCCCCGCGACGACGCAGGGAAACTCAACAGGCGCAGCCTGCGCGACCCTTACTGGAGCGATCGCCCGCGCTGTATCTGAAGGCGGTCACCCGCTTGCGGGCGGGCCGCCCGCGGCTCTGCTGCGGCGCACCACCACGGCTGCGCCCCGGTCGTCGGTCAGCACCTCGGGGGTGGTTCCGTAGAAGTCGGCTATGGCTGGGGCGGACAGCACCTCGGCGGGTCTTCCGTCGGCTTCAAAGCGCCCGGAGGCCAGCAACATCAGCCGGTCGGCGAACTGCCCGGCCAGAGACAGGTCGTGCAGGGCGCTGACCACTGTCAGGCCGCGTTCTCGTCTCAACTCGTCGATCAGTTCCAGCACCTCTAGTTGACGACCGATGTCTAGGGAGGCGGTCGGTTCGTCGAGCAGCAGGACGGGGGTTTCCTGCGCTAGGGCGCGCGCTGCCGCCACCCTCTGACGTTCGCCGCCCGAGAGCTTGTTCAAAGGGCGTTCCGCCAACTCCGAGATGCCAAGACTTTCCAGGGCTGCGAGAGCCTTTGCGTAGTCCTCGCCCCCGGCGGCGAGAGACAGGCCGCGGTGGGGAGTGCGCCCTAGGAGCACGTAGTCAATGGCGGCCATGCCTGCGGGCAGCACCGGGTTCTGCGCCACCAAGGAGACCAGGGTTGCCCGTCGGCGGGAGCGCATGGCGGCTGCGTCTTCGCCGGCGATGAGCACGCGCCCCCTGTAGCGCAGGACGCCAGCGACGGCGTGGAGGAGCGTCGTCTTGCCCGCTCCGTTGGGGCCGATCAGCCCCAGCCACTCGCCGCCGGCAACCGAGAGGTTCACCCCGGCCAGCACCTCCCTGCGGTCGAGGCGGACGCTCAGGTTTTCGCAGAGCAGGACGGGTGGACAGAGCAGGACGGGGGGATTGTCTTTTCTGCTCACGCTGTCCGTCCGATCCTCCTGCGCAGGATGGCCAAGAAGAAGGGGGCGCCGAAGAACGCCGTCACCACGCCTATCGGCAGTTCCGCCGGGGATTGCAGGGTTCTGGCCAGCAGGTCGGCGAGCGTGAGGAACGCCCCCCCGAAGAGCAGCGAAAGGGGCAGGACGATTCGGTTGCTCACGCCGGCCAGCAGCCGCACTCCGTGAGGGATGATCAGACCCACGAAGCCGATTAGGCCGGCGGTCGCAACTGCAGCGGCGGTTGCCAGGGAGGCGGCCAGCACCACCGCCATGCGGATGCTGCGAGGGCGCAGCCCCAGGGTGGCTGCCTCGTCGTCTCCTACAGCGAGGACGTCGAGATGGTTGCGGAAGAACATCATTACCAGCGTCGCCACTGCGGCGTATGGCAGCAGCCTCAGCACCTCCGACCACCCGCTCGTGGAGAGCCGCCCCAGTATCCAGGTGTAGACCTCCCGGAAGTTCTGCCACTCGCGCTGGAGGAGGTAGGTCTGGACTGCCGTCAAGAAACTGGCCACTGCAACTCCAGCCAGCAGCAGGGAGGCCACAGACCCAGATCCCAGCAGGATGGCGGCTCCAGCGGCCGTCAGCGCTCCGGCGAAGGCGGCGGCCTCCACGCCCCCGGCGGCGCCCCCGGAGGCCCCGGCGATCACCGCCAGCGTGGCTCCCAGGCCGGCTCCGGCTGCGATCCCCAAGAGGTAGGGGTCGGCCAGCGGGTTGCGGAACACGCCCTGGTAGGCCGCTCCGGAGACGCCGAGCATGCCCCCGACGAGCACCCCCAGCACCACCCGAGGCATGCGCAGTTCTCGCAGGATGGCGGCGTGGGCGTCGTTGAGCCCTGAGTCCAGAGCCACAAAGGGCAGCCAGTCCAGAATTTCCAGCAGGGCGCGCCAGGGGTTGATGGAGACCGGCCCGACGGCGACTCCGGCGATTCCAGCCAGGATCACCGACAGCAACCCGATGGAAACCCACCGCAGGGAGCGGCTGCGGTGGGGCGCAAGCCCGGCGGCCTTCACGCTAGGACATGTCTGCGAGGGCGTCGGTCACGAACTCTAAGAAGTCGACTATCCGCGGCCCCCAGCGTGAGGCGATGTCGGGGGGCAGGACGACCACTCTTCCTTCCTGCACGGCGGTGAGTTGACTCCAGCCCGGGCGCTCGGCGACTTCTGCCAGCGCCTCCTCTGGGGTGCCTGAAGATACGAAGATCAGGTCGGGGTCGGACTCAAGGATGAACTCAGCGGAGAGTTGTGGATAACCGCCCGCGTCTTCGGCTTCGTCGGCGATGCTCTGCAGACCTGCTAGGGCGTAGACGCTCCCGATGAAGGTGTCGGAGGTGACCGAATAGAAAGTGGAGTCCAGTTCGTGGTAGTAGGTCGCCTCTAGGTCGGGGGCGATCCCTTGGAGCAGTTCGGCGAAGCGGGCTTGCATTGAGCTGACCGATTCTTCGGCGCCGGCCACATTGGCGGTGACTTTGCCTAGCAGGAGCATCTGGTCGTAGACGTCGAAGATTTCTTCGGCTGCTGGCAGCACCAGCATGGGGATGCCCAAGGTCTCCATGCCCTCGGCCAAGTCGCCCGGGACGTAAGAGGAGACCACGAAGTCCGGCTGATAGTCGGCTATCGCTTCTAGGTTCGGGTTGAAGCCGCTGAGTTCAGTGACGGGCGCCTCGGGGGGGTAATAGGAATACTCGTCCACGGCGACGACCTGTTCGCCCGCGCCGATGGCGAAAAGCATCTCCGTATGCGTGGGGGAGAGGGAGACAATCCGCTCCGGGCGACCGGCGATGGTGAGGTTGGTGCCGCTCGGCGCGGTGATGCGGAGGGGATAGTCCGCCGGAGGGGGGACGTTCTCGGCTGGCTCGGTGGCGGGGGTTGTTTCAGGGGTGGCGCCTACCGCGGTGGCGGTTGTTTCGGCGGTGGCGGCCACCTCGGCGGCGTTCTCTGCGCCGCCGCAAGCTCCAGCGAATAAGAACAGCGCTGCGAAGACGGTCAAGGCAGGGCGGGCCCGGACTGAGCGAGATGATTTGACTTGCATGTTTCCCTCCTGCTGTGAGTAGCGGCTGGCAGACAGCAGGGAAACTGCTAAAACCAGCCCCTCCTCGGGGGCCTGATGGTTTAGGCGGCCGAAAAACTCGATCGGGCTCGCCTCCGAAACTGGAGGCACTACCGCTGCGGGACAGCGCCGGAATCTCACCGGACTTCGGTTGTCGACCGCCGGAAAGACTAGCGGACGGAAAGATTATTAAGTTGGGGAATTCTTAAGGTGGGTGCTTTTTGGTTCGCTGCGTCGGCGTTCGTTTGCCGCTAGCCGTTCTCGCAGGAGTCGGGGGCGGATTCTCCGTTGAAGCGATCCTGAATCCACTCGAGCATGTCCTCCAAGGAGGCGATGATGACCGAACTATGGCGCTCTCCCGGGTATTCAATGCGGTGCGTCGGACCACGCCCGGGCAGGGCGCATAACTGGTTGAGAAGAAACAGGCTGCTGATGGCAGGGACTTGTTCGTCGGATCCCCCGTGGAGCAGCAGGACAGGCACCTGCGTGGGCTTCTGGTTGACGTCGTTCTTCTGGGTCAGGTCGTCCCAGGGCTCCACCCTCAGCGGGTTTTCAACCGTCTGGAGTTCGGACAAGTCAACTTGGGCAAATCTCTGCAGCACTCCTTGAGCACATTCCTCTTCCAAGATCGCCAGCAGGTCTATCGCTTCGGGAGTGAGGATGTCTTCGAGGTCGGCCTCGTCGTAGGCGTAAGCGAACGCCGCTATGGCCATGACTAGGTATCCCCTGAAGAGTCCGTTGGCGAGCACGTCGTAGATGAGCGAAAATTGCGAGGGGGGAGCACTGCTTACTACGCCGATCAAACTCAGGCTGGGGGCGTATTCAGGCCAGTGCTGGCCGGCGTGGAGAGCGGCGTGGCCGCCCTGGCTGTGCCCCCAAACTACGAACTTATTGCTAGTGGAGATTTGCGGTAGAGACTGGACGGCGCGCACGCTGTCGAGCACGCTTCGCCCCTCGCTGACGCCCACTATGTAAGGGTGCAGGCCCGGGGTTCCGAGCCCCTCGTAGTCGGTGGCTACGACTGCGTAACCGGCGTTGAGCAGGGGGGCGAATTGAGCTATGGCGGATTCCGCCGTGTGGGAAGGAGCGCAAGCGTCCGCCATTCCGGTCGTCCCATGCGCCCAGGCGACGAGCGGCCAGCCGCCTTCCGGCGCTTCCCCTGCAGGGGCGGCAGCGAAACCGGAGACGGCGATGTCGTCGCCTCGCAGCGACCTGGAGTGGTAGAGAATTCTGTAGCCGACGACGTCGCCGCCGGTGTCTAGCAGTTCTTGATCAATGAGTTCCCCGGGGGAACCGACCGGCAGCGGCTGCGGCACTTGGAGGTCGCCGGGAGCGTCGTATGGCGGAAGGCTTGCCGCGCAGACCTCGCCGTCCCAGAAAAAGCCGGCTGCTTCGCACAAGGGTTTAGAGGTGTAGTCGGATGGGTTCCTCTGGGGGGTTTCGTCTTTGTCCGAGCCCGAATCGGCGTCGTCTTCCTCTTGGCCGCTCTCGGGGCCGGTGCCTTCGTCGTCGGGCGGTTCTGGGGCTTGGGTGGTCGTAGGCGGCTCTGCTGTTTCCTCCGTTGTGGTCGTCTGGGGCGGGGGTTCGGTCGGCTCCGGCTCCGTCGCAGGCGAAGCGACCGCCCCGTCTCCGTCGCCGTTGTCGGCTCCGTCGCCCGTCGGGCTGACTGCAGCGGATGTCGCCGGGGAGGTGTTATCAGGCTCGATCGGCTCGCTGCTTCCACAAGCAGCGGCTAGGACGGCGGTAACCGAGCACAAGGCGGCCAAGAAGAACAGGCGGGAGCGGGCGGCGGCTCTCGCTGTACTAGACGTGGACAGCGGCGGCTGGCTGCTGGAAGCTAAGCCCCTAAGACCGGATCGGCTGGCGAACGGGAACAGGCATCTGCGCTTAGTCAAGGTCGTCTGCCGCACGAAAACTCCTAGGAAGTACCTCATCGGTCCCCAATCCCGGCAAACTGCCGCAAGTAGGTAGAAGTCAGAATTCCCTGCCATGCTAAGCAAACCCCGATAGAAACAGACAGAGCAGACATGAACACCCCTTCAGGCACCCGTCAATCCTCCGGGTTTCTCTGGCGCCCGGACCGCCCAGAGGAGACCAACCTCTGGAGGTTCCGGGAGGCTCTTGCTGAGAATGTCCGACGACCGCTGACCGACTACGGAGACCTGCACTCGTTCTCCGTGGAGGAGCCCGCAGACTTCTGGTCGTTCGCCTGGGACTATTGCGGAGTGTTGGCTTCAGCGAAAGGCGGCGCGGCGGTTCAACCGGCGCAGGATTTGTGGGACTGGCGGTTCTTTCCGGACGCCCGGCTCAATTTTGCCGCCAACCTGCTGCGGCGCGGCGACGACACCCCAGCGTTGCTCTTTAGGTCGGAGACAGCGCCTCGCCGCGAGGTCTCCTGGAGGGAACTAAACGGAGCGGTCGCCCAAATCCAAGCGGCGCTGGATCCGCTGGCTGGAGCGGGGGAGCGGGTGGCGGCGTGGTTGCCCAACCTGCCGGAGACCTGCATGCTTATGCTGGGTTCTGCGGCGGGAGGGAGGGTGTTTTCGTCTTGCTCTCCGGACTTCGGCGTGAAGGGGTTGCTGGATCGCTTCGGGCAGATAAAACCCAAGGTGCTGGTGGGTGTGGACGGATACCGCTACGGCGGCAAGACCTTCAATTGCCTGGACAAGCTGGCCGAAGTGCGCTCCCGTCTGGACAGCCTTGAACGCCTGGTGGTGGTGCCTTACCTGGACGCCAACCCCGACCTGAGCGGACTCCCGGGGGCTCAGATGTGGGAGGAGTTTCTGGCGGAGGGTGCTCATGCGGGCGCTGAGCCGGACTTCGTTGACCTGCCGTTCGATCACCCTCTTTACGTGCTCTACTCCTCGGGCACAACCGGAGCGCCCAAATCGATTGTCCATCGGGCGGGCGGTTTGTTGCTGAAACACCTGGTAGAGCATCGTCTGGGCTGCAACGTGCGTCCGGCGGATCGGGTCTTTTACTTCACGACGGCGGGCTGGATGATGTGGAACTGGCTGATGTCGGCGCTGGCCTCCGAAGCCACCCTGGTGCTCTATCAGGGTTTCCCCGACCCCAAAGCGCTCTTTGATATGACCGACGAGGAGGGGATCACCCTCTTCGGCACCTCAGCGGGGTTTGTAGAGGCTCTCGTCCGTCAGGGCGCATCGCCCCGCAAGACGCACCGGCTGGACACGCTCAGGACCATCACGTCCACCGGTTCGCCTCTCTCGCCCCGGGGGTTTGAGTACGTCTACGAGGAGATCAAGGCCGACCTGCACCTGGCTTCCATATCGGGCGGCACCGACCTCTGCGGATGCTTGGTGATGGGCGATCCCACCAGCGCGGTGTATTCAGGGGAGATACAACGGCCGGCGCTGGGTATGGCGATAGATGTCTACGACGATCAGGGTCGGTCGTGTGCGCCCGGGCAGGTGGGGGAACTGGTGTGCACCAACGCCTTTCCGTCTATGCCGCTGGGGTTCTGGGGCGACGAAATCCGCGGCGAGGGGGCGGACGCCTTGGCGGGCGGGTCGCCGGACGCCTCGTCGTCGGACGACACCCCACCGGGCGAGACGGAGAGCAAGTACCAAAAGGCTTACTTTCGGCGCTTCCCGGGCGCTTGGCATCAGGGCGACTTCGCTCACTGGAGCGTCAACGGCGGGATGGTCATCCTCGGGCGATCCGACGCCACCCTGAACCCAGGCGGGGTGCGCATCGGCACTGCGGAGATATACCGACCGCTGGAGGGTATTGAGGAAGTTAGAGAGGCGCTCGTCATCGCCCAGCCGTGGGAGGGCGACACGCGCATCGTGCTGTTCGTTGCCCTAGCGGACGGGGTGGACGAACTTGACGAGGATCTGCGGGTCAAGATCCGTGACCGCATCCGCAGGGAGTCCTCTCCGCGTCACGTCCCGGCTGTCGTGCTGCAAGTGGACGACGTGCCGCGCACCCGCAGCGGAAAGCTGGTGGAAATGGCGGTGGCGGACGTGGTGGCTGGTAGACCCATCCGTAACACCGAGGCGCTCTCCAACCCTGAGGCGCTCGAGCAGTACCGCAACAGACCGGAACTGCAGACTTGAGCACCGCCTCGGGAGGCCTTTCCCGGCGGCGTATGCGGAGCGCCCTCTTCGCCCCCGCCAGCCGCCCGGATTTGCTGGCGAAACTGCCGCGCAGCCGCCCGGACGGGGTGATCATCGATCTTGAGGACGCCGTGGCTCCAGACGCCAAGCCGGAGGCGCGCCTGCACGCCGCCGCAGCCGTCCGGGATCTGCGTCTAGCGCATCCGGAGTTGGTGATCCTGTTGCGGGTCAACGCCGTGAACACCGAGTGGTTCGCCGCCGACATGAGCTCCGCCGTGGTTCCGGAATTGAGCGGCGTGGTGGTGCCGAAGTTGGATTCGCCGGACGCCTTAGAGGAGGTGGCAGAGCGTCTCTCGGAAACCGCCTCTCTGCCGGTCGTGGCCGGCATAGAGACCGTGGCGGGGGTGGAATACGTGAGCGAAGTGCTGCGCCCGCCCGTGGAGGGGTTGTATTTCGGCGCCGAGGACTACGTGCTTGACTTGGGGGGTGTGCGAACGCCGGGCAACGCCGAAGTTCTTTACGCACGTTCAAAGGTGGCGGCGGCGGCCCGTCTGGGGGGAGTCTCTGCCCTAGATCAAGTGGTGGTCGTTCTCAGGGAGGAGGATCGTTTCAAGACGGACGCTGCCGAAGGGCGTGCGCTGGGTTACGGAGGAAAGCTGTGCATCCATCCGGCCCAGGTGCCCTGGGCGAATGAGGTGTTCAGTCCGTCCGACGCCGAGCGGGAGAGGGCCAGCCGTCTGCTGGAGGTCTACGAGAGGGCTAAGGCGGAAGGGAAGGGGGCGGTGGCGTTTGAAGGTCAGATGGTGGACGAACCACTGGCGCGTCAAGCCCGCGCTGTTTTAGGGGATTTGTAGTTAGGGAGTAGGGGGAGGGGGCTTAGGGGCTGGGACTGGGCTCAGACGACCCGCAGCAGGCGGACGACCCGCAGCAGGCGGGCTCTGGGATTGTTCAGTATTCCCCTACTGCGCTGGAGAACTTGCTCAACAGATGAGGGCCGGCCAGCACCGGTTCGTACTTCGGGGAATCGCCTTCGGCCAAGCAGGTGGGGATGCAGCGGATTTCAGCGTCCCAGGCGGCGTTGTGGAAGAAGACGATGCTCTGACGCCGGTTGTCGCCTGAGGCGTCAGACGGAGGGACGCCTCCGCGGTGCAGGGTGGAGACCCAGCGGTCGTTCGTCCAGCGGGCCATCATGTCGCCCAGGTTCACTGCGAACCCCCCGGGTATCTGGGGGATCGGCGTCCAGCCGTCCTCCGTCTTGACCTCCAGACCGCCCGGGGCGTCATCGTAGGTGAGGATGCTGAGGGTGCCGTAGTCGGTGTGCGCTCCCGCCCTCAGTTGCCCCAACTCGGGGGTGGAGTCGATGTGGGGATAGTTGATGGCGCGCATTGCGCTGGTGTGGTAGGGCAGGAACGGCTCGAAGTAGTCGTCGTGAAGGTCTAGCGCAACGGCCATGATGCGCAGCAGACGTCCTGCTAGGTCGGACATGGCCTGGAAGTAGGCCTCCCAGGCGGGGCGCAGACCGGGGAGACTTTCAGGCCAGTCGGTCTCGGTCAGCAGACCCTCCGACCCGCTGGGTATGACGGGCGGGAGATCCAGAGGCCCCATGGAGAGGCTCTCTTTGAGATCGGGCAGTGATTTGTTGCCCAGGGAGCGCGCCAGGGTTTCCCCGGCGAGAGGGGAGTAGCCGTATGCGTGTTCGGGGGAGGGGGGCGGCACGCTGAGTTTCTCTTTGAGGGGCAAGTCGAAGAATTCGCGGGAGGCGCTCCAGGCTGCGTCTATGACCGCTGCGTCTACGCCGTGGCCGACGATGACGAGGAAGCCCGCGGAGCGGCAGGCTTCGTCTACCGCTTCGGCAACTTCGGCCAGCGCCGAACCGCCCTCGCCAGCGGGTGATATGTCGATTATCGGGAGGGTTGAAAGTTCGGCGGTGGGCGTTCGTGGAGGCGCCGACGGAAGGGATGACATAGATGGCATGGATGACATTGTAAGGGTGCGGCTTTCGAGGGTCGGGGGGTGCGGTGCGGTGCGGTTTAGGCGTTGTTGGCTAGCCGTAGAGAGGCCGAGTTGATGCAGTACCGCTCGCCCGTGGGTTGCGGGCCGTCGTCGAAGACATGCCCGAGGTGGGCACTGCATATACAGCAGACGACTTCAGTGCGTACACGTCCTCCGCTGTGATCTGGACGTCTTTCCACGCAGCCTTCAGCGATCTCTTCGTAGAAACTCGGCCAACCCGTCCCCGAGTCGTACTTGGTGTCGCTGGAGAAGAGTGACGCTCCGCAGACTACGCATACGTAGACGCCTTCGTCCTTGCAGTTCCAGTACTTGCCCGTGAAGGGACGCTCCGTGCCGGCCTCCTGGGTGACGTAGTATTCCAGGGCGGAGAGGCGGTTGCGGAGTTCCTTGCGGTCAGACGACGGAGGACGTTTGATTTCGGATGCTTTCCGGGGATTTAGAGGTGCGCTCATTTTGTCTTCTCTGCTTTCCTGGAGTCCGTCTTCCTGGAGGTGGGGTGGAGGCGGGGTTCCGCGGTCTTATTTTCGGGATTTGACTGGGCTTCGACTTTCTGAGGCATGCTACCGCTTAACAGCCTCCCAGTTCGAGTGCGTGGGGGAGGGAGAAGCGGGAGAGGAATCTGCGCGGGGAGTGCGGGGGAGTAGCGAAAATTCCCGACATTTGATAGCGTCTTAATTACTCTTGGAATCCAGTGTGGATTCCCTTCAGTCGGAGCAGCGATGCGTGCGTGGGCAGCCCAGGCGTCTCTAATCAGACGTCTCGGACGCTGTCACACCCCTTTTCTACGCTTCTTCTTGTGGCTCCTTATGGCTCCAGTTGCGGCTTCCCCTGCCGTTCCCCTTTGTTTGGGCACCCGTCCCCTATCAAGTCACCTCTCATCGACGCTTACTCGTCGGTGAGCTAACAGTCAGGAGAAGAAATGACGACTAGAAGCGCATCAGCGGTGAAAGCCAACGCAGTAAAAGCCAGCGCGGCGAAGGCCAACGGACGCCAGCGGGAGCAGGCGTTGGACATGGCTCTTCGCCAGATCGAGAAGAACTTCGGCAAGGGTTCCATCATGAAGATGGGGGAGCGTTCAGCGTTCCAGATGGAGACCGTCTCCACAGGCGCTCTTGCGCTCGACGTGGCGTTAGGGATCGGCGGGCTGCCGAGAGGCCGTGTCACCGAGATCTTCGGCCCGGAGTCCTCGGGGAAGACCACTCTTGCTCTCCACGTGGTTGCGGAAGCGCAGCGCACCGGAGGTCTGTGTGCCTTCATTGACGCCGAGCACGCCCTCGACCCCGTCTACGCCAGAGCCATCGGAGTGGACGTAGACGAACTGCTGCTGTCTCAGCCAGATACCGGAGAGCAGGCGTTGGAGATATCGGACGTCTTGATCCGTTCGGGTGCCATAGACGTGGTGGTGGTTGATTCAGTGGCGGCTCTCACGCCCCGCGCTGAAATTGAAGGCGAGATAGGCGACAGCCACGTGGGTTTGCAGGCGCGGCTTATGTCGCAGGCGCTGCGCAAGCTTTCGGCGAATATCAACAAGACCAACTCAATGTGTATTTTCATCAATCAGTTGAGGGAGAAGATCGGCGTGATGTTCGGCTCGCCAGAGACGACCCCGGGCGGCAGGGCGTTGAAGTTCTTCTCTTCCGTGCGCTTAGATATTCGGCGCATCGAGTCCATCAAGAACGGAGCGGAGGTGGTGGGGAACCGCACCCGGGTGAGGGTGGTGAAGAACAAGACGGCGCCTCCTTTCCGCACGGCCGAGTTCGACATCATGTACTCCAAGGGCATCAGCCGTGAGGGTTCGGTGCTGGACTTGGCGGTCAACTTCGGCATCGTGGCGAAGTCCGGCGCCTGGTTTACCTACGACGGCGACCACCTTGGCCAGGGGCGTGAGAACGTGAAGGAATACTTGCGGGAGAATCCAGCCCTCATGCTGGAGATCACCGAAAAGGTGCGGCTCAAGGTCATGCCGGCGGAAACAGCCGAGGCAGAGACGGAAACAGCCGAGGCGGGTGCTCCGCCCGCCGGTCGAGAACAAAAGCAGAAGGCGGCGGTCGGCTAACACCGGCGGTTGCGCCTTTCGTTCGGAGGAATTCCCCGGCGCGTGCGGGGGAGTTCCTCCGAAATTCCGAACTGCTCCCCCGCACAAATTGTTCCCTGGACAAATAGGGAAGGATGTGTGCGGAATTCCCAAAGAGGGTTAACCGAAGGGTTCGCCGCAGGCTCACCGAGCACACAAACAGACTTCACCTACGGGTGCATCGCCGGATACTCCGCAGCTTGCGCCGGCAACCCCCGATCCCCTACTCAGCTGACCCCTCTACGCAACTCGCAGCACCATTCACCCGTGGTTTCACCGAAGGCTGCAACGCTGTCGCAACCGGTGAATGCCACTCGACAAACCTCAAGTGAAAGGAAAACCGATGGGGAAAATCACGCTCACCCTAGGAGCAATCGCAATCTTCATCGCCGTCTCCATTGTCGTGCTCACGCAACGTGGAAGCGACGCCGACGAGACCACCACCGCACCAGCCGCAGCGCCGCCGCCCGCACCGCAACGAACTCCAGTGAGACCTCCGTGCGAACCCGCAGCAGTCGACTGCGACAACTCACGCTTTGAACACCTCGGAGCGACCACAACCACGACGACACCCCCGGTGGTAATCGAACCGACCACCACGACCACGACTGCGCCGGAACTCGTCGACGGCCACCCCGCCGAAGAGGTCGCCGCAGCACTCTGTCTATACGCACAAGAGAACTACGGCAGCGGGTTTGATACCTACATCACCCCTGACGGGGTGACTTATAAGTGCGATGAACTCGAAGACGGAGGGTTGCGCTTCCAAGAAGGAACGCCGCCGACCACGCCGCCGATGAGACCATAGCTTTCATAGACGCCGCCGAAGAATGGGTTGCCAAGCAGCAGCAGTAGTCGTGGAAGCACGGAGACACGAACACGATGCACGCTCTGCCCCGGAAATCACTGGAAAATATGGCTTGTAGGGGATGCTCCGAGTTCATTAGCCTGCATCTGGTATGAACGTTTCTGTTCCTGCTCAACCGCCGATGCCTGAAGGTGCTGTTTCCCCCCTGGACTCTGCGAAGAGTTACTTCATCCGCACTTTCGGGTGTCAGATGAACGAGCACGATTCTGAGCGAATAGCAGGATTGCTGGCCGCCAACGGGATGAAAGCGGTCTCCGGCGCGGACGAAGCAGAAGTGATCGTCGTGAACACCTGTTGTATCAGGGAGAAGGCCGATCAGAAGCTCTACTCCTACCTCGGCTCGCTTAAGCATCTCAAGAACTCGCGCCCCGATACGCAGATCGCCGTCGGAGGCTGCTTGGCGCAGAAGGACCGCGAAGCCATCCGCCGGAAGGCGCCCCACGTGGACGTGGTTTTCGGAACGCACAACGTGCACAGAGTGGCGGAGTTGCTTTCCCTGGCGGCGAGTGACGGCCCTGTCGTGGAAATTCTTGAGGAGACTGCCCGCTCCGACGCCGCAGCCTTTCCCTCCGTGCTGCCCGCTGAGCGTGAGTCCAGTTTTAGTGCCTGGGTGACCATACAGATCGGCTGCGACAACACTTGCGCCTTCTGCATCGTGCCAGCGGTCAGAGGTCCGGAGATCAGCAGGCCGTTTGAAGGCATTCTTGAGGAAATTCGCGAACTCGCCGACCGGGGAGTGGTGGAAGTGACGCTGCTTGGACAGAACGTCAACTCCTACGGGCGCGACTTGGCGCTTGAGCGGCGTCGGGCTGGGGAAAGTGTGAGAGTTCGCCCGATGTTCGCCGAACTCTTGGCGGCCGCAGGGAAAGTTCCCGGCATCCGGCGCGTGCGTTACACCAGCCCGCACCCCAAAGACCTGCGCCCGGAGACCCTCGGCGCAATGGCTTCCACTCCCGCCGTCTGCGAGCACCTGCACCTGCCGCTGCAGTCGGGCAGCGACTCTGTGCTAGCGGCGATGCACCGCGGCTATCGGGCTGATCGCTATCTGCAGCGCCTAGCGGAGGCGCGTCGAGCGATCCCCGACCTGGCCGTGAGCACCGACATCATCGTGGGCTTCCCGGGCGAGACCGAGGAAGACTTCGCCCGGACTCTGGCGGTGGCTGCGGAAGCCGAGTACGACAGCGCCTTCACGTTCGTCTTCTCGCCCCGGCAGGGCACCGAGGCGGAGCGGATGACCGAGAAGTTCATACCCTCCGACGTAGCCGCCGACCGCTACGAGCGTTTGCGGGCGGTTGTAGAGCGTTCCGCTAGACGGAAGCACTCGGCGCGTATCGGCAGGCGGGAGGAAGTACTGGTAGAGGGCCCCAGCAAGACCCGCCCGGAACTCAGCAGCGGACGCACCCGCCAGAACAAACTGGTGCACTTCTCCGCAGAGGCGCCGACGCCGCCCGGAGCGTTCGCCGAGGTACAGATCGTTGACGCGGGCTCGCACTACCTTTTCGGTGAACTCGTAGAGGTGACATCTGACGCTCCGAGCGGACGCAACCTCCCCGCGGCGCCCGCCCGCCCTCTTCCCTCCCGCAAACTCATACCATTGGCGCTGCGCTGAGCCGTCATCTTGCAATCGTCGGTCCCACCGCCTCCGGCAAGACCGACCTAGCTCTGGCTCTGGTGAGGGAACGTCCCTCGTTGGAGTTGGTCTCGCTTGACGCGATGGCCGTCTACAAGGGTATGGACATAGGCACGTCCAAGCCGTCGCCGGAGGAACTGGCCGGAGTGGTCTGTCATGGCATCAACCTCGTAGAGCCGAGCCAGGAATTCGCAGTGGTCGACTTGATGGAGGCGGTGCGTCCGATGGTGGCGAGCGCCGCCGAACGGGGAAAGCTAATCGCAGCGGTGGGCGGAACTGGGCTCTACGTCAGGGCGCTGGCGGACGGTTTGGAGTTTCCCCGCCGGTACCCGGAGATCGCCATGCGGCTGGAGGCTGAGGCGGACACGTCCGTCCTCTACGAGCGCCTCCGCCGGACGGATCCGGCCGCAGCGGTCAAGATTCTGCCCAACAACCGCCGGCGCGTCGTCCGCGCCCTGGAGGTCTGCGAAGGTTCCGGCCGCCCGTTTTCCTCTCACGGTCCGGGCCTGACCGTCTACCCCGACAGCGACTTTCTCCAAGTGGGTCTGAGAATGTCCCGCTCCCTGCTTGACACCCGCATATCACGCCGCTTGGAGGAGCAGATGGAAGCGGGTTTCGTAGAAGAGGTGAAGCGCCTTGCGGCGGCGCCCGGGGGTATGTCCCGCACGGCGCGTCAGGCGCTGGGGTACAAGGAAATCTTGGACTTCCTTGGAGGGAAGTGTTCGTTGGGCGAAGCCAAGAGCACGGCTTTGCGGCGAATAGTGCACTTTGCCCGTCGTCAGGAACGCTTGTTCAGACGAGATCCTCGCATACGGTGGGTGGACATCCGGGAGGATCCGCTGGAAGCGCTTCCAGCGATCCGAGAGACACTTGAGCAATGCCTTTAGCAATATCCTTGAGAAAAGCCCATGCACCTGAGTAAGCACCATGTTTTCGGGAATGACTTCCTCGTGCGTCTGGATCACGAGGAAAGTACGCCCGCAGCGGAGTGGGTATCGAGCGTCTGCAGCAGCAACTTCGGCTGGGGTGCCGACGGACTGGTCTGGGCGGGTGAAATCTCCTATGAAAACCTGCCTTTGATCAGCGCCTGTATGACGCTCTATAACGCCGACGGCAGCGAAGCGGAAGTCAGCGGGAACGGGCTGGCTTGCCTAGCGCAGGCGCTGAGCCTGCCGCTGGGCGATGAACTCCCTTCGCGATCTGCCGTCGTTGAGATAGAAACTGCAGCCGGGCTGCGCACCGTCCACATCGGGAACGGTCTCGGTGACTCCGAGGGATGGGAGTTCGGGGAAGCCAAGGTGGGGATGGGGTCGCCGAGCACCGACGAGCGAAAGACCAAAGCCGCGGCCAGCGTCCTGGCTGCCCTGCTGGAGGAGGAGTCCTACTCGCAGGTCGACAGGAAGACGGTCTCAGCCCTGAGCAGAGGGGAGGGGGCGGTCAGCTGTCTGTCGATAGGAAACCCCCATGTGGTGCTGCGCGTGGGCGACCTGGACAAACTTCGCCGTTTCCCCCTTGAAGCGGTGGGCAGTTCGCTGCAGGCAGCTTTTTCCCCTGTGAACCTGGAGGTCATAGCGATTGAGAATCGCGGACGCATGCATATGCGGGTCTGGGAGCGCGGCGTGGGTGTCACATCCGCCTGCGGCAGCGGAGCGTCGGCGGCGGCTTGGCAGGCGTACGCGTGGTGGCTGGTTGACAGCGACTTGAAGGTATGCATGCCCGGTGGGGAGGCCCGGGTGCAGGTCAACCCCGAGACCTACGAGATCTCCCTCGGCGTAGAGGTCTCTTACGTGGGGGATTGCACGCTCCCTTCGTATTGGCGCGACCATTCGATCTACCGATCCCTGACGGAGAAGACGCGGATGATCTTCTGGCGCGGCTCCAAATCTGAGGCTTGGTCACTCCCCGAGCCCCCTGGTTGACGGCTTGAGCAGGGACGGCACCCAGTCCCACTCGCACAGAGGGGCGCTGGGCGAGTTCGGCATTGACGCCGACGGCTTCATCGAGCGCACTTTCAGGGAAAGGATTGTGCTCGTCGGCGTGGTCGTCCCCCCCGAGGGTCACACTCAAGTTGATTACTCCCTAGACGAACTGGCGCGCCTGGTCGACACCGCCGGAGCCGATCCTGTAAGACGAGTGATCCAGCGCCGCGACCGTATAGATCCCGCAACCTTCATCGGGAGCGGAAAGGCGGAGGAACTCCGCGAGATATCCGAGGAGTGCGACGCCGACACAGTGGTGTTTGACGAGGAACTGACTCCTGCCCAGCAGTACAACCTTGAGCGCATCCTGGGGAGGACGGCGATTGATCGCACCACTGTGATCCTGGACATCTTCGCCCAGAACGCCGCCAGCGTGGCGGGCAAGGCTCAAGTGGAGCTGGCGCAGTTGCGCCACAGGCTGCCGAGGCTGAGAGGATCCGGCTATCGGCTCAGCCAGCAGGCCGGAGGGATCGGTACCAGAGGCCCCGGGGAGACCCGATTAGAGGTAGACCGCAGACGCCTGATGCGGAGGATCGCCCGTCTGGAGTCGGAGTTGCGTGAGATACGGAAACATCGAGCGGTGCAAACCCGCAGCGCACGTCGCAGCGGCTTGGCCAGGGTGGCCATTGTGGGTTACACCAACGCCGGAAAGTCCAGCCTGCTCAACGCACTCTGCGGAGCGGACGCTCACGTAGAGGATCGCCTGTTCGCCACGCTTGACGCCCTCACCCGCCGCTTCGAACCCCCTGGTGGAGAGCGTATGCTCCTCATCGACACTGTGGGGTTCGTGAACAAACTCCCCCACGAGTTGGTGGAAGCCTTCTTAAGCACGTTGGACGTTGTGAGCGGCGCCGACCTTCTTCTTCACGTGGTTGACGCGTCGGCGGGCGAACCTGAAACCCAGTTGGCTGCCGTGCGTTCGGTACTTGAGCAGATAGGGGCGGGCGGCTTGCCGGAGGTTCTGGTGTTCAACAAGTCCGACGTCTCCGACCGCACCGACCGCCTGCTGAGAGCCCACCCCGCAGCGGCGGCGGTCTCGGCCAAGACTGGGGAAGGCCTGGATCACCTGGCGGCTCTTGTTTCCGACAGGATTCGGGCGGCTGACAGGATCGTTGAGGTGCTTGTTCCCCACTCGCGGGGCGACATTATGGCTGGCCTGCACCGCGACGGGCAGGTTCTCTCAACCTCGGCGACGGCAGATGGGATGTGTTATAAAGTCCGCCTGGACGCAGCCTCCGAGGGCCGCTACGAGGAGTTTTTGAGCGGATCGGCGGCGTTCTCGGGCGTTGCGGGCAGGTGTTAGCCTCTCAGGGCATGGTCGACGTAAACGACTTGAAACCCCGCATCAAAATGCTCTGGTCGCAGAGGGGGTTTCTTTCCGAGAACGACACCGACGCCCGTGAGACGATTCACGCGGCAATCGACTTGCTAGACCGCGGAGAGGTCAGGGTGGCGGAACTCAGCAAGGATGAAGACGACGAAGTGGTCGTCCACAGCTGGCTGATGCAGGCCATCAGCCTGCTGTTCAAGGTCTCGGCGATGAGTACCATCGAACTCGGACCCTTTGAGTTCGTCGACCGGATTCCTCTCAAGAAGGACTACTTGGACAGGGGGGTGCGGGTGGTGCCGGGCGCCTCAGCCCGTTGGGGGAGTTACCAGGCCCCGGGAGTGGTGATGATGCCCAGTTACGTGAACATAGGCGCTTACGTGGGCGCCAACAGCATGGTGGACACTTGGGCAACGGTGGGGTCGTGTGCTCAGATCGGCGAGAACGTACATCTCTCCGGGGGCGTTGGTATCGGCGGAGTGCTGGAGCCTCCCGGGGCTGTGCCGGTGATCGTGGGCGATGAGTGCCTCATCGGCAGCCGCTGCATCGTGGCCGAAGGCGCCCGAGTGGGAGAAGGGGCGGTGCTGGGCGCAGGCTGCATACTCACCGGCTCGGTGCCTGTAATGGACGCCGAGACTGGATGGGAACTCAGCCGAGGCGTCGTGCCTCCGTGGTGCGTGGCCGTATCCGGCAGCCGCCGCAGGTCGTTCCCGGGCGGCGATTTCGGTTTGCCCTGTGTTCTGGTGGTCAAGCGTCTGGAGCCCGGCGAACGTCATGACAAGGCCCGTTTGAACGAGGTGCTGCGGGATCACGGTTCGGCCACCTGAGATTCTCCGGCGGATTGAAACTGCGGCTGCTACGCGCCTCCGGTTCTGCGCCGCGGGCTGGAACTTTCTGAAAGTCCAGGGAGCAGGGATGTGAAACCGAACCTGAGAGGCAGCAGCCAGGCGGATCTGCTGGAGTTGACCGCCGAACTGATCAACATTCCCTCGGTCAGCCATTCCGAATCTGCCATAGCAGATTGGGTGGAGGAGTGGTGCCGCCCCTTGGACTGGTTGGTCGTTGAGCGGGTAGGCGACAACGTCACGGCGCGCACTCTGCTGGGGCGTCCCCGCCGTCTGGGTCTGGTGGGACACCTCGACACCGTGCCGCCGAACGGCAACGAGGTGGCCAGGATCAAGGACGGCCGTGTGTATGGCTTAGGGGCTTGCGATATGAAAGGCGGTCTGGCGGTGATGCTTGCGCTGGCGGCGTCCGTCCCCGAACCGAGCGTGGACTTGACCTACGTCTGGTATGCCAGAGAGGAGGTGGCGCGGGAATTGAGCGGTCTGCTCGAGTTGGACGGGCACGACCCTGCTCTGCTGGCCGCCGACGCCGTGGTACTGGGCGAACCCTCCGGCGCGGACTTGGAGGCAGGTTGTCAGGGCACCATGCATCTGAGGGCGGTTTTGAGGGGTGTGCGTGCACACACCGCCCGTCCCTGGATGGGGCGCAACGCCGTCCACAGACTGGCCGCTCTGCTGGAGACGCTGGATCGTTACGAAGCAAGACGTCCAGTCATAGACGGCTGCGAGTTCCGCGAGGCGCTGGTGGCGAGTTCAGTCTCGGGCGGGACGGCTCGCAACGTGGTTCCCGACGAAGCCGCGCTGGAGATCAACCATCGTTTCGCCCCCGACCGTTCGCCGGAGGAAGCCGAAGCGCACGTTCGCGACCTGCTCGCTCCCTGTCTGGAGGAGGGGGACGAACTGGAGGTATTGGAAGCCGTGCGGGGTGCGCCGCCCGACCTGGGTCACCCCCTGATTGCGTCGCTGTTGGAGGCGGTGGGAGGGCTGGCTCGGGTGCGCGCCAAACTGGGCTGGACGGACGCGGCCTTTTTTGCGGAACGAGGCGTGGCTGCGGTCAATTTCGGGCCGGGTGAGAGCGAACTGGCGCACACTGCGGGGGAGTACGTCACCGCCGAAGCCTTGGAGCGCGTCTATGGGGTCTTGACTGGCCTGCTCACGGGCGAATCTCAGGGCAGCGAGCCTTAGAGAGCGGAGTCTGCCGGCTTGTCTGAAGGCTTGCCGGCTACTTAAATTACACACTTGTTTTTTAAATTACATTCCTGTAACGTAAGGGGTGTGAACAAGGAAACAGGGAGGTTGCCTGGGAGGTCGCCAAGGGGGATGCCGGGGAGCAGATCGCCGAGCAGGAGACTGCCTGGGAGTCCGCCAAGCAACCCGCCAGGCGGGCTTTTGGCTGCTGGGGGGCTTTCGCCCGCAGTGATCTCAGCGTCTGTTGTGTCCGTTCAGGCGCCGAGGGCGCAGGTTCTGCCCCCCGAGGCGCCGATCAGGTTCACTTTTGCGTTGCGGCGTCTGCTGGTGCTGATTGTTGCTGCGGGTATTCTGGCGGGCATCAGTTTCGGGGTGTGGCATTTAGGGAACTGGGTGGGGGAGACCCTTGCAGGGTCTGCGGGGACGTCCGAAGCGGGCGTTCAAGCCTTCCTCGGCGAAGTGGGGGAATTCTTCGTTTTCTGAGCGGATCCCGATCTCGGGGTTCCTCATCCACTCCGTAAGTACCTAGTGAAGAGCATTCCTTCAGCCGTGTGAGCGCATTCCAGGCTCATCTTCAGAGGCAGAGGAAACTCCTCTCCGGCGATGATGCCCCCGCCGCCTCCTACCAGAAGCGGCGAGAAGGTGAGGCAGAGTTCGTCTAGCAGACCGGCCCGGGCGAAGTGGGAGTTGAGGGTGGGTCCCCCTTCGAGCAGTACCACCGACAGCCCGTCGCCCGTGAGGTCCTCAACGACCGCCTCGGGGCTCACGACCAACTCGCCGCCGGTCTCTAGGACTCGTACATCCGACACTTCCTGCATTGCTTTGAGACGTTCGGGCGCGGCTGCGGACGTCGTGTAGAGGCGGTTGCGGCGCGGCCCTCTCCAGACCTCCGAAGTGGGATCGAAGTCGCAAGCAGAACTCACCACTGCCAGCAGAGGAAGTTCGTCCTGTCCGCGTCGGAGGCGGCGCAGGCGGGCTTCGTCGGAGAGTTGGATCTGCCCGTAGCCCTCAGTGCGAAAAGTTCCCGCACCGACGAGGATGGCGTCAGCCCGCGTCCGCAGGGCGGTCAGCACGGCGTAGTCGGCCGGGCTGCCGAGGTCGCCGGAACGACCGCCGACGCTCACGGCGCCGTCGAGGGATGCGACCATGCAGCAGATCATCCAAGGACGTCCCTCCGTTGGCGGACGCTCAACGTGTTCGTAAACGTTGAGGTGGTCGACCGCTGCGAGGTCGGGGTGCTCGGTCGGCCAGAGGCGCTGCAGTGAGACCATTTTGAGATTCTGCCCGTCAACCTCGCGGATTTACAGGGGGTGCGCTCAATCGGATGGCATCGGAGCGCGGCGGGAATGCAATCGGAGGGAGAGGTCGGGCAGAGGCCGGAGTGCGAATGAAGTTGCTACTATCGGTAGTGCTATGTGGAGGGGGATAAGCAGTCGAGAGAACAGGCGGTTGTCGTCCCAGAAGCGCTACCCAGAGGAAAGCGAGTTCGCAAAGGGTAATGAACTGGACAAAGCAGGCCGATTGAACGAAGCTATGGTTCTTCCGGTTTGACCCGTTTATTGTCGGATACTAAACTGAACGGAGGAGGCCAATGAACGAGGCGAAGACGTCGTGTCGTTGACGTCGGAAAGCGTGAGCATTGGGCTGTCGCGCTGTTTCACGATTCCGGGGGTTCACCCCTACGACGCCGTGGAATGGTCGCTCCGGCGAGCCCTGATAAACGCCGCCGACACTGGGGATCCGATTTTTGATCAGCCCGACGTTGAGTTTCCAGCCTTCTGGTCGCAGAACGCCGTCAACATAGTCTCCCAGAAGTACTTCAGAGGCCGTATTGGCTCCCCGGAGCGGGAGTCCTCGCTGAGGCAGGTCATAGACCGGGTCGTGGACACCATTACCCGTTGGGGGGTTGAGGACGGCTACTTCGCCCACGAAGATGAAGCCGACACATTCAGCGCCGAACTCACTTATTTGTTATTGCACCAGAGAGCGGCGTTCAACTCGCCTGTCTGGTTCAACATCGGCGTTCCGGACACGCCGCCTCAGTCCTCGGCGTGCTTCATCCTCTCTGTTGAAGACACGATGGAGTCCATTCTCGACTGGTACGCCGAGGAGGGGATGATCTTCAAGCGGGGGTCGGGGTCGGGCGTAAACCTGAGCAATATCCGCAGTTCGCACGAGCACCTCTCGGGGGGAGGGCGTCCGAGCGGCCCGGTCAGTTTCATGAGGGGTGCAGACGCCTCTGCCGGGGCGATCCGTTCCGGCGGCACCACGCGGCGGGCGGCCAAGATGGTGGTGCTCGACGCCGACCACCCCGACATAGAGGAGTTCATTTGGTGCAAGGCGCGCGAGGAAAATAAGGCTAGGGCGCTAGCCGAGGCGGGTTTCGACATGAGCTTTGACGGCAGCGACAGCGCTTCCGTCCTGTACCAGAACGCCAACAACTCTGTTCGACTCAGCGACGACTTCATGCGGGGCGCCCTGGCGGGGTCGGACTGGCCACTATTTGAGCGCACCACGAAGGAAGTCGTATCTACGCTGCCGGCAGCAGGTCTCTTGCGTCAGATCGCCGAGGCGGCTTGGCGCTGCGCTGACCCGGGGGTGCAATTTGATACCCACATCAACCACTGGCACACCACGCCGCTGGGAGGCCGTATCACGGCGTCGAATCCGTGCTCGGAGTATTTTCACGTTGACGATTCGGCCTGCAACCTGGCCAGTCTGAACCTACTGAGTTTTCTCAAGGAAGACGGACACTTCGACGTCCGTTCCTTCAGGTCGGCAACTCGGGTGGTTTTTGCCGCGCAGGAGATACTCGTGGGGCGGTCGCATTACCCGACGGAGGTCATAGCCGACAACGTCCTCGCTTATCGTCAGCTAGGGCTCGGCTACACCAACCTGGGGGCGCTGTTGATGAGCATGGGGCGTCCCTACGACTCCCCGCAGGGACGGGCGATGGCGGCGGCGCTCACGGCGGTGATGTGCGGGGAGGCGTACCTGACTTCGGCGGTGATAGCGGCGCGGATGGGGCCCTTTGAGCACTTCGAGGCCAACCGTCCGCACGTGTTGAGGGTTCTGGACATGCACCGCCAAGCGGTTTCGGAAATCGATTCCGATTTCGTCCCCGACGACTTGATGGCCGCCGCCTCGGAATCTTGGAACGGAACCTGCGACTTGGCTTCGCGTACCGGGGTGCGCAACGCTCAGGCGACGGTGCTCGCACCCACTGGCACCATCAGTTTCATGATGGACTGCGACACCACCGGGATCGAGCCCGATCTTGCGCTGCGCAAGTCCAAGTCGCTGGTGGGGGGGGGGGCGCTCACGTTGGTTAACAGGTCCGTGCGGCGTGCTCTGTCCGCTCTGGACTACGGCCCAGCCGAGGTGGAGTCGATCGCCCGGCACCTCGAGCGGAGCGGATCGGTGCTCGACGCTCCGCACCTCTTAGCGGAACACCGTGCGGTTTTTGCCTGCTCCATCGGAGACAACGCAGTGAGTCCGCAGGGTCACGTGAAGATGATGGCCGCGGTGCAGCCCTTCCTCAGCGGGGGCATTTCCAAGACTGTCAACGTGGGGGAGCAGACCACGGTTGAGGAGATCGAGGAGTTGATCGTCTCGGCCTGGCGGCAGGGTGTGAAGGCCATTGCTGTCTACCGGGACAACTCCAAGTGGGTGCAGCCGCTCTCGGCGTCCTCGGATTCCGAGGCTGAGGCTCCTTCCGAAGGCGGGGACTTGTCTGCTCCGGCGCCGGAGCCAACTAGACGCAGGCTGCCTCGCGAGCGGCGTTCACGCACCCTCGGTTTCCGTGTAGCTGACTGCAAGGGGTATGTGACCGTCGGAGAGTATCCCGACGGGCGTCCGGGCGAGATCTTCGTGAAGGTGTCCAAGCAAGGCTCGACGCTGGCAGGGATAATGGACGCCTTCGCCATAGCCATCTCGCATGGCCTTCAGTACGGGGTGCCTTTGCGTTCCTACGTAGACGCCTACTGCGGGATGCGCTTTGAGCCGGCGGGCATCACCGACGACCCAGACATCCGCATCGCTACCAGCCTCATTGACTACCTGTTCAGAAGGCTGGGGCTCATCTATCTGAGCGAAGAGGAGCGGGCTGCGATGAGCATATTTTCCACCTCCGGAGAGCAGCCCACCCTCCCGGGCGTGGAGGAAGCCGCAACGCCCTCCGCTCAAGGCTTAGACATCGCCCCCGACCCGCCGATGCGGGGCGACGGAGCGTCGGCTCACGCTCCCGCGCCGCGCCGAGTGGACGCCGCCTCCCCGTTCTGCATGACCTGCGGGACGCGCATGGTTCGCGTCGGGTCTTGCTACGCCTGCTCTACCTGCGGGGCTACTAGCGGCTGCGGCTGAGCGGTCTTTTGAGAAGAGCGCTCCCTCCAGCAAAAGTTTTCCATGGGAGGGCGCTCTCGCAGGCTCACTAGTGGGCTCTTCGGCTCCGTTCGGGTGTTGCGCTCGTTTCGCTCATCGGGCAGCAACGTCTCCCAGATGCCGGAGGGGTGTTCCACCCCTGCCCGCTCCAGTACCACCTGCATGATTTCTAGGGCTTGCGGCGCTAGTTCGTGAAGCGGACGATTGCGGTGCAGGCGTACGCCGAGGTCAACCTGAATGATGCTCCCAGCGCCGAACTTCGCAGAGAGGTCGATTAGCAGACCGACCTCCACGCCGTAACCCTGGACGAAGGGAACTTGCATTGCTGCGCTGCGGAGGACGGCGTATTCGCCGGAGAGCGGCTGGCGGATGTGAGAGAGTTCAGGGAAGAACATCGCCAGCAGAGGACGGGCAACCAGTTCGGTAGTGCGTCCTCCGCCTTCGGGCTTGTTGTTTAGCCAGCGCTGGTAGCAGCCCTTGACGAGGACGATCTCCTCTTCGGCGTGGGCGTCGTCGGTTTCCAGGAACGGGGAGAGCAGTTTGGTCACGTAGCCAGGGGAGAAACTCAGCAGATCGGCGTCGCAGTAGACGATGATGTCGGCGGCGGTCACAGCCATGGCTTTCCAGAGAGCGTTTCCTTTGCCGTGCCCAGGGCCGACTTCTCCCAGTAGGTCTCTCACGTCGACCACCTTGGCGCCTGCTTCCGCAGCCACTTGCGGGGTGTTGTCTTCGGATTCGTGGAGCACCCATAGTTCGTCCACCAGAGGCGGGGCGTCCGGGGACATCAGGTTCTTTCTCACGGCGTCGCAGATGACGCCGATGGTGGCTGCTTCGTTTAGGGCGGGCAGGCACATGGCAACTCGCTTGCCCGCTTTTCGATCGGCGAGGGCGGCGGCTTCTTGGAGGTGCGTCGAGTCGCCGTGGCCCAGAGCGCTGGGGGTGTCATTGTTTTCGTGCACTCCTACAGGTTGTCGCCAAGGGAGGTGTTCCGCAACGCAGTCCCCTTTGCGGGGCTTGGCTAGGCCGCTCCTGCGGGTCGCCGCCGAATTAGGAGGCTGCAGTCGGCGGCTTGTCGTCGAGAGTGGGGGATGCTTTCGGGTTCTTAGAAGGGGCGCTGCCCGCGAGTAATCTTTGGGCATCTCTGGGAGCTATTCGTGAAGGAAGCCTGAATGACATTGCTCAGTGACGTGGTCGCGTCGATACCTAGTCCGGGCGTGGGGGAACTTCGCCTGGGGCCGCTGAACCTGAGGCTCTACGGCCTGATGGTGGCGCTCGGGGTGATCGCCGCCGTCTACTTGGCGGGGCGGCTTCTGCGTCACCGCGGGTTGAGTGCGGATCTGATCGTCAATGTTGCGGTCATCGGCGTTCCGATGGGATTGATAGGCGCCCGCGTCTATCACGTGATTACCGACTGGAAGCTCTACCGGGGGGAGAACTGGGTGGACATCTTCAAGATCTGGGAGGGCGGCCTGGGCATCCCCGGGGCGATCGCCGGGGGCTTTCTGGGCGGACTGATAGCAATCCGCCTGCGCAAGTTGCCGATGAGGCCCATCGTGGATGCGTCGGCGGCGGCATTTCCCTTGGGGCAGGCGATCGGGCGCCTGGGGAACTACTTCAACCAGGAACTCTTCGGACGCCCGACCGACTTGCCCTGGGGCTTGGAGATTGATGAGGAGCGTCGCCCGCCGCAGTACAGAGACGTGGAGACATTTCATCCCACCTTCGCCTATGAGGGGCTCTGGAACCTGGGGGCGTGCGCTGTTTTGGTGTGGGTTTTTCGGCGGCGTTTGCTGCCTTCCGGGCACATGTTCGTCCTCTACCTCGCTCTCTACTCGGCTGGACGGCTTTGGGTGGAGGCGCTGAGGGCCGACCCGGCTAGCTTGATTCTGGGCTTGCGGGTGAACATCTGGGTGATGGGTGTGGTGCTGATTCTGTCGCTGGCGTTTCTCCTGACGTTTACACGGAAGGCGCGCAAGGAGGAGGCTGAGGGCGGGGGACCAGCCGAGGAGGCTGATGCGGCTGGTGGTGCTGCCGGGGCGGCCGGGGAGGCTGAGGATGATGGCGAGGCTGAGGCGGCTGGGGACGAGGGCACCGGGGCTGAGGGGGAGACTGGAGCCGAACAGCCAGCCGGAGAGAGGGAGGCGACCGGGAGCGACGATGGGGACGGTGACCCCGAGGAGAGTACGGATGCTGCCCCAGGTGAGGATGTCGGAGATCCCGGCGGCGATGACGCCGATGCGCCTGCCGTGGAGGAGTCGGCAACGGATGAGACCGTGGAGGAGTCGGCGGCAACGGATGAATGAGCCGTTCGCACGTCCCAGCCCGTCCCGCGTAGAGCGCAGCTTTGCCTTTGTAGACCTGTCGGGGTTCACTCGATACACCGAGAACCGAGGAGATCGCGAAGCGGTGGCCATCCTGGCCGATTTCAGAAACGTCCTGAGGTCGGTGGCGGCAGCCCACGGGGTGCTCATCGCCAAGTGGCTAGGGGACGGGGCGATGCTCGTCGGGGTGGAGAGCGAACCCTTGATGGAAGCGGTCGTGCACTCCGAGCAGATCATCCTCAATCGCCTGCCCCTCCGTCTGCGGGCGGGCATGGCGGCTGGGGACGTCATCCTCTTTGAAGGCGACGATCACATAGGCCACACGGTCAACTTGGCGGCTCAGTTGTGCCGCTTGTCCGACCCCGGCCAACTGCTGGCGCCTGCGGAGATGGTTTCTTCCCTGATGGTCAACCTTTCATTTGCTCCTCTTGGCAAGCTTCAGGTGCCTGGCTTTGAGCGTCCGGTGGAGGTCATCAACTTGAGTTCGGAGAACGCCGACGTGGATGTCAGGGAGTACGAAGCCGCTAGAGTATCAGGCGCATAAAGAGTGTCTCGGCCAACTCGAGCGGCCGAGCCGGCAACCTGGGGCGGACACCCAAGGTGCCAACCCGTTTTCGGGGATGTGGCTTGGCCGTAGGCCGAGCAAGCAAGTGTCCGTGTGGGCAGGCTGGCGAGCCGCCACTCTTGGTTGCCTCTATCGAGGGAGATATCTCACGTGTCAGCACCAAGTTCGCGTCCGCCGGCCGACCCGGCGGCTCGGAAACACCCTTCCGACCTGCCGGCTAGCGGCGCCTGGAAGGCCGGGGACGCGCCCGGCGCCCGTCGCTTCTACGAATGGGACACAGGACGCCCCTTCTTGCTGGAAGCGGGAGGCTCTTTGAGCGGCCTGGTCGCGGCGTATGAGACCTGGGGAGAACTAGCTCCCGACGGGGGCAACGCCGTGCTGATCTGCCACGCACTCACCGGCGACTCCCATGTGTGCTCTTCTCCAGAGGTTCCGGGGTCTCCCGAAGGCTGGTGGGAGGAGATGGTGGGACCGGGCAGGTACATCGACACGGATCGCTACTTCGTGGTCTGCAGCAACGTGCTGGGGGGATGCCAGGGGACGACCGGCCCCGCTTCGGTGGATCCGTCCACTGGCAGGCCGCGGGGTGCGGGCTTTCCTTCGGTCACCATCCGGGACATGGTCAGGGTGCAAAAACGCCTGAGCGATCACTTAGGGGTGAGAGAGTGGTTGTGCGTGATTGGAGGATCGATGGGCGGTATGCAGGTTCTGGAGTGGGGGGTGATGTTTCCCGAGCGCGTGCGATCCTTGGCACCTCTGGCTGTGGGTTGCTCGGCCAGCCCCTGGCAGATCGCCTGGAGCAAGGTGGAGCGTGCGGCCATCCTCGCGGATCCTGCTTGGCGCGGGGGTGACTACTACGATGCCCCGGCGGGCAAGGGGCCGCACGAAGGGCTGGCCATAGCCCGGGCCGTCGCTCAGATTACCTACCGCAGCGATGCCTTGTTTCAAGAGCGTTGGGGGCGCAAGTTGGTGGAACCGGGTAAGGAGTTCGGTCTCCTAGACCGCTATTCGGTAGAGAGCTACCTGGACTATCACGGGGAGAAGTTGGTCAAGCGGTTTGACGCCAATTCTTACTTGTTGTTGAACAAGGCGATGGATAGCCACGACCTCGGCAGGGGGCGCGGCGGTCTCAAGCGGGGCGTTGCCATGCTGTCTGCGCCCGTGCTGACGGTGGCCATCAGTTCTGATGTGCTCTATCCGCCGCGTCAACAGAAGGAGTTGCGCGACGCAGTGCGTGCGGCGGGCGGCGAGTGTGAGTACGTCTTCGTTTCTAGTCTGGACGGCCATGACGGGTTCCTGCTGGAGACCGAGGCCGTGGGCGGCGCGCTGGCGGGTTTCCTGAATCGGATCGAGTAGAAGAGCCGGACTTAAGAGCCGGACGCAAGGGGCGCCCGAGCGCCCTAGATGGCCGGGGAGACAGAGAACGGCTAGACTACAAAATCCTGCGGGCGTAGCTCAGTTGGTAGAGCGCCACCTTGCCAAGGTGAAGGTCGCCGGTTCGAGCCCGGTCGCCCGCTCGGAATTTCGTTCGTAGTAGGGAACTTGCTAGAGTTTTCTCGATTCGGCATCGGTGCCCGAGCGGACTAAGGGAGCGGCCTGCAAAGCCGTCTTTTCGCGGGTTCAAATCCCGCCCGATGCTCTAGAGACATGCCCCCCCAGTCGCACCCCGGGTCGCAGGCCGGGGGATGGGGGCTATCCTGTTGGTGGGGCCGTTAGCTCAGGTGGCCAGAGCACTTGCATGACGCGCAAGGGGTCGGGGGTTCAAGTCCCTCACGGCCCACAATCATTTAAAGGGGGTCAGCCCCCGATGTTGCCGGCGATGCGGCCGGCTATCTCTTCATTACTTTTCAGCGCCAGATTTTGGTGGCGGCATATGTCCACAATCGTTCCGATGAAGAGAAAGCCGATGGTGATTACGTAAAGTAGCCCCAGTCCGACTTGTCCTAAGTAAAACCTTCCCCAGCCCGCTAAACCTAGGAGACCTATAGCGGTCAGGAGTACAAGAATGAGAGGGTCTTTGCGCTGCGTTTGGTAGTGAGACGCAAAAGAACTTGCTGCTTGTTCCGGCATCGGTTCGAGCAATCCCTGTAATTGATGAAGTTCCTGCCTACGGAGTTGCGGCATGTGTTTACGCGCATCAGCCATCTCATGCTCCTTTTGAATGCGACTAGCTTTCAGCCAACCATAACACACGCAAGACTTTGGACGTGCGGCTTCGGGATGCTTGCAACTTCTGTGCCGCTAGGAGGAACGCGTCCCTAGCGGTTTTGGCTGCCTGCTGCCGCTTCGTTTACTCTTTAAGAATGCGCCGAGTTGTGGGTCGGCATAACCCAACGAAGGGACTGAGTGCATGTCCGCATTGATCGGGAAGCGCCTGGAGTCTCTCTGGTGGCAGCTGCAGGGCAAGAAGCCCCACATGCCCCATTTCCTGTCGGAAATCCGCCTGCAGGGCATCCGCAGCATTGAGGATATCCGAGTGCGATTTGAGTATCCGGTCAGCGTCATTGCGGGCGTCAACGCCAGCGGCAAGTCCACGGTGCTATTCGCGGCTGCTTGTGCGTATAAGGTGCCGGGGGCAACTCTCAGAGATTTCGCTCCTTCAACTCTGTTTCCCGATTACCAGCCCAAGGTGGGGGCACGCGGTGACAGGAGGCGCGAAAATGTATTTGAGTTTGACTACTCAACGCCCCAAGGCCGATTATCAATGCGGTGGAGGCGCGCCAAGAGTTGGAACCGCAGTTTCTTCGGGCGTCCTGATGCTACGCAGCCGGAACGTCCGGTCTATCTGAGGACGCTCAGCAACCTCAGCAACCCGGCCGAGGTTCGCGGAGTGTTGGGCATGTCTCGCTTGCGCTCCGCACCGGCTCAGACGCCCCTGGATGCAACTCAGCTCGAGTTTGCCCAGCAGATGCTCCCGTTCAGATACTCGGAGGTTGTGGATCTCGTTTGCGACGACAATAGTTTGCTGTTTGCGTCTCCAGAGACCGCCTATGCCAATGCCGATGCGGATTTTAGTGACGTACTCGGCAAGAGTTTGTTGTTTGCGTCCCAAGAGAGCGGGGCGGAGTATTCGGAACTTCACATGGCTTCCGGCGAGCGTGTCCTGCTTCGGCTCTCGCAGGAGATCGCCCAACTCGACGGGGCTCTTGTGCTCATTGACGAGGTGGAAGCCAGCCTTCATCCCTGGGTGCAGCAACTTCTTATGCAGCATCTTCAACAACTGGCGCTTCGCCGTAATCTGCAGATAATCGTGACTACCCACAGCCATGTCGTGCTTGATTCGGTGCCCGCAATGGGTCGCATCTTCTTGGATCTCGACGAGGCGGGCAAGGTCAAGGTGCTCCCACCCCATCGTGACTTGGTTCAAGACGCCCTTTACGGACTTGCAAAAGACACGCTCAACCTGCTTTGCGAGGACGAAACCGCAGAAGGCATCCTGCAAGGCTTGCTTGAGCATCTTCTCCCGCGGGAAGGAATCCCGCTGGGGTCGGTGAGAGTAGGGCGGAACACGGGCGCCGACGAGTTCCCGACTCACGCCAAGGCGTTCGGGAAGTTTGACTTGTTGTCGAACTTCGTGTTTGTTTTAGATGGAGACAAGCGCGACAGCGCCGTGGAACGGAAGATACGTGCGGCAGATGAGAGGCTCAAGGTGCTCTTCCTTCCTGGCAACGACGCCCCGGAGGTCTGGGTGTGGGGCGTTCTGAAGCAGCGCTGCCGCGAGTGCGCGGAGGAATTGAAACTTGCGCCTGAGCAACTTTCTAGACACCTCGGCCGCCTCGACTCGGTATTCAACTTGGCCTCCGATACACCCTCCGCAATCGCCAAGAGCAAGCTTCGCAGTCTTGGGGAGGCGCTAAGTGTGGATGCCAGCCACATTTGTCGTGCGACAGCCCGGTTGGAAGCGGCGAGGAGGGGGAGCAGTATTCAACCTTTGCTTGAGGGTCTCGGAGATGAACTCGCAAAGTGGCGCTCCTCTTGAGAATGCAAGTGGGGGGAGCCAGAGACGAAACGGCAAGCGGCGAGGGAAAGCAAGCGAAAGCCAGAAAGGCAGACGCAGACGAAGCAGCCTGAGATGAGTGGGCGAAGAAGTAATTACCTTCCTTAGGGATAGGGTGCAAGGGCGCTTGCGGATAGGGTGAATGCGCTCCTAGCGGCAACCCCGCGAGATTCTCGGTATCGACCTATTGAGGGGATACCCGCTTCCTTTGACGGCTGTTTGTGGAGTGCCGTCGTTGCTCAATGGGCAAGGCACAGACACGCCTCCGCTTGGCTGCTTGCTCTCCGTCGGACTCGTTAGTTCCCTCACATAGTGAAGTTCCCCCGCATAGTGACTGCACGGCAGGAAAGGGTGACCGATGATCGAAAAACACAGCGTAGAAGTCGGGGAGTTGACCATCGAATACAAGCTTGTACGCAGCGAGCGGCGCAAGAAGACCATCTCAGTAAGCGTGGACAGGACAGGGGTGCTGGTGAGAGCGCCCGTCATTACGTCGGACGAGGAGATCCGCGACTTGGTGATCGGGCGCGCCCGATGGATCGCCGAACGCCTAGCGATTGCTGCCGAGGCGCCTGCGCCGAAACGGCTGGTCAGTGGTGAGACGCTTCCCTATCTAGGGCGCGATCACTATCTGGAGATACAGCATCACGACCTTCAGGCATCAAAGATCTGGCTTGAAGACGGGCGGATTTGTGTTCGGATGCCCCCCGATGGGACGGATGAAGACCGATACGAACGCACTCGCTTGACGATCATGGAGTGGTACAAGGCGCAAGCAGCGGTTCTTTTAACCGACAAGGTCGCCGAGTGGCTGGGGAGGATGCCTGAGCGCTGGGAAGGCCCCCCGCTCAGGGTGCTAATCCGAAATCAGAAGCGGCGGTGGGGGAGCTGCGCCCTCGACGGCACGCTGCGTTTCAACTGGCGCCTGATGATGCTGGATCAGGAACTCATCGACTACGTGGTCGTCCACGAACTAGCCCATCTGAGCATCAAGAACCACTCTAAGTATTACTGGTGGCAGGTTGCCCAGGTGTTACCCGATTTTAAAGACCGCCGTTCACGGCTGCGGAAGATGGAGATAGGGCTTCCTTTGTAGAGACTTGCTTGCGAGGAATCCTGTGTACCCGCTCGCTCGGCGTGTTGAAACGGACTTGTGGCGTTATGCTAAACCGACGCTTGGCTCCCGTTTCTTAGCTTCCTTCGGCGTTCAATAACTCCGGCGACTAGTCGGCCGCACGTCGGTTCAAAAACAGACCGACGCACGCAGGAAGCGAACGCGGCAGCCAGGACTGCTTGAACGTGCAAGCCCGCGCGAAAGAGACGGGCTCGCCTGAGCAGAGCGCTCGTCTGGTAGATTGGGTGCGTCCCTAATTCGGCGACAAGGAAAGTCCTACGGCAAGAGCATGAGAAAGCAACCCGGCAGGGTCTGATGGCACGAGCACTCAACAAAGTCTCAGGTCTGCTAGCCCGCGATATCGCAGTGGATCTGGGTACGTCCACCACTGTCGTCTACATTCGTTCTGCGGGCGTCGTCCTTGAGGAACCTAGCGTGGCGGCGGTTCACGCCAACACCGGTCGGCTGCTTGCGGTGGGCCGTTCCGCCAAGGAAATGATCGGGCGCACGCCTTCGGGTATCAGGGCAGTTAGACCGCTGAGGGGCGGCACTATCTCCGACTTCAGCGTCTGTGAGAAGATGCTGCGCTACTTCATCAGGAAGGTGCACAACGGACGCCCAGTCAAACCTCGGATGGTTATTTGTGCTCCCTCGGGAATTACTCCGGTGGAACAGCGAGCTGTTCAGGAGGTGGCAGAGTACGCGGGCGCCCGCAAGCCGGTCTTCATCATTGAGGAACCCCTGGCTGCAGCCATAGGGGCGGGTATCCGCATCGCCGCAGCGAGAGGAAGCATGGTCGTTGACATCGGCGGAGGCACGACCGAGATTGCCATCATCTCCTTGGGCGGCATCGTCGTTTCACGCTCCTTCAAGATGGCAGGCGACGCCTTGGACCGTTCGCTCATAGAGTTCGTAGACAAGGAATACGGCCTCGACATCGGAGAACAGACCGCCGAGGTAGTCAAGACTAAATACAGTTCGGCTTGGCCGCTGACCGAGGAATTGAACTGCGACATTCTCGGACGCGACACGCGCACCGGCCTGCCGAAGACCGTGACAATTCCCACGACCGAGTTCAGGCAGGCCATTCTGAGTCCTCTTAATGAAATCGCTGCAGCCATCCGTACGACGCTCGACGAATCTCCTCCGGAACTAGTAGCAGACATCATGGAGAGCGGAATTCACCTTGCCGGCGGCGGTTCGCTCTTGATGGGAATGACTGAGTTCTTGACCTCAGAGGTGGGCATTGCCTTCCATTTGGTTAAGAATCCTCGTTACGCAGTTGCGGTCGGGTCTGGACATTCTCTTGAGGAGTTCTCCACTCTGAAGAGCGTGCTGCTTTCTTCCCTTTCCGAATAACTTCGGAAAGCCCGGGCGCGGGCGTTTCGCAACGACGCCGTGGCAAACCGCACAGGGGTAACTCGCCTTAAACTCGTAGCTCTCATTCTCTTCCCGATCACGCTCGTGAGTCTGGACGTGAACGATTTCGCTCCGCTCGAGTGGGGCAAGGATGTTGTGCGTGACGCTCTCTCGCCGGCGATCTCGGGGTTGGGACGCATCACCCGTCCTGTCACCGACGCCTGGAAGGCCGTCGGTAACTACGACGAACTAGAGAGACAGAACGAGCAACTCAGAGAAGAGTTGGAGGAACTGAGGGGCGCGGAACTCGAGGAGGTGAGCGCCTCGGTGACGCTGCGGCAGGTGCTCGAAGAGTTGGAGATCACTTACCTGAAGGACATCCCCACCGCCAAGGCGCGGGTCATTCGTCAACTCGGCAACTTTCCTAGTCTCAACGTAGACATAGACAAGGGATCGTCCTTCGGCATAGAGGTGGGCATGCCCGCCGTCACCAGCGCAGGGCTGGTCGGACGCGTGGTGGAGGTCTCTCGCACCCAGTCCCGGATACGTCTGATAACGGATTCCGACTTTGAGTTGGGAGTCCGGATAGTGGGTTTCGACACGGTGGCGGTGGCGAAAGGGAGCGGAGCGGGTCGGACGTTGGTGGTAGGCGACGGCATTCCGCTGTCGCTGCCGGTTGAGCCGGGGATGCTCGTGACGACCAGCGGTATAGAGAACAGCGTGTATCCCCCAGACATTCCCGTGGGCGTGGTGCAGGACGTGCAGGTGGATCCCAATCTGGATCAGGTGCTCTACCTTCAGCCGACTGCTTCTTTGGATGTGCTCAATTTCGTTACGGTTCTCTTATATGAGAACGCTTTGTAACTGCGTTCCTCGGAGCGGGGACTTAAGAAGCTTGTTGAGCGGCCTCTGTTTAGCCAGGGAACTAGAAAAGCTAGGAAAGAACTGAGCAGTGAATCGCAGGAAGGTCAAGATCGCTCTGAGAGCGGCTGCCGTGGTGCTTGCGGTGGGCGTGCTTCAGATGGGGTTTTTCAATGAACTGACGGTTGATGGCCGTGTGTGTGAACCGCTGCTCACGTTTTCGGTGGCCTGCGGTCTGAAGGTTGGGGCGAGAAGGGGCCTGATCATCGGCCTGTTCGCGGGATTGCTCTACGACGTGCTGTCGGGCCTCCCGCTCGGATTGGCGACGTTCGCCTACACGTTCATAGCGATAGTTGCAGGCTGGGTGGGGGAGTACGTGTCAAGAATCTGGTGGGGGCTGACGCCGCCTTTGGTTACCCTCGGCTTGTTTTTCTACGTACTCATAGGAGAGATCTTCGGCGAGGAACAGTTTTTCAACTCACGCCTCCCTGCGACGCTCGCTGTGGCAGCTGTCGGTGGTGCTATTCTTGCTCCAGGGATGTACTGGTTGTCCGGCTGGATGTGGGATCAGCCCAGTCTCGGTAAATCCGGTTCGCAATCCCCCCATTCGTCAAGGGCATGAGCGAGATAGGAGAATCGGGGCGCTCCACGGGCGGGCGGCCCTCCGGCAAACGCCTCGACTGGAGGGGTTTGAGCGCTCTGCGCCTCAGTTCTCTCGGCATAGTCGCAATAGGGCTGCTTGCTGCTCTCCTTGTGCGTCTCTGGTACCTCCAGGTGGTCGCGTCCGACCAACTGGCGGCAGAAGCCGTCGGCAACATCATCCGCACCGTCTACGAACCGGCCCCTAGAGGCCGAATCTATGACACCAAAGGGCGCGAACTAGTGGGGAACAGGGTCGTAAACGTGGTCACTGTGGACGCTTTCGTTCTGCGGGACAGGCTCGGTGCCTCAGGGCGCGAGAAGTTAGCGCTGGACTTGGCGCGCCAGTTTTCCCGCTCCGGCGTGCTGACGAAGGCTGCAGCGCTGGAGGAGGAGATGGCCAACCCCGCCTACGGCCCGTTCGACAGCATCCCTCTGGCTTATGGGGTCTCTGACTCGTTCAAGGTCTTTCTCGCCGAACGGAACGAAGAGTTTCCCGGCATCGAAGTGGTGCAGCGCACGGTAAGGGTCTATCCCTACGGGAGCATTGCCTCCCACGTCTTGGGATACATCGACACCATCAACTCCGAAGAGTTGGAGGCCAGGGAAGATCACCGCAAGTTCTATTCGGCGGTGGACGTGATCGGCAAGTCGGGTATCGAGCTTTCGTTCGAGGAGATCCTGCGCGGTGTGCCGGGCAAGCGGAGAATCGAAGTCGACAACGTTGGTGACGTCGTCCGGGAACTTGACTATTCGCTCCCCGAGCCGGGCACCGACGTCCAGCTGACCATCGACATTGATCTGCAGGCGCTCCTAGAAGACGAACTCAGGCGGGGGCTCTTTGAAGCCCGCGAACGGCAGGACGAGTCGGTGGAGGATAAGTTCGTAACCTTCAACGCGCCGGCGGGGGTGGGTGTGATCTTGAATCCGCAGAACGGCGACGTTCTAGCGATGGCCTCCTATCCCGCCTACGACCCTCGGGAGTTCATAGGAGGGATCAGCGAAGCGAGGTTTCAGGCGCTTGTCGCCTCGGAAGCCCACGCCCCGCTGAACAATCGCGCCATCCAAGGCGTCTACTCGCCCGGCTCGACGATGAAGCCCATCACTGCGTACGGCGCTCTGTCGACGGGGATGATCGGCCCCAATGGATTCTTGCGCGTGGATCAGACCACGCCGGATCTCGGTTATCACGTGCTCGGCGACTGCACTGGGCGCTGCGAGTTCACCAACCCTGACAGGGCGCCCAACGGAGACGTCGACCTGAGGGTGTCCATCACGGTTTCGAGCGACGTTTACTATTACAAACTCGCCGAGCAGTTCTCCATACGCAAAGGTTTTGAAGAGGATCAGGTTCAGCAGACGGCTCGTCAGTTCGGTTTCGGCATGCGAACGGGGATTGCGCTGCCGTACGAAAACGCCGGAATCGTGCCCGACTCGGAAATAAAACGCGAGCGCCATGAGGCCAATCCAGAGGCGTTTCCCGACCCTGAATGGCGCGCAGGCGACACGCTCAACATCTCCATCGGCCAGGGCGACCTGGGGGTGAATCCCCTGCAGTTGGCAAACGCTTTCACCGCCTTTGCCAACGGCGGGACGATCTATCAGCCCAACATTGCGCGTGCTACCTACGATCCGGTGCGCGGCGAGCCTTCCAACGTCATCGGAAGCCGAGTCTCCTCTTGCGTCTACATGCCGAGCAGCTTTAGCGACCCCATCACCGACGGGATGATCGGCGCCATCACCTTGCGCACCAGCGAGCGCATTGGTACCGCCGAGAAGGCGTTCTCGGGCTTTCCTCATGAAGCGTGGCCGGTGGCCGGCAAGACCGGAACGGTGGAAGTCTCCGGAGGCAAGTCCGACACGGCGGCGTTCGTCGGGTACGGCCCCGTGCCGCGAGCTCAGTACTTGGTGGCCGTCCTGCTTGAGGAGGCTGGTTTCGGTGGTGAGGCGGCTGCCCCGGTGGTGAGGCGTGTCCTTGAACCCTTGGCTAGAGGGACGCTGCCGGAGGTCAAAGCCGAGATGGAGCGTCTGGACATGAGCGATCCCCTCCTGGAGGTTCCGCCTCCGGCTGTTTGCCCGGGGGACAGGGGTTTGCTTAGCAGGACGAGGTGAAGATGCCGAAGACCGCCCAAAGTGTCAGGAAGATCAGAATTCCGTTCACCTTGACGCACTTCGACGCGCCCCTTCTGGTCTCTACGGGCGCTCTTTCCCTGCTGGGGCTGGCCGCAATCTTCAGTGCAACTCGGGGGATCGATCCTGAGGACTTCAACCGTTTCTACCTGAACCGCCAGGCCCTCTTTCTGGTGGTGGGCGCCGCTCTGCTGGTGGCCGTCGCTGGGGTTGACTACCGGAAACTGCGAGTGGCTGCGTGGCCGATCTATCTGGTGGGGATGGTCGTTCTGGGTCTTGTGCTTACGCCCCTCGGAGTGGAGAGGAACGGGTCGCAGGCTTGGTTCGTCATCGGCGACTACCAAATTCAGCCCTCTGAGATGGCGAAAGTGGTACTGATTTTCAACCTAGCGCACTTTCTGGCCCGCTGCGGAGGAGTGCTCTCCCTGCGTCAGTTCCTAGCGGCCTTGGCTATTACAGCGGGGCCGGTGGTTCTCATCGCCCTCCAGCCCGACCTGGGAACTGCGCTGGTCTACGCAGTCGTCTCCCTGGGGATGATGATCGTGTCGGGAGCGCAACTTCGGCACGTAGCGGTTCTTGCGGTTTTGGGCGTAACGACGCTCGGGGTGATCCTCAACTCCGGCATCATCCGCGAGTATCAGAGGCAGAGATTGGTGTCGATCATCGATCCGCCGGAGGCGGGGGCGGGCGTCTTCAACGTAGAGCAGTCTCAGATCGCCATCGGCAACGGCGGGCTCACTGGTCTGGGATACGGACAGGGCACTCAGACCCGCAGCGGTCTGGTGCCGGCGCAGGAGACCGACTTCATCTTCACCGTGATCGGCGAAGACCTGGGTTTTGTCGGAAGCGCGACGGCGCTGGTCGTCATGACCTTGTTGATCTGGCGCATCTGGAGGACGGCGCGCGTGGCGGGCGACCTCTTCGGCTGCCTGATCGCCGTGGGCGTCTTCTGCATGATCTTGTACCAGTCGTTTCAGGCTGCAGGAATGTCCGTGGGCATAATGCCCGTGATCGGGGTGCCTATGCCTTTGCTGTCCTACGGAGGTTCTTCCGCCTTGAGCACATTTCTTGCCCTTGGTTTGGTGTTCAACGTCTCCCTGCGTCGCGATCGACCGTTGGATGCCTGAGGCGGCTCTGGAGGGTTAGGGCGTCCGAGAAGGGGAGCTTGAGATACCCCTGGAGGGGGTTCGTTTCCGGCGAAGGGTGGGGTTCTGTAATCTGAAAGTATGGAAAGCGTCTGGCCGCGCCTTGAACCTCTCCTGCCTCAGGTTCAGCGACCCGCCCGCTACATAGGCGGAGAGGAAGGATCTCGCCCGAGCGAATTCACTGCGGAGAAGGTGGCTTGGCTGCTCTGCTATCCAGACAGTTACGAGATCGGTTTTCCTAATCAGGGCCTGCAGATACTCTTTGAGATTCTGAACGAGCGTCCGGACGCCGTAGCGGAGCGGGCGTACGCCCCTTGGGTGGATCTTGAACTGCTTATGCGCATGGAGGGAATCGGTCTCTTCTCGGTGGATAACCATCGGCCGGCCTCCGACTTCGACGTCCTCGGCTTTAACCTTGCCTCCGAACTGGTCTACACGAACGTCTTGAACCTCATAGATCTCGCTGGCGCTCCGGTGCGCTCGGCGGAACGCACCGAAGGCGACTTGCTGGTCTGCGCCGGAGGGCACTGCGCCTTTAACCCCGAACCCTTGGCGGACTTCGTGGACTTCTTCGCCCTAGGCGACGGGGAGGAAGTCGTGGGAGACATAACGGAAGTGCTCGTTGAGCATCGCAGCAGCACCAGGGAGGAGACGCTGACAGCCCTGGCGGGAGTGGAGGGGATCTACGTCCCGTCCCTTTACGAACCCTCTTGCGACGGGGACACTCTCTCGGAGTTGCGACCTCGGCGTGCGGGAGTCCCGGCGAGGGTGGAGAAGCGGACGACGGCCTCCTTGGCTGACTGGCCGTACCCTCGGAAGCAGTTGGTGCCGCTCACCGAGGTGGTGCACGACCGCCTGAACGTGGAAGTCTTTCGGGGCTGCACCCGAGGCTGCCGTTTTTGCCAGGCGGGGATGATCACCCGACCTGTGCGTGAGCGTCCAGCCGTTCAGGTACAGGACATGATCGACGACGGGATTCAACGAAGCGGCTACGACGAGGTGGCGCTCACGTCTCTGTCCACCGCCGACTACAGCGAAATCGGCGACCTCCTGGAGGCAGTGGTGTCGCCTCCGGACGCTGATGCGGGCTGCCCGGCGGTGGCGGTCTCACTCCCTTCTCTCCGGGTGGACGCTTTCACAGTGGGTCTGGCCGAGCGCATCCGGCAGGCGCGGCGTACCGGGCTCACCTTTGCCCCAGAAGCCGGTACTTGGCGGATGCGCAAGGTGATCAACAAACTCATAAGTTCTGAAGACTTATACGCCGCCGTGGAGGGCGCCTATTCGCAGGGCTGGCGGCGGGTGAAGCTCTACTTCCTGATCGGGCTGCCCACGGAGACCGACGAAGACGTGCTGGCCATAGCCGACCTCGCCAAGCAGTGCGTAGAGGTGGGGGAGCGTTATGTGCGCGGGGCGACGGTCACCGTCTCCGTGGGCGGGTGCGTCCCGAAGCCGCAGACGCCTTTCCAGTGGTTCGGCCAGAACACCGTCGCCGAGTTACAAAGAAAGGTGAACCTGCTGCGCTCCGACCTGCGCGGCCATCGTCGGGTCAAGCTGAAGTGGCACGATCCCCAGGCGACACAAATAGAGGGTTTGCTGAGCCGGGGCGACCGCCGCATCGGCGGCGTGATTGAAGACGTCTGGAGGGCGGGCGGCACGTTTCAGGAGTGGTCGGAGCACTTCGACGTGAGCCTGTGGCATGCCGCCATGGGCAGACGCGGTCTGTCGATGGACGACTACGTCTACCGGCACCGCACTCGCGAGGAGGTGCTTCCCTGGGCGCACCTTTCCGCCGGTCTGCACGAGGACTTCCTCTGGGGCGACTGGGAGGACGCCCTGGCGGCTTCGGGGGTGGAGGACTGCCGCTGGACTCCTTGCTACGACTGCGGCGCCTGCACCGGCTACGGGATTGAGCACGTCGTGGCGTCGAACGTCGCGCCGGCCGGGGGCAGCCAAGGCACAGGACAAGGCTTCGACTTGGCGCCCGCCGCCGCTCCGGTGCGTCTTCTGCCTAGGGCGGCGCAAGGTGAGCGGGTTCTGTGAAGTTGCGCATCCGTTGGGTCAAGGGGGGGCGCATACGTTTCATCAGCCATAGGGACGCCGCCCGCATCTGGGAACGCTCCCTGCGGCGGGCGCGTCTGCCGGTTGTCTATTCCCAGGGCTTTTCACCGAGGCCGCGCATGTCGTTCGGTCTGGCCTTGGCTACCGGCCAGGAATCCCTGGCCGAGTACCTAGACGTTGAGTTGTCTCTGGATTTCGCCCATGATTCCGCCGACGCTGCTTTCTACGCCGCGGAACTGCCTGAGCGTCTTTCAGCCGTGCTGCCGACGGGGATGGACGCCGTGGCGGCTGCTCCGTTGGAGCCGGGTGCCGAATCCCTGCAGGAAGCGGTGAGCAGCTGCACTTGGGAGTTTGAGTTGGGAGTTCTGCCGTCCGAAGCGCTCGGGGTTTGGAAAGGGGAACTGGCTCGTCTTCAGGCGGCCTCTTCCCTGCCCATTCTGCGCGAACGCAAGGGGAAAACACGTGAAGCAGACGCAAGAGGCTGTATACTAAACGCCGTATTGGCCGACGATTCGAAGGTGCCCAATCGAAGGGTGCCCAATCGATTGGTCGCCGAGTTGGGGACAAAGCCCCAGGCGTTGCGGCCGGATGAATTTCTGGGCTTGCTAAATGTTCAGGTCGGCAAGACTCGCCTTATTAGGCGAACACATCAATGGATCACGCGGAACGGCGCAAAGTGCGAACCTCTACAAATTGTCACTTAGCATCAGACGGTATACCCGGGCTCATACTCGGGGTTCGGCGAGTCGTTCCCGCCGCGCAGCAAGAGATTTGCGCATGATGAGAAGGGAACTCACTTGTGACTTTGCAATCAAACACCGGAAACACCGGTGGTCAGGCTAAAAAAACACGACAGTCGACTTCGGTCAAAAAGGGGAATCAGACTTCAGGACGAGACCAGCGGAGCAGGTCTCGAAAGGGTTCGGGCAGCGGGCGTCAGGACGGAGGCGGCAACACCTCCAGGAGGAGTGCTCCTTCCTTGAGATCGGGCGCCTCGGGCGCCTCGGCGTACGCCAAAAACCCCAAGAGCACCCCAAAAATCGGGGACTCCCGCCCGGCTTCCGACGTTCCGCAGAGCCGGCCGGATTCGCCGCGTAGCAGGAACTCCTCGGGCAGGAGTCGTCGCAGGGAACGCGAGCGTCAGCCGCTGCGTCCGGTGGAGGCCACGACTTTCACGGAGCCGATTGAAGTTGACGAGGAGGCCTTGGCTCGCCGACGAGGCCGTTCCCGCAAGGGCCGTTTCGTCGGGCGTTACCTGATGGCCATCCATGTCTCGCCCGACGCCACCCATGTGGCGGTGATAGAGGGGCGTTCACTCATGGAGTACTACGTTTCGCGACCCGCGAACGACATCACGGAGATTCACGGGAACATCTACCTAGGGAAGGTCAAGAACGTCCTGCCGGGCATGGAGGCCGCCTTCGTGGACATCGGCACTCCCAAGAACGGGATTATCTACAGCGGGGACGTCCTCTGGGATTCTGACGACCTCGATAAGTCCTCCCGTGCCGACCGAATCGAGAAGGTGCTTAGCCAGAACCAACCCGTGCTGTGTCAGGTCAGCAAGAATCCGTTTGCTCACAAGGGGGCTCGTCTTACCCAGCAGGTTTCGTTGGCCGGACGCTACGTGGTGCTCATGCCGGATAACCCTTCCTACGGGATATCCAATCGGCTGCCGGATCGGGAGCGTCGCCGCCTGCGTCGAATACTCGAGAAGGTCAAGCCGGATGAGCACGGGATCATCGTGCGGACGGCAGCACAGGGCGTGACTTCTCAGGAGGTCACGCACGACGTGAAGCGCCTGCTTGCCCAGTGGGAGCAGATCAGCAGATTAGCGAAGCGTTCCAAAGCGCCGGCGTTGCTGTACCGCGAACCCGACATGGCCCTGAGGGTTATCCGTGAGGAACTGAACTCCGACTACCGAAGCGTTCTGATTGACGACTGGGAACTCTTCAAGTCGGTGCGCGAATACGTGAAGAGCGTGGCCCCAGAACTGGTCGAGCGCGTTGAGTACTACGACGATGAGGAGATGTCCTTGGGACTCTTCGAGCGCTACCACGTGTACAGCCAACTACGCAAGGCGGTGGACAAGAAGGTGATGCTTCCTTCGGGCGGCTCGCTGGTGATCGAACACACCGAAGCGTTAACGGTCATCGACGTGAACACTGCCCGTAACGTGGGGTCGACTAGTTTGCGACAGACGATCCTGGCCAACAACCTGGAGGCTGCCGAAGAGATTCCGCGACAGTTGCGCCTGCGCGACATAGGGGGGATCATCGTCGTGGACTTCGTGGACATGGACGAAAAGGAAGACCGCAAGAAAGTGGTTGCTACGTTGAGGGAAGCGCTTTCGGCTCAGTCCACCCGAACCTGGGTCGGGGAGATCACCCCCCTGGGCTTGCTGGAGATCAGCAGGCGAAGGGTTGGCGAGGGTCTGCTCGAATCCCTCTCGCTGGTGTGCGACTCCTGCGACGGGTGGGGACGTGTACTGGATGGTGATCCGTTGGGCATGAGGCCGATAGCCGCTAGCGTTGGTTGAGTATGTATGCAGTGGTTGCCGCCGGGGGAAGACAGCACAAGGTGACGCTCGGCGAGGTCATCAGAACGGACCGTCTAGGGGAGCCGGGCAGTTCGGTCGCCCTGCGGCCGCTGCTCTTGGTGGACGGGGAGACAGTGCTGGCTTCACCCGAGGAACTCTCTCCCGTGGAAGTGACCGGGGAGATACTCCGCGAAGCGCGGGGCGAGAAGATTACGGGCTTCAAGTACAAGTCGAAGAGCAATCAGCGGCGCCGCTGGGGTCACCGCCAGAGGCACTCCTTGGTTCGCATCACGAAAATCGATAGGAGTTAGCTGTGTCAAAGACAAAGGGCGGCGGATCAACCCGAAACGGCAGGGACTCGGCGTCCCAGCGGTTGGGGGTGAAGGTTTATGACGGAACGCAAATAAGGGCCGGAGCAATCATCGTGCGTCAGCGTGGGACGAAGTTCCATCCCGGCCGCAACGTGGGGCGCGGCAGCGACGACACCCTCTTTGCCACGGCAGACGGACGAGTCAAGTTCGGTTTTCGCAATCGCCGCAAACTCGTGGACGTAATCACCGACTGAACTCCGCTTCACCTGTTCTTCGTCGGTGGGGCGCGCCCCCGGGCTGATTTTGACTCCGCCTAAAGGCGGCAGGGGAGAAGAGGCGGTGAGCGACAGGGTGTTCGAAAAAACTGGTTTCGTGGATGAATGCGCCATTTGCGTGCGCGGCGGCGACGGCGGGAGCGGCTGCGTATCGTTCCGGCGGGAAGCGCACGTAGACAGGGGCGGGCCGGATGGCGGCGACGGCGGGAGCGGCGGGGACGTCTGGCTAGTGGCCTGCGAAAGCGTGGCCTCTTTACTGGCGTTGGGGGATCATCCCCATCGCCGGGCAGGCAACGGAGCGCACGGTTCCGGCGCAGGCAGGCGCGGTCGCAACGGAAAAGATAAGGAGGTTCCGGTTCCGGTCGGCACGATCGTCTTCACGCCGCAAGGAGAGCGGCTGGCGGATCTTTCCGCTGCTGGTGAGCGCTGGTTGGCTGCGCCGGGCGGATCGGGCGGCAGAGGAAACGCCCGTTTCCTGAGCAACCGCCGCCGCGCCCCTAAGTTCGCCGAGCAGGGCGAGAAGGCGCAGGAGCGCTGGCTGCGTCTGGAGATGAAACTGCTGGCCGACGCGGCGCTGGTGGGTTTTCCCAACGCAGGCAAGAGCACGTTGATATCCCGCATATCCGCTTCCAAGGCTCGGGTGGCTGATTACCCCTTCACCACCCTGATCCCCAATCTGGGGGTGGTCGTGACCGAAGAGGGTGAGGATTTCGTGGTGGCCGACGTGCCGGGCCTGATTGAAGGCGCAAGCGAGGGTAAGGGTCTGGGGCACCGCTTCCTGCGCCACGTGGAGCGTTCGTTGGTACTGGTGGTGCTGCTGGACATCTCCCCCGACGCCGAACTTCATCCAGAGAAGCAGTTGGACGTTCTGCTGGGGGAACTGTGCGCCTACCGCCCGGAGTTGCTGGACAGACGCCGTCTGGTGGTCGCCTCAAAAGTCGACGTCTCTTCGCCGCTGGACTGGGCGGATATGAGCATTTCGGCAGTCACTGGGAGGGGCGTCAGGGAGTTCATCGGCAGGCTGACCGCACTAGTGAAGGATGCCCGTGAGGAACAAGGCGCTTCCGATTCCACCCGGGGTGCTCCGTCAGTGGTGCATCCCGTGGTGCATCGCCCCCTTCCGAAGCATGCCCCCGAGATGGTGCGCTTAGAAAGAGAGGGTGAGGCATGGCGGGTTCGGGGACGCCCCGCCGAACGGGCGGTTGCGCTTTCGGATCTCACCGACGCTGGAGCGATGACATACGTCCTTGAGCGTCTGCGAAACCTAGGGGTGGACAGGATGCTGTCAAGGGCAGCGGCGCGCACCGGAGACACAGTAAGGGTGGGGGAGGCCACCTTTGAGTATGTGGAGGACTCCCTAGCTGAGTCCTCTGGGGGAGGGGCATCAGAGTGCTAGTTGTGGTCAAGATCGGCACTTCGTCGCTCACCGACGACGGAGGACGCGTAGACCGCGCCGAGATACGGCGTATCTGCAGGCGGTTGGCCGATCTGCGCCTAGACGGCCACCAGGCGGTGCTCGTAACTTCGGCCGCCATAGGGGTGGGACGCTCCATCATGGGTCTTGAGAGTCGTCCGGACGATCCGGTGACGCTCCAGGCGCTGTCGGCTGTGGGCCAGGGTCACCTGATGTCAATGTACGAGGAGACCTTGAATCCGTTCGGAATCGTGGCTGCCCAGATTCTGCTGACGCCTCTGGACTTTTTCGAGCGGAGCCGCTACCTCAGGGTGCGTCACACCATTCAGCGCCTCCTCGAAATGGACGTCCTGCCGATAATCAACGAAAACGACGCCGTAGCCGACGACGCCATCCGTTTTGGCGACAACGACCGAATAGCGGCGCTGGTTGCTCAACTCATTGCCGCCGACCTGTTGGTGTTGCTGACCGACACCGAAGGGTTTATGACTGAAGACCCGCGCCTGTCTCCGGGAGCCTCCCTCGTTGCGGAGATAGCGCAAGTCAACCAGGAACTGGAAGCGATGGCGGGCGGCATTGGTAATCAGGACGCCCGCGGCGGCATGGCTTCCAAGCTCTCAGCGGCCAAGATCGCAGCCTGGGGCGGCGTGCCCACAGTCATAGCTTCCAACGACCGTCGGGGGGTGCTCAGAGACGCCGTGGCGGGCAAGCCCGTCGGGACTTTAGCCAAGCCTCGCGAGCGTCATTTGAGTGCTCGCAAGCTCTGGATCGGTTTTGCCATGCGAACCTCAGGGAAACTCTTCGTAGACGAAGGCGCCCGTCGAGCGGTCGTGGAGCAAGGCAGGTCGCTGCTGGCCGTCGGGGTGAAGGCTGTTGAGGGCGGTTTTTCGGCAGGCGATGCGGTAGAGGTCGCAGGGCCCGACGGTGAGACGTTCGCCAAGGGTTTGGTGTCTCAGACAGCAGACCGTCTGGAGTCGGTGATCGGGAAGCGCTCCGCCGAGTTAGGGGGAGGATCACAAGGAGAGTTGATACACCGCGACAACATGGTCACCTTGGTGTGGGAGGAACCTCGCTGAGAGTGGACGCCTGCGCGGCTTCGCTGCGACGCGGGGGCTCGGAGGCTGGGCTTCGCAGTGATTCTTGATCTGGTTTTTGCGGTCGGCGGTCTAGGTCTCCTCCTGCTCGGATCGGAGAACATGGTCACCAGCTCGGCCCGGCTGGCGGAGCGTCGGGGTATCTCCCCGATCGTGGTGGGTGGTCTGATCCTCGGGTTCGGAACCAGCCTGCCGGAGTTGGTGGTGTCGGGCACCGCGGCCATCCGCGGGGATACCGCTCTGGGAGTTGGGAACATCGTGGGTTCGAACCTCGCCAACCTGGGGTTGGTGCTCGGTTTTACGGCGCTGCTCACCCCAATAGCGGTGGATAGTTCGACTTGGCGGCGGGTACCTGTGTCTTCGTTGTCGGTGGTTCTGTTTGCGTTGTTTATGAAGACGGGGGGGCGTCTGGAGCGCTGGGAAGGTGCCGTCTTGCTGGTCGCTTTTGTGGCTGCCACCTGGTTTTTTCTGCGGGAGACCGATGCCCGTCCCGACTCCGACGCCGCTTCCGGGCAGCCTCTGACGGCTTGGGAGGTGTGGAAAATCCCCCTGGGCCTGGCCGCTACCCTGGGCGGGGCTCAGTTGGCTGTAGAAGGATTCCAGGACATCGCCGAGCGACTAGGTTGGGATTCCGGTTTTGTGGGGGTTTCCCTGGTGGCGGTCGGCACGTCCCTGCCGGAACTCTTCATCGGCCTGGCGGGAATAAGGCAGAAACAACCGATGTTGTCGCTGGGCAACATCCTAGGAAGCAACGTCTTCAACAGCTTGGCCGTGATCGGGCTGGTGACTTTGGTCAGACCGGGGGGCTACAGCAGCGAGGGCGTTCCCTGGGTAGCGGGCTTCTCTATGCTGGGGATGGTCGCTCTCTCAGTGGTGCTGTTCGCGAACGGACGCTGCCTGAGACGCTGGGAAGGGGCCTTGTTGTTGGCCGGCTACGCTACTGCTCTTCCTCTGGTTCAGATCTACTGAGCCCGTCCTCCTCCGGCCTGGCGAGTTCGTCGGCTGCTCGGCGGAGCTTGTCGCTCAGTTCTTCGTCGTTGAGTTCCCCTAGGTAGGAAGGGAGTTTCACCCCCACTTTTCCGGCCAGATCCTGAATGGGCGGCAGAGCGCCGATCAGACTCGACAGGAAGTTGGCGGTGCTGCTTCCTCCGCTGGAGTTGTTCCCGTTCCCGTTGCCCGAGTCCCAGACCGTCACCTGGTCGATCTTCAGGTTGGAGATGGCCTTGACCTGCTCCGACACGAGGTTGGGCAACTGTTCGGCGACGAGCATCAGGGTGGCGTGCTGGGCGTCACCCCCCATCCTGTCCACGAGCGTCCCTAGACCCTCAGCGCGACGCGTCAGCAAGGCCAGGATGCCCAGAGCCTCGGCTTCCATGAGCAGTCTCTGGCCGTCCGCCTCGCCCGCCTTGACGAGGCGTATCTGCTCGGCCTCGGCGTTTGCGAGGGTGCGTATGCGCTCCCGCTCGACTTCCGCCGGAACCACCACGTCAGCGTGCTGAGCGGCCTTGTCGCGCTCGGCGCGCGCCCGCTCCGCTTCGGTTTCCGCAGCGAAGGACTCCTGTTCGGCTTTAGCGGAGGTCACCCTCTCGGCTGCAGCCGCTGCCCTCTCCGCCTCAGCTTCCTTCTGGCGGCGCTCGCTGTTGGAGCGGGCGATCTGCACTTCGGCTTCGTTCTCTCCTTCGGTCGCGGTGGCGTTTGCCTGGGACACCTGGATGCGCTGTTCCCTTTGGGCTTGAGCGGAGCCGATGTCGCCGTCGCGTTCCTGTTCGGCCACCTTGATCTTGGCCTCGTTGATCGCCCGGGCGGCTGCTTCTCTTCCCAGGGCGTCGATGTACCCGGACTCATCGGTTATGTCCTGGATGTTGACGTTGATGAGCCTGAGACCGACCTTGCGGAGTTCGATCTCTAGAGATTCGGAGATGTTGGATATGAGCTTTTCCCGATCTGCGTTGATCTCCTCGATCGGCATGGTGGCGATGACCACACGCATCTGCCCGAAGATGATGTCTCGCGCCAAGTTTTCGATTTCCGTGAGATCCAGACCCAAAAGGCGCTCGGCGGCGTTCTGCATGACGCCCGGCTCTGTGGATATACCCACCGTGAAGGTTGCCGGGGTGTTCACGCGGATGTTCTGCTGCGAGAGCGCTCCCTGGAGACGAATCTCTATAGGGATGGGCGTGAGGTCAAGGAATGCGGAATCCTGGATTATCGGCCACACCAGGGCGCCCCCGCCGTGCATGCATCGAGCCGATTCGCCTTCTCCGCCGACGCGTCCGTAGACCACCAATACTCGGTCGGATGGACAGCGTCTGTAGCGGGATGCGACCCACAAGAAGGCAATCAGCAGGATTGCTACTAGGCCGACTACTAGAGCGATTGTCGCCATTTGTTTCCTTTCTTGATGCGGGGCATCCCGCGATCAGTTAGCTGGAGGAATTCCTTAGTTAGAGGGCGTTTCAGATCGGTTCTACCAACACCGTGGAGGGGTCGACCATTTCTACGACCTTCACTCTTGCCTTAGAGGGGATGAGGTCTTCGGCCTCGGTGTAGGCGTCTATGAGCCTCAGCCGCCCCTGCACCATTACCTCCACCTTGCCTGGGCTGGAACGGTTGGCCGAGATAGGCAGGTAGACGCTGCCGGTTTCCCCGACGGCGTTTTTGTAGTCCACCGACCCGCTCTCGTTCAGCTTGGAAAAACGCTTCCATAGAAGCGCCACCGTCAGGTAGATGGCCATCCCCACCGACGCCGCCACTATCACTGAGACGGTCGTGGATTGGTCTGCTTCCTTCATGATCACCCCGGTCCATCCGAAGGCGAAGAAGAAGGCGGTCAGGCTTCGCAGCGAGAGGAACCCCACGCCGGTGTCTTCGCTGGCGAAGTCCATGTCGAGGTCCAGCCCTATGCCCAGCGTGAGGAGCACTAGCTGAAGCACTAGCAATACGCCGGAGATGATCCCGATCAGGTAGAAGACCTGCAGGTCTCCGGTGAGCGCCCCCCACCATTCGCTCATTTCTCAGTCCTCTTCTTCATTTCAGGCACTCAAGCAGAATATCATGGGTTGTTCGTCCCCTCGGGCCGAAGTCGCTTGCAGGTCACCTAGGAAAAGAACGGCTCTTGCGTCTTTTTCGGAAAACATCCCAAGGACAGGTTACAGGTTCGCTGCCGCATGGGCTGAAGACCCCGTCGGATGGCTGCTTTTCCGTACCCTCGGTATTGCGCCTGTACGCTCTGTTATCGTGGCAAGTCGGTATTGGTTGGAAACGCTGGGTTGCCCCAAGAACCAGGTCGACTCCGACAAACTAGAAGGCACCTTGCAGGCGGACGGCCATCGCCGGGCATCTGAGGTGTCCGAAGCCGACCTGATCGTGGTCAACACCTGTGCGTTCATAGACGAAGCCCGCCGCGAGTCCTTGGAGGTGATCGACTCCCTGGCTCAGCGCCGCCGCAGAGGGGGGCGTTTGGTAGTCACGGGCTGCCTCGCTGAGCGATCCGGCGAGGAGTTGGCTGATCGCCCCGGAGTGGACGCCGTGCGAGGCTTCGGGCAGCCGCTCTCTCCGCCGACGCGGCGAAAGAGGCTGCTCGCAGCGTCGGAGACGCCGCCGCTGCTGGACTTGCTGAACCTTCCCCGACCTCCTGCTCAGGTTCCTTGGGCTTACGTGAAGATCGCCGAGGGCTGCGACCGGCGCTGCGGCTACTGCGCCATCCCTTCTTTCCGAGGTCCGCAGCGTTCCCGTGAGATGGGCGGGGTGCTCGCAGAGATCGAAGCGCTTGGGGCGTCCGAAGTGGTGCTCGTAGCCCAAGACTTGGCCTCCTACGGGCGCGACGGAGGCAACGGACGCCGCCGGCTCGTGGAACTCCTAGAGGCCGCCCGCGAACTGGTGCCGTGGGTGAGGCTGCTGTATCTCTACCCGTCTGACCTCACCGACGAACTCTTGGAGGCGATTCTGGCGACAGAGGTTCCTTATTTCGACCTCTCGCTTCAGCACGTGTCGCGCCCCCTGCTGCGTCGAATGAGGCGGTGGGGCGACGGGCGGCGCTTCTCCGAACGCATCGCAGAGATCCGGCGCGCCGCTCCGGAAGCTGTCTTCCGGTCGAACTTCATCGTGGGCTACCCGGGCGAGACCGAGGAGGATCATGATCAACTGCTGGACTTCGTCGCTCAGAATCGGCTGGACTGGGTGGGTTCGTTCGCTTACTCCGAGGAATCGGGCACCCACTCGGCGGGGCTTGACCGGAAAGTCCCTCCCGCCTTGGCGTCGGAGCGCCTGAGGGAACTTCGTGAACTCTGCGACGAGATCACGGAGTCTCTTCGGGACACCCTGATTGGGAAGCGGGCTAAGGTGCTCGTTGAAGGCGAGGGAAGGGCTCGGAGCTACCGAGAGGCGCCCGAGATCGACGGGATCGTCAAGGTTCCTCCGAATTTGGCGGCGGGCGAGTTTCACGAGGTGGACATCGTTGCCTCGGAGGGGGTGGACCTGATTGGGGTCCCGGCGGGGTCGGGCGCTTGAACTCTGTCCTCTCAAGCCTCGGGAACCCTGCCAATCTGGTGACGGTCGGACGCCTCGCAATCTCGCCCTTGCTTTTCTGGCTGATTCTCGACGCTCCTGACGGCTCCGGCGCTTCCTGGTGGGGGTTCGCGGTGGGGATGGTGCTGGGAGCCTCCGACGCCTGGGACGGACGCCTGGCGCGTAACTCAGGGCACCAGACGCGCCTCGGCGCGTTCCTGGACCCGCTCGCCGACAAGGTCATGGTGCTGGGAGCCATGTTCTGCTTTGCGTCGCTGGGGCGTTTCGGTTGGGTGCCCGTGGGGCTGATTACGGCTAGAGAGGCGGCGATCAGCGTCTACCGCATCGGAATCGCCCGCAGCGGGTTGGTGTTGCCCGCCCGCTATTCCGCCAAGTGGAAGACCATCGTCCAGGGTCTGCCGCTGACGGCGGCCATCCTTCCCCCGCTGGTGGAAGTGAGCGTGATAGTGCCGCTGCTGCTATGGATAGCGGTGGCGATGACGTATCTGACCGGCTTCCAGTATCTGATCGACGTTCGAGCGGCGGGATCGGCCGGAGAAACCCTGAAATCCTCGGTGGGCGAACACCCGGTCGGGGAACACCGGCGGGAGGGAGGATCGACCGGTGAAGTGTGAAGTCGTGGCGGTCGGCACGGAGTTGCTGTTGGGTCAGGTCACCGACACCAACTCCGCCTGGATAGGAGAGCAGTTGGCGCTGGAGGGCATCGACATCCACTACCAGTGCAAGGTAGGCGACAATCTGGAGCGCATCTGCGAGGCGCTCCAAACCGCCCTGGGGCGCAGCGACGCCGTGGTGGTCTGCGGCGGGCTCGGCCCGACACCCGACGACATCACCCGCGAGGCGCTTGCAGCGGTCATGGGTGTCCCTCTGCGCCGCCGTGAGGATCAGGTGGAGCGCATCCGCAAGGTCTTCGCAGGACGTCAAAGAGGCATGCCGGATAACAACCTCCGCCAGGCGGACGCCCCTGAGGGCGCCGAGGTCATCCCGATCCTGCCCGGGACAGCTCCTGGTCTCGCCTGTCCGGTGGATGGCAAGGTCGTCTACGCGGTACCTGGAGTTCCTTGGGAGATGAAGGCGATGTTCAGCGGCTGGATCGTTGATGACCTGCGTCGCAGATTCCCTAGGAGCGGCGTGATAGTAAGCCGCACCCTTCGCACCTGGGGCGAATCGGAGTCGGGCCTAGCGGAGAAACTCGACGGGGTCATGCGGCGGCTAGACGAGAGCCGTTCTGCGACTTTGGCGTTCTTGGCATCGGGTGTAGAAGGTCTCAAGGTGCGTCTGACCACTAAGGCGGAGACGGAAGAGGAGGCCGCGGACGTTCTTGATGCAGAGGAGGCCGCAGTGCGCGCCGCCGTCGGCGAGCACCTGGTGTTCGGGGTAGGGGAGGAGACTATGGAGTCTGTCGTGCTGGATCTCTGTCGGCGAAGCGGCTACGCCCTGGCTGCGGCCGAGTCCGTGACCGGGGGGATGATTGCCTCCCGCCTCGTGGGAGTGCCTGGCGCCAGTGAAGTGTTCCGAGGTTCCGTGGTGGCGTATGAGGGGGAGGTCAAGCGGGAACTGCTTGGAGTGCCCGAGGGGCCTGTGGTCTCCGAGGCCGCAGTCCGTGCCATGGCGGAGGGGGTTTGCCGGCTGCTGCGGGCGGACTGTTCTGTAGCGGTGAGCGGGGTGGCGGGGCCGGCGTCTTCCGAAGGGGAGAAGCCTGGCACCGTGTGGATGGCGACCGCCGTCGAAGGCAGCACGCAGGCCCGGAGGGTGGTCTTTCCGTTTGACAGAGAGCGCACACGGCAGTTCGCAACGATCACATCCTTGAACTTCTTGCGTCTTCGCCTGCTGCACCTAGACGGCGACCCCGTGCCCTGGCAGTAACTTCTGCCGTACTTCGGGTGGACGCAGCCCTGTAGCAGGGCACATCATCCGCCCTGGGGTTTGGGCTAGGCGCCCGGGTGGGCCGACGGGTGGATTGCCCGAGGGGTTTACCGCCAGAGGCGGCGGCTGATCGGGCGGAGCAGGTCGCGCGCCGCCGGATGCCCTCCGGCGCTGGCCGCCAAGAGGTAGACGATCCCGACCGCCGCCAATGACAAGGGGGCAGCCAGAAGAGCGTGGGAGTTTCCCAGCAGTCGGAGCATCACCAGAGCGACTAGCGAAGCTGCGGCTGCGGCGGGCAGCAGTCGCAGCGCAAGCCTGCCGAAGGGGGCGCGGATGCCTAATTCTCGGCGGATGTGGCGGCGCAGAAGCCCGAACTCCATCCACGACGCAACCGCCGCCGCTAAAGCCAGCCCGACGGCGCCGAGCCTCCGGATGCCGCCTTCCCCCCTAATGTCAGCGTCCAGCAGCCAGAAGGCAGGTACGTCTCCCAGGCGGAAGACGGCTCCGTCCACGACTCCCAGCCGGTCTAGCTGCAGCATCAGCAGGAAGCCTCCGCCGGCCGCGAGCAGCAGTCTGCCTGCGGCTATGCGAGCCGGGGTCTTCACATCGCCCGCCGCGTAGCAGGTGTTCTGCAGCAACCGGGAGAGACCCGCTGCCACGATGCCCAGGCTGTAGGCGGCCAGCACCAGCCAGACGGCGTAGGTGTCGTCGGTGGTGAAGTTGACGCGCTCGTAGAGAGCCGCCACCATCGGGCGCCCCAGCACCGTGAAAGCGAGCAGGAAAAAAACGAGGAAGAACATCACCCGCGATCCGCTTACCACCAGACGTTCAGAGAGCATCGCCCTGCTGCGTTGTTCCCGGGATATCTCCGGGAGGTCGGCGGCGGCCACAGAGATGGCGAAAACGCTGATGGGGAGGAGGTAAAGCACCTGGGCGCGATCCAGGAAGGCCACCGCGCCGGTCGCCAGCAGAGAGGCGAGTATGACGTCTAAGTAGGCGGATAATGTCACCACGCCGCGGCCTGCCGCGGCCGGCCCGAAACGTCTTAGCACCTCTCGCACGGCTTGCATCCGCAGGCTGAGACTGAGGCGCAGCCTAGGAACCAGCCCCAGCACGGAGGGCAGTTGTATGGCGAACTGCAGTCCTCCGCCTATCAAGACCCCCCAGGCCGCTGCGCTGGCTATATCCGTCTCGCTGCCGCCTGCTATGCCCGCTCCCGCCAGGGCTGCGATGATCGCCAGGTTCCACAAAACAGGAGCCACGTACGAGAGAAAAAAGCGCCGATGGGCGTTCAGCACCCCCAGGCACCACGCCGCCAGGACTATGAAGCCCACCCCGCCCACCATGATCCGCAGCAGATAAGCGGTGAGTTCCGCCCTCTGAGCGTCGAAGCCCGGAGCCACGAGCCTCGTTAGCGGGCCGGCTAGCAGTATCGCCATCAGCACCAAGCCGCCGGTTACTGCCGCCAGAAGACCCGCCGTGGCGCCGGCTAAGCGGCCGGCTTTTTCCTCGTCGCCTTCCTGCAGAACCTGCGAGTAAACCGGGATGAATGAGGCGGACAGAGCGCCTTCCCCCAGCAGATTCTGAAGCATCTTGGGAATGCGCAGCGCCGCCCCGAACGCGTCCGCTCCTGCCCGCGTGCCTAGAAACGCCCCTAGCAGGATTTCCCGTATCAGGCCGGCGCAGCGGGAAAGGACGATGCCAGCGGCGACCAACTTGGCGCGTTTTCCGCTAAGTCGGCGTCGTGAACTGAAAGCGTCTCCGGGGGAAGACGAATTCATAGGTTCATGGGTTGGCCGGGCGGTGGTCAGGTGCGCGCTCCGGCCAGCGCCTGGGGCCGCGGGGGGCGTTTCGACCTGGAATCGTCGGGATTATGCGGCAAGTTTAGGAAAAGCCCTCTGCAGGCGTGTAGAACGTCGCCGAGGTGCGGACGACACTCGGGGCTGCGTCAAGCGTCGGGGCTGCGTCAAGCGGTTCGTTTTGACCGGGAGACCCACCTGGTTGTAGGATTCGGCTTGTGGAGGTGGAGGAACGCAAGGTCAAAACGCCGTCCGGGGGCATCCGAGGGATGGTCGAGGCGCTGGGGAGACGCGCCAAGGAGGCGGCTGAGGTTCTAGCTCGCGCCTCTACCTCTCAGAAGGACGAGGCCCTTCTCGCTGGGGCTGAAGCGCTCACAGAGCGCCAGGAAGTCCTGCTAGAAGCCAACGAGGTGGACGTTGCGACGGCCAAGGAGTCTGGGATCTCTGCCGCATTGCTGGACAGGCTGCGTCTGACGCCGGAGCGCATCGCAGGCATGGCCAACGGCCTTCGGCAGTTGACTGAACTTGACGACCCCGTAGGCAAAGTCGTCGCCCGCTTTGAACGCCCCAACGGGCTTTCCGTAGAGTTGGTGCGCGTCCCGCTAGGTGTCGTGGGGATCGTCTACGAGAGCCGCCCGAACGTGACTAGCGACGCCGCCGGCCTCTGCCTCAAGTCCTCCAACGCTGCCTTCTTGAGAGGTTCTTCGGCGGCTTTGCGCTCCAATTTGGCGATCGTCTCGGTTCTTCACGGCGCCTATTCCTCTGCGGGCATCCCCAGCGACGCCTTGGTCCTCCTAGACGATCCTCGCCGGGACGCCGGAGTGGAGATGATGAAACTCGACGGTCTAGTGGACTGTCTGATACCCCGCGGCGGCCCGTCGCTCATAGCCACCATCAGGGAGAATGCCACGGTGCCCTACATCCTCGACGGGGACGGCAACTGCCACGTATACGTGGACGCCGCCGCCGACCTGAGCATGGCCGAGGCCATCGTCGTGAACGGCAAGACGCAGCGCCCCTCGGTCTGCAACGCAACCGAATCTCTGGTGCTGCACTCTCGGATCGCCCGGGAGTTTCTGCCGTCGGTGATGCGGGCCATGCCTTCTGTCGTTTTTGTGGGCGACCGCCGGGCGCAGTTGCTAGCGCTCGCCGGCGGCGGGGACGAAATGGGCGTTGCAACCCCCGACGACTTCGCCACCGAGTACCTCGACTACAAGCTCTCGGTGCGGGTGGTGGACTCCCTGGAGGAGGGCATCGCTCACGTCAACCGCTACGGGACGGGTCATTCCGAGGTCATAGTCACCTCCGACGATCGGGCGGCGGAGCGCTTCTGTCGGGAGGTTGACGCCGCCTGTGTGCTGGTCAATGCGTCGAGTCGTTTCGTGGACGGCGAGGAAATGGGCTACGGCGCTGAGATAGGGATCAGCACGCAGAAGCTGCATGTGCGCGGCCCGATGGGTCTGGTGCATCTCACTGCGGTGAAGAACGTCATTCGCGGCAACGGTCACGTCCGAAGCTGAACCGAGTTCGGATGGAGAGGCGTTTCGCAAACGCTGCTGCAGTGCAGCGCGCCCTTGCCGAGGTCAACTACTTGGCCTCCGGAGGCGTTTGCGGAGTCGTGCATCTCGGCGAAGCTCTGGGCAAGCCGGTGCTAGTGGAGGGGCCTGCGGGCACCGGCAAGACGCAGTTGGCCAAGAGCGTGGCTGAGATATGCGGCGCCCGGCTCATCCGCCTCCAGTGTTACGAAGGGCTGGACGAGAGCAAGGCGCTGTACGAGTGGAACTACAAGAAGCAACTCCTGCGCATCCAGGCCGAGAAGGAGGAGGAGCGTTCTTGGGAGGCTCTCGAGGAGGACATCTTTTCCGAAGAGTTCCTGCTTACACGCCCTTTGCTGGAGGCAATTCGCGCCAGCGATCCGGTGGTGCTGTTGGTGGACGAGGTGGACCGCATGGAAGTAGAGACCGAAGCCTTGCTGCTGGAGGTGCTCAGTGAGTACCAGGTTTCCATACCCGAGCTTGGGACGGTCAGTTCCGAACAGATCCCCATGGTGTTCTTGACTTCCAACAGCACCAGGGAACTCTCCGAAGCTCTCAAGCGCCGCTGCCTCTACTTGTACATCGACTACCCCGATCCTGAGCGTGAGCGGGAGATAGTGCTGGCCAAGGTGCCCGGCATCACCGAAGCCTTGGCCGGCGAGGTGGCGCGGGTCGTCGGGGCTGTGCGCAACCTGGATTTGAAGAAATCTCCCTCGATCTCCGAATCGTTGGACTGGGCTCGCACCCTGGTGCTGCTGGGGGCTGACTTTGTCGATTCCGAGGTTCTCGCCGAGACCGTCCATGTCCTGCTGAAGCACCGCAGCGACATTGAGAGATCGCGCAAGGAGTTGGCTGACGCTCCCGCCCGGGGGACAGACGGATGACCCCTTCGGCGATGAACTCGTCTGCGGAGACCCCGTCGCTTCAGAATCTGCTCGTTGACTTCTCAGGGGCGCTGCGGCGGGTCGGTCTTCCGGTCAGCCTCACCGAGCGCATAGACGCCGTGGAAGCCGTTCGCTGTGTGGATCTCACCGACAGGGATGCGCTGAAGTCAGCCCTGGGAGCCGTCTTGGTCAAGAACCGATCCCACTACCCGGCGTTTGAGACCCTTTTTGACGTTTATTTTTCGCTTAGAGGCGTTGAGTACGAGAGCGCTGACGGCGCTTGGCCGGATGAGTTCGACCCTGCCTACATCCTGGATCCTGACGATCCGCCGGAATCGCAAGGTGAGTCCCTCAGCGAGGAGGAACTGGCCCGGATGCTGATGGCAGCCTTGGCCGAGGGCAGCGCCGGAGGCCTAGCCGCAGTCGCTAGGCGGGCGGTGCAGCGCTACGCCGGCATGGAACCGGGCCGACCAGTGGGCGGCACTTACTACCTCTACCGAACTCTCCGCCACCTTCACTTAGAGGAACTCGTCGACCGCCTCGTCGAAGAGTTGGGGGAGGCTGACCCGCTGGAGAGGAGGCTGAGGCGGGTCGAACTTCAGGATCGGATCGACCGCCTGAGCGCTGAGGTGGAAGCCGAGATACGCCGCCGACTAGTGGCCGACCGAGGGCATGAAACCATGTCTTCAATGCTCAGCCGTCCGCTGCCTGAAGACGTGGAGTTCATGCACGCCAGCGGCGGGGAACTCGAGCAAATCCGGCGGGCGGTGACGCCGCTGACACGCAAGCTTGCAGCCAAGCTCGCTCGGAAACGCAAGAGCCGCAGCCGCGGGGCGCTGGACTATCGAAGGACTTTCCGCGATTCTTTGAGCAGCGGGGGGGTGCCGGTTGAGCCCAAGTTCCGCCGCGCTCGGCCGTCCAAGCCAGAGATGGTGATTATCGCGGACGTCAGCGGGTCGGTGGCTGCCTTCGCCCGTTTCACCTTGCACCTCATGTACGCCGTGAACAGTCACTTCTCCAAGGTGCGTTCCTTCGTGTTCATTGACGGACTTGACGAGGTGTCTCACCTCTTTGAGCGCAGCGAGGAGGTGTCCGAAGCCATCCGCCGGATCAACACGGAGGCAGACGTGGTGTGGCTGGACGGACACTCCGACTACGGACACGCCCTGGGTGTCTTCTGGGAAAAGTACGAAGGGGCCGTAGGCCCCAGAACCTCCGTGCTTGTTCTAGGCGACGCCCGCAGCAACTATCACGCTTCGGGTGCGTGGGTCTTGGAAAAACTGAAAGGCAAGGCGCGTCGAGTGTTCTGGCTGAACCCCGAACCGCGTTCTTACTGGGACACGGGGGATTCGGTAATGCGGGAGTACCTGCCTCACTGCGACGGGGTACACGAGGTACGGACGCTCCGTCAACTAGAGCGCTTCGTGGAGCGGACGTTCTGAGCGGCTGAGCGTCCTGTTCGGGGATGGGCTCAGGCGACTCCCAAAACACTTTTCCTAAACTGCTTTGAATGCCAGCAAGCCCCGAAGCGCATCCCAGCGCCCGACTGATCATCGCCGGCAAACTCGACCTTGACGCCTAGCGGACTTCAGGAAAGAGGCCAGGACGCTTGACAGATCTACTTTTAATAGACGGCCACTCCTTGGCGTATCGCGCCTTCTACGCAGTTCCCGAGGAAATGTCCACTTCCTCGGGTCAGGTCACCAACGCCGTTTATGGCTTCACGAGCATGCTCATCAACCTGCTGCGTGATCACGAGCCCGGATTAATGGCCGTGGCCTTCGACCTTCCTGGCCGGACGTTCCGCCACGAACTCGACGGGGAGTACAAAGCCACCCGAACCAAGCCCCCGAGCGTGTTCATTTCCCAACTGGGCCTGATCAAGGAGGTGCTCTCAGCTCTAGGAGTGCGGATTCTGGAGGTCGAAGGCGTGGAGGCCGACGACATCCTGGCAACCCTGTCGGCGCAGGCGAGAGACCGCGAGCGCAAGACGGTCATCGTCACCGGAGACCGCGACGTTTTTCAGTTGGTGGAGGATCCTTTTGTCTCTGTTCTCTTCACCCGTCAGGGCGTTTCCAACCAGGTGCTCTACGACGAGGCGGGCATCTTTGAGCGCACCGGCGTGCGTCCTGCTGACTACGTGCAGTACGCCGCCTTGCGGGGTGATGCATCCGACAACCTCCCGGGCGTCCGGGGGGTGGGGGTGAAGACCGCAGCCCTGCTCGTGAACGAATTCGACGGCGTAGAGGGCATCTACGCTGATCTCAATGCGCACCCTTCCGGGCGCAGCAAGAATCTTGCGGAAGCCGAGGAGAGGGTGCGCCTCAATCTGCAGATGATGACGCTGCGTCGCGACGTGGAACTTCCGGTTTCCGTTGACGACCTCGCCTTTGAGTACGACGGGGGTGAACTGACCAGGCTCTTTGAGTTCCTGGAGTTCAACAAAATCCTGCTTTCACTGAGCGAGGTGCTGGACTTAGGGTCGGTTTCCGTCCCGGTTTCTCAGCCCTTGAGCCCAGTTCTGCGGCGTCCATCCGGGGCGGACGACGCCGCAGAAGTGATAAGGGATATCGCCCGCCTCAAACAGCCAGCGGCGGTCAGCATTGCTCGGGGTGACTCTGCGGATAACGCTTCGGTGATCGGTCTGGCCTTTGCCGGAGCATCCGAGGAGGAGGTGATGTGGCTGTCCGCTAAGTATCTCAGCGACGACGGCGTGCTGGAGGCTCTCAGGGATTTGGTCAAGGAGGACGGGGTTCCTTTGGTGGCGCACGATTCCAAGGACATAATGCGCTTCTTGTTGCTCCGGGAGGTGGACGTCAAGAGCTTGAGTATGGACACCGCCATCGCCGCCTATCTGCTCAACCCGACGGGTCGGCGGCCTCTTGTAGGGGAACTGCTGGAACGCCACACGGAATTCCACCTTGTTTCGGAATTGGAGGGTGAGGAGAACGCAGACGACGCGGGGGAGCAACTCTCTTTGGGGGGAATGGGGTCTTCGGAAGAGGAGAGCCGTCGCGAGCAGCAGGCCGCCGCCGAAGCCTTGGCAGTTGCTCGTCTAGAGGCACCTATGCGGACGGCGCTCGCCAAGGCCGGGCAAGAGAGGTTGCACGACGATATTGAGACGCCCCTGGTTCGGGTGCTGGCGCGCATGGAGCATCGGGGGATCGGCGTTGACCTAGAGGGTTTGCGCGATCTCACCAAGAGTCTGGAAAAGAGGGTAGAGGAACTCCGCAAGCAGATCCTGGCCGAGGCTGGGGTGGAGAATCTGAACCTCGACTCTCCGAAGCAGTTAGGCAGGCTCCTGTTCAACGAACTGGGTTTGATTCCCCGGAAGAAGACCAAGACAGGGGCGTTTTCTACGGCGGCCCGCGAGCTGGAGAAGTTGCGCGGCAAGCACCAGGTGGTGAATCTCCTTCTGGACTACCGAGAGGTCAGCAAACTCTGTTCTACCTACGGGCATGGTCTGCAGAAAGAGGTGGATCCTGGCACAGGGCGAATCCACGCCACCTTCAACCAGACGGTGGCGCGCACCGGGAGGCTCAGTTCGGACGCTCCCAACCTGCACAACATCCCGGTTCGCACCGAGACAGGAAAGGCTTTCCGCAGCGTCTTCGTGGCAGAGGAGGGCAACGCACTGCTAGTGGCTGACTACAACCAGATTGAGTTGCGCTGCATCGCCCACCTGTCCGAAGACGAGGGTCTGCTTGAAGCCTTCAAGGCCGGAGAGGACATTCACCGCTCCACCGCAGCACGGGTTTTCGGTGTGGAGGAGGAAGCAGTCACCTTTGAGCAACGCAACGTAGCCAAGATGGTTGCTTACGGACTCTCCTACGGCATGGAGTCCTACGGTCTGTCTGAAAGGCTGCACATTTCCACCGAGGAGGCGCAGGAGATACTTGACGCCTACTTTGATGCGTTCCCGGGCGTCATGAGTTACATGCACCGCTCGGTGGTTGAAGCCCGGGATCGGGGATACACGGAGACCCTTTTCGGGCGCAGAAGGCCGATACCCGAACTGCGTTCCGAGAACGTCCGCATACGTCAGGCTGCCGAGCGTCAGGCCATGAACGCGGGAATTCAGGGGTTGGCGGCCGACATCTTTAAGGCGGCCCTGGTGAACCTAGACCATTCCCTTGAGAACGAAGGGTTGGCTAGCCAGATCATTCTTCAAGTGCACGATGAGGTAATCCTTGAGGTGCCAACCTCCGAACTGGAGGCGGCTGGCTCACTGGTGGAAAAGGAGATGTCCGGAGCCTGTGAACTGAAGGTGCCTCTCGCCGTGGACATGAAGTCCGGGCGAACTTGGCTGGATGCCAAGAATTGAGCTTACTATATTTGTACTGATATAAAATATATTGATAATACTTTAAATACTATATAATAAGCACTGCTTCCCCAAAGTACAAGCGGCCTGTCGTCCCCGAGGTTAAGGCGGCGCGAGCAACCGCAGGAGGAGGCAGAGGACTGTGGGGGAGCCCGGAGCAGCGAGGGGGCCGGAGGGTTTCGAACCTGAGAGCGGAGCCCCCGGACTCGGCGGGGAGTTCGGCAGCAAGGAATGGCTGAGGACTGCTCTGCGCGACCGGGTGCAGAGCTTGGGGCTCGCTAAGGGTCGTATTCTCGGCGCGTTGGCCGTTCTGGTTGTGCTGGCGGCGGGAGGTTATTTCCTGCTCAGACCGGAGCCTGCACCCCCCGTCGTGCCCAGGGCGCTGCCGATGCCGCCGCCGGAACTCATTGAGGTTCCAGAGGCTGGCGAAGAGATGGGCGAGGAGATGTTTGTGCACGCCGCCGGAGCGGTTCGGAATCCTGGCGTGTACCGCTTCGCCGATGAAGCGCGAGTGGTGGATCTCCTGTTCGCGGCAGGAGGGTCGGCGCCCAACGCCGACCTAGCGAGGGTGAACCTTGCTTCTCTGCTGAACGACGGCTCGCAGGTCTTCTTTCCCTTTGTGGGTGAGGAGCCTCCCCCTCTGGCTGTCGGTGGGGAAACGGCAGGCGAATCGGAGACGAGCGGCCCTGTTGACATCAATACCGCCGCGGCGGCAGCCCTCCAAAATCTGCCTGGGGTGGGGCCGGTTATCGCCGCAGCCATTGAGGAGCACCGCGCCAACCACGGCCCTTACGACTCAGTGGACGCTCTGCTGGATGTCACCGGAATCGGTCCTGCCAAATTGGATCAACTCCGCCCGCACGTAAGCGTCGGACCGTGAGCGGAGCGGACTAGCCGAACGGAGCGAAGGGGTAATGTCCGACCGCTGGTCGTACGCCATGGCCGTCTGCGCCCTGGCTGGTGCGTTGATACCGGTAGCCGGCCCTAGATTGGTGGCAGCGGCGTTTCTGCTCCTTGCCCTGCTGCTGCGGCGCCCGCTTCTGTTGTGCGCGGGGGTGGCAGTTCTGGCCTCTTTTCTCTCGTCTGCTGCCGCGACGGCTGCCGCCCGCGACGTAGAAGCGGGAATCTTTGAAGGCGAACTTCGGCTGGTCAGCGATCCTGAGTATCTCAATCCGGGCACACGCTTCTTAGCCGATTCGGACGAGGGACGCCTGGAGGTCTGGGGCTGGGGGTCGGCTGGGGGGCGTCTCTCCCGCCGTCTGGCGGGGGAGAAGGTTCAGGTCGCCGGACGCCTTTCTGAACTGCCCGAGGGCCGCGACTGGCTGCGCAGGGAGGGCGTGATCGGACGCCTGAGCGTGGAGAGTGTGCTTGGGTTTTCCGGGCCGCCTCCTCACTACGGCATCGCCAACAAGATACGGGCCACCCTTGAGCGAGGAGCGGAATCCATGAGCCGAGATGACCGGGCGCTCTTTACGGGCATGGTCTACGGAGACGACCGCGCCCAATCTCCGGTTACCGCCGACGACTTCCGGGCGGCGGGTCTGACGCATCTGCTGGCGGTGTCCGGGCAGAACGTGGCTTTCGTGCTCTTGCTCTGCCGTCCGCTGCTCTGCCGGCTGGGGTTGCGGGTGCGCTGGGTGATCGTGCTGGGCGTGCTGCTGCTTTTTGCCACAGTCACGCGCTTTGAGCCGTCAGTGATGCGCGCCACAGCGATGGCCGCCCTGGCAGCCACTGCGGGCATGCTGGGACGGGAGTCGACTGGCCGGAGAAACCTGGCTCTGGCGGTAACCGCACTGGTATTGCTGGACCCGCTGCTGGTGCACTCCCTGGCGTTCCGGCTCTCGGTGGCGGCTTCTCTGGGCATCCTGTTCTGGAGCAGCAGGATGGCAGACGGAGTGCCCGGCCCTCGGCTTCTGGCGTCCGCCCTGGCGGTGACGGTGGCGGCGCAACTTGCCGTCTCCCCGCTTCTCATAGCTACTTTCGGCGGAGTTCCGGTGGCTGCGCTTCCCGCTAACCTGCTGGCTGCTCCGGCGGCTGCCCCTGTGATGCTCTGGGGGATCACAGGCGGGTTCTTGGCCGGCCTGGTGGGCGGGCCTGTTGCGGGAGTGCTGCACTGGCCCACGCGGGCTCTCGTCTGGTGGGTGAGCAGCGTGGCAGAGGCCATGACGCAGTTGCAGATGGGGGAGTTGGGGGCGGTCCACGTCGCCGTCCTGGGGCTGACGCTGGGTTCAGTGGTCATGATCCTGCGCCGCCGTTTACTCGTGGTCTCCGCTTGGGCGTTGGTTGCGGTTGTGCTGCTCCTCCCCGCAGTTGCGCAACGCACCTCGCCGCCCGATCTTCAGACGGAGGTGGGATGGGAGTCCACGCTTTGGAGCAGCGACGGGGCGGCCGTCCTGCTCTTAGGATCGAGCGAGAACTCTGAACGGCTTCTGGGGGACGTCCGGGCGGCGGGGGTTCGCCGGGTAGATCTGATAGCCGCCCGCTCAGGGGGCGTGAAGTCGGCTCGCGTGGCAGCCGACCTCAAGGAGAGACACCACAAGGCAGTGGTGTGGGCTCCCGTTGACAACAAAATCCCCTTTTCAGTCGTCCCGCCCGACGGCAGCCTGGTAGACGTAGGCAACCTGGAGGTATACGTTGCTGAAAACGAGCCGCGCCTGGAGGTTCTGGTAAGCAGCCGGGGAAGCCCCCAGAGCCGCTCTGCTACTGGAAAAGAGCAGGTTACGGGGCTGTCAGCAGATCCGAGCGGATGGGGCTAGTAGTTTTGAAACGTGAGAAACATGGTGTTGCGGCTGGGCGAGCGCCGCTACGACCTCTCAGAGAGGTGCTTGGTGATGGGCATCCTGAACCGCACCCCGGATTCCTTCTACGACGCCGGCGTTTGCTGGGATTTCGACGACTTCCTTCGCAAGGCGGAAGAACTGGTTTCGTCTGAAGCCGACATTCTCGACGTGGGAGGTGTCCGGGCAGCACCGGGCGAGGAGATCTCAGGCGATGAGGAGGCGTCGAGGGTGCTGCCCGCAATTGAAGCGCTGGTTGAACGCTTTGACGTTCCCCTCTCGGTGGACACCTGGAGGGCGTCGGTGGCAGAGGCCGCCTTCGCGGCGGGAGCCATCCTGGGCAATGACATCAGCGGGTTTGCTGACCCCGACTACCTTGAGGTGGCCGCTTCCGCCGGAGCAAGCGTGGTCGCCTGCCACGTTAGGCTGGCCCCGCGTCTAGCTGACCCCGACCCCAGCTACGGAGACCTGCACGGAGAGGTTCGCAGCTATCTGCTCGAACGGGCGCTCTGGGCGGAAACCGCAGGGCTGGAGAGGGCGCAGATACTGCTCGACGTCGGGCTCGACCTCGGCAAGACGCCCGAGATGTCGGCCGATCTCCTGAGAAAAAGAGAGTGGTGGAAAGAGACGCAATACCCCGTGCTGCTCTCGGCGTCCAACAAGGGGTTCTTGGGCTGGCTCTGCGGCAGGGAAGTAGGGGATCGGAGAGCTGCGACCACGGCGGCGCACTTTCTGGGGGCGCTGGGAGGTTGTGCTGTGATTCGAGCTCACGACGTCCGCCGGAGTCGTTACGCGGCGGATATTGCGTGTGCGCTTAAGCGCCGCCGGGCGGAGTTGCTTGACAGCGGAGACGCCGTCGGGGGCTGCGCTTCCGCCGAGCGTCGGTGACGGCCGCGATGGGCGAGTAGTAAAGGACGACCGGATGAAGTCCTTATGAACTCCGACGCTTCCGGAGTCGGCATCCTGCTCTTGTCAGGGAGCGACCCTTCGGCGCTCTCGCGCCTCGTGAGCGAAACCCAAAGCGAGTTGTTGGGAAATCAGGACTCGAGCTTGGCAGTGACGCGGTTTTCCCTAGCGGAATACGTCGCTGAGGGCGCCGCTGCGCCCCTCGGCATAGTCGTGGAGGCGTGCATGACGCCGCCGATGTTTACCCCGTACCGAGTTGTCGTTGTCCGCGAGATGGGAATCTGCAAGTCCGCAGACCTGGAACCTCTGCTGGACTACCTGAAGAACCCGATGCCGACCACGAAACTCCTTCTGGTCTGGGAAAAACCGGCCGCCGGCGGCAGGTCGGAGAGGCTGCCCGCAGCCCTTTCCAAGGCGGTGAAATCCGCCGGCGGGGAATTCCGTGCGGCAGATCCGGCTCAGGGCAATGTGACCGGGAAGGCGTGGCTCAAGAAGCAGCGCAAACAGGCAAAGGTCGAGCTGGACGATGAAGCCTTCGAGCTCCTCGTGGATCGGCTCGGGGAGGACAGAACTCGCATCTGGGGAATCCTCGACGCCCTGTACGGGACCTACGGAGAGGGCCCAAAACTGAGCAGTGAGGACGTCGCCCCTTTCATCGGGGAGTTGGGCTCTGGTCCTCCGTGGGAGCTCACGGACGCCATCTCAAAAGGCGATTACGTAAGGTCACAGGATCGGTTGGAGCGCCTGCTCTCTTCGGGGGGGCGTCACCCGCTGCAGATACTTGCGGTACTGCATGGCTACTTTGAACGCATCCTTCGATTAGACGGAGCAGGCGTTCGCAACGAGGCTGACGCCGCGACTCTGCTGCGAAAAAGCGGCGCAATGAACAAAAGCGGTTCGACGTATCCCGCCAAGATCGCCTTGAATGCAGCTAGACAGCTGGGCGGCTGGAAGATACGCAGGGTGTACGAGTTGTTAGCCGCCGCCGACTTGGATCTGCGAGGGCGGTCAGGCGCGCCTGCCAGTGTGGTCTTGGAAGTGCTGGTGGCCCGCCTCACCCAACTGCACCCCAAGCAGCATTCCGTGGCGCGGGGTCGGACTAGTGGCGCGAGGTCGGACTGAAGGTGAAAAACCTTTTTGCCGGGTTATTCCTTGCCGGCCTGGATACGGGCGATGCGGCGGGTAAGGCGTGATTTCTTGCGCGCCGCTGTGTTTCGGTGAAGCATTCCTTTGGCTGCGGCGGTGTCGATGCGCTTGATGGCTAGACGCAGGAGTTTCTCGGTGTCGGCGTCGCCTGCCTCGGCGGCCCTCACGGCGGAGTTGGTGCGCGTTCGCACTTCCGAATTGGCAGCGCGGTTGCGCTGGCGCCGCCTTTCGTTCTGCCGGTTTCTCTTTATCTGGCTCTTGATGTTGGCCAATTCAAAGCCTCGGTTGTGATTCGGTTCGCGATTGGTGTGCTGGCACTTGGCGGTCACCCCGCCTGGGGGGAGTGCCTGGGGTCTATCGACCTGCATGCGTATGATACTTGATGCCTGCTTCCCTCAGACGCCTCAGGCGCCGCCGCCCGAGGTCGCTGGTCATCCGACCCGCTGGTCGTCGGAGCCTGCTGTCTGGATCCCGACTGGAATCCCGTCCGCTGGGAGCAGTACGCCAGGTTATGAGCCTAAGTTCCTTATGAATTCCGCATGAAACAGTCCTCCATACGCAACGTGGCCGTCATCGCTCATATCGATCACGGAAAGTCCACGCTTGCCGACCGCTTCCTGGAGGTCTGCGGGGCGGTCGATCCCCGTCTCATGCGCGCCCAGTACCTGGATTCCATGGATCTCGAGCGTGAGCGCGGGATCACCATCAAGCTTCAGAGCGTTCGTTTGTCTTTCGGCCCCTGGACGATCAACCTGATCGACACGCCGGGGCACGTGGATTTCGGCTACGAGGTCTCCAGATCGCTGGCAGCCTGCGAGGGCGTGATACTGCTCATAGACGCGGCGCAGGGTATTGAGGCGCAGACCCTGGCAAACAGTTACGCGGCCTTGGAGGCAGACCTGCAGATGGTGGTGGCGGTGAACAAAATCGACCTTCCCGCCGCCGACCCCGACGCAGTCTGCCGTGAGGTGGAGCAGGTTTTAGGAATACCAGCCGAGGAGGTCTGCCGGGTTTCAGCCAAGACCGGTGAGGGGGTCAAAGAATTGTTGGAGGTAGTGGTGGAACGCGTGCCTGCACCCGTAGGCGATCCGGAGGCAGCCCTTCAGGCGCTGGTGTTCGATTCCTACTTCGACCAGTACCGGGGGGTGATCAGTTCGGTGCGCGTCTCGCAGGGGAGGCTGCGCGCCGGGATGCAAGCCATTCTCATGCACGCCGCTAGCAGTTACGAAGTTCAGGAGTTGGGCGTTCGCACGCCCCTTCGGGAACCGACCGACTCCCTGGGGCCAGGGGAGGTGGGGTATCTGATCATGGGCGTGAAGAACACGTCCGAGGCGCGTTCGGGGGAGACGGTCACCGATGCCGCCAACCCTGCTTCCGAACCTCTAGCGGGTTACCAGGAGCCGAAGCCCATGGTCTTCTGTGGTCTCTACCCAACCGACGGCGAGGAGTACCCGAACGTGCGGGATGCTCTGGATCGGCTGAGGCTGAACGACTCCAGCTTCAGCTACGCGCCTGAGGTGTCTACAGCCTTGGGTTTCGGATACCGCTGCGGTTTTTTGGGTTTGCTGCACATGGAGATCATCGTTCAACGCCTTGAGCGGGAGTTCGACCTGGACATAATCGCCACGACGCCTTCCGTGGAGTACCGAGTCACGACCGCGGGGGGGGAGGAGGTGTCGGTGGAGAGCCCCAGCATGATGCCGCCAGCGGGGGAGGTCAAGAGCATCGCCGAGCCGTACCTGCTGCTGAGCATCATTGCCCCGTCAGATCACACGGGCACACTCATCGATCTGTGCCAGAGCCGACGAGGACGGCTGAAGAGCCTGGAGTACGTCTCCCCCGAACGCATCGAACTGCGCTATCGAGTGCCGCTCGCCGAAGTCGTGACGGGTTTCTACGATCAGCTCAAGAGCCGCACCCAGGGCTATGCCAGCCTGGACTACGACCCTGCTGGCTACGAGGAATCCGACTTGGTGAAGGTGGACCTGCTCCTGCAGCACGAATCGGTTGACGCTTTCAGTGCCATCGTTCACCGCGACCAGGCGTACTCCTACGGCCGCAGGATGACAAACAAACTGCGCGAACTCATTCCCCGTCAGCAGTTCGACGTTCCCATCCAGGCGGCCATCGGGGGACGGATCATCGCTCGTGAGACTGTCAAGGCTTTCCGCAAGGACGTCACGGCAGGCCTGTATGGGGGCGACGTGACACGCAAGCGTAAGTTGTTGGAGCGTCAGAAGGCCGGCAAGAAGCGCATGAAGTCTGTAGGACGGGTGGAAGTGCCTCAGGAGGCGTTCGCGGCGGCCCTCAAGATGGACAACGCTGCGGGCTCCTGACCTGTCCTTGCCAGCGTGCGGCTCTTGCCAGCGTGCGGATTGTAATATCGGGGTTGTATGAGCGAATACACGGAGGTTCTCTCGCCGCGCCGAGAGGCCGTTCTGCGCGCAGTGGTGGAGGACTACATAGCTCATTCCTTGCCGGTGGGTTCCTTGCGGGTGTGCCACCTGGAGAACTTGAAGATTTCCCCGGCGACCATACGAAAAGAGATGCTTCTTCTTGAGCGCGTCGGCCTCTTGAGGCAGCCTCACGTTTCGGCGGGACGGGTGCCGACCGAAGCGGGCTACCGCTACTTCGTGGATTCCCTCATGGATCCCTTAGAGATATCGGAGGAGTCTTCCCGACAGATCAGCGAAATTTTGCACAGCGCACGAGGCGAGTTGGTCTCTTTGTTGGATTCGCTTAGTTCGTTCCTAGCCCAGTTGACCTGCTGTGCAGCCGTGGTGGTTGCCCCTGAAGTCGAGTCGGCCGCGGTTCGTTCTGTCCAGGTGGTTGAGTTGTCTAGCCGGATCATCCTTGTGGTTGCGGTTTTGTCTACGGGTTCCGTCGAGCGCAGGGTGCTGGAATGCGAAGAGGCGCCCCTCCCCGACGTTTTGGTTTCCGCCAGCGAGGCGTTGAGTGCTGCGCTTGTTTCGCTCCCATTCGGAGCCGAGGTGGAGGTGACCGCTCCCGACGCGGAATCGCAGGCTGTTGCGGAAAGAGCCGTTGCTGCCTTGCAGTCGCCGGTAGGAGGAGCAGTCGAGCAAGTCTTCGTGGGCGGACAGTCGACTGTGGCGAGCGCGTTCGTGGAGGTAGAGAAGATTTCCCAGATGCTCTACTTGCTCGAGCAGCAGTACGCTCTGATCTCCATGCTGCGGAACATCATGGATAGGGGGATGCAAGTGGCCATTGGAGAGGAAACGGGTTTCGAACCGTTGGCGGATTGTTCTGTGGTCGTGTCGCCGTATGAGGTGGATGGGTGTAGGGCGGGTTCCGTTGCCGTGCTCGGCCCCACGAACATGGACTACTCTGCCAACCTTGCTGCGGTGTCCGACATGAGTTCCCAACTCACTCGGCTGCTCAGCGGAGACTGAGAAGACGCTCCGACCCGCTGTGACGGTAATCGATTACTACGATGTGCTCGGTGTCTCCCCGCAGGCGACCTCGGAGGAGATCAAGACCGCCTATCGTCGGTTGGCAAGGGAATACCATCCAGATCGCAACCCAGACGACCCTGAGGCTGAGAAGCGCTTCAGGGAGGTTGCGACTGCGTACGAGGTGCTGAACGACTCGCAAAAGCGCGCTCACTACGACCGTTTCGGCACGGCGGACTCCGTGTCTGATCCTTTTGATATTTTCTCCACGCTCTTCGGGGGTCTTGGTTTTGACGTCGACCGCCGAGCCGCATCCAATGTCGGCGAAGACGTCGAAGTTCTGCTTGAGTTGGACTTTGCTGACGCTGTCTTCGGAGGCACTCAAGAAATCAGTGTGAACCTGCCCGTGCCTTGCGGGGAGTGTGAGGCCACCGGCTCTCAGCCGGGCACCGAGGCGCTCTCGTGCGAGGAGTGTTCCGGCACGGGTCGTGTGAGGCAACTGACTCAGTCGATCCTAGGGCAGATGATGACCACCGGTCCTTGCAGGCGTTGCAAGGGGACGGGACGTCTAATTCACAACCCGTGCAGGGCCTGCAGGGGGAGAGGACGGCTCCGAGGCGAACGCACTTATCCGCTCGAGGTTCCTCCAGGGGTGGACAACGATACGATTTTGCGGCTTCCAGGCAAAGGGGGCGTGGGGCCGGTGGGGGGTGCCTACGGCGACCTGTACGTGACGATAAAGGTGCGCCCCCATCCGGTTTTCCAGCGTGAGAAGTACAACCTCATCACCCGTGCGGAGGTCTCTTTTACGCAAGCCGCTCTTGGCGGAATCCTGAAGCTTGACACCCTCGATGGATGCGAGGAGATACGCATCAAGCCGGGTACGCAGTCCGGCGAGGTCGCCGTTTGTAAGCGCAAGGGAGTTCCGTCTCAGCGGGGAGGCGGCCGCGGTGACCTGATCGTGGAGATCAGGGTTGCTACCCCGACTGACCTCGACGACCGCCAGTCGGAACTGTTGCATGAACTGGCGCTTCTGCGCGGCGAGCAGGTCGATGCCGGGCGCAGGCTCAGACGTCTGCGGTCATCTTTCAAGCCTTAGGGCTGGGAGAATGTAGGCAGTTCCCAGGTGCCCTGTCGGTGGACAGCCTCGAGTCGGTCGCACGCGCCGTTGGGGGTTTTCTTGATCCGGAGGGGAGGTGCCAGTTCTTCCACCAAAGCAGGGGCGAGCGGTTCGTCTTCCGGCCAGGAGTCGAATACGTACACCTTGCCCGAGGCTTCGGCCAGAGCCAGAGTGGATACCCCGTCGCAGTTCCAGTCCCCCACGAGCAGTTGGTCGTTGGGGCTTCCTACCGGAAAGGGGTCGTCGTTGATCGAGACGAATCCGGCGCCGACGGTGACCCGCTCGGCGCAGCCGTCCCCGGTGACGTCGAGATATCCAGGAGATACCGGACGGCATTGTTCGTCCTGCGGAGTCAAATGATCGGCTGCGGCAGCGTTCAGCGGCTGAGTAGTGGCCGCCGCTTCCTCCCGGGAAGGTTCACGTTCAACGTAGGGGGCGTATCCCCCCGTTTCGCCTGTGATCGCATTGGGTGGGTCGTCTCTTTTCAGGAGTTGCAGGGTCATGAAAGCAAGAGCGAGGAGACCCGCAAGAATTCCTGCTGCCTTCAGCAGGCTGCGGCGCTTCACCGGGCGGAGGTTCTTGAGGCGGCCTCTAGCCGCGCCCGGCATCGCGTGCCCAGAACTCCTATAGTGCTCTGCCTCTTCAGGGCGGCTTGATTTCGGGCTAGCGCGCGGGGCGGCGACGTCCTCCACTTCGCTTGGTGAACTTCGTGTTGATGTCTCCCGTCCGGCCAAACTTCGCAACTGACCTTCCAGGTTGGGGGCGGAGCGCACCCGTCCTTCCGCAGCCGCTTTAGCCACACCCCTTATCCGTTCAAAAAGGCGTTTGTTATGCCGTCGCAACCTCTGTGGGGCGCCGTCGATTACCTTGAGCAGCGTCTTCCCCAGGGCGGCTATGTCTTTTGCCGCTAGGTCGCTAGACACTCCTGATTTCTCGGTTTTCCTAGCTGAGGAGAAGCTGCAGAGGAGAGGCTGCTGGGATGCCCCTATGAGTACATGGTCAGAGCAGACGTTCAGGTGAAAGAGGTTTTCCCCATGCAAGTAGGCGAGAGCGGCGGCCAGGGCTTCAAAGACGGCTAGCAGGTCTTCCGTTCTCCTGGGTTGCCAGGTGCTCAAGGAGTGTCGCCCGGCGTAACGGGTCAGTAAGCGCGGGCCTTCTTCTCCGTCCTCCAGAACAGCGAGAGAGACCACGCCCGGGTGCTCGAGCTCCCTGAGCAAGTCTGCCTCTCTGCGCAGCGCTGCGGGATCTCCTCCAGTCTTGGCGGTGACAAGTTCGCCATTCCAAAGATCTGTCCTAATTTCCATATATTTAGCATATATATAATCATTTTCAATCAAATACAATACTAATGCAGAAAATTAGAACCTTCAGATGCTGGAAAATGGATTGGGGGTGGCTGGACGGGTGTCCTTTCCGCCATGAACGGTGGGTTCGCAACACCACTGCCAGCGGAGAGCATCTAGGGGATCCAGAACAGACTTGGGCAACCCCAGGATTTCAAGCACAACGGCTTTATCCAGGGCGCGGCGGGTCGGGTCATTCCAAGCCTCATTGGCAGGAAGGAACTCCTCGGAAGCGAAGTAATTGAAAATGCATCTAGCAGTTGCGATTTCCTTCTCTGACAGGCGACGGGGATCTAGCGTGGGGAGTTCCGGAAGTCGGGAGATCGTGATGTTGGCCCGGCCTTGGTGCTGCCGGGTTCCTAGCCACCAGAATCCGATAAGACCGAAAATCGAGTTTGCCCACAGAACAGCGAGGGGCTCCCAGTCGGGGTTGTCTAGGGTAAAACTCGGCCAAGCAGCTCCACCGATGCTCTTCTCGGGGGTCAAACAAGCCGCTAGTGGCTGAGAATTGAGCCGAAAGTTGCGAGTGAAATGCAATCGTGATGCCGTTTCCCAGACTTTCGCAGCTAACTTTTTGCAACCTTCACGGGTGCGGCCTTGAGCATCAATTCCAACGAATAAGCGGGTTTCGCGTAGGGCGTCGTGTCCCCATAGAACGGGGAAGGTGGCTCTCTCGCCGCTAGCGAGAGGGTGGATGTTGAACGGCCCGCGCGGGGAGCCATCCGAGTTCGTGCCATCAATATCTCTATCAACGAGACCGCGTTTGCCTAGTTCCGCTAAGCACGCCATGGGTATTGGGCAATCCTGTCCGAGACGCGGTAACGTCAGCGTGCCGGAGTTGAGCCCAAGCGCCGCTTCTGCTACGTCCACTTCCTTTACCTGAGCGCAGCCACCCTCGTCCAAGGGGGCTTGAATGAAGCTTCCCACTTGTTCCTCACCGATTAGAAGATGCCCTTTTCTGGTGTTGGTTCCCGTGGAATGGATAGCCTTTCCAATCTCCACTGCCTCGGGAATACTCTGAGGGCGTCTATTCAGGTTCACCCACATCACGAGGTCGTCTGCCCGAGCGCGGTCTTTGCAACTGCGGGTCGCAACCAACAGGGCTTCCGCCATTCCCGTGTCGGCGGAAAAGGCGCGCTCGGTTGAGCCGGCCGAAGCAATCGTTATCACCGTTACGTCGCTGTATTGAGACGCAATCAGACTGCGTGCTGATTTCCAGGACGCCCCTCTTGTAAATGCGGCGGGCAGAACCAGGGCGAGTATCCCGCCGGGTTTCACTTTGGAGTGTGCGAGGTCTATGAAGTTGGATGCCAGCCCCGCGTTTCCATGGCCTGCTCGGGACTTCGGGTACGACTTGTAGATCTTGCGCAGTCTGTCCGACATGGCGCGCTGTTCCTCATCTGTGGTCCCGAATCCTGCGAAAGAAGGCACGGGTACCCCTGCTGCTTCTGCCCTTGCGTGATTGGTGGGACTAGTGAACGGAGGGTTCATTATCAACAAGTCGGCGCTCTGATGCTCGCAAACAGTTTCCGACGCTATTTCGCCTTTACCTGACGCTGCAGTACGCCCGCTGCCCCATAGGGGTCGCGGCGAAAACTCGGAGTCGAGCAGGTCGAGCGACCCTACTGAAATTTCCCCCGCAGTTCCGGTTCGCTCACCGTAGGGGAGCAGGTGAACGCAAGTCTGCTGGAAGGTGGTGTCCGGGTGCACGCTCGCGAGCATTGAGGCGGTGAGGTGCACCGCCGCGGGCATGATGTCTGCGCCGATGAGAACGGACTCCATCATTTTTGCGTGCAGGTCTGCGTCGTCGATTCCTCTCCTGCGCATCCGCGCCCCGACGCGGTGGTAGACGGCTGAGAGCAGTGCGCCTGTGCCGCACGCTAGGTCTGCGAAACGAAGTGAGGCCAGAGCGGTCTTGAGGCATTCCGAGGACTTGACGCGCTCGGTGGCATTCAAGGGTGCTAGGCGGGTGACTGCCAATTCGGCTAGCAGATGAGCGGACGCTGGCAGCGTGTAGAAGGTTGCCAAGAATTTGCGGTCGCCTATCAATGTGCCAAACATTTGACCGGAGAGGTCGCCGGTAGTGGTGGCCCCCAGACCTAACAGATCGGTGGCCACTGCATTGAGGTGTGTGATGATTTCGGCAGCCACGCCTGCGGGTACTTCCCGAAGCACGTCCCGTGCCACGGAGAATATTGGCCAGTAATTAATTTCAAGTATTGAAGCCCAGGTATTGAGGAGTTTCTCGTGGTTGATCAGCCCGTCTGTGGAGCGTCGCAGTTCGTCGGCCGAAGGTCTTAAAATCTCTCCTCTCTCGGAGGCGATTGAGTAGTTGAAAACGAGGGCGTTGGTGATTATGGCGCATGCCATGCGCCAAACATCCACCCCTGCTTCTTGATGGAGAGACGCTGCTACGGCGCGCCCTGCTGAGGTATATGACGATCTCTCCGAAGGGTCGGCGAAGGTTTTGTTCAGCAGGGCTGCCGCGGTCTCCACTCCATCGGCAAATTGCTGAGCCGCGGCTTCTACAGTCGCTTGGGAGACGGCCGCCCTTTCTATGAAACCGGCAAGGTCATCCAGGCTTCCTGAGATCCAGCCGCTGGCAGGGAAGCGACGTGTGCTGCCCGGATCACGTGAATGAAGAGAGTGGATGCAGTATTCAAATCTGGGTGCTTGCTCCTCGGAACTGGGCATATCGAGCAGTTCTGTGAGGTGTTTCTGTTCGGCGCTGCGCAGCGCTTCGGGGATTCTGACTGCAACGGCCTGGTCTACCGGCACTCCCCCGAATTCCGGGGAATAGCGTTCACCCAAGCGGGTGATTGCATCCTCTTCCACTTCTCTGGCTGGGTGGTACTCGGTCTCTATGAGCACAGGCCGCCAGCCAGGCGGCCTGGCCACAATGTCTGGCTGCTTAGCCGTCTGCGCGCTCAGCACGCCAGTGCTCTCGGCCTGCATTCTCCACCCGCTAGTAAACCGCTTGGCTAGGGCTGTGCTTAGACAAGCGTTCAGCGCCTGTTCGGATGTTCTTGCTTCTCGCACAGCCGGGAAACGTCCTTCCTTGCGGGTTGTTACTTTTCCGGTCTTTCCGCCAGATGCCGTCGCTCAAATTAGGTGCAGCCGGCGCCTAATCGGGCGCTCAAGCGGAACTAAGCATAAAGCAGATCTGAGAAGGAGTCAGGTATTTACGTTAGAGGAAGCGGAAAATATTAAAAAATAATGAAAATGTATGGAAACAAGAGCTTGAGGGAATTAGCAGGAACTGGAGAGCATCCTCCTTGGATGCAGGCAGCAGATGAGCAATGGACTTTTTTGTACCGCTGTTATAGATTGCTATGTTTTAAGGGCAGTCGAACTTTGGCGGCAAAAAAGTTAATAGCTATTGCTCCAATATATGGATCTAGACGGCACGTATGGAGAAGTCGTAGAGACACTAAACGCAATAGCTGAGACCGCCGAAGTTGTCATGTCCAATAAAGGAAGCAATCCAGTCGACTCGGGTTTTAGAGCATTTGATTAAATTTTTTGTGTGCAGAAGATTCAAACAATAGCGCCTGCTAGTGCTGACAAAAAATAATTAGCCGTAACGCCTAGAATGCTTTGAGTTGTTTGGAGTCCTCTTGCCCGGTGAGTGGGTTTACCATTGGGGGCACTTTGGCTGGGCGATTGTCAAAGTACAGGTCGATAGACCAGAGTTGGAGGCGCGGGTAGTCCATTGCGCCGATTTTGAGATCGGCCATGCCTAGCGCAACTTTTTTAGCCGTGGGGCTTGAAAATGGTTCCAGAGTGATGAAGATACCTGCTGCCGCCTCTTGGTCTTCTATCTCCCTAGCGAAAGCTTTTACTTGATCAACGTTTGGGACGCCACCCTTCACCTGAGCAAGTAAGAGGGTTGAATCATGATTATCAGGGGTAGTGACAAGGTGCCCCCTGCCATCTATTCCACCGTCTGCAACTTGTCGGTCGTTTGGCGCGAGGCCGGGGATTCTTGTTATCGCCCATTTTTCAAAGTCAAATGGACGATCTTTGGCTAAGCGACGGGCTGCGGCGAGATTGACAGGGATGCCGTGAATTGGGAATTCAACACCGGGAAATCTCTCCTTGCGAATAACATCGATAGCAAGAGGCGAAATGTCAATCCCAACCCAGTCCAGACTTAAATTTCTTGCTGCTTCTATAGTTGTTCCGCAACCACAAAATGGATCTAAGACCAGATTTCCTCTGGCGGAAGAAGCTTTGATGATTCTTTCAAGCAGCGCGACGGGTTTCTGAGTGGGGTAATCAAGGCTCTCATTATCATTTGTTAAATTGTTTATATCAGTCCATAAATTTCCAAGTGGCTTGCCCTTGTAGTCTCTTGCATATGACTTCCTCAATGGACGCTTGCCATCTCTCCAGATAATCTCGCCCTTATTGTCCATTTCAATCAGCTTTTCTTTTGACACTCGCCATCCCGAGGGATGAGGATTGCTCACCCCCTTGTATTCGTAGCACAAGTTTGGCCGTGCCCCCATTGACGGCTGACGAAAAAGCGGAGTACCTGTGTTATATCGGCCTCTAGAGTCTTCTTCAGGAAATTTTACCTTCATTTCTTCTTCTGAGAGAATTCTGTATATTCCATTGAACTGCGATTTCGCAGACTTGCCGTAGAACAGGATGATGTCACAGTCATTTCCGAATGTCTTTGGAGCGTGCTGGCTTCCCTTTGCTCTGCCTGCTGCTCGCTGCCAGGTGATCTCATTGCGGAATTGCTTCGCTCCGAACACGGCGTCCATTACCGCTTTGAGGTAGTGAGAGGCTGTCGGGTCGCAGTGGAGATAGATGCTGCCTGTACCTTTTAGTACCCTGTGGCATTCTGCGAGGCGCTCTGCCATGTACGACAGGTATGCCAGCATTCCTGTCTCCCCAAGGGCTATATGTAGCCCCTAATAACATCGTGAGCAGGGTGGCTCACGGCTTTGCTCAAGCTTTCGACTCTTTGAATGGCTGCTTCGTCCCACTTCCATGTATCGGTGAAAGCTTGTGTTTGGGCCGTTTTGTCACCCCTGTTACCGAAGAGAATGTTGTAGTTGGCGTTTGAGTTAAAGGGTGGGTCTAGATAGATGAGGTCTACACTCTCAGATTCCCACTGCCTTTGGATATCTAAGCAATCTCCGTAGTAAAGACTGTTTCTAGCGGGGAGAGATCCGGGGGGGGGGGGGGGGGGGGCATTAGATTAGAGACTAGATGAAAGCTAGTACTCTTGCGGGAATTAAATCGCGCGACTGCAACAATTAAATCGCGCGACAGACCAATTCGTGTGTTGGGGTAGAAATAAAAGGGGGACTATACAAATGGCTGCGGTAGCGCCTGGTGTCTTAGACGGGTTCTTGGGGAGGGTGTGTGGTTAACTGGCGGAGAGTTCTGGGAATTCTTCCGTTTTCAAGTCTGCGATGGTTTGCGGGTGTGCTGAGCCGGACGTGGACGCCCCTGCGACGGGCGGGCGGTGGCGCCTCAGCGGTCCTGGATTTTGATGTAATCGCGCTTGGGGTGACCTACGTAGAGTTGGCGCGGGCGCGCTATGCGGGAGTTCCGCTCCATCATCTCGTTCCAGTGCGCCAGCCAGCCCGAAGTGCGCGGGATAGCAAATAGCACGGTGAACATGGTGGTGGGGAAGTTGAGGGCTTGATAGATGAGCCCGGAGTAGAAGTCCACGTTGGGATACAGACGGCGGCTCACGAAGTAGTCGTCGGCCAAGGCCACTTCCTCAAGCTTGAGGGCGATGTCCAGCAGCGGGTTCTTGCCAACGTGAGCGAAGACGTCGTCTGCGGCCTCCTTGATGATCTTGGCCCTCGGGTCGTAGTTTTTGTAGACCCTGTGGCCGAAACCCATGAGGCGGGTCTTCCCGCTCTTGACGTCGGAAATGAAGCCGTCCACGTTCTCGAATGAGCCGATTTCGTTCAGCATCTTCAGCACGGCTTCGTTCGCTCCGCCGTGACGAGGGCCGTACAGCGCCGCACAAGCTGCAGCCACCACCGAGTAGGGGTCGGCGTGCGAACTCCCCACCACTCTTGCTGTGGTGGTTGAGCAGTTCTGGCTGTGATCGGCGTGCAGGATGAACAAAATATCGAGCGCGCGGCTTATCGCCGGGTGGCATTCGTAGCGCGGTTCAGCTACACGGAAAATCATAGAAAGGAAGTTCGTGGCGAAGTCCAGATCGTTGTCGGGATAGACGAAAGGCATCCCGATAGAGAAGCGGTGGGCGGCGGCGACCATCGTCGGCACTTTGGCGATGAGCCGCACTATCTGGTTTCTCCTGATTTCCGGGTCGTCTACCTGCTTGGCCTCGGGGTAGAAAGCAGACAGCGCCGCAATTGAGGAGATGAGCATCCCCATCGTGTGAGCGTCGTATCTGAAGGCCTCAATAAAGCGCTTGAGGAAGTTCTCGTGGATATAGGTGTGGAGGGTGATTTCTTCTTGCCAGGCTTCGTATTCCTGCTTGTTGGGGAGATCACCGTTAAGAAGGAGGTAAGCCACCTCTAGATAGGTGGAGCGCTCCGCGAGTTGTTCGATGGGGTAACCCCGATAACGCAGGATTCCTTCGCTCCCTACTATCTCAGTGATTGCGCTTTTTCCTATGGAGGTATGGCTGAAGGACTCGTCAGAGAACCAGATGCCGCCTAGGAGTTTCGCCCACTCTTTGGATTCCACGCCACCGTTTTGGATCGGAATTTCCACGGAACGGCCGTTCCTGTTGTCTGTGATGGTGATGGACTCGGTCAAGAATCCTCCTGCTTCTTCGGCTGGCCTGCTTCAGCCTCGTTGTTGGAGACTTCGACTTGAACTACGTTCATCCAAGTCAGACAGATACTAGTCGCGACTAGCGGATGGGAATTGGAACGATGAGACATTGGAACTACAGAGGAATGTTCTCGTGGCGGCTCGTGGGGACGTCCTCCCGTTTAGTGCTCAGCACCTCGAGCGATTCTGCGACGACTCTGCGTGTCTGCGACGGGTCGATGACAGCGTCGATCGAGCCGCGTTCCACCGCTCTGTAGGGGTTCAGCAGGTGCTCCGTGTATTCGTCTTCCAGGCTCTGTCGGTCTTCCTCTGCGACGCTGCGGTGCAAAATCTCCACCGCCCCCTTGGCTCCCATGACCGCAATCTCGGCGGTCGGCCACGCATATGCCAGGTCGTTGCCCATCTGCTTGGAATCCATCACGATGTAGGCCCCTCCGTAGGACTTTCTCAGAGTCACGCAGACGCGGGGCACAGTGGCGCGCGCATAGGCAAACGCCAACTGAGCACCGTGACGGATCATGCCCCTCCACTCCAGGTCCTTCCCAGGCTGGAAGCCCGGGGTGTCTACGAAGGTGACGATGGGCAGGTTGAAGGCGTCGCAGAAACACACGAAACGAGCCCCTTTCTGCGAGGCGGCGATGTCGAGCGTTCCGGCCAGCGACTGGGGCTGGTTGGCCACCATCCCCACAGTCCATCCGTCGATCCGGGCCAGAGCGGTCACCAGGTTTGACGCCCACCCGCCTCGTACCTCAAGCAGTGTGTGTGGGTCGGCTACCTCTTCTAGGATCCTTCGCACGTCGTAGCTTCCGGTCGGAGAGTCCGGCACCTTCTCGGCGATGTTCGGCGTGTCCCAGTCATGATTTTCCCCCTCGCCCTCGTAATATCGCTGCGGCAACTCGTCCACGTGGGATGGAAGCAGCCGCAAGAGACTTTCAACGGCGGCCTTGGCAGCGTCAAGATCCGCTACCAAGAGCGAGGCGACCCCGCTGCTTGCGGCGTGAACGTCCGAACCCCCGAGACGATCCACCTCTATCTCCACGCCTGTGAACAATTTCACCATCCCCGGCCCGCTTACAAAGGCATAGCTCTCCTCAACCATGATCACGAAGTCGGCCAGCCCCAGCAGCAGAGCGGGACCTGAAACCGCTGGACCTTCAACGCACATGATCACCGGCACCACGCCAGAGCACTTCACCAGCGATCTGGCAGCCAGCCCCCAGCCGTGCACGGCGGTGACGCCTTCGCCGACGTCCGCTCCGGTCGACGACACGAACCCCACGATCGGAAGCCGCTTCTCCATGGCGAGATCCACGGCGGCCTGCAACTTCTTGCCGACTCCGAGCGTGATGGAGCGGTTCGGCTCTTCTCCTCCGATCTGCAGCACAACCGCAGAGCAGCCGCCGATGGATTCGACCGATGCCTCGGCGGAAACTCGAGAGCGCGAACGCAGGTCGACGGGACTCATGACGGCTCAATGAGGCTAGCCGCGCCAAGGCGGCCTAGCTTTTGCCCGGCGCTCACCGGGACTTGCTCAGGTTTATCCGGCCAGCCTCTAACAGCGGCTTCCGTCGGGGGATGCCTAACCGCTTCGGAGATTGCTGGCAGCGGTGCTTCAGCGGGAAAACGCCCAAATCTAGACTAAAAGTAATGAGAACTTCCGAGCTGAGAATCAACCCCGAAAGACTCATGGACCGCCTAGCTTCCCTCGCCGAGATCGGGGACACGGGCGACGGAGGCTGCTGCCGACTGGCTCTTACCGACGAAGACCGCGCCGGGCGCGACCTTGTGGTGAGTTGGATGCATGATCTGGGAATGTCGGTCAGCATCGACGTGGTCGGCAACGTGGTAGCCACCTACGGGGGCGAGACGGGCGAATCTGGGGTCATGTGCGGCAGCCACATAGACACCGTACGAACCGGCGGACGCTACGACGGCAATCTGGGCGTCTTGGCTGGCTTGGAGGTGGTAGAGACCCTCAGCACAGCAGGGATATCCCTGCGCCGCCCCGTCTCAGTGGCCTTTTTTACTGACGAGGAGGGGTCGCGCTTTCCGCCCGACATGCTGGGCAGCCTCACCTTCGTGGGCGGGATGGCCACCGAGGACGCCCTCGATGCCACCGACGTTGAGGGAGTTCGGCTGGGGGATGAACTGATGCGCATCGGCTACATGGGGCAGGCTCCGTGTCCTGCGCCGTCGCCGTTCGCTTTCGTGGAGCTGCACATCGAACAGGGCCCCATTCTCGAGTACGAGGGTGTGACCATCGGTGCGGTGACAGGCGTTCAAGGCATTTCCTGGACGGAGGTCAAGGTGTCAGGCCAAGCCAACCACGCCGGGACGACTCCGATGCCGCACCGCCGCGACGCCTGCTACACGGCGGCTGAAGTAGCTATCCAGGTCCGCCGGATCGCCGAAGAGATAGGGGGCACCCAGGTAGCCACCGTGGGTTCCTTGAGGGTTCACCCCGACCTAGTCAACGTCGTGCCGGGCAGGGCTCGTCTCACGGTCGACCTGCGGAACACCATTGAAAGCGAACTCCAGCGGGCGGAAGAAATGCTCTTTGATTACCTTGATCGGTTGACCGAAGAGGAGGGTGTGCAGCTGGAGGCCAACTCGCTGGCCCGCTTTGAGCCTGTCTATTTTGACGAGCGGGTCGTGGCTCTAGTCGAATCCACCGCCCGGAGGCTAGGTCACAGCGTCAAAAGGCTGCCTTCGGGGGCAGGCCACGACGCCGGAATGCTCAGCAGAGTCTGTCCTACGGCCATGATCTTCGTGCCCAGCGTGAACGGGCTGAGCCACAACCCGGGAGAGTTCACGCACCCTTCCGACTTAGCAGCCGGAGCGGACGTGTTGCTGCAAGTTGTGGTGGAACTCGCTGGATTAGAGAAGTGGTGACGCAAAAGGCCGGGCAGGCCGGGCGCCCGGGCGCCTAGCTACCTAAGGCAAGACCGCAGTTTAGGCGGGTTTAAACAGCAGGTCGACCGACTTAGGGCCGCGTGTGAACACTCCGGTTTCCTCGGCCTCAAATCCTGGCGCAAAGGACATCTCGGGCAGCCTGTCCAGCAGGGCGTCCATCGCCACCTCGACTTCCACCCTCGTGAGGTGTGCGCCTACGCAGAAGTGCCGTCCCAGTGCGAACTCGACGTGATTGGCAGCTGCGTTGAAGGCTTTCTCCACGTTGAGGTCGCTGCGGTGGATGTCGAAGACGTCGGGCTCGTGGAACTGATCGGGATCGCGGTTGGCTGACCCCAGCACGCACGCGATGGTGCCGCCCTCTGGAACGACGCCTCCGGAAAGCTCGGCGTCGACCTCTGCTTGACGCATGATCATCTGCACTGGCCCGGAGTGTCGCAAAGTTTCGGCTAGAGCCGGAGTGATAAGCGAGCGGTCCTCCCGTACGGCGTGGAACTGCTCGGGGTTTTCAAGCAGGCGGCAGACCATGCCAGCTAGCGCTTTGTCGGTCGTCTCGCCTCCGGCGCTCACTAGCAGGCTCGTGAAGGCGCGTACTTCCCAGTCCTCCATGCTGATGCCGTCCGAGGATGCGGTCAGCATCTTCGACAATAGGTCTTCGCCTGGGTTTTTCCGCCTCTCGGCGATGATGGGAGTCAGGTAGTCGGCGAACTCTGACTGTGCCTGCAGCCCTAGGCGCTCGACTTCGGGGTCGCCAGCGAAGTTGGACTGGAAGTCAATGCCGAGGTCGACCCAGTGTCGGAATGTCTCGTGGTCTTCGAGCGGCAGTCCGATCATGTACATGATCACGTCGAGTGGAAACGGCTTGGTGAACTGCTCCCGAAGGTCGACTTTTCCGTCGGCCTCGAAACGGGAGATGAGTTTGTCCACCGTCAGCTCAATGATCTCCCGCACACGTTCCTGAAGATAGGAGCCGCGGAACTGCGGTCCCACGATGTTGCGGTGGGCTGAGTGATCTCGCCCGTCGAGCTGCAGCATGGTGCGGCCTCCGTGAAGAGGCTCGTTCTGCCACTCGTAGTTCCGGCTGGAGAAGGACTCCCCGTCTTTGAACACCCTTTCCACGTCTTGATAACGCGAGACCATCCAGAAACCGGACTTTTCGTGAAGGTAGAGAGGGTAGTGCTCCCTCATTTGAGTGTAGAAAGGGTAGGGGTTGGCGTCGAACTCCGCGGAGAGGATGTCCGGAGGAGCGGGGGCTTCAATCGTGGTCATTTAGGACTCCTTTCTAGAGCGGCTTAAGTCGGTCTAAATCGGGTTAATTTGGGGTTGGTTTGCTGTTGGCGGGCGTCCTCTGTTCGTCTGTCCCAAGCGGCTGGTGGTCGCTGCTGATCCAGGACTCCGAGTTCGCAACTCTTAGGAACTCCCAACGCCTCGACTCAGGCAGTCGCCTTGGCCGCCTCTACGCTGGCGGACTGAACTGGAGAGTGCGGGTGTTTGTACCCGGCCGCCTGACGCACCATCAAGTCCCAGGTTTGTTCCAGGTACCCCGACTTCTCGTCGATGAGCCGGCGCAAGGGCAGACGGGCCTCCTCCGGCAGTTCAGGGGCGTCGCTGCCTTCCAGGGTTACGTCCATGCGCGCCATCTGATCGAGGGTCACGTGCAGGGCGGCCGCCCGCGGCAGCGAAGAGTCGACCGTGATTCCCCCGTGCCAAGGAATCAGCACCGTGGAGCAGTTTCCGATCACTGCGCCGATGGACTCGAATTCGTCGTCGGGGCTCATCACCTGATCCTCGTAGAAGAGCGTGCAGAGGTTGTGGCGCATCTTGAGAGGGCGGGCCAGCGAGGCCAAGGCGCACACCCAGAAAGAGTGAGTGTGGACTATGGAGTTGACGTCGGGTCTCTGGCCGTAGATACCGGCGTGGAACTCCCATCCGTAGCTCACGAAGCGGTTGCCTTCCAGCAGACGGCCTTCAAAGTCGAGTTTCATTACGTCGTCGGGGCCGACCTCTCCCAGAGTGCGGTCAAAGGCGTTGATCCAGAGAGCGTCTTCTCCTTCGGAGCGCATGCTCACGTGGCCGCCTATTCCGGTGTCGCAGCCGTTAGCTGCCAGAGCCCTGCAGGCAGTGACGATGTCGGAGATCATCTTGGCTGATGCGTTGGGACCGTTGGAACCGTTAGCAGAAACTGCCATTTTGCTCCTTTCTCAAAAGTTTCTCAAAAGTTATCCGATAGTGAGGATTATATTCGAAGTAATTGGTGTAACTTCAGGATACTCGTCTGCCGACTTCCCCTTCTAGGCGTTTCGAGCTAAGGGAAGCAGCCACTCCAGCAGCGGCGGCGTTACCAGTCCTGTCAATGCTGCCGCCCTGCGGTATCAAAAAATTCCTTCCAGGTGGTCAAGGAGTCGGGCAGATCGCTGGGTATCGGCCCTATGTCGGGGTAGCGCTTGCGGTTTTCTTCCGCCAGTCCGCCCGCCGTTAGTTCGCTGAGCGGCATGAAATAAAGGAAGCGGATCGTGCGGGAGGAGAACCGCCATGCCCCTTCCTCGCGTCGGTAGGCGTCGGAGTAGCGCAGCCCCACTTGGTAGGTGGTGCCTTCCAGCGCCAACTCCGCATGGGCCAACACGCAGCCTTCTGCGTGGTCGTCGTTTTGAAATGAGATCACGTGGTTGTGGGCATAGTGAAACGTCGGGCCCATCAGAGCCAAGCGCGCCCGGTAGAAGTTTTGGATGGCTTCCCGTCCGTGGTGAGTGTCTCTGCCGTCTGCGTGTTCAAAGGTGCCGTCGATGCAGAACGTTTGCCCCAAGCGTTCGACGTCCCGGTCGTCCACCGCTGTGGAGTAGTGGTAGACGAGTTCTCGGATTTCCTCTCTTGCTTCAAGACGTGCTACGCGACGCTCGAGGTGGCTAATTTCCATCGTGTCCTCCGGTCATTCTGCTTGCGGTTTTTTACCAGTCCGTTGCCCGCCGCCGGTCTGTCAAGGCGTACTTCACGACAGCATTCCCCCGTCGATGAGCAGGGTGATTCCAGTTATGTATGAAGCAGCGTCGGAAGCCAGGAAAACCACCGGCATGGCTATTTCTTCCACCGCCGCCCACCGCCGCAGGGGTATGGAGAGTTCGGAATCCCCCACGATCTTCTCTGCGTCGAAAGCCTGCCACCCCGAAGTCTCCACATAGCCGGGAGCTACCGCGTTCACCCGCACTCCGTGAGGCGCCCACTCCCTAGCGAGCGCCCTGGTCTGGGCGAAGAGGCCGCCTTTCGCCGAGCTGTAGGCGGACATTCCCGCCAAGTGGCGCAGACCCGCCACCGACCCCACGTTCACCACCGAGCCGCCGCCTCTCTCCACCATCGGACGTCCGAACGCCTGCGTAACGAGAAAGGGGGCAGTGAGGTTGAGAGCCACTGTCTTTTCCCAGCCCCCGGCGGCGGTGTCTAGAGCCGAAGCCAAGAAACGGGCGCCGCCAGCGTTGTTCACGAGCACGTCCACCGAGCCCAGTTCTTCACGTACCTGCTCGGCTGCTGTCTCTATCTCGGCTGCATCGGTGACGTCCACCGACACCGCAAGAGCCCGCCGCCCGCGTCGGCGCACCTCGGCGGCTACCTCCTCAAGTATCTCAAGCCGTCGTGAGAGCAGGGCGACTTCTGCGCCCGCCTCGGCCAGGGCTAGGGCGATGCCCCTTCCGATGTCCCCGCTGGCGCCCGTCACGGCGGCCCTTTTCCCCTCTAGGGAGAAAGCCTCACCAAGCCCAGGAGAGGTTTTTGCACTTGTCATACCGCTGAGCCTTCGCTAGGGGAGTAAGACACGGGGAAGGACTCCATTCCGCGGCTGATCAGGGTGGGATGCCACTCTTCTGCGCCCGGGCCGGCTCGCAGGTCGGGAAGACGTCGGACGAGGGCGTCGAGGGCGATTGCCCCTTCCAAGCGAGCCACGGCTGCGCCCAGGCAGTAATGCAAGCCGAAGCCGAAACCCACGTGACTAGTGGGGTTGCGCTCTACGTCGAAGACGTCGGGGTTATCAAAGACCTCGGGATCTCGGTTGGCGGCGGCCTGCACCAAGTAGATCATGTCGTGACGCCTGATGGTCTCCTTTCCCATTGGAATGTCATCCACCGCCATTCTCACTTGCATCTTGGAAGGGCCGTCGAAACGCAGTATCTCCTCCACTGCGCGGCGCAGGTACTCGCGGTCGGGGTTATTTCTCAGACGTTCGAGTTGCTCCGGGCAGCGAAGCAGGGCGCGCAGTCCGTTGCCTATGAGGTTCGTAGTGGTCTCGTGCCCCCCGAAGAGCAGGAGGATGCAGGTACCCACGATCTCGTCGTTAGTGAGGGTGTCGTCGCCTTCCGCGGCGGCTATCAGGGCGCAGATCAGGTTCTCCTCGTTCGCAGCGGGGCCGCTTCGATAATCCTGGACTAGTCCGCCTAGGTAATCGGCCAGTTCCGCCAGTCCGTTCTGCGCCCTCTCTCTGCGTCCTTTCACGCCCCTTGCCCCGAACACCAGCACCATGAGGTCGTCTGACCAGTTTTTGAAGACGTCCCTGTCGCCCGGCGGCACGCCCATCATCTCGGCAATCACGATGGCGGGCAGGGGGTAGGCGAAGTCGCTGATCAGGTCCATGCCTCCCAGGGGGGCGCATTCGGTGATGAGATGCTCCGTGACTTCGGTGATGCGGGGTTCCCACTCTGAGATGGCTCTCGGTGTGAACGCCCGGCTCACCAACTTCCGGAGACGGGTGTGATCGGGAGGGTCGCGAAAGACCATCCACTCGCCGAGTATCCGGTAGGTGAGCGCCCGCTCTTTGCGTTGATCTTCGGTGAGTTTGTGCTCAAAAACTCCTCGGATGCGGTCGGAGGAGAAGCGGGGATCCTTTAGCGCCGAAAGCAGATCCTCGTGGCGGTAGATGAACCACGCTCGGTAACGCTCATTCCAGTGCAGCGGTTTTTCCTGCCGCATCTGGGCGAGGGCGGGGTAGGGGTCTGCCACCCTTTCGGGAGTGAGCAGATCTACGTTTGCTTTCACTCCGCCGCTCCGTCTCTCTTCCGCGGAGACTCCAGCACGACCGTCACGCAAGCGTTCCCGTCGATGCCCGAAGTACCTCCTCCCATCGTCTCTACCAGACCTAGCCTGGCTCCGTCTACCTGCCGCCCGCCGGCTGCTCCGCGCAACTGCCAGGTGATCTCCGCAACCTGCCCCAGCCCGGTGGCCCCCAGAGGGTGTCCTCGCGCCAACAGACCACCGGAGGGGTTCACGGGTTGGGCGCCCCCCAAGGTGGTGTGACCGGACTCCACCAGCCTGCCTCCTTCGCCTAACTCGCAGAGCCCGAGCGCTTCGGTGGTGACGATCTCCCCGATGGTGAAAGCGTCGTGGACTTCCAGCACGTCGATGTCGGCGGGCGAGACTGAGGCCTCTTCCATCACGGCACTGCTCACGTCGGCTACCAACTGCCACCCCCAGACCAAATCGGAGCGGTGATCCCACGCCTTTCCTGACCCCATTCCGCAGGCTCGCACCCCCACCTCACCTGCCGTGTTGCTGGCGGGGCCGAGGATCGCAGCCGCAGCCGCATCGCTGATGTCGCAGCACTGAAGCAAGGTAAGCGGATCGGCGATCATTCTCGACGCCAGGACTTCCTCTGTCGTCTGTCGCCCGAAGTGCTGAGCTCGCTCGTTCTCCGTTGCGTGAAGGCGGTTCTTCACAGCCACCTGCGCCATCTGCTCGCCCGTCACGCTGAAGCAGTGCTGGTAGCGCTGGGCGGCCATGCCGTAGATGCAGGGCATCGCTAGTCCCTGAGCTCCTTCAGGGTCGGAGGCCAGCGGCTGGATCGGGCCGTCAAAGTGCGCTGTCATGGTCTCAATTCCGAAAGCCAGCACGTTCTCGTAGCGCCCCGACTCCACCGACGCCCAGGCTTCGTGGAAGGCCGTCGTGCCGCTGGCGCAGGCATTCTCGATGGTAACCACGGGAACCTCTCTGATGCCGACGTGCTGCAGCGTCCTAGTGGCGATTCCTGGGTCTCCGAAAACCGTTCCTGCAAAAACGGCGTCTATCTGATCAGGGCTCAGTCCTGCGTCGTCGAGTGCTTCGGCGACGGCTTGCCATCCCAGCCGTATCCCGGCGACCGCCGGCTGACGTGCGAAGCGGCTCGTGCCTACCCCCTTAACGACCGTTCTGCTCATCGTTGCTGCCGACCCTCCCGTCTTGAAGGGGCGCCGCCCGCGCTCAAGCCCTTAAGTCGGCGGCTTGCTGGCGGTCTCTGCGCTCGGCAGCCTCACCCACCATCGGGTCGCCGTGTTCGTTGCGTCCGAGCAGACGCACCCTCGCGCCGGGTGGGAGGGCTTCGCTGCTGCCGTTGGACAGGTGTGCCAACAGCCGAGGCCCTCCGTCTAGGTCCACATAAGCAAGCGCCGCGGGCGGCATACGGCCGCCCACCCGTATTCTCAGAACGGTCGAACTCCAGACCGTACCCTCAGGCCCGAACGAAGCCGGACGAACTTCGCCGCTGCATTCAGGGCACAGAGGCGGACAGTAAAGCAGCGGCATGTCACAGGCGGCGCAGAGACCCCCATCTAGTAAACCTGCGTCGGTGACTGCGGGGCGGGGATCGCTTCCAAATGGCGCACCCGATGCCGAGGCTGATTCGGTCACGATATCTAGGGTATTCGGGCAGGCTTTCCCATGAGAGCAGGAGGCGTTCGAACTTGGGGACACTCCCCGCATGCTCTTCGTTCCACCTGTCGCATGCAAGCGACCTTACCAACTCCTCAAGAAATTTGACCAAGCGTTTGCTAGGGTAAGCACCGAACAAAGACGTGGAAAGGAGTGCTAGATGCCAGCAGAAGCTCCGGACATCCTATCGCCCGCATTCAACGAGGACCCGTACCCGATCCTCGAGGATCTAAGGGAGAACCATCCGCTCTACTACCACGAGCAGATGAGCTCTTATCTAATCACCCGATTTGAAGACGTGCAGAGGGCTTTCAAAGAGCCTGTCTTCACCAATCTGAACTACGTCTGGCAACTCGAACCGGTGCACGGCCCCACGCTGCTGTCGATGGAGGGACGCGACCACTCCCGCTATCGGAACCTGGTGGCGCCGGAGTTCCGCGGGACGGTTCTGCAGAAGAACTTTCTTCCGGTCATCGAGCACAACAGCCGCGAACTGCTCGCTGCTTGGCGCAACGACGGTGAAGTCGACTTTGTGCAGCAGTACACGACCTGGTTTCCCATCCGAGTGATCGTGGACATGCTGGGGCTTCCCGCCTCCGACCACGCACGCTTCCACTCCTGGTACACGACCATCAACATCTACTTGGCCAATCTCGCTGGCGACCCGGAAATCAACGCCGCCGGGGAAAGGGTGAGCGAAGAGCTGCAGGAGTACATGCTGCCGATCATCGCCGAGCGTCGTGAAAAACCGCGCGACGACCTTCTGAGCAAGCTTTGTTGCGCCGAGGTGAACGGGGAGCGCCTAGGCGACATTGAGGTCAAGTCGTTCGTGAGCCTCCTGCTGACCGCTGGGGGCGAGACCACCGACCGATCTATGACCAACATGTTTTGGCGTCTGATAGAAAACCCCGATCAGATGGAGGCGGTGAGGGAAGACCGAAGCCTCATCCGCAGCGCCTTCGCAGAAACCTTGCGCCACACGCCGCCCGTTCTGATGATCATGCGCCAGACCGCCGAAGACGTGGAGATGACCGGCGGGGTGATCCCGGCGGGCAAGACTGTTACCTGCCTGCTCGCCGGCGCCAACCGCGACCCGCGGCAATTCTCCGATCCGGATCGGTTCGACATCTTCCGCGACGACCTCGACGTGGACAAGGCGTTTACTTCTGGTGCCAACCACCTCACCTTCGCCCTAGGTCGCCACTTCTGCGTGGGAGCGATCCTGGCGCTAACCGAAGTGGAGACCGGGACAAACCAGGTGCTCGATGCGTGTGAGGACTTCGCTTTTGCACAAGGAACTCCCGTGCCGCAAGGGGTCTTTACGCGTTCGCCTCTGAACATGCACCTCACCTTCACGCCGAGCGGTTCGCAAAACTGATCAAAGTAACGCAGAATCCCAATACCCATATACAAGGAAGGAAACGAAAATGAGCAGCATCAAAGATATGCGTTTCGTGATCACTGGATCCGCCTCGGGCATAGGCGCTGCCACTGCCAAGGTGGCGGCCTCCAAGGGAGCGTCGGTCATGGTCAGCGACCTCGACGACGAAGGCGGCCGGAACGTGGTGTCCGAAATAGAAGCCGCGGGCGGCACGGCCGCCTACCAACACTGCGACGTGACCGACCCCAGTCAGGTGGAAGCCCTGATGGCCGCCGCAGCTGAGCAATTTGGCGGTATCGACGTGCTGCACAACAACGCAGGCATCCACGAGACGGCCCTCTCAGGGGAGAAGACTTCCGTGGAGGACATGCCCATTGACGTCTTTCGCAAGGTGGTGGAAGTGAACGCCGTGGCGCCTTGGCTCTGTTCCAAGTTCGCGGTTCCCTACCTGAAAGAGAGCGCTAACGGCTCCATCGTCAACGCGGCCTCCACGGGTGCTCAGTCTGCTTATCCCCGAAACTCCGCCTACGGCACATCCAAGGGCGGCATCCGTCTGCAGACGCAGAACCTAGCCGTCGACTTGGCGCCCTACGGCGTCAGGGTCAACTGCTACGGCCCCACTGCCATCGCAACGGAGATGGTGACGAGGTTCGTCAATCAGGCAGAGGATCCCGCCGAGTTCGAAAAGTCACTCATCAACACCAGCCTTATACCGAGGCTGGGCAGGCCGGAGGAAGTGGGTGAACTCGTTTGCTTCCTGGCCAGCCCTGAGGCGTCGTTCATCAACGGTGCCTACATCCTCATAGACGGCGGCTCGCTTGCCTGGCGAGGCACCGTCGACCAGATCGGTCTGGGCTGAACGTCGGGTGTTGACGCCCGCGGAGCGTCAAGCATCGCGCTGCGCTCCGGGGGCGTCTGGTCTCGGGCGTCCAACACGCTTGACCTTCTAGTCCGACTTTTTCTCAGAGCCGCAAACCGAAACCCCGACCAAACGAGACAAGGAGATAATCAATGGCAGACCTGATGGCCATCACAGGCATTCTGAACCGCGCCGGCACGGCGTATGACACCGGCGACCTGGAGTACATCCTCAACCTGTTCCTGGAGGATTCAGTTTTCGAACTGGTCATCACCGGCAACGAGCCGATGGTGTTTGACGGCAAGGAGAGCATCCGCGGCCTTTTCGAAGGGGCGCACGAGACTCAGACAGATCAGCGCCGCCACTGCATCACCAACATCTATTTTGAAGACGAGACCGACACCTCGGTGACTGCCTTTTCTAACCTGATACTCATCTCGGTTGAGAACGGACAACTGAACGTTCTCTCCAGCGGGGTCTACACCGACAGTTTCGTCCTCACCGACGGGGAGTGGAAGCTTCAGCGAAGGCATCTTCTCCTCGACCTGCCTTACTGAAGCAGTTCGCAGCGTCTTTCACAGCCGTGGTCGAGCCGACGACGGGTCGATGACCGCCTAGAAAGGAACAGAGCAGCCATGAACATCGGTCAGATCCCGGCTAAGTGGGCGCGCCTGAAACCGGATGGGCAGGCCATCTATGACTCCTCCACCGGCAGACGCGTGACCTGGGCAGAGTTCGACGCACATGTCCGCCGACTGGGCAACGGCCTGTGCTCATTGGGGCTGAAAAAGGGAGACAGGGTAGGAGTGCTCAGTCAGAACTCCGTGGAGTACGCCGCTCTCTACTTTGCCTGCGGACGCACCGGCTTGATTGCCCAGCCCATGAACTGGCGTCTGTCGCCGCCCGAACTCAAGAAGATCGTGGACAACGGAGAGCCGAAGGCATACGTGGTTGAAGACAAGTTCACAAGCGTGGCAAGCGAACTCTCCTCCGAGGCGGATTCGGTAGAGCACTGGCTGGAATATGGACCGGGCGGCGACGGGAGCTATGAGCGCCTCATCGAGACCGCCCCGGATACCGAACCTGAGGGCTCTGCGTCGGTCGGGGGCGACGATCCGCTGTTCATCCTCTACACGGGGGGCACCACAGGCGAATCCAAGGGCGCTTTGCACAGCCACCGCAGCGTCTGGTTCGGGATGCTTAACCAGACTGTGGCCGAGCGCATAGTCCCCAGCGACGTCTACATGCTGACCGGCCAGATGTTCCACATACCGGTGGTGCTGGCGATCAACTACCTGGCCCACGGCTGCCCCCTGGTGCTCATGAACTTTGAGGCCAAGTTGGCCATGGAACTCATCGAGGCCGAGAGGGTATCTGCGTTCCTGGGCGTGACGACCATGCTGAACTGGATGATGGCCACCGACGGCTTCGACAACTACGACATCTCCAGCCTGCGCAACATTCAATACGGCGGCGGCCCGATGCCGTCGCGGGTCATCGGCGAGGCTCTGGAGCGCTTCCCCTGCACCCTTATTCAGGGATACGGGCAGACGGAGGGCACCACCATGTGCTTCCTTTCGCAGGAAGATCATCTCAAGGCGGTGAACGAGGACTACCGCGCCGAGCGGCTGCGGTCTTGCGGGCGGGAGGGCTTCGTCACGTCGGTGCGGGTCGTGCATCCCGACGGAACTGACGTTCCCACCGACTCCGAGACGCCAGGGGAAATCATCGTCCGCTCGGAAGCCAACATGGTGGGCTATTTCCGCCGCCCCGACCTCACCGCGCAGACCATCCGAGACGGATGGATGTGGACGGGCGACATCGCCTGCTGGGATGAGGAGCGCTACGTCTTCATAGTCGACCGCGCCAAAGACATGATCATCTCGGGCGGCGAGAACATCTACTCTGTGCAGGTAGAAGAGGCCATAGCCAAGCACCCGTCCGTGTTGGAGTGTGCTGTCATCGGCGTTCCCGACGAGACCTGGGGCGAATCGGTGAAGGCGTTCGTAGTGCTCAAGCCCGAGATGTCGGCCACCGAAGACGACATCATCTCGGTGGCCAAGGCCAACCTTGCTTCCTACCAGAAGCCGCGCTCTGTGGAGTTCGTGAGCGAACTTCCCAAAGCCCCCACAGGAAAGATACTTAAACGGGTGTTACGCGTTCCCTACTGGGAAGAGCAGAAGCGGCAGGTCTAGGCTCGTTCATCTTCCGAAGAGCGGGAGAGACAAGAAACCAAGGCAGCGGAAAACGACGAAAGACAACGGCGAAAGCGGGCAAAGACATGCGAATCGGCTACCTCTTGGACACCAACGCAGGCGGTTACGACCAGCCGGTGCCTGACCCCAGTAATGCCTCGAACACGCTCGATGCGATGGTGGAGGAGTGCCTCCTAGCCGAACAGGCTGGCTACCACTCGATATGCGTGCCTGACCGCCACAACCGCAGCGAATCCTATTTCGGTTCCCCTTTGAATTTGCTGATGATTCTGGCGCGTGAGACGAAACGGGTCGCCATCGGCGCCTACTGCCTGGTCAACACCCTCTATCACCCAATGCACGTCGCCGAGCAGTGCGCCATCATCGATAATCTCTCCCAAGGACGCCTTTTCATGACCTGGGGCAGGGGCTACCACGAGAGATACTGGGGTCAGTTCGGAATCCCCCGCGAGCGCATGCTCGGCCGGTTCCTGGAAAACGTTCGGATCATTTCGCAGGCGCTCGCCTCAAAGGGAGAACGCTTCAGCGTGGACGGCGATTTTTACTCGGTGAGCGACGGCCTGCTTACTCCTAACTGCTACCAGCAGCCTCGCTTCCCGTTCTGGGGAGGGGGTCAGTTCCCCCCATCAATCAGACGCAGCGCGGAGTACGCCGAGAGTTGGACTTGCGACGATTTCCCGATTCTGCGCGACGTTTGGGAGTCGCAGGTCGGCGGTTACAGGGAGGAGGCAGTTGTCCAAGGCAAAGAACCCTTCGTGGTGTTGATGCGCAACGGCTGGGTGGCTGACACCTTTGAGGCCGCCGCCCGGGAGTTCGGGACTCACTACGTGCAGGAGATGCGTTTCTATTGCACTGCGGGGATTCTCTCCCACCACCCCGAGTTCGACTCGCCGGAGAAGATAACCCCTGAGAGAGCTCGAGAGCACATAGTGATCGGCTCTCCCGCTCAGTGCCGTGAGCGTCTAGAGCAGTACTGCGAGGAGTTAGGCGTGCAGTATTTCACCATTCGTCACCGCATGGTTACCGGGCCGAATTTTGAAGCGGCGCGCGAGCAGATTCTGCGCTTTGGCGAAGAGGTGGTGCAGCCACTGCACAGAAAATACCCGCCCATAGAGCACCCCGCTATTCCGCAGTCTTGTCTTTGGTAGTAGGCCTTTGGTGTCGGCAGCCGTCTCTTCGGGTTGACTTTTAGTCTTGAGACGTCGGAAGGCGTTGGCCAATTGCCTAGGCATCTTCGGCGCAGTTGCGTCTCCGAAGGATTGACCTGATATCCTAGAGGTTCAAACTAACGTTTGAATATGTGGACTGTCGGGGTGACCCGACTTATCATACTTGTCGGGGTGACCCGACTTATCGCACTGGAGGAATAAATGTTTAACAAAAAGAAAGTTTCATGGCGCATCCTGTCAGTGGTGTTTGCCGTAGCGCTGATCGCTGCCGCCTGTGGCAGCGACGACGACGACACGGTTTCCCCGCCGCCTGCCCCTGCGCCGGAGCCTGCGGCGCCGGTTGCTTTGCCTATGGCAGATCCGGTGGACCCTCCTGGCTTGGTAGACAAGCAGCAGGGCTGGGTGCCCCCTGAAGCCACTGTGGGGAGTGCTCGTGCGTGGCCTACGTCTCAGACGGAGTTGCCGAAACTGACCATCGGCTATCTTCAAGTCTTAGGAGCGTCCGAAGCCGCTCAGCGGCTTGAATTGACCGCCAAGGACGCCGTTGATTACCTGGATTGGGACTGGGAGTACTGCGACGCTGAAGGTGTTCCTGACGCCATGCAGAGTTGTCTCGCAGGATTTGTTGCATCCGGAGTGGACGCAATTGTGACCGACGGTACGACCGTGGAAGCCATCGCTGATGTTCTGCCGTCAGCACGCGAGGCTGGAATCCCCTTCGTGAACACCGGTGGAACGCAAAGCTACTACCACCTTTATGCGGCCTCCTTCAACCCCAACGACCGGGAGCATGGCCGCCAGTTGGCTCAGTGGATGGTTGACAACACTGATCCCGGACCTGTTCAGGTTTCTAGCGTGAACTTCGCTGCTTGGGGAATCGATCGGGAAACCTCTCTCAAGGAGGTCATTGAAGGTACTGGTTTCACCATTGACAACGAGGTAGTGATCAACTTCGCCGATCCCGTGCAGGGTCCGGCGGACGCCGCATCTACCTGGCTTATCTCGGCGCCGGATTCGGCTGCCTTCTGGCTCACCATCGACGCAGCAGCCCTTGGTGTAGGACCTGTGATCGCTCAGAGGTTCCCAGGGATCTCGCCACCAGATCGTCCGATGGTGCTGACTTGGTACGCAAACTGCGCAACCCAGGAGCAGATGAAGGCAGGCGGTGTGGATGTCTCTATTGAAGAGAATCTGGAATGGGGCAGTTACGCGGCCATGGACCAGATTGCAGAATACTTTGTCAAGGGCAAGCAGTTCAGCGAAGAGTTGCGCCCCTATTACCTAGACGAAGACGGCAATCCGGTGCAGTTCTCGGTTTCCTTCACCGTGACCCCTGAAGACCTCGGAGATGAGTGCGATCCGGGCAGAGGGCCTTATCCGGCTCCAGACGATCCAGCTTCTGCAGGATTTGTGGACTTCTTTGAGAAGCGTTGGGCTGCGGCCTTCAGCAACATCGGTTAGTACGAACACCCATCACCTGTGAAGTAGAGGGGGCGCGCCTGTAAAGGGTGCGCCCCTTTTTTGCGAACGCAATATTCTAGCCTAAAATTCCTATGGCATTGGCGGTTTCCGTGAAAGATTAGCATGTGTACTCCAGGAGATGCTTCCCTAGGCAATTGAGGCACAAGAGACTAGGCAGGAGTTTTACGAAATCGAATCAAAGGAGAAAGAGTGGCTGAAGACGACAACGTTTCGATATCTGACATCAAAAAATCCTCCGAACCCCCCCCAGAACGTTTCGCAGAGGCGGAACTCCGGCAAGGCCTGCCGTGGAGAGACTTGACTGCCCGCTATGGATTGCTAGGTGGATTGCCTTGTTAGGCATTCACCGCATTTATCGTGCGTTGTCGGAGGATCAGCGACGCAAGTTGAGAGACTGGACTGCCCGCTATGGATTGCTGGTTGTCTTCGCAGGGGTCGTCTTGCTCTTTAAATTGTTGCGCCCCGAAATTTTTCTAACTCAGATCTACGTTCAAACTGTTCTTTTTCTGCCGTCGTCTTTTGTCCCTTTGCTGCTGTTGGGTGTGGCTCTTACTTTTGTGATGGCGATGGGAGACTTCGATCTCTCATTTGGCAGCATGATGGGCTTGGCAGCAGGCACCGCGGTGGCCTTGATGGTCTATCATTCTCAACCGGTATGGGTTGCCATGTTGGCGGCATTCGGTGTAGCAGCCGCTGCTGGGCTGCTGAACGGACTACTCATCGCATACGTGGGGGTTTCTTCTTTTGTAATAACACTGGCCGGTTATGTGGGATTTGAGGGCATCGAACAGCTTTGGACGAATAACCGTCCGATCACGATTCCTATTGCTCAGGGTGGTGGGCCGGGTGAGTTCCTTTACGGAGATCTGGCGTTCTACGTGGGTCTGGGTCGTAATGTGGAGTGGTGGGGGCTTGGCAGGCCGGTACTGATTGCATTCGGTATTGCCGTTGCTGCTTGGGTGGTGATGGACCGTACGGAACTCGGACGCTATATGTATGCCATAGGTGGCAATCAAGAAGCCGCCCGGTTATCTGGGATCCCGGTGGCGCGCATACGCGCTCTGGGGTTCCTCATCGTCGCTCTGATAGCAGCGCTGGTGGGCATTCTGAGTTCCGGAGGTCTGGCTGGCACACGCCTTAACCTTGGGGAACCCTTTCTTCTAGATGCCTATGCGGCGGTCTTTCTGGGGGCGGCAGTATTCAGACCAGGGCAGTTCAGCATTCCAGGCACGATCGTTGGGGCGCTCTTTCTGCGTGTGATCGACGTCGGATTGCAGCTAATGCAGATCCGAAACGCCTGGATCAACATTGCCAAGGCCGTGATCTTGATCATCGGGGTTTTAATCAGTCAGATCATGCTGCGTAAGCGCTAGCAGGAGGCAGGGTGACCCTTACCGAAACCGCCGGACGAACGTTCGGCACCCTCCAGCCTTTCCTCGAGGTCAGGGACATCGTCAAGCGCTACCCGGGCGTCCTGGCGGCAGATCGGGTGTCGCTGGAAATACGCTCTGCCGAAGTCTTGGGTCTCGTCGGGAAGAACGGGGCAGGCAAGAGCACCATGATCAAAATCCTGGCCGGAGCTGTCCAACCCGACGAAGGCAGTATTTTTATGGATGGAAAGGAAATCCATCTGCACAATCCGCACGACGCCACTTTGTTTGGAATGTCGTTCGTGCACCAGGAACTCTCGGTCGTGCCCGACCTCTCCGTGGCGGAGAACGTGGAACTCGGTCTGGGGTATCCAAAACAAGGCGGCGTGCTCGTCGACTTCCGTAAACTGCGCCGTCAATCTAGGGAGGTGCTGGAACGCCTTGGAGGCGGAATCCCCCCCAAAGCGCCTATAGGCGGGCTACCTGCCGCCCAGCAGCGCCTCGTGATGATCGCCCGCGCGCTCGTGACCAAGGCGCGCTTGGTGGTCTTGGACGAGCCCACGGGTTCGCTGACCGTAGAAGAAACAGAGCACCTCTTTTCGGTGATCAAGGATCTCGCCGAGCATGGAGTGGCGGTGATCTACGTTTCGCACCGTCTAGAGGAGGTGCTCGAAATCACCAACCGCGTGGTGGTTATGCGCGACGGCAGGGTCGTGGACGACCGCCCCACCGAGCAGTTCGACGCTCAAACCTTAATAGAAGAGATCACCGGAGAAGACGCCGATTCAACCGCCATAGAGCGCAGGCGCAGCCGCGGCATCGGCGGCCCTCCCGAGACTCCCTTGAGGTTGGAGGTGGAGGGTCTGGAAGTTGAAGGAAAGGTGCACGACGCCTCCTTCTCACTCCGGCAAGGAGAGATCCTAGGTGTAGCCGGTTTAGTCGGAGCAGGGCGAACCGAGATGGTGCGAGCCGTGTTCGGCGCCGACCATCGAGACGCCGGCACGATCAAGATGAACGGGCGCGAAGTTACGATTCGCAAGCCTTCTCACGCCATAGCCGCAGGAATGGTGCTGTTGCCCGAAGACCGTCGGAACCAAGGTCTCATACGAGACTTCAACGTGAGGCGCAACATAACCCTGGGCACGCTGCGCCAATACCGGGTCAGACGAGGGCTGCCTGTGCCTTCAACGCAGAAAGAGCGGGTCGCCGCCCACTCAGCGGTTAACGACTTAAGCATCAAGACCCCCTCGGACTTGACGCCCGCGGCTTGGCTCTCGGGAGGAAACCAGCAGAAACTCATCCTCGGGCGCTGGCTGCGCTCCGGGGCTTCCGTTCTGATCTTCGACGAACCCACACAGGGCATAGACGTCGGTGCTAAAGAGGAGGTGTATTCCCTCATGGAGCAACTAGCCGCCGACGGAAAGTCGATCATCTTCATCTCCTCCGAGTTCGGTGAACTAGTGGGCGTCTGCCATCGCGTCATCGTCATCCGTGAAGGGCAAATCGCTGGAGAGGCTGCGGGAGACGAGATCACCGAACCGCGCCTGCTCGAGCTTTGTTACGGGCAGGCGTCCGAAGCCGCCTGAGCCCGGTTGATCGGGTTTATTGCTGCGGGTGATTCCTCTTAATGAACTTCAGGAACTCGTGGGTCGGCCCTTGCCCGGGGGCAGTTTCGATCTGGAGCACTACCGCAACTGGCTGACGAACGACGTCCTCGGCGCCCCGCAGCGCAGCGACGATTTAGCCCACCCCATGTTCTGCTACTACGCAGCCATGGGTGGCATGGGGCTCTCCATAGCGGAGTTGTTTGATCTAGTGGGTTCCTCCGCTTCCGAGGGGCCTATGTTCGGGGAATGCGACATGGAGATTTTTGTGCCTTTGCGATCTGACGTGAGCTACTCCGTGCGAGGCGAGATCACCGACGTCAAGCGTAAGCAGGGGGCATCCATCGGAGTGTTCGACTTAGTCACTTTCCGGTTGGAGATCGTGGAGGGGGACGGCTGCCTAGCCGGCGCGTGCACCAACTCCTTCGTCTTCCCGAGGCACTCGGCGACTTGAACGCTCCCGAAGTCAAGGTCGGAGATGCCATACCCGAGTTGGTGATCGCTTCCGTCGACGCCGAGAAGATGAAGACGATGGCGGCGCTTCTGGCCGACCCCAACACCATCCACTGGGACGCAGAGGACGTTCGCAGGCTGGGATTGGGAGACCAGCCGGTGAATCAAGGCCCAAACAACATGGGGTATGTAGTCAACATGCTCATGTCCTGGGCAGGAGGGCCGGCTTCCGTGCGGCGCCTGAAGGTGCGTTTCTTGGGCAACGTCTTCGCCGGAGACAGGCTGGTCGCCTCAGGTGTGGTTACCGGGGTGAGCGAGTGCCCCGAGGGTCGCGTAGCGGCGTGCGACGTTCTGCTGTGCCGGAACGACGCGGAACCGGTGTTGCGGGGAACGGCGGAGGTTCTGCTGCCCGCCTAGGGGGAGCTTTTAGCGCAGCGGACACCCCAAAAATGCGCCTGGCTGGGATCAGAGCACGCTCTCCGATCTCCTTCAAACAACTAGCTAGAGCGCCGCAGATGGAGGAGGCACTTCCCAGTCTGCAGTGAGGTTAGATAGCAGCGGCTGCACATGGAGGAGGTGCCCGGAGCAGCGGTCAGACAGCCCGCTGGCGCTCGCGGGCTAGGACGTAAGGGTAGACGGCGGATTTAGGAGCGCGCGTTTTGCGAATTATTTCGCGGATTTCAGTCCAGGTGTGCTGAAGTGCCGGCGAGGCAACGTAGTGTCTTGCTCTTTTGTCGCCTTGGGCAGTAAGCAGACCTGCTGAGGCCATGGCCGCCAAGTCCCTGCTGGCCTGATATTCGCTGAGGTCGTCACCCGTGGAGGGCTTGACGATTTTTACGTAAAAAGATCGCCAGAGACGCCTGCCTCTAGCGGCGTCGCATAGGGCTCCGATTGTCCTTTCCGGCAGCCTGAGTTCAGAGGCGATTTGTGAGCATGCGTCCCACAGCGCCTCCGCTTCCAGAATCCTCCTCTTTAAGGTCAAAGCTTGGCGGTAGTGGGCGGTGAGACAGAACTCAATCCAAGACCGCGCGCTGCGTTTCGGCGACCAAGCACCCGCTGCCACTTCCTCAAGCACCTCGTAGTAGGCGGCAGTGTTGCGCCCAAGGTATTCCTCGATGCTGGAGAACAAGGGGGAAGGTTCCCCCTCCGACGCTAGGAGAAAGGTTTGCAGACATCGGGCCATGCGGCCGTTTCCGTCGCTGAAGGGGTGGATGAGGGTCAGATTGAGGTGCCCCATAGCGGCTTTGACCATTGATGGTTCTGCGCTGTCAGAAATATGTTCAATCAGTTCGTTTAGCAAAGGCTCGAGGAGTTCGCGGTCGGGAGCCTCGTAGACCGTCTCGTTTTCGCTGTTGCTTACCCAGACCGCTCCCCGGCGCCACTGCCCGGGGTTCTTGGAGAGGTCATGTTTGAGCATCATGAAGTGCAGCGACTTCAGCAGCGAGATGTCAACTTGCACAGGCTCGGATGCAAGTTGCAGAACAAACGTAAGTGCGTCGCGGTATCCCGCGATGGCGAGGCGAGTTTCCTCGTTGGCGGAAAGGGGTGGTTCATCGGCGATGATGGCTGCCGTGTCTTCTATGGAGGCTGAATATCCCTCAATCTCATTAGAGCCTTGAACGGCTCGAGCGAAGGCGGTTTGGCGAATCCTCCCATACCACCTTCTTGGTTTTGTTAGGTAGGGCAGCAGGTCGTAGCGAAGAAACTCAATCTGCCCCAAGACGTCTTCGTCCAGTCCAGTCAGTTTGGGCGTTTGGTAAATCACATGCGCGATATTACCCGAAATGTTGGTAACTTACGCGCATCCTCCGCTAATAAATTATCAGCGTAAAATGCTGACCAATTATCCGTAGGCCTTTTCCCAGGTCAGGGATTCCTCCGCCCAACTCCTCACTTTCGACCCAGGTATGTATCCGTGAGTCGGCCACGGCCCGCTCAAATCGACGCGTCGACCCCGGCTTATGACCTCAGAGAAGCGACTCCGGTCGTTTAACACGCGAATGTCACTCAGCGGATCGCCGTCAATCACGAGCACGTCAGCTAGGTATCCATCAGCGATCATGCCCAGCCTGCCCTCTGAGCGCATGGCTATAGCCCCGTTGGCGGTGGCGCAGACGATGGCTTCCATCGGACTCAGTCCGAGTTCCTCCACCAGCACCTCAGCCTCACGTCCGTGCCAGTGGCCGTACGGGGTGAGGGCGAAACCGCTCTCAGAGCCGCAGAGTATCGGCACGCCGGCGTCGTAGGCCTTGCGCATCATCTTGGCCGTGGCGCTGATCTCGCCTCGGAACACGTCCTCCATGCCCTCTCCGGCGCCCACCCGGTGCCCGAAGTCGGCAAGGTTGGAGAGGAAGGTGAAGGTGGGGCAGATGGAACTCCCTGCCTCAATCACCGCCTCCAGACCTTCTTCATCCATGAAGGAGGCGTGGAGAAGAATGTCCACACCCGCCCGGGCGCAAACCTTCACGCTCTCCGAATTGCGGCAGTGCGCCATCACCTTCGTCCCCAGTTCATGTGCGGTGTCGCACACGGCCTTGAGTTCGTCAAAACTCCAAGCCAGAACCTCTCCCGACTTGCCGGGAAGGAGCCCCGTGGAGTGGATCTTGATCCAGTCAGCGCCGTACTTTATGTGCCGACGCGTCCACATGACCGCTTCGTCTAGGGAGTTCACCACCTGCGCGTACCCCACCATTCCTTCGTCCGGTATCAGCCGTCCGGCCGTCCCTCCCACGGCGGTCACCAGCGCCTGAACCCCTGTTGCGATGCGCGGCCCGGGCACCACGCCGCACTCCACGGCGTCCCGAAGCGACGGCCCCATGCTGAAGAGCGTGTCCGGGTCGCAGAAGGATGTCACGCCCGCCCTCAGCATCTTCATGAGGTTCTGTCCCGCCACGAGTGCAGTCATCGCTGGCTCGCGGTGAAAAAACAATTCATCGTTGGATGGGACGTCGTCGAAGGTCGCATGGCAGTGGGCGTCGATTAGCCCTGGCATGACCGTCCTGCCCGAAGCGTTGATCTCTAGAGCATCAGGGGAGGCCGCCCGGGCGGCGTCTGCTCCGACCCGCACGATGCCGCCGCCGCGCATAAGCACCCCCGGATTTGGTGCCGCTTCGGCCCCCGTGCCGTCGATCAGGGTTCCCCCCTTGATCAGGATTTCTACGGCGGAGTCGTCGTGGAAACCGCTGGAGGCGCCGCCTGTGACGCCGACTCCGGTTGAGGTCTTGGTGGATACTGCTGGCTGACTCATAGGAAACTAGATGTGATTCTCGCTTGATAGTTGTTGTCGAGCCTCCCGCAGGATCTCCGGACGCCACCGCGGGGCTCGCTCCCGGCAGGCTGCTAAGACCGCCGGCTGCGATTTGGACTCAGCTCGCCGAACGCCGCCTGGAGACCGCCGTCTGCCGGCTCGGGAAGCCTGCATTTGGTCAATATCAGTTTATCCTCAGGTAGTCAGGTCTCCGAAAAACTAGACGGCAAGTCCGTCAAGCAGTCCACACACCAACAAAGCCCACAACAAGAAAGGGGAGGTGCGATGATTCGCCACTGCGTGATGTTCCAATGGGCAGACGACGCCACCGAGGAAAGCAAGAACGCTCTCCGCGAGCACATCGGGGAGTTGTCCACGAAGATCGACGGCGTCAAGGCGTTCTCTACCGGCGACGACGTCGGCGTCAGCGAAGGAACTTACGACTTCTGCGTCACCGCCGACTTCGACAGCGTCGAAGACTACGTCGTCTACCGCGAACACCCGTTTCACAAAGAATTTATAAAAACCTACGTGCGCCCTATAATCGCTTCGCGGGCGGCTGTTCAGTTTGAGATTGAATAGAGATATCTGCGAAGTTTGAAACGAGGACTCGATGGCCTACCGAGTTGAAGTGGTATCCGAAGAATGTATGAGCGCAGGACGCTGCGTGGCCGATTTTCCGCAGGCTTTCGGTTTTGACGACGACGAACTCTCCGTCGTCCTGCCTACCGCTTCATCAGTCTCCGACGAGCGGCTTGTGCTAGCTGCGCGCAACTGTCCTTCCCGCGCCATCAGGGTCTTTGACGATTCCGGCGAGGAGATAGACGTCTAGCTGCGTCCAGCGGCGTCGAGCGTCCAGTCCTCTAAAGGCGCAAAGGGCTGGTGCCCCCCTTCGCCGATGGACGGCACTCGGTTTCCCAAGTCCAGCATGTTCACAATCCGTCCGGTGAAATCTTTCGGCTGACGCAGAATCCAGACAGCTCCGTCGGCGGCAGTTTCGGTGTCTGCCCAACTCGAGTGGTCTTCTTCGGGGGTGTTCATCACGTAGCCTTCCGAGGCGACCCGGGTGTCGATTCGATAGCAGTTGACCGCTATGTCGTGTTCTGCCAGCACGGCTGCCGTGGTCACGGTCAGGTGTTCCAGCGCCGACTTGGACATTCCGTAGGTCATCATCGTCGGGAAGTAGCCAGTGGCTGTGACGGATCCGATGTTCAGGATGCGTCCTCCGTTGGGGGCGTTGGCCAGGTGAACCCGTGCGAGACGAGTGAGCAGCAGCGGGGCTCTCACGTTTATTCGCATCATGATGTCGTAGCGCTTCAGATCGATATTGAGGTCGCCGCCGAAACTCACCGCGGCGTTGTTGACCAGGACGTCTAGGCGTCCGAACTTCGCCGCCGCAACTTCAACCGCTGCTGCTGCGTCCCCGTCGTCGGTCAGGTCGCACGGCACGGGCAGGCCTTCCCCGCCCGCGGCCGAGACCGCCTCAGCGGTCTCCTCCACCGTCCCCGCCAGTTTGAATCGCCTCTGTTTGCTGGCTCTGGCAGCGCAGGCCACCCGCGCCCCCAACCCGCCAAGCGTGACGGCCAGCGCTTTCCCGATGCCTCGGCTGGCGCCAGTTACCAACACGGCTTTCCCATCAAAATCGAAAGGTGATTGAGGTTCCAGCGCTTGCTGCGGTTCTAGTGCCATTAGTTCCTTCAAGTTAGTCCTGTGCCGCTAAAGCGCTCCGCTTTCCCCGCAGACCCCAGAAGATGCAAGCCACTGCCAGCGCTCCGTATATCAGGTAGCTCAGCGACAGGGGAGTGACCGAGCCCCGCGAGAGGCTGTTGGGAATGGCAGCTAGCAGAGAACCGACCCCCATGGAGACGCTGCCGATGATCGCCGATGCGGTTCCGGCTAACTCGCCCATATCAAGCATTGCCAGCGAGTTGCAGATCGGCGTGATCACGACGTGCAGGGCATTAATGAGCGACAACAACGCGAACCAGAGCCAGAACGAGGGAGCCCCGTCTCCAGCAGCAGATGTCGACGCGAGAGCGGCAGCCAAAACGATGTAGGAGACGGCCGTTCCCCCCAGCACCTTCTTAGCACCCAAGATCCTGATGGCGCGGGCGGAGTTTATTGCTGATATCGCCATCAAGGCCGCCCCCACGCCGAACAGCAGGGCGAACTGCCCGCCGCGGTCGTAGACGTCGCTGAACAGGAGTTCCGAGCTTGAGAGGAAGGCGATGAACGCCCCGTATTCCAGTGTCATCGCCAGCCCGAAAAAAACGGCTTGGCGGTCGCGCCTGATGATCCGAAGCGCTTCAAAAATTCTTTTAGCGCTCAGACTGCGGCGGTTGGCGGGTTCCAGGGTCTCTCCGAGGCGAAGCGTCCAGAGTGTCAGCAGACACGCAAACATCGCTCCGAAACCGAAGACCCAACGCCACGTCCCGCTCAGCAGAAGCAACTCTCCGACACTCGGGCCTACTATCGGCCCTATCAGAAATACCGCCATGATCAACGTCAGGACTCGCGCCATCCGGTCGCCTGAGTAAGTATCCCGCACGATCGCCACCGAGAGGGATCTGGGGGCGGCTGCTCCTATGCCCCAGATCAGCCTGTTGATCAGCAAAACGGTCAGCGAGGTCGACAGGGCAGAGCCAATCGCCCCCAGTATGTAGAGAGCCAGCCCCGCATACAGCGTCGTCTTGCGACCGAAGCGGTCGGATAAAGTCCCAAAAATTACCTGAGCGAAACCCATTCCCAGGATGTAGCCGGTGACCGACCAGGAGACGACGGTGTCGTCCTGCGGGAGACCGAAGGAAGAGCGGATGTCCCCCAGCGCTGGCAGCATCATGTCCACCCCCATGGCGGTGCTGACCGTGAGGGCAGCCATGAGCGCTATGAGTTCGCGCTCGCCGACGCGAGACCTCAAGACGTCGCCAGTCTTTGGAGATACCGACCTACGACTGGTGTCGAAGGTGTCGTCAGAGGAGTTCCAGCAGCTTTTCAGCGGGGCGTGCTAGCACTGCCTTCTGTCCGCGCACGGCGACTGGCCGCTGCATCAGGAGGGGATGGGCAATAAGCACTTCCACGACTTTCTTGGCGGAGTCGACATCGTCTTCGGTTAAGCCCAACTCAGAAAATCGCTTGTCGCGGCGGACGAGGTCGCTCGGCTCGTTCGGCAGCAGACGAAGCAGGCGTTCAAAGTCGGCTCGGCTCAAAGGGTTGCTGATGTAGTTGATGACATCGAACTCGATGTCCTGCTCATGCTCCCCCTCTAGCAAAGCGAGAGCAGCACGGGAAGTTCCTCAATGGGGGTTGTGATATAAGGTAAGTTCGCTTATGGCTGAGATGCTCACTGCTTTCTCGGAACGGCAGACTTCGGAGTTCACGTCGAAACATTCCCGATAGTCACTGACCAGTGCGATTAAGATGGCAGCGTTGTGACCTCGAATGGCGACGGCCTGATCCGACTTGAGGAAGTCTACAAGATTTACGGCCCTCAACCGCTAGGTCGCGCTTTCGATCTGTCCAAGGCGGGGCTGAGCAAGGACGAGGTTCAGCGCAAGTCCGATCACGTAGTCGGACTCAACAACTTGAACTTCTCGGTTGACCGCGGCGAGATATTCGTAATCATGGGCCTGTCCGGGTCGGGCAAGTCGACCGCCCTGAGGAGCGTCAATAAGTTGCTCGTAACGTCGTACGGGAAGGTCTGGGTAGACGGAGTAAACGTTCAGAAACTGAGCGGCAGGGAACTCCAGGCGTTCCGGCGTGAGAAGATGGGTATGGTCTTCCAGCACTTTGCCCTGTTTCCGCATCGGAGCGTCGCCGAAAATGTCGCATACGGGCTGAAAGTCCAGGGGGTTCACAAGAGGGATCGCCACAAGGCGGCGATGGAGTCGCTAGCGCTCGTGGGGCTTGAAGCCTACGCCGACAACCTGCCCGAAGAGTGCTCCGGCGGCATGCAGCAAAGGGTGGGCTTGGCACGCGCCTTGGCCTCAGATCCCGACATCCTGCTCATGGACGAGGCTTTTTCTGCCTTGGACCCGCTGATCCGTTCCCAGATGCAAGACGAGATGCTGGAGATCCAGTCCAACCTGCACAAGACGATTCTGTTCATCACCCACGACCTCAACGAGGCCCTGAAGATCGGCGACAGGGTCTGCATCATGCGCGACGGCGCCGTCGATCAGATCGGCACCCCCAAGCAGATCCTCACCGAACCTGCCACCGCATACGTAGCGGATTTCGTTCAGGATGTCGATCAGGGTCGCGTTATTGAGGTCAACGAGGTCATGCAGGAGCCGTCTCCGGTCGAGCGGGGAGCGTCGCTGTCGGAGGCTCTAGAGCGCCTAGGGGACAGGTCAGGTGAGTTCGTCGTGGACGACCACAGAAAGCCCGCGGGGCTGTTGACCCTGGCGGACGGCTTGCGCACCGCAGGCATGGGTAACGACGACCTGACGGCGGCATTGCGTCAGGACTTCGAAACGACGCGTCCCGACGCCCGCCTCAGCGACGTTTACGCAGCCGCCGGACGCGGCCTGCCGATTGCTGTCCTTGACGACGAAGGGCGCCTCACCGGCACCCTCGATCCTCGTCTGATAATGGAGAAGCTAGGTCAGGTAGAGCGTCTGATAGACGACCACGAACGTCAGGTATACCTGTGAGAACCATCTGGGCTTCGCCGACTCAGTTGGCTCAGGATGCCGCAGAGGCCTCGGAGGCCGTGAGTTTCTGGGACAACCTGTTTCTCGACGAGTGGCGCATCCCGTTTGGCGAATGGATGGAGCAGGCCGTCTTCTGGATTGTCAACAAGCTTTCGCCCGTCCTCAACGTGGTGGCTTGGCCTTTTGAGTTCCTGATCGACGCGATCGTAGACAATTTCCTCGCCAGCGTCCCTTGGTTCTGGGTGGTGCTGCTTATGACGGTCATTGCCGCAGTCGTCCGGAACATAAGAGTGGCGGCATTCGTAGGGGTCGCACTCTTCATTTGCGGCATCCTCGGCAACGACTACTGGCTGGAGACCGCGCGCACGATCGGGTTTATCTTCGTCGCCGTGCTCATGTGCGTGATAATCGGCATACCCATGGGCATCGCCTGCGGACGGGTGGATGGGATTTGGACGGCCATACGACCAGTCCTCGACGGCATGCAAGTCATCCATTCTTTCGTCTACATGCTGCCGTTCATCTTCTTCTGGGGCATCGGTGAGGTGTCCGCAACGATGGTGACGATGGTGTTTGCCTTGCCGCCTCTTATCCGCCTTACGAATCTGGGTATAAGACAAGTGCCCGAGGACGTGCAGGAGGCGGCTCGAGCCTACGGGGCGTCCGAGGGCCGCGTGCTGCTCGACGTGCAGATTCCCCTCGCCCGACCTGCGATCATGACCGGCGTCAATCAGACCCTTCTCCTCTCTATTTCAATGTTGGGGATCGCCGCCATCATGGGAGCGGGGGGACTCGGAAGGCTGCTCTTTAACGCCATCAGCAATCAGGACGTCTCCAAGGGAGCCTCGGCCGGCTTGGCGTTTCTGCTGGTCGCCTTGGTGCTGGATCGAACTTCGCAGCGCGAGGGCACGGATTCGGCTCACTTCTTCCGTCGGATTCGCCGCGCCTGGGCGCACCGGCGCGACCCCGAGGCGCTGCTCGATGCATCGGAGCAGGCCACCGGGGGCGAACTTGAAGAAGTGAGGTATGCCTCGGTTGAACCAGCGGAGCGTTTGCCGCTGATACTCACGTTCGCCGGAGCGGTTATAGCCGTTCAGTCGGTGCTTCTCACGTGGACCTCCGGTGCTGGGAAGTTCAGTGCATACGGCAGGTCGTCGGATGTTTCGCTCGATGGGTCATTGTCGGGCAGTTCGTTCAACGGGATGGACGCCTCAGGCGGAAGTTGGTTTGGTGTTTCTATTCTGCTTCTCGGCTTGCTCGTAATCCTCTCCGCAGTCGTGTCCTATTTCCGACCAGGACGGGGGCCGCGCTTCCTAGCAGCTGATGGGGCGGTAATCGCCAGCATTTCCATAACCGCCCTGTCTGTCGCCCACCTGTTAGGGCGTCCAGTGAGCGCCCGTCTTATCGAGGATGCGCCCAATCCCGGAACGGGTATAGGTGTGATTTTGGCGCTGGTAGGCGGCGTGGTCGCCTCGCTGGGAGCCGTTCGTTGGATGTGGCTGGCCCGCCGCGCTCCGTTCCGACCACTCCCGGGCAAGATCGCCTGGGGCAGGCTGACGGCAATAGTGCTGGGTTTGTTGCTGTTGCTAGCTGCAATGTTCGGAATCTGGAGCGAAGACCAACGGGCGGAAGAGATCGTCAACCCTGAAATTCAGGAGCAGATGGAGGAACTAGAGGAACGTTCTAGGGAACCTGGTGCCGACGTGGCGGCCATTGCCGCAGAGATCATCAGCCTTAGATCCCAACTTTATGAAGAGGTGAGCGGGATCGGGACCACTGATGGTGTGAGCGCCCGAGGTCATCAGTTGGGCTTGTGGGCTTTTGTCGCAGGCGGTTTAGCATTGCTGGCTAGCTTCCCGGCCATCGGTTTGTTCGGCAGAGCCGACCGCAAACTCTGGCGTTGGAACGCTGTCGTGGCTGGTTTTGGCGGCGGCGCTGCCATGATCGCCTTTGCCTGGATTTTCAGTACTCTTCGATCCGCAGACCCTAAATTCGTGAGCGGGGTGGGTGCGTTCATTGCGCTTGTGGGTGGCTTGGTGATAGTGGCTAGCGCGCTGCCGGTGCTCAAGGAATTTAAGCGTGAGAGGGTCTATGACGACGACGACATTCTTGGCAGCGTAGAGGGGGAGGAGGCGGAGGTTTCAGAGAACGTCTCCTCGCCGGTCGCCTAGCACTCCTCGCAATATTCCTCTCGCAATATTCCTTAGGGGTCCTGAGTGCGGGGCGACCTGGATAATTTCGCAATAGACAGCAAATAAGACTAGAGTCGCACACTAAGACTAAAGTCGCACACTAATTCTCGCAAGGAGAAACTATGAAAACATTGTTGATGGGTCTAACGGCCTTGTTGGCGACGCTCTCGTTGATTGCAGCTTCCTGCGGGGAGTCGAGCGATGACAGCACGGTGACTGATAACCCAGTATCCCCGCCCGCAACTGCTTCGCCGCCTTCGCCTACTCCGGAACCCCCTACTACGACTGCTTCGCCGCCTTCGCCTACTCCGGAACCCCCTACTACGACTGCTTCGCCGCCTTCGCCTACTCCGGAACCCCCGACCACAACTGCCCCGTCTCCTCCCTCTTCTGTATCTGATGAACCTGTGAGAATGGCTAGGGCAAATTGGTCAAGCGGTTACTTTCAGGCCGCCCTTTACTATGAACTGCTTGGTCTGCTCGGGTACACCGTTACAGACCCGGCCGATCAGGAACTAGCTCCCAGTTTGGCTTACTTATCCATGGCTCAAGACGATGTAGATTTCTGGGCCAACACCTGGGACCCTCTGCACGACAACTGGTTTCAGAACGAATTGCCCGACGGAAGCATCGTGGGCGATCACATATCAAAGGTCGGCAAGATGATGGCTGGAGGGGCCTTGCAGGGATTCTTAGTAACCAAGAGTTTTGCCGAAGAGTATGGAATTGCCACTCTTGATGATCTGGATAACAATCCTGATGCTCTTGCCGAATACGACAGCTACGACAAGAACCCGGGCGACGGTGTAGCCGACATATTCGGCTGTGAAGAAGCCTGGACTTGCGACGACGCCATCGATCTCGTTATCGCTTTTTCTGGTTTTGAAAACATCAATCAAATAAAGGCTGGCTATGACGCCATGTTTGCCGAAGCCAGAGCCAAGGTAGATCGCGGTGAGCCCGTGGTTGTCTTCACGTGGACCCCCACCGCATATCTTGCCCACCTACGTCCCGGCGACAACGTTGTCTGGCTTGGAGTGGAGGACGTTTTGGACGATTCCAATCCTCTCGGCCTGGAAGGTGGTGAAGAACTCGACCAGCGCCCCGGTGTGGCTGGTTTTGGAGCAGATCTGTGTCCCTCCGCCGATACCTTGGGAGAGTGCAGGATCGGTTTCAAAGTTGCGGATTTGCGCGTGACGGCTAGAAACGATTTTCTTGCGAGTAATCCCCCTGCGGCCAAGCTCTTCGAAATCGTTACCTTGAACGCAGTTGATGTGACTCTGCAAATTCTTGATCAGAGTGAAAACGAGGCAGACCCCACCGACCTTGCGCGGCAGTGGATCAGCGACAACCAAGCGCAGGTTGATGCTTGGCTAGAGGAGGCACGGGCCGCTAACTAAGCCGGTGAACTGACTAAGCATGGGAGCAGATTCTGTTCTCTTAGCGGGCGGATTTCGCTCGTCGGTCTTGGCTCACAACCCCCACGCCGAGGCGATCTTCTCCCATGCTGGGCGGGCTAGGCGGTTGCTGCCCGCTATGGTCATGTGGACTCCGTCCTTGTTGCGAAGGCGTACGCCGTCCAATGACTGGGCGTATTCCCCTTCGGAGTCGCTGAAGATAGTCCAAGTGTCTACGAAAGTAACTGAAGGGTGCAGTAGAGACTGAGCCTCATATACGGCGTTGAGGCGTGCCAACCCGTCCGCAAGCGTGGATTCCCGTACGATCGGCTGCCCCACCCAGATAACTTGAATCCCAGGCTGAGATACAAGCCTCATTGCCTGCGCAACTCGCTGGCAGTACAGGTCTGTCCATTCTTGTTTGAAGCGGCTCAGACCTCTGCCTTGGTACATGACATTCTGGAAGTCGTTGGCTCCGAACATTAACACGATGACGTCGGGGCGGTTCTCCGTCAACTCGTTTGCTAGGCGCGCCGGCCAGTCGTAGAAATCCGGACGGGAGAGACCCGTGGACGCTTTGGTGGCTACCTCGATTTTCGTTAGCTCTCGAGGGGCTAGACGCTGAAGTCCGTCGGCTAGGTTTCGGCCGATCGAATCGCCTCCTATGAAGATACGCAGAGGTTCCTCGGGGGTAGGGGATCGGGGCGCTACGAATTCCTCAGGGAGGTTTTCGGCTTGTGTGTTCGGGCAGACCGGCGGACCCGAAGGGGGCGGGGGAGGCGGTTTGAGAGTAGTAGGAGGAACTTCTGTGGTTGTGGTGGTGGTCGGTTCGTTGCCGTTCCCACCCCCCTCTGGCGGAGTCGCTTGGGTGCTGGGGGAAGTGGGCAGAGTTGAAGTCGTCCCGACGGGGTGCGTGGGGGACGCAGGGCCGCTAGTTGTCGTGAAGTCGGTCGTATCAGTGGATCCGTCCTTCTCGCCCAGCCCGCTCGTAGGAGTCGGATTGGCGGATACGCCTGTCAGGCCCCCTTCGGGGTCTTCGATGCGGTCGCCGCCTTTAGCAGGGTCGGTCGCACCGCCTTCCCTCGATCCCGCGCCGTCCTCGCTACCTGTGCCGCCTCCGCCGTTCTCCTGTCCTTCACCGCCTTCCGAGGGTGGTTGTGTGCTGGAAGGATCCCGGGGATTTTCGGGAGGGCTCTGGGGGCTGGAGGGGTCGGCAGTCGCCAACTCCAGCAACCTCTGAGCCTCTTCGCTGCTCGTTCCGCTCCTGTCCCTGTCAAGCGCCGCCGAAAGTCCGTCGGCGGGACGATTCAAGGAGAAGAAGTTGGCCACCCTGTCTACAGCGTTGGCCGTCCCCAGCGCCGCGTCACGCGTCCCGCCGATTCCCTGACGCTCCGCCAGATTCACAAGACATCCTGAACTGAAGAGTGCGCCCAGTCCCAGCCCCAGCAGAACCCCCAAGAACATTTGGCGGACGCTGAAGAGACGCCGTTGCGGCGCCTCCTTCTCCGTCTCGGCGGAATTCCCGGTCGCCAACGTCCAAAGGCTTGGGCGCTGGCGCCGTTGCTGCCCGCGCCGCCGAGAGCGGCGACGCGGGAATGGGTTTGAGAATTTGATCTTTTTCACATCAGAACTGGAAGTAGATGAACGGGGCTATCCCTTCAGGGCCGAACTTTTCGAGAATCAAGAACCAGATCGCCATCCCAAAGCCGATCACCGCAGCAGGCAGGTAGGAGACGGCCGCCACGGCTCTGTCGGTCAGTTTCTGAGACACGAAGTGAGTTGCCAGCATTCCGAATGTCGCTACAAAGAATACCCAAGTTAATTCCCCCGAACCGGATAATCCGCCAGTGAACAGACGGGAGAGCACGTCCCCGGCCGCCTCCAACGTGTCGGCTCGGAAGAACACCCAGGTCAGACAGACCATGTGGAAGGTGATCAGCCATCCCCAGACCCCCTTGAGCCTGAAGCCCGCTCGTCGTTCCGCCAGCAGCCAGACGCCGTGCATGCCCCCCCAAATCACGAAGTTCCAACTTGCGCCGTGCCAGAGGCCGCCCAAGAGCATCGTCAACAGAAGGTTGCGGTCTCGCTTGAACCGGCTGCCCCAACTGCCACCCAACGGGATGTACAGGTAGTCCCGCAGCCATCGCGACAAGGAGATGTGCCAGCGCCGCCAGAAGTCCCGAAGCGTGGTTGCCTTATAAGGCTGGTTGAAGTTGAGCGGAAGTTGGATGCCGAGCAGGAGCGCCACGCCGATGGCGATGTCTGTGTACCCGCTGAAGTCGGTGTATATCTGGATTGCGTAGCCGTATATCCCCATGAGGACTTCTAGGGATGAGAAACGGTTCGGGAAGGCGAACACGCCGTCCACCAGAGCCTCCGCGAGGTAGGTGGATATCACCATTTTCTTGAAAAGCCCGGCAGCGATCAGTGAGCATCCCTTGGCAAAATCCACTCTTGCGTCTCTAGGTTGATTGAGTTGCGGAATGAGTTCCGTGGCACGGACGATAGGCCCCGCTACGAGTTGCGGGAAGAACGCCAGGTAGACTGCGAAGTCCAGGCTGTTAGCCGGCTCGGTATCGCCCCGGTAGACGTCTATTACGTAGCTGATGGCCTGGAAGGTGAAGAAAGATATGCCGACGGGCAGGATGATGTTCAGCAGGGTGAATCCGCTCTCCACTCCGAGGCTTCTCAGCAGTGACTGAGCGCTTTCCACGAAAAAACCGGCGTACTTGAAAAACCCCAGCGTCGCTAGATTCAAGGCGAGGGCGGTGTAGAGTACCGCCTTTTTCCACCTGTACTGCCTGAGCCTCCAGATCGCAGCGGCTGCTGCCTGGTTGACAATCGTGGATCCCGCTATCAGCCCGAGGAAGCGAGCGTCCCAGTTGGCGTAGAAGTAGTAACTCGCGCCCAGCATGAAGATCTTCCACCAGACGCTCTTGTGTGGGATGATCCATCCCACAGTCAGCACTACGACAAAGAAGGCCGCGAAAGTGAAGGTGGGGAAAAGCAAGCCGACTACCGAGTTTTCTGAAGGGTTCGGCTAGTTGCCTTGTTCTGTTGACAGCATTCTTTCAGTAGGTTACCCCTGCCCCTGCAGCGCCTTGAGAATTGGAATTTTGAAGACTTCACTGCGTGCTCGAACGTGCTCGCAAAGAGTTCCCTGCAGCATCTTGGGAATTGAAATTTTGAAGAGGAGGGGGAGGGACTTATTCACAGGTTCCAGCGACGACACCTCGTCCGCTAATTCATTCGCTAACACCCTGCGGAACGTGCGAACAGAGAACTGCAGCGCAGACTAGAGTAGATAGCAGGTCTATCTAGGACAAGAGACAGGCTCATGAAAGTAGAGTAGAGTCGAAATAGGCTAGCAGTAGACTAAGTAAGTGATCCAGGAACGAGGGTAAAGTAAGGCGGTAAAGTAAGTCTCCGAGTGAGAGGATCTTTCAATGAAAAAGTTTGACGAGGCCACAGAACTTGGCGCTAGGCTGGAGCTTGAGCGCGGTTGGCATGATCGCCTGAGTTGGGTTGAGCCTGGCCCTCGGGAACCTGTATGTGGCTTGGGCGTGCCACAGAAAGATGAACCGCGGGAAGGCGAAAGCGAAATGAGGGGGGGGGGGGGGGAAGTGGCTGCCTCTCTGAGGCTACTGGTCGTTTAGGGAGCCGTGAGGGCGCCGGCGGCGTTCCTGGTGCGGGCGCTCGTGCCGGTTTTTCCAGTGGCGGTAGTTTTGTTCGCTGGAGGTTCTTTCTTTCTCTCTTGGTGGTCGTATTGTTGGCTGTTGCGTTTGCGGTGGTGGACGGTTTGAGCGGTCCTGTTGATTCGGCGGCTGCTTTGAACGGGAAGAGACCAGGTTTTCTGGGCTCGCCTTTCGGGGGCGGCGGTTTGTGGGGGTCTTCGTCTTCTGGGGGTTCTCCTGCGTCGTCTAGCGCTTCGTGTCCGTCTGGCTATTCGTTCACGTCTGATAATTTGGCGTGCGAAAAGGTGGAGTCCCGCTCGGCGTCTTTGAGTTGCCCGTCTGGTTCTTCCCAGTTCAGTTTAGGGATCGGGGCGGCTTGGGGGTGCAAGAGAGACTTAGGGGCGGCGTCTACGTCGTATTCCTGCTCCCAAGGAGTGTTGGCGTGGAGGACGGTCGGTGCCGGTTTCGCCCGGACGTGCAAGATAACTTCAACCAGCACAGAATCTAAAGCGGCGTCTGCTTCCTGCAGCCCGAGGGGGTCGCCTACGTCTTGTCGTTACACCAACCAGGTGCTGACTCGCCAGTCGCAGGGAGCGTCTGCTAGTTGCAGTCCTAGTGGGGCGCCTACGTCTTGTCGTTACACCGCTCAGGTGTCGTCGCGCCAGTCGCAAGGGGCTTCCGCTTCCTGTAGTCCGAGGGGTGCGCCGTCGTCTTGTCGTTATGTTTTGTCGAGCACGTTCCGTCAGTCGCAGTCGGCGTCTCGTTATTGCAGTCCGAGGGGGACGCCGGCTTCTTGCAGATATTCGGTGAGGCAGTCTTCTTCGGCGAGTTACCGTTATCTTCCTGGTATTGGCGGTTATTATTATTGTTCGTCCGGTTGGACTCTCTCCGGGAGTACTTGTTACCGGTATGTAAACCGCTACGGCACGCTATACTATTCGTGCCCGTCCGGCTGGTCGCGCTCTGGGAGCACGTGTTCCCGCTACGTAACGTCAAGAACAGTCCGCTACGGCACGCTAAACTATTCCTGCCCGTCAGGTTGGACTCGTTCTGGGAGCACGTGTTACCGGTATGTGAGGAGCAGCGTGACGCGCTACGGGACGTTGAGCTATTCGTGTCCGTCCGGCTGGTCTCGTTCTGGGGGCACGTGTTATCGTTTCGTGAGCACCACTCTGACGCATTACGGGACGTTGAGTTATTCGTGCCCGTCTGGTTGGTCTCGTTCTGGTAGCACGTGCACTCGGACGACGACAAGCGTCCGCTACGTGTCGCCCACGTCTTCTCGGTCGTGCTCCACAGGCACTCTGGTATCGGGGCGTTGCTGGTCGTATCCAGCGAAAGTGAAGTCCTGCCCTAGCGGCTGGACCCTTTCCGGAAATTCGTGCACGCGCACGCTCACCGCTGCTCCCACTTACACGTACTCTTGCCCGCAGGGGAAAACCCTCAGAGGCTCCCGCTGCTACACCCCCACCACGACCGCGACGACCACAACCACTGCCGCGACGACCACCACCACTACCACGGCTGCGACGACAACGACTACCACGACGGCTGCGACCACGACATCGACGTCGGGTGGTTCTGGTGTTTCCCCGCAGGTGAGGACTACGACTACGACGGCGGCGCTAGTTGCTTGTGTCGCGGGGCAGTTTCCTGCTGTGGGTGCGAGGGCGTGCGCGACTTCCCCGGGGCCTCCGCAGCGGGTGGCTGCGTTCCCTGCTTCGGGGAGTTTGAAGGTATATTGGCAAGGGACGCCTGCGGGCGGGCAGCGGAGGCACGCTGGCGGCGGTGCGTCTGACTTGGTTTTAGCTCATTACACGGTGGCGTGGCGGGAGGAAGGCGCCGCGACTTGGACTACTGTTTCGCCGAATGTGCCTGCTACAACTACGACGACTACGACAACGGCTGCTGGAGGGGCAACTACGACGACGATTGGTCCCACGGGGGGTTTTTATACTCAGGTGATCACTGGTCTTAAGGATAAGACGGTTTATGAGGTGAGGGTTTCGGCTGTGAATAACGCTTCTTATAGTGCTCATAGCGCCCCGGTGAAGGCCAAGCCGCAGACGCGAGGAGATGGGGGTTGGCAGCCTTACGGCCTGCCGAACTCAGAGACGGCTCATTTGAACGCGAAGACTCAGCGGGGTGAGGCGTTGAGCATTTGCACCACCGTCAGAGACTTCGTAGCTCCAATCACTGCTGCTGTGAACCATTGGAATTCGACTTTGAATCCATCGGGGAGCGCGTTCCAGGACGTCTTCACGTTCAGCGGGCGGGTTTCAAGTTTGTCCGACTGCCGCGAACTAGCACACGGAAGAAAAGAGGCGAAGATTGATCCCAACAATAGTTTTGATATTGTTATTTCCGATTACCGTTGCGCTGCGGGCAGCACCGATTCTCGTGGTAGGGCGTGCCCGGCGAACGCTCAGGTGTGTACGTCTGTTGGCTGCGCGACAGCTAGGCCGATCACGAGGTGCACCGCCGCGAACAGGGACACTAACCTAGCGTGCGCCGGGTCGACTACGAGGTGTCCGGCTCTTTTGGCGGGCTGCGTGTGGCCGAACTTCGAGCATTGGACGGACTGGTCGCAGCTTTGGGCGCCGAGACCGGTTGACGGTTCAGCCATACAGATTGTGATCGTTCAGGAACGCTTGTTCGAGCACGAATTAGGACACTTGCTCGGGTTAGACGACTACGGTTACGAGTGCGCGTGGCATAAGGAGGTACCTGAAGCCGGGGAGGGTCAGCAACCCCGCAAGAGAGAGTATAAAGTGCCGTCGTTGTACTCGTATAAGGACGGCCCTCGGTCGTGGCAGGTGCTCGTTGATGATCCTTCTAAATACAAGTCGGATTATTTCAACTGCCGTTCCACTACCGTTACTGATAGAGATAAGAGAGATCTTTCCGCCATTTATTACCAGAGAGCATTTGAAGGAAACCGGTACTCAATGTTCCAGGCTAAAATTGCGAATCAGATAAAGCAGTTCTGGCAGTTCCAGATTGCTGTTCCCCCTAGCGACCCTAGTCCTTCAACGCTTCTCCCGCGTGCCCCTCATGTCTGCGACGCGGAGTGGGGGAAGGAGAACGAGGGGTGGGCTCACGTTTATAACGCTTATGCGTGGGTGATCATGCACCGCGCTAAAGGGAGCACTGGCCCCTGGAAAGCGCTGCGGAAAGACACAGCCGGCACGACACGCCTCGACGACGGAAAACTCGTGTCTTTCAAACCCTCCGACTTACTTAAGCCTAAGGGCCGTGACCTAAGCCAACCGCCGAGGGAGGTGTTGGAGTTGATCAATCCTATGGAAAATTCGCTGGATGGCGCTGGGACGGGAGTTTCTACCACTCCTGCTAATCGCCCTAATGATTGTGTTCATATGGCGGTGAATGTGGATCTCACTGAGGCGGCTTATGCGAATATTCGCAGTCACGAGTTTGTAGTGGTGGGGTTGACTCGAGGGGATCCTTTGGTGAGTGAAAGTAATTTGGATGGAACGTCTAGGTCGAACATTCTCTTGGATCTTGGTGACGGGGCTAAGTATTGGACGTTGGGAGAGCCTTCCGCGGTGATGACATACCCCGGGTCTTCCTAGGGGTTGGTTGCAGTGACTATTAGAAGCCTGCGGCGTTCGGGAGCATGCCTGGCTGTTACTTTGGTAGTATCGGCTTGCACGGGCGGGGCGCCTCAGGTTGGGTCTCCCGGGTCGCCTCCGGTTGAACTCCCTCGGGGGTCTGCTGTTTCGCCGACTTCGACTGCCACTGCTGGGAGTAATGGTGCACCGGGGACTGTTTCTTCGTCCACGGTTGTTTCCCCGCCGGTTGATCCGGTGAGTGAAGCAGTTGGGTCTAGAGGTGATCTTGGTGGGGTGTTTGTGGATGTAAGTGCTGGTTTAGGTTATTCGTGTGGTTTACGTGATGGTGGGGGAGTGGAGTGTTGGGAGTGGGTAAGGGATTGGGGCAGGTCTTCTTTGTGGACTGATTGGTGGGAGGGACTGTACGATGGGTGGGGAGATCCTGTTGATGCTGTCGCTCCTGGGGGTGCGTTCGTTTCGGTGAGCGCGGGTTTCAGTAATGCTTGCGGGCTGCGCCCTTCCGGTGTGTTGGTGTGTTGGGGTCGTAATCGTGATGTTGTGGTTTCCCCGCCTGAGGGTGTGTTCACTGAGGTGTCTGTGGGATTTGAGCATGCGTGCGGCGTGCGGGTAGATGAGAAGGTGGTGTGTTGGGGTTCCACTGGGTGGCGTCAGCCTGTTGATTCTCCTCCGGATGGCGTGTTCGTTGATTTCGCGTTGGCTAAGGGTTTCGGGTGCGGTGTGAGAGTGGAGGGCTCGGTGGAATGCTGGGGGGAAGGTTACACTGCCCCTAGGGCGCGTGTTGTAGGCGTGTTGTCGCCGCCGGATGGGGTATTCCAGAGCGTTCATGCCTGGGAGGGAGGGTTCGATATTTGCGGGTTGCGGACCGACGGGGAGGTGAAATGTTGGGGGAATTTCATTGAGGAAAATAACTACTCGTATCTTTCCCCTCCGGAAGGGGAGTTCGCCTCGGTCTTCTTCGCGGGTGGAGTTCCTTGCGGTTTGCGTCCTAGCGGGGAGGGGGAGTGCTGGTCTGTTGACGGTAACATTTGGGCGTTCCCTGAGCCTGGGGATTATCCTGATGTGGTGTACGGGGAGGGAGATGCCTGCGGTTATTTTTACGGGTCGCAGTATTGTTGGGAGTCGGGGGCCGGTTCGCCTGAGGAGGTCACCGGGATCGTTCAAGGGTTCAACTATGCTTGCGGGTTGCGCCCGGGCGGGGAAGCAGTTTGTGATTACTTTGATGATTACTTCGTTACCTATGGTGGTGAACGCTACCTTCGCCGTTTCCCTCAGGGTGAATCCCCGGTAGAGCCTCCCGGGGGGCCGTTCACCTCCTTGACAGCCAGAGGGACTTTTGTTTGCGGTCTGCGCCCGGGCGGGGAAGCAGAGTGCTGGGGGACGGACTTTCTTGGGCAGTCCTCCCCTCCAGAGGGCAGGTTCACCCAGATAAAAGCAGGGGCAACATTCTCTTGCGGGTTGCGGCCCTCAGGAGAACTGGAATGTTGGGGTTACGGAGGCAAGCAAAGCAAAATAGTTCCCCCCAGAGGAGCGCTCACGAACATTCACGCAGGTTGGGGGGGTCTTGAGATAATACCAACCTCTGAGAGGGACGAGAGCATTTGGGGGGACTGGGGATATTCCTGCGGTCTGCGCCCCGATCAGTCTGTTGAGTGTTGGGGTGACACCTGGGAGGGAGGAGACTTAGGGATGGGAGGACAGGGGATCGGCATCGTAGATACGGCTATCAGGGTTCATCACCCCGAGGGGGATTTCACCGAGGTGGGGGTAGGGAAGCGGGAAGCCTGCGGGTTGCGCCCCACAGGAGTGGTGGAGTGCTGGGGCCCCGACTGGGGGGACCGCGAGGACTGGAACTCCGCCCACTACGTCAACTGGAGCCCCCCTCACGATATCCGCGACGGCGGTGGCGAAGGCTACGCGGCCCTCAGCGTGGGAGGCGAATACTCTTGCGCCTTGCTTCAAAACAGCGGGGCTGTGGACTGCTGGAGTACCGACCGAAGCGAAACCTACCAGTTAGCCGGCCCCTACACAGCCATAAGCGCAGGTTACTGGCACCAATGCGGAGTCCTCGCAACAGGAGACATTCACTGCTGGACAGGCAATAACCCCAACGACGACTGGGAAGAGATCACCTTCCCCGCCGAAGAAGCAACCTAACAGTTGTGGTGCCCATTAGAAGCCTGCGGCGTTCGGGGGCCTATCTAGCTGTTACTTTGGTGGTATCGGCTTGCGCGGGCGGGGCGCCTCAGGTTGGGTCTCCCGGGTCGCCTCCGATTGAACTCCCTCGGGGGTCTGCGGTTTCACCAACTTCGGTTGACGAGAGTGGGGGTAGTGGTTCGTCGGAGACTGTTTCTTCGTCTACGGTGGTTGGGGAGGCGCCTTGGTCTGTGCCCCCGGTTTCGGTGGGTGCTACCACTTCTGTGGTTGATCCTCCGTCGAAGCTGGAGCTTGGGGGTGATCTTGGTGGTGTGTTTGTGGATGTGAGTGCTGGTTTTGGTTATTCGTGTGGTTTGCGTGAGGGGGGTGGGGTGGAGTGTTGGGAGTGGGGTGAGGCTTCTGTGCCGTCTGATTGGTGGGAGATAGTGCTCCGGAGTTGGAGTGATGGTCCTGTTGACGCTGTGGTACCTGGGGGTGTGTTCGTTGCGGTGAGCGCTGGTTTTGGGAATGCTTGCGGGCTGAGGCTTTCGGGGGTGTTGGTGTGTTGGGGCCGTAATCGTGATGTTGTGGTTTCCCCGCCTGAGGGTGTGTTCACTGAGGTGTCTGTGGGGCTCGAGCATGCGTGCGGCGTACGTATAGATGAGAAAGTGGTCTGTTGGGGCTCTACTAGGTGGCGTCAGCCCGCTGATTTCCCTCCAGAGGGAGTGTTCATTGATTTCGCGTTGGCTAATCGTTTCAGTTGTGGTGTGAGAGTGGGGGGTTCGGTGGAGTGCTGGGGGACAGGTTACACCGCCCCTGGGGCGCGTGTCGTCGGCGAGTTGTTTCCGCCGGAGGGGGAGTTCGAGAGCGTTCACGCCTGGGAGAGAGGGTCAGATATTTGCGGGTTACGAACCAACGGGAGGGTGGAGTGCTGGGGGAATTTCAGTGAAGACAGTAGATACTCGTATCTTTCCCCTCCGGAAGGAGAGTTCGCCTCCGTCTTCTTCGTGGGTGGAGTTCCTTGCGGTTTGCGTCCTAGCGGGGAGGGGGAATGCTGGTGGGGTGACAGTTGGGCGCTGCCTGAGCCTGGGGATTATCCTGATGCGGTGTACGGGGAGGGAAACGCCTGCGGTCACTTTTACGGGGGGAAGCATTGTTGGGAGTCGGAGACTGGTTCGCCTGAGGAGATCACCGGGATCGTTCAGGGTTTCAACTATTATTGCGGGCTGCGCCCGGGAGGGGAAGCAGTTTGTGATTACTTTGATGATTACTTCGCTCCTCATGGGGAACGCTACCTTCGGCGTTTCCCTCAGGGCGAGTCCCCGGTGGAGCCCCCTGAGGGTCAGTTCACTTTCTTGATGTCTAGCGGGACTTTTGTTTGTGGTCTGCGCCCCGCGGGAGTGGCGGAGTGCTGGGGGGCGGACTTTTACGGGCAATCTTCCCCCCTAGAGGGCAGGTTCACCCATATAAAAGCAGGGCAAACGTTCGCGTGCGGCCTGCGTCCCTCAGGTGAATTGGAGTGCTGGGGTTACGGAGGCTATCGAAGCAGAATCATCCCCCCCAGAGGAGCGCTCACCGCCGTCCACGCAGGCTGGGGAGGCCTTGAAGTAAGGGAAGATGCAGGCGCATATTCATCTAGAAGGGATTGGGGGTATTCCTGCGGGTTGCGCCCCGATCGGTCCGTGGAATGCTGGGGCGACACCCGGGAGGGAGGAGAATGGACGTGGGGGATCGGTGTAGTTGATACGGCTATCAGGGTTCACCACCCCGAGGGGGAGTTCACCGAAGTGGGGGTAGGGAAGCAGGAAGCCTGCGGGCTGCGCCCCACAGGCCTGGTGGAATGCTGGGGCCCCGACTGGATGAACTCCGAAGACTGGAGCCCCGCTCACGACATCCGCAGCGACAAAGGGGAAGGCTACGCAGCCCTCAGCGTGGGAGGCGAATACTCTTGTGCCTTGCTTAGAGACAGCGGCGCAGTGGACTGCTGGAGCACCGACCGCAGCGAAACCTACCAACTAACCGGCCCTTACACAGCCATAAGCGCAGGATACGGGCACCAATGCGGCGTGCTAGCAACAGGAGACATTCACTGTTGGGAAGGCAAAAATCCAGAAGAAAAGTATTGGGAAGAGATCACATTCCCCGCAGAAGAAGCAACCTAACAGTTGTGGTGTACATTAGAAGCCTGCGGCGTTCGGGAGCGTGCCTGGCTGTTACTTTGGTAGTATCGGCTTGCGCGGGCGGGGCGCCTCAGGTTGGGTCTCCCGGGTCGCCTCCGGTTGAACTCCCTCGGGGGTCTGCTGTTTCGCCGACTTCGACTGCCACTGCTGGGAGTAATGGTGCACCGGGGACTGTTTCTTCGTCCACGGTTGTTTCCCCGCCGGTTGATCCGGTGAGTGAAGCAGTTGGGTCTAGAGGTGATCTTGGTGGGGTGTTTGTGGATGTAAGTGCTGGTTTAGGTTATTCGTGTGGTTTACGTGATGGTGGGGGAGTGGAGTGTTGGGAGTGGGTAAGGGATTGGGGCAGGTCTTCTTTGTGGACTGATTGGTGGGAGGGACTGTACGATGGGTGGGGAGATCCTGTTGATGCTGTCGCTCCTGGGGGTGCGTTCGTTTCGGTGAGCGCGGGTTTCAGTAATGCTTGCGGGCTGCGCCCTTCCGGTGTGTTGGTGTGTTGGGGTCGTAATCGTGATGTTGTGGTTTCCCCGCCTGAGGGTGTGTTCACTGAGGTGTCTGTGGGATTTGAGCATGCGTGCGGCGTGCGGGTAGATGAGAAGGTGGTGTGTTGGGGTTCCACTGGGTGGCGTCAGCCTGTTGATCCTCCTCCGGATGGAGTATTCGTTGATTTCGCATTGGCTAATCGTTTCAGTTGTGGTGTGAGAGTGGGGGGCGCGGTGGAGTGCTGGGGGGAAGGTTACACTGCCGGCGGGGCTGCTGGCGAGTTGCCGCTGCCGGAGGGGGAGTTCGAGAGTGTTCACGCCTGGGAGGGAGGGTCCGATATTTGCGGGTTACGAACTAACGGGAGGGTGGAGTGCTGGGGGAATTTCATTGAAGTCGATGTGTATAGCCCCTATCTTTCCCCTCCGGAAGGGGAGTTCGCCTCGGTCTTCTTCGCGGGTGGAGTTCCTTGCGGTTTGCGTCCTAGCGGGGAGGGGGAGTGCTGGTCTGTTGACGGTAACATTTGGGCGTTCCCTGAGCCTGGGGATTATCCTGATGTGGTGTACGGGGAGGGAGATGCCTGTGGTTATTTTTACGGGTCGCAGTATTGTTGGGAGTCGGGGGCCGGTTCGCCTGAGGAGGTCACCGGGATCGTTCAAGGGTTCAACTATGCTTGCGGGTTGCGCCCGGGCGGGGAAGCAGTTTGTGATTACTTTGATGATTACTTCGTTACCTATGGTGGTGAACGGTACCGTCGCCGTTTCCCTCAGGGTGAATCCCCGGTAGAGCCTCCCGGGGGGCTTTTCACCTCTTTGACAGCCAGAGGGACTTTTGTTTGCGGTCTGCGCCCCACCGGAGTGGTGGAGTGCTGGGGGACGGACTTTCTTGGGCAGTCCTCCCCTCCAGAGGGCAGGTTCACCCAGATTAAAGCAGGAGTAACATTCGCGTGTGGCCTGCGCCCCTCAGGAGAACTGGAATGTTGGGGTTACGGAGGCAAGCAAAGCAAAATAGTTCCCCCCAGAGGAGCGCTCACGAACATTCACGCAGGTTGGGGGGGTCTTGAGATAATACCAACCTTTGAGAGGGACGAGAGCATTTGGGGGGACTGGGGATATTCCTGCGGTCTGCGTCCCGATCAGTCTGTTGAGTGTTGGGGTGACACCTGGGAGGGAGGAGACTTAGGGAATAGACGAGAGCTCGGTATCGTGGATATGGCTATCAGGGTTCATCACCCCGAGGGGGAGTTCACCGAGGTGGGGGTAGGGAAGCGGGAAGCCTGCGGGTTGCGCCCCACAGGAGTGGTGGAGTGCTGGGGCCCCGACTGGGGGGACCGCGAGGACTGGAACTTCACCCACTACGTCAACTGGAGCCCCCCCCACGACATCCGCGACGGCGACGAAGACGAAGGCTACGCGGCCCTCAGCGTGGGAGGCGAGTATTCTTGCGCCTTGCTTCAAAACAGCGGGGCTGTGGACTGCTGGAGTACCGATCGAAGCGAAACCTACCAGTTAGCCGGCCCCTACACAGCCATAAGCGCAGGTTACTGGCACCAATGCGGAGTCCTCGCAACAGGAGACATTCACTGCTGGACAGGCAATAACCCCAACGACGACTGGGAAGAAATCACCTTCCCCGCCGAAGGGGCAACCTGAAACTAGACGGGGCCGCGGGCGGGGTGGAGGATGTCTTGTGGTGGCTTCTCAAATAGGTCTGCTTACTGGTGAGCGTGGATTTGAAGGCTTGGGGAGTGATCTGGTGGTGCTAAGCAGGGGGGGGGGGGGGCTTAGTCGAAGTTGGGTACTTCTTTAAAGACCGTGCCAGCCTCTCCCGTTTTCTTGTCGAAGGTGGCATAAAAGAGCTGCAGATCTTCCCAGTAGTCTTCCATGTCAATTGATCTGAGTATGAGGCGGTCTATTTCGTCGGTAATGTGCCTGACTGACTTTACGTCGTAGTTTCCGTAGAATGCGCCTTTAGCTTTGGAGTAGAACAGGTTTTGGTTGAGAGTCTCTTGAAGTTCACCGGCGAAAGCCGCAGCCTCGGCATGCACTTCCGGACTAGCCGGAATGGGTATTGAGCAGACCTCCACTCTAGTTACGTTAAATTCGTCACCAGTGGCTGCCCACCAGAGAAGACCGAGTTTGCTTAGGCTAAAAGCGAATGCTGCATCTCGCATTTCTTGAGTATAAAATCTTATGCAGCCTACTATGGGTTGTTTAATTGGTTCCCAGCGGAGGTTTTTCGCAGGAGGTTTATCTACAAAAGTGCTGAGATAGAAATAGGCAACACGTTTAAAATAGAGTCTATGTTCACCTCTAAATTTACCTTTTCTGCTGAGAGATAGGAGGGTGAATTTTTCTGCTAAAAGGCGCTTTAGCAAGTTAGCTTGACGTTCCGAACCGACCCGCAACCACTTAACTTGCTCATCAAGTTGCTCTGGCAATCTTGTGTAACTTAGGTTGGAGAACAAGTGCTCACGGTATTCACTGATCCAGCGGTTGAGGCGCGTGAGGTACGTGCAACTAGCATCTTGACTTCTAGTTTTTCTGCCCACAATAATGCTGCTTCGGATCTTTATTCCAGAAGGAAATAGTTGAGCCGGACCTCGAGCGAATACTGATATCCACCGCGGGCTCAAACTGGATGAGGCTGTTTTGCGGGCGATTTCATACTGGTTGCTGAATTGAAATGAGATCGGGAGGATCATGGCAAAGCGCCCTCCCGATTTAGTTAGATGAAGCGCTCGTTCTAAGCACTGTGCGTAGATATCGGGCAAGTTGTTGGTCTTATAGCCCTTCCAGGTGTATTTGGTTACTTTGCTCGCCCTGATGTACGGAGGGTTGCCGATTACAACATCGAAGCCTCCTGCTTGATGCACTTGCGGAAACTCTATGAACCAGTGGAACGGGCGGTGAGATTCCTTCCATTCATTAAAATCGGTCTGTTCGGTTTGAGTCTTGTAGAGAAAACTATCTAATTCGCCTCGATTCTTGGTCAGATGTTGATTGAGCGCACTTTTTAGGTGAGCGACTCGTTCAGGGTTGTCCGCTTCCTTTTGTGCTTCAATGAATTCATTGTAAGTACGGATGTAAGTGGAGGCGGTTTCTCTTATGTTGGCCAGTTGCCCCCATCCCAGCAGATCCGTTACTAAGCGTTGTTCGGCGTCTTCCTCATCGGCGATCCCTACTAGAAGGTTGCCTGACTTTATATTGAAGTCGAGGTCTGGGAGCGGTTCGATTTGTTCCTTTTGTTCCAGTTGGGCGGCGAGCTTCAAGAACAGCCGGAGGCGGGCTATTTCACCTGCTTCTGGCATCAGGTCTAGGCCATAGAGGTTCTTGAGCATTGCAGTCTTGAGGACGAAGTAGGGGATGCTCGGATGTTTTTGGACTTCCGTCAGAAACGCTGGCGGATCGTGGTTGCTTGATAGTTCTTCAGCCCGATCTATGATGGCTGTGTACATGTCGGAGAGCACTTCGAGGGCTGCGAACAGGAATGCCCCCGATCCGCAGGTCGGATCGAGGATCTTTAGCTCGGTCAGAACCCCGTAGGCGTTTTCAAGTTCTAGATTTGAGCTGAGTGTGCTCAGGTAGTCCTCGGCCACCTGCCTGAGGTTGAGGTTGGCGGTTACTGCCGCGTCTACGTCGGTGATTTCGTCATTTGCGAGTCTTGTGCGTAGGCGCTGGTAATACGCGATGCGGTCGTTGACCTCCCACCACGACTCGCCCGGCAGCCCCACGGCGGCAGGCGCCTTTTCGAATCGTTCTTCCTCCGAAAGGCTCTCCCAGGTTTCCTGCCAAGTAGAGAGTTCGGCATGGGCAGCAATCTGGGGGGGGGGGGGGGTAGTCGCGTAGTCGCGGTTGCCTAGCCATTCATCTGCGCCGTGGCGAACCGATTCGTGTATGTAACGGTCGGGGTCGGCGCTCAAGCGGACCCACGGGGATTTTTCCTCGAGAGAAGGCAGGCGGTCAAAATAGGCCGGGATTACAGTAACCGAAGCCATGTAACCAGTTATGTCCTCCTTGGTGTAGTAGGCGCCCTGCTCCTTTTGATTGACGTATTGCTCGAAGATGTATCCCAGCACGTCGGGGTTGATCTCGTTCGCCTCGTATGCGGGCCGGTCGTCGAGGTGCCAGCGGTAGTTATCAAAAAATTTGAACGTCTCCGCAAAGGCAGCATCCGGGATGTTGATGTTGTATTGCTGCTCTAGTTGGTGAGGCTGGAAGATGCCTCCGTCCACGTAGGGGACGTCTCCGATGATTCGCCCTATTTCCAAGTCGGCATAGGAATGCTCGTTAGACCCCAGACCTTCGTGGAAGAGCACCAGCAGAAAACGCTTGAAGAACCCGTAGTAGGCGTCCTTCCCGAAGCTGTCGCGCACCATCTGTAGTCGGCTCCGCAAGTAGTTGGGGTCGTCGTCCAGGAACCCCTTGCGCTGCAGGAAGTAGATGAACATCAGCCGGTTGAGGAGAACCGAGCAGTACCAGGATCGGTCGGAGGATTCCAGGGGGATTCCTTCGATCTTGTCCGTCAAGCGAGAATGGTGATCCTGAAATTCCCGGTAGAACTTCTTCGTTACCTTCTCAGCGGAGAAGGAACGGCGCACCCTTCCGAGCACGTCGGGAACCGTCAACGATTCCTCTTCCTCTATAGTGAACGAAGCGGCTTTCAGTCTCTGGAGCAAGTCTTCGTTGCGAGTTCCTTGCTCGTACTGGTGCGGAACCAGCCGGTATCCTCCCGAAGGGCGCTGCTCCGGCCAGAGCCAGAGTTGTTCTTCCTTGTCGGCAAAGATCAACAGACGCTCTTTGCTTTTCCGGGAGATCTTGCTGTCTAGGCGTCTGCGCAAAGAAGATTCGGGTGTGTCGCCGCTGATGAGCCAGACCCCTACGCCGCGCTTGTGGGCAATCTGCACCGCAGGCAAGCAGCACCCTTCTACTTGAACCGGATGCACGTTCGGAGGACGATCCCAGCCGAGTGCGTTGAACAGCGTCTCAAATTCCCCAGAATCCAGCAGCCGTCGAATCTCTTTTGTGGTTGCCACGGCTGAAACCTTAGTTCCGAAGCCCCATTGAGCAGATAATCTGTACGTCGTCCTCGTCCAAATCCCGCTCGGCCACGCAGAGGCGGCCGCCTTGATGCAGTTCGGTGAGCACTTCCGCTAGGTCATCTAGGGGGCGTTCTCTCAGCGCCCGGGCGAGCGTCTGCGACGTCTGTTCCTTCAGAGGCTTGCGGTAGAGGTCGTCAAGGGCGGTCTTCAAGTTGTCTTCAAGGAGCGTGCCGGCGAATCTGTCCCAGTTGCCGGTCAGCTTGTCCCAGCATCGTTTGCGTATGCCGGAGAGCGCCCCTTCCAGATATGGGGAAGGCGTCCTGAGCGGCCCGGTGACCGCCAAGCGCACCAATTCGTGGTGATCCTCCAGCGGCTGGAGCGCCTCAGCGTCTGGCTCGCATCGGGCGCGTTCTAGTGCCTCAGCGGGGGAGAGCAGTGTTGGCGTGCCTCCGTTGTCGCCAGCGGGGGTGAACGCCAGGGCGTCAAGCCCTAGCTTGCTCCGGGCGTAGGTCAGCACCCCCTCGGGGTAGGCATCTTCGGAACTGAGCGTGGAGTAGACCACGTCGGGCAAGCTCTCCACCTTCTCTTTAAGTTGAGGGTTACCCTCGGTGGCCTTCCGCCAGATTTCGTACGCCAGCGACACGGCGTCCACGTCTTCCGCCCCGCCGTCGGCTTCATCCGGGTGGGCTCGTTCATCGTAGAGACCCTGAATGACCTTGAGTTCGCCCCGCTCCCCAAAAAAAGATTCGTCTGAGCCGAATACGGCTGCGTTTTCTTCTAGGCGGCGTCTGATGCGCCCGCGCAGCCTGATCACCTCCTCCACGTCGTCGGCAGGCAGGAAGGAGTACACGAGCACCTCAGGCGACTTCTGCCCGATGCGGTCCACCCGCCCGGCGCGCTGGATGATCTTGACGATCGCCCAGGGGAGATCGAAGTTGACCACGACGTGGGCGTCCTGGAGGTTCTGCCCTTCGGAGAGGACGTCGGTGGCTACCAGCACCCGCAGTTCCGTCTCGCCGTCTTTTAGCGCTGCTAGTTCCGTGTTCGTCTTGGGCGAGAACCGCTTGGCAAGAGCCGTCGGATCGTCCGTCGCCCCTGACACCCAAGCCACGGATTCCGTCCCACGTTCCGCTAAGGCACCGGCGACGTACTCAGCGGTGTCCCGATACTCAGTGAAGACCAGAACCTTGTCGTCGGGATGCTCTTCTGTCAGGAGCCTTTCCAGGGCGTCCAGCTTGGAGTCGTCTTCCTGCCTCCAGTCGCCGAAGCGTTCAAGCAGCCCCTGCAAAGTCTTAATGTCGTCTTGCAGGTCGCCCCTGAGTTCGTCCCCGAAGAGGCGGCAGTCGATCCAGCGCATCTGCCGGCTGCCGCTTGCCCGCAAATCGTCGTAGGCGCGTCGGGCGGCCCGTTCCCAGGACTCGGGCGTCCGCCCTGCCCCCCTTGCCTGACCCGCCCGCGCCCGACCTCCCCGATCCCAGCGAACCCCGCCTTCCAAATCTTTCTGGCGTTTTGAACCCTCAAGCACCCAACCCTCGTCCTCATCTTCTAGTTGAGCGTTAGACATCGAGCCGATGGGAAGCTTCTCGCCCTCACTGAGCGCCGTCAGCCAGATCCAGTTGCGAAGCAAGTGCCTCTCCAGGCTCAGGATGAACGACGCCGGGGAGCTAGAGAGGCGCTTGTAGAGCATGGTGAGCGTCACGCCCCTCAGGTTCCCGCGGAGCGCCCTCTTGAGGTCGGCGATGATCCTCGCCTCTTCCTCGGTTGACGGGCCGGGCTGTTCCTGGAGATACTGGGCAGCCGAATATCGCGGCAGGTGGAGTTTGGCTATCGCATCCAGGGTTCGTTCGGAGACCATGACGGCGGCGGGGTCGTCCCGCTTGAGCAGGTGGGGGATGGGTTTGGCTGTCCGCTCCGGAAAGTAGAAGCGGTCTCCTCCGGCGAAGTTCAGGTACTTGCGTCCAGCCTCGTCGGTCAGGGCGTAATTGTCTGTTATGAAACGGCGAGTACGCCTCACTAGGAAGAGCGACATCAGGCGCTGCCAGTCCTCGCGCTCCTCGCTGAGACGGAACGCCTTGAGCGTCTGAGGCTTGTCATCGCACCTACGCAGAAACTCGCCCGCGTCCATCCGCCGCATGGCGTTATCCGGGGTTATGCCCAGGTTCGTGTCCTCGTCAACGAACAGCGCTAACTGGTTGGCGGCGTCGGAGAAGTCCACGTTGTAGGGAGTGGCGGTGAGAAGAACGACCTTGGACTCGTTGCGGCTTATGTAGTCCTTCAAAGCGGCGTAGTCCTGACGGTTGCTGCGGCGGAGGTTGTGGCTCTCGTCCACGATCACCACCCGGTAGCGGCGCATGTCCTCAAGCTCCTTGACGGCCATTGACAACGAGAGCACCTTGGCGTGCAGGCGGTGTTTGTATACATACCCCTCCCACATGTCTACGAGGTTCTTCGGGCAGACGATGAGGGTCTCGGTGCCTCGCTCCTCTTGCCACAGGCGGGCTATGGCCGTGCCCGCAATCGTCTTGCCCAACCCCACCACGTCGCCAATCATCACCCCGCCTCTGCGGTCGAGAATCCGAGCGGCGGCCTGCACGGCAGCCGCCTGAAAGTCCAGCAGAACCGACTTGAGTTCCTTCGGGAGGCCGTACTCCAGCAAACCCTCGCGTGCGTCCCGTGAGAGGTGGTAGGCCATCTTCATGTAGACCAGATAGGGGCTGAGAGGCTTCTCCGAAGCCCAGGAGGCGTCCACGATCTCTACGAGGGCGTCAGCCACGTCTATGCTGAACTGATCCTCCCAGCGTTCCTCAAACCAGCGCTGGAGCTTGCGGGTGGCGTCGTGGTCGAGTACGTCGACGTTCAACTCTCCCTGACTCAACAAACCTGCGAAGGTCAGGTTTGAAGAGCCCACGTATCCGGTCATCGGGTTGTCGGTGTCCTCCCGGCAGCAGAGATAGAGCTTGGCGTGCAGGCGGTGACGCAGATGCAGTCTGACCGCCACTTCGCCCGAGGCGAGTTGGCGCTTGAGTGATCGGAGAGCGCTCTCGTCGTCGGGAACGGGGACGCCGTAGGTCAGCTGTTTACGCAGGTCGGTGAGGGTGTTTCTCTTCAGGCGGGCGGCGGTCTGGGTGTCCATCTTCAGCTCAGGCCCCCTTCTCAGGGCTAGCTGAAGGTCGCGGTCGGGGCGTTCCGCCATCCCGATGAGCAGCCGCACCTTGGGTTCGCCGCCGCGCCGCGGTATTGCGTCAACGATGTCGGCGAGTTGCGACCACCCGCGGAGGTTGAAGTATCCCGTGCAGGCGTCCAGCCGGTAGGAGGCCGCAAAGGACTGGCGAAGCGCCGAGTTGAGGTGCTCCTCTATGTTGTCGAAGATCCGAGGCATCGTTCAGACCGGAAACCCTTCCCCGGCTCTTGCTTGCTCCCCGGTTTCCGCCCACTCCCCGGCTTCTGCCAGCAGTTTCTTGAAGCGGCGGTAGCGGCCTTCCACCGCGTCTGTGTTGGCGGGATGGGGATGCCGCGTCTCCCCGGGCCGCGCCCAGCGGGCTGCGTCGGCTAGGTCGTCTTCCAGCCCTGCGGTGATGCGGGCGGCGAAGGCCGCGCCCAGCGCCGCCCCTTCCGCTGCGGCGGCTGCCTCCACTTCCAGGCCGGTGCAGTCCGCCAGGGCAGCCAGCCACCCCCCGGAGGTCGAGCCGCCTCCGCCTGCGAGGATGCGCTTCGCCTCCACCCCCGAGGCCTCAAGGATGCGGCGCACCATGAACCCCGAAGCCTCATACGCGGCGCGAAACAGGTGCGGCCTTCCGTGGTTACGGTCGAGTCCGTGGACAGACGCCGTCTTGGCGCTCCCCGCGGCTGCGATGCGTTCGGGGCGCACCGAAGGCACCCAGACGGGAAGGTCGCCGCCAGCGACGTCGTTCAGCGCCCGTTCGTCCTCGTCCTCGGTCGCACGGGCGTTCTCCCCGTCCAGCAGGAAACGCACCCGATCCAGGAACACTCCGCCAGCGCTCAACGGCCCTCCGATGAGGCAGCGGCCGTCCGCTAGGTGAGGCACCGACCAAAGACCGGGAATCTCCTCCCAGCGCTCGCTGACCACCCAGCAGATGAGCGTCCCTCCCAGGGTCACTAGGACGTCTCCCGCATCGGTTGCGCCTGAGACCGCCATTTCTGCCAGCCCGTCGATGATCCCCCCGCAGAGGGGAGCGCCCGCCGCCTCGCCGACCGGCGCCCAACCCCGCGTCAGCACGGGTAGTTGTTCTGTGGACGCCCCCGCCTCGGCGCAGAGCGCTGCGTCCCAGCCGTCGGCGTCCAGCAGCGGCGACGCCGCCAGGGCGCTGATCTCATCCAGCGCAGCAACCCCCGCCAGGACGAAGTTGGCGACCGTGCTAGCAGGCCAGTAGCCGCGGGCGCTGGGGTATTCCCGGGCTAGCCAGCGCAGGAATCCCGCCTGCTCTCCGTTGCTGATCGGCGGGCCTTCGTCTGCGCCTCCCCGCGAATCGCCGTAGATCAGTCCCTCCCCGAGCGGGCGGCCTGACGCGCCCACGGCGGTCAGCGACGGCACCAGAGCCGAGACGCACACCCCCCGGAGGTCGCCGACGCCATCCAGGTCGGCCAGGGTGGCTTTCCAGAGTTGTTCTACTCCGGCGTGCCAGGCGTCGGCGGCGTCGTGTTCCGCCAATCCCCGTGCCGGCGAACGAAACTCGTGCGGGCGTCGGCGGCGTAGGAGGACGCGCCCGCCGCTGTCGGCCGCCACCGCCTTGACAGACGTCGTGCCGATATCTATGCCCACTGTCACCGACCGCCGAGGCTTACCCATCGTGTTCAGGGGATCGGATTGCTCATCTAGCGGACAATCCGGCTTGGATAGCCTTGGCGGCGCGGGGCGTCTCCGTATTCCCCGCCGGAGGCTCTTCGTCCTTGTTCTCCCGCTCCTGCGTTTCGGGCGGCTCTTCCGTGCCGCCGCAGAACTCCGCTGCGGCGCGGGCGGCAGCCTCGGGAACTCCGTCGATGAACGTGATGCGCGTCGTTCCTGCCGAGGGGACTCTCGGGCCGGGCGTGAGGATGCCGGTGAGGTTCAGCGGGTCGGTGGCATAGACGCTCACCCGTTCTCCGCTGCGCTTCGTTCCGCGCACTCGCCGCAGGTCGTCAGCCGCCGCGGGCAGGGCGTACTGCTCGCCCGAGAGGCCGCTCACGAAGTGTCTCCCCCGCACCAGCCCGCGGGCTTCCATCCGTCGCAGCGCCCAGAGGATGTCGCGCCAGGGAAGCGTCAAGGACTCCACGCGAACCAAGTCACGGAAGACCACGCCCCAGCGGGCCAGCAACTGCTCGGCCACCGCTTCGGCCAGGGCGTCGGGTTCGTACTCTTCTTCGGGGTGGGTGAGGAGAGACCAGCGGCCCGCAGGGCCGGTCGCTGCGCCCCCGCCGCTCCGCAGCCCAGAGAGCCGCCGCCGACCGCTGAAGTGCGTACTGCGTCCGGAGCGCGCCCGTGCTCCGAACAGCGAACGCAGCGCCCCGAAACCGTCGGCTGTGAGCAGTCCTCGGGCGACCCCTTCGGTGAGCCCTGCGGCGATGTCTTCGGGCAGCCTGCGGCAGTCTGAAGCTAATTCCGAGCCGAAGCGGGCGCCGTGGTTCTCCAGCGCTTCCAGGATTTCTGCAGTGCATCCGGCCTGCGGCGGAGCGGGGGCGTCTTTCCCGCGGGCGGCGGCCATGAGCCAGCCGGCGTCGGCGCGCATCGCCAAGGTGATTGGAGTGGCTCGGGAGGCTCCCGCCCCGCGCTGGGCGCCGTCGTTGCTGCGGATGCTCAGCCTTCCCCAGAGCAACTCGCCGGAAAGGCAGAGTTCGTCTAGCCAGAGCGGCCGATAGGCGCCGACACGGCTGGTCAGTACGTGTTTTTCCCAGGCTCCAGCGGCGGTTTCGTAACCCTGGAGTTGAGCGATGACTGCTCTCAGTCCGGCGCGCCCGCGCACTTGAGTTTCTGGAGTTGCGTGCTGCCAGCGCAGGAGAAATCGCATGAAGTCTGCGGCGCTGCTGGGTTGGACGTCCGCCCGCCGCCGCTTCAGGGAGTAGACGTGTATGCGGGTGAGCAGACGCCTGCTGCACCATTGCAGGTCGTCTTTCCCCTGCGACTGCGGTTCAGCCTCGCCCGCGGCGTCCCCTCTGGCTGCTCTGTCGCTTTCCTCTTCCCGCAGGTCGAAGCGCCCGGAGATGGCGAACCCTTCCGCCTCCAAGGCGCCTAGAGCGCTTCGAATCCGGCCTTCTTCCAGAGAGACGGCGACGGCAAGTTGCGATGCCGTTGCCGGCCCGGTGATATCCAAGTGACCCCGCACCGCTTCCCTGATCAGGTCGCAGTCTCCGCCTTCACCCTCAACCTCACCTTCAACTTGACCCTTCACCTCGGGTTCGGACTCGGGTGCATCAGCGCCGGTCAGGAGCCGCCTCACGCCCGTCAGATTGGCGGTCGTGCACCAATGCTCTCGCACCCGCTGAGCGCGGCCTGCCTTCTGCAGCTGTTCAAAGAACTCTTGCCATTCCGTCCGTGGGGGGCAGAGAACCAGCGAAGACAACAGATCGTGCAGTTCGTCGGGGTCGCGCACGTCCGGCGAGGCTTCGGCGCGCACTCGATCCACAGCTTCCGGCTTCAGCGACCCGATCTGGCTCAAGTCCACGGGCAGGCCGCGGGGGGTTCTCACGGCGCGAGTTCGCCTCTCCTCTAGGGGAGCTTCGTCGAGGAAGGTGAATGGGCGTCCGTTCAGGATCTCATGGGAGAGCGGGGAAGGTTCGGGGGTGTCGCGTACATCCACTTTCACTTTGCCGGAGCGCAGGTCTTCCAACAGCGTCTTCAGACCCTGAAGGTCGACGGCTTCGGTCAGGGCGTCGTGGATGGTTTGGCGCACGAGAAGGTGATCGGGTATGGGTATGGGGCCGGCGAGGTTTTCGCCGCAGGCGGCTAGGGCGGGGAAGACGGCGGCCATTACGTCGTCGGATTCCATGCGCTGAATAGGTGGAGGGTTGCGCCGCCCCCTTCTGAATCGCAGCACGACGAGAGCCCGGTTCAGATTCCACCGCCAGCGCACCGAGAACATGGGCGTAGGCAGGATGGCCTGCGTCAGGGTGTCTTCCAGCGTGTCCGGATGGAGCATCCCCATGACGCTCTCCAGCGGGAAGCTGTGCTGCGGCCCCAGGGAGAGAACTACGGCGTCGTCGTTGGCGGCGGCCTGCAGTTCAAAGTCAAAAGTGCGGCAGAAACGCTTGCGCAGAGCCAGACCTAGGCCGCGGTTCAACCGACCTCCCCAGGGGCTGTGAACGATCAGCTGCATGCCTCCGGTGTCGTCAAAGAAGCGCTCAACCACCAGACGCTCCTGCGTGGGCAGCGTCCCTAGGACAGCCACCGACGCCGCCAGGTAATCCACCATAGCCTCGGCTGCTTCAGGAGATATCCCGCAACTCTCAGCCACTGCCGAACGGGCGGCTTCAGCGCCGCTCCGCCCGCTTTCGCCGTCCGGGCCGCCCCCCAGGCCCGCCCCGTCCGCCCCCGCCCTTGCGTCGGCGCCGCCTGCCCCCGCCCCCGCCCTTCCTGCGGAAAGACACCGCAGCACCTCTGCCCGCAGGTTGCTTACTTCCAGACTCAGTTCAGGGGTGCGCGCCGGCGCCTCGCCCAGCCAGAACGGCAGCGTGGGAGGAGCGCCTGCAGCGTCGGCCACCTGCACCACCCCAGACTTGATGCGCCTGATCTTCCAGGAGTGCGAGCCCAGCAGAAATATGTCGCCGGCCATCGACTCGATCGCCCAGTCCTCGTTCACCGTCCCGATGAGCGTGTCGTCGGGTTCTAGCACGACCCTGTAGTCGGCTGTGTCTCCGATGGCGCCCCCGGAGGTCAGGGCGGCCAGACGGGCGCCGCGGCGCCCGTGCGCTTCCCCGGCCTCTGCGTCGAGGTGCACGTACGCCCCCCGCCGTCCGCCCCCGCTCCTCACGCCCGTGTTCACGAACGCCAGCGTCTCCTCAAAGACGGCTCGTTCAAGCTCGGCGTAGGGAGAGGCTCGGCGCACCAACGAATAGAGGTCGTCCACGTTCCAGCGTTCAGCGGCGCATTCCGCCACGATCTGCTGGGCGAGGATGTCGGCAGGGGCGACGGGCGGCGCAACGGCGTCCAGGCGTCCCGCGTGAACCCCCGCCAGCAGCGCCGCGCACTCCACTAGTTGGTCGCGGGTGGTCGGGAAGATGCGCCCCTTAGGTACAGCCCCCACGGAGTGGCCGGAGCGCCCCACCCGCTGGAGGAACACGTTCATGCTGCGCGGGCTTCCGATCTGGCACACCAAGTCGACCGGCCCTATGTCTATTCCCAATTCCAGCGACGCCGTGGCCGCCAGGGCGCGTAGTTCACCCGCTCTCAGCAGGCTCTCCACCCTCAGCCTGCGATCCTTGGAGAGCGACCCGTGATGAGCGGCGACCTCTCCTTCCCCGAGTCGCTCAGCGAGCATGTGGGCGATTCGTTCGGCCTCGCGGCGGGTGTTGACGAATACCAGGGTCGTTTGGTGATCTTCAATTAGCTTGGTGATCCGATCCAGGATCTCCGCCATCTGCTCGGCGGGCGCGACCGCTTCAAGTTCGCTGGGCGGCAACTCCAGAGCCAAGTCCAGTTCGCGGCGGTGACCGACGTCCACGACGCTGCAGTCGTCGTCGCCTTCCGTGTTGCCCACCAGCAGCTTCGCCAGAGCCCCAAGCGGACGCTGCGTGGCGGAGAGCCCTATGCGCTTCGGGCGGGTGCGGCAGACGTGCGCTAGGCGTTCCAGGCTCAGCGCCAGATGCGAGCCCCGCTTGTCACGGGCAACGGCGTGGATTTCGTCAACGATCACCCAGCGGGCGCTGCGGAGCATCTCGCGGCTGCGCTCGGCGGTCAGCAGCAGGTAAAGCGACTCCGGGGTGGTAATCAGGAAGTGCGGCGCTCGGCGCAGCATCGCAGCCCTTTCGGATGCAGCGGTGTCGCCGGAGCGGACGGCCACCCGCAACTCGGGCGGTTCGCAGCCCAAGGAGCGGCCAGCCTCGGCGATCTCGGCTAGGGGAGCGGTGAGGTTCTCGCTCACGTCGGCGGCCAACGCCTTCAGGGGAGAGACGTACACGACCAGGGTTTCGTCGGGAACGCCTCCGCTCTCGTGCTGTCGCCAGAGTTCGTTGATTGCACGCAGGAAGGCGGAGAGCGTCTTGCCCGATCCCGTCGGTGCGCTCACGAGGACATGCCTGCCACCGGCGAGGGCAGGCCACGCCCCCTCCTGAGCGGGCGTGGGTCCGCGGGGAAATCTGCGCTCAAACCAAGCCCGAACCGCGGGATGGAAGTCCGCTAGGACGGAGTCCTCGGAGGGGTCGGGGTCGGGGGGCTCGGGGGCGGAACCGCCCGGTCGTCGGGGGGGCGCAGAGCGGGCGTCGTTCACAGGCCGCAACTGTAGTTGCCCTCAGTTGCCGCCCTGAGCCTCCGTGCCTCCGTCTCCTGAGGTTCCCGTCGCCCTGAACTTCCGCCCGCTGCGAACCCTGCTGCCGTGCGTGGAGCGAGATCCGTCTCCTGAGCCTCCTGCAGCCCTGAACTTCCGCCGCTCTGAGCCTCCCGGCTTCCTACTTCCGCCGCCCTGAGCCTCCCGTCTCCTGAGACTCCTGCTGCCCTAGGCCTCACATCCCGCCTGCCCCTCTCTGTCATTCCTAGAAGGTTCGGGAATTATCCTTTGCGAATGCCCAACGATCCTCATCTGGACGTGCGCGGGCTGAGCGTTAGATACGGGTTGGCGCCTCCCGCCCTGATTGATGTCTCTATACAGGTTCCGGCGGGAGGTCTCGTCGCCCTGCTGGGCGCCAACGGGGCCGGAAAAACCACGCTCCTGCGCGCCCTCAGCGGTTTGCTGCCTTTTCACGGGGGGCGCGTCACGCAGGGTGAAATACGCATAAGCGGCGCTGACGCCAGCCGGGCCTCTCCTGCTAATTTGGTGCGCCGCGGCTTGGCTCAGGTCATGGAAGGACGGCGCATCTTCGCCGAACTGAGCGTGGAGGAGAACCTGAACTCCGGCGCAGTCACCGTGCGGAATCGACGGCAAGCCGAATCCGTGAAGCGGGAGATTCTTGAGACGTTCCCCCTGCTGGCCGAGCGGCTCAAAGCCCGAGCAGGCTATTTGTCGGGCGGCGAGCAGCAGATGCTGGCCATCGCACGGGCTCTGATGAGTTCCCCCCGGCTTTTGCTGATGGACGAGCCCTCTCTGGGACTGGCTCCCCGAATCGTGGAAAGGATCGCCGAGATCGTCGCCGACCTCAACCGCTCTGGAACCTCTGTGCTGCTAGTGGAGCAGAACGCCGCCATGGCGCTCTCTACTGCGGACTACGCCTACGTGCTGGGAAACGGTCGCCTGCTCCTCCACGGGCCGGTCGCGGAACTGCGTGACGCCTCCGAAGTCAGAGACCTCTACCTGGGGCGGGCGTCGGTAGGGCAGGCGTTGTCCGGCGAAGCAGGCGCCTGCTGAGCGGTATGGCGGACGCTTCCCCCCGCTCCTCCCCTCCGCTGCTGGAGGTTGAGGGCGTTGACCTTTCCTTCTCCGGGGTGCACGCCCTCGCCGAAGTGTCCTTTGACGTCCGCGAGGGCGAGTTGTTGGCGCTCATAGGCCCCAACGGCGCGGGCAAGACGTCGGTTTTCAACTGCATCAGCGGCGTCTACCGACCGCAGCGGGGAGCTATCCGTTTTGCAGGGCGCAGTCTGCTCGGAATGCGGCCATTCCGCATCGCCTCCGCCGGCGTGGCGCGCACCTTTCAGAATCTGGGGCTCTTCGAAACGCTCGACGTAATGGAGAACCTTATGCTGGGGCGCCACGTACGGATGAAGTCGGGCATCCCCGCCGGTGTCGTCTGGTTCGGACGGGCGCGGCGAGAAGAGGTCGTCCACCGCCGTCATTGCGCTGAGTTGCTGGAACTCCTAGATCTCCACCCGTACGTGGGACGCCCGGTGGGGCTTCTCCCGTACGGGGTGCAGAAGCGCATAGAGATAGGGCGAGCCCTGGCCGCTGAGCCCCGCCTTTTGCTCCTTGACGAACCCGTGGCCGGGATGACCGGAGAGGAGAGCGAGCACGCCGCTGAACTCCTAAGCAGGATCAGGGCGGAGATGAGCTTGACCATCCTCCTGGTAGAGCACCATCTGAACTTGGTCATGAGGACGGCCGACCGTGTCGCGGCCATGAACTTCGGAGCCGTAATCGCCGACGGAACGCCAGAGGAGGTGGCCGTCCACCCCGAAGTCGTAGAGGCGTACCTGGGTTCAGGCCGCGTCGGCGGAACCCGACCGAGCTAGACGCAGCCGGAGGGCCTTAATACCGATGGACAAATTCCTGCAGCTGCTGTTCTCCGGCGTCGCCCTCGGCAGCATCTACGCCCTTGTTGCCCTTGGTTTCGTGGTGGTCTACAAGTCCACGGGCGCCTTCAACTTCGCCCAGGGGGGATTCGTGACCCTCGGGACGTTCCTCGTCTATCAGTTCAGCGTGGAGTGGGAGCTGAACTTCTGGCTGTCGCTCATGCTCGCGACTTGTTCCATGGCGGCGGTAGGGGTCTTCCTGGAGCGCGTCGTGATGCGCCGCACCGTCGGGAAGCCTGCTTTCGCCGTGGTGCTGGTGACCCTCGGTCTCCTGCTGGTCATAGAGCAGGTGGTTCGGTCTGTCTGGACAGCTCCCGGCTTCATCCTGCCCGCGCCCTGGGAAGGAGGACGCAGCGTGGTCGGCGGGGTCGTCCTGCGGCACGTAGATTTCTGGACGATCGGCTCAGCCGCCGTGCTCCTGGTGGCGTTTTTCTTGTTCTTCGGTCTCACGCGCACTGGTCTGGGGATGCGGGCCGCCGCCCTGGATCAGGAAGCCGCCGCTGCCCAGGGCGTCTCGGTGGGTCGCGCTTTCTCCGTTTCCTGGGCAATAGCCGCGGCAGTGGCTCCCGTGGCGGGCGTGATGCTCACGAGCCGAGGCGGGTCAGCTCTCTCCGTGAACATCGGGTTCATCGCTCTGGCCGCCTTTCCGGCCATGATCTTGGGGGGATTGGACTCCACGAGCGGCGCCGTGCTTGGCGGTGTCTTGGTCGGCCTGGCCGAGATAATGACCCAGGGCTATCTCGACGACGTTTCCTGGCTGGGCTCCAACTTTGAAGTGTTGATGCCGTACCTGCTGATGGTGCTGGTGCTGCTCTGGCGCCCGCACGGACTGCTCGGCACACCGCAAGTGGAGCGAGCGTGAACGACCCGAAAGGGAGCAGCGCTCCCGCTGAGAGCGCTGGGGGATCGGACGCAGCGAACGGAGCGGAGGCAGCGGACTCTGCCCTCTCCGCTGCCCGGGGCAAGGGTTTCCTGCGGCGCATGCTGCCGCCGCCTCCCGCCGGAGCGCCGACCCCCGCCGGAGCGGTAACCCCGCTGCTCCCTTCTGCCGGGGCGAAGGTTGCCACCCTCCTTTTCGCTGCGGGGGTAGTTGTGTGTCCGTTCCTGCTCAACGACCCCTTCTGGATCACCGTCTTGGGCAACGCCGGCACCTTCGCCGCTGCGGCGCTGGGGCTGAGCCTCCTGACCGGCTTCACCGGGCAGGTTTCGCTGGGGCACGCCGCCTTCCTGACGATCGGGGGCTACATGGTGGGGCACTTCGGCGGGAGGTTGGGTTGGCCGCTGCCAGCCTGGCTGCTGTTAGCCGCTGCAGTCGGCGCTGCAGTGGGCGCACTGGTTGGCCCCTTCGCCCTCAGGTTCAAGGGCAACTACCTGGTCGTAGTCACTCTGGCTCTCATCTTCGTGGTGACCCACGTCGCACGCAACTGGGAGAGTTTCACGGGAGGCTTTGACGGCGTCTCCACGCACAAGGCCCCCCTCGCCCTGGGGGCGCTGGACTTCGCCGACTTGAGCTTGTTCGGCAGAGAGTTCAGCCGTGAGCAGGGCCTGTTCTATCTGTCGTGGATACTGGCCGGCCTGGGGGCGCTCCTGGTGCGCAACATCGTCCGTTCCCGGGCCGGACGCGCCATGCAGGCCATCCGGGATCGCGACTTGGCTGCGGAGATGGTGGGCGTGAACACCGCCCGCTACAAGATCGCGGCGTTCACAATCTCCAGCGCAATGGCGGCGGCCGCCGGCGCCGTCCACGCCGTAGGCCTGCGCTTCATTTCCCCGAGCGAACCGCTGGCCGAGTTGTTCCTGTCGATTCGGTTCGTGGCCATCATCATCGTCGGGGGCATGGGCACTGTCTACGGCGCCGTGGTGGGCTCCTTGCTGCTGGGGCCGCTGCCCGAAGTCGTGAAACGCTTCGTGGAATACCTCGACTTCAACGTCCCCGGCCTGGGGAGGCCGCTGGTGTCCACGCTGGTCTCCGACAACCCGCTCTTCGGCGTCTCCGCCTTCAGCGAGATCCTCTTCGGCCTGCTGCTGGTGCTCTTCGTGCTCTTCTGGCCCCAGGGGATAGCCGGCCTGGTTCGCTCCACACGCGGGCGGCTGCGCGGCGGTCTGAGCGGACGCGCCTCCAGCGGGCGCCTGCGCGGCAGCGCCCCCCGCAGCCGCCTCCGCAGCCGCGCCTGGCGGCGTTCTAGCGGCAGGCGTTCGGGCGGCAGCACCCCCAGGCGTTCAGACATCCCGTGCTAGGAAGGTCTGTCGCCCCCGTCATCCGCCTAGGCGAGCGGACGTTTGGGGTAGCGTTCCCTTTTCGGCGCCGCTGGCGCGTAGTCTTTTCCCCATCGACGAACCAGGAGAAACTATGAAACTCGTCCAAGAAACGATCCGGCAGGATTCCGTCAGCCGCTCCAGCGTCCGCCGGCGCGCCCTCGTTGCTGCGTGCGCGGCTGTGGTCTTGTTGGCATCGGCGTGCGGAGCAGCAGACGAGCAGTCGTCCGCGCCGCCCGCGCCCCCCGCCAGCGAGCCGCCGACCACCGCCGCTCCAAGCCCTCCGCCCGCCGAGCCCACCCCCCCCGCCACTGGCGAAGAGCAGACCACCATCCCCGCCACTGGCGAACCCGGCGAAGAGCAGCCCGTGACTACGACCTCCGAGGAAGAAACAGCGTCCCCGCCTGCGCCTGCGCCGGAGCCCCCTTCCCCGCCTCCCCCTCCCTCGCCCACCATCGGTTTCGACGGCAACACGATCAAACTGGGCTACTTGACTGACTCTTCAGGTTCTCTGGCGCTCCTCGGAGTGCCCTTATTGGCTGGGGCGCAGGCGTACTGGGGATGGGTCAACTCCAACGGAGGCATCGCAGGCGAGTACAAGGTCGAGTTGGTCGTAGGCGACACCAAGGACCAGGTGAACACCACAGTCACTGAGTATCAGCGCATCAAAGGTGACGTGGTGATGTTCGCCGAGGTTCTCTCGACCCCCCCCACTCAGGCGCTCCTGGAGTTTCTCAAGGAGGACGGCGTGGCGGCTGTTCCGGGCTCTCTTGCAGGGGCGTGGGCGCGTGAGGAACTTCTCCTGCCGACCGGAGCGGCCTACGAATATGAGGCCATCAACCTGGCCGACTGGTACGTGAACGCGTCAAACCTGGCGACCCCTGGCGACGTATTTTGCGTGGTCTACGTGAACGACAAGTACGGCAGGGATTCTTTGAGAGGCTTGGAGTTCGCCATTGGCAGGCTAGGGCTGGAACTCGCCGAGCGGGTCACCATCAATCGGGGGGACTCCGCCTTTACCGCTCAAGTGACTGCTCTCTCCGACGCCGGTTGCACTGTCGTTTTCGCAATCACAGTGCCGGTGGAGCAGAACTCAATTCTGTCGGAAGCGGACGGCCAGGGGTTCAAGCCTGTCTGGCTGGGGTTGCTGCCGACGTATCTGAACCTCTTTGCGGGCGGGCGACCAGATCTCTACGAGAAATACTACGTGGCGGTGGATTCCCCGAACCTGAACGACACGTCGGTGCCTGGGATGGCGAAGTTCCTAGAGCGCTTCGCAGAGTTCGGAGAAGGTAATGTGAACACGTTCAACCTGTCGGGTTACGTGCAGAGTATCGCCGTGCACGATCTGCTGGAGTTGGCAGTAGAGATGGGCGACTTGAGCCGAGAGGGCATTCGGGCAGCGATGGCGGAACTAGGCGAGGTAGACGTGGACGGCCTGATGGCGGAGAACTATGTCTACGGGAGACCGGAGGACAGGCGACCGGCTTCAGCCGTGAGAATATTCCAGTACGACCAGACGCAGCCGCCGAATTACCTGCGTGAGATCACGATCTGGGATTCCCAACTGAACGAAGACTTCGACCTCCGACTCTGAAGGAAAGGTTTGTAAGATGCTCGTTCGTCGAAGATCCTGCTCTAGAGGAATGGAGAGTGGGGGAATTGGCAGTAGCGAAGATCCCCGCCCTTCGTTCGTCTTAGGGTGCACGTGTTCCCAAGGATATTGTCGGTGTGGGGCCGCCTAGCTGTGGTGGCGGTACTTTTCTTAGCTGCGTGTTCACCAGGGGAGACTCCACCTGAGGAGGCAGGGGCAGATCCTGTGTCTCTTCCGCCTTCTTCTCGAGTAGATTCTGCGGCGTCGACTACTTTGTCTCCGGTCTCGTCTTCCACGACAACCTCTACTGTTACGACTACGACGACTGTTGTTGCTACTACAACAACTACAACTTATACAACGACCACTGTGACGACTGCTGCTACAACAACCACGACTACTGCTATGGTAGTGGATCGTTTTGTTTCGGTGAGTTCGGGCTGGGGGTATGCGTGTGGGTTGCGGGAGTCGGGGCGGTTGAAGTGTTGGCGTCAAGGGGGTCTGCTGGAGCCGTTTGAAGACCGCTACAGGTCTCCTTGGGTTATTGACTCTGAGGCGTGGGAGGCTCCGGCGGGGGTATTCGTCTCGGTGAGCGCGGGGTGGGGGTTCGCTTGCGGGCTGCGCCCTGATGGTGGGGTGGAGTGTTGGGGTATCAATCCTCTTCATGAGATTGAACCTCCCGAGGGGCCGTTCGTTTCGGTGAGCGCGGGGGTGGAGCATGTCTGCGGGGTGCGTCCTGATGGTTCGGCGGAGTGTTGGGGGGAGTCTCAGCGTTGGCGAGACGCAGGCGTACCCCCCGAGGGGCCTTTCATAGACTTAGCGGCGGGTTGGTCTTTTACTTGCGGTTTGCGTCTAGGGGGGGATGTGGAGTGTTGGGGCGGGGGGTTCAATGAGGGTTACGAGCCCCCTGAGGGGCCGTTTGAGCGGTTAGTAACTGCTGGTTTTGTGTGCGGGATACGCCCTGGCGGGCGAGCAGAGTGTTGGAGGGATTCCGATCCGGAGGATTACGATTCTGGCGACTACAAGACTTATTACCCGAATCTGGATCTTCCTAAGGAGAGTTCGATTTTCGCTGACCCGGATCCTCCTGGCGTGCGCTTTAGGATGCTTTCTGGGTGGTGCGGGGTGGATTATGATTATAGGTTATTGTGTTGGAATAATATCCTAGATGAGGATGTGATGCGCCTTACCCCGGAGGGGGAGTTCACCTGGGTCGAGTCTGATAGGAGTGAGGCGTGCGCTGTCCGTCGAGCGGATTCTAGATTATTGTGTTGGGATTTAGGTACCGGGGAGGAATTACCTGCCCCGGATGGGGTTTTTAGGGAAATTACGATGGAGAATGAGAGGAACTGCGGGTTGCTCATGAGCGGGGAGATTCGCTGCTGGGGGCAAATAGAAGGGTCTCCTGGCCCCCCTGAGGGGAAGTTCAAAACTCTAAAAAAGTTAGGTTCTCTTCTCTGTGGCATACGCGTTGAAGGTACCTTGGAGTGCTGGCGCGACGCTACTGGAGAGAGGACCTGGCCTGACGGTACCTGGAGGAGGACACCCCCGCCGGAAGGGGAGTTCACCGCCGTGAGCATCGCGGAGTATCATGCTTGTGGTTTGCGTCCCTCGGGGGAGATTGAGTGCTGGGGGGCTTGGGACAGGCGCCCGAAGATGCTGCCCCCAGATGTGAGGTTCGCTTCTATCAACGCAGGCTGGGGAGGCTATTCGCAGTCCGGCTCCCCTCCGTGGATCGAGAGGGATTGGGGTTATTCCTGCGGAGTGCGCTTAGACGCCTCCTTGGAATGTTGGGGATATCCTGGCACTATAGAGCCTTTGACAGGGCCCTTGCCGCGGCCCCCGGAACCTGGGGCGCGTCCGTTGCCTCCTCCGGAGGGGGAGTATGAGCAGGTGGGGGTGGGGGAGTATTTCGCGTGCGCTTTGAGGGTGGAGGGAAAGGTGGATTGCTGGGGCAGCGCTTATGGGAATAGGTTCGCTCCGGAGGAACAGCGGGAAGCGGGAGAGAAGGCGTGGGGGTGGTTTTCTTATACTTACGGAGACCCCTTGCCTGTTGAAGAGCCTCTTGAGGACCTCCGTCCTTATCCTTACGGGAAAGAGGGTGCCCCTGAGGTGTTGCCGTTTACGTCCATCAGCATGGGTCGCCACCATGCTTGCGGGTTGCGCACAGATTTTGCGGTGGAGTGCTGGAGCTCTGATGCTGTGGAAACTTACCGGTTTTTCCCTGATTCTTACACTTATGTGGACGCTGGGTATTATGAGCATAGTTGTGCTGTGCGAAAAATTGACGGAGGCATAGACTGCTGGGACACCCAGCCCCAATTCACCGAACGCATTTACCCCACCATCGAATGAAAAGAGGTGACCGCCTAGCTGCGGTGGCGGTGGTCTTCTTTGCTGCGTGTTCATCAGGGGAGACTACATCTGAGGAGGCAGGGGCGGATCCTGTGTCTCTTCCGCCTTCTTCCCGGGTGAGTTCTGCGGCGTCGACTACTGCAACCCTCCCAGTCTCGGCTGCCACGACAACTGCTGCGACAACGACAACGGCGCCCACTGCGACAACGACTACTACCATCACGACTACGACGACTGTTGCTACAACGACCACTGTGACGACTGCGACTGCTGTTGCGGTGGTGGATCGTTTTGTGTCGGTGAGTGCGGGTTGGGGGTATGCGTGTGGGTTGCGGGAGTCGGGGAGGTTGAAGTGTTGGCGTTTTGGGGGGTTTTTTGAGCCGCATTATCGTGAGTCTGATTTTGCTTCGATGTTTGATAGCGATAGGGTGGATGCTCCCTCGGGGGTGTTTTCTTCGGTGAGCGCGGGGCGGGGTTTTGCTTGCGGGGTGCGTCCTGGTGGTGAGGTGGAGTGTTGGAGTATGGATCCTTCTGCTGGGTTTGAGATTCCTGCTGGGGTGTTTTCTTCGGTGAGCGCGGGAGTGGAGCACGTCTGCGGTGTGCGTACTGATGCTTCAACGGAATGTTGGGGGAGGTCTATCTGCGGGGTGCGTCCTGATGGTTCGGCGGAGTGTTTGGGGGAGCCTCAGCGTTGGAGGGACGCGGGCGTCCCCCCCGAGGGGCCTTTCACGGATATGGCGTTGGGTTGGTCTTTTACTTGCGGTTTGCGCCTAGGCGGGGACGTGGAGTGTTGGGGTGGGGGTTTCAGCGAGGGTTACGAGCCTCCTGAGGGGCCGTTTGAGCGGTTAGTGAGCGCTGGTTATGTGTGCGGGATACGCCCTGGCGGGCGAGCGGAGTGTTGGAACGATTCCGACCCGGAGGAATACGATCCTAGAAAGTACGAAACCGATGATTGGTTCCCTCATAATTATAATCCTAAGGAGCATTCGAAGTACGCTGACCCGGATCCTCCTGGAGTGAATTTTAGGATGCTTTCGTGGAGGTGCGGGGTGGATTATGATTATAGGGTGTTGTGTTGGAAGAATGTCCTGGATGAGGATGTGATTCTCCCTACTCCGGAGGGGGAGTTCACCTGGGTAGATTACGATAGTACTCAGGCGTGCGCTGTCCGTCGAGCGGACTCTGGTTTGTATTGTTGGGATTTAGAGACAATGGAGGGATTGTCTGTTCCGGAGGGGGTTTTCAGGGAAGTCAAGATGGGCAATGATAGGGATTGTGGGTTGCTCATTAGCGGGGAGATTCGCTGCTGGGGGCAGGTAGAAGGATCTCCGCCTCCCCCGGAGGGGAAGTTCAAGACTCTGAGCGCATTCGGCTCTTTTCTCTGCGGCGTCCGTGTGGAAGGGGCCTTGGAGTGCTGGCCTGATGTTGCTGGGAGGACGCCTCCCCCTGAAGGGGAGTTCGCAGATGTGAGCATCGCACGCTATCATGCTTGCGGTTTGCGCCCCTCGGGAGAGATTGAGTGCTGGGGAGGTTGGGACAGGCGCCCCAAGATGCTGCCACCGGGTGTGGAGTTCTCTTCGATCAGCGCAGGCTGGGGAGGTTATAGGGGTAGGGGGGACATACCGCCAAAGAAGGATTGGGGTTATTCCTGCGGAGTGCGCTTAGACGCCTCCTTGGAATGTTGGGGGGATTCTCATACTATAGGACCTGTGACGCGGCCCCCGGAACCTGGGGAACGTTCTCCGTTGCTTTCACCTCCGGAAGGGAAGTATGAGCAGGTGGGGGTGGGGGAGGATTTCGCGTGCGCGTTGCGGGTGGGGGGGAAGGTGGATTGCTGGGGCAGGGCTTATGGGAATAGGTTCGCTCCGGAGGAGAAGCGGGAGGCGGGAGAGAGGGCGTGGGGGTCGTTCTTCTATACTTACGGAGACCCCTTGCCCGCTGAAGAGCCTCCTGAGCGCCTCCGTCCTTACCCTTACGGGAAAGAAGGGGAGCCCGGGGTGCCGCCGTTTACTTCCATCAGCGTGGGCCTCCGGCACGCTTGCGGATTTCGCTCCGATGGCATTCTTGAGTGTTGGAGTGATGATGCTGTGGAAACTTACCGTTCATTCCCTGATTATTATACTTATGTGGACGCTGGTTATCATGATCATGCTTGCGCTGTGCGGAAGACCGACGGAGGCGTAGACTGCTGGGACACTCAGCTCGAATTCATCGCACAAATCCCCCCCACAGCCGAATGAAAAGAGGTGCCCGCTTCCCTCACGCCGACTAGACGGCGAAGCAGTGCGAGGTAGCGCGTAGCGCTGCTCTGCTATGAACGAGACCACAGCGCCTGCCATCGCTACCGCATCCTTAAATTAGCAAAGCGGGATTGCTCAAATCTTGGAACTCTGATATGCCCATAACCGAAGAATTATCAATCTTAATCCTCGCCAAAGCATACCAAGTTTCTCGATACAATCTGGAAGAAAGCGTGTGTGTGGCGGGTATCACCAACGACAATCCCCCGCGGTGGGTGCGGTTATACCCGGTGTTTTTCTGTGATCTAGATCCGGAATCTCGGTTTCGCAAGTATCAGTGGATTACCGTTAGCGTTAGGCGCCCTCAGCGTAACATTGATACCCGCGCAGAGACATGGGAACCGATACCCAACACCATTACCTTGGGGGAAACTATAGGCACTGAAGAAGGGTGGGCTAGACTGCGAGTGCTGATTGAAGATCTTGGTGAGCCTCCGACTATGTGTGCACTGAATGAGGCACAGAAGGTCGTTTCTCCGCCTAAAAAGGGAGATCAGGCTATGTCTTTGTGTGATGGTGGCTACGTACAGGAAAGTGCCGCCACAAGAAACAGCAGGAGAATATGTATGGCTCCTGTTACTCCACCGTCGTTATCCTTGACAAGGATCAAAGTTCGGCCGAGGCTACTAATAACCCCACGCAATCAAAAGCAAATCAACAAACGGGAATCCCGTGCACGCGCTAAGAATCAACGCCTGTCACTATTCGCAGGAAACAATGACCAGAGCACTAGTCTGGAATCGTGCCCTTGGCAGTTCCAGTACAAATATGAGTGTTTAGAGCCTAACTGCCGCAGCCATAAACAGATGATCATTGATTGGGAGATCATGGAACTGTGGAGCAAAGTTAAGGACGAGCGATATTGGAGGGGTAAGATTTGGCAATTTGAAGGCCAGATGTGGGAAGGGCGGGACCCGATGCTGATTGTGGGGAATCAGGTCAGCCTGCGTAGTACGTTTCAGGTACTCAGCGTTTTTGGCCTCCCAACCGAGCCCAACTGATGCTGGATCTAACAGCCTGACCTGAAGATTGGCGGGAAGTACCGCCCGCTTCGCCCACGCCGACTAGGCGGCGAAGAAGTGGGAGGCCTCCTCCGGGGCGCCTTCGCATGCGGCCTCGCCCTGTTCTACTAGGTGGATGAGGTGCGCTAGCACGGTCGTCTCAGCAGCAGGAATCAGCTTTTCCGACAGCCCGACGTAGATGCGCTGGACGAGCCCGCCCACGTCCAGCCCGCCCACGCCCTGCCCGCCCGCAGCGGTTCGCAGGCACTCGATGATCTGGCGGCTGCGCTCCAGTCGATGCTCCAGCAAGGCTTCGACAAACTCGGCTGGGTTGGCGATGGCAGGGCCGTGGGTAGGGAAGTAGGCGCGGTCTCGTTCGTCCCGGCCCCCCTTGCCCCTGTCTAGAAGAAGCCGCAGGCTCGCCAGATAGTCGCCCAGGCTGCCGTCGGGCGGCGGGATCACCACCGACGACCACCCCATCACGTGGTCGCCCGTGAACACGCAGCGCTCTTCCCGAAGGGCGAAACAAAGGTGGTTGGAGATGTGACCTGGGGTGTGGAGGCATTCCAGCGTCCAGCCGTCTCCCTCAACGAGGTCGCCGTGGGCGAGAGTATCGTCGGGGACGAAGTCCCAATCGCCCGGCTCTTCCACCTCACTTGAAGGTGTACGAGAGGCGTCTGCGGTCGTCTGCGGAGCACTGGAAGCGGCTGCGGGCTCCGAGTCGCCGCTCATCCGTGAGGTGTCGGCGGACGGGTGCGGCCCGAAGCCCAGGATCGGCGCGCCCGTGAGTCTCGCCAAAGGTCGGGTTGCCGGCGAGTGGTCGCCGTGAGTGTGCGTAACCAGGATTTTGGCGATCTGACGACCTTCGGCAGCTTCCAGCAGGGCGTTTATATGACGGGGGTCGTCGGGGCCTGGGTCAATGACAGCGAGTTCAGCGGCACCCACTAGGAACGTGCCGGTGCCGCGGAAGGTGAACGCCCCAGGATTCGGGGCGGTGACGCGTCTGATCAAGGGCGAGACACGTTCCGCAGCGCCGTAGACGACCTCGTGGCGGGTGTTCAGCAGGTCTTGAAGTTTGGGCTTAGACATCTCAGTAAGGGTGAACTTAGTTGGGGCGGTGGAACTTAGACGGAGAGACGGCGGATAGCGGGATAGACAGATAGACGGCGGCAAGACGACGGATAGAGCAATCGCCAAGGTCGCACCTGCAAATGAGCCTAATGCTGAGAGGAGGAGGCAGGCAGGTCGGTCGTTCGTCTTGCGGTGAGCGAGGGTGTATTCTGCAGGAACGAGGGAGGGGCGCACTGCCGATAGGCGGCGCCGATCCGCCCCATTAGGAAGGAGTTCAACATGAACAACGAGACGCCGCCGTACCTGCAGCCCGGCAAGATCGGCACTCTGGAGTTGCCGAACCGCATAGTGCGGGGAGCCACTTCTGAGACCATGGCTGACGCAAACGGCGAAGTGGGAGACGCCTTCGTTGAGTTGTATCGGCGGCTGGCCGCCGGCGGAGCGGGGCTGATGCTCACCGGGCACATGTACGTGGACGCCCGAGGGCAGGCCAGCGCCATGCAGACCGGCATCCACGACGACCGCACCGTCGCCCCCCTGCGCCGCGCCACCGAAGCCGTCCACGCCGAAGGCGGTCGGATATTCGCCCAGATCGGGCACTGCGGCAGCCAGTCAATGCTGAAAGGGGCGAAAACCGTCGCTCCCTCGGCGGTGGAGAACCCGATGTACGCGCACCAGCCGGAGGAACTCTCCGACGCTGACGTGCGGGCTCTGGTCACAGCTTTCGGCGAAGCTGCGAGGCGTGCGTCGGAGGCGGGGTTTGACGGCATCCACATCCACGGCGGCAACGGCTACCTGATCTCCGAGTTCAGTTCGCCGCATTCAAACACCCGAACCGACGACTGGGGAGGGGACGCCCACCGCCGGGGGAGGTTCTTCCGTGAGGTTGTCAAGGCCGTTCGGGCTGCGGTGGGGGAGGAACTTCCCGTGACGGCTCGAATAGGCGTAGAGGACTCCGTGCCTGAAGGTCTGCAGCGGGAAGAATCCCTGGATCGGGCGCGGGAGTTGGCCGACTGCGGCGTGAACGGATTTGAGACCACCTACGGCGTGATGCGGGACTACCTGGAGAACATACGGCGCTTCGTTGCGGTGAGCCGCGCCCAGGCGGTGAAGAACCTAGTGGTGCAGCGGCTGAGGGCGCCCGCCGGCGCTGAGGCTTACTACCGCGACTTCGCCCGGGCAGTCAAGCAGGCTGCGGGGTTGCCGGTGATCCTCGTGGGCGGCGTGCGCACCACGCAGACGATGACCGACGTCCTCCGCTCGGGCGACGCCGACTTTCTGGCCATGGCTCGTCCGTTCGTCAGGGAACCTGACCTGCCGAAGAAATTGGCTGCCGGCCGGGAGGGGGGAGTGGAGTGCGTCTCCTGCAACATGTGCCTGGTACACGACGGATATGACCCCCTGCGCTGCTGGCGCAAGAGCCCAGCGGGCGTCGGGTCTCACCTCTGGCGGCACTACGTACGCAACCGCCCGGGGCATTAGCCTTACCCTTTGTGCTAGCTCGAGTTCCGAAGGCTTGACCAACGCCGTCTCTCCTTGAGCCATGACAGATTTCACCGATCCCACGGATTACGCGTACTCCCTGAGCACTCCGGAAACTTATGTCACCCCCACCATCGTCGAGTTGATGGGGAGGCATCGCGCCATCTGGAAGTACGGAGTTCCGTACGAAGAGCAGAAGTGGGGAGAGATCGGAATTCGCACGAACCGAGCGATCATCTCCCTCGAGCGCGCCGCTGGGGAACGCAACGCCGACACGGCTTACATCCACTGCTGGGTAGCGTTCAATTCGGGGTACGGCAAGAACGTAGACATAGAGACGACAGACGAGCGCACTAGGTTCGGGGATTTTTTCGACCGGCTGCTCGCGATCGACCAACCCGGCGTCATCTACCACGCCGTCTACGACAAGTTCTCTGAATCCGTCAACTTCCTAGTGAAAAACAAGTATTTGTTTGTTCCGTATTGGGAAAGCCTGGAAGGGAAGGTCGGAAAGAGAGAATGGCAAGGCTTGTTCGAGAAAAGCCGCAGGGAAATCAGCGAAGCCTATGTGACGCACGACCTGAGCTTGATCCTCGCCGTCCTCTTTGGCCGCCTGCACTTGTTGCATAATCAGCTGAAGCTAGGAGGCTCGAAGTGGGGCAGTTACAAGAATCAGCGTTCCGTGCGGCACGGGAGCGAAATCCTGACTTTTTTCGTCCCCCTCTGCTTGACTTTGATGATGGAAAACCCCGAAGAGTTTGCGAGTAGAGCTTGAAGCACTCCGCGGCGGGGACAGCCGGCCTGGGGGAGACGGCAGCGCAACTGCGTAAGAGGCATGGTGAGATCTGGGATCCCGATGTGGGCTATGCAGAACAGGAGCATTCCGATCTGGCTCTCCGCACAGATCGCGCCATCAGTTGGCTGGAGGGAGCCGCTTGTGAACATCGCCCTGGCGAAGCTTCAGGGGGCGATCCGGATGCCGCGTTCATTTTCTTGTGGATAGCGTTCAACGCAGCGTACGCGGCCGAGATCGAGACAGATCGGAAGTTGGCCAGGGAGCGGAAACTATTCGGAGATTATTTTAAGAAACTCCATAAATTGGACGAAGACAACGCTATCTACGATGCGATATGGAGTAAGTTTTCTGGGCCGGTACGCCTCCTGCTGGACAATAAGTACTTGTATGGGCCTTACTGGAAGAAAGTCGCTGGGAAACCCGGAGGAAAAAACTGGGAGGAGGGGTTCTCAAAGAGTAAGAAAAAGGCGTACTCAGCGCTCAGCAAGGGCAACGCCAATGTCGTTCTGGAGGTTCTGTTTGACCGCCTTTACGTTTTGCGCAACCAGTTGCTTCATGGAGGAGCTAAATGGGGCAGTACATTGAACAGAGAGAATGTGTGCGACGGAGTGAATATCCTCAGCCACCTCGTCCCGATTTTTGTTGAACTGATGCTCAAGAAACCGGGGGACACCAAGTGGGGGAAACTCGAATATCCTCCTCTTAATCGGCGATAGAGTGTGCTGGGCGAAGAATCCCGAAATGGGGCGGAAACGGGCAAGCAGGGTGACCGCACCGCAGGTGGCGACCGTGTCGCAGGCGTCGGCTAAAGTCGCCGCGGTAGTTGAGTTTCCAAAACTAGGAGGAACCCGCCGTGGCGTATCTGGATGAAACACTCGAACGGCTGAAGTTTGACGATCCGAAGAGCAGGGTTCTAGGAAACAGGTTCGAGGATTTCGTCAGATCCGTTTTCCTGAAACACCCGGGCGTCTACGGAAAGGAAAGATTCGAGGACGTCTGGCTCTGGAGCGAGTGGCCAGAGCGCGAGCAGTTCGGTTACGGCGCCGACTACGGGATCGACCTTGTAGCTCAGCAGACATCCGCCTACGGGGGCGGGCTTTGCGCCATCCAGTGTAAGTACAGAGGCAGCGGCGGTTCTGTTTCCACTAGTGAGGTGGATTCGTTTCTAGCTGCTGTCGGGAGGCATTTCGATTCTTCTTTGATTGTTACGTCTTCGTCTCCTTCTCAGAAAGGCATGGAGAAGATGCGCAAGGCCGTTCGCTGCCAGGTTCTTTACACGGCGGAGATGGACGACTGGGTGGAGGACTGGAGGGTTTATATTGATAGCCCTGAGTCTTTTGAGATTCCTCCGCCTGAGAAATATGAGCTTTACGATTTCCAGAGCGAGGCTCTGGAGGCGGTGGTGGACGGGCTTTCTGTCGCCGACCGGGGGCAGTTGATTCTGCCTTGTGGGACGGGGAAGTCTTTCTTGGCGCTTCGTATAGCCGAGCGGATAGCGGGCGAAGGGGGGAGGGTTTTGTACTTGGTGCCTTCTATTGCCCTAGTAGGACAGACGATGCGGGAGTGGTCGGCGCAGCGCAGCATACCCCTGGAGTATCTGGGGGTATGTTCGGATCCGACTGCGGGCAAGAAGGCGTCGGAGCGGGTGGATCTGGCCGGAGACTTGACTGAACTGGCCATTCCGGTCACGACCGACCCCGAGAAGATACGGGAACAACTAACAAACCCATTGCCACCGGGGGTGATGCAGGTGGTATTCAGCACGTACCACTCATCGCCGAAGATTGAGAGCGCAGCCGCCGGGACGAACGCCGCCTTCGATCTGATTATCTGCGATGAAGCGCATCGAACCACCGGAGTAGGGGCGTCTGCCAGTGAAAGGTCTTACTACCAGATCGTCCATCACGACGACCACATTCCCGCGGAAAAGCGCCTTTACATGACCGCCACGCCGAGGGTTTTTACCGAACGGGCGAAACAGAGACTCGCCGAGTTAGCCGAGAACGAAGACCCCGACTGCTACGACATGAACGACGAGAGCGTCTACGGCAAGGAGCTTTATCGGATGTCCTTCGGCGACGCCGTGGAAAGGGATTATTTGTCCGACTACGAGATTTTGGCGATATCTGTGAGCCACCAAGCATATTTGCAGTCAATTGGTCCAGCTCACGACCTGATCGTCGGATCTGACAAAGAGGTCACCATTGATGACGCCGTGCGACTGGCGGGTTGCTGGGACGCTTTGGCTTCGCCGGAAAGTACCGGAGTGTCCCCCGGACAACTCCCAGGAGAGGTGCGAGTGGACGGCGGTTTGCCAGCCAAATCGGCGATTGCTTTCACCAATTGGGTTGATACCAGCAAGTGGGTGGCAAAAAACTGGCGCAAGATCGCCGATGCGATCTCCGAGGACAACCACCAAGGACAGTTCCTTGATTTAGAGGTATGGCATGTTGATGGAAACACTCCCGCCTCCGAGCGCCTCAAGAACCTGCGCAGGCTCGAAACGTCCGAGAACAGGGAAGAGGGCAACGGTCGGGGCGCTCATACATGCCAGATCCTTAGCAACGCTCGAGTTCTGTCCGAAGGCGTGAACGTTCCTTCCTTAGACGCTGTTCTGTTCCTGGATCCACGCAGCAGTCCTATTGATATCACGCAGCAGGTCGGCAGGGTGATGCGGAAAGCTCCTGGTAAAGAGAAGGGCTACATAGTGATTCCGGTGGTCGTTCCTGAAGGTGACGACCCCAAGAAACTGATTGAGGCCAGCGGCTGGGATGTGGTTTGGCGGGTAGTGAAAGCCCTCCGTTCCCACGACGAAAGGCTCAACTATCACGTCAATCTTGAGAGCGCCTGGAAGAACGCCCCCATGCGGTTCAAGACGTCCAGATTGGGGAAGAAAGAGAAGGAATCAGAGGATGCCCACAAGCACCGGATGTTTCAGCTTGAGTTGGCGCTTAGCAACGAGATTGCTTCCATGGTCGTGGAGAAGTGCGGGGATCGAAACGTCTACCCGACCTGGGGTAAGCGGGCGGCGGATGTTTGCCGGCGGATACAGAGCCGAATTGAGCAACTGACTTGTCAGGATGGGGAGTTTCAGGCGGCCTTCAAGCAGTTTGTAAAGGGCATAAAGGCTTCCGTCAGGAGAGAGGTGACTCTTGAGGAAGCTCAGCAGATGATCTCCCAGCACATAGTGACCATTCCGGTGTTCGATGCGATGTTAGGGCGGAACAAGTTCTCACAGCACAATCCAGTGAGTAAAGACATTGAACAATTGTTAGACGAGTTCAACAAAAGGGGTATTAGTTTTGAAGGCGATGTCAGTCCCCTGACTCGCGCATACAAAGGCATGAGCGAGGCTTTTGAGGGAGCGGTCTCTAGTTCTGAGAAACTCGACTTCTTGCGTAGTATTTATGAGGAATTTTTCAAAGTGGCTATGGCAGATACGGTGAAGAAGTTGGGGATCGTCTACACCCCTATACAGATCGTAGATTTTATGGTTCGTTCGGCGGTCGCTATTTGCGAAAAGGAGTTCGGGAGGAGCATAAGCAGTAAGAACGTCAACGTGATCGATCCTTTTGCCGGCACCGGAACCTTTTTGGCAAGACTTCTTGAGATGCATGATAAAAATGGTGAGTACATCATCAGAGATGAAGACTTGGATCGCAAGTATCTAGACGAGCTGCACGCCAACGAGCTTGAATTATTGGCTTACTATATTGCTGCTCTGAAGATCGAAGAATCTAAACATGCTAGAGATGAAAAGCGGAACAATGGAAATGTGGAATATACTCCTTTCGAGAAAATAGTTTGGACAGATACGCTGCATGGTTCTCCTGCCGAACGTCAATTACCCGGCTTTTTGGATGAGAACATCATTAACCGAGAAGAGCAGGACAAAATTCCTATAGAGATTATTATCGGCAATCCGCCATGGTCAGCTGGGATGAAAAAGGCTGATGATAATAACCCTAATATTGAATATGATGATGTTGCTAAAAGAATCCAGTTGACTTATGGGGTAAAACAAAGAGAGGTAACCGGAAAGTCTGCTGGAGCGAAAGCTTACGGTAATTTATATGTGAAAGCCTTCCGTTGGGCAACAGATCGTATTTCTTTTGCTGAGGAAAAACGACAGCATAACGCAGTGATAGGATTCGTTCACCCCAACTCGCTTACTGATGGACCGTCTCTAGTAGGTGTAAGAGCGATGATGCGGGAGGAATTCAGTGATATATATGTTGTCAATTTACGTGGGAATGCTTACAGGAGCGGCGAGGAGCGTCGTAAAGAGGGTGACACGGTTTTTGGAGGAGGTTCAAGAAACGGGGTGCAAATAACGTTTCTTGTTCGTAATCCTAAAAAGGATCTTTCTAAGCCCGCTACCTTGCATTATGCACAGGTGCCTGATCGAATGACTTTGAAGCAAAAGTTCGAATGGCTAAACAATCTAGAGGATATTACTAGCTCCGAGTTAGAGGAGGTGCCTATTACTCTTAGACATGATGAGGAGACATCTGTTACTCCTAGGCATGACTGGGTGAATCTTAGCGACGGTTCTTATGAGAGTTTGCTGCCAGTTTGTGACACGGACAAGAAAGAAGAGGAAGTTGCCTTTAGGAGTCATGCTCTAGGGGTGAATACAAGCTGTGATACTTATGTGTACTCGTTCAACCGCGGAGCGCTTGAACGAAAAATAATGGATCTCATTGGTGCTTACAAAGAAGTACTTGACATTCTGGAGAGCCCTTCTAATTCCATGGATATACAAGAAGTGATTCGGAATAGTTCTTCGTATGCCATCAAGTGGACAGCCAATTTAAAGAACAGTCTGAAGCGGGGAGAGAGGATTGAGTTTGAACCGTGGCGTATCCGTGAGGTTTTGTATCGTCCCTTTACAAAACTCTGGCTGTATGAAGACGACAGAATTTTGGCGTCGGTTAGGACGGTCTCGGCGATGTTCCCGCGAGAGGACGAATCTGAATTGAGGGGGGGGGGGGGGGTGTATTCGCGGGCATGTCGTCGGATTGCGATCCTGTCGAGCAGCGGGAACAACATGCTCTTCCAGGCGCTGGCAACGAGTTTGTTGACGGATCTAGCGGCGATCAAGGGGTCGCAGCAGACGAGGGTGATTCCCAAGTTCAAATGAGGGGGGGGGGGGGGGCAATACTCGCTGCGACGCACTCCAACAAGGCGGTCTTCGGAATTCTCGCGACGCGATGTATCGGAGATCTTTCTGCGGTCGGGACGCAGCAGGCCAGTCGGGCGTTCCCCAGGTGGCGATCCTCCTGACGGGCCCGTCGAACATGGCGACTTTCGGGGTTCTGGTGAGCGGTCTGTTGCCGGATCTGCACTCGCTGGCGGCCGGGCAGCAGACGCGCACGATTCCAAAACGGAATTAGGGGGGGGGGGGGTCTCCCCGCTCAACCATCCTCATCATGCGAGACACGCAGCTCCCGTTCGCAGTCTTCGCGACGAAACTCCTCCCCGACCTTCACGTCACGGGGCGGCCGACTCGCAACCTACCCCGAGTCAGATCCAGCGACCTCAAGGGGGCGGGGATCAATCCGGCCAACAGGGTCATTCCCTGAGCCCGGTGATCCTGATCAATCAGACCCAGCAGTTGCCGTTCGCGACTCTGGCGGCGGATCTCCTCTTCGATCTGTGCGCCACGGGTCGTCAGACTCGAGCCCTGTCCAAAGCCCCGCCCAGGCGGGGATCGTCGTGACTACTCCGTCGAACCGAGTGCGTCCGGCCGTCCTTGCTACCAGCCTGATGCCTGACTTGCATGTGATAGATCCCGCCGGGAGGGTCGTCCCCCGGCGACGATCTCAAGCCTAGGCATCCGCCGGGCACGAAATTCAGTGCTGGCTGCCTCACCGGGCTTTGTGTACAAGCTTGGCGGTACGATATGAGCGAGGACTTGGTGATACTCAGATGAACGCACAGCAACTGATGGCTCTGGCTCAGATGCAGCGGGCTCAGAGCGAAGAGTACCTAGCTGCCCTGCGAGCCAAAAAAGAAGCTGACAGCCTTGATTATGAGACCCGTATGGCAGTCCTGCGTGACCGACACAGGGAGCAGAGGCTCAGGGCAAAGGAAGCTGACGACTACAAACAGCCCTACAGGCCGCGCAAGCGGCACTGGCACGAGGACAACCCTGACCTAGAAATCCATCTCTGCTGATCCCGACGGCAAGTCAGCCTTAATGGTGTACTGCCGGGGAGTCCCCCGTTAGGCTTACAAGTCAATCCCATGACCCTTTTCCCCGCATCATCTGCTGCGGTGTCTGCTGGCAGCGGCGCCGACGGCGACAACATCACGGACTGGTGCCTACAGCAGTTCCAAGAGCGCTATGGCTCAGATGTCACCAAGGATGACATTTGGGAGTATCTCTATGGGGTGATGCACGCGCCGGACTGGCGTGAGAAGTATGCGCCTGATTTGCAGCGCAGTCTGCCTCGTGTGCCTCTGGCGGATGATTTCAAGGCGTTCCAGGAGGCGGGCCGTGAACTCATGGCCTTGCATGTTGATTACGAGGTCGTCCCCGAGCATCCCGATGTGATCTGCGAAGTCGACGTTGAGTTTGACGAGGGCGAGAGCGACGGGGAGGTCTACCGGATTGGCGACAGGATGCGCTGGGGCAGGAACTCCGAGACGGGCAAGCGGGATGACCGCACTACTTTGGAGGTTAACAACCGGTGCAAGTTGACCTCTATTCCCTTGGAGGCTCACGAGTACACGGTGTCGGGTCGTTCGCCTCTTGAGTGGGCGGTCGACAGCCTGCGCCGTAAGGTGGATAAAGCCTCGGGCATCGTGGACGATCCCAACGGCTGGCACCGCTGGGAGAATGAGCCCTTTGAACTGATTCGCCATTTGCGGAGACTGGCCTACTTGGGCGCAGAAAGCGCCCGCATAATCCGCCAGTTGCCGCCCTCTTTAACCGACCAGAGTTAGCCGGAGCAAGAGCGCCGTGATGCGGCTTAGAGAACTGCGGGGGGGGGGGGGGGGGTTAAGCTTTGCCGCACCTTGAGGCGACCCTCAATTCGCTTGGTTTTGACGCCCCCGGTACTGCGCTTCGGGGTCGTCGGTTTGAGCACTTCGTCCAGCAGGTCTTTCGTAAGCATTCCGGGGCGTACGGCAGGGAGCGTTTCAAGGACATCTGGCTGTGGAATGAGTGGCCGGATCGTGAGCGGTTCGGTTACGGCCCCGACTACGGGATCGACCTTGTAGCTCAGCAGACATACGCCTATGGGGGCGGGCTTTGTGCTATCCAGTGCAAGTACAGAGGGAGGGGCGGTTCTGTTTCCACTAGTGAGGTGGATTCGTTCCTGGCTGCGGTCGGGAGGCCTTTCGATTCTTCTCTGATTGTTACGTCTTCGTCTATTTCTCGGAAAGGCGTGGAGAAGATACGCAAGGCCGTTCCTCGCTGTCAGGTTCTCCACACAGCGGAGATGGACGACTGGGTGGGGGACTGGAGGGTTTACGTTGACAGCCCTGAGTCTTTTGAGATTCCTCCGCCTGAGAAATATGAACTTCACGATTTCCAGCGAGAGGCTCTGGAGGCGGTGGTAGAGGGGCTTTCTGTCGCCGAGCGAGGGCAGTTGATCCTGCCTTGCGGGACGGGGAAATCTTTCTTGGCGCTGCGGATAGCTGAGCGGATGGCAGGCGAAGGGGGGAGGGTCTTATATCTGGTGCCTTCTATAGCTTTGGTGGGGCAGACGATGCGGGAGTGGTCGGCACAGCGCAGCATACCCCTGGAGTATTTGGGGGTATGTTCGGATCCGACTGCGGGTAAGAAGGCGTCGGAGAGGCTGGATCTGGCCGGAGATCTGAGCGAACTGGCCATTCCAGTCACGACCGACCCCGAGAAGATACGAGAACAACTAACAACCCCGTTGGCGCCGGGTGTGATGCAGGTGGTGTTTAGCACGTATCACTCATCGCCGCAGATCGAGAGCGCCACAGACGGGACGAACGCCGTCTTCGATCTGATTATCTGCGATGAAGCGCATCGAACCACCGGAGTAGGGGCGTCCGCTAGTGAAAGGTCTTACTACCAGATCGTCCATTACGACGATCACATTCCTGCGGCAAAGCGCCTTTATATGACCGCCACGCCGCGGGTTTTCACCGAGCGGGCGAAGCAAAAACTCGCTGAGTTAGGCGAGAACGAAGACCCCGACTGCTACGACATGAACGACGAGAACGTCTACGGCAAGGAGCTTTACCGGATGTCGTTCGGCGACGCCATAGACGGGGGTCACTTGTCCGACTACGAGATCTTGGTAATCGTTATAAGCGCCGAAGCGTATTACACGGAAGTGGGTGATTCGCACGAACGGATCGTCGGGGAAAACGGCAAGGTTTTCGTGGACGAAGCCGTGAAACTCGCTGGCTGCTGGGACGCTCTGGCATCGCCGGAAACTACTGGCGTGTCTCCTGGTCGGCTTCCAGGGCAGATTTCGCCCGAGGGTGGTGCTCCGGCGAGGTCTGCCATCGCCTTTACAAACCGGGTGAAAACCAGCAAATGGGTAGCGGACACTTGGCGGCAAGTTATTGAAGTGATCAATAAGGACGAAGAAGATTCGAAGTGTTTCCTGGATCTGAACGTGGAGCACGTAGACGGAAGTACGCCAGCGTCTGAGCGAGTTAAATATCTCCGCAGCCTTGAAAAGTCAGCCGACGGGTGCGAAGCGGACTCTCAAGTCTGTCAAGTGGTCAGCAACGCTCGAGTTCTGTCGGAAGGCGTGAACGTTCCTTCCTTAGACGCCGTGTTGTTTTTGGATCCTCGAAGTAGTCCTATTGACATTACGCAGCAGGTCGGCAGGGTGATGCGGAAAAGCCCAGGCAAGGAGAGGGGTTACATCGTGATTCCTGTGGTGGTGCCTGAATACGGCGATCCTAAAAAGATGCTTGAGGCCAGCGACTGGAAGGTGATCTGGCGGGTGGTTAACGCTCTCCGTTCCCACGACGAGAGGCTCAACTATTACGTCAATCTCGAGGCCGCCTGGAAGAAGAACGCCCCGTTGGATGTGAGGCCGTCCAGACTCGGTCAGTCGGATGATCACTCTGAAGACGTCTATGTGCCAAATGCTTATCAGTTGCAGCTGGCGCTTAGCAATGAGATTGCTTCCATGGTCGTGGAGAAGTGCGGGGATCGCAAAATGTACCCCACTTGGGGTAAGCGGGCGGCGGATGTCTGCCGGCGGATACAGAGCCGGATTGAGCAACTGACCTGTCAGGGTGGGAAGTTTGAGGCAGCTTTCAAGAACTTTGTAGAGGGCATAAAGGTTTCAGTCAGGAGAGAAGTGGCTCTTGGGGAGGCTCAGCAGATGATCGCCCAGCACATCGTGACCATTCCCGTGTTTGATGCGATGTTAGGGCGGAACAAGTTCTCTAAGCACAATCCCGTGAGCAAAGACATTGAACAACTGCTGGTCGAATTTAAGAAAAGGGGCATTAGTTTTGAAGGCGAGGTCAGGCCTCTGACTCGCGCTTACAAGGGTATGAGTGAAGCTTTTGAGGGGGCGGTCTCTAGTTCTGAGAAGCTCGACTTCCTGCGCAGCATTTATGAGCAATTTTTTAAAGTAGCTATGGCAGACACGGTGAAGAAGTTGGGGATCGTCTACACCCCCGTGGAACTCGCCGACTTTATGGTTCGTTCGGCGGCTGCTATTTGCCAAAAGGAGTTCGGAAGAAGCATAAGCAGTAAGAACGTCAATGTGATCGATCCTTTTGCTGGTACCGGAACCTTTTTGGCAAGGTTGCTTGAGATGCATGATGAAAATGGTGAGTACATCATCAGGGATGAAGACTTAGACCGCAAATATTTAGAGGAGTTGCATGCTAACGAACTTGTGTTATTGGCGTACTACATTGCGGCTTTGAAGATCGAAGAAGCCAAACATGCTAGAGACGAGGAACTGAGCAATGGAAATGTGGGATACTCGATATTTAAAGGAGTGGTTCTAACCGATACTTTTCATGGCACATTCCGGGATCGTCATGGTGCAATTCAGGATAAGTTGACAGGTTTCCCCTATCTGGATGAGAACATAAAAAGCCGAGCAGAGCAAGACAAGATTCCGGTTGAGGTCATTCTCGGTAATCCGCCTTGGTCGTCGGGGCAGAAGTCTGCGGGTGATGATAATCCCAATATTGTCTATGACGATATTGGTGTCAGGGTGGATGAGACTTATGGTTTGAGGCATAAGGAGGTGACTGGTAAGTCTCGGGGTGGTAATGCTTCGGGGAATTTGTATGTTAAAGCTTTGCGGTGGGCGACGGATAGGGTGTTGCCAGACGGGGAGAGGGGTGATCATCCTGCCGTTATAGGTTTTGTTCACCCGAATTCTTTAACGGATGGTACTTCGTTGGCTGGGGCGCGGGCGATGTTGCGTGATGAGTTTAGTGATATTTATGTTGTGAATTTACGCGGGAATGCTTATAAGAGTGGAGAGGAGTTTCGTAAAGAAGGTGACAAGATTTTTGGCGGGGGTTCCCGCAACGGGGTACAGATAACGTTTCTCGTGCGAAACCCTGATAAGGATCTTTCTAAACCGGCTACTTTGCGCTACGTTGAGGTGCCAGATCGAAAGAGCTTAGATGAGAAGTTTGCGTGGCTCAAAGACTTAGGAGATATTACTAGCCCTGAGTTGAGTGAGATACCTGTTACTCCTAGGCATGATTGGGTGAATCTCAGCGACGGTTCTTATGAGAAGTTGATGGGGATTTGTGATACTAGAAAGACAAATTCGAGTGTGGCATTTGCTAGTCATGCATCTGGTGTGAAGACAAATTGCGATACTTATGTGTACTCTTTTAACCGCGGCGTGCTTGAAGAAAAGATGCGTAAGCTTATTGATGCTTATAATGAGGCTCTTTATGATCTAGAGGAAGATTCTGGAGTCTTTAGTGATGTTACTACTAACAGCCGCCTGGACGTAATCAAGTGGACTGGTACTCTTAAAACAAGCTTGAAGCAGAAGAAAAGGGTTGAGTTTGAACCTTGGCGTATTCGTGAGGTTTTGTATCGTCCCTTTACAAAACTCTGGCTGTATGAAGACGACAGAATTCTGTCGGCGGTTAGCACGGTTTCGGCGATGTTTCCGCGCGAGAGCGAATCTGAATTGAGGGGGGGGGGGGGGGCAATACTCGCTACGACGCCCTCAAACAAGGCGCTCTTCGGAGTCCTCGCGACGCGGTGCATCGGAGACCTTTGCGCGGTCGGGACGCAGCAGGCCAGTCGGGCCTTCCCAAGGTGGGGATTCTGTTGACGGGTCCGTCGAACATGGCGACTTTCGGGGTTCTGGTGAGCGGTCTGTTGCCGGATCTGCATTCGCTGGCGGCCGGGCAGCAAACGCGCACGATTCCAAAACGGAATTAGGGGGGGGGGGGGGGCTCTTCCCCGCTCAACTATTCTCGTCAAGCCAGACACGCAGCTTCCGTTCACGGCCTTCGCAACGAAGTTCCTGCCGGATCTTCACGTCACGGGGCGACCGACGCGCAGCCTGCCTCGAATCAGACCCAGCGATCTCAAGGGGGCGAGGATCAATCAGGGCAGCAGGGTCGTGCCTCGAGCCTGGCGATCTTGATCAATCAGACCCAGCAGTTGCCGTTTGCGGCTTTGGCGGCGGATCTTCTCTTCGATCTGTGCGCTACGGGTCGTCAGACTCGAGCCCTGCCCAAAGTCCCGCCCGCTAGTCCCGCCCGCTAGCGCCGACCGCTAACCTGCCTCTCGGCTCCCGTCGCCGTAGTTCTTGATGTAGGCGGCCATCCCCTCTTGGAGCTGCCTTCCCGAGGGCTGCCAAGCGGTTGCACCTCCGTCTACCATCAACACCGCTCCCGTGATGAAAGAGGCCTCTTCGCTGGCCAGGAAGGCTATGGCGTTGACCACTTCCTCAACTTCGGCTAGCCGGGCGAAAGCGGTGGCGGCGGCGTACGGAGCGACGTTCACTGGATCTGTCTTGTCCATCATTTGAGTGCCCAGCATTCCGGTAGGGCACACCGCGTTAGAGCGGATTCCCCAGTTGCGGCAGTCGAGGGCGACACAGCGAGCCAGCCCGATCACCCCGTGCTTGGAGGCGTTGTAGTCGGCTTGGTGTTCATTCGCCAGAACCCCCGAGACCGACGACACGAACACGATGCTTCCCCCGCTCTCCTGCTGGCGCATTTGACGCACGGCCGCCTGGGTGCAGAGGAAGGGTGCCTTTAGGTTCACCTTCATCGTCTTGTCCCACTCGTGTTCGGGGATGTCCAAGAAGTTCACCCCAGCGCCGAAAACGGCGGCGTTGTTGACTAGGACGTCCAGCGATCCGAAGGCGTCCACGGCCGCCTCGACTATCGCCGAAACCTCCTCAGCGCTGCTGACGTCCGCCGCGAACGCCGAAGCGCGCCCTCCGTCGTCTCGTATTGAAGAGGCGACCGCCTCCGCCCCGTCGCCGTCGAGGTCGACCACGAGCACACGAGCGCCTTCTGCGGCGAAACGTCTGGCTGCAGCTTCCCCGAGACCCCTCGCCGCCCCCGTGACCAGGGCTGCTTTGCCATCAAATCGTCTCATTGTCCGCCTCGTCCGCCTCGTCCGCCGCATCGTGCGCCTCAGTTCCCGACTCGGCTACGGCGTCGGTTAGTTCGGAGACGGAGAGATCGCCTTTGTGGACTATGCGGCTGATGCTGCCCCTGTGCATGATCGCGATGCGGTCGGCTGCAGGGAGGACGTGTTCCATGTTGTGGTCTATGTACAAGACCCCGAGGTTCTTTTTCTTGACCGCTTCGATGGCTCCCAAGACCCTTCGGGTCTCCCGAACGGAGAGGGCGGCCAGCGGTTCGTCGAGCAGCAGAAGTTTCGATTCGAAGTGAATGGCCCGGCTTATGGCGAGGGACTGACGCTCCCCGCCTGACAGCGTCGCAGCCGTCTGACGGGACGACTTGACTGAAGTGAGGCCGATTTCGCTGAGGTGCTGGTTGCATATCTTCACCATCTCCCTGGTGCGCAGGAAACGGATGCCCAGGACACGCCGACAAAGTTCCTGTCCCAAGAAGAAGTTGCGCCAAAGGCTCATTTCGTTCACGATTGCGAGGTCTTGGTAGACCGTCTCAATGCCCGACGACCTGGCCTGCCGGGGCGAGGCGAAACGCACGGGCTTGCCCATTACTTCTATGCTGCCCGAGGTAGGGGCGATGTAGCCGCTGATGATCTTTACGATTGTGGACTTCCCCGCCCCGTTGTCGCCCACCAATCCCACTACCTCGCCCGGGTGGATGGAGAGGCTGGCGTCGCGGACGGCGTAGTTCTTGCCGAAGCGGCAGGAGATGTCCTTGAGTTCCACGACCGGAGCGTTAGCTGGTTGCCTGTTTGAGCTTGTCGCCCGACCCCCGGGCTGAGGCGCAGGAGTCGGGGGCTCTTGTGCCCCCCCTTGCTTTCGGCGGTTCATCCGAAGAGCGTGCTCTTGATGCCGCCGCGTCGGATGATCTCAACGCGGGCGTTCAGACCTGCGGAGAAGATCAGCAGCACGCCGACGAGCCCGAGGTAGTACTCGGGCGGCACCTTCACGACCACCAGGCCGATCTTCAGGGTTCCGAGGATCAACGCCCCCAGTATTGAGCCGATGACGGTGCCCTTTGCGCCGAAGAGTGACGTTCCGCCTATGACGACCGCCACGATGGCCGTCAGGTTCATGTCGTCTCCTGAGGCGACGCTGGAGGAGCCAAAGTCAGCAAACTGCAAGATCCCAGCTAGCCCCGCTAGGAGCGCCGCCAAGACGAAGTTGATGAGCTTTACACGCCGCACCGGCACCCCCATGGCGCGCGCCACTCCTCCGCCCAGGCTGCCCGCGGCGTACGTCCAGTTTCCGTACTGGGTGCGCCGCATCACCACGGTTAGGACTATCCCGAAACCCAGCATCCAGACGAACGGAGCGGCGACCGGGATGTTGGGTATGTCTGCTCCTAGAACGTCAATGGTCGTGCCCGCCTTTTGTTCCTTGGTGAGCGTCACGGGGAAGCCCCCCAAGATGATCCGGTTCCAACTAGTCACGGCGAAGAGGGTGCCGAGGGTGACGATGAAGGAAGGGACGCCGACGAAGGTGGTGATGACCCCGTTGATGAGGCCGATCATCGACACGATGAGCAGACCCGCGAAGACGCACAGGATGATGTTCCACTCCCACTCGCGCAGAAGCCATCCCATTACCGCCGGCCCCAGAGCGAACGTGCCGGACACTGAGAGATCGAATTCGCCCGAAATCATCAGGGCTGTTATCCCCAGCGCCACCAATCCCACTGAAGAAGTGAGAGCCGCCACCGAACCCATCAGGCCGAAGGATGTGAAGAAGCCGATTCCCCCCGAACGGAATTCGAACACGAGGAAAAGCATGACGATGGCGATGAGAGGGGCCAACTCCTGGTGGGCAAGAAGCCATCTGCCTAGGCGCCGGATGTCCGGAGTCGTTCGGCGCGCGGCTTCGGGAGCGGAATCTGCGTCAGGATTCATCTAGCGTGCCGTTCTCCAGCTTGATGCGGAGTAATGGGAGGATCTGGAGGGTTGGCTCGGGGGGGGGTGCGCCCGTTGCTGAGACGCACCCCCCCGAGCAACTATTAGGACTAGCCGGCGTAGCCAGCGTTGAACAGGGCTTCTACCTCGTCGACGTTCTCAGAGGTGATGATGAGGGTGCCGGGGTCAATGACAGGCGGGTCTATGAAGCCGAACTTGACCTTGATGTAGGCACTTATCACTCCGTAGTAGGTCTGGAGGAAGGGCTGCTGCGTGAGGCTGAGCTGGATGTTGCCGTCCTTGACTCCCTCAAGCACGGTCGTGTCTAGGTTCCACATGACCAGCGGGATGTCGGATCCCATGTCGGCCTTTACCAAAGCGGCGGGCGTGCCGGAGGTGGTGTCCCAGGTCACGATGCCGTCCGTGTCCGGATTGGTGACTAGGTACGTCCTGATCACCTCCACGTTGGGGGCAGGGTCGAGGCCCGGCAAGGGCACTACTTCCAGGTCGTTCTCGCTCCAGCCTGCATCGGTGAAGACCTTGATGTAGGCGTTCTGAATCTCCAGGTGCTCGGGCGAGTCCGGCAACGAGTTGAACAGCACGAGTTTGTCGCCCGGGCTCACGTAGTCGGTGTAGAGCCTGGCGCTGCGCGCTGCGGCGGCTGCCTTGTCGAGACCCACCGCCGTCTGCGAGAGCCTGCGAATTCTCGCGTCGGAGGATTCGCCGCCTACGTAGTTGTTGTAGAACTGCACCTCGGTTCCTTGGTCGAGGGCGCGCTTGACTGCATCCTCGTACTCCGCCGTCCGGTAGTCGACGAGAATGGCGTCTGGGTTAGCCGCCACGGCGGTCTCGATGAACGAGTTCACGTTGGCGAGGCTGAAATCCTCAGGCGCTATGTAGTTGACGTTCGCGTCCGCTAGGGATTCGCCTGCCGCTATCGCTCCGTTCTGGATCAGGTCCCAGAAGGGATTGTTCAACACTGAGCCGACTACCCAGATGTCGATCATCTCGCCCTCTGTCTGAGTCAACGTGACCTCGTCTTCGTCTTCTGGAGTAGTGGGTTCGGGCGCCGGTGGCGGGCTTGCCGAGGTGGTGCCGCTCTCCCCGGGGGGTTCGGGCGCCGGTGGCGGGCTTGCGGAGGTGGTGCCGCTCTCCCCGGAGGGGGCAGGAGCCGGTGGCGGGGAGGTTGTCTCACCCCCGTCGCCGTTCCCGCAGGCTGCTGCGAGGAGCGTCAAAGCGAAGACGGCGGCGCAAATGCGCAGCCCGCCGCGTCCGCTCTTCGTTGTCATTGATTTAAACATCGGTTTCCCCTTACTTGTAGTGCGTGTGCCGGACGCATGCTGGCAAGCAAGCGACCCGGCGTTTGTAGGTCGTCATGTTGTCGACCTTCCCCTTACCTTACGAGATAAAAGAGGGCTTGGTGGCTTGGAGGCGGGCTTGATGAGATGAAATCGGGCTTGGTGAGGTCGTTTCATGCGTTACGGTGGTCGTATGGACGGCAATTCCTCAGCAACTCCCGTGAACTACGACCCCCTGTCGCAGCAGACTCAGGACGATCCCTATCCCTACTACAGGCGGTTGCTGTCGGATCATCCCGTCTATCGCAACCCCGAGATGGGTTTCTGGGCGCTGTCCCGCTACGACGACGTCAGGAGCGCATTCAAGGACTGGCGCACCTTCTCCAGCGCCCAAGGGGTCAACCTAGAGCCGGGTTTCACTGAAATCATAGGCCCCGAGATACTCAACATGGACCCCCCGCGCCACGACCAACTGCGGCGCCTGATCGGCCACCACTTCACCCTTTCCAACGTTCGCAGCTACGAACCGATGGTGCGTGAATTCACCTCTGAACTCTTGTCGGGTCTCATCGCCGACGGCGGCGGCGACTTTGCGGGCGGCTTCTCTCAGCGGCTTCCGGTGCTGACCATATGCCGACTGATGGGCATACCCGCGGAAGACGAGTCGGCGATGCGGAAGATGGCGCACGAGATGCTGCTGGTTCTTTCCGGCAGCGACGAATTCGTCGCCGAAGCAACGGCGGCGGGGGAGGAGTTGCGCGCCTACTTCGCCCGGTTGGTGGAGGAGCGGCGGCTGTCGCCCCGTGACGACGTCGTATCTTCTCTGGCGAATGGGACAATCGACGGGGAGGCGCTGCCTGACGAGGAGATATTTGGAATGTGTCTCATCGTCTACCTGGCGGGCAACACGACCACCAGCGCCTTGATCTCCAACGGGCTTTATTGTCTGGCTAAGCATCCCGAGCAGAGGGAGCGTCTGGCAGCCCGCCCCGACCCGGAGGCAATTGAGAACGCCGTGGAGGAGATGCTCCGGTACGAATCTCCGGTTCAGTGGTCGTCGCGGGTTACCACCAAGGAGGTGGAGCTGCACGGGGAGGCGGTCCCGGCGGGCGCACGGGTGATGCTGTTGATCGGCGCTGCGCAGCGGGACCCCCGGGAGTGGGAGAACCCCGACGAACTGGACGTCTTTCGGAAGCCGCAGCGGCTTCTCGCTTTCGGAGACGGGGTGCACCGATGCGTCGGGGCGCCCCTGGCCCGCTTGGAGGGTCGCGTGGCCTTTGAGGAGATTTTCAGACGCATCCCCGACTACGAGTTGGCGGGGGAGGCTGAGCGTCTTTACATCTCTACGGAGCGGGGTTTGGCGCGCCTTCCCCTGTCGGTTTGAGCGCCGACGGCGGCGGCTGGATGGCGATGGAGGCGGCGGATGGCGAGCGGGGAGCGGATGGCGAGCGGGGGACGGCGCGGGGGAGCGGATGGCGAGGCCGGAGCGGTGGATGCATCTGAGGCGGCGGGGAACTCCGCGGGAGTCTCCGCAGTCGTGAACGACCGAGGCGGCCGGGTCGTCCAGATTTCTCGGCTTCGTCGGCGCATCGCAGAGAAACTCCTGCAGGCAAAACAAACCGCCCCTCACGTCTGGGGTGCGGTGGACGCCGACTACGAAGCACTCGACGCCGTCAGGCGCGAACAGCGGGAGGCGTTCGCGCAGAGGGGCTGCGGCTCACTCACGTACCTGCCGTTCGTCGCTTCGGCTGTGGCGGAGGCGCTCGCTGAGTTTCCGTCGGTCAACAGCTCGTTTGATTTAGAGAACGGGACGCAGACGATCCACGGCGAGGTCAACCTGGGCATAGCGGTGGATCTTGATGGCGAGGGTCTCTTGGTGGTGACCGTCAGAGAGGCCGACCGCCTGAGCGTTCCGCAGTTGGCGAGCAAAATAAACAGCCTCGCCGAGATGGCCAGGGGGAATCGTCTGGCCCGCGAGGACGTAACCGGTTCGACGTTCACCATCACCAACCCGGGTGCGTTCGGGTCGTCCCGCTCGGCGCCCATCATCAACGTGCCCAACGTCGCCATACTCTCAACCGACGCAGTGAGGAAGCGTCCGGTGGCTGCCGCCGACGCCAGCGGGCGGGACGTCGTGCAGGTTCGACGGGTGGGCAGTCTGGGGCTTTCCTGGGATCACCGGGCGTTTGACGGGTCGGTCGCCATGGGATTCCTCAACAGGGTGCGGCGGAGCATAGAGACCCGCGACTGGAGAAAGGATTTCGCATGAGAGCCGACAAAGGCGAGGAACGCTCGGAGCGGACGGGGCGCCCCTCCGGGGAGCGCCTGTCCGGGGAGCGTCCGTCCGGAGAGGGGGAGCGCCTGTCCGGGGGGAGTCCGTCCGGGGAAGACGACCGCCTACCAGCCTTCGTGGACTGCCACCACCACCTGTGGGATATAGACAAGCATCGCTACGAGTGGCTCGAGGCCGACCCCCTGCTGGACACCTTCCTCGGCGACTACTCGGCGCTCTGCCGCAACTACCTTCTTGAGGACTACCTGCGAGACGCAGCATCTTCAGGGCTGGTGAAGTCCGTTCACGTCCAGTGCGAATTCGACCCCTCTAATCCCGTCGGGGAGACCGAGTGGCTGCAGGGCGTGGCCGACGAACACGGTTTTCCGCACGGGATCGTGGGCTACGCCGACCTGTCAAGTCCGGCGGTCGGGAAACTCCTGGAAGCGCACGCCCTTCACGCCAACTTCAGGGGCATACGCCAGACCCTGAACTTTGACGCCGACAACCCCCGCTTCACTTTCGTGGAGCGCGGGGATCTGCTTTCCGACGGGGCGTGGCGGAAGGGCTTTGCCATTCTGGGGGAGTTGGGGTTCTCCTACGACCTTCAGGTGTTGCCGCATCAGTTGGCCGACGGATACGACCTAGCGGCTGCTTTTCCCGAGACTCGAATCGTCCTTAACCACGTAGGGCTGCCTATCATCCGCAGTCCCGAAGTGCTGGAAGTCTGGCGGTCGGGGATGAGGCAACTGGCATCGCTCCCCAACGTGTTCGTGAAACTCTCAGGGTTCGGGATGATGGAAGGGGGCTGTTCCGACGAAGCCGTCCGGCCTATCGCGCTGGAGACGATAGAGACGTTCGGCGTTCAGCGCTGCATGTTCGGCAGCAACTTTCCGGTAGACGGGCTGCAGAGCAGTTTTGATGACATGTTCGCCGCTTATCGCCGGGTGGCAGCGGAGTTCAGCGACGACGAGCAGGCGGCTCTGTTCGGCGGCACGGCGGAACGCTTCTACCGCATCTGAGCGGGTGGGCGGTATCTGAGCGGGTGGTCGGTTGAAAGGCTTCTCTGGCGGCGTCCTCGGCAGCGTCCCCCGGGCGTACGCGAGCGTCCCCCCGCCGCCCGCCCGCCCGGGCGCACGCACGGAGGACGGCGGCGAAACCCCCATCGACCTGTTTGGGTTACCCCGCCGTTCGCTCACCCCGCCGCACGCCCGCCCGGGCGAGCGCCCGTCCTGCTTACGCCCGAGTTAAAGAGGACGAAGTGGGACGCTTGAAACTGGGCGTCTGCCTCTGGAATCAGGCCGTTGAGTGGTCGGACATGCTTTCCGCCGCCAAGTTGGTAGACCGCTGCGGCTACGAACACCTCTGGACTTGGGATCACCTCCTGTCCATATACGGAGAGCCCGACCAGCCAGTTTTGGATTCGTGGACGGCGCTGGCCGCCCTTGCGGGCGTCACCGAGAAGGTGCACCTAGGGACGCTGGTGACCGCCAACACGTTCCGACCGCCCGCTCTGCTGGCCAAGGTCGCTGCGACCCTCGACCACGTGAGCGGAGGACGGGCGATACTCGGCATGGGAGGAGGATGGTTCGAGTTGGAGCACCGCGCCCACGGCATTGATTTCGGATCGGGGTTCGGTGAACGACTCGACCGCCTAGACGAAGCCGTGGGGCTGATTAAGTCTCTGCTGCGCGGCGAGACGGTGACTTCGGGCGGCGGCTTCTATCCGGTCGAGAATCTTCACCACTCCCCGCCCCCGGTGCGGGGCGACATTCCGCTGCTCATCGGAGGGAGGGGCAAGAAGAAGACCCTGCGCACGGCGGCGAAGTACGCGCAGATCTGGAATGCCTACGGCACACCCGCCGAACTGCGTGAACACGACGAGGTGCTGCGCCTTCACTGCGAGGAGGTCGGGCGGGATCACGCCGAGATCGAGAGGTCGGTGCAGGCCAAACTGGTCGTGCGAGACACGCTCAAGCAGGCCGAGGAGGATTTCGGGCGGATGCTTGCCCACAACAAGACGACGTGGACGCCCGCAGCGGGACGAACTGAACCGGACATGAGGAACAGGTCTGTCTTCCCCGACCCGGATTCCGCTATTTGGCTGGGCAACCCCGAGCAGTTGGCGGGTCGAATCGCTTCCTACCTATCCGTCGGGTTTGAGACGGTCATAGTTGAAATCCCAGCTCCCTACGACCGGGAGAGCATCGAAAGGCTCATCGGCGAAGTAGCGCCGATGCTCTCCTAGGGGGCAGGGGCAGGGGAAGCAGGAGGTGGCTGTGGAATCTTCGGGCGGCGAAGCGCTGGTAGTCGCCACCGGGGCGGTGCACGAGTGCACGTACCGCATCCTGGAGGGAGCCGCCCGGGTGGTGTTGGCGACCGACGCAGAAACGCTTCGGAGGCTTGCGCCCGAGGCAGTCGGTTTCATCGTCCGGGGCGACACCAGCCTGAGCGGGGAGGTGATCGCTTCTGCGCCTCAGCTCAAAGTGATAGGGCGCAGCGGCGTGGGGGTGGACAACGTGGACGTCGCCGTCGCCACCCGCCGCAGCATTCCCGTGATTGTCACGCCGTTTGCGGGGGTGGACGCAGTCGCAGAGGGTGCGTTCGCCATGATCTTGGCGCTCACCAAGCGGCTGAGAGAACTCGACGCTCTCGTGCGGGCCGGGCGGTGGTCGGAGCGCAACGACGCGAGCCTCGGCGACCTCGCCGGGAGCACGCTGGGGGTGGTCGGGGTGGGGCGCATCGGTCGCCGCGTCGTGCAACTCGGGCGCGCCTTCGGCATGCAGGTTCTGGCCGCCGACCCGCTGGTAGCCCCGGGCGATATCAGCGACCTAGACGCCGAACCGACGACCTTGAGGGCTCTTTTTGCCCGCTCTGAGTTCATCTCGCTTCACGCCCCCCTGACGCCTTCAAGCAGGGGGATGATCACCGCTGACCTGCTCATGTCGGCCGGCCCGGGAGCGGTGCTGGTGAACCTTGCCCGCGGCGGTCTGCTCGAATCTTGCGACGCCCTGCTGGCCGCTCTTTCCTCAGGGGCGCTCGCCGGTCTCGGCCTAGACGTTTTTGACCCTGAGCCGCCCGACCTCTCCCATCCGCTTTTCCAACACCCGCAGGTTTTGCTGTCGCCCCACGCGCTCGGTCAGACCGTCAAGTCTCGTGAAGCTATTTTCAGAGTCATGAGTGAGGGCATCCGCGCCGTGCTGGAAGGCGGGCGGCCCGAGTTTGCGGCCAACCCGGAGATCTACGAAATCGGAGGAAAAGTCGGAGAAGAAATCGGAGGAAGTAAATGAGGCTGTCAGGAAAGAGCGCCGTAGTGACCGGGGCGGCCCGAGGGCTGGGAGCCGCCGTCGCCGACCTGTTCGCCCGTGAGGGAGCGTGCGTGACGGTCGGCGACGTGGACGCCGCCGGCGCAGAGGAGACAGCCCGGCGCATCGTCTTGGCTGGCGGCAGAGCGGTTGCGTCGGCAGGCGACGTTTCTTCAAGCGAGGACGCCGAGCGCCTCATCAACTCAGCCGTGGAATGCTTCGGCGGCGTTGACGTTCTGGTGAACAACGCCGGAGTCGCCAGCGCTGGCGCCGTGACGGAAGTTGAGGAGCAGGAGTGGGATCGTGTCATGTCGGTCAACCTCAAGGGGGTCTACCTGTGTTCGCGTGCCGCAGTCGGGCACATGGAGCGCGGGGGAGGCGGGTCGATCGTCTGCATCTCTTCGGCTTCCGGCGTGATCGGCCAGACTGGGCAGATCGCCTACAACGTCTCTAAACACGGGGTGATTGGCTTGGTGCGCTGCATGGCGCTGGATCACGCCGCCGCAGGGATTCGGGTGAACGCCGTCTGCCCGGGGGTGATGAACACTCCAATGCTCGATGCGCTTAGTCCGGAGCAATTGGATTGGCTGCGCGCCGCGCATCCGCTGGGCAGGCTGGCCGAGCCCTCGGAGGTGGCGAACTTGGTGCTCCACCTCGCTAGTGAGGAGTCGTCGTTTACTACCGGATCGGTGGTGCTCGTAGACGGCGGGCTGACGGCGCGCTAGGCACGGGCGACGGGGGCAGGGGCACCCACAGATCTCGTGGTGGTGCTCGTAGGCGACGGGGGCAGGGGCACCCACAGATCTCGTGGTGGTGCTCGTAGGCGTCGGGGGGCGTTGCGGGGGCGTCGGGGGGCGGGGGCGTCGGGGGCGCTAAGGGGCGTTCGCTGGTCAACCTCGGAGCGCAGTCTGGGCGCGCTCCGTCCGAGGATTTCGGGAGCGTTGCGGGGAGTCGATGTCCAGGAATCTGGTCAAGTTTGAGAAAACTGACTAACCTAGCTTAGAAAGCACAGGTGCTTCGCATACAGCATGCGGAGCGAGACGAAACCGGGAGAGATCATATGAAGGTCAAGACATTCGATCACATGGCGGTCACAGTCAGCGACACCGAAAGGTCGCTCGAGTTCTATGTCGGAAAGCTCGGCTTGCGTCTAGCCGAAAACCACCAACTAGAAGGTGACAAGGTTGACGAGGCGAACGGACTCAAGGGAGCCAGGGCGCAGTCCACGAGGCTGCTGGCGCCCGAAAGCCCTGATGTCCTGATCGACCTGCTGGAGTACTACGAGCCGGAGGGTCAGACACACATCACGCCCATGGGTTCGGTCGGGTCGTGCCATTTCGCCCTAGTGGTGGACGACCTGCCCGGCGCCGTGGAGGAACTCAAAGGAAAGGGCGTGGAGTTCATATCCGGCCCGGTCAATTTTGAACTGACAGAAGGCTCGGTGAGCGTGTGCTTCTGCATGGATCCCGACGGCAACTATGTGGAGTTGATGGAGGAGTACGACCACTAGCAAGCCGGAGGGTAGCAGAACAGGCTGCGGCAGAGGATTGGGCGCAGGCCGGTCGCAAGGTGTTGTCTATTCAGCGCTTCGGGCGTGTGAGCGACGACGGCGGCGGCGTCCGGGGCGTCAAGGCTGTCAGCGGCGTCCTGGGTGGCAGGGCTGAAGGTCGGAGCTTTACCTTCTGTTGCGTCGTCTCGCGCGTTGTCGTCTCGCTCGACGCTGCGACCCGATGGAGTACGGGAATGGAGTGCCGGAATGCTTGCGGCTGACGGCCTCCCCCCCGCTGTCCTGCGCTCCTGGCTGGAGAAGATGATCGAGATTCGCCTGTCGGAGGACAAGGTGATGGAGATCTACATGCAGGGCTTGGTGCCGGGAACCGTCCACCTCTGTCAAGGCCAGGAAGCCGTGTCGGTGGGTGCGTGCGGCGCTCTGACCGAGGACGACTGGATCGTTTGCACCTATCGGGGGCATCACCACGCCCTCAGCCGCGGGGTCTCCCTAGAGGCTTTTTTTGCTGAGATCATGGGTCGGGAGAACGGCGTCTGCGGAGGCATGGGGGGGTCGAGTTACATTGCCGACTTCTCCCTGGGGATGCTGGGTTCTCCGGCGATCATCGGGGCGGGAATCCCCGTTGCGACCGGCGCTGGTCTGTCGGCCAAACTCCGCGGGGAAGAGCGCGTGGCCGTGGCTTTCTTCGGGGACGGCGCATGCAACATCGGGGCGTTCCACGAGGCCTTGAACATGGCGCAGTTGTGGCGTTCGCAGGTGTTGTTCGTGATCGAAAACAACCAGTACGGCGAGTACACCCCCTATCGAGACTCCACCGCCTTGGGCGGCGACATTGCTGACAGGGCGCAGGCGTACGGGATGGCAAGCGCAGTGCTGGACGGCCAGGACGCCAGGGCGGTGTTCGCAGCGGTCGCCGAAGCCCGCAGCAGGGCGCTGGCGGGGGAGGGTCCGACGCTCCTTGAGGCGCAGACCTACCGTTACAAAGGCCATTCGCGTACCGACCCAGGGGCGTATCGTCCGGAGGGGGAGCTCGACGCCTGGAAGGAGCGGGATCCGATCTCTATCTTCGGGGATTACCTGAGGTCGGCGGGGGTGGTTTCCGAGGATGATGTTCGGGAGATCTGGGAGGTGACCCAGCAGAACGTGGACGCCGCCGCCGACAGGGCTGCCGAGGGGCGCTGGCCCACCATGGAACAGGCCGAGGGTTACGTGTATGCCGACTGATTCGGTTGCAGATCGGGGGGCGCAGGGGGCTGCGGCTGGCGCGGCTGCGGCGTCGGCTTCGTCAGCGGAGGGCGCAGAGGAAGCGTCAAGCACAATCACCTACCGGGAAGCGATCAGGCTTGCGCTGGAGGATGCCATGGCGGCCGACGATTCTGTAGTCCTGTTGGGGGAAGACGTAGCCAAAGCGGGAGGCCCTTTCAAGACCAGCGTGGGGCTTTACGAAAAATACGGCGATGAGCGGGTCTTCGACACTCCCATTGCGGAGAACGGTTTTGTAGGGATTGCGTTCGGCATGGCGATCACCGGCATGCGCCCGGTGGTGGAGATAATGTTCAGCGACTTCCTGCCCACGGCTTTCGACGCCATAGCCATGGAACTGCCGAGGTGGAGGTTCATGTCGGGCGGGCAGATTTCGGTGCCGGTGACTGTGCGGGCGAGTGGTGGCGGGGGCGGCCGTTTTGGTGCTCAGACTTCCAGCACTGGAGAGTCTTGGTTCATGCAGTTCCTGGGCTTGCAGGTGGCGGTGGCAGGGTCTCCCCAGTCGGCCTACGACCTTCTCCGGACGGCTATCGCCGAGAACAATCCAGTCGTGGTGTTCGAGCATAAGGCGCTGCATTTGAGCAAAGGCCCGGTCGTCAGACGCGGGGTCGAGGATTTGCCGCCGCTTGGGAAGGCTCAGGTGGTTCGTGAAGGGGGCGACGTGACGGTGGCGGCTTCGCTGCTGATGCTTCAGCGAGCGCTCGCCTCGGCGGAAGCTTTGGCGTCGGAAGGCGTGTCGGTCGAGGTGATCGATGTCAGGTGGTTGAGGCCGTTGGACTGGGAGACAGTGGCGTCTAGCGTCGCTAAGACCGGTCGCCTGGTGGTGGTGGAGGAGCAGTACCACGACGGCGGGTGGGGGTCTTCGCTGATTTCACATCTAGCCGCTGCGGGCGCTGCGTGGGAAAGGCCGCCGGTTGCAGTGAGTATGCCGGAGTTGTTGATCTCCCACAGCCCTCCGCTTGAAGACCAGATGATCCCCAGCGTCGAGCGGATCAGCAGCGAGATAAGAATGGCCGCGGGTTGATTTGAGGGCAACCTGATGCGAGTGCCGATTCTGATGCCGAAGTTGGGCTACGACATGAAAGAAGGGAGGATCGAGTCCTGGCTGGTCTCGGTGGGCGATCCCGTAAGCCGTGGTCAGGCGATCGCTGAGATAGAGACCGACAAAATCGTGATCGAGATGGAGTCGCTGGCCGGCGGGGTGCTAGCGGAAATAGTCGTAGAGGCAGGCGAGGACTTGATTGAAGTGGGCACGGTGATCGGCTACCTGGAGGGGTCGGAAACCTGAGGTGGAAAGGGGGATGGGGGAGTGTTGGATGGTTGGTTCAGAGAGAGTTCAGGAGTTACAGCCGATTTACAGGCGTTTTTTGTATTAGTTAAAGAGTGGAAGTCCGGGCTTAAGTAGCGTCTGAACCCGGAGGAGTTGACTTTAAGTAGGGGTTGCGTCTACGTAGTGTTAAGGTCGCTCCGCCTAACGACACAGTTCATATAGTCAGCGTCGTATAGGGTGAAATAGAGGGCCAGATCACTCTGGCCATTAGTCCTATTTCATCTCTGCGAGCAGATTACCATCCCGCTTCAATGGAGGGCGGAGCGACCTTTCGATAAGCATTTTAGTGTGAGTGGCTTCTGTTTTCAAGCTTTCCTAAGAAAGCAGCAGTTGGTTAGTACTTGCTGAAGAACGACAGCGTTCCACTAAGGGTTAGTAGGGGTTTCATCCCACTCATATCCCCAAATTAGTGACTAGTTAGAAAACTTCGACAATAGGCCTACTTGCCTTCCAATTTAGGCTCCGAATCTTCAAAATCATCGAAATTCCCTAACTTTTTCCCGAAAAGCCGATTCTGGGGCAGAATCTTAGGCAAATGGAAAAAATTAATATGCAGGAGTCTGCATAAAAGATTTAATCAAAAATTCACAAAAATAGATTTCCCCAACCAAACTATATCCAGATGTTAAACTCCGCAAAACTGCTGGATTTGTAGATAATTGATGCTCTGGAATTCTCTATAAAAGCGAAATATTATGAAGTACAAAGAAGTATAAGCATCATTTTCTGCAAAAGACTGAAAGGATTTTTCGGGGAAAAAATAATTTGACTAAACATTACCAATAGTAATATCTTTGGGAGACCAAAGCACCTAGTAGTGCGCGCCTGATTCCAAATCGATCCCCTCACTATCGAGAACATAAAAGCAAAGTCATTCCTGTTCTCATACAAGAGCACATTCAACGACGCCTACAGGGCTCAGCAAGGTCGAGATCGCCCATTACGTCTAAGTGAGCAGCAGAGAACCGTAACCAGTTGTATACACTGGGCACGCCGGCTAGGGGACAGCCTCATCGTCCCCGAACCAGGGGTAGGAGTTTGTCCTTTCTTCCGCCCCTCGCCGGCACCCTTCAATGAGGGGCGGGGAAGAACCCCGCCGTAACGAATTCGGCGTCAACCGATACCCGCCCCGACCAGCGGGCTTCAATGAGGGGCGGGGAAGAACCCCGCCGTAACCGATCCGCCTGCCGCGGCGCACAAGAAAAAGGGTAAGCTTCAATGAGGGGCGGGGAAGAACCCCGCCGTAACCGTAGTGGGGGTGCTCGGAACGGGCGGGGAGGCGTTGCTTCAATGAGGGGCGGGGAAGAACCCCGCCGTAACTAGCCCATCCCCGGAGAGCTTGCTCACGGCGGCGTCGCTTCAATGAGGGGCGGGGAAGAACCCCGCCGTAACGTTTCAAGCGGGGTGAGCGTCTAGCTGATACTGAGATGCTTCAATGAGGGGCGGGGAAGAACCCCGCCGTAACTTTGAGCCTTCGTGATCGTTGAGGTGATCCCGACGTCGCTTCAATGAGGGGCGGGGAAGAACCCCGCCGTAACCCGGGGAGAGCGCCGCCGCCGCAACACCAACCCCGAGGCTTCAATGAGGGGCGGGGAAGAACCCCGCCGTAACCAAGAACCTCTCATTGAAGATGAGGATCGACGGCACGCTTCAATGAGGGGCGGGGAAGAACCCCGCCGTAACTCTGAAACCTGCAAGCGTATTGCAGAATGGTTGTTGCTTCAATGAGGGGCGGGGAAGAACCCCGCCGTAACACCCGAGACGCTGCTTACGACGTGCTGAACGAGTTCGCTTCAATGAGGGGCGGGGAAGAACCCCGCCGTAACCTAGACTTCCCGCTACCCGGCTGCCCGACTAGAAGCTTCAATGAGGGGCGGGGAAGAACCCCGCCGTAACGACTTCTTACGCAACAACAGCGCACGAAGCACTCGCGCTTCAATGAGGGGCGGGGAAGAACCCCGCCGTAACGTTGTCTCACGAGGATATTGCGGCGGCGCTCAATCGGCTTCAATGAGGGGCGGGGAAGAACCCCGCCGTAACGGAGTGCCGTGTTGCTCTGCGAGTGTATATCCGGGCGCTTCAATGAGGGGCGGGGAAGAACCCCGCCGTAACGCCTCCGCTCTCGTGAGGGTGGTGCGCTCCCGGGAGCTTCAATGAGGGGCGGGGAAGAACCCCGCCGTAACTCGTCGCTGAGATGGAGGGTCTCCCGCCGCCTCCTGCTTCAATGAGGGGCGGGGAAGAACCCCGCCGTAACATATTCGGGTTGGCAAGAGTGGAAACTAGTGTTGTGCTTCAATGAGGGGCGGGGAAGAACCCCGCCGTAACGCTTGGCATTCCACGCATCCGCCTACTTTCCGCAAAGGCTTCAATGAGGGGCGGGGAAGAACCCCGCCGTAACGATGGAGGAAGCATACTCAATGCTTTCCACGACGCCCGGCTTCAATGAGGGGCGGGGAAGAACCCCGCCGTAACAGCGCAACACTCAGGAGACCATGCGCCGCCCGCCCGGCTTCAATGAGGGGCGGGGAAGAACCCCGCCGTAACCTCAAGCCGGATGAAGAAGCGGTCTTTCAAGAAATTGCTTCAATGAGGGGCGGGGAAGAACCCCGCCGTAACGCGCACGACGAGGAGTACCCGTCCGCACATCCCTCGGCTTCAATGAGGGGCGGGGAAGAACCCCGCCGTAACGCAGCAGACCACCCGCAGAACGCAGCGAAATTCATCGCTTCAATGAGGGGCGGGGAAGAACCCCGCCGTAACCGGCGTGGAGGGCGTGTTCGACCTCCCCGAGACGACGCTTCAATGAGGGGCGGGGAAGAACCCCGCCGTAACAGCGAAGCGTTTAGTCAAGTAGCTTACGATATCGTAGCTTCAATGAGGGGCGGGGAAGAACCCCGCCGTAACAAGCCCCAGTTTGATCACCCACTCACCGCCGGCGGAAGCTTCAATGAGGGGCGGGGAAGAACCCCGCCGTAACCAGGCCTATCTAGGTTCGACTCACGGCGACCGGATAGCTTCAATGAGGGGCGGGGAAGAACCCCGCCGTAACCGGCGTCCACGAACGCCTCCTCGCACACGGGGTCGGCTTCAATGAGGGGCGGGGAAGAACCCCGCCGTAACACCAAGTCTTTGACCGCACGTTTGAGCAAGTCGCCGCTTCAATGAGGGGCGGGGAAGAACCCCGCCGTAACCTTCGTGGACGGGTTCGGGTGGGAGGTCTCCACGTCGGCTTCAATGAGGGGCGGGGAAGAACCCCGCCGTAACCAGAGCCGCCGACGGGTAACGGCAGACGCACTAGGGCTTCAATGAGGGGCGGGGAAGAACCCCGCCGTAACGGTTTGCCGGCGGGGAGGTTCGAGTTCTCGACTGCCGCTTCAATGAGGGGCGGGGAAGAACCCCGCCGTAACTCAATGCGTCTGTCCCTAGCCTCAATCTCAGCCTGGCTTCAATGAGGGGCGGGGAAGAACCCCGCCGTAACGACTGGTCGTTAAACGCAGTTTCAAGCAAATAGTGCGCTTCAATGAGGGGCGGGGAAGAACCCCGCCGTAACGTGGTCATCTACCTCCCCACCGAGGCGGAGCGCACGCTTCAATGAGGGGCGGGGAAGAACCCCGCCGTAACCTAGACAGACGCATTAGTAACCATAACACCGCAACGGCTTCAATGAGGGGCGGGGAAGAACCCCGCCGTAACTGCCACACTTCTGGCGTCTGCCGCCTAGGAACAAGTGCTTCAATGAGGGGCGGGGAAGAACCCCGCCGTAACTTCGGATACTCCGCCAACCACAACGACCGCCCCTCGCTTCAATGAGGGGCGGGGAAGAACCCCGCCGTAACCAGCCTGCCCGACGCCGTAGAGCCGCCCCTTCATTGCTTCAATGAGGGGCGGGGAAGAACCCCGCCGTAACAGGAGAAAAAGTGAGAAAAGAAATCACAATCGTGCGGCTTCAATGAGGGGCGGGGAAGAACCCCGCCGTAACTACAGGCAGAAGGTCAGGTCTGTGCCTGGCGGGCAGTGCTTCAATGAGGGGCGGGGAAGAACCCCGCCGTAACACTGAGCGAATAGAGCCTCATCTATGAGACCCTCGGCGCTTCAATGAGGGGCGGGGAAGAACCCCGCCGTAACTCCACAGGTCGTTCGGGCGGTGCTCCTCGCAAAGCCTGCTTCAATGAGGGGCGGGGAAGAACCCCGCCGTAACCAAGAGCTTGAGGAGATCCTACAACGCCGGAAACCTGCTTCAATGAGGGGCGGGGAAGAACCCCGCCGTAACGAGTCACGCCCCTAGTCGCCGCAACAAACGCAATCGAGCTTCAATGAGGGGCGGGGAAGAACCCCGCCGTAACCTCAATCGTGAATTCAAGGCCGGTCGTTAGGGTCTTGCTTCAATGAGGGGCGGGGAAGAACCCCGCCGTAACCGCGAACCTGTACTTGCGCGCGACCGGCTTTCCTTGCTTCAATGAGGGGCGGGGAAGAACCCCGCCGTAACCGTAACCTGAGCGCCGAGTGAACGCCAGAGTAGCCGGCTTCAATGAGGGGCGGGGAAGAACCCCGCCGTAACGCTCATTACCCGAGCGCCCGTCAGGATTATGAGCCGGCTTCAATGAGGGGCGGGGAAGAACCCCGCCGTAACGCATTCCTTGCCCCATATAGCATCCATCACCATTTTGCTTCAATGAGGGGCGGGGAAGAACCCCGCCGTAACTTAGCGGTGCGTGGTGCTTCTACTCGGGAATTCGTCGCTTCAATGAGGGGCGGGGAAGAACCCCGCCGTAACGGCGACCCCGGCTTCAAGCTTGAAACCACGACCCCCGCTTCAATGAGGGGCGGGGAAGAACCCCGCCGTAACGTGGCTTGGTAGGGATAATTACGCTTCGATCTCTCCTGCTTCAATGAGGGGCGGGGAAGAACCCCGCCGTAACGCGGAGAGATCGCCGTAGTGGAGTACCGAGAGAATTTGCTTCAATGAGGGGCGGGGAAGAACCCCGCCGTAACCACAGAGCCGCACGCCGAGACGTGAGACGACCCGGCAGCTTCAATGAGGGGCGGGGAAGAACCCCGCCGTAACAGGAAAAGGCTGGAATCAAGGCTCAATGAGATCAGCCGCTTCAATGAGGGGCGGGGAAGAACCCCGCCGTAACTCCGCAAGCTTTCTAGACGCTTGAATTCGTTGGCGTCGCTTCAATGAGGGGCGGGGAAGAACCCCGCCGTAACAGGCAAGCCTTAGGATTGCGCGGGGAAGCAACCGCACGCTTCAATGAGGGGCGGGGAAGAACCCCGCCGTAACCATCTGCCAGCGGCCGATCAGGCTTTCCGACCGGTTGCTTCAATGAGGGGCGGGGAAGAACCCCGCCGTAACGCGGCAGACCCCCCGCTTGAGACACGCACGCTTCCAGCTTCAATGAGGGGCGGGGAAGAACCCCGCCGTAACGATGCCTAACTGGTTTGCCTGCTCTTCCAACCTGCCGCTTCAATGAGGGGCGGGGAAGAACCCCGCCGTAACCAACATCATCCAGGTTGACATTTACGAAAGCAATGGGCTTCAATGAGGGGCGGGGAAGAACCCCGCCGTAACTCAGTCTTGCCGTTCCTCCTCGGGATTGAGACGCCGCTTCAATGAGGGGCGGGGAAGAACCCCGCCGTAACGAACCTCGGAGTGGAGTTTCCTCCGTTATCAATCGCTTCAATGAGGGGCGGGGAAGAACCCCGCCGTAACGGACGACCCACCAACCTCTGTGCCGCAACATCCACGGCTTCAATGAGGGGCGGGGAAGAACCCCGCCGTAACGTACCCGCTGCGGACACGGCGGCGTGGGTGCTTCAATGAGGGGCGGGGAAGAACCCCGCCGTAACCTTGCGTGGAGGTGGGGTCTCCCCCGACGGTGAAGATGCTTCAATGAGGGGCGGGGAAGAACCCCGCCGTAACCCATTAATGTCATGCGGACGACCGGGTCGCAAGCCGGCTTCAATGAGGGGCGGGGAAGAACCCCGCCGTAACTGAAACTGCCCGAACCGGAACCGGCGCCCCCGAACTCGCTTCAATGAGGGGCGGGGAAGAACCCCGCCGTAACCGTGTCAAGGATCAAAGCTACGGGGACGACGACAGCCGCTTCAATGAGGGGCGGGGAAGAACCCCGCCGTAACGACGGGATGCGATTCAGTCAGAACCAGAGGTTATTGGCTTCAATGAGGGGCGGGGAAGAACCCCGCCGTAACCTATGACTGGCAGACCCTACGCTGACATGCCTGGTGGCTTCAATGAGGGGCGGGGAAGAACCCCGCCGTAACCAGTATCTAGGGCGTAGATTCGGAAATCCACGGCAACGCTTCAATGAGGGGCGGGGAAGAACCCCGCCGTAACCTCCCTCCTCGTAAGCGCCTCACTACCCCCCACCACGCTTCAATGAGGGGCGGGGAAGAACCCCGCCGTAACGAGGAGGTCGATGAGGAAACCGGGGAATTCGATGATGCTTCAATGAGGGGCGGGGAAGAACCCCGCCGTAACTCACCGCCCGGTTGAAACTCGCCGAATATCACGAGCGCTTCAATGAGGGGCGGGGAAGAACCCCGCCGTAACTCGGCCGATATGTTCTCCCACTGCCCGGGTTCGGGGCTTCAATGAGGGGCGGGGAAGAACCCCGCCGTATCGACCGAGAAACGACCCGCAGCGAGCACCGACGCTTCAATGAGGGGCGGGGAAGAACCCCGCCGTAACTAGTTTTTTTGCACGAGAATAACCCACGTATATGTTTGCTTCAATGAGGGGCGGGGAAGAACCCCGCCGTAACCGGATCTGCTCCCTCGGCAGCGCCGATAGCCCGCTTGCTTCAATGAGGGGCGGGGAAGAACCCCGCCGTAACCCCTATGACCTCGTCGTCGTCAGGCGTGAACCCGCCGCTTCAATGAGGGGCGGGGAAGAACCCCGCCGTAACTTCTACAACTGCAGCACTTCTGGCTCTGTTATTGAAGCTTCAATGAGGGGCGGGGAAGAACCCCGCCGTAACCTGGAGGCTCTCTACAACTAGAAGGGAAAACAGAATGCTTCAATGAGGGGCGGGGAAGAACCCCGCCGTAACCTCCGGTTTCAGATAGTACCAACCAACTAGAGAAGGGCTTCAATGAGGGGCGGGGAAGAACCCCGCCGTAACTGGTCGCTGACCTGGGGCGGAAACGCCGGAAACGCCGGCTTCAATGAGGGGCGGGGAAGAACCCCGCCGTAACTTCCGTGTATGCCTGTGTGTACGGCTTGATGGCTTCGCTTCAATGAGGGGCGGGGAAGAACCCCGCCGTAACCTCCAAGTATCGCTTCCAATAGACCTGACCACCCTTGCTTCAATGAGGGGCGGGGAAGAACCCCGCCGTAACGATGGAAAATTACAGAACACAACTGGCGGCTGGAGAGCTTCAATGAGGGGCGGGGAAGAACCCCGCCGTAACGCGGACTTCGGTGGGGTTGGAAGCTACCTCGCGGGGGCTTCAATGAGGGGCGGGGAAGAACCCCGCCGTAACCAAACGGAGGGGCGTAAAACGAATTCCTCGAGGGCCAGCTTCAATGAGGGGCGGGGAAGAACCCCGCCGTAACAACGGAAACCTCACTAGTAGTGAATTCCGTGTTAGCGCTTCAATGAGGGGCGGGGAAGAACCCCGCCGTAACTTTGGCTTGGTATTCAATTTTTTCCATAGTTACTCCGCTTCAATGAGGGGCGGGGAAGAACCCCGCCGTAACAACTTATGGAAGACGAGACGCAATGGACGCCCGTCGCTTCAATGAGGGGCGGGGAAGAACCCCGCCGTAACCGCATTGCTTCTGACGTGGTCTATGCCGGCATCATTGCTTCAATGAGGGGCGGGGAAGAACCCCGCCGTAACTACGAGTTCGTGGGGGATCGCGGTGCGCCGGTTATTGCTTCAATGAGGGGCGGGGAAGAACCCCGCCGTAACTATCTACACCTGGCTTGCTGCCAGTCCTGACGAATTGCTTCAATGAGGGGCGGGGAAGAACCCCGCCGTAACCTGAAGCGTGTAGAACAGGCAGCAATGGCAATGCTGCTTCAATGAGGGGCGGGGAAGAACCCCGCCGTAACGCAGCCAACGCTTATCGCCGTTAGTCTTGACGAGCGGCTTCAATGAGGGGCGGGGAAGAACCCCGCCGTAACTATGGAAACTGGCTGGACGCCAAGAAGCTCTAATGGGCTTCAATGAGGGGCGGGGAAGAACCCCGCCGTAACATATCAGCGCTACGGAAGACCGACTCCGGATTAGCGCTTCAATGAGGGGCGGGGAAGAACCCCGCCGTAACCTGAAAGCCCCCGCCGCCGGAACGTCAGTCCAAGCCGCTTCAATGAGGGGCGGGGAAGAACCCCGCCGTAACGCTTATGACCGCCCCGACCGCTACGGAATTACCGAGCTTCAATGAGGGGCGGGGAAGAACCCCGCCGTAACGTAAGGCAGTCCTGTTATTCCATGTTCCTTCCGCCTGCTTCAATGAGGGGCGGGGAAGAACCCCGCCGTAACTGGAAAGCATCGTAACGAACCGGAAAAGCCTGATTACGCTTCAATGAGGGGCGGGGAAGAACCCCGCCGTAACAGCGGCTAAGGCGGCTAGGCGGTCGTACTTACGCAGTGCTTCAATGAGGGGCGGGGAAGAACCCCGCCGTAACTCCCCGAGCGCAACTGGAGGTAACCAATGATATTGGGCTTCAATGAGGGGCGGGGAAGAACCCCGCCGTAACGAGGAGTAGTCAATGAGGAATCAGTCAGTAGCTACTCGCTTCAATGAGGGGCGGGGAAGAACCCCGCCGTAACGACGCTGATGCTGAGGGTGTAACCCTTAGCGGTGGTGCTTCAATGAGGGGCGGGGAAGAACCCCGCCGTAACCGGCGGCGCAGGCGGCGCAACAGGTTCGGGTTCCGGGCTTCAATGAGGGGCGGGGAAGAACCCCGCCGTAACCTTCAAGGCGGAAACCGAACCCGGTCGGCGGTGGGGGCTTCAATGAGGGGCGGGGAAGAACCCCGCCGTAACCTACGCCGCCGCCGGGAAATCCCCCTAGCCCGCCCCGCTTCAATGAGGGGCGGGGAAGAACCCCGCCGTAACCTTCGCAAGCAAATTTGCGAATTGGAAGAGGAAAAGGCTTCAATGAGGGGCGGGGAAGAACCCCGCCGTAACCCTGGCGGTGGTCGTCCTCTATGATCTCGCCTCGGTTGCTTCAATGAGGGGCGGGGAAGAACCCCGCCGTAACTGGGACGGATTTGGTAACGCAATCTATTGCTGCCGTGCTTCAATGAGGGGCGGGGAAGAACCCCGCCGTAACTTGTCTACAAATATTCGCTGTCGGACGCCCGGTATAGCTTCAATGAGGGGCGGGGAAGAACCCCGCCGTAACCTGTACCACTGGAAATGAAACGTACAGAATTTCCGGGCTTCAATGAGGGGCGGGGAAGAACCCCGCCGTAACCCACAAAATTGAAGGAACAGATCACTCTGTTATCCGGGCTTCAATGAGGGGCGGGGAAGAACCCCGCCGTAACATCAGCAGACTGCGCAGGAGCGCAGAGATCGTATTGCTTCAATGAGGGGCGGGGAAGAACCCCGCCGTAACGGAGGAGTACTCCACGAGGATTGAGACCAGAGCCTCGCTTCAATGAGGGGCGGGGAAGAACCCCGCCGTAACAGATGCTGCGATCTTGCATAAGTCACGGCGGGGCGTCGCTTCAATGAGGGGCGGGGAAGAACCCCGCCGTAACATTGTTACAAATATGACAGTTTCCTGTCATTATGTCGCTTCAATGAGGGGCGGGGAAGAACCCCGCCGTAACGCTTACTTGTCCGTCGCTTATCCGGTGCTTAATGTGCTTCAATGAGGGGCGGGGAAGAACCCCGCCGTAACCCGGAGAGAGGCAGCAGAGCGTAGACGTGAGCAGCCGCTTCAATGAGGGGCGGGGAAGAACCCCGCCGTAACCCGCACCGGTGAGGGGTCTGAGTTCGCCGCCATCAGCGCTTCAATGAGGGGCGGGGAAGAACCCCGCCGTAACCCAGTAGGCGTGCCCTCCTTTGAAGCAACCCGTTTTGCTTCAATGAGGGGCGGGGAAGAACCCCGCCGTAACATCGGGGAGGACGTGATGGAGAACCTGAAAGCGAGGCTTCAATGAGGGGCGGGGAAGAACCCCGCCGTAACACGCAAGTGTCTAGGCGCCGCACCAGTCGAGTTTCAGCTTCAATGAGGGGCGGGGAAGAACCCCGCCGTAACATACCGAGAGCGGATCCAAGAGTTCGCCGAGTCGACGCTTCAATGAGGGGCGGGGAAGAACCCCGCCGTAACCGGCCCTAACAGACCACCAATTAGTTACCCCGGCGGGGCTTCAATGAGGGGCGGGGAAGAACCCCGCCGTAACATTATTGAAGAGTTCGCCTGCGGCGTCGCCGAAATTGCTTCAATGAGGGGCGGGGAAGAACCCCGCCGTAACTGTAGACGTCTACCTGAATGACATTGCCATTGCCTAGCTTCAATGAGGGGCGGGGAAGAACCCCGCCGTAACGGCAAGTCCTTTGGATCCCAGTTTGCCCGGAAAGCGGCTTCAATGAGGGGCGGGGAAGAACCCCGCCGTAACTTCATAGAAGATCGCCCCCGCCTGAAGAACCCCGTTGCTTCAATGAGGGGCGGGGAAGAACCCCGCCGTAACTCTTCGGGACATAGCGGACATCCCGAACACGCCGGGGCTTCAATGAGGGGCGGGGAAGAACCCCGCCGTAACCGGCGTTAGTCGTGATACTTGGCCGGCGGCGGGCATGCTTCAATGAGGGGCGGGGAAGAACCCCGCCGTAACACTGACCGCAAGGTCAAAGCATCAGTCAAGAAAGGCGCTTCAATGAGGGGCGGGGAAGAACCCCGCCGTAACCGGAGGCTCTGCTAGCAACTCCTCGGCTAACTCCCCCGCTTCAATGAGGGGCGGGGAAGAACCCCGCCGTAACTAATGTTTAATACAATTAGGCTCAATACCACTATTCCGCTTCAATGAGGGGCGGGGAAGAACCCCGCCGTAACACGGAATTCAACGCCGCCGTCTTCAACGACCACGTGGCTTCAATGAGGGGCGGGGAAGAACCCCGCCGTAACCTGCGCCGGGGTGGGAGACCCGTCAAATGCGCTCGTGCTTCAATGAGGGGCGGGGAAGAACCCCGCCGTAACGCCAGGTCGCCTCTAGAGCCCTCCACGCCGCACGAGCGCTTCAATGAGGGGCGGGGAAGAACCCCGCCGTAACGGTGAGAGCCTTAACCGGGTCGTACTCCGTCCCGAGGCTTCAATGAGGGGCGGGGAAGAACCCCGCCGTAACGCTTGCGCAGTGAACGAAAAGCCGTAACTACGAGACCCCCCAACATTTTGCAGGCTTCAATGAGGGGCGGGGAAGAACCCCGCCGTAACCTCGCTCTTGGCGGCAGCCCGCTTCAATGAGGGGCGGGGAAGAACCCCGCCGTAACAGACTAGATCGCACATGCGCTTACCCTAAGTCGGCTTCAATGAGGGGCGGGGAAGAACCCCGCCGTAACGCCCGAGACCCAGGGCTTCAGCGTAGCTTCAATGAGGGGCGGGGAAGAACCCCGCCGTAACCCTGCCGTGCCGTGGCTTCAATGAGGGGCGGGGAAGAACCCCGCCGTAACATTGTCCCGAGTCGCTGCAGGCGATAGATGCTTCAATGAGGGGCGGGGAAGAACCCCGCCGGCCCCATCGCTCAGCTCCTCGGCGCTTCAATGAGGGGCGGGGAAGAACCCCGCCGTAACGGCTAGTACGCCTTCATCTCCTAGGGCTTCAATGAGGGGCGGGGAAGAATAGGTGTGAAGCCAGAAGACGCAGAGGCTTCAATGAGGGGCGGGGAAGAACCCCGCCGTAACGTCCGCGAGGTCTACCTGACGGCTGGCAGCCACGCACAGCCTGCTTCAATGAGGGGCGGGGAAGAACCCCGCCGTAAACCGCGAAAGAGCCAATGAGGGGCGAACCCCGCCGACGTGACGAAGCCTTCGAGGCGGCTTCAATGAGGGGCGGGGAAGAACCCCGCCGTAACCTTCGTAACGGGTCTAGAGGCTTCAATGAGGGGCGGGGAATCCCTCAGACGATCACGAGGCCCGGCTTCAATGAGGGGCGGGGAAGAACCCCGCCGTAACTGGCGTCCAGCTTCATGGCGGGAAGAACGCCTAAGCCAGCCCGCAAGCTTCAATGAGGGGCGGGGAAGAACCCCGCCGATGCTTCAATGAGGGGCGGGGAAGAACCCCGCCGTAACAGCTCTTGTTTTTTATTGGGTTTTAGCAGGAGTTTTGCGGAAGTTTGCGAGTGCTGACGAGTTGGTGGGTTTTGAGGGGAGAAGCTGTTTAGTTGTCAAGGGGCAAACTCGGCGGCACGCTGGGGTTATGCCGTTTCGAGAAGTTGCTGGCAGGTTATCTGTCATTGAACCTCTCGCATCATATAACGACTGGCCCGCTGGTTGGCAAGGGTAAGGATATTCCCATGAATGTGAAGCACTCCTTTCCTCTCTCTAGCGGGTCACCTAGGTCGATCATAGCGACTGAGTCTTCCCCGTGGTGGATTATCTCGCCGAGTTCTTGACGAAGTTCTAGGAATTCCATTCCGTCTAGGTCGGAGAGGAAAACGCTGTATTGCATGGGCCAGCCGTATTCCGTCATCTTCTTATGGACTCTTCGGAGTCTTTTAGGATCACGGATGTCGTAAGCAACAATATAACGTCTTCGTCCTTTTGGCATTGGTTATCTCATTGTTACTGGAATGGGGAAATCACCATGAGAATTCCGTCCTAGTGATCTAGAAATTGGCTTTTAGCCAAAGACAAGGCAAGTGTCTTTTATTGTAACCCAAGTCGCAACCCCAAATCAAGATCCACGTGGACTTTTAGCTGGCAGGGTAAGTACTTCTTATTGCAAAAGATGGGTGTGCTTCTGATTTGTTATTACTGGGTAATCAGTGACGTTTTAGAAGAAAGTTCTCGTGTTGCCCGCCCGCTCACTGTTCCCCTTGAATAAATTCGCAGAAAGAGTTACTTATCGTAGCCGGACGCCTCACTTAGGCATACCAGTGGAGAGACCTTTTAATGAATTCACAGAAAGAGTCACTTATCGTGGTGACTGGCCGGGTTCGTTGCCGCCCGCTCACAATTCCTCTTTAATGAATTCGCAGGAAGAGTGCTTATCGTGTCATGAAAGGTACGTAGTGCGGAACCTCTCCTAGAAGATGCGCCCCCAACATTCGGGCTTGAACTTCAAACACTCGGCGGTAAGAGATGCGGTAGTGATAGATCGGGTGAGTGATTATCTGCTCTAAGCGTCGCTCGTATGATGCGATGAAAGAACGTCTCGCTTTTGAGGTCAGAGCCACGCCGCGTGCCCTCACGACGAAACCTGACCGACTTACTTCCCCGTTGTTGATAGCTGTGATGACTACGGAATCCGCAACCAGAGGACGAAACTCCTCGGCAAGGTCAAGCGCCAAGGCCGGTCTGCCAAACCTAGGCTTGTGATAGACCCCTAGATAAGGATCAAAGCCCACGCCGATTAAAGTGGCGGTCAGGTCTTTGGTTAAGAGTGAATAGGCGTAAGACAAAAGGCAGTTGACTGGATCCTGTGGGGGTCTCCGGTTCCTTCCGTTCATATTGAACGTCCCTATGTCGTCTGATGCCAACATTCTTGAAAAGTGAGAAAAGTAGAGGCGGCCGGCCGTGCCTTCAATGCCTAGCAGCGATTCGATGGAAGGCGCATTAGAAGCTTGCTCAGCCAAGTTGTTGAGTTGCTCAAGAACTTCGTCGCAGTTAGATCGAGAGTTGCGCCGCAAGAGCGTTCGGCAGTTCTTGATCTTGCCTCTAACCATATTCTGGGCGATGGGCAGACCCGCCTGAGCTGCTACCGCAACCTGCCGCCTGCGCAGTTCCACGTGTTTTGACGGGAGACCGGTAGCTATCCCCTTAAACCAGCCGCCGTAGGAAAACCAACACACGGGAACTTCTCGGTCAAAAGCGGATCGCATCAGTTGTGAGCTCAATTGGACGTTTCCTAATACGCTGATCTGGGAGACGTCCAGCATCCGAACGGACTCGATTTCTTTTTTGTGGAGGGTGACGGTTACCCTGCCGGAACGTATTCCGACCTTTGCTCCTTGCTGAGAGACGTAGAGAGGCCTTGCGGCCGGATCTCGGGGCGTGAGGCGGCGCGGGCGCTTAGAAACTCTTTGTGCATGTAGGTTCGTTTCGTCCGGAAGGCAGATCCCGACGAGCGAACACCTCGGACACTTGGGGCTGTCTATTAACGGCGGGGGAATGGTGGCAGATGCCGCTACCTCTCTGAGTTCGGCAAGAAGTTCCTTGGTTTGAGAGGTCAGTTTTTCGTCGAAGGAAACGTCCACTCTTTCCCGTGTTTCGTTGAAGTAGATCTGGCCTTCGGTGCACTCGTAGCCGTGTTCCTGAAGGAGAAGTCCGATGGCGCAAAGCTGCACTAGCTCCGGAGTCCAGGCAGGGCCGTGTAAAGGCGGCCTGCCTCTCTTGACTTCGACGGGAACGACGCGCCCGCCGGAACTTTCGATGATGTCGGCCTTGGCGATCAGCCCGAGTTTTTCCGAGCCGAGTAGAACGGATTTGGCCAGCTTGACAGGGTCGTCTTCCTCTGGACCCTCAAACTTGCCACCGCCAGCGTCTACGACCCTATGGACGTAACTTCCCTCGGCGGTGTCAGGATTGTCTTCAAAGCGGGACTGCACCCATTCGATGTAAAAAGCACGCTTGCAATACTCAAACTCGTTGAGCATCCTCGCAGGCACAAGTGCGGGAACATCAGCAGTCATCTCATGGGCGGCGCCACACAACCCCGGAAGGGGAGAACGTCCCGTAGCCCCCCTGGGAGGAGCGTCCGATTGGAGAACTTCGTATCGCTTGTACTCCCCAAGCTGGCAGTTGTTTCCTCAAACGTTCGCTGGGTTCGTGATGGCTTGCATGGGATAGGAGCGACTTCACTGCGTTGGGCGTGGCGGGTCGATTCCAGATTGGCCAAGAGAAAGAGGCAGACGTCCATTGTCCTGAACATCCTTGTGTAAGCGTCCTGTCTTTTCCGTCTAGCTTGCCTGCAAAAACCGGGTAAAGGCTTAGACCGAGGACGGCTAAAGCTTCAACTCCAGGATTGGTAGGTTTTTTGATTTTTGAAGGGTCGCTTGCTGATAAGGCGTAGTTGCGATCATCAATTACATCCCAATTCATTGAGGGCAGATCGCTGTTGTAATGCCATTGTCCCTCAAGAGCGTCGCTGATGTCTTCACGGGTAACTCCCTCTAGCACTTTGCGGGCCATTTCCATGAAGATCTGTTTTCCTGCGGTGAAATACAAATCAGAAGGTTTAGCAATGTTGTTGTTGTCCAAGCTTCCTTCGGCGAGCAGAGCAGCCGCCAAGGAGTTCCCTGGCTCGTCTGCTTGAGCAGACTTAAGGTACTTTCGGACATTCTCCGGCTTGAGCTTGAGTGCTCTTGTTCTTGCGTCGTTACGCGGCAACCCTGGCTGCATGGCCGGACTATTCAGCCAATGAGGGAAGAGAGCTACTGAGCGGTCTGCGATCTGCCCGATGCTGAACTCCTCGCTCACGACTGCGTGAGGCGTGAGGTCGTCGCTCCACCAGAGTTTCGGCTGCTCGTCTTGGCCTTCGAAAGCCACTTGAACTCCTAGAGCCGCTAGGAAAGCAAGGGGGTTGACGGCTTCGAGTCCGCTGAGGTGCGTTCCGTGAGTTCCGTTCATTGTGACTGCGTCTCCGCCTCTGCTTCGCTCTGACGGTGGTCGGCGAGTCTCAAGATGGCTTCCAGCCAAGCCAGACCGTGGTGGCCGTATTGGGCGGTCAGTTTCCAGAAACGGTCGGCCATGTTGAGGGCGATCTGAGATTCGGCAAGATCGGAGCTGGCTTGCATTCGGCGGCCGCCCAAGTCGTATGAAAGCGACTGCGGGTTTGGGTCTTCTAGCACGGGCGGCAACGGGCGCCCGTATCCGTGATGTGTGCCCACCAAGTGCAGCACTAGGTCTTTGTCGTGGGCTTCTGCCAGCACGTCTTCGTTGGATTCGATCATCGCTACGCTGGCGACCTCGTGCCGCATCCCCTTCGGGTACTTCAGGTCTTCGGGTGTCGTGTCGGGGGCACTGGTCTTAGGGGCGCCGGGTTGCGACTTGGCTAGGGGTTCGTCTAGCAAAGCAAGAGAGATTCGGTCACCTCCTACTAGCAATGCTTGGAACCGCTTATCTACCTTCCCTAGATCGTGCAGGCTGCCGGCTAAGCGGAGATCCTCTTGTATCTCTTTGCTCAAGCCCAGGGAGGCGGCAAACTTCTCAGCACGCTCTCCCACGCCCTCAAGATGGGAACTCAGCTTGATGCCAGTTCCGGTCAGCGACCCCGACGAGTCGGAGCCGTCAAACGCCGCGGCGTCCACTTTCTTTTCAGCCAGCACGAAATAGCCTGCGCTGGGGTCTTCATCGCTTACGCCTACGGGGCGTAACTCGCATTCATAGAGATCAAGACGCTCAAGCGCCCCGATGGCCCACTTGGGAAGCTCGGTCTGTTCATCCAGCCATTCTTTGATCTGATCTCGCGGAGAGGAATCGGCCTCGTTCGCTTCTGCGGGAGTTGGAGGTCGCAAGTACTTCTTATCGCCGTCAGCGAGTTCAAGCGAATCGGCCTCGTTTTCTTCTGGGGAGGAAATGTTCGGTTGCTTTGGAAACAGACGCCGATCTAGCCTCAGGGTCGCCCGCTTACCGTACTCCAGTTGAGCGGGGTCGCCCAGGTCGGAGACCGTTTCCTTGGTACCTGGGCTCCAGGTTTCGCCTAGGAGGCCGCCCTTTTCCGGCGACACGATGATGACGTCTCCAGGCTTGATTTCGCCGACCCTGATTTTTGTCGTGCCGTCCTGAAATCCATCCCAGCGAACCCAGCCAGATGACTTGGCTGAATCCACGGCGTCGCTAGAAGGGCTGTCGTCTTGAGTGAGGTTGATGTCGGCTACGGGCGCTTCGGCCTCGTCGGCAAGCCAGGATTTAGCCGCTTGGATCGGAATCTGCAGAAATTCTGCCTGCCTGGGCGGGACGAGCCGGAGAACCTCACTGGAACGATCCCAGCGCCACACTATTGAAACGTCGGAGTTGCTGGGCACCTCTAGCCCATGCAGGAACCATTCAACCGAAGGTTGAACTATGGGCTCAGGGTGAGTTTGAACCCAAGCGTCAATGTGTGTTTTCAACAGCAGGGGAGCGTCCTTTTTTGGGGCGTACGCATCTTTGGGAAAGCCTTGCAAGGCAAGAGGCCCAACGTCGATTACGCCGTCAGACGAACGAACTTCCAGTTCGTTCCACGCCGCTTTCACGGCTTCTCCGTAGATGGGGTCGGGTTTCCTGGAGGCGACCACTGACTTCGGCCCCAGAATCCAGCCTTGAGCGGCAGTATCCGGGGGCATCAAAGGTTCGTCGTCGGAGAACCCATCGTTGTCATCGGCGGCGGCGAAGAGGCTCACGCTCTCGTCTTCGTTGTCGGGAGCAGCATTGTCGGGAACGCCGTTGTCGGGGACAGCGGAGAAAAGTCCTCGTCTGTCCAAACGTCCGAACCTTTGCTTCAGGCTGTCAATGGCTGCGCACTCAGTAATGAGAGCGTCGAAACTGAAGTCAGCCCCCACTTCTATTGCTTGCGTTGAGACTACGAAGGTCAGGCTGCCTGTGTCGGTTCGCTGATCCGGATCAGGTTCAACTACGCCTGCCAGATCCTCAAGTTTCGCCGCTCGATCCAGCGGCCTCATGCGGCCCGTTATCAGGTGGGCGGCATAACCAGCTTCAGAAAGCGCTTTGTGGGTCTCCCGTGCGGTGCGGACGCGATTGACGATGACACCTACGCTTCGCACCCGGTCGCCGAGTTCCTTCTTGGCAATTTTCAGAACTTCACGGGGAATCACCTCGTGAGGAGGTTTGCTTGGCGAACCCACTGGCACCAATTTGGCCGATTTCTGGGCTGACACCCTGCGCCGCAACTCTGCGCTGTCGGCGGTGTCGGCGGCTTCCAACGTGAAACGTGTTGCTTGAGGGTTGCTGGGTGTGGCGGACATTTCCACCACCTGGAAGCGGCGTGAGAGTTTGCCGTTGGAAAGTGAGGCGATCCCCGACAGGGTCTGAGCGAAGGGAACGCTGAGATGAACTTCGTCCAGGATCACCAAGCAGTCGTTGCCCGCTAGTCCGGCGTGGATGGGGCGCATTCCCGGGCTTACGCCGTAGCCGCGGAACAAGAGCTTGGAGCCGAACTGATCCACGGTGGAGACGATGCAGGAGGGCATGTCCGGTCGGTGTGTCCACTTGTCGTCGATCGGAATCCCCCCTCGCAGTGCAGCGACTCCGATGATGTCGCCATCCCCGCCGCTGAGGCGGCTCAGCCGCTCTCGGATCGGGGCGAGCGTCGGCTTCTCCCCGATGCTCTCTTGGATGCGCCGCGCCCTCTTATGCACCTGGTCGACGACGATGCGCCTATCAATCACGAACACGACGCGGCGCGGCGAGTCGTCCGGGCGGGCGGCCAGTGCGAAAATTGCCGTGTCTAGCACGGCGGTTTTCCCTGAGCCGGTGGGCAGATCGATGACTCCAGGCCACTTTCCGGTGTCAAGCACCTGCTCGGTCAGGCGACGCTGCCAGGGGAATGGGGGGTATCCGTGGATGTCTTGGAAGAATTGGGTGAAGTCGGCTGCCGTCAGGTCATTCATCGGAACTCCTCCCTTCCGGCATGGGACGCATGAGACCGAGACCTACAAAGCGACCTGCGCCGAGGAGCAAGGGTCCTTCTACGGGGTTCTCAAAGGTCAGCATCGCGTGCATGAGGCGGCGAGCCTGCTTGTTGTCTCTGCCTTGACGGAAGGGCGGGAACTTCAAGGCGGGTCGAGCGCCCGGGATGAACCCGGTGAGCGACAACTCGACCGAAAGGGGCGCAGGCAACCCGACGTGGCGGCAGGACGACACGACGGCCTTTTCGGCGAGTTCCCATGCACGAGAGCGGGCGGAAGCGGTTCCTCTACCCAGCGGCCCCGGGTGTTTGGGAAGTGCTATCGGAGTTGCAGAAGCCCATTTTCTGGAGGCGCGACTCCAGACAGACTTTCGCAGCGTGACCGCTGTGGAGGAGGCGGTCAGCCGCTTCAACTCGATCACGCCCTTCGCACCAAAGGTGAGCCTGAGAGGGTTCTCCTGATTCCTAGCCGCTTCCCATTTTCCGATGGCGCGGTACAGGGCTTGCGTTGACCTGTCGTCTAGGTCTTTCGGGCGTGACAGGGCTATCCCGAGCAGTCGACCGTCGGAGTGTTCGTAACCGACATAAGGGAGGGGCAGGAACGCCGCGTGCGGTCGTTCGGAGGGTGTTCCGTCTGGACGGTGACCGCTCAACCCTTCCGGAATTGGGTCGTCTGCGTGATGGAAGATGGTTGCCCGCAGCGCCTCTGCGACTTCTACAGCACGCGTGGAAGGCATAGAGCGAGAGGAAGGCGCAGAGCGAGATTTGTGAGCGAATTCAAACACGATCCATTCGGCTGCGGTGTTGGGGGTCTGGGTATCGGGGGAGGGAGCCTCGGATTGGGTCTTATAGCGGACAGACACAAAAGGCAGCGAACGAGGCTTGATGCCTTCGTGACGGTTGTAGCGGCGTTCCAGTTCGGCGAGTTGCCCTGATCCGGTGGTGCGCAAGACGTCTATTCCCTCCTCCGTTCCTAGGGATCCCTTGACTGGTGTCCAGTTAGGTGACGGAGCCCCCGCAACCACGCGGCAGGACACCAGAGAAGAGGAGTGCCCCAATCGAGTGACTCGTTGCAGCAGGCGGTCGAGGGATTCCCTCGCGGGTGGCGGGGGTGAATTCTCCCATATGTAAGTCGCACGGGGTTCGTCCGGGGTGACGGAAGGAAAGAAGCGTTCTTGCTTGCCGCGATGATCAGGGAAAAGCGCGATGGCCGTGCCAGGAGGGGTATTCCCGGGGTCATCCGTCTGGGAAGTAACTTCACGTGCCTTGGCCAGTTTGTCCCTGAGGCTTGAAACCTTTTTGGTGACTTCCCCCCCGGATCGTTCAAACTCGTCGTTGATCTGATCTATAAGTTCGGAGATGCTTTCCGCCCGCCGCTCTTGCCAACTTCTACTGATGATCGCAGTGTCGTTGACCGGAACGAAGTGAGAAGCCACCGTCCGAGTCACCGCGGGCGAGGCCGCGACGGACGGCGGAGGCTGAGCCTCCAGCCATTCCATCGCAGCTCTTTCCGTCGGATCAGGATCGTCTGATTCGTGGTAGGTCGCCACCATCGCAGAGAACAGGCGGGCGGGATGCGGCGGCCATTCCGACTGCTGCCGGTCGTTGTGGAAGGTTGCCACGTAACGACCGGTCAGGAAGTTGATTTCTACGGCGAGCATTCTCTACTCCGAGGGCGGTGTTGCCACAGCGACCTCTCTGCTGCGACGGACCAATGCGATCAACTTGGGGGCAGGCACCAGTCGGATGTCGGACGTTTCCCAGCCGATCCCGAGGGAGGCTGCGTGCGAGGCGGCTTCTCGCAGAATCTGAGATGCGCTGTTGCGAGTGACGTCAACCACCTCGCCCGGAGAACCGTCTCGCCCAAGCAGTTCAACTTGCGGGGTCTCGGTGGGAATCAGCAGGCAGCGGGAACGCAGGTCGTAATCCATCTCGGTTAGGTATGCGATGGAGGCGACGCCGAGAGCGGCGATTGCTGTGCGGGCTGCGGTCTCTGCCTCCCTGCTTGCGCCAGCGAACCGAAGCCGCCTGAGGGCCGCGAGAGAGATCAAGGTGGTCTGCAACGCTCCGGAAATGGTCACGCCGCCAGCCTGCTCATCGATGGACGGGGCGATGTTTCCGTGGTTGATCTTTGAAGGCTGGCCGGCTTCGCCGCTTTCGCTTCCTCTAGAAGCAAAGACCGGTTTGCCCTTCTTATCTTTCTCGGCCTTCTCCAGTTCGTGCGTCCAGACCTCCTTCGGGTCGGAGGCGTTGTAGACACGATCTTCAGCGGCGAGCTTTTCCAGCTGCAGAGGGTCGAGGCGGCTGCCCACCTTCTTTCCTACCTGGGCGTCAAACCCCACTATCTCGGAGACGTAAGCGCGCTGGAACTTCGAGCCCAGACCGCCCTTGGGTCCGGTGGAATCCCACATGCCGAACAACAGAGCAGTGGGGGAGTAGCGGAAGAGGGCGGTGGCGTTGCGTGGCGTAGCCTTCGTAATGGCGTCGCCGATGTCCGAGAACCGGAACAAGGTGTCGTTGAGGAGGCTGTCCCGGAAGATTGCGTCGGCGATGCGGTGGGGAGCTTCGAGAACGGTCAGCTTGTCGAAGTCCATAATCTCGTCGCTGACGGTGAAGTCAACGTAGGGGACAGGGAACTGGAGTTCTCCCCGCTCCCAGCCCTCTAGCAGCGCTAACTCTGCTCTGTTGGCCTGGGATGCGACAGAGTCCAGAAGTACGGTGGTGGTCGTCTTGTCGCTGTCGCCGACCTGGCGTTCCTCTACGACGTACTTGTGGCTGGCGTTAGTCGCGTAAGAGGAGGGGAACACCTTGTCGCCCTCGCCTCCCGCGGGCTGAAGATTCAGTCGCGACCTGAGCGCCACGGCGCCTCCGTCCACGGCTTCGTAAAGTTGGGTAAAGGTCAGTTCAGACATCTCGTCCTCCTTGATGGATTGATGATTTTGGCGATCAGTCTCGCAAGGGTCAGTCTTGCAGGGGGGTGTGACAAACCGAGTTTTGAGTGTGTGGAGTTGGGGCAAGAAGTCCCGTCTAGGCTGACCTTGTTGCACGACCTGTAAAACGCTTTCACACGGACCTTGTGAAAGTGCCGATCGTGTTGCCGAAGTACCGAACTTCTACAGTTCACTCTTAACTTCTTCTTGTCTTTGCGTCTCAGCATAATCCTCCTTCGTCGAGTGGCTAGGGGGGTGGGGTTGTACTTGTAGGCCGTCTTGTATTTGCTTGTCAGCATGATCCTCCTTATACAGGTCCAGCGACCAATTTGTTTTGGGATAGTAATAAAACAAAGTGTAGCATCAAAATTCTTCGTTGGAGCGCATTTCCGTGGAGGAATTTTGATTCTTTGGTGGATTACCCTGCTTGCCCGGGTGGTGCGGGGCGTGTTTAGGCTGGTCAAGTAGGGAATTTAGATTCTTTAGCGATGACCCTGCAGCTGGAGCAAGGAGTCGGGTTCAGAGGGTTATCGGGATACAGGTACCCGCTCGGCTCCCCGCGGCTACTCTCGGCGCGCCTGGTTGATGAGTTCTTGGAGGTTGGCGGCTGCGGCTGCGGGGTCGGACGCCGACGTTATGGAGCGGGAACTGGTGAGGATGACGCCTCGCCCTTGCGAGTTGACGCCGGCTGACATCGCTTTGGTCACCTCGCCGCCTTGTGCGCCTATGCCCGGGACTAGGAAAGTCATCTCGTCTCCGGCTAGGGAGCGGGCTGTCCGCAGGTCGTCGGGACGGGTCGCGCCTATGACCGCCAGACAATTGCCTCTTGCGTTCCACTGTTCAACCACCGTCCGCAGCACGTGATGCCATAGGGGGGCGGCGCTCTCTGCCGTCCCGCCCCTGTCGCTGCTTGCCATCCCTCCACCCTTGTCGTCGTCCGCCGCCCCGATGCCCCTGTTGCTGCTTGCCGCCTCTCCGTCTTTTGCGTCACCCGCCGCCCCTCTGCCGCCACTGCCCGCCCCTCTGCCGCCACTGCCCGCCCCTCTGCCGCCACTGCCCGCCCCTCCGCCGCCCCTGCCCGCCGCTGTCCCTCTGCGTTCGTCGGTGAGCGCCGCATTCAGGTTCCGGGGGTCGTCCGCCGTCTGCGCTTCGGGGAGCGCCGCATTCAGGGTCTGGAAGTCGTCTGCGCCGGGGTTGGAGGTGCGGCACACGATTATGCAGCCCCGGTCTGCTCGCCGTAGAAACGGCTCTAGGGCGTCCCGGCCTAGGTAGGGGTTGAGCGTCACGGCGTCGAAACCCAGGCGGTCGAACAGGCTGCGGGCATACGCCTCGCTGCTCGTTCCGATGTCGCCGCGCTTGGCGTCGCCGATCACCGGGATGTCCGGGTGCTGCGAACGCAGATGCTCCAAGGTCTGCTCCAGCGCCGCCAACCCAGCCTGCCCCTCCGCTTCGTAGAACGCCAGGTTGAGCTTGAAGGCGCACACGAAGCGGTGGGTCTGCTCAATTACTCGGACACCCCAGGACGCCAGGGGGTTTTCTCTAGAGGCGAACTCCGCAGGCATCTGAGCGACGACGGGATCTAGTCCCACGCACGCAAGGCTGTCGGCCTCGCGCATGCGGATTTCTAGACGTTCAACGAAGGTCGCCATTGTTCAAGCGGACGGCGGGGCGGGGCGGGGGGCGCCGGGGGGTGGACGCAGGCGTTCAAGAAGGGTCGCCATTGTTCATGCGGACGGGAGAGCGGGGCGCTTTGCTCTTGAGGGAATCCTCATTGTTTAAGACGCCCTCGCGGCGGACGGGCGCCAGTTATAGGGATCGGAGTGCCAGCGGCGGGCTTCCCTCATGGCGTCCTCCTCCACGGCGTCCTCGTGCTCGGCGGCTGTCAGCATCCGCTCGAACGTCGTCAGCAACTGCAGGGGCACGCCCGCCTCTTTGAAGCGCTGCTTCGCCTCCGGGAAGCCGTACCCGGTTACTGCAATGCAGGCAGCCACCTCGCCCCCCGCATTCTGCAACGTCTCTACCGCCTCCAGGCTTGACCCTCCGGTGGTGATCACGTCCTCCAGCAGCACCACCTTGCGCCCGTCCACATCGGCGCCTTCTACGGCCTTCGCCCGTCCGTGAGACTTTGCCTGCGCCCGCACGAAACAAGACGGCAGCCCGGCTGAAGCCGCTACGGCGCTGCTGTGGGGGATGCCGCCCACTGCCACCCCAGCCACGACTTCCGCTCCAGCCTGCGTCCGCTCGACCTCCTCAACCAGCGCTCTTACGACCACGCTCCACCACTCCGGATGCGCCAGCAGCCTCCGCACGTCCATGTAAACGGGGGAGAGGATGCCCGAGGCGAAGCGCACTGGGTCATCCGGCACGAAGAAAAGCACCTCTGAACGCACCAAAGCGCTAGCCACAGGGTCTTCGCCACTCTCAGGCACGCCCGTATGGAGGAATTCAGGCGTCATCCTTCCAGAACCTGCTGCGCTTCACGTGCAATGAAGGCCGGGGACAGCGGGCCCCGGAACACCAGAGCGCTCCAGTACTGCACGGCGCTCGCGCCGGCGTCCAGAAATGCGCAGAGATCTGCCCCCTCGCTCACGCCGCCGCAGCCGACGACCTGCATCGCCGACCCCTCGCACGCAGCGCTCAAGACACTCACCGCCCGCAGCGCTTCCTCCCGCAGGGCGCTCCCGCCCAAGCCCGCCTCCAGGGCAGTTCCGGGGGCTCTGCGCTTGAGGGTGTTCACAGCCACCACCGCCTCTACGCCCGCTTCGGAGAGGGCGGTCGCTAGTTCGGAGTAGGCGTCCTCGGCAAGCTCCGGCCCCAACTTCGCCCACAAGGGCAACTCCGCTGGCAGCGCCGCCTTCACCGCCTCGCACGCCGCCCCCGCCGCCTCGTGCGTCTCCAGGTCGGGCAGGGATCTTTCAGTGTTGGGGCAACTCAGGTTGAGGGTCATCCAAGCAGGGCGCAGCCCCGCCTCTATGAACTCGCCGGCAGCGCCGGAGAGCTTCCTCAGGCGCTCGGGCATGGAGCGGTCGGCTGGATCGGCAGCGATGCTGATCCCGTAGACGTCGGGCAGTTCCTCGGCGTGCCTGCCGAGAAAGCGGGCGGCGGCCTTCGCCCCCGGGTTGCGAAGCCCCACGCGGTTGAAGAGGGAGCGGCCTGGAGTGTCGCGCCAGAGCGTCCTCCCGGCGTTGCCGAGCCTCGCTGACGGCGTGAACGATCCCATCTCCACCGCCCCCAGAAACTTCGGCAGCGACCGCCAGCCGGCGAGGATGTTCCGACCTCTCCTGACTTCGTCTAGGGCTTCAGCGTCGGTTGAGTAGCCGTCGCCCTTGAGTAGCCCAGCAGCCAGGATCAAGGGGCTGTTCAGGCGGACTCGACCGACGGACGCCGGCCAGGTCTCGTGCGGAAAAAGACGGGCGGCTGCCTTTGCGGGGAAGGGATGGTCGAGACGGCGGAGCAGGCGCAGCAGAGTCCTGTGGGCGAGTTCTGGCGGCAGAGCGGTGAGTGAGCGCCGCAGCAATCCGTTCAGAAGTCTTTCAAGCGGAGGGTGGGGGAGTGCGGCTTTTTTTGGCACCCTTACCCCTTCGTTTTCCGCCTGGTCGTAGACCGCAGGGGATGGGGGAGTGCGGCGGCTTTCCTCGTCACCGCTCGGCTGCCTCTGCCTTGGTTCTATCGGGCGGCATGACCGCCCCCGCCCGCTCTGCCCCGTCCCCGCCCCCCGCGCACAGATCCTCCCCCCAGCCCGGCTCGGCCAGCACTTGGCCGTCCTCGTAGGCCGTCCGTCCCCGCAAGACGACCTTGCGCACCCGTCCCTGCAAGTCCATCCCCTCAAACGGACTCCACCCGCAAGCCGTGAGGAGGTCGCCCGCCCTCAGCGTCCAGCGCGCCTCTAAGTCAACGAGCGTGTAGCTCTCAGGGGAGCGCAGAGGCAATCCGAACACCCGTCGAGGCGCCCCGGAGACCCACTCGGGAATCCGTTCAGCCGGCAGACGCCCTTGCGCTGCAGCTGTGCAGAGCAGGGGCAGGCAGGTTTCCAGCCCAGTCACCCCGAATGCGCACTTCGGCGGCTGCTTCTCCGTCCACTCGTGGGGGGCGTGGTCGGTCTCAATCAGGTCGATGACGCCGTTGAGCAGAGCGTCCCAGAGGGCGTCCCGGTCGGCGGCGGAGCCCAGCGACGGCTTCATCACGGCCTTGGGGCCGAGGGTGGACAGGTCGCCTTCAGTCAGAAAAAGATGATGCGGAGTCACGCCAGCGGTCGCCTTCACGCCGGCTTCTCTGGCTTGCTTAAGGCGCTGCACGGCGTAGGCGGAGTGGATGTGACAGATATGGCCGCGCTTCCCCCAGCGGCCGAGAGCGTCAAGGAACTCGCCGATCAGGTCGTCTTCGGCGTGCAGACCCAGCGGGCCAGGGCCTGGCCAGGCGCGGACGTAGCGCTCCATGAGTTCACCGCCCATCTCCAGCCCGCCTGTGGTGTGGCCGCAGTAGAGCTTGAGGCCGCAGACCCGACGAGAGGCGCGGCGCATCTCTGCGGGGGACAGGAAGCCGTCGGGGTCGCCCCCCAGCCAGGCGCCGTAGTCGCAGAGGGCTTGAGCGTCTAGTTCGCCCAGTTTGTGCGCCAGCGCCGCCTCGTTCAGGGTGGCCGGGGGAGCATTGGGCATGTCCAGCACGGCGGTGAATCCTCCAGCGAGGGCGGCGGCGGTCTCCGAGGCGAAAGTCCCCTTGTGCGCCCACTCCATGCCGCGTAGATGGACGTGCGGGTCGAGCGCCCCGGTGATTCGGAGCACGCTAGACGTGAGCTCCCCGCAGCACCTTGGCCAGCAGCGCCATGCGCACGAACATCCCGTTTTCCATCTGCTGGAAGTAAACCGAGCGGGGGTCGGCGTCCAACTCGTCGTGGTCGCTCCGGCTGCCCATCTCGTGCTTGCGGGGAAGGGGGTGCATGAGCAAGGTGTCGGAGCTGCACGACTTCAGCAGCAGAGGCTTCATGACGAAGTCGTCCTTGACCGACTCGTACTCCGCGGCGCTGTTGAAGCGCTCCTCCTGAACCCTCGTCCAGTAGATGACGCTGCTTTCTCGCAGGTCGCCGAGCGCTTCGCTCAGGCGGGAAGCCTCCCTAACTTCCAAGCCCGACGACCGACACGTCTTGACGATCTCAGGGGGCATGCGGAGTTCAGGGGGCGAGAGAAGGTTGAGCGACGCTCCGACGGGTTCGTAGGCGCAGACGAGGCGCGCCAAGGAATGGACGGTGCGCCCATGTTTGAGGTCGCCGACTATTGAGATGCTGATGCCGTCGAGGGTTTTCTTGAAGTCGAGGATCGTGTAGAGGTCTAAGAGCGCCTGCGTGGGGTGTTCGCCGATGCCGTCGCCTGCGTTGATGATCACCGGACGGCGGCCTAGGGCGCCTTCTAGGGTGTCGAGGTACTGCGAGGCAAGCAGGGATGCGCCGGCTTCGGGATGGCGGAGGGTGATTACGTCTGCGTAGCATCCCGCCGCCCTGATGGTGTCGTGGAGGTCTTCACCTTTGTAGGCGGAGGAAAACTGGATTCCGTTGGAGACGCCGACGACTTCGCCGCCGAGACGCCGCATCGCTGCTTGGAAGGAAAGGTCGGTTCGGGTGCTGGACTCGAAGAAGAGCAGAGCCATGACCGAGCCCTTGGCGAGTGCGGCCACGCCGAGGTCGCGCTGGCGGAGGCGTGTGCGAAGCGACGACGCGGCGGCGAAGAGGACGTCGAGATCGGAGCGGCGGAACTGCCCGACGGTCACGATGTGCTTGTTGAAGAAATCGCCTGCGATGGGTTCGGGCGTTGGCGCAGGCACGACATCTATCTTAGTAGCCGCAGTCCGCTGCATCCGGTCAGCGCTGCAGCCACCCCAGACCAGCCAGCGCCTCCGAAGAAATCGGGAGCAAGTGAAGGCGCCGCCGTCCTATTCGGTCTCCGCCGGCCTCCGAACATCATATTCAACTTTACATAACGGCAATTCTAGAGAATCTTCTGGGGTGCGGACGGGTTTGCCAGTGGCGTGTACGGGGGCGCTATCCTCAGGCACGTGGCTGCGCCCCTTTTTTATGTTGCGGTCGCCGTCTGGGGTGTAGCCGCTCTCTGGGTCTCCATTACGGACTGGCGGGAAGGACGCATACCGAAGGTCGTCGTTTGGTCTGCGGCGTTGGTCGTCTGCGTGATTTTGCTGGTGGTTTCACTCTTGCTCGACAACCCCGGACGCTTCGGCTTGGCGGTCTTAGGCGGGGCCGCCGTGGGCGCTTTCATGGTGCTCTTCTACTTTTTGCGCCCTGGGGTGATTGGTTTCGGGGATGTGCGCCTAGTAGCTCTGAACGGCCTCCTAGGAGGCTGGTGGGGTTTGGAGTGGGCTTGGTGGTCGCTCTTTGCGGGCGTCTTCGCAATGCTGCCTATTGCTCTGGTGAAAGCGCTGGCGACCGCTTGGTCGGTCAAGAGGCGTGCAGTCGTAAAACTGGCAGAAGAAGATGAAGCCAAGCCCCTATACGCCGCCTCCCCCACCGACGAGAAAGCTGATATCACAAAACTCGTAGAAGAAGATGAAGCCAAGCCTCCAGGAGAAGGCGCATCAGAGGGCACATCATCTGGAGATGGAACTTCTGGGAGGGAGGCGCTTAAACAAGCTTGGAACACCACGCTCCGGGCAGGCCCCTGGCTCTGTGCCGGAACCGCCGCTGTGGTTGTCTTCCGTTGGGTGGAGGTCGGCGTAGTCTGACCGGCAAGCGGTCTGGACGGCAAAGCGGGCTCACGGCTCTTGCCTGAGGCGGGCGTTTCTAGGATGTCGCTGTTTCATATTAAACATGGCTAACATGGTGTTCAGTGGAAGCATTGAGAACTGCCGAGACCCGCTAGGCCAGTGGGGGAAACTACTAAGCAAGTGACGAAAATTAGGGATGCACGCACAGTAGCTGGGTCGCGCCTGCCCGCTCTTTCAGGCGGAGGTCGGAAAGATTCCGGCAAAGCAAGGTCGTACCGATGGCTCAAGCCGTCGGACGATCAGTCGGGGCTGGTCACGCTGGAGTGGATCATCCTGATCGCCGCCGTCAGCGGAATAGTGACGCTAGCGCTCCTAGCCGGATGGAACGCCCTGTGGAATCGCAGCGATTCACTTTCCGATGAAGGCGGAAGCGGACATCAACTTGCAGCCAATCGAGCAGCCGCAGAAGCCTCCACGGGGCGGGCGTGCAGTCTGTTGAACGATCTTTACAGCTACGACTTTAAATATGTATATGTCACCTCCTACAGCGATTGCAGGTGCGAGATTGGTTCGAGTGCGAATGCGTCCCAAGTGTGTGGTGTGGAAAAGCTGACGAATTACGCGGTTCCTATCGTTGTTGAGCCCAACAACGTCTCTCGCGAGATCGACGTTGCCCCGTTGTTTTTTAGCGAGAATTCAGCAGATCTAACATACACTATAACTAGCATTCCTGATACAAACATAGCCAGCGCCTCTTTTAAGTCCGCCCCCGATGACAACATTCTCGTGGTGACGTCGGCCTCGGGTGGTGGTCAAGGCACTACTAACGTTTGGGTTAAAGCAGCCGATAGCCATACAGGAACCTCTGCAAGTGGGAGCATACAGATTGGTGTGGAAAACACTTGCCTACCTATTCGTGCGCAGTCCACTTGGCCGCGGTACCACATAGTGAACACCAATCCCTCACAAGTAGGTGCAGTACGGATTAGCGCGCTCCACTTAAATGACTATTTAAGAGGTCCGATTAGGAGTTTTAACCTCGCATCAAGCCCAGGAAGTCAAAATGTATTTAATTATAGGACTTTTGCGGTGGGAGATCAGACAGCACTGTTTATTTATCCTCTTCATCCCGGTTTAGGATCATTGAGCGTAACGTCTACTGATTGCTGGGGTGGCAGCGAAACAAAGAAGATAAATGTAATTGTGAATTCAAACGAACTTGTGAAATCAAGTTTTACAGCACAAACGTATTCTACCTCGCCACAGACGATTGACCTTAGTTCTCATTTTGATGAGGGGAAATTTTCTGGAGGAGGAGTGACCTATGGGGCTATAAGCAACTCCGAATCTGTGGCTACAGTTGCTGTTAGTTCAAACACCCTCACAATCACCAAAGTTGCTAGTGGTATGAGCGAAATATGGGTCTACGCTCGTTCGAATGGGGGTGAGTTGCGTCAGACCCTTAATGTCACATTCTCTTAGTTACGCGGCTTATGCTCCCTACTATCCTTCTAGCGTTTAGCCAAGTTGACCATCCAGTATAACGAGCCAGAAAGGTGAGCGACGCGCTGGGGAAGTTGAGGGCGGGGCGGTTGCTGGCGCGAATTAAGAGCGATGAATCAGGGGACACGCTTGCTTTCTTGTTCATCTGGCCGATCTTTTTCATAACCTCCTTCTTGTTTTTGTTGCACGTATTCCTCATCAATAATTCTCGGGCAGAGTTAGAGGTGGCGGCTTCCAAGGGGCTGAGGGCGGCCTGGGACGTGGCCGTAGAAATCGGAGGCTCGGACTACGCTATTGACCTCTCGAGCACGAACGCCGACCTGAGTGATCAACTTGACTTAATAGAGAATCGCGCTCGCTGTGCGGCTCTGGCTTCTGCAGGGCCGCTGGGAGATTTCGAGTCCATTCCTAATTCCGGCAACCCTGCCGACCCGAACGAGAGTTGCGTGAAGTGGGCGTCGGACAATTTTTTGATAGATTTTGATCCTGATTGGTTGACTGTCCTCGCCCCGGAGGTGATCGCCACCACCGACAGCGAGACTGGGGCGCTGAGAATGCTGGTTTCAGGGACGACCATAGGCCCTCTTGCCTCTTGGTGGCCTTCGGTCATTGGCAACATTTCGGCGGAGGTATGCGCTCCTCTGCCGGTGAAAGTGCCCCAGGGTCAAGTTGCAGTTGCGGCCGGAGTTTTTGCATGCGAGTAATTGAGTTGAGCGGGCGTTCTCAGCCACCCGCCGGGGCGGGAGGCAAGAGGCTAACTTCGGGCGGAGAAAGGGGAACCCTGGCGCTGGAGTTCTTGATCATTCTTCCATTCCTGGTAGGGCTGACCTGGTTGGTGCAGTGGGCGGGCGAAAGCGGAAGAGCCGCATTGCTGACTTCGCTTGCAGCTGAGGAGGCTGCCACCGTGGCGGTGATGGCTAGGCAACAAGGACTCTCCCCTGAGGTTGCGCTTGCAGCTGCCGACAACTACCTAAAATCCAGAAGTTACCTCTGGTCGCAGAGGCAGGGGCATTGCGTCAACGCCTCCTATGACGAAACGACTAAGGAATACGACACGAGCGAAGCCGTGGGAGCGGCTTGGTGGGAAATAGGCCATTCTATCTTTGGATATACTATCCTACCAGGCACGCGAATGGATTTCTCTGAGGATATAGGGGATGAAATCTGGGTTGACTATAGGATCGGCAATGAAGCGGCAAAAGTGGCAATAGCTGTGGTACGGGTGCGCTGCGAATCCCGTTTTCGCTTTTCCTTGCCCATCACCTTTTCGCCGCGTACGCATGAGACGGTGGCTTGGGAGCCACTGATCATTCGCAGTCCGATAACGTCCCCCTGATGATTGTTGGAACTTTCTTTAGGGTGAAACTGCGATGAATTTCCGACGCTTGGCGCGCCGCGTCGCTGGCGATGAACGGGGCGGAATACTCACGTTGTGGACGCTGCTCGTTACGCCAGCCGCCATTTTGCTGGCCGTGTTGAGCTTTGAAACCATGAGGGCGCTCGGGGCGGGGGAATCGCTGCAGGAAAACGCCGACGACCTAACGGAATTGCTTGCTGTGGGACGGGAGAGTTACGAGAGCCTCTTAGCATCTGGGATTACGGGCAGAGAAGGAGAGATCGGAGGCGCGCTGCCGATTGAAGGAGAGTGCAAGATCTACCCGTTCAAAGGGTGCCCAAAACTGCGGGCCATTATACTCTCTAACCTGCGGGCGAACGGTATATACACCGACACCCTGGAGATCTGCTACTCCGTGCCGACGACCACTATTCCTCTTCCCCCCGGTCTCCCGGGCACACCTCTCCCTCCCCCTCCTCCCCCGCCGCCGCCTTCGGCCTTTGTGAGCGTTCAGGGTCGCTGGTTCCAAGAACCGACCACCGTGTTTCTCTGGCCGGACGGGGTTCACATGGCGGCGGTCAGCGACATAGCCCGTAAGCGAAGCGACTTTAATCTCGTTCAGGAAACCGGAGACCAACTCGCTGGGAGCGCTGCTTGCACCTCGCCCTAGCCTCCCTAGGCGGGCCGGACTTAGGTGATTCAGAGGGAAGGGCGGCCAGCGAACGCCGGCGAGCCGGCAGGGACGTCGCAGGGAAAGTTTTGAGCGCCCCGCAAAAACCGCGTAAAAGCCGTGCAGTCAAGTAGGATTAACAATCCGTACCCAAATTAGCAAGAAAGACATACCAAGAAAGACATAAGAGGTCAGATGGCGAGCAACCCAACAAAGGAGACTGCCGTTTATGAGCAGCCGTCCGTGCCGGCGCTTCCGGCTCCCCCTGTTCCGGGAGCGAAGGCGCGCAAAGAAACCTCCACTTCCAGCCGCAGGCTCTTCTGGATACTTATGGCCGTCGTGTTGCTGGCTATATCCATAGGGGGCTTCTACTATGTTGCGCTGCGCGCCGATCCGACACGCAGAGTGGTTATCACGGCGTCCGACATTACAGAGGGTATGGAGGTCTCTGCTGAGCACTTCAAAGAGGTGAGGGTTACGCCCAACGATGAGATTGATTTCTTGCCGGCCAATAATGCGCCGGATCTTTACGGCATGGTCGCTCGCGGCTACATACCTTCAGGCATACCGGTCAAGGGTGAGATGTTCGTCGCGGCTGTTTCAGACGAAGAGGCCGGCTTCCTGGAGGTAGTCGTACCTCTAGACACTTCCTTAGAGGATGAAGAACTCAGTGCAAGCGACTACGTGCTGATGATAGATCCCGGAGAAAGTCCTGGGGAAGGAGACGGCTTACCCCGCCCCCCGTTCATCGTGACGCACAGAGCCCTGGACGGTCTAGAAGAAGGACAGTTGCGTCTAATGGTTCCTATTGAGGAGTGGTCGCGTTGGAGGCGTTTGGTTGATTTCAACGGCCAGCCCCCTCAGGTCATGAAGGTTCCCCAGCCGCTTCTCTATGACGATGCAGCGCTAGAGGATTGGATAAGCAGGCTTCAAACAGTTTTTGACTTGGAGTTTGAAGAAGAACTTGAGGAGTACGTGGCCCAGTCGGAAGCTGAGGGCTGAGAGCGCCCCATGCATGTTGTAGTTGCCATGGGAGGGGCGAAGAATGACCCAGGCACGGTTGCCTACGGGCTCGCCCGCGCCTGGTCGCTGGCGGGGGTTCCTGCGCTCGTGATTGACGTCGATCCCGACGGCTGCACCCTTGATTTCCGGCTTGGCAACGCAGTCAGCATGGCGCTTGACCCGATCTCAAGAGGGTTGCCCTCGCTCGTGGGCGGCGGCCATCCTTTCAGTGTGGAGACGATCTCCGATCACACCTACGGGCTAGACGGGAACTCCAAACTGTGGGTGATGCTGGGGCCGGTTCATCCCAGGGGGAGTCAGATCGCTGCTGAGTACGTGTTTGAGAACCTAGACGACCTGAAGAAGCTCTCCGGCAACCTCAAGGTGGTGGTCAACGCAGGACGCATACCCACCGATGCGCCCATCAATCCTGCCGTCCGTCCGCTCATTGACGCCGCCGAACCCCTTCTGGTGATCGACTCGTTTTCTGAAGACGACGACGGAGAGACGGTGCCTTCTTTCATGGGAGAAAACCCCGTTGGCGAGGCGCCCAAGAAGTCCCTGTGGCAGTCCCTTACTAGCAAGGAGAAGGAGGACGGGTATGCCCGCGCTCCTTTTCCTAAGAATGATCCGGCTGCCAAAGCTGAGGCTCTCGCTTTGCGGAAGGCGCAGGCTCTAGAGAAAAGGGAGGAGGCGCGTAAACAAAGGGCCAAGGCTAAGGAAAGGGCGGCTGCTTTGCGGAAGGACGCCGCCGCCCGCAAAGAGGCCGCCTATAGGAAGAAGACGAAGTCCTACGAACTTCTCATGGTGGCCGACGGGAATTTCGTGCGCCCTGAGACGGTTGAGATCAGAGTGCTCTCGCGTATTCCGCCGCTTCCTGACATGCGGGCTCTCGCCAAACCCAGAGGCTTGCTGGCTAAGCGTTGGAACGCCGGCATCGGTGAGGCTGTCCAGCAGATCGACTTGATGTTTGCTCCGGTAGGGCAGGCGGATACGGAGACGGAGGCTTCGGAGAAGCCGCCGGGAGGTGAGACGCCGAAGGTCGTGGAGGTGCAGGAGGTAACGGACGCAGCCTCTTGGTGGAGAAGGCGTCGCGGGCGTTCCGATGTGGACATCGTGGACGTAGAGGAGGTGGAAGTCGCCGCTGAGGTACAGGACGAGGCGGCGGTACAGGACGAGGCGGCGGGTGAGGAGACCGTTGAGTCGGCGGGTGAGGAGATTGCTGTTAGGGAATCGCTCGGGCGTGAAGAGGTTAAGGAGGAGAAGGTCGTCCCGGAACTTGAAGAAGGCAAGGCGGGTGAGCCAGACTCTGGGGAGGGCGCGGAGGGTGAGCAAGATGCCGAGCAAGAGGGTGAGAGATTAGAGCAAGAGGAAACAGAGCAGGGACGCAAGAGGTCAAAGCAGGAGCGTAAGGAAGTTGAGGAGCGGAAGAAGGCTGAGAGAGAGCAGAAGAAATTAGAGCAGGAGCAGCAGAAGGTTGAGCAGCGGGAGAAGGCTGAGCAGGAGCGCAAGAGGTCAAAGCAGGAGCGTAAGGAAGTTGAGGAGCGGAAGAAGGCTGAGAGAGAGCAGAAGAAACTAGAGCAGGAGCAGAAGAAGGTTGAGCAGCGGGAGAAGGCTGAGCAGGAGCGTGAGAGGGTAAAGCAGGAGCGTAAGGAGGCTGAAGAGCGGAAGAAGGCTGAGAGAGAGCAGAAGAAACTAGAGCAGGAGCAGAAGAAAGCTGAGCAGGAGCAGCAGAAGGCGGAGCGGAAACGTAAGAAATTAGAGCAAGAACTCAAGAAACTAGAGCAATAGAGAGAGGAAAGTATGCAGGAAACCGATCAGGAAACCCATGATTTGACAGTTGCCCACAGTGGTGTGGAAGCCTTATGGGGGCAGGTTGCTGAAGAAGCCCGGAAGATTCGTTTAGAAGCATTCGGCGAAGACCTAGCGGTTCGTCACAAAGGCGTGGAAGATGCGTGCCGGAAGGTGTTGAGGGAGCGAGTTGCCGAGTTCAACGCGGCCTCACTCTCAACGCACGGCGAACTCATGACGCCTCAAGATCGCGCCGAACTCCAGGTACGTCTAGAGGCGATGCTGGGGTCGGGCCCCATTGAAGAGTTCTTGCAGGATGACGTGGAGGACCTTTATATCTTCGGCCCTGATCTCGTCTTTCTTCGGCGTTCCAACGGTACTCAGGAAGTGGTCAATCAGACGATCTTCGCCGATGACACCAGCATGATCCGCCACATCTCCCATCTAGCGGCCACGCAAGGGCAGACGTCGCGTCGTTTCGATCACAGCGAACCCCTCCTGGACTTGCGCCTGCGGACGGGAGAACGAGTTTTTGCGGTGATGTCTGTGAGCGAGTTGCCGTTCATAGTCGTCCGCCGCCACCTGCACGTGGACGTGACGCTTGATGGACTAGTGGCCAACGGGACTATGCCCGAGGAAGCAGGCGACTTTCTCCGAGCGGCCGCCGCGCGCCCCTCCCCCGCCAACATGCTCGTAGCCGGAGCTCTTTCAGCTGGAAAGACGACGCTGTTGCGGGCGCTTCTGAACGAAGTAGAGGAACAGGAGATCGTTGCCACCATTGAGCAGACCTTTGAGTTGTTTCTTGAGAAGAGTCACAAGCTCACGGTGGCGGTTGAGACGCGCGAACCTAATACTGAAGAGGGGGGCACCACCGGCGAAGTCACCATTGAGGCCTTGGCTAAGCGCTTTCTCCGGTCGGGCGCCGACAGAATCATCATCGGCGAGTTAAGAGGGGCTGAGGCGCTGCAGTTTTTGCTGGCCTGCGGTACTGGAAGCGATGGGTCTATGTGCACTATTCACGCCTCTACTCCGTCCACGGCGCTGCTTCGTCTCGTCACGTACTCCCTGCGAGACCAGTTCGCTCCCCCGATTCAAGCTTTGTCTTACGAGGTCGGCGATGCCATCCATCTCGTCGCTCACATGGTCCGTCACCCTGTCACTGGAAATCGCGAGGTCAACGAGATTGCCGAGGTGGCCGGCTGGTCTTCCGACAAGGGCTTTGAGACGGTGAAGATATTCGCACGCAGGGGCATCACCGCTCCCTTGGAGTACATGAATCCTCCCAAGGGCGAGATACTGCGCGAGCGTCTGGAACTATCGGGGTGGAAGCCTCCGGCCTTGAAGTCCTCGTTCAAGAAGCCTGCATTGTCAACCACTTCCGCCTCCTGAAATCCCTCTCAATGCTTTCTGACATGCTCTTTTGCCCATTCGTGCGGCAGAGCGCCGCCAAGGTCACCCCGACGGGGTTTGCCGGGAGCGTTTGATGACGGCGACGCTCTGGGCGGTGGTATTCGGCATATTGTTTTTTGCCGCTTTTGCCGTGGGTGTGTCTGGGTGGATCAGAGCAGCGCGCCCCAGCAACCGCAGGCGCAAGATAGCCGAACTGAGGGGAGCAAAGACGGCTCGCGAGATCGTGGAGTTGGCTCTCAGCAGGGAGGAGAGGAGCCAGATTGCCTACCGCAGTCCATACGCTCGGCGGGACGCCATTTTGAAGATCGTTCGCGTCGCTTGCGCGTTTTTGGGCCTTTTGCTGACCTATCAGCAGACTCAGTTGTATGGACTGGCCGTGATGTTAGGGGGGCTAGGTTGGTTCATGCCCGCGTTCATCATGGGGCCTAGCCTCAGGCGTGAGCGCACCAAGGAAGCTGAGATGTGGCAAGACTGGGCGCGTCTTCTGGGGGAGTTGGCTGAGTCGGGCGCCAGTCTGTACGATTCTTTGCGGAGTTCGGTCAAGCACCTGCCTAAGGAACTGTCTCCCGTGGCCAAGCGGGCTGCGGTGATCGCCGAGATCGACGGGATCGAACCAGCGCTCAACACCCTGGCGGAGACAGAATCTCCCTGGGGGGCGCAACTCTCAGCAGGGTTGCGCATAGCTGCCCGCGCAGGAGGCGGCATCTCCAAGCCGATGAAGGCGATCGTGCAGCGCATTGAGGACATAACAGACGTTCACAGAAAGAAGACCTCCAGCGTGGTGAAGGTATGGGTGCAGACGCTCGCTCTCATGGCGGTCGGAAGCGTGACGATGTTTCTGCTCTGGCGGAACAATCCGGATTACTTCCAGCCGTTTGGCGAAGGTATAGGCCAACTGCTGTTGTTGGGTATAGGCGTGATCATCGTTTTCTGTGTGGGCTACCTGACCACACGCGGGGTCGTGCCGCCTCACGAATACGTACTAGGCACCGAACGGGGCGCCAAAGCTAATAAAGGAAAGGAGTAGGAGCGACAATGTTGATTCCTGTGCTGTTCGGCCTGTTGTTTTTTGTTGCGATTTTGGTTGCAGTATTCGCAGTAAAAGCGAAGCCCAGCGCTCTAGAGGTGAAGGAGTGGGGACCTGCCTTCGGCAAGAGGCTGCAGACGCTCTGGACGCCTACGGGAGCCGAGATGCAAGACATCCGGATGGCGGGTACTACCAAGGAGAAACTCACCATCCAGCGTTTCAGTTTTCTGGTTGTGGGCTTGATTGTCGGTGCTGTCCTCGGATATTTCTGGCAGGGCTTGTCCCTGGCGGTTTTCTTGCTTGGTCTTGTGGGTGGACTGCTCGGCTGGATTTTGCCCGCCCTTGCCGTGCGCAACAAGGCCAAATCTCGCCGCAATGACGCTGAGCGCGTTATCAGGTTGTGGATCGTCCTGGCGGCTCAGCAGGTGACCGCCGGCATGGACCCTGCCCCCGCTCTCCTGCATTCCTCGGCCATCGGTACTCTGCCTACCTGGAAACTCCTGCGTTGGTACATGCTTGACGCCCAGTTCAATCATCAGCCGCTCTGGGACGGCCTGCGCAAACTGGACAGAGACTACGGGCTGCGCATCCTTGCCTCAATGGTGTCTGCCCTCAGCCTCGCCACTGACCGCGGCACGCGTGTGTCTAACGCCCTCATAGCTGCAGGAGACCTTTCTTGGAGGTCGGCCATTGCCGCTGAAGAGGAGCAGGCCGCCCGCTCCGAACAGATCGTGGTGATGCCCTCCACCCTGATCGGCGTGTCTCTGGCGGTTGCCCTGGTCTACCCGCCGATGTCCTCCTTGACTTCGGGGCTCTCCGTAGCCTGAGGAGGGATCGTTCAATGTTAACTATGCCTATTAGTTGGAGGGCGGCTGTGTATAATGGCGTGTGTCAGTCATTCGGAGTCAGGCTGAGGCGGGACGGAGAACCCCCCTGGGGCTTCGGCAGCGCTAAGGACGAGCGCTAAGGAAAATCGCTAAAGGAGAGTAAATACATGGAATTACTAGTCGTTGTTTCGGCTGTCGTGCTTTCGGTGGCGGCTGTCTTGTTTCTTGGGTTCAAGGCGTTCAGGCTGGTGCCCTGCGGTAAAGACGAGCGAGGCTTGTCCACCTTAGAGTGGATGCTCATCGTGGCAGCGGTAGGAGGTCTGGCGACTCTGGGTGTTCTGATCGTGCGGTCTTCTCTAGGCAGCCCCGACGACATGGAGGACACCGTGGATGACCCCACCGTCATGGCGGCTAGGGACTCCGTTTCGGGGATCACGAACAGGGGGGCGTGTGAGGCTAGCGACGCTGGCGGTCACATGGGCGTGACGGCTCGGTGGAACGCTGATACGCAAGAGTGCGAAATCGTACGTGGTGCAAATGTGATCGCAGCCAATGAAGATCTGATCAGAACTCGCATTCAAGATGCGCTTACTAACGTTGACACCAGCAGTCGGGATGATGATACGACTAGGGGATGCACGGAGGCTGAGAACGCGGATGGTTTCTTCCCACTGAATTTCCGCGCCGGAAGTGCGTTGACGGTTGCTGATCCTTCTTGGACGAGCTGTACCGGAGGGAAGTGGGACGATGCGGCAACGGGATTTTCCGGGTACACCTTCAAGAGCGCTTCGGTCGTGTCTGCTATTAGGTGCTACACGGAAGGCACTGGCGATGGCACGGTGTGCGGAGAAGATCCGAACAGCGCTGGTAGTACCCTCACTTTGAGCAATAACGATGGCGGCCGCCTGGCTCAGGGTGCCCCAAGTGCGGGTGACCCGACCCCATTGGCGAGCAGGCGGGACGTCGGAACAGGTGAGGATATTGATATAACACTCGCCGCGGCAGTCGGACTCACAGATGACGGGTCCTCGGTTCTTTGCAGTAGTGAAGGCACCGCTCCAGCTAACCCTTGCGAATTAGGAACAACAGTCCCTCACGGGCTTTACAAAGTGAAAATCAAGATCACCCTGGAGAAAACCGGGTCACCTGACAAAACCTACTTTGTGACGGATTATCTGTACGCCCGGACGTAGGGCGACCTTCCTCTAGGATTGAAGCAGCAGAATCCCCGTAGTTTCCAGCTTGATGAGGCAGCGCGTTCCGGTGTGTACGCCGTCGTCTACGTAGCCTTTTATGGGCGGGGCGTCACCTGTTTCAAAGGTGGCTAGGTTCCTTCCGGAAATCAATTGAACTTGGGTGATGATCGCGGGTGTTCCGTCGCCTGCCGTTTTCACCGCCTCGGGTTTTATCAGAAGGTGGGAAGTCAACTCGTTGGCGAATGCGGCATCACGAAGAACTATGGATCCCCATGGAGTCTCTAGCGATCCGTCGGCTCTGAACCGGATTTTCTCAGGCGCTAAGACGGCGCCTAAGTTCAGAAAGGAAGCCGTGAAGACGTCCAGGGGGTCGCCGCTGAGTTCCTGAGGAGTCCCGACCCTGTGGATTTTCCTGTTTCGCATCAGAGCTACCCGATCTGCTAAGGCGAAAGCCTCGGCGTGGTCGTGGGTCACCCCGATGGCGGTCTGCGCGCGCCCTATGAGAATTCTGCGGATGTCAAGGATCAACCTTTCTTGCAGGGGGCGGTCCAAGGCGGCGAAGGGTTCGTCTAGCAGCAACAGCCTGGGTTGGGGTGCCAAGGATCTGGCCAGGGCTACTCGTTGGGCTTCTCCGCCCGAAAGAGTTGATACGGAGCGGTTCTCGTAGCCTGCCAGGTCGACGAGGTCGAGCATCTCCCCCGTTCGGCGATGGCGCTGCTCTGGGGGCATCCCCATCATCTTGAGACCGAAGGCCACGTTCTCTCCGACGCTGCGGTGCGGGAGCAGGGCGTGATCCTGGAAGACCATTCCAAAGCGCCGCCGGTGAGGAGGTATGGGTGCGAGGTCTCGCCCTTCCCAGAGCAATCTGCCGGCCTTCAGCCGCTGCAGCCCAGCAGTGGCTCGCAGAAAAGTGGTCTTGCCGCAACCGCTGGGGCCTAACAGCGCCATTATTTCCCCTTGTCTTACGCAGAGGTTCAGGTCTTGCAGCACGCGTTCGCTGCCAAGATCTACGCACAGGTTGATCGCTTCTAGACCACTGGGCGAAGGGGCGCTTTGCTCGGCTTGGTCTTTGGAGTCCCCCCTGCTTGTCATTCGTGAAAGCCTCCTCTCCCCTCTCTAAAAGTCTGCTGTACCTGGCAGGCGGAAACGGTCTAGCAGCACTACCACGGCAGCGACCAACGCCAGCAGGATCATGCTGAGGGCCATTGCCTGACCGAAGTTGGCCGCGCCCGGGCGGCTGAGAAGACGGAAAATGGCCAGAGGGAGGGTGGGGCGTTCGGGGCGGGCGATGAAGGCCGTGGCGCCGAACTCCCCTAGCGAGACGGCGAAAGCGAATCCGAGGCCGACTGTGAGCCCCCGCAGCGCGGGCGGCAAGTCAACTTCACGCCAGACACGGAAGGGCAGCGCTCCCAGCACGGCAGTTGCTTCGCGCAGGCGCTCACTCACCGCCCTAAGCGCCGGAGTGAGCGAGCGGATGACGAAGGGAATCCCGATGAGGGCGTGTGTGATAGGGACGAGCCACCACGAGAGCCGCAGGTCTAAGGGCGGAGCGTCCAGAGCGAGCAGCACCCCGAAACCCAAGAGCACGCCGGAAACCCCCAGGGGCAGCAGAAATGTTCCTTCAAAGACGGAGGAGAACCTGCTGCTGGAGCGTGTCACTGCAACGGCAGCCAGCGCACCCACCACCACTGCGATAACCACGGAGGTCGCAGCGAACGCCAGGGAGTTTCCCAGGGCAGCCAGAGGAGACCCGAACATGGCCTGAGCGTCCCCTGTGCTTGCGAGCAGACGATAGTTCTGGAGGGAGTATCCCCCGCCGGAGCGCAGGGAGCGTTCGAACAAGGCCGCGAGCGGCAACCCGATTATGACCGCAGCGCAAAGCCCAGCGAACGCAATCCCCAGCTGCTGAGAGGCGCCCTGCGGCGGGAAGGCGGGCTGGATCCCCAGCCGTTCGGGCACTTTCCGCCTTCGCTGCCAGACGCTGCCCGCAGCCACTATCGCCAAGACGCAAAGAAGCTGAAGCAGAGCCAGAGAGGCTGCGGTGTCAAACTCAATCCGCTGAACGGCGAAGCGCCAGATCTCCGTTTCCAGGGTTGCGCGCCGCGGCCCGCCCAGGATCAGGATGACGCCGAAGGAGGTGAAATTGAAGAGCATAACCACCGCCCCCGAAGCGACTACCGCCGGGGCGATGCGGGGCAGGGTTACCTGCGTGAACGTCCTCAGGCGGCCCGCCCCGAGCATCCGAGCGGCCTGTTCCGGGGCGGTGTCAAGTTGCGACCAGAAGGCGCCCACGCTCCGTGCGATGACGGCGTAGTTGAAGAAGACGTGGGCGGCCAGTATCGCCCAGACGGTGTGCCGAAAGCGATCTGCCGCGCCCAAGGCGCTCATAAGGGAGAGGAAGGCGGACGCTACGAGCACGGTGGGGAGCACGAAGGGGACAACCAGGAGGGCGTTTAGAAGGCGCCTTCCCCGAAAGCGCAGTCGAGCCAGAACCGCGGCGGTGGGCAAAGCCAGCAGCAGACACAATCCGGTGGACACCAGCGCCTGCCAGAGGGTGAACCAGAGCACACCTAAGGTGGCGGAGCTGCTCCAGGTGCGCGCCAGCACGGCGGGGTTGAAGCCGTACCGGAGCACGGTCACCAAGGGGTAGAGGAAGAAGACCCCGATGAAGGCGGCTGGGACGACAGCGAGGGCCGACCGCCTGAATCTGGCTGAGTTCAACTCTCAGCGCCCAGCGGGCAGTTGGTTTTTCGAGTCCAGCGAAGGTGGCGTTCGGGTTCTGTTACCTGAGGACGATCTCAACCCAGCGGGCAGTCCATTCAGCCTTCCGTTCGGCGATTACCTCTGGCGGAAGGCTGAGAGGGTTCTCAACGACGGCGGCGTGTTCTAGGAACTCAGGAGGGATTTCGGCCGTGCTGCTCGCCGGGAAAACGAACATGTTCAGGGGGATGTCCTCTTGGAACTCGTCTGAGAGCAGGAAGTCAATGAGCGCCTGCGCCCCGGTCAGGTTGGATGTGCCCGCCAGGATGCCGGCAAACTCGATCTGGCGGAAGCAGCCGTCGGTGAGCACCCCGGTGGGCGGAGAATCTACCGGAGGGTCGGCGTATACCACCTCAGCTGCGGGACTGGTGGCGTACGACGTCACGAGCGCTCGGTTGCCTTCGCCCGCAGCAAATTCACCGTAGTAGGCCTCCGTCCATCCTGAAGTCACGGCTACTCCCCCGTCTCTGAGTTGCTGCCAGAAGTCCTCCCAGCCGTCCTCGCCGAAGCGAGCCACGGTAGCGAAGAAGAAGGCCAGGCCGGGCGAGGAAGTCTCGGGGTTCTGCGTAACGAAGTCGTCGGCGAAATCGGGTAGGTCTTCTAGGGAAGCAGGAGGGGGGCCGGACAGGGATTCCTTGTGGTAGTTCACGCAGACGTCGCCGTAGTCGATGGGGGTGACGCGTGCCTCGGAATCGAGCTGCAGCTCCGGGGGCACCACCGAAAGAGCGGGCGAGCGGTAGGAGATGAAGAGTTCTTCCGCCAGCGCTTGCTGAAGGTATGTGTTGTCTATGCCGAAGACCACGTCAGCGACGGGATTGTCCTTGTTGAGAATGAGTTGAGATAGAACCGAACCGGTGTCCTGGCCGGTGATCAGCTGCACGTCAACTCCTGAGGAGGTCTCAAAGGCTGCGAGAATCCCCTCGGAGACGGCGAAGGAGTCGTGAGTGATGAGCCTGACCACCCCCGCAGGGAGAACGTCTACGGGAGAGAGCATTTCTTCGTTCTCCGTGGGTTCGGCTGCGATGATGGTGTCGCCGGTTTGCGGCGGCGCGGGCGGCCCTCCGACGTCCGTTTCGGAGAGCATGTTGTTGCTGCTGCAGGCCGTCGCCGTCAAGGCAAGAACGGCGGCGGCAACAACGAGCCGCTGAGTGCGGTTGAGCAGATGTGATTGGCGCATTAGTTTCCTCCGCTGGCATTATCCAGATCAGGTTCTGCGGGTCGGCACCATCGGTGCCCTCTCAGCCCGAACCGTTCGAGCTCCCCGTCGGGATCATTCTAAGCTTCAGACGCCTGCCGCGGCAACGACCTGTAGCGTTAATAAAAGTGTCGCACCGAATCGAGATCCAACTCACTAGCAAGCGCCCCGACGGCTCCTGGACGTGGCGAGCCGCAGGCGCACGTGAGCCGAAGGGGGACGTGCACGGCGAACTGCTTGCGCCTGGCGTCAAGGTCGGCGACGTCTTGCGCGTTGAGGTGGAGATGGGCGTGGACGGGATGAAGATACGCGAAGTCCTCGGCGGCAAGGCGCCCCGCAAGCGCAAAGCTCCGTCGGTGATCGATCACATCGGTTCTGATGACTTCAAGGTGGGGGTGCTGGTTCCAGAGGGAATGGAGGACTCCGGGTCGGGTGGACAGCGGCGCAAGCGTTCGGAGAAGGGACGTCCGCGGAAGGGGGCAAGAGACAGACGCGGCGGAGGCTGGGGGGAGCACTCACATAGCGGGAAGGGGAACTCCTCGCAGCAAAGGAGCAGAGATAAGGCGGGGGGTGGCGGCGGTCGCTTGAGGCAGCAGGCGCCGCGCCTGCGCCCGGGGAATAAGCATGTTTCCGCCTGGCTGGGGACGCTGTCGGCGGAAGACGCTGAACTAGGAAGGAAACTGGTTGAACAAGGCGTGAGAGCAGTGCGGGAGGAGACTTTCGCAGCGAAGGCGTCCGAGGACGGCGCGGCGGCTGCAGGCGGAGGCGCAGGGGCGGAGGAGCAGCCCTCGGAGGCGGCTCGCAAGAAAGCTTTGGAGGAAAACAAGAGAGCCTTGGCGGAACAAGCCGCCGCCTTTGATGAACTCTCGGACGCTTATCTGTCGGCGCGCTGGCAAGACCGAGCCGAGGCCGCCTCGTCCCTGGGCGGCAAACTGGAACTGCGGGATCTCCGCTCGGTGGTGGCGGACGACTTCAGGGCTGCCCCTGAAGAGCAATCGCAGAAGCTAGCTGCGGAACTTCGCAAGAAACTCACTGAGCGCCTGGAGCGGGAGCACGCCGCTTGGCTGGCGGACTTGGGGTCGGCGATCACCTCACGCCGGGCGGTGGCTGCTCTGCGCTTGAGCGTCCGCTCTCCCAAAGTGGGCGTTCCGCTGCCGGAGTTGCTGAGCGAGAAGCTCTGCGAGGTGGCTTCTTCTGCTCTTAACGCAGACGAATCCGAAGATATTTGGGGGGCAGTTCTGGAGACTGCGGCCTCATCCCCCATTCGCTTGGTGCTGCGCCCCGGGAGCCTGCCTGCAGAACCTTCAAAGAAGTTGTTTGCGGCCGTGCGAAAGTTCGGGGATCGTCTGCCGTTGATAGCAGCCGAGTTCGCGGAGGTTGGCGAGGCGGAGGCGGGCGAGGCGGATGAAGCCTCAGCGGATGAAGTTGGGGAAGCTGCGAAGGTTGAGGATGAAGCGGCGGCGGATGAGGTTGAGTCCGCTATTCCTTGACTTCAGCCAGGCTGCGGTGGACCACTATCGCCCTCGCCTTCAGACCGAATTGTTCAAAGAAGTTCTTGGTAGCCCTGTCCCCCGGCAGGGCTAGCGAATCTACCCCCTCCGCTCCGGAGGCTTCAGCCCAGTCCAGCACTGCTTTCATAAGAGACTCCCCCACCCCCACCCCCCTGGCGCCGGGCATTACGTAGAGGACTTGGACTTCGGCGATGAGCCCGCCGTCGTTGAGTTCGGTGAGTTCCGCCTGAGCGAAACCCACCGAAGCGCCGGCCAGTCTGCCCAGCCACAGCATCTTGTTCTTGTTCTGAATAGCCTCGGCGATCGCCTCTTCGCTCAGCCCGTCGGCGAAGCGGGTTCTGAGCAGCAGAGCACCGCCTCTCTGATCCTGTTTCTCAGCCAGGGCTGCTTCTCCCAGCGTTGCCACGGCAGCAAGGTCGCCGCTTGTTGCTGGAGTTGCCGAAGGTTCGAGGTTGCGGCTTTCGGGTGCTCGGGCGGCCCGGCGGCTTACTTGATTTTGTCCATTGCCGGGCATATTTCTTCTCCCGAAGGGCAACGCGGTGAACTCCTTGACCCGAATTGCCCGGGCGTGACGAGCAGGAAGCAGCCTTCGCAGAGAAACTCGTCATCGCGGCGGGGTTCAAGGTCTTCTCCCCCGCCAGCGGAGGCGGCCCCCGCTTTGTCCGCCTCAGATGTCTCGTCTGCTTCGTCTAGGTCCTCTGGGGTGGCTAGGCGGTCACGCACAATGGCTTCGAGGTCGGCTTCGGTTTCTTCGTCGTCCTCTTCTTCGTCTTCTTCCTCTTCTTCGTTTTCGTTGTCTTCGGAGCGCGAGGGGTGCTTTGTTTTGTCGGGGGGGTCGGCTTCGGTTTCGTGGTCGTCTATTTCTTCTTCGTCTAGAGGTTCGTATTCCTCGTCGATCTCCTCTGCGATCTCCGTGTAGTCGATTTCGGAGATATCCAGGTCTGGTTCTTCAACTTCTTCGTCGAAGGTGATGTCTTCGTCGTTTGGCATTTCTTACTCCACTACCAGGAGATGGCCGGAGAGGTTCGTTGTGGGTTCGATCTTCCGGTTGTCTGCGCTTGCCCGCTCGGACGCCAGCCTTTCTAGTTCCGGTTCGGAGGAATAGTCCACGAAGGTCATCATGGCAGCTATGGCGCGGTGGCCTGCTGCTTGACCGATGAGGCGGTGCATTTCTTGGGCAATGTAACGATAGGTGGGGTGGCCTTGGGTGCTGCTCCGGAGTTCGATGAGATGCATGGCCTCGCGGGCGTTCATCTGCATGACGAACCTGATGCGATAGGCGAGGCATACCGCATAGACCGCCTGGTTGGGGAAGAAATCAGAGATGCAGTCGTAGAGGTCGGCGCTTGTATTCATGCATTCCTTGAATTTCTCGTCCACTCCTGCGTCTATCACGTCCCCGGGCAGTTCGTATCCGTGTGCAGGGGTGAGCCGCTGCCATTCAATGGTGAGCATCCGGTGGCGCTGCAGGTCGCGGAAGGCGCCGTAGTCGGCTAGCACGTCAAAGCGGTAGCTGGCGGCCTCCAACGCCCGCCCGGGTTTGTGGCGTCGGTTGCTGCGTCCGCATGAGTAAGCCTGAAGAACCCTGAGGCGTTCGTCGAGGGTCATTTCCTCCACGCGCCGGCGTATCTGATCCTCAGGGAGATTGAGATGGGGGTAGAGGCAGGCGGCGACGGTCTTGACCTCAGCGTCTGGGTCGAAGTCGAGGAGGCGGACGGTTGTCTTGGCGTCGGGCTGGCTTTCTTCGTCGGCGAAGAGGTCTTCGGCGACCCTCGCCGTGGCGTCCCGGGTGTCGCTGAGGTAGTTGCTCCAGGCCACTCCCCTGTCGTTGATGTCAATGCGTTTGAGGAACGACGGGATCACCTTGCGAAGTTCTTTGAGCATCATCTCTGCGTAGAGCCGCACCTCTTCAAGCGGGTGTGCACGCATCCGCAGCAAGAGGTTCTCGTACCCCTGTCCGCTTCCGTAGATGCCGACGTTGGAGAGGGAGGCGGCTGGGAGCATACCCCTTGCGGCGTCGAAACTTTTAGCCCGGATGGCGCGGCGGTAGGCGAAGTCGCTGTCTCTCCCATTGTTGGGGAATTTTTGACGGAGATAGTCCTGGAGCTCCGGAACGGTCTCGCTGTAGAGGGTGAACATGTGGTCCATGTCTGCCACGTAGCGGGCTCCTATGTGCGAGCCGACAAGGTCGCCGTCTCGGTAGTAGCGAAAGCGCCCGCCCAGGCGCTCGTCGTAGGCCACGTAGCGGGTGGATTGCTCCAGATATGACATGAGGCGGCCCCACTCCAGGACTTTTGTGAGGACGTTGGAGGACTGCTCGCACGCCAGGTGGACACCCCCGAGTTGCGCTACGGAGTCGTCTCCGTAGTCAAAGAAGACACGATCGTAGAGTTCCTCGGCGCGCCGCAGGCCGATGGTGGCGTCCACGCCCAGGTCGCCGCTCACGTCGAGATCTCCCACGAACTCATCTAGGAAAAGTCGGCGCAGGCTCTTGTGTGAGCGCGAATAGCGCGCGAAGAGTGCGCCCTTCACCACCTCGGGCAGATTGACCAGGGCGAACACGGGCTCATCAAGGTTGGTGAAGTAGCGGCGGAGTACGTCGGCTTCTTCAGCGGTGAAGTCCTCGGCTACGTATATGGACATTCCGTCTTTCCGGCGCAAGTGTCAGGGGGGAGGCCGGCTGCTTAGCTGCCTGCCGTTGCGAAGGCGTCCGCTGCGGCGCTGCGCACAGAGGCGTCCGACCAGTAGTCAATGGCCGCGCCCGCCAGCATCTTGGCTCCGTCCAGCACCGCCTTGTCGCCCGCCTGCGCTCGTGCGCATTCGGCAAACGCCTCGGTGTGGATGGCTACTTCGGGGGGCGACACCTCAATCATCGGGTGGATGGAAGGAACTAGGGCGCTGACGTTACCCATGTCGGTGCTGCCCACGACGCTTCGATCGCCGGAGGGGGGCAGGGGCTTGCGTCCGGCGGCGGCTGCGTTATTCTCCCAGAGCCTTTCCAGAACGGGGTTGGAGATCATCTCGCGGTATCTGAAGGGGTCCCAGTTGAGCTCCAATTCCACGCCGGCAGCCAGCGCCCCGCTTCGCAGGCAGGCTTCCAGCCTCAGTTCCAGTTCGGCAAGCCCTGCGGAGGAAGGGGAACGTGCGAACCATTCCATCTCCACGAGGGCGGGGACGACGTTGGCCTTCGTTCCGCCGAGGGTAAAGATTCCGTGGATGCGCTCCTCTGGCGTGATGTGCTGACGCAGGGCGGCGACGGCCATATAACCGAGCACGGCGGCGTCCAGGGCGTTTCGGCCCTTGTGCGGGGCAGCTGCTGCGTGCGAGGCGCGCCCTCGGTAGGTGGCCGTGACCTGGCTTACGGCCAAGGTGGTCATGGAGAGCAGTTCCAGACCGGCGGGATGCAGCATCATCGCAGCGTCTACGTCCTCTAGAGCGCCTGCGTTGATGAGGTGGATCTTTCCTCCCCCGCCTTCCTCGGCGGGCGTGCCCAGGATCAACAGGCGGCCGTTGAGCTCCTCTAGGAGGGGCGCTACGGCCAGTCCTGCCCCCAGTCCGGCGGCGGCGATTATGTTGTGTCCGCATGCGTGACCGATGCCGGGCAGGGCGTCGTACTCGCAGAGGATGGCGAGCGTCGCTCCGGTGCTTCCGGCCCGAGCGGCGAACGCCGTTTCAAGGCCGTAGGCGCTGCGCTGCACGTCTAAGTCGGCGTCTTCAGCGGCGCTGCTCAGGAGGTCATGGGCGAAATGCTCCTCGTAGCCCAGTTCGGGGTTTTCGTGGATGGCGTGAGAAATCGCTAGGAGTTTCTCGGCCAGGGAGTCCACACGGGCGAAGGAGAGTTCCTTCAGTTCGTCGGCTGCGGAAGGTGGCTGAGACATTGCCGGAATGATATATCCCGGCTGAATACCGGTTCGGTATTCAGCCGCTCAGGGCCGCACCTCCGCTGGCTGAGTGTGCTCACACGAAGACCTCTAGGGCGTCGGGTTCCACCCTGACGAGCACGTTGACAGCGTCGGCGGCGTGCTGTCCGTCGAGCAGGACGGGTGTGGGTTTAGGAAAAGTGCAGGCGAAAGACTTCACCCTAGACGTCTTGATGTCTCGGTGAGGGAGGTGGCTGCCTGAACGCAGTCGCGGCCATGCCTTTAGACGCTCAGAGGTGCTCATGGAAACCTCCAGCGTCTCTAGCAGACCGTCGCCCGGGTGACCCTTGGGGGCCAGGTTCCAGTTGCCGAGAAAAGCGGCGTTCATGGCTGCCACCGCCTTGCCCCGCAGCCAACTGCGTCGAGCGGCGAGGTGCGCGACGAACCAGAAGATGCGCCCGTCCAGGAGGGCGGAGCCCAGGTCGCAGGCGAAAGATCGGGGGTCGCTCCTCAGTCGCTCCGCTTGGCCACCCCCTCCCAGCGTGCGGCAGAGGTCGCCCCCCAGCAGAGCGAGCGGGGGCGGCGGCGAGCCTCGGCGGCGGGCGGTCTCTACCGCGGAGCGGGCTTCGGCGTCGCTGGAGACGAGCACTGCGTTCTCCGGCAGGGTTGCGGGGCGCCCCCAGTCTTCGCCGCGGCGGATGCCCATGCCCTTACTGGCTGGCCAAGTCTAAGGAGGACGACGCCACCACCCCCCGAAGCAACAAGGCAGCGGTTCGCCGACATGTCCGGGCGGCGCTGGATTCCGGCGAGACGCGGGCGATCTGCTGAGCCAGATCGCAGATGAGCTTGATGTTGCGGACGAAATCCCCGGGAGTCAGATCTTCAATTATCCCGTCGCTCAACGCAGCGCCGTCCGCCCAGTAGTAGGCGATGTCCATGAAGCCCCCGTCGGGAGGTCGAGTGCGGACTTGCCCTAGGTGAGAATTTTCTGCCTCTGCCAGGGAGTCGTAGAGGTCGCACAGCCGCAGCCAGCTGAAATAGGAGGATTCGTTTGGGAAGGCTGCGGGCTCGCTGGGGGCGTCTGCGCCGCGTGTTTCGTAGGTGACGCAAGAGAGCAGTGCGGCCATATCGGCGGCGTTAAGGTCGTCGAAGTGGCCGTTGAGGAGCATCTCGGTGATCAGCAGGTCACTTTCGTGGTAGACGCCGCTGAGCAGCACTCCCCCTTTCGTCAGCCGCCATCCCTTGATGTGGCCGCGCTTTCGCAGGACGGCTGCGAGGTTTTCCATCTCGTCCGCTAGCAGACTGCGGCGCCGACGCCTCTGGCGAGGCGGCGGATCGTTCTGGTCGGCCTGGTACTGGGCGAGGGATTGGGCGAGGATGCTGCGGGCGGCGGGGAGGTCGAAGCGTGAGAGCAGGTTGGCCGTCATGTTGTAGGTGGGTCGGAAGGCCGAGTTGAGTGGAAAAGACTTGTTTTTGACTAGCTCCCCGATGGCCTCAAAGCGGTGGCGGGGATGCCATAGCACCAGTGCGTAGCCCTTTTCGTCTATGCCGCGCCGCCCCGCCCTCCCCGTGAACTGGGTGAAACTGGAGGGCGAAAGCGGTTCGTGGGCGTCGCCTGTGAATTTGGTGAGTTTTTCTATCACGACGCTGCGGGCGGGCATGTTGATTCCGAGCGAGAGCGTCTCGGTGGCGAAGACGACCTTCACGAGGCCTCCCGTGAAGCACGCCTCTACGGCTTCCTTGAACGGAGGGAGCATTCCGGCGTGGTGGGCGGCTGTTCCTCGGCGAAGTTGGGCGAGCCATGCGTCGCAGCCCACGGCGGCGCGGTCGTCTGCGCTCAGCGGAGCGATGAAGGGCTCCACCGTCTCTTGGATGCGGCGTTTTTCTTCGGCGGTGGTCAGGGTGAAGGAGGATCTGGCCAAGGCGGCGGCAGCGTCGTCGCAGCCCGCACGGCTGAAGATGAAGTAGATGGCCGGGAGCATGTCGCGCTCAGAGAGTTCCTCGATCACCCTCAGCCTGTCTGGGCGCTGCCAGTACCTTCGCCGATGCCTGTGGCGTCGACGGTCTCGGCTCGTGCGTCTGTCGGTTTCCAGGCGGAAGCCCTCGGGGTTGAGGCGTCCGTTGAGCAGCACTGGCAGGAAGCGCAGCCGTCGTCTGTCCCCTGCTCCGGCGCAGAGAAGACGCTCAAGTTTCACTGGCCGCTCCGTCTCTACGACCGCCTGCGTGGGGCCGCGTAGGGTGGCTATCCAGGAGCGGATTTCTTCTACGTTGGAGACGGTCGCCGACAAGCAGACGAAACGCACCCCTGCCGGGGCGTGGATGAGGATCTCCTCCCAGACAGGGCCGCGATAGGGGTCTTGCAGGTAGTGCACCTCATCGAGAATCACCCAGCCGAGGGAGGCGAGGTCATCGGAGTCGGCGTAGATCATGTTGCGCAGGACCTCGGTGGTCATCACCACGACGGAGGCTTCAGGGTTGATGGAGTTGTCCCCGGTGAGGAGGCCGACGCGCTCCGGGCCGTGCAGGGCGCTGAAGTCGGCGTACTTTTGATTGGAGAGGGCTTTGATCGGGGCTGTGTAGAAGGCTTTTTTGCCTTCAGCAAGGGCGAGTTGGATTGCCCGCTCGGCCACGAGAGTCTTGCCAGAGCCGGTGGGGGCGGCCACTATCACGGAGTTTCCGCTCTCTAGGGCTCGGGAAGCTTCCACCTGGAATCGGTCAAGTTGGAAGGGGGGTTTCGTCGGGCGGGAGGCTGCTTTCGCCGCCGGCGGATCTTGAACGTCTGCGGTTTCGGGGGGTGTCAACTAACCGCCCTCCGGGTGGTCTGCTGCGGTTTGTGAGGGCGTCTCCTCTGTCGGTGGCAGCCGCCCGTTTCGGGGTTTGTTGTTGGGGGGTCTGCCTTCGGTGAGGTCGGCGCCCTCTGCTCTGTCGGCGCCCTCTGCCCCGGCGGCTGGGCGGCGCACTCGGAGGCGCTGAAGCAGTGAACGCTTTGTGCGGGCGTCTTCGCCGCCGCCTTCCTCGGAGCGTTCAATCCGTTTCAGCCGCAGTGAGCCGATCAGCAGCGCTACTTCATAAAAGACGTACATCGGCCCGGAGAGTATGAGCAGGGTGAAGGGATCTCCGCTAGGCGTCAGCAGCGCCCCGAGGATGACTATTCCCAACAGGGCGTAGCGCCGCATCCGCCTGAGGGTGGAGGGTGAGACCAGCCCCATGAACTGGGCGAACACCAGCAAGACCGGAAACTCAAAACCCACCCCGAAGGCGATGCCCATTTTCACGACGAAACCCAAATATCGCCTCGGGGAAAAGAAGCTGACCAGGTCATCCCCCCCGATTGATGAGAGAAAGCTCAGTGCCCGAGGGATGCTCCAGACCGCTAGGACGACCCCTGCCGCAAAGAGCAGGGCGCCGGAGAGGACGAAGGCCAGCGTCATTTTGCGCTCCCGCGAGCGCAGACCGGGGCATATGAACCACAGAGCCTGGTAGAGGATGATCGGAAACGCCAGGATGAGACCGCCGTAACCGCTCACGGACAGGCGCACCGTCAGGGGCTCGAGCGGGTCTAGCACCAGCAGACGACACTCGCCGCTGGTGTCCAAACCTTCGGCGTTGGGGTTGATCACCTCGCAGTACGGGCTCAGGAGTGCATCTATGAGTTGGGGGTAGAACACCCAACAGACCACCGCCCCGCACGCCAGAGCCAGCAAGGAGACGATGAGACGCCGCCGCAGTTCAGCCAGGTGCTGGAGGACTGGCATACGGTCGGTTGATTTCATTCAGGCTTGTCTTCGTCTCCTGAAATCGTTCCCTCTGGGCTCTCGGGCGGGTTTGAGCTGTCTGGGTCTGAGTTGTCTGTCCGCTCGGTGCCGCCGCCGGTGGTCAGGCGTGCGTCCGAGCCGGCGTTCGAGCCGCTCTTGCGCGCCTCAGCTTCTATGGGAAGGTCTGCCGCGGCCTGAATTTCCTGCTGGAAACTGCTGATGAGGCGGCGTATCTTGCCGAGTCCTCTCCCGATCTGTCGGGCTAAGCCGGGGAGTTTTTGAGGGCCGATGACGATCAGGGCGATGACCAGGATGACTAGGACTTCCCCCGCTCCGACGTTGAACACTTAGGTCAGCCTACCCCGCAGCAGAAGGGCGATAATGAAGGGGTGGCTACCCGTCTGCCTTCCTTGCTTGACCGCCCCGTGGGTTTCGTGTCTCGTGCTTGTTTGCGTTCGTGGGATCGGCTGAGCGCGGTCGTCGCCCTAGACGCCGCAGGGCTGAGCGACGGGTTGTGGATTGCCGAGGACGGCAAGGCGGTCTTGAACCGCTCCCCCCGCCTTTCCGGGCTCAGGCCGCGCCGGAGAACTGCGGCGCAGAGTGAGCGGCTTGGGCGTTCCCCCCTGAGGTTGAGCGAGTTGCGAGAGCGCTGCGGGGGGGATTTCGATCTGATGCTGGACGTCGGCAGCCCCGAAGCGATCCAAGAGGCGGCGGCTCCCTCTCGGGGAGGCGGCGGCGGCGAAGCGCTCGGTCGGGTCTGGCTGAGCAGTCGCGACCTGGCAGTCCTGAGTGAGTGGAGAGAGCGCTGGGGGGGCGTCCGGTTGGTGTACTCCGTGCAGAAGAGGCGCATTTCGGGCGGGCTGGAGCGTCTGGCGGCGCAGTTGGCCGAGAGGGGGATTGACGCGGTAGGTATGACGTGCGAAGACTGGACGGGAGGGACTGCGGCGCTCTTCCACCGTTTCGGCATACTCGCCGTCGGGTGGGGCGCTCATCACGAGCCAGTGATTATGAGCATGCTCGACGCCGGTCTGGATGCTCTGGTGGGCGGAGATCCCGACCTTCTCTTTGCTTGCATCACACGGCGCTACCCGATTGGACAGAATTCCTCGCCCCCTCCGGAGGCTGGTGGCGCCCCTTCGGTTCTAGGAGGTTTCAGCGACGCGAGACGAGGACACTCAGAAGGCCCTCATGTCGCCCAGAGGCCAGATCTGGAAGAAGGCCGTGCCGATGATGCTGTCGAGTGAGACGGGCCCGAAGTTCCGGCTGTCCAAGGAGTAGGGGCGGTTGTCCCCCATTACGAATACGTAGCCCTTGGGTATCCGGCACGAACTGCCGTCGTTCGCCACTCCGTCCACTGCAAGGCAGCCCGGGATGGACTGGGATGCTCCTTGCGTACGGGTGTCGTCCTTCAGGTAGGGCTCCTGCAGCCACTGCTCGCCGATCTTGACGTAGCCGTCTTCAAAGTAGATCGTCTCGTTTTCTAGGGCGATCGCACGCTTGATCAGATCACCGTCGGTGCGTGAGAAGACCAAGAGGTCGCCGCGGGACGGGGAGCGGTCGAGTTTGTTGACGAGAATGCGGTCGTTGGGTAGCAGGGTCGGTTGCATTGAGTCGAACTCCACGTAGAAAGCGTGAAGGATGAAGTGGCGGATCAGGAACGCCGTCAGCAGGGCTACCACGACCGTGATGATCCAGCCCATGTACTTTCTCCAGGGGCTGACGACGTCTTCCTCTAGGGGGAGTTCGTCGGTGTCTAGGTCGTCTGGGGCAAGGTCGTCGAAGTCTTCGTCATCGAGGTCTAGGTCGAGTTCCTCTTCAAACGGGGGTTGGGCTCCGAAGTAAGAGTCGATGGGTTCTATTTCCGGCATCGGATCGCCGAGGTCTCTGGGGGGTGCGCCGCCCGTGTAGTCGCTGGCGCCTGAAGGTGCGTAGTAGGTGGGCTGCAGGAGGGGGTCGCCTGCGGGCTGGGGATCCTGCATCGTCCCCGCCGCCTGGGGGGGTACAAAGGGGTCGTGTGGCGGCGGCGCGGTCGGCGCGAGTGGTGGGGACGGCGGCGTTGGCGGTGAGGGAGGCGCTGGGGGGGCGGTCGGAGGCGGAGGTACAGGAGGGGCGGGCGCTGCGGTCGGAGGCGGTGCTGCCGGTGGCGCGGTCGGAGGCGCGGGTGCGGGTGGCGTGGTCGGTGTTGGTGGTGTGGTCGGCGGTGGTGCTGGAGATGCGGGTGGCTCTGGTGCTGGAGGTGTTGGGGGGATGGAAGGCGTCGGTGGTTCGGTCTGCGGAGGCACGGGAGGGGTGGGATGTGCTGGGGGTGGCGCGGGCGGTGAGGTCGGCGTCGCTGGAGGTGTTGGTGGCGCTGTCGGCGGGGCGGGAGCGGTCGGCGCTGCGGTCGGCGGGGGCACAGGTGCTGCGGTCGGTGCGGTCGGTGGTACAGGAGGCGCGGTCGGCGCGGGATGTGCGGGTGGTGGCGCGGTCGGCGGCGGTGGTACAGGAGGGGCGGGCGCTGCGGTCGGCGGCGCGGTCGGCGCGGGATGTTCGGGTGGGGCGGTCGGCGGTGCTGCGGTCGGTGCGGGCGCCGCTGCTGCCTGGGGTTGCAGGAGCGGGTCGGAGTGCGGAGCCTCCCCTTTGGCTGAAGTGCGTTCGGTCTTTGAACGGCTGCGTCCGCGGCGTTTGAGACCCTTAGCCAGCGGCGGGCGTTTGGATGCTCTCTCGGGAGTTTGGGTGGTAGAGGTCTCTGCCGGCGGCGGACTCTCGGGCTGCCGACGGGAACTCGGCTGAGGCGGAGCGATGGGAGGGATGTCGCTCAGGAGAAGCGCCTGAGTGGATGCGCCTGCCGAAGCTGCCGTTATATAAGGGGCGGGCGGCTCATCGGCCTGCGGGGGTGCTTCATCCGGCGTCGGCGGCGGCTGAGTTGGCGGCGGCGGCGGCGCTGTCCCGCTCGGTGGCTGAGACTCAGGGGCAGTCTGGATTGCGGCTGCGGGCGGCCCCTCGGGCGGCGGCGAAGGGGGAATTGCGGCGGCGGCGTCGCTGGGAGCGGAGGGCGTGGGTGTTCCAGCAACCCCGGCAGGCGGAGCGCTCTGCGGGGATGGGGAGGTTATTTCCAAGAGTTGCCGCAGAAGGTCGTCGGGTTCTGCCGTGAGCGGTGCGGCTTCGGGGTCGTCCGCAGCGTTGCCCGAGGCGAGGTCGCTCGCAGTGTGATCGGGGTCGTCCGCAGGCTCGGGGGCTGGGGGTTCTGGAAGGTCTAGATCCAGAGTATTTTCTTGCGGATCTGACCGGGCTTCTTCGGGCGGAACGCTCTCCATCTGCATCAAAGCTAATGCAGATCAAGGCCGCGATTGTGCATCTACTCTCCGTAGACGGCCAGAATTCGTCGCGCAGCCGCCTGAGCAGGGTTATCCGGCAACCCCCAACTCTCCACAACCTCAACGTCCGGGCTCAGCGTCAGCAGCAGGCGTTCTAGCCACGGCAAGGCGGAGACCTGGAAACGGGCGCGGCAGAGTACACCGGAGAACTCCTTTTGAATGGTGGGGTAATAGTTCAGCACCCACTGAGCCGAGGGTTGAAGACGAAGTTCCGCCCACGCACCGTCTTCAGGCTGATCCCACACCGAATCGGAGACCGGCGCGCTCGGCGGGTCGAAAGTGCTTGAGAGAGCCTCCGTACGGATGATGCGGTCTATGCGAAAGGTACGCTCGTCGCAGGCGGTTTCGCAGTGCCCCCGCAGGTACCAGGAGCCGTCCCTCGCAAAGAGGCGGAAGGGTCGGACGACACGTGTGCTGAAGTCGTCGCGGTTGTAGCTGTAGTAGTCGATCTCGATCTTCTCGTGTCGCTTGCAGGCGCCTTGCAGCGTTTCCAGGATTTCGCCCTCGCCCTTGCCGAGTTGGACTTGAATCGCCTCGCTCGGCTGAACCCCCAGCATGTCGGTGAGTTTCGCGAGCCCGCTGGCGAGGGCGCCGTCGGGTTCGAACGTCTGCAGCGCCGAGGCGGCGGCGATCAGGGAGAGCGCCTGTTCGGGGGTCAGGTGGAGCGGCTGCGAGAAGAAGTCGGCGTATGTGATGTTCACCCACCCGTCCTCGTGGATCCAGACTTCGATGAGGGTATCCGGGGTGTAGGGAGGCACTCCGACCATGAACAGGATGCTCTGGAGGTCTTCGAGGAGTTGCTTGGGCGGGTAATCAAAGCGTTCGGAGATTTCGTCCAGCGGCGCTCCCCCGCGCTCGCTGACCCACGGAACCAACTGGAGCAACCTTTGCAAGCGGTCTAGGGGGTCGAGCCTTCCGCTGCGTGGAGCGGAGGAGGGGATTTTCTCGGTGGTCTGCCCGATGCCGGCGTCCGCTTCGGGGAGGGTTTCCTGCGCTCCTGTCCCTGCGGGCGGGGCGGGCTCCCCCGGACGGGCTGCAGCCGCGGCGCGCAGCCGCTTCAGAAGACTCTCGCGGAGTTCGGGGGGCTCGAGCAACTCTCCGTGCTCCAGCAGCGAGAGCACGAAGTCCAGGAAAGGGGCCGGATTGGCGACCTGAAGATCCAGAAGCAGGGAGCCATCCTGGCGTCGGGTGACGTCTGAGGCTTCTAGCTGCCTGAGAACCCACTCGGCCATCTCTTCGCTCACGGCGAGGCGGACGTTGAGTAGTTCCGAACCTAGTTCCCAAGGCTGCGAATCCGGCCTTTTCCGACGACCGGACGGGGTTCAAAACCGCCGGGCGCCTCCGCCTTCAAGCCGTCCATCCGGTCGAGTCGGAAGTGTCGGGTAGATAATTTGTCCAGGTCGTAGGCGGTCAAGTACCAGTGTCCGCGGAAAAAGCTCAAGCGCAGCGGCTCGGCTTGGCGCTCTTCGTCCTTGTAGCCGAAGGAGACCCTCCGCCTTTCGGTGACAGCGGTGTAGAGGTCGGCGAGGTTGGCGTCGGCGGGCAGAACGCTCATCACGGGTGCGTCTTGGCCGCCGGTGTGTCCGCCCAGAGGCCAGATGGCTGACTCTGGGGCAGTATCCTCCAGCCTCACCGACCTGGCTGCTAGGTAGAGGGCGGCTCTTTCTTCTCCAGTCAGGCCGGGATCTCTGAAGGCGTAGTCCTTCTTGCGTATGCGGTAACCCACCACGGGGGGGTCGCTGCCCGGGACCGTTGCCATGACGATGGGGATGCCCATGTTTTTGAGGTCGGTCTTGTCGCGCTCGAAGGTGCGGCGGAAGGCGGTCTTGTTCTCGGAGTAGCCCTGGATTTTTTCCTGAATCTCCCGGGCGGGTAGGAGGCGTTCGGTGTTTAGGAGGGCTGCGGCCAACTTCAACAACCGCTCCAGGCGTGTGATTGAGTAGGTCGTCACGGCTGCGTTTCTTTTATTACTCCTCTACGGCGGCGTTTACAGGGATGCGATCAGTTTCTCCACCCGATCGTCGTGGGACTTGAACGGGTCGTCGCACAGGATGGTGTGCTGCGCCTGATCGTTCAGCTTGAGATGCACCCAGTCCACCGTGAAGTCCCTCTTGCGTTCCTGTGCGCGGCGCACGAACTCGCCGCGCAGTCGCGCTCGGGTGCTCTGAGGAGGATTCTCGACTGCGTGCTTCACGTCGCTTTCCAGGCAGATCGTCTCCACCCTGCCGCGTCTAGCCAACTGATGGAAAATACCCCTTGATTTGTTTGCTTGCGAGGCGTCCGACCTGCTCAGTTCGGAGTTGTGCATGTCGTGGTAGAGCAGATCCAGGCATGCCATCTTGGGATGGTTCAGAGCGATTCCGAAGCGGGAGCCGAAGGCGTCTAGGAGGTTGTATTTGATGACCCAGTCGCACTCCCGGTCAAGCCCTAGGGGGTCTTTCTCAATCTGCGTCAGGCAGTGACCCCACATCTGCAGCGACTGCTTCTCCCCCGCATTCAAGGGGAACTTCTCAGCGAACTCCAGTGCTCGGTCGTAGTACTCGCGCTGGATGTCAAGGGCGCTCAGCATCCGACCGTTGGCCAGCCGGACTTCGTGCCTGCAGGTCAGGTCTTCGCTTATCTCGCGTATCGCCCGAATCGGGTTGTCAAGGGTCATGTCGCGCAGCACCACGGAGGGTTCCTCCAGCATTCGCAGCACGATGCTGCAGGCTCCCACCTTCAGGTACGTGGCGTACTCGCTCATGTTGGAATCGCCGACTATCACGTGAAGCCTTCGGTAGCGCTCAGCGTCTGCGTGAGGTTCGTCTCGCGTGTTGATGATGGGTCTCGAGCGCGTCGTGGCGCTGGACACCCCCTCCCAGATGTGCTCCGCCCTCTGGCTGATGCGGTATTGGGGGCCTCTCGGCGTCTGCTGTATCTTGCCTGAGCCTGAGTAGATCTGCCTGCTCACCAGGAAAGGGATGAGAGTTTCGGTGTACTTGTTCAGATCCTCCTGACGGGAGATCAGGTAGTTCTCGTGGCAGCCGTAGGAGTTCCCGGCGGAATCGGTGTTGTTCTTGAAGACGTAAATCTCGCCGCGGTTTCCGTCGAGGTTCAGACGCTCCTGGGCGTAAGAGGCCAACTGCCTCATTATCTCCTCTCCGGCTCGGTCGTGGACGACCAGTTCGTAGATGGAGTCGCATTCGGGCGTGGCGTACTCGGGATGGGAGCCGACGTCAAGGTAGAGGCGCGCCCCGTTTTTTAGAAAGACGTTGCTGCTGCGGCCCCAGTGCACCACCTGGCGGAACAGGTAGCGCGCCACCTCGTCGGGGCTGAGGCGCCGCTGTCCGGCGAACGTGATGCCGTACTCGTTCTCCAGGCCGTAGATGCGGCGGAGCATTCAGAGTTTCCTCGGAAGGTTCACTTGCCCCCCCGGGTTTCGCTTGGTTCGTCTTCTTCCGAGGAATCCTCAGGGGTGTCTGCTTTGGCTTTGGTTTGTTTCTTGGCTTTGGCCTCTTTGGCTTTGGCTGGGGCCGCCTCGCCGGCCGCCTCGCCGGGTGCTTCGGGGGCCGCTTCGGGGGCATCGTCGGAGGTGTTCGCCAGGACGACTCCGATCTCCTCTTCGCTCAGCCGATGAAAGTTGCGCCTCCCTCTAGAGCGAGCCAGAACAGCCGCCTCTAGGGCGCTCGGCTCGAGTTCGGAATCCGGCCCGGACAGCGCCCGGACGGCGCAGCGCAGCGCAGATTCTGCCGACATGTCCTCCTTGAAGAGGTCGGCTAGGCGGTCGGAGATGCTTTCGGCTTCTCCCCCGATCACCATGTAGGTGCTTTCGTCGTCCACGGTGCCGTCGTAGAGGATGTGAAACATCCGGTCGTCTTCGGCGGAGTCGCCTATCTCTGCGACCAGAATCTCCACCTCCATGGGCTTCAGCTTGTGGGTGAAGACGTCCCCGAGAATCTGGGCGTACTGGTTGGCCAGGCTGCGGGCGTCAACGTCGGCTCGGCTGTAGATATAGCCCTTGAGGTCGGCGTGGCGCACCCCGGCGATTCTGAGCTGATCAAACTCGTTGTACTTGCCCACTCCGGCGAAGGCGATCCGGTCGTATATCTCGCTGATCTTGTTCAGGGTGGAAGAGGGGTTTTCTGCGCATATCGCAATTCCGTCGGAGTAAGAGACGGCGACAAGGCTGCGCCCGCGCGCTATGCCCTTGCGGGCGTAGTCCGCCCGGTCTTTCATGACCTGTTCCGGGGCGACGTAGAAGGGCATGTTCATGGCGGCCCCTAAGAATTCTCCGCTGCGGAGGCAGCCGAGGATTCGGTCAGTTCCGAGAGGTATGAGCGGAAGCGCTCTTCCACCTCTGCGTCCTCTATCCGCTGGTAGCCCTCGGATGTGATTGAGGCGATCACGGGGAAGATCCCGCGCATCAGGTCGGGGCCGCCGGTGGCTGAGTCTTCGTCGGCCGCCTCAAACAGCGCCGCCATTGCTACTTCGGTGGCCTCGGAGATGGAGAGCCCCTGCTTGAAACGGAGCTTGATCACCGTTCCGGCGTGGAGGCTGCCGGAGCCCCCGGCGGCGTAGTCGTGTTCCTCGTAGCGTCCGCCCGTGAGGTCGTACTGGAACAGCCGACCGCGTCCGTTGGCCGGGTCGTAGCCGGCGAAGAGCGGGATTGCAATCAGCCCGGTGAGGGCGGCGGGAAGGTTGGAGCGCACCATTTGACCTAGCTGGTTGGCTTGACCTTCGAGGCTGAGAGGTTTTCCTTCCACTTTTTCGTAGTGCTCTAGCTGCAGTTGAAACAGGCGCACCATTTCCAGGGAAGGGCCGGCTGCCCCGGCTACCGCCACGGCCGAGTGGTGTCCCGCTGGAAAGACCTTTTCTATGTTTCGGTGGCTGATGAAGTTGCCCGAAGTCGCCCTTCTGTCCCCTGCCATCAGCACCCCTTCGGCGTGGCGCAAGGCGACCACCGTGGTGCCGTGGGAGGTCGCCGAGGCGGCGTGTCCGCCCCTGCTGACGTCTGCCGTACCGCCCGGGGAGCCGCCCGGGGCGCCGCCTGCTGTACCGCCCGGCGGCGGCGGCAGCAGGTTCTTGGCCTTCAGCAGCCCGAGGAGGCTGGGGCCGGGGTCGTCTTGAGGATCGAAAACGGGCAGGTCCACATGGGTGAGACTACAGCGGTTCGTCGGAGGATTAAAGGAGATGGCGGACTGCGGCCGCCCGGGGGCTACTGACCGCCTTTTTGCACGTAGGAATTGACGAATTCTTCGGCGTTGGTTTCCAGCACCTGGTCGATCTCCTCTAGCAAATCGTCGAGTTCGTCTCGGAGTCTGTTTCCCCGCCCTTGGGAGGTCTCCCCCGACCTAACCTGCTCTGTTCCGCCGCTCGGGGGCGTCTTTGAACGTTGGGGGTTTACGCTCTTGTGTTTTTTTTCAGGCATCCTTAGCGATCCTTTCCGGTTGCTGAAGTCGGTTGATCAGTTCTGCGGGTGTTTCGCACTCCTCAAAGAGATCTGCGAGGTGTTCGGCTGTTCCTTTGGCCGGCTCCATCATCGGAATTCGCCGCAGTTGTTCGTTCCCTATATGAAACACCACTGAATCCCAGTTGGCTGCCACCACGTCTTTTCCGAAGCGCTGAAGGCAGCGACCTCTGAAGTAGGCGCGGGTATTTTCGGGCGGGTTTTCCTTGGCAAATCTAACCTCGTCTTCGCTCACGATCTCCTGCAGACCGATCCGGCTTGCCACGGATCGCTCAGGGCGAAGGTCGTGGTACTGCAGATCCAGGGCGCGCAGGCGGGCGTCGTCCCAGTTGAGGTCTCGCCGCTCCCGGTAGGCGTCGAGGAGTCTGTACTTGGCTGCCCAGTCGAGCGTTCCAGCCGTCTCCAGCGGGTCGGTCTCCAGGTCGGTCAGCGTTCGTTCCCAGACCCGGAGCACCTCAGGGGCGGACTCCCCGACCGCCGCAGCGCCGAGTTCGTCGCAGTATTTAGCGCAGCGCTCCAGCAGGAGCCACTGGATTTCAAGGGCGGTGGCCGATCTGCCGTCGGCCAGTCGAAGCGGCTTGCTCAGAGACAGGTCACCGCTCACGGAGCGCAGGGCGGCCACGGGTTTCTCTAGGCAGACGCTGTTGGGGAAAAGGTCGGCCTCTACAAGCGCCAGGATCATCTGCGTAGTCCCGATCTTCAGGAACGCAGCCACCTGGGAGACGTTGGCGTCTCCCGCGATCACGTGGAAGCGTCGATAGCGCAAGGAGTCGGCATGCGGCTCGTCGCGGGTGTTGACGATGGGGCGCTTGAGGGTGGTCTCCAGGCCGATTTCCTCTTCCATGAAGTCGGCGCGCTGCGAGATCTGAAACCCCGCCCGGCTGCGGTCTTCGTAGTTGACCTCGCTCCCCACCTTGCCCGCTCCGCAGTAGATCTGGCGGGTCACGAAGTGCGTCGTGGCACCTCTGACGATTCTTCCGAAGGGCACGGATCGGCTCATCAGGTAGTTCTCGTGGCATCCGTAGGAGTTGCCCTTGCCGTCGGAGTTGTTCTTATAGACCACGATCTCTTCGTCGGGGGGAAGGATTTCGGCGGCGGCCGCCATGGAGTCCAGGAGGATGAGATCGCCCGCCTGGTCGTAGAGGACGGCGGTGCGCGCGTCTACGCACTCCGGTCCGGATATCTCCGGATGGGCGTGGTCTACGTAGTAGCGAGAGCCGTTCGGCAACACGGCGTTCACCAGGTGGGTTTCAACTTCCGGGGAGAAGCCGTCAAGGCGTTCGGCGTCGCGTGCGTCGCAGGCGGGGCTCTCGTCCTCAAAGTCCCAGTCCACCTTGGTGCCCGCCTCCCCCGCTGAGGTGACTCTGCTCAAGTAGGCGTTGATGAGCAGGGACGAAGACGCAACAGGATTAAAGTAGTCGCACCCCTTGTGGATGATCCCGTACTCAGTCTCAATTCCGCATATCTTGGGTACAACCTCGGGAGCGTCCCGAGTTTGCCTCACGAGGTTGCCACCGGGCGCTAGAGGTACTGACCGGTGCGGACCCGCTCGATGGGAGGGGTTTCCTCCCGATCCTCTGCGGAGCTCAGCAGGTTGCGGATGGAGATTATCCTCTCGCCTTTCCTGCCTGCTAGTTTGGCCCAATTGCCGGGCTGGCCGACGTTTGGCAGTTCCTCTAGTTCGGTGAACTCTTGTCCTATGGATTCGATCAGGTCGTCGGCTGTCATTCCACGCTCGCCCGTTGAGATGAGGCGTTTAACGGCCAACTTCTTGGCGCGGCGCACGATGTTCTCAATCATCGCTCCGGATATCCAGTCGCGGAAGTAGAGGACTTCCTGGTCGCCGTTCTGATAGGTGAGTTCTAGGAACTCGTTGCGGGGTTCAGTGCTGAAGAGTTCCGCTACCGCCTGTTCGATCATCCCGCGTACGGCCTTCTCCGTCTCGCCGCCTCCTATGTTTTCTATGTCGCTGCGGGCGATGGGGAGGTCGCCGGTCAAGTAACGGGCGAAAATGTCGGTTGCCGCTTCGGAATCGGGGCGGTCAATTTTGATCTTGACGTCAAGGCGCCCGGGGCGAAGCACTGCGGGGTCTATTAGGTCTTCGCGGTTGGATGCGCCGATGATGATGACGTTGCGGAGCGTCTCAACCCCATCGATCTCGGCTAGAAGTTGGGGCACGACCGTGGCTTCCATGTCGGAACTGATGCCGCTGCCGCGTATGCGGAAGAGTGACTCCATCTCGTCGAAGAAGACGATCACCGGCCAGCCTTCTTCGGAGCGCTCCCTGGCTTGTCGGAAGGCCAGACGTATCTGGCGCTCCGTTTCGCCGACGTATTTGTTGAGCAGTTCCGGCCCTTTGACGTTCAGGAAGTAGCTGCGGGGTTCGCCCTTTCCTTCGGCGGACGGCATTTTAGAGGCGATGGAATTGGCCACTGCCTTGGCGATGAGGGTCTTTCCGCAGCCGGGCGGCCCGTAGAGAAGGATCCCCTTGGGGTAAGGAAGTTTGTGTTCTGCGAAGATTTCGGGATGAAGGAAAGGAAGTTCCAGGGCGTCGGTGATCTTTTCAATCTGAGTGTCGAGACCGCCGATGTCGGCGTAGGTAACTTCCGGGATCTCCTCTAGCACCAAGTCAGGCACTTGAGTGGTGGGCAGTACCTCTATGGCCAGGTTGGCGGTGGAGTCCACTAGCAGGGTGTCGCCTGGGCGGGGCAGGTTCTCGGCCAGGCTTCCGGCTATCTCAAGCACACGATCCTCCCCCGCCGGTGTGGACACGACCACCCGTCCGCCGGGGAGCATCTCCTTGAAGTCGAGCACCTCGCCGACGCTCTTGGAGCTTCGGGCGAGTATTACGTTTGAGGATTCATTGAGGGCGACCTCCTGACCGAGGTCAAGGCGGCCCTCTAGTTCGGGGTGAGGCGAGACGCGGAGCTTGCGTCCGTTGGAGAAGACATCCACGCTGCCGTCGTCGTTGATTGCCGTGATCACGCCGTAGACGTTGGGGGGCTGCGTGAGTTTGTCTACTTTGGAACGGAGATCGCTCAGACGCTCGCGGGCTTCCCTCAAGGCTTGGGACAGCCGCCGATTCTGAGCAAGAGCCTCGGCGAGCTGGCCCTTTGCCTCAAACCAGCGTTCTTCAAGGGTGAGGGTGCGGTTGGGGGTCTCCTCCCGGCGGGTGTTGACTGTCTGTTCGGCGGCTTTGGGGGCTTCCTCCCGGCGGGGGGCTTGCTTGCTGGATTCCTGCGGGTCGGGCTCAACCTTGGAAATCGTGATCACCTCCTTTCTTCGGCAAGTTAACCACGGTTCATAAAACTTAAAGGCGACAATACACTTGCATGCGGGAATTTCAGGTTATTTGGATCTGAGTTTCCGCTAAGTCGGGGGGGGGGGGAACGGCTTGGCCGTCCGCCCGATTTGATTCCTGCTCCTGTATACTGGCTTGGTATACTTTCTGTGGAAATGTTCCCGAAGGCTGATGATTGCCGTTATGATGTCTTCAGGCTTAAGAACTTAGCTACGGAAGTTCAAATAGAAAAAAGTTCAAATTACGGAAACCAAGGAATTCAATCATATTGGAGATTCGATGAAAGTCTGGATAGATCAAGATCTCTGCACCGGCGACGGGCTTTGCGAGGAGATAGCGCCGGATGTCTTCACGTTGCTGGACGACGGTTTGGCCTATGTGCGCGAGGGCGAGACCATCCATAGCGACCCTGGCGGCCCCACTGGCTTGGCTTCCGTGCCAAACGGCCAGGAGGAAGCGGTCATCGAATCCGCCGAGGAATGCCCTGGCGAGTGCATCTTCATTGAAATAGACGCCTAAGTTTTTGGATTTCCAAAAACTGTGGTACGGGAGTGTTCCCAAACTTTCTAGTTCCCAAGTTTTCCGGAACTAATTTTTTCTAACTTACTGAGGGACGTGCCGGCCCTCTAGGCGGTCTAGCCGTTTCCGCTGGGCTGACCGAAGTTGCCCAGCAGCGACTTCATGGATGTCATCACGTCGGGCTGGGTGGGCAGGTAGTTGTTGGAGAAACGGGCAATGGCGGAGTTCCGGGTTTGATCAGCAAACCACCCCGGCGTGGCTTCCATCACCGGCAGCAGAAGCCAAATCAAGGTTCCCCCCACGGCTGCCATCATTAGCATTCCCGCCAGTCGGTCTCCTAGGCGAATCGGCCCTGGCAGAAGTTTCCGAAACATCAGGCCGAGCACCCATCCGCACAGATAGCCCAGCAAGGTTCCTCCGATCAGAACCCCTGTGCTGATTCCTAGAGGGTCCATCGGGTCGAATCCGTCCTGCGCCCGATTTATGATTCCCGGCAGGATGCGGATAGCGATGAGAATGCCGGGCACGATCCCCGCCAAGGCTGCTAGCCGAGCGAGCAGGCCGGAGCGGTACCCAAGCAGTCCGAAGAGTGCAAAGAACCCAAAAAAGACCAAGTCGATCAGGCTCAAGTCGGCTCTCTAATCTGTCATGCGCCGTGCGTGTGTTATGAAACCGGTGTGAGCCACCATGCGGTGTTCGGGTCGGACGGCTTCGCCGGCCACGTGCCAGTTTCGTGTCATGACCTCGCAGGTTTCGGCCAGTCCCCAGGCGGTCGTTTCTAGACTCCTTCGCAGGTTTGACGCCTGGACGATGCTGGGCGTGTAAGCCAGCAAGATGCCGCCTGCACGCAGGGCTTGCTCCGCGTGAGGAACCACCCGCCAGGGTTCGGGGACGTCCAGCAGCACCCGGTCTAGGCCGCTAGCCCCTATGCCTTCGTAGCAGTCCCGTTCTTGTATTTCGTAACGCTCGAGCGCCTCTGTACCTAGGTAGGTGGAGACGTTGTTTAAGGCTCTCCGGGCGAAATCTTCTCTGATCTCATAGCCCAGCACGCGGGCGCCGGCCCGCAGCAGGGACATAGAGAGCGCCCCTGAGCCGACCCCCGACTCGAATAAGCGCTGCCCTGGGGTTACGTCCGCAAGCATGAGGATCTGCCCGAGATCTTTGGGGTAGATGACTTGGGCGCCGCGCTTCATCAGCAGGATGGCGTCGCTCAGCGTGGGGCGGAACGCCGTGAAGCGTGAGTTCTTGGAGGAGCGAAGCGTGACTCCCTCCGGCCTGCCGAGGATGTCGTTGTGTTTCAAAAGGCCGTTATGGAAATGGAACACGCCGTCCGGTCTGAGCCGCCTCAGGTGTTTGCGGTTTTTGTCGTCAACGAGCAGAACGTGCTCCCCCGCACCAAAAAGGCTTTCCCCCTTCTCTGTCTGCGCCCCGTGCGCCGCGCCCGGCGGCGGATCTTCCCCCTTTGCCGCTTCCGGCGGCTCGTTCACCTTCGGGAGCGGACGGTTAGACGATCTCCAGGCAGCAGGCGGATTACCTGCTTGACGCCCTTACTGGAAGTCGTCAGCGCTCGCCGCAGACCGTGAAGCCCCCAGGCCAGGAGCCCCAGAAGCAGCCAGGCGTTGCTGTCTCCCAGCAGTCCTCGGGTGATGCCGCGCCGGCGCGCCTCGGCCATCGGCCCGCGTCTGCGGCCTTTCTTGCGCCCGCCCTTGACCTTTGCTGAAGTCGGCACGACGCTTGCCGCTCAATTACTCCGTACTTCGATGTAGGCGCGAGAGCGGCTTCCCCTGCGTTTACCGAGGAAGTAGGCGAGAATCACCAGGACTGCGGCCGTGATGAGCCCGATTCTCCAGGCGGCCTCCCTCGCTGGTTGGCTGGCGCTGTTGACGGCGTCGGCCACCTCCCGAAGCTTGGCTTCTAGCGTCTCCTGGGTGATCTTCTCTCCGTTGGCTTTTTTTTCTTTGTCTGGCTTCATTTGTTCTCAGCCTCCGATCCCCGTCTGCGCGCCTTGGCGGCCTTGACTGCAAAGATCAGGATCAACGCCACCGCCGTCAGGACGATTGCGTAAGGAGTCCAACTCAGGCTTCCCGTGAGATGTTCGCCGGTCTGCGTCTGCAGGGCTCTCAGCGCGGCGAGGGCGAGCAGGATCATCCCAGCGGTCAGGAAGACCGCCCCCAGCATTCCCCAGCCCAGCCAAGCCAGAAGCCTCTTGAGCGGTTCCACTGCTTCCTGTCGGCAGTACGCCAGCAGCAGTTCCTTGAGTTCCTCCAGCACCTCGGCGGGCTTACCTGGTTTTCCTGCGGAGGATTGCTGTTGAGTTGCGGCGTCTTCGGCGGGCTGGTCAACCTCTGTTTCCTGCCCGGATTGCGGCGGCATGCGTTTCAGCTTAGCGACGCTCTAGCGGCGGAAGCAGGCGCTCCGCCCCGCGGCGGGCTGCTCGCTTCTCCGATGCCGTCGTGCGTGCGATGAGAAACTTGAGGGCATTGAGGGCATTGTGACCTCCAGTTGTTAGGAGGACTCCCCCTTTGACGTGGTCAGAACCTTCAGCATCTCCGAGAAGATGCCGTCTACCTCTGCGTCCGGCAGCGTGTTGTCGTGGTTCATGATGATGACGAAGGTGAACCACGTTTCGTCCGTTCCCTCGGCGAAACCGGCAAGAGCGTCCACTCCGGGCAACGTCCCGGTCTTGGCTTTCACGCGGCCTGAGATCGGAGGTTCGGTGAACCTGTCCTTGAGGGTTCCTGAGCGCCCTGCCACTGGCAGGTAGGAGGCCAGTTCCCCCTTCGGGCCGCCGTAGGGATCCAACTCCAGAATGGCTGCCGTCTGGGCGCAGGTCAGTTTGTTTTGGGGGCTCAGTCCTGAGCCGTCCTGGGGGGGTATTTCGAGAGGTTCAGGGTTCGGGGGGATCTTGAGGTCAACGAAGCGCCTATTCAGGATTTCTAGCACGGCTATGCCGCCGTCAGCGGTTGAAGCGTCTCCCCCGCTTCTTTGGCTCTGCGTGAGGTGGTGCAGGCCGATCTCTTTGAGCAGCATCTCGGCGATGGTGTTGTCGCTCTCTTCAAGCATGAACTTCAGGTATTCCCGCAGGGGGGCGGATTGGATAGAGGCGAGCAGTTGCTCGTTGTAGTCCTCGCCGCGAGGCGCTACTTCGGGACGGAAGGGGATCACCACATCGCGCGCTTCCAGCATGTCGTCGAAGATGGCGGCGGTGGTCAGAGCCGCTTCAGGGTCGGCTGGGAGAGTGCCGGCGTCCCCGCTTTCGGAGGAAAAGGAGTACCCCTGGTTCACGGCGACCGAATTCAAGGTGCCCGCGCCCGTGACCCAGTTATCCGGCCAACTGCTCACTGCGCTCTGGTCGTCGTAGCGGTCTTCCACGGCGATCACGCTGCCCTCGATTCGGGAGAGAGCGTGCTCTTGCATGATCTCTTCGGCCAGCCGTTCCAGTTGCGTTACGGGAGCCCCCTCCAGTTCGGATCGGGCTGCGTATTCGGGGGTGCTCAGCAGAGGGTCGCCTCCCCCCAGGATGTAGAGGTCGCCGTTCAGCACGCCCCCGACTGGTTCCGTCTCGGAGAAGGCGATCGTTTTGTAGACGTAATTGAGGGAGAAGGTCGTCTCCTTGTCCGGGTAGGCCAGGGGGGCTTGGATGGCCGCCTGGGCGGTGACCAGTTTCTGCAGGGAGGCCGGCGTCAACTTCTCGTCGGCCCGGTGCGTGTAGAGGGTCTTCCCGCCGCTCCTCACCAGGATGCAGGTATTAGGGGGAGCGCTTACCGCCAGGCTGGAGAGTTGCTCCTCTCCCTGCCAGGGAACAACCGCGGCGGGCGATGCGGATACCGTCCCTCCGGGGGGGATGAAGGAGACCCGTGCAGCGGAGATCAGCGGGGCGTTCAGGTCTTCGGTTTCGTTTGGCTCCCCGAACTCCGGAGGGCTTCCCAGTGCTACTGAAAGTATCCACAGCCCTACAGCGGCGACTATGAAAAGGAGGGAGAAAAAACGAAACACGACTGCTGAGTTTACGTCAAAGTTCTACTGCAGTCAAAGTTTTCCTCGCGGTGACCTCCTCTGCGGTGAGGAATGAGGCGCTCCCCCGCCTCGGGTTGTGCGGCGTTTCCGCCTCGGCGTCGGCGGGGTGAGAGGTCGGCGGGGTGAGACTTTCGCTCGGAGAGCCGCCGGAGTTGGTTACGGTTCGTGGAAGTGCAGATAATCGCCGCATTGTTTTTGGACAGCATCGACGTGAGGTCGCTGCCCGGCCCCACCACTCGTCTGGACCTGACCGGTGTCCAGTTCTCGGCTGTAGCCCCAGGAGAGTTGCCGGTTCTCTGGGCGCCTCACCTCGTGGTGATAGTGCACTGCGAGCCCGGAGGGGAAGCCGACGGCGTGCTTGAAGTCGTCTACGAGCGCGACGGGGAGACGCTGGCGCGTAACGTTCAGCCACTGCACGTGGAACCCGGCAAGTTCAACTACCGCCTGGTGAGGGCGGAACTGACTTTTGAGACCTACGGAACGGTGGAAGCTCGCTGCCGCTTGGCCGGCGGGGAGGACATAGTGGTCCCATACACGCTGCTCCCGCCTCCCGAAGGCTGACTTCCAGCGCCGACTTGAGCACGAGCCCCGCGACGAACGGAGGGTCTCCCCTCGTTGACTCGGCGCTCGAACGGCTGGGGGTGGAGGTGATCCGCGGCCTAGCCCTGGACGCCCCGCACGCTGCCCGCTCCGGCCACCAGGGCACGGCAATGGCGCTCGCCCCCTTGGCTCACGTGCTCTGGAGCAGGGTGATGCGGTACGACGCCGGCGATCCGGAGTGGCCGGATCGCGACCGCTTCATCCTGAGCGCCGGACACGCCTCCATCCTCCTCTACGCCATGACCTACCTCTGCGGCTACGGCCTGACGCTGGACGACATCAAGGCTTTCCGGCAGTGGGGCAGCCGCACGCCCGGCCATCCGGAGGCGTGCCCTGGGCTGGGGGTGGAGGTCACGACCGGGCCGCTGGGTCAAGGGTTTGCCAACGCAGTAGGGATGGCGATAGCCGAACGGCGTCTGAGGGCGCGCTTCGGCTCGGAGGTCTGCGATCACCACGTCTTCGTCGTCTGCAGCGACGGCGACCTAGCGGAGGGGGTCAGCCACGAAGCTGCCTCCTTGGCGGGGCACCTGGGGTTGGGAAGGCTGATCTTCGTCTACGACGACAACAGGGTGTCCATTGACGGAACGACCGACCTGTGGCTTTCCGACGACCCGGCGGGGCGCTTCAACGCCTACGGATGGCACACAGAGCGCCTCGGGGAGGTGTCTGAAGACCTTGATGCTCTGGAAGCCGCGTTGCGCGGCGCCATGGCCGTCACCGAGGCGCCCTCCCTGCTGATTTTGCGAAGCCGCATAGCCCACCCCTCCCCGGATCTCACCGATGCGCCCGCGGCGCACGGGTACGCCCTCGCCGAGGAGGAGATAGCCCGAACGAAAGCGGTCATGGGGCTGCCGACGGAGGAAGCTTTCCACGTTCCCTCCGACGTAGTGGATTTCTATCGTCGCGCCGGGAGCAGAGGTGCTGCACAGAGGCGGGCTTGGCGGCGCCGCTGGGAGGAAGCCGCTGCGAGCGACCCGGGGTTTACTGCTGCCTGGGAAGGCCGCCCACCCGAGGGCTGGGAGAAGGGTTTTCAAGCGCCTGCGGACGGAAGTTTGGTGGCCACGAGGGCGTCGAGCGCCTCCGTGCTGCGGACTCTGACCTCCGTTGTACCTGCGGTGCTGGCAGGAGGGGCAGACCTCACCGGCAACACGGGCACGCTGCTGGCGGGAGCGTCCTGCTTGAGCCGTGAGGTGGAGGACGCTCCTCAGATTTTCTACGGGGTGCGAGAGCACGCCATGGGGGCGGTGATGGTGGGAGCGGCGCTGCACGGCGGCGCCCTGCCGGTGGGGGGAACGTTCTTGGTTTTCAGTGATTACATGCGCCCAGCTATTCGCCTGGCCGCCCTCTCGGGGGCCAAGGTCGTGTTTTGTTTCTCCCACGATTCTGTGTGGGTGGGCGAGGACGGCCCCACCCATCAACCCGTGGAGCACCTCGCAAGCCTCAGGGCGATCCCCGACTTGGCAGTGATCCGTCCCGCCGACGCCAAGGAGACCCTGGGCGCTTGGCGTCAGGCTCTGGCCGCCTCCGGGCCTACCGCCCTGATACTCACGCGCCAGCCCGTACCGGAGTTAGCGGACACGTCCTCAGCGGGCGTCGCCCGGGGCGCTTACCGCCTAAGCGGAGAGAGCGATGCGCACGCGCACCTCACGTTGGTGGGAAGCGGCAGCGAAGTAAGCCTGTGCCTGGAGGCGGGCAGGCTTCTGGCGGCTGAAGGGGTTGAAGCCGCCGTGGTGTCCATGCCGTCCTGGGAACTCTTTGCTGCTCAGGCGGAGGAGTATCGTCAGGAGGTCATTCCTCCCGATCTTCCGTCCTTGGCCGTGGAGGCTGGAGTCTCGCAGGGCTGGGAGCGCTGGACGGACGCCTTCTTAGGGGTGGAACGCTTCGGCGCTTCGGCGCCGGGGTCTAGAGTTGCACGGGAGATGGGACTCACGCCCGAGAAGACGGCGCGCCGGGCGTTGGAACTGGTTGGCTGAAGAGACGCCCGAGCGATCCTGGAGGTAGAACTCAAGTGGGGAAGCTGCACGATTTGCATGCCGAGTACGGACAGAGCCCCTGGTTGGACAACCTCAAGCGCAGTTGGATAAACGACGGCGGCCTGAAACGCTGGGTGGAGAGCGGTTGCCGGGGCATCACATCCAACCCCACGATCTTCCAGAAGGCAATAGGCGCGGGCAGCAGCGACTACGACGAGGAGATGCGCTCCTTGGCCGTAGAGGGAGCCGCCAGCGAGGATGTCTACTGGGAACTGGTGGTCAGCGACGTCAGGGCGGCGCTTGATCTGCTGCGCCCGCTCTACGAAGAAAGCGGCGGCGTGGACGGATTCGTGTCTGTTGAGGTTTCCCCCGCCCTGGCCGACGACGCCGAGGCCACGGTGCGCGGGGCTCGGGAACTGCATAGCCGAATCGACGCCCCCAACCTCTTCGTTAAGGTGCCCGCTACGACAGCCGGCGTGGATGCGTTCCGTACTCTGACGGCAGAGGGTCTCAACATCAACGTGACCCTGATCTTCTCCCTTCAGCGCTATGAAGAAGTAATTGAGGCCTACTTTTCCGGGCTGGAAGAATTCCGGGGAGACCCCTCCGGCGTTGCCAGCGTGGCGTCTTTCTTCGTGAGCAGGGTGGACACCGAGGTGGATAGACGGCTTGAGGCGGTAGGCACCCCGGAGGCTCTGGGTTTGCAGGGCAAGACGGCGGTGGCGCAGGCCAAGCTGGCCTACGAGGTGTTCCGAAGGCGTTTCTCCGGAGCACGCTGGGAGGCGCTGGCGGGGGGCGGAGCCCGCCTTCAGCGCCCGCTCTGGGCGTCTACATCCACCAAGAATCCCGCCTATCCGCCCACTTTGTACGTGGATACCCTGATCGGGGAAGACACGGTAAACACGCTCCCTGAAGCCACCCTGGAAGCATTTGAGGCGGAAGGCACCCTCGCCCGCAGCGTGGACGCTTCGCTGGAGCAAGAGCGCAAGCACATGGAGGCCTTGGCCGCCGCAGGGGTGGACATCGCCGACGTCACTGAGGTGCTGGAACACCAAGGCGTGTCGGCCTTCGCCAAGTCGTTTGAGGAACTGCTTGAGAGCATTGGCGCCCGGCTGGAAACCCTGCGCCGATGAGCGCTCACCTGCTCTCTGCTCCCCTGTCGGAACTCTGCGCCGAGGCCGCTCTGCGCCGGAGAGACACTCGCGTCACCTACTCCCCCAAGGTCTTCATTCCCCTCACCAAGCTCTGCCGCGACCGCTGCGGTTACTGTACTTTTGCTCAGCCTCCGGCTCGCCTGGAGAGCCCGTATTTGAGTCTTGAGGAAGTGCTGGAAATCGCAGCGAAGGGCGCTGAAGCGGGCTGCAGAGAGGCGCTCTTTACGCTGGGCGAGCGCCCCGAACTGCGCTACAGGACGGCCGCCGACTGGCTTGACGCCCGCGGTTACGATTCCACGCTGGAGTACCTCGCTGAGGCTGCCTCGCTCGTGCTGGCGGAGACCGGGCTGCTCCCCCACAGCAATGCAGGCGCACTTTCGGGGGAGGAGATGGACGCCCTTCGTCACGTCGCTCCGTCGCAGGGGATGATGCTGGAGAGCCTGAATCCCGACCTGGAGTGCCACAGAGGCTCACCCGACAAGACCCCAGAACGGCGTCTCGCAACCCTCTGGGAGGCTGGAGAGCTTCAAATTCCCTTCACGACGGGGATCCTTGTGGGGATAGGGGAATCCCCCCAGGATCGCATAGACGCCCTAGAGGCCATCGCCGAGGCGCATCGCGCCCACGGCCACGTTCAGGAGGTGATCGTCCAGAACTTCCTGCCCAAAGCCGCCACGGCCATGCATTCGGCGCCGCCCTGCGCTGTGTCGGAGCACCTGCGGGCTATCGCTGCCGCGCGCCTCCTCCTGCCCGACGACGTAGCCGTCCAGGCGCCCCCGAACCTGAGCGAGGACATTTCCGAATTGCTGCGGGCGGGTGTGGAAGATTTCGGAGGGGTGTCCCCGGTCACGCTGGATCACGTCAACCCGGAACGGCCTTGGCCGGCTCTCCAGCAGTTGGCCGAGGTGACCCGCCAGGAGGGTTTTTCCTTAGTGCCCCGCCTCACGCTGCACCCCCGCTTCGTTCTGGAGCCGCATCGGTGGCTTCATCCCGACCTGCACTTTCCGGTCTGCGACCTCTCCGACGCAGAAGGGTTCGCCCGCGAGTCCGACGGCGGCTGGTACGCGGGTCATCCCGCGGAGCCTCCCGTGCTGCTGAGCGCCGATGCGGCTGCAGCGCCTCCTCCCCGCCGGGAGGCGAGGGCCGCTCGCCCCCCGCTGCGGAGGCGAGGGATGGTGGCAGAGGTGCTGGAAGGAGTGATGGACGGCTGCGAGGTGGGCGAAGAGGAGATCACGGCGTTGTTCTCCGCACGCGGCGAGGAACTGCAGTGGGTGGCTGAGGTAGCAGACGAGATGCGCCGCGAGGCGGTGGGAGACGTGGTCACCTGGGTCTCCAACCGAAACATCAACTACACAAACGTCTGCACGTTCAAGTGCCGCTTCTGCGGTTTCTCCAAGGGGCCGCTGTCTTTGAACTTGCGCGGGGATCCTTACCTTCTCACCCTTGACGACATCGCAGAGCGCACGGCAGAGGCGGCGAGGATGGGCGCCACCGAGGTATGCCTGCAGGGGGGCATACATCCGAATTTTGATGGCAACTACTACGTGGAGGTGGCCCGCGCCGTCTCCGATGCCGCGGAGGACATCCACATTCATGGCTTCACCGCCCTGGAGGTGACGGAGGGAGCGCGGCGCCTAGAGGAACCGCTGCGCGACTACCTGCTGCGGCTGATGGACGCTGGTCTGCGTTCGCTGCCAGGGACGGCGGCGGAGATCCTTGACGACGAGGTGCGCTCGGTTCTCTGCCCGGACAAGATCAGCACTGAGGAGTGGCTGGAGGCGCACCGCACCGCCCACGGAGTGGGACTGCGCTCTAACGTCACGATCATGTTCGGAAGCGTGGAGCGGCCGGTGCACTGGGCGCGCCACATTATCCGCACTAGGGATCTGCAGCGGGAGACCGGCGGCTTCACGGAGTTCGTGCCGCTTCCGTTCGTTCATATGGCTGCCCCCATCTATCTCCGCCGGGGATCCCGTCGCGGCCCTACATTCAGGGAGGCTCTGCTCATGCATGCGGTGGGGAGGATCGCCTACCACGGTTACATAGACAACGTCCAAGCCTCCTGGGTGAAGCTGGGGTTCGCAGGCGTGCGACAGGCGCTGAAGTGCGGAGTGAACGACCTCGGCGGGACGCTCATCAACGAGAACATCTCCCGGGCAGCCGGAGCCGATCACGGACAGTCGGCCGCGAGGGAGGACTTCCTGGCCCTCACCGAACCTCTAGGGCGCGTACTGGAGCAGCGCACTACTCTCTACGGGCGTCGGGACGCCGCCCTCTCTAGCGCCGGGCTAGCCCCCTCTCCCCAGGGCGTCAACAGCCCTTAAGACGGCTCGGCGCGCTTTAGCCAGCCGTTTTCCGTCGGCCAACGCCTGCGGCTCCTCTCTCTCGGCGGCCTCTTTGAGCACATCAAAAGCGAGGTCGTCGAGTTCTGAGGCTATGTCCTCAAGGCGGGATATGACCTCTTCGGTGCGTTCGTTTAGGGCGCTCACCCTGCCTCTCCTTTCTTGTTTACCTCTCTGCGTTTGAGCGTAGGCCGCTGTTTTTTGGCAGCAGAGAGCATTCTGTCCGGAGCGTTCCGGAAAGCGCTCTGGGAGGTGACGGATGAAGTCGCTGCTGCTCGGTAATCTTTGAGAAATGCGCTTCCTCTCCTCCTTCCGTCCGCTCGGCCGTCTTCCCAGGGTTTTGGGCGGCGCCGTAGGAGTGGGCGCGGTGGTGGGTCTTCTTGTCGTGGGTTTCGAACGAATCGTGGAAGTGATGCTAGAGGTGCTCTTCAACAGACCTCTCTGGCAGCAGGCGCTGGCGCCTGCGCTGGGTCTTTTCGCCGCCTGGTTGCTGCTGCGTTTCCTAGGCGGGAAGGACGCAACGCCCTCAACTTCCGACGAATACGTCAGGGCATTTCACGAGCGCTCCCCGCGGATGCCACTTCGCCACTTGCCCGCCAAAATGCTGGCGGGCATTTCCACCATCGGTTTCGGAGGGGCGCTGGGCATGGAGGGGCCTTCGGTCTACGCCGGGGCTTCTACAGGGCATCACCTTCAGCGCCTCATGGGGAGGTTCTTCCGGCGTGATGAGGCCAAGATGCTGCTCACAGCGGGGGCGGCTGCAGGCGTGGCGGCCATCTTCCGCACTCCCGCCACGGGAGTGATCTTCGCCTTAGAGGTTCCTTATCGTGACGACGTAACCCGCCGGGCGCTTCTTCCTTCCCTGGTGGCCTCGGCGGTCAGTTACCTAGTTTTTGTGGTTGTCCTGGGAGCGGCGCCGGTCTTTCCCGAGTTGGGTACGGAATCAGTCAAACTGGAAACGGGGGACCTTCTGGGGGGCGCTCTCTTGGGTCTGACCGCCGGTCTGGGCGGCAGAGGCTACGCCGCCCTGGTGCGTCGGGCCAAGGGGCTCTCCGGCACGCCCAGCCCGCTCTTGCGCTTACTGGTCTCCGGGGTGATCCTGGCAGGACTGGTCGTGGCTACGAACGCCATTTTCGCCGAACCGCTGAGCCTGGGGCCGGGACTGCGGTCGGCTGACTGGCTGCTCGCGGCGGAACGCAGTCTCTGGATGATTGCCGCCCTCTTCGGTTTCCGGATGCTCGCGACGCTGGTGACTCTGGGCGCCGGCGGGACGGGAGGGCTGTTTTTCCCCCTGGCCATCCAAGGGTTGCTGATGGGGGCGTTCGTGGGACAAGTCTTAGGGCAGACGGATACGAGCCTCTACCCCACCCTGGGTCTCTCCGCTTTTCTGGCGGCGGGCTACCGGGCGCCCATCGCAGCGGTCATGTTCGTGGCGGAATCCAGTCGCGGCTCGTCCTTCGTGGCGCCCGCTCTGATTGCCGCCGCCGTCGCCCAACTCGTGGCGGGCCGCTTTGGTGTCTCCTCTTACCAGGCCAGCGAGAGGATGGGGCACCTAGAGAAGCGCTTCACGCTCCCGATCACATCGGTTCTGCAGACCGACGTCCTGAGCGTTCCCCCTGACGCAACCATTACGGAGTTCATGGTTGCGCACGTGCAAGGACGCAGAGAGCGGGAGGTGCCGGTCGTCGCAGGGCAGACGTACCTGGGCATGTGCGGACTGGATCAGATCGGCGAACTTGCGAGAGAGGAGTGGGATTCCAAGACCGTGGGAGACATGGCGGCCACTAACCTGCCGGCAGCTCGTCCGTCCTGGACGCTCCGCGACGCCGTGGCGGCCATGGAGACTGCGGACGTGAAGGTGCTGGCCGTGGTGACCGCCGAGGGGATGTTCGTGGGGACGGTCACAGAGGACGACATCCTAAAACTCGACGAGATCCTCGACGAAACCGACAGTTAATTCCTCTTAACTCTCAGGGGTTACTCTCAGGGGTTCATCTGACACCAGGATCGATGGTCCTGGCCAGGCAGGGCGTTGCATTCAGGGCACGGCTCCTCGTTCTCCTCGAAGAGAGAGTCGAAGTTGTCGCTGGTCTGTTTGAGCGCTCTCGCTTCTTCATAACGGCGGTGTCGGCCTTTTTTCACAGAATGACCCTTCCTCTTTCGGCGTTGGTAGAAGCTTCGTTGATGTCCAAGTCAGGGGGCTTCACGTCGCTGCACCTGCTTTCAAAACGTCAAACACGAGGATTTTAACGCTAGCCCGAACCGCTCCGGGGACGGAATGAACTAGCCGCCTATGCGTACAAGATTACACGCGCGGACGCAACTTCAGGCTAATCCGCAGCCGCGAAGGAGCCCTTCCGCCCCTGGGTGCCCGGAACGGGCCGCCCGGAGCGCTCTTCCAGCACGATCTTGCCCGAGGAATCCATCGCCACGGCGGCCTCGCCGCTGCCTATACGGAGTATGTGAGCGCCAAAGAGTTCGTATCGCCAGCCGTGGGCGAGGCTGGCGTCGGGGTCGCCGCTGAGAAAGTCCTCGATGTCTTTGCGGCTGGCCGCTAACGAAGAGTCCAACTTGAGGTCGGCGGCCGCTTGGCCCAGCCAGGCAGCAGCGAGTTTGGCGGCCGGTCCGGGTTGCGGTCCCTTGGGCGGAAGGGAGACCTCGGGGAGTTCTGTTTTCTCCTCGTAGATTGTCGTGAGAAGGTCGAGAAGTTTCGCGGCGGTGCTGTCCGACATGGACGCAGAATTCACTCCACGGACTCCCTTCAGTTCTTTTCTGGTCTTGAGCGGGTTTTGCGCCAAAACTGCCACTCCCAGGTCGGAGAGCACGAACTTCGGCGGGATGTTCAGGTGTTCCGCCCGCCGCTCCCGCCAGTCGGCTATCACGGCGCTTCTCGCCAGCGCCCTGCCGTGGAGGTCGCGGACTTCTTTGATTTTGCGCCAAGCCTCTGGAGGGGGAAGCCGCCCCCCCCGATTCAGGCGAATCTGCTCGCACTCCTCCTCCGCCCAACCAAGCCGTCCGCGGGATTGCAGCTCAACTCGCAGAGCTTCCCAAAGAGGGATGAGATGCCGGACGTCGGCGGCTGCGTAGTCGAGTTGGAGCGGAGTGAGCGGACGCGTCAACCAGTTGGTCATGCGGTTGCCCTTCTGAGGGTTCACTTTCAGGAACTTCCAGAGGGTCTTGTTCAAGGAGGGGGAGTTCATTCCGCAGAAGCGGGCGGCTGTCTGGGTGTCGAACAGCCTGCGGGGTATCGCCCCGGGCGTTCTTGCCAGGATTTCCAGATCTTGGCGGCCTGCGTGCATGAGCGCCGTGGCGGGGCTTTCCAGCAGGGAGCGCAGGGGCTTTAGAGAAGTCTTGAGGGGGTCGATGAGCAGCAGCCGACCTGGCCACGCCAACTGCAGCAGACCCAGTTTGGGGTGATACGACCTCTCGCGGTGGAACTCCGTGTCTATGGCGTAGACACTTGCCCCTTCGGCGTCTCGGAGAAACGCCTCGAGCTTGTCCGTGTCTTCTATGTACTCGTAGTCGTTGATGGGTCAGTTTCCTCAAGCAAGCGGGGTGAGAAGTCTGGGTCTAGCTGCTTCAGGAACGCCTTGCAGCGTTCGGCTTCGCCCCTCTCGCCCAGTTCCTCCGCCGCTTTCGCTAGACCATAAAGCGAGCGCAGAAAGCCTCGATTCTCCGGATGCCGCCAGCGCACGTAGCCGGAGCCGCGCCACCCGCTCTGACGAAGCCTGTCTAGGCCGCGGTGGTAGCCCACTCTGAAATAGGCATAAGCTTCCACCGGATCTCGTGCGCACTCCCCCAGGCGAGCCCAGCCCTCTAGAAACAGAGGGCGGCGGCCGACCACCCCGGAAAGGCGGGCGCGCCGCTCGCTGTCGGGCGATTTCAATGCGTCTCTCAACTCTCGGACGGCAAGGGCCTCCTCGGGGTTGAGCACCGTCTCGGGCAAACCGGAAGAGTTCAAAGACACCGAGGCTTTGTTCACGGTCCGGGATCCTCCGTCGGAACCTTCATAAGGCGCAGCACGTCGGTGGTTCGCCCAGAGGGGCTGATGCCTGCCAGGACGCCCACCAGATCCCCCGCATGGATGCGACGCTGTTTCATAGCCATATCCACCACTTCCGTGACGCGCTCCTCGTATGCAGCCGTGCTCTCAATGAACAGGGGCTCGACCCCCCAACTCAGGGTGAGTTGCCCCACGGTGCGCCGGTTCGTGCTGAACCCCAGAATCGGTACGTCCGGGCGGAATCTCGCCATTGAACGCACGGTCAGACCGCTGCCTGAGACACACAGGAGCGCCGCTAGGTCGGACTGGAAGCAGACGCGCGAGGCGGCCATTGTCATGGCGTCGGTTACAGACATCGGTTCTGTGCCCGGTTCGTCCAGTTTCACGTCGGTGATTCGGCGCGCCCATCCTTTGTTGTCAAACTGCTCGTCGGCGCGCTCGGCGATGCGGGCCATCGTCTTCACTACTACTTCGGGATGCTCGCCTATCGCCGTCTCTCCGGAAAGCATGACGGCGCTGGTGCCGTCGAAAACGGCGTTGGCCACGTCCGAGACTTCAGCGCGTGTCGGCACGGGCGAGATCATCATGGAGTTGAGCATCTGGGTGGCGGTTATGGCCGGCAGTCCGACGGCTACGCACTCACCCACGATCCTCTTCTGCAGGTGAGGCAGTTCCTCAATCGGAAACTCCAGGCCGAGGTCTCCCCTTGCCACCATTACGGCGCCCGCGCAACTGACTATGTCAGAGAGGTTCTTGACGGCTTCGGTCGTTTCAATCTTCGCCACGAGGAGCGGGCCGTCTGGGGCCGCAGGAAGGTTCAGTTTGCGGAGATCATCGGCCGTACGCACGAACGACACTCCCAGGAAGTCCACGCCAGCCTCTACGAAAGCATCGGCTATGCGCAAGTCGTCCGTCGTAGGGGAAGTGAGGCTGAGCCGTTTGGAGGGGATGTGAAATCCCGGCCTGCCCATCAGATGGCCTCCGTGCAGCACCCGCCCCTTGAAGTGGTCGCTGACGCTCTCGGTGATCTCAATCACGACCTGACCGTCGGCCAACCCCACACGGTCGCCCTCGTGCAGATCAGAGCACAGAGAGTCGTAGGCGATCTGCAGGCAGTCCGGTGTGCTGAGCGTGTTGCCCGGGCGCATCAGAATCTCCTGCCCCAACTTCAGGGACATCCCGCCTTTAGGGAAAGGGGCGGTTCGAATCTTGGGGCCGGGCAGGTCTACGAGAACACCGAGCGGTCGCCCGGCTTCCTTCTCCGCCCGCCGGAGGTTCCCGTGGATCTCCAGGATCTCCTGGATCGTCCCGTGCGCCGGATTCAGGCGGGCGACGTCCATGCCGGCGGCGATCAGGGACTTGAGCACGTCGGGGCTGCTCGACGCAGGACCGACGGTGGCGATGATCTTCGTGCGCCGAGCCACGCAGCCATTTTATTTATTGGCCTTCCCTGAATGCGGAATGTCTTCTCAGGGTGCTGCGCGGGGTGTCCCACCTCGTCTTTCGCGCTTGAAACGGGAGGCGGACGGAAGGTATCGGGTAGCTTTGCGTGGAGTTGTGAAGCGCTGGTATTTCCTAGAACACGAAGGCCCCCTGGCTTTTGCTCACCGCGGCGGGGCGGGAGAGGCGCCCGAGAACACGCTGAAAGCGTTCGGGCGCGCCGTGGACATGGGATTCCGATATGTGGAGACCGACGCACGTGTCTCCTCTGACGGAGTAGCGATGGTGTTCCACGACGCCGCGCTCGACCGCGTCACCGACCGCACCGGCAAGGTTTGCGACCTGACCAGCGCACAGTTGAAGTCGGCCCGGGTCTGGGGACGCGAGCCGATTCCCACCCTGGAGGAGGCGCTCGCCGCTTTCCCCGATACGCGCTTCAACATCGATCCCAAGGAGGATGCCGTAGTGGAGCCCATGGCGGAGGCGATAACTCGAACCTCTTCTGTAAAGAGAGTCTGCATAGGGGCTTTCGCCGGCAGGCGCCTGGGCCGCCTCAGGGAGTTGCTGGGGTCAGACTTGTGTCACAGCATTGGAATCGCCGGGGTCGGGCGTCTTCGCCTGGCGTCGCTCGGGGAGAAGACGAGCTTTGCGTTATCCGACGCAGACGAAAGCCCTTGCGTACAGGTGCCGCCCTATGTCGGGAGAAAACCGCTGGTAGACGAGCGTTTTGTGGAGGCTGCGCATCGACGATCTCAGCAAGTTCACGTTTGGGTGATTGATGAACCCGATGAGATGCACCGCCTGCTGGACATCGGCGTGGACGGAATCATGACCGATTTTCCGAGCGTCCTCAAAGAGGTCTACGAGGAACGCGGCATCTGGCGCTGAATCAGACGTTCCCGGGGTGCCTTACCGGGGCGACTTTAGAGTTGTGAAACCCCAAGGGCGGAAGCCCCAGAGGGGCAGGTTTGCTTATCCAGATTTTTTGCTGTGAAAAATTCTGTGCACGACCTTTGAAAAACGGGGATTATGAGCTGAATTTCTTTGGGATTTCTGGCAGATGCAGTAGAAAATCCTGTTGAAATCGATTTTCTAGGGGATTCCAGCAGTTTTGGTCGCAACTTTCGGGCAAACTACTCGGCAACCAAATCGGTTGCTCTCAACCCGATCCGTCGGGGTCATTTGAGAGTTTGCCTCCTTGACCGGCACCCGCGGGAAATGCCGGAAATTGAGGCGGCTCTCGGAAGGGCGTCCGAACAGGCGAACGGCTTGCGGGTCTTCCGGAATCAATCCGGAAAGGAGCGCTGGCTTAAAGCCCGTTGGAGATGTCCGCGACGAGGAACTGGTGAGGCTAGGACATAAAGCCTGCTGGTTGCTTCTGAAGGCGCTTAAGAGTGCCGCTAAGAAGCGACAAAAGAGCGGCTAGCTCAACAGAGCGGTTAGCTCAATAGGTCAGGCTCGCGGGCCGCCGAAAGGTAGTCGCGAGAGTGAACCGAGCAGGTCGAGTCCGTTGGTTCGGCCCCAAGAGGCTGACGGCGCCGCCGTTAGTTGCTTGGGGCCGATCCTGTTGTAGCTGTTGTAGCTGTTGTACCTGTTGGGCCTGTTGGGCGGCTTTCACCCTTTTCAGCAGTTGCTTTTCACCTCATCACCAATCAGGTGCATCCCCTTCGCAAGCGCGCCAGCAGTACCAAGCGGCGACTGATCGGTAAGGTCTGAACTGATCTCCGAAGGGCTCGATTTCCTTCTCCGATGGAACTGCCCTCAACCCGAACGCCAGGGCGCAGCCTTTGCGTACCCCGAGGTCGCCGATCGGCCAGACGTCCAAGCGCCGCAGCGAGAACATCAGAAACATCTGCGCTGTCCAGGGGCCTATCCCCCGCACTTCGGTGAGCCTTCTCTGCGCCTCTTCGTCGCTCACGCGTCCGAGGTTGCGCAGTCCGAGCACGCCGGCGGATTCTCTGGCCGCCAAATCTCGCAGGGAGGCCGTCTTGGCCCTGCTGAGGCCGGCCGAGCGCAGCAGGGCTTCGTCGGCTGCGAGGACGCTTTCTGGCGTGCAAACTCCCCCTAGGGCGTCGAGCAGCCTGCCCCAGATGGCGCGGGCGGCGCTTCCCGCAAGTTGCTGATAGACAACCGAACGCGACAGCTGACCGAAGCGTTCGTCCAGTTTTACTTTGCGTCCCAGCCGGCACGGCCCGTGCAGCTCAAAGAGTTTGGCGATGGGCGCATGGCGCGCCGCCAGGTCGCGGCTCGCTTCAGTCAGAGATGCTTCGGGCACTCGAGGAGGGAGGAGATCGACCTATCCGAGCAGCTCAGCGGGGAGAAGTTCAGCGCAAGGGGCTTGGATCGTTTCGGGTGCGGGATGCGGTCATCCGAGCAGATCAGCGAGGAGCAGCTCAGCGCAAGGGCCCCTCGGTGGGGACGACAGGGGCTGGAAGCATCGTCCTGCCCTCCAGCCAGTAGTCCAAAGCCGCAGCGCAGGAGCGCCCTTCGGCTATCGCCCAGACGATCAGGCTCTGCCCCCGCCCCATGTCTCCGCAGACGAAGACGCCCGGGACGCTGGTCATCCAGCGGCCGTCGCGCGCCACGTTACCCCTCGTGTCGAAGTCCAGGTTCAGCGAATCTAGGAGAGGCCCCCTTTCAGGCCCCGTGAAACCGAGGGCAAGCAGCACCAACTCTGCGGGGTGTTCTTCTTCGCTGCCGGGCAACTCCTCAAAGGACATCTTGCCGTCCTCAAAGCTCATCTTCACGTCTATGGTCAGCAGGGAGCGGACTTCGCCGCCTTCGCCTAGGAATTCTTTGGTCTGAATGGAGTAGAGCCTCTCCCCGCCCTCCTCGTGGGCGGAGGACGTCCGCATCATGAGGGGCCAAGTCGGCCATGGCGTGGAAGGGTCGCGTTCGCTGGGGGGACGCGGCATGATCTCAAACTGCTTAACCGAGGCCGCCCCCTGGCGGTGGACGGTGCCTAGGCAGTCCGCCCCGGTGTCGCCGCCGCCGATGATGATGACGTTTTTCCCCTCTGCGTCAAAGGGGTGCTCCGCCAGGTCGCCTTGCGCCACTCGGTTGGCCGGAGGGAGAAACTCCATCGCTTGGTAGATGCCCTTGAGTTCCCGCCCCTCAATGGGGAGTTCGCGCCAGGCGGTGGCGCCGCACGCCAGCACCACTGCGTTGTATTTCTCTTGAAGGTGATCGGCGGAGACGTCCTCTCCCACGTTCACTTCTACTTCGAAACGGGTGCCCTCTTCGCTCATCTGCTCAAGACGGCGGTCGAGGAAACGCTTCTCCATTTTGAATTCTGGTATGCCGTAGCGCAGCAACCCGCCGGGGCGGTCGTCGCGTTCGTAGCAGGTGACATTGTGTCCGGCGCGGGTGAGTTGCTGAGCCGCGGCCAGTCCCGCCGGCCCTGAACCCACCACCGCCACCCGCTTTTTGGTGGCGGACTCGGAGTGAATCGGGCGCACCCAGCCTTCTTCCCAGGCGCGGTTGCTGATCTCCACCTCGATCTGTTTGATCGTCACTGGGTCTTCGTTGATGCCCAGCACGCAGGACGTCTCGCAGGGGGCCGGGCAGAGGCGGCCCGTGAACTCCGGGAAATTGTTCGTGGCATGCAGCCGGTGGATGGCCTGCTCCCACTGGTCTCTGAAGACAAGGTCGTTCCAATCGGGGATCAGGTTTCCCAGCGGGCACCCGCTGTTGCAGAACGGGACTCCGCAGTCCATGCATCGGGCTGCCTGGGTCTGCACGGCTTCAGCAGAAAAGTCCTCGTATACCTCGCGCCAGTCTCGCAGGCGCAGGGGGATCGCCCTGCGCCGCGGCATCTCACGAGCGTGCTTAAGGAAGCCGCGGGCGTCGCCCATCGCCCCTCAGCCGTGGGCGGCGGCCATGATCGCCTCTTGCACGTCCCCGTTGGAGGCTTCGGCTCGTCTCCTCGCTTCCAGAACCCGCTTGTAGTCCTTCGGGTAGACCTTCACGAAAAGCGGAAGGTGGGACTCCGGGTCGTCCAGCATGCGTCGGGCCGGTACAGAGCCGGTCTCTTCGTGGTGTTTTCTTAGATAACGGAGCACCCAGTCGTCGTCATCCTCCGTCATCTCGTCGAGATCTACCATCTCGGTGTTAGCGCGCATCTCAAAGCTCCCATCGGGGTCGTAGACGTATGCGATCCCCCCCGACATGCCCGCCCCGAAGTTGCGTCCGGTCGCCCCCAGAATCAGCGCCCTGCCTCCGGTCATGTACTCGCAGCCGTGATCCCCCACCCCTTCCACCACTGCGGTAGCCCCGGAGTTGCGCACACAGAAGCGCTCCCCTACCAACCCCCGCAGAAACACCTCGCCGCCGGTGGCGCCATAGAGGACGACGTTGCCGGCGATCACGTTCTCTTCAGCGGAGAAGACCGCCTCGGTGTGCGGGCGCGCCACTATTCGTCCGCCCGAGAGTCCCTTGCCTAGGTAGTCGTTGGAATCTCCCCACAGCCGCAGGGTGATTCCTCTGGGCAGGAAGGCGCCGAAACTGTTGCCCGCCGATCCGGTGAAGCGCAGCCCGATGGTGTCGTCTGGCAGCCCCTCAGCGCCCCATCGCTTGGTCACTTCGTAGCCCAGCATCGTTCCCACTGTCCGGTTCACATTGCTGATGGGCATCGCTATGGAGACCGGCTTGCGTTCGGTCAAGGCCTCCTCGGCTAGGCGGATGAGTTCGTTGTCGAGCGCTTTATCCAGGCCGTGATCCTGTTGGGCGGTGCAGTGCCGCGGGGCGCCCTCGGGGGCATCCGTGGGGTGGAGGATGGGGCTCAGGTCGAGGCTCTCGGCTTTCCAGTGGCTGACTGCGTAGGCGGTGTCCAGCAGATCGACCCTTCCGACCGCCTCTTTGAGGCTCCTGAGACCCAACTGCGCTAAGAGTTCCCGCACCTCTTCGGCCACGAACTCCATGAAGTTCACGACGAACTCGGGCTGGCCGGTGAACTTCTTGCGCAGTTTCGGGTTCTGGGTGGCTATGCCCACAGGACAGGTGTCGAGGTGGCAGACGCGCATCATCACGCATCCCATCACCACCAGGGGCGCAGAGGCGAATCCGAACTCCTCTGCGCCCAGCAGGGTGGCGACGATTACGTCCCGTCCGGTCTTGAGTTGGCCGTCTACTTGAACCACGATGCGGTCGCGCAGGTTGTTCAGCATCAGGGTCTGCTGCGTCTCGGCAAGCCCCAGTTCCCAGGGGGTGCCGGCGTGCTTTATGGAGGTGAGCGGAGAAGCGCCCGTTCCGCCGTCGTGGCCAGAGATCAGCACGACGTCGGCGTGCGCCTTAGAGACGCCCGCCGCCACGGTGCCGACCCCCAATTCGGACACTAGCTTCACGTGGATTCGCGCCTCGGGGTTGGAATTCTTGAGATCGTGGATGAGTTGGGCGAGGTCCTCAATGGAATAGATGTCGTGGTGAGGGGGTGGAGAGATGAGCCCCACGCCCGGCGTTGAATAGCGGACCTCGGCTATCCACGGCCAAACCTTGTGGCCGGGCAGTTGTCCGCCTTCGCCAGGCTTGGCGCCTTGCGCCATCTTGATCTGGATGTCGTCGGCTGAGACCAGATACTCGCTGGTCACCCCGAAGCGCCCCGAGGCGGCTTGCTTGATGGCGCTGCGACGGGAGTCGCCGTTCGGGTCGGGGACGTAGCGGCGCGGGTCTTCTCCCCCCTCGCCGGTGTTGGACTTCCCTCCTATGCGGTTCATGGCTATGGCCAGGGTCTCGTGGGCTTCGGCTGAGATTGAGCCGTAGGACATTGCGCCCGTGGAAAACCTCTTGACGATCTCGCTTGCGGGCTCCACTTCCTCAAGCGGGATCACCTCTTGCTCTCCGGTGCGCAGCCTGAAAAGCCCTCGGAGCGTCCCCAGGTTCTGGGACTGCTCGTTGACGGACTCGGAGTACTGGCGGAAGATGTCGAAGCGCCGCTCCTTGGTGGCGTGCTGCAGCTTGAAGACCGTATGCGGATTGAAGAGGTGGTACTCCCCTTCCCGACGCCACTGGTACTCTCCCCCTTCTTCCAGGGAGCGGTGGGCTCGCTCCGAAGGGTTAGAGGAGTGCGCTAGGCGGTGGCGGAGTTTCACCTCCTGCGCTAGCTGGGCATAGCCCACCCCGCCCAGACGGCTGATCGTGCCGGTGAAGCAGTCCACCACGAGGTTGTTGCTCAGCCCGACGGCCTCAAATATCTGAGCGCCGACGTAGGAGCGCACTGTGGAAATTCCCATCTTAGAGAGCACCTTCAGGATGCCTTTGTCGCAAGCGTTCACGTAGCGGGCGTGCGCCTCCGCCGCAGCGGCGGCGTCATCTCGGGCGTCTCGGCCATTCAGGCCGTTCAGGCCGTTCAGCCCCTGGGCGGCCATGTCGCTGATGGATTCAAAAGCTAGGTAGGGGTTGATGGCCGTTGCGCCGTAACCCAGCAGCAGGCACATGTGGTGCACCTCCCGGGCGTCGCCGGTCTCCACCACTAAGGCTGCCCGGGTGCGCTGTTTCTCCCTGACGAGGTGGTGATGCACTGCACCGACCGCCAGCAAAGAAGGGATCGGAGCCATTTGGGTGTCGCTGAAACGGTCGGACAGCACGATGATGTTGTAGCCCGCTTCAATGGAGGCGCCCGTCTCGCCGCGGATCCTGTCGATGGCGTTGTGAAGGCCGGGAGCGCCGTCTTCTACGGGGTACCGGCAGTCGATTACAGCCGTCTTAAAGTTTTCGTTCACCCTCTCTATGTCAATGATGCGCGCCAGTTCAGAGTTGGTGAGCACCGGGTGATCTATGACGATCTGCCGGCAGGATTCCTCCCGGGGATCCAGCAGGTTTCCTTCCGATCCGAGCAGTCCATAAACAGAGGTGACGATCTCCTCTCGTATGGCGTCCAGAGGGGGGTTCGTGACCTGAGCGAAGAGTTGCTGGAAGTAGTCGTAGAGCAGACGCGGACGCCGAGAAAGCACCGCTACGGGCGTGTCCGTGCCCATCGACCCCAGCGCTTCCTTGCCTTCTCTGGCCATCGGCGCCACAAGGATGCGCAGTTCCTCGTGGGTGTAACCAAAAACCTGTTGGCGTGTGAGCAGAGGAGCCTCGCCGGCTTCGCGCGTGGCCTTGAGGGGCTTCAGATCTCGCAGGGCGACTTGATTGTCGTCCAGCCAGCGCTTATAGGGGCGGGCTTTAGCAAGGGTCTCCTTGATTTCCTGGTCGCGCACTATTCGCTGCTGATGGGTGTCCACCAAGAACATGCGTCCGGGACGCAGACGACCTTTTTCCACCACTTTGGAGGGGGGCACGTCCAGCACTCCCACTTCAGAGGCCATAACGACGAGGTCGTCGTCTGTCACCCAGTAGCGGGAGGGGCGAAGTCCGTTGCGATCTAGGACGGCTCCGATGACCGTCCCATCGGTGAAGGCGATGGACGCAGGCCCGTCCCAGGGTTCCATTAGGGAGGCGTGGTAGCGGTAGAAGGCTTTCAGGTCGGAGTCCATGTGCTCGTGCCGCTCCCAGGGTTCCGGGATCATCGTGAGCATTGCTTCGGGCAGGGAGTAGCCGCCCAGGCACAGCAGTTCCAGGCACTCGTCAAAGCGGGCTGTGTCGCTGGCGCCCGGTGTACAGACGGGGAAGACCTTTTCCAAACCCTCAGGGAAAATCTCCGATTCCAGGAGCGCCTCCCTGGCCAGCATCCAGTTCTGGTTGCCCTGCACCGTGTTGATCTCGCCGTTGTGGGCAATCATTCGGTATGGGTGCGCCAGCGGCCAGGAGGGGAAGGTGTTGGTGGAGAAACGGCTGTGGATGAGCGCCAGTGCGGTCGTCAGCCTCTCGTCGGCGAGGTCGAGGTAGAACTCCGCAAGCTGAGGCACCGTCAGCATTCCCTTGTAGACGAAGGTGCGGCAGGAAAGACTGGGGAAGTACATGCCCTCGTGGGCGAGGCTCATCGCCCCCATTAACTCACCGCTGCTCTGCGTATCGGGGTTGCTCATCGCTTTGCGGATGCGCCGCCTGCAGATGTATGCCCGGCGGTCGAGTTGGATTCCCTCCAGTTCGCCGCCTTCTTGGTCTGCGATGAAGATCTGACGGAACCTGGGCATGGTGCGAAGCGCCCCCTGGCCGAGCATTGAAGCGTCGGTGGGGACTTCGCGCCAGCCCAGCAGTCTGAGACCCTCTTCGGCGATGATGCGCTCCGCCGTCTCGCAGGCTGCGTGCGCTGAGTCGAGGTCTTTGGGCAGAAAAGCGATGCCCGTGGCATAGCGCCCCGGGGGGGGAAGCTCGAAGTCGGTCACATCCCGGAAGAACTCGTCGGGCACCTGTACGAGCACTCCTGCCCCGTCACCGCTGTTGACTTCGGCGCCCAGAGCCCCTCGGTGCTCTAAGTTGTTCAGGGCGCACAGGGCCAGATCCAGCATCTTGCGGCTCTTGCGTCCTTTGATGTCCACCACGAAGCCCACGCCGCAGGAGTCGTGCTCTAGGGAGGGATGGTAGAGACCTGCGGGTGCGGGAAGGTCTGTCTTCGGGCGTCTTAGTGTGTTCTGAGGCATCGTAGGTGGTGCTTTGTTGGGGCCGGCGTCTCGCCCCTAAGATCGGCTTCCGAAACTTCGGACAGCGCAGAAGTCACCGCCTGCAGCGCGAAAGCAGTCTCAGGATGCCGGCTTCGTCGACAGCGGGAACACCATGTTATCGCGATTCTGTTCTGTTGTTAACTAAAGGCGCCTGCTGGGTCGCAGCCGAGAGGCGCGGCTGAGGAGCACCGCAACCCCTAGGAGTACCGCGGTGATCTCTAGCCTGCCCACCAGCATGAGGGCGGCCAGCACCATCCGAGCGGGAGAACTAAAGACCCCGAAGTCGGAGGAGGGGCCTGCTTCACCCAGCGCCGGACCCATGTTGGACATAGCGCTCAGCGCGCCTGAGGCGGCCGTTAGGGGATCGCTGCCCAGGGCGGAGAGGATCAGCGTTCCCAACCCCCAGGTGAAGATGAAGAGGGTTGCGAAGGCTAAGACTCGGCTCACGATCCTCTCGGGGATGATGCGCCCGCCCAGCTTTACGGGAAGCAGAGCCCTTCGTCTGCCCGCTAGGCGCAGGCTGCGGATGATGTGCCCCATCACGATGTTGAAGCGAAAAACCTTCATCCCCCCCGCTGTTGAGCCCGCTCCCCCGCCGATCAGCATGAGGACGGCGAGGAGTATCTGAGCCGGGGGAAGCCACTCCGTGAAGTTTCCGATTCCCTCCGCTCGAATGTTTGCGAAGCCGCCGCTGGACGCCAGGGTCACCACGTTGAAAAATCCGTCCCTCAGCGAGAGACCGAAAGAGTTCCCCGATTTGAGCCACAACAGGAGGGTTGCCGCCGCAGTCGCCGTGAGGATGATCTTGAGGAAGAGCATCTGGTCGAAGGCTCTGCGATAAGCCCCGAAATCTCCGGTGAAGGCTCGGTAGTGCATGGCGAAACTCATGGCGCAGACGATCAGTCCGAAGGCGATGATGAGTTCCACCGCCAGAGAATTGAAATGCCCGATGGAAGCGGAGTAGGGCGAGAAGCCGCCTGTGGATGCGGTGCTGAGGGCGTGAGCTGCAGCGTCGTAGAGCCCCACTCCCGGAACGAGGAAGAGTGCGAGAGCTATGAGGATCGTGAAAGAGAGGTAGAGCATCCAGAGCCTCTTGGCGGTTCCGCTGATGCGCGGGGCTAGTCGGGGAGAGTCCGGGCCGGGGGCTTCGGCGTTCATTAGTTCAAGCCCGCCCACTCCTAGCAGCGGCAGGACGCTCACCGCCAAGACAACCATGCCCATGCCGCCGTACCACTGGGTCAATTGCCGCCACATCAGCAACCCTCTTCCGGGGACTTCAAGAGCGGCGTCGCTGATGAGGGCTGCGTCGCTGATGAGGGTGGTGGATCCGGTGCAGGTGAAGCCGGAGATCGACTCGAAGAGAGCCGAATCCAACTCACCCCAACTGAAGACGCCGCAGAGGAGGTAGGGCAAGGCTCCAATTACGGAGCAGCCGAGCCACGTCCAGACGACTGCAGGGAAAACTGCATTGGGGTGCGGGTTGGGAGGGAAGTGCCTAGAAAAGATGAGGATCAGCCCCAACACCACGGCGATCAGGGCCGACATCAGCAGCCCCCACTCGCTATGGGAGATGTTCGATCCCCACTCCACGGCGGCGCAGATCGCCATACCCGGTGCCAGGAAGAGCAAGCCAAGCCCCATCACCCCCAGAGGCAGGTTGGTCGGGCGGCTGCTGCCCCCTCCCAATTTGAAGGAAGCTAGGTGCTTGGTGCGCCCTTGCCTTCTCATAGACGTCTGTGGGGCATGTGAAACCGAAGAGTCCGCTTGGGGAACCTGCTTCGCATGCTCTCCCGCGTTTGCGTCCAAAGCCCTCCCGCTAGGACTCCCAGAGTTATCAGAACCGGATACAGCATCAGCCTGCCCAGGAACATGAGAGCCATGAGAAAGCCGCGCTCGCCTCCACTGAGTTGGTATGCGTCAATGCTGGGCGCTAAGTCACCTAAGGCAGGCCCCATGGTGGCTAGGGCGCTCATGGCGCCGGAGACTGCCCCTAGGAGATCCATGCCGGTCAGCGCTAAACAGAACGCCCCCCCCACGACGGCTATCCCAAGCAGGATCTGAAACGCGTTGAGGAAAGACAGAGAGCCTTCCGAAACATATTTGCGCCCCAGTTTGACCACGTGGACGGCGTTCGGGTGGAGTTGGATTACTAGTTCCCGGTAGGCGTACTGAAGAGCGGGGACAGCGCGGCTGAGTCGGAAGCCGCCTCCTGCGGAACCAGACATCCCCCCCGTGAGGATCAGACCGAGTATGAGAAGCTGCAGACCCCCCGACCACTCCGACCAATCTGCGAGTCTGAAACCAGTGCTGCTCATAGCGGACGACACGCTGAAGGCTGAGCGGCGAAGGGATTCCGTCCCTTGGCCGGGGTCGCTCACGACCCACGTAAACAGGGACAGCAAGAGCAGCAGCCCCACATACAACTTCAGTTCGAAGGAGTGCCGCAGAGTGCCGAACCTGCCCCTGAGCGCCCACCAGACGGCAACTATGCTCACTCCTGAGATGGCCATCCCGGCAGTAGCCGCCCACTCCACCGCTGGCGAATTGAAGTGCGCCAGACCTTGGGCGTGATTGGCCATTCCTCCGGTGGAAGCCGTGCTGAAGGCGTAGGTAGCGGCGTTGAAGACTCCCATCCCCGCAGCGCCGTAGAGAGCAGCGCAGATGATGGTCAGGGCCGTGTAGGTCGTCAGTATCTGACTCAGACGCAACCCCTCCTGCAGCCTCGGGTCGGCGCCGGCGCTCACCCTGATTCCCTTGCGGACGGAGTCGAGGAAGTTCATGGGGGTGTACGTGGGCAGGACGACGACGAGCAGCACGAGACTTGCGTAGCCCCCGATCCACTGCGTAGCCGCCCGCCAGAAGAGAACTCCCCGCGAGAGGGACTCAACGTCCGCGAGCGAGCTGAAGCTGGTAGTGCAGAAGCCTGCGACCGATTCAAATATCGCGTTCGGAACTGAAGTAGTGGCGCCCGTCAACAAGTAGGCGGCGCTGGAGATTGCGAACATAGTCATCCAGGCCGAGACCGCCGCGGCGAAGGCGGTTTTCGCCCGCTGATTCCTGAAAGGCCCCCGAAAGCGCCGAGTTCCCCAGAGACCTGTCAGCAGGCAGACCCCTCCGAGGATCAGAAAGGCAACCGACGACCTTTTTGCCAGGTTCTCCAGGTCAACGAGAGCGGCTGCAATGGCGAACGCTCCGCAGACCGCCCCGGCCCAGAAGGAGGCCGCAAGGGCGAGCGGGGGATCGGTTGTTCGCCTGACCTGAGCGGTTCCGAGCCCCGCGGTGAAGCTCACTCGAACCGCTTGCGGACCGCGGAAACCGCCTTTGGTCTGGCCAGTATGACGAGGTTGTCGTTGGCCTGAAATTGCGTGTGAGCTCGACCGATTTCCGAGCCGTCGCTGCGCACGACCGCTGCTATCAGCACGTTCTTGGGCAGGTGCAGATCACCTATCGTGCGGCCTTCCACCTTGCTATTGGCCTTGAGGGTTATCTCCAGCACCTCAACGTCGGTGTCGAGGAATGTAGCCACCTGTACTCCGCCGCGGATCTCGCGCAAAACACCGTTGGCGCAGGCGGTACGCGGTGAGAGAGCGCCGTCGATTCCCAGCCGCCTCAGCAGCGGAAGGAATTCCAGGCGGTGCAGCAGGGCGACTACTCCCGACACGCCCTGCGACTTGGCGAACAAGCAGGAGAGCATGTTGTCCTCGTCGTTGCCTGTGAGGGCGATCACGGCGTCTGCGTCTGCTATGTTTTCGTTTTCCAGCAGTTCCGCGTCGGTTATGTCGCCCTGCAGGATCAGCACGTCGTTGAGTGTTTCAGCCAGTTCTCTGGCGCGCTCCGGATCGCGTTCCAGCAGGGTGATGTCGATGCGGCGTTCAACCAGTTTGCGCGCCAGCATCTCGGCTGTGCGCCCTCCGCCGAGCAGCATCACCTTCCGAATCGGCTCCTTCACCAGTCCCAGGATGCGCTGCAGATCGGAGGAGACTTCCCGCAGGCTGACGATCCTGACCATGTCGCCCTGTCGCAGGTACATGTCTTTTCGAGGGATGATCGTCTCGCCGTTCCGCGAGATTGAGCCGATCAGAAACGACCAGTCAGGGCCGTACTTGGAGTCGCTTTCTGAGAGGGTCTTATTGATCAGTTCGGAGTCCGGCCCCAGCACGATGCCGACGACCATTACTTTGCCGTCCGCCAGCACGTTGAGTTCCGTCGCCCCCGGATAACGCAGCAGGTTGTAGATCTCCCCTGCGGTTTCCTCGTCCGGGTCGATGGCCACATCCACCTCCATGGCCTCGAGCAGTTCTTCGGCGTCCCGCAGCAGGCGTGCTTCGATCCTGACGATCGTCTTGGGGACTCCCATCTTCTTGGCCAACTTGCCCGCAACGAGGTTCGTCTCGTCGTCGGAGGTCACGGCGACGAGAAGGTCGGCCTTGTGGAGTTTGGCTCGCTTCATCGTCTCTGGGTGACTGCCGCTGCCAGCGACCACCATCACGTCTAGGCGGTTTTCTATGTGCTGGGCTCTCTTGGAGTCGATCTCCACCAGGGTTACCTTGTGGCCCTCGCTCTCTAGGCGCCCGGCCAGGTAAGTCCCCACCTCCCCGGCTCCCACGATGACGATCCTCATGTCTGCCTGTCCTTTCAGGTGCGCTTCGGCGAAACGCTTGTTCCCGCCGTTGCTTCCGTTGCGCGGGCCGCTCTTCCGGGCGGGAACGCGCCTTTCCGCCCCTTGGCGACGTCGCTGGGGGCGCGCCCGCGGGGGGAACTCTGGGTTTCCCAAGGAGTGTCCTGCTTGCCGAAGACACGTACGCAGGAAGGACTCACGAAAGCGTCAACGGGCGCGTCGCCAGGGCGTTTGAGGAGGTTCGGTGTCCACTGGAATTCGTGGCCGACCCCAATCAAGATGGGGCGGGTTTCTGAGAAGTTCTTGAGGTTCTCAATGCCATCGCTTATCGGGACCTCTCCGCCGGCGTCTTCTGTTTCGCTTTCCGGGACCTCTCCGCCGGCGTCTTCTGTTTTGCTTTCCCTTCCCTCCGTCGGGCGTCCTGCTGTTTCGGGGGTGCTCGAATCGGATGCCAGGATCGGGTTGAGAGATCTGTCGTAGTAGCCGCGGCCTCTCCCTGCTCGGGCGCCCGCCGGGCCGAAAAGGACTCCCGGCAGAAGGATCACGTCGTGCTCTTCCACCGCCAGCAAGTCGGGAGAACTGCCGCTCTCAAGTGTTGAGACAGGCACTCGAATTCCGAAGCGTCCGGGCGCCGTCGGCTCATGCGGGCGGGTAAGCGCAAAAACCAGCCGGTCTTCGCTATTGATGATCGGGAAAGTCACCGAAACCCCACCGTCCCACAGCCAGGAAATTAGCGGAGCGAGATCGACTTCTCCGTCGTCGGCGGAATAGACGGCGGCGGTGTCGGTGTCGCGGCGCAGCGCGTCAGCCGCCGAAAGGCGGAGGGCGACCCGTGCGGACGCTAGAAATTGTTCCGTTTCGGGAAGTTCTCGCCGGCGCCGACGTATCTGCGCCCCTAGAGCGGATATGTCCACCGAAGGCAATTCTAACCCGCATTGCCCGCGCCCGACCGGAAGCGTTTCTCGGCGCTCAAAGGGGGTGATTCAGCCCGGCTGGGAGCAAGGCGGCTAGGCGAGTATTGGCGGAGGGCAAAGGGGTTATTAAAGTGAAATTAATTATCTAGTCTTGTCTGCCCACACCCCTGATTATTGAGGATTTCGCGGAGGTCTCCAACATGCAAGCAATCCCCTACATGGCGCTCGGCTCCGCCCTCGCAGCCCTCGGGTTGGCATACCTCTTTTACCGCTATGTGCGCTCCACCGATCCCGGGAACGACCGCATGCGCCAACTCATGGAGGCCATAGCAGAAGGAGCACGCGCCTTCTTGCGACGCGAATACCGCTGGGTGGCGGGCTTCGTGGTGCTGATGGTGATCTTGTTGGTCTCGGTGCTCGACTGGGGGCGTTTCGGGGCGATCTCCTACGCCCTGGGGGCTCTTCTCTCGGCTGGCGCAGGTTGGATAGGGATGAAGGTCGCCACGATGGCCAACGCACGCACCGCCCACGCTGCCCGCCGCGGAGCGTCTCGGGCGCTGCCGCTGGCCTTCCGCGGGGGCGCAGTAATGGGGTTCTCCGTGGCGGGGCTCAGCCTGCTGGGCTTGAGTTTCTGCTACTTGTTGTTCGCGGTCTGGCTCAAACGTCTGGACGCTTTTGAGGTGATAACCGCCTACGGCCTGGGCGCGAGCACGATTGCGCTCTTCAGCCGCGTGGGAGGCGGCATCTACACCAAGGCAGCGGACGTGGGAGCGGATCTCGTCGGGAAAGTGGAAGCCGGCATCCCTGAAGACGACCCGCGCAACCCCGCCACGATCGCAGACAACGTGGGCGACAACGTGGGCGACGTAGCGGGCATGGGGGCGGATCTGTTTGAGAGCTACTCGGGTGCGATCATCGCACCCGTGGCCTACGCCTGGTTCGCCTCGGGAGCGGCCAGCGCAACCGAAGCCAACGAGGGCGTCCTGGCCGGTTTTCTGCTCTTCCCCTTTTTGGTGGCGTTCGTGGGGATGGCGGCCTCGATCATCGGCGCCCTGATGCTGAAGAAGGAGGGGGGCGACTCCTCTGAGAACCTGTCCAGAGACCTTCATTTCGGCGCAAATACGGCCATGATCTTGACTGCGGGGGGCGTGTTCGCCATCGCCCCGATGGTTTTTGACGGCAGCGCTGTCTGGAGAATGCCGCTGGCGGTGGTCTTCGGGACGATCGCCGGTTACGCCCTCGGTCGGGTGGCCGAGGTCTGGACGAGCGACCACTACCGCCCCGTGCGCCAGATCGCCAAGCAGACTTCCACCGGGCCGGCCACCACGATCCTGTCGGGAATATCCGCCGGGATGATCTCCGTGGCGGCCTCTGTGGGGATCATCGCTCTGGCAGTGGGGTTGTCCTACTGGGTGGGCGCAGGCGCAGTGCTGGCCGTGGGGGGTTCTTTCGACGCGGGCATCTACGGCGTGGCGGTGGCAGCCATCGGCATGCTCGCCACCACCGGCGTGGTGGTGGCCGTGGACGCCTACGGCCCAATCGCCGACAACGCAGGCGGTATAGCGGAGATGGCGGAACTTCCGCCGGATGTCAGAGAATCCACTGATTCCCTGGACTCCCTGGGAAACACGACCGCTGCGATAGCGAAAGGATTTGCGGTGGGTTCGGCGGCGGTCACCGCCCTGGCGCTCTTTGCGGCCTTCAGGCAGGCGGTGGGGGCGGAAGGGACGTTCCTGTCTCTGAACATAGGGGAGGTGGATGTGTTTATCGGCTTGTTTCTGGGGGTCATGCTGCCCTTCCTCTTCGCTGCTCTCACCATTGACGCCGTCGGCCGGGCAGCCAACAAGATGATTGAGGAAGTGCGCAGGCAGTTCCGTGAGATAGTCGGGCTGCGGGAGGGCGCCCCGGGCGTGCAGCCGGATTCGGCGCGCTGCGTGGACATCTCTACTCGCGCCTCCCTGCGGGAGATGCTCATCCCGGGGGGTTTGGCCGTGGCTGCACCGCTGGCGATCGGTTTCGTGAACATCAACGCCCTGGGGGGCTTCCTGGCAGGGGCGCTGGTGTCGGGCTTCGCCCTGGCCATCTTCATGGCCAACTCCGGCGGCGCCTGGGACAACGCCAAGAAATACATAGAAGCCGGACACCACGGCGGCAAGGGCTCGGAGGCGCACAAGGCGGCCGTGGTGGGCGACACGGTCGGGGATCCCTTCAAAGACACCGCAGGGCCTTCTATGAACATCCTCATCAAGGTCATGACCATCGTGTCGCTGATCTTTGCCTCGGCCTTCGTCTGAGTTCGGACTAGCGCAGGCGGACGGCTGCGACTTCCCGGCGACTTGGGGGCAACTGGCGGCTGAGAGGCGGACGTGGAAGTCGCAGAGGCGCTCTCGGTTCTTGGAGTGGAGGCGGACGCCTCCTGGTCAGAGGTCAGGGCGTCCTACCGCCGCTTGCTCCTTTTGAATCACCCCGACGTGCGCAGCGGCGCCGGCGCATCAAAGCGCACAGCGCGCATCACCTCTGCGTATGCCCTGTTGTCGGAAGTCACGGCCAACGGGCGTAAACCCTTTCCCCTTCCCCGAGTGCGTGATCGGGAACTTTTTTCTCAGCAAGGGGTCTCCCCGCAGCAAGGCGGCGCAGAACCGAAGCAAGCCGACTCAGCCGTCGGCGGCGAGGAGGTGCTAGAGCGCGAGCCGGCGCATTCCCCAGGCGAAGTCTTCGGGCGTCTGCGCTCAGCCGCTGCGGAAGTGGGAGAACTTCGCAGGGCAGACCGGCGCTCCGGAAGAATAGAGGTGTCCCTCGGCGCCGTCGGCGGACGCAGCATTCTGCAAGCCGAAGTGGGGCAGAACTCCGAGGGTGAAACCACCATCGGCTTCACGCTCCGCTCCCCCGCCGGGGCAGCCCCGCCGCCAATTCGCCCGATCGTAGAGAGACTGCTGGCCGGAATACGAGGATCTGCTCGGTAGACCCCCCGGCGGACGGGCGCTGCGTCGTTGCGCCCGCCTCAGAGGAGGACTGCCTCAGACGAAAGTGCTGGCCGCATGATCTCTGGCGTTGAAGCACTCCTGCTGGTACTGCTGCGGCACTCTTTCGCAGAGTTCGGTCGCCTTCTCCGTGCTGTGTTCGCTGTACACGGCGTTCAGGGAGGCTGCGACCCAGCAGTGCACCTGATAGTCGGAATCTCCCAATGAGCACAGGCGCAGGACTGTGTCCACGTTGAGGCGCGCTGAACCGCTGGCGTCGCGCCCCATGCTGCCGTAACAAGTGCGGATCATGTCCTTTCTGATGCCGTTGCAGATCTCAAAACCCTTTTTGAACCCGTCCTCGTCGTAGCCGACCTGGAAAAGTATCCAGGAGGTCTGCATGGCCCAGCACTCATCAACGAACTCGTCCTTGACTGCGTTGCAGGGGTACATAAGGTCTTCGGTACTCAATTCGGTATCCAGCAGACCCTGCTGTGCTGCGGTCACGTTCTCCATGAACGATCCGCCCACGCAGGAACTCTCCTCCCAAGTGTCCTCCAGCGCTTCGCAGGTGTTGAGTGCGGCGAAGAGGTCGCCGTCGAGATTCAGCATGACCCCGTGCCCCAGGCCGTGGACGCAGTTGTAGTGGGTGAAGGAATAGCGGTTAGCGGCAGCCGACGTGCAAATGTCGGGCAGATTCTCATACAAGGTCTCGTCCTGGAATTTTGATATGGCGTACTCCACCACGCCGTGGTAGTAGCCCGACCAGCAAGCCGACCCCTCATACGTCAGGGCGATGCCGATGTCTCCGTAGTACTCCGCGGCGTCGTTGCCCAGGTCGTGAACGACCTGATGGCAGTCCTGCCTAATGTGGTCGTGCGTAGCGCGTAGGCGGTCAATTTCAAGCACGGCCGTGTCGGCGCCCCCTAGGCGCATGACGTTCGCGAAGTAAGCCCTGTAGCAGTCAGCTTTACCTATGCGAATGTTGGCGCAATCATCCACGCTCTCTGGGATTCCCCCGCTGAGGGCGTTGTAGCTTTCGGTGGCGATCACCCTGCCGTCCGAATCTTCGCCGCTGCTGGGGCTCTCCGAGCCTCCCCCTCCCGAAAAGACGCCAGGATTCATACTCACGATGATCACCGCCGTCGCTGCAACTGCGCTGAGGGCTCCAGCCTCTACGCCGAGGGCCCGGAAGGTCTTCTTGTTGATGCGCTCGGGGCGTCCGCGCCGTCGGCGCCAGCGCGCTAGAAGGCCGAGATTCCAGTCGTTGTAGAGGGCGAGCGGCAGGACGACGACCGCTATGAGATAGAGCTTGTAGAGCAGGGCTATGCCGTAGTCGTTGCTCAGGAGTTCCCTGCCCGCCAGCAGCAGGGTGGAACGCAGCCCGGTGAGCGCCAAGACGACGAAGGAAACTGCAGCCAGCGGGGCAAAACTCCTGAAGAGCGAGCGCATAGCCGCTGAGCGCTCCCCCTCTTCTAGCGCCCGCCAACTCCGCGAGACCGCCGCCAGCCCGACGAGCAGCAACGGCCCCAGCCAGAGGCTAGATGCCGTCAAGTGAAGGGTGGAAATCCAAATTCCCGTCCATTCCCAGGCGCCGGAGGAGAGCACGGCGGTGTGGCTGTTGACCGATCCCGCGGCGATGACCGCCATCAAGGCCACGCCGGCCTGCAGCAGCGTGAGCGGGTTCTCTGTCCTCGCAAGCCTCGGCGCCCAGATCAGCAGTATCCCTCCGCCCAAGGTGCTCGCCAGCAAGATCAGGCCCTGGCCTTCCGTCAGCGCCAAGCGAAGGTTTTCCACGGCCGATCCGCTCTCGTAGCCCCGAGTGACAAGGGCGATGGTGGCGACGGCTCGCAAGGAGATTCCGAGGTGAGCAATGATCGCCCCCCGCACGAGCGCCCTTCGGGCGCCGGCTTCCAGCAGCGTTCCGGCCTCTCCCCCGCCGGCGACGGCTCGCCCCGTCCGGCTGCGGAGTCTGTAGTAGAGCACGAACAGACCGCCGGCCATCAGGGCAAGCCCCAGGTACCACACGTAGCGGGCGAGCGCCCCTACGACGCTGAGGGTGCGATCCCAGAATGGTGTGGAGCGGAATTCGGCTGTCTGCAGGGAGGCGGCGTCTGCCACCCCTACTCCGATGACCACTTCGCCGGAGACGCGGTGCCCGTCCGGGCCGACTGTCGCCCAGGCCAGCCCGTACACGCCGTCGTTGAGGTCGGGCAGGGAGAAGTTGATGACTTCCTGCTCTTCGCCGAAGGGCGTAAGAAGTTCCGCCCCGGGGATGCTCTCCCCGTCAAGGGAGATGATCTCCAGCTTCACGCTGTGGGGGGAGACCGCCTCAGCGAAGGTGAGCGTCAGCCGATCAGGGGCTTCCTCAAAGGAACTGCGCGTCGGCGGGTCGGTGAGCAGGAGCCTGGTGTGAGCCGAAGCCCCCGAGGCGCTGCAGACCAAGACGACGACAAATACGAGGAAGATCGTCGTCAAACGCAACGGCGAGGGGCGCAGCAGCCGCCTCCGGTGCTGGCTGCCGCCGAGGGGCGTGCCGCCTTTCTGCAGCGGGAAGACGCTGGACATCAAACGGCGTCCTTCGCTGTTCGGCGAGACGGGGCGTTGGAACAAGGCATCTTCGTTAATCGTATTGCGGCAGTCCCCTTGGGGCGGGCCTCTCCTATGCTGGATTCAGGTCAAGACAGGGTGAAGGAACGCAAGACCGCCGCGGGCGAAAGAAGAGGCGGGAAGTCCGCAGGCAGCAAGGGGCTCACTTCTCTGCGGGCGCTGCGTCATCGGGACTTCGCTCTTTTCTGGTCGGCCGCCCTGCTTTCTAACGCTGCCAACTGGATGCAGCAGTTCACCGTCCTGTTCGTGATCTACGAACTGACCGAATCGAACGCCTGGGTGGGCGCCGCCGCCTTCAGCATCCTCATTCCGGTCGTGATCCTGAACCCGCTGGCGGGCGTTATGGCCGACCGCTTCCCCCGCCGCACCACGATCATGGTCACGCTCGCTTTCCAGGCGGCGGTTTCCGTCTCGTTCACCGCATTCTGGGTCACCGAGTCCCTCACCCCAGGCTGGATAGTGTTTTTGAACCTGCTGGCGGGCATAGCAGCCGGCTTCCAGATCGTGAACTGGCAGGCGCTCGTGCCTCTGCTGGTTCCCAAGGAAAACGTCCTGGCGGCCATCCGCCTCAACTCCATGCAATTCACCGCCGCCCGCGCCATCGGACCTCTCACCGGCGCCAGCTTGCTCAGCCTGCTGGGTGCAGGGGCGGTGTTCGCTGGGAACGCCGTGATGTTCGTCGTTCTTCTTGCCGTTGCGGCCTCCCTGCGGCCCCGCCCCATTACCACTCCCCGAACCGAGCGCGTGGCCGACGTTCTGCGTGAAGGCTTCCGTTACGTCCGCCGTCGCGCCTCTCTGCTGCAGTCTGTCCTGACGGGATTTTGCATCGCCTACTTCGGCGGTGCGCTGATCCACCTCGCCCCGGGTTTAGCGAAAAAGGACTTCGGCGTAGGGCAAACCGGGTTGGCCGGGCTGATCACCGCCGCGGGCGTGGGTTCGGTGGCTGCGTCGGTGTTCATCGTCAGGTACGCCGACTACGTGGAGCGCTCCCGCATGACCCGCTGGGGGATGGCTTTCTACGCGCTGGCGCCGCTGGTGGTCGCCTCCAGCACTTTCTATCCGCTCGGCTTGGCTGGCTACTTCATCATGGGGGTGGCGCACGTGAGCGTGGCCATCGCCATGAACACCACGATCCAGGCACAGGTAGCAGAGGAGATGCGCGGGCGGGCGCTGTCTATGTACCTGATGGGTATCTTCGGCGGCTGGCCGCTGGGCTCCCTCGTGGGTGGCTGGCTAGGCGACGTCGTGGGGCTGCGCGCAGTTTTCGCTTTCAACGGCCTGGTTCTCGGCGCCTACCTGTGCATAGGCATAATTTTCTTTGAGGGATTCCGCAGGCTGGATCCCGACAGCGACGTTCTAGAGAGCCCGGGCGCCTCTCCTGCTGCCTCGCCCGGCGCCGCCGCAAAAGAACTTTCTCAGCAGCCCCCCGGGAGCGCCGCGTAGTGGTCGTGGGAAGCGGTGAAACTCCCCCTCCCGCCGGTGATTGAGCGCAGGTCTATGGCGTAGCGTACGAGTTCCGACTCAGGCACCAGAGCCTTGACGTGCTGCTGTCCGTACTCGCCCGGGTCGGTGCCCTGAACTACCCCTCGGCGCGACGACAGGTCGCCCATCACGTCGCCTAAGCACTCCCCCGGCGTAGTTACCTCCACCTTCGCGATCGGCTCGAGCACCACGGGGCGCGTCGACTCCATGGCGGCCCTGAAGGCCAGCCTTCCCGCCATCTTGAAGCTCATCTCAGAGGAATCCACGGAGTGGTGCTTCCCGTCAAAGAGAGTGGCTTTCAGATCGACCACGCGATGGCCGAAACTGCCCCCGCTGCCCATGGCTTCCTTGATGCCCGCCTCTACCGCCGGTATGTACTGCTTAGGGATCACCCCGCCGCTTATTTTGTCGACGAACTCAAAGCCCGCCCCCCGCGGCAGAGGCTCAAAGCGGACGTGAGCCACGCCGAACTGCCCGTGGCCTCCCGTCTGCTTCTTGTGCTTGCCTTCTGCCGAAGCGGCGGCAGTGATGGTCTCGCGATAGGGGATCTGCAGTTCCTCTGTATCCACGCCCACGTTGAACTTGCGCTCAATGCGGTGCAGGGCCGAACGCAGATGGGTGTCGCCGAGTCCAGAGAGGAGCGTCTGGTGGGTCTCGGGGTTGCGCGTCACAGTTAGGGAAGGGTCCTCTTCGCAGATGCGCCGCAGGGCGGTGGAGAGCTTTTCCTCGTCTAGTTTTGTCCTGGGCACAACGGCGAAAGAAAGCATGGGAGAAGGGGCGTCCGGTTTCCGCAGGCGGAGTTCCCCTCCGGCGGTGAGGGTGTCGCCCGTCCGCGTGTCGGAGAGTTTGGCCGCTGCGCCTATGTCGCCCGGGGCCAGCTCGCTCAGGTTCTCGGTTTTGTTTCCGAGCATCGTCAAGAGGGTGCGCATTCGCTCTGTGTTTGAACTGCGGAGGTTCGTGAGAGTGTCCTCCGTCTGCAGGCTCCCGCAGGCGACCTTAAAGAGGGAGATCGTCCCTAGGTAGGGGTCGAACGTCGTCTTGAACACCAGGAGGGTCGTCGGCAGATCGGCGTCCGGCCGAACGTATTCCCCGATCTCGGTGGGCATACCGCTTCCCGTCTCGGGCGAGATACCCACTCCGCATATGTACTCGCAGAGGCGGTCCACCCCGATAGGGATAGTGGCCGAGCCGCACAGAAGCGGGAACACCGACGCCTCGGCGATCCCAGAGCGCAGGGCGGTGCGCAACTCGGCCTCGGAGATTTCGCCGCCGTCAAGGTAACGCTCAAGAAGTTCGTCGTCGGACTCGACGATGCCCTCGATCAGCGTCTCCCTTATAGCGGCGGCTTCCTCGGCAAGCTCGGGCGGCGTCTCTGCGCTCTGCGCAGTTCCCTCGTCGTAGAGCAGGGCCGTCCCGCTCAGCAAGTCAATCACGCCGTGGAAGTCCGATCCCGGCGACACCGGGATCTCGAGAGGCGCCACGACCCCTTGAAATGTTTCGGTGAGGGCCTTCAGCACGTTTTCGAAAGCAACGAACTCGCGGTCGAGTTTGTTGACGAAGATCAGCCGGGGGAGATTCATTGAGGAGACCTTCCTCCAGGCGTTCACCAGGCCGTGATCCACCCCCGAAGTTGCGTCCACTACCAAAACGACCAGGTCGACCACCGCCAGGGCAGCCCACTGTTCGCTCATGAAATCGAAGGAACCGGGGGTGTCAAGCAGGTTGATCTTGCAGTCGCCCCACTCAAAAGAGGCCAGAGCCGCGGACTGAGAGCTGCCGCTCTCCTTCTCTTCCGGCTCGAAGTCGCAGACAGCCGTGCCAGTTTCAATGCTTCCCATGCGGGTCGTCATCCCAGCCCTGTAGAGCATCGCCTCTGCAAGCATCGTCTTTCCGGAACCGCTGGATCCCACCAAGGCCACGTTGCGAATCTTGTCCGAAGAATGGGTCTTCACGAGGTGCCACCTTTGTTTGTCTGCGAGCGCCGCTCGGGCGTCTTGGTTTGAGTATTACCGGAAATCCCCTTGGGCTGTGGGGAGAAAGGCGGCCTTTTGCCGCGGCGCTTCCCGAATCCTCTGTCGTGCAGCTTCTAACCTGAGAGCGTGGGCAGCACCTGGGGCAGAGTCTTTCAAGTCGGCACGTTCGGCGAATCGCACGGGGGCGCCATCGGGGTGATCGTTGACGGATGCCCGCCTCGTCTGGAGATTGCCCCCGAGGACATCCAGCGCGACCTCGACCGCCGCCGCCCCGGTCAGAGCAGGCTCACCAGCACGCGTTCGGAGACCGACGAAGTGCGGATTCTCTCGGGGGTTTTTGAGGGAGTGACCCTGGGGACTCCCATCGGGATGCTCATCCCCAACTCCGACGCCCGCCCTGAGGCGTACGAGCATCTGCGCGACGTCTACCGCCCCTCTCATGCCGACTACGTCACGGAAGCCAAGTACGGCGTCCGCAACTGGCAGGGAGGAGGCAGAGCAAGCGCAAGGGAGACGGCGGCGCGGGTAGCTGCAGGAGCGGTCGCCCGTAAGTTGCTTGAGGTTGCTGCTGGGGTGGAGGTTCTGGCTTGGGTGTCTCAGATACACGAGATAGAAGCGGACGTGGATGGGGATTCGGTGACCCTCGCAGAGGTGGAGGACACGCCCACCCGATGTCCTGACCCCGCTGCTGCGGCTCGGATGATCGATGCTGTGGAGGAAGCCCGCCGCAACGGCGAATCTCTAGGGGGCGTGGTGGAGTGCGTGGCCAGGGGCGTCCCGAAAGGCCTAGGCGATCCGGTTTTTGACAAACTCGACGCCGACTTGGCGAAGGCGATGATCTCCCTTCCAGCAGCCAAGGGAGTTGAAGTGGGCAGCGGTTTCGCTTCGGTACGGATGACCGGAACGGAGCACAACGACCCTTTCGTGCCGGGGCCGGACGGGCAGCCGCGCACTTCAGCCAACCGTTCAGGCGGGATACAGGGCGGCATCTCCAACGGCGAGGACATCGTGCTGCGCGCTGCGTTCAAGCCCACCTCCACCGTCTCCTCCCCCCAAGACACAGTGGACGTTGAGGGGAAGGCCGTCAAGCTGCAGGCACGCGGACGCCACGACCCTTGTGTCCTGCCCCGGGCCGTTCCGGTGGTTGAGGCGATGGTCTGTCTCACGCTTGCCGACCACTGGCTGAGGCAGAAGGCGGTCTCGGCTCTGAGCCATCTGGACTAGCCGCCTGGAGTAGCCGAACAACCCTGGGGCTATCCAGGAGCGGCGCCTACGCCCCCGCCCCCGCCCCGCCAGGCGCAGGCGGGAGTTCAGCTCACAGAGAGGCGGGGGCAGTCTCCCCAGAGCCGTTCGAGTTGATAAAACTCCCGCACCTGATCCACAAAAACGTGGACGATGAAGTCGCCGTAGTCCATGAGCACCCAAGACCGCGAATCAAGCCCTTCCACCGCCTGAGGCTTAGGGCCCCCGGCGAGGAGCAAGTCATCCTCTACCGCTTCGCAGATCGCCTTGACCTGCCGCTGGTTGGCGCCGCTGGTTATCACAAAGAAGTCGCAGACCGACATCAGCCCGCCCACGTCGATCACCATGGTTTCCTTGCCTAGACGCTCCATGGCCACTCTGGCCGCCGTCTTCGCCCACTGCACCGAGAGGTTCTTAGAGGGTGCGATGTTCTTGGAGGATGCAGCCGGGCCAGGCACTGAGTTCATTCTATTGCCTCCGCCTCGGAAGCATCTACGCAGCCGCTTCCTCTATCCCGGTAGAGCCCGAGGCGGCGGATCTCTCCGGAGACCCCCGCGGTGAGCACCGAGGGAAGCGGCCTTCCCTCCAGCAGCCAGTTTCGGATCTCGGTGCTCGACACTTCGATCCCCGGCCCGCGCACCTGCACCCAGTCCCACCCCGCTGGAGGAACAGAAGGCTCGTTGCCGCCGAGGCGTCCCACCACAGCGACTGTCGCCAGAGATCGGATGACGTCTGGCGACTTCCAAGTATTGAGCCCCGGGGCCAGGTCGCTGCCCAGGATTAGGTAGAGCTTGCGACCGGGAGCGGCTAGTTCCCTGAGTGTCTCGGCTGTGTACGAATCCCCCCCGCGGTCTATCTCCGCTCGCGAGACCTCAAAGCCTTCTGTCCCGGAGACTGCGGCCTGAACCAGCGCTAGCCGTTGGGCGGCGTCGGTGATCTCTTCTCCGTTCCCCTTCTGCCACGGGACGTTCGCTACGACGAATATCACCCGATGGAGCGCCAAAGCGGCGCGCGCCGCCTCGGCTGCGGCGATATGGCCGACGTGAGGCGGGTCAAAAGTGCCGCCAAAGACCCCTACCTTCTCAATGGTGCGCCCCCCTGCCCCCAGAGCCGTACCGCCTCACCCTCCTCTGAATCACCCTCTTCTGTCACCCTCGGAGCGGGCTCGGGAAGCGATTCCTCGGTGATCTTGGCGTTGCGGTAATCTTGGCATTGACACCTCGGGGGCTATGGGATATAGTCATTCGCGTTCTGGGGAATTACGGCTGAAGAAACCGAACGAGTTCCCCGACGGGCTTTTCCAGACAGGCCGATGCTAGAGACTGAACTACTTGAACTGCTTGACAGGGTTCGCCTCTTGTGCTCTTGGCATTGTACCTTTTCGGCATTCGCCTCTAGGCGCGGCCGGCTTAGGTCTGTGTGAAAAAGCCGCAAGCAAAACGGTCGCAACTGACAGGAATAATCCAGCCTCCGAAGCGTTGGATGCAAGCAGACGGCAAAAGCCAGCAACCGCAAAAATCCAACACGTCAGAGCGACTCTGTGAACCGACTCTGTGAACCGTGGAAAAACGATTAAATAAACTTGCTTAGGTCGGCGGGCTGCTCCCCGACCTCTCAAGACCTCTACGTACACACCAAGAAACACATCAAAGGAAGCATGAACAAATGAGTGATTGGGTGGGCCAGTACCTGAACGAAATCGGCTTGGTCGATCTGCTGACGGCGGACGACGAACGGGAGCTTTCTCAGGCCATAGAGCGCGGTCGCAAGGCTCAGGCGCGCATAGACGCAGGCGAGCGAAAAAACCAACGGGCGCTGGCGGAGGACATCCGTAAAGCCGCTAAGGCAAAAGACCACTTCATCAGGTCGAATCTCAGGCTGGTGGTGAGCGTGGCCCGCAGGTACCCCCTGCCGAACGGGATGGAGCTTGCCGATCTCATCCAGGAAGGCAACCTTGGTCTTGAGCACGCCGTGGACAAGTTCGACTGGCGCAAGGGCTTCAAGTTTTCCACCTACGCCACGTTCTGGATCCGCCAGTCGATAGGTCGAGCGCTGGATCAGAAGGCCAGCCTCGTGCGTTTGCCCGGCGACCGTTCCGCCAGTCTGCGGGCGGCCTTGCGCCAGGTGTCTGGCAACACCGAGGAACTCGACGAAGACCACGCACGCCTTGACCGCCTTACTCGCCCGTCCTCCCTGGACAAGAACGTGGGGGAAGGCGACAGCAGCGAACTGGTCGACCTAGTGCCCGACGATAATCCCGGCCCTGACGATCTGGTTCTGACCCTCGCTGAGAGCGAGATGCTCAACGACCTCCTCTCACTTCTTGACGAGCGCGCCCGCCTGGCAGTGAGGTTGCGCTTCGGTCTTGACGACGCCAGCGACGAGGAATTCTGGAAAGAACGCGGAGCGGCGAAAGGTGCTCACAGGCGCAAGGCGAGTCACCGTTACGTAGAACGCGGCCAGAACCTCGACATGGGGCGCAAGCGCAGCTACAGAGAGGTTGGCGAAAAGCTCGACGTGACGGCTGAAGCCGCTAGAAGGCTGGTCAAGCGGGCAGTAAGCCTGCTTCAAGAGCACGCCGCCGAGCGCGCCCGTGAAGCCGAGGAGCGGGTTGGCCAGCAGAGTTCCGAAACGGGAGGCGCCCTGCCTTGTCGCGAACGCGCCTACGACGCCGCCTGAGTCCGACCGCTGAGGAGTAAAGGAAAGATTCCGATGACGACCTGGTCGCCTGGGAGCTGGAGGAGTTTCCCCGCTGAGCAGCAGCCCGACTGGCCGGACGAGGCCGAACTCGAGCGGATCCTGAAGATCATCTCCGGTTTGCCCCCGCTCGTGTTCGCCGGAGAAGCCCGCAAACTCACAGAGCAGATGGCCTTAGCGTCTGAAGGAAAGGCCTTCCTGCTGCAGGCTGGCGACTGCGCTGAGTCCTTTGACGACCTCTCAGCCGACGTCATCAGAGAGAAGCTGCGGGTGATGCTTCAGATGGCCGTGGTGTTGACTTACTCCGCCGGCGTCCCGGTGGTGAAGGTCGGACGGATAGCCGGTCAGTTTGCCAAGCCTCGCTCCAGCCCCACCGAAGCCAAGGAAGGCGAATCGCTGCCCTCGTTTAGGGGGCACATGGTCAACGACTTTCCCTTCAGCGCCACCGCCCGGGTGGCCGACGCCGACCGGCTGCTCACTGCTTACCACCAGTCTTCCGCCACGCTGAACTTGCTTCGCGCCTTCACCACGGGCGGTTTCGCTGATCTGACGCGGGTTCATTCCTGGAACCGGAGTTTCGTGGCCTCCTCCCCTGCCGGGAAGCGCTATGAAGAGGTTGCGTCCGGCATCGACTCCGCCATGCGCTTCATGTCGGCCTGCGGGATCAGTTCCGCCGAAGACCCCCGTCTGAACACCGTGGACTTCTTCACTAGCCACGAAGCCCTCATCCTGGGCTACGAAGAGGCCATGACGCGGGTGGATTCTCTGACCAGCGACTACTACGACTGCTCGGCGCACATGCTCTGGGTGGGCGAGCGCACCCGCCAATTAGACGGAGCGCACCTGGAGTTCCTGCGAGGGGTGAGAAACCCTCTGGGCTGCAAGATCGGCCCGAGCGCGACCCCCGAAGACATCCTGGCAATCTGTAAAAAGCTGAATCCCGAACGCATCCCCGGGCGTCTGACGCTTATTTCCCGCATGGGGGCTAAGCAGGTCGCCGACGCCCTCCCTCCGATCTTGAGAGCCGTCCGAGATTCGGGAGAAGTCGTTGCGTGGGTCTGCGACCCCATGCACGGCAACACGTTCACCTCAGCGGCCACAGGACGCAAGACGCGCCACTTTGAGGACATCTGCACCGAGATAGACCTCTTTTTCAAGCTGCACCACCAGGAAGGGACTTTGCCGGGCGGCATCCACGTGGAGCTCACCGGCGACAGCGTGACGGAATGTCTAGGAGGCTCAGAAGACTTGAACCACGAAGACCTTCCGATGCGCTACGAGACGGCTTGCGACCCCCGTCTCAACGGACGCCAGTCTCTGGATCTGGCGTTCAGGGTCGCTGAGTTGCTTCGGAGAGGCTGACAACTCCAGGCACCAGGCAAGGGAAGCCTCTCAGCGCCCAGCCTTTCGCCTCATTCGCATTTCGCACGCCCCGCCGCTGCGGCGGGTATCCTGCGAGGTGAATCACATGGCAGATGACGCACATCGGCACTTGTGCCCGGGGTGGGACTCGAACCCACACGATCTTGCGATCAAAGGATTTTGAGTCCTTCGCGTCTTCCTATTCCGCCACCCGGGCCAAGCCTTGACATAGTGTAGGCTGCTTGAGGATTGGTCTTTGCTCCTAGACAATCCCGCCTAGATAATCTCCCCCTGAGGTCTAGAACACACATCTGCTCCCAATGCAATCAATGATCGCCTTTACGTACCCTGGACAAGGGTCTCAGTACCCAGGCATGGGTTCCGCCTGGGTAAACGAGCCTTCCTGGGAACTAGTTGAAGAAGCTTCCGAAGCCACGGGCAGAGACCTTGAGCACCTGCTCCTTCAGGCAGATGTTGAGGTGCTGCAGCAGACCCGGAACTCGCAACTGGCCACGTTCACTGCCAGCATGGTGGTGCTCGACGCCGTAACCAGGGTCGGCCTTATTCCGCAGGGTCACGCCGGGCACAGCCTGGGCGAGTACACCGCTCTGGCGGCGTCGGGGACTCTGGATTTCGCAGAGGCCGCCTATTTGGTGGCCGAGCGCGGGGAAGCCATGCAGATGGCTTCAGAGGAGCGTGAGGGCACGATGCTCGCCGTGCTCGGGCTTTCGGAAGAGGAGGTGGCGGAGGTCTGCGAAGAGGTTCCGCTGGTCTGGACAGCCAACTGCAACGCCCCTGGTCAGGTTGTGATAGCAGGAATTCCAGAGCGTCTGGAGATGGCAGGCGACCTCGCCAAGCAACGAGGCGCCAAGCGGGTGATGAAACTCTCCGTCGGCGGGGCGTTCCACACCCCCCTGATGTTGTCGGCATACGAACGCCTCACCAAGGCCATTGCACGCACGTCTCTGTTCACCCCCGACGCTCCCGTCTACGCCAACGTGGACGCCTCCCCATATCGGACCGGCGACGTCTGGCCGGAACTCCTCTCGCAGCAACTCAGCAGTCCAGTCCGCTGGCGGCAGAGCATTGAACGCATGCTCGCCGACGGATACGACACTTTCGTAGAACTCGGCCCGGGGGCTGCTCTCACCGGGATGCTGAAACGGGTCGACCGTTCCGTCTGCGCCCTCAGCGTGGCCACCCCCCTTGACATAGATCCCCTGCTTGAGGCCGTGGGCGTTCACCCCGACTCCGAGGGCGGAGGAGTTGACGGCGAACTGCTTTACGCCTTTGAGCGCCTGGTAGTGAGTCCCTCTGCCGGCGTTTTCACTTCCTCCGAAGGCATGCGCAAGGGGGCGGCCATCAAGGTGGGGGCGGTGCTGGGCGAGGTCAACGGCGAAGAGGTGCGCTCCTCCTTCGGCGGCGTCCTGATGGAGTACATGGCCAGCGACGGCCAGCGGGTCACCGCCAACCAACCCGTGGCCTGGCTGCGAACCTCGTGATTACGCCTCCGCAGAACGGACTTCGCGGAAGCCGTATTACCGGGCTGGGAATGGCCGTTCCCGAGCGTGTTATTACCAACTCCGAGTTGGCGAAAACCCTAGACACGACCGACGAGTGGATTATTGAACGCACAGGAATCAAGGAACGGCGCGTGGGGGGCACCACCCGCTCTCTGGCGCTGGAAGCCGCCCAGGCCGCCCTGGAGTCTGCCAATGTAGATCCCGCAAGCCTGGACTCGGTGATCCTCTCCACGACCACCCCTGACCGGATAATCCCTGCCACGGCGAGCGCTGTGCAAGCTTCCCTGGGGGCGCGCTGCGGAGCCTTTGACATCAACGCCGCCTGCTCCGGGTTCGTGTATGGAACGGTGCTGGCGCACTCCCTGCTCATCGCCGGGGCAGAGAAAATCCTGGTAATCGGCGCCGACACGCTCAGCCGTTTCGTGGACTGGGACGACCGGACAACCGCCGTGCTCTTCGGCGACGGCGCGGGGGCGGTCGTGTTAGAGGCGACGACTCTTGAGGAAAACGCCCTGCTGGGCTGGCACATGGACTGCGACGGCGATCAGGAGGATTTGCTTTTCAGCGAAATCGACGGCTGCATCCAGATGGAAGGGAAGGAAGTTTTCCGCCATGCCGTCCTGGTGATGGAGGAAAGCAGCCGCCGCGCCCTGGAGCAGGCCGGCTTGGGCATAGATGACGTTGATCTAGTCATCCCCCACCAGGCCAACTCGCGCATCATCTCCACAGCCTGCAAACGCCTGGGTCTAGACGAGGCTAAGACTGTCCAGATCCTCTCCTGGACGGGTAACACGTCTTCGGCCTCCATCCCTCAGGCCCTGGCGGAGGCTTGGAATCAAGGCAGGCTGACCAAGGGGACGACGTTGCTGCTGGTGGGTTTCGGGGCAGGAATGACCTCGGCCAGCGCCGTGATGCGCTGGAGTCTGTGAAGAGCGCATCGGCGGATGAGGGTGGAAGCCCTTCGCGGGTCGCCCTCATCACGGGAGGTTCACGCGGCATAGGACTGGGGTGCGCCCAGGCGCTTAGAGACTTCGGTCACCGTGTGGCAGTGACCTACAACTCCACACCGCTCCCCGAAGCCTCCAAGGACGGACTCTTGCCCGTGAAATGCAACGTGAACGACCCCTCCTCAGTGGGTGAGGCTTTTGCCGCGGTAGAAGAAGAACTCGGCCCAGTGGAGATACTCGTGGCCAACGCGGGCATCACCCGAGACAATCTCCTGATACGCATGAGCGAAGACGACTTCTCCGCCGTGCTAGAGACCAACCTCCACGGCAGCTACCGCGTCCTGAAGCGGGCGGTGCGCCCTATGATGCGGGCGCGCTGGGGTCGGATCGTCCTGATCTCCTCCATCGTCGGGCGGACGGGGCTGGCAGGCCAAGCCAACTACGCCGCCTCTAAGTCGGCGCTGGTGGGGCTGGCGCGTTCCGTTGCCAAAGAGTTGGCTTCCCGCAGCGTGACCGTGAATGTCGTAGCCCCCGGCCCGGTGGACACCGACATGCTGGGGGTTCTCAGCGAGCAGCGCAGGGATGAGATGGTGGCTCGTGTGCCCATGGGGCGGATAGGAGTGGTGGGTGATGTGGCGAACGTCGTAGGATTTCTGACGTCCGAACAGGCGGGCTACATAACCGGCGCCGTGATACCTGTGGACGGCGGAATGCACATGGGAAACTCATAACCGGGCGAGGGGCGCCGGCGGATGAGACGACCCGAGAACCGCAAAGGTGTGTGAGCCCAAGTGAATCGCAAGAAGAATTAGACCCGAAGAGTCGAATAGACATCCGACAACAAGAAACGACGGAGTGAAGAAGTGGCAAACGACAACTACGACAGAATACGCGACTGCATCGTGAGGGTGCTCTCCGTGGAGGAGGACAAGGTAAAGCCCGAAGCCTCTTTCAGTGACGACCTCGACGCCGACAGTCTGGATCTCGTGGAACTGGTCATGGAGATCGAAGAGGAGTTCGGCGTGAGCGTGGAGGAAGATGAACTGGAGGACATAACGACCGTCGGTGCAGTAGTCGAAATGCTCAAAGCCAAGCTGGGATGAAACGCCGCCGGGTGGTAGTCACCGGCGTTGGAGTGCTGGCTAGCTGCGGCATCGGCCGGCGGGATTACTTTGACGGACTGCTGTCCGAACCCAGCAAGGGTCTGCGTGTAGTAGCGGGGTTCGATCCTTCCCTCCATTTCAAGAATCCCAAGGAGCAGCGCCGCTACGACCGCTTTGCTCAGTTTGCGTTGGCGTGCGCGGGCGAGGCGCTAGAGCAGGCGGGCGATCTGAACTCCGACCCCGAACGCACCGGAGTGTGGATAGGCACGGGCGTGGGAGGCCTGATGACCGTAGAGACCTACGTGATCACCCACTTCGTAAAAGGCCCCAAGCGCGTCTCCCCCTTCCTGATCCCGATGATGATGCCCAACGCCGCTGCCGCCGCGGTGTCCATGCGCTTCGGTTTTCAAGGGCCGTGCGAAGCGACCTCCACCGCCTGCGCGGCGGGTACCCAGTCGATCGGCAACGCCGTGGAACTGATACGCAACGGACGCTGCGACGTGATGCTGGCAGGGGGTTCCGAAGCCTCCAACTCCCCCACCGGTATGCAGGGGTTCAGCAACATGACCGCCCTCAGCAGCGTGGGCGTCTCCCGTCCTTTCGACCGAGACCGCGACGGTTTTCTGCACGCAGAAGGCAGCGGCGTACTCGTATTGGAGGAACTCCAGCGCGCCCTGGCCCGGGGGGCTGCTCCTCTAGCAGAAATAGCGGGTTACGCCAGCACCGCGGACGCTTATCACCTGACCGCACCTTCTCCGGGCGGGGCGGGCGCCATCGCTTGCATGGAGCGCGCTATAGCGGACGCAGGGTTCTCCCCCGACGACATCGTGCACATCAACGCCCACGGCACCTCCACTCCCCTCAACGACAGCGTGGAGGCAGAGGCGATTCACAAGATCTTCGGTTCCCCTGGCCCTGCGGTGACTTCCACCAAGGGGGTGACCGGACACGCCCTCGGCGCAGCCGGGGCGATAGAAGCGGCAGCCGTCGTGCTGTCCATGGGGCGGGGGGTGATCCCGCCTACCGCCGGATATGAGAATCCCGACCCGGAGATGTCGCCTATCAGGGTGGTGGCCCCAGATTCGTTGGCCTGGGAGCCTGGGCCTAGCCTGTCTAACTCTTTCGGCTTCGGCGGCCACAACGCCACCCTGGTCATCACACCTTTCCAAGACGACTAGACGCCGAGCGTCCTTACTTCCTGTTGCCGCTCCCTCTCAGGCAGGGACGGAGACGAACATCAACTCTGCGGTGCAAGCCGTCTCGCCGCCTACTGAAGCGCTGCCTGCAGCCCGCCCGGCGCGAGAGCCGAGGCGCAGGACGTCTATCCGCAGGTTGAGTTGCTCTCCAGGGAGCACCTGCCGCTTGAAGCGCACCGATTGCATCCCGCCGAACAGCGGCAGCCTGCCAGCGAAGCGGTCGTCTAAGAGGACGGCGTAAGCGCCCAACTGCGCCAAGGCTTCGGTCATAAGTACGCCCGGCAGGGTGGGGCGGCCAGGAAAATGACCACTGAAGAAATCTGCAGCGGCGGGCGGGCGCCAGTAACCCTCCGCCCACTCCCCCGGGGTTGCGCCGGTCACTTTGTCTAGGAAGAGAAACGGCGCTCGGTGCGGGAGCACCTCCACCGGTGCGGGCGGAGAGTCCAGCGAGGTCATCGCCCGGCGAGCGCTCGTGTTGGCCTCATTCCTTGATGTTCAGCGCTTCAAGGAGTTTCTTGGGGGTGTCCTTGGGGCTGATCTTGTACCAGGCTTCCTCCACGCGCCCGTCAGGGCCGATCAGGAAAGATGACCGAATCGTTCCCAAGAAGGTGTTTCCGTACATCTTCTTTTCGCCCCGCACTCCCCACGCTTCGGCCATCTCGTTCTTGACGTCGGCGAGCAGGGGAAAGCCCAGTGCGTTCTTTTCGTCGAACGACCGCTGCTTCTTGGGGGGATCTGGGCTCACGCCCAAGATCGCTGTGTCGCCTATTTTCTGGGAGATGTCACGCATCCCGCGCGCCTGGACGGTTCAACCGGGCGTGGAAGCCTTGGGGTAGAAAAAAACCGCCAGCCTGCGTCCTGCGAAATCCTCCAAGAGCACGCTGTTGCCGTGCTGATCCTGAAGATGGAAACCAGGAGCCTGATCACCAGGGTTGAGCTTCATCCTGCCTCCTTTGAGTGTGTGTTCCGTCAGCCCCAAGATAGCCGCTGACGCCCGCCCCTGCAGGTCAAGTCTGCGGGGACGGGGGCGGGGGCGGGGCGCTCAGCATTCAGTCTCTGGGGAAGGAACGATGCGGGTGTCGTCTTCAAAGGTTGCCCAGGCGAACCAGAACGTGTCGAGAAACTCCAACGGCATCAGACGGCTTCCCTGAAGAGTTCCTGCCACGGAGAGGCCGAAGAGGTTCCAGTCCGAGCCCGTCTCGGCGTCTCTGAAGCCGTCTTCGGTCGGGGTGAATGTGAGGGCGCCGTGAGGCTCCATCTCGGCGGCGAAGACACCCGTAGAGCCCACATCTCTGCCCGAGGCGACCTCGGATGCGTCAATGGCGGAACGTGCGCCCGGGCGGTTCCAGACCACCAGGGGCGCCCCGTCCAGTTCAGCGGCGATCACGCCGGAGAGCCTCAGGCACGCATGGCGGACAGCCACGGCGTCGTTGCTGGACGAACTGCGTATCCCTATGACCCGCTCTTTCGGAGGGAGGCGCTCGTCAAAAGGCTCGGACTGGAAGGACTCCGAAAGCAGCGCCGGGGAGTTTTCGTAGCCGACGTAGGGGTTCCTGCCGTAGCCGCCCCCGTAGCCGGATTCAGGGGTGAGCACCCTTCCGCCGGGGTACGCCTCCAGCCAGTCCTTCCAGGCGACCACGGCCACCGGATAGAAGTGCAGGCGGATGCCCGCTAGTTCCCCCACTACCGCAGTGCCGTCGAAGTGCGTCCAGAGCGACTGCGTCTGGCGGTCGTACATCACCAAGGAGGATTGGTAGAGGCTGCCTGAAGTTCCGAAGTCCAGCACCCTGTAGCCCACACGCCTGTCGTAAGCCACCCCTGAGTTGCACAGCGGGCAGTAGGAGACCGTGACTGGAATTCCCCCCACACGGTCGTTCACCAATTCATGGCGAGTCATTATCCGCAGCGGGTAGGCGCGTGCGTCGCCGTTGATCTCCAGCGCAAGGACGGCTTCCTCATCCTCTAGATAGCCGACGCTTGAGGCCGCCTCAAAAGCAGGCGAATCGATCGGGCGTATGCCGTCGGGGGGCGGCCCCCCAGAGCGGATCAGAGCGGGATCCAGGAGAGTCGGAAAGCCTGGCCAGAACCGATTGGCGAGGGCGGACGGCACATCTTCAGCGGGTGTGGAATCCTCCAGGGCTTCGCTCACGTCCATCGCGGCTGGGGGAGCCTCTTCAGTAGGAGAAGGTGCGGAGGCGGGGATTGTTTCGAGTTCGGGCGGAACATCGGGGTCGGCTAGGACGCCGCTGGCCAGCAGCATCGACTGGACAGGCGGGAGGGGCGCAGCGGTTTGCGCCTCCTGCCCTCCGCCCGCCGTCTCCTGCGAAGTTCCGGGCGGCTCTTCCGGGGAGGACGGCTCCCCGGAGGCAGGTGCGTCCTCTCCAGGGCTGCGGGGCTCTTCCCCAAACTCTGCGTTGCCGGTGCCCGCAGCGGTCTGCGCCTCCGTCTCGGCGGCAGCGCCGCCGCCTCCTCCCCCGCAGGACAGAGCGCCTCCGATCAGGCAGAACGCCGCCAGCAGCGCCGCGGAAGGCGGACAGCCCCTCCTCGGGCGCAGGGAAGCAGCCGGCTCTCTCTTCGGCTCCCTCAAATGGAATCCAGCGCTGCTCGCAACCGCCTGGTCAGGCTGCCCACTCCTTGAGGGCCGTGTCCTTCCAGAAGTTGCCGCACCACCGCCGAACCGACGACCACGCCGTCGGAGGCGCCCGCCGCCTCCGCGGCTGAGGCGGGCGTGGAGATACCGACGCCGGTCAGCACCGGCTTGTCCGTGAGGGTTTTCAGCCGTCGAGAGATCTCTAGGGCGCTGGCCGCCAAGCTGTCCCGCTCCCCCGTCACGCCGAGCAGCCCGACCGCGTAGACGAACCCTTCGCTTCGCTCGCAGATTGCCGCTAGGCGTTCCTCAGAGGCGGTCGGCGCAGCGAGCAGCACGGTCTCAATTTCAGCTCGCTTCGCCTCGGCTGCCCAAGGGCCGACTTCCTCTAAGGGCAAGTCCGCCAGAATCGCTCCCCCGATGCCCGCCGCACGCAGTTGCTGTGCGAACCTCTTGTGACCCATGTGGTGGGCGAGGTTGTAGTAGGTCATCACCAGCAACGGCGCTTCCACGTCCAACTTCGCAGCCTCGCCGATCACTCCGGCGGGGGTGGCGCCTGCCTTAAGCGCATTGTCGCTGGCTTCTTGAATGGTGGGGCCGTCCATGACCGGATCGGAGAAGGGGATGCCTATCTCCACGGCGTCCGCCCCAGCCTCAACTGCCGCCTCCACCGCCCTGTCCCAGCTGGGCAGACCACCGGTGAGGTAGACCACAAGGCACTTGCGCCCCGACGCCCGCACCGCACGAAGCGAGGCTTCAAGGCCTCCCGGCGTCACTCGCCCTCTCCGCCTGGGCCTCCGGCGCCCCCCCCGCCTGGGCCTCCCCCGCCCTCCGTCAGCTGCATGACCAGTTCGGTGTCCTTGTCGCCCCGCCCGGAGAGGTTCACCAGCACGGTCTTGCCCGAGAGTTCCCCGCGCTCCCGGCTCACCCAGGCCAGGGCGTGGGCGGGTTCCAGCGCCGGGATGATGCCCTCGGTACGCGACAGCAACTCAAAGGCCTCCAGCACCTCGGCGTCGCTCACGTTCTCATAGCGCGCCCCCCCGCTCTGAGCTAGGTGGGAGTGCTCAGGTCCGACGCCCGGATAGTCCAGGCCAGCGGAGACGGAGTGAGCCTCGTTCACTTGCCCGAACTCGTCCTGAAGCAAGAAGGAGCGCGAGCCGTGCAGCACTCCGGGCGACCCCTTGGTGACAGCCGCCCCCCCGGCCGGTTCCACCCCCACGAGTTCTGTGTGGGTGTCTGCGAAGCCGCTGAAGATTCCCGCAGCGTTGGAGCCGCCTCCTACGCAGGCGGCCACCACGTCGGGAAGTCCGCCGATGAGTTCGCTGCACTGGCGGCGGGCTTCGTTGCCGATCACCCGATGCAGCTCCCTCACCATCCAGGGGTAGGGGTGCGGACCCATCACCGAGCCCAGGCAGTAGTGCGTTGTCTCTACGCTCGCCACCCAGTCGCGCAGCGTCTCGTTGATGGCGTCCTTGAGGGTGCGGCTGCCGGAGGAGACCGGACGAACTTCAGCCCCCAGCAGGCGCATGCGGTAGACGTTCAACTCCTGGCGGGCGACGTCAACTTCGCCCATGTAGACCGTGCATTCCATACCGAAGAGGGAGGCGGCGGTGGCGGTCGCCACGCCGTGCTGACCCGCTCCAGTCTCCGCCACCAGCCTGTTCTTGCCCATGCGTCTAGCCAGCAGCGCCTGGCCGATCACGTTGTTGATCTTGTGAGAACCCGTGTGGTTGAGGTCCTCCCGCTTGAGCAGCACCCGAACCCCCAGCTCCGCAGAAAGACGTTCGCAGAGCGTTAGCGGCGAAGGCCGCCCTGCGTAGTCCTTCAGGAGCCGGTCAAGCTCCCCGCGGAAGGCCGCCTCCCCCCAGGCCTCCCTGAATGCGGCTTCCAATTCCTGACAGGCGGGAACCAGCGTCTCTGGCACGAAACAGCCGCCGAACTCCCCGAAGCGCCCGCTGGCGGATGGCTCCCCCATCTTCCAAGGCTCGCCGAGCGGGGCGGCCTCGCCGGGCTGAGCGGAGGCGAAAGGCTCGCCCGTCTCGCCGGTGGGGCGCAAGTTCACTTCAGCGAAGGCTGCGGCGAGCGGCGCAGCGAGCGGCGCGGCTTGGGTTTCTCAAATGTTCCCGCCCGTCGTCCGCCAGTCGTAGATGGATTCCTCGGAAGGCCTCGCTGAACTCTGAGGGCTGTCCACCGACTTGGCGGCCATCACGAAGCGGCGCACCAGTCGCGGATCCTTTCGCCCCGGGACAGATTCCACGCCCGTGGACACGTCCACCCCCCAGGGCCGGGTCTGTTTGATGGCCGCCGCCACGTTCTCCGGAGTGAGACCTCCCGCCAGTATCACACGCCTCCCCCCGGCAGAGCGCTCAGCCAGCGCCCAGTCAAACACCATGCCCGTGCCAGGCTGGTCAGCGTCAATGAGCACGACATCCGCTCCGTAACTTCCCGCCCTTTCCAGTTCGGGCGAAGCGGCTGGAAACGCCTTGATCACCATCGGCAGTTCCGATCTGATCTGCTGGGTGGCCTGCGGCGACTCTCGTCCGTGCAGCTGGGCAGCCCGCAGCCTGGTCTTGGTCATGATGTCAATGACGTTCCTAGGGGCTTCGTCGCGGAACACCCCGACAGTCAGAACGTCCGCGGGGAGGCGTCTGGCGATTTCGGCTGCTTTTGTCGGGGAGATCCGCCGCGGCGAGGGAGCGAACAGAAATCCCAGGGCGTCCGCCCCCATGGCGACAGCCATCAACCCGTCGTTTTCGCTGGTAATTCCGCAGATTTTTACGAACATCCAAGCCCAATATTAGCTTCCGGGCACGCGCAGTTCGGCGATGGAGGCCGCCAGGTGGGCTGTCCCCCGCTTCCTGAGGAGCGACTCCCCTACCAGCACGGCGTCGTAGCCCGCTTCGGCAGCCGCTTCGGCGTCTTCCCGCCCGACTATCCCCGATTCCGCCACGCGGAGGGCATCGGCGGGCAGCAGCGCCCCTAGGCGGGCGGCGCGGCGGCGGTCAACCTCAAAGTTGCGCAGGTCGCGCTGGTTGACCCCTATCAGCCGAGCCCCTGCAGCGCCCGCCCGGCGGATCTCTTCTGCGTCGTGCACTTCCACGAGGGCGTCCATGCCCAACTCCTCGGTCAGCGACAAGAATTCAGAGAGTTCAGCGTCACTCAGCGCAGAGACGATGAGAAGCACGGCGTCGGCCTCCATCAAGCGGGCGTCGCAGACGTCCCTGGGGTGGACAGTGAAGTCCTTGCGGAGGACGGGCACTCCCGCCGAAGCCCTGGCTGCAGCGAGGTCTTCGGGAGATCCTCCGAAGTGCGGCATATCGGTGAGCACCGACAGGGCGGACGCACCCCCTTCGGCGTAAGCAGCGCCCAGGGCGGCGGGGTTGAGATCGCCCCAGATCTCCCCAGCCGAAGGCGAGCGCCGCTTCACTTCTGCTATCACCGAAAGTTCCCCTTCTGCTCTGAGGGCGTCGGCGAAACTTCTCGCCGCCGGAGCGTCGGCTGCCCGCTCGTAGAGGTCTTCAAAGCTCCGGGAATCTTCTTTTGCTCGCGCACGATGGTGAGCGAGGATGCTGTCAAGGTAGGTGCTCACGGCACCAGCGGCAGCGCCCTGACCTCCGCCGCAAGGCTTTCGCCTTCAAAGCGCACCTCCACCCGGGCGGGAGGGGCGACCTTCCTTTTCACATAGGCGAGGGCGGCGTTGCGACCCAGAGCGGGCGAGTAGGAGACGCTGGTCAACTCCCCGACTTCGCCGCCGTCGGGCAGCACCAGAGCAGCCCCGGGGGGCGGCTGATCTGCGGCTGCGATAATCACCACCCCTCTGAGATGCCGGGGCGTGTTCCCTCCTCGGCTGTCTATGCGCGCCGTGAGTTCTTGTCCGACGAAACACCCTTTCGTGAAGCTCACCGCCTCTGCAACCACCCCAGATTCGGCGGGGATCATCTCCTCCTGAAACTCGTTGCCCGCCGGAGCGCCCCCCTCAACGCGGAGCGCTTCAAAGGCCTCCTCAGCGCACTCTCTTGCGGCCGCTCCTCCTGCTCCCATCCCTCCGAGGTCTATCTCTGCGAGATCTCCGATCAGTTTCCATCCAGGCACGCTTCCCCAGCGGAACGCCGCGCAGACTGCCCCCGGCGCCGCCGGCGCCCCTCCTTCTTCCCCAAGCGAACCGGAGGGAGGCGGCGGAGCCTGCCCCCCCAGGACCGTGAGCGTCTCAACTTCGCCAAGCCTCATCTCGCAGTCCGTCCGCAGCTTGAAACGCTCCAGGCGCTCCAGCGCCCGCTGCCCGTCGGACACTTCGGCGTCCAGCCAGTAGCGATGCTCCGCCACCCGGTGGATGCCCAGCACTGAATGCAGTTTCCCGTCCGGATGCAGCAGCAGCGTCCGAGCAGATTCTCCTACCGCCAGCGCAGCGACGTCCTGACTGAGCTGACCCTGCAGGAAGGCTTCTGCGTCTCCGCCGCAGGCGTCTATCAGCGAGCACCTCCCGCGACGCGCCCCGAAGGCGTTCCTCAGAGTTTCGTAGTCCTCCAGCCACGGCGGAGATCCGCCCGCAGCGGCTCTCACTCCAAGTTCAGCATCCGTTCTCATTTCGCTCTCAGTCCCTGCTTACGCCCCAGATGCCTGGGCGGCGGAGATCTTCCGGGCGGTGTGAACCGCCGCTAGGAGCGCCTTCGCCTTTGCCCTGCACTCCGCTTCCTCTGCGGCAGGATCGCTGTCGGCCACTATTCCCGCCCCCGCTTGCAGATAGGCGCGTCCTTCAGTCACCACCAGCGTTCTAATGCCGATGGCCGTGTCTAGGTTGCCGGAAAAATCAAGGTAACCCACGACCCCCGCGTACGGCCCCCGCTTGGTGGGCTCTAGTTCGTCGATTATCTCCATCGCCCGCACCTTCGGCGCCCCCGAGACGGTCCCCGCTGGCAGGGTCGCCCTCAGCAGATCTACGGCGCTGCGCCCGTCGGCGAGTTCGCCCGCTACTTGCGAGGTCATGTGCATGACGTGGCTGTAGTACTCCAAGACCATCTCCTCCTCCACCGACAGCGTGCCCGGCTTGCACACCCTGCCTAGGTCGTTGCGGGCCAAGTCCAGGAGCATGAGGTGCTCGGCGAGTTCCTTGGGATCCTCCGCCAACTCCGCCGCCAGGCGCCTGTCTTCTGGCTCGTTGCCGCCCCGAGGGCGGGTGCCCGCTATCGGGCGGGAGACGATCCGCCGTTCGTTCAGCTTCACCAGGGGCTCCGGGGAACTGCCTGCCATCTCCAGTTCGGGCGTCCGCAGAAAATACATATAGGGGCTGGGGTTGATCTGCCGCAAGGCGCGATAGAAGTGGAAGGCTTCGGCCTGAAGATCGAAATCAAAACGCTGCGAGAGCACCACCTGGAAGATGTCCCCTGCGAGGATGTGCTCCTTGGCCGCCCGCACGGCGGAGCGGTAGTCCTCGGCGCTTCGGTTGGGTGTCACTTCCGGTATCGGGTCGTCGCTGCGGGGCGGATCGAGCAGCGGCTCAGACGCACCGACGGCGCCGGCGGCTGCGAACTCCTCCAGCCCCTCTACCGCCGCTTCGTAAGCGGCGTCCACCGAGTCCCCCTCAGCATTCTCGGGCAGGACGACGTTCTGGACGAGGGTGACACGCTGCCGCCAATGGTCAAAGGCCGCCAACTGCCCGATCACTTCCAGTTCCGCGTCGGGCAGACCGCGGTCGTCAGCCGCCCCCTCCCCCAGGCGCTCCACCTCGCGCACCACGTCGTAGCCCAGATAGCCGACAACCCCGGAGTAAAGAGGCGGCATCCCTTCTATCACCGGAGACTCGAAGCGCTCCCCGAGCGCCTCAATGGCCGCTAGGACGCCGTTCTCGCAGGGGATCCCCGCAAGCGCCTCACCTTCGGCTTTCAGACGCTTGCCGCGGGCGGTGATTCTTCCCAGCGGGCGGCGCCCCAGAAAGGAGAACCTGCTCCAGTGCCCTCCCTGATCCACCGACTCCAGCAGGAAACCCTCCTCCTTGCCCACGATGCGCTCAAAGGCGGCCACGGGCGTGATGAGGTCGGCGGCCAACTCGCAATAGACCGATATGAGGCGGTGCTCCGCAGAGAGGGCGTGAAACCCCGCCCTGTCGGGACACACGCGGGCGCCGACGCCGCTCAAGACTTCAAAGCTCCTAAGCGGCGCTTCCCCCAGGGCGGGGGTGCCGCCGCAAAAGCAAGGTGGCGGCTGCGAGCATGCTGCGGGCCTAGGGGCTGGGAGACGACCCGAAAGAGCGGAAGAAACACGACCACTCCCCCATGTGGCAGGCTCCGCCGCCTTCCTGAACGACCTTAAGAAGCAGGGTGTCGCCGTCGCAGTCGTAGAGGACTTCCTTGACTAACTGGCGGTTGCCGGAAGTCTCCCCCTTGCACCAGTACTCCTGACGAGATCGGCTCCAAAACCAACTTCGCCCGCTCTCCAGAGTGCGCCGCAGCGCCTCGGCGTTCATCCAACCCATCATCAGAACCTGCCCTGAAGAGTGCTCCTGCACGATGGCGGGCACCAGTCCCGCAGCGTCGTAGCGCACCTTCGCCAACTCCTCTGCAGTGGCCTTGATGCTCACAGGTAGAGCCCGGTGCTGCCTTCTTCCAGACGATCTGATGCGACCGCGTGTAAGTCGCGTTCCCGCAGTATGACGTAGTCCATCCCGCGAACCTCCACCTCATAGCGGTCTTCCGGATTGAACAAGACCCTGTCGCCGGCCTCCATGGCTCTCACGTTGGGGCCTACCGCCACCACCTCCGCCCAAGTGAGGCGCTTGCTCATCTGAGCCGTAGCAGGGATCAGTATCCCCCCCGATGAGCGTCTCTCCCCTTCCGTCTGTCCGATTTTGACCAGAACACGGTCGTTCAGCATCTTGATGGGGAGTTTGTCGTCTAGACCGTGCGTCGGCCCGTTCACGTCGGGTTGCGTTTGAGGCACCATCTTGACGCTACATGCTCAGGCTGAGGCTTGAGTGCTTGGGCGCACGCAGATGCCCGCTTCCTGCAGCGCTCGCTTGGCCTCACCGATGCTGTAGAGGCGGTAGTGGAAGATGGAGGCCGCCAGTACTGCGTCCGCTCCCGCACGGACGCCTTCTGCGAGGTGCTCCAGCCCGCCCACTCCTCCCGAGGCGATGAGCGGTACGTTCACCGCCTCGCTCATTAGGCGGTTCAGCGGGAGGTCAAAGCCTTCTTTGGTGCCGTCTCTGTCCATGGAAGTGAGGAGTATCTCCCCGGCGCCCAGCGCCTCCGCTTCGCACCCCCACTCAATGGCGTCGCGCCCCGTGGGGGTACGCCCCCCGTGGGTGACCACCTCAAAGCCGCTTGAGAGCGATTTGAGATTGCTGCGGCGGGCGTCTATGGCCGTCACAGCGCACTGGCTGCCGAACTCCTCGGAGATCTCTCGCAGGAGGGCGGGGCGCTGCACAGCCGCGGTGTTCACCGATACCTTGTCCGCCCCTGCCCGCAGCAGTTTGCGGGCGTCTTCGGCGCTGCGTATGCCTCCGCCGATGGTGAAGGGGATGAAGACCTCCTCGGCGGTTCGGCGGACGACCTCCAGCGTGGTGTCGCGGCTGTCGGAGGACGCCGTGATGTCTAGGAAGACGAGTTCGTCCGCCCCCTCGGCGTCGTAGCGTTGCGCCAGTTCCACCGGGTCGCCGGCGTCGGTTATGTCTACGAACTCCACGCCCTTGACCACTCGTCCGGCGTCCACGTCCAGACACGGGATAACCCGCACCACTTGCGTCATAGGCTCTCGCCCGCCTCTTGGGTGTCTGCTCCTTCGGCGTCTGCCCCCCGGGTATCCGCCCCTTGGGTGCCCGCCGCCCGGGCATTCGCCCCTTGGTCGCCCGCCTCTTGTGCGCCTGCAGCCGCCAGCATGTCTCCCATCTCCAGCGTTCCCTCGTAGAGCGCCTTGCCGACGATCGCACCCTCTAGCCGCCGCCCGCCGGCGCTCAGAGAGACGAGTTCGGTGATGTGACCGATGTGTCCTACGCCTCCAGACGCCACGAGCGGTATGTCCGTGAGGTTCAGCACCTCGGCGAGCAGTTCGCAGTCCGGCCCGATCAAAGTGCCGTCGCGACCGATCTGAGTGACTATGAGAACGTCCGGGCGGGCGCCTCCTTCAGCGGCGTCTAAGCCGGCCAGCACCTCCGAGATGCTCCGCCCGCTGCCCGAACGCCAACCTCTCACCGCCACTTCCCTGCCGCGCACGTCCAGCCCGAGCGCCGCCTTCCCCAGGGTTTGTATCTCCTGCAGCAGTTCGGGGTGCTCCAGAGCCGCAGTGCCGACGACCAGCCGTGTCACCCCCACCCCCAGGAGACGGCGCGCAGCTCCGACAGATCTCACCCCGCCTCCGTACTGCACTGGTATCTCCACCCGTCGGGCGATGGCGCTGACCACCTCAATATTGACGAGTTCGCCGCTGCGGGCGGCGTCAAGATCCACGACGTGCAGCCAGCGGGCTCCCTCTTCCTGAAATCGCTCAGCCACCCTCGCCGGGTCGTCGTCGTAGACAGTCTCAGCGTCAAAATCCCCCTGGTAGAGGCGTACGCACCTGCCGCCCGAGAGGTCAATCGCCGGGTAGATCAGCACGCCGGGTGTTCCTTTCTGCCCGTTCTTTCAGGCATTGCCTTCAGCACCTGGCCAGCCCTTAGTCATCAGCGCAGGGAGTCCACGAAATTAGAGAGCAGACGCATCCCCGCCGCCGAGGACTTCTCCGGGTGGAACTGCGTGGCGGCGAGGCTGCCCCGCTCCACAACGGCCGCCACCGCCCCCCCGTAGTCGCAGGTAGCCGTCACGTGCTCAGAGAAAGGGGCGGCGTAAGAGTGGACGAAGTACATCCACTCCCCTTCCAGAGACGCCAGCAGCCCGCCCGGCCGCAGGACGTCTAGGCGGTTCCACTGCATCTGCGGGCGCTTGACGCCGTCAGGCAGCGCTCTGACCACTCCCTCCAGCACCCCCAACCCCGCCCGTCCGGGCGTCTCCTCCGACCCCTCAAAGAGGAGCTGCATCCCCACGCAGATCGCCAGGAAAGGTTTGCCCGCCTCTATGGCGTCCTGAGCCATCCTCGTCAGGCCGGTGGCGTCCATAGCGTCCATGCAAGGGCCGAACGCCCCCACCCCGGGGAGCACCAGGGCGTCCGCCTTAGCGATGATGTCCGCCTCGGCGGTCAGCACCGCCCTAGCGCCCGCCCGCTCAAGACCCTTCTGAGCCGAGCGCAGGTTTCCGATGCCGTAATCAAGCACCGCAGCAAAAGGCCGCTCGGATTTCACAGCGCCGACTCGCGTCCGCTAAGCAGTCGCCGGACGCAGCATTGCTGCTCGGATTTCACGCCGCCCGCTTTAGAGAGCGCCCTTGGTGGAAGGCAGGCTGCCTCCTTCAATCCTCACGGCGTCCCGCAGGCTGCGGGCGACCCCTTTGAAGGAAGATTCCAAGATGTGGTGAGTGTTCCGCCCGCGCACCAGCACAATGTGCAAGGTCAAGGCAGCCGCCGTGGCGAACGCCCGCCAGAACTCCTCCATCAACTGCGGGTCGAAGGGTGGCTCTCCCAGGATCTTCTCGCCGGGCGGCTCCACCTCGTAGTGAAGGAAAGGCCTGCCGGAGAGGTCAACAGACACGTCCACCAGGGCTTCGTCCAGCGGCACTGACGAGGAGGCGAAGCGCCTCACCCCCACCTTGTCGCCCAGCGCCTCGGCCAGGCAGCCGCCCAGGACGATGCCGGTGTCCTCCACTGTGTGGTGGGCGTCTATCTCTAGGTCGCCTTTGGCTCTCACGGACAGGTCGAAGCCTCCGTGCCTCCCCAGTTGGGCGAGCATGTGATCAAAGAAAGGGAGACCAGTAGAGGCGGACACCCGACCCGAGCCGTCTAGGTTCAGCTCAACCTCCACGCTCGTCTCTTTCGTAGTCCGCTGCTTCGTGGCCGCCCTGGCCGAGGCCGGCGCGGCGTCTTGCGGCGCGGCTTGCAGGCTTTCCGGCGACGCCTCCCCGGCTGCGCCGCCGCGGAGCGTCCTGCGCTGAGAGCGTCGCTGCGCTCGGCTCTCAGCCCTCTGGCCCTTTGCCGTCTGGCGTTCCAGTTCCTTCACTCGCATATTCAGATTCTCTAGCTCCTCGGCAGTGTCAGAAATCTTCCAGTGGGGCGAGTCGTCGGTGGAGAACTCTGCCCGAACTTCTACCGGAAAGGTCTTCTTAGGAAATAACACGGGGCTCCTCGCTTCCTCTGAGTAAGACGGCTGCAGCTATCAGTATCGCAGGCGGGCGTTCAGCGCAGAACTTCTGCTAGGGCGGAGAGGAAAGCGTCGTTCTCTTCCGGGGTGCCCACGGTGACACGCAGGCAGTCCCGAAGATCCGGCCACGAGCTGCAGTTCCGCACCAGCACGGAGTGCTCTAAGAGAGCCTGCCAGACTTCTTCGCCCGAGCGCCCCTCAGGGCGGAAGAGGATGAAATTTGCCGCCGACGGCCACTGGCGCACAGGCAGACCGCTTAGCCCCGCCGCCATCCGCTCACGCTCGCCCACCAGAGCCTTGGCCGCCTCGGCTAGTTCATCCGCATAGTCCAGGGCGACGCTCCCCGCCCGCTGAGTGAAGGCATCAAGGTGGTAGGGCAAGGTGGACTTTTCCAGTTCCTCAACGATCCACGACGGCCCCAGGGCGTACCCCAGACGGGCGCCCGCCAGCGTCCAGTACTTGGAGAAGGTGCGCGTCACCACGACGGGGTCGTCTTCGGAGACCTCCAGGGCGGGCGCCCGGGCGCCCGGTATCAAACCCCCGCCAGCGTCCGAATTGAACCCGGCGTCCGCTTCTGCGCCCGATCCGGCCGACACCTGAACATCTAGGGCGGGAGCGCCTCCGCTCTTAGGGTCGGTGAACTGGCAGTAAGCCTCGTCCAGCACCAGAACGCCCCCCACAGATCGGGTCGCTCTCAGCGCCGCAGTGATCGTTTCGGGACGTTCCAGCCCGCCCGTGGGGTTGTTGGGAGAGCAGAGGAAAACCACCGAAGGCCGGTTTGCGAGGATGAACGACTCAGCCGCCTCCGGGGCGATCTGGAAGTCATCGTCTCTGGGGCATTCCAAGACATCTGCCCCGGTGATGCGGGAAATGTGGGCATGAAGTGCGTAGGTGGGGCTGAAGACCGCCGCCCGCCTGCCAGATCCCCCGTACGCCAGGCACAGCGACTGGATGACTTCGTTCGAGCCCTTGGCGGGGAACACCTGCGAGGGTGAGAGCGAGTGGAACTCCCCGAGCCGCTCCCTCAGGTCGCTGGCCGTCCGGGAGGGGTAGCGGTTCCAGTCGATGCCGGCGGCGGCCTCGGTCAGCCTCCTGCGAAGTTCCGAGGGCGGATCAAAGGGAGACTCGTTGGTGTTCAGCCGCACGCTCGCCTCTAGTTGCGGAGAGTGATAGCCCACCATTTCCGCGATGTTCTCCCTCGGCTCAGGCCGGATGCCAAGAGAAGACGGCGAGGCGTGGGTGTTGGATCCGACGCCCTCTATCCCCGCTTCGTCCGCCCCGTCACTCTCCCCCGCCGCTTCGCCCTCCGCCTTGCTCTCCCCCGCCGCTTCGCCCTCCGCCTTGCTCTCCCCCGCCGCTTCGCCCTCCGCCTTGCTCTCCCCCGTTGCTTTGCCCGCCGCCCCCGCCGCCTCCTCCAGCAGATTGAGGCGCCTGCGCACCGACTCGGCGTGCGCCGGCAGCCCTTCCGCCTCGGCCAGACGCTTCACGATCGGCCCTAAGCGGCGCACCCCCTGCGCCGAAGCGGTGATGACGTGCATTTCCTTGCGGAAGTCGTTCACCCCCAGCGCCTCGGCGTACCTGGCCGAGCGTCCGGTCGGCAGCACATGAGAGGGGCCGGCCGCATAGTCGCCCAGCGCGGCGGGCGAGTGCTCGCCGCAAAAGACGGCGCCAGCGTTGCGTACCCCTTCCAGAACCGCCGACGGGTCGGCCAGCATCAACTGAAGGTGCTCCGGTGCGAGGTGGTTCACCACGTCCACAGCCTGCTCCGGCCCGCTCACCAGCACCGCATATCCCGACCTCTTCAGCGTCTGGGTGATCTCCCCCCGACGGGCAGCAGCGGCAGTCTCTGCCCGCACCGTCTCTGCGACCGCCCTCAGAACCTCGGCGTCCCAGGCGACTAGGCAAGCCATGCCGTCCGGGCCGTGCTCCGCCTGGACGATGAGGTCGAGCGCCGCCAGTTCCGCTGGGGCGCTTCCGTCGGCCACCACGACCACCTCCGACGGCCCCGTGAAGGCAGCCGCCACTCCGACGTCGCCAGCCACCTGCTGCTTGGCCAGAGCCACGTACATATTCCCCGGGCCTGCTATCACGTCCACCTTGGGGATGGAGTTTGTGCCGTAAGCCATCGCCGCTATCGCCCCCGCCCCCCCGACGGCGTAGAGAGCATCCACACCAGCGAGAGCGGTCGCCGCCAGCGTGACAGAAGCGACGCGCCCGTCCGGCCCCGGCGGCGTGCAGACGACCACCTCCCGCACGCCTGCCGCCCTCGCCGGCACGGCCGTCATCAAAACAGTGGACGGGTAGGCAGCCCTCCCCCCCGGCACGTACAGACCCGCCCGGTGCACTGGGGTGACGACGCGCCGGACGCTCAGCCCGTCGGCGGCATCCCCCGCCGCTCCCGCCGAGGGCGGCAGGTGAACTTCCGCACTGCGGAGGTGGAAGTCCAGTATCCGTCTATGGGCTTGTGCGAGCGCACCTCGAGTCTCCCCGTCCAGGGACTGCAGCGCAGCAGAGCGCTCGGCTGCGGGTACTGCGAGTTTCGCCGGCGCCGCTCCATCAAAGCGCTCCCCCAACTCCCTCAGGGCGTCATCGCCCCGCCGGCGCACGTCTTCAACAATTTTCGCCGTCTCTGCGGCGGCTTCAGGCGGAGGAGAAGAGTAGGTGTCCGGGAGTTCGCTGGGGTTGCGTCCTCGCAGATCTATGAAGGTGAGGAGGTCGCCGCCGCTCATCGTGTTTCACGCTAGCGACGAGAGCCGGACAGGGAATGGATCGACAGGAGGAATAGCCAGATACACGTGCGTTTCCAGATCACCCGCTCCTCCGGAAGGAGCGGAGAGGCCGACAGACTCCGCTGCCGGTCTCCTCAGAAGGCGAAGGCCGAGGGGCAGTAGTCGTTGCAGACACAGTCGTCGCACGCCGGGCGGTGGGCGCCGCACACCCGTCGTCCGTGCAGGATGAGCCTCATGCTGAAGTCGCCCCTCTCGTAGGCGGGGATCATCGGATTGAGTTCCATCTCCACCTTCACAGGGTCGGTGAGGTTGGTGATGCCGAGCCGGCGGGTGAGGCGGCCCACGTGGGTATCTACGGGCAGACCGGGCAGGCCGAAGGCGACGCTCCGCAGCACGTTCGCCGTCTTGCGCCCCACGCCCGGGAGTTTCACCAAGTCCTTCATGGCCGAGGGGATTTCCCCGCCGTGCGCTTCGCAGACGCGCCTCGCCATCCCGATGAGGTTGCGCGCCTTGTTTTGATAGAAGCCCGTGGAGTGGATGATCTCTTCTAGTTCGGCGGGGTTGCAGTTGGCGAGCGCCTCGGGCGTCGGGTATCGGTCAAAGAGTTCCGGAGTGACCATGTTCACCCGCTTGTCGGTGCACTGAGCGGAGAGGATGGTGGCTACGAGCAGTTGGTAGGGCGAGTCGTGGTCGAGCTCGCAGAAGGCGTCAGGGTATTCCCCCTTCAGTCGCTCGTGCGTCTCGCGGGCGCGGCCTTTGGGCGAACGGGGTATGCCCATACGGGTAGAGGCTACCCGCCGCTCTAAGGGCAGTTCAGCGAGGAGGCGCCGCCCGCCTTCGGAGTGTTTTGAGAGCGTCCCAGCGCTTGCGGCGAGAATTTCTCTCTAGGGACTGCGTCTACTGAGCGAATTTGAGCGTCTAGGAGCGTCTATGACGCTCCCGCTGAACGTGCTGCTCGCTGCGTACACGTTCGCTTAGTAGTAGGTCGGATCTTGCATCGCATCAGTATTTGGTATGTGAAGGGCAATACCTGGACAGAGTGTTTCATCAGGGGAGTAACTCTCGCGGCCTGGTATCTCGCTAGCGGCGTCTAGAGCGAGTTGGCGGGCTTTCGCTTTCCCGAAGCGCAAAACCTCAATCCGGGTAAACCGGTCTTCCAGCCGGATGAGAAGTCTGCGGGCTCTGTAGATTGCGTCTACCCAACCAGGTTCGGTGTTATCTAATGCCCAAGTCCAATTGTCGATCATCCGGCGCCAAGAGTAGTTGCCGCGTACCATGTCTTCCCACGTCCCCCAAGCGCCCCACGAACTCCACGAAGCGTCCGGGTCTTCTCTTGTGCGCATTGCGCTTGAGGCGGCTTGAAATTCGTTATAGGAGAGTAAACATTCGTAATGCAAATTCGTCAGCTCTCCTAAATTTGTTTCGAATGTGTAGTTGCTCTCTTCGAGCGGCGCAGCCGTCGTGGCGCTGTACACAGCAGCAGTAGCCGTAGGGAATGCAGCGCTCTCCGTAGTAGTAGGTGCAACAGTGGTGAGGGCGGTGCTGCTGGGTGTTTGAGGTTCTACCCGTTCCTCAGTGCTGCTAGGAACAGCAATAGCCGTTTCCGTCGTCTCTGCGTCGTCTCTGACGATGCTGAGCGTGAACGCTACGGCAGTTACCGCCAGCACACCTGCGACAACGACACTGATGATGATTGTTTTTTTCATAGTGAGTGCTCCTATCTGTTGTGAGTAATGCTCGCAGCGCTTCCTAGAGAACTTCTAGGCGCTAGCAGCGCCCGCCGAGGGAAAACTAGAGGTGCATTGGGTGGGGAGATTGAACCACGTGCCCGGGGCGTGAGCGCCCCACGCTGCTGAGTGCCCCACGCTGCTGCGCCGTACGGCGGTCCGAATGCGTACGTCAACTCTGCCCGCACGCCGTCGCCGTCCACGGATACCCACTTGCTCACATAGCGCAGGGTTTCCATGTCGGAAGGCGCGCCGCCGGCAACGCTAAATCAGTTCCCCACCCCAGAGCCGCTCCACGAACGCCGGAGCGGGCAGGACGTCAATTCCGTCTTCGGTGCGCCAAGGCTTGGGTTCCGTGCAGACGACGGCCATTCGATCCACCTCAGGGTGTTCCCGTCGCAGGGCACGCAACCCTTTCAAGTGATCCTTAGTGATCACCTCCCTTGCCTTAGCCTCTATTGCGACCCGTCCGTCTATCAGAAAATCCACCTCCTGTCCGCCGGGCAGCCTCCAATGACAAACCTTCGCTCCCGGTGAGCGGTAAGCGACATACGCGGAGAGTTCGTGGAACACCCAGTTCTCAAATGCCTTACCGAACGCTTCCGACCCCGGCAAAACCTCTCCCCTCCTCGCCAAGTGATTGACCACCCCGACGTCAGAAAAGTAAAACTTGCGGGAAAGCGCCTCACGCCCCTTGGGGCGTTTCCTATAAGCGGGAAGCCAGCGACCGATGAGAGTGTCGGTGAGAATCTCAAAGTAGTTCTTGACCGTCACGCTGGAAACGCCCGTCTCACGGGCGATGTTGGAGAAATTGACCACTGAGCCGTCGCGAAGAGCCGCGGCATCAAGGAAGTCGGAGAAACTGGCCAAGTTGCGGGTCTGCCCTTCGTTCAGGATTTCTTGACGCAGGTAGTCGGAAACGTAAGCCGTAATCTGTCGCTCGGCTTCGCCGAGATCGGCAGCGTCGTAGTGAGGCGGCAGGTAGCCGCGGTTCAGAATCCTTTTCAGATCAAAGTCTGTTCCGAGTTCATTCGCCGTGAGGCCCGAGAGTTCATAGCGAAGAGCCCTGCCTCCTAGCAGGTTGACGCCTTTCCTCCGGAGTTTCCTTGCGGAAGAGGCGCAGAGCGCAAAGCACAGGCCGCAGTTCTCTATCAGCCAGTGCACCTCGTTGAGCAAGGCCGGTACGTTTTGTATTTCATCAATGACTACCTGGGTGCCGCGGGCGGCCATGCCCTCTGCGGTTTCAAGACGCAGCCGTTCGGGGCGGGTCGTATAGCTTCGGAGTTCGTCGCTCTTAAGGAGATCCACCCAGATAGCGTCGGGATAGGTCTTCTTGAGGAGAGTGCTTTTGCCTACCTGCCTCGGCCCCCACAGGAAGAATGACTTACTCCCCGAGCCGGGCAGTTCGAGCGCCCGTTCGTACACAGGCCTGATTCTAGCGCAGTTCAAGAGCCTCTGATTTAAAATTTAGGTGTAAATTTAAAGTCTTGATTTAAATTTATGGGAAAATTCTAAAGCCACTCTTTCGATTGCGACTTAGAGATCACCCAAACTCACTCAAGGCGAAGAAGTCTTGACGGCGAACGGGTATCAACCCCAACTAGCTCAGAATTCCTGGACACTCTCTACACCTCTGTGGGCCTATAAGGCTGCTTCATATGCCCGGTTGACGTGATGAAGACTGAAGCCAAGCTTCTTGTAGAGGGCGTTGGCAGCCTCGTTAGTGGATTCCACATAGAGCATCCCAACGCCAAACCCTTTGGAATGAATGTGCGCCAGCCCGGCCAGAGTCAAGCCGCGCCCGATGCCCAGACCGTGAAAATCAGGATCGGTGGCGATTGCGTATATCTCTCCGAGGGGCGGAGTTTCGTCGGGGTGGATTTTCGTCCAGCAAAACCCTGCGAGCCGCCCCTCGCGTTCGTGCAGGAGGAAACCCGATGGGTCGTACCACGGCTGAGCCTGATCTGCCGCCAGATCGCTCAAGTCCAAGCCGCCCTGCTCGGGATGCCAAGCAAACGCCCGCCGATTGGTCTCCAGAAACGCCTCGGCGTCTTCAGGACGGAACGCCCTCACCGACAAGTCCGATGCGGGCGCCGGCAACCCTCGACGCAACTGCCAGAGGTCTCGATAAGGACGAAACCCCCACTCCGCCACCCAAGCGTCGTGCTCCTCGCCAACCTCCTGTATCCAAAGCTGGCAGCGCCCACCCCCCGACTTCCGAATTTTCCGCAGCGCCCGGCGCAGCGCCTCCTCTTCCCCCTCAGGATCGCCCCCCAACGTCAGCGACCAGTCATACCCAGGACTAGGCTGCGAAAACTGCACAGGCATGAGAGACAACGCTAGTAGCAAAGCCCCTGTTCATCCACCAGCGGCCTGATTGCGGAAAAGCCACGATGAGGTTGGGCACTTACAAAACTTACTGTAAGTTTAGGAACAATTTGCAGATAAGCTAACATCTCAAGGAAGTTTTGTGGCACTGCGTGGTTCTTCTATTCACTTAGATCTGCTCTTTACTTGTTGCTAATGTTGCAGGTACCTTCTCGGAGCAAAGTCACTGTTTTGAATTATGTACTACAGGTAGTCCATCATCATATTCGAGTTTGCTCAGCTCACCAACAAGTTTGTTGGTTTCCAAAGATAGTTCTACTAGTTGCTCTACGAAGTGCACGAAGTCTCTAGGATCGGCAAATAGATCGTTGGGGTCGTTGATTATCCCTTCCACTCCTTTTATTGGGATGCCTGTGCTGTTTGTTCTGAGATTGCCTGTTTTGGGATCTTTGTACCATTGCTTGATCATGTATCTGTCTATTACCCAATCGAGAGGAGATCTATCATTTAGTTGATACTCATGAACTTCTTCGGGAATGCCACTTATTGTTAACATAGGATTGACTACTATTTGCGTCTTGTCCCGAATGGTTTTTCTTCCCTGCGATTTCTTTGCGTATTGGATTTTCGTGAAACGCCAGTGACTGAGATTGTCATCCCGGAAGGCTGCCGACTTCAACAAGGTGAGTTTGTAGCCCTTACAAATATCACGCCAGTTTAGATGAAGTCTGTAGAGATGGTATCCGATGTGTTCTATTGCCTTAAAATCTGTTGCATGGGGGAGGCGGGGGAAGCCATCGTTTAGGCTGTCTTTGTGGTCTTCTAGATATTGGGGGTGATGTAACATTCCATAGGTATAGAAGAACACAGCATCTCCGTCAATTTCAGGATCGTTGTGATGCTGACGAAATATCTCTACAGCGGTTTGAGATATATTGTCTTTTCGTTCGTATCCTTCGGTCTCAGTATCTTCCATTGCTTCCTCAAAGACACCCCCTCTTGTAATCTGGTGGTAGCTGAATCGTGGAAGTAAAGAGGTCATGTTGGGTCCACTGAATATGTGTTCTGTCGGGGTATCCACCGCGTGGGCTGTCCCCTCTCGGCATATCGTTATTGCTAGATTCTTCGGTAAAGCCGAAGACGCCCCCTGATGCTGTCCGACTTCCAAATCCATCTTGGTGCTTGTGTTGTGTGCCCCGACATCCCGTAGTCTGCTGGGATAGTTGCTGCTGAAGCGTCCACTGTGTCGTGGATTGTGATGGTAGGGATTTGAATGCGAATCGGGGAAGTTGGGTTGTATCTCCGAGAGTGTGCAAGTCGTGGGGAGTAAAGGAAGCTTGGGTAGCTTTTTGGAGAGCAATGGTCGGATTGAGTATGGGGGGGGGGGGGGGGGTAGAGTTGGCTGCGACATCGTACTGGATGTACCGTTCTCATCCGGTAGTGCATCGCGTTGAATGTGGGTTCCCAGTGTGCCCACTGAGGAAAGAAAGGTCTGTACATAACAGGGCGAATCTTTGAATCATCTAGGGAAACTGCTATTCCGCGTTCAAGTTTCTTTTTTGAATCACGATGCCATTTGAAAATGTGTTCATTCTTCTTGCTAGCAGGTTTAAGACCAGCTTTCCTATGTCTCTCGTATTCTTCTACAGCTATTCTGGCGATCTGCTCCATCTTTTCTCGGGAAGATTGGAATGCTAAGTGGTCTCTAGCGGTGTTGATGCCAAGTGAATGAGTCTTGAAAACTGCGTTCTCCGCATCCTCTCCCTTTTCTTTGGAAGCAACTGGCAGCCATTCGTAAAATCTGTCTTGCCTGTTGCCGAACCAGTGTCCCCATTCATCGCACTTAAGTATTTGCCACCCTTCCATTTGATCAATACCTTTTGACACAGACAACCAATTCAGCTTTTCATTCTTGGTCATTGTATCCCTAACTCGCAAGTATTTTATTTGGCAATTACTTTGCGAAAGAGAATCTTGCACAAGAGTAAGGATTACTATTGGGCTTTTGCAGGAATCGCCAAAAATTCCTCCCCCTTCAAGACGTCTAGCCTCCCCCTTGCTGTGGGCATTACCTGCTAGATCTACTATCCAGGCTTCTGAAAATTTGTTTTCAATCCAGCGCCTCACGCCTTCACCACTGGATGACCTTAACCACTCTGCTGGGAGTATAAATGAAATAACACCCTTTTTCCTCAGACGGTTCTCTGCCCACACAAGAGCATAAATATATGAGTTTTGAAGTGATTTAGGATCGGCTCCCTGAGTTAGTAGAGGAGCTATTTCTTGACGCACGGCCTTTTTTACTCCATCCAGTCCAGCTTTTTTGTTGTTAGAGTAGGGTGGATTACCTACAATAATTTCAACATCTATAGTCTTGATAGTCAGTGCTCTAAGACTATTGTCATCATTCCCAGGAAGTTGCTCCCCTGTTTTGAATCCTTCAAAGGTGTCATGCAACACTATTCCCGGGAATGGCTTTGCATAGTGTCGAGAATCCGTACCTTTACGAGTATGATATGCCTGTTCAATGTTCACCGAAGCAATATAATAAGCAAGAAGCACCAACTCGTATGCATAGAGTTTTTTAGAGTATGTGTTGTCTACTTCATCTTCACCAATGAGTTCCCGGTCGGCGAGCATGCGAGCAAGAAAAATTCCAGTTCCTGTGAAGGGATCCATTACACCTACATTACTGTCTCCGATTCCTTTTCCAAATACTCTCTTGGAAGTCTGGTCTGCTGATCTGTTGATGAAGTCAACTATCTCTGTGGGCGTGTAGGCGATACCTAGATCATTTGATGCTTCTTTAAAGGCCGACCGAAAGAAGGCACTGTAAACCTCCTTTAGATATCCTTGAAATTGTTCAGGTCTAGTCATCTGTGACACTGTGAAATTAACTTGTTGATAAAATCCATCAAGCTCTTGCTTAGCTTCATCCTGCATATCAAAGCCAACAGTTCTCAAGTCGTCCAAAAATGTTTCTAGTATCTGGGAGACAGGATTGTTGGTGCAGAATTCTGAACCCCCAAAGAAGGCCGCAAAAACGGGTTCCATTACGATGTGCTGTGCTAGCATTTCATCTGTTTGTTTCTTTGTCAGCCATGGTGACCCGACTGTTTTCTTCATCTTCTCATGGTATCCGTCTAGAAGTTCATCTGCTTTTTTGTTCGAGGTTCTTGCATTCCAAATTGCAGTTCGAACTCTAGCTATCAGTTCGCCGGCCTTTTCTCCGGCTCTATGGAGATCGTATTTGACTCCTAATTGCTTTACCATGACCGGAAAAATGCGAGACGATAAGGTTGCTACTTCTTCTAGTCTCCCTTGAATGAGAAAATTGGTATCTGATATATTTTCGTCAAGGTCTCTGTCTCCTTCCGGGGGAAGTGTACCTGCCATGTTCACGAGGCCTTTGGTCGCTCCTTCGCTGGCTAATAATTGTCCAGTCTGCTCATATCCCGCAGCCATCGCTGTCACGACAGCCCGGAATCTTTCGTCGTGAGAGGCTAATGCCCGTAGTACTTCCCATGCGGGTTTCCATTCTTTTGTGATGTATTTGTCTAAGGCTTTAGCACTGTCAACACCTTCCGGGAGGGGAGTCAGCACGGGGAGAATGATATATCCGAAGTCTTTGTTTTCATCGAGCCTAATAGCACGACCAACTGCTTGGACAACATCTACACGAGATTTCTTTGGTGCCATGAATACGACCCCGTCCAGCGAAGGTATGTCTACACCTTCAGTTAGACACTTCGCATTTGAGAGAACTCTGATTTCATTAGCATCACCTTCGGATTGCCGCAGCCATTCGAGTCTCCGATCCCTTTCGTCGGATCTCTGAGTTCCATCCACATGCTGTCCAGCAGTTCGCATGCCATGCGCTTCCCACCCGTCGTCAGTTATGATGTCGTCAGCGATATCAAAACCGATTGCAGCAGTCTTTGACTCGTTTATCGTAGTGGTGAATGCCAGCATTTTTGTGAGGGGTTTCCCCTCGGGTATTGGAGGTTTCTCGCCCTTAGGCGAGAAGTTCGCAGCAAATCTGGTTGCTCCGATGATTTTAGCAGCTTCCTCTGCTGATACTGAAACAACTTTGCCCTCGGTATCTTGCCTCTTGGCGACGATCTGTTGTCCTAGTCTCTTAGCCGTTTCATCGTCTTCAACACCTAGGAGAATGACTTTATAAGGTGTTAGCAGTTTTTGCCTTATGGCTTTATCAAATGTGAGTTCGTGGAAAATTTTTCCAAAAACATTCTCGTCTGCCATACTGAAAACACCATCTTCTGCCAACTTTAGATCCTTCTGGCTGGTCGAATCTACGAGGACTTTCGGTGTGGCTGTCATGTAGAGCCTCCGGTTTGCAGTAATAAAATCGGGATCGTGAACAGCGCGAAAGAGCGTTTCATCTTTGTCGGTTATCCCAGTTCTAGCGAGCCCTGTGGTGCGATGGGCTTCATCCATCATTGCCAGATCAAACCTTAAGTTCGCCTTCTCTTGGGCAGCAGACACTTTGTCAAGAGATTGATAGGTTGAAAAGACCACAAGCATCCTGCTGTCATCTCTGTTAGCCATGGCGTCAGCGAGTTTGCCTTTATCTGTAGTAACGGGAAAGTCCAACTCCCAGATAGGGATGCTGATTTCGTCATCAATAACCTTCCCCGCCTTGATGTCAGAGCAGACTCCTAGGTATCTATGAGGGACTGATTTTCCTTGCTGAGATGCCCACTCTCTCATGCACTGGGACAACAAACTGATGGATGGCACTACAACTAGAACCGACCCGCCTTTGCCAACTATCCTTTCGGCAATACTTTGGGCCACAAAAGTCTTGCCAGTGCCACATGGCATAATCAGTTGGCCTCTTTCTTCTCCTTCTGAGAAACGTTCGAGAATATCATCCACAGCTTCTTCTTGATGAGATCGCAAAGTATGCTTTTTGACTCCGCTTTTCAAGCGCTGAGGCCACTTTTCATTGACTCCAGGAAATACCAGTTGCCAGTCAGCACATTGCCTAGCAATAGCGGCGCGATTGTATATTTTGATCCGATCCCCGTTTGCTTCCAACAACTCTTTGACATGAGCCGTCATCCCCCCACCTGTGTGATAAAAGCGAACCTCGTCCCAGTCTTCTGTATTGGCTCTTGCTACAACACCATTTACATCATCTAAGGATGCTTTATACTCCTCTCTCCTGGCTTTTACTTGGATAGCGATCTTTTTTCCATCAGTGGTCACAGCTACAAGATCTATCGGTGAAGTGGCATTAGGCCCTTTTCCTGACCAGTTTTCCCATTTGACAGCCCATTTGTAGTTGTTACGAAGCAGATTTTCTGGAGAATTCAATATTGCCAGGACAGCGTTTTCCATCCAGTCGCCCTTGTCTTTCTCAGTGTACTGGACAGTAGGATCTGCTGCTGCGTTAAAAACTTCTTGCAGTCGACTTAGGTAGTTGGATGTCATTGAGGTTACTTTCTGCGTTATCCGCCTGTTTCCCTATCTCTTCCAGCCTAAGCACCCCTCCTACATACTGGAGTGTGCTAGATTGGATTTACGGATGCTATTGTTACTGAAAATATTTTGAAACAAAGAACTCACTCTAAGACTTATTGATTTAGCGAACGCTTGATAGCAAGGGAGGGTACTTAATCCCTCACCGCTCGGTGTGGGCGGCGAGGATGCGGTTTAGGTCGTCCCCTGGCTTGTACATGTCGCACGACCATCGCCCGAAGCCGCCGTGGGAATTAACGGCCTCTATCCACTCTTTCAGGTATTTCTCCTTGGAGTAGTCGATCTCCATTGGGTCGCCCTTGACCTCCAGCACGAGGGTGCGGTCGCGGTCTAGGCGCACCAGAAAGTCGGGTATGTAGCGGCGAGGCACTCCCCCGTGGAGGTACTTCACCTCAAAGCCTAGGTGGTCGTTCTTCACCCAGGACTCCACTAGGTCGCTGTCGTCTAGCCCTTGTGCTACGGATTGTTCCAGCGCCGAATCGTAGACGCAGCGGTTGATATGACACTTGGTGGCCAATCCGTTGGGTTTCCCCGTGTACCAGCGCTCCATGTCGCCGGTGGACAGGATCGGCTGTTCGGTGTTGAAGATCGGCGCGAGGCGCTCTAGGTTGGCCATGCGAATGGAGTCGGCGATGTGGCCGATTATCTTCCTCTCGTTGTTGCTGATCAGAAAATTGCGGGGCTTCCGTTCTGCGCCGACAAACACAAGCTTGTCAGAATCGACGAACTCCCGGAGACGCTCGAACAACTGATAACAGATGACCGCTCTGTTGCCGATGAGCTTTCCCGTGGAGTTCGTGTCATCCCGCTCGCTGAGTTCGTAGTACAAATTCTCGGCCGCCTCAAAAAGTACCCGCTGCATGCGCACCTCGGGAGCCGAAATTTCATGCGGCATGCTCTCGTCCTCAACACCATCAATGCTCGGAGCGAGGATCGCCTTCGTGGGCTGCTTGGAGACGTCTATCTGGAGCTTTCCGACGCTGTCCCAGTCCAGGGTCAGGAACGGCCGGATGTCTCGCTGAATGCGCTCAACGTTCGGGAAGGAAATTTCAAAGCTCTTCTTCTCAGATTCGGGTTCGATCTTCTGTTTAGGACTCGGCGGCGCCGGAGGCCCATACCCCTGCTCTTCGTGAGGCAGGAAGGAGAACGGCACGCCGAAGACGTTCACGAAGTCCTGATCGAAAAGCCCCGTATCGGGGTTGACCTCGTAGTTTGTGCGCCGCAGGCCGCGCCCCACCACCTGTTCGCATAGGAGTTGGCTGGTGAACGCCCGCAAGCCCATTATGTGGGTGACAGTCTTGGCGTCCCAGCCTTCGGAGAGCATCGACACGGAAATCACGTGTTGGATGTGCTCGCCCGGCTGCCCTTCCTGCCCCACCGTGTCTACCTGCCGGCGCAAGAGTTCCGCCGACTGGTTCTTTGTCAACTTCCCCCTCTTGCGTTCACTCCCGGCAGTTCCGCCTTCCTTCGCATTCTCCTCGCCGACAGCCTCCTCGTCTACTTCAGCGATGGGGGTTTCCGAATTCTCGGCTTTCGCCAGCGCCTTGGAGTCGATGTGCAGCGTCCGTTCCTGGGCGGGCAGCCCGGACAGCCTGCTGAGAGCACCTTCGGTGAAGGTGTGTTTGATTCTCGCAGCCGTCTCAGTGCGGTTCGCCACGGTGATCATCACCGGCGGGACAGGATGGTTGCGTTGTTCCCAGACCTCCTTGGTCTTCTGCCAGTCGCTGCCGAGCAGGCGGTAGGCCGAGCGAACCAGGTCGGGCAGCGGCTCCTCCGGCTTGGCTCTGCGGTTGAGGTCGCCTTTCACGGAGTTGTCGCCATAGATGTGGTACATGCGCGACTTGTAGGTCTTGGCGTCGGGCATCGCCTCATCCCGCACCACCACCCGCGGGGTCTTGACCAGTCCGGACTCAATGGCGTCGTTCAGGCCGAAGTCGCTCACTACCCAATTGAAGAGCTGCTCTTGTTCGCCTTGACGCTTGCTCTTGCCTCCCGGAATGAAAGGGGTGGCGGTGAAGTCGTGGCAGCGCAGGATGCCCCGGGTGCGGTGGATGCGGTCGAGCCCTTCTACCCACTTGGTGGCTTCATCTAGTTCGTCCTTGCGGAAGTCGGCGGAGGAGCGCTCCGGGGGTACTCGCCAAGCGTGGTGGGCTTCGTCGTTGATTACCAGCAGGTTGCGGGCGGATGCCATGTCGCCCATCACTTCTCGGACGTACGCCTCGTCGCTCTTGGGGCCGCGCTTGTCCACCCCGCGCCGCTTGGCGATCCTCTCAGCACTGTCCCACTGCATGGCGTGCCAGTTGCGAACCTCCACCTTCCCCTGCCGCAGTTTCTCCCGAGAGGCCGTCGGGACGATGTTGAACTCCTTGTAGTAGTTGTCATCGGCCTGAGGGCGGAGCACCTCCAGCCTGCTGCGCACCGTGAGGCCGGGCGCTACCACCAGCACATGGCGTGAGAAACGGGTGTCGTTGCGGTAGGCCACCTTGTTGAGGATCTGCCAAGCCACCAGCATGGCCATCACGACGGTCTTGCCAGCGCCCGTGGCCATCTTTGAACAGAGGCGGGTGAAGTCGCTGCCGTCGGAGGGGACGCTGATGCCCACCCGCTCTGCCGAGGGGGCCTCGGTCAGCCAGATGAGTGTCTCAATGGCCTCTAGTTGGCAGAAGAAGAGTTGCTTGTTGGTGAAGCCCTCCCGACCGCTCCAGTGCTCTAGCAACCGCTTGGTCACGCCTGTGACGCCAGGGTGTCCGTTGGCGCGCCATTCAGCCACACGCGGGCGGATGCGGTTGACGAGTTCAAGCGGGACGAAATCCCCTTGCCCGCCTTCTTCGGCGCTCGGGTCTCCCATCAGGTACCCCGCTGGCCGCCTGCCTTCTTCTAGGGCGAAGGAACTGGTTTCTCTGTCGTATCCCCAGTGCTGCGAAGGTTCCTCATATGGAGAGTTGATGACGAGTTGCTTGATGCCACCGCTGCTTTGCTCGTCATCGCCGTCGCCGTGCTGGTCGCCGACGGCGTGTTCGGTACCCCCCTCGTCTTCGCTCATGCTCTAGCAAATGTAGCCGGTTGCCCAGGCGGCTGCCCAGCGCCGTGCTCAGTGTCCCCTGCGATGCCCCCTCGGGTCGCTCACGTCCGTCGCTCGCCGAGGCTGCGCAGAGCAAGGCTTTCTATGCCGCGGTCGTCCACGATCTTGACGGCGACACGGTTGTGTTCGCCCGCCTCAAAGGGCAGCGATGTGGTGCCTTCGTATGCCTTGATGAGGTCTCTGTCGATGCTGCTGCGAAGGGCTTTGCCCAGTTTCTCCCAGCCGTGCTTCTTCTTGCTGAGGGGGAAGAAGACCTGCCTCGGGAAGAGGCTGCGTCCGTCGTAGTCAGTGTCCAGCAGCCAGACGGCGATCTGGTTCTTGCCGCCGGGTATGTGTTCTCCCGACTTCAGCGAGAAGTAATCAAAGCCAAGCACCGACACCTGATACTTCTGCTCTTCTAAAACGCTTATCTCTATTTCGGGTTGACCGATCAGCCAGAAGCTCTCGTTGGAAGTGCGGCCTTTCTTGAGGTCGTCGGTTTGCAGGTCGGTGTTCATCTCCGCCCGCAGGAGGGTAGTTCCCGGCCAGTTTGTCTCGTCAATATCCTTTGCCGCTTCGGGATCAAACTGGAACGCCGCGAATATCAGAAGGTCTGGCTGCGGGACGTGCGTGGCGGCTTCTTCCACCGCACGCTCCACTTGTTTTTGTTCCAGCGGAGCGTGTTCGGGGCCGAAGACGACTGCGACACGGTGGGGAATTCCCTCTTCGGGATTGCTCGGATCGTCCCCGAACGCCTCCCCGACGGCTGCTAAGTGAGTAGAAGGTAGTGGCTCAAGACGGGTGAACCTGATTCGCTGACCGGCCTTGCCGCGAATGCCGGAGGCAAGCAGTTCGCTGATCCAATCGGTCTGGTGGCTGCTCGGGCTAGTACGGGCGACGGAATTGTCGGCTGCTGGGGGTTCGGCAGTCTCTACCTGTTCACGAATCTCGTCGCTGAGGTCGTCCTCAAGGGACAGAACGGTTGGAGACGGCACGGCCTCAACCGTGAACGGCCCGGTGACTCGATGCTTTTTTGAATCTCGCTCAGGTTGATCGTAAAGAGTGGTGAACTGCGGGGGCTCGTCGTATGCGAGGATAGCAGGGGAAACTTTAGGGACTGTTTTGTACTTGAAGCCGCTGTCTACTCCTTCGGTGGGATGAGCGAGAGAGTAGTAATCAAAAGTCGCGGTCATGAGCCGTTGGCGGGCAATGTTTAAAGCCACTCTGGATGTGTCGCAAGTAATCCAGCGCCTTCCCCATTGCTCAGCCATATAAGCGGTTGTACCGCTGCCACAAGTGGGATCAAATACTAAGTCGCCTGGGTCGGTAGTCATCAGCATGCAACGCTGGATTACAACGCGAGAAGTTTGAACTACATAGCGCTTGTCGGATGGATACATCTGGCGGTGCCAGAGATTATTAATTCTTCGCCCTGGGATTTCCTCCTCATATTTTTTCCAACGCAAGGATGTCCCGTCCCTAAATGCATGTAGACGGTTGAGAGCAGCAAGACGCTTCAACCCTTCGTGCGATACACTCCATTGGAGTGTATCGGGGCAGTGGTAAGTTATCTCATTCCAGATAAATGGATCCGAACGACCTGTAGTTGAATATCCCTGCGACGTAAGGGCTCTTGCTTGAAATAAGCGAGCTTCTTTGGGTAGATAGTGAGTCGGTTCAAAAGATTCTTTCGTAGTGAGTTTCCTACATTCTCCGTTGGGAAGTTCCACATTCTCAGCTGTAAAATGTTGAACTATTTCAGTTCTGTTGAGCTTTTCATATAGCTGGCGATATTTTACAGCAGCTTTATTTCTGGTATACCAAAGTAAGTAATCGCCAACTTCTGGTAAATGCTTGGTGGAACTTCCACTTGCAGTTGCAAAAGTAATCGTCGCCATCCGATTTTCTGCCCCGAATATCTCATCCATCATAAGCGCGACTCTGTGTACATTTTCGTCGCCGATTTGCACGAAACAACTGCCAGACTCACTCAGCAGTTCACGTGTTAAAAGCAAGCGATCTCTCAAATAATTCAAGTATGAATGTATGCCCAATTCCCAAGTGTCGCGAAAGGCCTTGAGCGTCTCTGGCTCGCGTGTGAGATGCTCGGCTTTGCCGTCGGTCACTTCCCTCTGTTGCGCAAAGGGCTGGAAGTTGGAGCCGTACTTCATTCCATAAGGCGGGTCAATGTAGATCATCTGCACTCCCCCGCCAAGGTTCTCCTTTTCAAGCAGGCTGTTCATCACCAAGAGGCTGTCGCCTGCTATCAAACGGTTGCTCCATCCCTGCGAGTGCTCATAGAACTCGATGGCCTTGCGAAGAGGCGGATTTTCCTCGGGGTGTTCAAACAAAGACTCTTGTCCGGGGGCAATCTCGGGTTTCTGCACAGCTTCGATGATGCTGCGAGGGTCGATCCGCTCATGCACGTGCAACGAAACCGTAGGTACCTTGAACTCCTCGCGCTCGTCCTTCTCTGCCCAGGCTAATTCAGGGTCAGATGGCCGAGTTTCCGATTTGTCTTCCCAGACCAATTCAGGGTCGATGTGCGGGTCGTGCTCATTCACTTCGCCCGAATCGTGAGAATAGTCTTTCGATCCAGATTCAGGGTCGTTCTTAATGTCCGCTAATCCCACCGGAGGATTGTTGGGACGTTCGCTCCCGCGATGGTCGTAGCTCTCAATCGGCTTGCTAGCTTTGCGTGCCATCAGGCAGTTTACGCAGAAAAATCCACTTTTGCAGAGGGTGGCAGCGGATATTTCTCCCTCTGTGCCAGAGCGGATTTTTACAAAAAATAGCCTTTGACCTGGGAAGTAACAACAGAGGGATGCTCCCACCATTCAATTCGAGCGCTACCGTTGGTTGGTCACCGTGACATGTCCTTCTACCTGCGGTTACAGCCTCTCAACGCAAATTGTCAGGCTATCTGAGGCAGCAACCTTCAGCTTCTCTCGGAATTCGGGGTCGTTTGCGTACGACTTCGCCGGTCTCGTTGTGAACTCGCCTGCAAGCGTGAGCGTCCACGCCGCAGTCGCTGAGTAGGCAAGCCGCGGCACGAGCGAAGCTTCACGCCTAACGCTCCTGTTCCTAGTAATTCGTAGGTTCGCTATTCCGTAAACCTGATTAGTCCGTGTCTGTTCAGGAGCGCTCCTGTTCGCTTGTTCATACCCATTTTCCTGCGCCTGCTCAGTCGCTTCGCTTGTGCTCACGCAGCGTGCAATGTCAGTCCACCCCTCTCCTAGGTACCGGACTTTCATTTCCTCTACTGACAAATGTTCTATTTCCATATCTGAGTGCTCTCCTGACTGGGATCTGGTTCTTGTCGCCGGAGATGCGGTCGCTGGAGTTCAAGGAGAAATAGTCGAATCCGAATACCGCAACTCCTATTCCTCGCCGCTGTTACGGTCTTTTCCTCTTTGGAGAAAAGTGATGTCAGAATTTGAAGTAGCAGATGCCTCCCTTTAGAAGCAGCCCTTTAGCTGAAGGCATTTCCGCGAGAGCGCGCAGTATGTGAAACTGGATTCTGTCGCGTTCCGCTGCGTGGTCTAGCTTGTCGTTCGCCACGGATTTCAGTGCCTTAGGATATTGAAAATGTCTTCGGGCGTGTCTTGCCATTGTATTTTGTAGCGAGCATCCTGCCATGCCGCAGAACGTGGGCAGTTTTTGCGCTCGGTGAGAATTTCCCACCTTTCGTCGTTGGCAGGGATATAGCGGTCTTCCAAGAGCGCCTCTCCCCCGTTCCAGAGTTCTCCCATATCCGCCAAGGCCGCCGCTACGGAGCACAACCTTCTTAGCCCCAAGTCGTATCCTAAAGCTTCTGCTAGAGGCGGAACTTCAGCCCAGTCCAGAGGCTGCACCCAGTCGCAATAAAGAGTTTTCATCAAGAACTCGCAGCTAGAAGTGTGAGGCATGTCTTCCGCGATGTCTAATACTGCTCTTGCGGGAGAAGCAGCCCAAGTCTCGCCGGCGATTTGCTCGGAACCTGTTCGCATGCACCTCGGCTCTGTGTGAGCGACCTCAAAGATGTTTTTCCTTGGCGAGAATACGCCAGCAACAGCACCTGTTGCGGACACCCAAATCCCGCAGCCAGCGACCGGCAGGCCACCGACTGCCAGCATCGTGGAATAGCTGACCAAACGGGAGCGGTCTTCGTACAGCGATACTAGATCCTCCAGATAATCCCACCCTCCGGTGTAACGGTTTAAATCTTCAGCAATCACAACCTGCGCCATTCTGACAAGCCAACACGCTGGAGGTGCTGTTCCGCGTACAGAGGTAGAGCACCCACGCGTCGGGGTGCGCCTCCACATGTTTCATGAAGGCAAATCTAGTTTGTGTCTAAGTCTTCTAGGGCAGTTTGCGCCTGGGCATCTTCTCAGCGCAAATTATTGAGGTCGCGGATTGTGAGGCTTTCTATGCCGCGGTCGTCTACTATTTTGACGGCGATTCGTTTGTTTTCGCCCGCTTTGAAGGGCAGCGATGTGGTGCCTTCGTATGCCTTGATGAGTTCTGCATCGATGCTGCTGCGAAGCGCTTTGCCTAGTTTTTCCCAGCCGTGTTTTGTCTTGCTGAGGGGGAAGAAGACTTGTTGGGGGTAGAGGCTGCGTCCGTCGTAGTCGGTGTCTAGCAGCCAGACGGCGATCTGGTTTTTGCCGCCTGAGATGCGCTCGCCGGAGTTCAAAGAGAAATAGTCGAATCCGAGCACCGATACCTGATATTTCTCGCCGTCTAGTGCTTCTATTTCAATCTCGGGTTGGCCGACCAGCCAGAAGCTTTCGTTGGCAGTGCTGCCTTTCTTGAGGTCATCGGTTTGCAGGTCGGTGTTCATTTCTACCCGAAGGAGGGTGGTTTCCGGCCAGTTTGTCTCGTCTATGTCTTTCGCGGCTTCGGGGTCGAACTGGAACGCTGCGAATATCAGAAGGTCGGGCTTGGGAACAAGTTTGCGCGCCTCTTCAATAGAGATTTCGACTTGGCGAGGCTCCAAGGGGGCATGCTCCGGCCCGAAGACGACGGCCACACGATGGAAATTCCCCCCCCCCCCCCCCCCCCCTGAAGACCGTCCTCGGATGGATCATCTTCGGATTCTTCGTCCTGGGTTCCTCCGACGGGTTCACCAGGGCTGTCTGAAAAGGCTTCCCCTTCAGCCGCTAGGTGTATGGATGGCAAGGGTTCCAAGCGAGTGAACTTGATTCTTTGACCGGCCTTGCCGCGAATGCCGGAAGCGAGTAGTTGGTTGACCCAGTCGGTTTGGCGACTGCTCGGGGTGATGCGGACGACGGAATTGTCTGCCTTTTGGTTTTGAGCACCTTCGAGATATTCGAGCGCTTCCCCAATCAAACCGCTGTCAGGTGTCAGGACGGTGGGTGAGGGCACAGCTTCAACCGTGAAGGGGCCAGTGACACGATGTTTCTTTGTGTTGCGTTCGGGTTGATCGTAAAGAGTGGTGAACTTCGGGGGCTCGTCGTATGCCAGAGTGGCGGCCGAAACCTTGGGAACTGTTCTGTACTTGAAACCGCTGCCTACCCCTTCGTTCGGGTGAGCGAGAGAGTAGTAATCAAAAGTAGCCGTCATGAGCCTTTGGCGGGCGATGTTGAGAGCCACACGAGATGTGTCGCAAGTAATCCAACGCCTGCCCCACTGCTCAGCCACATAAGCAGTTGTACCACTGCCGCAAGTAGGATCAAAGACCAAGTCGCCTGGATCGGTAGTCATTAGCATGCAGCGCTGGATTACGAAACGAGATGTTTGGACTACGTAGCGCTTGTCGGATGGAGACATTGTTTGATCCCAAACATTATGAATCTTCCGTCCGGAGACTTCGTTTTCGTATAATTTCCAGTTTAAATTTGCCTTTTCATCATAAGCATGCAGGCGATTGAGTTTCTCAAGGTGCTTCAAACCGTCGTGCGATACACTCCAATGGAGTGTATCGGGGCAATGATAAGTTACACTATCCCAGGTGAATGGTTCTGAACGACCTGTGGTGGAATATCCTTGCGATTGCAATGGCATTGCTCGAAATACGCGGGAACCTTCGGGTAAATAATAATCTGGGTCAAAGGTCTCCTCTGAAGTCAACTTCCGGCATTCTCCGTTAGGAAGTTCAGCAGCAGCGTGCCAGCTAAAATGCTCAACAATTTCAGAACGATTAAGTTTTTCATATAATTGATGATACTTACTTTGGGTTTTATCTTTTGCATACCAAAGAAGATAACTGCTAACTTCAGGTAAATATTTTGTGGATGAACTACCAGAGGTTCTGTAGGCGATAGTGCTCATTCGGTTTTCAGCACCGAATATTTCATCCATTAACAATGCTATTCGGTGCACGTTTTCGTCCCCAATCTGCACGAAACAACTACCTGATTCGCTTAGCAGTTCCCTCGCCAACCCCAAGCGATCTCGCAAATAGCTTAGATAGGAATGTATGCCCAATTCCCAGGTGTCGCGGAAAGCTTTGATCGTTTCAGGCTCACGAGTTAGATGAGTTGCTTTGCCGTCGGTTACCTCCCGCTGGTGTACAAACGGCTGAAAGTTTGATCCGTACTTAATTCCGTAGGGAGGGTCGATGTAAACCATCTGCACTCCTCCGCCCAAATTTTCCTTCTCCAACAGGCTGTTCATTACCAAGAGACTGTCTCCCGCTATCAGACGGTTGCTCCAGTTATGCGGGTGCTCATAGAACTCAATGGCCTTGCGAAGAGGCGGATTTTCCTCGGGCTGGTCAAACAAAGACTCTTGCCCGGGGGGAATGCCGCTCTTTTTAACTGCTTCAATGATGTTGCGAGGGTCGATCCGCTCATGCACATGCAGCGAAACGGTCGGTGTCCTGAACTGTTCGCGCTCGGTTTTACCTGTCCACATCATCTCTGACTCGAGTGCGTCCGGCGCGGTTTTCCCTTCCCAGCGCAACTCAGGGTCAATGTGCGGATCATGCTCAGCCCCTTTGCTAGGGGCGTGAAAGTAGACCTTGGAGCCCGCCTCAGGATCAGTCTTGCTGCTCACGAGCCCGACTGGAGGATTGTTGAGACGCTCGTCCCCGTTGTGGTCATAGCTCTCTATTGGTTTGTTGGTTCTCTTGGGCACCGTCTACCTCACTTCAGATGCGCAATTTTCAGACATCTGGGTTCTAAGCAGGAAACACCATGAGGCTAACGGAGAACTTGAGCAATACCTCAAAGTCTCAGTTGTCTTGCATACTGTATGTTTTCGGCTCAACTCTAACAGACTTTGCCGTCAGAAGCTTTGCCCGATTCCGGGAACCTGCTAAGCAGCACGTCCTTGGACGTTGAGTAGCAAGGTCTGAACCCTGTCGGAGGTTTTTCAGGCTGCTGCCAGAAGAACCTCCGAGCATCTTTCGGGGCGCCCGTGCAGAGCTAGATGTTATTTAGGGCTATCCGACGATATCTGGAGTCGGCAAGGTAGGCTAGAGTGAGGCTTCGAGCAAAAAACGCACAAGGAGAATACTGTGTCACCCCCTCAAGATCTGAAGACCGCTATTGAACGCATTCTCAGTACGCCGTTTCCCGACAACGAGCGTGCAGTTGAGATCAAGGTCATCCTGCCTCTCTTGAGCGCTCTGGGCTGGGATGTGCATGGTGCTGAAGTTCGATACCAATACAAGGTGGGCGGCACTCGTAGTAGAGAGCAGGGCGTTGTTGATATTGCTCTTTTTGGGGCGCGAGGCGCCCTTTGTTTGATTGAGGCCAAGAACACCGATGAGCAACTGGACAAGCATGTGAGTCAGCTATTGGGGTATGCCTTTTACGAGGGGGTTGTGCTGTGTGTGCTTACGAACGGGAGAGAGTGGTGGCTCTACCTGCCTCGCGAGGTGGGGAAGCCTGAAACACGCAGGTTCGCCCAGTTGAACCTGGGAACAGACACACTTGATGCTCTAGCAGAGCAAATGTTGCTTTTTCTCAACAAGAAAAATCTAGAATCCGGAGAGGCCGAGAAAGCAGGAAAAGAGCGTCTTCTAGACAAGCGCGAAAGGGACATTTGGAAACAGATGCTGGAAAAACCTCATAAGGGCTTGTTGCAGAGCATTACCGATTGCATTGAGCAGGAAACCGGTATACGCCCTTCACAAACTCGAGTGACTGCCCTTCTGTCTGAAACTAGTTTTGATGTAACAATTCCAAGCCAAGGTGCTAGTTTAACCGGTAAGAAGGACGTTGAAGGCCACTCGGCTCAAGGCACGCCAAATGCGCCTCAACCAACTGACGGCAAACGAAAAAGGGCTCCTGCGATCAAAATTTCTGGGGTGAGGCTTTGGGGTCAGTTTAAGGAGGTACGGCGTTGGGCTGATGCCTACGTACTGTTGGCAAATGAAATATACACAAGGCATCCTAATGAATTCTTTGAAAAAGTAAGCAATTTAGGGGGCAGTAAGTACCGTCGGTTCGCCTATAATGAAGAAGCATGTACAACTCTAGCAAATCCGGCAAATTTTCTAGAAAATAGCAATCCAAGAATATACGTGCTTTCACATGGCTCAGCAGATACTTTTGAGAAAAGGAGTAAGAAACTGTTGGAGACTTTTGGTTACCCCAGCGACGACACGAACATCTGGGAGATCGTGACCGAGTAGTTGCTTCGGCCACCTCTCAATATCTGGGATCGGCAAGGTAGGCTAGGGTGAGGTTTCGAGCACCGACAAGCTAACAAGGAGAATATTGTGCCACCTCCTCAGGATCTGAAGACCGCTATTGAACGTATCCGCAGCACGCCGTTTCCCGACAACGAGCGTGCAGTAGAACACAAAGTCATCACGCCCATTTTGATGGCTTTGGGCTGGGATGTGCATGGTGATGAAATTCGGTACCAATATAAGGTGGGCGGCACTCGGAGTAGAGAGCAGGGAGTTGTTGATATCGCTCTTTTTGGGGCGCGGGGCGCCCTTTGTTTGATTGAGGCCAAGAACACCGATGAGCAGTTGGACAAGCATGTGAGTCAGCTTTTGGGTTATGCCTTTTATGAGGGGGTTGTGTTATGTGTGCTTACGAACGGGCGGGAGTGGTGGCTCTATCTGCCTCGTGAGGTCGGAAAACCTGTAACGCGCAAATTCTCCGAATTGAACCTGGAGACAGACACCCTTGATGCCCTAGAAGAGCAAATGCTGCTCTTCCTGAACAAGAAAAATCTGGAATCCGGGAAGGCCGAAAAAGCGGGAAAAGAGCGTCTTCTAGACAAACGCGAAAGAGACATCTGGAAACAGATGCTGGAACAATCTGATAAAGACCTGGTAGAAACAATTACGTTGCGTATTGAGCAGGAAACCGGTATTCGCCCCTCTCAAAGTCGAGTAGCCGCTCTCCTATCTGAAACTCGCTTTGAAATAGCAATTCCGAGCAGCGTTTCCAATGTGATCAAGAAGGAAGATCGTAAAGAGAAGTCGAAGCAGAGCCTGTCTGATAAGAACAAATCCTCCCTTACGTCTGCGAGGCAACTTGTTGACATTGATCCGAAAAAACCTGAGACGCTTTCTTTGGCTGAAACCTCGCGTAAAAGACCCAAACGAAAAAAGGCTCCTTCGGTAAAAGTTTATGGGGTGAGGCTTTGGGGTCAGTTTAAAGAGACAGGGCGTTGGGCTGATGCCTACGTACTGTTAGCAAATGAGATATACACAAGGCATCCTGATAAGTTTTTTGAAACAGTAAGCAGCTTAAAAGGCACTAAATACCCTTGGTTCGCTTATAACAAAGAAGCATGTTCAACTCCAGAAACTGCGGCAAAATTTCTCGAAAATAGCAGTCCGCGAATATATGTGTATGTACATGACTCAGCAGATTCTCTTAGGAGAAAAGCTAAAAAACTTTTGAAGACTTTTGGCTACCCCAGCGAGGACACGAACATCTGGGAGATCGTAACCGAGTAGTTGCTTCGGTCATTCCTCCCTCAATGAATAACTCAACAGACCAAGCTGGCTCGCCCGACCTTCTCCAGGCGGGTAGTCACCGCCCGGAGGCTGTGCGGGAGATGTTTGACCGGGTGAGCCCTCGCTACGACCTGCTCAACAGGCTGCTGACCTTCGGCTTGGATCAGTGCTGGCGCAGACAGGCGGTGCGTTCGCTTGAACTTCCGCCCCACTGCTTGATAGCCGACCTTGCTTGCGGTACTGGGGACTTCTGCGCCATTTTGGAGCAGAAACGGATGCTTCCGGTGGGAGTGGACTTTTCCCCGGGAATGCTCAGCCGCGCTAAAAGCTCCGCACCGCTGGTACACGCCGACGTAATGCGACTTCCGTTTCCTGATGGCAGTCTGGAGGGGGCGGTCTGCGGCTTCGCTCTTCGCAACCTGGAGGCGCTCCCCCCGTTTCTGGCGGAGACCGCCCGGATTTTGTGCCCGGGAGGAAGAGTCGCCTTTCTGGAGATCGCCCTCCCTTCTAGGGCGCTCCCCCGCCGAGTACACGGCTTCTATTTTCGTAAAGTCGCTCCCCTCATCGGCGGGTGGCTGTCGGACAAGGAGGCCTACCGCTATCTCCCCGAATCGGTGAAATTTCTGCCTCCCGCAGAAGAGTTAATAGAGATGATGACCGAAGCGGGATTCACTGAAGTCAAATACCGAACCCTCGGGGCAGGGGTCGCAGGGCTCTTCACCGCAACGATACCCGCAGAGGACGAAGTCGACTAAGCCCTCGCATGTGCGGCCTAAGTTTCGCCTGCGATCTGTTTAGAAGATCTTGTGGGACTCTTGTACTGTCCTGCTAGGCAGCACGTTATTGGAGGCTAAGGAAGGAGTCTGAAGCCTCTAATCGAACCCTGTTTAAGGGGTATCTTGGACTGCTGTCAGGGGCTTTAAGTATCTGTCAATGCTGCTTGACGATAGCTTAAGTTAGCAGGTAGGCTGGAGCGAGGTTTCAAACAAAGAAAAGCGCACAAGGAGAAGTTGACATCAACTCCCAACAATCTGAAACATCTTTCTTGTCCGAAGTCCCGCGTAGAAGATCCAACCGACAAAGGGCTTCTGCGCCAAGAATTTCTGGGGTGAGGCTTTGGGGCACGTTTAAAGAGGCGCGGTATTGGTCTTATGCCTATTGGCTGTTGGTAAATGAGATACACAGAAGGCATCCTGGTGAATTTTTCGAAAGAATACGGAACTTAAAGGGCAGTAAATACCCTTGGTTCGCTTATCAAGAAGAAGCATGCTCGACTCAATCACCTGAAAAGTGGGTCTGTATTTCATGTCGCAGTTTCGGTCAGAGATCTTTTACCTATCATGCTTGTCTTCTTTGTCACAGTTTTTTTCCAGAAGATCCCCGAGCAATATATGTGCATGTAGATGGCACATCAGTTGCTTTGACAAGAAAGTCTAAGAGGCTGTTGGAGACTTTTGGTTACCCCAGCGACGATCCGGGAATCTGGGAGATTGTGACCGAATAGTTGCTTCGGTTCCCTCCTTCAATGAGTACTCGGCTAGCCTGAGGGGATTATGTTAAAACTCCCGCGAGCATTCCTGATCGCTCGTTCCCTCCGGCTGCGGAGTGGCCGACGTGCGGCAAGGCGAGCACCGCTGCGCCGACTAGTGCCTCTGTGCCTGCTGGTACTCGTGCTGTTGGCGAGTTCCTGCGAGGAACTTGAAGCAGTCATTAGGGAAGCGAACATTCCGGAAGAGACTGCGGACGCATCTCCCCCGCCCCCTCCGCCGCCTCCGCCCCCGCCCACAACTTGTCCGCCCGCCGCCGCCTCCGAGACCGGCACCCCTCCGGACGCTCCTGCGGACCCGGACGCTCCCCTGTGTGAGATTCCTGTGATAACGCTGGCCTACCTACCCATTGACGAAGAGGAGCGGCTGAAGCGAGAGATAGTTGGCAGCGACCTGCCTGACGACATGTTGGGTGTAGATGTAGTCCGCCAAAAAATTCAGACGCAAGAAGCCGAGTACATAGAACTGATCAAGGAGTCCAGTCGTTTCAGGGGATACAAAGACGCTGATGCCCCCTCTTCAATTGGGTATGTGGTGCTAGAGAGACTGGAATACACCGAAGAGATCCCGGTTTTGCCTAGCAAGAACTACCTCACCGACAAGAACCTCTATCTAAGCCGAATAAACGTCTGCGACTACGTAGACAATCAAGGAGTAAGAGAAGTCTGGGTCTATATGTACCACAACGACGGGGTCGCCGCCCCCACCGAATCTGACATGGCGATGGGGTACTCCATCAAAGGATCGTGGCCGTATTCCGACTACGGCGACATCAGCAACAGCTACCGCCAGAACAACATGCCCATCTGCCAGAACACGTACACCGTCTACGAGTTCAACTACGGACGCGGCACCGACACGATGCAGCACAACCTGGGACATCAGATTGAAGCCATTATGACTTACATGGACAGGGTTTTATTCTGGGCAGGTTTCGCTGGATACTCTCAGGACAATTTGGGGGGGTACGGATACGGCAAGAGCGGGGAGAAGCCCTCTAGATGCGGCTCTGTTCACTGGACTCCCAACTCGACGGTTGAGTACGTGAGTTGGGAGACAGACGATCCTGAGGTCTACTCCGACTGCGCTAACTGGAACCCCGACGACCCTGGCGAGCGGGAGTTGGTGGGCTGCCGGACTTGGTTTGAGGGTGAATGCACGCCCGGCGACAGCATCCCCTGGCAAACCTGGTGGATGCAGAACCTGCCCGGCATCAACAATGGACTTACCTATAACGGCCGGGAGCTCAGAAACTGGTGGGAGTTCATCGGCGACTTCGACTCGGCAATCACGCTAGGCAAAAGCCTCACTAAGTGAGGCTCCCCCTGGCCCCTTTCCCCTCTGAACGAACTCCGACTCGCGCCCCCCTGAAATCCCTCCAGTTGGAGGCCTAGGGGAGAGTCCTATTGGAGGGGAGAGTCCCATTGGGATTTTCGCCTCCCCCCCCCCCCGGCGATGGGCAGGTCAACCGCTGACGGCAGATCCCAGCCACAGACCTAGGGAGAGGAATCCGGCGTAGGCCAGCGCCAGTCCTCCTGTGCTTCCTAGAACGGGCAGGAGGTCTTCACCCTCCTTGTTGCCCAGCACGCCGCAGAGAGGTCGGACGGCGAACGGAAAGGCGAACCACCCAAGGTATGCCCAGGGCTCCCAGACCGACGCCAGGACTATGACTGCGGCAAACCCCCCGGCTATGAGGAGGAGGTAAAAGATGCGCGTCCGCCCCTCCCCCATCTTCACCGCCAGGGTGCGCTTGCCCGCAGCTGCATCCCCCGAAATGTCCCGCAGGTTGTTCGCCACTAAGAGGGCGCTCGTCAGACACCCCACACCAGCGCCGGCCACGAAGGCCGCAGCCGTGAAGGTCTCCAGCTGCACCCAGGCGCTGCCCACCGTGGAGACCATCCCGAAGAACAGGAACACGAACGCCTCTCCCCAGCCTCGGTATCCGTAGGGACGCGAGCCGCCCGAGTAGAACCATCCCGCCGCCAGGGCTGCCGCCCCGGGTATCAGGAGCAGCCAGTTCACGGCGGCGGCCAGCGCCACCCCGGCAGCCGCCCCCACGGCGAAGGCCGCCCAGGCCGCCCGCCGAACGGCAGCCGGAGACGCCAGGGCAGACCCCACCAGCCTGCGCGGCCCGATCCGTCCGCTGTCGTCCACTCCCCGCAGTCCGTCGCTGTAGTCGTTGGCGTAGTTCACCCCTACCTGCAGCCCCAGCGCCACGAGCAGCGCCAGCGCAAAGCGCCACCAGACGATCCCCTGCCCCCAGCCGAAGCCTGGGCGGGCGGCGACTGCGGTGCCGATGATCACGCCAGTCAGCCCGGCGGAGAGGGTGCGCGGCCTGGCTCCGAGAACCCAAGTACGCAGCGAAGTCATTTCAAGCAGAGGCGGCGTCTCAAGCAGGGGCGGCGGGCGGGGGCGCGGTTTTCAGTGGAAACATCCGCAAAGGTTCGCCCGCCGAGCGATACCGAGGCGCCGAAAGAATACTGAGGAACAAATATTCATGGGCTTGAGGTCGTCCGGGTCTACGTGAGCGGTGATGTTCGGCCGAAAGAGTGCCTAAGCCGCAAAAATTCATAGGCTTGTCCCGTGAAGCGTCCTTGTGGCAATCGGCTGGCCGGCGAGAGCAGTCCGTATCTGCGTCAGCACGCCGACAATCCCGTTGACTGGTACCCCTGGGAGGAGGCCGCCTTCGCAGCCGCCAAGGAGAGCGACAAGCCCATCTTGCTCTCGGTGGGGTACTCCGCGTGCCACTGGTGCCATGTTATGGCGCACGAATCTTTTGAAGACGACGCCACCGCCGAGGTGATGAACGAACGCTTCGTCAACGTCAAAGTAGACAGAGAAGAGCGCCCCGACGTGGACTCGCTCTACATGGAGGCGGTGACGTCCCTGACCGGACACGGCGGCTGGCCGATGACCGTTTTCCTGACACCCGACGGCGAGCCGTTCTACGCAGGCACTTACTATCCGCCCGAACCTCGCGGCGGTATGCCCTCCTTCCGACAAGTGCTGGAGAGCGTCTCTGAAGCTTGGCGCAGCAGGCGCAGCGACGTCGCTGAACAAGCCAAGAGGATCACAGAAGCCTTGAGAGAGAGCGCCTTGAAGGGAGCCTCCCGAACGGGGGCTGTGCGGACGCCGCTCGGGTCGCCAGAGGAGAAGCCCGACCTCGGCGCCCTCGCCCGGGCGACCTCTAACCTCCGCCGAGGGTACGACCCGGCCTGGGGCGGGTTCGGGCGCGCCCCCAAGTTTCCGCAGACGATGACGCTTGAAGCCCTGCTGCGCTCCTACCTGCGTTCCGGCGACGACGACACCCTGACCATGGTCACCAACAGCCTGGACTGCATGGCTTCGGGCGGCATATACGACCATCTCGGCGGCGGCTTCGCCCGCTACTCGGTGGATCAGCGCTGGCTAGTACCCCACTTTGAGAAGATGCTCTACGACAACGCCCTGCTGCTGCGGCTCTACGCCCGCGCCCACCAGGTGACTGGCAAGCCCCGCTACCAGCAAGTGGCCGCTGAGACTGCGGGCTACATGCTGAGGGACATGCGCCTGAGCGCCGGAGGTTTCTCCTCGGCCGAGGACGCCGATTCCGAAGGCGAGGAGGGCAAGTTTTACGTCTGGAAGCCTGCGGAGATCGCCGAAGCGGTCGCAGCCGCGGGGTTGCCGCCCGCCCGCGCCGAGGCGGCCAAGGAGTGGTACGGGGTGAGCGAGGAGGGCAACTTTGAGGGCGCCAACATCCTCTGGCGTCCGGTGCGGGGCGACCTGCTGCGCCCGGCGGAGGTGGAGGAAGCCCGCTGCGCCTTGTTTGAAGCCCGACTGGGGCGCGTCCGACCGGGGCTAGACGACAAGGCGCTGACTGAGTGGAACGCCCTGGCCGTCTCGGCTCTTGCTGAGGCTGCCTCTTGCGCCCCGTCCGCAGTTGAGGAGCGCCGCTGGCTGCGGGCGGCCTCTGAGTGCGGAGAATTTCTGCTGGCCAACCTGCAGCGCAGCGACGGGCGCTGGATGCGTTCCTGGCAGGCGGGCGACGCGAGCCGACCGCCCGGGGCTCGTCACTTGGCGTGCGCTGCGGACTACGCGGCCTTGATTGATGCCTTCACGCGCCTCGGTGAGGCGAGCGGCGAGGCGCGCTGGACGGAGCACGCAGCCGAGACGGCGGACGGCTTGGTGGAGCTTTTCTGGGACGACGAGAACGGAGGCCTGCTGACCTGCGGCTCGGACGCGGAAAAGCTGGTGGCGCAGCCGAGGGATTACTTTGACAACGCCACCCCGTCGGCCAATAGTTCGGCTGCGGTGGGTTTGCTGCGGCTGGCGGCGCTCACCGACGAGGGGCGTTTCCGAGATCGAGCCCAAGACATCTTGGGATTGCTGGGCGGGCTGGCCGAAAGTCATCCGAGCGCCTTCGGCAACTTGCTGTGCGCCCTTGACTTGGCAGCCGGGCCGTCTACTGAAATCACGATTGCCGGGGAGCGCCCCGACCTCACAGCGGCTGTGCGCAGCCGTTATATGCCCAACGCCGTCCTGGCCTGGGGAGAGAGTTCCGACTCGCCGCTCTGGGCGGGGCGCAGCGAGCCGGGCGCATACGTCTGCAGTGGATATGTATGTGAACTTCCTGTGGATAACTCTGAGGACTTGGAGGGGCAGTTGGACGCCCGGGAGGCTGCCTACCGGGCGGGGTGGATCGGAGCGGGCGGCTAGTCAGCCTGCTCGGCGGGCGGCTGCGAGCGGGAGGTCAGGCCGCTTTGGCGGACGGCTAACGGGGACTCCGGCCGTCGGGTGCTCAGTGGCCTAGGACGCCCGCAGCGAGCGCCCGCAGTGAGCGCCGCGGCGAGCGGCTCTAGCGAGCGGGCTCTCAGGCGGCAGCCCGTTCTAGAACGTGAACTGCGCAGGTAGAACCCAGTCCGATTACGTGCGTCAGCCCCACTTTCGCCTCGGGGATCTGACGCTCCCCCGCTTCCCCCCGAAGATGCGTCGCCACTTCAAAGAGGTTGGCCACCCCCGTAGCGCCGATCGGGTGCCCCTTGGATATGAGACCCCCGGAGACGTTCACTGGCGTTTGTCCGTCTCGGAAAGGCTTGCCGGAGTCGATGAACTCCCCCGCCCCGCCGGGAGGGCACAGCTGCAGGTTTTCGTAGTGAAGGAGTTCGGCTGTGGCGAAGCAGTCGTGCAGCTCCACCAAATCCAGGTCTTCCGGCCCCACACCCGACTGCTCGTATGCGGCGGCGGCGGCGTTGCGGGTGAGGGTGTTCACGTCGGGCAGAGCCTGAGAGCCCGGCTCGTAGGGGTCGGTGACCAGGACGGAAGCCGAGACCTTCACCGCCCGCCGCCTCTGGGAAGGACTGAGGGAGGCGAGACGCTCTTCCCCTGCGAGCAGAAGGGCGGCAGCGCCGTCACCCGTGGGACAGCACATCAGCAAAGTGTTCGGATAAGCAACCATCGGGGATTCCTTGATTTCCTCCAGGCTGAACTCCTTTTGGTACTGCGCTAGCGGGTTCAAGGTGGAGTGCTTGTGGTTCTTGTAGGCGACCTTGGCGAAGTGCTCAAAGCCCACCTCTGGATGGTCGTGGACGTAGCGCATTCCCGCCTGGGCGAAGACGCCCGGCATGGTGTTAGTGCCCAGGATGCCGTCTATGGACATGACCGACCCGTAGCGCCCGGAGGGCTCGTAGACGACCTCTTTGGGGGGACGGCGAGAGCCGCCGCCGAGCAGACCCATCTTGCCCATCTTTTCAACACCCACCGCAAGAGCCAGGCCCGCCTCCCCGGCGCGGATAGCCATGGCTGCCGTCCTCACGGCGGTGGCGCCAGTAGCGCAGGCGTTAGCCACGTTGTAGGCAGGAATGCCCGTCTGGCCGACCTGCTTGAGGATCTGCTGGGCGAGGGAGTTGGACGCTCCGTAGAGCGAACCGCAGGCAATCACGTCCACGTCGGGCATCTGTGCTTCTGCGTCTTTTAGGGCGCCGGAGACCGCTTTGCAAGCCAAGTCAATGACGTCGAGTTCTTCGCTGCGGGCGAAAGGGGTCATTGAGGCGCCCAGTATCCAGATGTCTTCGCTCATGCGGCTCCTTCGGGAATGTCTCCGGTCTCTCTGCGCCCCCCGCTGGCGGGCGCTTCTGCTTCTTGGGGTTCACAAGTTTCCTGGGGTTCAAAAGCGAATGCGACGCACTCGCTTCCTCGGCTGTCAGCGCCTACGACGTAGGTGACCAGCCGTACCGGCATCGGAAGGACGATTTTCTCCGGGGTGGGTTCCACTAGAAGGTTGGAGCGGATCATCGTGCCGTCGTCGGCCTCCACGAGCGCCGCCACGAAGGGCACCTTGATTTTCTTGGCTGCCCGATGCACGACGCTGAACGCCCGCAGTTCTCCCGTGGTGCTCACCGGCTTTTGTACGAACGATGCCGCTCCGCAGGCGGCGCAGGCGTTGCGGCGGTCAAAGAAACGCGCTGAGCAGGCCGTGCACTCCCAGGCCAGGAGGTGGGGCTGCGGATCAAGCGCCAGGTAGGTGACCAGCGGCACTCGCTTCGGGGGGTCAGCGGGGAGGTCGCGGGCAAGGTTTCCGGGAGCGGCAGGAGAGGCCGCCGACGGAATCGCAGAAGGGGTCTCAGAGAGGTTTTCCGAGGATTTTGTGGGCGGATTCTCAGCAGGCATGCACACCCCAGGTTTCCCAGTGCAGTATCTCCTCCAGCTCTCTCCAACCTCGCGCCTGCGAAGTGCTGGGGCGGGCCGGAGCGTCTTCTGCAGGGCTGCCCAGCGCCACCACGCCTAGAAACTCCACCTCAGCGGGTATGTCCAGGCGTTCTCGCAAGGTCTCCTCGTCCTTGAAGATTCCGAAGAACAGCGACCCCAGGCCGCGATCTGTGGCCGCCAGAAGCAGGTTCTGAACGGCGAACGCTCCGTCCACCAGCCAGTAGCGCACCGGCCAGGACTCCAAACTCTGCCCTAGGGCGGGCGAGGACGCCTTGTCCGCTTCGGAGTAACGCTGCAGGTAGCGGCGGGGGTCGCAGAGAGGCAGGACAAGCACGGGCGCATTCAGCAGTCCTGGCCACGGAAAGCTGGCGCGCGCCGACGCCGGCAGAGTCACTTCCCAGAATCCGTCCACCGCCTCCGGTTTGTCTAGTAGCAGGAATTCGGTGCCCTGGGCGAACCCGGCTGAAGGAGCGTTTCGCGCCAAGGCGAGCATCTCGCGCAACTCGCTTCTCGGGATCGGGGTTGAGTTGAAACTCCGGGTCATATGCCGAGCGGCAACGACCTCGGAGAACTCCACCTTGTTTGACTGAAGCTTGAGGAGTGATCAGCCCTGGTACTTGGAGAGCAGACCGGCGGGCGCCCAGGCGGTAGCCAGCAGAGAATCCCCGCGCTCCACGTCTAGGGGCGAGAAGATCTCTTCTAGGCCTTCTGGAATGCTCTCGGGCTTCAGGGCGCAGTGATCCAGCACGGCGGGTTGTGTGCCGTTGCCAGTCGCCACAAAAGAGCGGGCGTCGTAGGAGTTGTTGTCCAGGTTGTAGAGCTTGGCGAGTTGTCTGCCCCAGGCTCTTTCCTCGCCGTTGGGGGCATGGCCGGGACGCGGCATCAGGTCGCTCAGAGCCTCAAACGCCTCGTAGCCCGAGGGGGAGTTGAGCCGGACACCTACCAGAACGTCCTCGTCGGGGAAGGCCATCAGCGCCCGGTGGAGTTGTTCCTTGAGCAAGTCACGCAGGTAAACCCCTCGCCTGGCCATGCGGGCCACCGAACCTGCCCCCAAGATGATCGCCGGGGTTCCACCTATGCGCTCCAGGGTGGAAAAGGTAAAGCCTCGCAGTTTCCCGTTTTCTCGCGCCTCCGTAAGCAGCACCCAGAGTTCGGCCTGCTTAGATAAGAGCCCTACAGAAAAGGGGTTAGGCCCTTGGGCGCAGAGGTCTGCCAACTCCGCAAAATCGGAGTCGCTGACCGCAGCGCAATTCCTGCTCTTTACTTCTACTGCCATTGTCAACCGCCGTTGTTCTCTTGTCTTGCTTGAACAATCGTCGCTGACCAAGTTGCTCCAAAACAGCAGTGTACAGGCGCCCCGGCGATTCCGCTATCGGACGCCCTCAATCTCTCGGAAAAAGCGCTCTCCACCCGCCGCAGAGGACGCCGGAGGAAAGGCCGCAGAGGACGCCGGACTGCCCCCACTTTTCGGGTCAGAGCAGGGGCGCGGCAAGCACCGCTGTTGCCCTGAGGGGCGGTCAGAGCATTACGGAATCCGCCCCCAGCAGCTCACGCAGTTCAGCAGGCAGGCCGTTGTCGGCATCCACGCGGTACTCCTCGGAAAGCTGAAGCAGTTTGTCATCTATCTGTATCTCCACCGGGCGCTCGCCGGCGTTGGTCACTATGAGCTCTTTCAAGGTTTCCATTCCATTTTCGCTGAGCCCCTCCGAAGGAATGGTCAGACGAAGCGCCCCCTCGGTCTCGTTTTCGAGCTCGGAGATCCCGCTGCAGATGAGTTTGAGCGAATCCTCCCCCTGATCTATACGTCCGCTCACTAGAACCGTCTCCTCGTTGATGAGCAGCGCGTCTACCTCTTCAAATGTGCGCGGGAAGACGGTGACCTCCACGAGCCCCGTCCTGTCTTCAAGGATGAAGGCGGCCATCGGTTCTCCTTTTCTGGTAACACGCCGATCCAAAGCGGTCACCACCCCCCCTACCTTGACGTAGGACCTGTCGTCCCGCTCCGACAGGCCGGCCACCGTGGTGTCGCATTCGCGCGCCAGGACTTCCTCGATGCCGGCGAGCGGATGGTCGCTTATGTAGAGGCCGAGCACGTGCTTTTCTTCCGCTAGCCGGCGGGTGCGCGTGAACTCCTCCTCTGGGATGTCGGGGAGGTCGCTGAAGCCGATGTCAACCCCGGCATCGCTGAAGAGACTCAAGTGGCCGATATCGCTTTTTCGGCGCTCGGATAGCACGGCGCGAGATATTTCCTCAAACTTCTTTTTGAGGCCGAGTCTTGAATGCCCGAGGGCGTCGAATACGCCGGCGTAGACGAGGGACTCCAGCGTCCGCTTGTTGAGGACGGAAGTGTCCACCCGCTTGCAGAAATCAATGAAGTCCGTAAACTCCCCGGCCTTCTCGCGTTCGGTGATGATGCAGTCCACCATCCCCTCCCCCACTCCGTGGACGGCGGAAAGCCCGAAGATGATGCGCCCTTTGTGGGGATCGTCGCTGTCGGGGTCGGGCGTGAAGTCGGAGAGCGACACGTTCACGTTGGGGACGAGTACTTCTATGCCCATCTGCCTGCCCTCTAGCAGGAAGCGCGTCAGCCTTTCTTTGCTTCCTTTCACGCTGGTTAGAAGGGCGGACATGTACTCAAGGGGATAGTTGGCTTTGAGGTAGGCGGTCTGGTACGCCAGGTATCCGTAGGCGTAGGAATGGCTCTTGTTGAAGGCGTAGTCAGCGAAGGGTTCGATCTGATTCCACCACTGCTGCCCCATCTCGCGTCCGTACCCGGCCTTTTCGCACCCTGCTATGAACTTCTTGCCTTCCGCAGCCATGATCTCCCTTATCTTCTTTCCGCAGGCTTTGCGCAGGTTGTCGGCTTCGGCGAGGGTGTAGTTGGCGAACTTCTGGGCTATCCGCATCATCGACTCCTGATAGATCATCAGGCCGAAACTCTCGCCGAGTATTTCCTCGGCGTCGGGGTGCAGGTACTCAACTGGCTTGCGTCCGTTCTTGCGGTCGGCGTAGTCAAGGTGCATCCTCTCGCCCATAGGGCCGGGTCGGTAGAGAGCCACGGTCGCTGAGATGTCGCCGACGGTGCTCGGGCGGAGCGACCTGAGCAGGGAGCGGACCGGCCCGCTCTCAAGCTGGAAAACCCCCGTGGTGTCGCCTTCTTGCAGCAGTTTGAAGGTGCGGGCGTCGTCAAGGGGGATTTCCTCCATCTTGATCTCCTCACCTCGCGTTCGCTTGATGTTCTCTACGGTGTCTGTGATCACGTCCAGGGTGCGGAGGCCCAGAAAGTCCATCTTCAGCAGGCCGAGTTCCTCAATGGCGTCCATGTCGTACTGAGTAACGATCGGGGCTTCGTCTATGTTGCCGTCCACGGGCTTCTGCTGAACCGGCAGGTACTCACGCAGGGGGCGCTGGGAGATCACCACCGCTGCGGCGTGGATGCTGTCCTGGCGCACCAACCCCTCTAGACCGAGCGCCACGTCCACCACGTCCTTGACGTTTTCGTCGCTCTCGTACAGGGATCGCAACTCTGGGGACTGCGCGTAGCCGCCGAGGTACTCTTCTGACTTTTCTAGACACGCCCACAGGGGGGTGGCGCGCCCCATTATGGGGTCGGGAATCGCCTTGGCGATCTTGTCGCCAACCCCGTAGGGGTGCCCCAGTACGCGGGCGGCGTCGCGCACGGCGGCCTTGGCGCCGATGCTGGAGAAGGTGATGATCTGCGCTACGTGATCGCGCCCGTAGCGGTCGCTGATGTAACGGATGAGGGTGTCGCGGTAGCGGGAGTCGAAGTCAATGTCTATGTCGGGAAGTTGGCGGCGGCCTGGGTTCAGGAAGCGTTCGAACAGGAGGTCGTTGGCTAACGGGTCGATTTCCGTGATGCCCAGGCAGTAGGCCACGGCGCAGCCTGCGGCGCTGCCGCGACCAGGGCCTACACGTATCCCTGCAGCCTGGGCGTAGTTAACCAGGTCCGCGACGATGAGGAAGTAGGTGGAGAAGCCCATCTCAGCGATGGTGCGAAGTTCGTAGGCCAGGCGGTCTGCCCGCTCATCGCTGAGCGGCTTTCCCCAGCGGCGTTCTGCGCCCTGACGAGCGAGTTCCTGCAAGTAGGCGTCGCCGCTCTCCACGCCGTCGGGCAGCGGGAAGTGCGGGAGTTTGGCTTCCCCGAACTCGATTTCTACGTTGCTGCGCTCGGCGATTTCCAGAGAGTTGTCGCAGGCTGTCGGCAACTCGGCGAAAAGGTCGCGCATCTCTCTCGCCGTCTTCAGGTAGTGCTCGTGACCTTCAAAGCGCAGGCGGTTCGTATCGGCGGTGGTGGTGCCCGTCTGGACGCAGAGCAGGGCGTCGTGCGAGAGATGATCCTCACGATGCGTGTAGTGGCAATCGTTCGTGGCCAGGAGGGGTGACTTCAAACTTTTGGCGATCTCCAGCAGTTGAGGCATGATCTGACGCTGCTTATCTATGCCGTGATCCTGGAGCTCCACGTAGGTGTTTTTTTGTCCGAAAATCTCCCGCAGACGACCGGCGAGACGCAGGGCGCCGTCGTAGTCGCCGTCGAGCAGGGCGCGCGAGACGTGGCTGCTCAGACAGCCAGTCGTGGCTATCAGACCTTCGGAGTGCTCAGAGAGGACTTCCCAGTCGACCTTCGGGCGGTGGTAGTAGCCCTCTAGGAAGGCTCGACTGGCTATCTGAATGAGGTTCTTGTAGCCGGCGTTGTTCTCAGCGAGGAGGGTGAGATGGTAGTAGAGCTTGTGTCCCTTTTCGGTTTCGCCGCCGCTGTCGTCTATGTCGCCTTGTCTCGCGGGGCGCTCTCGGCGGTCTTCGTGCGCTAGATAGGCCTCTATGCCCAGGATGGGCTTGACCCCCCGAGCGTGACAGGCCTTATAGAAGGGGATGATCCCGTACATGTTGCCGTGATCGGTGATTCCCACGGCAGGCTGTCCGTCTGCCTCTACGGCCTTTACGAGGTCGTCTATGCGGGAGGCCCCATCCAAGATGGAGTACTCGGTGTGCGTATGAAGGTGGACGAAAGAATCGGTCATTGTGTGTCTAGGCCTTTGGTCGGGGACGCCCTGAAGGACGGATATTGGGAACGCCCTGGAGGGCGGATAGTTGAGTGCAAGGCAATAGAGATTGTCAGCGCAGCAGGCCTCTTCTTGGCGGATTTCTGAAATCGCTCTCGATCTTGAATAACTTGTTGAGAAATCAGCGACGATTTCAGGTTTGATTACAGGCAATTCACATCTTGTACTGCGTCCTGTTCAGAGGTGGATTCCTTCTATTCAGGGGTGGGAGCGTAGAAAGAAAGCAGAGCGGCGTGCTGTATCGTGAAAGAACGGCGGGCGAAGTCGCCGACTTCGCCCTAGAGCGTCCGTCGCACAGCCAAAACGAGCACCCGAAAGCGCTCATCCAAGAAACAAATCTCAAGCGAGGAACTATCTAAATGACAGAAGCGGATAAAGGGTTGCAGCCTCCCGAACGCCCTGAAGTAGTAGAAGAGGACGGCAAGAGAGGGGGCATTGAAACCGGAGACTCCATCGAGCAGCCGGCCAAGGTCATGCGCCTCGGTGCGATGCTGCGCACGCTCCTAGAGGAAGTACGGGCTGCCCCTCTGGACGGGCGCAGCCGCGACCGCATGCGGGAGATCTACGAGACTTCCTTGAACGAACTGAGTTCCGCCCTCTCCCCCGACCTGCAGGACGAACTCAGCAGGTTGGCCTTGCCCTTCAACGATGAGAGCATCCCCACTGCAGCTGAGCTGAGGATCGCCAAGGCGCAGGTGGTCGGGTGGCTGGAAGGGCTCGTCCAAGGCATCCAGGCCACCTTGTACGCCCAGCAGGTGATCGCCCGCCGGCAGTTAGCCGACATGCGCGGGCAGTTGCCGAGCCCCAAGAGTCCAGAAATGCCAGAGGACCTCTCTGGCCACAGCGGCGCCTACCTCTAGTCGGCGATCCCTTTAAGGGGCATTACCGCCCCTTAGCGCCGGCAGGCGTCGCTTCGCCTATTTGAGGCCGTTTAGGAGAAGGGAAAAGTCCTCCGGCAAGGCGGAGTTGAACTCAACTATGCGGCCAGAGGCGGGGTGCTCAAAGGCCAGGCTCGCCGAGTGTAAAGCAGGGCGCGGGAAACCTCGGGGCGTCATGCTCGGAGGCTTCGCTCCCTCTCCCGCCCCTGGAGCGCCGTAGGAGAAGTCGCCCACTAGAGGGTTGCCGATCGCTGAGAGGTGAACTCGGATCTGATGCGTGCGCCCCGTCTGCAGACGGCAGTGCAGACGGCTGAGTTCCTCGGGAAAGACGAAGTTCTGCTGCACTTGATAGCGGGTGCGGGCGGGGCGTCCTTGCTCGGAAATCGTCATCAAAGAGGGACGGCGGCGGGAGCGCCCGATGGGGGCGTCCACCACCCCTTCGCCTTCTAACCTTCCCCAGCAGACCGCCTCGTAGCGTCTGCGAACGCTGCGAGCCTCCAGTTGCGCCCTGAGTGAGGAGTAGCCCTGGGCGGTGCGGGCGGCGACCATCAGGCCGGTCGTGTCCTTGTCTAGGCGGTGGACTATTCCTGGTCTCGCCGCCTCCCCCACTTCGGCCATCTCCGGGTAGCTGCACAGAAGTCCCGAGCACAGGGTGCCGGAGCGCACTCCGGCGCCCGGGTGTACGACCAGTCCGGCCGGCTTGTTGACGACTACGAAGTCGATGTCTTCGGCGACAACTTCGTAGTAGACGCCCTCCTCTGGGCGAGGAAGCGCAGCGCTCAGAACCGCCGCCGCCGCTTCGTCGGAGACAGCTAGGGCGTCTCCCGGCTTCAGCCGTTCGGAGCGGGCGAAAGTTGTCTTGCCGTTCAGCAGCACTGCACCCGAGTCGACTAGCTCCGAAGCGGCGGAGCGACTGCAGTTCCAGAGAAGCGCCACCGCTCGATCCAAGCGCTCGCCCTCAAGGGCTGCAGGAATGCATTCCGCGTCTCTACCCACAGGGGTGCCTGACGCTCAGGCAGTTTCGTACGCCGTGAGGATGGGGGCGGCGGCGTCGGGATCGGAGGCCGCTACGAATTTGAGTTCGTCGCCTGAGACCGAAAGCCAAGCGAAGTCATCTGCTTGCCAGGTGGTCGTGTTGCCGGAGATGTAAGGGTTTCCTACAGCCATGGCCGTAGGAATGTACTCTCGCAGGGCGGAGGCGAGTTCTGCCGTGTCGTTACGGGTGTCGCCGCGGTAGGTCAGAGCGAATACGGCATCGCTTCCGTCGAACCAGAGCGAGTAGCGGTCGCCTCCCCATCCTCTGACCTCCACCCGTCTGTGGCCGGTTCCGCCGCCTTCGGATGCCAGCGTGGGGAAAATCTGATGGAACATCATTGCTAAACCCAGTTCGCCCCAGGTAGAGGAGTGATGGAGTGAGTAGCCGGGAATATCCACCTCCGGGTGATCTACTTCAAGGGGGATTTCGTCCGGATATTTCTGCGAAGAGACGATCTGTTCGGTGCTGACCGGAGGGCTGCGGTAGGCAGAGTCGAGCGCTTGGAGTCCACCCTCCCTCAAGATGTTCCGTACGAACACGCTGCCATAGGAGTACTGGAAATTGAAGGGCTCAAGGACGAAGTGCGGAATCCTGTTCTCCGTTGGCGCTTCAAATTCTCGAGCGCTCAACGTCTCACGGAGTTCAAGCAGTTCTGCGGTCGTAAGTTCAGAGAGGATGTAGCGCGTCTGCGATACGCTGGCGTCCCCTTCGATCAGAGCCCTCAGGGCGCGCCCCGCGTCGTGCTTGGTTTCCGCAGCAAGTTGGATAATGCGCTCCCCGAACTTGAAATGTTGGTCGGTCAGAGCGTGTATCAACTCGTGAAACAGGATTATCCGGTCGTAGATTCCAAGACCATCACCCCTCATAGGAACAACCAATTCGGCTCTGTAGGTGTCGTAATACCCGGCAACGGAACCGGTATATAAATCTTGCTGGAGTTGCGCTAGAGAAGAGTTTTTATCTAAGAGCCCCAAGAGTTTCATCAAGGCCTCTTCTGCTGTTAGGCCAACGAAGGATTCCTCTGCTGTGCCTTGGAGACGCCCCCTGAAATCGTCAAGTGTCAGCAGCGTGACGTTGGGCTTCTCTAGAAATTCCAATCCGCGTATCCGCTCCGTTGCCTCAATGAGTTCTGTAATCTGCTCCTCAAAACGACCCGCTAGATTCTCAGCTTCGTCCGTAGGTTCTGTTTGTTCAGATCCCCCGTTTGGCGGGTCGCTTTCGGCGGGCGGATTCTCTGAGGCGGGTGGACTAGGCGGAGGTGGCGGCGGGCTCGGCGGGGCAGGCGGGCTCGGCGGAGGTGGCGGCGGACTAGGCGGGGCTGGCGGGGGGCTTGGCGGGGTGGCTGGCGGGCTCGGCGGAGCGACAGGGGGACTAGGCGGAGCGGGCGGGGTGGCTGGGGGGCTCGGCGGAGCGACAGGAGCGGGCGGGGCGGCGGGTGGACTAGGCGGGGCAGGCGGAGGACTAGGCGGAGCGGGGGGGTTTGGCTGAGCGGGCGGCGCTGGCGGGGCTCGGGGGATCGGCGGGGTGGCAGGGGGACTCGTTGAGGCTGGTGGATTTGCGCTGCCCCCGCCCGAGTTCGTGCTTTCGGGCGAGGTTGTGCTCTCGGGGACGGGAGCGGACGCGCCTGTTCCGGAAGCGCTGTAAGCGGAGACGAGGAAATCTCCGACTTCGGGAACGGACGCAGCCACAAAACGCAGCACGTCGCCAGAGAGTGAAACCCAGGCAAAATCCTCCCCGCGCCATGTCACGCTCTCGGGGGAAACCTCGGGGCTGCCCACGTCCATGGCCTCGGTGACATACTCCTGCAGGGTTTCAAAGAGTTCGGAAGCATCCTTGGCCTCGTCGCCTCTATAAGTCAGCGCAAAGGCCGACTCCGCCCCATCCCGCCAGTACGAATAGCGGTCGCCCCCCCATCCCCTCACAGACGCCCTGTTCTGGCTGCTCTCAGGATTCCAAGCACCTAGAACCTGGTCAAACATTACCGCGAAAGCGGCCTGCCCCCAGCTTGAAGAGCGTGCAAGTTCGTATCCAGGAATATCAATAGCCAGGTGGGGGACTTCTAACGGCGTTTCGTCGGGAAAATTGCTGGGGAAATAGATTTGTTCTGTGCTGGTCGGTGGGTTCTTATAGGCCGCATTTATTGCTTCCAAGTCGCCTCGGGGGGATATTTGCCTTACGAAAAGGACGCCATACGTATATGGGAATAAGAATCCTCCGAGCATGAAGTGAGGAAGTTCTCCTCCCGATGATGATTCTGGCTCTTCCTGATCAGGTATTTCTCCGGTAAGTTCGTTACCCACTTCTGCCTGTTCTTCAGCTGAAAGTTCGTTGCTGAAGTACCTTGCCTGCATGAGGTTTGCATCGCCTTCAACTAAGGCGCTCAGTGCAAGCCTCTCGTCGTCCTTGCCTTCTTCATATAGTTGGTCGGCTAGCTCGGTAAACCTGAAGTGTTGATCGGTCAATGCGTGGACTAATTCATGAAGCAAAACCATTCGGGTGTACGGGCTCACAGCATCACCTCTTACGGGAACAACCAACTCGCCCGCCTCGGAGTCGTAATATCCAGTAACTGTCTCAGTCAACATTTCACTGAATAACTCTTTGAGTGAATACTCCTTGTCCAGCAGTCCCAATAACTTGTAGAGTTCTTCGCCTTCTACCTCGTTTTCTCTAAACCGATCACCTAGAAACTTCTCAAATCGTTGATTGAAGTCATCGGGACTCAATAACGCTGCGTTTGGCTGTTCTAGGAACTTGAGGCCGCGAATTCGCTCCGCAGCAACGATGAGTTCCGCTATCTCTTTTTCAAAAGGAGATGAGAGGTTGTCAGCAGTCGTTTCGACCCCGGTAGTCTCCTCGGGCTCCGAAACGCTCTGACCGATCCCGTTGGTTTCGCTGACCGTAGTAGACGAAGAATCCGTATCATCGGGTGGCTGAGCGGGAGGGGTTTGGATTGGATTGACATCCTCGGCTCTTTCCGAAGTCGTAGTAGCGCCATCGGAACTCAGAGGTTGCTCCGTTTCGTCTGATGCGGCACACGCGGCGGCGATTAATGCCGTAAGACAGACAACTGCAAAGAGTTTCAACGGCACCTTTGAGGACATTAGATATATCTCCGAGTTAGAAGTCTTGATAGGTTGATACGAGCAAGTCGCCGACTTCGGGGACGCCCGCAGCCACAAAACGCAGCACGTCGCCAGAGAGTGACACCCAGGCAAAATCCTCTCCGCGCCATGTCACGCTCTCGGAGGAAACCTCGGGGTTGTCCACGTTCATGCCTTCAGCTAGATATTCTTGCAGGGTTTCAAAGAGTTCGGAAGCATCCTTGGCCTCGTCGCCTCTATAAGTCAGCGCAAAAGCCGCCTCCGCCCCATCCCTCCAGTAAGAATAGCGGTCGCCCCCCCATCCCCTCACAGACGCCCTGTTCTGCCCACTCTGAGCATCTAGAATACCTAGAACCTGGTCGAACATTATCGCAAAGGAAACCTGACCCCAGGTTGAGGAGTGTACAAGTTCGTATCCAGGAACATCAACAACCGGGTGGGTGACTTCCAACGGCGCTTCGTCGGGAAAGTTGGAAGGGAAATAGATTTGTTCTGAGCTGATCGGTGGGTTCTTATAAGCCGCATTTATTGTTTCCAAGCCGCCTCTACCTGATATTTCCCTTACGAAGATTTGACCATCCTCATATGGGAATAAGAGTGCTTCAAGCAAGTAATAAGGAATCTCTTCTGCAGTTGATGCATCTGACTCATCCAAGCCGGATATTTCTAGGAGAAGCTCAATACCCATTTCGTACTGTTCTTCAGCTGAAAGTTCGTTTACGATGTACCTCTCCTGCATGAGGTTTGCATCGCCTTCAACTAAGGCGCTCAGTGCAAGCCTCTCGTCGTCCTTGCCTTCTTCATATAGTTGGTCGGCTAGCTCGGTAAACCTGAAGTGTTGATCGGTCAATGCATGAACTAATTCGTGAACCAAGACCGTTTTGTCGTATGGGCTTACAACATCACCCCTTATGGGAACAACCAACTCGGCGGCGTCGGGGTCGTAATACCCAGCAATTGAGTCGGTCAACATTGCACGGTATAACTCTTCTAACGAATCCTCCTTCTCCAGTAGTCCCAACAACTTGTGGAGTGCCTCGCCTATTAACCCATCTTCCGCAAGTTGTTCATCTACATACGCCTCAAATCGTTGACTAAAGTCGTCGGGACTTAATAACGCTACGTTTGGCTGTTCTAGGAACTTGAGGCCGCGAATTCGCTCTGTAGCAACGACGAGTTCTGCTATCTCTTCTCCAAAGAGAGATACGAGGTTGTTAGCAGATGTTTCGACTCCGCTACTCTCTTCGGGCTCCGAATCGGTCTGACCGATTCCGTTGGTTTCGCTGACCGTAGTAAGCGAAGAAGCCGTGTCGTCGGGTGATTGAGCGGGAGGAGTTTGGATTGGGTTGACATCCCCCGCTCTTTCCGAAGTCGCTGTAGTGCCATCGGAGCTTAGAGGTTGCTCCATTTCGTCTGGTTCAGCGCACGCGGCTGCGATCAATGTCGTAAGGCAGACAACTGCAAAGAGTCTTAAAAGCATTTTTGAGGACATTTGGTATATCTCCGAATTAGAAGTTTTCATAGGTTGATACGAGCAGCCCGCCGACTCCAGGGTCGGACGCAGCCACGAAACGCAGCATGTCTCCAGAGAGTGATAACCAGGCAAAATCCTCCCCTTGCCAAGTCAGGCTATCGCCGGCTACCTCGGGATCTCCAGTTTCTGAACTCCCCACCTTCATGGCTGTTGATACGTATTTCTGAAGAGATCCGAAGAGTTCCGAAGCGTCGGACGCCTCGTCTCCTCGATAACTCAAGGCAAAAGCCGCTTCAGTGCCGTTGAACCAGTATGAGTACATGTCTGCGCCCCATCCTTCTACCGCTAGACGATCAAAACCGTTGACCAGAACCTCTCTTCCGTTGATTTCTTTCTCTTCTGGCTCAAAGAATTGGTCGAACATCAGAGAGAACCAAAGCATCCCCCACGTTGAAGTGTGATCTAATTCGTAGCCTGGTATCTCCGGAACCGGATGTTCTATCTCTAGAGGAAACTCCTCAGAGTATTTATCTGGCTGGTAGATCTGTTCGGTGGAAACAGGAGGATCCCTATAGGCGGCATTGACGGCTCTGTAAAAGCTTTCCCCTAGCGAATACCCCTCATCATCAATTATAAACTCATTTTCATCCAATAGAGTGTTCACGAACCACCCGCCGGCTGTGTAAGGGAAAGCGAAAGAACCTTCTAAGAAGTAAGGAAGCGTTTGAGTGGATTCGGGATCTGCGGGTTCTTCAAAAGCGGATAGTTCTGATTGCTCTTCAGGAGTCATTTCGACGATGGTATATGCCCTTTCAGTTTGGATTGCGTCGCCTTCAACTAGAGCCTGTAAGGCAAAGCTTTGATCGTACTTGTAGTTTTCATCTAGAGCGTTGTAGATGCCGCCGAAATCAAAGTGCTGGTCGGTGAGAGCATGAACCAACTCGTGAATTATTGAGCTGCGTTCTATCAAATCCAAACCACTTCCACCTATGGGCACTACCACCTCGCGAGCTTCGGAATCGTAGTATGCCGAGACTGAACGTGAAAATATGTCCTTGTAGTAATCTTCAAGAGAATCTTCAGGCTTCAGCAACCCTAGAAGCGTGTAGAGAGCATCTATTGCATCAAGGTCGGAATATTCCTCTATGGCTATTTCGGCTAGCCTCCCGCGGTAACTCTCCTCGTCTAACAGCAGAACTTTCGGCGGTTCAAGAAACTCTAAACCCCTAATTTTCTCGGTGATCTTGATTAGTTTTGCCATCTCTTCTTCGTAGCGGGAGCGCAACTCTTCGGCATTTGAGGGGGGGTTTTCAGCTGTCGTATTTTCTGGCGCAGAGGTGTCCTCCACAGAGGAATCAGGCTTGGTGGTATCCGGGGCAACAACCCCTTCCTCCTGAGATACTCCGCAGGAGATACTCAGAAAAATCCAAACAGGTATCAGAAGGAACGCCAGAGGGCTGCCCCTGTTTGCCCTTACCCTCTGCATCTAGGCGTCGGAGGCTGGATATTTGTGCTCATTCCCAGCTTGCTCCTCCCACTTCCACTTTTCTCCTTCTCTGGCGCCGGTACCCCCTCCATGGTATTTGCTTCTAGGGCATTCACGTTGGTTGCTGCTTTCTCTTCGTTTTCGGTTTTCCGCGAGAAAACCGAAAAGAGGACGAACAACAAGACGCCTATGGTGATGCCGGAATCGGCCACGTTGAAGATCGGCCACCACTGCAGGTCGATGAAGTCCACCACTTTGCCGCTGAAGAAACCTTCGCCGCCTCTGAACGCTCGATCTCCCAGGTTGCCCAGCGCGCCTCCCAGCACCAGTCCTGCCACTACTGAAACAAATCGGCTTTCATTCCGCCAAGTGCCTACAACTATCAGAATTGAAACGACCACAACCAAGACGGTGATAACCGGCGCGAGGGACGATCCCAGGCCGAAAACCGCCCCTTCGTTGAAGGTCAACTTGAAGCGCAGCGTCCAGAAAAGGTCGATGTCCCGGTCGGCGAGGGCATTGACCGCCCACGCTTTGGTGAGTTGATCTAGCAACAACCAGAGTGCAGCGACGCCCGCTGAGAGCAGGCGTCGGTTACGCAACAAGCGGCTGTGGGCCTCCTTAGTGCCGCCCGTAGCCGCCGGCCTTGTGCTCGATCCTTTCCGATGCCCAGGGAATCGCACGGAGGCGGTCCTTTTGGATAGGTTTCCCGGAAGCCGTGCAGATGCCGTAGGTACCTGCTTCCAATCGAGCCAAGGCTGCGTCGATCTCCTCCACTGCAGCTCGAGCATGGGCGCTTAGGGCGAGGTCAAGCTCCCGCTCCACCGCCCAGGTGGCGCCTTCACCCGATTCCTCATCGAATTGCAGATCGCCGGGTTCCCGCATCTCCAGCAGGGAATCGGCTTCCTTCGCCTTGATTTCCGCCGACTTGAGGTGCTGGGCGCGCGCTTTTTCTAGGGCGACCTTCTGCTTCGCCAAGAAATCTGGCGAAAAGTGGGGTTCCTTTTTGGCTTTGAGCTTCGCTGCCTTCTCAGCGGCCGTCGCAGCCTTTGCGGCCTCCGTTGCTTTTGTTGCAGCCGCCTTTGCGGCTTTCGCTGCCTTCTCAGCCTCCGTAGCAGCCTTCTTAGCGACCTTCGCTGTCTCCGTTGCTTTCGTTGCGGCTTTCGCGGCCTTTTCAGCTTCCGTAGCAGCTTTCTTAGCGACTTTGGCTGTCTCTGTTGCTTTTGTTGCAGCCGCCTTTGCGGCCGTCGCGGCCTTCTCAGCGGCCGTCGCAGCCTTTGCGGCCTCTGTTGCTTTGGTTGCAGCCGCCTTTGCGGCTTTCGCTGCCTTCTCAGCTTCCGCAGCGGCTTTCGGCTTGGCCTCCGTCCGGCCTTTGGCTACGGGGGCTTTGGCCTTGCTGGCAGGCTTCGTTGCGGTCTTCTTTGTCTGCGTTGGCGTCTGCGTTGGCTTGGTTGCGGTTTTGGGTTGGCTAGCAGCCTTCGACTTGGTGGCAGCCTTCACAGACTGAGCCTTAGCGGCAGGAGCGGCTTCCGGCTTCGCCGCCTTCGCAGGGGGCTTCGCAGCCTTCCCAGAGGGCTTCGTTGCGGCTGCGACAGTCTTCGCAGGGGCTTTCGGTTTGGCAGCCTTCGCGGCTTTCGCAGGGGGCTTCGTTGCGGACTTCGCGGCTTTCGCAGGGGCCTTCGTTGCGGCTGCGGCAGACTTCGCAGGTTTGGTTGCTGTCTTGGGTTGGCTAGCAGCCTTCGACTTGGTGGCAGTCTTCACAGACTGAGCCTTAGCGGCAGATGCGGCTTCCGGCTTCGCGGCTTTCGCAGGGGGCTTCGCCGCAGTTTCCGACTTCGTCACCTTCGCGGCGGTCTTCACAGGGGCCTTCGGTTTGGCAGCCTTCGCGGCGGTCTTCGCAGGGGCCTTCGTTGCGGCTGCGGCAACCTTCGCAGCCTTTGCAGGTTTGGTTGCTGTCTTGGGTTGGCTAGCAGCCTTCGACTTGGTGACAGTCTTCACAGACTGAGCCTTAGCGGCAGATGCGGCTTCCGGCTTCGCGGCTTTCGCAGGGGGCTTCGTTGCGGCTGCGGCAACCTTCGCAGCCTTTGCAGGTTTGGTTGCTGTCTTGGGTTGGCTAGCAGCCTTCGACTTGGTGACAGTCTTCACAGACTGAGCCTTAGCGGCAGATGCGGCTTCCGGTTTCGCGGCTTTCGCAGGGGGCTTCGTTGCAGTTTCCGACTTCGCTACCTTCGCGGAGGGCTTCGCAGGGGCTTTCGGTTTGGCGGACTTCGCAGGGGCCTTCGTTGCAGCCTTCGCAGCCTTTGCGGGGGGCTTCGTTGCGGCTGCGGCAGCCTTCGCGGTCTTCGCAGCAGCCTTCGCCGTCTTCGCAGGCTTTGCGGCGGTTTTGGGTTGGCTAGCAGACTTCGACTTGGTGGCAGTCTTCGCAGACTGAGCCTTGGCGGCAGGAGCGGCTTCCGGCTTCGCAGCCTTCGTCGCGACCTTCGCAGCCTTCGCAGGGGTTTTCGTTGCGGTTTTCGTTGCCTTTTTAGTCTTGGCTGCGGCTTTTGGCTTGGCCGCCGTCCGGGCCTTGGGCACGGCGGCCTTGGTCTTGCTGTCAGCCTTCGACTTGCTAGATGTCTTGGTCGACTCTGAAGCCTTTGTAGCGGCGGTCTTTGACATTTCTATCTATTTCTCCGATACTTCCCGAATAAGAGGGCACTCCAATATTAACGACTCCCCTTTGGTGGACTTGTCTATACAAAACCCCCGATTACCCTAAATCCCTTACCCTAAGTCCCTACCCTAAATCTCGTGCCCTAAGGCCTTTACCCTAACTACCTTACCCTCTCAACCTAACTCCGTGCACTTAAGTCTTTTGCCTAAGTCCTCAAGCAGTTTAATTATACAGTGAAACACGCAAAATCCAAGTATCAGTAACCACCCACAGATCCCCCAACAAGGTCATGCAGAAAGCCCCTCACTACCCACATGTTGAAGCGAAGCCGGACTTCGCCGCCCTGGAAACCCGCGTACTGGCCTACTGGAAGGCGCACGCCGTCTTTGAAGCCTCACTGGAAGCCCGCGAAACTGGAGAAAACGGCCAGAACGAGTACGTCTTCTATGACGGGCCTCCTTTTGCCAACGGCCTGCCTCATACCGGGAACCTGCTCACGGGCTACGTGAAGGACATAGTCCCCCGCTACCGGACGATGCGCGGCAGACGAGTGGATCGACGCTTCGGCTGGGACTGCCACGGGCTGCCCCCAGAGATGGAAGCAGAAAAAGAGCTCAACGTGACCGGGCGAAAGGCCATTGAAGAGTTCGGCATCCACCGCTTCAACGAGCAGTGCCGGAATTCGGTGATGCGCTACACCGGGGAGTGGCAGCGATATGTGAACCGCCAGGCTCGCTGGGTGGACTTTGAGAACGACTACAAGACGATGGACTTGTCTTTCATGGAGAGCGTCATGTGGGCGTTCAAGCGCCTCTGGGAAAAGGGGCTTGTCTACGAGGCCTACCGCGTACTCCCCTACTCCTGGGGGGCAGAGACACCGCTCTCTAACTTTGAAATCCGGATGGACGACGCCACCCGCCCGCGTGAAGACCCAGCGATCACCGTCACCTTTGACCTGCGTCCCCGCAGCGGCGACCCCGGCCCTCTGAAACTCTGGGCGTGGACGACGACTCCCTGGACGCTCCCCAGCAATCTGGCGCTGGCCGTGGATGCCGATCTGCGCTACGCCGTCTTTCAGGAAGGGAAGGGCGAGGAGAGCGTTTTCCACGTTCTGGCGGAAGCAGCCGAGAAACGCTACGAAACGAATCTGAGGGAGTGCGCTCGCTGGGGCACCCTGCTGGGAAGCGACCTGATAGGGCGCGACTTCGCACCGCTCTTTGAATATTTCGTCGGCAGCCCCGAAGCCGAACGGGCGTTCAAGGTTCTAGGCGCAGACTTCATTGACACCGAAGACGGCACAGGGGCAGTGCACATGGCCCCGGGGTTTGGGGAAGAAGACCAGCGCCTCTGCGAAGAGGCCGGGATGGGAATCGTGACCCCGGTAGACGAATCAGGACGTTTTACCTCGGAGGTCTCTGACTGGGCGGGGATGAACGTATTTGAAGCTAATAAAGACATCATCGCCGTGCTCAAGCAGCAAGGCAGAATCGTCAGGCACGACACATACGTGCACAACTACCCCCACTGCTGGCGCACCGACACCCCGGTCATCTACAAGGCGCTGAGTTCCTGGTACGTGAAGGTCACCAGCATTCGCGAGCGCATGCTGGAGTTGAACCAAGAGATCAACTGGATTCCCGACCACGTGCGGGACGGGCGTTTTGGAAAGTGGCTGGAAGGGGCGCGGGATTGGTCGATCAGCCGCAACCGCTTCTGGGGCTCCCCCATTCCGGTCTGGTGTTCCGACGACCCCGCCCACCCTCGGGTTGACGTCTATGGCAGCTTGGACGAGCTAGAGAGGGACTTCGGAGTGCGCCCTGACGATCTGCATCGTCCGTTCATCGACTCCCTGACCCGCCCCAACCCCGACGACCCCAGCGGGGAGTCCACCATGCGCAGGGTGCCGGAGGTCTTGGACTGCTGGTTCGAGTCGGGGTCTATGCCCTTTGCCCAGAACCACTACCCCTTTGAGAACAAGAAGTGGTTTGAGAACCACTTCCCGGCCGACTTCATCGTGGAGTACGTGAATCAGACGCGAGGATGGTTCTACACCCTTCACGTTCTCGCCACCGCCCTTTTTGATCGTCCTCCCTTCCGCAACGCACTCTGTCACGGTGTTGTGCTGGCTGCGGACGGATCCAAGCTCTCCAAGCGGCTGCGCAACTACACCGACCCTGAAGTGATCTTTGCCAAGCAGGGTTCGGACGCCTACCGCTGGTACCTCGTGTCTTCCCCCGTGCTGCGCGGGGGCGACCTGAGGATTCAGGATGCGGGAGTGGACGCCGTAGTGCGGGAGATCCTGTACCCGATCTGGAATGCTTATTCCTTCTTCTGCCTCTATGCCAACGCCGACGAGAGGCGGGCTGAGGAAGACGCGAGCTCCGAAAACATCCTTGACCGCTACATCCTGGCCAAGAGCAGGCAACTGATAGAGGACGCGGCTGCCTGCCTTGATGCCTACGACGTCCCTGGGGCATGCGGCAAGATCGAAGGCTTTCTGCCTGCTTTGAACAACTGGTACATCCGCCGCAGCCGCGAGCGCTTCTGGTCGCCTTCCGCAGAAAGCGATCCTGCTGAGAAGCAGGCCGCCTATAACACTCTGTATGTGGCGCTGCTGACCCTCGTCAAAGTGGCCGCGCCTCTGCTGCCGCTCATAAGCGAGGCCATCTATCTCGGTTTGACCGACGGCGGGGAGGGACGCAGCGACGCTTCTGCGAGCCTGCACCTCTGCGACTGGCCGGAGGCCGCCTCCTTGCCGGACGACCCGGAGTTGGCGGCTGCCATGGACCTCGCTAGGGCGGTCTGCTCGGGGGCGCTGGGGGTGAGAGCAGCCAACAGGATCCCTGCCCGCCAGCCCCTCACGTCCTTGACGGCGGCAGGCAAGGGCGCCGAAAGCCTGAGGCCGTTCATAGACCTGATTGCCGCGGAGGTGAACGTCAAGGAGGTCAGTCTGAATGAGGAATTAGGCCCCGATGTGAGCTTTCGGTTGCGTCCGAGAGGCGACGTGCTAGGGCCGCTCCTTGGCTCTGCTGTGCAGGGGGTGATGGCTGCCGCACGAAGGGGCGAGTGGGAACGCCGCAGCGAAGGCGGCGTAGTGGTGGACGGCGTGAGGCTGGAGGAAGGGCAGTACAGGATCGACCTTCAGTCGGAGGACAAGAAGGCGAGCGCAGTGATCCCCGAAAGCGGTCTGGTCATCTCCCTGGACCTCGACCTGACCCCTGAATTGCGCTCGGAGGGGACGGCGCGTCACTTGGTGCGCCTGCTTCAGCAGGCAAGGCGAGAGCTTGATTTCAACGTGAGCGACAGGGTGGAGTTGACCCTCGATCTCGACGACGATCTGACCCGAGCCGTCTCTGCGCACGAGCAGTACATAGCCGAGCAGGTTCTGGCGTTAAAGGTGGACTACGCAGCGTTGGAGGCGGAGGCCGGCGGCGGGCCTTCGGGCGAAGGAGAGCTAGACGGACGAAAGGTTCGCTGGAGGCTGACGCAGGTTTCGTCGGGTTGACAGCGGGCGAGCGGGCGGATCAGAGGAGGGTTTGGGTGGCTGGGAGGGCTGGGAGTGAACGGAGGTCACCCGGACGAAGCGGGAGAGTCCTCGCTGGCGAGAAAGCTAAGAGCAGACCCATCGGCGGATGAAGATGAGCAGCGTCACGACGATCGCCGGGATGAAATCAAGACCTGTCGTCCCTACTCGCAGCGGTGGAATTATGCGGCGAAGGGGCTTAACCAGCGGATCAGTGAGCGCGTAAAGAAAGCCGCCGAGGGTGGCCGCCATCCCGTAGCGGGAAACGCGTATCCAAGACAACAGGATGCGGGCGAAGAAGGCCGCTATGTAGATGAGCAGCGCCCAGCACATGATCTCCCGAAGAATGCTCACCATTCTTCACGCACCCGAGCGGCTTGAATCCGATCCGTTCGGAGTGCGGAAACAACGTTGCGGCGTCGGAGGTGTCAGCGGCTGCTGGTGGAGAGGGCGGGATCGTCCATCGCAACTTTCACGTCGCTCGGACTCAGCAGGTAGACGCCCAAGGTGACGCGTTCAACCTTTCCGTCGAGACCGAAGCAGAGCCCGCTCACGAAGTCCACCAGCCTGCGTCGAAGATCTAGGTCAACGTCTTCCAGATTGACTATCACCGGTTGGCGGTTCTTGAACTGCTCTCCTATCTCCTGAGCGTCTTCGTAACTTCTCGGGTTGATCACCATCGGTTTGACAGGATCGGCGTAGTTGAGGGGACGCACCGTGCTGCTGACGCCAGAAGGCGAACCGGAAGTGGACGACACCGGGAAGGCGGTGTCTGCCGAAGCGTATTCGTAGGACTGCTGCGGTTGCGGCTGCGGCGGCTGCGGTGGAAGCGTTGGCATGGGCTCAGCAACTACCTGCGGCTCAGGAGGTGCCGAAGCCGGGTAGAAGTGTTGTTGTGCGGGCACCTCGTAGTGATGATCCCCGTGAGAGGGCACGTGCTCGGCGTATGGGTCGATCTCGTCGGGTCCCAAGCCCAGCCAATGGGCAAACCTTTTAATAGTCGACATCCGATCTCCTGTTCCTATATTCCTGCCCGCAAGCAGCGAACCGCTCCGTCCGCCGGCAAGAGGCAACGTTCCCTGTCGACACGCTCTTACTTTAGTCAAGCAAGTTAGCAGAGGTGAGAGGGGAATTCCGGAAAGGGGGCTGAAAATGCGGTTAAAAGGGGAGGCGTCTCCCCTCTTGTCTGCGGCTTTTCAGATTGCCGATGGGGTGAAAAGAACCCTTCCCAGCCTTAGCATGTTCGCTCCTTCCAGCAGCGCCGCTTCCCAGTCGCTGCTGGTGCCCATGCTGCGCGTAGGCAGATCCAAGTCGTCCGCAAGGGAGCGCAAGGAGCGGAACTCCGAGCGGATCTGCTCAGGCGGGCCCTGAAGCGCCATGGCCATGAGACCCTCCACGTTCAGACCTGCTGCTCGGGACTGCTCAAGCAGCAGGGGAATTTCATCCGGAAGGCATCCCCCGCGTCCCGGAAGTATCCGGGGGGACACCTGCAGGAGCACCCGCGCTCCGGGCGAACGGCGGGCTATCTCGGTCGCCGTGGGCAGGCGGTCTACGCTTTGCCAGAGGGTGACGCTGTGAGCGATTTTCCGTACTTTGTTTCTTTGCAGGTTGCCGATGAAGTGCCAGCGGGCGGCGCGCTGGCGCGCTGGCGTGTCTGCGTCGCCCGCAGCGTCATCCGCTGCCTGCGGCGACTCTAGAAACTCCTGCGCTTTGGCGGCTAACTCGTTGGCGTAATTCTCGCCTAGGTCGCACAGCCCTGCAGCGACGGCCGCTGCTGCGTCGCTGAGCGGTCGCCCTTTGGTAACCGCCACCACTTTTATCCCTGAGGGGTCGCCCCCCAAATCCGACGCCCGGTTCAATATTCTCTCCAGGTTGATCTTGACGTCCGCCTTCAGGTCCCGAACTTCGCCCTCCATCACCCGGTGATGCTCTTTTCTTCTAACCAGACCGCCATTGCGTGCCGCTGAGGATCTTTGCGCGCCCTGTGGGAGTACCAGGTCTCGGCGTCGCAAGCGGTGCAACTGCGGGTCTCTGTAAAGTCCGTCACTCCCGAGGCGAGCAGAGCGCTCTTGACTAGTTCCGGCAAGGAGAGCGCCGGAGTTCCCCAGGCTGTCTCGGAGCGCACGGAGGAGCCGAAGAGGTTGGCAAGGTCGTTCAGAATGATCGGATCGAACTCGTAGCACTCTGGATGAATACAGGGAGAGATGAAGGCTTTTAGGTCTTCGGGGTTTTCGTCAGCCAGCCTTCGGGTGCTGTGCACTGCAGCGGCTATCACTCCTGCGGCGGCGCCCTGCCACCCTGCGTGAACGACGCCTAGAACTCCGCTCCTTGAGAGGAGTGCGACGGCGGCGCAGTCCGCCGTTCGTACTGACAGCACCGCCGAGGGCGCTGTTGTGACGGCTGCGTCAGCCCCGACGTCGTCCGGGCGACCCGGTTTGAGGACTTTGAGAACACGTTTTCCGTGCGGCTGTTGGAGATGCGTCCACGGCAGATCGGCCACCATCTTTCTCCGCTCTGAGACTCCTGGAGAATCCGCAAAGTCGCCTTCGGCGCGGCTGGTGAACCTGATTTGAGCTAGGAGTTCACCATTGAGGTCGTAGGAGAGGGAGAGCAACCCCGAGTTCCGGTGCTCAGCCGCCTTAGCGAAGGAAGGAGGGAAGATCCATGTCGTCCTCCAACTCCAGAGTGTCTGTCGTCGGTTTCTCGGCGAAGGGGTCTGGCAGGGAGGGAAAGCTCAGAACGTCGTCGGCGGCGGAAGAGGCGGAGGAGCGTCTTCCGTCCCAGCGCTCAAAGCCCGCCGCAATCACGGTGACTCGCATGATGTCGCCCATGGTGTCGTCAATGACGGTTCCGAAAATGACGTTTGCGTCGTCGTGGGAGAGAGCGGCGACGCCCTCTGCGGCGGCTGTGACTTCCTTGAGACTCATCTGAGAACTGCCGGTAATCGTGAGCAACAGCCCGCGTGCGCCATCAATGGATGCCTCCAGCAGCGGGCTGGAAACGGCCTTGCGGGCTGCGTTTGCGGCGCGCTCCTCACCGGAGGCCATGCCCACGCCCATTAGGGCCGACCCGGCGTCTTTCAGGATCGCTCGCACGTCGGCGAAGTCGGTGTTGATGAGGCCAGGGGTCGTGATCAGGTCGGTGATTCCTTGAACGCCCTGCAACAGGACGTCGTCAGCGAGTTGAAAGGCATCGATGAGGGACGTCCCTTCGGTCACCTCGCTCAGGAGGCGGTCGTTGGGGATCACGATCTGGGTGTCGACTTTTTCCTTGAGGGTGGTTATTCCCTTGTCAGCTTGCATGGCCCGTTTGCGGCCCTCAAAACGAAACGGACGGGTGACTACCGCAATCGTGAGTGCGCCGAGTTCACGGGCGATTTCGGCGATAACGGGGGCGGCTCCGGTACCAGTGCCTCCCCCTTCGCCGGCGGTGATGAAGACCATGTCGGAGCCATCAATGGCTTGACGGATCTGCTCTTCGGCTGCCTTGGCGGCCTCCTCGCCGACTTCTGGATCGCTGCCCGCTCCGAGACCTTGCGTCAGTTCGCGTCCGATGTCGATCTTTATGTCGGCGTCGCTCATCAGGAGGGTCTGCGCGTCCGTGTTGACGGCGACGAATTCGACGCCCCTGAGGTTCGTCTCGATCATACGGTTGAGGGCGTTCACGCCTCCCCCGCCTACGCCGACGATTCTGATGACTGCTAGATATTGATGTGGAGAACTCACCGTTAATTCCTCTGTTGGTTTTGCCTTTGTTTTTTCATTGATTGAACATCCGTTGTTGAGTTGAACTTCCTGAACTTCACCTTGCTAACAAAGGTGAAACATCCCTCGGCAACTGTAAAAACATTCCATTACAAGCAGCCGCATTAACACTAAAGTTAAACTTAATAGTTAATCTATTGTGGTGTTTGAAACAACTCTATCCATCAAGTATATACACAGTTTGGGGCGCGTGTCAATACCGGAGCGGACGCAGCTCTTACGTCCAACCTATTCAGGCAAGTCAAGTTCACTTGCGTCAAGAATGCCTCAACCGTACTCATCTTTTCGTCTATGTCTCTGCTGTCTTTCAAGAGCACATGTCCAGACATGTTCAAATCTAATATCACGCCTTCAGGCGAAACTATTATGGCTCTGACAGCGCTTCTGACCAACTCGTTCATGGCTGAGGCTGCTGTGAGCGGATCCCTGAGGTAACTTAGATCTAACCACTCACCTGCGGCGGGGCGTTCCAGCCATACTCCTTCTACGGCGGAGACGTCCGCTGGTTGGGTATCGCCGACTTCAAGGACGCGTCCGTCAACGTCCACCGTCGCCCAAGCCCCAGGTACGGCAATAGCGGCTGCTGCCACCCTCTCGGAAATGCTCAAGGTCACACCTCCCGACCAGGATCGCTCGCTGCGCACCGACGCCACCCAAGGGAGGTCTACGATGCGGGCGCGAGCCTCCTCTAGTCCTAAGCCGAGGAGAGGGTCGCCCTTTGAAAGTCCGGAACTCTCAAGGACTGTTGAGACTTCGGTTCGGGAAACACCGAGAACTCTTAGTTCGTCAACGTCGAGGAAACTGCTCTGGGTAAACCAATATCCGAAGGTGATGACCACCCCGATCGCTGCTATGAGTAGACCTATGATCTGACGTTTGCTAAGAGGTACGCGCTCTCTTTTTATGGCGGGGGTTTTTGCTTTCGTTGAGTAAGGACTCCTAGTTGGGTTGCCGACTCTGGTTAGGTCTTTATTCGGAGGACGCAAATTAGGTTGAACGATTCCTCCAGCAGTAATAGTGTTCATTTCGTTTTCTTTCTGTACTCGTTCCACTCAAACTCAAAGCCCGCCAGACGTGTTTCTGGACTGAGTTCAACGTTCAACCTCTTCTTTACAGTCGAGGCGACTTTACACATGAGATTGAGAACGTCTTGAGCTGATCCGCCGCGGTCTGTGATGATGAAGTTGGCGTGTTTGCGAGAGACGACTGCCGAGCCGACGCGCATTCCTTTACACTCAGCGGCCTCAATTAGGTGTCCGGCGGCGGCGCCGTCGGGGTTCTTGAACACAGAACCGGAATTGCTTCCTCCAGGCTGATTGAGGCGACGCCATTTGAGTATCTCTTCAAGGATTTTTGTTTCCGTTTCGGGGTCGCTTTCTTCAAGTTGGAAGCGCCCCTTGCTGACAATCAGATGCTCACCTACCGCAGAGCGTCTGTAACCCATCTTGAGTTCAGAGTTGCTCAGTTCGAATTCCTCGCCCGTGGTGAGGTTCACTCCCGAGGCCGCAAGCAGTACTTCAGCTACGTCGGAGCCGTGCCCGCCGGCGTTCATGCATATCGCCCCGCCGACGCTGCCCGGCACTCCCACTGCCCAACTCAGACCCCCTAACCCTTCTGAGGCGCATTGGCGCGCAAGGGCGGGCATCGTCATGGCAGCCCCGGCCGCCGCCTGGGTGCCTGCGAAAGAACTCTCGGCGAAGCGGTGGCTTAAGCGAAGCGCAAGTCCGTTAAAACCGGAATCGCTGACCAAGAGGTTGGAGCCGCGCCCGATGATCAAGCATCGCAAGTCGGGAAGGCTTGACGTGAGGAGCGCCAGTTTCTTTAGATCCTCTGAGGTGCCTATCTCCGCCAAGACACGGGCGCTGCCTCCCACCCGGTAGGTGGTCAGCGCTCCGATTGGCTCTTCGGTCAGCACGCTGCTTCCTGGAAGTTCGTCTGCCAACCTAGCGGCGAGTTCTTTCCAGGAAGTTCCCGAAGAAGTCATCCCCTCGCCTCCAAGCGATTCATTAGTTCATCAGCAATGCTCGTCAAGTCGCCTGCGTTCAGGATCAGACACACGTCGCCTTCCTTCAGTTCGCTGAGCAAGTATGAGGAGAGTTCTTCGCGGTGGGGAAACCAGCCTGCCCTCTTGTGGGGTTCCGCCTCTAGCAGAGCGTCGAGTATGAGCTTGCCGCTGACTCCCGGGAGGGGGTCTTCGCCTGCGGCGTAGACGTCGGTCAGCACCACCATGTCTGCATCGGCAAAAGCCGTGGAGAACTCCCGGTGAAGGTGCGAAGTGCGGCTGAAGCGATGCGGTTGAAAGACGCAGACGACCCGTCTCCAGCCCCCGCTCCGGGCGGCGTGAAGAACCCTTTTCACCCCGCCTGGGAGATGGGCGTAGTCATCTATGAACGTTACGCCTGCGGCAGTGCCGCGGAATTCATAACGCCGAGCCACGCCGCCGAAGCGGGCGAGTATCCGGGAACTCTCCTCTAGCCCGACGCCTATGTGAAGAGCACATCCTGCAGCGCAGGCGGCGTTCAGGGCGTTGTGAACACCCGGTAAAGGAAGCTTCATCTTCACTTCTTCAACGTCGCGGCGCCGGAGGAGAAACTCCACGGAGGAGCGCTCCGTGGAAAGCTCCGTCAGGCGCAGATCGGCCTCTTCCGAACATCCGTAGGTGTGAACCGCAGGGTGGCGGGAGGCATAATCCCGCCCCCAGTCCTCGTCGACGCAGACTAGGCGGTAGCCGTCGCGGGCGCCAAGTTCATTGAGGAAGCGTCCGAAGGCTTCCTGAAAACCGGTTTCAGACTTGTAGAGGTCGAGGTGGTCGGCTTCGGTGCTGGTCACAGCCGCAGCCTGCGGCGCGAGCTTCAGAAAAGTCCCGTCGCTTTCGTCGGCTTCCACGACGAGCCAAGGGCCTTGACCCCAGAGGGCTCCGCTTCCGATCTCGTTGACGTCGCCTCCTACTAGGAACGAAGGATCGCGTCCGGCTTCTCGGAGTATCAGCCCCAGCATGGAAGTGGTGGTCGTCTTGCCATGGGTGCCTGCGATTGCGAAGGTCTGCCGCAGGCGGCAGACCGCCGCCAGGATTTCGGCGCGTGAACAGACGGAGATGCCGGACGTCTTGGCCGCCTGGACTTCGAGGTTCGAGTCCTTCACGGCGCTGGAGCGCGCTATGAGGCTCTCGCTGCTGCAGGCAAGGTGGGAAAGGTTCTCGCTGCGGTGTCCGATGAAGACGGGGATTCCCCCAGCGGAAAGGCGTTCCGTGCCTTGAGAAGCCTTGAGGTCAGATCCGCTCACGCTGTGACCCATTGCCGCTAAGACGCTGGCGAGGGCGCTCATTCCAGCTCCTCCGATCCCGATGATGTAAATCTCCCGAGGTGTGCTGAGATCTATGGTCATGCTTTCACCTGAGCTTCCAGCAGGTCGGCGACGCGACGTGCGGCGTCGGGGCGGGCGAGATTGGCGGCCATCTCGGCCATTGCAGAGAGGCGGGAGGGATGAGCGAGCAGATCTTTGAGCGTGGAGGCGAGGGTGGAGGCGCTGAGGTCGGCCTCTGTCAGCACCACAGACGCACCGGAGAGTTCCATGGCCTTGGCGTTGGCGCTCTGGTGTCCCTCGGCCGATTCCTCCATGGGGATCAGCACGGAAGGGCGCGCCGCCGCTGCTAGTTCCGCCACGGCGCCTCCCCCGGCGCGGGAGACGACGAGGTCGGCGGCGGAGAGGGCGGTGGCCATGTCGTCTTCAAAGGGAATAACCGCATAGCGTCCACCGGAGCGGTCAAGGGTGGCGGCGGAGCGGTTTTTCTCCTTCCGGTTTTCCTCTTTCCATGCTCTCCGTCCGACTACGTGTCGGATGGCGACTCTTCCTTCCTCTAGGAGGCCTTCGGCCGCTTCCTTTAGGGCAGCGTTGATACGTCCGGAGCCGAGAGATCCGCCGAGCACCAGGACGAGTTTGAGCTCCGGATCCACCCCGAGGGACTCCTTGGCGCGTGCCCTCAAGGGGTGCTCTCCGGCGGGTGTGCTCTCTCCTTCGGAAGGGGACGGCGCGCCGTTGCTGTCGGAGGCCGCCCTGGATTTGAGGGCCTGTTCTGAGATTTTCGTGATGCTTGCGCGAATGGGGGTGCCGGTGAGCACGCCCCTCGGCAGATCGGTCTCGGCGAAGGCGAGAGCGCACGCTCTAGCCCAGCGCGCAGCCATTCTTGAAGCCATACCCGGGCGGGCGTTGGCTTCAAGGACGACGCTGGGAATTCGGCGGAGGCGTGCGGCGGCTGCGCAGGAAGCGCTGACGTAACCGCCCTGGAGAAGAATCACGGATGGCTTCAGCCGCCCCAGCATGCGCCACGACACCCAGGCCCCCCGGAGAATGGATGCTGAAGCCTGCAAACCCCTCAGGGAGATCTTCCGCGGCAGACCTCGCCCGGGGATGGCTGAGGCGGAAAACCCGGCTTTAGCGATCGCCTCGGCGTCTTGCGGACGGCGGCTGAGGAAGAAGTGGACGCTCTCGCGGTCGCGCCCTCCTTCTATGAGGGCCTCGGCCACCGCCAAACCCGGCAGGACGTGTCCTGCCGTCCCTCCCCCGGCCATCACCGCCCAAGTCCTGCCGGCTTCCTGCGGCGGACGCGCTGCGGTAAGGGGGGGCAGGGGTGTCACGGGGGGCAGGGAGAGCCTCATGGAGACCTCGAGCGCCCTTGGCGGGCCACGTTGAGCAGTATTCCGATGGAGGCGAGGTTCAACAAGAGGCTGGAACCGCCGTAGGAAATGAAGGGAAGCGGAACGCCTGTGGTGGGTGTGAGCCCTACGGCCACGGCGATGTTCATAAAAGCCTGAAAGACGATCCAGGTGCTGATGCCGATCGCTAGAAGGCTGCCGTAGGGATCTGGAGACTCGCGTGCAATTCTCAGCCCCAGCACTCCGATGAGCAAAAAGGAGAGGATCACCAGAGCGGCGCCGATGAGCCCTAGTTCCTCGGCGATGATGGCGAATATGAAGTCCGAATGGGCATAGGGAAGGTAAGCCAGAGCAGCCTTGCTGCTCCCCGGCCCTAGACCGGTGAGCCCGCCCGAGGCAATACCGATCTGCGCTTGGATCGTCTGATAGCCGATGCCGTATGGATTCTCCCAGGGATTGAAGAAGGCCAGCAGGCGGGCGCGTCTGTAACTCGTGCCCAGCACGAACAGGGCGGCTGCTCCGACGCCTGCGAGGGAGAGCACGCTCAGATGCTTCATCGGCACTCCGGCCATGTAGAGCATGGCCAAGAAGATCCCGCTCATCACCAAAACCGATCCCAGGCTGGGCTGGATAACTATCAGACCGGCCAGCAGCAAGAAGACGACCGTGGTGGGAGCCAGCACGTTCTTTACCCGGTGCGTCTGACCGATCCGGCGCGCCACCACCGAGGCGGTGAAGAGGATCAAAGCGAGTTTGGCGAGTTCAGAAGGCTGAAAATACATCGGCCCGAGGCGAAGCCAGCGAGTCGAACCGTTCACGGTGATGCCCAGGCCAGGCACTTGGAGCGCCAGCAAAGCTGCGAGGGTGGCCAGCAGCACGCCCTTACAGAAAAACGGCTTCCGCCAGACGTGGTAGTCGATTCGAATGGTCGCGATTGCGGCTATCACGCCCAGCGAGAGCCAAGCCAACTGCCGCCCAGCGTGGTACCAAGCCGAGCCGACGTTGTCTATAGAAGTGACGACCGAAGAGGTGAACACCATTACCAGTCCTAGGCCGCAGAGGAGGAACGTGAGACCGAAGAGCATCTTGAAAGAGCGCGAAGAGTGCCCGACGGGCGGGCCGCGGAGCGCGTTGCCAGGCTTCTTGCTGCGCCTAGGCGGAGGAGGCGGCTTGACGGAGGAGGCGGCGGGCCGGAGGGCAACGCTTCGGATCACCCGTTGGCGCGGATTCGCTGAGTGAGGCTTCACGAGTGCGCCTGTGCCGCTTTCGCCGTCGGGGTGTCGCTGCGGGGAGACTTCTTTCCCGAATCCCCTGAACCTTCCAGACCCAAAGTGAAACGCACCGCCGCAGCGAAGTCGTCCCCTCTTTCGGCGTAAGAGTCGTACCAATCAAAGGAGGTGCAGCCCGGGGAGAGAACGACCGCCTCCCCTTTTTGGCGCATCCCGCAGGCTGCTTCTACTGCTTCGCTCATGTCGCGGGCGAGAACCGCCGGGCGGCGGCCCTCAAAAAGGGATTTTATCTCAGGCGCGGATTCTCCTATCGCAACCACGGCCCTTACGTTTTTGAAGTCGGCGAGGAGAGAGAGATCCAAGCCCTTGTTGCGCCCCCCGGCTATGAGCACCAGGGAATCGAAGGAGGCTGCGGCGCTGGCAGCGGCCTGCGGGGTAGTGGCCTTGGAATCGTCATAGAAGCCACCCTCAGAATCCGACGCCACGAACTCAAGACGGTGCGGCAGCCCGCGGAATTCGCACAGCGCACGACGGGTCTCCTTCCTGCCTGCCCCGCTCTCTAGCGCACAAGCGGCTGCGGCTGCGGCGTTCAGGAGGTCATGGGGGAAGCGTCGAGAGAGTTCCGCTTCATAGAGCAGTACTTCCCCTCCGACGAGCAACCTTCCCTCTTTGAAGGCGTAGTCGCTCTGCGGAAGCCCGAAGGTGCACACCGAAGCGCTCCGGGGGTAGTGAGCCGACACGACCTCGTCGGCTTGGTTGAGCACCGCCGTGCTCCCCTTTGAAAGGTTGCGCCAGATGCTCGTCTTGGCGCGCAGATACGAACTCAGGGAATCGTGAACGTCAAGGTGATCTGGGGCGAAGTTCAGCCAAGCGGCTAGGCGCGGTGCGAAACGCGTGCTGCGCCCTAGGCGGAAAGAGGACGCCTCCACCACGAAGAGTTCTGGGTCGGGCTTGTCAATGGCGCTAACCAGGGGCAGGTCGTTGTTTCCGGCCAGTTCGGCGGAAAAGCCCGGGCGAAGGGCTTCGGCCAGGATCGTGGTGACGGTGGTCTTGCCGTTGGTGCCGGTGACAGCGGCTATAGGGCGTTCGTCCCAGTCGGCGGCTAGATCGAACTCGCTCATGATCGGTCTGCCCGTCTCCTTGGCGAGTTTCAGCAGAGGGTGGCGGTCGGGAACTCCAGGGGCGGGCAGGACGCCTCGGCAGCGCTTCAGGAGATCGCGCAGGCCGTCTTCGCCCGACGTCTCGCTGAGGGACAGGCCGATCTTCTCCAGGCGCTCCCGCATCGCCTCGCTCGGGGCGTCGTCGCCGGCAATAACCTCCACTCCGCGCTTCAGGCAGGCGCGGGCGGCCGCTGTGTTCGTCACTCCCATCCCCCAGAGAAGCAACGGGGAGAGAGATTCGCTGCGCTCGGCGGCTGCTGTCGGTTGCGAACCCACTAGAAGGTCCCTCCGCTGACTTGAAAGAAGTCGGCGTAGAAGAGCCCCAACGCAACGACCGTGGCGAAGCCGGCCAGCAGCCAGAGGCGGACGATGACCCAGGTTTCGTGCCAGTTGCGCTGTTCAAAATGGTGATGCAGGGGCGCCATAGCAAAGAGCCGGCGCCCGGTCAGGCGGAAAAAGCCCACCTGCAGCATCACTGAGGTGGTTTCCAGCACGAAAAGCAGGCAGAGGATTGGCAGCAGGAGGTGGGTGTTCGTGGTGAGCGCTAGACACGCCAGAGCCGTCCCCAGCGCCAGGGAGCCAGTGTCGCCCATGAACATCTGAGCAGGCGCGGCGTTCCACCAAAGGAAACCGGCGCATCCTCCCAGCATGGAGACCGCCACCACGGCGAGGTCTAGTGCGTGCGGGAGTTCGTAGATGTCCGGGTGACGGAAAGCCCAGAACCCGATGAGGGCGAATGCGGCGAAGTTGAAAATTGAAGATCCCGCCGCCAGTCCGTCCAATCCGTCGGTGAGGTTCACGGCGTTGGAGGTAGCCAGGATCAGCAAAATTGCCCAGATCACCCAGCCGGCCTTGCCAAGGTCGAGTTGGATTGGGCCGGCGCGAGTGAAGGAGAGTTTTGTGTTTACGTCGGTGAACCGCACGGTGATCAATGCGAAACCTGTCCCGACGGCTAGCAAACCGAACGTCTTCGCCTTCTTGCTCAGACCTTCGCGCTGCGGTCTCGTCTTTTTGATCCAGTCGTCGATCGCCCCTACGACTGATGCGCAGACGATCGCAAGCATCACGAAAAGTCCGGTGTAGGTGAAAATCCCCCGGTACACGAAGTGGCTGATGGAATAGCCGGCGCACGCTCCGAGCACGATGGCGATGCCGCCCATGCTCGGGGTTCCCGCCTTCTGGGCATGAGACTTGGGGCCGTTCTCCCGAATGGGCTGGGAGAGCTTCCGGCGCTTGAAGAAGGCCATCAGCAGTCTGGTGCCGATCAGCGAAACAACAACGGAGATTCCTCCGGCGAGGAGTAGGCGGATCATCGCCGGGGGGCGCTTTCGGATTGCAGGCCGTTCATGAGTTCAGCGGCCGTTTCCTGGTCGGAGAAGTAGACCGACTCCCCGTTGAACACCTGGACTTTCTCGTGTCCTTTGCCTGCGATGAGCACTATGTCGCCAGGGGCCGCGGCGTCAAGGGCGCTAGCGATGGCCGCTCGGCGGTCCGGTTCCACCTCGCAAAGAAGTTCCTTACGCCTCGCGGCTTGATCAACGCCAGATCGGATCTCATCTGCGATGCTGCGGGGATCCTCGCTTCGCGGGTTGTCAGAAGTGATGAACACCCTGTCGGCCCCCTCTGCGGCGATGCGCCCCATCTCCGAGCGTTTTTGCCTGCAGCGGTCTCCGCCGCAGCCGAACACAAGGCTCAGACGGCTGCCTTCGCTCAAAAGCGAGCGAGCCGAGGCCAGCAGCGATTTCAAGGAACCCGGCGAATGGGCGAAATCCACAATCACCGTGAAGGGCTGGCGAGCGACCACCTCAAAGCGTCCAGGGACGGGATGCATCCGCTCGAGACCGGCTTTTACGAACTTCTGCTCTACATCCAAAGCAATGGCAGCCTCCCCGGCGAGGATTGCGTTGGCAGCGTTCATCCTCCCCCCGAAGGGCAGCCGAACGTCCATCCCCTTCCAGCGGAACTGATTGGAGGAAATGCCTGAGCGGATTGAGGAAGCATCCTCAATGGAGCAGCGAATCAGGTTGGCTTTTCGCTCCTCGGCTAGGCGCACTCCCCATTCGTCGTCGCAGCAGACGACCGCCTTCCTGCTCAGATCGGGGTGGAAGAGACGCTTCTTAGCCTCGAAGTAGTTCTCCAACGAGGCGTGATAGTCGAGGTGCTCAGAGGAGAGATTGGTGAAAACACCCACAGCGAAGGTGAGTCCTTGCACTCTCTTCTGCTCTAGGGCGTGGGAAGAGACCTCCAAGACCGCAGAACGGACGCCCTGGCGTTTAGCTTCTGCCAAATTCCTCGCTAGGAAAGCAGCCGGAGGAGTGGTGAAGGAACCGCTGAGGGTTCCGAAGACGCGTGTGCTGCGCCCGGCCGCCTCCAGTATGGAGCCCAACATGTGCGCCGCAGTGGTCTTTCCGTTGGTTCCGGTGATGCCTGCAATCTCAAGCGATCTCTGAGGATTGCCTTCCAGCGCCAACGCCAACGGAGCGAGCACGGAGCGGGCCTCTGCTACGACCGCCTGCGGGGCGTCCACGCTCAAGGGGCGCTCAACCACCAGGCCGACTGCTCCAGCGGCGACGGCGTCGGCAGCGAAGGAGTGTCCGTCAAAGCGTTCGCCGGGCACACAACAGAACAACGCACCCTGCTGAACGAGGCGGGAATCCTCAGTGACGGACGTGACCAAGGGTTCGGAACCCGATCCTTCAAGGGCTCCCTCAACGGCCTCGTCCCTTATGCCGACCTGCCTTAGGAGGCTTAGCATTGAGACCCCCTCAGCCATTCTCGTTCCTAGAAGAAACCAGCATCACTTCTGGCGCCTCTTCCGCTTCGGGGTTGCCCTGCGGCGGAGGAATTCTGAGTCGGCGAAGGGCTGTCTCAGCGATCTTCTTGAAAGCGGGTGCTGCTGCCGTGCCCCCGTAGATGGTCGCCGAGGGCTCGTCTATGACTACAAGGATCGAAAGTTCGGGAGCCGAAGCAGGGAGAAAGCCAGCGAAGGCCGCCACGTACTTGTACTCTGACTCGTCTTCTCCGTAGCCGATCAATGGAAGGGGTTTGCGCGCCGTTCCGGTCTTTCCGGCCGATTCGTAGTTGGGGACGTCGGCCCGCTTGCCAGTGCCCTCTACCACCGCGTCCCGCAGAATCTGCTGCATATGACGGGCAGTCTCGGGGGACAGAACCCGGCGGGGCGCCTCGGAAGTCTCCGGGGCGAACGCCTCGCCGTTGGCGCCCAGGATCTCCGCCACTAGCCGCGGCGGCACGTAGAGACCGCCGTTGGCGATGACGTTGAAGGCGAAGAGGAGTTGAATGGGGGTGACCGACACCCCTTGGCCGATTGCGATGGTAGGCAGGGATGTCCCCGACCAGTAGCGCACCTGTTCCAAGAGCCCCGGTGATTCGCCTTGGAAACCCAAGGAGGTGCTGCGTCCCAATCCGAACGCCCTCAGATAGGCGTCCAGCGAGTTCTCCCCGAGTTTCTGCGCCCACTTGATGGTTCCGATGTTGGAGGATTCGACGACTATCTCACGGAGCGTGTAATCCTCAACGGGGTGCGGGCTGTAGTCGGTGAACTCCGAGTCGTGAATGATTATTTGGTCAGGCACGCTGATGACCGTCTCCGATGTAGCGAGGCCGCTGTCTAACACCCCGGAGAAGGTCAGCGCCTTCATCACCGAACCGGGTTCAAAAACCCAATTGAGCGAGCGGTTCTGCAGTCCGGTAACGACCTCCCCCTGATCGTTCCGGTCTACGCTGACCATGCTCAAGATCTCCCCGGTACGGGGGATGCTGATGAGAATCACCCCCCCGGATGCGTCCATCTCCTCTACTTGTTCGGAGAGGATCCTGGCAGCCTCATACTGAATGAGTCGATCGATCGTGAGCCGGACGTCGGCGCCGTCAACGGCAGGCACGATCTTGGAATAGCCGCCGGGGACGCTGCGTCCCCCCGGATACTGCTCTTGGACCATCTCGCCTGGGGTTCCCAGCAACTGCTTCTCGTAGATAGCTTCAATGCCGGCCACCCCCTGCCCATAGTCACCGATGAACCCCACTATCTCCGAAGCTGACCTCCCCAAGGGATAGTGGCGGCGGGAAGATTCTTGAGTGGCGATGCCGTCGAGATCCAACGCCTCCACCTGTTCGGCCAGGTCGGTGGTCACCCTTTTCTTTAAGAGTACGAACTCTCCTGGGGAGGCAAGTTTGCCTTCAAGCAGTTCTGCGGGTATGTCCAGAACAGGAGACAGGATCTTGGCCTCCTCTATGGGATCGCTCACCAGCGAAGGGTCAGCGAAAACGTCGGCCCCTGGGAACGACGTAGCCAATATCTCCTCGGAGCGGTCGAGGATGTCACCGCGCACGCCCAGCGTGTAAACGGTCTTCATCCTCTGCTGCTCACCCCAGGAGGTAATGCGTTCTGCCTGAGTAAATTGCAGGTCGTAGGTCTTCCAGGCCAGCGACGCCGCCAGGAGGACTATGAGAAAGAGAATGCAGCCCCGGCGGCTGCTCGAGCAGTATTGAGCGCGAGGTTTGTTCTTGCGGTTGAGAACCCTCTGAGGGCGCCGAGGATGATGCATCGCCTTGTTGCCTCACTCCCTGGAAGGCGGATGCAGGTAGATGACCGTGGTCGGCGTGACCATGCCGAGTTTGTTCTTGGCTACCTCTACGAATTGGGCTGGCGTGCTCATTACGGTCTGTTGCCGTTCAAGTGCCTTCTTTGATTCCTCTTCCTCTGCGATCTGCGTATTGAGGTCGTCTATCCGAACTTGGGTCTGCGTCACGACTCCCTGGAGCAGGGCGATCAGGAACAGCACCGTGAGCATGCTGACTATGAAGACGAGGGTGCTCCGGCGGAACCAGCGCCAACAGAAAGCCGCCCTCCGGCTTTGCTTCCGGCCTTGAAAGAGGGGCGTTACGCCGTTGGGCGGGGATCCAGAAGGCGGGCTCCCAGATTGCTTGCCGCCGGCGGGGTTGGCGGCCTTGCGTTCCAACGGCTTGACGTTCCCGTAAGGGGGAACCTTCGGCGTGCGAGAGCGAGGGCGAGGAGGGGGAGGACGGGAAGCGGTCTGTTGGCGGCCTTGCGCGGGAGACATCAGGCGGCCTCCTCTGAGCGGGCGGCCTCCTCTGAAAGCTTCTCAAAGGATCGGAGGCGGGCGCTCGCCGAACGAGGGTTGCGGTCAACTTCCTCGGGGCTCGGGCGGAGCGGAGAGGAGCGGTGGAGAAGAACTTGCGGCTTAGCACCGCACACGCAAGGGAGGCCGTCCGGACACCTGCATCCTCCTTGAGCAGCGGCGCGCAACTCGTGCTTCACGATTCGGTCTTCCCCTGAGTGATAACTAAGCACCACTCCCCTGCCGGAAGGCCGCAGCCGGCGTATGGCCTGCCTGAGGGCGGGAGCCAGAACCCCCAACTCGTCGTTGACCGCTATGCGCAGCGCCTGGAAACTGCGCTTCGCCGGGTGTCCTCGGCGGCGGCGCCCCTTTCTCCCGGCAGCAGAGGCAACGACGGCGGCCAACTCCGCTGTGCCTCTGAGCGGCCGTGCGGCCTCTATCGCCTTGGCGATTCTTCCGGCATGACGCTCGTCGCCGTAGCGCCTTAGGATCTCGGCTAGACGGTCGGGCGGCCAGGTGTTGACTATTTCCTCGGCGCTGAGGGCGCTTTCTGGGTCCATCCGCATATCAAGGGGGCCGTTTTGCAAATAGGAGAACCCGCGTCCTGCCTCGTCGATCTGCATGGAACTGAGACCTAGATCAAAGAGCACGCCGACGATGTCCTCGATCCCTAGTTCTGTGAGCACTTCGTCTAGACAATCGAAGCGCCGGCGCCGCAACTCAACGTCTCTAGGAAGACGCTCCCTGGCCGCCTCTATGGCCGTCGGATCCCGATCCAGCCCGACCAACCTCAAGTCGCCGCGGCGTTTCAGGATGGAGTCTGCGTGTCCGCCCGCCCCGACAGTCGCATCGAGGAACACCCCTGAGGGGACTGCTTCCAGGATTTCCGAGACTTCCGCGACCATGACCGCCTCGTGCGCTCCGAGCAGGGGATCATGCGCTTTCACTGGCTTGCATTCTTGGCAAGCCGCCCCTCAGCAATCCCCCGGCCGACAGGTCCTCACAGGGATTGCTCCCAGCGTGAGGATTTGGCAAGTGGGCGGGGTAGGGAATGCTATTTCCCTGGCAACCGGAGGATTGCTGAAGGGCGGTCGACTTCACAACCATTCATTTCCAACTTCGGCGTCGAAACTGGTTGCGTCCATGTAGGCGTCTGCACTTCCCACATGCGTTGCCCAAAGGGCAGCGTTCCAGAGCTCGATCCGCTGACCGACTCCCGCTACGAACACTCTCGCTTCAGGATCTTCGGCGTCCACATCCAGAATTCCCCTGAGAAGTTCGGGGACAAGGATGCGTCCTTGGGCATCGGGCTTGACCTCATAACCATTGCCGGAGAACCAGCGCAGGAGGTTTTGGTCGGCGCCGCTTTCACGCACTTTGTCTTGCAGTCGCTGATATGCGGCCTGGAAGCTTTCCTGCCGCCACAGACCTAGGCAAGGCGAGCCGGGGACGCGCCCGAGGACGCATTGGTCTTCTTCGTCGCCTTTCCGCCGAAACTCCGGCGGTAAGGAGACACGCCATTTGGCGTCCAAAGTGCGCTCGTGATTTCCAGAGAAATTTCTCTGCACTTTCCCGGCTCTACCTTTCCTTGGCTGATCCCGATAAATGTAGGGCTATTGCCCCACAAAGCGCTACTTTATCCCACTATTACCCACAATGCAATACGCAATTTGAAAAGTGAGTTGCTAGAAAGCAGGTCAGAACCTGCCTTAGAAATTGCAGGTCAGGCAGATGGAAGAGCTCTTATGAATTCGCTCAGAGCCTGCTGAGCCTCCACGGGTGCGGCTGCGACACTGCTGCGCAGTTCAGAGCGAAGGCTTTCCCGCTCTGAGTCGGCTAGGCGCAGCACTTCAAGAAGTTTTTCCGGTTCCCACCTGCACAGCAGGCCGGACTGGAAGCGGACGCATGTCAGGGTGCGCCTTTGCGAAAGTCCGAGAATCTTGGCGCCTCCGATCCTCAATTCGCCGTGGCTTAAGGCCGCGAAGCAGAGCAATTTCCCCCAAGCACCCAGCCTTGGCTTTCCTGAATGCATCTCGGCGTCTATCCCGCAGGCCCCTAGAGCCCTCTGCCAGGTACGTCCTAGCCATTCGAAGGATCTCCCGATGTCGGGAAGCAGCAGAGGATCGTTTCCAGGAAGGATCACGTCCACCCAGAGCAGATGTCCTGGGTGAAGGAACACCACCCCTCCCCCGGATCGGCGCTTCACCACTTCCAAGCCGCCATTGAGCGTCGATGGGTTCAACAGATCTAAACGCTGGCTGCTTCCTAGGACGACTGCAGCTGCGCTAGGACGCATCTCCCAGACTTCCCGGCCTGCCCGCTCGGGCATCGGAAGTTCGTGCAGTTCCCCCGCAGAGCCCGAAAACCGCCGCAGTCTCCAAGCGGACGCCTCTTCGGCGGTCTTGGCGGCGATGTCACCGCCGGAGACTCCCCTCACGCTGAGAGAGGCTGAGCCACCTCCAAGTAGGCGTTCCAGTGATCGGGGATCTCGCCCGCCTTCAGCATTATCAGCACAGAGCGGGAAGGGGGCTGCGGAGGCTGCGTGAGCCTCATCCCGGCCTCACTTGGGAGGCGATCCTTCTTGCGGGCGTTGCAGCGTCTGCAGGCTGCAACGACATTGTCCCAGGTGTGCCTCCCGCCGCGGCTGCGCGGGCGGATGTGATCGACGCTGTCGGCGTAACGCCCGCAGTACTGACAGTTGCGTCCGTCGCGTGCCAGGACGCCTCGCCGCGAGATGGAACTCCGCCGGAAATAAGGAATCTGCACGTATTTTCTGAGCCTCAGTACAGAAGGCACCTCCAGGCTGATGCGCTCCGAGCGCAACATCTTGCCAGAGGAATACACGGTGTCGGCGCGCCCGCTGAATACCAGAATGGCGGCTCGCCTCGCTGAAACGACGCTGAGTGGTTCTTCGGTGGTGTTCAGCACCAGTGAAAGGGACACTGCATCAAGCTATCCGAGCATCCGCCTTCAGCGCGACAATACCCTCGCCGCGCAGCGCAGGGAGTGTCTTAAGCTAGGCTTTGAGGTCGTGCAGGCGCGGGTATCAAATTTGAACTTGGCGGCGGACAGCAAGCCTGAATCCGTTTCCGAAGTGGCATTCGCCAGGCTTTTTGGCTCTATCACCGAAAACGTCCAGCGAGTGATAATGGGCAAGGGCGAACTGATTCGTTCGCTTTTGACATGTCTCCTCGCGGAAGGGCACGTTCTCCTCCAAGACGCCCCCGGACTGGGGAAAACCACCATGGCTAAGGCCATGGCCCGCTCCCTGGGGCTGGAATTTGGGCGCGTGCAGTTCACCCCCGACCTGCTGCCGTCCGACATCCTGGGCGTGCCGATCTGGGACAACAAGTTGAACGAGTTCAAGTTCCAACCCGGCCCAGTCTTTTCCGGCCTGCTGTTGGCAGACGAGATAAACCGAACTTCTCCGAAGACTCAGGCAGCCCTGCTTGAAGCCATGGCGGAGAGACAGGTGACTATCAACGGTGTGACCTATCCCCTCAGTAAACCTTTTCTGGTGGTGGCTACCCAGAATTCCCTGGAAAGCGAAGGCACGTTTCCGCTTCCGCTCAGCCAACTAGACAGATTTCTGATGAGCATGCAGCTCGGTTACCCCGACCAGAGCGCCGAACTCGCCATCTTAGACGCCCACGGCGGGGAGGACATACTAGAAAGCCTGCCATCCGTGGTGGACGCAGAAACGGTTGAAGAAATGATCGGGCACGCTCGTTCCGTCTATGTCGCAGCGGCCATCAAGGGATACATGGTCAATCTTGCCGTGGGCAGCCGCAGCCACTCGGGGCTGAAGTACGGAATGTCTCCTAGGGCAACCCTGGGACTGCAGCGCTGCGCTCGCGTCCGAGCAGCCGCAGAGGGCAGAAACTTCGTCATCCCCGACGACGTGAAAGCCGTCTTCGTCTCGGCTATAGAGCACCGGGTGATGCCGAATTCGATCGTCTCGGGGACTCGTGGAATTCTCGAGGAGATATTGAACTACACACCAGTGCCGCAACTCTCAAGAAGATAAACAATTTTCTAGAAAGACCGGAAACGGCCATCCCAAATCTCTAAATGCCTACACCCATAGGTTTGATGACTCTCCTCCTGGCGCTGCTAGGGGGAACGGCGTCTTGGATATGGGGTCTTCCGGCGGTTTTCCTAGCTTCAGCAGTGGGCGCGGCGCTGCTGTTGCTTTCCTTGGCGGCGGTTCACTTTCCCCTCCGTGTGGATGTGGAACGCTCCATGACACCCGCTCGAGCGCATCTTGGAACTCAAGTCCTGGTAACTCTGGAGTTCCGGATTTTGAGGAAACTCTTCGGACGCTCAGTGGAACTTCAAGAGTACGTCCCCTCTGAAAGAAGTCCGATACTCAACCTGGGATGGGTGTCCGAGAGGGAACTGAAACCGCTGACCTACTACATCGAAGCCCGCAAGCGCGGATTCCTAGAGGCGGGGCCTCTGCGCCTGATCACGACCGACCCCTTCGACCTCGCCCGACGCACGAAACTAGCCGGCGGCGCGGCGGCAGAGGTCTCGAGGATACTGGTGTGGCCGTACTTCGTAGACGTCTCTCTCCCTGGGGCGGCATCGGAGAACTCGGGGGCATCGCACAATCAGATCGTCAAGCAGGTTCCCGCCTCCGAGGAAGAGTTCGTGGGGTTGCGAGAGTACACGGTGGGCGACGATCCTCGCCGCATCCACTGGCCATCCAGCGCCCGTCATCGGGAACTCATGGTGCGCCAACTCGAACACGACACAGAAGAAGAGGCGGTCGTCTATCTAGAAACCGACAGTGGGGCAGCCACCCCCGAGACATTTGAGGAAATGGTGTCTGCCGCAGCCAGTTTGGCGGTGGCCTGCTGCGGATACTTCCATAGAACGACACTGCTGACCCGTACCGGGTCGGTGAGTGTGATACGTGGGGGTCTCAAGACCGCTAACCCCTCTGCGATCCTGGACAGCCTTGCCCTCATCGCCCAGCAGGCAGTCGAACCCTTTGAGGAGGATCGGTATCCCGTGAGCAACGGAGCAACCCTCTTTGCCGTGCTAGGAGAGCTAACTCTGCGGGCGCACGCAGTCTGGAGTCACCCCGCGCTCAGTGCTCGAAAGCGTTTTGTGGCGCAGTTCAGCGAGGGCGAAGCCTTACCAACGGGGCAGGGCACCGTGACAATACGTCCGGGGGAACGTTTCACCGAACGCTGGGAAGCCGCTCTGGACACCCCGGCGCCAGAGGCTTCGCTAAGGAGAGGCTGATGCCCACCCCCGGCGGCGAAAGGCTGCGTGATGAACGCATCCGCCGTTTGACGGCGGAACTGCTCTATTTCGGGGTGACCTTTTCGCTGATCGCGAGCCTCACCTTAATTTTTGACGATTCTTCGTTCGCTGGGCCTCTGCTCCTCAACGCTGTCGTCGTTCATCTAGCCGTCGCCTCTTTGCGATGGCTGCGTATGCCGGTCGCCCCCGCAGCCATCTTGTCGCTCTTGATCACTTTCTTGGTGCAGGTTTGGATTCACTATCCGAGCACCCTCCGTTTCGGTTTTCCCTGGAGGGAAAGCATCAGTGCCATCAGCGGGGACGTGCGGGAAGCTCTTGAGATAATCACCACCGCTGAAGTTCCGCTTTCTCCCAGCGTCGGGATGTTGTTCATGGCGTCCCTGGCCACTTGGCTGATCGTGTTTCTGGGCGACTGGGGAGCGTTCAGGCTTGGCTCTCCCCAGATAGAAGTTTTCGCTCCGGCCGGCGCTGTTTTCATCCTTCTCTCTTTCTTCGGAGAAGGAACCGACAGAGTGAAGTATGCGCTGCTGGTGGTCGCCGCCTGCTTGGCCTTCTGCGTGGTGCACCCCGCGAGGCGCTTTGAGGCCAGCAAGCAAACTTCCCTGCAAAATCCGGCCTCCAGTCGAGGGATCGGAGGCGCCCTAATGGCGGCAGTTGCTGTGGTCGTATCCCTGCTGGGCACCAACATCGCCTACAGCCAACTCCAGAGTTCCCCGTTCGATCTTTGGGCGAGTCGGGATTCCATCGGAAGCGAAAGCAGCGAGGGGCGGGTAGTGCCGAATCCGCTCGTCAGCGTGCGTCCTCAACTGCGGGAACTCTCCGACGTGAGGGCTTTCAGAGTGTTAAGCGACCAAGCGGCCTATTGGAGAATGACCGCGCTGGAAACTTTCGACGGAGAAACTTGGTCTCTCAGGGCCAGTCACTACTCCGTCGAAAACGACAGGAGGTTAGCAAACACCGCGCCCCTCAGCGCTCCGGAGATGAAAGAGGTGACACAAGACTTCGCAATCGAAAACCTCGACTCCATCTGGCTTCCGGCGGCGTATCAGCCTGTAGAGGTCGCAGCCGAAGACAAACGACAAATTCGCTTCGCTTCTGAGACCTCCACTCTTCTGCTGGAATCCGACACTATATCCCAACTTGAATACAGGGCGATTTCGGAAATCCCCGTCTACCAGGCCGATTATCTCAGAGGGCTGCGGAACGACGACCTGAGCGCGATCAGCGGCGAACTGCTCACGGTGCCGGCGAGCGTGAGTTTGAGGGTGAGAGAGTTGGCCCGCTCAATCACGGCGGACAGAACCTCCCCCTACGAGCAGGCCCTTGCACTGCAGAACTGGCTGAGGGAGAACTTCACGTACAGCCTCGACATACCTCCAGGACACTCCGGGTCGCACCTAGATCAATTTCTGTTCGAATGGGGAACGGGCTACTGCGAGCAGTTCGCCACCGCATTCGCCGCCATGGGGCGCGTGGTCGAACTGCCAACGAGGGTGGCCGTGGGGTTCACCCCGGGGGAAGCGGTGGAGGTCTACCCCGACGGACGGGCTCTCTATCAAGTCAGAGGAAGACACTCCCACACGTGGCCGGAGGTCTACCTGAGCGGGGCGGGTTGGGTGGCTTTTGAACCGACGCCCGGGCGCGGCGCTCCTGGAGCAACCTCCTATACTTTCCTGCCCGAAGAGCAAGACGCCCCGCCACTGCCGAGCAGCACCCAGATCGCGCCTCCTGCTCCGGCGGAAGAAGACAGTGAAAGCCCCGAAAGCGCGCCTCCCCCCGGCGACGCGGCGGAACCTCCCGCTCCTCCGGAGGTTGGAGCCTCGGAACCCTCTGGGATGTCCTGGCAAATTACCGTGCTGCTGGCGGTCGGCATCGGCGGGTTCTACCTTCTCAGCACCGCCGCCTTGTTCTTCCTGCGACAGCGATTGCGCAGGCGTAGAGCGGCTGGCGACCCTGCACTCCATGTGCTTGGAGGCTGGGAGACGATTCTGGAACTTCTGGAGATACGCGGTGTCACTCGCCGCGCATGCGACACGCCGCTGGAACTGAGTAGGAGGGCTGCTGTCAGTCTGGGGATGGCGCCCGAGCCTTGGTTTGTCCTTGGGACGGCGGTCTCGCAGGCAGGGTTCGGCCGCCCTTCCGCAGTTCAAGGTCTCTCCGAGTCACAGAGAGAATCGGTGAAGGTGGTGCTTGGCGAACTGCACTCCCAGTTGACCCCCACTCAGCGAATCAGAAGGATTCTGGGGTTCGGGGTTTGGAGGTTCAGCAGAAAGAGGCCGTAGGCGGGCAGCTAGAGGTCAGGTGCCAGGGCGTCCGCGGTTGAAGCGGTCGCGCATCCGTTGACCTGCTGAACCGATTCCGCCCTTCCAGGGTTTGCGGGAAATCGTCTGTAAACCCGCCTTACCTACGCGGCGGGCGGAATGCTCAAACCACAGGGCGCTCGCCAACATGATCAAGAAGCCGAGGAAAGAGAGCCAAAGACTGGTGCTCAGAAGAAAAATCATCATCAGCACCCCGGCTAGGAAACCTAGGGCGGCCCGGCGCATGTTGCGAAAGCCGTGCTTGAACACGGTGGTGTCGCGTACCTCCTCGGCGAGATCTGGATCAGTCTCGTAGAGGTTCGTTTCTATCTCGCTAAGAATGCGTTGCTCGTCATCGGAAAGCGGCACGTCGGTTCCCCCTTAAACGCTTCTAGTCATAGTTTCGCAGATCCGTAAGCCAGTTGCAACTCTGTCCCATCGGATTGGAACGCTGGAGCAACACTCATAGGTTCGCAGATCCGTGAGCCAGTTGCAACATTTATAGCCGATCGGCAGGGGCGAATGTGTGTGTCTGCGGGACAGGGCAGGCGGTTGCAGGCAATTTCGCTGCTCCAGCAGAGGTTGCACTCGCTGGTTGTCGCTCTGCCTTTCGTGCTGTCTTTCGCTCTGTCTGTCGTACTGCAGACCCTCGGCAACAGTGAGCAGAAAGTGACCAAACCTGTCGCTCTGCCTGTCTCTCTGCCTGTCGTGCTGTCTGTCGCTGTCTCATAATGTCTTCATCCCGAGTTGGGGCCCCAATGGCCGGGTTCCCCGGCAGTGGGAGCCGCAGGTTCGCTCAAGGCCGCCGGGACGACCACCCCCTCTCCGTAGCGAGAATGAATCCGATCCAGGGCTTTGTCTAGAGTCTCGGAGGCCAACTCGGGGGCTCCCAAAGTGAGTTGGGTGGGAGTGTCAATACTCAAACCCGACGCCCCCACCCCCAGCAGACGGAACCCCGAAAAGTTGGACTTCTGCTCGCTCATGTACTCGCTCAGGAGTTCTTTGAGAGCGTCCGCCAGGGTCTTTCTGTGGTTGCTGGGATTTTTCAGCCGGCGAGAACGAGTCAAAGTTCGGAAGTCTGGATGGCGGAGTTTCAAGACCACCACACGCGCCGAGAAACCGGCCTTTCGCAGACGCCGCGCAAGCGCCTCCGACTGGCGCAGTATTTCCCTCTGAAGGTCGCTTTCGGAGAAGATGTCGGATGCGAAGGTGACCTCTGAACTCATGGACTTGGGAGGCTGATGCGGAAGCACCGGAGTGTCATCTATCGCTCTAGCCAGCCGATGGAGGTGCAGCCCGTGCGCCTTTCCGAAGCGCTCCACGAGTTCATCCAGCGACAGGGCGGCGAGGTCTGCAACCCGGCGTACTCGCAGAGTCTCCAACTGCCGGAGCGTGCTGGCGCCCACTCCCCAGAGACATTCCACCGGAAGGGCGTGAATGAACTCCAGTTCCCTTGATGGGTCGATCAGAGCCACCCCTTCGCCGACTTTCGGCCCCTCCTTTCCGGAGCGGGGCTTGGCCAGCCCGGATGCAAGCTTGGAGAGCAGTTTGTTGGAAGCCACCCCGATCGAACAGGTCAGGGATTCCGCCGCGAAGACATCAGCGCGAATGCGGCGGGCTATCTCTATGGGCGGACCGAAGCGCCGGCGAGATCCCTCCACGTCTAGAAAAGCTTCGTCGCAAGAAACGGACTCCACCAAGGGTGTGAAAGAGCGGAGCAGTTCTTCTATGCGCTTCCAGACCGCCTGGTAGTGTCCGTGATCGCCTGGTACGAAAACGGCCTGCGGGCAGAGTTGGCGAGCCTGCAGGGAAGGCATGGCAGAACGGATCCCGTAGAAACGGGCTTCGTAGGAAGCCGACGCCACCACTCCTCTGCGCCCGGCAGCGCCCACGACCACCGGCTGGCCTGCCAACTCCGGGCGGCGCAGAACTTCAACGGCAGCAAAAAAGGCGTCCATGTCGACATGCAGAATGGTGGCGGCCTTCACGCCGCCGGGCTTGGAACTTGCCGTAGAAGCCTCTGTCATGGCGCTCCATCCGAGATCAACTTTGGGATGACCTCTCCTTAGTGGCTGGCCGGCTGGCTGGCCGGCTGCTTAGCCGAACTAGTGAGCCGAGTTGGTTAGCCGAGGAGTTCTGGGGGTGAGATGAAACCGCCCCGTGTCCATCCCATATTCACACTAAGCCTAAGAGAAGGGTGCGACAGAGGAAATGCGTCCCGGGAGGTTCCGATGGAGATCTCCGAAGCCTGCCGAGGAACTCGCTCGTCCATGCGAAGCCTCTCTGCAATATCCGCCTCGCTCTGTGATCTAGCATGTGAACCCATGGACTGCAAGACGGGCGATCCGCGCTCGGCTGCCCCATCTTTGTGGGTCAGGTTGGTTGCGGTTGCGGCCATACTCGGCGCCGGGGCGTGCGGCGCCCTGATCGGTTACGCGCTGGTGGACATCAGTTGCGAAGGAGACTGCGCCTCGCCGCTCGGTCTCGGGATACTCATAGGGTCGGTTTCCTGCGCCGCGGGGGTAGCGGTCACTGTCGCCATCACGCTTCGGGCCATGGTCATCCGCCCCACCGCCAAGCAGCGCAGGGGGGCAAAACAAACAACCTCGCAGCAAGGCCAACCCGCTTAGGACTTCCGAGGAGACGAGGAGACGAAGATGGGATATATGGGATATGAAGTGAAGATGAGACACGCCGCCTCCAACGTGGTGTTCAACGTCGAGACGAACCTCGCTGTCAACGCCGCTGTCAACACCTCTGTCAACGCCGCTATCAACGTCCTGCTGAGCGTCCGGCATTCTCTCGTCCGCTCTTCGGCGGCGGGACGCTCACTCCGCTAAATGCCTACCCGAATATTGACAGTAGAAGACGACGAGCGGATCAGAACTTCGCTCAGAATGGCTCTGGAGGACGAAGGCTGGGAAGTGGAAGAAACCCAGAACGGCGAAGACGCAATCGTCAAGTTCCGCGAGAACCCAGCCGACGTGGTGCTGATCGACATAGGGCTGCCAGGAATAGACGGCTTCGAATTATGCCGCTTTCTGCGGCGCAACAGCAGCGTCCCCATTGTCATGATCACCGCCCGCGAAGACACCCACGACGTGGTTGCGGGGTTGGAGGCGGGAGCCGACGACTACCTCACTAAACCCTTTGCTCCCAAGGAACTCTCGGCGCGCATACGAGCGATGCTCCGCAGAGTGCGGCCCGTCGACCCAACCCAGAGCAACCTGCTTTGCAACGACCTTGAGGTGTTTCCCGACGACAACACCGTCTACCTGCACGGAAAGCCCATCGCCTTGAGCAAGACCGAATTGCGTCTGCTTGTGGAGTTGGCGTCAAGCCCAGGTGAGACTCTCAGCCGAGAAGAACTTCTAGAGAAGGTCTGGGGGCTGGACTACTTCGGGGACAGCCGGTTGGTGGACGTACACATTCGCAGGCTGCGAACCAAGATCGAGCAGGATCCGGCCAATCCCCGTCTTATCCTGACGGTACGCGGGCAGGGTTACAAGCTGCAGCCCTGACGTCGATCCGAACGGGGGTGCTGGCCAGTGGCTTTTCTCCGCAGATTCGGGGCGTCCTCGCAAAGGCGCCCGCCTCGGTTTTCGCTGCGTTTTCGGGTCAGCCTGGCGTTCGGTCTAGGGGCGCTGCTGGTAACGGCCGCCCTCTCCCTCATAACCTACGAACTGACGCGCGCCAACCTCCTGGACCGCCGCGAGGAGACTTCCCTCGCGAGGGCGTTCTTCAACGCAACCCAGGTCAGCCGGCTCAGCAGCGAAGAAACCACAGAAGAACGCCTGAGAGAACTGGCGCAAGATCTCTACACACCTCTGGGCTCCCGACCGGTAATTCGACTCGGCGATCTGTGGATTTCCGCCAATCCCGTCGAGTTCAGCGAACCTCAGATAAACCAGTCGCTCAAGAACGTAGTAGCAAATGGAAACGCCGCACGGATGCGCTACGTCGTAGACCAGACCCCCTTCGCCGTAATCGGCCTCCCCTTTCCGCAACTCGACGCCGCCTACTTCGAAGCCGTGCCTCTCACCGACATCTCCGACACCCTCGGAACTTTGCGAATCATCATGCTCACGAGCAGCGCCATCACCGTCTTGCTGGGAATAGGAATAGGAATCTGGGCAGCGCAGAGAACCGTACGCCCGTTGTCCGACATCGGCGAGGCTGCGGAAGCGATAGCTGCGGGCGACCTCAGCACGCGCCTTGAGAACATAGACCCTGACCTGGAACGCCTGTCGCGGTCGTTCAACCAGATGGCCAGCGCCCTAGAAGAACGCATCGAACGCGACGCCCGCTTCACCTCAAACGTGAGCCACGAGTTGCGCTCTCCCTTGATGGCCCTTACGGCTTCCCTGGAAGTGCTCAACCACCGCAAGGAGGAACTGCCCGAACGCTCTAGAACCGCCTTGAGCCTGATCACCAGCGACATTGAGCACTTCAGGCGACTCGTCGCGGACCTTCTGGAGATATCACGCTACGACGCCGGTGTGGTGGCTCTGGAACTGGAAGAGTTCAAGGTCGTGGAGTTCCTCAGGCAGACTCTGAGGGCCGGCGGATACGAGCCGATACTTACCTGGAACGAAGACGTCGGCGAAGTGGTGTTGCGCGCTGACCGCCGCAGGCTGGGACAGGTAATGACCAACCTTCTCGACAACGCCAGTCACCACGGCGACGGAGTCACGGAAGTGAGGCTGGAACGCAGCGGTTCGATGCTGGACATCCTGATTCTGGACGAAGGACCTGGAGTTTCCAAAGAAGATCGAAAAATTATCTTTGATCGTTTCTCCCGCGGCAGAGACCGTCCTGGCGGGGGTCGTTCCTTGGGAACCGGGCTGGGTCTGGCGCTCGTAAACGAGCATGTACGCCTGCACGGCGGGACAATCCGCATCTCAGATCGACCAGACGGAAAACGAGGGGCGTGTTTCGTAGTGAGCCTCCCCCTCTCGCCCTCCTCTTCGGAAGAGACATGACCTCCCCCGCATTGAAGGCCGTAGCTCTGGCGCTGGCTGCGCTGGTCGCCCTGGCAACCTCTGCCTGCGGGATTCCCCTGGATTCGGAGCCCCGCCTCCTAGAGGCTTCCGCCGTCCCGGAAGAGTTTCTGGAACCCACCACGACGACGCAGATCGAACCCTCCGCCAGCAGCAGAACTTTCCTCGTTTACTTTGCTGACGAAGACGGAATGCTCGTTTCCAAAGAGCGTGAACTCTCTCCTCCGGTCACCCTTGATGAGCCTCTGCTTGCGCTCTTCGCGGGCCCGACAGACGAAGAAGCAGAAACCGGACTTAACTCCGCCTTGCCGGCGGAGACGGAGATTCTGGGCGTCGAGCGCAGCAGCGAAGGCGTGCTGGTGTTGAACTTCGCCGAAGGGACGTTGGAACAGATTGAAGGCGAACTGCAGCGTTTAGCGATCGCTCAACTGGTGTTCACCGTTACGGAACTGGAGGGAGTGGACTGGCTGTGGGTACAGATTGAAAACGAACCTAGAGCCCTTCCTACCGACGAAGGCGACCTAGAGACCCCCGTAGGCAGGAACCACTATCAATCCTTGGTTTCCAGCGACAATTAATTTCGCCGAAGGCGGCTATTCGTGACAGGATTCGGCCATCTCCCATAGTCCTTCTGGGATCGGCTTGAGAGCGGCGGTCGCCTCAGCCAGATCCAAGAGCGCTAAGCGGCCGTCCACTATTCCCACCATGCTGCCGAACTTGCCCTCGTGGGCTGCGTTGACCGCAGCCACGCCGTAGGACGTACACAGCACGCGGTCAAAAGCGGTGGGGGTGCCGCCCCGCTGCACGTGCCCTAGAACGGTCACGCGTGCGTCGACCCCTAGGCGCCGTTCTAATTCCCTAGCCACGATGCTTCCGATGCCCCCTAGGCGGACGTGGCCGAACTCGTCGTAGGTGGGATCGGGCTCTTTGATTGTGCCTGGCGCCGGATGCGCTCCCTCCGCCACCACGACCACCGAGTGGTTGCCCAGCCTCTGATGGCGAGGATGCAGGCGTTCGGCCACCTCTTCGATTTGAAACGGCTTCTCGGGCACCAGAATCGCCGCTGCTCCCCCGGCGATACCCGCCCAGAGGGCTATGTGCCCGGCGTGGCGGCCCATGACTTCAACCACCATTACCCGGCTGTGGGATTCGGCTGTTGTGTGCAATCGGTCGATGGCGTCGGTGGCGATTTGCACCGCCGTCTGAAAGCCGAAGGTGAGTTGGGTGCCCCCTATGTCGTTGTCAATGGTTTTTGGGACGCCCACCACGGGGGCTTCGTAGTAGCTGTGCATGTCTCTCGCTGCACCTAGCGTTCCTTCTCCCCCTACGACGAGAAGGGCGTCGATTTTCCGCTTGGCGAGAGTCTCCATTACGCGTTCAGGGCCTTCGGGCGTCATGAATGGCTGTATCCGGGAGGTTCCCAGGATCGTCCCGCCGCGCGCCAGGATGCGCTGGGCGCGATCCGGCGACACCACTTCGGCCTCGTCCTCCATCAGGCCGCGCCAGCCGTCCCTGAACCCAAGCACCTTTTCACCCCACCGAGCGTTACAACGAAGCACGACCCCGCGCACCACGGCGTTCAGGCCCGGGCAGTCGCCTCCTCCAGTCATTATTCCGATACGCATGCCTCCTCCTTAATTCTTTCTTGCCGTCTTCGATCTGCCGGGGGACTCAGCGGGGCTTACCGGGGGCAGCCTGGGGACTTACTGGGCAGCCCGGCGTGTTCCAGCCGCCAGATTCAGACCGAACCGAAAAGCCTTCCGAGATTCCGAACGGCCTGACCGATCCGATGTTCGTTTTCAATCAGAGCGAAGCGGATATGACCCTCTCCTCCCGGCCCGAAGCCTTCGCCCGGCGAGGTCGCCACCTTCGCTTCCTTGACCAGGAGCGAGCAAAACTCCACGGAACTCAAGTGCTCAAAGGCCGAAGGGATGGGAGCCCACACGAACATGCTCCCCTTGGGAGGTTCGACCTCCCAACCGATGCGCTTCAGCCCCGAACAGAGGGCGTCGCGGCGGCTCTGGTATGTCTCGTTGACCAGTTTGGGATACTCCGAGGCTTCCTTGAGAGCCACCGTGGAAGCGATCTGAACGGGTTGGAAGGTGCCGTAGTCGAGATAGGACTTGAGCTTGCCCAAAGCCGCTGTTACCTCTGCGTTTCCGACCATGAAAGCCACCCGCCAGCCCGCCATGGAAAACGACTTGGTAAGGGAGTAGAACTCCACCGCTACGTCCTTGGCTCCCTCGGCCTGCAGCACTGAGGGGGGCGAGTAACCGTCAAAGGCGATATCGGCGTAAGCGAAGTCGTGGACGATGAGGATGTCGTGCTGGCGAGCGAAGTCGACCATGGACTGCATGAAGCCGAGGTCGACGCAGGCGGTAGTGGGGTTGTGCGGAAAAGACAAGAGGATCACCCGCGGCTTCGGCCAGGAGTACTCCCAGCGCTGTCTCAGGACCTCTTCCAGGTCGGAGCGGGGGGTGAGGGGCACTTTGCGAACCTCGGCTCCGGCAAAGAGCGGCGCAAAGAGGTGAATGGGGTAGGAAGGCGAAGGAACCAAAATCGAATCCCCCGGCTGAAGCAGCACCCACATGAGGTGCGAGAGACCCTCTTTGGCGCCGATGGTGTTAATCACCTCGGTTTCGGGGTCGAGTTCCACTCCAAAACGGCTCAGATAGAGGTCGGCTGCGGCGGCGCGCAACTTGGGCAGCCCCCTGCTGACCGAATAACGGTGATTACGCGGCGAACGGGCAGCCTCGGCCAGTTTTTCCACAGCGATGTCCGGCGAGGGAATGTCTGGGTTGCCGAAACCCAGATCTACGATGTCCTCGCCGCGGCGGCGCCCAGCCACCTTCAGCCCATCAATGATCGAAAACACGTACGGAGGCAGGTTGGTGATGCGGCGGAAATCCATTGTCTTCAGGCTACCTCTAAGGCTTTGGTCGGCTGAGGGTTGTGGGAAGCAAGCCTTCGGCGAAATCCGCTGAGTTCAAGCCAAGGGGGAGGCGCAAGGAGCGGACGCTAGGAGCGCTGCTCCGAGGGCTCCTGCCCGGTCGCCGTAAACCGCTCGACGCAGTTCCACCGAAGGCCGCTTGCCGCGGTAGCTGGACTGCTTATCCAGGGCGTTTTTCAGCCTCAACAGCACGAAGTTGCCCGAAAGCGGCTCGGAAAAAAGACCGCCCCCCAGCCCCACCACTTCCGGATCCAGCACAGCTATGAGGTTGTTGAAGCCGACAGCTAGGCGGGCAACGAATTCATCCAACAACTCCTCAGCCTCCTCGTCGCCAGCGGCGGCCAGTTCAGGCACTAACTCGCCTTGGGTTTTCTCGGCGGGGTGAACACCTGCAGCGGCCGCCCGATCCTCCGGGGGTGTTTCAGTGCGTAGACGCCTCATCCGTCCCAGCGCCGAGGCGGACGCAGAACTCTCCCAGCAGTCGCTCCCCCCACAGCGGCACGGCGGGGAGGCTGCCGCTGCTGCGCCGTGCGTCGGGAGGGTCATGTGCCCCACCTCTCCCGCCAGGTTGTGCGCTCCCCGCAGAATCTCCCCGCCCGAGATCAAAGCGGCGCCGATGCCCGTCCCGACTGTCACGTAAAGCCCTTCGGAAACCCCCCGCAGGCATCCATCCCGCATCTCCGCCTCCGCGGCGGCCGCGACGTCGTTGTCGACGACCACTGGACGCTCAAGATGTTCCGCCAGCACCTCCGCCAGCGAAAAGTCTTCCAGGCAGGGGATGTGGGGGGAAGTCAGCACTGCCCCGCTGCGATCTATCAGACCTGCGCACCCCACGCCCACGCCTTCAACAGAGCAACCCAGTGAATCCTCTACAGCGTGAGTCATCCTGCGGATTTCGCTCACCAGACGCTTGGCGGTTTTGGGGGTGCGGATGCGATGCTCACCCCACGGATGCTCACTCCAGGGACGCTCGCCCCAGGGACGGGCGCCCCGGAGACGGCCATCCGGGGAAACCGGAGTGCCTAAGCCGTCGACGACCTCAACGCGAACGTTCGTTCCTCCGATGTCGAAACCGGCAAAGCGGGCCGCCTGGAGAGCGGCGGGGTCTTCTGTGCTTACTTTTTGGCGGGCCGTTCCCTGGGGCGACGACACACGCGGCGTCACTTCAGTCGACTTGCCGCAGGTTGGAGTTCCGAACCTCCTCAATCTCCCTCTGGCACAATTCCACACGACGGCGAAAACCATCCAGCGCAGAGTGGAGTATCCGAGCCTCAGCACGCCGTTTTACGAAACCGGGCACCGGCACCGCCAGGTCTACCGTGAGCGTGTATGTGAGCAGAGTCCTGTTCTTCTCTCCTGGAGCAGGTACGAATTTGTACTCCCCGTCGAGGCGATTAGCCAAGTCGCCCTCCAGAAGCCTCCAGGTCATCTTGAGGGGATCGGTTTCGTAGCGGTAATCCAGGACGTAGGTGGTGCTGCGCCCCATTGCAGCTACTTGGAAAGATATGAGCCGCCCGAGACCCTGATCGTTGCGTTCTCGTACTTGCACCTTTTTTACGTCGGGCACCCACTCCGGATAGTTCTCAAAGTCGGAGGCGACGTCAAAACAGATCTCAGGGGGGGCGTCTACCAGTATCTGGCGGGTGGAGTGGTCAACCATTGCCTCGGACTCCGGCATAGAGGGGCTTAGGCGGGAATCTGGCGTGCTTGGCTCCCCAGAGTGACATCATTCCAAGTCCGAACACAGGAACAAGAATACCGAAAGCCGCGGGCGTGTAAAGCCTCACGCTCGCCGCAATCAGGGCGGCGGCGGTCTGAACCCCCAACTCCGAGAGGAAAATGAACCTGTGCCCTCTGCCGGCTCCCTCAGCCAGCATGAATGCTCCGGCTACTGAAACTTTCTCGGTGCGGCTGCGCTTCGCCATCACAGCGAAAGCCCAACAGAAGGCGACGCAACCCAGTGCAAAGAAGACCAGAGAAACGATCATTGACGAGAAATCCAGTGTTCCTCCAGCCGCTGCGGCAGTGAGGATGAACGCTGCGAAGAGCAAAGTTCCGACCCCGTTCACGACCCATATCCAGGCCCCGTTTCCGTTAGCGCTAGAGCTCTCTGCCTGGGAACGACCCGCCTGAGCGCTCCCTGCCTCTGCCTGATACCCCCCTTGGAATGAGGAGTGAGGAACGGAGAGGTTCTCCTGGGGTGATGCTGCCGGCTGATTCATCGGAAACCAATCATCGGAGGCTGAATCTTTCAGGAGCGAGAACCCAACGCCGCGGAGATCCGACGCGCCAAACGATCGCAGGAGAACTCCTCAACCGCCCTCGCTCTAGCCGCCTCACCCATGCGTCTACGCAGAGCGGGATCGTCCGTCAAGGCGGCAAGGGCCGCCGCGGCCTCTTCCGGATCTGAGGGATCTCCCACCACCAGGCCGGTTTCTTCATGGAGAACCGCTTCCGCCGAGCCGCCGCTGGCGCCGGCCACCTGCGCCACCCCCGCCGCAGCCGCCTCGAGAAACACGATGCCGAAACCTTCCTGCTCCACGCTCCCCCATCGCTCCCGACACAGCATGGCGAAGACGTCAGCAGCGCCGTAGAGATCGGGGAGGTACTGCTCGCCGACCGATCCGATCATCCTCACGGGAGCGGAACGTCTTTCTATCAGCCTTCTGAGACGTCCTTCGTCTCGTCCCCCACCAGCGATCACGCCCCGTAAGCCCGGTCGGCCTGGAGCCAGCCTGGCAAGCGCCTCAACGAATACATCCATTCCCTTGCGAGGCACCAGGCGGCTCACGCTGAGCACCAGGACATCCCCAGGACCGACACCCAGAGATCGGCGCACGGCTGCGCGTCTTTGTTCCGAAAGAGGGCGGAAACGGGCCGAATCCACCCCGGGCGGGACATAGACGAAACCTGAAGCCTCTGGGCAGTGTTTTTTTATGTTCTCAATCACCCAACCCCCAGCAGCGACGATCACCTCAGCGCGGGCGAGAACACCCTCAATGAGATTACGCACGCCCGGCAGGAAGAAGGGCAGCGCGGTCTCGCTGCCGTGTACCACCACTCCATAGGGATAATCCAGGAAAGGCCCCAGCAAGCCGGTCAGCCAGACGGGGTCAAAAAGAACCAGATCAGCTCCAGTCGCTCGCACCTCCCGATGAATCTCCGTGCGCAGCTTCCCGATGGGCATAAGCACGTGCGAAGGACTGCGCACGATCCGGTAGGGCTGAGAGCGGTCGAATGCCTCTGCTTGCTGATGAGAATGGGTTAGTACAGAGAAACTCTCGGGAGGCAGGCGTCTCCACAACTCCCACAGATAGTTCTGAATGCCCCCCACGTTGGGGGGAAAGTCGTTTGTGACCAAGACGTGCCTACGCACGTTTCTCCCCCGGTTGAGCGTCTGAGTTGTTCGCTTGTTCGATCCTGCTGTTTACCGGCGCCACGGCGCCACTATTTCCGCAGGCAATCAATCACATGCAGCAGTTGGTGGGGGTAAAGCAGATTGGCTCCCAGGTTTTCGGCTGGGTCGCGTACCCCCAGGTCTCCCGTAGTGACGCCCCGATCTTCTGACACCACCACGAGGACTCGATCTCTAGGGGCTTTGTCGCACTCCTGAATGATGAGAGGATCAGCATCTGCCCCATCAACGGTGAAGACTTCCTTGACTCCCCCGCCTCGACCCTTGGTAGGGAAGAACTCGCTCCTTTTTCCGTCGTAAATTATCAGCGAGGAGTTCCCCGTCACGTTGTACAACTCTTCGAGTTCCTTCCAAAACCGATCCCTTTCCATAGGAAGATTATTGGGATCGTGGCCATCGCGCTGAAAGATGAAGTTGTAGCCGTCAATGATCAAGAAGGATTTCTTTTCTAAACACAGAAACTCGGCCGCCGTAAGTGAATTCCTGAGCACGCCTGGGGGCATTTTGGCGGCGACCCTGGGCTCTGGCGCAGCCGGGGGTGTGTTGCCGTCGCGAGGTTCTGAAGAGAACAGGAACACTTCGAGCAACTTGGACGCTTCTTCAATTGCTTCATCCACCGATGTCCGCAGGTTCTTGTTACCGGGGGAAGAATGCAGGCTTTCGCTGATGCCTAGCAACGCCTTCGTCGCAAGCGCACGGCGTTCCGAAGCCTGCTCCTGCAGGCGGCTTTCTAACTCCCGGATGCGTTCGTCCCTTTTTGAGCGTTCTTCGTCCCACTTGAGATGCTCGTCATGGACTTGCTGTCTAGCCGCGGCGGTGTTCTTGCGTTCCTCCTCCACTTCGGCTTGCAGCTTCTCTATGACCTCAGCCCCCTCTACGTTCTTGCGCTCCGACGCTCTGAGTTTTTTCTCAAGATCTCGACTTTTTCTGGCTTCCAGTCCAGGCTGCTTTTTGAGTTCACGGAGATCGCCCGCAAGCCTTCCCTTCTCATCCTTTAACTTGACTACCTGTTTTCTTTCCTTGTTGATCTCTTTCTGGTTTTGCTGGATTTCCTTTTCCAACTTCGCTTGGAGTTTCTTGTCCTCTTGGAGGCGAATGTGCATCTCATAGAGGTTCTCCCAGCCCTTGGGGCGAGTGAGATAAAGGGCATGCGGATAAGGCGCCAAGTCGGCAAGATTCGCTTCTGGCGAGTCCGGCGGCGCTTCCGCTAAAGCTTCTTCCGCTTCCCCAGCCGCTTCTTCGGACGCCTCCTCAGGTGCTTCCCCTGCCTCAGACGCTTCCTCTGACTGAGGGTCTGAGAGATCTTCAACCGCTTCTTCTTCAACCGCTTCTTGGGACGGCTCACCTGCAGCTTCCCCGGCCGCTTCCTCTAGCAACTCCTCCTGATCTTCTCCAGGCGCATCGTTGGAAGAGGCAAGTTCGGAAAGCTTCGAATCGAATACCGACTGCACATACTTGCATACTGAGCGCCAGTTGTCGGGCTCGGCCCCTTTTGCCAACGCCTGGAGATAGAGGGCAGCCGCTTCTACCCGGAAACTCTCGGAGTCGAGAGCAGATTTCATCGCTTCGGACTCCCAGGCGCGTATCTTCCTCCCCCTGGGAGGTTTTTGTTTGTGCCTGTGCATCAACTTCATAAGAGGTTCAGGCACCGATTCTCCAACCCTTCTTTTTTGTTCTCCAAAAAAGTACGCATAACGTAATGCGTGCTCCAAACACCGATACTCCGATTCGGGAATGTACTTTGAACCGGACTTGGCTTGGGTCTTTTTGGATTGGGTTTGCTGCTCCTCCCCCTTGGAACTCTTAGAACTAGATCTTCGACTGCTGTTCAACGTTTCCTCCTTCCGGCGAGCCTGTCCACCCGCCTATTTATCTCCACCCAGATTGTCGGCTGCAAACGGTTCCCGGAGACTCCTCTCCGGAATCAAAGCGGATGAAAATCCTGACCTGACTTTACATACGCAATGTGACATGGGAACGACTGCGAACAACATTAAACAAAAACTAAGCCTTTAAGTTATCCGTGCGTAACGGCCAGAGGTGTGTGAACACACTGCAAAACAACATCAAGAACGGAGCCTGTACGCCGTCTGTGCGGGCTTGCGGCCTGCTCGCCGGTTCCTCTCATCTGCCCCTTCATCTGCCCCCTTTTAGTTCCTGCGACACCTCCACCCAGCGATCTAGCGCCTCGGCCGCCGCACCTTCGTCAAGCGCACAGGCGGCGAGTTCCAACCCTGCGGAAAAATTCTCAGCCAGATCCCCCACCATCAGAGCCGCTGCAGCGTTCAGGCACACCACCTCCCGCCAGGGAACCTCCTCGCCGGCGAGCAGGGATCGGGTAGCCGCCGCGGAGACTTCCGCTCTCCCGCCCGCTAGATCGTCCAGCCTCGCCCGATTCAGCCCCAGTTCCTCCGGCGTGATCTGATAGCGGACGACGTCGCTGCCGCGCACCTCCATTATCTCGCTCGGCCCTGTCGTGGAGAGTTCGTCTAAGCCCCCATAGCCGTGCACCACCATGGCTCGCACCGTGCCAGTTACCGACATGACCTCGGCCATCCGCTTTGCCATGTGGGGGTCGTTGACGCCAATGACCTGACGCTGCACGCCGGCGGGGTTGGCCATAGGCCCCAGGTAGTTGAAGGCGGTGGGAACGCCCAACTCCCGTCTAGCGGCTCCGGCGTGCCGCAGGGCTGGATGGAACAAGGGCGCCAGGCAGAATCCCAGTCCCGTCCGCCTCAGGCTTTCGGCCACGCCCTCGGCATCAAGTTCTACCGCCACTCCCAGAGCCTCTAGCAGGTCGGCCGAGCCGCAGGAGGACGAAACGGCGCGGTTGCCGTGCTTACAGATCGGCAGCCCTGCCCCAGCAGCCACCAGCGCAGCCATGGTGGAGATGTTCAGCGAACCGCTGCCGTCGCCGCCCGTACCCGCCGTGTCAACCAGACCCATCGACTCGGCGTCAATAGGCACCTTTACACAAGCCGCCCGCAGACCCTCCAGCAACCCGGCGAGTTCCACAGCCGTCTCCCCTTTCGCCCGGAGGGCAACGAGCAGTCCTGCCATCTGCGCCGAGGTGGCCTCCCCTGTCAGCATCACCTCGGCCAGCGCCCTCGACGTTGAACCGGGAAGATGCTCGCCCTCCAGCAATCTCGCTAGAACGTCGGGGATGTGCTCGATCTTCTCCGGGGCATCCTCGCCGCCGAAGAGCGAGGTTTCTTCGTCGGAAAAGCCGCCGTGCTGCTCGTAGTTGGATTTTTTTACCTTGAATTCCATCTGCGCTGCCTGCTCGATGCTATGGGAGTCGGGAGGGGAGCCGCCCTCGTGTCTGATCTCATCAATAGCTCATCAATAGCTAGTGCCTAGCATTCTCTCATGCCATTCGCAACACACCGGAGCGTCTTGGTCATCGACGCTGGAACGACGAGCCTGCGCACAGCACTTGTTGACACGAAAGGCCGCCTCTCCGGCTTGTATCAAACACCCTGCGCGCCGCACACTCCGGCTCCGGGCATTTCCGAGTTCAACCCCGTCTCCCTAGCGAAGGAGGCCTTGAAGGCAGCCCGCTGGACGCTCTCGGGAGCGCAAGAACCCCCGGTTGCGATGGGGATCGCCAACCAGCGGTGCTCCACTCTGCTCTGGCGGCGCAGCGACGGGGAGCCTCTCGGGCCTGGATTGGGGTGGGCCGATCTCCGCACCGCCGGGCAGTGTCTGGATCTGCAGTCCCGGAACCTGCGGCTGGCACCCAATCAGACCGCCACTAAGGCTGCCCACCTGATAGCCGCCGCTGCCGCTGAGGGGGCAGACGCCTCCGATCTCTGCGTGGGCACGCTGGACTCCTGGTTGATGTGGCACCTCACCGAAGGCGCTGAACACGTAACAGACGCCTCAAACGCAGCGATCAGCGGTCTGTGTCAACCGACCGACGGCTCCCCTGTCTGGAACCTAGACCTGGCAGCCGAACTGGGCATTCCCCCTGCTTGCCTGCCCCGCATCGTGGACAGCAGCGGTGACCTGGGCATGGCCAGCGCCCTGGAGGGCTCTCCTCCGATCTGCGGATTAGTCGGCGATCAGCAGTCCTCCCTGATCGGTTCTGGGTGTGTGCGCCCGGGTGACGTCAAAATCACCTTCGGAACCGCCGGAATGCTCGACATGAACCTCGGCGAGGGATGGAATCCCGGCTCTGAGGAGTCAATCGGGGGAACGAACCCGGGCGGCACCTACCCCATAGCAGCCTGGAAGCGGTACGGACGCACAACCTGGGGTCTGGAGGCGATGATGTTCGGCGCCGGGAGTTGCGTCGACTGGTTCTGCGGCCTGTCCGGACTGCTTGACACGCCCCGGGAAAGCCACGCTCTGGCTTCCTCTGGGGAGGGCGGGGAGGGCGGCGCTGGAATAACGTTCGCTCCAGCACTCGACGGACTGGGCGCCCCGGACTGGGACTTCGGAGCGCGCGGTGCGATCTTCGGAATCGACGCCGCCGCGCAGCCGGCGCACCTCCTCAGAGCCCTGCTGACCGGCGTCGCTCAGCGAGGCGTAGACCTCATTGAGGCAGCGGAAGCCGACAGCGGAATGAGAATCTCCGAGGTCAGGGTGGACGGCGGCATGAGCGCCAACCCCACCTTCCTCCAGGCGCTGGCCGACGCTGGAAGGCGAACGGTGATAGCTGCCCCCGAGGTGGAATGCACCACCCTGGGAGCGGCCTTCCTGGCCGGAACGGGGATTGGCCTCTGGGCGGATCTGTCCGAGACCGCCGACTTGAGGGAGCCCCGCGGGATAGTGCAACCGAAGGCGAAACTCGACAGGGAGCAGTGGCGCAGATACCTGGAGAAGTGCAAGGAATGGCATCCGGAATTCAGCGCCATCTCCTTTTGAGATAGCAGATATCCCCAAATCGAGGCACAATGTTCAACGACGGCGAGCCGGCCGGGCGGCCGCGTCGTCGGGCCGGTCACTGACCGGTCACGGCGCCGAGGAAGGTCGGGGCTCCGCAGGACGACGGCGCTGGCTAAGCCAGTCGAGGCGACTCGCAGGAAAGTGCCACAGAAACAAACCGCCGACGGCCCGCCCCAGGCGGGCTGGGCAAGGGTGAAAAGGTGCGGTAAGAGCGCACCGTGTCCCGGGCGACCGGGGCAGCTAGGCAAACCCCGCCGGGAGCAAGGTCAAGCAGGGGGGAGGCTGTCCGCCGGCGCCCTCAGAGGGTGCACCCCCCGGGTAGACCGCTTAGATGGATGGCCGCACAGGGCCGCTAAGGCCTGGACAGAACCCCGCCTACAGGCCGACTCGCCGTCACAAATCAAGAATCGTGCGAACAGAGAGAACGTCGGGGGGGAAGGCCAAAGGGGAAGGCTAAAAGGGGAAAACCAAGCGGGGGAAAGCAGGGGGGAAAGCCAGAGGCAAGAGAGCAAGAGGGGAAACCAAGGGGGGCGAGATAAAGAAAAGGGGATGGGAAAAAGGGATGGAAGAATGCTTCAGATCAACAGCATTCGTTCGCAGGATGGGCAGGAAGCGCTGGCTTTGTCGGGCTTGCCCGCCTCGGCCTCCCCTACTGAACGGAGTTTACGGAGTTGATCCAACTCCATCAGGGGAAGAGAGAGGTGGCAGCCTGTACAGGTGCTGCCAACCAACTTCGCCACCGCCACGCCCCCGAGCCGGCTGCGAAGGTCTTCGTAACGACCTAGCAACTCCTCCCCCACCGCGGCGGACATCTCCTCTCTCAGTGTCTGGGCTTCGAGCGTCTCCGTATCCAATTGGGCTTCTGCCTTGCTCAGCCTGGATCGGACTTCCTCCGAATCCTTATGCAGTTCCTCCTGTCGTTTTTCGAGCAGGTCTATGGACTCCCCGAAAACATCGAGTTCCTCTAAGAGCTTGAGAATGTCGTCCTCCACGAGTTCTTGACGGCGTCCGATGGCCGCTATCTCTCTCTCCAGGCTCTGAAGTTCCCTCAGACCAGTGATCTGGTTGGAATAGAGGAGGTTCTGTTCCTTCTCGCGCCTTTCTTGAAGGATCTCGAACTCAAACTCGCGACGCCGTTGCTCTTTTAGAAGTTCCAGTCTGTCATTCCGGCAGGCGAGCAGACGGCGCTCTAGGTCTTCGGAGTTCTTCAACACTTCCTGGAGTTCGGCACGCTCCGGCAGGTTCGCACGGCGATGCTGAATCTGGTCCAGACGAGTGTCAAGCGCCTGGAGGTCAATCAGACTCTCCAAGGGATTCATCTAGGGGCGCGGCCTCGCTCTGGGATCACTAGTAGCAAGATGGGCATAATTCGTATATAGTAATTGCAGCGGCAAACCGCAGGGTATAGCGGGCCTGGAGATAATCTCGCTGATCCCGGCTGCTCCAACAGCCCAGGCTCGCTAAACCCTTGCTCTCTGAGTTCCCTGTTTTCTTGGACGTTTTCTTGGATTCTGTCTCCAATCAATTTTAATTCTGTCTTCGATTCTCTGCCCGTACGGCGGGCCGCACTTTTCGGCCGCTGTTTGGTTGCTGCGTTTGGCTGCGTCTCCGCTGCGTCCCTTGCGAACAAGGGGCGCTGACCGAACGCGTGCACAGACGTGAGGGCTGAACGTGGGCGCTGACGGACTTGAACCGCCGACCCCTTCCTTGTAAGGGAAGTGCTCTGGCCATCTGAGCTAAGCGCCCTAAGGCTCATAAAGGCTCATAGAGGCTAGCCAGACTATCGGCGAAGCGAGAATCGGCGATGCGAAAATTCAAACCTCCCGTCGTCCAGATCCACTCTCCATGCCCCCGCACTCCGCTCCGCCAATCTCGGAAGCGGCGCAGGCAAGGAGGTTCTCCAGCATCTCCTGGGTGCATCCGGCCATTATCCTTCGCTTGCTCTGGTGGTCGGACACCGTCAGGTTCCTCCCTTGGGCGTCACATACCGCCGCCCCCGCCTCCTCGCACACCAGCATGGCGCCCAGGTAGTCCCACGGACTGTGATCGCCGCAATCGTAGAAGCCGTCCAGCCTTCCGTCGGCCACGCCGCAGAGGTCGAGGGCGCTGGCCCCATGCGACCTGTACTGCCGCCAGCGGTGGCGCATAGCCGGATAGCCCGAAACCCCAATGAGAGCCTGGGAGAGTTCCGTCTGTTCCGAAGGCCGGATCGGCGATCCGTCCCGGAACGCCCCTGAGCCCCGGGCGGCGGTGTAAACCTCGCCAGACGCCAAGTTCCGCACATAGCCGGCCAGCGCCCCCGCCGCGTCCACCGCACACTGACTGATGGCGTACCAAGGAAAGCCCCTAGAGGCGTTCGTGGAGCCGTCGACGGGATCCAGCACCACCACAACCTCCCGCTCAGGAGCGTGGACGCCGGATTCTTCGCTGCAGACGCCCAAGCCGGCCTCCAGCAGCATCCCTACCGCCGCCTCGTCGGCCGCCAGGTCGCATAGGTACTGCCCTTCCCGAGTCCCAGCCAGCCCCCAGTCGTCTAGTCCCCCCAGCGCTTCGGCAACGGCCGCGGCGACCTCATCAAAAAGAGAAAGCAGGGCATCGGGGGAATGGTCGCTCACGCAGAGGGCACTTTAGCGCCAACGAAGCCCCCGGAGAGCATGCGAGGAGACGCACGTGAGTTGCCCGTCTGTCCGCCCGTCGGTCATGCTCAACCCATGCGGTGTATCGTAGAGAGGCCGCTAGACAACAAATGTCTTGGCTGCGAATGTCTTGGTTGCCCGAGGGGTCTCGCTACCCGCAGAGGCCGAGCAGGAAGGTTGTTTTCTTGTCGATCGTAGACATACCAGGTTTCATCTTTGATCTGAAACAGCACGCCCTTGAGGCCGGCTTCCACCTGCACGAAGAAGACCACTACCTGAATGTCACCAGCGGCAGGCAGTGGTGGGAGTTTCAGATGCATCCCGAGTATGACTGCGAAGGACCTCTCGAACTCCACATGGCTATTGACCTCGATAAACGCGTGCTGTTCGCCTTTGAAGACGAGGTTGCGAAACTCGATGAGGATGACGAGTTGCCCATACAAGGCTTCGACATGAACCTCACCTTCAACTGGAAACTCCCTCCCCTTTCCAACGGGCCTAACCTGCTGCAACTAGCCACAGACATCTCCGCCATCGGAGGCGCCGAACTTCCCTTGCACGTCTGGGCGGTGGACACGATCGCCTCGGTCACCGACGAGGCGAACCGCACCGTGAACGTAGAGGCCAGGGTGGACGTACCTCTGGGCTTATTGAACGAAGACCACGAGCCCATCGACAATACGTTCGCCCGTGTAAGAGACGTCACCCGCTACCTTCACGACCAGGCTCCTGCCTGGCTGAGCGAATCCCCGCCGGACGGAGTTCTCTGAGCCCCCGGCAACAGAGAAACCACAAACACCCCCTTCCATCGGCCCATCCATCGGCAGCGGCCTGACGGGCAGTGGGCTCGGTGGGGATCGAACCCACGACCAAACGATTATGAGTCGTCTGCTCTGACCACTGAGCTACGAGCCCACGTCAAAACTACCGCAGGAGAGAGGAAACGGGGGAAAATCAGGGAGCGAAAATCGCAGAACGCCTCAACGGCGGCGAAAGGCTCAGAACTGCGGCTTCTTTGGCTCCGGGGGTGGGACTCGAACCCACAACAAACGGCTTAACAGGCCGCTGCTCTGCCAATTGAGCTACCCCGGACCGACGGATTACGGATTTAGAGGTTAAGGATAGTCGGACAACCTCCGTGGGGAAAACAGGTTCTCTCCCCCTCTGTTGCCTTCCTCCCACTTCTCCCTCCTCTCTCCCTGCTATGAACTGCCCCGGCTCTCAACCCCTTTCGGCCAGCAGAGCGGCTAGACGGGCGGCCGCAGCAGAATCCCAGTCACCCTTACGCAGTTCCTCCCGGGCGATCTGCACCTGCGTCATGCGCCGCGGGACATCCGGGTCATCGGTTTTTCGGGCCTGGAGCAGGAGACGCTGAATCTCCGCTTCGGCAGCGTCGAAAACAAAACGCCCGATTACGGCCGTTTTTACGTTGATTGGCTCTGAAACGACGAGATTCGCAAGCAGCCGGCTTTCTGGCGTATCGCCGCTGTCGGCGGGAGAAAGCCGCTCTAGAGCCTCCTCCAAGGAATCGGTGTTGCGCAGGGCTTTAAAAACTTCCTGATGCCGCGGATCGGCGAACAATCCAGCAGAAACATACTCGGGCACTAGTTCGGGATTATGCACACAGAGTTCAAGCACCTGACGTTCAATGCCTGCCTCTGAGGGGTGCTGCGAGGAGTCGTCAACCTCCTCTTGAGAGGCTTCCAGGGCGGCTTGCGGGCCTTGGTTTTCGTTTTCCCGTTCGGTCGGAATTGCCCTCAGTTGCCTAGGAGGAATCTGGAGGCGGTCGGAGAGGATCATCAAATACTGATCGCGTACCATCTCCTCGGGGTGCTCGGCGATCACAGCCGCTGCCGCCCCTCCGGCGCGCGTGCGACCTTCCGGGGTGTCAAGATCCCGCCCTGCCAGCGCCCTGTTCAACCTGAACGACAAGAAGGCGGCGGGCTCACCCAGCGCCTCCCGCAAGCCATCTGGGTCGCTGCGCGCCAGGTCGTCGGGGTCCTTGCCCTCGGGCATTTCCGCCACGTACACCTGCAGGGAATACTTCTTCTCCCACTGGTAGATGCGCTCGGCGGCGGCAGCGCCCGCAGAGTCTGCGTCGAAAGCTAGGACAAAGCGCTCCGTGAAGCGGCGCAGCGTCCTTACGTGCTCTTCGGTGAGTGCAGTGCCGCAGGTGGCCACGCAGTGTCTGACTCCTATTCCGAAAAGGCCTAGGACGTCCGTATATCCCTCGCAGACCACCACCTCATCGCAACTGACGATGTCCTTCTTGGCGCGGTGCAGGTTGTAGAGGAGTCGGCTCTTGGAATAGACGGCGGATTCGGGAGAGTTCCTGTATTTCGGGGGGTGTCCGTCCGGCATGGCTCTGCCCCCAAAGCCCACGGGGTTGCCGCGATTGTCAAAGACCGGAAACAATATGCGATCCCTGAAGGTGTCCCCGATGCTTCCTCTCTGGCTCCGGTAAAGCAGGCCGGCTTCCAGCATCACATCCTCTGGCGTGTTCAGGGATCGGCGCAGCGCCTCGTACTCGTTAGGAGCCCACCCCAGACGGAACTCCCTGACCTGATCCCCTTCGATACCCCTCGATCTCAGGTAGCCGCGCGCCCGGGCCGCTCCGGGGTGAGACAGCAGCCTTTCGTGATACCAGGCCACCGCCTTTTCAAGCGCTTCGTTGAGTACCTTCCTGCGACCGGCGACCCGCTCATCGCCTGCCGTATAGGTGAGCGTGATGCCCGCCCGCCCGGCGAGCAACTCCACGCTTTCACGGAAATTCAGCCCCTCCGTCTCACGGACGAATGTGAGGACGTCGCCTGAGGCTCCGCAGCCGAAGCAGTGGTAGAGACCCTCCTCTGCGTTAACCGAAAAAGAAGCGGTCTTTTCTTGATGAAACGGACAGAGCCCTACCCATCTCCGACCCACCCTGCGCAGCGCTGAATGGTTCTGCACGAGGGCGAGGATGTCGGTTGCTTCCCTGACACGACGTATTTCTTCTGAAGCGAAGGCCACTGCATCCTCCCTCCGGATTCTCCCTCCGGTCTATCCTTCGTCCACCCCTGCACTCTGTATCTCTTGTACCGCTTTCATCGCTTGCACCCCTGTCTCGCTTGTCTCCCCTGGCTCCCTCTGGCTCGCCTGGCTCCTCTGGCTCGCCTGAGTTGATCTGGTATCGGGAGGAATGCCCGTGGGGCTCCTCCACGCCGTCAGGAAGAGAGGTGCTCAGAAAGGTAGTCCACGACCTCTGCCACCCGAATGCGTTCTTGGAGCATCGAATCTCGTTCCCTGACCGTCACAGCGTCGTCGTCAAGAGTATCGAAGTCAACCGTCACGCAATAAGGGGTTCCCAGTTCGTCCTGGCGCCTGTAGCGGCGTCCGATGGACTGGGTCTCGTCAAAGTCCACCATCCAGTGCCCGGAGAGCATCTCCAGCACTTCACGGGCGCGCACGCTCAAGGACTCCTTTTTGGAGAGGGGAAGCACCGCCGCCTGATAGGGAGAGAGTCTCTTGTGCAAGCGCAACACGACCCTGGGCTCACCGCGCACTTCCTCGGTGTGGTAGGCCGCCAGCAGAAAGGCCATCATCGCACGGGCGGCCCCGGCGGCGGGTTCTACCACGTACGGAACATAACGCTCACCGGTGGCTGGATCCCGGTACTCCAGGCGCTCGCCGGAATGCTCGGCGTGGGCGCGCAAGTCGTAGTCAGTCCGGTTCGCCACACCCTCAAGTTCGCCCCAACCCCAGGGGTATAGGAACTCCACGTCGGATGTGGCTTCGGAGTAGTGGCTGAGTTCTTCGGGGCCATGTGGGCGCAGGCGCAGCATCTCCGACGGGATCCCCAAATCGGAGTACCAGCGAAGCCGTTCAGCGCACCAGTATTCGTGCCAGCGTCGGGCGTCGGCGGGCGGGACGAAGTACTCCAATTCCATCTGCTCGAACTCACGCGTGCGGAAGATGAAGTTGCCGGGGGTGATCTCGTTGCGGAAGGACTTCCCGATCTGAGCGATGCCGAAAGGGGGGCGCAGACGGCAGGAGCGCATCACGTTGGCGAAGTTGACGAACATGCCCTGGGCGGTCTCAGGACGCAAATAGACCTCCGATCCGGCGTCGGCCACCGGCCCGGCGGAGGTACGGAACATAAGGTTGAACTGCCTGGGCTGTCCTAGGGTGTCGGTGGCGCCGCAATGACTGCAGCGATTAGGGGGAACAAGTTGATCGGGACGGTGACGTCGCCCGCACTCCGAACATTCCACCAAGGGATCGTTGAAGCCCTCTAAATGTCCGGAGGCCTCCCACACTGCGGGAGGGGAGAGTATGGACGCATCCAGCCCCACCACCTCGTGACGGCGCTGCACCATGGCCTGCCACCAGGCATCCTTGATGTTGCGCAGCATAAGCACGCCGAGAGGCCCGTAGTCGTAGGCGGATCGAAAACCGCCATAGATATCGGCTGACTGAAAGACAAAGCCGCGCCGCATGCAGAGGTTCACCACGGCCTCCCTCACCTTCTCGCTCAACCCGCTGGGAGAGGCTTCCTCGGCGGGGATGGCGGGGGGTTCGGGGGGTTCGGCGGTTGCGTCGATGAGGGAATCCGCGCTTGGCTCAGGGACTGGAGAAGGCATCGGACGGCAGGCTAGCGTCGGAATGAGACACGCTGTCCATAAAGCCCGGGACTCGGAGACGGCGCTCGACGTGTCGTTCCAGTATTCGAACCGCCGTCCGCTGGAATTCCTCGGCCGCCTTCCCGGGCGGTTGGGCGAGCACCACGGAGGTTCGTCCCTCCAGGATGTTTGCTATGAGTCGAAGGGTCTCGCTTCGCAAAGCGGCAGCGTTCCGGCAACGGCTGCAGGTCAACCCCGACCCCTGCGAGTCGAAGGCCACCAGCCGGTGCTCCTCCCCGCAGACGCCGCAGCATTCCATGTCGGGGGCTATCCCTTCTAACTGGACGAGTTTCCACAAAAAAGCAGCCACGCTCAACTCCGAGGGATGCGTGTACAGAGACCGCAGACCGCGTACTAGCAGGTCGTAAAGCCCCTCGCTGGGGGTGCGATCTAGAGCCAGCCGCTCGACCGCTTCCAGCATCGCCATCGCCCGCGAGAGTTGCATTAAGTTCTCGCGAACGCTCAGGTTCTCACGGGCGGAGCGGCCGGCGTCGGTCGTCTGAGCGGAGGTGATCGTGTCGAGGTCGCCCCTGCCGCGCCAGAGGCGCACGTCCACGTGAGCAGTGGGCTCCAGACGCGCTCCAAAGCGGCTGCGCATGCGTCGAGCCCCCTTGGCGACTCCTCTGATACGTCCGTGCTGCTCCCCCAGCATCACCACTATCCGGTCGGCCTCCCCTAACCGGTAGTTGCGCAGCACCACGGCTCGATCCTGATAGGGGCCTGTCCACTCGGGAACGCTCACGGGCGAATCCCTGCGGCGCGAGCCGCCGAAGCGCTCACTGCTCTAGACCTCCGAAGCGCCGCTTCCGTACCTGGTACTCGGCTACCGCATCAAAAAGATGTTCCCGCGTGAAGTCCGGCCACAGGACGTCGAGGAACACCAGTTCTGCATAAGCGAGTTGCCAGAGCAGGAAGTTGGACACCCTGTGCTCGCCGGAGGTGCGCACTAAGAGGTCAACGTCCGGCATGCCCGACGTGTAGAGATGGCTGGCGATGACCTCCTCGTCGACCTGGGCGGGCTTATATCCCTGAGCGATTATTGAGCGAACGGCGTCAGTCATTTCGGTGCGGCTTCCATAGTTGAAAGCCACCGTGAGCTTGAGGCGTTGATTGTCGGCCGTCAGTTCGGCCGCTGAATCCATCTCTCTCAGGAGAGTGCCGGAAAGCCTGCGATCTCTGCGTCCGATGAACCGCAGCCGAACGCCCATCTCGTGCAACTCGTTGCGGCGGCGGCGCAGGATGTCCTTGTTGAAGTCGAGCAGGAAGCGCACCTCTTCGTCCGGACGCCTCCAGTTTTCGGTGGAAAAAGCAAAGACGGTGAGCCAGCCCAGCCCCAGCGCCAGGGAACCTTCCACAGCTTCAAAGAGAGCCTCCAGGCCGGCTTCGTGGCCTTTGCTGCGGGGAAGGCCGCGAGTGGCAGCCCAGCGTCCGTTGCCGTCCATGACGCACGCCAGGTGCTGAGGGACAGAGGAGAAGTCGATGCGCTCCAAGCTCATGCGCCCGGGCGAACATTCGGGATTAGGTCTGCGTTCATGAGAGTGCGAATGTGTTAATGCCCTCCGCCGGAGTCGGGGCGCGGATGTGCTGGGATTTGAGATTGATGGATGCCACCGGAGGCCCTGGATGGCCGGGGCTCAGGCAGCCGGGCGAAGGAGTGCACCCAATCTCACATCCAAGATAACCCACGGCGCTCCTCCTCACGGGGAGGTACACGGGAAGTGCACGGGGAAGGTACACGGGAAGGCACACGGAAAGTACACGGGGAAGGTGCACGGGAAGGCACACGGAAAGTACACGGGGAAGGTGCACGGGAGGTGCACGGGGAAGGTACACGGGAAGGCACACGGAAAGTGCACGGGGAAGGTGCACGGGAAGTACGGGCCGACGCAGACGTACGGGCCGACGGCCAACGCAGACGCCGGGGGCAGTTCTCGGGACGCACCGGTGTTCCGCAACACCGCCGGCAGCGGTCATAGGCTCAGGGGATGGAATCGCCTCCCTGCGACCTCGAAACCAAAAGCCTGAAAGTCCTGAAAGAGGCCGTGGATGCGTTTGGCGATGAAGGGGAGCGCCGCAGCCAGCAGGAGGAAATGACCGCTGCGGTAGCCCGGGCCATAGTCGAGAACGTACACCTGGCGGTCAAGGCCGGCACTGGCACCGGCAAGTCACTGGCATATCTGATTCCAGCCGTCCTCTCCGGGCGCCGGACGGTCGTGGCAACCGCCACCAAGGCGCTGCAGGATCAACTCACCAAGAAGGAACTTCCCTTTCTGAGCAACCTCCTGCCCCCCTGCTTCGGCGAGAAGCAAGACCGTCCGCTGCGTTGGAGTGTTCTCAAGGGGCGCTCCAACTACCTGTGCCGGCAGCGCCTGGAGGAAGAGATCGCTAACAAGCTTCCGCTGGACGACTACTACATGTCGCAAGACGACCTCCAGGCGTTCGTCAAATGGAGCAAGAACACCCGCACGGGCGACAGAAGCGAGTTGCCCCTCGCCATGCCCGGTAAGGGCTGGGAACGCTTCAGCGTTTCCTCTCGACAGTGCCCAGGCAAGTCTCGCTGCTGGCACGGCGAGCAGTGTTTCACGGAACTCTCCCGCAGCCAGGCGCGTAAGGCAGACGTGGTGATCGTGAACGCAGCCCTGCTGGCGACTTCCTTGATGGGGAGCGAGGTAATCCCCATCCCCGAAGTCTTCGTAATTGATGAAGCCCACGGCTTCGCCAACGTCGTTTCCAATATCGCGGGCGCTTCCGTGAACCGCTCCTCCTTTGAAGACGCCGCACGGGCTCTCGAAGCACTCAAATCCAGCGACGGAACACCCTTGCGGAACTCCGGTGAACGGCTCGCCGAACTTCTCCAAGATCACGCCGGGCAGTCTCTCCAACCCGAAGACGCCCCCGACCTCACCGAAGCTCTGGTGCTGGCGGGAGAGCGTCTCACGGAAGCCCAGCAGAGCCTCATGGACAACCAGACGATGGAGCTCATCTTTGACACCGACTCCGACAAGCGAAGCGGGGAGGCGCAACGCCAGCGCGCCATAGTGAACATCGGAACGTTGCGCGAGGAAATCAACCGGATACTCAACCCACCGGACGGATACGTGGTGTTCATTGAGCAGACCGCCCGCAGCCTCCGCCTCGCTCCCCTCGACGTTTCGGAACTGCTAGCGGACAATCTCTACAAAAGCGCGACCGTGATACTCACCTCAGGCACCCTGCCGGAATCGGTGCCGGCGAATCTCGGTTTGGGTGAAGTCGGACACGAATACCTCGACGTGGGAAGCCCCTTCGATTACCAGCGGGCAGGGCTGCTTTACTGCGCGGCGCACCTTCCCGACCCGAAGCGCGACTCCGACTTGCGCAACGCTGCGCTCGCCAAGGAGATAACGGATCTGATCGAAGCAGCCGGGGGACGCACGCTGGTTCTGTTCACGAGTTGGCGTGTCCTGGAGGTGGTCTACGAAAAGTTGGAAGGCCGCCTGCGCTGGCCGCTCCTGCGACAGGAGACCTCGCAGGGAACTTCAGCCGTTGAACTGCTGAGAGAGTTCAGCGAGAACCCAGAAGCGTGTCTGTTCGCAACGATGTCCTTCTGGCAAGGGGTGGACGTGCCCGGGCATTCCCTTTCGCTAGTGGTGTTGGACAAACTGCCGTTCCCGAACATGAGCGACCCGCTGTTGCGCGCCCGCAGAACCCGAGCAGGAGACGAGGCTTTCAAGCTGGTCGATCTGCCGCACTGCGCTCTTCTGCTGGCACAGGGGGCGGGTCGCCTAATCCGCACTTCCGAAGACAAGGGCGTGGTGGCGATCTTGGACCCTCGCCTGGCGAAGGCTAACTACCGAGAGGAAATACTTGAACAAGTACCCTCTTTCAAGCGGACGATCACGAAGAACGAAGTTCTGGATTTTCTAGGTGGACTTCGCCAGAAAACCCCCTGAGGGGAAGCGCTTGAACAGAAGCGAACGGGTGAACCTCGTCACCCAAAGAAAGCAGGCAGGCAACTTGCCTTTCTTGCTGCCTTTCTTGCTGGCCTCTCAGTAGAGCCGCTCCCGGTTGGCCTCGTCTTCGGACTCGTCGATCTCCCCCGCATCGGCGCCCGAGATCTGGTCGGCTAGGACTTCTCCGTATGTGGGGTATTCGGAGCGGTCAATCTGCACCTGCTCATCCCAGAGACGAGAGCGCACCAGCGCACGCCCGCAATGCAGGAAGGCTTCTTCCACCGTGATTCGCAACCCAGAGAGGGGCGCCCTGCGTCTGATGCTCATGGGCTCCAACGCTTCGGCGTCCGCGACGATCTCCGCCTTGCCCTTCACTCTTAGCGTTTCGTTCATGCCCGGTACAAAGAAGAGCAACCCGACTCCAGGGTTCTCAACGATGTTCTGAAGGGAATCGATCTGGTTGTTGCCCGGTCGGTCGGGAAGCATCAGCGTCTTTTCGTCGAGCACATGCACAAACCCAGGTGGGTCGCCCCGGGGCGATGCGTCGGCGCATCCTTCAGCATTTGCGGAACTCAAAACGCAGAACGGGGATAGGGCTATGAAGTTCCGGCAGTGGACGTCTAGATGGTCAAGAACCTTCTGGGCTGCTCGGGGCGCAGGCGGACGGTAGACGGTACGTAATTCGGTCGCATTTGTAACGGTCATACCTAACCTCCCTACTCATACTCCAGTTTCCCCACAATTATACCTCAGACGTCGTCCATTATTTTGTGTTCACGGGCCTAGGTAACCCGTTTGTTTTCGGACTTGCCGCCTTTTGCGCCCATTAAACACCTCGTCTACTAGATGGCCGGCGAACCCCAGCACCCAGGGCAGCAAAAAGAACCAGAAGTTAACGTGATATGCCAGCAGCACCGTTCCTGGAACTAGGACAGCGAAGTAACCCAGGAAGATGGCTAGGCACTTGAGGGGAAAGCGTTTAGTCACAGTCCGACGACAGGGCATTCACTCAAAGAGACGCTCCACGGCTGCTTCGGAGTTCTGCCAGTTGGCTTCCACCTTCACGCGGAGATCCAAGAACGCCTTGGGAGGCAGATCCTTCACCACTGCGCTCCCCACCTTCTTTAGCACCTCGCCCTTCTTTCCGATCACGATGGCGCGCTGAGACTCCCGCTCCGTGATGATCTCGCAGCGTATGTACGGCCATCTCCACTCCGTAACCCGCGTTGAGATGGAATACGGCAACTCCTCGCGCATCACTTCCAAAAGACGCTCACGCACCATCTCCGCCACTTCCTCCTCCCGTGTGAGATCGGTGAACATCCCGTCGGGGTAGTAGCGAGGCCCGGCCGGCATACTCTCAGCCAGATACTCGGCGAAAGTCTCCACGCCTTCGCCCGTCCTGGCCGAAACCGGGAAATAGGCGTATGCGTCCAGGGCGGATACGGCGGCGAGTTGTCTTAGGACAACCCCGCGGGGGACTTTGTCAATCTTGCTCACCACTACGACTAAGTCCTTCGGAAGCATGGACGCCACGAAACGGTCACCCCGACCGAAAGGAGCGGCGACGTCCACTACTAGGCAGGCGACGTCCACGTCGGCTGCCACCGACGCAGCCTCGGCGTTCTGACGCCGCCCCAAGGCAGTGCGAGGTTTGTTGACGCCAGGCGAGTCCACAAAAACGATCTGAGCGCCCGGGCGGTTGAGCACGCCTCTGACCCTTCGCCGCGTGGTCTGGGGCTTGTCGCTGACGATGCTGATCTTCCGCCCGCAGAGAGCGTTCAGCAAAGTCGATTTTCCGGCGTTGGGGCGACCTAGGAGACCCGCGAAGCCTGAGCGAAACTCCTCCTGCCCGCTGTCTGCCCCGCTGTCTGCGCCGTTGGCGGCTTTCCCAGTAATCTTCGCCCTCTCAGCCAAGCTGTTCCGCGGCCTCGACGCTCTGAGTCACCAGCACCCGCGCTATGCGACGCCGAAGCACCCTCTCAACCTCGAAACGGTGCCCGTTCACATTCAGGCTCTCCCCCTCTAGGGGCACCCTTCCCAGCCGGGTAAAGATGAGACCACCCACAGTTCGCCAACGCCCAGTGGGGAGTTCGGTGCCCAGCAGGTCGGAGAGTTCTTCCAGACCCACCCGCCCGTTTACCCGAAAACTCCCCTCGCCGAGGTCTTCCACCAGGGGTGTTTCTACGTCGAATTCGTCGTTGATCTCCCCAAAGACTTCCTCGAGCAGGTCTTCGAGAGTGGCGAGCCCTGCGGTGCCGCCGTATTCGTCTATCGCCACGACCATGTGGTAGTGCTCGCTCTGCATCTCCCGCAGGAGTTCTGCCGAGCGCTTTGTATCGGGGACGAAGCGCGCCTCTCTCATCACATCGCTCACGGGGCGTGAACCTCGGTCTTCACGTATGGCCGACATCAGGTCGCGCACGTGCACGACGCCCTGGATGTCGTCGATGCCCTCTTCGTAAACTGGGAGACGTGTGAGGCCATTGAAGAGCGCCTGGTCAAGGGCGTTAGAAATCTCCAAGGATTTCCGCACTACGACCATGTCCGTTCGGGGCACCATGACCTCCCTGAGGATTTTGTCTCCGAAAGCGATGACCGACTCGATGATCTGCTGTTCCTGGACTTCAATGCTGGCGTCGACCGCCGCCTGCGACGCCACGGACAAGAGGTCCTCCTCCGACACCGACTCGATCCTCTCCGAACCCCTCCGAGCGATGCCCGTCCTGGCCAGCAGCCGCCCCACCGGAGCGAGCACCTTGAGAGGTCGCAGCAGCGGAGCCAGCCAGCGGACCGCCCGCTCGGGATCGGAGCGTGCGAACGACTTGGGAAAAAGTTCCGTCAGCAGGTAAAAGACGCAGAGCTGGACAGCGAAACCGACCCAGAGCCCCGCTCCGCCCCAACGATCCGACACCCACCAGGCGATCAGAAAAGCAGCACCCAACTGACACGCCAAGGCCAACAGCAGCACCCAGGCGAAGACCTCGCGTCGGTGCTTGAGCAGCCACGCCAGAGGCGTGTCTTCGGAATCCTCCTCTTCCGCCAGGACTCGGGAACGGGCTCGGCTCAACCGGGAAAGGCTGGTCTCGGCCACTGCCAGAACGGCTGAAACGAGGATCAGCAGCCCGGAGGCCGCCAGCCCCAGGGTCTCCCAGCCCCTCATCTCCACATCATCTCGGCGTCAATATCGACCTGCCGCTGGAACTCGCGCATCTGCCGGCGCACTTCAGCCGACGGCGAGTTCGCTGAACGCACCATCTCCTCAGCGAGGTCGCCGATACCGGCTTTAAGGGCGCAGTAGCGGATCAGATCCTCCGCCGGATAGCCTGCGAAGGCGTACGCCATAACATTCTCGGCGGCGCATGCAAAATACTCTGGGGCGGCGGCCCGCATGCGCTCCTCATCGGTCGGGCTGAAGATACAGGCGGACAACAGGAGCAGCACCGCCGCTATCACCGCACTCATTGCTCGCCGTCCAACTCTCGCTTGACTTTGCGGGCTTCGGCCCAGCCTCCGCACATGAGGGATATGCCGGAGAGCAGCAGGAATGCGGCTGCGATCCAATACCGCCCAATCAGGATCAGCACCCCGAGGCCTGTAAGGGCGCTGCCTAGATGCCCCCACCATGGGACTAGGGCGGCCTCGCTCCTGTTGCGATCCCGGACTCGTTGGCGGGCGGCTTTGATGCGCCGCCGCTCCTGGGGGGTCATCGCTACCCCCGCCGCAGGTGCGGCATCGAGTCCATGGCGTGTGCCCTTAGGGGGTTGTCGGGGTCGTGGGTGATCTCGACGTCTCGGGGGGCGGCTTCGGAACGCAGCATGATCCCCCGCCCTTCCATGGGGCAGCATTCTATGCGAACCCCCGATGGCAGGTCGAGCGATTCGAGTACGTACGTTGTATCCATTTGTGTCTCCTAGTGTTGTCTGCTCTTCAACTCGCAGCCGGACACGCTGCGAGGACGCCCACCCCCAAAGCCAGGGGGGGCGTTTCGCTGCCTAGGCAAGCTTCAATGAGGGGGCCGCCGAAGCGGCCCGATCCTCCGTCTCTGCGGGAGGTTCGCTGGGACGCTCACTGAGAGTTCAACTCCTTCAACAGGGATTCTGTCCTCTCCTCCATCAGCGCCGCCTCCTTGAATTCGGCGTGGTCGTAGCCAAGCAGGTGAAGCACCCCGTGTATCACCAGCATCGTCAACTCCTCCGTCAAGCTCCGGCTGCCCGGAGCACCCGGAGCGGCCCCTCGGGCAGCCACCTCCGGGCAGACCACCACGTCGCCTATCAAGGCCGGGGGCAACGCCCACCTCGAGGCGGACAGCCCCTTCCCTGCGGCGGCCTGACCAGCCTGACCTTCCTGACCAGCCTGCGGGGAATTCTCTGCGAAGTCCACCGGAAACGCCAGGACGTCAGTGGAACTCGGGTCACCCATACATCTGCCCGCCAAGGAGGACATGTCTTCTTCGTCTAGAAAACTCAAACCCAACTCAGCTTCTCCATCTACCCCTTCCGCTACCGCCACCCTCCCAGCCGTCCGCCCCCAATGAAGCAAGTCGAGCGGCAGGACGTCTCTGGAGCTGCCGCGTTCGTCTGAGACTTCTACGCTCACCGAAGCAACTCTGACGCTTCGACGGAGCGAAGTCGGTCTCGGAGGCTCGTCCGCTGCGGGGGATTCCTCTTCGCTCAAGGGACGCTCCCGACGCTCGTGGAATGCTTCAACGAACGCAAGGCTAGTCGGCGCCGCCGTCAGCGTCGGCCTTGTCGTAGGCGTTCACGATGTCGGCGACTATTGAATGACGAACCACGTCTCTGCTGCTCAGATGCACGAAACTCACGCCTTCAATGCCGCCTAGCAGGCTTTCCAGTCCGAGAAGCCCGCTGCGCCCTCCCCCCACGTCCACCTGGGTCACGTCTCCGGTTACCACCGCACGTGAGCCGAAACCGATCCGAGTGAGAAACATCTTCATCTGTTGGGGGGTGGTGTTCTGGGCTTCGTCTAAAATAATGAAACTGCGGTTGAGTGTGCGCCCGCGCATGAACGCCAGCGGCGCCACCTCCACCTGCTCCTTCTCGAACATGCGTTGGGCTTCCTGCAACCCCAGCATGTCGTAGAGGGCGTCGTAAAGGGGGCGCAGATAAGGGTCTACCTTGGCCGTGAGGTCGCCTGGCAGGAAACCGAGGTTCTCGCCAGCCTCCACCGCAGGGCGAGTCAGGATGATCCGATCCACCTCACGCTCCCGCAGTGCATTGATGCCGGCCGCTACCGCCAGCCAACTCTTTCCGGTACCTGCCGGCCCGATGGAAAAGGTGACGACGTTGGAGCGGATGGCGTCCGCATAGAGCCTCTGACCTCTCGAACGCGGACGAACCGAAGCCCCGGCGGAGCGTCGCAGCACCTCATGCCCCAACACCTCCTTAGGATCTTCGTTGGCCGCCACCATATCGATAATGTGAATCACCCTGCGGGAATCCACCGGCTGCCCTTCCTCTAGCAGGTGCATCAGTTCTTCCATCACCCTGACGACGCTGGAAGCCTCACCCCCGGAAACCTTCACGACGTTCCCCCGCACGTGTATGTCCGAGCCGGGGAATGCTGCTTCTAACAGGCGCAGATGGCAATCTTTCGGCCCCAACAGGTCGGGGAGCAGATGGGCGCCGGAGACCGTCAGCCAAGCCGATGCTGGCTGACTCACAAGTAGAAACTCATCCGTCTGCGGATCTCTTCATTTGGTTGGTTCGGTCTCCGTGCGCTCTCCATGCTTTTCAAAGCGGTTCAAAGCTGTACAAATCCGGGATACCTAGGAGCCTGCTTGAGATCGGGGTAGAGGTGCTTGAGCGGGTTTAGAAAGATTTCCTGTCTTCGGGTGTATCGTCTGCGGGCGCGGGCGGTGGATCCTGCTTGGGATCAGGGTAGAGGTGCTTGAGCGTCCCTGGGACGATGCGGCATGTGTCGATGAACTCCTCAAGGTCGCGGAGTTTGATTCGAATGACCCTGCCGAATCGGTATCCGGGCAACAGGCCTTCGTCGATGAATCTGTACAGGGTTCGTGAACTGACGCTGAGAAGCGCCGCTGCTTTCCCTGAACTCAACCACTCTTTTTCAATGGATGATTTAGGCATAACAATTAAGTATAGTATATGTGCGCGCCATTCGGGATATTTTGCCGCATTCCATAGAAATTCTCCCCTAGACGGCTTACCACCCCGCTTACCTGCCAGTTCTACTCGCTGTCAAGACACCCAAAGCCAGCACCCAAAGGCAAGGAGAAGCATCGGGCGTTAGGCAACTCGACGCTCGCAACAAAGACGCATCCAATCATCCAATCTAGCCTTCTTGTTCTCAGACACTTGACACCTACTCGGAGACCTCAAGAAGAATCTTGCCGAAATTGGCGTTCGACTCCATGTAGCGGTGGGCTTCGGCAGCCTCCCAGAGGGAGTAGCGGCGATCGATAACGGGACGCAGGCGTCCCTCGTCGAATAACGGCAGGACTTCCTCGGCAAATCGGCGGCTGAGGGTGATCTTTTCCTCTATGGGGCGTGAGAGCAAAGCCGTTCCTATGAGATGCACGCGCTTCGTAAGAAGCTTCCCGAGGGGTATGTCCGCCTTGCTGCCGCTCAACAGACCCACCTGCAGGATTCGCCCGCCAACTCTTACCGCAGCCAGATTGTCTTTGAGGTATTTCCCGCCTAGCACGTCGAGCACCACATCCACCCCCCGCCCAGAAGTAAAGCGCTCTACTTCCTCCACGAAACTGCCGTCAGCGTAGTCCAGCGCCAAGTCGGCTCCCAGACCAAGGCAGCGTTCCACCTTGCCAGCAGAAGAAGTGCAAACCACGCTTCCCCCCAGCGCCTTGACCAACCCGATGGCAGCCGTTCCCACCCCGGAACCTCCCCCATGGACGAGCGCAGTCCGTCCCGAAGTCAGCCCGCCTTGGCAGACCAGGGCGTCAAAGGCGGTTATCCAGACTTCTGGGATGGCTGCGGCGTCGGTCGGTGACATACCGCGGGGGATGCGCATAGCAACCCGCTCATGGACCACCAGGCGCTGGGCGTAGCCGCCCCCAGCGACCAACCCCATTACGAAATCTCCGACGCCGAACTCCCGCACTCTCCGCCCTGCTGCGGACACGCGTCCGGAGAACTCCAGACCGGGTATTTCCGCCTTCGTCTCTGCAGAGCCATACATCCCTTTTCTCAGCAGGACGTCGGCTCGATTCACTGCAGTCGCAACCACGTCCACGAGCAGTTCTTCCGGCCCGGGATCGGGGGAGGGAACTTCTTGGGGCTGAAGCACCTCGGGGCCGCCGGGAGAGGTGACAACGATTGCCTTCACCGCCTTAATCCTACGGCTGCGGGCCTGCGAACTCGCATTTCTCTGCTGCCAGCAGGCGCTTGGGTGCTTGTTCTTATCAGGGTGGTTGTCTCAACCCTTGTCACTCGTGCCGCTCTTTGCCACGCTTTACCGCTTTTCGCTCTTTGTCACCGAGGGGGAGCGGGGATATCAGTGGGAGGAGCGTGCAGGCTGGATGTCTCCACTCTTTGCCGCTCTTTGAGCGTCACAGATCACCCGACCGAGTCTGCTTGGGATGCCGTCCTGCCGATGCTTCCCCCCTCCCCCTGGCTTCCCCCTCCCCCCTGGTTCGGACGGCGCTCAGAAGGAAACGAACGCCGACGATAATCATCAGAACTGAGATGAACACGCTCGAGAGCCTCCGGGATACGACTCCCGCCAGCACAGCACCTCCGAAGGCAGAAAACGCGCCGGCGCAGCCCGTTATGAGAGCCCCTCTGACGTCCATATTGCGGTACCCCCAGTTTCTAGCGCTTCCGACCGCAGCAGTGACCAGTACGACGAGCAGAGACGTACCTTTCGCGACTAGTTCCGTCGTCTCAAAGAACAACACCAGGGCGGGGACGATCAGGATTCCGCCGCCTATGCCTAGCAGCCCTGCCACCATACCGACCCCGACTCCCAGCAGTACCAAAGCAGACACGCTCGCGGCCCCCAGACCGATCGATTCGAAGCCTTCGGGGATTCCGATCAGAAAACGTACGGCGGCTGCGCCAAGAAGGATGGCGAAAGCGACCTGCATACCTTGCGTAGACATGCTCTGCAGCAGCCTCGTCCCGGCCACCACGCCGAGGAGCGAACCTGCAAGGATAATCAGGGCGTACGGCAGGTTGATCCGGCCTTCCAGGGCGTAGACAGCCACTCCAGCGGAGGCGAAGAGGACAGTCGCCGCCAGCGACGTGCCGTGGGCCCGGCGCTGAGGAAGATCCGCGAAATAGACCAAGCCGGGCACCATAAGGATCCCGCCGCCGACCCCGAACATTCCCGACAGGAAACCCGCAAACAGACCGATCAGAGCGTATCTCCACCAGGGAAACCCTGTCTCGGTTTCTTGTTCTCCGGGCTGAGGCAGACGCCCGAAGCGCCTAGCGAGGGCGCTCAGGAACTCGGCCACCGGCACCGACGGCGGAAACCCGCAGGGCTCGAATCTCGGTGGGTCTCCTTACCAAACGGAAAAACACAGGGGATACCACCCCGCAACCAAGCGAACATGTGTACCGCCGGGCGAAGATCAGTGACTCAAGCGTCGGATGTAGAGTTCTCGCACCGCCAGAGCCATCCTGACCTCGTCAGCGATGTCTTGGAAAAACTGCTGTTTGTAGAGGTCGTTGGTTATTGAAACCAGAGCGAACTGCAAACAGGAAAGCGCCGATATCAAACCGGACGTAAACAGAAGTTCCTTCGTCACTATGACCTCGTCACCCAAGAATGAGAATCTCAAAAGGATGTCGAGTTCATCGACCGTGGTGTTCGTCGTCCACTGAATGATCGTGTCGTCGCCCACGGCCAACAACCCGACGACCATAAAGAACACCCCGATGGAACAGCCCACGATTATCACTCTGACGAAGGCGCTGAAGAACAACAGCATCTCCAAATTGAATTTTGCGGCCCTCCGGATAGACGTAAAATCTTCGGGTTGCCAGTCTTCGTCCTTCGCAGATTCTTCTAAGAACGAGGGATAGGAAACCAGAGGCGCACCGCTCTTGGAAGCCTGTGAGACCACATCTTCCCAGCTATCGAAACCCCACAAGGAACGCGCTTCACTCGGAATGCTGAAACTAAAAAACAAAAAGCCCACACCCAAGATGAGGCCGATGATCGCCAAGTAATGGCCGATTTTGAAGTCATTCGCCACTTGCCACATCTCGGCGTTGAGAAAAACGAAGAAACTGATGAGCAGCAGCAGAGGCAGCGAGCGGGCGGTGAGCATCAGCACCTGGCGCAACTGGCGAAACATAAAGGTCAACCCCCAGCGCAGCATGGGAATCACGGCATAGCTGGCAAACAGATACAGCACGACGGAGAGCACCAAGTTCAGCAGCAATACCCAGAAGAAAGACCACAGGAATCCGCGGTCAACGCCGGCAAGTATGGAAGGAAGCAGAAGGAACACCCCTAACTCCAAAAAGCCCAATCGTTCGGGAAGTTGAAGCAGCCTGCGACCTCGCAGTTTGTTTACTCCCATGATGACGAGAAGCAATGTCGCGGCGCTGCCTACCAAGATCGCAAACTGAATTCCGCCGTGGTATCTGTCGGTAAAGAGCAGATCGAACTCTAGAAAAAATATTTCGATGAAGAAGACCACGATAAAGGCGGGGGTGGCGCTGGTGATTATGTCGCGCGAAGACCTAAAATTCTCCACGAGGTGCGGCAGACCCTGCCTAATGAGCCAGTGCTCGGTATCTTCTTTAAGTTGTTTCAGATCAGGTTTCTCCTCCGACCCCGCAGAGTTCTCAAGATCCGATTCTGTCATCGTCCGGTTCTCTCCGTGAGTTCTTCCCAGACCGCTGACTACCCGGCCGACTCTTGGGGGGCAGCCTGCTCCGTTTCAGCCTGTTCCGTTTCAGCCCCGTAATAAATAAAAAGCTCCTCTATGAACTCCTTGATACCGCTCCCGAACGCCCCTTTACTGAGCTCAAGGGTGACGACGTTGGAGTGCACGTGGATGCTGTCGATCTCGAATTTCTCAAAAAGACGGCGGGCAAGAACGTCGGGGGGGCGATCATAAACCTCCTCCGGCGGGGACTCGTAGTACTCATGCCCCATCCCGGTGAGTGAGCGGTTGAGTTCGAATCGGAAAATACCTGGGCGCGAAGAAGGTTTTTGAATGACGGTCACCGGCTGCCCCACGGAAAACAGCATAACCGAAACCAACTATTCGCTTAAACATCCATCGTCACGCGACACCGCACATTACAATCCCACTGTGGTCTCAGCGGCGCGAGACGCTCGGGCGCCGCGCCGAGAGGCGCTCCAGGTGCAACTGCGCAAGGCGCTTCAAACATCCTCGCTGGTATCACCGCCGGCGCTTGAGAGGGCGCTCGACAAATAACCTTCGTTGATGCCGCTCCAGTTCCCACCCGAAAGCGCCTCGGGCCGCGAAGACCCGGACAAGCCCGACCTGCAGGTGGAGATGCTTCTCTGGAATCGGGGGGCGCGAGTGGTCGCAGGTCTCGACGAAGTGGGCAGAGGGGCTTGGGCCGGGCCGCTGGTGGTCGGGGTCGTATCCATCGACGCTGAAACCGCCGCTGCGCTGCCTGAAGGCGTAGACGACTCCAAGCAACTCAGCCCTAAAGAACGAGAGCGGCTCTCTCCCCTCATTTGCTCGACCGCCCGCGGTTGGGCAGTCGGAAGCGCAAGTCCCGCCGAATGCGACAGCTTGGGAATGACAGAAGCGCAACGGCTGGCGGCTGAGCGCGCCCTGGACTCCCTAGAAGGGGGTTACGACCGAGCGATCGTGGACGGCAGGTGGGATTTCGTGGGCGACGGAGCACACACAGTCGTAGGAGGAGACGCCGCCTGCCTGTCGGTGGCAGCCGCCTCAGTATTAGCCAAAGTATGGCGCGATGACCTGATGGCCTCCGAAGCCGACCACTACCCGCAGTTCGACTTCGCTCACAACAAGGGTTACCCGTGCCCCCGTCATCGGGCTGCCCTGGCCGCCTGGGGGCCTACCGCCATCCACCGACGCTCCTGGGCATTCATGGAGCACCTGACCCCCGCCGGAGGCTGCGCAGACCTCTAAGCGCAGACCCCAATCAAACCCCTAAACCAGATCTCAACGGGCGACGCACGCCTCAGACGACATTAGCGGACGTCGCAAACCCCAATCAAACCCCTAAAGCAGATCTCAACTCCTTGGCAGGGCAGACAACAGAGCCTCCCGCCGCCTCCGCCGCCTATCGGGGAGTTCCGCCTCCGAGCGAGCCGGCCTGAACCCCACGAGCCCCACCTATTTACCCCACTCCTGGGCGGCCAGTTCACCCCAGAGATGCCGATAGGCCACCTCCGGGCTGCGTTGTCCGTCCAGCACCGCCTGCAGTTCGGTGGCGATCGGGACGTAGACGTCGTGCTCGGCTGCCATTTCCAGCACCGCTCCGGTGGTTCCCGGCCCCTCCGCTACTTGACGCATGGAGTCGAGTATCTCCCTGAGGCTGCGCCCGCGTCCAAGCTGCACGCCCACATAGTGGTTGCGGCTCTGCGGGCTAAGACAGGTGGCCAGCAGGTCTCCCATCCCTGCCAGTCCTGCGAAGGTGGAGGGATTCCCTCCCATCGCTACACCCAGTCGAGTCAGTTCCTCCAGCCCTCGGGTGATGAGCGCGGCCCGGGTGTTGTCTGAGACACCTAGTCCATCCGCCATTCCCACCGCCAGGGCCACCACGTTCTTCAAGGCTCCGGCCAACTCGCAGCCCACCACGTCGTCGGTCAAGTAAACCCGAAAGTCCTCTGTAGAGAACAGAGGTCTGATCTTCTCAGCAATCTCGGAATCTCTCATCGCCAGAACGGCGGCCGCCGATTCTCCTGCCAGCACCTCCCGCGCCAGATTCGGCCCGGTCAGGACTCCCGCCTGACGTCCAGGGGACTCCTCTAGGACGATCTCCGTCATGCGCCTGTGGGTAGATGGTTCGAGTCCCTTGGCCAGACTCACCACCGGAACGCCCGCAGGAAGACGACCCGCGGCCCGGCGCATCACGCTGCGGAACACATGAGAGGGAACAGCCACCGCCACAACGTCTGCCCTCTCCAGAATTGAGGCAAGGTTGGAAGAGGCCTTGATCCGAGGATTGAGATCAAAACCCTCCAAGTACTCCCGATTCGTTGCGTACCTGTTGATCTCCTTCGCCACTGCTGAGCGCCTGCACCAGATGTGTACCGCAGCTTTGGTCGCGATGAGCGAAGCCATGGTCGTGCCCCACGAACCTCCGCCCAAGACGGCCACTTTGCTCATGTCCGGCAGGTTAGCCTCAGCCCGCCCCGTGCCTCGTCTGCCGCCTCGGACTCCCCTTGCTGCATCCCAGACAGCCCTCCAGTCGGCCTCCCAGCAGCGAATCTAAGGAAGGCGGAGCGACCGCTAAGCAAGCACCGGAGTGCTCCCCGCCGGCAGATTCGGGGAACGCCAAGTTCAGCCGACCACCCCGGCGAGTCGCAGCGCCTCAGGGTCGAAGCCGTCCATCTCAGACAGGATCTCCTCGGTGTCGCGTCCTGGGGGCGGAGCACTCACCCCAAGGACGGCTGGCGTGCCGTGGAAGCGCACAGGAAGACCCGCTTGCCGCATTCGCCCTGCGGTGGGGTCGTCTGTTTCCAGAAAGAAGCCCCGCTGTGCCAACTGCGGGTCTTCAGGCAGATTCCGAAGCGGCACCGCAGGGCTGTTCGGCACGTCGCCGGCATCAAGGATGCGGCGGGCGTCGTCGGTGGACATCTCAGCGAGGCGTCGTCGGATCTCTCTCCACGCTTCCCCTGCCGCCTTCTTGTTTCGATGTCTGCCGCCCATCGTGGAGATTTCCTCCCCCAGCGGCACCCCGAGGGAGTGACACAGAGCGGCGAACTGCCCGTCGGTGAGCGCCACGATGTATATCCATCCGTCCGAGGTCGGCAGGGGTTTCACGTGCGCCCCCGGGTCGGAGCGCTGCGACCCCTCGTAGTCCAGCAGAGTCTCCCTGCCCGCCGCATCCATCCACAGAAAGGCTGCTGAAACCTCCAGCATTGAGACCTCAACCGTCTGCCCCCCGGCTCCCCGCTCGCGTGCCAGCAAGGCCGCAGTGGCCGCTTGAACGGCGTAGAGAGCGGCCAGTTTGTCGGAGACGGTGTGACGAAGGTTGTGCGGCCTGCCCGTCTCCTCCTCGGCTTCGAGCGCCGCAAATCCGGACATAGCTTGAATGATGCCGTCGTAAGCAGGACGGGAAGCGTACGGCCCGTCCAGCCCGAATCCGGTAACCCAGATCACGATGACCTCGGGGTTGACCTCCCGCAGATCTTCCGGGCGCAACCGCAAGCGTTTCGCCACGCTCGGACGGAAGTTCATAAAGACGAGATCCGCCTCCTTCGTCAGAGTCAGAACGAGCCTGTGCCCTTCTTCGGCGCGAAAATCGACCGTAGCCGCCCGCTTGGATCGGTTGGCCATCTGATACAAGCCCGATATCCCTCCTACGGCCGGCCCGATGTGACGGATCACGTCCCCCGGTGCGGGAGGTTCGAGCTTGATGACGTCCGCCCCCTGATCGGCCAGGATGCCCGACGCCATCGGCGATGCCAAGGCGGTGGAGATGTCCAGAACCCGAACTCCCGCCATCGGAGGGGCGCCAGGCGACGGCCTGTCTCGTGAGGAGGATCGCCAAGGCCCCCCTCGGGGCTGAGAATTCATGGGCAAAGCATAAATGAGCATTAGTGAGAAAGGCGACAGCGAGAGCGGCTGCCCCCCGGCCTCCCGCCACCTCCGCTCCCCCGATCCCGAGCCTTCAGTAAACTCGCACGTAGTGCGTGCCGAAGGCGCAGCAGTGCTCGTTCCTCTCAAGGCTTTCAGACAAGCCAAGCTGCGCCTAGCGAAGGAACTCAGCCCAGACGCCCGCAGCGCCTTAGTCCGGCGTCTCGCCGCCCGCGTCATTGAGAGCGCCTCTCCCATGGGGGTTTGGGTGGTTTGCGACGACGAGGAGGTGGCGGCTTGGGCGGAGCGCCAAGGCGCCGAGGTCATCTGGCGCCCAGGGAGAGGGTTGAACGGCGCAGTGTCAAGCGGTTTCCTCCACCTCGGCGGCCTGGGCTATGAGGAGGTGATCGTCTCCCACGGGGATTTGCCCCGGGCTGCAGGATTCGGTCACCTCGCAGGCTTCGACGGGGTCACCGCCGTGGGAGACCGATCTGAAGACGGGACGAACGTGCTCTGCCTGCCGTCGTATGCCAGAGAGTTTCAATTCTCATATGGACCAGCCTCTTTCTCAAAGCACTGCGCTGAAGCGCGCCGTCTGGGATTGAATCTGAAGGTCGTGCGCGACCCCGACCTGGCCTGGGACGTGGATACCTGCGCAGACTTAGCCGAACTCAGAAAGTTGGGCTTGGAGTTGGGCTTTGATCAGGACTAGCCCCCTAGCCCCCAGCCCCCTAGCCCCCAGCCCCTAGCCCAGTTTGGGGCGGCGACCCCGGCCCTTTAAGACCTTCCTGCTCCCGGTCGGAGGCAGCCAGCGGAAAAATCGGCTGGCCACCACCGTCGCTCCGAGCAACCAGGAAGCCATGACCACCACCTCCGTCCAATTCCAGGCGACCGAGGCTAAGGCCGGGTTCAAAGACTTAGAAAGCATGCTCACGAACGGCTTGAGCGGGGTGATGTCGCCGATGATCCTCAACCAAGCGGGAGCGGCATCCATGGGCAGGAAAACGTCGGAGACGAACGCCATCGGAAGGATCGTGGCGTTCGCCAGGGCGGGCGCCGCGGAGCCGCTAGGGGCCACCGAACACATGCCCAGGCCCATGGCTGCGAAGGTCGTCGTGCCGAAGAAGAAGACGACCAACCCCACCGGAAACTGCGCAGCCGTCGGGAGCGAGACGCCGAAGGCCAATACCCCCACGAAGATCATCAACACGAACGCCACAAAGGCGAGCAGTACGCTCGAAATCACGGTCCCTGTCAGATACGCCCAACTGGGAGTCGGGGTAGAGCGGATTCGTTTGAGGAACCCTTCATCCCTCTGTATGGCCAGGCCGATGCAAAGGTTGGTGTAAGTGGCTGTGGCGGCAGCGAAGCTGCCTATGCCCACGGCGTAGAACTGCGCCAGGGGAACCTGCACCCCCCCGACATCCACCTCGCCGTCTATCAGCGACGCCAGCAGCACGAACATCATGAGCGGGAAGGCCAGGGTGAAGAAGGCCGCTACCGGCGTTCGCCAGATGTTGATCTGATAGACGCACAGCCACGTCCACACCAGACGCAGATTGCTCGGCCTGCCTACCAACTCGCCCCCCTCCCGGCTGGAACCTTCGGCTGAACTCTCAGGCGGACTCTCTGCTGGATTCTCGGCTGGGCTGATTGTCTCGGCAGTTTCCGCGCTCATTGCTCCAGGGGGCTTTCCTCGCCAACCAGCGACAGGTACATCTCCTCCAAACTCGGATTCTTTACGCTCAGGTCTTCCAGTTCCAGACCTCGGCCGGCAGCCCATCCGGTGATCTCCGCAAGATCGGCGGTGGGGCGTTCCAGAAACACTTCCACGTGGTTGCTTGCTGGGTCGAGCCCCTCCCTCAGGCGTTCGGGAAGTTCTCCTGGGTCAAAGCCCTCCGACAGCCTGAAGTTCAGCGTCGGACGCTGTTTTTCCAGGAGAGATTCAAGCGAACCAGAGGCTGCTATCTTCCCCGCGCTGAGTATCGCTATCCGATCCGCCAAATACTGGGCCTCCTCCATGTAATGGGTGGTGAGCAGGATGGTCTTGCCCAGGTCGCGAAGCCCGTCCACCGTCTCCCAGGCGCGTCGACGGGCCGCCGGATCGAAACCGGTGGTCGGCTCATCCAGGAAGATCAGGTCGGGATCCCCTATCAAGGCAACCGCCAACTCCAGCCGGCGGCGCTCCCCCCCGGAAAGGGACTTGATTCGCCGCTTGCGCTTGTCCGCCAGCCCTACCAACTCCAGAACCTTGCCGACAGCAAGTCGCCGCGGGTATGCGACGCCGGTAAAAGACAAGGTGTCGCCGACCGTCAGTTCCCCGCCCTGCCAAGTCTCCTGAGGCACTACGCCGATCCGCTCGCGGAACTCACGGCGGCGCTGAGAAGGGTTGAAGCCTAAAACCCTCACCTCTCCCCCGCTGGGCTCGCGGTGACCTTCCATGATTTCCACGGTGGTCGACTTGCCCGCCCCGTTCGGCCCCAGCAGGGCGAACACCTCCCCGGCGGCGACTTCAAAGGAAATTCCCCGCACAGCGGGGACTTCGCCATAGTTCTTAGTGAGGTCTCGCACCACAATGACAGCGTTCGAGCTATTCGAACTCAAGGATTACCCACTTCGGGGGGGCGCTGACGAGCGCGCTTCCTTAAGGCTTGCGCCTCCAGCAGGCTGAGCATCCCGGGATATCCCGGGACACGCGCAAGACTCTTAGCCAGGAAGTACAGCCCGCAGGCCACCACAAGCACGTATAGGGGCCAGTTGATGAGCAGCCGGATCAGCACGTAGGAGTTGGCTGACGTCTGACCCAGCAACCAGATATCAAAAGTAGCGGAACCGGCGAGTATCAAGCCGAACACAATGAGCGTCCTGTCTACCGGCTTTCGGAACTCGGGCAAGTGACAGACCTCATCGTTTATGCCCAGGGTCCTCCGAAGGGAGATGTCCACAAACCGCCATTTCAAGGGGACTGAAAGAGCCACCCCCAGCGCTATGCAGTACTTATAGAAGATGCCGATTCCGAAATAAACGTCCTCGTTATCGGCGATGATCCCAACCACACCCCTCACCAGAACCGCAGCGATGACCAGCGGCAGCAGCACCCCGATGGCAACCCCCATCCGAGCCCTTAGGGCAGCCCCAGCCGCGCCGATCACTGTGGTGGCGATGATCGCCACCGTCAGACTGACCCATCTGTTGAAGACGAGGAAGGCAACGACCGAGAGCAAGGCGTCGTAGCCAACCCACCAAGGCAGGATCAGGTCGTCGGCGTCTTCAAGCGGTCGGCTGAACACCTCCGACGTTTCGCAATCCGGTTGCGGCTCCTCGCCCTCCGGATGATTCATGCCCGCGGAATTCATGCCCGCGGGCACTCGCACTTCTCCACTCTGCTGTTGAAGGCTCTTCTTGAATATCCCTGCTGAAGGCGGTTCGTACGCCGAATTCAGGGGCTGACAGCCATCCAAGCTTCGGCGACCTCCCTGTCGCCAAAAACCTCGAGTTCGTCAAGCTCGATGCGCTCCCACAGCGCGAGGATCAACTGCTCGGCGGTTCCCCGCACAGCAGCATCAGCACGCCCGTGTTCTCTCTTCACGCAAAGACGGTCGTCCTCTATCCGGCACATCCATTCCCCCTCCCCGTCAGTGCGGTGCAGGTGCAAGCTGCCTTCCGGTCTGGCAACGCCTTGCCTTTCCTGCATCATGGGAATAAGCACGTCAAACATCTCATCCACGCCGTCCGCGGCGAAGTCGCCATTGAATCCTGCTGGGTCTCCGATCGCCGACTGAGCGTCCCAGCGGTGGATGGCGGTCTCGTGCGCCATGCGACGGTGATAGAAACTGCCTGGCCGGTCTCTCCCCCAAACCTGGATTTTGTCATCGGGGTACAGGAACTCCAACTGCTCCAGCAGATCTCCCAGAGCCTTGATGAAGCATTCGGCTGCCTCCTCTTTGCACTCGATCTTCTCGACTCTCCGAAGATACTGCGAAGCATCGAAACCCCTCTTATAAAACCCTCTTTTCATGATCTTCTTGACCACGGACGAATACACTTTTACCATATGATCTACTAGACGTTCCAGGTTCCAGTCCGGGCAACCCGGTACCGCTGCGGTCAGGTGCTCCGGGGAGATCAGGCAGGCGAACTTCTCCGCCTCGAGAAGAATCTCCTCCATGTAGCTTTCCCTGGATCGTTCCATAAGTTTCCGTCCTCCCTTGAAATCTTTAAGTCGGAATAACTATCAGAGGGATTACCCTACAGTTTCTTGAACATTGTCTCGAATCACCCCGAATCAGCTATCGTCGCAGCATCCCCGGATCACACCGATTCTGCCACCGACTCGGGGCGCACTGAACGCGTAGAAGGAGCGTACCAATGAGCCGAAGTTTTGCTTTTGATGTGGACGCCCTGCGAACTTTCCTCCACCTTCTGAGTGTTTCGGTGTGGGTAGGCGGACAGATCGTGGTGGCGGGGCTGATCCCGTTGGTCCGCAAAGTCAGTGCACAGGTGAGCGTCCCCGAAGGCGAACCGAGCGTGACTCAAAAAATCGCACGACGCTTCAGCAGGGTCGCTTGGCCCTTCTACGCTCTGGCAATAATCACCGGCCTTTGGAACATAGAAGCCGTCGCAAGGGACTGGGGCGAAACCACCCTGGGATGGAGGGTGGGCTTCTTCGCGAAGCTCATCTTGGTGGCTCTTTCGGGGGTCGGGGCCTGGCTGCACGGCAGAGCCAAGCGGGCGCCCGAGCGTGCGATTTTCGCCTCTCTGGCGTCTCTCTCCGCTCTAGCAGCGCTCCTTCTGGCCGCCAGTTTCACATCCGGCTAGATTTCCCTCGCCCGCGCCTTTTCGTCCCCTTTTACCCCTGCCCCCTTTTGCCCTGCCCCCTTTTTACCTAGCGCCCTCTGTCTAGTTCTTTCCGACTAGCTCCCTCAGTTCCCCTTATTTAGCTCCCTTCTTCTAGTTCCCTCAGTTCCCTCTGCTTAGTCTGCTTAGTCTTCTTTCGACTCTTTTTTCTTGGAGCTTCTGCCCAGGAGTTTTCCAAGCAGGGTGAACACTTTTCCGAGAATTTTGCCTACTAATTTCAGGACTGTTTTCAAAAGCTTCCAAAGCCCTCCGAGGAGACGCTTCAAGAACTCCCAGAACTCTTTCATATTCAACTTCCTTTCTTAGCCAGCGGCTGCAATATCAGCAGTAATACCGGCCGCAATATCTGCTGCAGATATCAGCAGCCGTTCCGCTGTGATGAGGCTACTACCTCAGACGCTTCGGGCAGGAGGATCCTCCTGCTGCGGCTGAGCCTCTGCTCCAGTCTCAGTGAACACGTGCCCGAACACGTGCCTCAACACCCAGGTGTACATGGCGATTCCGCTGGCTACGCCGGCGTTGATCGAGCGGGTAGAGCCGAACTGGGCTATACATCGCATCGAATCGCAGACATCCACGGCTTCGGGCGACAATCCCGGCCCTTCCTGACCGAAGAAGAGCAAGCAGCGCAACGGCAGTCCGTGCGTTTCCAATGCGACCGCCCCGGGGAGATTGTCAATTCCGATCGTCTCCAGACCCTCCCCCTCCGCCCAGGTCTTCAGATCAGCAACCCTCTCGTGATGATGAATCTTCTGGTAGCGGTCGGTCACCATGGCGCCGCGACGGTTCCAGCGCTTCCGCCCGACTATATGAACCGCCTGAGCGCCGAAGGCGTTGGCGTTCCGCACCGCTGCGCCGATGTTGAGGTCATGCCGCCAGTTCTCAATAGCGACGTGGAAGGGGTGGCGCCTGCCCTCTAAGTCCTCCACGATGGCTTCGTGCCGCCAGTAGCGGTAGCGGTCTATGACGTTCCGACGGTCGCCTTCCTTCAATAGTTCGGGGTCCAGACGAGGATCGTCTGGCCACGGCAGTCCGTGCGGACCTACTCCGACTGAGGGCATGTTTGTCTGCGCTGTCTGCTTCCGTTCACTCTCGCTCGCACTCGCCTGCTCTGCAGGCATCACAAGGCGGGGAGTATCCAGAACGCCACCACGCAGTAATGACAGGCCGCTGCGCCGATCACGTTCAGGTGCCACACCTCGTGATAGCCGAAAGTTTTCGCTTGCGGGTACGGGAACCGCGCTCCTAGACACAGCGCCCCTGCCCCGTAGAAAATCACACCAACCACTATCAGGACGGCCGCTAAGGGGCCGAGATTCCTCGTCAGACTAGGCAAGGCGAACAGCCCCACGCCTCCAACCGCCAGAAAGACGCCGTTCATGAGCCCGAAGGGCGGATAAGAAACGAAGAGGCGGAGGACAATCCCCACTGCGATCAGACCCAGCGCCAATGCGGGCACCCACACCCGCACAGATCCTTGCGCCCCCAACCCGATGATGGCGGCGTTGCTTCCGGCTATGAGAAAGAAAATGGCCAGATGGTCGATCTTTCGCATGATCAGCCAACCGGTGTCACTCCAGCGCCCGCGGTGAAAAACTGCGCTCGCCACAAACATCTGCAGCAGCGACCAGCCGTAGAGGGCAAGCACTGTCCTCTGCCCGCCCTCCGGAGCGCGCACCAGCAGGTAGACGAACCCCGCCACAGCGAAGGGGGCGGCCAGAAGGTGGCTCCAGCCCCTGAGGGAAGGAGGGTTCAGGGAACTCCGGCGATATGGGTCATCCGCTAGACGAGATTCGGTTCGGGCGCTCCCTGCGGTTTTCTTCAAGGGCGTCTTCCTCGAGTTGGTCTCCGTTGAGTCCGCTGCGCTTTTGCCGCTCACCCTGGGGACTCCCGTCAAATTGCTGCCAGATTCTTGCTGCCAGATTCCCGTCAGATTGCCGTCAGTTCCCCGTCAAATTCCTTCGGAATCTCCGGAACTTTTGGCGTCGAGGTCATCCTCCCCCGGAGGGTGGCGAAGAAACCGCATGAACACCCCGGAACGCGGCTTGGGATGAAAAAAAGTGGACTTGGGAGGCATCAAATCCCCGTCGTCGCAAAGTCTCTTCAGAACCGACAAGGGAACCGGATGCAGGGCGAACCCCACTCCGCCCTGTTTCTCGCAGCGTCGCTCCAGAACCTTCAGCGGCTCCTCCGCAGCCTCGCCCGTCTGATGGGGCATGGGCGGCCGTCCGGGAAGAAACTCCACCCGCTCCCCTATCTCCTTTGCGTCCATCCCCAGAATTCCCTGCAAGACCACCTCCTGCAGCCAGGTAACGTCGAGTCCTTCGGACGCCTGGCAGGACGCCTGATACGAGGCCTGATACGAGGCCTTGTGCGGAGTGAACCGATACCACCTCCCGCCGAGGAATACGCCAAAGCGTCCGCTCTCCGGCGGCTGGATCGCTCCGCCGCTGGCCGGCGACAAACTCCCCAGCGCCCGCAGGTGCTCCGCTAGACGCTCGTGACTGCAGCCGTCGGGCAGCCTCACGATCCGATGGAATCCCATCGCTCGTATCTCCTTCTCTGAGAACAAGGCCGCCAAAATGAAATCGCTGGAGGGATAACCGCCGGAGAAACCGGATCCGGACGGCTCGAAGCTGGAATCCGGAGAAACCGAAGACTCCCCCCGAGCCCTTCCCAAGCCCCCGGACGCACCCTCGGGCTCTCCGCCTGATGCCCCGTCGGACATCGAAGTTCCCGCACGCCGTTGTTTCCGCTCGGAGACTTTGCGCTCTAAGTCAGCGCTCTCGGAGGCTTTGCCCTCAGAGTCGCTGTGTGCCAGGGCAGCTCCCAGGCGGTGATGTCCGTCGGTCAGATAGAGGTTCTCGCCGGCCAGGGCGTCGTTCAGGCGTCCTACGAGCGCTGCGTCGCAAACCCTCCAGATCTTCTGCCTCACATCGTGTATGTCACTGAAAGCCAGTATCGGCTGCGTCTCGGTCGTCTCGCTCAAGATCTCCTCAATCTCCGGCAAGGCTCTGTGAAATATCCCTATGGGGCTGGATTGGACCCCGACCCTGCTCAGGTGCCGCTGCAGCAGTTCCTGGCGCTCCGCCCTGGTGTTCTCGTGGGCGCGCAGCCTTCCGATGCGATAGAGGCAAAGTGGCAGGAGACCGACCAACCCCGTCTGACGGTGTCCGTAACCCTCCAGCCGGTAGACGAACAGCGACCGCCCGCTCGGGGGCGCAAAAGCACCGGCAGCCAGAAGGCGCTTGACGGCTCGCCGGTTCTTCTCAGCCAACTCATCCGGGTTGTAGCGGTCGCCGGTTACGTCCGCGGAAAGGATCGCGTTTGCGAACAGGTAGGGATTGTCGGCCAGAATCCGCCGCCTCTGCGCTGGCGACAGCCCGTCGTAGGAAGGAGAAACCACCTTCGGCGCCCACTCCCTGCGCACCAGGTGCGCCGCAAACGGAAGCAGGACGCAGCCCGTCTCCCCGGACGCCTCAAATTCAGGAAAGCGAATCCAGCACCTTCCCCACGGCGGCGACGGCCGTATCCACGTCGTCAGCGGAAATATCTAGATGTGTGACCGCCCGCACCTCGTCGGCCACCCTGCTCATCCTGACTCCCCAGACGGCTAGGCGCTCCAAAAAATCCGCAGCTCCCAGGGAAGTTGACGAAACGTCAATCCAGACCATGTTCGTCTCTACCGGAGATATCTCCAGACCCAGCGCCCCGAGACCTTCGGCCAGGCGGACGGCGTTGAGGTGATCATCGGCAAGCCTTTCCACGTGGTGATCCAGGGCATATAGGCACGCCGCCGCCGCCATCCCGGCTTGACGCATCGCCCCCCCATGGCGGTGCTTGTGCATCCTGGCCTCGGCGATGAACTCACGAGACCCCGCAAGAACCGCACCAAAGGGCGCCCCCAGGCCCTTCGTGAAATCCACCCAGATGCTGTCCACGACCTCGCCCCAGACGCCCGGGTCGGTGCCGGTGGCCACCACGGCGTTGAACAGGCGCGCCCCGTCGGTGTGTACGGGCACGGAATGCTCTCGGGCGATCTCCGCCATCTCTCTATAGCGCTGCAGCGGCCAGACGGCGCCGCCCCCGAAGTTGTGCGTCTGCTCCAGGCAGACCAGACGGGGAGACGGACGATAGACGTGCCCGGGTGCAAGCGCCTTGCGGAGATCACTCGCATTGAACTGGCCTCTCACGCCCGGTAACAGGTCAGTGATCACGCCAGAGACCGCAGCGGCGCCGCCCGTCTCGGAACGGACTATGTGGCTGAGGTGGTCGGTCACGATGCTGTCGCCGTGGTTGGTATGCGCAGCCACGGCCGCGAGATTGCACATCGTCCCCGTCGGGAAGAACAAGGCGTCCTCATGTCCCAACGCTTCGGCCACTCGAGCGCGGAGGCGGTTGACCGTGGGGTCTCTGTCCTGCTGCTCGTCACCCACTTCGGCCTCGGCGATCTCCCGCCGCATCGCCGAGGTTGGCTTGGTCTGGGTGTCGCTGTAGAGATCTACTTTCGCTTCTGTCGTCCCGAACACTGCCTTGACTCTATGCCATTAGGGCATCGTCGTCCCGAGCCAGGCTGCGTCGGGCGACCTCTAGGCGCTGTACCCTGCCGCTGTACCGTACGGGCAGGTATATAGACAAGTTCCAGGCACAAGTTCCAGGCAGGTTGGCGAACAGGTTTGACAGACAGTTTGCAAACAGGCTTAACGACCACCCGAAACTTGCCAAGCAGCCTCAGACACCCCACAGCACAAACCTCACGCACAGACTCACACGGGCACAGATTATGCGCAGAACCATGCACAAAAGCGACCTCCGCAAGACAGCACAGACCGACCTCTTGAGCACACTCCCCAGTCCCGAGCGCCTCGCCTCAGCCCGAGTTCCAACGCCCCACGGGGAGTTCCGTGTCTGCTCATACCGCAGCGCCCCTGGGGGAGGCACCGGGGGGGAAAGAACCCCGGGAGGAGATGATCCAGGGGAAGGCACCCCGGAGAGAAACTCTGGGGGAGAAGGCTCTCCGAGGGAAAGAACCCCCCGATCCACCGAGTGGGATGAGGACGCGCAGCCAACTAATCAACCAAACACGCAGCCAAACACGCAGCCAAACACGCAGCCAACCGAACTGCCGACAGAGCACATGGCCTGCGTTTTAGGCGACCCCGCCTCCAACGGCCCCGCCCTGGTGCGCATCCATTCAGAGTGCGCCACTGGAGACCTGCTCGGCTCCCTGCGCTGCGACTGCGGCGAGCAACTGCGGGCATCCCTGCGCCTCATAGCGGAAGAAGGCGAAGGCGTGCTCCTCTACCTGCGTTCACACGAAGGCCGCGGCGTGGGTCTGTCTAGAAAGTTCAAGGCATACGCCCTTCAGGACGAAGGAGCCGACACTGTTGACGCCAACCTGAGGCTGGGCCTGCCTGCAGACGGGCGCAACTACGCCCTGGCGACGGCGATCCTGACCGACCTGGGAATCCGCTCAGTTCGTCTTCTGACCAACAATCTCGACAAAGTGTCCGGACTGCTGGAGCACGGAATTTCAGTCGTCGAACGAATACCGCTGCAAACCCAGCCCAACCCGGAGAACCTCCGCTACCTGACCACTAAACGCGACCGCCTAGGACACCTTCTAGAGGGACTAGACGAAGGAGTCGACAAAGGGCTAGACGACGGAGACAGCGAAGACAGCAGAGCAGACAAGAGAACCGGCGACAAGGCCGGCGAGCCTGACAACAAAACTAACAGCGGAGCGCCGCAGAGTACCGACCGAGCAGCGGACGGCCACAGCGGATATTCCCGGCGCTAGCGTCAAGCGGCATGCCTCAGATCAAAGCGCGGCGCAGCCTGGTCGTCGTAATATGCGAGACGCCCGAGGAGGGCGAGCTTTCCATCCTTGAAGACGCCGTGGGGGCGTTCACCAAGACGCACACCATCCTCCCTCCACCTCCTGGGAAACGCTGGGACGTCAAGACCGCCTGCTCCGAAGCCCTGATGTCCGGGACAGATCTCGTGCTGCTGTTAGCCGGAAAGGTGCGGCTCAGCCGCAGCGACATATCCAGCCTGATCGAGAACTACGAGGCAGGCGCTCGAATCGTGACCGGCGACAGACGCTCGGGGTACGCACGTTTGATGCATCACCTCGCCGGCCTGCTGACCGGCTCCCGGCGTCAGGACTTCGATTCCCCCGTGAGGCTCTACGACTCGGGCGCTCTCACCGAAGTCCTTGAACACCTCCCCGACCTCTCGCAGCACCCGCTGTTGCTGATGAGCGTGATCGAACACCGCCTGCGTTTCGCCGTGCGCGAACCGCGACTGCGCAACCCCGAAGTCCCGGGCGAGGAAAAAGCTCCCCTGCAGACCGCCGGCGACCTGCTGAGGGGTTTGGTGGAGTTGTGTTCCTTCCTGAGCGCGGCGCGCAAGATCCGCTAGCGCTCCGCCCACTCTCTGAAACGGACGAACTCAGCCACTTTTGACATCTCCTCAAGGGCTGCCTGCGTCGAGGCCGGGGACACCCCAGCGCAAAAGTCGAGGAGCAGACGGGGTTTCAGCCCGTGAGCCGCTGCGTCTAAGACGGTCGCCCGAACGCAGTGGTCGGTGGCGATGCCCGCCACATCAATGGATTCGACATCCAAGCTCTCCGCCCATTCCGCCAGCGTCACGCCGTCGTCGCTTTGACCTTCAAAACCCGAGTAGGCGGCCGAGTACCTTCCCTTAGAAAAGACGACCTCCACGAAGTCCATGTCGAGGTCGGGGTGGAACTCAGCTCCGGGGGTTTCCGCCCGGCAGTGAGGCGGCCAACTCTTCTCAAAATCCGGTTCCTCTGAAAAGTGGTCTCCCGCCTCCACGTGCCAGTCACGCGTGGCGGCGATCGCTGCGTACTCCTCGGAGGCGGAGCGCATGAACTCGGTGATGCGTCCGGCCAGAGCCGCCCCTCCCGAAACGGGCAAAGCTGCCCCCGGAATGTCGCAGAAGTCGTTCTGCACGTCCACGATCACTAACGCCCGCCGAGAAGTGGGCGCTTCCGGTTTGAGCGCCCCTGGTTTGTCTGCCCTCGGTTTCGGCGACCCAGGTTTACTTGCTGAGGTTTTCTTTACTGCCAACTCGCCTCCAGCCCGCTCAGCCCGCTCACTGCCAACTCACCGCCGCCTCCCGGCCCACTCTCGGCCACCCACCGCCCAGATTCTACCCTGACCTCCAGACACGGATCGCCGGGAGTGAGTTCCAGCGCACGCAGGGGCAACTCCGCAAGCACCTTCCGATGGTGTTCACGGGCGGCCCTCACCGCCCCCGCCCCGGCAGGTCCGGCCTGCTCCCCCGCCTCCATCCCGGCGGGTCCGGCCTGACCCCCTGCCCGTCCTCCCTCATGTCCCTTGTCCTGCACCCCGGCCCGTCCCCCAGCCTGCCCTCCGTCATGCCCCTTGGCCTGCCCCCCGTTAAGCAACCTCCCCCCTTCCATGAACTCAACCTGCAGCGGACGGGAGCGTTCGGGAGGCGGCGCTGCGTTGAGCGCCAGCACCTCCGAGGCGGCCCTCCCCTCCTCGTCCAGGGCTCGAAATGCTCGCTTGCGTCCAGGTCTCCACGACTTGGCCATCGAGTGCTTATGTACCGGCCGGCCGTCTATCTCCACGAGCTTGTAAACGAGTCCTGCGGTGGGCGCACCCGCGCCGACCACCAATTCCGTGCCCACGAGGTAGCCGTCGGCGGGTATGTCCGCCGTGGCGGCTATATCAAACTCGGTGAGGTCGCCCGACAGCACTATTCGGGTCTGGGCCGCCCCCATCTCATCCAGCAGAGCCCGCGCCCGGAGGGTCTCAGCGGCGAGGTCGCCAGAGTCGATGCGGATCGCAGCGAGTTCTGCGCCTGCTGAGTTCACTGCCAGCCGCACTCCTGCTGAGGTGTCGTAGGTGTCCACCAAGTAGGTGCTGTTCGCGCCCAGCAAGTCGAACTGGGCGCTCATGGCCTCCTCCTCCGAAGAGTGCGCCAGAATGAAGGCGTGGCCGATAGTGCCTCCCGTGGGCACTCCGAAGAGGCGTCCGGCCTCCAGATTGGAAGTGGCGTCGAAACCGCAGATATAGGCGGCCCTGGCGGCGACTGGGGCGGCTCGCTCATGGGCGCGGCGTCCGCCGCCTTCTAGCAGGGTGCGGTCACCGGCAGCGATCTTCATGCGCGCCGCGGCTGCTGCCACAGAAGAGTCGTAGTTAAGAACCGAGAGAGCCAAGGTCTCAAGCAGCACGGCCTCGGCGAAGGTACTCGAGACGGTCAGTATGGGCGAACCCGGAAGGAATATCTCACCTTCTCTATAGCCGGAGATGCTGCCGCTGAAGGCGTAGTCCGCCAGTTTCTGGAGGGCGGGCGCGGAGACGATGTCCATGCGCTCCAGAAACTCAAGCTCGTCTTCGCCGAAACGAAACCTCTCAACCTCATCCAGAAGCCTGCCCGTGCCTGCCACCACACCGAAGCGCCGCCCGGGCGGCAGCCGCCTACAGAACACCTCAAAGGTGGCAGGGAGGTCCGCCGCCCCTGACCGCAGGGCGGCATCCATCATCGTCAGTTCGTACTGGTCGGTCAGCAGGGCGGTGCTGGAATAAGTGCTCATCTGCTATGACTTCTTGCGGATTCCTGCGGTTTCCTGCGGCTCCTGCGGTTGCGACCCCGACTGCGACTCCGCCAAGGGGCGCCGCTCCGCACGCTTAACGCGCATGCTTGACCCTTATGCTCGGGGGCCATTGCCAGACCCGCCAGACCACCAACCGCTGACCCCGCCTAACTCCGTCTGCCACCAACCGCTGACCTCGCCTGCCCCCGCCTAAGCCAAACCGCCTGCCCCCGCTGACTCCTAGCCGCCCTGCAGCTCCCCCTTGTAACAGGAACGTCAAGGCAGGTACTTAAGCGGATCTTCCGCCGTTCCGTTGACCCGTATCTCAAAATGCAGGTGCGGGCCGGTGGAAAGACCCGTAGAACCGAGTTTCCCGACCTCTTGGCCGGCCTGCACGAAATCTCCCGTCTTGGTGCTGTAGGCATGCAGGTGGCCGTAGAGGGTAGAGAAACCTCCTCCGTGATCTATGACCACGGTGTTTCCGTATCCACCCACCCACTCAGCGCGGATGACCACTCCCGACTTGCTCGCGTAAATACCCTGACCCAGGACGCTGCCGAGGTCTATCCCTGCATGGAGTCTGACGATGCCCAGTATCGGGTGCAGCCTGCTGCCGTAACCGGACGACACGTATCCCGCCGTAGGCCAGAGAAAGCCCAGGGCGGCGGTTTCCGCCGTTGCAAGCACCCCCAGTTCTTCTGCTCTCCTCCTCAGTTCCTCCTGCTGCTTGCGCAGCTCCTCTTCGTATATCTCCTGGCGGATGAAGTTCTCGAGTTTGCGAGCTTCCTGATCCCAGTTTGCATACTCCCTCTGCAGGCCGCGCCGGCGCACGTCCAGTTCCACCTTGATGAGCAGCCGCTCCTTGCGCTGCGCCTCCAAGACAGCCAACTCTGCGTTGAGTTCCGCCTCCAGTTGCTGCACTTCCTGCAAGGCCTCTGAGAGTTCCAGGGCGGCTTCGGAATGCTCGTCTTCCTTGAGGCGCACCTGGTCCACTAGATCGTTGGTGTTCGACTGAACGATGTTCAACAAGGCCAGCCTTCTGAGACCCTGCGTGATGTCCTCGGTGCCCAGCAGAGCCTCCACGTTTTGCGCCTCGTTGCGCAGGTAAGACTCCACCGCCAACTCTTTGGCTTCGTTGCGGATGTCCGCTATGTCCTTGATCGCCCAATCCTGGGCAATCTCTTTCTGCCGCATCCGAGCGGTCGTGGTGCGGAGTTCTTGCTGGACGGCCGCCACCTTGGACTCCTGACGGTCGACTAGCTCCTCTGCAGCGTTCAGCGCCGCCAGGACGTCTATGTCCTCGGCGTCAATTAGATCAATCCGCGCCTGGAGCCGGAGTTTTTCCTCTTTGACCCTGTCTAGGTCTTCCCTCGCTTCGGAGATGCTTTCCTGCGAACTCACTGGCGAGGCGGGCGCGCCGATGACGCCGACAGCCGAGGCGAGCACGGACAGAACGGCCAGGGAGAGCAGCGAACTCCGGCGCATGCTTGGAGCGTGCTTCCGATGAATGCTCAGAGCAACATCGTTGGACAAGTTGGGCGTTTCGTTCAGGATCTGGTTTCCTCGAATTGGTCGGCTTCTCGTGTCTGCGACCCGACGGAGGGTAACCGCTTGGCTGGCTTGACTGCTGTGCCGGAGACCCACGGGCAGGCCACGACCTGATTGCCTTAGGAGCTAGGAGACTTCCCTTAGAACTTTAGCCTTATTCGCCCCTTGTCTAGTTGTTTTGGGGTAGTCGCTTAGGAGTTCTCTGCCTACCTCGAGATCAACCTCACAACATCTGGACATGACCCCGACGACAAACGAGCAGCTGAATTGGACTGTCCGCCCTCCTCCCCCCGGGATAAGCCTCACAACATCTAGACGGGGTGACAGAAGACATAGAACAGAAGACATAGACGAGTCAGGTTCTCTGCCCGCCTCGGGACAAACACGCGGCCATCTCCGACTTGAACTGCCCAATGAACTGCTTTTTGAAGTCTCTGCCCGCCTTAGGACAACACTCAAAATAGTCATAGCTCTGACTCTCATAGAAAATACTCTCACAAAACTCTCGTAAACTTGTATAGTGCCCTCATGGGCTACCGGGTTGAAGAGTTGGCGATCACCTCTGAACTGAACGTCGCAACCATCCGCTATTACCAGCGCCTTGGCCTCCTGCCCCCGCCGAGCCGTCAAGGCCGCATCGGGCTCTACGAAGAGCATCACCTGCTCCGCCTGCGCGAAATTCGCCGCCTAGTCGATCTGGGCTTTTCTCTGAGCCAAATCGGCTCCGTCCTGTCCGGAGACGATCCCCTGGCCGCCATCCTCATCGAACGTACCGAGGGCGGGGAGACCGTCACTAGAGAAGAACTGATTGAAGAGTCAGGACTTTCGCCCGAACTGGTGGATCTGGCCGTTGAATTCGGACTTCTCCACCCAGTCGGGGGGCCGGTCGGGGGGCCAATTAGGGGGCCGGTAGGAGAACCAGTTAAGGAATCAGTCGAGGAACCTGTTGGGGAACCGGTCGGGGAAGCAGCCAGGGAAAGCGGCGACTCATACCCTCGACTGGCGCTCGAAATGCTCCGGGCGTCCGCAGCACTGCTCGAGGAAGGAATCGACCAAAACGCCCTGATCGATCTTGCCCTCCGCTACGCCGAGCACACCGAAAACACAATCTCCGAAGCCATCGACGTCTTTCGCCAAGCGATCCCTTCTGCGGACGTGGGAACACGCCGCAACGCTCAATTGGAAATCCCCATCGACGTCTATCGCCAAGCGATCCCTCCCGAGGACGGAGATGAGAACGAATCCGAGGTCGAATCTGAGCATGGACGGGAAGGAGGGGAAGACGGACGAGAGGAACGAGAGGAACTGCCTGGAGAAGAAATGGTTATCCGTGAGGAGGAACGAGAACAACTCGCCGCCCTGACGCAGCGCATTCTTCCGCACGTCCTTCGGCTGATCTCCAGCCACTTCCACCTCACCCTGCTCCGCCAGATCGGCGAGCGCGCCCAGATCTCCGCGCCCGCGCCAGTTCCCAATTCCGCTCCCCAAACGTGAATAGCCCCATTCAGGCGCCCGCCGGGGCGCATGCAGACAAATCTCTGTCCTGCGAATCTCCGCCCCGCCCAGGTTCCCCTCGTTCAGATTCCCCCCGTTCAAGTTCTTCCCGCTCCCCACGTTCGCCCCGCCCAGATTTCCCCCGCTACGCCTGCTTCGAACTGAGCGGCCTTGACGCCTCGCCAGACGCTGCGGCGGTGTTCGCCGCCGCCGGTCGTCGGCGACGCTTCCTGTGGATGCAGCCCCGGATGAATCTCACGCTCGTAGGTATCGGAGCGACTCAGGAGTGGCGTCCTCCCACCCCGGCTCACTTCGAATCAACCTTCCGCCAAGCCGTCGAAGCCCTGACCCCAGCCCTAGTGTCAGATCTGGCGTCAACCCTGCTCCCAACCCCGGGGGCAGCACCCGATGCGTCCCGCCCGCCAAAGACCGCTCCCTGGCTCTATGGAGGATTCGGCTTCTACGCTTCCACCCCCAGAGACTGTCAAGAAAACTGCCAGGACGACCAGGGCGACCAGGACTACTACCAGGGCGACTGGCGGGACTTCCCCGAGAGTTGTCTAGTACTGCCGAAAATCCTCGGCATTGACCGCGGAGACGGGTTCCGCTGGTACCTGACGCTGCGGGAGGAGTGCACAGGTAACAGCCTCTCCGACGACCTCTCCAGCGGCCTCCCCCACGAACTCTCCGAGGCTGAGGCCGAAGCACGCGCCCTGCTGGAGGCTGCGGGCGAACTTGCTAAACGACGCGTGGGCGTGTCCGGCAAACTCGCCGCCTCATCGGAACTTGAGGAGTCCTACCGGCGTCTCGTCCGCACCGCCCTCGGGGAACTAGCTGCCGGAAATCTCGACAAGGTAGTAGCCGCTCGCCGCGCCTCAGTTCAGTTGTGCGACGGGGTTCGCCCCCCCTTGGTGCGCGAGTTGCTCGTCCGCCTATCGGAGCGCTTTGAAACCGCCGTCACCTTCGCCGTCGGCAGGGGCACAAGCACCTTCCTGGGCTCCACCCCGGAGTTGCTGCTGCGCACGGAGGACGGGGTCATAAAGACCGCCGCTCTCGCAGGTTCGCGCCCTCGCAACCCCGAAAGGACAGCCGACGACCTTTTGGCGGCAGAACTACTCGCCAACCCCAAGGAACGCTCCGAACACGCCGCAGTGGTGGAACACCTCTACTCCCGGCTTCGTTCAGCCGGCGTGTCGTTCGACGAGCCTCCAGGTCAGCCCGCCGTCAACTCGCTGCCGGGCATCCACCACCTGTACACGTCCCTGCGAGGGAAGGGCGAAACTCCTCCGGGCGAACTCTGGAGGTTGGCTGCCCTCCTTCACCCCACTCCCGCCGTTGGGGGGTCGCCGACAGCACCCGCCCTGGACTTTCTACGCTCCAAAGAAAACTTAGAACGGGGATGGTTCGCTTCCCCACTGGGCTACTGCGACTTGCGTGGCAACGGCGAGATCGCCCTGTCGCTGCGCTGCGGATTGCTGCGGGAGGACTCGAAGGAAATGGCCGTTTTCGCAGGGGCGGGCGTGATGGCCAACTCCACTCCGGAGGCTGAACTGGCCGAGACCCACACAAAGTTGGGGGCGATGCTCTCCGTGCTCGACCCGACCAGTTGACAAGAGACGAGATCAGAGAGCCGAGCCGAAAGCCGAGAGCCGAGTCGGTCTTGCCTGTGCCTGCTGCGCCTGAATTCCCTTCGTCCGCCGGTTGCTGCGAACCCACAGCACAGGGGAATCACACCCCAGCGACTGGGGCGTCCGGGGCGGCTGGTGAAGGTACTGGGGGTACTGAGGGTGCCGCCGGCGGCGTGTCCACACTCCGGAATACGCTCCAAGACTCTCCCCACGTCTCCTTCCAAGACCGCAGCCAAGACCCCGTCTATGACTACTGCCTGGAGTTCTTCAAAGAACTGGCGCTCAACGGGCTTAAGCATGTGATCTGCTCGCCCGGGTCGCGCTCCGCCGCGCTGGTGCTCTCTGCGCACTCCGCCGGTCTGCAGATTCTGATGCATCACGACGAACGCTCCGGCGGCTTCTTTGCCCTCGGCTTAGCCAAGCAGACACGCGTCGCCGCGGCGCTGATCTGCACCTCCGGCAGCGCCGCCGCCAACTACCTTCCCGCCGTGGTGGAGGCTTGCTGCGACGGCGTACCTCTGCTGATCCTGACCGCCGACCGCCCTCCAGAACTTAGAGACCGAGGCGCAGGTCAAACCATCGATCAGATACGCCTCTACGGAAGCCATGTCAGGTGGTTCGCCGATCTTCCGGTGGCGGGGGACGCCCCTGCGGCCCACGCTCGTTACGCGGCGGGGCGAGCCTTCGCCGAGGCGTCCGGCGGACGCCCAGGACCCGTCCACCTGAACTTCCCGTTCAGGGAGCCGCTCGAGCCTCGGTCGCGGGTCGAAACTAGGGAACCGCTAAAAACTCATAGGCCGCCCGACCCCCGGCGGCCCTTCCCGACGACCTCCGCCGCACACGAGAGCTCCAAGACACAGAACCCGCAATCGCCTTCATCTGCCTCCGGATCTGCCTCCGGATGCGGCATTCTTCCCGGCGACGCAGTTCATCAAGCGGCCTCCGCCGCAGTTCCTCCGTCTACCTCCGGCGGCGCATCGTTTCAGATCGGCGCGCCCGGCGGCGCTCACGTTGGCGCATCCTCCAAGTCGAGCAGCCGCCGCTCTGTGCCGCCCGCCGCAGCCATCCCCTCCGAAGTCGAGGAGTTGGCCGCCATCATCCAGAGTTGCGAGCGAGGTCTATTAGCAGTGGGACCGAGCGACCTCCCCCCGGAAACCGCCGCGAAAATCATCGAGATGGCCGCCCTCGCAGGCTGGCCAGTGCTGGCGGACGCAGCCAGCAACCTGCGCTCCGCTCCCATCGGTTCACTCAGCTCACATTCCCCCACTCCGCCCTCATCGCACCCCGGCACGCCGGACACCGGCACGCCGCACCCCGACACCCCGCTGGGAACCTCGCCGCACACCGGAATACCACACACCGGCTCCCCTACTCTCGCTTCTCCGCTGGGAACCGCCCAGCACACCGTCTCGCCGCTGGAGATCTCGCCAGCGCCCCACTCCGCCTCGCACGACAAAGAGGGCCTGCCCCGGCCACTGACTTCTCCAAACGGGCCAGCCTTCAGCGTCGTGATAACTACCGGTACCCACCTCGCTGCAGTGGAGTCGTTCTGGAATGCCCGCGAGCCGGAAGTGATTCTGAGAATCGGACACCCGTCGGCCACCCGCGCTCTGCGCGAACCTCTGGCAAGGTTCTCATCACTCAACATCCTCCTTGACCCGTCCGGCCGCTGGGAAGAACCGGAGACGTTCCCCGATCTCCGCCTCACCAGCCGGGAAGGCCCGCTGTGCGCCGCTGTGATCGAGTCCCTCACGCAGTCTGATCGGCAGTCCAGCCAACAGTCCGACCGGCAGTCCAGCCGTCAGTCGGACTGGCAGTCCGGCTGGAAAAAATCGGGGAGTATCCCCAGCAGTTGGCTTTCCGACTGGCAGGCGGCGGAAGCCGCAGCCCTGTCCGCCATCGCCGAGACCATCCCGACCGCCCCTCTCCTCGAGGCTGGCGTCGCCCGAACGCTGGGGGAAGCGCTGCCCGAACACTCCACGCTGTACGTGTCCAACAGCATGCCCGTGCGCGACCTAGACGCCTTTCTCGCCCCGCGCCTGCTTCCCCTGCGGGTGATGGCGCAGCGGGGCGTGAACGGGATCGACGGAGTGGTCTCGGCAGCCTTCGGAGTGTCGGCGGGGAGCGACTGCCCCGTGATCCTCTACGCGGGCGACCTAGCCCTGCTGCACGACATCGGGGGGTTGCTCCGGGGAATCAGGGCAGGACTCGACCTGACCATCGTGGTACCGAACAACAACGGCGGCGGCGTGTTCTCTTTCTTGCCCATCGCCGACGCCGCGGGGCCTGAGGAGTTCCGGGATTACTTCCACACCCCCCACGACGTCGACCTCGCTCGGTTGCTGAGCGGAATGGGAGCCCGGCATCGGTCTGCGCACAGCGTGGAGGAACTCAAGTGCGCCCTTGTTGAGAGCATCGAGGGCGGGGGGGTCGCCGTCATCGAAGTGCCGGTGGAAGCTGCAGCCAACGTCGCCGAACACCGCGCAATCACAAAGGCGGTGCGCCGAGCAGTCGAGGCCGCCTTCGCGCAACCGCCCGCCGGGCAGACAGCAGGGCCGGCGGAAGGGCCTTCAGCGGGACCGACAAAGGGGTCAGATGCAAGCCCGAGAGGGAGACAGCCCACATGATCCCCCGAAGAACAGGTAACGCAGCCGCAGCAGGGCACCCGCAGCCGTCAGCGAGACCCTCAGATGGGCCGCCGGCATGACCTCCGCCGGACAGACAAGCCAACCAGACTGACTAATACAGGAGCAAAAACAATGACACTCAGGCCGGCATGACCTCCGCCGGGCAGACAGACCAACCACCTTTCAAGGCGCTAGCCGAAGCGGCCGGCAAGATGAGTCGCAAGAAGAGCCGGCCTTGACCTCTGACACTCCGGGCATCCACGCCTTAGAACTCAGAACGCCTAGCGCCGCGCTGTTTGAGTACGAACTCCCGCTAAAACGCCCTCTGGCGACAGGAAGCGGAACCATCCACAGCCGCCGGGGGATCTTGCTGCGTCTTTCCGCAAGCAGCCTCCCCGGCGCCGTCGGCTGGGGTGAAGCCGCCCCCCTGCCGGGACGCGGCAGCGAAAACTTAGCTTCCATCTTGTCCGCTCTAAACGAATGGCTGTCACTCGAATCCTTCGACGGCAGCCTGCCGATGGTGCTGACCCGCGCCAGAGCACACCTAGAGCACTCCCCCTGCGCCTGGGCCGCGGCGGGAGGCGCCCTGGCTGACCTCGCGTCGGGGCAAATGGGCATCCCCCTGTACGAATTTCTCAGGCGGTCGGCCTACCAGCCCTCGGGCCGGTTTTCAGACCCATCCTCGGGCCTGCCCGGTTCTAGCGACTTATCCAAATCATCAAGTGGTGACTCTGGCCGGTTCTCAGACCCATCCTCGGGCCTGCCCTCGGACATGCCCCCAGACATGCCGTCGAACACGCTGGCCGACACGCTGGGTAACGCCTCAGGCGGAATCAAGGCAGTCACCGGCGCAGGCACCGGCGCAGGTATCGGCACTGGCACCTCAGAATCCTCCTCCCGAGATCCCTCCCCCCGACTCATTCCCACCGCCGTTCTTATCGACGGCGCAACCCCCGATGCAGTCGCTCGTCAAGCCCGCCGGGCGCGCTCAGCCGGATACACGACCTTCAAGCTCAAAGTGGGTTTCAAATCCTTCGAAGGCGACCTGAAACGGGTGGCGGCGCTGCGATCTGCCGCCGGCTCCGAGGCCGCTCTCCGCCTCGACGCCAACGGCGCCTGGAAACCAGACGAAGCGCTCCCCAAACTCGAAGCCCTGGCCAAATATCGACCGGAGTTCGTCGAAGAACCCTGCAGCGGCCTAGAGGAGATCAGACGTCTTCAAGTCGACTCTCCTTTCCCGCTGGCCGTAGACGAAAGCCTGCCCCCGCTGGGGGACCTCCTGACGCTCGGCGACGGGGCCGCAACCCGCATTTCAACTCACACTGCGGCCAGTTTGTCTGCCAGTTTGCCAGGCAGTTCGTCAGGCAGTTCGTTGGCCAACTTGGACGCCAACTTGCCAGCTAACTTGGACGCCCCGGAGGCAGGGTGCCTAGACGGCCTGAGAAGCACAGCGGACTGGGGGAGCCCAACAGACGTGGAGAGAACAGCAGACTCAGCAAGCCCAACAGACCTGGAGCGTCCCACAGACTTCAGGAACTCAGCAGACTTGAGGAGCCCAACAAGCTTGGAGTGTTCAACAGATCTGGGACGCTCAACAGGCTTCGGAGTGGACGCGGTCGTGCTGAAACCGTCTCTTCTCGGGTCGGTGACGGAACTCTCCGCAGCGGCTGCAGCCCTGCAAGCATCGGGCGCGAAAGTGGTGATCAGTTCTGCCCTGGAAAGCGCCGTCGGACTCACCACCGCACTGCATCTAGCAGCGCATCTATCATCCGCTCTGGGGAACGGCCCGGCTGTCGGTCTGGGAACGGCGGGTGTGCTAGCCGTCGACCTCTGCGAGCCGCCGCGGCTCGTCGGCGGCAGCCTCGTCGTGCCCTCGGAACCCGGTCTAGGAACAGCCCCAACCCCAGCGCCGACCCCACCTCAGGAGATCTCTCCGAGCGCTCAACCCAATCACAAGCCGAGGGGCATCCTGCATCCGCTGCCGCCAATACCCGCCAAGAAAACATCAACCCAGAATCCCCCAGAAACCCTGGGGGTGCCCTAGTCGCAGTCCACCCACTGAACCGCCCAAAAAACACCAACCCAGCACTTCCAAGAAACCGCTCAATCAACTAACCGCAAAAATCAAACCACTTAGGAACCGCTAGAAACCGTAGGAAACCAGCAGAAGCCACTGGGAACCGTTAGGAGCAACTAGGAGATCCGCCTATCCTCGCCGTCCCGCTGAATGTCTCGTTCAACCAACTAACCGCAAAGAATCAAGCCACTAGAAACCACCAGTGACCGCTAGAGACCACTAGGAAACCAGTGGAAGCCACTAGAGCCACTAGAGCCACTAGGAACCGTTAGGAGCCACCAATGCCACAACCCCTCGACGACCATCCGCCGCCGACTGCTTCATCCTCACCCCGCAGTCCCGAAGACGCCCCGCCGGCCAGCGAGTATCCCCCCTACGAAAAGTCCTTCCGGCGGGCGCGCCCGCGCGGCTTCGAGAGCCCCGGTCAAAGCCTCATCCTCCCTGGCGCCGACTGGGAGGTTCACGACCGCGGCTACGGCGACGTCGCCTACGCCACCAGCGAGGGGATCGCCAAACTCACCATATGCCGGGCGGCTTCCCGCAACGCCTTCCGACCGCAGACGCTTTTTGAGCTTTCCGACGCCCTGTCGTGCGCCCGCGACGACGACCGCACAGGGGCGGTAATCCTCTGCGGAGAAGGCGACCTAGCCTTCTGCTCTGGGGGCGATCAGCGCATACGCGGCGACGACGGCTACATCGGCAGCGACGAGGTAGCGCGCAAGGGCATCGGGCGGCTCAACGTGCTCGATCTGCAGGTTCAGATCCGTCGCACACCCAAACCCGTGGTGGCGATGGTGGCTGGCTACGCCATAGGCGGTGGGCACGTCCTGCACCTCGTTTGCGACCTCACCATCGCAGCCGACAACGCCGTCTTCGGCCAGACCGGGCCGCGGGTGGGTTCGTTCGACGGCGGCTACGGCTCTGGGCTCATGGCGCGCATCGTCGGGCAGAAGAAGGCGCGAGAGATCTGGTATCTATGCGCCCAGTACGACGCCTCCGAGGCGCTGGACATGGGGTTGGTGAACGCCGTAGTCCCCCTCGAAGACCTCGAGAGGGAGACGATGCGCTGGTGCCGACGCATGCTAGAACACTCCCCGCTGGCACTGAGAATGCTGAAGGCAGCCATGAACGCCGCCGACGACGGACTAGCCGGCATCCAACAACTCTCCGGCGACGCCACCCTCCTTTATTACCTCAGCGAAGAAGCCCAGCACGGGCGCGACAGTTACGTCAAGAAGACCCCGCCCGACTTCAGTCAGTTCCCAAAGCGCCCCTGAGAGAACGCAGCAAACCACAGCAACCGCAGCAACCGCAGCCAGCAGCCAGGCAACCGACACCAGTCGGCCAGGGGACATCGGCCGAGGAGGAGGAATGGGAGGAAATGGGGACTAGTATCTACCTATAGCTGTAGACAAGAGCCCCCTGAGAAACCACAGCAAACAACGATAACCTGTCCAGGAGACCACACGTGGGGCGGGTTACCGGGGGTGGAGAGTCGGAGGCGCGCAGCAAACAACGATAACCTGTCTAGGAGACTACACGACTCATGACGACTCGTGTGGTTGTCTCCTGTCGAGTTACCCACAGGCACCAATAGGGGCGCGTCCTAACCAGAGTATGTGCTTCTCCCTCTGCCACAAACGGATAACCATACCCAAATCCATAACAAACCCACGCCCAGCCCACATCACATACAATAATAACCTGCTCCCCCGCACCCTCCCCACCCCTACACAAACCACATCCACACCTCCCTTCGCACGCTCAACACAACTCCCCCTACACACACCCACACACCCTCTCCTCTGCCCCTTGTCTCCTGCCTTGCACACACATCTCTCCTTCTCCCCTCCCTCTTATACCCCCTACCCCTCTCTACATCCCCCCACGCATACCCATATACAACATAACTCCATCCCCCACCCACCCACCCCGCTAGCGCCCGTATCGCTAGCGCCGCCGTGTCCGCAGGGCGCCGGTCAACCTCCTGAGCATCTCTCCTAGCATGGCGCTAGAAGTTCCGAAGTTGAGTCTCACGTGCCCGGCCCCGCCGAGGCCGAACTCGTCCCCCGGCGACAGGCGCAAGCGTGCCTCCTTTAGCAGCGCCTCGGCCGGGTCGTCTCCAAGGCCGGTGCGCGAGAGGTCCAGCCAAGCCAGGAAGGTCGCCTCAGGTCGGTGATAGACGACCTCGGGAAACTCCGCCAAAGCCTCACCTATGCGACGCCTGTGACCATCAAAGAGTCCCCGCAGGCTGTCCAGCCACCTCTCACAGGACTCCCAGGCGACAATCGCTGCCTCGCTGCCGGCTCGGCTCACGTCTCCCAGCAGGTGGCGCGGCATCCGCCTAGCGAAGCGGGCGTGCATCTCCTCGCTGCCAAAAGCCGCCACGGCGGTTCGCAGACCAGAGACGGCGAAGGTTTTGCCCGGCGAAAAGAGCGACACCGCCCGTTCCGCCGCCCCGGGAACGCTCAGAAAGGGGATGTGACAGAAACCCGGATACACCAAGTCGGCGTGGATCTCGTCGCTGACGACCACCAAGTCGTGCTCTACTGCCAACTCAACTATCCGCTCCAGGCTCTGGCGGTCGTACACCCTCCCAGTGGGGTTCTGCGGGCTGCAGAACAGCAAGATGCGGCAGCCGGGGTTGGCCGCCAGCAAGTCAGCCAGTTCGTCCGTGTCGTGGAACCATCCGTTCGAAGACTTCCGGAGCGGCCAAAGGTGAGCGCTCCGCCCCAGGCTGGGACACACCTCAAAGAAGGGCGGATACACCGGGGGCGACAGCACCACCCCCTCGCCGGGTTCGGAGAAGGCGCTCACGCATGCCCAGATGCCTTGCAGCACATCCGAAGTGGGCACTACGAGGCTGGCGTCAAGGCTGGCGTCGGGCCGCCAGGCGTGGCGCCTCTCTGACCAAGCAGCGAACGCTCGCCCTAGTTCCTCGGAGCGTCGGGTGTATCCCACATCCGGCAGTTCCGCCAGTCGTCTCAGGGCGTTGCAAACGGCTCTCGGCGGCCCTAGGTCGTGCTCGGCGATCCAGGCAGGGAGGATGGCCTCGCGATCAAGACTGAAATTCCCGGTGAGATCGCCCTTACCCCCCGCCGGAACATCAACGACTTGAGGGATCTCGCGATCAAGACTGAAGTCCCCGGTGAGATCGCCCTCCCGCCGAATGCCTCTTTCTCCGCAGGAATATTCCTCGCGATCAAGACTGAATGCCCCGGTAGGATCGCCTGGGTCGACCTCCTGTTCACCCTCCCGCCCGCCTCTCTGTTTCTCTCCCTCGCCCCCCTCTTCATCCCACTTTTTGCCCCCCTCTCCATCCCCCTCTTCATTCCACTTTGTGTCCCCCTCTTTGTCGAGGCCCCACTTCAGGTTGCGACCAGCTAACTTGGCTGACACGTCGACGTGATCGACTACGAGATCATCGGAAGTTTGCGGAGGGGGAAACGAGACATCCGCATCCGAGCGATCCGAGGCATGTCCGCCCAATTGCTTCACTAGCTCAACCTACTAGCACTGCCAGCACCGCACAAACTGTATAGAGATGACATCTACGCTGAAGCCCCTCATAGAAAGAAGTAGCCAACCTACTAGCGCCACACGACTTTTTCGCCGAACACCCCCGGCCAGACCCCCTTCCCGCCACCTTCACCAGATCTAGCCTAGATTCCAGACCTCGCCTAGATTGCCTAGATTGCCTAGGTTTATTTGGAGAATCAGCACCCCGGAACAGCCCGAGCATCCCTAACACCCTCAGCACCCTCAGCACCTTCAACACCCTCAGCACCTTCGCAAGATGACCGATACTCACACCCAAGATCCAATCCATAACGAAATCGCCAATGCCCTGAGATCTCGCGGGCGTCGCTACACGGCGAACCTGCGGGAGATCGTCTCCGCCCTGGCGGCGGCGGGTCAGCCACTCACCCTCACCGGAGTGCTAGAGCGTTGCGACAGCCTCTCGCAGAGTTCCGCTTACCGCTCCCTGGCCGTTCTGGAGGAGGCCGGGGTAGTGCTTCGGCTGGCAGTCAGCGCCGAACGAGCTCACTTCGAACTGGCTGAACACCTAGGAGAGCACCATCACCATCTCGTCTGCCTGTCCTGCGACAGAGTGACCGACGTGGTGCTGACCCCTTCGGTGGAGACGGCCATCTCGGAAGGTCTCGCATCCGTGGCCGACGAGCACGGCTTCAGCGTGAACCAGCACACCGTCGACGCCATCGGTCGCTGCGCTGAGTGCCGTGAGGAAGAAGAGGAAGAGGAGTTGGCGTAATAGAACACCGTCGACGCCACTAGCCACTGCCCCGAGTGCATAGGGGCTGACAACAAACAGAACAAGAGATGAGCACGGAGTTCCACCCTGGAAGTCCTGTACGAGAAACGAGACGGAGGCTGACAACAAACAGAACAAGAGATGAGCAACGGAGCCAGGCGACGCCAGTTGGTGGGGAAGAAGAAAGAACTCCTAACAACAAAAAGAACAGAGATGAGCAACGGAGCAGAAACACAAGGCGGAATCGCTGAAACCCCAACTAGGGAAACGACTTGTACTCGAGTCCTGTACTTCCTGTACTGGGACGGAAACACAGGGGCGCAACTCAGGGAACCGCAGAACTAAAAGTTCAGCCGGCTCAGCGCATCCCGGCGCTCGCCGCTGGGCGAAACTCAGATCACAGCATCCTCAGCTCACCCCGCGCACCCCCGCCCCGCGCCACTCTTCTCAGGAAGGATCTACGTCTTAGCTTCGGGAACTCAGCGCACCCCTCAGCGCCCCCCCCCCTCCGCTCAGTGCACCCCGTGACCGTGCTCGTCTAGAACCAGCACCCTGTCTGTGGGGTGTTCGCAGACTTGGTCGCTGTGGACGATGCGCCCCCCGTAAAGGGTTTCGAGATTCTCTTTGCTCAGCACCCGCTCCGGCGGGCCTTGCGCCGTCAGTCGGTTGGCCAGCATCAACACGTTGTGACTGTGACGGGCTTCGTCGAGGTGGTGGGTTGAAAAGACCACGACTGCTCCCCGCTCGCATTCTTCGTCCATCGCCTCCAGGATGCGTCGCTGGCTGGCCAGGTCGAGACCAGTGATCGGCTCGTCCAGCAGCAACAGGTCCGCCCGCTGGAGGAGCGCCTGCGCTGCCAGAACCCGCTGACGCTGCCCGCTGGAGAGTTCCGAGAACTGGCGGCGCATCAGGTCGTCGACCTCCATACGCTCGGCGGTTCGCACCAGCAGATCTCGCTCGGCGGCGTTCATGCGACGAAAGTGTCCCAGGCGCTTGTAAAGCCCCATCACCAGCACCTCCGCAGTGATCAGCGGGATGGACTCACCATGAGCTTCACGTCCGTTCTGCTGCTGCAGGAACGCCACCGATGGCAGCAAGGAGACATTCCCCGCCGTCGGTTGCTGAAGACCTGCCAGCACCAGCAGAAGGGTGGTCTTGCCCGACCCGTTCGGGCCGATGAGCGCATTGAGCGAGCCCGAAGGCAGATCGAAGTTGAGCCCGCTGAGAGCGCGAATCGACCCAAAGTCGACCGTGAGATCTTGGGCGCTCACGCCAGCGGAAGCAGGCAGAGAAGAAGAATCTGCGGAAGTCGAACAGCACGCACCGGGGACAGACGAAGCAGACGAGACAGACGAAGCAGACGAAGCGGCCAGAGAACCAGAGGCCGCCAGAGAAAAAGAGCCTGTGGAAGCCGACGCAGACGAAACGAAAACAGGAGAACCCGAGGGCGCCGAATCCGGGACAGGCATACCCGAGGCTGCCTGAGGGGAGAAGAAACGTGCTGGCTTGAACTTCACACATTCATCTTACAGAATTTTTCCTGCAAGAGCGCGCTGCTCGCTAGCTAATTGAGAATCATTCTCAATCTTGATAGTATGTTTCCGTGAAGTCAGAAAGCCACGAGTACGGGAACTTTCCCACCTCGACTGCCGGTCGCCGACGGACATAGTCGCCCCTACTCAATGAAATCAGAAAGGAGACCGATGATTTCCACAAATTTGAAACATCACCCCCAGAGCCTGCAGAGCCCGCAAAGCCCGACTGCCGTCCCGCTTGCGGACGCCCCCGCACAAGACTCAAAAACAAAGGCCCAAAGAAAAAGAAACAGGCTGCGCCCAGGCGCCGCACTTTGCGCCTGCTTCGTGGTATTCCTGATCGCGGGATGCACCGCCAGTGAAACGGCCACTACCCCGCCCACTCCCCCCAGCTCAAGCGAAGAGAACTCTTCAATCACATCGGACACAGCGGACGAGACAGCACCTGGAGCAGCACCCGAGGCGCCGCAGACTACCACCGAACAAGCAGAGGAACCTCAGGAGAAGCCGTTGCTCATTGCCACTACGAGCATCTGGGCGGACATTTTCCGCAACATCACCTGCGACGGCGAACTAGCGCAGGTGGAGTCTTTGATGCCGCGGGGGGCAGACCCGCACGGATTCGAACCTTCACTGGCCGATCGGGGACAGCTAGGGAGAGCAGCCCTCGTCGCTGCGAACGGCCTAGGTCTGGAGAGCGGTCTAGCGAGCACGCTGTCCTCGACTGCAGACGACGGAACGCCGGTGCTGTACGTCGGCGATCTCTTCTCAGAGGTATTCGAACTGCTCAGCGACGCTGAAGACAGCCCAGAAACCGATCACGAAGACGAACACGAACACGAAGACGAACACGAGCACGAAGACGAAGACGAGCACGATCACGGCGACGAAGACAGCGATCACGGCGACGAGCACGAAGACGAAGAACACGAAGACGAACACGACGATCACGACGACGATCACGAACACGAAGAAGAACACGACGATGAAGAACACGAAGACGACGATCACGAAGAAGAACACGAAGACGACGATCACGAAGAAGAACACGAAGACGACGATCACGAAGAAGAACACGAACACGACGACGAAGATCACGAAGACGAGCACGAACACGAAGACGAAGAACACGACGACGAAGAACACGAAGACGAAGAACACGAAGACGAAGAACACGAAGACGAAGAACACGAAGACGAAGAACACGAAGACGAAGAACACGAAGACGAGCACGAACACGACGACGAAGAACACGAAGAGGAGCACGAAGACGAGCACGCCGACATGGACGAGCACGAGCACGAGGACGATCACGCAGACGACGGCGACACCCACGAGCACGACGAGCACGCAGGTCACGACCACGGTCCAATCGATCCCCATATATGGCTAGACCCGCTGCTGGTCGCCAAGGGGCTGGAACACATCAGCGAAGCCCTCACACTCCAGGCCGGTCTCGACAGGGATTCGCTGGCTGCCTGCGTCGATGCCTACGAAACGTCTCTCACCGATCTACACGAAGAGGTTCTTGAAGTCCTCAAGCAAGTTCCGCCTTCGCACCGCAAACTGATCACTAACCACGACGCCTTCGGCTACTTTGCCAACAGGTATGACTTCGAGATTCTTGGTTATGTGCTGCCCAGCAATCCTCTGGCTGAGGCGTCCGCCGCCAAATTGCCCGAACTGGCCAACCTGCTCGACGAGACCTCACTTCCCGCCGTCTTCGACGAATACCTCAGCGTTCCAAGCGACACGCTCAAGAACCTCGTCGAGGGGCGCAGGGTGAAGATCGCCGTCCTCTACACGGGGTCGCTGGGAGTGCCGGGCGGCGAAGCCGACACTTACTTGGGCATGCTGCGCACTAACGCCGCTGTAATCGCATCGGCCCTGGGCAACGGGTCATAGTCGTCAAGCCCCTTTGCCAAGCCTCCTCGCCAACCCCCCGAGGCGCATCGGCTCAAGGCAACCGGCCGACAAACGGCTGGTAACAGCCAGCAATCAACCAGCAAACAACCACGAAATCACGTGAAGTTCCTGACCGACGTCGCAGCCCCTGCACCTGCAGCAATAACGTTCCAGACGGCCATGAGTTCAACGTTGACTAGTGAGCGGACGGGCAGTCGCTGGGGGGCGGGCACCAATAACGTTCCAGAAGGCCATGAGTTCAACGGAGAGAACGGAGAGATCTGCGGTGCTCCTCGCCGATGAGTAACTGGCAGCAATCTGGCAGCAATCTGGCAGCAATGACCTCCAGGCAGCCATAGTTCCAAATGGAGTTTCTGACCGCCCTGCGGAACGTACGCCGCCACAAGACGCCACCAGCCAGGCAGCCATAGTTCCAAATGGAGTTTCTGACCGATCCTTGGGGGTGGTGGTTGGAGCCTTTCACGGCCAACCCCTTCATGCAAAGGGCGCTGTACGCGGGGCTGATGGCCGTGCTTTCTACCTCTGTGGTGGGCACTTGGGTCGTCTTGCGGGGTTTGAGCTTCCTCGGCGACGCCTTGGCGCACGGCGTCCTGCCCGGAATCGCCATCGCCTTCATCCTGGGGGGCAACGTGACGCTGGGGGCGCTGCTGGCGGCGCTGGTCATGGTGAGCGGGATCAGCGCCGTCCGCCGACTTTCGCCTCTGCGGGACGATGCCGCTATCGGGCTGTTATTCGTCGGGATGTTGGCACTGGGCGTGGTCGTTCTTTCCCGGCAGGGCGGTTCTTACGTGGGAGACCTTTCGCAGTTGCTGTTCGGGGCGATTACGGGCGTGAACAATCAAGACCTGCTCCGATCTGGCATCACGACCTCCATCTCGGTCGGGGGAACGCTGCTGTTTCACAGGGCCTTCTTGGTGGCGACGTTCGACGAGACTCAGGCGCGGTTGCTGGGGATGCGTCCGAGATTGGCGCACTTTGCGCTGCTCAGCCTGCTGGCCGTCTCAATCGTGTCGTCCATTGAAGTGGTCGGGACGCTGCTGGTATTTGCGCTGCTAGTCGGCCCGCCCGCCACGGCTTATCTGCTGGTCAAGCGGGTGCCGGTCATAATGGCCGCGGCGGCACTTATCGGGAGTTTCACGACCCTGATCGGAATTCTGGTGAGCTATCACTACGACACGGCGGCGGGAGCGACGATGGCGCTCAGTTCAGTGACGTTCTTTCTCTTAGTGCTGTTCTTGCGACCGCTGCTGAGAAGAACCAAACCAGGAGGCAACGGGCGGACAAGACGCTGCTACAACCCCCTGAGCAACATCAAAGGTGAGCAAAAAGTGAGAACAGGTGAGCAAAAAGCGAGCAAAAGTAAGAAAATAGAGGTGAGAAAGAAAGTAAGAAAAAAGTGAGGTCTGGTTCAAGCCTGTGAGCCACGATGGTGGCACGTGGGTTCGGTGAGAAAGAAAGTAAGAAAAAAGTGAGGTCTGGGGCACGGGAAGGGCGTGAGTTGTGCCCAGACCAAATGGCGGGCTCTGATAGGTGGTTAAGGTGAAAGGAGGCAAGCCCGCCAGCAGTCAGTCTAGACCCTCCCAAAGGCTTTGTCAAGTAGTTTTGCCAAGAGTTCTTAGCCACCAGACGCAGTTAACTTCCCCTTCACGTTCCGCCGCCGCCGCAGGGAGAGATTTCACAAGAGTTCTTAGCCACAAGAACCAAGTAACCCGAGCGTTTCGCAAGAGCGGTGTCGCAGGGAGAGATTCACAAGAGTCTTAGCCACCGGTGGCAGTTAACTTCCACCGGTTCAGATCCCCGGTGACCAGCAGTTCTTAAATCAACGGCCGCTCCAGGCTAGTACGGCCATTCCGGCTAGTTCAGACTTAGCTCCGTCTGCTGAGCACAAACTAACCGAAATAATCGCACTGATAGCCGCACTCACGCTGGAAAGCCAGGCAACCTGATGGCAGACGTCCAAACTGACCAAAATAATCGCACTGATAGCCGCTCTGGGAGGGGGACTCACATCATTCGACGTTGCTCTGTCTGCTGAGCTCAATCTGACCGAAATAATCGCAAGATCTTCTCAGTGGATTATCGCTCCCATACTTGCTGTGGCACTGGTCGGAGATCGTGAAATAGCACCTTTGCTGCTCCTCATAAGCACTCCCTGGAATTGGTACTGCTGACAGCAAATTGTCTCTCATAGCCTGGCTATAACGTTCACACGACCCGATTTCATCAACCAGATTGCGTCCAAAGCTTTCCACTTCCTCGATCCGGCGTTCCGAGTCCCAAACTTCAGGACTGCTCTGGAGGGAGCGGATGACAAAAAACACTCCAACAGCCACTGCTGCCGCAGCAACTAGAATTAGTATTACTTGTTTTGCGCTGATGATCATTGATTATCCTCTCTTGATTTCTTGGTTTCCTGATTTTTTGATTTATTGATTTTTTGCCCTTCTCAGACTTCGCCACCTCAGCGGCAATGACGCCCGACTTCCACCGCTTACACGTAAGTTAGGCCGTTCGTTCAATCAGAAGACCTCGCCACATGTTGACTTGCCTGACGTGTGTCACTGCTCGCGTACCTAAGCTAGACCGTCCCATCAAAAGACCTCGCCACATGTTGACTTGCCTGACGTGTGTCACTGGTCGCGTACCTAAGCTAGGCCCTCCCATCAGAAGACCTCGCCACCCCAGATGGGAATGCCGAGCCGATTGACGTTCGAGATTTCCATACTCGATTGACGTCCCTGCTTGTCTTGCTTGTCTTTGGTTGCTTGCCTCTTGCTTGTCTCGTGATTGCTCTTGTTTTGTCTCTTGCTTGTCTTTGGTTGCTTGTCTCTTGGTTCCCTTGGTTGTCTTGGTTGTCTGTCTAAGCATTGAAATCCACCTCAGATCGAAGCCCGCACAAAGAGCGAGCCGCTGCCACACTCACTTCTCGCAAGGAAGCCAATGCTTCGCAGAACAGGAACTCCGAGAGTGCCCCACGCGTCCGACACTAGAGTTCCGGCATCCGAGCCATTTCGCTGGTAAACAGCCACTTTTTTCATACCATCCACCCTAGACGAGGGGTGTGACAACGAAACTCCCGGAACCCCCATCCCCGTTAATGCTGCGGCGAACAACGAAACGTCAAGTCGCCGGTGTGACAACAGAACTCCCCGGAACTCCTCATCCCCCAGCGACAGGCTGCCCCCAAGCGGCCGCTACGACCTAGGGAACGAACGGCGCACACCAGAAAGACGTCGCGCTCACGTCGCCGAAGCAACACCCGAACCACCCGACGAGGGGCGGCGGAGAGAACCTCTGTAGGTCGTCGCGCTTACCGGGCGTCGCGCTGCTTGACTGTTCCCCGAATCGTTCACCCGTCTACCCGTCAACCCTCTCGCACAGCAACAGCCTCTTCACATTCCTCGAACAGTTCGTAGTTATCCTCTGTGGAATACTCCCATGATTGGTACGGTGTGAACCGAATCCACGAGAGGAAGGAATCCACGCAGTAGTCCTCTGCTCCGATTTCTCGAGCGGCTAAGGCCTGCTTCTCCAATATTTCTACGATTACGACGCACTTCTCGGATTCTGACGCTGCTTCCTCTGCGCTAAACTCACCCTCAGCGAGTCTGTCTTCGACCTCCGCTACGCACGCGTCCACGCCTATCTGCGGGCACCCCCATACCCAGTAATCCGCCGACATCAAATACGTCCACCACAGCATTAGCCGTATTTGCGCCTCCTCCCCTAACAACCCCACAACCTCAGTAAGAATACGCATGTAGTCGTCAGACGTGAGGTGACGTGAGGCTGCGCTCGTCGTGCCGGTGGAAGTGAGTTCTTCCGGCAGGCGCTCAGCTAAAGCCGAGAGCCCCTCCTCTGGGACCTTCCCCCAACTATATTCCTCACTCCACACTTCCTCCAGAACGTCGAGGAGGTAATCCCTACGCCAAAACTCATCTCCGCAGCGGGCAAACACCCCCCGAGTAAGCCGTAACACCGCATCGGGTAAATCGTCGATGGGGTCTGCCACACCCACCGCCTGCCAAGCCTCCGTGACTCGTCGGATCGCTTCGTCTCCGGTGAACGTCCAATCTTCATACGTGTACGTCTGCGGCGGGAGAGAATTTACCATTAGAGCATCCACCACTCCCGCGACCGTACGCGGAAACACAATCGTCGTAGTAGTGGAAGAAATAAGAGAAGTGGTAGTCGTGGGGTAGGTGGATCTCAGAGACGGCGAGACAACCTCCGTAGTGTTGGTGTTGAAACCGGGTGGCTGCAGAATCGTAGGCCACGTAGCGGCGGGCGGACGCATAGTCGTCCCCGTAGCCGGCGCCGGTAAGGGGACGGCTAGTGACTGCTCAGCATCCCTCACCGCTCGCCCGTTGTCTCGCCCGTTGCCTCCTACGTTGCCTCCCTCATCGTCCGACGACAACAGCCCGCACCCACCGGCGGCGAGCAGACCCATAGCAACGGCGATCATCAGCGGCCTTGTCAGCTGCCCTGCCAGTGGTCTTGTCAATGATCTTGTCAGTGCTTTCAGCAGTGATCTCATTCGTGGTCTCATCCGTGCTCTGATCAGTGTCATCCTGACCACAGGTAGAAGGCGGATATCTCGAGGGGTAGGTTGAGTTGCTCAGGTGAGCTTGTTGCCTGGAGGATATCCACGGGTAGAAGGCGGGTATCTCTAGAGTTAGGTTGAGGTCTTGCCAGCGGCCTGATTAGTGCCACCCTCTCCCCCAGTCATTGACCCCATTCCGAAACCCTGTCCCTCGTCATTGACCGAGGAACGCCCCGACACATGCCTAACCGAGTCCTCACCGCCCTCAGTCCACTGCTGTCCCTCGTCATTGACCGAGGAACGCTCCGACACCTTCGGCATTGCCGCCGCTCTCCCCATCCGTTTCGCTGTCCCCCGGCTCCTTCCAGGGTGAGGGGTGCCCGTCGACATCGTCGCCGCTTTCTCCCATCCGCTTCGGCTGTCCCCCGGTTTCTTCCAGGGTGAGGGGTGCCCGTCGACATTGCCGCCGCTCTCCCCATCCGTTTCTCTGTCCCCCGACTCCTTCCGGGGTAAGGGGTGCCCGTCGACATCGTTGCCGCTTTCTCCCATCCGCTTCGGCTGTCCCCCGACTCCTTCCGGAGTGAGGGGTGCCCGTCGACATTGCCGCCGCTCTCCCCATCCGTTTCTCTGTCCCCCGACTCCTTCCGGAGTGAGGGGTGCCCGTCGACATCGTCGCCGCTTTCTCCCATTCGCTTCGGCTGTCCCCCGACTCCTTCCGGAGTGAGCGAGTGCAGGATCGTCCACCGTCCACTCGTCCACCCCTCAATTCTCTCCACAGCAGCAGTAGTCTCACTAACAATTATAGAACGGTTCGTAGTCGTGCTCTGTGTAATACTCCCATGCTCTGTACGGCCCGGCCCGCAGGTGTGCTAGGGCATTAGCCACGCAGTACTCGTCCGCTCCGGATTCTCGAAGAAGTAAGGCCTGCTGCTCCCATGTGTCTACGATCATGTCGCACTGCCCTGCTGCTGACGCTGCTTCCTCAGCGCTAAATTCGCCCTCCGCAAGTTTGACTTCGATCTCCGTCTCGCACGCGCCCACGCCCATCTGCGGGCACCCCCACACGCTGTAGTCCGACGCCATCAAGAAGCTCCACCACACCATTAGCCGTATTTGCGCCTCCTCCCCTATCGACCCCACAACCTCGGTAAGGATGAGCATGTAGTCGTCTAATGTGAAGTGATGTGACGCTGGGCTTGTCGTGGAGCTAGAGAGGAGTTCTTCCGGCAGGCTCTCCCCTAGAGCCGATATCCCCACTGGGGCCGTCCCCCAACTATATTCCTCACTCCACACTTCCCTCAGCACCGCATGGAGATGCTCGCGATGCCACCACTCATCTCCGCAGCGGGCGAACATCCCTCGAGCAAGCCGCAACACCGCATCGGGTAGGTCGTCGATAGGGTCCGCCACACCCGCCACCTGCCAAGCCTCCCTGATCCGTTGGATCCCTTCGTCTCGGGTAAACGACCAATTATCACCCGCGTATTCATGCGGGTGAAGAGCATTCGCCTCTATAACATCCACCACTCCCGCGACCGTACGCGGCAGCACAATCGTGGTGGTAGTAGTAGAAAAAGAAGTAGTGGTGGTAGCCGTGGGAGGGGCCGTGGGGCGGATGGGGCTCGGGGACGGCGCGACAACCTCTGCAGTGTTGGTGTTAGCGGGACCGGGCAATCCCACAGTCGTAGGCCACGTCGTAGGCCACGTAGCGGCGGGCGGACGCATAGTCGTCCCCGTAGCCGACCCCGGGGGAACAGCAGGTAACTGCCCTGCATCGCCCCCTGCTCTCTCATCGCCCGACGGCAACAGCCCGCACCCACCGGCGGCGAGCAGACCCATAGCAACGGCGATCATTAGCGGTTTTGTCAATGGTCTCATCCGTGATCTGGGCAGCGTCGTGGATAATTCCCTTGATCGGGGGCGGCAAGTGAGTTTTGACAATGGCGTCATCCGTGGTCTGAGCAGCGGCCTCGTCCGTGGTCTGATCAGTAACCTGATTAGTGGTCTCATCATGTCTCCTCTACATGTCTCCTATCTATACATGTCTCTTGCTAGTCGTCCGATACGGCAACGCTGTGAAGGATCGTCTTGGTCGGGTATTCCGTCGCTCCCAGTTGGCTATCTTCCGCCGTAATTGAGCGAAAATCCCTCCCTAGCAGCGCTGTTGCGAGTGTTTTATCATTGGTTTTTACTTCTATCTCTGATGCGCTGAACGAAGTCGGATGGCCACGGGATAGGGAGAGTGTTCTAATCATTGGTTATTGTTTCTATCTCCACGGAGAGGAGACCAATGACCACAGAGATAACGTTGCGAGTGTTCTAATCATTGGTTTTTTATTTCTATGTCTTCTGCTATCCTGCGCCTGGCCTCTTGTTTACCCAAATAACCCACCACGACACAGAACCCAAGAGCCACTACACCGACCAAAATGTTCGAGAAAAAACCGAAGAAGGCAACGATTATCAGTACAGCTTCAGCAAATGCGTAGCCCTTCGGTACTCTCTTGGATATTTCTTTAGCACGACGCTTCGCTTCATGTTTAGCCCGACGCTTCTCTTCGTTTCTACTCACTGCTGTTCCCTTCTCCAGCCATTTAAGACGACTCCCGGCGACGAGGTACATTCCCCGCACGTGCTCAGGGACCTTCCCACGGCACTATCATCCCGCTGAGCTTCGGCCAGCGACGAGGTACATTCCCCGGACGTGCTCAGGGGCGTCTGGCGGGTCAATGCGCAGGATCTCATACTTTCACAGGCGGTCGCCCCGCCGCGCCCGCAACAGACGACAATCCTCGAGAAGATCCTGACGACAACGCCCCCTTTGACCCTCGCCATTGAACGTGCAATATTCCGGAACCTCCGACGTCGACACCGCCCTCCCCCATCCGCATCCCCCGTCCCCCCGCTTCCTCCAGATTGAGCAGGCGATTGCCGGAATCAACACCGCCCTCCCCCATCCGCATCCCCCGTCCCCCCGCTTCCTCCAGATTGAGCAGGCGACTGCCGGAATCAACACCGCCCTCCCCCATCCGCTTCGGCTGTCCACCGTCGTTGACCGAGGAACGCGCCGCAACAGACGACCTTGCCAGATTGCCCGTAACCCCCAGGGAGGTCGGTCGCCATTAACCAAGGACGAGGAACGCCCCAAAACAAACGACAACTCTCGAAAAGTTCCTGACCGCAGTGCCCCCTCACTGCCTACCGAGGAACACCCCCCAACAGACCAGTCAGGCAGACGCTCCCGGATCCAGTCCAAGCGCCCCTCACTGCCTACCGAAGAACGCCCCAAAACAAACGACAACTCTCGAAAAGTTCCTGACCGCAGTGCCCCCTCACTGCCTACCGAAGAACACTCCCCAACAGACCAGTCAGGCAGACGCTCCCGGATCCTGTCCGAGCGGCCTTCACTGCCTACCGAGGAACGCCCCAAAACAAACGACAACTCTCGAAAAGTTCCTGACCGCAGTGCCCCCTCACTGCCTACCGAAGAACACTCCCCAACAGACACCTGCAAACAGTTCCGCTGCCGCGACCAACTGCAGGGACTCAAGGAGGGTTCCGGACTCCGTCCGCCACCCGAGCCAACGAAAGAACGCAAACCTCGCTCTCCACGATCTTCTGGCGTCGAGTTAGTCGAGTCACAAGTCTCCCGACCTACATCACGACCTCTCTGGCGACGACGAGCATCCCCAGCATCAATAGGCGAAGATCGAGAAACCGCAGCACAACCCACGCCTGAACCTCGACGAGACGTCTCAAAGCCCGACGGCCCCAATGAAGACTGACTAGCCTCTTGAGCGGATCGCCCCACACTAGGAACAGCCTCCACACCAGAAGCGGCCTCCGAACCCGGCGACGAGCGTGATCGGCTCACCCAGCCCTTACCAGGGGAATACGACAGCGTCCGATTGTGGTTGTGGAGCCATCGATGATGTCGCCCGCAGAGCGTGACGAGGTTGTCGATGTCGGTCGAACCCCCCTCGGTGTTCCACTCCCGAATGTGGTGTATCTCGCAGCGGTGCATCGGCTCGTCACAGAGAACGCAGCCGCCGTCGCGCACTGCCAGCACGAGACGCTGACTGATGTTCGCCAACCGCTGGCGCCGCCCCAACCAGAGAGGCCGCCCTTCTCGACCGAAAATGGCGCCCGATAACTCCGTGTCAGGCGAGAGTGTCCGCAAGAAGGCCGGAGGAACCGACCCCGTCCCAACGATCTCGCAACGACCGTCGGGGCGCGTTCCGTCAATAACGCCGATGTCGGCCACCACGACGAGTTGCGCTCCAGCTATCGTCCTGCCCGGCGGTGTCCCGTCATCCACAATCGGCAAAGCCTCATGGGTAGCAGCGTCCTTGCCTGTAATCATCTCAAAAATGGCGTCAGCACGACGCTGCTCGGGCGTCCGAACCGCATCGGTCTGAGCGCCACGACCGCCGTCACGCCGCCACAATGTGTCGGTGTAAAGGTCGACGGCCTGTTGAAGCAAGTTAAACCCCACGGGATCGTACTCACCATGCAACACGCCCATCCCGCTGTCCGAATCGCTGAACAACGCCGCCTTCCGACTCTTACGCTGGCGCTCTAGGCGACCCTCCCCCTGATCCTCGGAGCGTCGAGAAGCGAATTCACGAGCCTCTTTGATAAACCGATCCACTGGCGTCCGGACAGCCCGATCTAACAGATCGGCATCCCCATCCACCACATCAGCCCCGCAGTCCTCAGCAGCTGAGACTAAAGCGACAGCGTGATCCAGGCTGATCTCTCCATCCTCCAGTTTTTGAGCCACCCGAGGCATCTCCGCCACCGCTTCACCGACTTTGGCCAGCCGCCGGGCATCCCGCCCCGACAATCCCACGGAGTTCTTCAAGACCTCAGAAGTGCTCACTGTCGGCTCCACCTCACGAACCTCACGAGACACGTCGCACAACAAAGATGCAACCCGATTACGCAAACGCCCCAAAGACGCCGACAGAACCCGCAAGTCGGAAAGGCTCAAGCCCCTCACGCTCACTTCCCGCAAGGCAGCAAACGCTTCCTCAATGCAAGCGACCCCGGAGACGCCCAGATCGCCCGATCCCAGAGTTTCGGCGTCCGACCTATTCCGCTGGTCAACGGCTACTTTACTCATAACATCCATCCTAGACAGGGGGTGTGACAGCGAACTCACGACTAGAAACGGCGCAGCAACCAGGCAACGGAAAGCGGCATCGGCATCCGGACAAAGACGCAATAACGATCCCCCAGAGACGGACGAGAGCAGACACATAATCCGCATTAGCGTCTGTAGAACCGTCAATTTCCTCCGCCTTATAGTCGACGACGGCGACATGCCTCATTTCGCGTTCGTGCTCCCGTTGTGGGCGAGGGGCATTTCGGGGCTGATGGTGGTACATTCGACTAGAAGCATTCTTTGATTAGTTCGATTTCGGCATTTATGACTGCTCTTGCTCGATCCTCCATAGCACTGTTGATTATTTCTTTCAAGCGGTTGATTATTCTTTCTAAGAGCTCGACGTTTCCTTGAAGAGTTTCCCTTTGAATTGCTGCAAAGCTTTCTTCAAATTGTCTTTCAAGTTGTCTTTCATAATTCACATATGCTTGAGCAACTTGCCCGACATACTCTTTTTTGTTTTCTTGCAATTTTCTAAGTTGACAGAAGAAGAATTCGGAGGGGAATTGCAGCCAACAACTTCTTGTGTCGATGTCTATTCCAAATTCCTGCTTGTAGAGTTCAGTTGAAATCCCTTGAATTTGAGAGAGCACCTCCCATTCGGTTTCCGAATCCATAAGATTGGAGAAAAACTCGGTAACTGAGTTGCTGGAGTAGGCTTCTGTGTAACATTCGCGTAATAGTCGTTCATTGGTCGCGGGATTCGAGTCGCCTTCTGTAGCGAAACCTGAAGTTTCGTTATTGCTGGCTGATGCGCAGGATGCAAGAAGCGCTAACGCCAGTGCTGTTGTTGTGAGGAGGGTGTGCTTTTTCATTGTTAACTTTCTGCTTTGAGCTTGTTACTCAGGGGCTTCCGCTCACACGACCAGCGAGACAGCGACAGCCTGGACATTGACAACGAGAGCGCCTATTCAACCTAGTCTTGACGCAACAAACGTGAGACATACGACGCACCTTTCTACTCCTTTGCACCAGATCGGGTCGTGAAGCCGGAATATGCGCCTGAGGACGCAATGACGGAAGACGAAGACCCCGATTCCGACATGCTTGGTGCGGGTGCGGCGGCGCTATCCGGCTGAGACGCAATGACGAAAGACGGAGACCCCGATTCCGGCCGCCGCTCCCTCCCTCCGCAGACTCCAACGCTCGTCATGCCCCCACCGACTCCGGTATGCGACCCATTTGGCTGGTCAACGTCCTGTTTTGTCATAGCATCCACCTTAGACAAGGGGTGTGACAATGAACTTCTCAAGAGATAACGCACAAGCCACACCCAGACAAGAGACGAGACGCCCGAAGCCAACCGATCCTTCCCGAAGAGATCATTGACCGCTCCCGCCACTTTTCAGTCAACGCTATGAACGGAATCCCCCCTAGTAAGTCCGGTGATTGTGCATCCGTCAACTATTTCAAGCGTCACATCAACGCTATGGACGGAATCTCCGCCAAGAAGTCTTAGCAGAAGAACGCAAGACCACCCCACCTTCCTCCCCCATCCCGCCCAAGTCTAAATATCGGTGATCAGACCAAAGAACGCTATTGAATTCAGATCGACGCGGGCCGCGTCGATGGTGCAGTAGCCGTTACGCCCGGGCCTAGACCTCGACTATTGAAATTCATCATCGACGTCTCCACGTCGACAATGTCGCCGCATCCCCGCAGCAATGTGTGGAGGCAGTTAGCGAATTCATCATCGGCGCCGCCTGCGTCGATCTTTAAGGTATTGTTTCACTGCTTTCGCCTCTGCTTCCCGCCGATCCTTATCGACAATGTGCTCGCCGACCCACAAAACTAGCGAAGCGAGAAAAAGCATCCCGGCTAAGAACAAAGGCCAATTAGGACGCCCCCAATAACTGAAACAATCCATACGACTCTCCCAATTGGAGGTACGAAGGCAAATAGGAACAGAACCTGAATACCAATATCCCAAGACAGCTAAGCCTGGAAAGAGAGCCAACAGGGCTCCATCAGCCAACTGCCCTCCCACCACCGAAGAAACTCGACTCGGATAAGCAGCGCGCCAACCCTCCCTCAACAAATAGAAGGCAGAAAAGTAAGAAGGAAAAGCACAATAGATCCACGGAGCGCCACTCGATCTGAAACAGAAAGACCCAAACACAAGAAGACCGACCGCACCCAAAGACGCAAGAACCCGTTTCCGCAAAACCTCCGAACGCGAAGGCCACTTAACTCAGGCAGGATTTTCTACTTTGCCCGCAAGCAGGACAGGAAAGCCAGTTGACTTCCCTTGCCCCTGGTAGGCAAGGGAAACCCCCAGGAAGCCAGCAGGAAGCGGGTTTCAGGCAACCCTGGGGGGAACGCTGCCAGGCAACAGGACGGGCAGCCTGCTTTCTAATGATTATCCGAAGGACTGGCTGCCCGCCCTGGGCAGCAGCATAACAGCGAAATGGACAGTGGCAGTCAGGCGGGTGAACCAACAGCCTGCCGGCTGCCTATCTCTTGCTTCCCTGCCAACCCCAGGACATCCCAGAAAGCCAACAGGAAGCGATATAAGCCTGTATCAGGCTGCCAACTGTATCAATACCAGGAAGGTTGCTGATAGTTTCGTCATTAGTCTTTTCCTTTCTGTTGCGGATAAATAATGAGCATTCAGCAGTTACTCAGGCATAGCATCCATACAATCCCCATAAGAATAGGGATCCAGGCTGGTGACGTTGCCGAAAAGCAGCCTGCGGCAATAGTTGTCTAATTCGCTTTCGGCTTTCAGTAGGGTTATGCCGTAATAAACAGAATTAGAAGAAGCCTGCTTTACGAATTCCGAAGCATAATATTCTGCCCGTTTCCCAGCATTCACTTCCCTGAAACCTGCCCTGGTAAGGACTGAAAACAGCGCTTCGGTTGTGTGATTATGGGGATTGTTGCTCCAATATTCATCTAAATCTAGTAGATACCAAAGGTGGTTGCAGTATCCATCCCCGAATACGTACCTCGCTGGGGCAAGCCCTTCGCATTCCGGGCGGCAGTCCACGTTTTCGGTTTCGTAACACCAACCTGACATCCAAAAGTTGTTGCCGTAAGGGGCAAGAACCGTTCCCCCTATCCTGTCATAATCAGGGGTGTCAGATAGTTCTTTGCGCCAATCGTAACCACAGCTTTCCCTTACCCCCCCGTCAGACCATCTGACGTCCTGCTGGCATACCAGTGGCAAGCCGCTGTCCTCAATTCTTCTGGTCAGTTTAGCTTCCATTATCCCTTTCGGAACAATCAAAGCAGTGGTGGTTGTTGCGGCAGCAGGTTCTTCTTCCGGCTGCCGGATTGCGGGGGTTACGACTGCTGCCAGTCCTTCCCAGCCCAGCCTGGCTGCCATTCTTTCCCCGGCGGCCTGCCCGCAATCCACCCCCCAGTCAATAGCTGCCTGACTGTCAATTTCCGAACCCGAGTAACCTGTATTGCATTCATCTGTTTCCCTGTACATTCTCAGGATTTCGGTTTCAGCCAATTCCCCCAGGCTGAACTGGGGCAGGCATTCCCTGGCGTTGGCTTCCAACAAAAAGTTGCCGCCGAAAACGTCCCGCACAACACACAATGACAATTCCGCCAACACCAGGCTAAGTTCTAATACTGCTTCTTCTTTTTCAGTCCAGGCAACTGCCTGGGAAGCAGGCTGGGCGGCATCCCCGCATAGGTAATCCGCCAATCCCCCGTTCCCCGTTTTTGTGTCAGCGCATAAGGCTTCCCTGAATTCCCTGTTTTCGTCGCTGAAAAACTGGGATTGCAGTTCTTCCGTTTCCACCAGCCAATCAGGCTTGCTGGTGATAGTTGCTGCCCCTGGGGGTGTTGCTGTTCCTATATCCCCTGCTGCTGTTTCGTTGACAGGCAGGAAAGCGCAACCTGCTGCCAGCAGGCAGGCTGCCAACAGCAGGATTGTGGTTTTTGCTGTCATTCCGTTTTCCTTTCTGTTAGATGTCTTGCTTGCCTTTTTTCTTCCGCAACACCCTTCTTTCTTCCCTGTTTCCGGGGTAGAACATTCCGCTTTCAGTCCTGACTGCCAATTCCTGGCGGCTTTCGGATTGGGTTAACCAGGCTGCCCGGCGACTGGCGGTAACGGATCATCAGCATTCTGCGCATCATTCATAAGAACTCCAATTCGTGCGGAGGGAAACCCAATTCCACCCGCCACAGAACTTCGGCATATGCCCTATTGAGCTGTTCAGCGCCCTGTATTGCCACATCATCCACCCTAGCCAGAGGGTGTGACAGCGAAACTCCCAATCAAGCAAACTCTCCACCAAATGCTGCGAAAACAGCACCGCGCACGACCGATGCCGACACCGCGAATTATGATTATCGCAATCGAGTGCAGAAGCGGGTCATTCCCCGAGAAGGAAGCAGCCGTGGGAGGCTGGGCGGATACCCTAGGAACTCTAGAAACTGCTATTGTGGGGGGCTGAGAACTCCCACGACGGTTCTTTCGGTGGTCATAGTTAACTACCGGAGCGACAGTCTCATGTCCAGCAGGTCTTGTACCTGTGTGGCACAGCAGCAGACGGTAGTGTCACATCAGCAGCAAAGAGCCGTTGTGCGAACTCCGCCAATTAGCTTACAACGCTCGCAATCTGGAACAGATCAAGGTTAAAAGGCAGGGGAAGGTGGAGGCTCGTATCCGGGCGTGGAAGTCGCTGCGACGCGGCCCGCGTCAATAGTGCCAGTAGCCGTTACGCCCGGGCCTAGACCTCGGCTATTGAAATTCATCATCGACGTTTCCCACGTCGACAATGTCGCCACATCTCCGCAGCAATGTGTGGAGGGGGCTAGCGAATTCAGGATCGGCGCCGCCTGCGTCGATCTTTAAGGTATTGTTTCACTGCTTTCGCCTCTGCTTCCCGCCGATCTTTGTCGACGATGTGCTCGCCGATCCAAAGAGCCAGCGAAGCGAGAAAAAACATCCCCGCTAGAAGCAATGGCCAATTAGGGCGACCCCAGTAACTGAAGCAATCCATACGACGATCCCAATCGGAGATACGAATGCACCCAGGAATAGAGCCTAAATACCAATATCCCAAGACAGCCAAACCTCCAAAGGAAGTCCACCAGGCTCCCTCACCCAACTTGGATCCCACCGTCGAAGAAACTCGACTCGGATAAGCAGCGCGCCAACCCTCCCTCAACAAATAGATGGCAGAAAAGTAAGACGGCAAAGCAAAATAGATCCACGGAGCGCCACTCGATCTGAAACAGAAAGCTCCAAACACAAGAAGGCCGACCGCACACAAAGGCGCAAGAATCCGTTTCCGCAAAACCTCCGAACGCGAAGGCCACTTCACTAACGGATCATCAGCATTCTGCGCATCATTCATAAGAATCCCAATGCGTGCGGGGAGCGACCCAATTCCGCCCGACGCAGAACTTCGGCATATGCCCCATTGAGCTGTCCAGCGCCCTGTATTGCCACATCATCCACCATAGACGATGGTGTGACAGCAACACTCCCAATCAAGCAACTCTCAACCTGGTGATGCGGAAACAGCACCCGCTCACGACCGATGCTGACACCGCTAATTCCGATTGTCACACCCCAGATGTAGCATGGGCGACGCAGCCAAAGCAGCTAGCACGGCGTCTTGACGGAGGGAGGATGCCGCCCGAGCGCCCGGCGACGATTTGCTAAGTCGCTCGACTGCGGCGATCTAAACTAAAATCGCTCACAAATCAATTTACACGACCGCCCGAAGACCAAAAGAAAGGAGCAAAGATGGGTAAGTGCGTCCATTGCGGGGAGTCCGCAGGCCTCTTCAAAAAGTCTCACCCTGAATGCGAATCCCGAATTTCAAAGGCGAGACGAGACATCCGGGAGTTGTGCATTAAAGCCGCCCTACATGGGGAAGGATACGACGATCTATCCGACCGAATTCGGACTATTGCTTCTCGGGCTCGCATACCCATGAATGACAGACAATTGAAGGAGGCGTTGAGCCGAGGATGGGGTCAAGCCCTGGATAGAGCATTGCAGGACGACCATCTCTCAAACGAAGAGATACTCGGGTTGGACAGATATCGCTCAAAACTGGGATTGTCGGAGTACGACCTCAACGTATCCAATCATTTCGACCTGTTTCAACGGGCTCTCGTCTTGGGCTATCTGCACAAAGGCATCATCCCCCGCTACCCTCAGAAGCGATCCCGCCTGCCGTTCAACATGATGAAGAGCGAAGAAATGATTTCAATCTTCGATAATGTCGAGTACCGCAAAGAGGTGACGCGCCGTCATTATCAAGGGTCATCCATGGGTATGAGCGTCCGAGTGGCCAAAGGAGTGTACTTGCGGCCAGGTTCGTTCCGAGGCAGCACGGTCGAGGAAACCGGCATGGAACGGCAAGACATCGGCACCCTGGGGCTGACCACCAAACATCTTTACTTCTACGGTGAAAAAACCAACAGAAGCTTCAGGGTCAAGCTGGAGAAAGTCGTCTCGTTCACACCCTATCTCGACGGACTAGGAATCATGCGGGACACCGCCAGCGCCAAACCCGAACTCTTCGTATTGTCCTCTACCAACGCTTGGTTCCTGATCAACTCAATCTACGCCATCCTGGATCTAGAGAAGGTGTCATTGCCAACCGAAGACGATCCGACGGTGGACGAGTTGTTGGAAAAAGAGCACAACTACGACGACACCGGTGGATTAATAGGCGGCTTCCACTCGCTCGCTTAGCTGAGTGAGTAGGTGTAGGTAAACAGATATCTAACAAGAAATAGAAGAGATCTAGTAGGAATGCCAGCACATTCATTACGCAATCACTCATCAATATAATTCAAAGTGGTAAATTCTGAATCCAAAACTATTGAAAAGCAAAGGAGAAAAATGGTCTCACAACCAGAGCCTATAACAATTGATTCGCAATTTTTGGCCAATCTTCCAATCGCTAACTGGGAACCTAAAGACCCTGCAAACCAAGCCCTGCAACAATCTGTCAAGACACCGTGCGAACTTTTTAGTAAGTTTTTATCAAAATTTAGAGACGGAAATACTAAGCCCGGTGATCAACAAATTGCTGAACTTATTGACTTTGTTGAAGGATTTTTTCAACCAACCCAATTCCAACATGATAGAATCTCGAGCGAAACAAGGCGCTCATGTATCGAGTTCATACATAGTCTCGCTGAGTTGGAAATCGGTTATGGGAGTTCTTCAGATAAGGCATGGGAGATCTTGAAAGCACAGATCGAGGATCGCTCGGAACTATCGGGGGTGTCACCCGAGTCGAACTCCGATATGTTCAGAATCGCTTACAACAGAACATGCACCTATGCACTGCATACATTGCTTATTTTCTCGGCATACGAATACGGCAAATTCAAGACTTGTCGATCCGGAACACTCCAAATTCTAACGGACTGCCTACAACTGACTGAACAAGATGGCATCGAGTTCCGAGCGATCATTGCCCCTAGTTTAAACTTCCTGGAACACTTAGCACCAGAATGGCTAGAAAATTCACGAGACTGCCTGCTCGGTGAGAAAGCCCCTGAAGGCCTTGCTCAAAAAACCGTTGACCAGGCTTTTAAATGGGGGCAGCCGAGCGACTGGCTGTTGAGAAACAGCAGAGAGATGATTGAGGATTCCGTCACAAGGTACATCCCTGGCTCTTTAGCCCATTATTTAGAAGGAATGCTCCGAGGGCACGAGGGATACTCCGTCAGAGAAGTTGTCGATTTTCTCAAGCAAGTTCCTTCACAGACCACGAACATCGTAGTCCCTGGTGATCCATGGCAGGGAGAGACTACAGCAATCTCTTACGCTGGGGAGCAACTTGCTCGCTTACTAAGAACCGCGAGCGACTCTCAAATACATGACAGGCTCGAAATTGCCGACCTCTTTTGGAAAACGGTACTAGCCCTAGAAGAACCAAGGCATCTTAAAGGCTTCGGATGGTTTTCCAAAGTAATCTCTATGGACGACACGCTATGGGCTGAACGCACTTTGGAAACTCTTAGATTAACTGATGGTCATATCAAGTGCCCACACCAGGTCGAAGAACGAGCATTACAGCTTTATGACAAGAAAAGTGGCTTTGAGATATTGAACCATTTAATTCGTGGAGACATTCTTCTGAACAAAATCACCCAATACTAACAACCAGTCTTATCAAGCCCTCGAATCTGCTCAAGATCTCAGTGAAACACCTGGGTACCAGCGCTTAACTCGCCCTATTTGAACGAGGAATTCTGCCCAAGTACGGGCCAACAGACACCGGCTAGGCCATACAGAACTAGGACTGGTTACGATTTCCTGAGAGGACTATTACGTTTCATCAACTGATTCTTTTGATTGATCAAGTGATGGCGAGTTTGTCTTGCTTCAAAAGCATCTTCAATCCAGCCTCTGAGCGATTTGTTGCTAGAAGGATATCTATGCAGGCGGGCGTACTTGTCTTTGTCTCCTCTACGCCCCATGTTCGCCGACATCCTCCTCGATAGCTTGACTTTTGAAGTGGATCCGACTGACAGCAAGACAATTCCTAGTAAACCACTCCTCTTGTTGTAGAAGTCGTTGCGAAGCGAAGATGCTATTTCCCAATCCACAAACTTCCTAGACCATGTATAGCGTCCAAGGAGCACGATCGTGACGGTTGAATCGCTTAGATACCTCTCCCGAATCTGCCTCATAATATAGACTTGATCTTCACTTTCAACTAGTCTCTGATCAAGAGCACCGAGTACTTTAGGGATAAAGACTTTGCTGTACTTTTCGGCAAACCTTTCGACTGCTTTCAGGTCATCTTTGTGATAAGAAAGAAAGCACTTACGTCTTTTCATAGCGAACTCCGAGAAACGGTGGTGCATCTGATTTTTTGGCATATTGAGTTTTGAAATCGCTCGCCAAATTAACTCCCTGAATCCATTTCATTAGCACCTCAGAAGAAGACGGGTAATCATCATTATACGTTTACTACTACAGATCGATATTGAACGGGGTACTTCATCCTTTAGATTTACCCAGCAGCAAGGGCTTCTACAATCAACGATGCTACTAGCGGGTAATGTCGTGAGGCAACTTGTTCAACTAGTTCTTCGGGGAGCCCTTCGATCTCCAGATTAGCAGCGGCTCCGCCTGGGCCGGCAAGCGGGACTCTTGGTACGCCTGGCCAGCGGCGGCCGAACATCTCATGTTCATCCGGGATGCCTTCCATTCCTCCGACGAAGACCGCCCCTGCAGGCTGCCCGAAATTGAACATTTCCTCACGCATCAACGCCAGACTGTCTGGCAGAGTGTCACGTTTCTCTGTCCAGTGGATTTTCCCCACTCCCGATTCGGTTAATCGGTGAGTTTCCTCTGTGATGCTCCCCTCAAACCACTTCGACTGGAAAACATCCACAGCGTCCTGAACTTCTAGTTCGCAACCGATCAACAGAACCATCGGAGTGATCGTGGGGTGACCGCCAAATAGCAACTTGCCTTCGTTGCGCAAAACGGCACGCACGACAGCAGAAACGGCGTCAGCGATCGCCCCGGCGCTGTATGGCCCGAATTTCTGCCCCCTCTTACCAGAAGGGAAACTTGCTGAGAGGAAAACATGGTTGCCGGCCAATGAGGTCACACCCTTATTATTCACGACAAACCAGAAATTTGCAATCCCGAATGTCCGGGCGCTCGCCCGTACACGTGATGGCCACCCCCCCATTATTCAAGACCAATTGAAGTCTGGCAGTAGCAGAACATCCAACCCTTTCCCCTCCCTGATCCAATCAAGCAGGGATTTCTGTGCAACATCGATGTCTTCGCTTGCGTGAACCAGTGCTGCTTTCAAATTGCCCCTAGCGTCCCGGGAAGCCTTGCTGCGAATTTGGTGAAGGTGATAGAGATCATCAGGGCTTGGACGCCTAGGCGTTAGCAAGAACACTGAATGTCCCCCTCCCGGCAACGGGGCGACAACCGCCCAATCCTCCACAGGTCGACAGCAGCCACCGTCCTTGACGAGTTTCTCTCGTAAACTTCCTAATAGTTGTTCTCGACGTCTCCGTAACGCTTGAGCATGTCGTAGTTCTACTTCTCCCAAAATCCTCTTAAGGGACTCGTCTGTTAATTTATCCCCGGCGAGATCGGTAGAACAGAGGCGCAACCGAAACGCTTCGTCTACATTAGGAACTGATTCCGAGTCAAGACCCGGCATCGTGACGGCCAAGATAGAGATGCGATGAATTTGCGCGTAGGAAATCTCATGCTCAATCCATCTAGATTTCCGAACACCTGGACTCTCAAGAAGTATGACAAAGGCCTTGTCTGCCAGTTCTTGAGCAAGCTTCTTCGGAAAGTCTGCTCCGGGAGGCACGCTGAATCGATCCAGGAACACATCGAAGTTTCTCCTGGACAAGGCGTCGTAAAGCTGATCCGCTACCTCCCTAGTTTCCGCACGACAATAAGATATGAAGACTTTGCGCTCAGTCTCCTCTAGTCCCAGCATCTGCTGCAAAGCGACAAGTGTCCGACTGCGATCTTCCTCCCAATCTATTGCGTTGAGAAATCTCACAGATTGAGGCAATTTGTCAGTTACAGAGCCAGGATCAGACTTTCTCACCACTGGTAGAACCGATATCGAATTCTCTATTGCTGTATTGAGAATCGAATTCACCATTTGACTTGTGCTTCCGGCTCTATTCCCCAGGTAGAGCACGACGACATGACGCTGATCTTTAGTCTCGCACAAATCATCGCAAGAATTGACTTCCCTGAAGTCGATCTCCCCAGACTTAGAGAGAATTTTCTGGGTGCTGTCTATCACCGCCTCTTTGACTTCGTTCGCAAAATCGGCAAGACCCTCGTGGACAAGTACAACCTCATACGCCCGTGTCACCAGGCAAACCCCCTATCTAGCTCAACAATTTCTTAGAGATCGTCCCAGTTCACCGAAGGTGCTGCCCATCATGTAGCGGACGCGTTCACACTCCGCAGAGACCACGACCGAAGCACTGCTACCACCGGAAGCAGCGCCCATCACGCAACCGAAGCGTTCACGCTCCGCAGAGACCACGACCGAAGCACTGCTACCACCGGAAGCGACGTCCATCACCCAATCAAAGCGTTCACGCTCCGCAAAGACCGCAACGAAATGATTGACCCCGCCCCGTGAAACAACATTCATGTAATTGATGCGTTTTCTCTCCGCAGAGATCGCTACCGAAGCGCTGCTATCACCAAAAATGTAGCCTCTCATGTGATCGACGCTTTTACTCTCCGCAGAGATCGCAGCAGGGGCGCGAGAGCCTTTGGTCATAGCCTCTACGAGAAGGTTTACTTTTTCGTCGTTGTTGTGGTCAAAACTGCCCACGTTCGGCCTCCTTTCCTGACGACCTCCGTTCTTATTTCATTCATGCACCAAGCTTACACGCATGTAATTTGATCCACAACCTAGCATTCAAGGCTTCCGCCGATTCCCCCTGCACCCCTCCCCCGCCTCTGCCCCCGACGCCCCCGCCCCGGCCTACTCGGCTTGGGGCTCGAATTCGGCGCCGTTTGCTCCTAGTTGCTTGGCGTTTTCGGAGACAACTCTTTGGGTGCTGTCGTCGTAGCCTTCGGACTGGCTGGCGTTTATCTCCAGCGACAGCTCTGCGTCTGACCCTAGGTGGCTGGTTACGTGCTTGAGTATCTTGCTTAGCTCCTCCACGCAGCGGAGGGGGTCTGGATCTAGGCTGAACTGGGCGTAGAACCTTGTCGGCTTGGGTTTTTGCGGCAAGACAAGCGTTTGCTGTCCACCCAGGCCTGACGGCGCTGGCTCCTGCTCCGCACCTGCCCGGTCTTCCTCACCTTCGGGCGCGGCCTCTGCCTCCCCTGGCTCCTCCGCTTCAGGCGCTCCTCCCGTCTCGCCGGGCAGCGGCGCTCGCTCGCCCTTCACCACGAAGCCGCTTATGTTGGCCTTTGCTCCACTGCCGGCGCTCACTCCTGCCCAGGTCTCCCGCTGATCGTCCCAGGCTTCGGCGTAGGCGAAGGTCTCCTCCTTCCACACCAAACTGGCCGGCCCGTCGCTTACCGCATCCAGCAGAATCTTCAAAGAGCCCAACCTGGGCATGTAGGGGTACCTCGCATACGTCTCCCAGAGCATCCTCACCTGCAGGTCGCCTCGTTCCGACCACAGCTTGAAGCGGTCTAAGTCCATCTTCACCCGCACTCCGCTGTAGGCGGCTATCAACTTCTCTTCGCTCTCCAACTTCTTGCTCACGCGCGCCGGCAGCGAACCTTCTTTGCTGCTCGGCGACACTCGGGTGGTCTGCCAGTTGATGTCCGAAGTGCCTGCCTTGCCCAAGGGAGTGAGCACCATGGTGAAAGTCTCCTTGATCTGACTCTCTACCTGATCGTCGGTTTCCTTGAACTTGGTTTCGGCCTGCTTGCTCTGGTGGGGTGTCAGGTTCAGCGTCTCGGTTTCTCTCACTATCGACTCCCACGCCAAGAAAGACTTCGCCGCGCCGCGCAGGTCTTCCAGCCGGTTGGCGGCCGCAGCCGTGAACACCAACAGGTTGCGGTTCACCCTCGGCCCGGCGTCCCGCTGATTCAAGATCCGCTCCGCCAACTCCACCGCCTCTGAATTCTCGTCGCCGCTTGAGTGGGTCACTGCGGGCGTCAGAATCACCAGACGCACGCCGTCGTCGTCATCAGGCACTTCTCCCGGCCCCTCAGCGAACACTTGAACAGCCGAGAAACCTCCCCTCTCCCTCCGCTGAAGATCAACCCGCCTCCGCACCTCCGCGTCGGCGTCCCCGTCCTGATAGTTGCCTGCCCTGTCTAACGCCAGGCGCGTGACGTTGGGCTGCAGCGAATACCAGTACGAAGCACCGTCCACATACAGATATGTGCCCTCACCCGCTAACCGGCTGAGGGCGTCGACGAACTGGGTAGGAGGTTCACCCGGCTGGACACACCCCAGCACAACCCGTTTGAGATCGATGCCGCGTATACTGCCACCCGTCCCCCCACCCCCTGGAGCGGAACCCATGTACACGGTGCGGGCGACGCGTCGAGTGGCGGAGTACCGCCCGAAGTGTTTGTTTTCCTTGTCTATACGGAGAGGGAGGGAGTTCTCGCCGTCAACGTCGGTTTTGATGACCGGATCCCAGCCCTCTTCGAGGTATTTCTTCATCTCGCTGACCAACACCCCCGAATCCATCGGCAAGTTGCCGGGCATTATCAGCAGCGACTGGTCGCCCCTCTCCCACAACTCGGAGATAGCCAGCGCCATCAACCTCAAGACGCCCCGGGTGCGCTGAAACTTGTCAAGCGTGGACCAATCCTCAAACAGTCGGTCAAAGAGTTCAGGGTGGATGGGGTAGCACGCCTCCATTCGACGCCGATACTCCATCTCCTTGGCATCGCTGGGTAAGCCAGCCTTCTGCTCTCCGTACCACTTGCTGAACGCAGCAATCACGCCGTCGCGTTTTCTCGCCCCATCCGCCGTAATCTCGTCAAACAGCCGGCGACGGACGATCTCGAAGGACTCCGCAGGCGAGGCCGCCTGCCACTGCTTGGCCGTGCGGGTGACCACGTTCTTGAGCCGTTCCAGGGAAGACTTGCCCTTCGGCCCCCCGACTTCAATGTCTGAGGCGGGCACGGTGATGAGCACCACCACGTTCCCAACTGCGGCAGCCGCCTCGGTGAGCGCCTGGGCGAACGTGAACTGAGTGTCAAAATCGCCCCCTATCAGACGCTCTTGACGCCTACGCTCCTCCGAATCTCCCTCGGGAAAAAGTTGGCGAGCGTAGGCCACCCACTCATCTATGAGCACCACGGCAGGGCCGAATTGGGTGAACAATGCCCGAAGGGCGTCGCCTGGGTTGGTTGCTGCTTCGTCGTCGGCTCGGACGAGTTCGTAACCCGCCCTTCCACCGAGTTGGTAGGCCAAGTGACCCCAGAGCGTGTGCAGCCGGACGTCGTCAGGCAACGGGTCGCCGTCGATGTTCTCCGTTCCTGGACTGGACGGCGATATCTTGTGACCCACCAACACCGCCCTGCTGATCTTCGGTGGAAGCGTCAGATCTTCCCCAGACAGCAACTCCCCTACACCGGGCAGTTCACTGGGCGGAACCCCCGAGGCGAGGTGATAGAGCGCGATCATGCTGTGCGTCTTGCCTCCGCCGAAGTTGGTCTGCAGCTGGATGACCGGTTCGCCGTCTCCGCCAGAAAGGCGCCGCGCAGCCCCGACTAGGAGATCCTCCAACCCATTGGTCAGGTAGGTGCGGGCGAAGAACGACTTCGGGTCGCCGTATTCCTCCTCGCCCCGCCCTGCGGCTACTTCGTGCAGGTCGGCTGCGAACTCGGCCTGGTTGAAACGCCCAGAGCGCACGTCTTCGTGCGGGGTGATGATCTCGCGCCACGGCGTCAGACCCCCTTGAGGTTTGCCTTCGGTGGGCTTGGCAGACGCCTTGCGGCGCTCGTTGTGGACTTCCTGCTCGTAAACACGGCGCAACAGGTCGAGACGCAGGGTGCGTATCTCCTGCTGCTGCTCTATGTTGCCGAACGCATCAAGCAGGCGCTCCATGGAATCGAGTGCACGGTTGGTGTCGTCGCTGGAGAACTGATTCTGATGAGCCCATAGGTTGCGCGCCTCCCCCGCTTCGAACACCAAGGAGCGCACTGACGGGTGGAAGGTTCCACCGAACACACTGCTCCAGGTGGCCTTCATTGCCTTGAGCAGGAACGACACGTCGGCGGTAGAAGGTTCCCGCTCGGGAGTGTGAAGAAGGCGATTGACGCTCTTCAGCCAGCCGCCGCCGTGGACACCCTTCCACATTTCTTCACACTTGGGCGCCAGCCCGTCGCGCAGCAGGCCAAGCGCCTTGGAGATCCTTTCGTTGTTGGTAATTGCCATGTGGGTTTCCTTTTCTCTGGCGTTCTCTTCTCTAGCGTTCCTCGGTTGCCTAGGAGCGTCACCCGTTCGGGCTTGGCCGCCAATCTTCGCAGCGTCTACGGCGCTTAGCTACTCCATCGGAAACTGGGGGATGATCCTAGGAGGGGTCGCCCGCAGCACTTGCCACACCAAGATGAGGCTGTTGTATGCGAGTGCTTCTTCCGCCCATCGCTTGTCGCTGGCGATCTTATGCAGCAGGTAGGCGAGTTGACGGGCGCGGTCGCCGACTCCGCCAAGGCGCGCCAGCAGCAACGCCGCCTGCGACTCCGACTGCTCCAGCCTGGCCACCAAGTACTGAAGCGCTTCCCAGGCGGTCAGCCTGGTGTCGCTGGCGGGGTCCCAGTTGGCGTCAAGTTCCTCAAGTTCCGAACGCTTGAAGAGACGGAACTCGCCGCCTGCAGCCTCCCCGATGCCAGCTTCCTCAACTCCTGCGACGGAGATGTTCTTGGCTCGGGCGATGATGTCAGCGTCACCGAACGGGCCGGGCTCGAAACCGTACTGCTCGTACCAGTCAAGGGCGAAACGGGAGTCGGAATCGAGTTCAGACTCCACCCCGTGCAGAACGTCGTCTAGCACCTCGTTGATGACCGCCAAGGCGTCGCTCACCGGCATCGACGCCCCGCTGGCCTCAACGACCTTGGCATAACGTGAGAACACCCCGATCCCCGGCCCGATGGTGGATTGAGGCAAGTCCGCCGGAGCGAGATTGCCGGACTGCAGGACTTTGATCGCATAGGGGAGCTCACCGCGAAGCGCAGCAATGAACTCACTCCGGGTTGCCAAGGGGGCGGACGACGGACGGGGGCGGCAGACCAAGACGATGGATGAGGCGAGAGCGTTTGTACCGAGGGAAAGTAGACGGTTGACAAGCGCCGTCCGCAAAGGCCAAGTAGCAGTGACCTGCAAACCAGCATCAATCACCGCCTGCAGGAATGTACTCCAACCCGTGGAACGAATACTTCCGTCCTTGGCATATTCCGTGGCCTTATAGGCGTAATAGACGGTGGCAGGAACATCAGGATGCTGAGCTGAAACGACTTCAGACATGAACTCGGCCATCCCCGACTCGAAGTATTCCTTCGCATCCTGCTTGCTCTCATGCCGGCTCGAATCCGCAATCAACTCCAATGCTTTAGGAGTGAGAAGCGTGGCGCACTCCTCCGGCCAGACATCCCCAAGATTGCGGCGCATCCACACATAAAAGAAATCCGAAATATCCGCGTAACCAGTGTTGTCGTAATAAGGCGGAGCAGTAGAAACCACTACGCCCCTCGCGTTGCGCGCCTGAACTCGTGCGTCCTGTTGACATACCTCCGCCACCCCCAAGGAAGGCAGGTTATCAACCACTTTACCAACCCAATTAACCATCGCCATCCAATGACCGCTAGACGACGAAAACGGGTTGCCTTCGGCATAGTCCCACACCATAGAAACCGCTTGTCTACCAAAAACGTGTGTTAGCGTTTCGTTACCAGAATTCCAGATGACGAGGTTAGACCAGTAACCGGCGCACTTGTCAACCACTAAAGCCAAGTAGGTCACGACCGCGTCTGCGTAAGCCGAAGCGCCTGTTCCCCCTTCCCGCAGACGAACCTCGTCATCGGCCAGACCAGCCGTTTTGGCGTCTTCAAGCACCCGGCCGTGGACTTCGTCAAGAAGGTCGGAAAATGTGGTTAGGGCAGCGAGTTGGCGGTCGGTAAACAACTGCCACCACTCCTCAACGCCGTAGTTCTGCACATTTAACCCCAATCCCTTACCTCTGGGAGGCAGGCTGCCGGCAGGCTTCCACGCATCTGCTGAGGATTTGACTGCTTCCCTGCAGGCATTGAAATCCGCAGGCGAAGGCTCACAATACACACGCCCTTTAGCCCCCTTACCCACAACGGCCAAGAGGTGCGCCCCCATGCGGCCCGCACAACCCTCGGCTCGTGTGTATTCCACAGGAATCGCCGCGCCGGTGGCGACACAAGCCCCGTTGCCCCTCCTCACCGTGGGGGCTCGTACACCACCCCTTGACCCTCCGTAGTTGAGCTTGTAACTGATAGTCCTGCTAGAAGAATCAACCACAGGCTCAACCCACACCTCAGGTTTACCCTTCTTCGCCTTACGCAGCGTCCAGGACTGAACCAAAGGCACATCCCCATTCCAAGCTGGGTCGGGCGAAGGGACTGTCCTCGCCCAGAGCCAGGCGATCGGAGTCAACTTCTCCCCGTCGGGGGCGACTACGTCTGGATACAGGTGCCCGATCCTGCGCTCGGCTTCATCACGCATCCAAGCGCCGTAAGCCCTGACGTCAGCAGCCAGACCCTCCGCTCTCTTCCACTCGCTCAGATGATCCCCCTTGTCCGGGTGCACCGGAGGACGCCCGGCGAAACGCTGCGGAATCTCCACCATCGCCCTATTAATCAAGACCGCCACCGGATTCAAATCGCCAGCCAACGCCCGCAACCCAAACCGCTGAGCCTCCAACGGAATGGAGCCGCCGCCGGCAAACGGATCTAAAACCGCAGGCAACTCTCCGTCAAAGCAGCGCTCTATCTCCGCTCTCGCCTCCCGCAGTACATCCGGGTTGTTGCTGTTCTCCCAAACCACCAAGTCCTCTAAGATCCCGAACAGGCGCTCGCGCTCAACAGCCTGATCCTCTTCCGTCGGAAACCGCTCAGGGTGCGCCGAGGGATCATCCACCAGCGAAGCCCACAACACCGCCCGACAAGCCGCCAGCGGCTGCCGAGCCCACCAGAGATGCAGCGTAGATGGGTGTCCATGCCGAAGCGACTTCTCCCGCACAGACGCCTTGTTGATCGCATCCAACGGCAACGCCACCTCAATCAACTTCATTGCGGGTCTCCGGCTGTGCTCAGCAATTCCTTGACGCTCAGGGTCAGCCCCGTAGAGGCGAAACCCAACCTCACGTCTTTGAAAGGCTCTATCACGTACTTCACCCTAGGTTGGATTTCGGGCTCTAGCGGCACGGAAACCACCGCCAGACGCCAGCGATCCGGATTTGATCTGGCCTTCTGAACCTGCTGGGCGCTCACATGTATCTCCCTGGTATGCGGCAGATGGCCCTTGACTTCAATGAAATAGTGGCGGCCGGTCTCGCGGTCGCACGCAAGAACGTCGTATCCAGGGTTGCTGTGCGCCATGGACTCCGCCTCGCGTCCCAGGTCGGCCTCGGCTGCGAGGACGGCCTCAACGGCGCGGCGGTCGGTCTCCTTCGGGTCCCGCTGAGGCTCCTCCGGCTTGCCGTCGGGCTCGGGTTCGGGGTCGGGCTGCGGCTCGTCGGCCTCCTGCGCTGCCACCTCCGCCGTCTCTACCTCGACCTCCATCGCCCCGCCCGCCTCCTCGTCGAGCCCCTCCGCCCCCATCCAGGCCACGTCTTCCACCTCCCCGACCTCCCCGTCATGCGAGGTCGGGCTCAGCACGTCCAGCAGTCCCTGCGGTATCACCAGGGCAGCGCCCACGATGTTGGGCGGATTGTTGTGGACGTTGCGCTCTATGTCTAACTCGAGCCTGCGTTGGGTGAGTCGGGCTTGGAGTTCTTCTGCCCTCGCCCGCGCCCTGCCTGGAGTGATCTGGGGCTTCCTGCCCGTCAATTCCAATTCTTTCATCTCCTCGGCCATCAAGTCCCAGTGCTGGATTTCGCCTCTCAGCCGTTCCTGCACCGCCGCCCAGACCTTGTCCACCCGCGCGGCGGTAACCGTCTCGATCTCCTTGAAGTGCTTGCCCGCCATGTTCTCTATCGCCCAGTCTCGGGCCTTCGACTCGGCCGTGGAGTCCACCCAGGTGAGGTCTAAGCCCTGCTCGACCGCCTCCTGCTCTTCGGGGGTCAGCGGGGCGTAGCCGATGTAAGGCTCAGGGCCGGGGTTGCTGATCTCCCCGTACTCGTCAATCTCGACGTACTCAAAGCGTTTAGACACCACCTGGGGGTGGCCGCCATTTAGGCGTCCGTCGGTGACGGTGTGCTCTAGGTAGACCAGCAGCCGAGGCGTGAGGGAGGGGTTGTGGGGGTCTCGTAAGAATGCGCCCCGCTCCAGAGCGCTGCCGTAGTCGGCCAGCACCCTGTCTACCACCGCCGTCAGCAGCGGCGTGCCTGGGGAAATCAGTTCTGCCCGCTCCCCCTGACCCCATCCTTGCCCACCTGGTTCGGGCGGATCTATAAAGTTCTTGTCAAAGGTTACCCTGCTGTAGCGGTCTTGGACGGGGCCGAGGCTATGGTTTGCTCCCCTGCGCACCAACGCCGGGACGCGGGTAATCTCGTAACGCCCCCTCTCTCTGGGGGTGATGCGTCCTCCGTAGTGCTTCAGGGCGTCGGAGAAGAACGCTTCCACGAACCAAGGCTGCAGCTTCCTCGCCAGGGAGCGTTCCATGTACTCCCTGATTTTTTCGGTATTGACCTGATCCCCCAGGCCGCTCACTAGCGCCCGCTCCTCCAGGACGCCTGCGAGTTGAACGCCGATGTCGCCGTCGATCACTTCCGTCATGTACTCGCGGTGGGCGGGGTCTTTGTCTTCCGTGATCGCTCGCATCAGCAGGTCTCTAAGCGACGTGTTGATTTGCGAGTCGCCTAGTACGTCATAAACCTGGTCTCCGTAGACCTCCCTCTGCTGCTCAATCTTCTCGAACAGGCGCAGGAACACCTGACCTTCCCTCGTCTCTTCTGCGACGAGGTTCCACAGGTGGCACGGGTGCTGCTGACCTATGCGGTGGATGCGTCCGAAGCGCTGCTCGATGCGGTTCGGGTTCCACGGCAGGTCGTAGTTGACCATCAGATTGGCGGTCTGAAGGTTCACGCCCTCCCCTGCGGCGTCGGTGGCCACTAGCACGCGTACGACGGGGTCAACACGGAAGCGGTGCTGGATATCTCGGCGGCTCTCACGCTTGATCCCGCCGTGTATGCGCACCACCGCCTCTGGGCGTCCCAGTTCGCCAGCCACTCTGTCGGCCACGTAGTCGAGGGTGTCCTTATATTCAGTGAAGACGATGAGTTTCCCGCTCCCGGCGGCGGGGCTGGCGCTCCCGGCGCTAGCGGCGCTTCCGACGGCGCTCCCGACGGCGCTGGCGGCGCTCCCCCCGCTGCCGGCTCCGATCCCACCGATCCCCCCGCTCCCGTTTTCCCGTAGATAACCGGATCGCAGCAGGCCGCGAAGCTCCGTCCACTTCTTGTCGGTTACGTTGCTGCGCACCCTGTCGGCTAGGCGCACGAGTCTGTCGAGTTGGACGACTTCTCTGTCGATCTCCTCAGCCGTCCGCGAGGCCGTGGCCGAGTCGATGGTGACGTTCTCCAACTCTTCGAGGTATTCGTCTTCGTAGTCGTCGTAGTCAAAGTCGGCTAGGTCTTGGATTCTGACGCCCTTAGGCAGGTCAAACAGCGGTATCTGCTCGCCTTCAAGCGCCAACCTCCGAAGTTCCTCCGCCTGCTTCTTCAGACGCTCGCGACGACGGTGCAGCGAGTGGTATATGGCCGCCGGGGATGAAGCCAGGCGTCGCTGGAGACCGGCGAGGGCGAACCCGACGATGATCCCGCGCCCCCGCTGACCCTCGTCCTGCATCATCTGCGCCCGATTCATTTCGGTTCGTACGTAGTCCGTGACCTCTCTATAAAGTTCAGCTTCAGGGTCGGAGAGTTCAAACTTGAGGGTTTCTGCGAAGCGCTTCGGGAAGAGACGCTTCCCTTCAAAAGTGCGGAGGTTCTCCTTCACGATGCGACGCATGACGTCAGACGTGTCGGGGAGTTGGGCAGGGGATTCTCTGTCAACGGAGCGGGATGCGTTCTTGCCGCCGCGGGGGCGTCCGGCGAAGCGATCCTGGTCGACGAGTGTCATGAAGGCCATGAAGTCTTCGTTCTTGCCATTGTGCGGGGTGGCTGTGAGCAGCAAGAAATGCCTTGCGAGGTTGCGCAGCATCTCTCCGAGTTTGAAGCGCCCCGTCTTCTCAAGCTTGGAGCCGTAGTAGTGCGCCGACATCTTGTGGGCTTCGTCCACGATCACGATGTCCCAGTCGGTGGTCTGAAGCTTGGCTTGAAGGTCTTCCCCTCGTGAGAGTTGATCTAGGCGGGCTATGAGCAGGTTCTTCTCTATAAACGGGTTGCCCGTGCGGGAACGTTCTACCGCATCCCTCGACATGATGTCGAAGCTGAGGCTGAACTTCTCCCAGAGTTCGTCCTGCCACTGCTCCACGAGGCTGCCCGGGGCGACGATAAGGCAGCGCTCCACGTCGCCGCGCAGCATGAGTTCACGGACGAGCAGACCAGTCATGATCGTCTTGCCTGCGCCCGGGTCGTCGGCGAGGACGAAACGCAGCGGCTTGAGCTTGATCAGTATGTTGTAGACGGCGTCGATTTGATGGGGGTAGGGCTCGATGTTGGACGTGTCGACGGCGGCGTACGGGTCGGACAGGTGCGCGAACTTCATGCGACGGGCTTCCGACGCCAGCCGGAAGAAGTAGCCGTCGGCGTCAAAACTCCAGAGGCGCTCCGGGGCGGCCTGGATACCGGCGAGGTCGTCGGCGGTGATGATGCGCTCATCCAGTTGTCCTTGGCTGGTGCGGTAGATGAGCGTGGCGGTGTTCCCGCCGTGCGGGTTGAGGGCGACCACGGTCACGACGCCCGCCGAGCCGTCGCCGGCGACGACACCCGTGAGGCGAGTGCCCGGGGTGATGTCTACGAAGGCGAGCGGCTGGGGAGGGGGCGGGGGCTGGAGGGGCTGCGGGGGCTGAGTCATTGAGTCGCCCGCAGGCGCAGCCCAACCCCAGCAAGCGCTGCGTGGCCGTCAGCGAACGTGAACGGCTGGATCATTGGTTTCGCCTGTCTTGGGCTCTGGGCGTGTCGGGTGCGCGTCATTCCGTTAATGGTAAGAGTTTGATGTGACACTTAGTGATCACATCCCGTCCGTTGAGTCCGACTCAAGACGACTCCAGTCCCATGGTAAGAGTTGATGTGACACTTAGTTATCACATCGCTGTAATCCCGCTGCAGGATCTTCCGGATCGGCGGATGTTAAGAGCTATGCCACTTAGTTATCACATCGTCGATAGATCAGATCGTGGAGCGTAACGCTCAATTGACGATGTTAAAAGCTATCTGCGCTTAGTATCCCATCGTCCCTTGGACGCCCTTAGGTGTGGTTATCCGCAAGGTCTGCCACACAGTGATGAGGCTGTTGTAGGCGAACGCTTCGTCTGTCCATTTATTGTCGCTGGCGATCTTATGGAGGATGTATGCGAGCTGGTGGGCGCGGTCGCCGACGCCGCCTAGGCGCGCCAACAGGTTCACCGCCTGCGACTCGGACTGCTCCAGCCTGTCCACTAAGTACTGGAGTGCTTCCCAGGCAGTCAGTCTGGTGTCCTTGTAGGGGTCCCAGTCGGCCTTGAGTTCCGAACGTCCGTAGAGACAGAACGTATCGCCTGAGGTCTTCCCAACGCCAGCGTCCTCAATTCCTTTGAGGGAGATGTTTTTCGCTCGGGCGATAAGGCCGGCGTCACTGGACGGGCCGGGATCGAAACCATGCTGCTCGTACCATTCCAGGGCGAAACGGGTGTCATCGTCAAGTTCCGCTTCCTCCCCATAGCGAATCTCGTCTAGCACCTCGTTGATAGACGACAGCGCGTCGCTCACCGGCATCGACGCCCCGCTGGCATCGACCACTTTGGCGTAGCGGGAAAACACACTGATACCCGGCCCGATGGTCGACTGAGGAAAGTCCACCGGAGCGATGTTGCCGGACTTAAGGAGTTTCACGGCCTTAGGCAACTCGCTGCGCAAAGCCGCCATGAACTCGCTGCGGGTTGCCAAGGGGGCAGACGACGGGCGGGGCCGGCAGGCCAGGACGATGGATGAGGCTAGGGCGTTTGTGTCGATGGCGTTTGGGCGGTTGACAAGTTCCGTCCGCAACGGCCAAGTAGCGTTGACATGCAGGCCGGCATCCACGACAGCCTGCAGGAAAGTATCCCAACCCGTGGAGCGAACTCCGCCCTCCTCGGTTTTCTCCGTGGCCTTGTAGGCGTAGTAGATAGTGGCCGGGATATTGACGTCCTGATTCTTCGTCTTCAGTGCCACAACCTTCATGAATTCCGCCATACCGGATTCGAAATGCTTCTCTGCTTTCTTCTTTGAGGCGAAACGGTAAGTATTGGCAATCATCTCTTCGGATTTCGGGGTGAGCAGAGTAGCGCACTCATCCGGCCAGACATCGGCGAGGTTACGGCGCAACCACACGTAGAAAAAATCCGAAATATCCGCGTAGCAGATGTTGTCGTAATATGGAGGGTCGGTGGAGATCATGGCATGCGGCGACTGTCTCACCCTGGCTCGAGCGTCTCGCTGACAAACATTGGCGTGTTGTGTGGCCGGGAGGTTGGCGACTACTTTGGTTACCCAATTCACCATCGCCATCCAATTGCCGGTCGACGACGAAAACGGGTTAGTTTCCGCATAATCCCAACTCATTGCTATGGCCTGACGCGGGAAGGTGCCTCTGATTTTTTCACCGGAATTATGCCAGGTACAGAAGCTCGACCAGTAGTCGGCGCATTTATCAAGCACAAACGCCAGATAAGTCACAACCGCATCTGCATAGGCAGTCGCACCCGCACCCCTGTCTCGCAGAGGTATCCCGTCGTCATCTATCCCGGAAGCCTTGGCGTCGGCAAGCACACGAACATGGACTTCTCCTAGCAGATCGGAAAACGTGGTGAGGGCGACTAGTTGTCGGTTCGTGAACAGGTCTCCCCACACAAAAAATCCGTAACCACTCCCATTAACGATTTTTGGGGACTTCTGATTTATGGGTTGATCAGGTTTCCAGGCGGGTTCTGGAACAACAGGCAACTTAGCCGGAGGCAGGTACACACGTCCGGATATTCCTTCTGCCACCACTCCAATCAGCGATTCACCCATAAGCCCTCGTTTGCTTTGTTCTTTTATGTACTTGCCTGGGATCGCCGCGCCGGTGGCGATACAAGTACCATTACCCCCTCTGACCGTTGGTTTAGGAGGTGTAGATGCAGTGTCCTGACGTGTAGATACAGGGTGCTTTAGACTCGGCGGCCAGGGCTTCCCCCCCCCCCCCCCCCGCAACTTCAGAGTCCACACCACCGGCAGTCTGGGTGGAGTTGGCGGAAGTCGAGACATTCTCGCCCGAAACCGTAGGCAAATCAGCAGAACTAAAGGAAGATTCGACAAAACTCCGGGGAATATCAGCAGAAACCAAGGTGGATTCGGTGGAGTCAGTGAAACCCGAAACAGAGTGGGGTGAATTCGGGGTTGAGAGGATATCTCTACCTCCATAGTTAACCCTATATTCAATGCCTTTTGCGTCGTGATCAACGATCGGCTCCACCCACACCTCGGGCTTACCCTTCTTGGCTCGGCGAAGAGTCCAAGAAGTAACCAGCGGCACGTGTCCGCTCCAGGCCGGGTCGGGCGACTCGACCGTTCTAGCCCAAATCCAAGCAATCGGAGTCAGCCGCTCCCCGTCGGGGCCGACTACGTCCGGGTACAGGTGGCCGATCCTGCGCTTGGCTTCATCACGCATCCAAGCGCCGTACGCTTTGATGTCAGCGGCCAATCCCTGCACTCCGTCCCACTTAAATTCTGCCCCCGCTTGCTCCGCCGGCGAACCAGGGCTCTCGTCTGTGGCAGCAGAGTTCTCGTCTGTGGCGGACAGCCCGTGTGCCCCACTCCGCTTGCCAGAATCTGGCGCTCTGGCGGACGTACTGAGATCTTCCCTCGCATCGGGATGCACCGGAGGGCGACCCGCGAAACGGGGCGGAACCTCCACTAGAGCCTTATTTATCAAGACCGGGACCGGATTCAAATCGCCCGCCAACGTCTCCAGCCCAAGCCGCTGAGCCTCCAACGGAATGGAACCGCCGCCGGCAAACGGGTCGAGCACTGCAGGCAACTCGCCATCAAAACACTGATCAATCTCTGCCCTCGCCTCCCTCAGAATGTCAGGATTGTTGCTGTTCTCCCAGACCACAAGGTCTTCCAAAATTCCGAATAGGCGCTCCCGCTCTTCAGCCTGATCTTCCTCCGTCGGAAACCGCTCAGGGTGTGCAGAGGGATCGTCTACCAGAGAAGCCCACAACACAGCCCGACAAGCCGCCAACGGACGCCGAGCCCACCATGGATGCAGCGTCGACGGATGCCCATGCCGAAGCGACTTCTCCCGCACCGACGCCTTATTGATTGCGTCCAGCGGCAGAGTCACCTCGATCAACTTACGTTTATAGGAGGGCACAGAATCTTTGACCCCTAAACTTCTGCCCAGGCGGGAAACCTACCTCGATCAATTTAGGTCTATAGGAGGACATGGGAAGCTAGGAAGGAACGGGGCAAATGGGAGGGATCGGGAGGCAAAGCGGGATACGGGGAGACTGGAAAGGGGGGAAGACACAGGAAGCAAAAGACGGATACGGGGATGGGAAGGCATGAGAGGCAAGACGGGATATGGGGGGCTGGGAGGGCACAGGAGGCAAGACGGGATATGGGGGGCTGGGAGGGCATGAGAGGCAAAGGGCTGGGACTAGAGAGGATTGCACAGGATCTTTCTTAGAAGAGGGGGGGGGGGGGCTAAGTCGGCGGATCTTGCTTGGAGGCGAGTTCTAGGATCTTGTTAGAGGCCTTGCTGAGGGACTAGTGCGGTTAAGGGGGGGGGGGGGGGGGATGTATCCTACCCCTCGTTACTTCCGGCGAGTGCTGCCGAGTGCAGGGAATTGAGAGAACGAAGAATTAAGCGTGCTGCGACTGCCATGTGCTGCCTGACTGCCGGCAGAGCGTGAGATGAATCCCAAGCGCTTCTTGGTCAAGCCAGTCAAGCTTGATGAGGCTGTGCGCAGGGAGTTCAGCAAACTACAATGCCCCCGCACCTTTGGGAGGCCACTCAAGACAGTGTCGTGCCTCTCTCGACTGATACCGAGGTCTGCCGAATCCCCCGCACCTCCTAGTCAGGCCATCCAAACTGATGGGGATGCTTCCGGCGCAATGTCCACTACCACACACCTCCCCTGCACCCTCGGCTCTCTCTCCCCCGTCCCGCACGCTCCGAGGGCGCAATGTCCGCTACCACACACCTCCCCGCACCTTCCCATGTCAACCTGAGAAGACGAGAGAAATGTCCGGTCATCACTTGTCCTTCGACCGGTTCGCCGCACCCCAAATAGCCCGCCCAACTAGCACCGAAGGCGAAACGTCCGGTCAGCGCCTGTCTTTCAACCCGCTTAGACAGGCTCGGCGCTAACTCTCATAGCTGCTTCATGACCCTTGGCGCACATCGGGTCTAGAAGCCCAGCGGCGGGGCGGGCGGCGCTGAAGTCGGCGCTCGCTTCATGACCCTTGGCGCACATCGGGCCTGGAAACAGTCGAGGCAAGCCACCACCGCACAGACAAGCAGCAGGCTTCATGACTTCTGGCGCGCGTTGGTTTGGAGGCGCGCTTAGGCGACTCAACGTTAAACGCCATACCTGGGGCGAAACATCCGTCAGCGCCGCCTCGTGTCACCCATCTAGACTCCTTCCAACTCCGGTCACACCCCGGCGCCCGCCTCCTCTTCTAGCCCCCAGCAGCCTTCCCCAGGGGCGGCAAGCGGACTCATCCCGCTTCGCTTGAAACCCGAGCAGAACGAGCGCCCCGGCAGCCTTCCCCAGGGAGCGACAAGCGGACTCCGCTCACACCCCGGCGCCCACCTCCTCTTCTAGCACCGGCAGCCTTCCCCAGGGGCGGCAAGCGGACTCCGATCATACTCCGGCGCCCGTCTCCTCTGCCACCACTGTCTTGCGTCATCCATCTGAACTCCTCCCAAGGTTCAAATTCAATCTGAGGCAAACATCCGGTCAGCACCGTCTTGTGGGCATGGGGCCGCACGTCTCGTCTCATCCATTCCCCGAAGGCGAAAATATCCGGTCGGCATCGTTTTATGGGGTGTTCGGCGACCGACGACTATGGGACATCGCGCAAGCGACACTCGTAACCTCTGTTCTGTTCAGGCATCAGGTCGATCCTCGAGCAGCCTCGCCCGGGTCAATCGGGGGCGCAAGCGTCCTGCTGTTCTGTTCAGGCAGCAGGTCGATCCTAGAGCAGGGCGACGTGAAACGACGCAAGACGTGAAACGACGCAAGACGTGAAACGACGCAAACAATATTCTCAAGCTCCAACCTGTCGAGCGTCTCGCTAGCCGAGAGCCTACGTGCTCCGGATCGATTCTCTGAAAGCGAACGACGCTCGAACGTGGGATCTCGCCCTGCCCTCCAAGACGGATCTGTTCCGGATCAATTCTCTGAACGTGAACGACGCTCAAACGGATGCCGGGTGCTGCAGAAACTCGGTCTCCCGTCTTGTGCGTACGCTCGATGGGCGGGCAGCCTGCTCGAAGGGATACCGGGTGCTGCGGAAACTCGGGCCCGCCACCGGGCGGCGCCCCTCCCCCCAGCCAAACCACCTCGATCGAACGGATACCGGGTGCTGCGGAAGTTCGTGCCCGCCACCGGGCGGCGCCCCTCCCCCCAGCCAAACCACCTCCCTCGAAGGGATACCGGGTGCTGCGGAAGTTCGTGCGGCTTCCGTCAGTTCGGGCGGAGAACCGGCTCCAACGGAAGCCGGAAGTTGCAAGTCGCCGGCGGTTCCTGACGGTTGCGCGGTCAATCGGCGAGCCGATCAATGCACTGGCGCACGCCGGGTTTACGGCCGCATTCGCAGTACCCACGTTCGGTCAAGCGGCGAACCGCATCAATGGGCAGGCGTCTCCAATGCCCCATTACAGGATTTTTGTCAATTCCATTATTTCAGCCTATTAGAGTGATATCCATATTATTTTATCTTTGTCACACCCCTATGATACTCTTGACATCATGAAGAAAATTGCTTCTCACCAGGGAAAGCACCTTCTGCCCGATACCACAGCAGGCAGCGCTGGGGCGGCAGGCGCCGTAGGCAGCGCAGGGATCGCAGGCAGCGCAGGGATCGCAGGCAGCGCAGGGATCGCAGGCAGCGCAGGGATCGCAGGCGGCGCAGGGGTCGCAGGTGGCGCAGGGAGCTTTGGGGGCGCAAGCCGATCCAATGTGGGAGGCGCGACGCAGGCACAAACAGAAAAGCGTGCTGGCTTTCCCGAGAATTCGCATTCCAGCTCCAACGCGGGCGGCGCGACGAAGGTGCAAACAGGTCAAGCCGCGGCAGGCGGCGCGGATGTCGCAAGTCGCTCGAACGGAGATGGCGAACTCGTTCACGGGGTTCATATTCACGCGGCAGGCGGCGTTGGGGTCGCAGGCGGCTTCAATGTGGGAGGCGCGGCGAATGTGCAAACATGTCAAGTCGCGGCAGGCGGTGCTGATGTCGCAAGTCGCTCGAACGGAGATGGCGAACTCGTTCACGGGGTTCATATTCACGCGGCAGGCGGCGCTGGGGTCGCAGGCGGCTTCAATGTGGGAGGCGCGGCGCAGGCGCAAGTACGACTAGGGCGTCCGTGTTCTGTTCTGGCGCGGCTCCGACGGAACCTGGAAGTTGTAAGCCGCAGGCAAAGCTCTTACGTGTCTTCGTATCGCTTGACCGCTGAGCGCCAACGGAAGCTGGAAGTTGTAAGCCGCAGGCGGTTCCTGACGGTTGCGCTGTCAAGCAGCGAGCCGCATCAAAGGGCGGAGCGTCCCAATGTTCTATTTCAGAATTTTTTGTCAATTCTATTATTTCAAGCAATTAGAGTGATATCCATATTATTTTGTCGTTGTCACACCCCTATGATATTCTTGACATCATGAAGAAAATTGCTTCTCACCAGGGAAAGCACCTTCTGCCCGATACCACAGCAGGCAGCGCTGGGGCGGCAGGCGGCGCTGGGGGCGCAAGCCGATCCAACGTAGGCGGCGCGGCGAAGACGCAAGAAGGCCAAGCCGCGGCAGGCGGCGCAGGGGGCGCAGGCAGCGTTGGGGTCGCAAGCCGATCCAATATGGACGGCGCGGCGAAGACTCAAGAAAGCCAAGCCGCGGCAGGTGGAACTGGGGTCGCAGGCGGCTTCAATGTGGGAGGCGCGGCGCAGGCGCAAGTACGACTAGGGCGTCCGTGTTCTGTTCTGGCGCGGCTCCAACGGAACCTGGAAGTTGTAAGCCGCAGGCAAAGCTCTTACGTGTCTTCGTATCGCTTGACCGCTGAGCGCCAACGGAAGCTGGAAGTTGTAAGCCGCAGGCGGTTCCTGACGGTTGCGCTGTCAAGCAGCGAGCCGCATCAAAGGGCGGAGCGTCCCAATGTTCTATTTCAGAATTTTTTGTCAATTCTATTATTTCAAGCAATTAGAGTGATATCCATATTATTTTGCCGTTGTCACACCCCTATGATACTCTCGACATCATGAAGAAAATTGCTTCTCACCAGGGAAAGCACCTTCTGCCCGATACCACAGCAGGCAGCGCTGAGGCGGCAAGCGGCGCTGGGGGCGCAAGCCGATCCAACGTAGGCGGCGCGGCGAAGACGCAAGAAAGCCAAGCCGCGGCAGGCGGCGCAGGGGGCGCAGATAGCGCAGGGGGCGCAGATAGCGCTGGGGGCGCAGATAGCGCTGGGGGCGCAAGCCACTCCAATATGGGAGACCCGGCGCAGGCGCAAGAAGATCAAGTCGCGGCAGGCGGCGCTGGGGGCGCAAGCCATTCCAATGTGGGAGACCCGGCGCAGGCGCAAGTACGACTAGGGCGTCCGTGTTCTGTTCTGGCACAGATCCAACAGAAGCCGGAAGTTGCAAGCCGCCGGCGGTTCCTGACGGTTGCGCGGTCAAGCAGCGAGCCGCATCAAAGGGCGGAGCGTCCCAATGTTCCATTTCAGAATTTTTTGTCAATTCTATTATTTCAAGCTATTAGAGTGATATCCATATTATTTTGTCGTTGTCACACCCCTATGATACTCTTGACATCATGAAGAAAATTGCTTCTCACCAGGAAAAGCACCTTCTGCCCGATACCACAGCAGGCAGCGCTCTCGCCGCAGGCGGCGCTGGGGTCGCAAGCCGATCCAATATGGACGGCGCGGCGAAGACGCAAGAAGATCAAGCCGCGGCAGTCGGCGTTGGGGTCGCAGGCCGGTTCAAGGGAGTCTGCGAGCCTCGGAACGGCGGGGGGAGCCTGTTGGGTGAGAGTGATCGGAGGCGGGGACGCTCGAACGGAAGTCGCGAGCCTCGGGACGGCGGGATTGCTCGGGGTGCTGCTCAAGCAGACTCGCCTGACTTCAACGGGAGTTGCGAGCCTCGGGACGATAGGGTTGCTCGGGGTGCTGCTCTAGCAGATTCGCCCGACTTGAACGGGAGTCGCGAGCTTCGGGAGGGTGGGGAGGGGTTGGCGCGCCGTGGTAGGGGGCGGTGGGGTGTGGGGGCTTTCGCTGGTGTGCGTGGTGTGGAGGCGGCGGAGTTGGCTTTGGCGGCTCTCGGGCGGGTGTCCGCTGAGGAAATGGGGGCTGGTGAACTAGAGGAGTTGTCGGCGACCCTCGGTCGTATACGCACGCGGACATCCGATTTGCTGCGGGCGGTGGCGGCGGCGGCCGCGAGGGACAGCAAGAGCGTTGACGCCGTCCGCCTGCTCGGGGGGCGCGCCGGGCTCGCCAACCGGGAAGTCCGCCGGATGAAGCGAGTGGCCGAGCGGTTAGAGGAAATGCCGAACACGACAGAGCGGCTCCGGTCGGCGTCGATCACCTTCGAACACGCCGCCGCGCTCGCCGACGCCGCAGCCGAATGCGGAGCAAAAACAGTAGACAACGACCCGCGGCTGCTGGAACTAGCCGAAAAAGTCCCAATCGACCAATACTTCAAAGAGACTCGCTCCTTCGCAGGCAAGCACGCCCCAGACCGCGGGAAAGCCCGCCTCAACTGGCAGCGCAAACGCCGCCAGGCTTCGCTTTACACCGAAGAAAGCACCGGAATGGGAGTGCTGCGCGCACTCTTCGACCCCATATCCTTCAACCTCCTGCGCCAAACCGTTGACCGACACACCGACGCCCTCTGGCGCAAAGACGGCGGCCGAGAAGGCCGACCTGAAACCCTCCGCACCCCCCAACAACGCATCTGCGACGCGATCTACGAACTACTGACAGGCAAACCCGCCCCAGCCCACACACCAAAAAAACAAGAAAAACCACAACAAACAAGCAAGACTCCCGAGAAAACGACCCCGCCACCTAAGAATAAGCCAACGAAACAGGAGAGAACACACCAGAGAAGCCAACAAGAAGGGCTGCAGTGGGCAGAGGAGCCGACGCCAAACTGCCCGCCGAAGGAACAGGACACAGGGCAGAAACCCGGCAGTTCCAACCAGACCCGCCGTCAACACGGGCATCCTCAACCGAAAGAACAGAACGCCGGAGTTCAAGCAACGAGGGACGGGACAACGACCGACCCGGCGCCGCCCCCGAAAAGGCCAAAAGAACAAGAGAGAACACATCAGAAAAGGGAACAAGAAGGGCTCCAATGGGCAGAGGAGCCTGCCCCAACCCGCCCGCCGAAGGAACAGAACACAGAGCAGCAACCGGGAAGACCGGCTCAGGTTTACCGACCAGAAGAACAAGCGCCAACACAGCAGACATCAGCCGGCGGGCACAGCCGGGGCAACGGAGTCTCGGGCGATACTGGGTGGTTTAAGGCGAAGAACGCCTCCCAACTCATAGTGGTAGCCGACATCGGAGTCCTCGACGGCACCAACCCCCACGGGCGATGCGAAATCCTAGGAACAGGCCCCGTGCCCCCGGACATTCTCCAAGAACTCACCCCAGACACCGAACTAGCATCAATAATCTTCGCAGGCAACGGCCAACCCCTCTGGCTCGGGCGCAGCAGACGGCTAGCCAACGACCACCAACGCCTAGCCGTCGCAGCACGCGACAGAGGCTGCGTCCTCTGCAACGCGCCCATGCACCTATGCGAAATCCACCACATCAAAGAATGGAACACCCGCGAAGGCCCCACCGACATAGAAAACCTCGCAGCCATCTGCGGACACCACCACCGATGGCTGCACAACAACAACCAACAACTCATCTACTCCCCCGACAACGGCGGCTGGACCACCAAACCACGCCCACCCAAACAACCACCACCACAACGGCCACCATCCAAACACCCACCGTCCGAACGGGCGACGAGCACCTCCAGCCAAGCCCGCCGCACGGAGCAGAAGCCAACACAAACCCACAATCCCCAAGCACGAGAAAAGCAACGCCCCCCTCCAATCCGCCACCGCTAGACTGAACGCGGCGTGGGGAACCCTTAGCGGACACGACCTGCCCAGGGTTTCGTCGCCACCGGAGGCAGCCCAGGTGCGGCGTGCGCAGGAAGATGATCTAGCGGACACGGTCTGGCCAGGGTTCGTCGCCACCAGCGCTAAATCGAACTCCGGGTGAAGAAACCCCCTTTACTTACCCAAGCGATAGTTGCCCGAGAGGTTCAGGAAACTCTCAGGCAAGCGCGGCGCCGGTAACCTCTGACGGTTTTGAGGAGCAACTCACCTCAGATACAAACCGGCCACTGGACGGACAACGGTTGTCAAACATCAGATGACCTGCCTGGTTGTGTGAATATGGCGCTTAGCTACTCGATCAACTTCTGTTGGGTTCCCCTAGGAATGGTTGACCGCAAGGTCGGCCAGACGTCGATGAGGTCGTTATAGGCGAGCGCTTCGTCTACCCATTGATTGTCGTTGGCGATCTTGTGGAGGCGGTATGCGAGTTGGCGGGCGCGGTCGCCTACGCCACCTAGGCGCGCCAGCAGGTTCACCGCCTCCGACTCGGACTGCTCCAGTCTTGCCACCAGGTGCTGGAGCGCTTCCCAGGCGGTCAATCTGGAGTCGCTGACCGGATCCCAGTCGGCAACGAGGTCGGAGCGACGGTATAGATAAAACTTTCCGCCTGAGGACTTCCCGACGCCCGCTTTCTCAACTCCTTCGACGGAGGTGTTCTTGGCTCGGGCAATGGAATCAGCGTGACCGAACAGGCCAGCCTCAAAACCGTTCTGCTCGTACCAGGCAAGAGCGAACCGGGTGTCGGAATCGAACTCGGACTCCACCCCGTTAAGAACCTCGTCGAGCACCTCGTTGATGATCGCCAGAGCGTCGCTCACCGGCATCGAAGAGCCGTCTGCCCCGACGACCTTGGCATAACGTGAAAACACTCCTATCCCCGGCCCGATAGTGGACTGGGGTAAGTCGACAAGGGCGACGTTGCCCGACTGCAGAACTTCAATCGCCTCGGGGAGTTCTTCTCGAAGCGCAGCAATGAACTCACTCCGGGTGGCAAGAGAAGCCGACTGTGAGCGGGAGCGACAGGCCAAGACGATGGATGAAGCGAGAGCGTTTGCGCCTAGAGAACGTGGACGATCTGAACGCTCCGTTCGCAAAGGCCAAGTAGCAGTGACCTGCAAACCAGCTTTGATGACCGCCTGCAGGAATGTATCCCAACCTGTGGAACGGACACTTCCGTCCTCAGTGTCTTCCGTGGCCTTATAGGCGTAGTAGATCGTAGCAGGAACGTCAGGATGCTGGGCTGAAGCAACTTCTGACATGAACTCGGCCATCCCCGAGTGGAAATATCCTTTCGCATCCTGCTTGCTCTCGTGCCTGCTTGGATCCGCAATCAGTTCCGACGCTTTAGGAGTGAGAAGCGTGGCGCACTCCTCCGGCCAGACATCCCCGAGATTGTGGCGCAGCCACACATAAAAGAAATCGGAAATATCCGCATACCCAATGTTGTCGTAATAGGGAGGATCAGTAGATACCACTACTCTTCCAGCGTTACGCACCCGAACTCGCGCGTCTTGTTGACACACTTCTGACTCACCCATACCCATGGAAGGCAAATGATCGACCGCCTTACCGACCCAATTCACCATCGCCATCCAACTCCCTGTAGACGATGAAAACGGGTTAGCTTCGGCATAGTCCCAATTCATTGCTATGGCTTGACGCGGGAATGTGCCTCTGATTTGTTCATTGGGATTATTCCAGGTACAGACGCTCGACCAGTAGTCGGCGCACTTGTCGAGCACTAAAGCCAAATAGGTCACGACCGCTTCCGCATAAGCCAAGTCGCCTGTTCCCCCTTCTCTTAGACGAACCTCGTCATCGGCCAGACCAGCCGTTTTAGCGTCTTTTAGCACCCGACCGTGGACTTCGTGAAGAAGATCAGAAAATGTGGTTAGCGCCAAGAGTTGTCGATCAGTAAACAACTGCCACCACTCCTCATAACCGTACGCTTGCACACGGAAGCCCAAGCCCTTACCTCTAGGAGGCAGATATCCAGCAGGCTTCCACACATCTGCTGATAACTTGACTGCTTCCCGACAGGCATTGATATCCGCAGGCGAAGGCTCACAATAAACACGCCCCCTATCCCCAACGCCCACAACGGCTAAGAGGTGCGCCCCCATGCGACCCGCCCGCCCCTCGGCTCGTATGTACTCCACCGGAATCGCCGCTCCGGTGGCGATACAAGTCCCGTTACCTCTCCTTACCGTAGGCTCGTACCCCCCCCCCCCCCCCCCGTAGTTGACTTTATAACTGATGGCCTTGCTAGAAGAATCAACCACCGGCTCCACCCACACCTTGGGCTTTCCTTTCCTGTTACGAAGAACCCAAGAGCTAACCAAGGGCACGTGCCCGCCCCAAGCTGGGTCCGGCGACCGGACTGTCCTCGCCCAGCACCAAGCAATCGGAATCAACATTTCCCCGTCGGGGCCGACTGCATCCGGATACAAATGCCCGATCCTGCGCTCGGCTTCATCACGCATCCAAGCGCCATACGCCCTAATGTCGGCGGCCAATCCCTGAACTCCATCCCACGTAAACCCAGCCCCCGCTTGCTCCTTCCGCGAACCATAGCTTTCGTCTACAACAGACAACCCGTGCGCCCCGCTTCGCTTGCCGGAATCCGACATTACTGCCCACGTGCTGAGATCTTCCCTCGCATCGGGGTGCACCGGAGGGAGGCCAGCGAAACGGGGCGGAATCTCCACCAACGCCTTATTAATTAGTACCGCCACCGGATTCAAATCACCCGCCAACGCCTCTAGCCCAAGCCGCTGAGCCTCCAATGGAATGGAACCGCCCCCGGCAAACGGGTCTAGCACCGCAGGCAACTCACCATCAAAACACTTCTCAACCTCCGCCTTCGCCTCCCCTAGGACGTCAGAATTGTTGCTGTTCTCCCAAACCACAAGGTCTTCCAAAATCCCGAACAGACGCTTCCGCTCAACAGCCTGATCCTCCTCGCTCGGAAACCGCTCAGGGTGCGCCGAGGGATCATCCACCAACGAAGCCCACAACACCGCACGACATGTCGCCAACGGCTTACGCGACCACCACAAATGCAGCGTAGACGGATGCCTATGTCGGATCGACTTCTCCCGCGCAGACGCCTTGTTGATCGCATACAACGGCAACGCCACCTCGATCAGTTTCGGCTTATGGACGGACACAGCGGAGAGGGGATGGCTGGGGCAAGGGGATTAAAGGGAACTGGTTCAACTACCCCCCGAACATTTCCGCTGCCCTGCGTTGGATTTCCTCCGGGGAAACGTCCTCTGTGTGTGTGGCCACTCCCCAGCGGTGACCCCAGGGGTCTTCGAACTGACCGGCGCGGTCACCGTAGAACTGATCTTCCATCGGCCTAAGCGACTTCGCTCCCCTGTCGAGGGCGGCTTGGTGGGCTGCGTCGGCGTCTTCCACATAGACGGAAATGGTCACAGGCGTACCCCCGATGGTCTTGGGACTGCGGAAGCCCATTTCGGGGTATTCGTCGGCAACCATCACCACTGAATCGCCTATCTGAAGTTCGGAATGCCCGACCTTCCCTCCGGGGGCGGGGATTCGCATTCTTTCCACAGCCCCAAAAACTTCCTGGTAGAACTTGATGGCGTCGTCGGCGCCGGCCACGGCCAGGGCGATGTTCACCCTCGGATAGTCATCTGGGATCGGCTTCACCATGCTTTTTGCTCCTTTTGCTGATAGTCGAGTGTGCTTGTGCTGCTCGTGAACGCCTGCTGCTTGCTTCTGCTTGCTTCTCTGCTGCTACGGATAGTCGAGCGTGACTTTGTCGCTCGTGAACTCTAACGCCGAAGCCAAGAATAATTAGCCAACACTCAAGCATTTCCCTCACACAGGACGGCGACCGCACCAACGGCGGCGACCACAGCCCAAGAACAAATTAGCCAAACATTCAAGCATCTCCCCCGGGGAGGCGCAGCACGCGACAGGCGGCGCTGGCCACCAAGAATAAATTACCCAACACTCAACATCTCCCCGCGAGAAGAGACATTACAGGACCCCCAGCGGCTGATTGACTACTGGGGGGTAACGGCATTCAAACATCCAACCACCATTCAAACATCTCCCGCGAGGAGAGACATTACAGTTGACTAAATTTCCGTTGAGGTCGTTGAGGGTCTCCATTCAAACATCTCCCAGCGAGAAGAGACATTACAGGGCTCAGACGGGTGCGCACCAAGAATAAATTAGCCAACACTCAAACATTTCCCCGGTAGGGGGTTGTCCGGGGTTCTCGGCGGTCGCCGTCCAAGAATAAATTAGCCAACACTCAAACATTCCCCCCCCCCCCCCTTCGTCGGTTCGTTCAGGCTGATTTCGGGGTCAGCCCAAGAATAAATTAGCCAACACTCAAACATTCTCCCCATTCGCTGAAGAAATCTGAAATACGAAACTGACAGCCAAGAATAAATTAGCCAAACATTCAAGCATTTCCGCCCGCGAATGAATAACCCCTACTGAACGGATTCCTAAGAATAAAGTAAGCCAAACATTCAGGCGTTCAATCCGCTCACAAACCCGCTAGGAGGGACATGATCAACTCAACCACCGCCACCGTCACAGATAAACGCATAGCAGCCACTCACGGCTTGGTCACAGGCAACACGATCCGCTCTCGCTTCATCTTAAAGGACATTTTCGCCATGTTTAAGATGATTGCTGGCGGCGAAGTCCGCACCTACACGGAGATGATGATATCGGCACGTAAACAAGCGCTTGAACGAATGAACGAAGCGGCAGCCGATCTAGGGGCAAACGCTGTGGTCAGTGTGCGTTTTACTACGTCTATGATCGCCGCCGGAAACGCCGAGATACTCGCTTACGGAACTGCCGTCACCCTTGAGGACGACACTCCAGACAGCAAGTAACCCGACGAGCATTCCCCGCGTCGATATCAGGATCCAACTCATCTTGAGGACTACACCCCAGACGGCAGAGCAACCCAACGGGTAACCCGGCCAGAGCCCCTCAACCCAGGTACCCTTCCTCCACGCCCACTTGGCGTCTAGTGCGTGCTGGCCAGCACCTATCAGACCCACCCAACTCGGACTTCCTTCCGCACCTTTACTCAACGTGCAGAACCCAACCTTAGCCACGCCGCTCTTGCTTCAACCCAGACAAACCTCCCCTCCACACCCACTTGGCGTCCAGTGCGCCTCTGGCCAGCACCTACCAGCCCCGCCCAACTCGGACTTCCTTCCGCACCTTCACTCAACACTCAGATCCCACCTCGCCCACGCCGCCCTTACTTCAACCCAGACAAACCTCCCCTCCACACCCACTCAACATCCAGTCCGCCCTAGACGCCACCTACCAGACCCTGCCCAACTAGGGCAACCTTCCGCACCTCCACTCAACGCTCAGAGTCCAAACTCGCCCACGCCGCCCTTACTTCAACCCAAGCAACCTTCCCCTCCACACCCACTCAACATCCAGCGCGCCTCTGCCCAGCACCCATCAAACCCTGCCCAACTCGGGCAACCTTCCGCACCTCCACTCAACACTCAGAGCCCAACCTCGCCCAGGCAGCCTTCCGCCACGCATTCACTCAGCCGCCGACCGGGCACGCTCCAGCCATCTCCGAGAAGTCAGCCAGGACGAACGGGTGAACGGCAGCCACACCAGCCTTCCGCAGCGACATTCCTGCCGATGTAAGCGTCCAACGGGAACTCACGATGTCGTCGAGCAGAAGAACCGGCTCAGGCCGAACCGAAGGCAAGACATCGAAGAGGCCGACGACGTTCTCCCACCTCCGATGGGCGTCAGGCATGGCCTTTTGCGGTTCAGCCTCACGGGTTGCCGCTACTGCGTCCAGGCATGGGAGACCGAGCACGGACGCCAGACGCTCTGCGTAATCCGGCATCAAGAACGGACACCGGAGCGACCGGATGTAGGTGACCCACTCCGGCGGGGGCGACGGCTTCCAATCGCGCCGTATCAACTCCGCAGCGGCGTCGACTAGTCGGTCGTCGAATCGCCCGTCGGAGTGCTTGCCGGCATAAACGAGTTCAAGCAAGCCGCCGACTCCGCCGCCCGAAACGGCAGCACCAGCAACCTCAGCCCCTGCTTCCCTGCTCACCGGAGCGACAGCACCAGCAACCTCAGCCCCTGCTTCCCCGCTAGTCACTAGGGGGTCTCCTGCTAAGCCGAATCCGCTGCCCGCGGCAAGCTCAGCCCCTGCTTCCCCGCTCACCGGAGCGACAGCAGCGCCCGCGGCGACGACAGCAGCGCCCACGACGGCATCGCCAGAAACCTCAAACCCTGCTTCCCCGCTCACCGGGGCGACAGCAGCGCCCGCGGCGGCGACAGCAGCAATCTGCCCCTCCTCCGTACTCATCTGGCGTCCACCGGTGAAGTTCGGCGAAGTCACGGGGACAGCACCAGCAATCTGCCCCTCGCCCCCTAAGACAAGGTCAACACCCGCTTCCCACTTTGTCAGCGCCCGCCCCTGCATCAACGAAAGCTCTGGCGGGATCGCCTCCCCATCCGGGAACTGCGTGATGGGATGAATCGCCGCGGAGGGCGCTTTCCCAAGTGGATCGCCTTCGCCCGCCGCCGCCGAAGCCCTCACTTCCCAGCCCAGCCAGCCTCAGCAATTCCTACGCGACCCTTGCCCCCTCTGCCGCCCCTCCCTGACCCCACTCAAGCCCCCGCAAACGCCGGAAGAACCGCCTCAGCAAAGTTCTGGAACTCTTCAAGCGTCTGGCTCGAACGGAGATTGACGATCACCTGCTCCACACCGGCCTCTTCAAAGGCACGCAGCACCCCCACCATGTCGTCGTAGGAACCAACCAGCATCCGCGCACGAAGTTCGGCCTCCGTCCCCCCTCGGTAAGACTGGATGGTGGAGATGATCGCCGCCTCCGCCGCCGCCTCGCCGGAAAGCTCCGAAAAAACCAAAACCGTGCGCTTGAGGTCGGAAGGGGCGCGCCCGTACCGGACGAGCAGGCGGTCAAGCCCTTCGTTCACTTCCCTCCACTCCCAAGGCGCCCAGAACCCGTTGTATTGGTCAGCACGCCGGGCAGTGATCCGCCGCAGCCGCTCTCCCCCGCCGCCGATCATCAACGGAACGCCGCTGCTGCGGAGCGGCTTGGGGTCAAAGACGGCGTCGGTCAGCGACACGAAGCGCCCCTGGTAGTTCACGGGTTCGTCGGAACCGCACAGGAGATTGAACGCCTCGGCGGTCTCCTCCAGGAACTGCATCCGGTCGCCGACTGGGGGGAAATCAAACCCGTACATGGCGTGCTCGTCATCGTGCCAGGCGGCGCCGATGCCGAACAACGCACGCCCGTTGCTTACGTGGTCGAGGGTGACGGCCATCTTGGCAAAGACGACGGGGTGCCGATATGTGACGCCCGACACCAAAACCCCCACGTCCAAGCGTTCGGTGACCTCAGCGAGCGCTGCTAGGACAATCCAGCCTTCAAACTGGGGGCCTTCGGGTCGTCCCGAGCGGGGCGAGAGCGGGTCGGCGGGGTTGAGCGGCAGGAAATGGTCGAACGTATAACCGGCTGCGAAACCGAGGTCCTCCCCCGCCTGCCAGAGGTCGCGCAGTCGAACGTAGTCTGTGTGTTCGGTAGGGGTTTGAAATGCGATTTCCATTGGTTTGTTCCTTGCTTGAATGTCTGCTTGAATGTCTGCTTGAATGTCTGCTTGGATGCCTCTTGGATGCCTGCTTGAGTTTATTGGATGTCTGCTTGAGTTGACCTCCGGCGCTGGGGAACGGGACAATCTGACGGCTGAAGCGCACGAGGCGCACATCAAACAGGGCGCGCCGAAATTCTGCCATCAACTGAACTCCGCCGAAACCCTGCCATCGACGGGGATCGACGAAACCCTGCCATCGACGGGATGCGACGAGGCTCGAACAAATTCCGCCACCCCCAGGGCTCGCCGCCTTCTCAAACGCAGCCTGGGTGTTGACCCTAACCCGGCTCGGACAAATTCCGCCATCAACTGAATCTCGCCGAAACCCTGCCATCGACGGGATGCGACGAGGCTCGAACAAATTCCGCCACTCCCAGACCTTGAGCCAGGGGTGGCGCGCCGGTACGGGTAAGGATCGACGAGGCTAGAGCAAATTCGGCCGCTCCCACAAGGTCTTATCCGGATGTTTGATGCGGGGTTCGAAGTACGACGAGGCTAGAGCAAATTCCGCCGCCCCCAGGGCTCGCCGGGCTCTGCCGCAACCCTGCCACTCCCGGGATCTCGACGAACCTCGCCGCAACCCTGCCATCCCCAATCCAGCCGGAGAACAAATCAACGTGTCGGAGGGGGGACTTGAACCCCCACGCCCTTAGCGGGCACATGGCCCTCAACCATGCGCGTCTACCAAATTCCGCCACTCCGACAAATATTGTGCGCCGTGTGAGCCGCATGCGCCACCGCCCCGCCGGCGGCTGTCTAGCCGGCCTTGCGTTGACCTTTGGCCCTGTCAGCGGCAGCGCAAGCCGTGCGACCGACTCAGGTATCCATCATTAGGGCGAGACCCAGCGTGACGAAACCGAAGATGATCGCAACGACGACCGTGATGCGATCCAGGTTCCGCTCTATCACGGTGGAGCCGGCAGCCGAAGCTCCCAGACCTCCCCCGAACATGTCGGACAGGCCGCCTCCCCGCCCGCTGTGCAGCAGCACGAGCAGCACCACAGCAAGCGTCGTCAGGACGTGCAATACGATTCCCAATATGAACACGTCATCAGGATAGCAGACATCGGGGCGACAGCAACGCAGACTAGATGCCGACGCCCTGCCGACGCCCTGCCGAAAGCAGCACGCAGCACGCAGCACGCAGCACTCCGTGGGGGTTAGTTTGGACATCCGGTACCCGCTATCCATCCGTTGGCTAAGTCAAGGCACAATAAACCGCTCCCTGGGTATAATGTGGGGTATATTGAAGAAAATGGCGAAAATCAAAAAAGATAGCTTCCCAAAACGCTCCCAACTCAGGCTCGCTCTGCTCCAGGCAGTCAAGTATTCAGGCGGGGTCGTGCAAGACAGCGAACTTGCGGCTCTAATCGTCGACAGGCTCTCACTTGACCCTGAGATACTTGAAGTCCGGAGCTCGAGCCACCCGGATTCACTCTTCTCTACCCAGGTCAGTTTTGCTCGTTCTAGTTGCCGGAGCATCGGCGCACTAGACAGCCCGGAGGCGGGTCAGTCTTCCATTACTTACCTAGGTAGGGAAATACTCGAACTGCCCGACCATGTGGCAGAGCAAGAGATCGAGACCCTGGTCAAGGAATACGGAAGCTCCAGATACTTCAAGAGGAAGGCCGCACGGTACTTCGCCAGGCGAGCAGAGACGGAACAGGCCGGAGAGACGGAAGAGACGCTCGAGCGGGCTGTCCCCGCGAATGCCTACGACCACACAGAAGACAGACAAGAAGAGGCAAGAGAGACGGAAGAGACAAGGGAAGCCCGCGATACCAGAGTAACCAGAGAGCCTACAGAAACAAGAGAGACGACAACAAGAGAGACGACCTTCGCTAGCAGCGCCGTCCCCAGCGACACCTACAGAAGACAAACAGAACCAGAAGAGGCCAGGCAAATGGAAGAGACAAAGGAGACAGAAGAGGCCAGAGAGACAGAGGAGACCAGAGAGACAAGAGAGAAGATTCTCGCTAGCCAGAGCGTCCCCAACGACGCCTACAGAAGAGAAACAGAACCCGAGGAAGCCAGAGAACCTGAGGAGACGAAGGAGACAAAGGAAACCAGCGAGACGCCGTTCATAGGGACGACGGACACACACAGGTTCACCGAGGAGACGAAGGAGACAAGGGGAACCAGCGAGACCAGAGAGACAGAAGAGACCAGAGAGATGGCCGAGGCGGCCACTCCCGCAAATGCCCGCGACCAACAGGAGGAGCACCAAGAAGACCACGCCGAGGACAGCCAAGAAGAGGCCAGTCCTCAACCAACACCACCAAAACAACCATCAACACAAAGGAGAAAAGAAAAAATGGCAACTATAAACAAGGACGAACTGCCCGCAAAGGCCTCTCTGAGGCTGCCTGCTCTTCAGGTAGTGGTAAAGCTAGGAGGCAAAGCCAGACTCACTGACGCAGCGAATGCCCTGATAGATCATCTTGGGCTCCCCAAAGAGGTAGCCGACCTGCGTTACGAAGAAAAGTCTAACGAGCCCGTGTTCCGAAGCAGAGTGGGGTTCGCAATGTCCGACCTCAAGTTACTCGGAGCGCTGGACACCCCGGAACGGGGAATGTTCAGAATCACTTCGCTCGGTAAGGACATCCTCAAGATGTCTGAGGTGGAAGCAATCGACAAGATACGAACCATGTTCAGGGTCACTAGAAACGAGCGCGAGCGGAAGTTGCGAGAGTCTCGGCTGGCAAAGAAGGCAGCCAAACAGGCTGAGGAAGCTGCAGCCTCAGAGGCGCTCGAGGCGGCTGGAGTGATCGATGCGCCGGATGCGGCGGCCAAGGAGCCGGCGGCAGCACCCGCTGCGGCGACTGCGGCGGCCCCGCCTGCTGCCGCGCCAGCGCCTGCAGGGACGGGCAGTTGGCAGTCAGCACTGCTAAACCGCCTGCGCGGGCTAGATCCTGCTGCCTCCGAGAAGTTCATTGCGGACATCTCCCGCCGTTCCGGCACGCCTTTGATCGACCTGATCGACGAAGAGAAGCTCGGCGGAGTCATGTTGGCTCAACTTCTGCAGGGCGAACAAGTCGGGCTTCGGAGCGTTGTCGAGGTCGACGAGAGCTACTTCGAGCAACTCTAACCCAAGCCCCAATCTGCATTCCGGTTGAGGGGGAGGCGGGCGGCGGCCCAGATTGGCGCCCCCTCTCCCCCTAGTCGTGCGGGCTGCCCGCACGACTAGCCAGGACAACTACCAGCAATCAGCTTGACTGGGGGTGATCCGCACTCAGGCAAGTTCGATGCTGTTCCCCGCAATCGGACAACTACCAACTATCGGCTTGACTGCCGCCCCCCTCCACCCTTAACCGTGCGTTGATGGAAGCCTGCCAGTCCTGCCGGAACGAATACGCTTGACTGCTGCCCCCCTCCACCCTTAACCGTGCGGGCTGCCCGCACGACGGGCGAGGAGAACCGCAGCAATCAGCTTGACTGCCGGTAGCGCACTATTCGAGCGAAGTCCTCGGCGTCCAGGCTGGCCCCGCCCACCAGAGCCCCGTCGATGTCAGGTTCGGCCATCAGGGCGGCCGCATTAGCGGGTTTCACTGAACCCCCGTACTGAACTCGCACCCCCGCTTCAGCCTCCGAGCCGAAGGTCTCCCCAATCTGCTCACGGATCAGCTTGCAAACCTGCTGAGCGTCCCCCGGACTGGCCACCTTCCCCGTCCCGATCGCCCAGACCGGTTCATACGCCACTACCAAATCGCCCACCTCTTCGGCGGAAATCCCAACCAACCCCTTGACGACCTGGGAAGACACCACCGAAAACGTCTGATCGGCGTCCCGCTGATCCAGCGTCTCTCCCACGGCCAGGATGGGAGTCATACCCGCGGCCAGCACCGCCCGAACCTTCCGGTTGACATCCTCGTCGGTCTCACCCGAGTGCTGCCTGCGCTCGGAATGACCCACGATCACGTATTGCACGTTTAGTTTGGCCAACATCGGCGGGGAGATTTCGCCGGTGAAAGCGCCTGACGCTTCGTAATGGCAGTTCTGCGCTCCGAGGATGATCGGCAGATCGTCGATGTCGAGCACCGTCTGGACGGAACGCAGATCGGTGAAAGGGGGATGAACCGAAACGTCCACGTGTGCGTAGTCGTCTTCGGCAAGGGCGTAGGAGAGTTTTTGGATGAACGCAATGGCCTCAAGATGGTTCATGTGCATCTTCCAGTTGCCGCTTATGAAAGGCTTGCGGGCGGGCTTCGAAAGGTCAGCGGGCTTTGGGGAGTTGGCCGGTTTCTTAGATTTCACGGGGACGTTCTCCTCTGCTCGTGTAGACGGCTGCCTGTCAAGCTATTCGGAACGGGTCGGATTCAGGAAAAAGGTTGCCTTGTGGAGCGAGCCCTGCCTGCGCCCCGGACTAGGGGCGCTAGGGCAACTAGGACGCTTAGCGCCAGCGTTCCGACCGGAGGCCGCACTACTTGAGTCGCAGGACTATTCCGCTAGGGCGCGTCCTGAAAAGCCCCAGACCTCGCAGACTCTCGCAGCGCAGCCAGACCCACTAGGTCGCCCCGAGCCAGCAGTTCCATGGCAGCTCCGCCCCCAGTGGACAAGTAGCACACAGAATCCACGAGGCCGAGCGACCTAAGGGCTTTACCGCTGTCACCGCCGCCGACCACGGTGTAGGCACCGCTGCCGGCCACCGCTTCGGCCACCACCTTGGTGCCCTCGGAGAAGCGGGAATCTTCGAAAGCTCCCATGGGGCCGTTCCAGAACACGGTCGCCGCCCCGCGGATGACTTCGGAATAAAGGGCTGAGGTGGACGGGCCGATATCTACGCCGCGCCAACCCGCTGGCAGGTCGTGTTCAAAGAGACGCACCTCTCCCCCGGCGGAGGGGTCACCGATGCAACCCTCGGCGCTCAGCCCCACGAAGTCTGACGGCAGAGTGAGAGACTCCACCCCCCTCTCCAGGAAAGCACGGCAGGCCTCCAACCTCCCGTGGTCGCAATAGGAGGCGCCGATCGGTCGCCCGGCGGCGGCTAGGAAGGTGAAGCAAAGTGCGCCGCCGATGAGCACATGGTCGGCTATTTCGCAGAGCGCCTCGGCGGCCTCCAGCTTTCCGGCCAACTTCGCCCCGCCCAGCACGACCACGAAAGGGCGCTGCGCCGACGACCGAAGCGCCAGCAGTTCCTTCACTTCGCGCACCAGCAGCGGGCCAGCCGCCGACGGCAGGCGGGCGGGCGGGCCGACGACCGAAGCGTGCCGCCGATGCGACACCCCGAACGCTTCGTTCAGATAGGCGTCGCACCCGCTGACTAGTCGATCCACCGTCGACTCGTGGCACTCCACCTCGCCCGGATCGAACCGCAGGTTCTCCAGAAGTTCCGCTCCGGGGGCGAGTTCGTTCAAGCGGGAGCGCACGGGGGCGAGGCTCAGCGACTTCTCCGGCCTGCCCGCCGGCCGTCCAAGGTGACTGCAGACCTTGACCCGCGCCCCTGCCCAGTGGAGCCGCTCCAGGGTGGGCAAGACCGCTCCTATGCGGCGTTCATCGCTGATGCGGGCGTCCGTCAGCGGGACGTTGAAGTCGGCCCGCACCAACACACGCTTTCCGCTGAGGTCTCCCAGGTCGCAGAGTTCAGGCAGATTCATGGGTTCAAGGTTTCGTGGGGTGTGGATTCAGTAGGAGTGTTTCACAGGGGCTGCGGATGAACTGAATGGAGCAAAGGGAACCTAGACCGAACGGAGCGGACAAACCAGACAAGCCGGACAGGGCGCGCCAACCGGGTAAACCGGTCGGAACGAATGGCCTGAATAAGACGAACGACCTGGCTAAACGGACGAAGACGTTGCAGAACAGCAAGCCCCCTGGCAAGCGATCAGCCGACCAACCGCACGAGATCGACCAGTCGGTTGGAGTACCCCCACTCGTTGTCGTACCAGCCGCAGACCTTCACCAAGCCGCCGGAGGCCATCGTGAGACCAGAGTCGAAAACGCAGGAAGCGGGCGAACCCACGATGTCGGAGGAAACCAGCGGCTCCTCGGAGTAATCCAACACCTCCGACAGCGGCCCTTCCGCAGCAGCGGCTGCGAAGGCGGCGTTCACCGCCTCGGCGTCGGCGGGCCGTTTCGTCGTCGCCACGAAGTCGGTAAGCGACCCGTCCACCACCGGCACGCGCACGGCGATGCCGTCGAGCGCCCCCGCCATGGCCTGCAGCACTAATCCGGTCGCCCGGGCAGCCCCGGTGGAAGTGGGGACGATGTTCACCGCCGCTGCTCTGGCGCGGCGGAGGTCGGAGTGCGGCCCGTCCACGAGCATCTGATCACCGGTGTAGGCGTGGATGGTGGTCATGAAACCCCGCTCCACGCCGAAGGCGTCGTCAAGCACCTTCACCATCGGCACGAAGCAGTTGGTCGTGCAGGAAGCGTTGGAGACGACGTGATGAGTCTCGGGGTCGTAGTCGGACTCGTTCACCCCGACGACGAAAGTTGCGTCGGCGTCGCCCGACGGCGCGGAGATGACGACCCGCTTGGCGCCGGCTCGGAGGTGAGCCGCCGCCTTCTCCCTGGACGTGAAGAACCCGGTGGACTCCACCACGACGTCCACCCCGAGGCTGCCCCAGGGCAGATCCGCGGGATCGCACACCGCCAAGGCGGGCAGTTCCACCCCGTCAATGAGGATGCCCCCGTCGCTCACCCCGACCTCCCAGGGGGCGGTACCCAGCACCGAGTCCCGACGGAGCAGGTGCGCCATCGCGGCCCGGTCGCCGAGGTCGTTGACCGCCACTATCTCCAGGGTTCGGTCGTCGGCGGCGCTCGAGGTGCTGTTCGCTTCGGCTCTGGAACGAACTGCCCTGTAGAAGTTGCGCCCTATGCGGCCGAAGCCGTTGATTCCCACTTTGATTGTCATGTATGTCTTCTTTCCTGTAAGACCGCTACTTAGATTATGAACCGGACTAGGCCGCCGGAGGCTGCCCAGTAGATCTTCTGTCGTTTTCCAAAAGGGCTGAAAGCTGACGGTGGATTACCGCTTCGGCTCGCTCACGGTTGTGCCACCAGTCTGGAGACCATATACGCAGGATTCTCCACCCGCACGCTTCAAGACGCTGCTGGCGAAGATTGTCGCGTTCTTGAGCGGTGAAAGAACTGTGATACGTCACCCCGTCGCACTCTATACCTGCTAGATATTCCCCCTTCTTGTCAGGGTGAATTACCCCGATGTCTATCCGGTAGTTAGATACGCCTATCTGCGATTCCACTTCCCAGCCCAGTTTTTCTGTCAAAGACACGATTACTTCTTCTTCAAACGGGGATTCTGCGCTATCCAAAGAACCTCGCGTTTGGGCACCGAGCGCACCTGGACCTTCTTCAGCGAATTGTAGAAAATCTTTCAAATCTCGCACACCCCGCGGGTTTTTTTGAGTTTTGCGTATGTGCTCTGGATATAGGCTGGTGAAAATTTTCATCTCCTGTCGCGCACGTGTGGCAGCCACATTCAGCCTGCGATGCCCACCTTCTCTATTGAGCGGCCCGAAGCGCATAGCTGGCCGACCGCCCGCCCTGTCTGGGCCGTATCCTACGCTGAACAAAATAACGTCGCGTTCGTCACCTTGTACTGTCTCCAAATTTTTAACAAATACAGGCTCAACTCGCTCCCCTGAGAACGCTTCTTCTACCTGCTGCTCTTTCATCCGTTTCTCATCTAGCAGATCTTCTATAAGGCTCTGCTGTGCCAGATTAAAGGTCACAACACCGATGCTCTGGTTTCGCACTGTTTCATATTTGTGTTGGACTCGACGCACGATCTCATCTACTATCTGGTGAGCTTCTATCTTGTTTGTGCGCGACTTTCCCGCATCATAAAAACCCTCCGAACGAACAAGCGAAACACCGCGTGCTTTGTTAGGAAAAGGAAAAGTTATCAATTTGTTCCCATAGTAACGCTCGTTAGAAAAGGCTATCAAGTCTTCCTTTTCGGAGCGGTAGTGGAATTTGAGAAGATTGTCTGGTATGCGGGCTTTTTCCATCTCATCTAAAATGGACTCCTGATCCGGAATGCTGTCTTCGCTTTCATCCCATTCATCCTCTTCAAAGCTTTGACGTTGAAAGAAACTTGTAGGAGGCATCTGTTGCGGATCGCCAGCGACAATAACCTGTTTGCCTCTGGCCATAGCTCCTATCGCATCCCAGGGGGTTATCTGGCTTGCTTCGTCGAAAATAACAACATCAAAATCTCCTCTGCCTACTGGCAGATATTGCGACACAGAGAGGGGGGACATCATCCAGCATGGCGCAAGAGACGTAAGTATGTCGTGATATTGTTCAGCCAACTTACGTATCGGGATACGCGGTCTGATCTGCCCCATATATCGCTGGAGTTTCCCCCAATCTGAACTTTTCTTCGTGTTTCTACGAGAATCTATTTTCTTGGCTATTTGCCGATTGATATAACTGACAGTATTGTCCTGATGAACGCGATCCAGTCTTCTGAATAAGGTGATTGTGTCTTCATGCGCACTGCTGTAAAAGTCATATAGAACAGGATCGCTGTCTAAAGCGACGTCTGTCCACCAATCCCAATATGCAGAAAGAAACACTTGGTGTGCTTCGTCGGTTTTTACGCAGCCCTTTTCTATGGCTCCTGTCAAATTTCCCAGACCAAGATCTTCGGCTTTTTGCTTAGCGTCTGTCCACCGGTACCAGTCTCTTAGCCCCTTGATGTTGCGGGACAGGTTCCTTGCTGCCGTCGCTATGTCGTTCAACACCTCGGGCGACTTCGAAAACCTGCGCATGGCAACAGGACTGACTTGCGAAACTCTGCTATATGCGCTGTCGGCAGAACGGAAATCCTCTGCGGATCTGCGAAACCTGTCAAATGTGTTCAGCAGACAAACCCATGATTCTTCAGATATGTTTACCCCCTCGGCTTTGCGTGCCAGCGATGACCCCCAACTCGACATGCCTGTTTCAAGAATCTGGGCTGCTGTTTGCATCCGATCTGCGGTTTCTGCTGTCTGCATAAGCAGATCCATGTCACTCTCATGCCCTTGAGGCGCATCAAGGTTTCCCAGCTTTTTCCCCAGAGAAACTATTTTGGTATCCAACTCCGACATCTCCCCTAAGGCAGGAATGTCTGTTAAGGGATCGGGTTTCCCGTCAGATACTGGACGCAAGTCTTTCTTCAGTTTTCGGAGTTTCATTTTTCTAGACAGCCACCATGAATCCACAGCGGTTCTCAGAGCCTCTCGCAGTGAAAAGATATCTAGTTCACGCCATTTAAAATCGGAATAGGGGCAAGAAAGCCGTTCCTCTGTTTCTCTGTATGTCTCCAACAGAGAAGCAAAGGTACGGACTTTAGTTACCCCGCTAGAGAGTTCTGGCGACAGAAGACGGCAAGCATCTAAAGCTTCTTTGCGTTCCAACAAACCGCCGATCTTCGCAAGGCTTTCTATCTGACGCGAATCCATGCTGTCTATAATTGTTCCCATCTCAGAAGCCAGATCAACGACAGCCGATTCGCATTCTTCGGCAAACTTGGCAAGAGTTTCTGCTTTTTCTACTAGCTGTTTCTCCAACGACGCTCCCCAAGAAGGAAAGGCCACTATCTCATAAACGTCAGAAGCAGGGTCGACAGGCTGCCCGTATAGACGCAGATCCCTTGCGGCTTGTTCTAAAGCTTCCAGGTCTTCGCTGCTGTGAGCATCAGCGGAATGCCATTCCAATTTGACTCTGCGGTCAGGATCAGAATACTTCAATTTAAATCCGATGCCTTCGAACATGGAATGTCCGTTTCGCCGTTTAGAATGAAGCGCTTGAGCGTATCTGTTCAACTTATTTCGCGCCCTCAGGAGAGCCAATGACTGTTTTTTCCAAATCTGCTTTTTCCAAATCTCATCATTAAATCTCAAAAAAACGTCGTCTGCTTCGCTTGCCTCGCTTGCTTCTTTGAGCTGCGCTAAAACAGCTTTTTTATTCGCTTTATGAGAATGCAACTCTAAACAGAACTTCCCTAGACCTATCTCCTCAAGCCGCCTATGCACCACATCCAAGGCTGCCATTTTCTCAGATACGAACAGAACTGTTTTTCCTTTCCCAAGCATATGAGAGATAATGTTGCTGATAGTTTGAGATTTGCCTGTACCAGGCGGCCCGATGATAATAAAATTCTTACCTGCATCCGCCTCTGCGACACAGACTGTCTGAGAAGAGTCACCATCCAGGGGCATCAGCAGATCGCTCGGATGAAACTTTTCGTCCAGCGTTCTAGCTTCTACAGGCTCTCCTCCGCCAATAAAATCCTCTGTCGGTGTGCACATCAGATGTTTCACCACCATATTGGACTTTGCCATCGTCTCGGAATGGTTCTTAAGGTCAGCCCACATCAAATGTTTAGAAAACGAAAAATTGCCGAGCAGAACATCATCCGTGACACAGAAATTCTTAATATGAGATATCGCCTCGCTAAATACCTTCCAAATTTTCTCAATATCAACCTCATTCTCATCGGAGAAAAATCCATACTCATCAAAGAGAAGTTCCCCTCCAATACTTGGGATGTCAACACCGTGATCCTTGGCGAGTTTTTCCATCAAAGTTAGATTCATCCGCGGTTCATCGTCGCTAGCAACTATCCGCACACCCTCTCGTGCAGATTTACGCTCCAAACGCACAGGCACTAATATCAGAGGCGCTCTGCGATCTTTGTCTTCGTCTTCTTTTCTCCACACTAAGAAACCAAAAACCATGTACAAAATACCCACGCCGCCCTCCTCTAGAGCCAACTTTGCTTTCCTAAAAAGCTGCACCGATCTCTTAGATAGTTCTTCTTCTGGCAAATCCACAACCACACCGGCTGGCTGCTTCTTCAATTCCTTTTCAGCGAATTTATCTATAGGAAGCACATCGCTCTCCTGACGTGGATAGCTGACAATCCGTATCGGGTTGCCTTCCGCTAACCGGTCTTTCAGCAGAGAAGGATCAGGGCACTCAATCCGCAGACAGCTTTTTTCTCCACGGTGGCTGAGGAGAGGATTCCCCGCACTTAAATCCAACAGATTATCCAGCCATTTTTGTAGTCTCTCAGCCTGCACTTCAGCCACGTACCTTCCTCTCTTGTTCAGCTTTCCGTTCGGCTATCGCCAGTCACAGATCCCGGTGTGATTACCGGGACCGGCGGTCGGTGGTGTGGCTCAGAAGGTCTTCTACGCATTGCCAGTCACAGATCCCGGTGTGGTTACTGGGACAGGTCTCGGTGCTGTACTTGCGGGTCGAAGCCCAGTCTGCGCAGAGCCTCCGCCGTGAACTCCGCTAGGTACACCGAGCGGTGCCTGCCTCCGGTGCAGCCGAACGCCAGAGTCAGATAGCTCTTGCCCTCAGCTTCAAAGGCTGGCAGGAGCAGAGCGCACAAGGCGTCCAGGCGCTTCAGGAAATCCGTCGCAACGGGGCTGCTCGCTACGTACGCCTGCACCTTCGGGTGGATGCCGTCCAGCGGCCGCAGAGCCTCCTCCCAGTGCGGGTTGGGCAAGAATCGGCAGTCAAACACCATGTCCACGTCGGGTGGAAGGCCGTGCCGGTAGCTGAAGGAGACCACACGGGTATTTAGCTTCGTCTTTTCCGAACCCAGGGCGGAGACGATCCTTCTCCGCAGGTCGTGCACGTTGCAGTCGGAGGTGTCTATCACCAGGTCGGCTTCGGCGCGCAGACGGGAAAGCGCTTCCCGCTCGGCTTCAATAGCCTCCTGAACTGAACATGTAGAAGCGAACGGGTGACGCCGCCGGGTGGTTTCGTAGCGCTGCACCAACACCTGAGTGCCAGCCTCTAGAAACCAGAGACGCACATCTCGGTAGGCCCCCCCTTCAGCCAGCATGGAGGCGCGCAGTTCCGCCACGGCCGGGCCGATCTGGGCGGAGTAGCGCTCAGTGCCCATCGCCAGGCAGAGGCGTTCGGTAGTAGGACCGGCCAGTTCAGTGACTTTCGGGATGAGCGCAGGCGGCAGGTTGTCCACTACGAAGAACCCCAAGTCCTCCAGGCAGTTTGCGGCCTCCGAACGTCCCGAACCAGACAGCCCGGCTATCACCACCAACACGGCTCGCAACTCCCTCCTCCGATCAAGGCAGTGCGGCCCCGGGGGATGACCCCACCTCGCCCGCTGCCCCCTCGCCGCCCGCTGCCCCCTCGCCGCCCGACCCCGTTTCGCTACCCGTCGCCTCGCCGCGCAACACCTTCCCGCCATCCGACATCCCCTCGCCGCCCAGTGCCTCAGAATGCGCCCCCACCCCCTCGCTATCCGACATCCCATTGCCGCCGCCCGCCTCAGAATGCGCCCCCGCCTCGCCGCCCGCCCCAGCCTCGGGGTGGAACTTGGCGTATACCGCTTCCGCCACCCGCTCCGGCAGCCAGGAATGCGCCCGGAGATCCTCAAGGGAGGAGTTCTGCACCGCACGCACCCCCCCGACCTCGGCGACCAAGCGGCGCTTGCGAACCTGCCCCAGACCCGGGATGTCGTCTAAAGCCGAACGCTTCATGCGTCTGTCCCGAAGTTGTTTCTGATAGGCCAGGGCGAAGCGGTGACTCTCGTCCCGAATCCGCTGAAGGAGGTACAGGGCTTCCGACTGACGCCCGATCCGAACGGCCTCCGGCTGATCCGGCACGTAAACCTCTTCAAACTGCTTGGCCAGCGCCGCCACTGAAATCTCCTCGGCCAGACCCAGGCGCATCACCACGCGCATGGCCACAGCCAACTGACCCCGCCCCCCGTCCACCAGCAGCAACTGCGGGGGGTAACCGAACCTGCCACGCTCAGATACGGGGAGTTCCCGCTCCTTGAGGTAGTTCTGCAGGCGGCGCTCCAGCACCTCTTCCATGGCCGCCAGGTCGTTGTTTCCTGCGACGTTCCGCAGCCGGAAGCGCCGGTACTCCGAGCGGCGAGGCAGGGCGTCCTCGGTGACCACCATTGAGCCCACGTAATCCTGACCCGAGAGGTGGCTCATGTCGTAGCACTCAATGCGCAGAGGGGCGCGGGGCAATCCCAGGTGATCCTGGAGTTCGTTGAGAGCACGCGCCCGGCTGTTGTGGTCGCCCGCCCGCTTCAGCTTGTGGCTCGCGAAACTCTCCGCGGCGTTGCGTCGGGACGTGGAGGCGAGCCGACGCTTGGCGCCCCGCAGAGGCACGCGTATTTCAACCGACGAACCCCGCTGCGTGGAAAGCCAGGCCGCGTAGAGGTCAAGACGGGACGGCAGTTCGGGAACCAGCACCGCCTTCGGCGGCCCCAGCGGGTTCTCAGCGAAGTAGATGCGCTCCAAGATGCGACCGATGAGTTCGGCGCTGCTGAGGTCTTCGGCTTTGTCCACGATGAAGCCCTGCCGACCCATCACGCGCCCCTTCCTCACGTAGAAGACAGACACAGCCGCCTCCAACTCGTCGCCGTCCATGCCGATTACATCAAAGTCCTCGCGCCGGCTGCTCACCATCTCCTGGGATTCGACGGCCTTGCGGACGCTCGCCAGCCGGTCCCTGAGGCGGGCGGCCCGCTCAAACTCCTGGGATTCGGAGGCGGCGGTCATCTCCTCGGTGAGGCGCTGAACCACCTCAGCGGTCTCACCGCTCAGGAAGTTCTCCAGTTCGCCCACCATACGGGCGTAGTCCGCGGCCTCTACCTCCCCCACACACGGACCGGCGCACTTCTCTATGTGGAAGAGCAGGCAGGGGCGCCCCAGCAGTTCGTGGTGGCGAAACTTGTTGTCGGAGCAGGTTCGGACGGGGAACGTCCGCAGCAGGAGGTCAAGCGTCTCTCGGATGGCGTAGGCGTGTGCGTAAGGGCCGAAGTAGCGGTTGCCTGCCAGCTTGCGCCCGCGCACAACCATCGCCCGCGGCCAGGCGTCGCGCAGCGTGAGAGTGAGAAAAGGGTAACTCTTGTCGTCCCGGTAACGGACGTTGAAGCGGGGCTGGTGGCGCTGAATGAGTGTGTACTCCAGCATGAGCGCCTCCACTTCGTTGTCTACCTGAGTCCATTCCACGTTGCTGGCCGAAGCCAGCATCTGCTCCGTGCGGGGGGTGTGGCCTCGCGTATTTTGGAAGTAACTGCCTATCCGGCTGCGAAGAGACTTGGCCTTGCCGACGTACAACACCCGCTCGTCGGCGTCCTTGAACAGATACGCGCCTGGGGCGTTGGGGATGCCAGCCGGGGAAGGTCGCTCCAGCATGCTTCCATGGTATGGAGCGGCGGGGGGATGTCCATTGCGGCAGCGGCGGAAGCGGCCGGACAGAGGCCGGACAGAGACCGGGCGGCGCCCCCAACCACCACACCAAACCCCCTCACCCCAGCAGCGGGCGCAGGAATCTCCCCGTGTGACTCTCCTCGTGCTTGGCGAACAACTCCGGCAGGCCCTCCGCCACGATGCGCCCCCCCCCCCCCCGCAAGGTGTCGGGCGATGACAGGCTGATTTGAGAAACTAAGAACTAGTACCCTAAGAATTTAATTGCCACCGAGGATTCTGTCGAGGTCGGCGCGTGCAGCGTCTACTTGCTCGACCTGGATGGGCAGCAGGGTCAGAGTGTTCGGCAAGATGCGCCCGTTGGCGAACAACTCAGCGCAAGCTAAAGCACCGAAGCCTGCCTGCTCCGACAAACGCTCGTCAAGAGCAACAACCTGCACACCACGCTCTATTCCATCGAGCAGCGCGTAGCTGATTTCCCAACCAAGCGTGAAGACTTCGCCTTCGCGTCCGGAGTCGATGATTGCGCGGTTGGCCTGCTCAACACCTACGTCCACGTTCTCAATTAAATCAAGTTCCGGATTCTCATTGAGAAGCGCTGCGTAATCGTCGTAAGTAACAGCGGGATCGTAACTTCCTCCGCCTACCTGCAAGGCGTCGTCGTAGGTAGAGATGAAGGTTGCGTCAGGGATCTCCTCTAGGATTTTCTCCTGGAACCCACGCATACGTCCTTTCGCCCAGGAGACAGCAGTGTCACCGCCTGAAACAGCAAAAGTATCCCAGTTGTAACCTCCCTCGGACATGAATTCCAAGGCGATTTCCGCAGCGAATCGGCCTTCTTCCAGCGGAACTGGCGCGAAGTTTAAAAATTCGTTTCCATTGGAAGTAACACCAACCGTGAAGACGGGTATTCCATCAGCGATAAGCCTGTTGGTAATATCGGTGAAATTCTTGGAGTCGGCGGGCTCCAGGGACAAACAGTCAATCTGGCCGGTGTTATAGAGAGCCTCAATCTGCGCAATCTGCTCCTGGATGTTTACGGCTTCCACAGGGGCAATTGAGGTGAAGTTCATCGGGTATATCAGCTGAGCGGCCTGCTGTGTTTCCCTGAAACCGGCTGCGTAGTGGTCGGAAAATATCGGGACGCTGGTGGACTGGTAAGAGAACACATAATTGATCGGCTGCCCTGTACGCACCTTTTCAGCTACACGCGGGTTGAGAGTAAACTCACTTCCGTCGGTGAGGGTGTGCGTGTAAGGAAGGCCGCCACCGGCTTGTGCTTGAGCAGCCTGTGCCTCCGAACGCGCGCTTTCGGCTTCGTCCTCCCTCTGAGCCTGCGCAAGCGCCTGATCATCAGAAGAACTAGCGCAGGAAGCAGCCACGATCGCGGCAAGCGATAGGAGCGCAACAGCTGCATACTTTCTCTTGAATTTGTTCATAACTGGGTCTGTCTAAATCAATTGGCTTGAGTTGCCTTTCATCACCCCAGCAGCGGGCGCAGGAATCTCCCCGTGTGACTCTCCTCGTGCTTGGCGACCAACTCCGGCAGGCCCTCCGCCACGATGCGCCCCCCGGCGTCGCCGCCCTCCGGCCCCAGATCTATAATCCAGTCCGCCGTCTTGATCACGTCAAGGTTGTGCTCAATGATCAGCACGGTGTTGCCCGCATCAACGAGCCTCCCCAGAACCGTCAGCAGCTTGCGGATGTCTTCAAAGTGCAGGCCTGTGGTGGGCTCGTCCAGCAGATAGATCGTGTGCCCCGTGGAACGCTTGGCCAACTCCCCCGCCAACTTCACCCTCTGCGCTTCTCCGCCCGAGAGGGTGGGGGCGGGCTGCCCGAGCTTGACGTACCCCAACCCCACGTCTACCAGCGTCTGGAGGTGCCTAGCGATGGGAGGTTGGTTGGAGAAGAACCCCAGAGTCTGTTCGCACGACATGTCTAGCACCTCGGCTATGTTCCGCCCCTTGAACGTGATGTCTAAGGTGTCGCGGTTGTAGCGGGCGCCTCGGCAAACCTCACAAGGCACGTAGACGTCGGGCAAAAAGTGCATCTCAATGCGGATGTTTCCGTCGCCAGAGCAGGCTTCGCAGCGCCCGCCCGGGACGTTGAAGGAGAACCTCCCTGGCTTGTATCCCCGCAGCCGAGACTCCGCCGTCTGGGAAAAGAGCTTGCGTATGTGGTCGAACACCTTCGTGTAAGTGGCCGGATTGGATCGGGGGGTTCGTCCGATGGGTTGCTGATCTATGTTGATCACCTTGTCAACGTTTGAAACGCCCTCTAGCCCGCCATGGCGGCCAGGCACGCGTCGGGAGCGGTAAATCTTCTGCATCAGCGCCGGGTAGAGGATCTCGTTCACCAAGGTGCTCTTGCCCGACCCCGAGACGCCCGTCACGGTCACGAAGCAACCCAGCGGTATCTCCACGTCAAGCGCCTTCAGGTTGTGTTCACGCGCCCCCCGCACGACCAGCCAAGCTTCGTCCGGGCGGCGCCGCAGTTCAGGCACGGGGATGAAACGCTTCCCGCTGAGGTACTGCCCGGTGAGGGAGTCCTCGCTGCGCCCGACCGCCGCCGGCGGGCCGCTGCAGACGATCTCGCCCCCGTGCTCGCCTGCGCCCGGGCCGATGTCCACCACGTGGTCGGCGCTGCGGATCGTCTCCTCGTCGTGCTCTACGACGATGACGGTGTTGCCTAGGTCTCGCAGACGCTTCAGGGTGTCTAGCAGCCTGGCGTTGTCGCGCTGATGCAGACCGATGGAGGGTTCGTCGAGCACGTACAGCACCCCCACCAGGCCGCTGCCGATCTGGGAGGCCAGCCGGATGCGCTGCGCTTCGCCGCCGGAGAGCGTGCCGGCAGTGCGCCCTAGGGTGAGGTAATCCAGCCCCACGTCGAGCAGGAAACGCATTCTGGCCTTGAGTTCTTTCAGCACCTGGTCGGCGATGAGCTTGCTGCGCTCGCTGAGGTCTAGACGTTGGAGGGCGTCGGCGGCTTCCCGTATTGACAGCGAACAGAAGTCGTGGATGTTGCGTCCGCCGATGGTGACGGCGAGAGGCAGCGGGCGCAGGCGGGCTCCGTCGCAGGACGTGCAATCAACCTCCCGCATGTATCCCTCGATCTGGCGGCGGCGGTTTTCGGAGTTGGTCTCGGAGTGAAGCCGCTTGAGGTTGGGGATGACGCCCTCTAGGCGGGCGCTGTAGTGTCGGGGGCGCCCGTAGCGGTTGCGGTAGACGACCGGGACTCGTGTGCCGCGCTTCCCATACAGGAATACGCTCTGGGCTTCCTCGGGGAGATTTGACCAGGTTTCGTAGTAGCTGACCTCGAGCATTTCTGCGGTCGCCTCAATGATCCGCTCGTAGATCTGGCTGTGACCGCTCGCCCAGGGGGCCAGCGCTCCTTCAGCGAGGCTGAGGTCGGGGTCGGGGACAACGAGCTCTGGGTCAACCTCAAAACTGGTTCCCAGCCCGTCGCAGGACGGACAAGCGCCGTAGGGGGAGTTGAACGAGAAGTTGCGGGGGGCGAGTTCCTCAAACGACTTGCCGTCGCTGGAACGGGCGAGGTGCTGGGAGAAGGTGAGGGTCTCCCCCCCGTCCAACTCGATTTGGACGACGCCGTCGGCCAACTTGAGGGCGGCTTCGACCGAGTCCGTGACCCTGCGTTCAATTCCGTCCCTCCGCTTGAGGCGGTCAACGACCACCCCTATGTCGTGCATCTCGTAGCGGGCGAGATCCAGGCGTTGGCCTTCTTCTGCGTTCGGCCCTGTGATATCGGCCAGTTCGTAGGCCTCGCCGTCCACCCGGACGCGCACGTAGCCCTCCTGAGCCAACTCCTTCAACAGGGTCTCGTAGGTGCCCTTGCGGCCACGCACAACCGGGGCCAGCACCAGAAAGCGCGTGCCTTCGGGCAGTTCCAGGATGCGGTCCACGATCTGCTGAGGCGTCTGGCGCGACAGCACCTCCCCCGTCTCCGGGTCGTGCGGAACGCCCACCCGAGCGAAGAGAAGCCGCAGGTAATCGTAGACTTCTGTAATCGTCCCGACCGTGGAGCGAGGGTTGCGTGAGGCGCTCTTCTGGTCGATAGAGATGGCCGGAGAGAGCCCCTCTATGAAGTCCACGTCGGGCTTGTCCATCTGCCCGAGGAACTGCCGAGCGTAGGACGACAGCGACTCCACGTAGCGGCGCTGACCTTCGGCGTAGATGGTGTCAAACGCCAGGGAGGACTTCCCCGAACCGGAGATCCCCGTGAAGACGATCAGCCTGTCGCGGGGAAGCTTGAGGGAAACGTCTCGGAGGTTGTGCTCCCGCGCCCCATGTATCAGCAGATCGTCGGCCACGACGCTAAGCGTAGAGGAGGCACCAGGACAATTGAAGGCAAGCTGGAGCGCTCCAGTGCCGGCTTAAGAACTTCGGGACGCTTCTCTGGCTTGGACTGCGTTTTCTTGGCCTTCCAGGAATTGTCTCACACGCCCAAGGAGATTCTCGCGATGCCGCAGTTCGCACTCCCAAATTACCATTACCTGCCATCCTGCCTCCTGCAGCAGATCCACGTTTTCTCTGTCTCGTATGCGGGTTCGCAGGAGCTTAGGGCCCCAATACTCCAGGTTTGACTTAGGGATACCCGCTATCGGGCAATCCGCCTCCGGATGCCAGTGCCAAAAACAGCCATGAACGAAGATCACCGCTCTAAGGCGGGGGAACACCAAGTCAGGACTTCCTGGCAAGTCCTTCCGGTGAAGCCGGAACCTATATCCGAGGCGGTGAACAGCAGAACGAACAACAAACTCCGGTTTTGTATCGCGGGAACGTATGCGAGACATGCAGCGGGAGCGTGTTTCAGGGTCTAGATTATCCACCTTGATTATCTAGTAAGGCTTTCGCGGCTTCCGACCGCAGCAATTTCTCGAGTTCTTTGTCGGGAAGCGAATCCAACAATAAGACTCCGCCTCGGCGGTTGATCGCCTTCATCCAATCTCTGAATGTGAACCGCTCAAACAGCTTTCGCTCATCTTGCCAGTCTTCTCGCATAACTGCATATATCCCTTGCAAAACGCGGATATTCATTGATACGGAAGGGCGCTCAAGAAGCGCGGAACGCACGTCTTGCTTATGAAGCAGAATTTGCAAGAACTCGCTTGGGTTCGCAGGGTCAGCATCATGCGCGGTTTTGCCTAGCCACCACAGACGAGAAACTCCATTGTCGCGAATCAGAGATCTGCTGCCTCCCGCAAAAAAGTGGTTTTTCACATTCTTGACGGCCTTAGCATCGTCTGGCGGCCTCCTGGCCAACCATCTCTTGCGGACGTAATCGGCGCAAACACAATGAGACAAATAAACCCAGAGACATTCAAGAGAAGCTTGATGCGGAGTCAACGAGTGCAATGCGCCGTAAACTACCAAAGCGTTCTCAGGGTCACTTGATGACCGCCTAGAAGGATCAACAACCAGATTGGATTCAAATTCGGTCAGATCCAAGCTTGATTCGCGAATTCCGTCTGTAGGGAAAAGATCAGGGACAATACCTTCTCCTGTGTAATACCACTCAAGATGAGTTTGTATTTTACGTCGCAGATTTTCTACGGCTTCTGATGTATAGTAGCTCAGCTTATTCATTATGTGTCTGCTTGAGAAGATCAAGTATTGCCCCAAAAGGTAAACTAAGGAGTTCTTGAGCATGCGAAGAGCGGTCAGCATTTGATGAACCTAATTGAGGGAAATTTTTCTTCTCTAAGAGAGCATCTAGCGCAGAAAACCACCTATAATCTTCATAGTATTCTGAAGCACGATCGGCTTCATATAGAACCGTAATCAGTGCTGGTAAATACAGACTGTTCATCAAATAATGAACATCCGCTTCATTCCTCAGTCGATCATCTCGAACTGATTTGAATAAGCTTGAAGTCTCTTCAGACATCAGTATTTCTACCCTCTCCGCTTCCAGGTTAACTGTCCACTGTTCATCCTGTATACCAGATTTTGGTTCATGAACAAAAATCGATCCCAAAGGCGATTCATCTGCTCTGTCTATCCAATAGGATTTAGGTTTGTCAATTGCTAGAACTGATCCTGCTTCAATCTCTACTTCAAGGCCGCTGAAATCATTGTGCCAGCCACTCCAGTTAACAGCCTTCATACTTCGTGTAGCTATTAGAAAGGGGGAAAAATCTACACGACCTGACAGTTCACCAGCAGTGAAGTTAGCTTTAAGTTTCGTCTCAACCGATTCAAGCGCCTTTCTAAGACGCGTCTTCGGGGAACTGACCAGCAGGACATAATTGGCATATTTCTTGTCTACAAGATCAAGAAGGTCGGGATCGCTAAGAAAAAATTCTGCACGTAAACTTACAGCCATCCCCTTTTCGATTCGGTCAACTTCTATTTCTACCTCAAATTCTGCTTGAGGATAATCGTCACTGTCAGGGCGCAAGACCGGATGCTGCCATGCTTTACCAGGATCGAATTTCATTGAGTCTCGCTTTCAGAGGCAACCACCAGTAAAGCACAACCTTCTAGCGGGTCATCTGCCGTTATGTCTATCGTGTACCTTTCGCCCCGCTTCAGTTCTACAGTTTCCAATGGACTTCCGTCGGCAGAACGTATGTCATTCCTAGCGACATGGGCAGAATCTCCTGCTTCGTAGATGCGAATTATTGCGAAACCGCTCTTTTCGGGCACGAAACTGATCCGCCGGCAATTTGAGCGATCCGCCATCGGTAATACACGCACCCCTGAAATTTGAATCCGGGTCCGTCCCTTCGCGCCCCCGCGACCGCCAAGTCCGCTTTCGTCTCCTGCACCAGAACTCCCCCCCCCCCCCCCTCATTCCGATAACGATATCATCATCGTTCTCACTTAGTTCCCCACCCCCAATAGTATCGCTATCTTCTTGCTCTTCATCAAAAATAGGCAAAGGCGTCATAACCGAGCGCCGTATCGGCTTAAGCTTAATCGTGACTCGTTCAGCGAATCCCGGTTCGCCTTCTTCTGCTGAATCCGATGAATCCTCAAATTCTTCATCAGGGTAGTAATCAGGTAACAACTTAGCGAGTTCAGGCAAGAGAGTGGTTTGACCTGTAGAAGACGTGAACGCCAACTCGCGTATCATATCGCGTATCCATTTCACAATACGCTTCAAGGCCTTTTCCCCTACCTCCACCTTATCGCCAAGCAACCAGTTCGGTTCAAACTGATCATGGGTGGGATTTTCCATACGACGGAGCAGTTCATTGCCTGTTGGATCTTCAAAGAAACATAACGCTGCGAAATCCTGATAACCCTGGAAGTGTGTGAGTTTTTTCTGCTGGTCGGTAATAAGCATTCCAGTGCGGCGAACAAGGCCAACTCTGCTAGGTAAATCTTTATCTACTTTAATCCAAAGCTTGCAATGCCCGAAGTCGTTATCCTGTCTATTAAATTCCTTAACCCCATCAGAAAATTTTCCAGAAGATATTTGCCAAAACGTTTTAGCTTGAGCTAATGAACTGAAATCTCCCTCCTCAAAATCATCCTGACCTGTAATATATTTTTGAAAATGTTTCTCAAGATTGTCACTATTGATTTCAAAAATTTCCTCGTCATCTTCCGGTTCAATCATTACATTCAACATATCTTTCTCTATGGCGTAAAAGAAATTTTCAAGTACGCTTGAAGCAACTTCTCTGCGCCAATTGCTATCTAATTTGGGGCCAAACACTAAAATACTTGTGCCATAAGGACGCCCTACCAGCTTTAAGGAACCTGGAATTTTTTCTGATGGAATTTCTTTGCACCCCTCTTTAACCCCATAAAATCCTGTACCTTGAGTTGAGTGGCCCCTGTGTGACATAAGTACAGACTTGCCTTGACAGCGCTCAATCCGATCTCCATCTTTCTCATAGCATGTCCAATAAAAAACTGTTCTGGCGGATGAGATTGCAAACGGAGCATATTTACCTATCCCATGTGAACCGCCTGCTCCTTCTCCAGTTTTATGACTAACTCCTTGCATCTTGATGAGACTGTCCCAATGTTTTTCCACTAGGCCAGTAGTGTTGCGGTCAGAAATTCGGAGACACGAGATGGCATCACCACTCAGAACATCTTTAACTGCTTGGAGTTGCTCTTTAGTAATAGTGTCATCACTCTCATCTTGACAAGAGCGGACAGCCTCTAGTAACTCATCCCGCCCAAAGTCGCGCGCATGCAAAGCTATTAATTCGAACGATACATGAACAGGTTCTTTCTCATCTTCCCGCGCATCCAAAGAGTTTTGAATTACCTCCCGCGCCAATCTCGAAACTGGCTGCCCTTTGAAATGCGCAATTCCAGGGTCGTTGAAGCCGTCTATCCTCCCCCCATTGTTACTTGGGAATTCCCAGCCAACTGCATCATCGGCCATTTAATTTTCTCCTTCCAAAATGGATTTGCAAATATTACCAACGCGATACGCCAATTCGACACACACAGCGTTTCCTAACAGCCTGTATTGGTCTTTTTCGGGAATTTCTGGAAACAGTCCCTTCCCAGGATCAAAGCCCTGTAGCTCAGCAACTTCCTTGACGCTTAGTTTGCGAATGCCCCAATCATCCTTGATAAAAGGAACATTGTGTCCACCGCCCCCCATGTTGGCAGTCAGTGTTGGACACAGACCATTTCGTTTTTCCCTCACGTATGAGCGCCGCAGTTGAAAAATGTTTTGATCCGATTCTCCGTTGGAAATTGCTTCATCGATCATCTTGCAGTACCGATTTTCTGGCGACAGATATGCCCCGCTTGCGCCCTGCTGGCTACGATCAATGATTGTCTCTAGTTTCCTAACATTATTCTTGCGATTATTGTCTACAGGGGGAATAAAAGGATTGTACGAAAAATGGCTGCGCAACGCAGCAACCATAAACAGCCTCTCTCTGTCCTGCGGTATGTTAGTCGCCTCTTTGACATTCACGATCCAGCATGATTCCTGTCGAAACCAGTAACCGGCGCCTCTCAGTTCGCGACGCACCTTCTCAAACCACTCCAGTTCGCCCCCGTGCAGCAAGTTCGGCACATTCTCCAGAACCACCAACTTCGGACGCTGCTCCATTGCGTACTCCTTAAGGAGGCGCGGTATCTCAAGGAACGCCTCCCCGTGAGGATCTCCAAATCCTTTCCGACTGCCTGCAAGTGAAAAACTCTGACAAGGAAAACCCCCCACCAGCACATCAACATCCTCTAATTCATCCGACTGCCTGGAGAGTTCTTTGACGTCTTTCTGAATCACCTTTACTCCTGGAAAGCGGTGTCTGAACGTCTCGCAGGCGCAGCGGTCAATATCGCTTGCCCAGAGGATATTGAAGCCCGCCTTTGCCATGCCTGAAGCAAACCCCCCCATACCGCTGAACAGGCAGCCGACATTTAACTTTCCCCGATCTTCAGATCGCATTGATCTTGAAGAGTACTAGGTTCGCTCAGTCAGTCTTGGGAAATCTGGCGCCTCTCAGACCTTCACGGCTTGCGAACCTGTTATGTCTCTTAGCTCGCGCTTTAATTCTTTGATCTCGTCGCGCAGGCGGGCGGCGTATTCAAAGCGCAGAGAAGCGGCCGCCTCGTTCATCTCCTCTCGGAGGGCGGCTATCAGGCGAGGCAGATCTTCGGCAGCCAGCGGGGCGTCGTCCCCCCCGAAGACGGATTCCCCGGCGCGCTGGCGACGCTTTCGATCCGGAGTCGGAGCGACGTCATCTCCCGGGCGGATCAGTCTCAGGATGTCCGTGACCGCCTTGCGGATGGTTTGCGGCTCGATCCCGTTGGCGGCGTTGAACTTCTGTTGGCGCTCACGCCGGCGGCGGGTCTCATTTATGGCACGCCTCATGGAATCCGTCACCCCGTCGGCGTACATCACTACTTGGCCGTCCACGTTGCGGGCGGCCCGTCCAATCGTCTGAATCAGGGAAGTCTCGCTCCGCAGGAAACCCTCCTTGTCGGCATCAAGGATGGCCACCAGCGACACCTCCGGCAAATCCAACCCCTCGCGCAGCAGGTTGATGCCCACAAGAACGTCAAAGTGTCCGAGCCGCAGGTCGCGCAGGATCTCAATGCGCTCTAGGGTGTCCACCTCGCTGTGCAGGTAACGCACCCGCACCCCCAACTCCAGCAGATAATCCGTGAGATCCTCCGCCATCTTCTTGGTGAGCGTCGTCACCAGCACGCGAGCCTCGGCCTCCACGCGCCCCTTGATCAACTCCATCAGGTCGTCGATCTGACCTTTGGTGGGCTTGACGATCACCTCGGGGTCGACCAGACCCGTCGGACGCACGATCTGCTCGACCACCTGAGCCGACTCGTCTTTCTCGAACGGCCCCGGAGTGGCAGAGAGGAAAAGCACCTGACCCAGCCTCTCTAGTACCTCCTCGAAACGAAGCGGACGGTTGTCGGCGGCCGACGGCAGGCGGAAGCCGTGCTCAATCAGGGTCTCCTTGCGGCTTCTGTCGCCCCTGAACTGACCCCTAAGCTGCGGCACGGCCACGTGCGACTCGTCGATCACGGTCAGGAAGTCGTCCGGGAAATAGTCCAGCAGGGTGAACGGCGCCTCCCCTGGGGAGCGTCCGTCTATGTGCGCTGAGTAGTTCTCCACCCCGTTGCAGTAACCCACCTCTGTGAGCATCTCCAGGTCGTGGGTGGTGCGCATCCGCAGCCTCTGCGACTCCAGCAACTTCCCCTGGGATTCGAACCAACTCAACCGCTCGGCGAGTTCCTCCTCAATTCCGACGACGGCGCGCCGCAGGTTTTCCTCGGTGGTCACATAATGGCTGGCCGGAAAGACGACCAGTTCGTCCAGGGTCTCCAGACGCTCGCCGGTCAAGGGATCCAGGATCGTGACGCGCTCCACGTCGTCTCCGAAAAACTCCACCCGCACCACGTTTTCCTCGTAAGCGGGCTTGATCTCCAGCGTGTCCCCCCGCACCCTGAAACAACCACGCGCCAGGTTGGTGTCGTTTCGCTCGTAGTGCATGTCGATCAGCGTCCGCAGGATGGAACGCAAGTCCCGCTCCTCCCCCACGCGCACCACAAGCAACTGATCCTCGTATTCGGACGGCTTCCCCAGCCCGTATATGCACGAAACCGAAGCCACCACCACTACGTCCCTGCGGGTCAGCAAGGCGGAAGTGGTGGAGTGGCGCAACCGCTCGATCTCGTCGTTCAGGGAAGCGTCCTTTTCTATGTAGGTGTCGCTGGCCGGCATGTAAGCCTCGGGTTGGTAGTAGTCGTAGTAGGAGACGAAATACTCCACCCGGTTGTGGGGGAAGAACTCCTTGAACTCGTTGGCTAACTGCGCTGCCAGCGACTTATTTGGGGCTAGAACCAGCGTGGGGCGCTGAACCTGCTCGATCGTCCACGCCATCGCGGCGCTCTTGCCCGAACCGGTGATGCCTAGCAGCGTCTGGAAACGCTTCCCCAGCCTCAACCCTTTGCTGAGTTCGGCGATTGCGGACGGCTGATCGCCGGCCGGCTCAAAGTCGGCCACCACGCGGAACGGGACGGATCGGCGGTCAAACACACGCGAATAGTAGCGGAATCCTAAGCACAGCCACGGCTGCGGGCATGGGAAACCGAAACGGCGAAGATGCCCGGCGGCAAACCGGAGCTACGCCCCCTGTTGGATGAGAGACTGCATCCAGCGCCAGCAGCGGTCTATCTCGCGTTCTAGATCGTCAAGTGTCCCGTCGTTGGACACGACGAAGTCGGCCAGCGCCAGTCGCTCCTCGCTGTCAACCTGAGACGCCATGCGCGCCCTTGTGTCCTCTTCGCTCATTCCCCGCCGCTCCTTCAGGCGCCTCACGACCGTCGCTGGCAAGGCATCCACCACGATCACTCCGGCGATCTCTGACAACTCTTCGACTTCCCGCCCGCCGGACGCCGTCTCGGCCAAGAGAGGGATGTCCAGGATCACGATTGCGTCCCCTTTGTCGGCTAGGGCGTCAGCCAATGCCCTGCGGCGGGCGGACATCTCCGCACGGACAGCCGGGTGGACGACTGCGTTCAGACGCTCCAGTTGCTCGGGGTCGGCAAAAACGACCTTCGCCAAGGCAGCCCTATCAAGTTCGCCGCCCGCCGTCAGCACCTCCTCCCCGAAGCGTTCAACCAGCGCCTCAAAAACGGGCTGGCCGGGTTGCTGGAGTTCCCGCACGATGGCGTCTGCATCCACCAGGTGGGCGCCGCGTGCCGCCAGAGAGTGCCCGACGGTGCTCTTGCCCGACCCGATTCCCCCGGTCAGCGCCAACTCAATCATCAAACAAACTGAAAGATGCGCCCCAGCGGCGCTGAGCGCAGCCCTGGGGGACTAAGCCTCGCCGGCCGCCTCGTTCTGAAGAGAGCTGACGGGTTCGGGCTTTCCGTCGGAAGGCTCGGCGGCGGACTGCTCCACGGCGGACGCCTCCACGGCAGCGGACTGCTCCACGGCAGCGACCTGCTGCTCGGTGGCGGAGTCAGCGAGAGTTTCGGCTTCGCCCGCGCCCGCGTCCGCACCCATATCAGCGATCCCCGACTCGGAACTCCCCGATTCGGTGGAACTCTCGTGATCGGCTGTCTGATCTTCTGCTGTCTCAGCACCCGTCTCAGCGCCGTCGACCTCAGTCGTCTCCTCCACCACTGCGCCCAAATAGTTCCCCTCCTCGTCGAAAGCGTGATCGCCGAAGTGCTCTTGATACTCCGCCGACACCACTCCCCCTTCGGCGGCCTGCTTCACAGAAAGACTCATACGCCGACGCTCAACGTCGATCTTGATGATCTTCACCCACATCTCCTCGCCAGGGGTTACCACCTCTTCGAGCACCTCCACGTGGTGCTGGGCGAGTTCGGAGATGTGAACGAGCCCCTCGATGTTCTCCCCGACTTGTACGAACGCCCCGAACGGAACCAGTTTCGTGATGCGTCCGTAAACCAACTCCCCGACCCTGTGCGTTGAAACGAACTCCTCCCAGGGGTCTGGCTGGGTGGCTTTGATAGAGAGGCTGATGCGTTCTCGCTCAACGTCCACATCCAGCACCTTCACCTTCACCTCCTCGCCCGGTGAAAGCACCGAACTGGGGTCGTCTAAGTGGCGCCAGGAAAGTTCGGACACGTGAACGAGACCGTCCATCCCGCCGATGTCCACAAACGCCCCAAACGGAACTACCGAAGACACGACGCCCTCCCGTATTTCGCCCGATTGGAGATTGTCAAGAAACACCCCCCGCTGCTCCTTTTGCTCGTCCTCCAGCCAGGCTCGACGAGACAGCACGACGTTGTTCCGATTCTTGTCCAATTCCAGAACTCGGGCTTTGATCTTGTTGCCGACGAAGGAGTTCAGGTCGCGCACCCGCCGCAGATCCACGAGAGATGCAGGCAGGAAGCCCCTCAGGCCGATGTCCACGATGAGGCCGCCTTTGACCACTTCAATGACGGTGCCGCTTACGCTTCCGTTCTCCCGCCGAATCTTCTCGACGTTCCCCCAGGCCTTTTCGTACTGCGCCCGCTTTTTAGAAAGAATGAGCCGGCCTTCGGAATCCTCCTTCTTCTGGACGAGCGCCTCGACCTCTTCCCCCATCTCCACGATGTCCAACGGATTGGCGTCCTGACGTATGGAGAGTTCCCGCGCCGGGATAACTCCTTCCGACTTGAAACCTACGTCCAGCAGCACTTCCTCGGTGTCGATCCGCACCACTCTGCCGGAGACGATCGTGCCTTCCGTCATGGAGACGACCGAGGATGAATAGGCGGCCTGCAGCTGCTCGTCGGTCAGGTCGTTGACCGCTACCGGCCTCTCGACGGCGGGAGGCGCGGGAGACGGGGGCTCAGCCTCGGGAAGAGTGTCATCTGGGGGCGCAGCCTCCGAGGGCGGAGCGCCTGGCGGCGCGGGCGCCGCCTTAGCTTCTGGGGACGGGGGCTCAGCCTCGGGGGGCGCAGCGTCCGGCGTCTCGTCGGCTGCAGGGGCAGTCGCAACGTCGGTCGATTGTGGTTGGATTTTTAAGTCGGACAAATGTAACTCGCTTGGTCTGATTTTAGAAAGCGGATCGAAGTCCCCGCAGAAAGTGAGTAAGCGGCGAGATCCGCTGCCTTCAGGCTAACAGGGAGAACCGACATTAGAAGGCCTGCAGGTAGAAGCGTCGCTCCCGAACCGCTCAAGATCTGAGCTCCGCCCCGGTGCGAAGCGCAGCGGCAATGCAGGCTTCGCGAACCTCTGAAACCTCGGCATCGGTTAGTGTCCGGTCGCTTGCCTGAAGCCTCAGCCGCCAAGCCAGGCTGCGACAGTCCTCTCCCAGCCTCTCGCTGCGGAACACATCAAAGAGCTGCACTCGAGCCAGCAAGTCGGCGCCCGCCTCTCGCAACGCCGCCTCCAGAGCCGACGACGGAACGGAATCCGCCAGCACGAACGCCAGGTCAAAGTCGCTGGACGGGAAACGGCTGGGCGACGCATAAGGCCGCCCGTCGGGGGGGCGCTCGAGCAGAACCCCGAGGTCGCACTCCAACCAAGCCACACGCTCGAGTATCCCGAGCGCCTCCAAGACGTCGGGGGAAACCTCCCCCACCACCCCGACTTGTTCGCCTCCGATACGGATAACCGCCGAACGCGAACCATGCAGGCCCGCGACCGGAGCGTTCACCACCTCTGCATCCGGCAAGGACGCCGCCGACTGAAGGCTGAGCCAGACGCCCGCTGCCGCGGGCGCTTCCTCCCCCGCCAAGGCGACCCCCAGGTGGTCGGCCTCGCTCGGCAGGCCGCCTTCGCCCCCTTCGGCAGTCCAGACGCGCCCGACTTCAAACAGACGCACGCCGGAGTTCCGGCGGGCAGCGTTATAGGCAACAGCGGCCAGCAAGCCGGGGCGCAGGGATGTCCGCAGCACCGACTCCTCAGCCGCCAGCGGGTTGGAGAGTTCTATCCCGTCGGGCGGAAGACCGCAGCGCTCCAGGTCGCCGGGCGCCAGGAACGGGAGAGGCATGGCCTGCATGAGACCCATACCAGAAAGCAGTTCCAGCACCCGTCGGCGCCGCCGCTGCTGGAGAGAAAGACCTCCCGTGCGCGGGGAGGACGGGACTGTCCGCGGAATGCGTCCGAACCCCCAAAGCCGCCCGACCTCCTCAATGAGGTCGATCTCCTGCGAGGTGTCGGGACGCCAGGACGGAACACCAACTTCCCAGTCTCCGCCGACCGGCTTTAAAGCGAAACCGATCGGCTCCAGGCACTCGCGCACCTCTGAGGCGTCAAGCTGCGTCCCCAGGACAGAGTTGACCCGGGCGGTGCGAAGGTGCACGCGGGCGGGCGAGGGCAGGTTGCCGTCCGCCGACGCCACCCCGGGCGCAGCCGAGACGCCGAGGGGGGCGGCCAACTCTGCGAACCGCTTCAGGGCGCTCTCGGCGATTCCAGGATCTACCCCAGCCTCAAAACGCGCCGACGCTTCGCTCCGCAGACCCAGACGCCGTGAAGTGGCGGCGATGGCGCTGGGCTGCCACCAGGCCGCCTCCAGAAAAATCGTTTTTGTGGACGACGAGACTTCGGTGCTCGCCCCGCCCATCACCCCGGCGATGCCGATGGCCGCATCGGAGGCGTCAGCGATCACGCCGTCGGAGCTCTGGAGCGTCCGCTCAACCCCGTCGAGGGTCACGATGGTTTCGCCCGCGGCGGCCCGTCTGATCCTGAAGTAGCCATCAGGCACAGCGTCGGCATCGAAGGCGTGGCTGGGTTGCCCCAACTCCAGCATTACGTAGTTGGAGACGTCCACGACCGGATTCACCGGTCGCATTCCGGTGGCGAGCAGCCGGCGGGTGAGCAAGGGAGAGGTGGAGGCGGCGTCCACACCCCGCAGGAGCGTTACGTTGAAGCGTCCGCAGAGGTCGGCGTCGAGTATCTCCACCGAAGCTTCCACCGGCTCCCCGGCGGTGCTCACCTGAGGTTTCCGCAGGTTGAACGGAACCCCTCGCCTCGCCGCTAGGTCGCGTGCCACGCCCGCTACGGAAAGGGCATCGGGTCGGTTTGGATTCACCTCAAGGTCGAAAAGCACGTCATCGGAGAGACCCAGCGCCGAGGAGAGGTCTTCTCCCGGGGTCAGACCCTCCGGCAGGATGAGAATGCCTGAATGGTCTGCGCCCATGTTCAACTCGGCGGGCGAACATACCATCCCCTCGGAGAGTTCCCCGCGCATCTTGCGGCGTTCAATCCTCATGCCCCCTGGCAGCGTCGAGCCGACCAAGGCCAGGGGCACTAGGTCGCCGGGGGCCATGTTGAATGCCCCGCAGCAAACCTGGACGACCTGTCCGTCGGCCTGTTCTACGTCTACTAGGCCGATCCGGTCGGCGGAAGGGTGAGGGCGCAGAGCCGCCACCCTGCCCACCACGATGCCGTCGAGGCCGGCATTGAAGGAGACCATCTCTTCCACTGTCAGCCCCAGGTCGGAGAGGTCGCGGGCGAGTTCGGCAGGAGACCCCTCCAGGGGGGCGAACTCCTTCAGCCAGGAAAGCAGAACCTTCATCTCAGGCGAAAGTCCATTGAAAGCCCATTTAGAACTGCTCCAGGAAGCGGACGTCGCTGCTCCAGAAGTCGCGCAGGTCGTCGATCCCGTGCCGGATCATGGCCAGCCGGTCTATGCCAAAACCAAAAGCAAAGCCGCTCCAGATCTCGGGATCTACGCCGCAGATCTCCAACACGGCGGGGTGCACCATCCCGCATCCGCCCAATTCCAGCCAGGCCCCGTCGGGGCGCTGGACGTCGAACTCAGCGGAGGGCTCGGTGAACGGAAAGTAAGACGGACGCAGGCGCGAGGTGAAACCCGGCCCGAAGTAAGAGGAGGTGAAAGATTCGATGGTGCCCGCCAGGTCGCCCATGGAGACGTCCTTGTCAATGACCAATCCCTCTATCTGATGAAAGACGGGCATGTGGGTGGCGTCCGCCGTGTCGCGGCGGAAGCAGCGTCCGGGCGCAACCACGTAAAAGGGCGGCTCGGCGGACTGCATGACCCTTATCTGCACCGGGGAGGTGTGCGTGCGAAGGAGGGTGCTGCCAGGCTCGCTGAACTCAACGTAAAGCGTGTCGTACATGTCGCGGGCAGGGTGGCCCGGGGGGAAGTTCAAAGCCGTGAAGTTGTGCCACTCTGTCTCCACCTCCGGCCCCTCGGCGACCTCAAAGCCCATTCCGCAGAAGACGTCCTCTAAGCGCTGCTGCGTCTGCGTGACGACGTGCAGGCGACCGACGGCAGGATGTTCGAGCACCTCGGTGAGATCCATGCGCTCGGACTCCAGGCGCAGGCGCACCTGCAGTTGCCTGATTTCCTCTTCTCGGGCGTCGAGACGCTGCGACACCTCGTCTAGGGCGCTGCTCACGGCGCGCCCCGCGACGGGACGCTCCGCCGGAGGAAGTTCGCCTAGACGGCGGCGCAGACCGGCGAGTTGCGAAGACTTTCCGAGCAGCGCCGAACGAAGGCGAGGGAGTTCATCGGCGTCGGCGTCGGAGATCGCTTCAACGGCTTGGGCAGCCAGCGCCTCGGCCTGCGATGCCAGGTCTTGAGAAGTGGGCTCCTCCTGGGGGGAGGCCGCTCCCGGAGGGGAAGCTTCCTCCGGGGGGGAAGCCGCGTCCGGGTGGTCGGAGAGCATCGGGAGACCGCCGCTAGGACGACCGTGAGGCGTGCGCCCGGGCAGAGTGCGACCCGGCAGAATCTCCGCTGGCGGATTGCAGCCGCCGCCGCACCTCAAAGCAGAGTACAGCCGCCGCGGCGCCCACGTTCAAGGACTCCGCCTGCCCGTCGAGAAGAATGTGAACCCACTCCGAAATGCCCTTCTCCCAGGCGGGCGGGACGCCGTGCGACTCGTTGCCGACCACCAGAGCAAGCGGCGGAGAGAGGTCGGCCAACTCATACGGCAGACCCCTTCCGACCGCCGTCCCCACCCTTCTGAGACAGAGAGCATCCATTTCCTCAAGAGCGGCGTCTGGATCGGACTGCCAATGGACGGGAAGACGAAACACCGAACCGGCGGAGGCGCTCACCGCCTTGGGTCCGAACGGATCAGCACACGCTCCGGCGAAAAGCACGGCGTCGGCGCCCGCACCCTCGGCGCAGCGGATCAGCGTTCCGGCGTTACCGGGATCGGAAACCCCCGCGGCCGCCAGCACGAAGCGTGCACCGCCCGGGAGGGCGCAGAGGGGCCGGTCAAACACCGCCAGCAAGGGCTGCGGAGCGCTCGAAGACTTCACAGGGCTCAGCGCACTGGGCTGCAGGTTCCAAACTTCCGCACCCTCCTCCTCCGCTAGATCGGCCAGGCGGCGCCCTGCGTGATCCAGCCTGGAGGTTTCAACGAAAACCTCCCGAATTCTCATACCGGATTGGAGCGCCTCTTGGCAGAGCGTGGCGCCTTCCACCAGAACCACCCCTTCGGACTTGCGGACGGAAGCAGAAGCGGCCAACTTACGCAACCTGCGCAGCCTCTCCTTCATCTCCGACCTGCGGCGCGCCGCCGGACGCGCCGTCCGCGCAGCGTCGTTAATCAGGAGCCTTTCTGGCCAGAGAGCTCCGAAGCCGCCTGCGAACGTTCCACTAGGGAGGAGAAAGCCTCGGGATCAGACACCGCCATCTCCGCCAGGGATTTTCGGTCGAGTTCCACTCCGGCGGCCTTCAGACCCGCCATGAACCGGCTGTAGTTGCTGCCGTTGAGCCTGCACGCCGCGTTGATGCGCTGTATCCAGAGGCGGCGGAAGTCACCCTTGCGTGCACGTCGGTCGCGGTAGGCGTACTGGAAAGAATGAAGAAGTTGTTCGTTGGCGCCCCGCCAAGTCCTGGACTTGTTGCCGTAGTATCCGCTGGCGCGAGCCAGCGTGACCTTGCGCCGCTTACGCCGTTGGGCGGAGTTCTTGGCTCTTGACATTTAAAAATCCTTTGCCTGAGTGTGTAGACGCATACCTGTCCGTCAGAAGCTCTAACGTCCGAGTTGGCGGCGCACCGAAGGCATGTCAGCCGAACTGACCGAGCCGACACGGCGCAGTTGGCGTTTACGCTTGGGGGACTTCTTCTCGAGGATGTGGTTCTTGAAGGCGTGTCGGCGGACGACCTTCCCCGAACCCGTCACCTTAAATCTTTTTACTGCGCCGCGGCGCGTCTTCATCTTGGGCATTTTCTGTGTTACTCCGGTGCTTGAGGGATCATTTTGAGGGAATCGTTCCTAGAGGATTCCACCAACAGGCGTGCGACGATACCGATACTTGAGCAAGGACGGCGCAGGCCAACTCAAAGGATACTTGAGCGCTAGCCTCCGGCGACTTCCCCGACCACTTCAGGTCTGTGCTTCAACGGAGTCAGCAGCATCACCATGTTGCGTCCTTCCAGACGGGCATCCACCTCCACGCGAGCCATGTCGTCGGTGGCTTCCACGAGCCTGTCCAATATCTGCTTCCCCAACTCCGGGTGGAGCGACTCCCGCCCCCGGAACATGACGGTCACCTTCACCCTGTTCCCCTGAGAAAGGAAACTCCGCACCTTTCGAGTCTTCGTGTCGAAGTCGCCTTGCCCGATCTTGGGACGGTACTTCATCTCCTTGACCACCGTGTTGGTGCTCTTCCTGCGGGACTCCCGAGCACGCTGGACGGCTTCGTACTTGTATTTCCCGTAGTCCATTATGCGACAGACGGGAGGGGTCGCTGTCTCAGCCACGACCACAAGGTCGAGACCCAAGGTCTGTGCTATAGAGAGCGCCTCGTTCCGCGTGCGTATGCCCACCTGCTTGCCGGAGGCATCCACCAACCTGACTCGTTCCGCCGATATTTCCTCATTCATGATCGGCTCGGAACCGGTCGCGTTTGCTATGGCCTATCACTCAGCAATAGTGAATTCCTCTCTTTCAGTTCTTTCGGTGTAAGAGGACGCCTGTCGGAACGAATCAGCGAATCATCCCCAGAGATCGGTGCTTCAAGGCGAACTCTGCGCCTCGGGTGTAAGCGAAATCGGCATCCTGACAATAAGCATGCAACATGTAGAGTAGCCTGCGTTTGCCTTTCGGGACTGACAGACGCCATTCTAGAGCGAATGCATGCGAAACTCAAGACGCATATGCGGACTTGTCATTCAAAGAAGGCCAAGCCCGCTGTTGAAACACACAACCCCGCTGCGCCGGAGGTATCAAGCAAGACATGACGCTTTGGACGCCGCAAGGCGAGCACCCGGTAGAAAAACAGGCTGGAGCGGAGCCCGATCCTCCTCGGGAGGACTTGGATGAGGAGACCAGAGCGAAGCTCGAGGCGATGCCGCCCGAGGAGCGCGAGCAGGCCGAAGCGCTCGCCAAGGAACTGATCGCCGCACGGGAGCAACTGGCTTCGGCGCCAGCCGAAGCGGTGGTCGCCAACCACCTGTTCGGCTTATACGAACTGGCCGCCATACACCTGACCGCCAAGGAACCTCGTCTGGATCAGGCGCGTCTGGCCATCGACGCCTTGGGGGCGGTGATCGACGCTCTCCAGGATCGTCTAGGCGACAACGAGCCTGCCCTGCGGGACGCCCGGTCGAATCTGCAAATGCTCTACGTGAAGTTGGCAGGTTCCCAAGCCGCCGAGTGAGCGTCGTGGGCGGAACGGCCTTCGGAATCTAGAGTCAGAATTTCCACGCCTTCCGCCGTAACTAGGAGGGTGTGCTCGAACTGAGCTGAACGCGACCCATCGAGCGTTACCGCCGTCCAGTTGTCGTCCCAGAGCTCCACATCCGGGCGACCCAGGGTGAGCATGGGTTCTATCGTGAAGGTCGCCCCCTCTGGAAGCCTCTCGTCATTGAGAGGGTCGTAGTAGTGAGGAATCTGCAGCCTGCCGTGGAAGTCCGTGCCCACTGCGTGACCCACGAACTCCCGCACCACGCCTAGTCCCAGTTCTCTGGCCACCGAATCCACGGCCTTTCCGATCAAGCACGCCTCAGCCCCGGGGCGGACTGCGTCTATGGCCGCAAAGAGGGCGTCCCTCGTGCCTTGCACCAGACGTCTGCTGTCTTCGTCGGGTTCGCCCGCGTAGAACATAGAGGACGTGTCCCCGTGCACGCCGTCTAGGTAGACGGTCACGTCGATATTCAGGATGTCGCCTTCCGCCAAGGGGCGGCTGTCGGGGATGCCGTGACAGATGACCTCGTTCACCGAGGTGCAAATCGACTTCGGAAAGCCCCTGTATCCGAGCGGACTAGGGTACGCCCCTCTGGCGATTGCCTCCTCGTGGGCGGCCCGGTCGAGAGCGTCGGTGGTGACGCCCGGCGCCACGAGGCCGCCAACAGCTTGCAGGACTTCGGCTGCGACCGCTCCGGCTCTGCGCATAGCTTGGATCTCCTCGACGGTGCGCTTCAGGCGCATCTTGGAAAGGCCCGGCTCTCCGCCGGGCAACCGGACGTAAGGGGGTCGGACGATGTGGGATGGCACTGGCAAAGCGGCGGCAACGATGCCCGGACGCAGAGCCGAGTGGTGGGAGGCTCGCCGCTTTCGCTTGGCCATCAGGCAGGTTTCGTCAAGGGCGGGCAGGGGGCGGACTAAGAGGGATCGGGAGCGGGCGGGGGCGTTGCCGGAGGCGCGGGAGCGGGCGAAGCGGGGCCGGGCGTTGCCGGAGGCGCGGGAGCGGGCGAAGCGGGGCCGGGCGTTGCCGGGGGCGGAGGGGCGGGCGAGGCCTGGCCGCCTATCGGCTTTTTCAGGAAAGCCCGCATCCCCTCCTGAGCGAAGGGAGCCACAGCGTTGGCCGACATGACTTCCAGAGTGTGCTCGTAGGCCTGGTTTTCAACCATGTCCACCTGGGCGTAGAAAGCCCTTTTCCCGATCGCCAGGGTCTCCGGGCGGAAGCGGGAGAGCTTGGCCGCCAGTTCCTCCACGCATGAGCGCAAGTCCTCAGCGGGCACCACCCTGTTGAGGAGACCCCACTCCAGCGCCGTGGCGGCATTGATGGGATCCCCCAGCATCAGCATCTCCATGGAACGTTTGCGCCCGACCGCCCGGGTGACCGCCACCATGGGGGTAGAGCAAAAAAGGCCTATGCGCACGCCCGGAGTTGAAAAAATACTGCGGTCGCTGGCCACGGCTAGGTCGCAGGCCGCCACCAACTGGCATCCGGCCGCCGCGGCTGCCCCGTCCACGCAGGCGATTACTGGCTGGGGAGTTTCTCTAATGGCCGTCATCAATTCGCAGCAGGCGCCGAAGAGTTCGTCGTAGAAGGGGTCGGGTCGGTCGATCATCTCCGCTAGGTCGTGCCCGGCGCTGAACGCCGGGGGAGCCCCCGCAAGCACGATCACCCTCACCGTGTCGTCCTCGGCCAGGGACTTCAGCTTGACAGTGAGTTCACGCAGCACCTCCAGACTCAGCGGATTGCGGCGCTTCGGATTATCCAGGATCATCCAGGCGGCTCCATTGCCGCATCTCTCCTCACGGAGGAGACCGCCGGCTGCCTCTACGGCAGAACCCCCAGACCGCTTTGCCTCGCTCTGCAGGGATTCCTCCTGGGCGCATCCGCCGTTGCGGTTCTCGCGGCTCGTTTCTCTGCGGGTTTGCCCCCCGCGGGTTTTAATCGACGACTCCACACAATCAGCCTAATGCCGCGCACCTTAGGAAAAGACGCCGGGCTACCCTCGCTGCAGGGAATAATGAGGGGAAGCGCCGAGAACATTCACCGAGAGCAGGAACTTGCCCCCTGAGCACGTTCAGTCCGCCGGCGAACGCGCAACGCAAGGGCATCAGGTCAAAGCGAATATCAGACAGCAAAGGAGAACACCTAAATGGCAGTACAGGGAGGGCTGAAGTCTGTCATCGCCGCCCTCTTAGCCAATCTAGGTATAGCCGCGGGCAAGCTTGCGGGGTTCGTGGTGACGCGCTCAGCTTCGCTGCTCGCCGAGGGAATCCACTCTCTGGCCGACAGCTGCAACCAGGCGCTTCTGCTGCTGGGGATGCGACGAGCCCGCAAGCCGCCGAGCCGAGAGCACCCGTTCGGATACGGAAGGGAGCGCTACTTCTGGGCGTTCGTGGTCTCGGTGGTGCTCTTTGCCCTGGGCGCCGGCTACGCAATCTTTGAAGGCATCAACAAGGTGCGCCACCCTCACGAGATCAAAAACCTCTGGTGGGCAGTGGGCATCTTGGCGGCCGGCATCCTGCTAGAAAGTTTCTCCTTCAGAATGGCAATCAAAGAATCCAATAAGGTTCGAGGTAATCAGGGGTGGTGGACGTTCATCCGCCGCAGCCGCAGCCCAGAACTCCCCGTAGTGGTGCTGGAGGACTTCGGCGCCCTGCTCGGGTTGGTCTTGGCTTTGGCGGCTGTTCTTCTTGCAGAACTGACCGGCAATCCCGTATGGGACGGGATAGGTACGCTCTCCATCGGGGTGCTTCTGGGGTTGATCGCCATCGTGCTCGCCATCGAAATGAAGAGCCTGCTGATTGGGGAAGGGGCGCTGCCGGAGCATCGCAAGAAACTCCTGGCAGCAACGAAAGCCGTGCCAGGGGTGCGGGAAGTAGCTCACATGCGCACCCAGCACATAGGCCCCGACGACCTGCTCGTGGGTCTCAAAGTTCTCTTCGATCCCGACCTGTCCATGGTCGAGATCGCCAGGGTCGTGGATGATATCCAGGCTCAACTAGAAGAGGCCGTGCCTTACTCCACGGTGGTCTACGTGGAACCCGAACTGAAACACGCCTCCACCCCGGATACCTCCCCTCCTTAGCCCCTACCCCCCCGATTAGCCCCCCCCCTCCAATCGGGCTCCGATGGGTACGCCGGAACGCCCCCCCGCCCCCCGAACTCTCGCACCTACCACCACCACCGAACTTTCGCACCTCGTGCGTAGTACGTCGGCTTGCGGCTCTATCACGCTCCTCGCACCTACCACCACCACCGAACTTTCGCACCTCCCGACGAGGGAGGAGCGGAGACACTAACCTCCCCCATCTCCCCCCCCCCCCCCCGCCCCCCGAACTCTCGCACCTCCGAGACCGCCGCAGAACGCCCAAACGCCCACCTAACCGCCGCACCCCTCATTGGGGATCGCTCACCCTCCTCTCTCCTTCTTCTCCATTTGATCTAGGCATCTTTCGTAACGACCGCCATGTCAAGGTCGCCGCCGCGCACCGACTCCCTTCTTCGCCATTCGATCCATAGCCCGTCCATAGCCCGAAGGTGCTGGCCGAATTGTCCGGGAGAAATCTCTTGAATTAATTCTCTAAACAGGTTGTCAATTTAAATTGATTGATATATCATGAAATATCCGTAAATCTATTTGTATTCACCAAAAATCAGCAGCACGGCTCTCAAGAGGGCTGTCCGTCCCCGCTCTTATGAAGACGCCCGTCCGGAGCAGGTTGTCCACACCGCTGCGATCAACGGCGCTGTTGGCGATCCCCGCGGCTGTCGCCCTGGCCGCCCTGACAGGCTGCGCTCTGGGGGGCATGGCGGGCTCCAATTCACCCCCAAGCGATCACCTCGCAGCCTTATCCGCAGGCGAAGGGGCAATCTCCGCCGATCCCAGGCTGCATGCCGAAGTACCGGGAACTACCGAGGAGAGTTCTCAACCACTAGTGCAACCATGGAATCCGGGCGCCGGAGGAACGCCATGGAAGCCTCAACCTGTCGTCGGGGAACCCCAGGGCGGGCATCCCTGGACGGAAGGAACGAACAGCACTCCCTGGAGTCAGGAAGAAACGCCCCCGTCCGAAGGCGACGGCGAACTCATCGGCGAACTCATCTACATGTCTCTTCCCCCGGGGAGCGAAGCATCCAGCGGCAAAGAGCCGACCTCGCCCGATGCCTCTATATCAGTTGCGACGCCCTCCGGAAGGCAAGCAGCGTCAGACGCCAAATCGTCGGACTCCGCCGTACTCACAGGCGAACCTCCGCCGGGAGCAGAGCAGGGATGCGCCCCCAGCGAGGCATGCGAAGACAAAGTTAAACCCCTCAACGAACCTCTTTCAGGGGAAAGCCCCGTCGCCCTCTATCCATCAGGCTTTGACAACGGCCCCGCCCCGGAAGTGAGAGCCGCCGTTCTAGGCGTCTATCTGAGTTTCTGGGAGAACTATTGGAGCGCCAGCACGCACCCGGTCGACCCCCAAGGCGCAAAGCTTCACATCTTCGCCGCCGAACCCATCCTGAGCCGCGCCCGAAACGTGCTGAGCGAACGCACCGCCCGAGGACTGGCGCTGCATTTCGAAGACGCCCACGGCGAAGGACGTCTGGTCTTCATCGACAAGTGGACGACGGGCTACGCCGAGGTCGTGGACTGCATAGTCGACAGCGCCATCGTCTACGACGTGAACACCGGAACTGTCCTGAACGACGAGAAAGCCACCGTGGTCAACAGAGGTCTCATGAACTTGACGGACGAGGGTTGGAAGGTCTCCGAGGTGTTTCAACAGGCCATCTACAAAGGAAAGGAAGAAGGATGCGTACTACAACTGGAAGACGGAAGCGGCGGGGAGGCAACTCCAGCGGACGACCAGGCGGGCTCGCGCAGCGAACAGCCGGCGGGCGGCGAGGCGAACGATTCGGGCATCCCCCTCAAGTAAGGCAACTCCCGACCGGAGAACTTCCGACCGCCCGACGGCTAGCGCCCGGATTGGCATCGGGGCGCTCCGGGGGCTCGGGGGTGCGGCCATTGCGGAATGCGCCTAAGGCGGCTCTGATCGCCGTGTCGGTCTTTGCGGGCAGCGTCCTATTTTCCATAAGCGGGGCCGCAGCGGCTGAGGGCGGCGTGGAGGTCTGCACCGACGAGTCGCTTTGCACTCAACTGACCGTCAAGCAGAGGGAGACATCCCAGCCCGACCCCGCCGACCCGCCCGGAACGCTTCGCACCTGCGGCCCCATGACGTTACGAAACGGCATCTACTACCAAGACCACTGCGATGTGCTGGGCAACAGGTACACAATCAAGTACGGGCCGGACGACATCATCCCCCTCGCACAGCCCACGACAAAGGAGATCACCTCTATCGCCCGCGGATTACTGAATCCGCCGTCTCCGAGAATCCACACTTCGCCGCGGGCTTCGTCGGGTCTGCTGGTGCACACCCCGACCTGGCTGTGGCTTTCTCCTTCTTACTGGCGCACCTACACCCGCTCCGTCACCTTACCCGGCTTGACGGTGACCATGAACGCCACGCCCACCCACGTCACCTGGAATATGGGCAACGGCGACAGAATCACCTGCCTCGGACCGGGGAATCCCTGGCTGGGAGGCTCCGGGGAGGTCGGCAGCACCTGCTCCTATACCTACAGACATTCATCCGCCCGCAAGCCCGGCGGTCGTTACAGAATCACCGCCACGGTCACGTTCGTGGGCACTTTCATATCCACGGGACTCGTTAACACGTCCGGGCCGCTCGGCATCGTCACCCGGAGTTCTTTTATATATGCGAGGGTCGCCGAAATTCAAGGGTTGGTCGTGTCTTAATCGGGCAGGAGGGAGGCGGGGAGCGATCCAGTTGCGGAGTTCCTCTCTGTCCTCTGAGTTGGTCGTGTCTTAGTCAAGTGGGGGGAGGCGGGGTAAGCCAGGCAAGGAGCGTCTCAAGCTTGGTAAGCCGCCGGTCAATAAGGGGGCGCCGCAACCTAGGCTGATGCCGATACCTCACCCCCCATCCCCCAACCCCATCCCCCAAGAGGAGGATCGAATGTTTCAGGCACTGCTGCTAGGCGAAGGCCCCGACCGCCCTTCGGCGAAGGTCGTCCAACTCTCCGAGGGCGAACTGCCCGAAGGCGAAGTCACCGTGAGGGTGGACTACTCCACGCTCAATTACAAGGACGGTATGGCGATTCGCTACGGGGCACCGATCGTGCGGGAGTGGCCGATGGTGCCGGGTATCGACTTGGCCGGGAGCGTGGAGAGTTCCTCCCACCCAGATTGGTCGCCCGGAGACCGGGTGACCGTGAACGGCTGGGGGATCGGCGAGCAGCACTGGGGGGGGATGGCGCAGAAGGCTCGTGTGCGCGCCGAATGGCTGACCCGCCTGCCCGCAGGCGTGGACGCACGCTGGGCGGCGTCCGTCGGCACGGCCGGATACACAGCCATGCTCTGCGTGATGGCGCTGGAGCGCCACGGAGTCACCCCCTCCGACGGCCCCGTAGTAGTCACAGGCGCTGCGGGAGGAGTGGGAAGCGTGGCTGTGTCAATACTGGCCGAACTCGGATACGAGGTGACCGCCTCTACGGGGAGAGCGGACAGCGAAGGCGCCTACTTGAGGGGGCTGGGGGCGGCCGCCATCATCCCCCGTGAGCAACTCAGCGAGGCTGAGCAGAGGCCGCTGGCTAAACCCCTCTGGGCTGCTGGGGTAGACACTCTCGGCGGACGCACACTGGCCAACCTCCTGGCTGCTACCAAGATTCGCGGCGCTGTCGCCGCCTGCGGACTGGCCGAGAGTTCGAAACTCTCTACAACAGTCATGCCCTTCATTCTTCGAAGAGTCTCGCTGCTGGGCGTCAACTCCGTCTACGAACCGCCCGAGGTGCGGGACGAAGCCTGGGACCGTCTCACCAGCGAACTCGACCGGGACAAGTTGTCGGCCATGACCGACGAGGTCTCCCTCAAAGAAGTTCCGCAGGCCGCGGCAGACATCCTCGTCGGCAAGGTGCGCGGGCGTCTAGTGGTCAATGTCAACTCCTGAACGGCTCGCCGCTCAAGCAGAGGGCGGCTGTCGCTCCTAGACGGTAAAGCGCCGGCCTCTTGACGTCCTCTGCGACATTCGGCTGCCGCTATGACCGCTTAAACAAGCCGACTTAAACTAGGCTTACTGAGTCAATATCGGTCTGGGCGCACGCCCCGCAATACCAAGGAGAACCCCGATGGGCTACTTTTCGCGGTCATTTGAACTCGCCAAGCGTTCCTGGCACGTTCTTCGCAAGGACAAGGAACTCCTGCTTCTTCCCTTCTGGGGGCTCTTAGCCCCGTTGATCATCGGCGGCATACTTTTCGGGCTTGTCTATCTAATCGACTTCGACCCCAACAAGGGGTGGGCAGAGTTCCAGATCAGCGGAGTGTCTGTTGTTCTTATCATCCTGGGGGCGATAGTAGGCGGCATCGCCGTCTACTTCTTCCAGGGGGCGCTGGTGCACGGCGCCTATGAAAGGCTCACAGGCGGCGACCCCACGGTGCGGAGCGCCCTCGCTGGGGCGCGCTCGCGGCTAGGTAAAATCGCTTCCTGGGCGATCCTGACGATGCTGGTCGGGACGATCATCAACATAATTGAGAGCGCCATTCGGGATCGCGCCGGATTTCTGGGGGACATAATCGGCTCCATCTTGGGTCTAGCTTGGAGGGTGCTGACCTTCCTGGTAATGCCGGTAGTGATCATAGAAAGAGTCGGGGGTTTCAAGGCGGTCAAACGCTCCAAAGACCTCCTGAAGTCCACCTGGGGAGAGAACCTCGTTGCCCAGGCAGGTCTAGCCCTCGTCGGTTTTCTGGCTATCCTGCCCGGCCTAATTCTTGGATTCATACTCGGGACAACCGCCTTTGCGATGGTCGGAGTGGTAGCAGGAATCATCTTCGCCTTAGCGGGTCTCGTGTTCGTATCCGCAATGAGCGGCGTCTACCAGACAGCCCTCTACCAGTACACAACAACGGGTCAAGTGCCTAACGACTTCGCAGGTTCCGGAATGGAACAAGCCTTTAACCACCGCAGCCGGCGGTCACGATACGACAGAGGCTGAAGCCCTGCGGCGCCCCGCGCCGCGACTGCTCGCTGCATAACACGCGGCGTGCGCTTGCATAACATGGCGTGCCCCATTCCACCTCACCCGAGGAACGCAGGCCGCACACGCCGCCTCCCCGCCCCCGGGCATAACCCGCACTCCACCTCACGCCCCTGATTATTTAAACATGTAAGTTTGGTAATCCTCGTCAGTTAGAGGTCGATCTTCTTCCTCTAGCGGGTCAGTCCCCCAACAATCCACGACCGCATCGATACCGGTGCGAACACCGCAGACGTGAGAACCTACGCTGATATAGGAGTACCTCCGCTCGCCACCGTTGTGGTCGGTTGGGGCAGGCAGCATCCGCGTTTCGGTGTACAAGTCCCAGCACTCAACCGTCCCGTTTGATTTCAGGCCACAGGCGTGATCTAACCCTACTTCTAAGGAATCGAACCGCTCCACCCGCCCGTTTTTTTCTCCGTAAGTGTAGTAATCCCCGCTCCTCCACCATCCCCAGCATTTCACTTCCTTAGTTATGCTTAAAGCACACGCATGACTATTGCCCACTCCCGCATCCACGAACACCCCCTCCGGCGGAAACAACCCATCGTGCCCCAGAAACCCCGGTCCAGTTCCCCAGCAGAGCAGGGAACCATCCTCCCGCAACCCGCAAGAATAACCCCAAGACAGAGTGCCAAAAAATGTCGCGTCCCAGCCGGCGTCTATGAACACCAACGGTTCCCTCGGAGGTACTACCTTACTGTGCCACCTTGCGGCGCCGCCACCCCAGCACTCCACCTCACCCGAAGGGCGCAAACCGCAAGTGAAATCAACTGAGGCCGCTACTTCGGCGAACTCCCCCTCCGGGGGGCTGGCTTTCCCATACTCGTCCGACCCCCAGCACTCCACTCCTCCGCCCGGGCGCAAACCGCACGCATGATCGAGCCCCACGCTCAAGGAGGTGAGCCCTGGAGGGGTTTCTGTTTCCCTTAACGGGCCGAAGAAGCACTGAACTGTTCCATCAACGAATAATGCGCACGCCTCCTCCCTGACGATTTCGAGTTGGAGGACATTTTCCAACAAATTAAGCTCCTCACCATAATTGTCCCCAAAGTGTCTCCACCAACATGACAGGGTGTTATCTACACGAACCCCGCAGGCATCCCCCCATCCCACCTCTACCTGGATGAACTTTTCCCCTTCCGGAGGGCCGTTCGCATCCCCGGCCTCCCCCTGAAGTACCTTACTCCAGCACTCAACTTCCCCGCCCGGACGCAGACCGCAAGCGTAATCCTCCACTCCTACGGAGACCGACTCGAACTCCCCCCCGGGAGGCAGCAGATACGTAATATCCTGATCCGGCTCGAGGCTAGGCTGGTAACTTCCCCAACACTCCACAGAATTATCCAAGCGCAATCCGCACACGTCTCCTCCCCCTCCCGGCGCTACCTCCTTAAAAACCCCTGAAGGAGGCAACTGATGACCCATCCTAGAACCTCTAAAACCGCTACCTAAACACTCAACTTCGCCCGATTGGCGCAGACCGCACACGGAACCCTCACTCGCAGAGATCGTAGTGAACTCCCCACTCAGAGGGAACGCCTCCCCACCCAGTGGGCACAACTCTTCACCCAGAATCTCACGGAATAGCACATCCCAGGAGCACAACCCACCCGACCCGCTAGGAGGCATGCCCCAACATTCCGCCCGACCTCCAGGACGCAAAGCGCAGGCGTGTTCCAGCCCCACGCTCACTGAAACAAACTCCCCCTCGGGGGGAGGCACAGACGCCAGCGGGTTCGCCCCCCAACACTCCAACTCACCGGTGGGGCGTATCCCGCACGCCACTTCATGACCCGCGTCCACAGCCACAAACCTCCCTTCGGGGGTCTCCACAGTAGGCTCCCCCCAACTATCATAGGCCTCCTCACCTAGACCCAAAAGATCAGACTCCTCTATCGCAAGACGGAACGGCTTCCCCCGATACCAACACTCCACAGTGTAATCCCGCTCATATAAGCCACAAAAATAATTCAACCCAGCACTCAAACGCTCACGCTCACCCCACGGAACATCAGAAGCAGAAACAGGCAACACCGGAACAGGCAAAGTAGGAAGAGGGTGCTCATCATCCGGAACACTAGTCGCCGTCACAGGCGGCGCCGCAGTAGTCGTGGTAGTGGTGGTATCAGCAACATCTGTGGCAGCAGTCGAAGTCCCAGCGGCGGGAGCCGGGGTCGCCTCCCCCGCAGTGGGAAGAGGCGGAACGGAAACCCGCGCCCCCTCCGGGGCGGGCGCAGCCTCAGGCGGGGCAGCCTGCGGAGTCTCAGGGCTCCCACCACCGCAGGAGGCCGCCAACAGGACAGCAGCCATACACAACGGAAGCCAAGTCTTGCGTCTCACTTTTCTCTTTCTCCCTTCAAAAACGTTCACTAACAACAATAGAGGTTCACGGGCGGGTGCGCAAAACCGGCGTCCCCAACGTCCAGTTATGCGCACCATCCAAGCCCGTGCTAGCACCCAAACCCAAATCCAGGTACATCACCGCGTGCGCCAGAGCTGCAGCCGAAACCGGGTTAAGAGGCTTGTCCGGGTCTCTTTGAGGGTCACCCCTAGTCACACCCACGAACACTAACTCATTTCCCCTGATTCCTTTAGTAGTTGTAAGGATCATCGTCGGTTAGGGGTAGACCTCCTACCCCGTAGCGGGTCGTTGTGGGACCCCAACAATCCACGCCCGCATCGATACCTGTGCGGACACCGCAGACGTGGAAATAGCCTGCGCTGATATACGAGTACCTCCGCTCGCCGCCGTTGCGGTCGGTCGGAGCATGCAGCACCCTTCTTTGGGTTTGCAGGTTCCAGCACTCCACCGTCTCGTTCGAGCGCAGGCCGCAGGCGTGCCACCCGCCTACTTCTAAGGAGTCGAACCGCTGCCCGGTTTTTTCTCCGTAAATGTAGTCCCCGCTCCACCCCCAGCATTTCACTTCCTTAGTTACGCTTAAAGCACACGCCTGATACCTGCCCACTCCCACGTCCAGGAACACTCCATCCGGCGGAGAAAACAACGGCCGCCTGATCGCCGGGCTATTGTGCAACAGGTTATCTTGTTGGTTGTTCCCCCAGCAGTGCAGGGAACCATCCTCCCGCAACCCGCACGAATAACCCCAAAACTTAATACTCCGAATTGTAATAGGAACCAGATCATTCAATCTCTCGAAAGGCCACGGATCGTTGTGCCCGCCCCACCCGGCGTCTATGAGCATTAAGGGTTCCTTTGGGGCTACTACTTTGCTGTGCCTGCCTGCGTCGCCCCAGCACTCCACTTCACCTGAAGGGCGCAATCCGCATGTGAAATCAGCTGAGGCTGCTAGTTCGGTGAACTCTCCTTTGGGGGGGCTGGCTTTTCCGTGCTCGTCTGACCCCCAGCACTCCACTGCACCGGTGGGGCGCAGACCGCATGCGTGATCGTCGCCCGCGCTCACCGAAGAAAACACGCCCGAGAGAGCTTCTGTTTCCTGTAACAAGTCGAAGAAGCACTGAACTGTTCCATCCACGAATAAAGCGCACGCATCCCCCCTGCCGATTTCGAGTTGGCGGACGTTGTCTAACATGTGAAACTTCTCATGAAACGCTATCACTCTATCAATTACTCTATCGTCGATCTCCGAATGTCTATTCCAGCATAACAAGGTGTTATCCGCACGAACCCCGCAGGCATCCCCCCATCCGACCTCCACCTGAGTAAACTTTTCCCCTTCCGGGGGGCCGTTCGCTTCTCCGGCCTCCCCCTTAGTGACCTTGCTCCAGCATTCCGCTTCCCCGCCTGGGCGCAGACCGCAGGCGTAATCTTCCTCTCCTAGTGTGAGCGACTCGAACTCCCCCCCCCCCCCCCCCCCCGGGGGGCAGCAGATACGTAGATTCCCGATTCGTCTCACGCGTGGTGTAGTAATTCCCCCAGCACTCCACGGAATTATCCAAACGCAACCCGCACACGTCCCTTCCTCCGGCGCTGACCGCTTTGAAAACCCCCGGGGGAGGCGACTGATCCCCCAGCCCCGAACTCTTATAACCACGCCCCCAACACTCAACCTCGCCCGACGGGCGCAAACCGCACACGAACTCAACGCCCGCTGCGATAGAAGCGAACTCCCCGGCGGGGGGGAACACCGCCCCCGCCTTGCGAACAGACGTACCCCAACACTCCGCCCGCCCCCCGGGGCGTAAAGCGCAGGCGTGTTCTATCCCCACGCTCACTGAAACGAACACCCCACCAGGAGGAGGCACAGACGCCAACGGGCTCGCCCCCCAACACTCCAGCACACCAGAAGGGCGTATCCCGCACGCCGCCTCACGGCCCGCATCCACCGCCACAAACCCACCCTCCGGAGCATCCACCGAAGGCTCCCCCCAACCATCATAGGATTCCTCAACATATTCCTTGCCCGAACCGAAATCGTAATAAGACGTTAGCGTGGGGCGGAACGGCTCCCCCCAATACCAACACTCCACACTACCATCCCTCCAATACAAACCACACGAATAATTCAACCCAGCACCCAAACGCTCACGCTCACCCCACGGAACAGCATAAACATCTGTGGCAGCAGTCGAAGTCCCCGACACGGGAACCGGGGGCGCCTCAGTGGGGGGAACCCCCGCAGTGGGAAGAGGCGGAACGGAAACCCGCGCCCCCACTGGGGAGGGCGCAGCCTCAGGCGAGGCAGCCTGCGGAGTCTCGGGGCTCCCACCACCGCAGGACACCGCCAGCACAACAGCAGCCAAGCACAACGGAAGCCAAGTCTTGCGTCTCACCTTTTTTGTTTCTCCCTTCAACAACGTTCACTAACAACAATAGAGGCTCACGGGCGGATGTGCGAAACCGGCGTCCCCAACGTCCAGTTATGCTCACCAGCCAAGCCCGTGCTAGCATCCAAACCCAAGTTCAGGGTCATCACCGCGTGCACTAGACCTGCAGCCGAAACCGGATTAGGAAAACCGCTTTAAGATGTAGCGGGTCGTTGTGGGCCCCCAGCAGTCTATGGCTCCTGGGTATTTGGTGCGGACACCGCAGACGTGGAAATAGCCTGCGCTGATATGCGAGTACCTCCGCTCGTTGCCGTTGCGGTCGGTCGGGGCCGGCAACACCCGGAGTTGGTTTGGCAAGTTCCAGCACTCCACCGTCCCGTCCGAGCGCAGGCCGCAGGCGTGCCATCCGCCTACTTCTAAGGAATCGAACCGCCGCACCTGCCCGGTTTTTTCTCCGTAAGTATAGTCCCCCCCTCCCCCCAACCCCCCCCAGCATTTCACTTCCTTAGTTATGCTTAAAGCGCACGCCTGATACCTGCCCACTCCCACGTCCACGAACACACCCTCCGGCGGAGACAACAGCGGCCCATCATCGTATTTCAGGCTGTCGTACAGTTGGATGTCGTCTTCGTCCAAGTAAACTAGTTCGTTGCCCCAGCAGAGCAGGGAACCATCCTCCCGTAACCCGCACGAATAACCCCAATCAACCGAAGAGGGCTCATGAAGGCGGCGACTACTCAGTTGCTCGAAAGGCCAAGGGTGGTTATGCCCTCCCCAACCGGCGTCCACGAACACTAACGGCTCCCTCGGTGCTACTACTTTGCTGTGCCTCCCTTCTCTGCCGCTTTTGTCCCCGCCCCAGCACTCCACATAACCTGAAGGGCGCAGCCCGCAAGTGAAGTTAACTGAGGCTGCTAGTTCGGTGAACTCCCCCTCGGGGGGAGTGGCTTTCCCGTGCTCGTCCGATCCCCAGCACTCCACCGCACCACTAGGGCGTATTCCGCATGCGTGATCGCTGCTCATGCTCACCGAAGAAAACACGCCCGGGGGGGCTTCAGTCTCCCCGAAAAAGCACTGAACTGTTCCATCAACGAATAAAGCACACGCCTCCTCCCAGCCTAATTCGAACTGGAGGACATTCTCCAACATGTTAAGCTTCTCATGAAACGGGGAATCCTCGAACCTCAAGTAGCCGTACCAGCATAACAGGGTGTTATCCACGCGAACCCCGCAGGCATCCCTCCAACCTACCTCCACTTGGGTAAACTTTTCCCCTTCCGGGGGGCCGCCCTCCGGAGGAGTGTTAGACCTCCCTCGAATTATCCTGCTCCAGCACTCCGCTTCCCCGCCCGGGCGCAGACCGCAAGCGTAATCCTCCTCTCCTAGGGAGATCGACTCGAACTCCCCTCCAGGGGGCAACAGATACGTAGAAGCCGCAAAATCATCGTTATGGAGGTCGTAGTTCCCCCAGCACTCCACGGAGTTATCCAGGCGCAGCCCGCACACGTCTCCCTTGCCTCCGGCGCTCACCGCTTTGAAAACCCCCGGGGGAGGCAACGTGTCCCCCTCCCCCGAACTCGTGTAACCGCTGCCCCAACACTCAACCTCGCCCGACCGGCGCAAACCGCAAACAGAATCATCGCTCGCGGAGATTGAGGTGAACTCCCCGGCGGGGGGGAACATCGCCCCCGCCATGCGAGCAGACGTGCCCCAACACTCCGCCTGCCCGCCGGGGCGCAAAGCGCAGGCGTGTTCTATTCCCACGCTCACTGAAACGAATACCCCACCAGGGGGAGGCACAGACGCTAACGGGTTCGCCCCCCAACACTCCAACACACCGCTAGGGCGTATCCCGCACGCCGCCTCACGACCAGCATCCACCGCCACAAACCCCCCATCCGGAGTCTCCACAGAAGGCTCCCCCCAACCATCATAAACCTCGTCCCAACCAAGAGCAGCAGGAGAATCTGTCATGGGGCGGAACGGCTCCCCCCAATACCAACACTCCGCCCACTCTAGATAAGCGAAACACGAATAATTCACCCCAGCACTCAAATCCACGCGAGCCCCCACAGGAATCGCGGAAACAAAAACAGGCGGCACCGCAGCAATCGTAGTCGCAGCGACATTCGGCGCCGTGATAGTAACACCATCTGTGGTAGTAGTCGAAATCCCCGCAGCGGGAGCCGGCGGCGCCGGACTCCCTCCACCGCAGGACACCGCCAACAGGACAGCAGCCATGCACAACGGAAGCCAAGTCTTGCGTCTCACTTTTCTCCTTCTCCCTTCAACAACGTTCACCAACAACAATAGAGGCTCACGGGCGGGTGTACGAAACCGGCGTCCCCAACGTCCAGTTATGCTCACCACCCAAGCCCGTGCTAGCATCCAAGCCCAAATTTAGGGACATCACTGCGTGCGCTAGACCTGCAGCCGAAACCGGGTTAAGAGGCTTACTCGGATCCCTTTGAGGATCGCCCCTAGTCACACCCACGAACACGAACTCATGCCCCTGACTCCTGAAATTCGCGAAATCTGAGTCGACCAAATTAACACTAGTCAGCATCATGGAATTACTATCCACCGCATCCTCAACCTGTTCCGGAGTAAACACAACGGGAACGTGGGCATCACGAGAATTCGACGGAGTAGCGTCGTACATGAGTTGTGTGAATGTGTTGGGGTTGGGGTTGGTGCCTTGGGGTGCGCGGTGGAGTATTACGTACCTGTATGCGTTGTAATAACTTCTTCCGTCTAAGTCTTGGGGGGGTGAGCCTACAACAAAATGCTCCATACTAGGTTTCCCAGGAATGAGTCCACTGCTTAGGCTTGCGAATGCGGCTGGGTGGTAGATGGTGTGTAGGTCTTCTTTGTCTCGTTTTGTGATGGTGTCTGATCGGCATTTGGTGGCTTCGGGGTTTTGTGTGTTGACTATTCTTTGGTAGTCGCGCCAGTCGGGGTTAAGGCCGTCGGCCATTAGCGAACTTTCGATGGTGTTGTTGTTGATCCAGTGGCAGTTGTTGCCGTAGTCTGCGAGGCCAAGGTAGTGTCCTAGTTCGTGGGTGAACGTTCTGTCGGTTAGTTCTGTCATCATGTGTGTGACCTGGACGGCGCCGGTCTTGTGGGGAAGCAGGCTTCCGGTGGATCTAGGTTGCACGCAAGCTGCAGACCCAACTGGGCATAAGTTTGTGGTGGAGGCGCAGTTGTTTGCTGTTGCGGTTGAGCGTCTTGTGGATGCGCAACTAGTGTTGTCGCAGTCGTTAGTTACTCTGGGGGTTGCGGGGCAGTTGGGTCTGTAGTCCATGATCACGGCTTCGAATCCTTGGTTGTCGCTGCTCATCTCGCCGCTGCCTGCTGCTTCGCCGCAGTCGGCGGGTGTGGAGGCGGTGCCGCTGAAGGCGAACGCCCCGGCCGGGGCGTTCGCACTGCGGGGCGTGGGGGTTGTTTTTCTGTTGTCTGCGAGGGCTGCGTTCCAGGCGGCGAAAGCCCTGTTGAGGGGTTCTATGAAGTCTGCTGCGCTGGTGCATATCCTGATCGTCAACCCCAGTTGGATCCGCTCGCTGATAGTAGCGTACTGATCGGGGGGCATACTGTAAGGACGCCAGGCATGTGCCGATAAAGAAGTGGCAGGGTCCTGCGCTGCCGTTGGCCTGCCATTGCCGGTGTGGGAGGATGTGAGGTTGGCGGCGTTTGTGGTGTTTATTCTGATTTCGTAGTTTTGTCCTGTGGTGAGTCCTGTGATGGCGTGTCCGTTGTGTTGTTTGTTGAGTTCTCTTGTTCTGGTTTCTGTGGTGTTGGTGGTCCAGTTGGCTGCGCCGGTGGTTCTGTAGGTGATTGTGTAGTTCGTGAGGGGTTTTCCTCCGTCGCATTCTGGGCGTATCCAGTAGACGTATAGTTGATCGCCATTCTCGGATGTGGCGGCTACTTGAGGGCGTCGGGGGGTGTCGGGGGCGGTGGTTGTTCCTCGGGGGGCGGCGGACACGATAGTGCCTCCCACTCTTTCCACTCCTCTCTGTGCTGCTCTGTGGGCGAATATTCTGATTTCGTGGGTGCAGATGTTGAGTCCGGTGAGTTCGGTGGAGTTCAACCTCCATCCTCTGGCGGTGTGGCGCGCCGGCATGGGGATGTTGACGGCTGTGGGTGTCAGGTATGTTTGGGACCAGGTGGTTTCTCCTTGGAGTCTCCATTGTATTTGGTAGGTTGAGGGGTTGAAGGCGTTGGTGTTCTGCCACCAGGCGGCGTTAAGGGCGCCGTTGCGTGAACCGGGGCGGAGGGTGACTGTGGGGGAACGTAAACTCTCGTCGGCGGGGCGGGCGGGGGTGTTGAGGCAGCCGGAGGAGGTTGTGAGGCGGACTTTGCCCGTTGGGCAGTTGGAGGTTTCTATTGTGGTCCATTCGCTTCTTTCGCCTGGTATTTGGTTGTAGGAGGCTGCTTGTATTTCGTAGAAGGTGGCGTTGGGCGGGAGACCGCGGATGGTGTGGGTGAAGTCTTTGCGCCGGACGCCGGGGGTGGGGAAGTCCGCGCCTGAACTCCAGGGGATGTCTGTGTTTACGTTTGTCCACGTTCCGGTGGAGCCTGCCCGCCACCGTAGTTTGTAGCCGGTTACTGGGTGGTGGTTGTCCCAGGTTTCCTGCCTCCAGGACACGTTCAGTGTTGAGATGCCAGCTAGGGCGGTTAGTCCTGTGGGGGGGTGTGGGGGGAGGATGCATAGTCCTTTGCCTTCTACGTGGGTGAGCCTGCCCCTGGAGGGGGTGGAGAACCTGTTCCCGCAAACGGCTAAGACTCCGTGTTGCGTGTACCTGTAGGGGCCTGCTCCTAGCGTGTTGTATGCTGCTATCCGGATTTGGTAGCGGGCGCCGACCGCCAATCCGGTGATCTTGTACTGCCTGTTCGCCTGCCGGCCGGCTTCGGCGGCAGGCAGTGCCCGCACTGTGGAGGTTTGCCAGCCGGAACTGGCTCCTATGCGCCGCCATTCTACTAGGTATCCGAGCAGCGCCGCCCCGGAGTTGTCTGAAGCCAGTTGCCTCCAGTGGACGTCTAAGGTGCCGACTCGCACTCCGGGGTAGACGAAGAAGTAACCCACAGAAGGCGGCACGGACGGGGTCACGCACCTCAAATCGTAAGGGGAGAAAAACGCCAACCCCTCCGGGCAGGCGGCGGCGCAGCGCCCCCGCCCGAACGGGCGCACCTGCCCCGCAGGGCAAGCAACACGCCCCGCCGGGGTGATCGCTACTCCTGCGGCGGTTGTCGCGCAAGCGTCAGCGCAGGGGGCGCCCTCAGCGGCGACCCCCGCGCTGGTGCCCAGGCGGTTAATGGAAGTCACGCTCACCCGGTAGGAAACGCCGTTGGTTAACGGCACCCCGGGGAACCAGGGAGGGAAAGGTCCCAGGGCGTAACGGAAAGTGTAAGACCACTCCCTCCCGGAAGCCCCCGGCGTCCCCGAGTCCCAGTTTACTACGACTAGCTTGCTCCCCACCCCGCTGAGGTCGGGGTTCCGCAAGTGAACGTAAAACCCGGTCACCGGCGCCGCGGCGTCCACCACAGAAGGCTCCCTCCACGTCACCCTCAAAGAACGATCGCCCGCCGTTAAAATCACTCCCTCAGGATCAGCGGGAAGCCCCACGCACCGCCCCAAAGACTTGTTGAACTCAGAGCGGGCGGCGCAGGGGCCCGCCGCGACCCTCGCCGTGGAAGAGCCTGCGGCGTTCCTAGCCTCCACCTCCACATCGTACACACTCCCATTCGTTAACCCGACAATCTCATAAACATCTTCTACGAAGAAGCCCTCGTTGAAATGAGTCAAATGGCTCGACTTCCCCTGCTGCACCTGAACCTCTCTCGGGCCCGCCACCGCGACCCGCCAAGGGTCTGAGGAGCCCCGCAACCTCCAACGCACCACATAAACAGACACAGGATCCGAAGGGAAACTCCACCGCCCCGAAACGCCCCTAACCCCGTCCCAGCGGAGCTGCACCAACAACCCCCCGACGCCCTCCGCCGACACCCTGAACGCCCCAGGCGGGCGCACGCACACCCCCGCCGCAGGATGCAACACCTGACGCACAAAACCCAGTTCCACCCCCGAAGGGCACGCGGCATCCACCAACGGAACGCCGTCACCCAAAACCGCCGAACTGCTCTTTCTGTCGCGGCTGTAAGACTTCACCCTCACCTGATACGACACCCCGCCCACTAAACCCCCAATAGTAAACGACCTCGCCCCGCGCACCACAGCCCGCCCCCAACCCCCTGAACGCTCCCGACGCCACTCAACTATAAACCCCACCGCCGCAGCAACACCCTCAGACCGCTCAGGAACACCCCAATTCGCCGTCAAAGACCCCACCCCCGGTACCAAACTCAACCCCACAGGCGGAGAAGGACGCGGTGAAACAACCCGAACACAATAACTAAAACCACCAAACACCGCCGCCCTCTCCCCAACGCCGCAAGGCCGCAACGACCTCACCACCCCCCGCCCCTCCCGGAAACCACCGCCAGGACCTCGGTTCCTAGCCGAAAGCTTCACCTGATAATAACCACCCCCCACCAAACCAGACAACTCATAACGCCGCACCGAAGCCCCCAAATAAACCACCCTCCACACACCGCTAACGCCCTCACGCCACCTCAACACATAACCAACCACCGGAGAACCCCCATCACCAGCCGGAGGCGACCAACTCAACACCCCCGAACCCACCCCCAACAACACACGCACCCCCAACGGAACACCAGGAGGACCCCCCAAACCACCCCCAGCACCCGCAGCACCCCCCACCACCGGCTCAGCAACCGTAACCACAGTAGTCGCAGTCGTAGTAGTAGTAGTAGTCGTAGTTGTTGTTGGCGGTGGTGGTGTTGACTGCCGCGCCGCCCTCAACGTCCTTTCACACAACCCCGAAGAACGTAACAACCAACCAGGAGAACAAGTGCGCACAGGCTCCGCGTACTCAAAACAACTAAAACCCACCAAAACCCCGCTGCTGCACGAATACGACACAACAGGAGGCGCTGAACGCTCCAACCTGACCACCCTAGAACACGAACTGCCGGACAACACCCACCCCGAGCGGCAACCGAACACCACCCTCCCGAAACGCGACACCCCGTCGACGCCCACATAACGACACGACGGCGGAACACCACCCGGGGAACACGACCCCACAGCCGCCTCCACCTCAACACTCTCAACCACCCACACGCACACACGAAAACCCCCAGAAACCCTCAAAACACCCTCCACACAAGAAAACGAAGCAACCGCCTCACCCAAAACCCGACGACAACCCCAACCAGACGAACCCAAACCCACACTAAAACGCTCAAACCCCGCAGGACACACCAAGAACGAAACAACCGACTCCACACGCTCAGAAGAAGAAATAGACGAAGACGAACCCGCAGGCCCAGGCGAAGAAAAACCTCCACCCTCCGAACCTACGGGCACCTCCCCGGCGACAGGCTCTCCACCGCCTGAACCGACAGACACCTCCGCGGCGGCACCCTCAAACTGAGCTAGCCCAGGCAGAGCGAACGGCCGCTCACCCCCGAACCGGGCCACGAACTCAGCCTCACCCTCCTCCGCTCCCCCCAGCGCCGAAACATCGTCCGCAGACAAGGCCACAGGCGCCGCCAACGACGCAGCCAAAACTACGGCCACCACCAACGGCCTAACAAGAATTAGCTTTTTACTCGAAATCTCTGCTGACAACGGCATGGTCTCCTCCTCCTACTCCAAAGTCAGGCTACACGAATATTTTCGTAACGCTACTCTAAAATGCTGCGACTTGCAACTTGAATCTGAACGTGCCACTGCAAGACTGCCAACAGCCAGAAGCAAGCACTTAGATTCTCAGCGCAGGCCGCGTGCGAACTGCTGCGCCAGCGCCTGCGGCTCACGGATGCGCTTGGCGAACACCGCCGCTGTGAGAATGGTCAGCACGAAAGGCAGCGACGACAACAACTCCGAGTTCACCTGGTAACCGAGCACCGGAAGGCTGATCCGAAAAGAATTCACGACCCCGAACAACAGGCAGCCCAGCATCGCCCCCCGGAGGGTCCAGCCCCCGAAATAGACGGCGGCGATGGCTATGAAACCCTGCCCGCCGACGATGGAATCCTCATAGGCGCCAACCTGGCCTAGTACCAGAAAACCGCCGCCCAAGCCAGCGGTGATCCCCGCCAAGTAAACGGCCTGGCGGCGGCGGGCGTTCACGTTCACCGATGAGACGTCCGCGGCAGCAGGGTTCTCTCCCGACGCCCGCACCTCCAACCCCCAGCGGGTTCGGTAGACGAGCCACCAGGTGAGCGGTATGAGAGGGTAAAGCAGATACAGCGGCCACGGCTGCCTGAAAAGAGCAGGGCCGAGCAAGGGAATCTCCGCCAAACCAGGAACTTTGAAGACATGGGCAGCCTGAGGCCGCGGAAGGTTCAAGCTGCCGTCTAGAAAACCAGCCGCGCCCAGCACGAGGATGTTCAAAGTCAAGCCCACCACAAACTGATTGACCGCGAGATTATGACTGAGATGCGCCTGAACCGCCGCAACCACCAAACCCGCCGAAGCTGCGAAAAGCAGACCGACGGCCACGGAATTGGATAAATCGTGACCGACCACAGACACGAAGGCGCCAGCCAGCATGGCACCTTCCACGGAGATGTTGATTGTGCCGGCACGCTCCGCCACCCACTCCCCCACTGCCACAAAACCCAAAGCCGCTGCGAAACGCCAGCCGCTCAGGTATGTGACTTCATCAGACAACACATCCCCGACGGCGGTGAAAAAGTCTGCCATCACGTTCTACGCTCGAGCGGTGCGCTCAGCAGGCACCCTGCGCCTGCCTCTGAGATAGAAAACCGCCGGGGGTATCAGCAAAGCCAGCACCAACAGCGCCTGCACCACCCGGGTAATCCCGCGATCCACCCCTGCGGCAGCGAGAAAACCCGAGCCAGTACGGAGAGCGGCAAAAACGAAAGCAACTGGAATGGCCAGAATGGGGTGGGAACGCGCCACCAGCGCCACCAGCAAGCCCTCCCAACCGATGTTTACGGGAAAGCCCGGGGTTAGGCGGTAGTTCCCGAAGTCCCCGCCGGAGAGCATAAAAGCCCCAGCCAACCCACAGAACGCTCCCGAAACCACCAGAGAGAGACCGCCGTAGAGGCGCTCCGACACTCCCGCTCGGTGAGCCGCCCGCGGTGCGCTCCCTAGCATTTGCAGACGAAAACCGACAATGCTCCACCTCAAGACGAGAGCCAACAGCACCGCCAAAGCGAGAGCGACGAAGACGCTCACTGGAAACTCGTTGCCCAGGAATCCGACCCTGGGCAGGCGCTTTGAGGGAGAGAGTTGTTCGCTCACGAAGTTCCGGTTGCCGGTGTCGGGCGTGGGGTCTAGCAGGAGACGGGTGTTTTTGAGTCCGTAACCCACCAACTGCGCCGCAGCGAAAACCAACAGGAGCGAACTTAAGACTTCGGGGACACCCCGCCAGTAGCGCAAAACAGAACACAAACCCGCCCAGAGGGCGCCCCCCAGGACGCCAGCTAGCAGCAGCACGATCAGCACAAGGACGCCCGGCCCTCCCATGAACGTACCGACGTAGGCAGCGAAAGCCGCTCCCACGTAGAGTTGCCCTTCCTGCCCGATGTTCACTAACCCTGCCTTCAGGTTGACGATCATGCCGAGCGCAACGAGCAGCAGCGGAATGGCCTCTCCGATGGTCCGACCCCAGCGGCCAGGACGGAGAAGGCTGCCGTTGAGGAGAGAGGAGAACACCGCAGTCCACGACCCTCCGGCGGCCCAGACCACCAAGGCGGAGATTGCAAGGGCGGACGCAATGCAGACCGCGTAGACGCCCAGGACACAGGAGGCGCTCTTCAGACGCGAGCGTCCCGTGAAGCCGGCGGCTGGGGAAGAAGCGACGCTCACGAGAACTTCGCTTCCTCTACTGCGGCGGCTTGGGGGACTGCACCGCTATCGCAGAACTCACCGCCCATCAGCATCCCCAGCCGCTCAGCGTCTGCTTCTTCGCGCGGCATCTCCGCTGCTATGCGCCCTCTGGAGATGACCAGAATTCGCTCGGCGAACTCGAGCAACTCTCTGAGTTCCGAGGAGATCAGCAGAACGCCCGCGCCGTCTTCAGCAGCCTTGAGGATGCGCTCCCAGACATACTCCACGCCTCCGGGATCGAGACCGCTGGTGGGTTGGGCGGCCACTAGGACTTTGGGGTTTCCGCTGAGTTCCCTGGCTAGGATCACCCGCTGCTGATTGCCGCCAGACAGCGACCACATCGGCGCCTCGGGGCGGGAAGCCTGCACGCCGAATTGCGCCATGAGCCTCTCGGCTTCCCTGAACCTGGCCTTGAGGTCGAGGATTCCGAAACCCAAGGGAGAGCGGGGCGGAGAGAGCAGCGTGAGGTTCTCGGCCACGCTCATGTCCAGCACGCAGCCGGACTCGCTGCGGTCGGAGGGAACGACAGCCACGCCCGCGCGCGCCATTTCGCCAGGCTTGCCGGCGGACACCCGTCTGCCCTGCACAAAGACCTCCCCTGAATCCAGCTTGAGTAAGCCCGAAAGGAGGTCTTCCAGAGCACTCTGGCCGTTTCCCTCTTCGCCTGCTACGCCCACGACCTCGCCAGGGCGCACTTCTAGAGCGAGAGCGTTGAGGAGGATGCGCCCGTCGCGTCCGGCGGCGCTCGCCCCGCTTATACGCAGCACGGGCTGAAGTTCCGCATTCCGGGTTTCGGAGCGGCGGCCTTCTCCCGACGGCGCTGACCTCACCGGCTTCACGGACGCCTCAGGTTGCTTCGGGCTCTCTGGCTGCCCCGGCTTCTCCGAGGTTCCCGACCCCTCCGTCCGCCCGGAGGCCGCGGCGCGGCCAAAAACAGCCCCCGCCGAACGCAACGGGACGTCTCGCCCCAGCATCGCCCGCGCTAGACGGGAAGCGTCGGCGTCGCCCGCAGCAAACCGCTCTACCGCCTCGCCGGCGCGCATGACTGTTATTCGGTCTGCGGCGGCAAGAACCTCGTCGAGCCGGTGGCTGACCAGCGCCACCGCCTTGTTGTGCTGCTCCCCCACGCGGCGCAGTACGCCGAAGAGATGCTCGGACTCCTGCGGGGTCAGAACGGCGGTGGGTTCGTCGAGGATCAAGATCCGGGGGTCGCGTCCAAGGCACTTGATGATCTCCACCCGCTGACGCAGACCGACGCTCAGGTCGGAGACCTGCTCGTCGGGATCGACTTCGAGCCCGTAGGTATCGGCGATCTCCTTGACCCGCCGCCTAGCTGCAGCGGGACTGAGACGGGAGCGCTCCCCTAGAACGACGTTTTCCCAGACTGTGAGGGGCTCGATCAGGCTGAAGTGCTGGTGGACCATCCCGAACCCCGACCGCGCGGCCTCGGCGGGAGAGCGAAACCGACGTACCTCGCCGCCCACGACGACGCTGCCAGCGTCAGGGATCAGCAGCCCCATGAGCACTTTCATTAGGGTGGATTTGCCGGCGCCGTTTTCGCCGAGAATGCTGTGAATTTCGCCCTCATACAGCGGCAAGTCCACGTTTTTGCAGGCCGTTACGCTCCCGAAACGCTTGGTGATGCCCCGCATCTCCACGGCCAGTTGGCGCCCCTCAGATGATTGGCGGTGCGCCTCCGACGAGTCCATTATCTCACCGAGACTTCCTCACTGAGACTTCAAATGCCCTAGCGGACACCGGAGGCGGACAATCCCGCAGAGCCGCTGACAGCCGAGTTCCTTTTGGCGGCGGCCTGCTCAGACAAGAGTTGCCGAGCGCGGGCGTTACTCGGAATCCTGCCCGGAATCGGAATCGCAGCCCTCGCTGGAGAATTCGTACGCCCGCGCTTTTATGCAGAAGAACGGGAAAGAATACTCGCCTGCTGCGATGCGCCCCATTTCGGCTTCCAACTCCGCCTCCTGGGCGTCGGTGGGGTCGCAGAACTTTGCGCCCACAAACGGGAACTCTCCCACGTTGAAGGTGAAGACGTCGCCTTCCGCAAACTCGCCGGCTGCAAACTTCTCCAACAAAGTCCCGATGTAGTCGCCTGCGTCGTACTGCACGGCTATCTGGTAATCGAGGTCTGGGCGTTCGCACACGTCTGACCTGCCCGCAGACATGGCGATGACGTCGTTCTCGTTAGCCAACTTCACCACGACCTCATGCGCCTCGCTGAGGTAGGGGTACACGGCGTCGGCTCCGGCGGCGACCGCGTTGTTAAAGGCTTCGGTGGCGCCGGCCACGTTGCTGAAATCAAACGGGGCAGCACCGGTGGGAACGTAGATCATCGTGAAGCTTTCGTCTACGGCCTTGAGCCCAAACTCGAACGCCCCGCGGGCCTCCTTCTCAAAGTTGAGGTCGCAGCAACCAAGGAAGTAGACGCTGTCGCCGCCGCCGTCGCGCAGCAGGATTCCGGTCGCGAACCCTGCGCTGTAGCTGATCTGAGAACTATCGTCTTGGGCTTGGGCCAGCCCCTCCAACGGCGGGTAATCGGAGCCGCAGTTGCAGTACCAGAAGATGTCTGGGTACTGCTCGATGACCTCTTCTAAGGGTTCTGCTATATCGGTGCCGCCTACTGCGATCATGTCCACGCCCTGCTCGGCCAGATTGATCAGTTCTGTCTTGGCTTCGGCGGATTCGATCTCATCTACGATGATTGGGATACCGAAGTTCACGTTAGCGCCCGAGAACCTCCTGACGGCGTCGACGAGAGCCTGGTAGTAGCCGCCGTCGTCACGCGACCCGGGGGTTGCCACCCCGATGACCACCTTGCCGTCCCTGTTCGAGTCGAGCAGCAATTCGGCGGATGTCACAGGAGGCGGCTGCGTCTGCCCTGGGCCGTTTGTGGTGCTGTTAGGGGGTTCTGCCTCTTCGCCTCCTTCCCCTGAGCAACCCGCGGCCAGCATCCCAGCGACGGCCGCAACGGAAACTGCAGCCAAGAAGAACCTCCTCATAGAGCGTCCGCTCAAGCTCCCCCCCGAGGTGCGGCAACAGTCACTGAATGAATGCTACACCGCCTCGGCTGAGCGAGAGCAGCGCCTGCGGGCGGCTCGGGGGGCACGCTCAAGCCGGCAGAAAATCGGGGCACTCGTTGACCGCCAGCACCACCATGCCGGAGGGCGCAGACGGCGCAGACGCCACCACCGAGAGAGAAGCGGGTCGCAGAAACATCCGCAGGATCATGGAAATCTGCCCGCCCATCGCTGAGGCCACGGCTGCCTTGATGGAGGTGGCGTGCGTGACCACTAGCACGGTCTGCCCGGAGGAGCAGCGGAGCAGATCGCTGCAGGCAGCCTCTACTCGTTCGTAAAGGGACGCCAGAGATTCTCCGCCTGGGGGCGCAAAGTCGGGATCGGCCTCCCAGGCTTTCATCAACCCGGGCGAGACCTCCACGGCGGGTTCGCCTTCAAAGCATCCGTAGTCGATCTCACGCAAGCGCTCCTCCACGACCACATCAGAGCCTCCGAACCCGGCTATCTCCAAGGTCTCTAGGGCTCGGCGCCTGGGGCTGGACGCCACCTTGTCTATGCGGTAGCGGCGGCGTATGAACTCGCCGGCAATTCTCGACTGAGCGCGCCCGACTTCGTCTAGCGGGTAGTCGCTGACCCCTTGGAGCAACCCCTTGCGGTTCCGTTCCGTTCGTCCGTGGCGCAGCAAGACCAGGACGGCTTCGGGAATGTAGGGGCCCCGGGCGTCGGAGGCTCGGAGGGCTTCAGCCGGACGCTTCGAGGGCTCTGCGGGCATTGACCACGTCCACCTTGAGTTGGGCTGCTAAAGCTTCTATGCCGCTGAAACGCTGCTCGCTGCGCAGGAACTGTTCGAACTCCACCTTCACCCGGTGGCCGTAGAGGTCTCCGTCGAAGTCCAGGAGGTGAGCTTCCAGCGTGGAGTGTTCAGCGTTCTGGTAAAAAGTAGGACGGCGTCCGACGTTTATGGCGCAGTCGTACCTGACGCCGTCGCTGTCGGTGAACCTGCCCGCGTAGACCCCGTCGGCCGGCCACGCTTGGGTCTTGGCCACAGGGATGTTGGCCGTGGGAAAGCCGATCTTGATTCCTCTGCGGTCGCCCACCACCACCACGCCTTCAAGGGAATACGGCCTGCCTAGCATCTCCGCCGCTTCGGCGACCTGGTTGCGGGCGAGCGCCCTGCGGATGGCGGAAGAGGAAACGGGTTCGGGGGAGTCCGAAAGGCTGAACGACTCGACGACCTCAACGTTGAAACGGTATTCAAGTCCAGCGCTTCGGAGCGTCTCCACCGAACCCTGCCGGTCTCGCCCGAAGCGGAAAGCCTCCCCGGCCAGCACGACCCTTGCGTTCACGCCTTTGCGCAGGATGTCCCGCACGAACTCGTCCTGTGTCATTGAAGCCAAGCCCTTGTCAAAAGGCAGCACGACCGTGCGCTGCACGCCCAGCGCATCCAGCAGAGCCGCCTTGGCAGGGAGGTCGGTGAGAAGCTTCGGCGCGTCGTCTGGGCGCAGCGTGAGAAGGGGATGGCTGGCGAACGTGAGCACGGTGGAGACGAGCCCGTCCTCGGCGGCGATCTTCACTAGGCGGCTGATGATTTTGGCATGGCCGGCATGGACGCCGTCGAACACCCCGATCGTCACCGAGGAAGGCGGGGAATCCGTGGGCAGGCAATCCAATAGGAGCACGAATCTTCAGCCTAGTCGTGCTCCCAGCCGCCCTCGGTCACGCTCCGAACAGCCGGGCTATGACCTGCACGAAACGCCAGATCAGGTAGCCGGCGGTGGCGGTAATCAGCAGCCAGAAGTGCCACGGTATGCCCCGTCCCTCGGAGGGTTCAGCGCCGGGGGGTTCGGCTGCTCGGTCTTCCTCTGCTTGCGCAGAGAGCGACGGGCGGGCGTCGGATGCCGCCATCCTCTGGGGAGAGGGCGGACTGGGAATCGGGGGAGGGGCATCCCCCGGGGGAGAGGCGGACGCCGGGGCATCTGCCGGCGGGGAGGCGGCTGCGGGGGCGTTGGCCGGACGTGAGGAGGCCGCCACCGGCTCGCCGCAGTCGGGGCATCTTCCGTCGACCTGCAGAGTGTTTGGGTTGAAGAAACGCTCGCAGGGGGAACACCAGGGCACGGCGCAGCCGCCGACGTCGGGAAGTCAGACGCGGCGGACGGCCAGAACGGCCACGTCGTCGCCGAGCGGGCCGTCGTTGAAGTCGCCGGCGGCGTCGAGGAGCGCCTTGCAAAGGTCATTCGGCTGAACGAGCGGGTCGCGGCGCACAAGCAGCGCCACCCCTTCCTCTCCGAACAGATCCTCGCCGCGGCGAGCTTCGATGAGCCCGTCTGTGTAGAGCACGATCATGTCCCCCGAGTTGAGCTGCATTTCACGGCTGAAGTAGGAGTTCTCCGGCCCTAGCATCACCACCGGCCCTGTGGAACGCAGGGGCAGAACCTCCCGCTGATGCCAGAGCCACATCGTGGGATGACCGGCCGAGGCGTAGCGCAGTGTCCCTGCCTCTACGTCGAACACCACCACGAAGAGCGTGACGAACTCCTCGAAGCGGTCGGAGCTGTGCATCTGTCGGTTGAGTTCCTCCAACGCCTGAGCGGGGTCGCGGTACTGGCGCAGAAAGACGCGCATAAGGTACTTGGCCTGGAAGGCCGTGATAGACGATTCGATGCCCTTGCCTGAGACGTCGCCCACGAGCGCCACGACCCTCGACGGGGAGACGCGGAAGACGTCGAAGAAGTCACCCGCCATCAGGCCGGAACCGGCCTTGTAGACGTGGCCGACGGAAAAGCCCTCGATCCCCGTCGTTTCTTCTGAGACCAGGCGACCTGCCCAGGCGCGAGGAGCCAACTCCTTTTGAGCCAGGGTCTCCGCAGCCCGGCGTTCGATCTCAAAACGCTCCCGGGCCAACCTGAACTCCGAACCGGACTTCCGACCCCAAAGAACCGAGACTGCCGCCAGCACGCCCGCTGCCAGCAGGAGCGCCGACCAGGAATAGTTCCTGGTGGCGGCGATCAGAAGGGAAGAAGTTGCGACCGCCAAGTAGAGGGCGACGGAGTGCAGGTCGCTCTGGAGATTAGACCGCACGATCCTCTCCGCTGCGTAGATCGCCTTCCGTTCCTGCAGACTGTCTCCGTTCGCGGCGCTCTCCTCCCCCGCCGCCTGCACTTCCCTGAAGAAGCGCCAACGGTAGCGGACGTTTCTCCCCCAACTCAGCGCCGCCGCTATACAGAGGACGGCGGTTATCGACAGGATTACCCGTTCCACGGCTCAAAAGTTAACGCAGTTGCGGCGGCGAAGCGCTAGCGCCTGCGCACACGCAACTTCACCGGCGAGCCGCCAAGGTCGAACTCCTCGCGCAGCCTGCGTTCAAGAAAGCGCAGATAAGTCCTCGGGAGTTCACGGTTTGCAAACAGCGTGAAGGTGGGCGGGTCGCTAGCTCCCTGAGTGGCGTAGAGCACTCGACCGCCCGCCGGGGCGGGATGGGAGGCTTGCGCCTGTCGGATCACCTTGTTCACCGCCTGCGTGGGGATGCGGCGCTGATACCGAGCGACCGCTACTGAGAGTGCCGGCAGGATGCGGTGGACTCCTCTGCCGGTCAGGGCGCTGATGCGGATGACGGGCGACCCGCTCAGAAAACGCAGCCTCCCGACTGCCTCTTCGGCAGGGTCGACCTCGGCGCCCTCGGAGAGGCAGTCCCACTTGTTGAGCAAGACGACGACCGGGCAGCCCGCGGCGTCGATCCTTTCAGCGAGCCGCTGATCCTGATGGGTGACACCTTCGGTGGCGTCGATCACGAAGAGCGCTACGTCGGCGCGGTCAACCGACCTGAGCGCCCGCAGTGCTGCGTAGTACTCGGTGCTTTCGTCCACCTTGGAGCGGCGCCTCAGACCAGCGGTGTCGACCAGCCGGACGACCCCGGCGGGGGTGCGAACGAGGGTGTCGACGGAATCTCGTGTGGTGCCGGCTTCTTCGTGGGTGACCGAGCGTTCTGAACCGACTAGGCGGTTGAAGAGGGTCGACTTCCCTACGTTTGGCCGGCCGACGATGGCAACCGACACCGTGGAAAAGTCGTCTCCCCCGGTGGATGCCGCAGAGGGGTCAGACGGGTCAGAGGGGGCGAGGTCAAAGGAGGCAGGGGGGGCAGACTCCTCGGGGGCGGATGCGGCAGGGAATGCAGGGGCGGGGGCGGCGTCGTCGAGGCTGTCCACTACGGCGTCGAGCAGGTCGACGGTGCCTCTTCCGTGCAAGGAACTGATCGGACGGGGTTCGCCCAGCCCCAGGTTTAGGAACTCCCAGATGAGGGGCAGGCGGCCTTCGTCGTCGACTTTGTTGGCAGCTAATAGCACCGGGCCGGAATGCCGCTGGAGAATGGCCGCTACTTCGGCGTCCGTCTCGGTCACCCCCGTTGTGACGTCGACGACGAGCACGACCACATCGGAGTCCGCAATGGCCTTTCGGCTCTGAGTTGAAACCTTCCGGATCAGGACGGTCTCTGGATCGCCGCCCGAGCCGTCCGGCAGCCATCCGCCCGTATCTATCAGACGGAACGACCTGCCCCGATGTGAGGTCGCCCACTCTTTGCGGTCACGCGTCACGCCGGGTTGTTGTTCTACGATGGCTTCGCGCCGTCCGATGATGCGGTTCACCAGAGTGGACTTGCCCACGTTGGGCCTGCCCACGACGGCCACGGAAGGCAGGACGCTGGGGATCTCGCTGAGCGAGGGAGCGCCTGGCTGCGCTCCGCTAAGAGGGGGGCTCTTCACAGGGAAAATGCTAATGAAAGCGGGGTTGGATTATTCTGAAGGTGTGGGAGTCGAAAAGGTTCTTCTGGCTTCCCCTCGCGGCTTTTGCGCTGGGGTGGAGATGGCCATCAAGGCGCTGGCTGCGCTGCTGGGGGCGTTCGAACCGCCAATTTACTGCTATCACGAGATCGTCCACAACAAGCAGGTCGTACGACGTTTTGAAAAGTTGGGCGTGAAGTTCGTGGACGACATCGCGGAGGTGCCGCCGGGCGCTCCGGTCATGCTGAGCGCCCACGGATCCGCCCCTCAGGTGCAGGCAGCAGCCAAGGAAGTGAGCAGTTACGTGGTGGACTCCGTCTGCCCGCTGGTGACGAAGGTACACCACGAAGTCAAGGTTCGCTCCAGCAAGGGTTACCGCATCGTGTACGTGGGTCACGAAGGACACGAAGAGGCTGTGGGGACGATGGCCGTGTCGCCCGAGTCCATCCACAGGGTGGAGACGCCCGAAGACGTGGAGGCGCTGGATGATTTCTCCGAGCCCGTGGCGCTTCTGGCGCAGACCACCCTGGGTCACCGAGACTGGTCGGAAGCAGCAGCCGCAGCACGCAGGCGCTTCCCCGACATGTGGACGCCAAGCCGAAGCGACCTTTGCTTCGCCACCACCAACCGACAAGCCGCCCTTGAGAAGATCGCCGAAGACTGCGAGGCGTTCGTGATCGTGGGATCGGGAAACTCCTCCAACACGGTGGCTCTGGAAAAACTGGCGCAGGTAATGGGCTGCTCCCGGGTCGTGCGCGTCAACGGAGCGGACGACCTGCCAGGGGATCTTGCCGGCACGGTGGGTTTGACCGCAGGCGCATCGGCGCCGGAAGAGCTAGTGACGGAAGTCCTGGCCAAACTGGCCCCCAGCGAAGGCAGCGAGGAAATACACGTGACTGACGAGGAGGAATACTTCCCCCCGCCGCGTCAACTACGGGAACTCCTCAAGGTGATCACCGGATTCGCAGCCGTCACCTTAGGAGCGGAACCCCCCGACAACTTCAGCGCCGACCGGCGGGTAGCCGCCAGCGAAGTCCTGAATAGCTTCGGCAGTTCTCGGCGACAGGAGTCAGCGGCACGGGCAACGAAACAGGCAGCGGCGGCTATCGCATCGGAAACCCCCCGGGCGGGCTGAGCCTGACAACCGGGCAGCGCCGCCAGCAGCTCCAGGCAGCGGGCGCTAGGTTGGGGATTAGGACTCAGGGGTCGTTTGGAGTGCCCGCCCAGTCTTGAGCCTCGTCGAACACCCTTTGAAGCACTTCGCGTAACTCTTCAGAAGCACGCTGGCGGCGGTAGATGGAAGATGCCCGCGAGGACGCCTTCTCCAGCGCCGGGATGGGTTCGCCGAACACGATCCGCACCCGGTAGGGACGCGGGATCAGCGCACCCTTGGGCATGGCCCGCTCAGCGCCGCCTACCCCGACAGGCAGAATGGGCGCCCCCGTCACTTCTGAAAGCCAGACTGGCCCGCTGAACAGCGGATGGACGCGCGGGCCTGCCTTGCGCTCACCCTCGGGGAAGACCACCAACGCATCCCCCCGCTCTAGGACTCTGCGGGCGTACCGCAAAGCCCGGCGGTCTACCTTGTCTCTGAGCGTGGGAAATCCGCCCAGCGCCGCGAGGAAACTCGACCAGAAAGGACTCTTGAAAAGGGTGTCCTTGGCCATGTAGTGCATCCAGCGCGGCACTGCGGCGCCCACCAGCGGCGTATCCAGATTGGAACGGTGGCCAGCGGGAGCGACTATCAAAGCGCCTTTGCGGGGCACACGCCGAAGATGCCTGCGGCGGATACGAAAAAACGGGAAACCGACAATCTGAATACTCGAACGCATCACAAAGTGCACGACTGATCCCCACAAACTGCGGTGTTCTCCGAACCTCGAACGCCCGTACCGCGGGTCGCCCGAAACGACAGGAGATTCGACGGGCTCTGGGACTTTCCCCGCCTCCCCGGCCTTTTTCTGCCTTCGCAGTTCCGCCAGAATCCGCGAGACGACCTCATCTACGCTCAAACCGTCGGTGTCTATCACGAAGGCGTCCGGGGCTTGGCGCAGCGGGGCGTGCTCCCGCCCGGAATCCAGAACGTCTCTCCGCTCTATGGAGGCTTCTACGCTCGCTGGATCGGCGTCTGACTCCCCTGCTCTTCTTCGCGCCCTGACCCCCGGGCTGGCGTCCAGGTACACCTTGAGGTCGGCGTCGGGAAGAACCACCGTAGAAATATCCCTGCCCTCCATAACGCAACCATTGCGCCACCTCACCCAATCCTGCTGAACTGCCAGAAGCCCGGAACGAACCTCGGGATAAGCCGCCACTAAGCTCACAGCCTCGGTCACCTCAGGGCTGCGGATGGCCTTCGTCACGTCCACCCCGCCCACTGTCACGGAATCCTCCTTGACCAGGATCTCGGAGACACTCACCAATCTCGCCACTGCCTCGGCGTCGGATGGGGAAACCCCTGCGTCCAACACGGCCCAAGCCGCAGCCCGGTACATAGCCCCGGTGTCTAGGTAAGGCACTGAGAGAGACCTAGCGACTGCGCGCGCCACTGAGGTCTTACCCACCCCGGCTGGCCCGTCTATCGCCACCACTGGCTTGGTCTTCATCGGGCGCCGACACTCCGCTGAGCAGGCATCTGACTAGAACGCCTACTCCTAAACAGCATGGAGAGAACCTCCAATCCGGTCATCTCTGCCAAAGCCTGCCTAAGTCCTCTAGGAAACCCGGATAACTGGTGCTCACTGACCCCCACCCTCTGACCTCGCCGCCTTCGCCTTCCGCAGCCAACAACGCCACGCAAGACGCCATGGCCACTCGATGGTCGCCCTCTGAAGAGACGGGCGCCCGACGCAACCTCGCAGGCCCTTTGACAGCCAACGCATCCTCCTCCAGGTAGACCTCGGCGCCCAGCGCTCCTAGGACACGCTTCAATGCGCCCAATCGGTCGCTTTCCTTATGCCTCAACTCACCGACTCCTTCGAAGCAGGTGACCCCCTCGGCGACGGCAGCCGCCACCGCCAAAACCGGCACCTCGTCGATGAGGCTAGGGATTTCCTCGGCGGAAACCGTGGTACACCGCAGCCCCCCGTGGCGGCAACGCAGAACACCCGAAGAAGAAACCTCCAAACGGGCGCCCATGCGCTCCAGAACTCGCCGGAAACCGTCGCGGGTGCGCCCCAGATAAAGACCGGGCAGGACGACGTCGCTGCCAGGGAGGATCGCCGCCGCCGCTGCCCAAAACGCAGCCGCAGAAGGATCGCCAGGCACTCGAAACTCAAACGGATCGGGCGCAGAAGCCCGCACCGACACCCGACCGGGCGAGCGCCGAACGTCCGCTCCGAAAGCAGCCAGCATCTCTTCGGTGTGCGGACGGGTCAACACGGGCTCGAGCACGACCGTCTCTCCCGACGCGAAAAGGCCGGCCAACAACAAAGCGCCCTTTACCTGAGCGCTTGCCTCGGGCGGCTCATACACAATGCCCTCAAGAGAGCCCCCGGCGACCTCTAAGGGAGCGAGGCCGCCGTCTGAAGGCCCGAGAACCCGAGCACCCATGAGGCGCAGGGGCCGGGTGATTCGACCCATCGGACGCCGCCTCACCGAAGCGTCGCCGGTGAGGATGGTGGTGAAAGGCTGACCGGCGGCGATACCTGACAGCAAGCGTATGGAAGTTCCCGAGTTTCCTACGTGGATGTCACCCTCGGGCGCCCGAAGCACGCCGCCTCTCACCTCCACTTCACCGCTCAACCCGTCAGGAGCGCGGACGACGGCGCCTAGGGAGGCGACGGCAGAGGCGGTCGCCTTCACGTCGCCGCCATCCGAAAGGCCGGATATGTGCGAGACGCCGTCGGCCAGGGCTGCGAACAGAAGAGCCCTGTGCGAGATCGACTTGTCGCCGGGCGCTAAGAGTTCACCTTGCAGTCTCCCGCCCGAGGGCGGTGGGACGTAGGTGTCGGAGGTGCTTTTAAAGAACCCGATCATGGCCGCCCCGCCGGGCTGACCGCAGCGGGAGGAGTCAAAGCGCTTAGGTGGCCAAGCTTCGGAGCGCCGGAGCGTAGCCGCCATCAAGGAGCGCTTCCCGAAACAGTTCCACCTTCTCCGACGCCACCACCATGATCAGCACGCCTTTGTCGCCTTCGGGGGAATGGGCGATCTCCAGGTCGTAAATGTTCACATCTAGTTCTCCTGCCAAAGCCGCTATCCGTGCCACCTCGCCCGGTCGATCGGGAATCGGCACGCGCATGACCGCCAACTCAGCTTCAGACGGAACTCCGACGGGAAGGTTGACCCTAGCCTTGCGGGCTTGCTCGAGCAGACGTCCGAGCTTTTGACGGTCGCCGCCGGCGACTACGGAGCGCATCTCCTGCAGCGCCTGCATGAACCCGTCGAGGGAGGACACTATGGCCGCTCGGTTGGCTTCGCAGATGTCCAGCCAGATGTCGGAACTTCCCGCTGCGATTCGGGTCATGTCCCTGAACCCTCCTGCGGCCAGGCGTCTCAGGAGGGAGCGTTCAGCGCCCCGCTCGTCGGCTAGGCGCATGAGCGTCGCAGCGGCTAGGTGCGGGACGTGGGAAACCACAGCCACGAGAGAGTCGTGAACTTCCGCGGGCATCGTCACGATCTCCGCTCCCAGTTCGCCCACGACGGAGCGGATGCAGGCGTAAGCCCCGTCGCCGGTGTGCTCCCCGGGGGTGAGCACCCAAGTCGAACCTTCGAACATGTTGGCCGCGGCCCCTCTCAGCCCGACCTGTTCGCTGCCGGCCATGGGGTGACCCCCTACGAAACGGGGATCGGTCACGGCAGAACAGATCTGCGTTTTCACGCTTCCCACGTCGGTAACGAATCCTCCGCTTCCCTTGAGGGCGCAGCGAACGACCGCGGGGAGTTCAGAGACCGGGACGGCAACGAAGGCGACCTCGGCGGAAGCGTCCGCTCCGACGTCGTCCACCGCCCCTATTCGGAGCGCTTCCTGCTCACGTTCGGGGCTGGCGTCGCAGCCGGACACCCTCCAGCCGGTGGAGCGCAGGGCGAGCCCCAAGGAACCGCCGATGAGCCCAAGTCCGTGGATTTGAGCGCGGCGGGCGGAGGCGATCATCCTTGGTTTGAAAGGTCTGGGCGCAGCTTGGCGGCGGCGCCCGGGTAGGCGTGGCGGACGTCCCCGCGGGAGAGATCCGTGTAGAAGTGGATCAACACGCGGATCACGCCCTTCGTCGACCCATCCACTTCGAGTTCCCGGGCGCAGAGCAGCGGCACGTCGCCGAGGTCAAACCTATTGCGCGCCTCGGTTGCGGGGAACGAGGAGCGGATGTCGGAGGTGGCTGTGAAGATCACGCTGATCAAATCCTGGGATGCTATGCGGTTGCCGTCAAACGCTTCACTGAGGAGGAGTTCCACCTGTTTGGAGATTTCCTCCCGGGTGTCCTTCCGGACAACGACGGCGCCCCGCAGGGCGCGGACGAAGCGGGGGGCGTCGGCGGGATCCCGCCTCTTGGAGGTCGGAGGTTCTACCAACTCTTGGGGGAGGGATCGCCGCGGAGGACGGATTCGAGAGCCTCGGTCACCTGCACCTCCGGCACGAACTGCCCGAGATCGGGCAGTTCGCTGATGGAGTCGATACCCAGACTCTCCAAGAAGAGTTGCGTGGTTCCGAAAAGTACCGCGTTACCCGGGCCGGGGTCTACTCCCGCGGGCTCCACGAGCCCGCGCCTTTGCAGGGTGCGAATCACTGCGTCGGCCTTGACGCCTCGGATGTCGGCAATCTGGGCGCGGGAGACCGGCTGGTTGTAGGCCACGATGCTGAGCGTCTCCATGGCGGCTGTGGAGAGGCGGAGAGAATTGGAGGCGCTGAGGTAGCTCTCCACGTATTCGTAGAGTTCTGGGTGGCTCTGAAGTCGGTAGCCGCCAGCCACCCGCACCAGCACGAACCCCCGTTCGGCGTACTCCTCGGCCAACTCCTCAGCCGCCGCATCCACGGACGCCGCGGAGGTCTCCAGCAACTGCGCCAGAATCTTGGGCGGAACGGGGTCTTCGCTGACCATCAGAATGGCTTCTAGGGCGCGTTTGCGATGCCTGTCCAAGGCCGCCTCCTTCACTGCTGCACCCAAAGCGCCTCTGCAGGAGAGGAGGCGAAATCGGCCTCTTTCCATTCCACGGTTATCTCCCCGAAGGCCTTCGCCTGATAAATCTCCACCAGGTCAAGCCTGAACATCTCGAGCAGAGCCAGAAAGTGGGTCACGACCTCCATGCGACTGCTCAGCGACTCCGTGATTTCGCGGAAACCGACCCGTCCGCGGCCGGGCAGGCTTTCCCTGAGATCGTCTACTACGTCGGGGACTTGGTAGGTGATCGGAGACAGGAAGGAGAGATCCAGAGTCGGTTGGGGCTCCGATGCGACTGCCCTCAGATATGCCTCGGCTATGTCCTTCGGGGACACACCCACTAAGGGATCGGGCAGGATCTCGATCAGCGAGACCTCCGGGCCGGCGGCTCGGGGGCGTGAAAGGGCGGCGCTCCGCATCATCTCTTCAAAAACCGAGGAAGCGTTCCGGTAGGTCTGGCACTCCAACAGCCGAGCCAGCAGGCGGTCGCGGCTCGCCCAGATGTCGGTCTCCTCGTCCTCTTCGCCATCTTCGGGGTCAGGCAGAAGTTGACGGCTCTTGAGTTCGATGAGCGTGGCGGCGATGAGCAGGAACTCTGAAGCGGTTTCGAGTTCCAAAGTCTCCATGCGCTCCAACTCTGCGAGGTAAGCGGCGACGACGTCCGAAAGCGAGATCTCGTAGACGTCGACCTCCGAGCGCAGAATGAGGTGCAGGAGCAGGTCGAAAGGCCCTTCAAACACCGGCGTGCGAACCTCCGTAGCCACATAAGAAGCCTAGAAAACAGAAGAGCAAACGAGCGTAATTTCCGGCGGGTCGGCGTGCGTGTCCAGTCGGGGGACAGCAAAAAAGCACTCCCGCCCTTATAGTCTCGCCGCGTGGCTCGCGTTTTCTCGGGAATCCAACCTACCGGAGCGGTGCACCTCGGCAACCTGCTGGGGGCGCTCCGTCACTGGGTAAACAGCCAGCACGACAGCGAGGCGATCCACTGCATCGTCGACCTCCACGCCATCACGATTCCGCAGAACCCCGCGGAGTTGCGAGCAGCCACGCTGCGACTCACGCAGTTGCTCGTTGCGGTGGGTCTCGACCCAAAGGAGTGTGTGATCTTCGTTCAGAGCCACGTCCGAGAGCACACGGAGTTGGCCTGGCTGCTGCAGTGCACGGTCAGCTTCGGGGAACTCCGTCGCATGAACCAGTTCAAGGAGAAGTCCGCCGACGCGGATTTTGTGTCGGCTGGTCTGTTCACCTACCCTGCGCTTCAGGCTGCCGACATTCTGCTTTATGACACCGACGAGGTACCGGTGGGCGACGATCAGCGCCAGCACCTGGAACTCTCCAGAGACGCCGCTATGCGCTTCAACTCCCGCTACGGCGACACGTTCGTGGTGCCCAGACACCGCATTGCGTCTACAGGCGCAAGGGTGATGGACCTTCAGAACCCAGAGGAGAAAATGTCCAAGTCCTCGGGAGAAGCGCCGGGAACCATCTGGTTGCTGGACGACCCCAGCGTGATCCGGCGCAAGATACGTCGGGCCGTGACCGACAGCCTTGGCGAAGTCCGGTACGACCCCGATACGCAACCGGGGGTCTCGAACCTGCTCGACATCCTGGGAGCTTCGACGGACAGGCGGGCGAATGCGCTGGCCGAAGAATACGACAACTACGGAGCGCTAAAGGACGACTGCGCTGAGGCTGTGATCGCCTTGCTTGAGCCGATCCAGAGGAGGTACGACGAGATGCAGTCGGAGAGCGGGGAGACGCTTCGGCTGCTCGCAGACGGGGCGGAGCGCGCCAGGGAGGTCGCCTCGCTCACCATGGCCCGAGCCCGGGAGGCGGTCGGCTTCCTGTCCTGCGGGGGCTCTGGTGGCTGAGGGCACTCGAGGGGGCTGAGGGGGATCCGGGGGCTGAGGGGGATCCGGGGGCTGAGGGGGATCCGGGGGCTGAGGGGGATCCGGGGGCTGAGGGCACCCCGGGGGCTCTGGGAGCTGAACAGGGCTCGTCCAATCCCCCCGAGCGGATGACCCCTTAGCCCTTGAGGGACTCCAGGGTGGCGAAGTTCTGGAGTGCCTTGGCTCTCGGGTGGGCTTGTTCGTAGACCTCAAAGAGGCGCTTGCGAGAGACCTTGGTGTAGATCTGGGTGGTTCTGATGTTCGCATGCCCTAGCAACTCTTGCACCGTGCGTATATCCGCGCCCCCGTCGAGGAGGTGAGTGGCGAAGCTGTGGCGCAGAACATGCGGCGAAAGAGTTCCCCCGATGCCCGCCGCCCTCTGGTACTTCTTGACGAGCAGCCAAGCCCCCTGGCGAGTCAGCCGAGCACCGCGGTGGTTCAGGAATAGAGCTTCGGAATCGTTGCGGGACTTCCAGCGCTCTGGTTCCAGCACCGCCCTGCCGGGCGGGGAGAGCCAAAGCGCCAAGGCTGAATATGCGGCGCGCCCCACTGGCAGCAGTCTTTCCTTGCCGCCCTTGCCCAGAACTAAGACGGAAGCGGTGGATTCCAAGGTCATCTCCAGCCGCCCTAGGGAAAGACCGGTCAACTCCGAGATGCGCATGCCCGTTCCGTAGAGGGTCTCCAGAACCGCCTGATCCCTGAGCAGGCGAGCCCGGTATGCATCTGCAGAACCGCCGTCTTCCTCATTGGAAAGCCTCGAGAGTTCCCGAGCCGGAGCAGTGACCAACTTGCAGGCTTCCTCTTCGCTCAGAGACTTGGGAATCCCCGCCGGAACCCGAGGCATCTCCACCTTAGACGTCGGGTCGTCTTGGCGCATTTCCTCGAGCACCAGGTAGCGGTGCAAGTTGCGCACCGTGCTGAGGCCGCGCGCCAACGTTGCGTCGGAGGCGCCCTCTGAGCTTCGGTGATGCACCCACTCCTGAACCTTGGATGCATCCATCTCGTCCAGGCTCCAGCCTCGCTCTTCAAGGAAGCCTAGATAGTTGGCGAGATCCTGCCCGTAGGCATCCAGGGTTCTGGGCGACCTGCCTCTTTCCAGCGCCAGCCAGTCCAGGTAGTTCTGCACATCGGGGTGAACGCCCGTGTGGGGGTGAACGCCCGTGTGATTGGGGGTCATCCGACCGCCGAGAACACGTCCAGGAGTTGCGGGTTGCGGCCCTCGGCTCTGTCGAGAGCAGCGTCAAAAAAGGCGCCAAAGAGAGGAGCAGGACGACCCGGTCGGCTCTTGAACTCGGGATGCGACTGAGTACCCAGCCAGAACGGGTGGTCTTCAAGTTCTGCGAACTCCACGAGCAGGCCGTTGGGCGAGAGCCCGGAACAGATCAGCCCAGCGGCCTCCAGTTGCTCCCGATACTCCGGGTTGACCTCGTAGCGGTGCCGGTGGCGTTCGGAAATGACGCCCACCCGGTAGATGTCCTCTACGCGGGTTCCTTCCCGGAGGTGCGCCGTGAACGCACCCAGCCGCATTGTGCCGCCCTTGTAGAGAACGCTCTGCTGTTCCTCCATCAGGCAAACCACGGGGTGGGGGGTGCGAGGGTCGAACTCCGTGGAATGGGCGCCCTCCAGCCCCAGCCGGGAGCGTGCGAACTCTACGATCATCGCCTGCATGCCCAGGCATATACCCAGGCAGGGAATGCCCTGGGAGCGGGTGTATGCAGCTGCCTTGATCTTTCCCCCGATTCCGCGACCGCCGAAGCCACCAGGAATGATGATCCCGTCCAGATCGGTCAAGCGGCCGTCGAAGCCGCCGTCTTCCAGGTCTTCGGCCTGGATCCAATCGATCTCTACGCGGGAATTCCGATGGAGGGCGGCGTGGCGCAGAGCCTCAGCCACGGAAAGGTATGCGTCGGCCAGACTCACGTACTTGCCGACCACGCCGATGCGCGCCCCGCCTCTTGCGTTCAAAGCCATGCGCTGGAGAGACTCCCACTTGCTGAGATCGGGCGACAAGTCTCCTCCCAGGTGTTCGTGGACGACGTCATCAAGACCTTCCTCGTGGAGCACCAGCGGAAGTTCGTAGATGTTCTCAACGTCCGGAGCGTTCACTACAGCGTGCTGGGGGACGTCGCAGAGACTGGAGATCTTGTCCTTGAGCCTCTGGGGAATGGGGCGGTCGCTGCGACACACGATCACGTCGGGTTGGACGCCCCTGCTTCGCAGCTCCGTCACGGAGTGCTGCGTGGGCTTGGTCTTCTGCTCGCCGCTCGGCCCTATGAAGGGAACGAGCGTCACGTGCAAGTAGCAGACGTTTGCGCGCCCTACGTCGAGGCGGAACTGCCGGATGGCCTCTAGAAAAGGGAGGATCTCAATATCCCCAACCGTCCCCCCCACCTCCACGATGGCCACGTCTACGTCGGGGGCGGACAAAGATCGGATACGCCTTTTGATCTCGTCGGTCACGTGCGGAATCACCTGAACGGTCCCGCCTAGGTAGTCACCTCGGCGTTCAGCTTCCAGCACCGCCGAATAGATGGATCCTGTGGTGGCGTTGGAGGCCTTCGTGAGGTTTTTGTCAATGAACCTCTCGTAGTGGCCGAGGTCGAGGTCGGTCTCTCCGCCGTCCTCGGTTACGAATACCTCCCCGTGTTCGTAAGGGTTGAGCGTTCCAGGGTCTACGTTGATGTAGGGGTCGAGCTTCTGCATCGTGACGCTCAAGCCCCTGGCCTTCAGCAGAGCCCCCAGGGTGGCCGCAGTAAGACCCTTTCCGAGGGAGCTAGACACCCCTCCCGTGACAAACGCGTATTTCGTCACGGGACGTCATCATACCCTCTGCTGCCCCGAGTATGCAGACTTGCGGTCGGAGGCGGCCCGCTCTAGGAGTTCTCCGGCGTGGCCGCGCGCCGATTCGCTGTCGGGCGAGCCCGAGAGCATGCGAGCCAGTTCGACCTTGCGCTCTTCGTCGGAGAGCCTCTGCGCCGTTACCCAACTCGTGCTCCCGTCGTCAACCTTGGAGATGCTGATGTGGGCGTCCGCGTAAGCCGCCACCTGGGGAAGGTGAGTGACGACCAGTATCTGGCGGAACTCCGACAGCCTTGCCAGGGCGCGGCCTACCCAGATACCGGCCTCGCCGCCGATCCCGGCGTCTACCTCGTCGAGGACGACCGTGGGAGGAGCTTCAAGGAGCACTACGTACAGGGCCAGCATGGTGCGGGAGAGTTCGCCCCCGGAGGCCGCTTTAGAGATCGGAATCGGAGACGAACCGGAGTTAACAGCCAGCAAAAACTCCACGTCATCGCCTGGATCTTCCTCTCCGACCGCCAGCGACAAGCGGGCTTTGGGCATGGCCAGGAGACGCAACTCCTCGCTGACCCGCTCGGCTAGGGCGCTCGCCGACTCCCTGCGCCGGGCGCCCACGCGGGCGGATTCGGCACGCTCCTCGCTGACCGCCTCGGAGAGTTGGGCGGTCAACTCGGCGCAGAGTTCGTCCGCACCCCGAAGGGTTTCTAACCGCGAACGAGTTTCGTTGCGGTAGGAGATGACGTCCTCCAGCGTCTCCCCGTACTTGCGGCGCAGACCGGCCAGGATGGCTCGGCGCTCAATGACTTCGGCCAGGCGCTGCGGATCGTCGGGGACTTCTTCGGCCTTGCTGCGGAGTTCCGCCGCGAGGTCGGAGACCTCAGCCTGCAGGTCTGCGACGCGCCGGGCGCACTCGACTAGGGACGGAAAGTGCACGGCTTCGTCCAAGGCAGAGTGAACTTCAGCGAGAGCTTCGGTAACGGGGCCGTCCCCGCCGAGGACGTGCGCTCCCCGCCCCGCCGCTTCACGGATGTCGGCGGCGTTGGCCAGCGTCTGCTCAATGGCCTCTAGTGACTTCTCCTCCTGCGGGTCGTCGAGGGCGGCGCGATCCAACTCCAGAAGTTGGTGCTCAAGCACATCCATCTCCCGGGCGCGAGCACGCTCGTCTCCGCCGATTTCCTCTATGCGTTTTTCGATCCCCGCCCGGCGGGAACGCAACTCCTTCAGCCTCGAAAGGTCAACGCCTCCGAAAACGTCGAGCGCTTGGCGTCGAGCAGAGCGCTTGAACAAGGACTGGTGCCGGCGCTGACCGCAGATGTCCACGAGTTCTCCTGCAGTCTCGGCCAGCACTCCCAGTCCTGAGAGGCGCCCGTTGATGAAGATCCGCGAGCGCCCGGTGCGCGACAATTCTCGTGCGACCAGAAGTTCCTTGCCGTCCGGCAACTCGAAGCGCCCCTCAACCTCAGCTTTTTCTGCCCCCCGACGGATGAGCAGCGGATCAGCCCGTCCGCCCGCCAAGAGAGACACCGCGCCGGTGAGCATTGTCTTGCCTGCGCCCGTCTCTCCGGTGAGCACCGTAAAGCCCCCCTCAATCCCCAGGTCGAGGTCTTTGATCAGCGCCAGATTCCGCACCACTAAGTCAGTCAGCATTTCACCCCTTGTCTTTTTTCGCTGTCTGCGGCGCGCCCGCTTTGCGCGCTAGTGCGCCTGTCGAGAGGGCTTCGTCTAGCCCTCGTCGCCTAGGCCGAACTTAGCCTTCAGGATGTCGTGAAAAACCCTTTCCTTGAAGGTAACTAACTGCGCCGGATGAGGCGAGGCCGTGCACTCCATATAACCACCGGGATGAAGCGATCCCAACATGCGTCCGTCGATGGCCACCACCGCAGGGCGTTCGTCGAACACCTCCACGCGCACCTTCGCAGTGGGAGGGAGCACGAGAGAACGATCAAAAAGGGAATGCGTGGCGACCGGCGTGACCAGCAAGGATTCGAGTTCCGGGGAGAGGATGGGGCCTTGCAGGCTGAATGAATAGGCCGTCGATCCCGTCGGAGACGACACGACCAGTCCGTCGGCGGTGTAACCGGTGAACGGCTTGCCGTTGATCCGCAAGAGAAGACTGATGCTGCGGCCGCGGTCAAACTTCTCGACTGCCACCTCGTTGAGCGCCCCCATGCCGAGCGAGTCGGCGGGAGCTGAAGAAGCGAGAGGGATGTCTTCAAGGACTTTGGGGACGTCGGGCTGCTCAACGCGGACGTCTAAGCGCATCCGCTCGTTCAAGGCAAAATCGCCGTCCAGCCAGCGTCCTATGGCGAGGCGAACGTCGGTGGGTTCGACCTCGGCCAAGTAGGCCAGGTTGCCATAGTTGACCCCTAGTACGGGGATGTCGTGCTCGGACACGAGTTCCACGGCGTGGAGAATGCTCCCGTCGCCGCCAAGGCTGATCATCAGGTCAACGCCGCAATGGACTTCGCTCTCAGGCCTTGCGAGATGTTCCAGACCGGCGGCTTGAGCGTCGGCGTCAGCTAGGCAGACCTCGTGGCCTTCTTTGAGAAGCCAAGAAGCTACATCGCGGGCGCCGCGCATCGCCGCCTGCCGACGGGGATGAACGACGAGAGCGAAAGACGCCACGGCTTCAGGCTACGTCTCTTCGGCAGCCGAACACACTGTCGTGCGTATGGCTTCGAGCAGAGCGGGAGACAAGTCAAGTTGAGGCGTCTGGGCAAGGGCTGTTCCGCCGCTCTCGTCGTCGGGCGCTTCGTCGCTGCGGGGCGTTCCTTTGCCTAAACCCCGTAGAACGTGCAGAAAGAACTCAACGTTCCCTTGCGCGCCCGTAATCGGACTGGCCATCACCCCTGCGGGAAACAGGCCTTCTTGAACGGCAGAGAGCGCTACCTCCTCAAGCACCCTCGCCCAGATGCTCGGAGAGCGGATCACCCCGCCGCCTCTGTCGGCTTCAGCGCGGTCAGCCTCAAACTGGGGCTTCACGAGCAGGAGCAGTTCCCCGCCCGCCTGCGTGAGATGAGCGAGCACCCCCATCAGCACCTTCAGACTGATGAACGACACGTCCGCGCAGAGTAGGTCGGCAGGGTCTCCTACATCTTCAGGGTTCAGATGCCTGGCGTTGACGCCTTCGAGCACCTCTACGTTGGGCGAAGACCCGACGCGCTCGTGGAGAAGACCCTTCCCGACGTCGATAGCGGTCACCTTCGCCGCCCCGCGCTGAAGCAGGCAATCGCTGAAACCCCCGGTGGAAGAACCCACGTCAATGCAGCTCAGCCCGGTCGGGTCTACTTCGAAGTGCAGCAAGGCAGCGTCGAGTTTCTCGCCGCCTCGGCTCACGAAGCGAGGAGTTTGGCCGGCCACCCTCACAGCTTCGCCCGGGCGAACCAGGCGGGCAGGCTTCAAGGCCACCGCGCCGCTCACCAGCACCAGAGAAGAGGCGACCAATTCTCTGGCTTCATCCAGGCTGTCCGCAAGCCCTCTGCGGACGAGTTCGTCGTCCAACCTGCGTCGGCGGCGTACCACGGCCTTTGAGCTTCCTCAGGGCAGCAGTTTTTTGACTAGGGCAGCCAAGTTGGTCGCCTCAAAGGCGGCGCCGGAGGACTGGACGCACCCGGGTTGCGTGACACCGCTGAACACCAGAGCGAACGGCAAGCCGAGGGCTTCAGCGAAGAGGCCGTCGCTGTCGGGACGGTCTCCCACAACGATCCCGTCGCTGAGGGCGGCTTCTGTCTCCCAGCCGCCGCAGCCCAAGAATTCGTCAAGCACGCAGTCACGCATGGGAGCGTGCGGCTTGCCGGCCATGACCGCCTCCGTCTCGGCTGCGGCGGCCACGGCCGCTAAGACGGCGCCGCCGCCAGCCTCCAGACCTCCGGGAGTGGGAAACGTGGGGTCGTGGTTGGTGCCGATGAGGAGTGCGCCTGCTCGCACCGCCCTCATCGCCCGACCGCAGGCGGCGTAGTCAAAGCGCGAATCCATGCCCACCACCACGGCGTCGTACGGCTCGCCCGACGCCTCACACTCGGGGCTGAAGACGCTCACTGCCTCGGCGCCCCTCGCCAAGACGGCCTCGATGATCCCCTCACCGCCGCAGACCAGAACGCGCCCGCCCGGCGGCACGAGGGAAGCAGCAGCCACCGCCGAGGTGAGAACTCGTGCCTGATGCTTCAGCCCGCATCGGGCGAGCTTGGAGGCCTGATCGCTCAGCGTCAGGCGAGACATGTTGGTCACGAAGAGCACGTTGCTGCCGCTTGCCAAGAGTCTGTCGACGGCCGCCGCTGAGCCTTCTATGGGAGTGTCGCCCACCCACATGACCCCGTCTAGGTCAACGACCCAGTTGATTCTTTCCATCCCCAGGGCTTCTCTGAGTGTTGCCTGCTTCCTAGCCGCCCCATCTGCCGCCGCCCCGACCCCCGGCCGTTGAATTGGCCGCCGCAGCGGCTGAAGGCTCGCTCAGCCGACTTCCCAGGTGGTGCGGGATTGCAGTAAGGCGTTCAGATCGCCCGGGCCGTTGAGTTCCTGCGACCAAGCCAGTTGCCGACTCATCTGCTCGGAGTACTCCGGGCTCTCCACCGCCCTGTAGACACCGATCGGGGTGGGCATGAACGGGCCGGTGGCCAAGCGCGAGAGGGCGAACGCCAGAGACGGGGTGTCGGCGCGCTCGTCATGAACGACGATTCTTTCCTCGCCCACGTCGCTCACGTCAACAGCTTTCAGCTCTCCAGCGGGCGTCATCGTCAAGCCTCGCTCGCCGTCCTCTCCAAATCGGATGGCCTTGCCGTGCTCCAGGTCGATGAGCATGGACTTCCGCTTGTCTTTTTTCGTTATGGCGGCGAACGCCCCGTCGTTGAAGACGTTGCAGTTCTGATACACCTCCACGAAGGCCGCCCCGTCGTGCTCCCAGGCGCGCCTGAACGTCTCCTGCATGTGCGCCCTGTCCATGTCGTGCGTGCGCGCAGCGAAGGTAGCCTCGGCGCCCAGCGCCACGCTCATGGGGTTCAGGGGCTCATCCACGGAACCCATGGGAGTCGACTTGGTGATCTTGCCAACCTCGCTGGTGGGTGAGCACTGCCCCTTGGTGAGACCGTAAATCTGGTTGTTGAACAGCAGAATCTTGAGCTTGACGTTGCGTCGCAGGGCGTGGATCAGGTGGTTGCCGCCAATGGAGAGCATGTCGCCGTCTCCGCCTACGACCCACACGTCGAGATCCGGGCGGCACACGGCAAGACCGGTGGCCAGGGCGGGAGAGCGCCCATGGATGCCGTGCATGCCGTAGGTGTTCATGTAGTAAGGAAACCGTGCGGCGCACCCGATCCCCGAAATGAAGACCGTGTTCTCCCGGCGCACCGGGAGGCTGGGCATGAGCAACTGAAGAGCCGAGAGGACGGAGTAGTCGCCACAGCCCGGGCACCAGCGAGGCTCCTGGTCGCTGGTCCAGTCGGCTTTGGTAGTAATGGGAACCGACGTGTCAGTCATCTAATGCTCCATTGATTGCTTCGGTGATGTCGGAGGCCGTGAACGGCACGCCTTGGACTTTGGTGAGCGACTGGACGTCGACGAGGAACTTGCCTCTGACCAGCGTTGCCAGTTGCCCCAGGTTCATTTCGGGAAGCAGCACCTTGTCGTAACGCTTCAGGATGGATTCCAGGTCGCCAGGTAGAGGATTGAGGTGGGTTAAGTGGGCGTGATCCACCTTTCTCCCGGCTGACCTCACCCGCTTCACTGCGCTGGTTACGGCACCCCAGGTCGACCCCCAGGTGAGCATAAGCAGGTCGGCTTGGCCGTCTCCGACGTCGAGAAGCGTCGGGGGGATGTCGTCGGCTATTCGTGCGACCTTTTCGGCTCGCAGGTACGTCATGTTTTCGTGGTTGGCGGGGTCGTAGGAGATGTTCCCAGTCACGTCCTCTTTTTCCAGACCGCCGACGCGATGCATCAGACCTGGAGTTCCGGGGACGATCCAGGGACGCGCCAGGGTTTCGGGGTCGCGTCTGTACGGACGAATGTTGGATGGGGGTTCTTCAATAGATCCCGACCCGTTCAACATTTCCTCCGGCGTTGCGAACTCCACGCTGATGTCGGGGAGGTCTTCGCTGCTGGGGATCTTCCAGGGCTCCGATCCGTTCCCCAGGTAGCCGTCGGAGAGAAGTATCACGGGGGTGCGGTACTTCAGAGCAATGCGGACCGCCTCAATGGCAGCGAAAAAGCACTGGGATGGGGTGTAGGAGGCGACGATAGGCAGCGGCGCCTCTCCGTGGCGCCCGTAAAGGGCGATGTTGAGGTCGGAGGCTTCCGTCTTGGTGGGCAGACCGGTGGAAGGCCCTCCCCTCTGGATGTCAATAATCAGGAGAGGGAGTTCAATGATCAAGGCCAAGCCGATGGACTCCCCTTTCAGCGCCAGACCCGGGCCGCTAGTCGTCGTGACGCCTATGTGTCCGCCGAAGGAGGCGCCTATGGCAGTACACACCGCGGCAATCTCGTCTTCTGCCTGGAAGGTACGGACGCCGAAGTTCTTGCGCCCGGAGAGTTCGTGCAGTATGTCGGTGGCGGGGGTTATCGGGTATGAGGCCAGGAAGAGCGGAAGCTTGGCCGACTGCGCTGCAGCCAACAGACCCCAGGAAAGGGCGGTGTTGCCGTTGATGCTCGTGTAGGTGCCCGGGGGCAGCTTGGCTGGAGGCACCCGGTAGGTGGAGTGGAACATCTCCGTCGTCTCGCCGAAGGCGTGGCCCGCGTTGAAGGCCGCCGTGTTAGCGGCAGCCACCTTCTCTTGGCGACCGAACTTGACCTGAATCCACTCCAGGGTGGGCTCGACGGGGCGTCCGAACATCCAACTCACTACGCCGAGGGCGAAGAAATTCTTGCTGCGGGCTGCGTCACGCGGCTTCACGCCGAGTTCCTTGCAGACTTCCTTGGTGAGAGAGGTCATAGGCACCTGGTAGGCGGTGTACCTGCTCAGGGTGCCGTCTTCCAGAGGATTAGATTCGTAGCCCGCCTTATCGAGGTGGCGCTCGTCGAAGGAGTCGGAGTTGATGATGACCGTGCCTCCGATCTCCAGGCGGCCCAACTCGCTGCGCAAGGCGGCCGGATTCATCGCCACAAGCACGTTGGGGGCATCCCCCGGGGTGCTGATGTCTTCACTGCTCACCTGCACCTGGAACGCAGAGACTCCGTGCAGGGTGCCGGCGGGGGCGCGTATCTCTGCCGGGAAATCCGGCAGCGTGGCGAGGTCGTTGCCCAAGACGGCGCTGGCGTTGGTGAACCTGTCGCCCGTGAGCTGCATGCCGTCGCCAGAGTCGCCGGCGAACCGGACAACCAAACGATCCACTTCCCGAACTTCGGGGGAAGCGCCTTGTCTAATAGCGGTATCAGTCACTCAAGCTCTCATTCTCCGCCACGCGGCAGAACCGAAACGAAAAGAAATTGCTGCACGCTCGCGGCAACTCTTGGCTGACGAAGTGGTGTGCACTGCCCTTCAATCTAGTGGACAACGCAGGAAACGACGCGAACATTCCCCTTTCTTGGCCTTCGCTCCGCCCGCCCCGGTCGGATTCGATCTGCCTTGCGCTACTAATCCCTTCAGATCAACGAGGAAAAGAGGCTCTTAGGCCACCGTGATCTCTTCGTTGAGATAGACATCCTGTATAGCGGCGAGCAACTCAACACCCTCTTCCATCGGGCGCTGGAAGGCCTTGCGCCCGCTGATCAGCCCAACCCCGCCCGCCCGCTTGTTGATCACGGCGGTGCGGACGGCTTCGCCCAGGTCGCTCGCTCCTGAACTGGCGCCGCCCGAATTGATCAGCCCGACGCGCCCCATGTAGCAGTTGGCCACCTGCCAGCGGGCCAGATCGACGGGGTGATCACTGATCAGTCTGTCGTAGAGCAGAGGGCTGCTCTTGCCGAATCCGACAGCCCCGAAACCGCCGTTGTTCTCAGGCAGTTTCTGTTTCACGATGTCGGCTGAGATGGTTACCCCGAGGTGGTTGGCTTGAGCCGTCAAGTCGGCGGCTGAGTGATAATCGGCTTCCGGCTTCTGAAACGCGCTGTTACGCAGATAACACCAGAGCACGCAGAACATCCCGAGTTGGTGGGCGCGTTCGAAGGCTTCAGCAACCTCCGTGATCTGACGACGCGAATCGGGCGAGCCGAAGTAGATGGTAGCCCCGACTCCGGCGGCACCCAGTTCGTAAGCCTCCTCGACGCTGCCGAAGAAGATCTGATCGAAGGAGTTGGGGTAGCTCATGAGTTCGTTGTGGTTGAACTTCACGATGAAAGGAATGCGGTGCGCCCAGCGCCGAGAAACGGAACCGAGCACCCCAAACGTGGAAGCCACGGCGTTGCAACCGCCCTCAACGGCCAGGCGGACGATGTTCTCGGGATCTAAGTAGGCCGGATTGGGAGCAAAAGACGCCGCCGCCGAATGCTCCACTCCCTGATCGACCGGCAGGATCGATACGTATCCGGTGCCGGCCAAGCGCCCGTGGTTAAAGAGAGACTGCAAATTTCTCAGGACTTGCGGACGCCGATGGCCAGCCGCGTAGACACGATCTACGAAATCTGCACTAGGAAGGTGCAAGCTGTCCTTGGGGACTCCTTCGCAGGTGTGCCCCAGCAGATAATTGGCTTCGTCCTCGCCCAGCAGTTCAGCTATGTCCACTTCGCCTCCTGTTTCTCCTCCTGATTAATCCTGCTCCGAAACTTTACCCCGAACAAGCATCAGGGAGAGTTCACCCGCCGATGGCGTGCGCCCGTTGGGCGGCGTCCACGAAACCCGGGGAGTGCTCATCGATCCATGCGAAGAGACGGCGGGCAGCAACTAAGTTGCCCGCCTGGTCGTAGCAGTCTGCCAAGGCATAGGCGCGCCGCAGATGATGTTCCTTGGGGTTCGTGGGAAGCTCCCATCCCTCATTGAGAAGCTCAGTCGCTTCCACCAGCCGTCCCTGATCGGCCAGAGCACCGGCCGCTACGATGCGCCCCTCTGTGAGAACGAAACAGGGCAGCGCAGCGCTGCACATTTCTTTCCATAGGTCATCCACCTTGCGCCAGTGATGCATTGCGCGGTAACAGTCGGCCAAGACGGGATGCTGCTCCAAGGTTTTCATCTGGGCTTCAAAAGTCTTAAGTTCCCGAACCGCCGCCTTCCAGTGTCCAAGCCTGTAATGAACCAACCCGTAGAGTTCCCGAATCTCAGCGAGTTCACACGCCTCTGTGCTCATTACGGGCTTGAGGAGATCCAGAGCGTCGAGGTGGCGGTCTTCGTCAAAAGCAGTGGCGGCGTCCGAAACCCTGCCTGCCGCCCAATTGCCCTTGCGCTTCCCCAACCGCTTAACCAACGCCGTTCGGAGTTTTCGGAGTTCGGCGTCCGATTCGGCTTCGGGGACTTGTCCTTCGCTGAGAATGTCTCCTCCGTATTCGTTCATCTAAGAGGAGATGCTAACCAGGCGAGTCCGCGCAATTTTTGAGGGGCGGAGGCGCTGGCGGAAACGAACGGGGACGGGGACACCGAGATGAAGGGACACGACAACAAGAAAGTCACAAAAACAATAAGGGGGCTTTGAGTTCGCTACCCAGAACTCAAAGCCCCCTTGGAAAAAATCCCGGCGGCGACCTACTCTCCCAGGACGTCTCCATCCAAGTACCATCGGCGCTGGTGGACTTAACTTCCGTGTTCGGAATGGGAACGGGTGTGACCCCACCGCTATTGCCACCGGAAAAACTGTCAAGTCGACTCGCCCGCCGGTTCACCTCAGAGCGAACCGCAAGGCGTCTCCCTTGAGAACTCCATTGCAAGCACAAGCAAATAGTGTGATTCCCAAGCCCTCGGCCGATTAGTACCGGTCAGCTGAACACGTTGCCGTGCTTACACTTCCGGCCTATCAACGTGGTGGTCTACCACGGGCCTTACCCGGTTAACCCGGTGGGAGATCTCATCTTGGAACAGGCTTCCCGCTTAGATGCTTTCAGCGGTTATCCCTTCCGCAGGTCGCCAACCAGCCATGCCCTTGGCAGGACAACTGGCACACGAGAGCTGCGTCCATCCCGGTCCTCTCGTACTGGGGACAGCCTTCCTCAAATCTCCTACGGCTACAGAGGATAGAGACCGAACTGTCTCACGACGTTCTAAACCCAGCTCGCGTACCGCTTTAATGGGCGAACAGCCCAACCCTTGGGACGTGCTACCGCCCCAGGATGCGATGAGCCGACATCGAGGTGCCAAACCTTGCCGTCGATATGGACTCTTGGGCAAGATTAGCCTGTTATCCCCGGGGTACCTTTTATCCGTTGAGCGACGGCGCTTCCACACGCAACCGCCGGATCACTATGCCCAGCTTTCGCTCCTGTTCGACTTGTAGGTCTCACAGTCAAGCTCCCTTGTGCCATTACACTCGCCGCCTGATTGCCGACCAGGCTGAGGGAACCTTTGGGCGCCTCCGTTACTCTTTGGGAGGCGACCGCCCCAGTCAAACTACCCACCTGACACTGTCTCCGATCCGGATAACGGACCTGGATTAGGTGCCCAGCATGTAAAGGGTGGTATTTCAAGGATGACTCCACGCCAACTAGCGCCGGCGCTTCAAAGTCTCCCACCTATCCTACACAATGCATACCAAACATCAATGCCAAGCTGCAGTAAAGGTCCACGGGGTCTTCTCGTCCTTCTGTAGCTAACGAGCATCTTTACTCGTACTTCAATTTCGCTGGGTCTATGGTTGAGACAGTGGGAAAGTCGTTACGCCATTCGTGCAGGTCGGAACTTACCCGACAAGGAATTTCGCTACCTTAGGACCGTCATAGTTACGGCCGCCGTTTACCGGGGCTTAGGTTCAGAGCTTCGTCCAAAAGGACTAACCCTTCCCCGTAACCTTCCGGCACCGGGCAGGCGTCACAGCGTATACATAGTCTTACGACTTCGCACGCTGCTGTGTTTTTAGTAAACAGTCGCTTTCCCCTGGTTTGTGCCGCCTTCTCGGGCTTACAGGTGTACACCTTTCACCTAGAAGGCCATCCTTCTCCCGAAGTTACGGATGCAATTTGCCTAGTTCCTTAACCATAGTTCTCCCAATCGCCTTGGTATTCTCTACCTGCCCACCTGTGTCGGTTTGGGGTACGGGCACCGCGAGAGCTCGCTAGTGGCTTTTCTTGGCAGCATGGGATCAATGACTTCACCTCAATGCGGCTCGGCATCGCGCCTCAGGCTTTGTAGGGGAGCGGATTTACCTACTCCCCGCCCTACACGCTTACCCCGGGAAACCATCACCCGGGATCATCTACCCTTCTGCGTCCCCACGTCGCTAGCTTCCATGATCTACGCCAGTTCCTGACAGCCTTTGGAGGCTGCCCATCCCTATTGCAGGCTCATTTCCGCCTTGGCGCGCTCACGGTGGTACCGGAATATCAACCGGTTGTCCATCGACTACGCCTCTCGGCCTCGCCTTAGGCCCCGACTTACCCTGGGAGGATTAGCCTTCCCCAGGAACCCTTGGGCTTTCGGCGGAGGGGTTTCTCACCCCTCTCTCGCTACTTATACCAACATTCGCACTCGACCACGCTCCACGTCCGTTCACACGACCGCTTCACTGCTGAGATCGACGCTCCGCTACCGCTCCCGTCTCTAAAGACGGAAACCCGTGGCTTCGGCTCCGGGCTTGAGCCCCGTTAAATTGTCCGCGCAGGATCACTCGACCAGTGAGCTGTTACGCACTCTTTCAAGGATGGCTGCTTCTAAGCCAACCTCTTGGCTGTCTGGGCGATCCCACCTCGTTTACCACTTAGCCCGAAATTAGGGGCCTTAGCCGACGGTCTGGGCTGTTTCCCTTTCGACCCCGAAGCTCATCCCCCGGGGTCTCACTGCCGCGCTGTGGAGCCGTGGCATTCGGAGTTTGGCTGGATTCAGTAAGCTTGTGGGCCCCCTAGTCCATCCAGTGCTCTACCTCCACGGCTAAACACGCGACGCTGCACCTAAATGCATTTCGCGGAGAACCAGCTATCACCGGGTTTGATTGGCCTTTCACCCCTATCCACAGGTCATCCGCCCAGTTTTCATCCTAGGTCGGTTCGCGCCTCCACGGAGTCTTACCCCCGCTTCACA
>OZ241998.1:800000-2428967 GCA_965204655.1 Acidimicrobiales bacterium
TCGGGTATTAGCCACAGTTTCCCGTGGTTATTCCCGTCTTTGGGGCAGGTTCCTCACGTGTTACTCACCCGTTCGCCACTCGACTTTTCAGTGCAAGCACCAAAAAGACTCGTTCGACTTGCATGTGTTAAGCCCGCCGCCAGCGTTCGTCCTGAGCCAGGATCAAACTCTCCATCAACATCTCCGGGCGACAGCCGAGCACGAGTGCTAGAGCCATCACCCCTCGAAGCGCGCCGATTCCGCATAATCCTTGACGGACTCGGCAGAGAGAGCCGGACACGGGTCTAGACCCGATCCGACAATCCAAAAATTTACGGGTCGGGCGCGCCGGAACAAGGATTCCGATGCGTCCGCCCACACTGGCATTTGCGTCTTCTCTTCCGTTTTCAAGGAGCGCCGCTTAACGGCGCTGAGACCGTCCTTCAGACTGTTTCGGCCTTTCGGACTGTTTCAGCGCCCAGCGCATGCCCGGTATTGGAACTCCGTATGAAGAAAATTATCCTAGGAATTCCATTTCCGAGGTTGATTGGTAAATCTAGCGGGTCTTTGACCAAATGGCAACCTGCTAGCTCACGAATGCGAAATTGTAGCGGAAAGTGTGCTCGGCTAGTGGATTTTCCCGACAAAGCCGAGATGAGGCTTGACAGTCGCCTACTTTGAAGGAGAAATCGGCAGTCTTCTAAGGCTTGAGGACAACGATGCGGCGTTCCTTCTTCCCTCGCTGAACAAGAAGGAAACGCCCGTCTACCCACTCGAGCGCAGTCAACCCTGGATCTTCAACCTTGGAGCGATTCACGGAGACGGATCCCTGGCGGATCTGTCTGCGGGCGTCGCTGCGGGAAACACACAGATTTGACGCAAGCAAGAGTTCCAGCAGAGGTTCATCTGCACTCATAACCTCCGAGTCGACGAAAACCGAAGGGACGATTTCCGTAAGCGACTCCAGCATCGCCCCGTTCAGCGGGTCGGAACCGAAGAGAGCCTCCGCAGCAAGGCTGGCGTGCGACGCTGCCTGGGGTCCGTGGACGATCTTCGTCACTTCTTCCGCCAAGCGGCGCTGCGCCAAGCGGCGCTTAGGTGCGCAGTCGTGAGCATCCATCACCTCAACGACGTCCGCTGCGGGCATCATCGTCATCTGAAAGAGCAGTCGGGCAACGTCGCGGTCGTCGGTACGCAACATGTACTGGTGAAGGTCGTATGGCAGAGTCCGGGCTGAGTCCAACCAGATCGTCCCTTCTGCCGTCTTGCCAAACTTCTGTCCGTCGGAGCGCGTCAGAAGCGGCCAGGTAAGTCCGTGGGCGCTTCCCGACAGACGCCTGCGTATGAGATCGACGCCGACGGTGATGTTGCCCCACTGATCCGAACCTCCGACCTGGAGTCGGCAATCTCGGTGCTCGTAGAGCCAGCAAAAATCGAAGGCCTGCATGAGCATGTAGCTGAACTCCGTGTAGGAAATCCCCTGATCGCTTTCGAGGCGGTTGCGGACGGAATCCTTGGCTAGCATCTGACCGACGGTCACGTGTTTGCCCACGTCCCGCAGGAACTTGATAAAACTCACCGGGGCTGTCCAGTCGGCGTTGTCGACGACTTCCACGGCGTGACCCCCTAGAAGTTCGACCAACTGAGAACGCAGGGATTCCAGGTTGGAAGCCAGGATCTCCGGAGTGAGCAGGTTGCGCTCGCTGGAACGCCCGCTGGGATCGCCCACCATGCCGGTGGCGCCGCCGACGAGAGCGAGAGGGCGGTGACCGGCCTCGGCAAAGCGACGGAGCATGAGGACGCCGATCAAGTTCCCAAGATGCAGGCTGTCGGCGGAGGGGTCGAAGCCAAGATACAAAGTGACAGGCCGGCTGCTCAGCAATTCCGAAAGAGCCGTCCGGTCGGTGGAATCATGGACGAGGCCGCGAGTTGCGAGGTCGTCGAGCATCTGCTGTCCGGACATCGGAAGAAGCTTAAATCCCCCGGGGTGCGCCCGCGCTGCGCTCTAGCCCCCTGAGTTCCGCCGTGGAGAGTTCACGCCACTCACCCGGGCGTAACCGGCCCACTGAGATCGGGCCGATCCGGGTTCGCACCAATCTCAACACGGGATGTCCGACGGCTTCGCACATACGCCTCACCTGGCGGTTTCGACCTTCTGTCAGGACCATCCTCAGAAGACCCTTGCCTTGGACGGAGACCTTTGCCGGTGCACTCACCCCGTCGTGGAGTTCCACTCCCTCGCGCAGAGACCTCAGCGCACCCGGGGAAGGGCTGCCGTCGACCGCAACGAGATATTCCTTCTCGCAAAGCCCCGAAGGGTGAGAGATCCTGTGGGTCAGTTCCCCGTCGTTGGTTAGCAGGATCAAGCCCTCTGTGTCTATGTCTAGACGTCCGACTGGAAAGACCCTGGGGAGGGCGGGAAGGCCGTCCAGCACGGTCGGGCGGCCCTGAGGGTCGGACACCGTGCTCATGACGCCTTTGGGCTTGTTCAGCAGGTAGTAGACGAAGTGACTGCAGAGTCCGATCCGCGTTCCGTCCACCTCCACCTCGTCGCTGTCGGGACGCAACCTCTGGCCTATCCGCGCCGGTCTGCCGTTGATGCGCACACGGCCTTCCCGCACCATCTCCTCTACCTTGCGGCGAGACGCCACCCCGGCGGCGGCCAGCACTTTCTGAACCCGTTCGGGTGGGCGCTCCCCGCTGGTGAAATCTCTAGAAGGATGGGCCACGGCCATAGGCTAGAGGCAGCCCGTGATTGACTCTTCAACCCGTTGCCGCGCCGCGAGGCGCTTTACATGCCCCAGTACGTGAGGCGCTTTATGTGCCTGGCGTTGCTGCCGGCTGTCTTTATGTCCGGTTGCTCCTGGAAGACCCGCAACCTGGAAGTCTCCCCGCCCGCCACCGCTCAGTCGTCGTTCATCTACGACAGCGCCGGCAACCTAATCACGACCTTCAGAGGTGAGCAGAACCGGCTGAATGCCGAGACCCTGAACGAAGTACCCAGAATCCTGATCGACGCCATAGTAGCCATTGAGGATGAGCGCTTCTGGCAGCACCAGGGTGTCGACCTGCGTGCCATTATGCGAGCCTCCAGGGCGAACGTGATAGTAGGAGGCGAACTTCAGGGAGGGTCGACCATCACCCAGCAGTACGTGGGGCAAGCCTTCCTCAACCGAACCGACCGCTCGATCAGCCGCAAACTGGAAGAGATCGCCTTGGCCTTGCAGTTTGAACGCTCCTACAGCAAGGAGTTCATCCTCCTGCAGTACATGAACGCCGTGAACTTCGGCGAAGGCGCCTACGGGATCATCGCCGCTGCCAAGGAGTACTTCTCCAAGGAACTCGACGAACTGACGCTGGCCGAGGCCGCCCTGCTGGCGGGTCTCATCCGAGCACCTTCGAGTTCTAACCCCTACAACGACAGAGGAGTTGCCCTCAGCCGCAGAACCGACGTGCTCAAAAGGATGCTCGCCAACGAGTGGATAACCCAGAGGGACTACGACTTGGCGCGAACAGAGCCGCTGCGCCTCGCCCCGCGCGTGGAGACTCTGGACGAGACGTACGAAGCCGCCTATTTCGTGGAGGAGGTTCGTCGCTGGATGCTCTCCGACCCCATTTTTGGCTCGACGCCCGCTGAAAGGGCGCGCCTTGTGTTTGAAGGCGGTCTGCGCATTGAAACCACGCTGGACATGGACATCCAGAAGGCGGCCGAAGACGCTCTAGAAACCATCCTGCATTGGGAAGAGGGGCCGACCGCAGCGATCGTGGTGATCCAGAACGACACGGGGTACATCCGCGCCATCGTGGGCGGGAGGAATTTCTTCGGCACGGATGTAACTGCCCGCTTCAACCTGGCCACCCAGGGGGGGCGTCAGGCAGGCTCGGCCTTCAAACCCTTCGTGCTGACGGCTGCGTTGGAGCAAGGAATTCAGATGAGCGCCCTTTACCCGGCCCCCAACAAGATCACGCTTCCCATACCCGGGCAGAACGAAGAATGGGAAGTGAAGGGAGGGGCGGGCGGCGGTCTAGTGACTCTGAGAGAGGCGCTGACGCGCTCCTACAACACGGTCTTCGCTCAACTCATGGAAGACCTCACCCCAGAGGTCGGCATAGAGATGGCGCAGAGACTTGGAGTGGAATCGCCGCTCGCGCCGGTGCTTGCGGCGGTCTTGGGAAGCGAGGACGTCTCGGTCTTGGACATGGCCGCTGCATATTCCACGCTGGCTAGACAGGGCGTTTACATCCGCCCGACGATGGTCACGCGCATCTCGCGGGCGGATGGCACCGTCCTGTACGAGTACTCCATAGACACAAATCGAGTGCTCGACGCCCGCACCGCCGTGGAGGTGACCGACGTCATGGCTGACGTCATCGAACTAGGCACGGGCAGGAGAGCGCAGATCGGGCGACCTGCCGCAGGAAAGACCGGGACGGCTGAAAACTTCGGAGACGCCGGCTTCACCGGCTACACGCCTCAGTTCACTACGTCGGTGTGGGTCGGCTTCCCGACGGGACAGATTCCGATGGAGCCTCCGACTACGGACATCAAGGTCTACGGAGGCACGTATCCCGCTCTGATCTGGCAGGCGGTCATGTCGACAATTCACGAAGACATCGAAGCCAGGAATTTCCCCGTGAACATCCCTACGACGACCACTACCCAATTTCCTCAGGTCGTGGAAGTGCCCGACTTTAGAGGCCTGACGCCGGAAGAAGCGTCCGCAGAAATTGACGCCGTCTACCTTTTTGCGAGGCTTGAGGAGGTCGCCCGTCAGGACACCGAAGCGCGGATCGTCGTCGATCAGTCGCCGATGCCGGGCGACCGTGTCCCAGGCGGCAGCACGATCACGCTGGAGGTGGCCGTCCCGGCGCCCCCGGAAACGGAAGCGCCGCTCCCGGGCGTCCCGCTCCCGGGAGCGGAAGCGCCGGAAGAAGCCGAAGACCAAGGCTGATCTGCGTCATTGGAAAACGTGTCGGAGCAAGAGCCGAAAACCGCCGTCACGACCGAAGACGGCGAGCGGGAAGGATCGGATTCGCTCCCAGATCGGTCGCAGAGAAACCGCATTTGGAAATACTCTGCGGTCGCGGCAGTTCTGATCTTCGTCGGCTACTGGATCTACGTCTTTCTGCCGATCTCTACGCCCGAGAACCCCGACCTGCTGGAAGACGCCAACTTCGGAAGAAAAGCCGAGCAGCTTTGTTCCGCCGCTGAGAGACGGATTACCGAACTTCCCGGGGCGGCTCAGGCGGACAGCCCCGAAGACAGGGCGGTTCAGATAACCAACTCGACCAAAGTCTGGGAAGAAGCGACCGGCGAAATCGAAGCCATAGCGAGGGAAACGGGAGCGAAGGACTACGCCCTGATCTCGGCTTGGCTTCGGGACTGGCGGGAATATCTAGAGGATCGGAGGAGTTACTCCGCGACGCTGGCCGAGGGGCGTGACCCCCCGTTTCTTATCTCCACCCGGAGAGGGCGAGGGGTGACCGAATACATCAGCGCCTTTGCCGAGGCAAACGGGATGCCGAGTTGCGCCGCGCCCGGCGACGTATAGACGCCGAAGGCGAGATGGGGGCGCAAGGGGCGCCCCCATGGAAATCAAGCTCAGCGGGGCGGACGGGAGACGTTGGGATCGCCCGAGGCGTACCAGCGCCACTGCAAATCCACCCCGGCGCGCACCCCGATGCGGGAACTCTGCCCGACGACATCCGGCGAGGCATCCCCGTCAGACAGCAGCCTCACGGGGGATTCGGGGCTCAGCAGATCGACGCCGTCGTGGCTGCCGTCGATCCCAAGCGCCGAGGTCAGCTTCGCCGGTCCGCTGCAGAGATCTGCCAGCCGACGAGCCGCCGGCCTTCTCTCCCACATGTCCTCAACGGCGCTTAGGGGTGAGAGCGCTCTGATCAGCACGGCCGCACACGCCCCCTCGGGTTCACAGACCACGTTGGCGCACCAGTGCATACCGTAAGTGAAGTAAACGTAGAGGAGCCCGGCTCGGGCGAACATGACCTTGTTGCGGCGGGTTTTTCCACCGAAACCGTGACTGGCCGGATCGTCCGCTCCGGCGTACGCCTCCACCTCCACCACGCGCCCTGCCCGCCCGCCGCAGCTCAATACCATCCCGAGGAGTTCGGGCGCCACCTCAACGACCGGGCGCTCGAGGAAATCCCTGTTCAACCTCTTTGCAGGAGAGACTCCAACCTTTCGGCGTCGGCCTCCATCCGCTCGCCGAAGCGGATGAATTGAACCGCCACCGACGCTGTGCCGCCGCCGCCGGGACTGCTTCGGCTCTCCAGAGCCGCTCCTTCCCTGAGCAGATCCGCAGCATCCTGCCCGAGGGAAGCGGCGGCCATCTCTACGAAATCGCCCTCCCCATCCAACGACCTGCGCACCAATTCGGCGACGCGCCTGTGGGCGTCGCGAAACCGCTCTCCCCTCTTCACCAGCATCTCTGCTAGGTCGGCGGCCGCCAAGTAGGGATCGTCGGCGGCTGACCGCATACGTTCTATGTTGAACTCCGCACTCCTGAACAGTCCCATCATCGCTTTCAGCCCCCCAAGCACCTGCCGCACGGAATCGAAGAGCGGCTCTTTGTCTTCTTGAAGATCTCTGTTGTAGGAAAGCGGCAGGCCTTTCAGCACGGCTAGAAGGCCGGTCAGGTTTCCGATGAGCCTGCCCGAGCGCGCCCGCACCAACTCGGCGGCGTCGGGATTCTTCTTCTGAGGAAGCATTGAACTGCCCGTGGAGAAGGCGTCGTGGAGTCGCAAGAAACCCACCTCTTCGCTGCACCAGAAGACGACCTCCTCTCCGAGGCGAGAGAGATGCACCCCGATGATGGTCAACACGAAGAGCGCCTCCGCAACGAAGTCCCGGTCGCTCACGGCGTCCAGAGAGTTCTCGAACCTGGCGGAAAAACCGAGTTCGCCCGCCGTGAAGTCGGGGTCTACGCCCAGGGAGGTTCCTGCGGCCGCCCCTGCTCCCAGCGGCGAGACGTCGACTCGGTCAAAAGTCTGTATAAGACGTTCGAAGTCACGCGCCAGAGCCCAGCAGTGCGCCAGCAAGTGATGCGCCAGCAGCACCGGCTGGGCGCGCTGGAGATGTGTGTACGCGGGCAATCGCGCGTCAGGCGCTGAGGCGGCGCGATCCGAAAGCACCTTCTGCAGATCCAGCAGCGCCCCTGCTACCTCCAGCAGCGCCTCCTTCAAGTAGAGACGCAGGTCGCAGGCCACCTGGTCGTTGCGACTCCGAGCTGTGTGGAGTTTCCCTCCGACAGCGGGGGCGAGTTCGGTAACACGACGTTCCACTGCTGTGTGGATGTCTTCGTCGCTGGGGAGAAACTCAAACGCTCCCGAGAGCAGTTCGTCTTCGGCCGCATCGAGGGCGCTCAGTATCTCTTCGCCTTCGACTTCGGTAAGCAGATCCGACCTCACCAAACTGCGGACGTGCGCACGAGAGCCGGCGATGTCGTGGCGGGCCAGCAGTCGGTCGTACTCCAGGCTGTCGCAGAACGACGTGAGTTCCTCCGCCGGCTCAGAAGCAGTACGGGCGGCCCAGAGCCTTGCGGGCGAGAAAGGGAAAGAAACTCCCCCCTCCTCGGGTCTTGCCGTTTGCTCTTCTTCCGGCAGTTCGTCCGATTCCATTATCGCTGGACGCCCTTAGAAGCGGTCTCCCCGCAGTGCTGCGGTGCGCAGGCGAAGGGCGTTCAGTTTTATGAAGCCGTCGGCGTCGCTCTGGTTGTAGGCGCCCTCGTCTTCCTCAAACGTAGCGGTCGCCCGGTCGAACAGGGAATTCTCTGAGCGACGGCCGACGACGCTCACCGACCCTTTGTAGAGCTTCACACGCACCACGCCGTTGACGCTCCGTTGACTCCAGTCAACCGCCTCCTGGAGCATCCGGCGTTCCGGACTCCACCAGTAGCCGTTGTAGATCAGGCTTGCGTAGCGGGGCATGAGATCGTCCTTGAGGCGGAACACCTCGCGGTCGAGGGTGAGCGACTCCATCGCCCTGTGCGCCCGGGCGATGATCGTGCCGCCCGGCGTTTCATAAGCGCCCCGGGATTTCATGCCCACGTAGCGGTTCTCCACCAGGTCGACCCGGCCTACGCCATGGCGCCCACCCAGTTCGTTCAGGTTGGTCAAGATCGCAGCCGGCGTCATCGCTTCGCCGTCAATGGCCGAGACGTCGCCCGCCTCAAAAGCAAGCTCCAGGTAGAGGGGTTCTTGCGGAGCTTCAGCGGGGTCGACCGTCCAGCGCCACATGCTGCGCTCCGGCTCCAGCCAGGGATCCTCCAAGCGGCCTCCCTCATAGGAGATATGCAACAGATTGGCGTCGGTGGAATACGGGGAAGCGCCCTCGGACGCCCCTTCAATGGGGATGCCCTCCCTCTCCGCAAACGCCAGCAGCCTCTCGCGAGAGGTCAGATCCCAGATCCGCCACGGGGCGATCACTTTGATGTCGGGGGCGAGAGCGTATGCGCCCAGTTCAAAACGGACCTGGTCGTTTCCCTTGCCTGTGGCTCCGTGAGAGATCGCGTCGGCGCCGGTCGCTGCGGCTATCTCCACCAGACGCTTGGCGATCAGCGGTCGGGCGATCGACGTACCGAGAAGGTACTCGCCTTCATAAAGGGCGTTGGCGCGGAACATGGGAAAGACATAGTCACGGACGAACGTCTCACGCAAGTCCTCCACCCTTATGTCGCTTACGCCCATGTCTGCGGCCTTGGCTCGCGCTATTTCCAGTTCCTCCCCCTGCCCTAGGTCGGCGGTGAAGGCCACGACCTCGCAGTCGTAGTTAATCTGCAGCCAGCGCAAGATCACCGAGGTGTCCAATCCACCGGAATAGGCAAGAACCACCTTGCTGGGAACAGAAGGCGAATTAGCCGTTCCTTGGGTCATCGTCTTAGTGCTCCTCTTTGGGCGAGGGGGGAATCTCGGGCAGCCCTGCCAAGCCTAGGAGTCGGTTGGCCACATCCAGAGGGTTGTGGCTCTCCGCCGCCACCACCAAAACGGTGTCGTCGCCCGCAAGCGTGGCCAGGATTCCTGAAAGGGCGGCGCGGTCGAGGGCGGAAGCCACCACGTGCGCAGTACCAGGGGGGGTCTTCAGACAGACCAGGTTGCCTGAACACCCTATTTCTATCACCCATTCCCCTAGGAGGCGGCGGAGATGATCTTCGCTGCTCACCCGCAAGGCAGGAAGGTTGGGGATGGCGTAGACGCTGCCCGCTCCGGCCATTCTCACCTTGATAGCCCCCAACTCTTCTAGGTCGCGTGAGACGGTGGCCTGGGTGGAGCGAATCCCCAAGGCCGCCAACCCTTCTACGATCTGTTCCTGCCTGCCGACGGCTTTCTCGGTAAGCATGCGCTCTATGAGATGCTGGCGGCGTCGCTTGCCTCTGTACATGTCGCTGCTGCCGCTGTCGCCGCTGTATGTCATCTCGTCGGGACACATCTCCTAGCCCGCCTCGGGACTTGCGGCTGCGACCAGCCACCAGAGCAGGCCTCTGGCCGCGTGCAACCGGTTGGCTGCCTGCTGCCATACGCAAGAGCGCGGGCCGTCTATGACCTCGGGAGTGACTTCCAGACCGCGGTGCGCGGGCAGGCAATGCAGGAAGACCGTTTCGGGGCCTGCGGCGGTCATAAGAGCTTCGTCCACTACGAAACCGGCGAAATCTGCTTTGCGACGCTCCGATTCGGCTTCCTGCCCCATGGACACCCAGACGTCCGTGTAGACGGCGTCTGCACCCGCAACGGCGTCGTAGGGATCACTGCTCTGCGAAACGGCCGCTCCCTGGCGTCGGAAACAACCCAGATCGTCCTGGGAAAAGGAGTAGCCCGGAGGCGACGCCACGCTCACCTCCAGTCCCAAGCGGCCCGCCGCCAAGACCAAGGAGCGCGCCACGTTGTTGGCGTCACCTACATAAGCCAGTTTGCGCCCGGCCAGGTCGCCCCACCTCTCCTGGAGGGTCAGCACGTCGGCCAAGGCTTGAAGGGGGTGAGAGCGGTCGGAGAGCAAGTTGACGACCGGCACTTCTGCTGCGGAAGCTAGGCGGAGCAGGGTTTCGTGCTCGTGGACGCGTGCGGCGATGACGGCGTGGTAAAGGCTCAGGGTGCGGGCTGCATCCTCCGGAGATTCGCGCCCGCCCAGAGCGACCTCCTCTTTCGTAATGCTGACCGGATGCCCGCCCAGCGCAACCACGGCCATCTCGGCCGAGTTACGGGTGCGCAAGGAGGGTTTCTCAAACAACAACGCCACTCCCCTGCCGGCCAGGACAGGAGGCGGAGTCTGCTTTGACATCTCAAGAACCTGCTCCATTTCGGCGAGCGACAGGTCGTCCACTTCCAGAAGGTGGCGGGTAGCGCCTCCCGAAGCAGAAGAAGCAGACGACTGCGGAGACGAAGGAGACCGCATGGGCGTCGTGGGGGTCATGGCGTCTTGGGCGTCATCTAGCCAGACAGGCCGCCAGACGCCGAACTGCCTCGTCGATCTCATCTGCCGTGACCGTCAATGGGGGGGTGAGACGCAGCGCCGAGGAGGTGACGGCGTTTACCACCAAACCCCTTCGCAGACAGTCTGCCGCTGCGTCGGCGGCCTGCTGACCTTCGGGGAGGGCATCGGTGTCCAACTCGGCCGCTAGGAGTAGTCCTCGACCTCGCACGGAGGCGATTCCCTCGGTCGATTCCAGCGCCGAACGGAGGCGGGCGCCGGCTTCGGCGGCGTGAGCAGGGGCGTCGAGTTCCTCCATGGCCTCGAGGGTGGCGCGGGCGGCCGCAGCGGCCAGGGGTTGACCCCCGAACGTGCTGCCGTGCTCGCCCGGTCTGAACGACGCAGCAATCTCGGAACGGGCCCAGCAGGCGCCGATCGGCACCCCGTTGCCTAGCGCCTTTGCCGTCGTGACCACGTCGGGGCGCACCCCAGACTGCTGATGGGCAAACCAGTCACCGGTGCGCGCCATGCCGGTCTGCACTTCGTCGAACATGAGCAACAGGTGATGCGTCTTGCAGATCTCCGCCAACTCTTCTAGGTATCCGGGGGGCGGAACGTTCACACCCCCTTCGGCCTGTATGGGTTCTACCAGGACTGCCGCCGTGCCGGGATCGATCACCTTCTCCACAGCCGAAGCGTCGCCGAACGGCACGTGGCGGAATCCCTCGGGCAAGGGCTGGAAGACCTCGTGTTTTTCAGGCTGGCCGGTGGCGTGAAGCGTTGCCAAGGTTCTCCCGTGAAAAGAGCGAAGGGTGGAGATCACCGTGTGGCGGCCGCGACCTGCCCAGCGACGGGCAAGCTTGATGGCAGTTTCGTTGGCCTCCGCCCCGGAATTGGCGAAGAAGACCTGACCTCCCCCGCCCAACAGACGATTCAGCATCTGCGCCAACTCTGCGTTGTGCTCGGTTGCGAAAAGGTTGGAGACGTGCAGAAGCCGCCCGGCCTGGGTGGCGATGGCCTCGGTGACTTTGGGGTGGCAGTGACCCAAACTAGTCACTGCCAGACCGCTAAGAAAGTCCAGATACTCCTTGCCGCAACGGTCCCAGAGGCGAGTGCCCGATCCGCTCACGAACATCACGTCGGGCGCAGAGTAGGTAGGCATGAGCGGACACTGCGACATTCCTTCGGGCGCCCCCACTGCAGCGGCGTGGGCGGGAGCAGGATTCATGACTTGACGCCCGGAAGAATCATCGTGCCCGAACCTTGGTCGGTGAAGAGCTCCAGCAGCAAGGAGTGAGGTCGTGTCCCGTCTAAGAGGTGCGCCGAACCGACGCCCCCCTCCAGCGCCCGCAAGCACGCCTCCGCCTTGGGAAGCATCCCGCCTTCGAGCCTTCCCGAGTTCAGGGCTTCCGCAAGCTGGGAAGAGGAAATTTCCGAAATCAAGCTAGAGACGTCACCCACATCGGCCAGCAGTCCAGGCACGTTGCTCAGAATCACCAGGCGTTCAGCCGCTAGCGCAACCGCCAGCGCTCCTGCGACCGTGTCGGCGTTGATGTTGTAGGTCTGCCCTTCAGCGTCGCTGCCTATGCTGGAAACAACCGGGATGAGCTGCATGGATAACAGACGCTCTACCAGGCTGACATTGACCTCCTCCACCTCACCTACGAAACCCAGCGAAGGGTCGCGCGGCGCGGCGCGTATGAGGCTGGCGTCTTCCCCCGAAATACCCACCGCCAGAGGGCCGTGCCTATTGATGCTGGCGACGATGCCGCTGTTCACCTTTCCGACGAGAACCATGCGGGCGATCTCTAGCGTCTCGGAGTCGGTCACGCGACGCCCTTCCACGAACTTCGGGGATTTACCGAGTTGATCCATGACCTCGTCTATCTGGTTGCCTCCGCCGTGCACGACCACCGGAAGGACGCCGACGGAAGCCAGCGCCACAACGTCGGAAGCGAACGATTTCGCAAGTTCCGGATCTCCCATAGCGGCTCCCCCGAACTTGATCACGACCTTCCGCCCTCGAAAGCGCTGCACGTAAGAAAGAGCCCCGACCAAGATCTCCGCGGCGGCCACCTGAGGGGGGGTCTCCGCGGCGGGCACCCCGGGCGGCTGGGAAGCCTTCATTGCGCCTCTAACCATCAACTCGTCGCAGAGTTCTCGTCTATGTAGGCGTGGGAGAGATCGACCGTGATGATCTCCGCCTCTCCGTCGCCCATGCCCAAATCCACGTTGAGTTCGAGACGCCGGCGGCGCATGTAGTCGGCGACGGCTGCGACGTCCGGATTTTGCGGGGCGCCGCGGGCATACAACACATGCTCTCCGTAGGCGATTCTCAGGCGGGCAGGATCGAAAGCCACCCCCGCAGCCCCCACCTCGCTGGCTATGCGCCCCCAGTAGGGATCCTCGCCGAACCAGGAGCACTTGACTAACTGGCAGTTGGCGCAGTCTCTAGCAACCTTGGCCGCTTCTTCCCTGCTGGACGCCCCGGTCACCTTCAGCAGCACCGTCTTGGTAGAACCTTCGGCGTCGTCTGCCATCTGCAACGCCAGATCCAGGCAGATCTCGGCCACGGCCGCCTCCAGATCCGCAGGCGACGCGCCGTCAGAGGCTCCGTTGGCCAACAGAAGAACCGTGTCGTTCGTGGACTCTGCGCCGTCAACAGTAAGACGGTTGAAACTCTCTGCGACCCCCGCGCGCAGAACGGACTGCAACACAGAGGGTGACGCGCAGGCGTCGGTGGTCAGGACGGCCAGCATGGTGGCCATGTTCGGCTCAAGCATCGCAGCCCCCTTGGCGATGCCTCCGACTCGGAATCCCTTCCCGTCCACAACGGCGGTCTTGGACACGGTGTCGGTAGTCATCAACGCTTCGGCTGCTTGCTCTCCGCCTTCGGGACTGAGTGACGCCGCGGCTTTCGGAATGCCCGCCGCCACGGCTTCCATAGGCATCGGGAAACCTATGAGGCCGGTGGAACAGACCAGCACATGACGAGTCTCGCAGCCGAGGGCTGCCGCCGTCAGCGAGCACATACTTTCGGCGTCGGCTAGGCCCGCCTCACCCGTGGCGGCGTTCGCGTTGCCGCTGTTGAGGACGACAACCGACGCATGACCGCCCGACGCCTGAAGGTGGCGGCGGCTCACCACCACCGGAGCGGCGGTCATCCGGTTTGAGGTAAAGACGCCTGCGGCAGGCACCGAAGCGGCGTCGTGCGCAGCAACCATCGCCAGGTCGAGGGCGCCGGACGGCTTGACGCCGGCTGCTACGCCCGAGGCTGTGAAACCCTCCACCGCCGTAACGCTCACGAGAACACCCCGGACAGAGGCAGCCCTGTCGTCTCCGGCAGGCCGCAGATGACGTTTGCACATTGAATTGCCTGACCCGCTGCGCCCTTGCCCAGGTTGTCCAAGGCGCAAAGCGCCAGAACCCAGCCCGTACGCGGATCGAGATGGACGCTGAGGTGTGCACTGTTAGAACCGAGGGTGTCCTTAGTGGACGGCGGCTCGGGAAATACGCTCACGAACGGCTCGTCTGCGTAGGTGTCTGCGTATACATCTCGAAGATCCTCTTGCGAGACGCCCTCAAGAGGACGGGCGTAACAAGTAGCCAGGATGCCTCTGCTCATCGGAGCGAGATGCGGCGTGAAGAGCACCGAGGCGCCCAGTGCCTGCTGGATTTCCGGCGTGTGGCGGTGATTGAGCAACCCGTAGGCGCAGAAGTCTTCATTCACGGCGCCGAAAGTGGTGTTGGACTTGGGCGCTCGGCCGGCCCCAGTCACTCCGCTGGCGGCGTCCACGACTATCCCGTCGGTCTGGATCGCAGCGGCTCGCACGAGCGGAGCAAGCGCTAGGAGGGCGGCGGTCGGGTAGCAACCTGGAACCGCCGCCGCTTGCGTGGAGGCAAGGTCGTCTCGCTCCAGTTCAGGCAGGCCGTAGACGAACTTGTCGATCTCCTCGGGCGCCGCGTGCGGTTGTCCGTACCAGTATTCGTATTCGCCCGGGTCTTTCAAGCGGAAGTCCGCTGCCAGATCTACAAAGAAGAAATCGCCGTTAAGAAGGTCGGCCGCCATCGTCTGAGATGCCCCGTGGGGAAGCCCGCTGAACACCAGGTCGCAACGGTCGAAAATACCCGGAGCGTAGGGAGCTATCTCCAGGTCGGGATAGACAGAGGCGAGCCCGCGGAGACGCTCCCCCACCGCAAATGGTTCTGCCGCTCTCCCCGTGACCACTCCCACTTCAAAATTTGAGTGCCCCGCAAGCAGACGCAGCAATTCCGCCCCTGTGTAACCGGAAGCCCCGAGAATTCCTACGTTCAGCATCCACAAGATTATACAGACTCATGAATAAAACTTGCCGACAGCGTCCGCGATCCTGAGAAGCCGCCTAGCAAACGCCGATGGTTCAAACGACGATGTTCACCAACTTGGGCGGGCGCGCCACAACCCGTTTAGGGGTTCGCTCTCCGAGGTACTTGACGACGCGCTCCGCCGCTAAGGCAAGCTCCACGATCTCCGATTCCCCTGCCGAGGACTCCACCTCTAGGCGGTCGCGTACCTTGCCGTTTACCTGCACGATCAGGGTGACCTTCTGGAAGGTCAGCATCTCGGGGTCTACTTCCGGCCAGGGCTGCTCGTGGATGTGGCCTCCCCTCCGAATCTCCCAGAGTTCCGCAGTGAGATGAGGCGCCATGGGCGCCATGACCAGCAGAAGGCGGTCGATCGCTTCGTTCAAGACTTCTTCGTGCGGGCCTTGCGGAGATCGCACGTAGCGGTAGAGAAGGTTGGTGAACTTCATACACGCCGCCACCGCTGTGTTATACGACCATTGTTCAAAGTCCCTAGTCACCTTGTCAACCAATCTGTGCGAGGACTTTCCGACCTCCAGGTCTTCGTCGCTCAGGTCTCCGGAACGTGCGGAGATGCCCTCGGTTTCGCCGTCGCTGGCCGCCACTCCCAACCGCCAGATTCGACCCAGAAACTTGGCGCACCCGTCCACGCCGAAGTCCTCCCAGTCCACGTCGTCTCCCGGCGGTTTAACTTGCAAGTGAGCGAGCCGCAGTGCGTCGGCCCCTTGAATGTCCAGAATCTCCTCCGGAGCCACCAGGTTGCCCTTGTTCTTGGACATCTTCTGCCCGCCCAGGCGAATCATCCCTTGGGTAAACAGACGGGCGAAGGGCTCGCTCAACTCCCGAGGGGCCACTCCCAGATCAGCCAGGGCCTTAGTCAGGAAACGGGCGTACATAAGGTGGAGGATGGCGTGTTCTATTCCGCCTATGTACTGGTCGACGGGCAGCCACCTGCGGACGGCATCACCCGAAAACGGAGCATCAGAATTAGATGGGTCGGCGAAGCGGAGGAAGTACCAGGAGGAGTCCACGAAGGTGTCCATAGTGTCGGTCTCCCGAATGGCCTCCTCCCCGCAGACGGTGCAGGAAGCCGTCAGGAACTCTGCGTGCGTGCTCAGCGGGGAGCGACCGGTGGGCAGAAAGTCCACGTCGTCGGGCAGAAGCACTGGAAGGTCTTCTTCCCTGAGGGGTTGGATGCCGCAATCGGCGCAATAGACGACGGGAATCGGGCATCCCCAGAATCGCTGCCGCGAGACCAGCCAGTCCCGCAGGCGGTAGTTGATCCGACGGCGTCCTCGACCCGTGTCTTCCAGCCAAGCGATGGCCTTCTCTATGGCCTCGGGCACCTCCAGTCCGTCCAGCCAGTCGCTGTTGATAGAGACGCCTTCGCCCGTGTAAGCCTCCCCGCTCCAACCCTCTGGCGGCTGCACGGTCCTGATGATGGGGAGATCGTGCGCCTTCGCAAACTCCCAGTCTCGCTGATCCTCGCCCGGCACGCCCATGATCGCCCCCGTGCCGTAGGTCATCAACACGTAATCGGCCAGAAAGATGGGCACTGCCTCCCCGTTGAACGGGTTGACTGCAAACGTCCCGCAGGCCACTCCCCTCTTGTCTAAACGCCCTTCCGTGGAAAGGCGCTGCATCTCGCTGCGGCCCTTGACCGAACTTCGGAACTCCTCCACCGCTGGCGCGGCTGAGGCTGTCGTGAGTTCGGATACGCGGGGGTGCTCGGGCGACAGAACTAAGTAGGTAACTCCGAAGGCGGTGTCCGGTCGGGTCGTGAAGACTGAAATGCCCTCCACGTCACTGCGAGGACGCCCCTCAGAATCGGCTATAGGGAAGCTGAATTCAGAGCCTTCAGAACGACCTATCCAGTTGCGCTGCATGATCTTGACGCGCTCCGGCCAGTCGACGCTTTCGGCGTCGTCGAGCAGACGCTGGGCGTATTCGGTGATTCGGAAGAACCACTGAGACAGCCTGCGCTCCTCCACCAGGTCGCTGGAGCGCTCGCACGTCCCGTCGGTGAGCACCTGCTCGTTGGCCAGCACAGTCTGACAACCAGGACACCAGTTCACGGACGCCTCGTCCTTGTAAGCCAGACCGGCCTCGTAGAACTTCAGGAATATCCATTGCGTCCAGCGGATGTACTCGCTGTCGTGGCTGCGGAACACCCTGCGCAAGTCGTAGACAGCGCCTATGCGCTGAAGCGAAGAGGACAACTCGGCTATGCGCGCCTCGGTGAACTTGCGGGGGTGTTCCCCTGTGCGAATGGCGGCGTTCTCCGCTGGCAACCCGAAACTGTCGAAACCGATGGGAGATAGGACTCCGTCGCCGCGCATCGTGCGATAGCGGACCAGCAGGTCGCCGAAGGTGTAGTTGCGAACGTGCCCCATGTGGGCCGCGCCGCTCGGATACGGATACATCGACAGCACGTAGTAAGGAGGACGCGGGTCGTCGTTGTCGATCTCGTAGGTACCTTCTCGGCGCCAGAAACTCTGCCATTTGCGCTCAATTTTCGCTGCGTCGTAGTGATCCACGCCCCAAAGGTTACGACGGGATAAGGCGTTTTTCGTGATTAAGACTGCGCTGCCGACGTTGCCTCTGCCGGGGACTATGCGCCGGTGGGGACTGCCCGGCTGCTTCGTTATCCTGCTATTCTGCAAGGACGGGGGCTATAGCTCAGTTGGCTAGAGCGCCGCCATGGCATGGCGGAGGTCACGGGTTCGAGTCCCGTTAGCTCCACGGCAGTCCCCCGCTCTCAGTCCCCCGCTCTCCCCGCGTAGTTCGTCGTCTCCGACATTCCCTGCTGTTGATCCTCGGGGTGTCTACGCTGATCTTTTGTGATCCGTCTCCGCTCAATGAGCCAAACCCTTTCTGTTAGCGCTAGAGCGAGCGGAGTCCGTTGTCTGCCGTCCAAAACTCGTTACCCGATTCGTTCCCTGCTAATTTCGAGTCAACCAATCGACCAACTAGTGCGTCTGTACTAGTGCAATGCCAAAACCGGCTCTATGAATGCCCCGGGAGTTTCTCGGTGGGAAAGATGCACGCCGGATCGAACACCGGATCGAATGCCGGATCGAGCAAAGGAGAACCTAAAGATGAGCTGCTGGTGCGGTTGTTCACCGAGCACTACGCATCGCTCGTACGGTTGGCTTCCCTGCTTCTCGACGACGTGCACAGCTGCGAAGAGGTGGTGCAAGACGCCTTTGTAAAGATGCAAACCCTACGAACCCCCCCTCAGGCAGGCAAAGAAGCGCCCTACCTTCGAAGCATCGTGCTCAACGGTGCGCGTTCCCGCTTACGTCGCCGGATGGTGCGCCGGCGCGCCTTGCTGGATCGACCAGAACCGACGGTCTCCGCCGAAACCAGCACGATGCAGCGCCTCGCCAACAATGAGGTCATCGAAGCCGTCCGACGGCTGCCCAAGCGCCAAGCCGAAGTCATCACTCTGCGCTATTTTGGCGACCTCAGCGAAGCCGAAATAGCAGAAACCCTGGGCATCTCGTCGGGATCCATCAAGACTCACGCCAGTCGGGCTCTGGCCGCCTTGGAAAAGGCGCTGTCTTCCAGTACCAGCGGAGAGCAGCCTTGAGCATCGAACAGCGGCTGCGCGACGCCTTCGCTCAGCGGGCTTCAGAAGTCGAACCCAGCCCGGGCGCCTTGTTTGAAATCCAGCGCCGAGGGCGAAACAAACCTCCTCTCAAACCGGTTCTCCTGCGCCCCGCCTTCGTTCTGGCCGGAGTGGCACTGGCTGCGCTGGCCGCCACCCTTCTGGCCGTAGCCGTCGGCCGGCAGCCCGACGACGCAATCCTGGTAGCGCCGCCGACGCCGAGCACCGAGGCTGACACGCCGCCACAAACCTCGTCGCCGTCTCCGAACTCCGAAACTTCTGAGCCGCCGCCAACCGACGACACCCCGACGACCGATCTCAGAGAAAACACGCCCACAGAGAAGGTTGACACGCCTACAGAAACATCTCCACCGGAGATCTCCACTCAGACCATCCAACCTCCAACTTCAACGGAGGCACCCGGCCAGACGCTGCCCGAGCCGCCCGAGCCGCCCCTGCCCCCAGACAGCCCTCCTGAACAAACGGATCAAGGCGGCAGTCAAGCAACCGCCCCCGTCACGACTACCGTCCCGGAACTGCCTCCTTGCGAGGGCGCGGATCTTGCCGAATCCGAGAGCACCGTGACCCTCTACTTCAGCTGCGACTCCCGAATAGTCTCCCTTGAACGTCAGGTGCAGACTCCGAGCCTGCAAGCCGCCGTGAACGCCTACTTGGCCGGCCCGACCTCCGAAGAAGCCGAAGCCGGCTTCAGCAGCCCAGGAGAAGAGTTGACCTCCCTTCGGGCGCAGGTGTCGCAAACCGACCGCCTGGTGAGCGTCGATTTCCAGTCTGACTTCGACCTCGCAACAGCCAACCTCGATCTGCTGGTAGAGCAACTCAACGCCACCTTGTTCAAGTTCTCCGACGACCTCGTGCTGGAGTACCGAATCGAAGAAAGTTGCGCCGCCTTTTTCGCCCTCCTCGACCGCAGTTGTGAGATGCACACCAGCGACAGAACCTTCACCTCCACGCTTACAGCCTCTCCGATAGGCAGCAACGAAATTCCGAACGTCTACCGGCTGGCGACAGCGGAATCAGAATCCCGGGGCGCTCTCCCTGAGAACGCCCGATTGACCAACCGCCGCACGAGCAACGATGAAGGCGGCTGGGCGGAGGTCGTCACGCCCGGCGGGATGTTCGGCTGGGTCAACACCCAAGGTCTCACAGCTCAACCACTGGAGATGACGCCGGAACTCCTCGCCAACTTGGAATCTTTGGCGCGCAAGATCACCTCCCCTCCTGGCCTGGACGTCTCTTATCTTTCCGACGATGGAGTGGTGATAAGTTGGGGGGCGGACCCCGAGGACACAGTCGTGATCCCCACCGAGGACGCCTCAAGCACATTCTGGCACCTAATCCGCGACGACTTAGGAAAGCCCCGCCCCTCCGACCTCATGTCGGGGGCGCTAGGAAGCCTGCTCTGGATAGGAGGCAACGACTCGCTGGCTTCAATATCGTTCAACACCGACGGGGGCCTGGGCGAACCTAACGAGCAGTTCAAGGGTCTCTACTACGTGTCGATTTACCACCCGAACGTTCTGGAACAGACCTTGCCCGAGCCGATCACCGGTCCCGTCGGCTCTCCCGATCCAAACGAAGACGACGAAACGGGACTCAATCTGCCTCCGCCGATCCAACTACCAGAACCGCAACTGAGCCATAGAGCCAGGATCAGCGTGATGTTCGACTTTCTTGCCTCGGGTGAGCCCGAGATCTACGGAGTGGAAGCCGTCTGGAGCTCACTCCAGTAACCGGGGAGTGGCTCCTCCCCTGGACGACCAAACCGATTGGAAACGGCGACCCAAGAACTATCCTGTGGGTATGAGCAATAGGCATTTTTTCCCAGGGGTTGTTGGAGGAGTCCTTCTCACCATCGTCCTGATCATTTCCTCTTGCGGGCTTGCCCGCAACGACTCTCAGTTAGCTACGCAGCCACCCGCAGAACCGACCACGACCCTGGCAACGCCTTCTCCTACGGAGAGCGGCTCCGCAACTCAGCCGCCCCAACCTGCTTCTCCGACGACAACTGCGTCGGCTGCGAACCCTCCCGTCGCTCCGCAACCGAGCGACCCCGAGTCTCCTCCACCTGAAAGTCCGCCGGCTCCTCCACCTGAAAGTCCGCCGGCTGCCCCTCCGGAGAGTCCTCCGGCTGCCCCACCCGTCACTCAACCGCCAGAGCCTGCCCTAAACGAGTTTCCAAACTTGAACCTCCTCGATGTTGCCACCGAACAAGAGGTACTGCTCTATTCTCTAGCGCCTTCCGACAAGCCGTTTTTGCTCTGGTTCTGGGCGCCTCATTGACCCACCTGCCGCCGGGAGGCACCCGGCATTGAGCAGTTTGCTCAAGAGAACCAAGAAGTGGTGAACGTGATCGGCATCGGAGCCCACGACGACCTGGAGCAAGCCAGGGACTTCGCGGAAAGCGGTGGTTTGTCCACCGTACGCCTGCTCTGGGCGCAAGGAATCGAAGCCTGGCAGGCGTTCGGGGTTGCCTCTCAGCCTGCCTGGGCAGTTCTCACCCGAGAAGGGGCGTTCGTTGAGGGGGCATTCGGTGTCCCGGGAGCGGAACAGATTCTAAATCTGCTATCGGAGATCTAGAAACTCCGATCTCCCTGTCAGGTTGACGTCAACCTGACGTCGTCCGAATCTATCGATGGACTCGGACGGCCTCAGGAAGAAACTGCAGAGTCTTGCTCCCAGCCGAAACTTAACTGAACGGCAGCGTGCTCGAAGAATGCGCTCCTCAGAATGGGCGTGTGCTCCCTGTGACGCTCCAGGATGGACTTGTCCACGTGGGCGGTGACCTCGTCTAGGGGGCTGAATGCGAGGCTCAGAAGGGGCTGAGCCGCCTGCCCTTTCAATTCGAAAATCTCATTGTCAACGTGAACAAAAACACGCTTCTTCTCAACCGCTACCGATGACCTGGTGACATCAATTCCAAGACGCCTAGCAGCCTCAAAAGCCTCGTGTATTTTCTGGAGAGCGATCCCACTGTCCCTCAGCGACTTGATGATTCTTAGCTTGAGGAGGTCCTGGTAGTTAAACCTTCTGCGCCGGCCGCTGCCCTCCCCGTTCTCCAAAGAAGGCTGAAGAATCTCCACCTTGGAAACCCAGTGGTCGAGCATCCGATAGGAGATACCCACTATGTCCGCTGCTTGATGCGAACTGAAACTTCCTGCTATTTCCCTGTTCTCGTTTTGAGTCATCGTCATGCCACTCCCTTGAGTGTCCAGATGGCTTCGACTCCACTTCCGGGAGCCGTTCTGTTTGGTGCTGCTAGCACACAAAGAATTACTCTAGCGTAATTACAAGCCTGCGACGGAACTTTAAAAAGTTCCGCGTTGGATTTTCAAAGCCGCAAGCGCTGAGCGGGCGCGGGACTACGACTTAAAGTCCTCCGGGTCGACGCTGTCTATGAACTCCCGAAACTGTTCCACTACCACGTTGGGATCCACATCTTCGGAGGAACCCGAGGTGCCGCCGCTTCTGCGATCTCTATAACCAGCCTCATCCAGAACCGTTTCCGAAGCAAAAATAGGAGCTCTGCATCGCACAGCGAGGGCGACCGCGTCCGATGGGCGGCAAGACACGCTGCGTACTTCGTCTCCTTCCGCCAACTCCAGTTCCGCAAAAAAAGTCTTGTCCCGAAGTTCCGTCACCAACACCCGCTGGATGCTGATTCCCGCGTCGGCGAGCAAAAGAAGGATCAGGTCATGCGTCATAGGGCGAGGCACTTCGATGTTCTCTAGGGCAAGGGCGATGGCGGTGGCTTCAGAAGCGCCTATGAAGATGGGGAGCAGACGGGGTTCAGGGGCCTGCTCCGCTAGCAGTAGGACAGGCGCGTTGGCTGGCATCTCTATGCGCACGCCCAGCAACTCCATCTCAATCACAAACTGAGAATAGCCGCTAGGGCAGTCAAATCGGCTTTTAGAACAAGTCTTGCAGTTTCCGACGGACGAGCCCCTCGCGCAGTCTCGCCGTGGTAGCCGAAAATAGACCCATGAGTTTCCGAGCCTGACGCGAGGCGTCCGTCCCCCCCTGACCGAGAATTTGCTGAAGGCTGGGCGACAAAAGATCGATCTCTCGATCTACGGCCTGTTTGATGCTGCGAAGATGGCGCGGCTCCAGTCCCAGATCCAGCAACCCTTTGGCCGCCTTCGCAATCTGTAAGTCATGCTCATCGTAGAGGTCCATGTCGGCGGTTACCTTCGGCTCGATCAGTTTGTAGCGCTGCATCTCGCGCAGGTTCTTCAAGCCCACGCCGCTGGCCTTGGAGAGTTGATTCAGGGTAAGGCTCACGGCCTCGTCCGAACCCTGGGTAAGGCTCTGCGCCTTCTCTGCCAGATCCAGATCGGGCTGTATCTCCTGCAGCCAGTCGTCGTCGGAATTTCGCCAGTCTCCTGCCTCCATGCGCTCGCGTATGACCCTCAGCGGCAGAAAATTAGCCCTCTGCTGTTCCAACACCCAACGGAGGCGGCTCATGTCCTCCTCACCGAATTTCCTGTAGCCCGACTGAGTGCGGTGGGGAGTAACCAGGCCCTGACTCTCTAGAAAGCGAACCTTTGAGACCGAGACCTCCGGGAAGTCTCCCTGCAGTTCCGCCACAACCTGACTGATCGTGCGGAGGTTTTCCTCAGACACCTATGAACCTCAGGTATTCCGCCCTGTCCATTAGATCTTCCTTCTCGCCTTCGTCGGAGGACAGAAGGCAAATCCAGCCGTCCCCGTATGGGTCATCGTTGACGAACTCAGGGGTCACGCCGAGATCGTCGTTGACTTGAACTACCCGGCCGGAGACGGGAGCGTATATCTCGCTAGTGGCCTTGCGAGCTTCGACTTCGGCCAAGAGGTCGCCTCTCGCTACTTCTTTTCCGACGATCGGCAACTCTACAAAGGACACCTCGCCAAGGATGTCCTGGGCATAGTCAGTGAGGCCCAGACGGCAAAGCACGCCCTCGGGGCGTATCCACCCGTGGTAGGTGGAGTACAGCAACCCTTCAGGAACGTTCATGTGAGATTCCCTGCCGGTAGGCGACTTCAAGTTGCTGGATCAAGAGCGTGAACGGCGAGACCGAGCAGACACAGACAAGCCGGATACTTCGAACAAAGCTAGACCTTCCTCCTCGCCAAAATACATATCTGCACCGAGAACAATCTCCACAAAATCAACGCTACCCGCAGAATACCCGGTGGAACACTCCTTGAAGGCGGCTAGCAGTCCGCGAGCAGTTAAGCGGGCGTAAAGCCGAACTAATCCGAAGCCTGCGATTTCAAGGCCGCACGAGCCGGAGCCCAATACAGGTAAGCCCCGTACCACGCCACCGCCAGGAAAGGCACTCCGATCCCCCAGCCCGCCCATCCGATCCACCTTGCACCCGCAATGTCGGAAGCCCCCAGCAACAGAAGCGGCACGGCGAACATCAGGCCGAAACTGCCTGCTCGACCATACTTGTTCACCCCCAACCAAGTCACCTTGCGCGCTGCCAGATAGAGAGTGCCGGCCGAGACCAGACACTCCCGCAGGAGCACCAAGACGCAAAACCAGATCGGAATGTAGCCCCCCACCGCCGACGCCGTCACAGAGACGAAGAAGAGCAACCTGTCGGTCACCGGATCAAAGACCGCGCCGAATTCGGTGGCCTGCTTCAGCTTGCGGGCAAGAAAGCCGTCCACCCAATCCGTGGCACCAAGCGCCCCTAGGAGCAATCCCGCCACCAGAAGGTCTTCCCTGCCCAGCAGCAGCCAGCAAAACACCGGCAGACAACCCAAGCGCAGCGCCGTAACCAGATTGGGTATCGTCAGAAGTTGACGGCGGAGCGCTTCGTAGGAAGACTTACCTGATCGCTTAGTCACCGCAGCACTGTCCGGTCCGCTGCTCAGGCGAAGAGGAGCAAGGAGGAGGCCATCATGTCCACCGTATTCACAAAAATCATGCGAGGCGAATTACCCGGCCAGGTTGTCTGGCGCGACGAACGCTGCGCAGCCTTCCTGTCGATCAACCCGCTCAGCGCCGGTCACACGCTGGTGGTGCCGAAGGCAGAAGTCGACCACTGGCTAGACCTCGAGGAGTCCTTGGGCAAGCACCTCTACGAGGTCTCACAAAAGATAGGCAAGGCCGTCCACCGGGCATTTCGTCCAGCGAGAGTTGCTCTCATGATCGCCGGCTTTGAAGTGCCCCACGTCCATCTGCACGTGGTGGGCGTGGACTCCATAGAAAACATGAACTGGGCGAATGCTCCAGCGGAGGTTTCGCCCCATGAACTGGCAAAAAACGCAACTCTGTTGCGCTCGACCTTGGAGGACATGGGCCTTTCGGAATAACACGGCAACCTGTTACGCCTGTTCAAGTAACAGCCTGTCCAAGTAACAGCCAGAGGTCAACCGCTGCTGGGGGACTCGCTCAGCGAAGCGTGCCGGTACAGCCTCACCTGATCAGCCCCGAAAGCCCGCTCCCAGCCCTGCTGACGGAGGGTCGTGTCAAATCTCTCCACCTCCAAGGCGTCGCTTCCCCAGGATTGCGTCGTCTGCAAGTCCAGGGCTATCCAAGCCACCCCGTCCGCGGCCCGCTGAGCGTCTAAGCGCGCCGAACCGCCCGTTGTGTCCAACTCGTAGAGCACGTTCCGCTCCGCCAGCAGAGGCAGCATGTGAGGAGAGGCTCTCACTGCGTGCGTCTCCGGTATCTGCTCCACCGCAGCAATGACCTCCTGCTCGTGACTGCCGCGAGTCCAATCCCAGGGAATCCGATAAGGCGAACTCTCTGCGTCCCGGATAAAGAAGATGGCCGCGGTCAGCACCAAAGCCAGCACCAGCCGCCGGTTCACCCAGACGCGGCGCACCAGGATCGAGCCGGAACGCTGCAAGGCGAAGACGCTCGAAGCGAACACGAACGCAGCAAAAACCACCGACTGAGCCGCCTGATCGGCGGGGGCATCAGAGGCTAAATGGACAAACATGTAAGGAACCGCCGGCAGCAAGTAACGGGGCGCCAACAGAGGCAAGAACAAGACCGGCGCCAGCAGGAGCACCCCGATTCTGAAGTTCTCCTCGGTTATGAGTTCACCAACGAAGACGTGCGGCTGGCGCAGGATGCCCCAGATCAGATCCGCCAAGTTGGAGTCGCCGAATCTCGAGTAGGGCTCCAGGTAAACCGCTTCGCCGCCAGCAAGACTCCGCTGGATCAACTCGGGCGAGAGCACCGCCCAGGCGACCCCGGCGAAAGCCCATAGGACCGGAATAATCCTGCGACTCGAGGAGACCTCTAACAGCGACCTCCTGACTCGAGAGGGCGAAGGGAACTGCATGCGAGAGGGCGAAGGGAGTTGCCCGGACTTCCAGTCGGATTCCTCTGGTCGCTGGCGCGCTTCCCCCGCCAGGGTGAGCCCCAGAAACAGGACAACCCAGCCCAGATCGGAGCGGCAGGAAAGTGCCAGGAGAATCAGTACCCCGAAAGGAATCCATTTCTGCCCCAGACCGAAATAGACGGCACCCAAGAGCGCCGGCAGAGCCAGGGTTTCAGGGTGGAAGTCGGACAGGTTGGCGTTGTGGACGGCGGCGTACACGGCGTAGGCAAAGATCACGGCGGTGGCCGCTCCGACCTTGAGTTCGGCCCGTCTGCGGGCAAGACGCCAGATAGGAACCATGCCGAGAGCCAGCGCCGCCGACTGAAGCAGCAGGAGAGTGGGGGTAATCGGCAGCCAGCGAACCAGCAGAGATATGGGATAGATGACGTACGCTCCGCTTTCGGCCAGGTAGTCGCCTCCCAGCAGGGTCGACTCCGGTCTGAAGCCGCGGCTCACGTGCCAGACACTCTGCTTGAAAAGCGCTAGGTCGGCTCCGGCTCGCAGCATGTAGGCGCGCGCTGAGGCCAAACCCGCCAGCACTCCAAAAACCAACAGGGCCGCCGCCCACGGAAAGACGCTGTCGACGCCGCTCGTATCTAGGCGCGCCTGAAAGCGCAAAGAAGCCCGTTCTAGCTTGTATCTCCAACTTCCAGCGCTTGTAGTCATGCTCAATCCGCAATCTTAGACGCACCCCGGGGGGGCAGACGGACGGCGAGGCGCCCGCCTCCGCAGGGGGCGTCGGTCAGATCGGTCGGATCAGGTGTTCGCTCTTGTTGCGGGGGTTGTTGACTTCCGTTCCGACCCGCTGGATCTGGAAGAGTTCAGATGGAGCAGGGACAAGCAGACGCCCTAGCGACTTGGTGTCCGTGTTGGCGGGATCCAGCCATTCCTCCCAGGCCGCTGGGGGGAGGATCACGGGCATTCGGGCATGAACCTCCGCTATGCGCTCGTTCGCCGAGGTCGTGATGATCGATACGGAACGGATTGTCTCCCGAGGTTCGCTAACAGAGTTTGCTAGAGAGCCCGAAATTGCCTCAGCAACCTCTGCAGGCGGCTTCCAGCGCTCCCAGATCCCGGCGAAAGCCATCGGCTCTCCATCGCTTCTGGCGATGTGCATCGGTTGCTTGACCTTCTGCCCTGGGACGCTCACCCACTCGTAGAAGCCGTCAGCGGGAATGATGCAGCGTCGTTTCTTGAAAGGCCCGCGGTAGGAGTTGCGCTCCGCGAGAGTTTCGGAGCGAGCATTGATCATTCGCCCGGAGGCCTTGGCGTCCTTTGACCAGGGGGGAATGAGCCCCCATCGCATGACGTCTAGGCGGCGAGCGGCCTCCTCCACCAACACCGAATAAACGGAGTTGGTGGGTGCGACGTTGTAGCTGGGCTCAAGAGAGGCTCCCGCTATGGGCTCAGCGGCGAAGTAGTCGGCTAGTTCCTCGGCGGTGTGCGCCGATACGTATCTACCGCACACCGCTAGGGAAACCGACGCGGAGCACCGCTTTGAGATCTATGCCAGAGTTGAGTCCAGCGTCTCGACAGAAGGAGCGAAGTAGAAGGAACCGGAAGCAGGGTTAGAAAAGTCTGTCAGTCGATCCCTCACCGGAGAATCGCCCAGTCCGTACATGTCCCGGAGCCTCTCACGGAAGGGGGCCTGTTCACGACAGAACGCCATGAAGTAGAGACCCACCGTGCCGTCGTGCAAGGCGTACGGGGTGGAACGCCGGGCAATCTCGTTGCGCTTGGGCTTGCTGGCGTCAGCCGTCGTTCCTTCGCGCAATTCCACGTGGCTGAGGTGGGAGTAGTTCTCCTGAGGGTCAAGGCGGACGCTGTCGGGCTTGGTCCGTCCGAAGACCTTCTCCTGTTCAGATACCGACATCTCATTCCAGCCGTCTAGGTCATGAACCCAACGCTGGGCAAGGATGAAACTCCCTCCTGCGCCAGGAGAGCCTTGGGGCACGATGGCTGCCTCCGGCTCGTTTTCGGGCTCTGGGTTGCCGGTGCCGTCAATGAAACCGGTCATGTCCAGGGAATCGCCGTAGATGAACGTCGGGGTCTCGCGTGCCACGGCCATGTGTCCCTTCAAGGCCGTCCTTGCGTCGTATTGCGTCTTCCAGACGTCATCCTTGGCTGGACTGTTCAGCCAGAGCAGGAGTTCTTCCTGCGTGCCTTTGGCTTCCCGCCCGCTTCCGTCGTTGGAGCGGATCGTCTCGAACGACTGGAAGTCGGAAGGGATGTCGTCGGTCAAGTCCGCTAGCAGCGTCGGGCCGAAACCGACCACTAGGTTGATGTCCTTGGCGGCGGCGTCCATCCTCGTCTGAGAAAGCACCCGTTTGATGCGGCCTAAATCGGCCCCATTGACGCGACTCAAGTGAACGTACCACTGGTGCTGACCCATCTCGTTGAAGATCGCAGGCTGTGGTGTGGCCATGTTTTTCCTACCTTTCCTGAACTTTTACCCTTGCGTGCCGATGATGCTGCGCAAACGAGAAATCACAACCAACGCTCTCGTCTGAGCAGTCGCTACTCGGTCACTACAGGCTAGCCACTGATCATCGCAATTGATTCCGAAAGGACGGACTTTTCTCGCCGTAAGTCGGTCAGCGAAACCACCCAAAAGGGTTGGTTGTCGGGCTGCCGGGATTTGAACCCGGGACCTTTGGTCCCCCAGACCAACGCGCTAACCAAGCTGCGCCACAGCCCGTCGGCTTGCCGTTTCTCCAGTAGGAGAAGGCCACCTCAATATTTAATCTAGCACTTGGGAAGCACTTCTTGATCTCCTCAGAAGGCGCCTTCTAACACCTCTATTCGTCCACCGGATACGCAAGCGACGTCAAATCGGACTTCAGGAACCCCAATAGAGCTTTGAGCCAACCACTGCGTCGCCAGAGAACGCAGTTTGCGCTGCTTGCGCCACCCCACGGCCTCGGCGGCGGTTCCCAGAGCCTGCGTAGAACGCGTCTTGACCTCACAGAAGACGACGACTCCTCCCCGCCTGAGAACCAGATCGATCTCTCCGGAGGCGCAACGCCAGTTCCTCTCTAAGACCTCCCAGTCGCGCTCCTCGTACCAAGCGGCAGCCTTGTCTTCCCCCCAACGGGCGAGATGCTGCCTAGCAGAAGTCACGTCTGCGGCGACAAAGGAACGCCCTGCTAGCGAAGTTCCTTTACCTTGGCGGCTTTGCCGACCCTGTCACGCAGGTAGTACAGCTTGGCCCGCCGAACGTCGCCCCGCGCCACCACCTCGATCTGTTTGACGCTCGGAGCGTGCAAGGGGAAGACGCGCTCCACCCCCACGTCAAAGCTGACTTTTCGGACAGTGAACGTGGCGCGCGGCCCTGAACCTCGACGGGCAATGACCACCCCCTGGAATATCTGCACCCGTTCACGCCCACCCTCGGTCACTCTTACATGGACTTTTACGGTGTCGCCGGCGCGAAACTGCGGGATGTCGTCACGTAGGTTTTCCGCATCAACCAAGTCTGTCGGCTGCATTTTTAGTACTCCTGTCAGGGGTGGCGTAAGAATCGCATCAATGCCCAAAGAGCGAAAGTGGGAAGTTCGGCAGTCCAAAGGGGCGGACAACCTTGACCTACCAAGGATAAGCCCCTCCGAGCGCACTCAAGCACTCTTAAGCAGCCTATCGAACGGAAGTCCCGATTCGATTCCCCTCCGGGCGGGAGTCCGCTTCGTCTGTTGCGTCCAGCCCGAACTCCTCGAGCAGCAACCGATCCTGCGCACAGAGACCTCCTCTGGCCTTGATCAGATCGGGTCTTCTCCGCACCGTCAGAGCGAGAGTCTGAGCCCGGCGCCATCGGGCGATGCGCCCATGGTCGCCCGACCTCAGCACTGCGGGGACGGACATCCCCCGGTAGGTCTCAGGCCGGGTGTACTGAGGATGCCCGAGCAGCCCATTCCGAAATGAATCCCCTGCGCCCGACTCCTCGTTTCCCATCACTCCCGGCAGCAGCCTCACTACCGCCTCCAAGACGAGCATGGCCGCAACCTCCCCCCCTGCCAGCACGTAGTCGCCTACCGAGATCTCATCGTCGATGAGCGCAGTTCGCACACGTTCGTCCACCCCCTCGTAGCGCCCGCACAGCAGAGAGAAACCCTCGCCGCCGGCCAGTTCTTCCACGAGGCATTGATCCAGCCTGCGTCCGGCCGGACTGAGCAACAGCAAAGGTCTCGCCGCCTCAACCTTCTCCACCGTCTCGAAAATGGGCGGAGCGGCCAGCACCATGCCCGGCCCGCCGCCGTAGGGAGTGTCGTCCACGGAGCGGTGCGGGTCGACCGCAACAGAACGAAGGTCGTGCACCCTGAGATCGAAGAGGCCGCAGTTGAGAGCCTTGCCCAGGAGGCTGTGCCGGGCGAACTCCTTGATCATCTCCGGAAAGATGGAGACGACTTCGATTCTCACGGCTTCGCCTTCCTTGCGCCCCGCCTCGGCATCTTGCTCGACTCAGGCCTACTCGAACAAGCCCGAAGGAACGTCCACCTCAATCCTCCCTTCGGACGCAGAGAGCACGAACGTGAGCGGCACGAGCGCCCCGGAATCCAACAAAAGGATGTCGCTGGCGGGATTGGCCTGAACGGCCTCTACGCGCCCTCGGCAGGTGCCGTCCGTCTCGAACACCCTCGAGCCGATGAGTTCATGCACCCAGAGTTCGGCAGGGTCGTCCAAAGGGTAGGCGTAGAGAACAGCAGATCGCAGTTCTTCGGCGACGCTTCGGTCCGCCACGCCCTCGAACCCCGTCAAGAAACGCCCATCCGAGCCCGCCGGGCGGGATCTCAGGACTCTCAGCACTGCCCCTTCCGTACGCAACTCGGCCCCAGGGGCAAGACGTTCCGTCCTGTTAGTGGAGAGTTCGACCACCACCTCGCCTGCCAATCCGTGCGGACGCACGATGCGTCCTACTTCAAGAAGGGGCGGACGCGCAGACGGCGCCTCCGCCGGGGACATCAGGGTTCGAGAAAGGCGACGACCACGCTGCAGCCGTCGTTCACCGCAGCAGCGCGCACGACCGTACGAATGGCGTTCGCAACACGCCCCCGACGCCCGATCACCCTGCCCACGTCGTCGGGCGCAACAGACACCTCCAGACGTACCTCTCTGCCCTCATCAAAAGCCTCTACGACGACTTCGTTTGGGTTCTCCACGATCCAACGAACGACATGCTCTAGAACTTCACGGGCGGTCGGAGCGACTGATCCGTCGGCTGGCCGGTGAGCACCGTCCACATCCCAACCTCCGTCTTCGCCGTGAGCGCCGCTCACAGGGATTCGCTTTCCGAAGCCATCAGGTCAGCCAGGTCGGAAGCAGGAGGCTTCTCTCCGGTGAACTCGCTCCAAACGCCTGAAATCTTCAGGAGTTTCTCTACCCGCTCGCTGGGCCGGGCGCCGTTCCGGAGCCACTTCAGCGCCTTCTCCGCATCTATCTCCACCACTGAGGGGTCCTTGCGAGGGTCGTAGAAACCTATGGATTCGATGAAGAGTCCACCCCTGGCCTTCCGGGAGTCGGCCGCCACCACGCGATAGGTGGGTTGTTTCTTTTTTCCTCGGCGCATCAAGCGAAGACGTACAGCCACGTCAAATTCCTTCCGTATCCATCGGCCCGATCAGGAGTGTCCGCGGAACCAAATGGTCGACCAACAATCCAAAAGCGTCAAGTCCACTCTAGAGGAAAACTGTCGGAGTTCCTTAGACGCTTGAGCTGTTCTTCAAAATCCAGGTGGCTAGACGGGCGGGAGGACTGAGCCGATTTCTTCGCTGTTCCCGAGGGCTTCCTGGATTTTTTCTTCCCTCGGCGAGAGGTGCCCGACTTCCCGAGACGCTGCATCATCCGACGCGCTTCGGACAGGTTCTTCAGCAGGCTGGAAACCTCCCCGACCGAAGTTCCGCTGCCGTCGGCTATCCGACGCCGCCGCGAGGCATCGATTATGGCGGGCTGCATTCGTTCATCTGGCGTCATGGAGCAGATCATCGCCTCGATTCGCTCCATCTTCCCGTCGCCGGAGAAATCGCTGTTACCCGCGCCCATGCCCGGCATGTAAGAGAGAACCCCCTCCATCCCCCCCATCTTCTTCAGTTGACGCATTTGCGCGAGAAAGTCATCAAAAGTGAACTGACCCTTCATCATCCGCTGGGCCGCCTCTTCCTCCTTCTCGGAGTCGTAGGTCTGTTCGGCCCGCTCTAGGAGGGTCAGCATGTCCCCCATTCCGAGTATCCGTCCTGCCATGCGCTCCGGGTGGAAACGTTCCAGGTCAATCGGACGCTCTCCCGTGGAAACGAACACCACCCCGACGCCCAGGACGCTCTTCAACGAAAGCACAGCACCGCCTCGGGCGTCGCCGTCGAGCTTGGTGAGGATCAGCCCGTCGAGACCGAGGACGGAATGAAACGCCTCCCCCACCCTCACGGCCTCCTGGCCGGTCATTGCATCAAGCACCAGGAACTTATGATGCGGCGAGATCCCTTTGGAAATCCTGCCGATCTCCGCCATCAGGTCGTCGTCGGGGACTTGGCGGCCGGCGGTGTCGCAGATCAGGATGTCCCTGCCCAGACGCCGGGCCTCGCTCAGCCCCTCGCGGGCAACCTCTGCGGGGTCACCAGCGCTACTGAAGACGGGAGCGCCCACCTCCCGGCCCAGCACCTGCAACTGCTCCACAGCCGCGGGGCGAGTCAGGTCGGCTCCCACTAACAGAGGGTTGCGCCCCTGCTTTTGAAACCAGAGGGCCATCTTGGCAGCCGCCGTCGTCTTCCCAGAACCCTGCAGCCCCGCCAGCAGGACGACCGTAGGGGGACGGGAGGCGTAGGTGATCGCCGGCGCCTCCCCACCCAGGATGTTCGTGAGTTCAGCATGAACGATCTTCAGCACGTGCTGCGCTGGGTTGAGCGCCTTGTGAAGGTCGGTCTTCAGGGAGCGGGCGCGTACCCGCTCCTTGAACGTAGACACCACGTCTACCGCTGCGTCCGCATCCAGCAGGGCGCGGCGGATCTGATCCAGAGCTTCGTCCACGTCGGCAGGGCGCAGCCTGGGGCGCCGGCGCAGTGCGGTAAAAACCTCCTCTAAACGGCCGGACAGCGATTCGAACATGCTCAGGCCTCCACTCCGAGCAGGGCGGAGGCGAATTCCTTCTCGTTGAAGGGCGCCAAGTCTTCCGGCCTCTCCCCCAGTCCTACCAACTTGACGCGCAGGTTCAGACTGCTCTCCACCCCCAGCACTACGCCGCCCTTGGCGGATCCGTCCAACTTAGTGAGCACCGCACCGGTCACACCCACCGCCTCGCCGAAGCCCCGCGCCTGCGCAAGGGAGTTCTGCCCCCCTACCGCATCGAGGACGAGCAAGACCTCGCACAAACGTCCGGACGCCTTGGCAGCGACTTTCCGGATCTTGGCGAGTTCGGCCATGAGGTTGTGATTGGAATGCAGCCTCCCTGCGGTGTCAGCCAACACGAGATCAGCACCCGCCGAACGGGCGTGTTCGATGGCGTCGAACACGACGGACGCCGGGTCACCCCCCTGCTGTCCGACCACGATCCCCGCCCCGGTGCGTTTCGCCCAAGCCTGCAGCTGCTCCACCGCGGCTGCTCTGAACGTGTCGCCGGCAGCCATTACCACCTTCCGACCCGCTTCGACCTCAGCGTGGGCGAGCTTGCCGATTGTGGTCGTCTTGCCTGAACCGTTCACTCCCACGAACATCCAGACTGCGGGCGAACCGGAACGATCCAGCGTTCTGCCTTCCGACCCCAGCAGGTCAACAATGGCTTCATACAGCAGACGGAGGAGGTCTGCCGGGTCGCAAATCTTTCTCCGTGCGGCTTCCGACCGCAGAACCGACAAGAGGTGCTCAACGGCGTCAATTCCGACGTCTCCCGAAAGAAGGGAGCGCTCCAACAAGTCCCAGGTCTCTTCGTCAAAAACGTTGCGAGACAGAACTGCTGAAAGCCGCCCGGTGAAAGCCGCCCGAGCAATACCCAACCGCCCCCGCCAGTTTGGAACCGAGACGCCCTCACGCACCTCTAACTCCGGAGTTGGCGCCTTTCGCCCCCTACTCCTCATTGAAGAGATCACGCGAACTCAATGTGATTTCAAAGTTCCTGCGATCTCCGTCCCGCTCAACTTCAAGGTCAACCTCAGTACCGACTTTCTCCAGTCTGAGGATTGAAACGAGGTCCTCTATGGACTTGACAGGTAAGCCGTCCACTGCGACGATCAGGTCACCCACACGCAGCCCGGCGAGATCGGCCGGAGCTCCCTCCACCACCGTCATGACCTCCGCTCCGGGGTGACCTAAATTAGGTGTACCTCCGGTGATTCCTATGAAACCGGACTGCAGATCCTCTCCCTCAATAATGAGATCGCCGATCTTCTCAACCACCTCTATAGGTATCGCGAACCCCAGTCCGTCGTTGCCGCCGCTTGCGGAGACGATGGCCACGTTCATGCCGATGACCCGTCCTTGGGAATCGGCCAAGGCCCCACCGCTGTCACCGAAGTTGATCTCCGAACTCGTCTGGATCATCCCAACGGTCGGGATAATCCTGGCGGGATCGCTGGACGACCTGGGAACGCGCCCCACAGCGCTGACTATGCCGCTGGTAACTCCGTTTTCAAGCCCGTAGGGGCTTCCCGCTGCCACTGCGACCTGGCCGACTTTGACCGTGGAAAGGCTTGCAAACTCCGCAACGGCGAAAGGCTGGTCGGTCTGGATCTTGACCACCCCCACGTCGTATTCGGCATTGGCTCCGAGGACTTCCCCTTCCACCTTAAAACCGCTGTGAAGCCTGACCACCACGGAATCTGCGTCATCGAGGACGTGGGCGGCTGTGTAGATGTGCCCATCAGACTTGTAGATGATTCCAGAACCCTGCCCCGTATCGGTTTCGATCGTCACTACTGCAGGGAGAACTCGTTCCGCCACAGCGACCAAAGGGTCTGGGTTTGAAAGCGCTGTCGGCGCTATCTGGCTGCCGGCGGCGCCGGCAACTCCCTCCTCCGTCGGCACATCCAACGGAGCAACCGTCACCGCAGTGGCCTGATTCGAATCGACGATGGCCGGCTGAGTGAGGGATTCCGGTGTCGTCTCCGCAACAGGCTGCGCAGTGCTGTTAGATCGGTCGTTGATGACCGATAAGAAGGCTGCGACCGCCATAAGCATCAGCGACAACACGCCTAGACCGATGAGTGCCTGCTTGAGGAGGCCGCTTCCGAAGCCTTCTCCACGCCGGGGCCTTCTGCTTTTGGAAGAAACTCGACCGCGTCGGTTCAACATGTTCGATTCGGCGGAAGCCCTGCCCTGCCCCGAAGCAAGAGGGGTATGCGGAGCAGCGGAGGCGGCCTCGTCGAGGAAACCAGGCACCTGCGGGGGCTGCCCGGGGTTTGACCAGATCTCAGACGATGGCTTCGATGCCCGAGCCGAGGCAGCCTCTTCTGAAGTCGGCAAGAACCAGTCCTTCTGCCCGCGATACCGACCTTCCCGAGGTTGCCCCGTCTCCACGCCCCCATGCTATCTGCTGCGTACGACAGACTGAGACTGGAGGCTGCATGAGCGGCTCACGAACCCGCCTTCATGCCAAACTCGCCCGACCGGTATCAGCCGACGCTCGACAGCGGAGCCGGCGCAGCCCTTCTCAACTCTCCGCTCGGACGCTCCGAAACCACCCTCGATCCCCCGCCCGAGGGCATCGAAACCCCTAAAAGGCAGTCAGCCACCTCCATCGTGCGTTTCTGATGCGAAATCATCAGCAACTGCACCTCGCTGCGAAACTCTCCTGTAAGGCGCAGGAAGCGGCAAAGGTTGGCGTCGTCGAGAGCAGCGTCGACCTCATCAAGCACAAAGAACGGGGAGTTCTGCGAGCGCAGCAGGGCAAACACCAAGGCCATCGCCGTCAGCGAGCGTTCCCCTCCTGAGAGGAGGGCGAGGCGGCGCATGTACTTACCACCCGGGCGCGCTTCGATTTCTACCCCGGATTCCAGGGGATCGTCGGGTTCGGTAAGACGAAGCCTTCCCGTCCCGCCTTCAAACAGGGTGGAAAAGCACTGCTCAAAAGCCTCCGCCACCTTCTCGTAGAAGTCAGAAAAAACCTTCACAATATCGGCGTCAATCGCCCTGATCACCTTCTTCAGTTCTCTCTTGCCGTCGCGGACGTCGTCCACCTGCGAACTCAGGAAGTCGTGATGACCGCTCAAGGATGCGTACTCCCTCTCGGCTAGAGGGTTGATCTCGCCAATACGGCTCAGCAACCGCTCGATCTCCCGAATCCTCCGTTGAGCGTTCACGCCCTCTGGCAGTTCAGGGGGAGGCATCCCCGCCGCGGCAGCGGGATCGCAGTCGTGCTGGGCGTGCAGCGTTTCGGCCAGGGATTCGCAGCGCACGCTCAACTCCGATTCGGTGCGCTCGGCCGCGAGCAGCCTCTCTACTAAATCGGCTGCCTCCTGAAGCAACCGGTTGCGACGGAGGCGTTCGGTTTCGAGCGAGCGCAGACGCTCCCGGGAGAAATGCGCTAAACGGCTCTGCAGAGTCCGCATGCGTTCCAAGTTCAGACGCAGCGAGCGCTCCTTACGAATGAGGCGCTCCCGCAACGCACCGAAGGCAGTGATTCTCTCCTCGTCGGCAGACGCCCGAGAAGACCCAAAGGTTCTTCCGTGTTCCTCAAGGCGCAAGTCGATCTCAGCAAGGCGTTTGCCGAACAGGCTCCGGCGAGTCTCCCTCTCGGCTAGGCGCACGGCCAACTCCTTTTGCCTATTGGACATCTCGGCGGTTTCGTCAGCGAGCGCCCGCATCTCTGCTTCGGCTTCCTTCCGGGCAGAGTTTTCCAGGCTTCGGCGCTCCTCCAAGCGCTCCGAAAGGCTGCCTACTTCTTCCCGCAATCTCTCCAAGCCCGAGCGCGTCGACGCCAGCCGTCCGGTCGTTTCTTCGAGTTCCGGCTGCAGAGCCGCCAACCTTCCCTCTACCGAACTCGTCCGCTCCCTGACCTCCGCATCCCGCCTGTTGGCTTCTTCTAGAGCTGCCTCGGCGGCAGCGGAAGCGTCTGCGCAACGGAGGGCTTCAGCAGCCGCCGCGGAGAGCTTCCGCTGCTTGTCGGCCAAGTCCAACTCGGCCTCTGCCAAGGATTCGCTTATCTCCGACTCCTCCCAGCCTCCCCAGCGCGCCCCAGCCCCGGAGCCAAGGCGCCACCCCCGGGCGGAGAGACAGTCGCCCTGACGCGTCACGAACACCGACTCGGGGTGGACGGCAAGGGCTTCCGCGGCCTGCGACCAGTCGTCTACCACAGAGACGCCCCCGAGGATCATCTCCGCCAACCCCTCCACCTTCCCCTCGGAGACCCGCACATGCTCCTTCAAGGACTCCCCCACGGACGGGCGGCTGCGGGAAGCAACCGGAAGGACAGGAAGGACAACCCCGCCGACGCCTTCCCTCTTCAAAGCTTCAAAAACCTCTCGGGCGGCATCCGCACCCTCAACCACCAAAGCAGAAGTAAATTCCCCGACGGCCGCCTCGAACGCCTCTTCCCAACCAGTCTCCGGAGACAGCAAATCTCCCAGGATTCCCTCCAAGCCGTTCAAGGAAGCGAGAAACTCAGGATCAAGACCGGCGGTCACAGGCCGAGCCTTAGAGAGGGCTTCAGATCGGGAGCGCCAGAGCGCCAACTCGATCCTGGCCTCGTTCACCTGCCTCAGAGCCTCGGATTCGGCGGCCTGGGCTGACTCGCAGCGGGCAACTTCCGCTTCTCTAGCGACCGAAGCAGCGCTCATCTTGTCCCGCAACTCGGCTGAGCATGCAACTAAACGTTCCCGCTCTTCAGAAGCGTCCCTGCACTGCCCCCTGATTGTCTCGCACCTGTCCCGCAGAACGGCTTCCTCAGCCTCGGTGGAGCGCAGAACCTCAGACAAGGCCGCCGACTTCGCCTCCAGAGCCCTCGCGTCCGATACGGCGGAATCAACGAGGGTGCGCTCGTTGCGACTGCGCTCAAAGCCCGTTCGTCTTTCCGTCAACTCAGCAGACGCCGCTTCCAGACCGGCTATCTCCCCCCGCAGGTTCTCCGCCTCAGCGTCTTCGCCCTCCAGGGCGTCGCGCAGTTTCTCTGCTTCCGCCGTCAGAACCGAGAGAACGTCCTTGGACAACGCAGCCTGCCGACGCTGCTCCAAGACGGCCAGTCTCCGCGTCAACGACCTTTCAACGTCGCCTAGCAACCCCAGCAGGCGCCCCGAGCGCTCCAAGGAACGGGTCAACTCCACCGGAGAGGACTCCGCCAACTTCCTCTCGGCGTCCGCGATCTCCTTCTCCAGAACCTCCGAGTGCCTGATACGAGCGGAACGAAGGTCGGCGAGGTCGCGTCTATGAGCGGCGGCCTTCCGGCGGCGGTCGTTCAACACCCGAAACTCCTCGGCCAAGACATAGACCCTGAGACGTTCCAACTCGGCGGCCAGATCCCCGTGCCGCCGGGCAGCCTCCGCCTGTTCCTCCAGCGGCTTCAACTGCCTGCGAACCTCTCGCAACTGATCGCCCAGGCGGACAAGATTGGCCTCGGCGGCGGCCAGGCGTCGCAGAGCCTTCTCCTTCCTCAGCCTGAAAGCCGAGACTCCCGCCGCCTCTTCCAGGATGGCTCGGCGTTCGGTGGGCTTAGCCACGAGCATGGCGTCTATACGGCCCTGCGAGACGATCACGTGCCGATGCCTGCCCACACCCGCCGCCGCCAGAAGTTCAGCGATGTCAACTAGCCGAGCGGGAGTTCCGTTGATGGCGTAACTGCTCTCGCCGCTGCGGAACAGCGAGCGCGAGAGCGCCACTTCCGGAAAATCAATGGGCAGACGCCCGTCTTCGTTCCCCAACGTCAGCGTGACCTCCGCCCGGCCCAGGGGAGGTCTATCCGGGCTGCCAGAGAAGATGACGTCCTGCATCTGGTCAGAGCGCATGCTGGTGGGCGACTGCGACCCCAGAACCCAGGAGATGGACTCCACGATGTTGGACTTCCCTGTGCCGTTGGGCCCGACCACGACAGTGAGGCCGGGATCAAAGTCAACGACCGTCGTCTCAGCAAACGACTTGAACCCCTTCAAAGTGACGGACTTCAGGAACACGACGCAACCTGACTCACAAAAAACCCGACTAGCAGAGACCCCGGCTCACACCTGCGACTGCTCGCAATAGTAGGTCCAGCGGGTGCGGTGCTTGGTGCGCACGAGTTCGCGGCGGGAGCGGGGACTCAACTCTCCGTGCTTGCGAAACACACAGAGATGCTCCTGATACTGGCCGGGGGTGCCGTCGAGTGAGTAGAAATACTCCTTCTCAAGCGTGGTCCCCCGGTACTTGACCGCCTCGTTCAGGACTTCCACGATGGCGCGCCAGAGCCGGCGGCACTCCTGCGCATTCAAGGAATGCGTCACGCGGTCGTAGCGAAGCCCGGCCACGAAGAGAACCTCGTCGGAATAGATCTGACCCAGACCGATGACGTGTTTGCCGCTGCTGAGAAAATCCTTCAGCAGTTCAGGCTTGGAAGCCCGTATCCAGTTCGCAAAGTCCCTCCAGGACATATGGCTTTTCAGAGGATCCAACCTGCCTGCCTTCGTAGCAAAGGCCTGCTTGCGGGTGACTAGCCGTATCCGAGCACCCCTCTTGAAATCCAGCAGGCGAAGCTGGCCGTACTTCGTGAACTGCATGATCGCTTTGGTCTTCGGGTGTACCGCCTCCCGGTTGGAGTGCCGGCGAAGCTGCCCGCCAGACCCGAGAAAAATGGAGAGGATCTCCTCGTTATCAAAGCTCATCAGAAGCCTCAAATCCTGGCGTCCGACCGCCTTGACCTTGGCGTTCTCAAGACGCTGCCCGAAGGTCTCGTCGGAAGGCAGGGCGATGCGGTCGCTCATGATCTCAACGGACTTGACAGTCAGACGCCCGACTGCGTCGCGTTCCAGATCCCGTTTCAACACCTCAACTTCAGGCAGGTGAATCATCGAATCCTCCGAGACTCCTCAAGAACCCCATTGTCGCGCGCATCTACACGACATCGGCGGATTCCCTCAGCCCCTGCTCGGGGATTCCGACGACTCCCCCGCCATAGAAGCACGCCCGCCGGCAGGAGAGCCCCAAGATTTGACCGCCGACCGCGCCGCCTGCTGCTCCGCCTGTTTCTTGCTCCTCCCCTCGCCGACACCGCGGACGCGCCGCCGGACGCGCACCTTGGCGAAGTAGACCCTGTCGTGATCGGGGCCGGAGTAGGACACCTTGTAGGCGGGCTCAGCCCCTAGGTCTCGAGCCGCCATCTCCTGGAGAAGGGTCTTGTAGTCGTCGCCGCCCGGGTTCTTGCCCAGAGAAGCAAGGCGTCCGCCTAGTCCGCCTATCACTACCTTGCGAGCCGCCTCCAGACCTCCATCTAGGTACACGGCGGCGATCAACGCCTCTGCAGCGTCGGCCAGGATCGACTGCTTGCGCCGCCCACCGCTGCGCTCCTCGCTTCTTCCGAGCCGAAGGGCGCCCCCCAGGTCAATCCTGCGAGCCCAATCGGCGAGGGAATCCGAGGAGATAGCCCCAGCTTTGAGCTTGGCGAGTTGTCCAACCGGCATGGTTTCGTAATTCCCGTAGACGTGCTCCGCAATCACCATCCCCAGAATGGCGTCTCCGAGCAATTCCAGCCGCTCGTTTGACAAGAAAGCTAGAGCGCCCGGGTGCTCATGTTCGGAGACCCACGAACGATGCCGAAGCGCCAACTCCAAGAGTCCCGGATCGTCGAACTCATAGCCGATGCTGCCTGAGAGAGCGGCAGCGGCGGGGAGGTTCACTCAGACAGGCGCGCCTCTACGTAGTCCACGGTGTCACGCACCGTGCGCAGATCCTGTAGGTCTTCATCTTCAATGCGGAAACCCACCGTGCGTTCGCCGAACTCCTCCTCAAGCACTTCAACAAGTTCTATGAGGGCTAGCGAATCGGCGTCTAGGTCGTCCACGAACGAATGCCCCTCGGCTATCGTCGACGGATCGATCTCCAGGATGTCGGCAAGACGTTCTTTGATTAGTTCAAGAATTTCCGAGCGCGACATCGGAGTTTGAGAAACGTGAGTTTCTGCTGGCAATCCCTCTTCCTCCTGTGGCTTTCTGTGCTGGCTTTCTGTGTTTACGTACCGCTCCGGCAAAGAACCGCCGACGGCTATTCAGGCTTCCGCCGAAGAGGCAGAAAGATTCTAATCCGCAACGGCAGAGGCGAGTTGTTCAACTATCCCAGCCTTGGCCAGATCGTGGGCAACGCCGATCGCGCTTGCTATGGCGCGAGGGCTCGAAGCGCCGTGGGAGATGGTGCATACCCCCTTTATCCCCAGCAGCAAAGCTCCGCCCGTGTTGTCGGGGTCGAACATTCTGTAGAAATCGACCAAAGCCGGGAAAAGCAGTTTCGCGCCGGCGCGGGCATCCTCAGAACTCTCGGCGGCCACCAGTATCTGTTCTCTCACCACCGTCGCCACACCCTCGGCGGTCTTGAGCATCACGTTTCCCGTGAAGCCGTCCGTCACGATCACGTCGGCTCTGTCCAAGAGCAGATCACGGCCTTCCACGTTGCCAGCGAAGCGAGCCCCGCCGCAGGTTTCCCAGTCTTCAACGGCCATGAGTTCGTAGGTCTCCTTGACCACCCCCGTCCCCTTGCTTGCCTCTTCTCCGTTAGAAAGCAGAGCCACCCGAGGTTCGCTCACGCCGAAACCGACCCGGGAATACACCGCACCCATCCGGGCAAACTGCAATAACCATTCCGGCGTGCACTCGGTGTTTGCGCCGCAGTCAAGCACCACGGTAGGCGAAGGACGCCCCGGCACCGGGAAGAGCACCGCCACCGCCGGGCGGGCTACCTTCTTGATCCTCCCCATACGAAGGAGGGCGCTGGCCATAACGGCGCCGGTGTTGCCCGCAGACAGAAGGGCGCAGGCGCGCCCGTCGCGCACCGCCTCAGCCCCTCTGATAAGAGAGGAGTCCTTTTTTTGACGCACGCTGAGGCCGGGCTCGTCGTCCATGGAAATCACCTCGCTGGCCGGCAGGACGTCTAACCCGCTGGAGGACAGAAGTTCCGGAGGCCCCGCCAGCATCACGCTGCGTCCGGATTCGGCGGCCAACCTGGCCCCCTCAACGATTGAGTTAGGAGCGTCGTCGCCCCCCATGGCGTCCACTACGACGGGAAGTCCAGCCGTCGCGCCCCTCTCCGAAGCTAACACGAATCTTTTCGGACGTTTCCAGCCGGCTTTGTCGTTCTAATCAAGTTCCGCGGCCTGACGTCCCTTGTACCAGCCACAATCACCGCAAACCCTGTGAGGCAGTTTGACGGCGCCGCAACGCGGACAGCTTGAACGCGCCGAAGGCTTGATCGCCCACGCCGAAGCGCGCCTGCTTCTAGTCTTGGACTTGGAGGTTTTCCTCTTGGGAACGGCCACGCCATGACGCTAACGCCTGAGAAGCGAATTGAGCGGTTCAAGCTCCTTCCGCACTAGTCGGAAGTTGAAGTGAAATCTGCAGCTAAGGCGTCAAGAGCAGCCCAGCGTTCGTCCCTTTCCGTCTCTCCGTCTGTCTCCTGCCCCAGAATGCCCCCCCAGTACTCACCGCCCGCAGGCCCCGAACAGGATTCATCGCAGAGAGGCGCCAGCGGCAGTTCCAATAAGACCGCCTGAGAGAGCATCGGCGACAGATCGATCCGGTCGTCATCCAGCGGGAAAGTCTCTCCATCGGAAGGCAACCGCTCAAAGGTCTCCAGCAAACGTACTTCCATCCGGTGAAGCACGGGGTCAAGACACCGCCTGCATCTCAAAACCCACCTCGCCCGCAACACCCCCGCCGCGACAATCTGGCCTGCGCGGCACTCCAAGGTCAGGTCCAGATCGACGGCGCCGCCCTCCAAAAGCGCCTCGGACGCGTTCAGGCCATCCAACTGCTGCTTCCCGCAGACGCGGCGCCGACGACCGGGCGACGCTAGAAGATCGCCGACGGTCTGAACAAGCGGGCTCAGCCGTTCAGACACCAACGCCGCTTGGCTCAGATCTGATCCTGATCAAAAAAGCCGCCTCTAATTTCGGATCCAGCCTCGGCCTCATCCGTGGGGTCGGCCTCCAGAACTCGCTCCGTCTCGCCCTGAAGCAGCCTTCTGCACTCAATCAGATCTTCCAAAGCTTTTCGCATAATGAGTTCGCAGCGCTCAAACCGCCGATCGCAGTAGTCGTCCGCCTCGTGTATCTGTGTTCTAGCGCGGTCATAAGCGGCGTCTTCAATTTCCTGGGCGCGGCGTTTTGACTGCAGGACGATCTCAGTTTCTTCCACCCTGCGGGCTGCTTCTGCCGAAGCCTGCTCAATCACCGCGTCGGCGTCACGCTGCGCCCTAGCGAGGTACTCTTCCCGCTCCTTGATGAGCCAACGGGCGCTCCTCAGCGCCACCGGAAGCAATGTCCGTGCGTTCTGGATCAGGCCGAGAACGTAGTCTCTGTCTATTCGGAGGGCAGAAGACATGGAGGTCGCTCTCGCCCCGCTGATGTAGACGTGAAGATCTCCCAGGATTTTCTCTACGTCAGCTACCGAACCGGGCGTCTCGCCGCTGGGTGATCCTGTCTCTGCTCCCGCCTCAATCCGCTCAGCACCCATCGATTCCCGCTGAAAGAACTCTCCGTAGTTCTCCTGCTCTCCCCCAAACTCCCCCGGCTGGCGGACGACGCTCATGACGACGGCCAGCGCCGCTCGAGCGCTCGAGCCACGGGAGCAGGGACCATGTTCGTAACGTCTCCGCCAAGGCGGGCGATCTGACGAATGAACTTGGATGCGATAAAAGAACTTGAGGACGTCGACGGCAGGAACACCGTGTCTACGCCGGCTAGGGCTTTGTTTGTCTGAGCCATCTGCAGCTCACTTTCAAAATCACTGACAGCTCTCAGGCCTTTTACTATGAAATTAGCCCGTTCCCGTTTCGCCAAGGTAACAACTAGTTCGGCGAACATCGTGACGCGGAGATTGGGAAGATGGGAAAAGGACTCGCCCAGCATGCCTTCCCGTTCTTCTGCTGAGAACAACGGCTCGCCCTTCTCGGGGTTGAGCATGGCCGCCACGACTACCTCATCAAAGAGCATGCATGCGAGTTCTGCTATCTCAACGTGGCCGTTGTGAACTGGGTCGAAAGACCCTGGATAGAGGACTCTGATCATGAATTACCTTCGCTGGACTGCTTCACCGGGACGCGGCGCCCGGCGAGTTGCCAGTTGAGCAACAGTAGCGCCGAGCCGCTTTTCATACAGCACCTTCCAGCCTGTCTCGCCCTCTGGGCCGCCTGCCACCGGCCTGTCGGACTCCGCTAGGAGCAAGCGGGCGGGCAAGATCCCCAGCAGTTCCTTCCAGGAGTTGAAGTCGTAGGGCGGGTCGCAAAATGCCACATCGTAAACGCTCAAATCGCTCGCCTGGGACATTTTCCCGCCGTCGTCTACGACGCCTTTTCTGAACTTTTTCAGCCAACCCAGAACGTCGGAGCGCACCAACTCCGCACGATCCTCAAATCCCAGCGCAGCAACGTTGGCCCGCAGCACCTCCATCACCCGGCCTCTGCACTCCACGAAAGTGGCGCGCTCGGCGCCCCGCGAGAGTGCCTCCAAGCCCAAGGCGCCGCTGCCCGCGAAGGCATCAAGAACCACAGCCCCTTCCAGCCGCATCCTGCTTGAGATGGCAGAAAACACAGATTCCCGCATTCGGTCGGTGGTCGGACGCACGAGCGTGCCGCGCAACACTCTCAGCCTGCGCCCCTTAGCTGAGCCTGCGATGATTCGCGTCATTCGTCCTCTTCCGCCGGGCGGGGTTCCCTCCACATGAACGTGAGGGGAGGTGAGTGCTTGTCGTAGATCAACTTTCCCGCAGAACTGAAGCCCAACCCCTCGTAAAACCTCACGTTGACGGGGTTGCTCGACTCCAGGTAGGCGGGCACCCCCTTCCCGTCGCAGCGGGCCAGCATCGGAGCCGCGAGCCTCTTTCCCATGCCCCTGTTTTGTCTCTCTGGAGATACCCCAAGCACTGCCAGATGCCAGTGATCCTGGTCGGGTTTACGGCTTGAGATGGCTCTGAAGACGTTCAAAATCCGCTCAGCCCGCTCCCCCTGGAGTTTCTCGATTAGTTTCCTAAACGCCCGCGAAGACCCCGCCTCGGCGGCGGAGCGTCCAGGGGGATGCCACACGGCCACCCCTGAAAGGTCGCCGCTCACGTGGTATTCGCTTCCTTCCGGAGCATGATTCAAAAGGAAACTCCACCATTCCTCCGCCTCTTCGGCTTCTGGTGTATGGCCGCCGAAGAACCACACGGTGAAAGGGTCCTCGGCGAACGCTGCCGCGAGCGTTCGGGTCATCTCTTCGCATCTCTCCGTTCCTACGCGCCGAATCTCGCCTAGGCGCGCCAGTTCGCTGGCCTTGAGGGCTTTCGTGCTCATCCTTTCCGTACTTCCATCCTCACTGATCCTCGCTTCCGCTCACTTCTTATTTCCTACCCCCCCCAACTGCCCGCAGCACACCGACCGACCGCCACCCGCAGCACACCAACCACCCGCCGGCGGGGGGACATGGCCGCCCTCCAACCATCAAGTCTTCTCCAGGAATTCAGGGTCACCCTCCGCAAGGTATACATCCAGTTCGCCGCTCAACTCAGGCGACAGCGGCCCGCCGTCCACGAGCGCCCGGGCTTCCTTTCTAGCTCTGAGCACCCAGTCCTTGTCCTTCCTCAGGGAAGCCAGTTTCAGATCACTCCGCCCCGTCTGGCGTTTGGCCATGAGCGTCCCTTCGCCGCGAATCTCCAGGTCGGTCTCAGCCAGCTCAAACCCGTCCGTGGTGTCCACCAGCGCCTTGATGCGGGGGTTCTCCGCAGAAGCCTCGCAGTCGTCCAGACCCAGATCCAACGTCCCTGTCGGGTCTCCGCTCACCAAGAAGCACCAACCCGGGTAGGCGCCGCGTCCTATTCGCCCCCGCAGTTGGTGGAGTTGAGCGATGCCAAAGCGCTCAGCACCGAGGATCACCATCACAGAGGCGTTAGGGACGTCCACACCCACCTCAATCATGGTCGTGGCCACCATCACGTCAATCTCCCCTTCGCGGAAACCGGTCATCACCCGATCTCTGTCGGCCAAAGGCACGCGCCCGTGCAGAAGACCCAGCCGCAGACCGGAGAGTTCACCCCTTTCTAAATCGGATCTGACCTTCGTAGCCGACGCCGTCTCCAACTGCTCCGACTCATCAATGACTGGACACACCACGTAAGCCTGCCGCCCGGCTGAAACCTCCGATCTCAGACGCTCCCAGACTCTGCCCGCCTCGTTCAACGACGGAACCGCTTCGGTGGTTACACCCGCTCTGCCCGTCGGCATCTCGTCGAGCTTAGAGACGTCGAGGTCGCCGTAGACAGTCAAGGCCGCCGTGCGGGGAATGGGCGTTGCGCTCATAACCAGCACGTCGGGGGTGCCGCCCGAGTCGCCCTTAGAGCGCAGCGATGCCCTCTGCTCCACTCCGAAGCGATGCTGCTCGTCAATCACCACAAGTCCGAGCGCCTTGAACTCCACGCCTTCGGAAATGAGAGCGTGAGTGCCCACCACCATTCCCACCTCGCCCGAAGCCAGACCGGCGAGCGTCTCGCGTCGGTCAATCGGGCGGCTGCGACCGGTCAGCAGTTCCAAAAACACCCTTTCGTCAGCGATCCGCAACGCCCAACGACCCATCTCCTCCGAAGCGCCCGCCCCGTCCTCCAGCAGACGAGTGAGGTTGGCGAAGTGCTGCTCAGCCAGCACCTCCGTGGGCGACATGAGAGCGGCCTGCCGACCGCCCTGAACAGCCGCCAGCATGGCGATGAGCGCCACGACCGTCTTGCCCGAACCCACCTCTCCGTGCAGCAGGCGCTGCATGGGGGCATCTGTGGCCATGTCTCTGAGAATCTCCTCGACGGCCTGGCTCTGGACATCGGTCAACGCAAAAGGAAGACTTTCCCGGAACCGCCCCAGAACATCCCTGCTAAAGCAGTGACGGACGCCTCGACCGGAGTTGTACTCCTGCCTGCGAAGAGCCAGGAAGAGCTGCATCCTCAGCAGTTCATCAAAGACCAGACGCCTGCGCCCCGCCGCCACTTCCTCAAAATTCTCCGGAGTGTGATAAAAACGGAACGCCTCCCCCCTGCCGCAGAGGCCGTACTTCTTTAGCGTCGGGGGCGGCACGGGGTCGGAGATCCCCCGCAGATCGCAGCGGCGCAGTACCTCTTCAATCGCCGAGGCGACGTCCCAGGAAGACACGCCAGCCCGTTCCGACTGCGGATAGACCGGAATGATGCGCAGGGTGCGGTTTCCTAGGAGATCCACGACGGGGTTCACCATCTGCCTTCGTCGCGAGTAGATCGCCATCTTCCCGTAGATGGTCATCTCCATCCCCGGCTTCAGTTGATGCTCCCGCCAGGACTGGTTGAAGAAGGTGCACTGCATACGCCCGCCTTCTCCATCCTTCACATCCACCTCTACCCTCCTACGCCCGCCCGGCTTCGGAGGGACTAGGCGGACCTTCGTCACCTCCACTAGGAGCGTTCCTTCCTCCCCCACGGGCAATTCAACAATCGTTGCTTCGCGCCTGCGGTCTATGTGACGTCTCGGGTAGTGGGTAAGCAAGTCCCAGACGTTCGTCAAGCCCAACAATTCCAGCCCGTCCGCCAGACGCCGCCGTCTCACGCTCTCCAGTTTCCGCAGCGGTATTTCCGCCAGGTCGCGGCAAGTCAGGGGGGCGGCGGGGGCGGCGGGAGGTGTCAGCTATTCAACGCCTATGTAGTAGTGGTAGAGCGGCTGCCCCCCGTCGTGAACGTCCAGTTCCACCCCGGAACGATTCTCTTCCAGCCAACCGCGCACTGCAGCCGTGTCTGACTCGGTGGCCTCGGCGCCCTCCACCAAGGTCACTAGTTCGTGCTGAGGTCTCACGAGTTTCTCAAGCAGCCGGCTCGCCGCCTCAGCCGGGCCGGAGGCCACCACCTCCACGCCTTCGGCAGCTATACCCATAAAGTCGCCCTCGCGGATGTCGCCCGCAGGCGTCTTGGCGTCTCTCACTGCCCGGGTGACTTCCCCGTAGACGACCGTCTCAGCCGCGGCGCTCATCGCCTCCCGGTTGGCGTCCGCGCTGCCGGCAGGATCAAAAAACAGCATCGCCGACAACCCTTCCGGGATGCTCGCTGCGGGCACGACCTCCACCTTCTTGTCGGTCAGTTCCTTGACCTGCTCAGCCACGGCGACGATGTTCTTGTTATTGGGGAGGACGATCACCTCCTCGGCCAGTAGACGCTCCGCCGCCTCCTTCAAGGCAGCCGCCGACGGATTCATCGTCTGCCCCCCCAAGACGACTTCCTCTGCGCCGAGCGCCTCGAACATCCGCCTCACCCCGTCGCCCGCCGCCACCGCCACCACGCCGCTCGCCGTCCGCTCCGGAGCGGCCACGTGCTCGGTGTGAGCCACCTGGTCGTGCAGGTCGGTGACTTCTATCCGCCTCGGGCGGCCAGCCTCAACACCGGCCTCTATGGCCGCTCCGATCTCGTCCGTGTGTATGTGGCAGTTCCAGAGGCCGCCCCCGCCCACTACCACTATGGAATCGCCCACCTCCTTCCAGCGCCTCTTGAAGATCTCAACGCGTTCGTCGTCGCTCTCAAGCAGGAACATGACTTCATAACGAAGGTCGGCCACCGAGGCTTCATCGCTGGAAATCCCGCCGCCCGAAGAGGCTTCGTGAGCGTGAGCGCCTGCGGCTTTCGTCTCCGCTGCGACAGGGGCCTCCGGCAGCGCCCGTCCGTCCAGCGCGCTCAGGAACGCATCAAGCATCAACAGAAGCCCCGCCCCGCCCGCGTCCACCACTCCGGCCAACTTCAGCACTTCAAGCAGGTCAGGTGTCCGCTCCAGGCTCTCCCGCCCCGCCCTCTGCGCGCTCTCTAGCATCTCCAGCAAGGACGCCCCGTCAGCCGAGGACTCCGCAGCGTCGGCTGCTATGTGACGCATCACAGTCAGGATCGTCCCTTCGACCGGGCGCAGAACCGCTCCGTAAGCCGCCTCCGACGCCGAGAGCAGCGCCGCAGCCAAGCTCTCAGCGTCGGCGGCGGACGCCTCGGCCAACTTGGCGGTGAGAACCCTGAGTATCTGCGAGAGAATGACCCCCGAGTTGCCCCTAGCGCCGTTCAACGACGCCCTGCCGATGACCTCGCACGCCTCAGCCAGCGGAGGAGGGGACGCCTCATGTTCGGTCAGAGCGTCCAGCGCCTCGGTCACCTCCTTGAGGGTGAGCCGCATATTGGTACCCGTGTCGCCGTCGGGCACCGGGTAAACGTTGAGGGAGTTCAGGTAGTCTCTGTGCTCCGTCAACGCTTCGTGGTAGCGGCGCATAGCCAGATCCAAGTGGTGAACGTCCAGGTGGGCAATGGCCGGCATTTGCGCAGATTATAGAGCACGAGGGCTGGCCGACGCTTCCAGCGAAGTCCAACGAAGGGCGGCGGGCGGGATGTTCAGCCGGAACCTCCCCGCCGAAGCCGAACCGGCAAATCCTAAACTAGGAGGGCAATGCAAGGAGTCGTTAAATCCTTCGACCCTGTCTCAGGCGACGGGGTGATAATGCGCGACACAGACTTCGTGGAAATCGAACTCGCAGCGGGCGCCCTGAAGGACTCGATGTTCAGATTTCTACGTCAAGGCCAGCGCGTCATCTTCGACCTCAACGAAGAGGGAATGGCCACCGCACTGCGTCTGGGAAGCGAGATCGACATGGGCACTCCTCCCCACCTGCTGTAGGCCGCCGCTCCCGATTGGCGTCCTCCCGCACCCCCTCCCCGCCGCACCCTAGATTAAAGCGCCCTCTTACCACCCCACCCCCCGAACTCCCTACCCCCCCTACAGCCCCATACTCGAAAGAACACGAACACATGAACTGCATCCACGCCCCGATCCAATCCCCCCTGAAGGCCCATGCCGATGAGCGCTGAACCGACCCTCTCTGAAGCCGTGAGCCGAAAGGGCGGCATCCCAGGGCGCGACCTGCACCGCTGGGTGTCGGAGTGGAAAGCCGTCCTGCAGCCCGACGACGTGCACTTCTGCGACGGAAGCGAGAACGAGAACGAGCGGCTGTGCAGCCTTCTGGCAACCCTGGGCACATTCCGCAGGCTCAACCCCGACCTCCGTCCGAGGAGTTTCCTGGCAAACTCTCACCCTGCAGACGTCGCCAGGGTAGAAAACCGGACGTTCATAGCCTCCCGCTCCCCCGCCGACGCCGGCCCGACCAACAACTGGCGCGACCCTGACGCCCTGAAATCGGAGATGCTTGAGCTCTACCGAGGCGCCATGCGGGGGCGAACCATGTACGTAGTGCCCTTCAGCATGGGGCCTCTGGGCTCGCGCTTTTCCCGAGTCGGGGTGCAGCTCACCGACTCCGCCTACGTAGTGGTGAACTCCAGAATCATGACCCGCATGGGCGGAGGCGTTCTAGCCAACCTGAACGAAGACGACACGTTCGTCCCCTGTGTCCATTCGGTGGGGGCGCCTCTAGTCAACGGGGAATCCGACATTGCGTGGCCGTGCAATCCCGACAACCGCTACATCGCCCACTTCCCCGAGACCCGCGAGATTTGGTCGTTCGGCTCCGGCTACGGCGGCAACGCCCTGTTGGGCAAGAAGTGCCTGGCGCTGAGAATCGCCTCCGTGATGGCCAGAGACGAAGGGTGGCTGGCCGAACACATGCTCATCCTGAGCGCCCAGTCGCCGAGCGGACGCAAGCACTACGTGGCGGCGGCCTTCCCGTCGGGCTGCGGCAAGACCAACATGGCGATGATGATCCCTACTCTGCCTGGCTGGAAGGTGAAGACCCTGGGAGACGACATCGCCTGGCTTCGCTTCGGCAAAGACGGCCGGCTGCGGGCGATTAACCCCGAAAACGGGTTCTTCGGCATAGCCCCAGGCACCTCTGAGGAGACGAATCCGAACGCCCTCAGAGCGCTAAAAGAGAACTGCATCTTCACCAACGTGGCGCTGACCCCCAAGGACGACGTCTGGTGGCAAGGTCTCAGCACCCACCCACCCGCGGGCGTCGTTTCCTGGAAGGGCGAGCCTTGGACGTCGAAGGATGAGGAGCCGCCCGCGCATCCCAACGCCCGCTTCACGGCCCCCGCCGCCCAGTGCCCGTCAATTGCGCCCGAGTGGGACGACCCCGAAGGCGTGCCGCTTTCAGCGATCGTCTTCGGAGGCAGACGGGCGAACGTGGGGCCGTTGGTGACGGCCGCCCGCAATTGGCGCCACGGGGTGTTCATGGGTTCGATACTCAGTTCGGAGACCACTGCCGCGGCCGTAGGCGAGGTTGGGCGGGTGCGTTTTGACCCCTTCGCCATGCGCCCCTTCTGCGGCTACCACATGGGCGACTACATGAGCCACTGGCTGGAGATGGGCGAGCGGAGCGACCCGGAGTTGCTCCCTCAGATCTTCTGCGTCAACTGGTTCCGGCGAGGCAGCAACGGACGTTTCCTCTGGCCCGGCTTTGGCGAGAACTCCCGCGTGCTGCGCTGGATAATCGAACGGGTGGAAGGCGCAGCGGACGCCGTGGAGACGCCGCTGGGCCGCCTCCCTGCCGCCGACGACCTAGACGTCTCCGGGCTTTCTCTGCCCGCTGACGACCTTAACGAACTCCTGCAGGTGAACGCCGAAGCCTGGAAAGACGAGACGAAACTCATTCGTTCTCACTACGAGTCGTTCGGCGACCGCCTTCCCGAACACCTCTGGCAGGAACTGGAACGGCTGGAACGGCTGCTGCTCAACTGACCAGTTGACAACTGACTAGCGGGCGCCCCTCTCGGCGGGCGCCCTCCTCAATCGCCCGCCGGTCGCCGCGGCCCTCGCCACCCGCCGCCCGCCAGCCGACACAAACCCCTCGCCACCCGCCTCTCGCCAGTCGCCGCGCCCTCGTCTCGGCCCCCTCGCCAAACCCGGGGGCGTAACCTCTCGCCGCCCGCGCAGACCTCTCACTGACTGCCCCTTCGCCCTCCGCCGTCAGCGGAAATTTCTACTGTCGGAATAAAACGTCAGGTTCCTTCGTTGACTCAATTGAACATCAAGCAAAAAACACAAGAAAGGAGCCAAAGTATGTTCTTAAGACCCTTGACCCCCAGCCTCAACTTGGAGAACCTCCTCCTGTCGCTCGGCTCACCCCGCCGGAGTTGGACAGGACTCGACGGGGTTTTCCCCGCCGAATACGACGTCCACCGCCTGGAGGACAGGGTGGAAGTCCTCATCGACCTGCCAGGGCTGAACCCCGACGACATCAACCTCACAGTGTCAGGACGCAGTCTGGAGATTTCTGGACGGCGCCGCCAGCAGGCACACGAGGGCGAGACGATCAAGGCAGGGCGCTCTCACGGAGAGTTCAAATACCACATGCAGCTCGGCAGCGAGCTGGACCCCAACCGGGTAACAGCCGACTACCTTGACGGAGTACTAAAGGTAAAACTCCCCTTAGCTGAAGAGGCCAAGCCCCGCAAGATCCCCGTGGGCGCCGCCTCTTCTGCAGACGGCTCTGCGGGCGCCCTAGAGGAGTCCCAGAACTGACTCCCACCTAAACCCGACGCCGCGCTGCGCCGCGCACGAAGGTTCAAACGCTCCGCCAACCCGAGCCGAGTTCTTCATGCGCGGCGCAGTTGCGAACGCCCCCCCCCCCCTCTTCCTTCAACTCACTCAGCCCACGAGCGTCGCCCGTATAGCCAACCCCATCAAAAAAAGGCCTCCCCACCCGTAGAGGAGATAACGCCACCGCTTCATTCCGGAGCGGTATCCGAACAAGATAGCTACGCACGCCAGGGTCAAGAATCCGTAGAACATGTGAAAACCCTCCAGTGGAGCGTCGGCGTCGGTCACCAACCCCACCCCCAATCCCGCCTGAACGAACAACAAACTCTGCGCCAACACGACAAACCACCAAAGAGAACGCAGACGCAAAGCGTCCACCCAGTGAGCCGCCAGAGACCACGCCCCTGCCATTCCGTTGCCGACGATCACCAGCCCGGCGAAGTGAGTATGAATCTCCCTCAGCACGCTCAACTCCGATCCTTCCCCAAAGGAATCTCTCCTCTCACCGCCTAAGACCCCGACCTCAACCTATTCAAAGAGGTCGGTCTTGAACGCTCCGCTACGGGCGCTTCCCGCACAGGCGGCGAGCACAAACCACTCCCAGCCGAAGGTCTCCTCGAACGACTCCTCCGAAAGCGACAGGAAGAAGGACTCCGGATCGATCTGGCTGGCGTGCGCCTGCATGGCCGCCCGCTTGGCGGACGCGAACCGGCGAACGTCAATGCGGTGGGTTATCTCCCTCGCAGGCAGACCGAATTCAACGTCCGTGACCGCTTCTATGCCTTCGTCTCCCACCTTCTCGGCCAGCTCCTCGTCTACCTGGGCGCGTTCGCGCAGGAAGTCCCTGTCGGCGGTTGCCCAGAAGACCTTGGGCGTACCGGCCAGTTCGGCAGCCCGAGCGCCCACCTTGTGAACGGCAACGTGATCGGGGTGCCCGTACACGCCGTGCGGATCGTAAGTGGTGAGTACGTCCGCCCGCTCGCTCTTCAGGACAGCGGCTAGACGCTTCGCTGCGGATTCGATGTCCACGCGGCAAAACGCGTCGGGGAGTTCGGTGCTCGGAGTGCCTGCCATTCCAGAATCACGGTAACCCAGGAACACCACCCGACGACAGCCAAGCACTTCCGCCGCCCGCCAGGTCTCCCTCTCTCTCCAGAGTCCCAGTTCGCAACCAGGGTCCACCACTCCGGGCCTCTGTTCCCCCAACTCGCCGCGCGTGGCCAGTACCAGCACCACCCTGTGTCCCGCCGCCGCGGCGGCGGCCATCGTCCCCCCCGTAGCGATCGCCTCGTCGTCGGGATGGGCGTGAAAGCAAACCAGCGTGGCCATCAAAATCAGGCTATTGAAGGCGCGGGGATACTCTGCCGCCGCAACTCCCGGCGATCCCTACCAACTCCCGGGGCCGCCCCGGCGTCCCGCCTCCTGCGGGCTCCTCCCTGGAACCCGACAACCCCTTGGGCGCTCACTCAGATCTGATTTTCCGATGCTCCGGCGCCCGCCGCTGGAGTCGCTGCACCTCTTGCTGGATCTTCTTCGGACGGGGAATGTAGGAAAATCTCCGAACGTGCCCACCCACTACCGAGTGGACGTAGAGGTCGCCCACCCCCAGCACCTGACCCCAGGCGGACTGAAACGCCCTCAGTCGGGCGATCTTGCGCAGGTCGAGTTGGATGCCGCTCGGACGCAACGAGCCGCTCCAATAGACGACTCTAAGATTGGTGAATATCAAGCGCGTCCTCATCCACTTTAAGAACCTCAGCACGCTGATAGCGGCGGCCGTCACGAACTGGGCGATGCCCAGCGCCAGGATCACGGCCCTGACGACCCCGTTCCAGCCCTCCGGCGTCAGCAGCACCACCGCAATCATCACCGCCAAGGACGGCAGGAAGACGAACACAGGCCCGCTCAGGTAAGTCCAGTGAGGTCTGATCTCAACAACCGCCTCCTCGCCTTCGGAAAACATTTCAGGGGGGAAGGACACAGGAAAATAGTAACTTGCGCAGACGTCCGGGCTCGCGCAGGCCGGCGTCTGTCCGGACTTCAGTCGTAACCCAATTCTTCCAGCCGTTCGTCGGATATTCCAAAGTGGTGTGCGACCTCGTGAACCACCGTCACGTGTATCTGTCGGATCACTTCCGACTCCTCCTCGGAGAGGGCGCAAATGGGGTTGCGGTAGATGAATATGCGGTCAGGCATAATCATCCCGGAATAGCCCTCCCGATCGGTCAGCGGGATGCCTTCATAAAGACCGAGCAGGCCAGGCTCTTCGTCAGATTCGTCTTCCACGAAGACGGCGAGGTTGTCAACACAATCCCAGATCTCATCGGGGATGTGATCGATGGCTTCCTCCACCAGTTCCTTAAACCGATCCCGCGACAATTTCACCGACGCCCAAGCTACTCCACTCCGCTCCCTCGGCCCTGCTAACGCCGCTCCACGCCGCCCCGTCCCGCGGCCCCTGCCCGCGGCCCGCGCCCCGCTCCCCCCGCTCTCCTGGCCGCGCCCCCTCGACCCGCTCCCCCTCCACCCCGCGCCCGCCGACGCTCCCCCGTCCCGCGTCCCCTGGCCCGCCCCCGTCCCGCGCCCGCCGAGAGACACCCAACGCTCAGCGAGACAGGCGGGACGCCGCCAGAGCGGCAACGTACCTGCCAATAGCCAGCGAAGCCGTGGCCGCCGGCGAAGGCGCGTTCAAGACATGAAGGCATCCGGGCGACTGCTCAATCAGGAAGTCGTCAACGAGCCTGCCGTCTGGACGAACCGCCTGCGCCCTCACGCCAGCGCCCGAAGGCAACAGGTCGTCGTGCCTCACCTCCGGCAGCAGAACCCGAGCGGAACGGGCGTACATCCGCCGGGAGCGGGAGCGCAAGACCTCCCCCGCTCCGGCTCTCCAGTGCCTGCCTGCCAGCCGCCAGAAGCCTCCGTAGCCGAGCATTTCGCGCACGTCCGCTAGGACGGGACGACGGCCTCTGTAGTGCTCGCGCCCTAGGGCCGCTACGGCGTTGGGGCCGACCTCCACGACGTCGTCAACCCGTCGGGTGAAGTGAACGCCCAAGAACGGGAACGTCGGATCGGCCACCGGATATATCAACGCCTTGACCAAGGGGGCTGCCCGGTCGCTGAGTCGGTAATACTCACCGCGGAAGGGGACGATCTGAACTGGCGGGGCAAGTCCGGCGAGGCGGGCCACCTTGTCGGAGTGCAAGCCCGCGCAGTTCACTAAAAGCCGAGCACTGACGGACTTCCCGCCTGCCGTCAGGTGCACTTGGGAGCCGCTCTTCCACGCTTTCACGCTCTCCAGCGGGCTGTTCCGGAAAAGATCGCCGGCCAGCGCCGCTGCTAAGCGCTCCGCCGCCGCCCTGAAATCAACCACCGAGGTATCAGGCACATAGAGTCCTGCCTTAGCGGCGGCGTGCGGTTCAATCTCCCTGAGTTCCCCACTTCTTAGTAAGCGCACCCCGTCCAAGCCGTTGGCTAAGGCTCGGCGCCGGAGCTCCTCCAACCGAGAGATCTCGGCGGCGTCGGCGGCCGCCACCACCTTGCCGCAACGCCTAAGAGGTATTCCCTCGGCTTCGCAGAACTCCGTCATCAATAAGCGCCCCTTGACACACAAGTCTGCCTTGAGCGAACCGGGAGGGTAATAAAGGCCGCTGTGCAGCACGCCGCTGTTATGACTGGTCTGATGGCACCCAACCCGGCTTTCTTTCTCAATGACGCACAAGTCAACGCCGCGTAGCCGTTCGGCTAGCGACCGAGCGACCGCCAGGCCGACGATTCCGGCGCCGATCACCGCAACGTCGTAGTCGGCGGCCAAAAACCTACTCCCGCTCGCGGTGAAATACTATCATCAGCAGTCCTCGTAACCCTGGCTTCGCGGGTGTCTGCCTTAAAGGAAAGAGTGGGGTTGGAACGATCATTTCTGCACATCCTAACGATCATTTCTGCATATCCTCCCGAGTACAGGGAACGCGTTCCTGTATTTCGCCTCGTCCTCCTCGCGAAAATCTATTTCTAACTCCTCCGGCCAGATCTGAGCGATCTCTTCTTCTGTAAGGTCTTGAAGACGGGGATAAGCTGAGAGTTCTTCAACAGTGGGGCGTATGCGGCGAACAGGCAAGGCTAATAACTCGTCGTAAATACTGTACAACAACTCCGCCGCGGGGCGCAGCACCAACGGCAACCCCAAGTCGAACACCATGCTTCTGATCTCCGGGGCGGTCACTTCCAAGAGGACACGCCTGAACACACGATTCGCGTCCACCGGCGGGGTTTCCCATTCTAACTCGATCCCCCGCTCCTCGGCCTCCCGCTCCAAATGCCACACCCTCAAGTTACGGGACTGCCAAGGGCGAAACCCATTCCCAATCCCAATCCCAGTTTCCGTCCAGTGCCAACTCACGATGTGTTTTACACGCAAGACAGCCCAACAAAACGCCCCCACAGACGTGGAAAGATCATGATCCTCCCACAACCTGTTATCATACTCCGCTTGATCACGCACGCCAAAAGCGAAACCCTTGACATCGTAATCCGAATACTCCTCAGCGAACCGCCCATCATAATAATTTAAAACCTCAGTATCCCGAGGCCCAGCCATCCGTTCCTCGTTCTCGTTCGCGTACTCAGCCAACTCCTCCTCACTATAACCGCCCGCCCGCGCCAAATCCCAACCACTTCTCCGCTCCGCTAACTTACCCAACCCCTCCTCAGTAAGAAACCCATTCTCCCCAGCCAATCTACCCAACAACTCAGGCACATCCCACTGCTCAGCCGCGTCCACCACGTCCGCATACTTCTCCTCCCCTAACACTCTCTTCAACCTCTCCACCCCTTCAGCGGAAACAACCCCGTCAACAAACTCAGCACGCTTCAACTCCTCAGAACGCTCCAGAAGCTCGCCGAAACGCTCTAATGCTTCCTCTGCTTCCTCATTGACAGTACATTCCGATTGGCGCTCTTCGTAACTGGCTTCGCGGGCATAGAAAAGAGGACAGGATTCAATGGGGCCGTCAATGCCCTCCAATATATCCTCAATTTCCTCCCTAATGTCATCCTCAATGTCTTCAAACATACCTAACATACCGTCGCCGCCGCACCATATACTGAGCATCTCGGCTGTTTCCGGCACTTCCCAGGGCGGGCAGGCGCTCTCCAACTCCGGGAAGCGTTCTTTGCACTCAGCGTTGAGAATCTCTCTGACTTCATCGCCTAGCAACACATCCATCGCGTTCTTGTATTTCTCCTTGTCCTCCTCTCGGTAATCTATTTCGAGTCTTTCCGGCCAGATCTGCGTGATCGCTTCTTCTGTGAGATCACTCAGACGGCGATAACCGGAGAGTTCTTCTAGCGTGGGGCGGATACGGCGGACGGGCAGAGCTAACAACTCATCGTAGAAATTGTATAACGCTTCCGCCGCAGGGCGCAGCACCGACGGCAACCCCGAGGCGAACACCACACTTCTAATCTCCGGAGCGGTCGCTTCTAAGAGAACACGCCTGAACACACGATCCGCGTCTAGCGGCGGGGTTTCCCATTCTAACTCGATCCCCCGCTCCTCGGCCTCCCGCTCCAAATGCCACACCTTCAAGTTACGGGACGCCCAAGGGCGAAACCCATCCCTAATCTCAGTGTCCGTCCGACTCTCGATGTGCCTGACACGCAAGACAACCCAACAAAACGCCCCCACAGGCGTGGAACGATCATTCTCCTCCCACAACCGCTCCCACACCCGGTTATCACGCTCCGCATCAGCACGCTCATAAAAAGCATAAGCCTTGACATCCTCATCCGAATACTCATCAACGAATCGCCCCTCAAAATCCGAAACATCAATATCCAGAGGCCGAGCCATCTGTGCCTCGCTCTCGTTCGCGTACTCAGCCAACACCTCCTCACTATAAGCATACGCCTCCCTCGCCAAATCCTCACCACTTCTCCGCTCCGCTAACTTACTCAACCCCTCCTCGGTGAGGAACCCGTTCTCCCCAGCCAACCTACCCAACAACACCCCACTGTCCGCTGCCACAAGCTCAGGATGATACGACTCAGAGGCACCCAGCGACTCAGCTTCTTCCAACACAGCTGCATACTTGTCCTCCCCTAACACTCTCCTCAACCTCTCCAACCCTTCCTCGCTAACCCCCACCTCATCGGTAACAACCCTGCTAAGCGGCTCAAGCGACTCGACGCCGCTAGACACCTCCCCTCCTCCGTTTTCTTCCCCCTCCTGAACAACGACATTCTCCTCAACACCAGTAGTAGTAACACCGCCCGGCGACGGAAGGGGAGAATCTGAAGCGGGAGGCGCCGAACTGCCGCCAGCGCCACTACTACCATCCGAAGCAGGGGAACTTCCGCCCGATTCTTCTGAGGCAGCGGACACGCACCCAGCAGACAGCAACACAGCAGTGGCTGCGCACGTCCACCAAGCTCCCCTGACACGCTGATTGTTAAACATGGACTCCTCCCTGCTCTCTCTGTTCGATCAACTACTCTCACCAACTATAGCAGGCGTATCCACAGGCTCGATACGCCACCTTTGCAAAACAGCGCCGCAACCCGAAGCGCTAGAGACGCTGACTACGTACACTCCGCCGGTTGCTGTCGCAGCAGCGCCCTCGCCAGCCTCAGGCTGCCAAGAAGCGCCCCCGGGCGAGCCCCCAAGCGCGCTCACCCAAGTACGGGCAATAGACACAGGGTCATCCATAATTGTGTAAGTTTGCACCCCGCCCTCCCGGCGGTGAACACGAATACGAACGAACAAGAATCAATCATCCGAACCGCTACCCTCTTCAGAGGCGCAGCCGCCGAACGGGCACTCAGGCTACATCTCCTCAGGTTCGGCAATCAGTCGGTAAGACATCCGCCACCCAAGCAGGGCAAGCGCCCGCATACCAGTCATCTGCTCGATTCTCGCAGCCAGCAACCAACAAGCCCTCCACCTCCTCACCGTCAAACCGCTCCGATAATTCAAAGAAGTCTTTAAAACTCTCATCAGTCAGTTCAATTTCGAACTCTTCCGGCCAAATCCGAGCGATCTCTTCCTCAGTTATTCCTTCAAGCCCGCGATAGGGCGAACCGCTATTGCCTGAAGCAAGCTTCTCAAGGGTCGGGCGGACACGAACAACAGGCAACTCCCAAAGATCGTCAAACCAAACATACAATTCCTCAGCGAACGGGCGCAGCAACAGCGGCAAATCCGAACCAAACACCACTCCTCTCAGTTCGCGGGCTTTCAGCAACACATGCCTTAACGTAAGCATATCATCCACCGGCCCGCCCTCCCAAAACAACTCAAGCCCCCGCTCCTCAGCCTCACGCTCCAAATGCCACACCCTCAAATTACCACCAGCACCGTAAAGGGGAGACAGCACAAATTGCCCAACCCACACCAATGGCACCATCATAGACGCATTAAAACGAATCCAGCACAATGCCCCCAACGACGTAGAAAGATCATTCAAATCAAAACCCCACGGATCATCTCTCAACAACGCACGATGATGAAACGCTAAAGCAAGAATCGTCTCATCAGAATAATAACTAAAATCAGGCCTACCATAGGCCAGAGCATCCCTAAACTCCTCACTAAGAATAGAATCACCATCCAACAAAGTCGAAGAAGTCGACGAAACCGAAGAAACATCCCCACCACCAACAGAACCACCCCCAGCAGTAGAACCACCAGGATCTACACCACCAGGCTCACCATCAACCAGAGAAGGCAACACAGGCGCTGCCCGCCCCCCAGCATCCGAAGCGGGAGCGCCCCCACCCGACTCCTCCGACGCAGCAGACACACACCCAGCAGCCAACACCGCTACAGCCGCTGCGCACGCCCACCAAGTTCCTCTGACACGATTACTTCTCAACATGAACTCCTCCTTGCTCTCTCTGTTCGATCAACTACTCTCACCGACTATAACATTCGGATCTACAGGCTCTATACGCCATCTTTGCAAAACAGAGCCGCAACCCGAAGCATTAGAAACACTGACTATGGACACTCCATCGGCTGCAGCCTCAGCGTAGTCCCCGCCAGCCTTAGGCTGCCAACAAGCATCCCAGGCTGAGCGGATCCCATATTCATCGGCAACAGGCGTGTTCACAAGCTTGAACACCCGCGAACTCGAACGAGCGCCGCTCACCATGCAGCTCCCCTAGCGAACCTTAGTACTCGGCTGAACAGCTTGACGAGAAACGCTGCTAACCTCAACGCTGGTGACATACAAGCACCTACTGGCCGCAACTTCGGTTTCTTGACTGCTTAAACTCTTCTTCCAAGCCTCCTTCTCAGCCCGGGTTCACGTTCGCCAGCATAATATAAGAATAGCCCGCTTCGGTAGGGATGGCGGCCGTGCACGCCCTCTGGGGGCATCATGAACCTGAATCTGGGCAGCGCTGCGGCACGTCAACGGTACCGTCGAGGACTTCGATCGACTATTCATACAAGTCAGGTTCATACAAGTCAGCGAGGCGTCCCCATCTGGGCTCATCTTCCGGCAGTTCACAGTGGATACGGTCGAGGACCTCTGCCACCCAGGGGGGGCAGGCATTCTCGATCCAACCGCCTGTAAGAAACTTGCACTCGGAGTCTACCACGTTCCGGACTTCTTCGCTGTCCATGTCCCTCAAGAGTGCATTGATAGCAGGGATTACTTCAACACCCAACTCTACTTCTGTCTCCTCTGGCCAGTAACTGGCGAGTTCCTCCGCGGTGACCCCTTCAAACCCGCGGTAAGGCGGACCCCCGTCAGGGGAAAGAAGGTTACCGATCATCTCGCTGACTAAATTGATAACAGGAAACGCCGCCCACTCCTCCAGAAGAACATACAAAGCCTCCGCCCAAGGTTTCAACACCTGCGGCAGGTCTGGGGAAAACACCTTCTCCCTGACCTCAGGGGAAAGCGCCTCCCTTAAAGCACTCACAAGCGAATGATTGTAACTCACCGGACCTGTACCCCAAGCCAACTCAATCCCCCGCTCGGCTGCCTCCTGCTCTACATGCCACAACCTCACAATCTGACGGTGAGAAAACATAAAAAAAGTCTCAAACGACAACACAGCCATACGCACCTTTAACACAACCCAGCAAAAAGCCCCTACAGGCGTAGAACGATCATTACTATCAATAGCCCACGGATCATTATCCACTTGCGCCCGCAAATGAAACGCCAAAGCAGCTAAATACTCATCCGAAGCCCCACTAAAATCAGGCCTCCCAAAACTCCCTTCCAAAATCCTTCGCGAATCATCCTCCTTCAGCGCAGACCCCCCTTGAGCATACCGATCCAGCATCTCCGACCTCGCCAACTCCTCCTCCGTAAAAACCTCCGCATACCACGCCAACTCCTCCTCCGTGTAAACCTCCCTCAACTTCGCCAACTCCTCCTCCGTGTAAACTTTCCTCAACTTCGCCAACTCCTCTTCAGACAAAACATCCTCCAAGACAACCCCAGAAGCCCCGGCATCACCACCACCCAACTCACCCCCACCAACCAAAACAGTAGAAGTAGAAGACGGCGAAGACAAAACAGTAGTACTAGAAACAGAACCCCCCTCAGCAATAGAACCACCAAGCCCTGCACCACCATCCTCACCATCAACCAAAGACAGCTCAACAGGCACTCCCTCAGCACCCGAAGCAGGAACGCTCCCGCCTGATTCTTCTGAAACAGCGGACACGCACCCAGCAGCCAGCAACACGACCGCCACTGCGCACGCCCACCAAACTCCCCTGACACGCTTACTGTTAAACATGAACTCCTCCTTACTCTGTTCGATCAACTATTCTCACCGACCAGCAGCCGCCGGATCCACAGGCTCAATACGCCACCTTTGCAAACCTTGCAAAACACCGCCGCAACCCGAAGCGCTAGAGACACTGACTATGTACACTCCGTCGGCTGCTGTCGCACATCGTCCTCCGCTAGCCTCAGCCTCGGGCTGCCAACAAGCGTCCCCGACTGGGCGGATCCCGTACTCATCAACAGCAGACGTGTTCACAAGCTTGAACACACGCGAACTCGAACGGGCGCCGCTTACCATGCAGCTCCCCTCGCGAACCTTAGTACGCGAAACGCTGCTAACATGCAAGCACCTGCCGCCCGCTACCTGGTTTTCACTCTTCTGCCAGGTTTCCTTATCAGCCGGGTTCACGTTCGCCAGCATAACACAAAAATAGCCCGCCTCAGTAGGGCCGGACGCCGCGTTGGTGAAAGGTGCGGCTTGCAGCACGTGGAACCCACTGATCTTCATCATTAGGCGAATCTCGTATTCAACGACGGGGATCCCCTGCCGTTGGGGGGAAGGCGGAGAGTGCAAGTCAACGCTACCTGTCCGTTTCTTCACGCTCCATAAGTTCGTCCATAACCTCGTCCATAACCTCGTTGAAACGCTCTGCTGCTTCCTCATTGATAGTGCATTCCCCAGATTCGAGGTCCACGATGAGGTCCGCCTCCGCATTATTCCTGCCCTTAAAGAAAAGAGGGCAGGAATAAAGGGGGCCGATGTCCTCTAACAGATCCTTAAAATCGTTGCACTCCGCATTGAGCAGAACGGCTGTCTCCGGCGCTTCCCAGGGCGGGCAGGCGCTCTCCTCTGGGCGTTCTTTGCACTCAGCGTTGAGAACGCCTCTGACTTCGTCGTCTCGCAACATACCCATCGCTTTATCGTATTCCGCCTTGTCATCCTCCCGGTAATCTAGTTCTAACTCGTCCGGCCAGATCTGAGCGATCTCTTCTTCTGCGAGGCCCCTAAGGCGGCGGTAAGCGGAGAGTTCCTCAACGGTGGGGCGGATGCGGCGGACAGGCAAAGCCAACAACTCCTCGTAAACACTGTACAACGCCTCCGCCGCAGGGCGCAGCACCGACGGCAACCCAGGGCCGAACACCACGCTCCTAACCTCCGGGGCGGTCACCTCTAAGAGGACACGCCTTAACACACGAGCATCCACCGGCGGGGTCTCCCACTCTAACTCGATCCCCCGCTCCTCGGCCTCCCGCTCCAAATGCCACACAAACAAATTACGGGACCGCCAAGGACGGAACCCGCTCCCAATCCCAGTGTCCGTCCAACCCTCTATGTGCCTGACACGCAAGACAGCCCAACAAAACGCCCCCACAGGCGTGGAAAGACTATTATCCTCCCACAACCGGTTACCAAGCTCCGCCTCAGCACGCTTATAAAAAGCCAAACCCTTGACATCCTCATCCGAATACTCATCAGCGAACCGCCCATCAACATCCCAAACATCAATACCCCAAACATCAATAGCCCAAGGCTCAGCCATCTGTTCCTCGCTTTCGTTCGCGTACTCAGCCAACTCCTCCTCACTATAAATATCCGCCGCCCATACCAAATACTCCCCGCTTCTCCGCTCCGCTAACCTACCCAACCCCCCCTCAGTGAGGAACCCACTCTCCCCAGCCAACCTACCCAACAACACCCCACCGTCCACCCCCACCGAATCAGGCTCATCCAGCCGCTCAGCCGCTTCCAACACGGACGCAAACTTGTCCTCCCCCAACACCCGCCTCAACCTCTCCAACCCCTCCTCGCTGACATTAACTTCAACGGGAGCAACCCCTCCAAGCGGCTCAACCCCGCTAGACGACCCCCCGCCGCCGTTCTCTTCCCCCACCTGAACAACAGCAGTAGTAGCCTCCTCAACTACGGTAGTACCAACACCACCCGGCGGAGAAAAAGGAGGAAAATCCGAAGAAGAAGACACCGAACCAGAAACACCTCCACCACTACCATCAACGGGAGGGGCGCTACCGCCCGACTCCTCCGACGCAGCGGACACGCAACCAGCAGCCAGCAACACAGCAGCCGCTGCGAACGCCCACACGAATACGAACGAACAAGAATCAATCATCCGAACCGCTACCCTCTTCAGAGGCGCAGCCGCCGAACGGGCACTCAGGCTACATCTCCTCAGGTTCGGCAATCAGTCGGTAAGACATCCGCCACCCAAGCAGGGCAAGCGCCCGCATACCAGTCATCTGCTCGATTCTCGCAGCCAGCAACCAACAAGCCCTCCACCTCCTCACCGTCAAACCGCTCAAGCAATTCATAGAAGTCTTTATAACTCTCATCTGTCAGTTCAATTTCGAACTCTTCCGGCCAAATCCGAGCGATCTCTTCCTCGGTAATCCCTTCAAGCCCGCGATAGGGCGAACCGCTATTACCTGAAGCAAGCTTCTCAAGGGTCGGGCGGACACGAACAACAGGCAACTCCCAAAGATCGTCAAACCAAACATACAATTCCTCAGCGAACGGGCGCAGCAACGGCAACAGATCCGAACCAAACACCACTCCTCTCAGTTCGCGGGCTTTCAGCAACACATGCCTTAACGTAAGCATATCATCCACCGGCCCGCCCTCCCAAAACAACTCAAGCCCCCGCTCCTCAGCCTCACGCTCCAAATGCCACACCCTCAAATTACCACCAGCACCGTAAAGGGGAGACAGCACAAATTGCCCAACCCTCACCAATGGCACCATCACAGACGCATTAAAACGAATCCAGCACAATGCCCCCAACGACGTAGAAAGATCATTCAAATCAAAACCCCACGGATCATCTCTCAACAACGCACGATGATGAAACGCCAAAGCAACAATCGTCTCATCAGAATAACCACTAAAATCAGGCCTACCATACGACAGAGCATCCCTAAACTCCTCACTACCAAAAGTAGAAGCAGCATCCAACCTAGAAGCAGCATCCAACAAAGTCGAAGAAGTCGACGAAACCGAAGAAACATCCCCACCACCAACAGAACCACCCCCAGCAGTAGAACCACCAGGATCTACACCACCAGCCTCGCCATCAAGCAGAGAAGGCAACACAGGCGCTGCCCGCCCCCCAGCACCCGAAGCGGGAGCGCCCCCACCCGACTCCTCCGACGCAGCAGACACACACCCAGCAGCCAGCAACACAACAGCCGCTGCGCACGCCCACCAAACTCCCCTGACACAATTACTGCTCAACATAAACTCCTCCTTGCTCTCTCTATTCGATCAACTACTCTTACCAACTATAACATTCAGATCTACAGGCTCAATACGCCAACTCTGCAAACAGCGCCGCAACCCGAAGCACTAAAAACACTGATTATGGACACTCCGTCGGCTGCTGTCTCAGCGTCGTCCCCGCCAGCCTTAGGCTGCCAACAAGCATCCAGACTGAGCGGATCCCGTACTCATCGGCAACAGACGTGTTCACAAACTGGAACACACGCGAACTCGAACGAGCGCCGCTCACCATGCAGCTCCCCTCGCGAACTTTAGTACTCGGTTGAACAGCTTGACGCGAAGCGCTGCTAACCTCAACGCTGCTAGCATATAAGCACCTGCTGGCCGTAGCTTCGGTTTTTTGACTGTTTAAGCTCTTCTTCCAAGAGTCTTTCTCATCCGGGTTCACGTTAGCCAACGTAACATAAGAATAGCCCGCATCGGTAGGGACGGACGCCGCGTTGGGGAAAGGTTCGGCTTGCAGCACGTGTGACCACTGATCCTCATCTTTAGGCTTATGACTCTCATTGGACCGGCAGTGCTCCCGGACAACCTTCGCGGGCTCTGGCTTGCTCGTTAAGCACTTGCCTGTCTCCGAATTGCGCAATACAACTATCCCAGCTTCAGGCAGCGTAGTCGTGAACGATTTCAGCACCCGCGCTATCTGCCCATTTCTTCACGCTCCGTAAACTCGCCCATAACCTCTTTGTAACGCTCTACTGCTTCCTCATTGACAGTGCATTCCGATAAATGGTCTGCCCCAACTTCGCGGGTGTCCGCCTTATGGAACAGAGGGCAGAAGTAAAAAGGGCCAGCCTCCATCAAATACTCAGCCTGATCGCTGCAGATTATACTGTCCCAAATGTCTGTCTCCGACACTTCCCGGGGCGAGCAAGGATTTTCCATTGGGCGCTGTTTGCACTCAGCGTTGAGAAACTCTCTGACTTCATCGTCTCGCAACATACCCATCGCGTTCCAGTATTTCGCGTTGTCCTCATCCCGGTAATCGAACTCTAACTCTTCCGGCCAGATCTGGGCTATCTCTTCTTCTGCGAGGTCTTGAAGACGGTCATAACCGGAGAGTTCCTCAACCGTGGGGCGCACACGGAGGACAGGCAAGGCCAACAACTCGTCGTAAACACTGTACAACGCCTCCGCCGCAGGTCGCAGCACCGACGGCAACCCAGGGCCGAACACCACGCTTCTGATCTCCGGGGCGGTCGCCTCTAAGAGAACACGCCTTAACGTAAGATCCGCGTCCAGCGGCGGGGTTTCCCATTCTAGCTCGATCCCCCGCTCCTCAACCTCCCGCTCCAAATGCCACACTCTCAAGTTACGGGACTGCCAAGGGTGAAACCCGCCCCTAAGCCCAATTCCCCTCCAATCCGCGATTTCCCTGACACGCAAGACAGCCCAACAAAACGCCCCCACAGGCGTAGAAAGATCATTATCCTCCCACAACCGATTATCATGCCCCGCTTGAGCACGCTCGACCAAAGCGGAACTCTCAATATTCTCATCCGAATACTCATCAGCAAACCGCCCATCAACACCCGAAACCTCAGTATCCCGAGGCCCAACCATCTGTTCCTCACCTTCGTTCGCGTACTCAGCCAACACCTCCTCACTATAACTCCGCGCCGCCGACGCCAACCTCCACCCGCTTCTCCGCTCCGCTAACCTACCCAATCCCTCCTCAGTAAGAAACCCATTCTCCCCAGCCAACCTACCCAACAACACCCCACTGCTCACCCCATCAAGCTCAGCCAGCCACTCAAGATCTTCCAACACGACCGCAAACTTATCCTCCCCCAACACTCTCCTCAACCTCCCCAACCCCTCCTCACTGACACTGACTTCAACAGAAACAACCCCGCCAACCGGCTCAAGCGACTCCCCTCCGACGCCGTTCTCTTCCCCCGCCTGCACAACAACATTCTCCTCAACACCTGTAGTAGCAACACCGCCCGGCGACGGAGAAGGGGGGGAATCCGAAACGGGAGGCACCGAACCGCCACCACCACTACCATCAACGGGGGGTGCGCTTCCGCCCGACTCCTCTGAGGCGGCAGACACGCACCCAGCAACCAGCAACACCGCGAGCGCTGCGCACGCCCACCAAACTCCCTTGAAACGCTTATTGTTAAACATGAACTCCTCCTTACTCTGCTCGATCAACTGTTCTCACCGGCTAGCAGCCGTCGGATCTACAGGCTCAATACGCCATCTCTGCAAAACAGCGTCGCAGCCCGAAGAATTCAAAACACTGACTATGGACACTCCATCGGCAGCAGTCTCAGCGTCATCATCGCCAGCCTTAGGCTGCCAACAAGTATTCCAGACTGAGCGGATCCCATACTCATCGGCAACAGACGTGTTCACAAGCTTGAACACCCGCGAACTCAAACGAACGCCGCCCACCATGCAGCTCCCCTCGCGAACCTTAGTACTCGTAACGCTGCTAACATACAAGCACTTGCCGCCCGCTGCGTCGGTTTCGCTCTTCTGCCAGGTTTCCTTGGCAGACGGGTTCACGTTAGCAGGCACAACATAGAAATAGCCCGCCTCGGTAGGGCCGGACGCCGCGTTAGTGAAAGGCTCGGCTTGCAGCACGTGGAACCACTGATCCTCATCATTAGGCTTATGATTATCATTGAACCGGCAGTGCTCCTGAACAACCTTTGCAGGCTCTGACTTGCTCGTTAAGCACTTGCCTGTCTTGGAATTACGCAACACAACTATCCCAGCCGCAGGAGGCGTACTCGCGAATCGCCGTACCGCCGCAGTGAAACCATAAACAACCGCTACCTGGCATATCAAATCGGGCGGCGAGTCCAATGTCCAGCAATAAGAAGTCCACAACTGCTTCAACACTTCATCACAACCGCTGACCCCGTCTTTCTTATCCCCACCACGGCCTTCTTCTAACACGGTTTGATGCAACCCGCTGCGGATCAGGTCGTAACAATAATCATGAGCCTGGCAAGCAGTCAACATACCCGACCTAAGCCTAAAAACCCCATCCTTCCACTCCGCCGCCACCAAACTAAGGAAAACCTCAAGACCTGCGAGCCCTGCAAGTGCGACACGTGCTAGCAGAAAATTTGCCGTCCACTTTGCCGACGTCTCTCCTATGAGTACTTTCAAGTGTTCTACCAGGGTGTCTCTAATGTATTTTCCAAAATCCGCTATTTCCTCTGCGATTTCATCTTCATTAGAGCCCTCAGGGAAAAGGTTCCTAAGTTTCCCCGAGACGTGGGTTAGGATTTTACCTGACTCCTTACCGTGCTCCTTGACCCCCTCATTGTATAGCCTGACAACGTCGCTGATTACGGTGCAGTCTCCTGAGCCTCTCACGATAACGAAGCTGTGTTTGACTTCGAGGTCGTCTGCAAACGCCCATTCGGGGTGGTAGAGGTCTGTGGGGTTGTGGTAGTGGCGTCTACTTTCACCTAAGGCTAAGAAAAGACCAGTTGGGGGGCACATCGGGTTCACAGCAATAGTGTTCGGTTTCTGAGCAATAGTGCTAGTGCCGTCAAGGGGCAGGTTGGTGTTGATGTAGGTGTCTGCGTTGGCTTGCGCGCTGAACTCGCTAGGGTCATCGCAGTAGACTGGGATGTAGTTGATGTCGTTTCTATCTGGGGTTTCCGTCCAAGCGTATTCGCAGTACCCGGAGAAGAGGTTGCGGGCTAAGCTTAGGTTTGGGTTGTTTTCGCAGAAATTGTTGGTGGGCCTACAGCCTCCTTTGGTTTCGTTGTATTCTTCGCCGCGGCCGCATTTGGGTACGCATTCCCCGTTGAGTGGGCTGTGAACTTTTCCGCTCGGGCAGGAGCGCGGAACGCAGCTAGAGTATTGTTTGTTGTACGTCTCTCCTGCTGGGCAGGGCATTCCTACTGTGAACAGAGTAGAGCCGGTGCCTACCGCGTTGGTGGCAGCAACTCCCACTGAGTATAATAAGCCGTTCTTCAGAGCGGGCAGAGTGGAGGGGTAAGGCAGGCGTACGCTCCAGATCTCTTGAGACACTCCGGGGGATGTATCTAATCGCGCCTTACTCTCCGAGATGGTGGTGGATGTTTCGTGTCTTGTTCCTCCCTCATTCCAGCGCAAGGTGATTTTGTAGCTTGTAATGGGTGAGCCCCCGTCGTCATCGTCCGAGGGGGCCCTCCAAATAAACTGGAGTCCCCCGTCGGCGGAAGCCGCGTGCAGACCCCAGCGCCGGCTAGGTTTGGTAGCGCATTTTTGGGTGGCGGAGTTGTAGGGGCCTGCGCAGGGGGCGGAGGTGAGGAGGGTGTAGTCGCCTTGGCGGGCCCGGTTCCTGGCCGCTACTTCCACCCAGTAGTGCTCAGTGTTAGAAAGGCCGGTGATCGTCAACTGCGAGGCGGGGGCGTTCACCACCTGTTCTTTGGGTGTTCCGTCGGAGCCTACTTTGTTCCATCGGACGATGTAGGAAACTATGGGGGATCCTCCTGTGGTGGAGGGGGCTTCCCAGGAGGCTGTGATGGTCTGGTTGCCGCTGGTGAGGGTGAAGTTCCTGGGTTTGCCGGGGTCTGTTAGGATGTTGCACGCTGCTCGGGTGATCACATAAGTGCGCCCCCGGGGGCAGGGGGCTAGGACGGCTTGAACCCAGGGGCTGTAGCCCGCCCGGTTGACCGCTGAGACTCCAACCTCGTAACGGACAGCGTTATCCAAACCGCTTAAGGTCTGGTGCCAACTCCGGAGAACAGGGCCAAAGTTCATTACCGTGGTCGCTGAATCCCAGGGGATCGTTCTAGTTTCCCATCCCCCTGTTGACCCTAGTTTCCTCCACCGGAGTTCGAACCCGCTGGGGGGATCCCCCCCGTCGGAGGGGGGCTTACCCCAAGCCAAGGAGATCGTCGAATCGCCCGCTGAGGCGGTGAAACCGCCAGGCGCTGACGGAGGCGACACGCATTTCCGCAGGCTGCTGGGGGAATACGACTTCCCCCTAGGGCAAGAAGCAGCGGTGGCCTCCACGAAACCTCCGCGCGTGCCGTCCTTGTACTGCGGGGCCACCCTCACATCATACAGGACCTCCGGCTTCCAAGAGGGGAGGCGCAGTCTCTCTTGCGTCCAAGTCATTATATTAACCTCATCTAAGGGAGTGATATCCCAGAACTCGCTAGCGTAGTCATAATTATCCCAAGGCATGTCCGCCCACTCCTGGGTTGTCCCCGATTCTCTGTACTGCCCCAAAAAGCCGCTCACCGGCGACCCCCCTCCCCCTAACGCAGCAGGAAGACGGTAAGACCAACTGAACCCCAGACCACCGCTTGAAGTTAAAGTCAAACCATCCAGGGTCCCCGCGGAAGCGGGCGCGCAACCCGCCGCTGTGGGGGAATAAGCCTGCCCGGCGGGGCACGGGACAGCCGATGCTGCCGTGAACTTGCCCGCCCCCGCGGCGTTCCGGGCGGCCACCTGAACCTCATAGGCGACACCATTTGTCAACCCCCCAGGCGCGCTCACCCAAGTACGGTCGACAACCACAGGCTCATCTATAATTATGTAGGTCTGCTCTGAGCCCTCCCAGGGGACGACCTCCGTTAACCAATCCCCCGACGAACCCAACTCCCGCCACCTCACGACGAAATCCGCTACTTCCCGACTAGAATCCCAAATGTAACTATCCCACCAATACAGCAGTTTCCAAGCCACAGTCAAGCCCCCGTCCTCCGCCAACACCCTAACATCCAACAACACGTCCGGGGCGTCCACGCACCTCCCCAGGACAGCATCATAAACCTCGCCAACCTTACGAGCCTCCCCGCACCTCGCCGGCGTCACCCATGAGATCCACCGCCCCCCAACAAACGCCCCATGCTGCAGCCGCGGTACAGCAGCCGCCAAAGTAGTAGTCGTAGTCGCAGCGGTCGTAGTCGTAGTCGTGGTGGCAGTCGTAGTGGGAGCGGTCGCGGCAGTCGTAGTAGTCGTAGTCGTGGGAGTGGTCGTAGTCGTCGTAGTCGTCGCCGGCGTGGTCGTAGTCGTGGTGGTGGAAGTGGCGGTGAGAACGGGGGGCACCCGACACAACCTGTTCTTAAGCACCCTGTCAGATGTAAAGTTAGAAATATGTCCAGGACCCGGGTAGCAATAGTAGCCCCGACCCGGGGAGAGGTACCACCTCCGCCCTTCGTCGCGGTTCGACGTGTGCCTCGCTGTCGGGGAGGCGCTCCCTGAGCGGTAGGCGCTGTCGCCCCCCCTGCCGCGCGCAGCCACCCCCACCTCATAAAGGACGCCGTTCTTCAAATCAGGCAACCACTTGAAAGCCGAAACCGGGTCATTAGAACGCCCAGAAGCCGCATCCACGTAATAGTCCGCATCCCAGTCGTCCCCGCGCGGGGAGCGCAGCAGTTCCGTGGAATAGTACCAATCCCCGCTGCCCGATTCCCTCCACCGCAGCACATACCCCGTGACCTCAGAAGCCCCCACGGAAGGGGGATCCCAAGTCAAGAACAAGAAACCGTCCCCCCGCCAGGCGCGCAAGTTCTCCGGCGCCCCCGGCGCCGACCGGACAACGCAACCATTCCTAACAGCCGAATACCTCTGCCCCGCGGGGCACGCAGCGCCCGCAGCCGAAGCGTAAACGCCGGTCCCCGCAGCGTTCACCGCCGCCACCCCCACCTCATAAACAGTCCCGTCCGCCAACCCCCCAATGTCGTACTCCCACACCTCCGCGGGCTTACCATCCGGGTTCAAGTCCAGCACCCCAGCAGAACGCTTAACCACAACAGGGGTCCAAGCGCCCGAAGAACCCCGAACCCTCCACCGCAGGCTGAAAGACTCCGCCTGCCCGAACCCCGCATCCGAACCATACCCCTCATTATTATTCACATTAGGCCAAACCTCCGAAGCGTACCCCCAGGTGATTTTCAGGGAACCAACACCGGACACCACCCCATACACAGTCGGAGGCGCAGGCACACCCACACAACCCCCCAAAACACTCGAACGAACAAACCCCACCACAGAACAAGCCGCCGTAGTCGTCGTAGTCGCAGCCGTAGCCGTCGTCGTAGTTGTGGTGGTGGCAGCAGTAGTCGTAGTAGTAGCCGCAGTTGTAGTGGTGGTAGTTGTCGTGGTTGTTGTTGGGGCGGGGGTGCGGCAGCCTGCCGGGGTGGCGGGCTTGCCTGGAGGGCAGGGCACGCCTGCGGCCATGCGAGGCGGGCTGCTGCCAGCCTCGTTCTCCGCTGAAACGCCCACCCTGTAAAACACCCCGTTAACCAAACCCGCAATAGTATGCACCCGATAAACTCTAGAAGAACCAGGCAAACCGAAAGAGACCGCGTCGCCTACACGCACTCTCTTGACGTTCCACTCAGAAACGCCCTCCCTCCGCCACTGCACGCTGTAAGCCACCAGAGGAGAACCGCCGTCAGAAACAGGGTCTTCCCAGAGCACGCTCAACGCCCCATCCCTCGACACAGCACGCACCCACCGCGGCAACGAAGGCTTACCCACGCAACCCCTCCAAGCCCGCGAAAACACCTCCCCCGGCACACAATAAGGAACCAAAGTCGTCGTCGTAGTCGCACCCCCAGCAGCAGTAGTCGTCGTCGTCGTAGTAGTTGTTGTTGCGGCCGTGGTCGTTGTCGTTGTCGTGGTCGCCGTGGGGGCGGCGCAGGCCGAACCGGTGTCCCGCTGCCCAACCGGGCAGGGGCGGGCGGTCACAGTGGTTTCGGGGCTTTTCCCCGCCTCGTTGCGGGCGGAAACGCCGAACTCATAGAGCGTCCCGTTCGTGAGGTTCGTGAATGTGTACGCGAACGCGTAAGAACGCAACACAGGCAAAGCCACCAAACGAATCCCCCCCACCGGCAAGCGCAGCGTCTCCCAAGAACCCGAAGGGGAAACCCTCCAACGCAACTCATACGCCTGAACAGGCGCCCCGCCGGTTGAAGACGGGAAACGCCAATACACAGTCAACGCACCACCACCACCAACAGCGACCACGCTCCTAGGAACCGACGGCACACCAACACAACGACCCAACGACCTCGACAACACCAACGGAGACACACACGACGGAAGCGTAGTCGTCGTAGTAGCAGGCGCCGTTGTGGTCGTCGTTGTGGCCGCGGTCGTGGTCGTCGTGGTCGTGGTGGCGGCCGTGGTCGTGGTCGTTGTGGTGGGGGTGACGACGCAGGAGGTTCCGTTGTAATACTGCCCTGTTGCGCAGGGCGCTCCCGCTGCGGAGGCGTAAGCGCTCAACCCGGCGGCGTTGCGCGAGGCCACCCCTACTTCGTAGACTGTGCCGTTCACCAAACTAGAAATCGTGTGAGAATAGGACTTGACAGTCAAAGACCCCAGCGTGTAAGAACTCCCCCCGCTCGCGCCCGCAGAGGCAGTTGACCATGTATCGGTGGAACCCCTGCGCCGCCACCGCAGCGAATAGCCCTCCACCGGACCCCCAGACGAAGGGGAAAGCTGATACCAACGAACGCTCAAAGACCCCGCCCCCGACACCGCCCAAGCACCCCCAGGCGCCGCAGGCGCCCCCACGCACCGCCCCGCCGAACCCGAATAAACCTCCCCGGAAGGACACGCCGTCAACGGGACGCCCGAGGTGACCAGATAGTAACTCTCACGCGAACTGTTACGCGCCTTCAAACGCACATAATACTTTACTCCGCCGTTCAAACCTGAGATCACATGAGAAGTCGTGTCGGCGCCCGATAGCAGCACACTAGACCACCGCCCGCGCAAACCGGCGCGCCAATCCACCCTGTAACCCACAAGAGGCGAACCCCCATCAGACGTCGGACGCACCCACGACAAACTCAACGAACCCGCCCCCGCCACAGCCCTAAACGAACCAGGCCGCCCAGGACGCACCACCACAACAGCCGCCGTCGTCGTCGTTGTGGGGTCCCCGGAGGTGAGCCGATCCCCCACAGGCGACGCCGCCGCCACCGTCACCCTCCTGCACTCCCCGGAGATTAACTCCCACCCCTCCCCGCACGAAAGCGCCGCCTCAACGAAACGATAACAACGCCCACCAAACAAAACGCCCTCCCCGCAAACCTCCTCCACCAACGGCGGCACACGCTCAACAGACATTAGAGTGCGCGAGCACGAACTGTTGGAAAGAATCCAGCCCTGCGGGCAAGAAAAACTCAGCTCACCGAAACGCACACTCCCGGAAGCATCCACGTAACGGCACGACACCGGAACTCCCCTAGGAGAACACAAACTCACAGCAGACTCCACCTCCGTGACCTCAACCTCAACCTCGCAAACTTCCCCGCCGCCCCCTGGGGTCAGGACGCCCTCAGCGCACGAGAACACTCTCTGCGCCTCCCCTAAATCCACCCGGCACCCCCAAGCCGAAGAACCTAAACCCCCAACACTGAAACGCTCCGCCCCAACAGGACACCCCAAAAACGCGTCCATCCACTCCACCCTCTCACACCACACACCATCCCCCGACAACACAAACCCATCAGGACACGACACCTCAGAAAACGCAGAAACCACCGAATTCCCAGAACCCCCCTCCCCTGAAGACTCCCCCCCTACGCCGCCAGGCGAAACGTTGAGCGAAGAAACTCCCCCAAAAGAATCTTCCTCCACGACCCTGGCCTCAACACCACCGCCAGGGAACTCTACCGTGGACACCAACGCAGCCGCCAACAAGGCCACGACCAGAACACAAAAAAGTAAGGCACCGACACCTGAGAGGCCCCTCCGGAGGCCCCCAAGACAGAAAAAGCGCTCAACCCCCCCCCCCCCCCCCAGATGGACGATCCTCCCGCGCAGCCGCACGACCGAAATAATCAAAATCCTCACCCCAACTACTCTCAACACAAGACGCACCCGACACAACAAGAGCACGCCCACGCAAGCGCCCTACCGACTTCAACACAGGCGCCACCCCGGCGGACAGCAACCTGCCCGTCCGGGCACTCCGAGAACTCCTCACCGGCGACTGCGACACAGGCGCCACCTTGGGCAGCAACCTGCTCGTCCGGGCACTCCGGGATCTCTTCACCGGCGACTTCGACACAGCCGCCACCCTCGCGGACAGCAACGAAGAGCAAGCAGACAGCAGCCCTGCCACGGACTTAGACACAGCCACAGCCATCACCTTCGCACGCCGCAACAACTGCACGCCCGCAACACGCCGACCGCTCACAGCCGCTACACGACCTCTGAAATTAAACATGGGCTCCACCTTAGCACGAAAGGATCGAAGCGTTGCTGTCGCTTCGTCCGGACGCGGATTGATTGAACATGAACTCGACCTTAGCACAACAGAAAGGCTAGCGACTGCATAACAGCATGACCCGCTGACTGCATCACTTATTCAAAGCCTGCAATCCCGTGCATAGCAACCTAGAACGTGCATGATAGAAGCAAAGTCCAGCCACCACAGAGACCCGATGAACACAGAAACGTTCGCCGCCCCTAGAGGCACCCGAGACATCCTGCCGCCCGCATCTGAACGGATGCGGGCGCTCGCCGCCGCCTTCGCTGAGCAGGCTCGCCGGCGGGGCTGCCAGCATGTGATCACCCCCATATTTGAGCATGCCGAGGTCTTCCGTCGAATCGGCGAAACCACTGAGATCGTTTCCAAAGAAATGTATGAGTTCCACGACAAGGACGATCGGCTCATGGCGCTGCGCCCGGAACTCACGGCGCCGCTCGCTCGCGTCTTCGCTCAGCACCGCCCTCCCGCACCCTGGAAGATCTGGTACGAAGGCCCGCAATTCCGTTACGAGAAACCTCAAGCCGGCCGTCACCGGCAATTCAACCAACTAGGGGCGGAACTTATCGGCAGCGCCGACCCTCAAACCGACGTAGAGACGATCTCCCTCGCTTGGAAGTTCTGCGCTTCCCTCGGACTCCGGCAGATCCGCCTCCTCGTGAACTCTCTCGGAACGCCCGCCGACCGCAGCGCTTACCAGAAAGCGTTAGGAACGCACTTCGCCAACAAAGCAAGCGGCCTCTCCGAGCAAGGCAGAGCCACCCTCGCTCGAAACCCCCTGCGGTTGCTGGACTCCAAACGCCCCGAAGACCAAGCAGCAGCCGAGAACGCCCCTGACCCCGGCGCGTTCCTCAGCGAGGAAGCCGCTGCCCGCTTTGAAGTGGTTTGCGAAGGGCTCAGGAGGCTGAACATCCCCTTCGTCTACGAACCCCGGCTGGTACGCGGACTGGATTACTACCAGCACACGGCCTTTGAGTTGCGATCCACCGCGCTCAACGCCGCTCAAGACGCAATCGGAGGAGGAGGACGCTACGACGGCCTAGTCGCAGACCTCGGAGGCCCCCCCACACCGGGAGTAGGCTTCGCTCTGGGGGTGGAACGCCTGCTCCTGGCCTGCGACGCTGAGGGAGTATTCCCCGCACCGGAGAGGTCGCCGGAAGTGTTCGTGATCGACCTCACTGGAGGAGCCGAAGCCACGCTTCTGGCGGAGGAACTGCGGCAGGCGGGGATTGGCGCCGACCGCGCCTACGACGGACGTTCTTTAAAAGCGCAGATGAAGGCCGCAGACCGCTCCGGCGCCCGCTACGCCCTGCTGATAGGCCCTGCTGAACTGGCGGAAGGCGCCGTGACCTTGCGTGACCTGCGCCGAGGTAACGGGGAGGCGGAGGAGCGCTCCCGGCGGCCCCATGCGGCGAAGCAAGCCGAAGCCCAGACGCCCGCCCGTGTCTCGCCCCAAACAACCATCAACCGCAGCGAAGTCCTAGCGGAACTACTGCGGCGGCTGCAGCCCTCAGAACAGGAGAAACCCGAATGAGCAAGCCCAAAGGCAGAGGTATGCGAACCCACTACTGCGGCGAGATCGGCTCCAGCCACGACGGGGAGCGGGTGAGCGTATGCGGCTGGCTGGACAGGCGACGCGAGCACGGCGAGCGCCTCGTGTTCCTTGATTTACGCGACCACACGGGCGTGCTTCAGTGCGTGGCCGACCGCAGGCTGGCTGTGCGCAGCGAGTACGTGCTGCGGATAACCGGCGTCGTGCGAATGCGCCCGGAAGGAACAGCCAACCCCGCTCTCTCCACTGGTGAGGTGGAACTCGCCGACTGCGAGGTGGAGACGCTCAGCCGATCCGAACCGCCTCCCGTCTCCCCGCACACAGAGGTGGAGGAGAACCTGCGGCTGCGCCACCGATACATCGACCTGCGCAGAGAACGCATGCAAAGCAACCTCAGGGTTCGCTCGCGGGTGAACGCCGCCATACGGGAATCCATGGAAGCCCAGGGGTTCGTGGAAGTGGAGACTCCGATGCTCGTCGCCTCCACACCGGAGGGGGCACGCGACTTTGTCGTGCCGTCACGGCTTCACCCGGGGAACTTCTACGCCCTGCCCCAAAGCCCTCAACTCTTCAAGCAACTCTGCATGGTGGGCGGGATCGACCGCTACTACCAGATAGCACGCTGTCTGCGCGACGAAGACCTTCGGGCTGACCGGCAGTTTGAGTTCATGCAGCTCGACGCAGAGGCCAGTTTCGTGGGAGCGGAAGAAGTCATGGAATTCATAACAGAGGCGGTCGGGCACGCCGTGGCGGCTGTGACCGGCGAACCCCTAGGCGAAGTGAAGACGATGACCTGGCGCGAAGCACTGGGACGCTACGGCAGCGACAAACCCGACCTCCGTTTCGGCATGGAACTCGTAGACCTCACCGACGTCTTTGAGGGGACGCAGGCGAGGGTGTTTCAGGTGGAGTGTGTGAAGGGCATAAGAGCTGCGGGCGGCGCAGAGGAACTGGGGCGAAACCGGATAGACGAACTCACCTCAATGTGTCGGCGCTGGGGAGCCAAGGGGTTGGCCTGGTTCCGGGTGGAGGAGACCGACGAGCAGACGAAGGACAGCCAGGACGACAAGGACAGCCAGGACAGCCAAGGGGTAACCGACGAGTTCAACCTCCAAGGCGCCCTCGTCAAGTTCATGTCGGAAAACGAAAAGCGCCGCATGTCTGAGCGGCTGGGGGCGGCGGCAGGCGATCTGCTCCTGCTGATAGCGGACGAGACGCGGGTTGTAGAGCGGGTGCTGGGGAACCTGCGCCTGGAACTGGGGCGTCCGCCTCTGAACGAAGGGGGGCTGGCGCCCGTCTGGGTGACCGACTTTCCGCTCTTTGAAGACCTCGACGACGACGGCAACCCGCTGGCCGCCCACCACCCGTTCACGATGCCGCACCCGGACGACCTGGACTACCTGGTGCGCGGCGGCGGAGAATCCCTCTTGCGGGTGCGCTCGCAGGCGTACGACCTCGTCATCAACGGCTGGGAACTCGGGTCTGGCAGCGTGAGGATCCACGACGCCGACGTCCAAAGGCGGGTGTTCTCAGCCCTCGGCATAGAACCCGACGAAGCCGAGCGGCGCTTTGGCTTCCTGCTAGAGGCGTTCAGCTACGGAGCACCCCCCCACGCAGGCTTCGCCTTCGGCATCGACCGCCTAGCGGCGCTGCTGGCCGGAGAAGAAAATATCAGGGAGGTGATCGCCTTCCCTAAGACGCAGTCGGGAACCGACCCCCTCACGGGCGCACCCGGGCCGATTTCCGCACGGCACCTGGCTGAACTGGGGTTGCGTCCTAGTTCGAGCTCCCCGGAAGCGCGCCGGGGGCGCTGAACCCAGAGCTCTTCGCAAGTGGCAGAAAACCTGTTCGCGGAGACGCTGGAGCGGCGGCTGAAGGCGCAGCAACCCCTAGCACGGCGACTGCGCCCAGAGACGCTGGAAGGGATCGTCGGCCAGGAGCATCTGCTGGCTGACGGAGCGCCGCTGAGCAGCCTGATACGCGCCGACAGGCTCTCCTCGGTGATCCTCTGGGGGCCTCCGGGAACCGGAAAGACCACGATTGCGGAAGTCATCGCCCGGAGTACGTCCAAGGAGTTCGTCTCCCTCAGCGCCGTGACGGCCACCACGTCGGTGGTCCGCTCCGAGTTGGACGCCGCAGAGAAGCGGCTGGGCGAGCACGGCAAAGAGACCATCCTCTTTCTCGACGAAGTGCATCGCTTCAACAAGGCGCAGCAAGACACGCTGCTGCCGGCGACCGAATCCGGGCTGATCGTCCTGGTGGGCGCCACCACAGAGAACCCCTACTTTGAAGTAAACCCTCCCCTGCTCTCACGATCCTCCCTGTTCAGGCTGCGACCACTGGACGACGACGCCCTTCGCGCCCTGCTCCTGAGAGGACTGGATGCGCTGGACGCAACTGCCGAAGAGGATGCGCTGGAGCACTTGACGGAACGATCCGCAGGCGACGGGCGGGCGGCCCTGGGGGCGCTGGAGGTCGCGGCTGCCGTGGCGCAGCGCCGGGGAACGCCCCCGTCGGTCTTGTTGGCGGACGCCGAAGCCGCCTGTGACGTGAGCGCTGTCGGATACGGACGGGACGCCCACTACGACACCGTGAGCGCCTTCATCAAGAGCATCCGCGGCTCCGACCCCGACGGCGGGCTGTACTGGCTCGCCCGGATGCTGGCCTCAGGCGAGGACGCCAGATTCGTGGCTAGGAGGCTCGTCATCCTGGCTTCGGAGGACGTAGGAATGGCCGACCCGCAAGGACTGCTGATAGCCGACGCCGCGGCGCGCGCCGTGGAGTTCGCTGGGCTGCCGGAAGCGGCGCTCAACTTGGCGCACGCGGTCATCTATTTGGCCTCGGCGCCCAAGTCGAACCGGGTTACCACGGCGCTAGGGCGTGCACGCTCCGACGCTCTCCGCTTCGGACGCAGCGGGGAAGTGCCCGCAGCGCTGCGGGACGCCCACTACTCCGGGGCGGCAAGCATCGGCCACGGCGAGGGCTACGAGTATCCTCATGACGACCCGCGAGGTTGGAGTCCTCAGCCGTACCGCCCAGAAGAGGTGAACTCGAACGTGTATTACGAACCTTCGCCTCACGGCGTGGAGCAAGAGATATACGACCGATGGCGCCGCGACCGGGGCGGCGAAGCACAGCCGGGGGAGCGAGGGGCGGCGGGCGTCAAACCACAAACAAACATCCGAAAGCAGCCGGCGGCTGAGGAAAAAGCAGGCAGGCAGAAGAAAGCGAACGCAAAAGTCCGACCGCAGAAATGAAGGCAATCACCACTAAGGAACTGCGCAGCCTCTTCACCGACTTCTTTGCGGAGCGCGGCCACACCGTCGTGCCGTCTGCCAGCCTCATCCCGCACGACCCCTCGCTGCTCTTCACGGTGGCGGGGATGGTGCCGTTTAAGTCCTACTTCACCGGTTCGGAGACGCCGCCCTGGCCGCGGGCCACGACGGTGCAGCGCTGCGTCAGGGCGGGAGGCAAACAGAACGACCTTGACGAGGTGGGGCGCACCGACCGCCACCTCAGTTTCTTTGAGATGCTCGGGAACTTCAGTTTCGGCGACTACTTCAAGGAGGACGCCATCTCCTGGGCGTGGGAATTCGTCACTGAGCACCTGGGGTTCGATCCCGACCGGCTCTGGATAACCGTCCATCACAGCGACGACGAGGCGGCGCAGATCTGGCAGGAGGCGGTGGGCGTGGAGGCAGGGCGAATTCAGCGTCTGGGCGAAGACAACTACTGGCGCATGGGCGAAAGCGGACCCTGCGGGCCTTGCTCGGAAATCTTCTACGACAAAGGGACGGGCGCACCAGGCGGGCCGGCGTGCGGCAGCGAAGACCGCTACGTGGAGTTCTGGAACTTGGTCTTCATGCAGTTCGAGCAACACCCCGACGGCTCTCACACGCCGCTGCCCCGCCCGAGCATCGACACCGGAGCAGGACTGGAACGGGTCTCCTGCCTGCTTCAGGGAGTGGACTCGGTGTTCGAGATCGACGAGATGGCTCACCTGCTAGTCACGGCGTCGGAGCAGACAGGCGTAGCTCTCGGAGCGTCGCCGGAGAGCGACGTTTCGCTGCGGATACTGGCCGAGCACGCCCGGACGATGGCGTTCTTGACCAGCGACGGGGTCTTTCCCTCCAACACGGAACGGGGTTTCGTGCTGAGGCGCATCATCCGGCGGGCGGTGCGGCACGCCTGGATGCTGGGCAGCAGGAAGGTCGTGACGCCCTCGCTGATTGAGGAGGTCGTGAAGGTGATGGGCGGAGATAACCCTGAGCTGCTGGACAACAGCGACTACGTCCGGGACGTGGTGGAGCGGGAGGAGGTGCGTTTCCGCCAGACCTTGGCGGTGGGCACCGAGATGCTCGACGCCGAACTCGACGCCCTCGGAGAAGGGGGTGAGCTCTCCGGCAAGGTGGTCTTCACCCTGCACGACACCTACGGATTCCCATACGAAGTCACCGAGGAGATAGCCCGAGAAAGGGGGGCGGGGATAGACGCAGCGGGCTTTATGACAGAACTGGAGGAGCAGCGCCGACGCGCCAGGGAGGACTTTGAGACCCGCTCGGGCGCAGGCGCTGAGTTGAGCGCATACGTCAAAATCCTGGAGCAATCCGGGGAGACGGAGTTCTGCGGACGCGACAGCAGCGAGGCGCAGGGCAGGGTTCTGGCGGTGACGGAGGAGGGTTTCGTGCTGGACCGCACCCCCTTCTACGCCGAGGCTGGAGGACAGGTGGGCGACACGGGGGAGGTACGCACGCCGGAGGGCGAAGTCGTAAAGGTGCTAGACACGACCTACGTCCTTGCGGGACTGCACTTGCATCACGCCGAGGACGCCGCCAAGCACCTGCGGGAGGGACAGGTCGTCACGGCGGTCATTGACGCCAAAAGACGGGACGCCATCCGCCGCAACCACACCGGCACTCACATCCTTCACTGGGCGCTGCGGGAGGTGCTGGGAAGCCACGTCAAGCAGCAAGGATCGCTCGTGGCTGCCGACAGGCTTCGCTTTGACTTCAGCCACTACGGCCCGCTCAGCGCCGAGGAGATCGCGGAGATTGAAGACCTCAGCAACCGGGAGATACTCACCAACGCCCCGTGCAAGCACTTTGAGACAACTATGGAGGAAGCCAAGAGACTGGGCGCCGTAGCGTTCTTCGGCGACAAGTACGGCGACGTGGTGCGGGTGCTGGAGGCCGGCAAAAACTCCACGGAACTCTGCGGCGGAACGCACGTGCGCGCCCTCGGCGACATAGGGCCTCTCAAGATCGTCTCGGAGGGATCTATCGGATCCAACATCCGGCGGCTGGAGGCGGTGTGCGGCCACGGCCCTGTTCAGCGCCTGAGGAAAGTCGAATCCAGGCTTGCGGTCACGGCGTCGGTGCTGGGCGTGGCTGCCGCCGACGTCGTGGAGGGGGCGCAGCGCTGGGCGCATGACCTCAAGGCGCTGCGCGAGGAAAACAAGATGCTGCAGCTGCGTTTGGCGGGCGGTCGAGCTTCGGAGTTGGCTGCAGCGGCGGTCGACGGCGTGGTGATAGAGCGTGTGGACGGAATCGCCCGCGACGCACTGCGCGACCTGGCCTTGGCAGTGAAAGACCGCTCGGGCGTGAACGCCGTGGTGCTAGGTGGTGCGCCTCCGGGGGGTGGAGTCGGGTTCGTGGCTGCGGTAAGCCCCGGATGCGGTTTGCACGCTTCGGATCTGCTCACTGAAGCCGCCCGCCTAGTCGGCGGAGGCGGAGGGGGGAACGCTGAACTGGCCGCGGCGGGAGGCAGGAACCTTGAAAAACTGGACGACGCCATGAAACGGCTTGAAGCCGAAGCCCTGGCGCCGTTTCAAACCAAAGCCGAACGTCAGCCGGAGACAGCTCATGCTGGCGGAGGCTTGAAAGCTCAAACGACACGGCCTCAACCCGCAACACAACCTCAAACGTCGCCCGCGGGAGGCAGGAACGTCGAAAAACTGGACGACGCCACGAAACGGCTTGAAGCCGAAGCCTTGGCGCCGTTTGAGCAGAAGCGGAAGTGAAAGCGAACTCCGAACCCCGGGAGGATCGAAAGGTGAGGGCGCTGGGCGTGGATTTAGGGACGCGGCGCATCGGTCTGGCCATATGCGACTCGCGCGGCCTAGTTGCGCTCCCGCTGAAGGTGCTGGAGAGGTGCAGTTCAGAAGCCGATGATCACGCGGCCATAGCCGAGGTGGCAGCCGAGCGTAATGTGGAACATGTGGTGGTGGGAATGCCCATCTCCCTTGACGGCTCAAGAGGACCTTCAGCGGTGGAGGTCGCAGCGGAGGTGGAACGTCTGAAGACCGCCTTGGACACGCCTGTCCACACGCAGGACGAACGGCTCAGCACCGTCGCCGCCGAACGCAGCCTGCGCTCCGGCGACCTCAGCGGACGGCGCAGGCGCGAGGTGGTGGACATGGTGGCCGCCACGATCCTCTTGCAGTCCTGGCTGGACTCCCTCAGGCACAGGCCCCTGCCTCAGGCCTGACGGCTCACCTCTAGAAGTCCCCCCGGGCGAGTTGAGTGAGAACCGAAACCCCGCCCTCTCCTCGAAGTTCTGGAGTTGACCCGCTCTCCGACGCCGAACTGGCGGCGGAAGATGAAGAGCTTTTCTACAGCGGGAAGGGCGGCGACGAAGAGTGGATTCGATTCCGCCGCCCCTGGAATTTCTGGCAGCGCGCCTTGTTGCTGCTCGCCGTCCTGGGCGCCGGGGTGGGCGCGGTGGCGTGGTTCTGCTACGACTGGGTTCAGCGCCAACTAGATCCCCCAGGCGAGCCCGAAGGAGAGATCTCTGTGGAGATCCCGTCGGGGTCAGGCGTGAGCGACATCGCTCGGATGCTGACCGAGCAGGGGGTAGTTGCGAACGCAGTAGTCACCCGGCTGGCTTGGCGCAACAGCGAGATTCAGGCCGGGGAGTACGTCCTTGCACGAAACATGTCGGTGGATCAGGCCCTTGAGGTCCTGAACGCAGGCCCGTTGCCAGACCCTTTCATAAAGATCACCATCCCTGAAGGACTCTGGCTGAGCGAAATTACTGAACGCCTGCTCGACGGACTGCCTGAGTTCGACCCTGAAGAGTTGAACCGGGCGATCTCCGGCGGGGGCATCCGTTCGGAGTTCCAACCCCCCGGGGTTAACAGCTTGGAGGGTCTGCTGTTCGGCGAGACTTACCACGTGGACGAGGCTTCGGAAGATGACGAGGCGGCGCTCGTGGAGCGGATGGTGGAGCAGTTTGAACTGGTCGCCACGGAACTGGGCTACGACACTCTCGCCGAGGCGGCGATTGGGCTCAGCCCTTATGAGGTGATCACGATCGCTTCCATGGTAGAGGAGGAAGCGTTTCGGGACGAAGACCGGCCCAAGGTGGCTCGGGTCATATACAACCGGATCAACGAGGGCATGCCCTTGGGCATCGACGCCACGGTGCTCTACGCGATCGGCGAGCGCAAGACCGACATCACCCGCAGCGACCTCGACGTGGACTCCCCGTACAACACCCGCAAGTACCGAGGCATCCCTCCCGGCCCCATAAGTTCCCCAGGCCGGAAATCCCTGGAGGCGGCGCTTCGTCCGGCCGTCGGTGACTGGCTCTACTTCGTACTGGCAGCAAGGGACGGGACTCTCTTCTTCACCGACGACTACGAGGAGTTTCTCAGGGTGGCCGACGAAGCCCGGCGCGAGGGGGTCTTTTGAGCGACCTGAGCGCGACCTTCTCGAGCGACAGCGGCGGCGGGGGCGGCGGGGGCGACTCCTCGGGCTTCGGCACCTCGGACGTCTCAGGCGGCGGCGGGGGCGGTAGCGGCGTCTGGCCGCTGGCTGGCACTGAGGTGCTGGGGGTGATCGGATCGCCGATCCGCCACTCGCTCTCTCCGGTCATCTACAACTCGGCGTTCGCCGCCCTGAGGATGGACTGGGCGTATCTGGCCTTCGAAGTGCTGGACGGGGCAGCAGCGGCAGCCCTGGAGGGAGCAAGGGCTCTTTCCTTGAGAGGGCTCTCGGTGACGATGCCTCATAAGTCGGCGGCGGCTGAGGCGGTGGACGTCCTGTCTCACCCTGCCGACGTCCTGGGGGCGGTCAACTGCGTGGCGGCTGAGGGGCGGAGACTGGTGGGACACAACACCGACGGGGCTGGTTTCCTGGCTGCGTTAGACGCAGACGCCAACTTCACTGCGGACGGAGCGCGCTGCTTGGTGCTGGGTGCGGGCGGGGCGGCGAGGGCGGTGACGGCGGCGCTGGCAAACGCAGGAGCCGCAGAAATAGTGATCGTCAACCGCACAGAAAGCAAGGGGCTGGCGGCGGCGGCGCTGGCCGGGGGGAGGGGGCGCCTCGGAAGCCCGCAGGAAGCTCTGGAGATGGATCTCGTCGTGAACGCAACGTCGGTGGGCATGAGAACCCCCGAGCAGCCCGACGCCGAAGCTACGCCGATCCAACCCAGTTTTCTAAAAGAGGGTCAACTCTTCGTCGACCTCGTCTACGAACCTTCGCGGACTGCGATACTCAAAGCCGCCGCCGAAAAGGGGGTTCGCACCTGCAACGGACTGGAGATGCTCGTGCGCCAAGCGGCTGTCTCCTTTGAGATCTGGACGGGTAGGGCAGCTCCGCTGAAGGCGATGCGCAAGGCGGCGCTGGAGCAGTTGGGTAGATCGGTCGCAGGGGAAGGCGCTGAAGGCCCTTGCGGGCAAACCCCTGAGCGGGCGGGGTGAGCCCTCCTATGCGCCACGCGGCCCTCGTGGGGTTGATGGGCGCCGGCAAGACGTCCGTCGGAAAATGCCTAGCTGAATTGCTGGATCTGCCTTTCGTGGACTGCGACGCCAGGATTTCCGCGGCGACAGGCAAGAGCATCCCGGAGATCTTTGAGGCGGACGGGGAAGCCCGCTTCAGACGTCTGGAAAGCGAGATATTGAAAGACCTGCTGGAGGCAGACGCGCCGTCGGTGATCGCGACCGGAGGGGGTGTAGTCCTGGCGGAACGCAACCGATCCCTGCTGCGCTTGCGGGCGGTCGTCTGCTGGCTGCAGGCAGAACCGTCCGTCTTGGCTGCCCGCGTGGGGAAAGACAGCAGTCGCCCGCTTCTGCTAGACGAACGCCGCGTTGGGGGGACGGAGGGGAGGCTGGCTGAGTTGGCCGAGGAACGCAGGCGCTTCTACGAAGAGGTTGCCGACGTGTCCCTGGCAACCGACGACCTCTCCCCCGCTGACGCTGCTGCTGCCCTGGAAGGCCTCATAAGGTCGTCTCTGCCCAGCTGCCCGCAGAGGCCGTCGGGGCCGACGCAGTCAATCTCCACCCAGCCGACGCCGCAGGGAGCGCCGCTCCGACAGCGGCCTGCTGCTGAACACCCCTCAAGCGCGCCGGCGAGGGAAACAGAGGATCTTCAATGATCACCGTCAATGTGCCCCTCGGCGAGCGGTCGTACGACGTGTTGGTGGGGCCGGGCGTCCGTCATCAGCTAGCGGAAGTCCTCCCGGCGGGGGTGCGCCGCGTCGTCGTCGTGACTGCCGCGGAAATAGGGGTGGAAGTCAACCCCGGGGTGCCTGTAGAAATCATCCACCTCTCGGGGGGCGAGCGGCGCAAGAACCTCAACAGCATTGAAGATCTCTGTAGCGGATTTGCCCGCTTCGGCTTGACCAGAGCGGACGCCGTGGTGGCGGTGGGAGGGGGTCTGATCACCGACACGGCGGGGTTCGCAGCCGCTGTCTACCACCGGGGCGTTCGCGTCGTGTTCGTGCCGACGTCGCTGCTCGGCCAGATCGACGCCGCCATCGGGGGCAAGACCGGGGTAAACCTGCCGGAGGGGAAGAACCTCGTCGGCGCTTTCTGGCAGCCCTCCGCGGTGCTCTGCGACACCGAAACGCTGGAGAGCCTGCCGGAACGCGACTACCGGTCGGGGTTGGGGGAGATGGCCAAGTACCACTTCCTCGGAGGCGGAGGGTTAGACGAACTTCCGCTCGTAGAGCGCATCGCCCGGTGCGTGGAGATCAAGGCGGAGGTGGTGGCTGCCGACGAGAAGGAGTCTGGCCGCAGGGCGCTGCTCAACTACGGCCACACCCTTGCGCACGCCCTTGAAATCGCAGGGGGTTTTGATCTCCGCCACGGGGAGGCAGTGGCTGTCGGTCTGCTCTACGCAGCAGAGGTAGCCCTGCGCCTAGGCCGCATAGACCGCGCTAGAGTGGAAGAGCACTACCGGGTGGTGAACTCCTACGATCTCCCTAATCGCCTGCCTGACGGCGTGGACACAGAAGAGTTGCTGACACTCTTCAGGCGCGACAAGAAGTCGGTGGAAGACCTGACCTTCGTGCTGGACGGACCGAACGGGTTGGAGGTGGTGCGCTCTCTGCCCAAAGGAATTCTTACCGAGTCACTCAAGGCAATGAAATGAACCAGCCCTCCGCCCCCTCCGCTGAACGCGTCATTCTTCTGCTCTCCGGACCCAACCTGGACATCCTGGGCAGCAGACAGCCCGAGATCTACGGACGGGAAACCCTAGAGCAGCACGTGGAGACCGCTTCCGACGCAGCTTCAGAACACGGGCTGCTGCTGGAGCACCTGCAGACCAACCATGAAGGCGGGCTCGTGGACGCCATCGGCGCGGCGCGAAGCCGCGTCTCGGCCATCGTCGTCAACGCAGGGGCGCTGACGCACTACTCGCGTTCGGTAGCCGACGCCCTGGCCGCCTTTGACGGCCCGGTGGTGGAACTTCACCTCTCCAACCCCGCCGCCCGCGAGCCTTGGCGCTCTGAATCGGTGATCTCTCCGGTGGCGGACGGTGTCATCTGCGGTTTCGGGGGTTTGGGCTACCGGCTGGCGGTGGAAGCGGCGGCGCACCTCCTTGAAGAGACGGGCTGAAGACGGGTCAAAGCGTGTTCGGAAACTCGATTGACCTGTTGGCGAATCTGCCCCCGCTGCGCACCGCGGAGCGCGCCGGGCAACTGCGCTCCGTGATGACCCGGCGTCCCCTCGGAGAATCGCCCGAAGGCGGCAGCGAGCGGGGAGGCGAAGAGCAAGAGGAGGCGAAGAGCGGAGGTCAACTGGGCAACTCGGAGGAGCCGCTGCAGGCTCTGCTGCTCACCAACCTGGCCAACATCCGCTGGCTGACCGGTTTTTCCGGCTCTGCCGGTCTGGTGCTGCTGACTGACGAGGAGTTGCTGCTCCTCACCGACGGGCGCTACGCCTCTCAGGCTCCCGCCGAGCTGGAAGCGGCTGGGACGGAGGGGAGCGTGGTAATCAGACACAGCGGCGCAGAGCAGCAAGAGGCGATGAGCGCTGCGGCGGCGGGGTGCAAGCGCATCGGGCTTGAAGCCGACTCCTTAACCTGGTCACGAATGATGGCATTCGGGAAAGAATGGTTTCCCGACGCCGACCTCTCCCCCACCAGCGGCCTGGTCGAATCCTTGAGACGGCGAAAGACGCAGGCGGAAGTTGCCCGCATCACCGCCGCAGCCGCCATAGCCGACGAAGCCCTAGAGGACGTCCTGCCCATGCTGAGCAGCGAACCCAGCGAGCAGGATCTGGCGTGCGAATTGGACTACCGCATGCGCCGAAGGGGAGCCTCCGCCTCGGCCTTTGAGACAATCGCAGCGGGAGGCCCCAACAGCGCCCTTCCGCACGCACGCCCATCTTCCAAACGAATCCGCCGCGGAGAACTCCTCGTCCTGGACTTCGGCGCTCTGGTGGACGGCTACAGATCGGACATGACCCGCACCGTCTGCTCGGGCGACCTCGCAGCGGAAGACCTCAACATGTACGAGGTCGTCCACGCCGCCCAGTCCGCCGGCCTGGAATCCGTAGCGCCGGGAGTGTCGTGCGCTGAGGTGGACGCCGCCGCGCGCGGGGTCATTGAGGGCGCAGGCATGGGCAAAGCCTTCATGCACAGCACCGGCCACGGCGTGGGTCTGGACATCCACGAGCGCCCCACACTCAGCAGCCTCTCCAAGGACGTTCTTGAGGAGGGCGAGGTGGTGACGGTGGAGCCCGGCGTCTACTTTGAAGGGCGCGGCGGAGTACGCATAGAAGACACCGTCTTGGTGACCGAAGACGGATGCCTGCCCTTGACCAGATCTCCCAAGCGCGCCGAAGTCAACTGAGAACCAGCATGGCCGCCGTCAGCACCAACGACCTCAAGACTGGAATTACGTTGGACCTGGGGGGCACTCTGTTCTCGGTAGTAGAACACCAGCATGTCAAACCAGGGAAGGGTCACGCATTCGTCCGTACCACGCTCCGGAACGTCCGCACCGGGGCGGTGCTGGAACGCACCTTCCGGGCCGGGGAGAAAGTGGAACAGGCGATCATAGATAAGCGGGAGATGCAGTACCTCTACGCCGAGCCGGCCGGCCGGGTGTTTATGGACGGCAAGACTTACGAGCAGATTGTCGTGGAGGATTCGACGCTGGGGAGCACGGTCGACTTTCTGGTGGAAGGAAACACCGCCGTCTTGTCCTTTTACGGCTCGGAGGTGGTGGGCAGCGAGGTGCCGGCCGCCGTGGAGTTGCTGGTCACCGACGCCCAGCCCGGGGTGAAGGGCGACCGAGTCTCGGGGGCCACGAAACCCGCCACCACGGAGACCGGCCTGGTGGTGTCGGTTCCCCTCTTCATCTCGCCCGGGGAACGCATCAAGGTGGACACGCGTTCGGGCAGCTATATCGCTCGGGCGTGAGCGAGCCTTCCGCGGGTGAGCGCTCGGCTTCTAGGCCGGCCCGTGAGCGCGTCCTCTGCCTTCTCTATGAGGCCGACGCCAAGGAGCAGCCTCTGGACGCCCTCGTTCGGCACCAGATCCTGCCCCTTGAGGAACTAGAGGCCGTACTAGCGGACGGCGTAGAGCGCCACGGAGAGGAAATAGACGCCCTACTCAACAAAATCGCCGTCGGATGGACGCTAAATCGAATGAACATGGTCGACCGCGCCATACTGCGCTTAGCCGCATACGAATTGGGGCACCGGGAGGAGGTTCCCACGGCGGTCGTCCTGAACGAGGCGGTGGAGTTGGCTCAGACCTACTCAACGGCCAGTTCGGGCAGATTCGTAAACGGTGTATTGTCCACCGCGGCGGAGCGTCTGCGTCATCAGCCCCCGGCGGGCGTAGACGGGAAAGACCACAGAGGAACGCCCCGCGAGGACTTCCCACGAGAGTTGCGCCGGCCTATACCCGCAGCCCTGGTTCTTCTTGACGGCGAGGTTTTTGAAGGGGAACTCCTCTGCTGCGAACCTCCCGGAGGGGTGGTGACGGGGGAAGTCGTATTCAATACGGCCATGACCGGATACCAGGAGGTGATCACCGACCCTTCATATGCAGGTCAGATCATCACCTTCACCTACCCCCATGTGGGCAACTACGGAACGACCGAGGTGGATTCGGAGAGCAGGAGCGCTTTCTGCCGGGGTTTCATCGTCAGAGACCTAGTACACACCGCCGGGAACTGGCGTTCCGAGGCTTCCCTGGCCGATTTCGCTGCGCGCAAAGGCGTTCCGTGCCTGTCTGGGGTGGACACCCGCCGGCTGACACGCCACATACGTTCGGCGGGATCAATGGTCGGCGCCTTCGGCGGGGTCTCCGAAGCCGAACTAGCGGCTGCCGCCGCCGCCGAGGTGGGCACCGACGGAGTCGACCTCGCGGCTGCGGTCACCTGCCCTGAGCCTTACCTCTACCCCAGCATCCGCAGCGACGGGCGGACGCCCTGGAGGGTGGCAGTGATCGACTACGGGGTGAAGACATCCATCCTGCGCCGGCTAGCTGAGATAGCAGCCGTAGAAGTGCTGCCCGCAGGCACGCCTGCCGAGGAGATACTCGCCCGCAGACCTCACGGGGTGGTGCTTTCTAACGGCCCGGGCGATCCCGCGGCGGTCGCCGGAGCCCCTGAGGTGATCGGGGAACTGCTGGGAGCCGTGCCGGTCTTCGGTATCTGCCTGGGTCACCAACTGCTGGCGTCCGCCCTCGGCGGGGAGACATTCAAACTGCCCTTCGGTCACCATGGAGGAAACCATCCGGTTCGCTGCGTGAACACCGGAGAGGTAGAAATCACCAGCCAAAACCACAACTTCAGCGTGACCGAGGGGTCACTGTCCGGCGTAGAGGTGACCCACGTGAACCTAAACGACGGGACGATTGAAGGTCTGCGCAGCCTTGAGGTTCCGGCGTTCGGGGTCCAGTACCACCCAGAAGCAGGCCCTGGCCCCCACGACAGCCGCCACCTCTTCGGGCGGTTCGACGAGATGCTAGGCGACGTGCACGGCTCTCCCAGGCGCCTCGGATCTCCTGGGCGCTCCGCCCCCGCCCCGCCTAATGCCGGCTAGAAGCGATCTAGAAACCATCCTGGTCATCGGCTCCGGGCCGATCATCATCGGCCAGGCGTGCGAGTTCGACTACTCAGGCACTCAGGCCTGCCGGGTGCTGAGGGAGGAGGGCTACCGGGTGGTGCTGGCCAACTCCAACCCGGCCACGATCATGACCGACCCGGAGTTCGCCGACGCCACTTACATTGAACCGCTCTCCGCAGAGGTGCTGAGCCGCATCATTGAGCGTGAGCAGCCGGACGCCCTGCTGCCCACCCTCGGCGGACAGACGGCGCTGAACCTGGGCATGGAACTCTCAGAACGCGGCATTCTGGAACTATTCGGCGTGGAGATGATAGGCGCATCCCCCGAGGCCATAGCCTGCGCCGAAGACCGGGAGCGATTCAAGAAGGCCATGCTGGAAATTGGCTTGAGCGTCCCTCGTTCGCTGGTGGCGCACTCCCTGGATGAAGCCATGACCGCCCCCGAAACGGTGGGGCTGCCCGTGATCGTGCGTCCTGCCTACATCCTGGGCGGACGCGGAACAGGCATGGCCTCCACTCCTGAGGAGTTGCGCGCCGTGGCGGCGTCTGGGTTGGCGGCCAGCCCGATCTCCGAAATCCTCATTGAGCAGTCCATCGCGGGTTGGAAGGAGTTCGAGCTAGAGGTGATGAGAGATCGTGCGGACAACTGCGTGGTGATCTGCTCCATAGAAAACTTCGACGCCATGGGCGTCCACACCGGCGACAGCATCACCGTGGCGCCCGCACAGACGCTCTCCGACGCCGAATACCAGAAGATGCGCAACTCGGCATTCGCCTGCATCCGCCGGATCGGCGTGGAAACGGGGGGATCGAACATCCAGTTTGCTCTGAACCCGCTGGACGGCTCGCAGGTGGTGATCGAGATGAACCCCAGGGTGAGCCGTTCTTCCGCCTTGGCGTCAAAGGCCACCGGCTTTCCAATCGCCAAGATCGCAGCACGCCTAGCCGTCGGCTGCACGCTGGACGAGATCGATAACGACATCACGCTCAAGACGCCGGCCAGTTTTGAGCCGACCATTGACTACGTGGTAACCAAGGTGCCTCGCTGGGCGTTCGAGAAGTTCCCGGGGGCTCGAGAAGTTCTGGGGACTTCTATGCAGTCGGTAGGCGAGGTGATGGCGATCGGGCGCACCTTCCCTGAGTCGCTGCAGAAAGCGCTGCGTTCCCTGGAGACGGGTCGGGCGGGGCTCAACTGCGACCCCGCCGAGACGGCGAGCGGCAAACTCCTCGGAGCGGAGCTCTCCCGGGCGTGCGCAACGCCCACACCGGAAAGGGTGTTTCACCTCGAAACCGCTCTCCGGCAGGGAATGCCGCCCGACGAACTGAACGCCCTCAGCGGCGTCGACGAGTGGTTCCTCGAACAACTGGGCTTAATCTCTGCCGCTCGCTGCGACGCCGAGAACCGACGCCCGGAGGAACTAGATCACCGCGACTGGCGAAGACTAAAGCGTCTGGGATTCAGCGACGCCCAGCTGGGGTGGCTCTGGGGAGTGCCGGAAGAGGAAGTCCGGCGGCGGCGAAAGGAGGCCGGCATCAGCCCCACGTTCAAGACCGTTGACACCTGCTCCGCTGAGTTCAGCGCCGCCACCCCGTATCACTACTCCACCTACGAGGACAGCGACGAGATCGCCCCGTCGAAGCGCCCCAAGGTAGTCATCCTGGGTTCGGGGCCTAACCGCATCGGCCAAGGGATTGAGTTCGACTACTGCTGCGTGCATGCCTCTATGGCCGTAAACCAATACGGCTGCGAGTCGGTCATGGTGAACTGCAACCCCGAGACCGTCTCCACCGACTACGACACCAGCGACCGCCTCTACTTCGAACCCCTCACCGCTGAAGACGTGCTTGAGGTGCTGGAAGCGGAGGCCCGTTCCTCGGGCGGGCAGGGCGCTGCGGGCGTGATCGTGGGACTAGGGGGGCAGACGCCCCTGAAATTGGCCGCCCAACTGCCGCCTGAGGCTGTCCTGGGCACTCCCCCTTCCTCCATCGACCTGGCTGAAGACCGTGAGCGGTGGGCTGAGTTGTGCGAGAGGTTGGGCATACCACAGCCGCCGGGCGGCACCGCTTCTAACCTCCCCGACGCGCAGAGGGTGGCGGAGCGGATCGGATTTCCCCTGCTTCTGCGCCCTTCCTATGTGCTGGGGGGCAGAGCCATGGCCGTCATCGCTGACGCAGATTCTCTGGATGCCGCCATGGCGGAGTTAGAACGCGAAGGATCTCTGGGCAAGGAAGGCGGCCTGTCTTCCGAGCGTCCCGCGCTGCTCGACCGATTTCTTAAAGGCGCAACGGAGGTGGACGTGGACGCCGTACGCGACAGCGCTGGGGAAGTGCTCATCGGGGGAATAATGGAACACGTAGAAGAAGCGGGCGTGCACTCGGGCGACAGCGCCTGCGTGCTGCCGCCGGTGAGCCTCGCTGGGGATTCTTTGGAACTCATAGAGGATTACACGCGTCAGATAGCGGACGCTCTGGGAGTGGTGGGGCTGCTGAACGTCCAGTTCGCCGTCGTCTCCGATCCCGGCGGACAGCAGAGCCGCGTCTACGTGATCGAGGCCAACCCTCGCGCATCCCGCACAGTCCCGTTCGTCTCCAAGGCGACCGGCGTGCCGCTGGTGAGGTTGGCTACGGCTGCCATGCTCGGCAAGACCCTTGCGGAGGCGATGGAGGCGGAGGCGGCAGAGACGCCGGACGGCGGCACGCCTTCGCAGCGGGCGGGAGGGCATGACCTCTCCTCCGCAAACGGCCGCTGGCGGCCGCCGGAGCACTTCTCTGTGAAGGAGGCGGTGCTGCCTTTCGACCGACTTCCCGGCGTAGACGTGGTGCTCGGCCCGGAGATGCGCTGCACCGGCGAAGTCATGGGGATCGACCGCAGCCCGCAGATGGCTTACGCCAAGAGCCAGATCGCGGCAGGAACGCCCCTTCCCCGGGAGGGCTGCGTGCTCCTTTCCCTCGCCGACGCCGACAAGGACGGAGGGGTGGCCGCGGCCAAGAGTCTGAGAGGGATGGGATTCCGAATCCTGGCCACGCAGGGAACGGCCGCTCATTTAGCAGAAGCAGGCGTTACGACGGACGAAGTCGTCGCCAAGGTCGGAGAGAATCGCAGCATCGGCAGGCGGGCGCTCGAACTCATCGAAAGCGGGGAGGTGGACTTGTTGATCACCACCCCGTCGGGGACGGGGCATCCGCTAGGGGGATTCGAAATTCGCAGAGCAGCCGCAGAACGGGGGGTGCCCCAGTTCACTACGATCGCCGCAGCCTCTTCGGCTGCCGACGCCATCGCCGAACTTAAACGTCACCCCGTTGAAGTCCGCACCCTCCAGGAATATCACCAGGAGATTTACTCCCGCTGAGCCACCCCCTTTCCCATCTCTGGACATTTCCGCATTTGAGGCTCACCGGACAACTAACCTGCGTTACATGGTTACACCACCAAAACTCACAGAAGAACAAAGAAAGGCTGCTTTGGAAAAGGCAGCAGCGGCGAGGCGTGCACGCGCCGAGTTCAAGGCGGAGATCCGTCTGGGCAACAAGACCCTCCAAAACGTGATCGACGAAGCCGACAGTGACCCCATCGTGGGGGGCACCAAGGTGCTCGCCGTATTGGAGTCCCTGCCTGGAACCGGCAAGGTTAAGGCGCGTAAGGCAATGGAGAGTCTTGGCATCGCTGAAGGCCGCAAGGTTGCCGGTCTCGGTTCTAAGCAACGCGTTAAGTTGCTCGAACACTTCTCAGACTCGGACTGAGCGCCTCCCACCTCACTATCGTCCTTTCCGGGCCGGGAGGCTCCGGAAAGAGCACGCTGGCAAATCTGCTGGTAGAACGTGACCCCCGGCTCTGGCTAAGTAGATCCTGGACTACGCGTCCTCGTCGCTTGGGCGAGTCGGAGGGTGCCTATCATTTCGTCGACAGGAGCGCCTTTAATTCGGCCGTCGCCGAAGGAGGGTTTCTGGAGTGGACGAGTTTCGCCGGACACCTCTACGGCACGCCCTGGCCCGACCCGCCCGCGGGGCGGGACATACTCCTAGAGATCGACGTAGAGGGCGCCAAACAGGTGCGCGCCCGTCTGCCCGAGGCTCTGTTGCTCTTCCTCGACGCCCCGTCTCAAAGGGATCAGTCAAAGCGCCTTCGCACGAGGGGCGACAGCGAAGACCATGTCCGCAGAAGGGTGGCCATAGGCTCAGAAGAACGGGCGTCCGCCCGCTCTCTGGGCGCGATCACGGTCGTCAACGAGGACATCAACTCAACGCTGGACGCCATCGCCTCAATCATCAGAGAAAGACGCCAGAAACTCCGCCAGGTTGCTTCGTGACCGACTTTACGGCGTAGAATGCCTAGCCCGCAGGAGAGACGGGAAATCTCGACGGGAATTTATGACTGATTCACCGGCGCAGCCTGCCGGGGCGGATTCTCCGACGTAAGTAACACTGCCGCGCAGCCTTCTTCCGCCGATAAACCTCCAACGAGACCCCGCTGGAACACGACCACCACACCCGGAGACCAATGCAAAACCAAAGCGAATCCCTGATTAAGCCCCCCATAGAAGAACTCCTAGAAAAAACCGGGGGATCGAACTTCCGTCTAGTCACGCTCGCCGCCGCCCGGGCTAGGCAGATCAACGATTACCACGGCCAACTCGGAAAGGGCATCGGAAGCATGGTGCCTCCGCAGGTAAGTTCGACTTCCCGCAAGGCTCTCTCCATCTCTTTTGAGGAAATCGCCGCGGAGAAAATCACGGCGGCCTCCACCTCCGACGCCGAGGTTCCCGAAGACTCCGAGACAGTCGTCCTTAGAGCACTGAAGGGCGAACATTCGGATGAAGACGAAGGCGAAGCAGGAGAGCCGCAACCCGAAGACGACGCCGCATAGCCTTTCTGAGGGACGGTGACCGCGGCGTGAAGGGCATTTGTATAAAGGGCGCCTCCAACCCCGGTGATGCCGGCGGCGCAACTCAGCGGACGTGAGGCGGACGTGAGATCATTGCAAGGCCGTCAAATCGTTCTCGGTGTCACCGGCGGAATAGCCGCCTACAAGTCGGTAGAGGTCTGCAGAAGGATTGAGGACGCCGGGGGGCAGGTGACGCCTCTGCTCACGGCCGCCGCCCTTCGCTTCGTCGGGGAAGCCACCTTCTCGGCCTTGGCAACGGAGAAGGCGCGCACCTCCCTTTTTGAGGACGAAGACCCGATTCCTCACATAACCCTGGGAAGGCAGGCCGACCTTTTTCTCGTCTGCCCCGCCACGGCGCGCTTCATCGGCGCCTACGCAAGCGGGATCGCCGACGACCTGCTCGGCGCCTCTCTGCTAGCCACCCGCGCCCCTGTCGTGGTGTGTCCGGCCATGCACACGGAGATGTGGGAGCACCCCGCCGTGGTAGACAATCTGAGCCTGCTCCGGCGACGGGGGGTGATCGTCGTGTGGCCCGAACAGGGGCGCCTCGCAGGCGGCGACTTCGGAGCGGGTCGCTTAGCGGCCTCTGACACCATCCTCGCCGCAGCAGACGACGCCCTGCGCGCCGCCGGAGCAGACGCCTTGTCCCCTGCCCTCAATGGCGCTCCAAGAGCAGCGGGGGGGGGCTCGATGGCCAAGCTGAAGGTGCTAGTAACGGCCGGGGGGACGCGCGAACCCCTGGACCCGGTGAGGTTTCTGGGCAACAGGTCGTCGGGGAAGCAGGGGTACGCACTGGCCGAAGCCGCCTGGTGCCGCGGCGCTGAAGTCTCCCTGGTGGCTGCCTCGCAGCGCAGCGTTCCCCCCGGAGTTGAACTCACCCTGGTCGAAACAGCAGAGGAGATGCGGCGGGAGGTTCTTGTCCGACGGAGCGCGGACGTGGTAATGATGGCCGCAGCGGTGTCGGACTATCGTCCGAGCATGGTGGCCGCCGAAAAGATAAAGAAAGCCGACTGGCCGGAGTCGATGACCTTCGAGCCTTCGACGGACATTCTTGCTGAGTTAGGGAGAACGCGAGAGCAGGGGCAGACGCTCGTCGGGTTCGCCGCCGAGACCACCGACGTGATCCAGAATTCCGAGGCCAAACTGCGCTCCAAGGGGGTCGATCTGCTGGTAGTGAACGACGTCTCCGCTCCTTTGGTGGGGTTCGGACACGACACCAACGCAGTCCTGATGATTGACCGTCACGGCGAGCGGACATCCGTGCCTCTGACCAGCAAGACGATGGTGGCCGAAGCCGTCTTGGATCGAATCCTGGCTCTGCGCTCAAACCCAGGTGAGGAGTTGACCTCCTCCCCCAGCGAGGCTTCCTCCTCCTCCCTCAGTGATGAGAGTTGCCCCCCTGAAGACGTTCCGAGCGCTTCGCAGGAGCACGTCAAGACGGAGGCGACATGACACAACACATAGCACAGAGGATTTTCACGTCGGAATCGGTAACGGAAGGCCACCCCGACAAGATGTGCGACCAGATATCAGACGCCGTCCTCGACGCCGTTTTGGCGGAGGAATCTCCGGAAAACCTCCCTTCGGCGAGGGTCGCCTGCGAGACCATGCTCACCACTGGGCTCTGCATCGTGGCGGGGGAGATCCGCACCGAGGCGTGGGTGGACATCCCTGAAATCGCCCGCCGGACGATCGTGGAAGTCGGCTACGACAACGGGGAATACGGCTTTGACGGCAACGCCTGCGGCGTGATGCTCGCAATCGGAGGGCAGTCCGAAGACTTCGGAAAGAGCGTTGACCACTCAGCCGATGCGGGGAACATCGGCGCCGGCGACCAAGGTCTCATGTTTGGCTACGCCTGTTCCGACACCAGCACTTACATGCCCATGCCGATCCACCTAGCACACCGCCTAGCCCAGCGTCTCACTCTGGTTCGGCGCCGGGGGACGATCCCTTATCTGCGCCCGGACGGCAAGACGCAGGTGAACGTGGAGTATGACAACGGACGTCCGGTGAGAGTGCATACCGTGCTGATCTCCACCCAGCATGCTGACCGGGACGACCTCAATCGAGCCATCAAGCCTGACATCGAAGAACACGTCATAGCGCCCGTCTTAGAAGAGGCGGCCGAGCGGGACGGGCTAGACATTGAGGGAAGTTGCGCTCCCAAAGTCATCGTGAACCCCACCGGACGCTTCGTAAAGGGCGGGCCAGCCGCAGACACCGGATTGACCGGGCGCAAGATCATTGTGGACACCTACGGAGGTCTGGCACGCCACGGGGGGGGCGCGCTGAGCGGCAAGGACCCCACGAAGGTAGACCGCTCTGCCGCATACATGCTGCGCTGGGCGGCCAAGCACGTAGTGGCGGTAGGGGCAGCCGACCGCTGCGAGCTGCAGGCGGCGTACGTAATCGGCCACGAAAAGCCGATGTCCTTCTGGATTGACACGTTCGGAACTCACCGCGTCCCGCCCGAACGCATCGAAGAGGCCGTCCTCGAAGCCTTCGACCTGACCCCGGGCGGCATCATCCGCGATCTTCAGCTGACCCACCCCGACCCCGCTCTGCGCCCCGCCTATAAACACACCGCCGCCTACGGCCACTTCGGTCGAGACGACGTGGACTTCACCTGGGAACGAGTGGACGAGAGCTCGGAGCAGTACCAAACACTCAAATCGGCGCTCGGACTGGATTGACCGACGCCTCCCCCGAGGGGCCGCGGATCGTCCGCGTGCTTCCGGACATCGCAGGCGTGCATGAAACCTTTGACTACCGCGTGCCGGAGACCTGGCGCGCCGACGGGCGGGCGAGGTATCTAGTCGCGGGAACGGTCGTTCGTATGCCTTTCAGCGGACGCAGGGTGCGCGGCTGGATCGCTGAGTGCGACCCCTCCGACGCCTACACGGGCGGTGAACTCTCGCTGCTCACAAAACTCGTAGGGGCAGGCCCTGCCAAAGACGTGATGGAACTGAGCCGGTGGGCGGCTCGCCGATGGGCAGGCGCTTGGTGCTTTTTTGTCAACACGGCCACCGCTCCGCGTGTGATCCCGCTGAGCAGCCGGATCGTAAAGGCGGCTGGGAAGGTCGCCGAGCCGGACACAGGAGCGGGAACGGGCGGGAGCGAGCCGGACACAGGAGCGGGAACGGACGGAGGCGGGGCGGATGGCGGCAGGGGCGGGGCGGACACGGGAGCGGCTACGGCTTCCGGGGGTCGCAAGGTCACGCTTGGAGTCGAGGTCTCTGAGGGGAAATACGACGCCTGCTTTTCTCATCCGGTGTCGGTCGTGCGCATCCCCCCGGCGGAAGACCTCTGGCCCGTGGTAGAAGCCGCCTTGCGCCGAACGGACCCTCTTATGGTCGTGCCCACGCTCGCCGCAGCCGTCCGGCTGGCCGAGCGGCTGCGGCGAGCCGGACGGAAGACCGCTCACCTACCGGACGACTGGCGTGCGGCAGCAGCGGGGGGCGCAGCCGTGGTAGGTACGCGCTCCGCCGTCTTCGGCCCTTCCCCCCGCCTTGGGGCCGTAGTGGTCTTTGACGAACACGACGGCAGCCTCACCTCCGAGCGCTCCCCCACCTGGCATGCCCGCGAGGTAGCTGTGGAGCGCGCCCGCCGCTGCGGCGTCCCCTGCGTGTTGACTTCTCCCGTCCCCACCCTTGAAGCCCTGCAGCTGGCCTCGCCCGGAGCGATCTTCGCTCCGACGCCCGAGGAGGAAAAGGCCGGCTGGCCAGAACTGGAGATCGTCGACCTGAGGAATCCGGAGCACCGCCGAACGGGTCTGCTCACTGAGGCGCTAGTCAAGAGGCTGCGCGAAAGCCGGCGCGCCGTGTGCGTGCTCAACCGCAAGGGCAGGGCGCGTCTGCTGGCCTGCGGAGCGTGCCGAGAGTTGGTGCGCTGCGACGAGTGCTCCGCCTCCGTGAGCGAACTGGAAGCCGGACGCCTGACGTGCGGACGCTGCGGCAGCGAACGTCCCCGGCTGTGCTCATTCTGCGGATCCATGAGGCTCAAGGCCGTCCGCCCGGGGATTTCCCGCCTAGCGGACGACCTTCGGGCTCTGCTGCGCACTGAAGTGACAGAAGTCAGCCGAGAACGGCCATGGGAGTCCTCCGACGCCAGAGTGCTGATAGGCACGGAGGCCGCCATCTACCAGGCTCCCGACGCCGACCTAGTCGCCTTCCTTGACTTAGACCCCGAACTCACCGCACCGAGGTTCCGCGCCAACGAACAGGCGATGGCTCAACTGGCGCGGGCATCCCGCCTGCTGGGAAGGAGCACGACGAGCGGGCGGCTGATGATCGGGACGCGTCTCGTGGACCACGTGGTGATCCGCTCAATTCGCGAGTCCTCGCCGGAAATCCTCTCCGACTACGACCGCTCCCTGCGGCGCCGGCTGCAGTTCCCTCCCTTCGGAGCGCTGGCAGAGATCTCCGGAGACGCGGCGCCTGAGTTCGTTCGGCGGCTGGGATCGCCGGAGGGAATCGCCGTCTCGCGGTTGGAGAAGGACGGAAAGTGGATCGTGCGGGCTCCCAACGCCGAGGCGCTGAGCGACCTGCTGAACGGAGTAGAGCGTCCTAAGGGTCGACTGCGGGTTGGGGTGGATTCGAGCCATCTGTAGAGGTGCACGGGTCGATCGGCGCATTCACCTTCAGCACCCTGTAGCCCGCCTGCCTGGCGTACCGGCGTACGTTCCAGCCCTGCTCGGCCAGCCAGCGCTCCAGACTGCTGCCTCCCAGGTTTTTGTGAACCGACAGCGATCCGAAGCCACCGGGGCGCAGTTTCTTGAACCACGCCGCTAGGAGTTGCTGCAGGGCGTCCTTTCCGATGCGGACCGGAGGGTTGCAGTAGACGGCGTCAAAGCGCACCTCGGCTGGAACCTCTTCGGGTGCGGCTACGTGCACCCTCTCGGAGTAGGAACGGGTGTTGAGTTCCGTCAGTTCGAGGGCTCGGACGTTCACGTCCACAGCCCAGATTTCAGAGGCGGGAGACCTTCGCGCCAAAGCCAGGGCTATGGGGCCGTATCCGCAGCCCAGATCCAGCAGCGTCGGGGGGGCGCTGTCTCCCCGGGGGGCGGGAGGTCGGGGGCCTCGCTCCAGGAGGAGTTTGGTACCCGGGTCTATGCGGCGGTAAGAGAAGACGCCGTGGTCGGTAAGAAGATCGGCAGAGAGGTCGCTCAGCCGCAGGTTCACCTGCCGTCTGCGGCTTCGAACGCCCGGGCGGGAAGAATAGTAGTGCTGTGGGTCGCCAAGGCTGCTCACGACAAGAAACTAGCCCGCCCGCCACAGAAGACGCTTTTTACCATAGGGGTATGACAAGCAATGCTTCGTCTCTCTTCGTCTTTCGCCCTTGTCCACCGCCCGCAACGGCAGTACCCTGGACTTTGTGGCAATCCGCACCTTCGGCGACCCCTTACTAACGTAAATGCCGGACTCAAGAGAAAGAGTGTGGTAAACGATGGAAATTCGCACCTCCGGTGATTCCGTGCTGAGGGCTGCCCCCAACTACTTGCCATACTCCGAGGGCGTCGGGGGAATCCGCACTTTCGGCGACCCCGTGCTGAAGAAGAGAGCCGAGGAAGTAACCCAGATAGACGGAAACGTCGCCCGGCTCTGCGAAAACATGTTTGAGACCATGAAGAGCGCCGGGGGAATCGGACTGGCCGCTCCCCAGGTGGGCGTGGAGAAACGGCTGTTCGTCTACGACGAGGAAGAGACCTGCGGGCGGGGCGTGATCGTGAACCCGACCATCACGGAAAGCGACGGTACTTGGACTTTTGAAGAGGGCTGCCTTTCGGTGCCGGGCTTCTCCTGGACGATAGAACGACCGCGGCGTGTAGAACTCTCGGGTTGGAGCATCGACGGCAACGAGATCAACCTGGAAGCCGAGGATCTTTTTGCCCGTCTCATCCAGCACGAAATCGATCACCTCGACGGGGTACTTTTGATGGAACGCCTAGACCCAGACCAGCGCAAAGCCGCCATGCGCGACCTGCGTCTCCAAGGCGTGTCTTCCAACGGAGACGCCCCCCAAACTGAAGGAACTCATAGCCTCATGCGCTACCTGTGGCAGGGCGTGTCTTCTAACGGATCATCCCCACACGACTTCTAGTAACGCCAAGTCGCTCCGGGGGGGTCGGGGAAGGGCGCAGTGAAGCCGCCTGAGAAGATCAACCGGCTGGTCTACTGCGGCACTCCGGAGGTCTCGGTCTCGCCGCTTCGGGCGCTCTGCGAAGCCGGTTTTGAGGTGGCTCTGGTCGTCACCAACCCTCCCAAGCGCAGGACTCGCCGCGGCGGCGGCGTCCCTACTCCGGTGGCGGAGACCGCTCAGGAGTTGGGCATCCCCGTACGGCACGACCCGGCATCGGCGCTAGAAGCTAAAGCCGATCTGGGTGTGGTGGTGGCGTACGGCCAACTCATCCGCGCCGCGGTACTGAAGGAACTCCCGATGGTAAACCTCCATTTCTCCCTCCTCCCCCGCTGGAGGGGGGCGGCGCCGCTGGAACGTGCCATCCTGGCGGGCGACGAGTCCACCGGCGTGTGCCTCATGGAAATGGAAGAGACTCTCGACACCGGAGGCATCTACGCTTCCGCCCGAGTCCGGGTAGGAGACGCCGCACTCTCCGAACTCCGCAGCAAACTTACTGAAATCGGCTGCCCGCTGCTCGTAGATACCCTTGCCGGCGGACTGGGAGTTCCCGAACCGCAGCAAGGTGAGGTCTCCTGGGCCAGGAAGATCACCCCCGAAGACCTGCGCCTCGACTGGATGCTTCCTGCGCAGCACCTGCTCCGCAGGGTCCGCCTAGAGAGAGCTTGGATGACGTTCCGCGGGCGGCGGGTGCTGGTAGGCAGGGCAGCGACCGAACCCGCCGAAGGGTTGAAACCCGGCGAGATGCACGGGACGCTCATCGGCACGGGCGCCGGGGGTTTGCGTCTGCTGGAGGTCAAGCCCGAAGGGCGCACGACAATGACCGCCGACGACTGGCTGAGAGGCGCCCGCATAGAAGACGGACACGTCCTAGAAAACTGAACTTCTAATCTCAGCCAGGCGGTTTCCCGCACGGAAACTGCACACCCCGCTTACCGCCCTGCCTCAGGCAGTCGGATAGAGCCGCGGCTACCCTCTGGACATGCCCGATTTGAACGCCGCCGGACTCGCCGCCAAGATTCTCACGGTCTCTGACGGCGTGTTCGCTGAAGAGCGCGTTGATACCTCGGGGCAAGCCCTGGAGGATCTGCTCAACAAGGCCGCCTACCGGGTCATCGAGCGGCGCGTCGTGGGGGACGGAAAAGAATCGGTGGCTGCTGCGTTGGTGGAGATGGCGGAGAGTTTCGCGGGGCTGATCTTCACCACAGGCGGTACCGGCTTCGCCCCTCGCGATAACACGCCGGAAGGCACCCTAGCCGTCCTAGACCGCCAGGCTCCGGGGTTGGCGGAAGCCATGCGGCTGGTCAATCCCCTAGGTCGTCTTTCCCGCGGGATCGCCGGCACCCTGGGGAAGGCGCTCGTTCTGAACCTCCCGGGATCGCCGCGCGGGGCGGTGGAGTGCGCCGAAGCGGTACTCGACGTGGTGCCTCACGCCCTGCGCCTGCTCAACGAAACGCCCACATCCCACTGAAGTACTGAAGTGCGGGAAACCTCCCCGCCACCGGGCGATCTCGAGGATCTCCACGACCTCGGAGAGTCCGACAAGCGCTACATGAACCAAGCCCGGGCGGTTGGGCGGAAGGCGCTCCTGTGGGCCTCCCCCAACCCGGCCGTGGGAGCGGTCTTGGTAACCAAACAAGGAGTCTTTGAGGGTCGCACGAACCCTCCGGGCGGCCTTCACGCAGAGCGGTCGGCTCTGAAAGCAGCAGGCCCCGCAGCCCGCGGTTCAACCCTCTACACCACGCTGGAACCCTGCTCGGGGTGGGGCCGCACGCCCCCGTGCGTGGAAGCGATCTTGCGCAGCGGAGTACGCCGAGTGGTAGTGGGAATCAGCGACCCTGACCCAGACGTGAACGGATCTGGCATGGCCGCCCTGAGCGAGGCCGGCGTGGAAACCACGCTCGGTGTATGCGCACAGGGCGTGGAAGAAGACCTGTCCGCCTATCTCACCCATCGGCGCAGCGGCCGCCCGTTCGTAATCCTCAAGCTGGCCGCCACCCTGGACGGACGCATCGCAGCCCCCGACGGAAGCAGTCAATGGATCACCGGAGCGGAGGCGCGAGCAGACGTCCACCGCCTGAGGGCGTACAGCGACGCAGTGTTGGTAGGAGCCGGAACCGTCCGCCGCGACGACCCGTTGCTCAGCGTGAGAGACTTCGCACCTCCAGACGGAGTGTCGCTACAAGACGTCCAACCGATCAGGGTCGTGCTGGGGTCGGCTCCCGCAACCGCGCGTCTGCAGCCCGCCTTGGAGGTCTCCGGCGACCTGCATGAAGTCCTCTGCGAACTGGGTAAGCGAGACATAATGCAGCTTCTGGTGGAGGGTGGCGCCGACGCAGCGGGGGCTTTTCATCGGGCCGGGCTGGTAGACCGCTACGTGTTCTACCTAGCGCCGAAACTGGCCGGCGGGAGCGGGGGGACTCCTCTCCTCAGCGGCAGTTGCCCGTCGGAGGTCTCCGACTTCTGGAGTGGGCGCATCGCCGAGGTGCTTGAACTAGGGAGCGATCTGCGGATAACCCTGCTCCCCGCCTGAGTGCGCCTCACCACCCCCACCCCTTTCCCCTCGCTGCGCCGCCTGCAGGCCAGCCAATCCGGCGGGCAAGGCCATCCCCCTCTTCCCGTTCTGCCATCACCGGCCGAAGTTCCGGCAGCGGCTAGCGTGAAAATATGCTGAGACTTGTCCTTCCAAAAGGATCCTTGGAAAAGGTCACGATGGAACTTTTTGCCAGCGCCGACCTGCCCGTGCTGCGAACCTCCAGCGTGGACTACCGAGCCCGGATTGATGACCCCCGAGTTTCCGAAGTTCGCATCCTGAGGCCTCAGGAAATACCCACATACCTGGAGCAAGGCATTTTCGACCTGGGAATCAGCGGGCGCGACTGGGTAGAGGAAAACTCGGCTGACGTGGTTTCCATGGCCCATTTGAAGTACTCCAAGGTGACCGGACGGCCCGTGCGCTTAGTCGTAGCGGTAGGCGAGGACTCCGACATCAGAGACCCATCGGATTTTTCCTCAGGAGTACGCGTCTCCACGGAGTACTTGAACATAGCGCGTAATTACTTCAACAAACTTGGCATCAAGGCCAACATCTCTCTCTCCTACGGCGCCACCGAGGCAAAAATTCCAGACATCGTCGACTGCGTGTTGGAGTTGACCGAGACCGGCGTAGCCCTGCGGGCGGCAAGACTGCGAATCGTCGACACTGTTATGGTCTCCCACACTGAACTGCTTGCGAACCCCGCAGCTCACGCAGACGAGGAAAAGCGCCGTGCGATGGAGCAGATATCGGTGCTGCTGGGGGGAACCCTGGAAGCCCGCGACAACGTTCTCGTCAAGATGAACGTGTCGCCCAAGGCGCTGTCAACGGTCATCAACCTGCTCCCTTGTCTGAAGGCTCCGACCGTGAACGAACTCTACGAAGGCAGGGGGTTCGCAGTGGAGGCGGTCGTCCCCAAGTTGGTGATCAACACTCTCATTCCGGAACTTCTAAGCGCGGGCGCTACTGACATTCTGGAGTTGCCGCTCAGCAAGATCGTCCACTGACGACTTGACCGCTGACTGCCCTCTCACCCTCATCCCCCTCCCACCGCCAAGCCAGACCTAGGGCCCCCAGTCCGGCAGAGACAAGCAGCGGATCGGGAAAGTCGGCGACGAACGACGTCGCTGGTCGGCCTTCCTCGGAGACGGCCTTCAACAATTCGTTGGCGGCGTCTTCCGCCCCTGCATGCGAGACCGCCGCGTGCAGTTGTAAGCCTCCACTCGGAGGTTGTGTGCTCCGCCAGGAGGCCAAGATGCGCCTGCGAGCGTTATGCGGGCTAAGAGCGGGAGCGAGGCGGCGGATCGCCCCTCCTCGGATTTCAAAGATCGGATGCACGCCCAGGCGCCCTCCCGCCCAACCCGCCGCCCGCGGAATGCGCCCGCTGCGCACCAACTGAGTGAGGCTCTCCAGCATCCCCACCAGCCGCACCTTTCGGGCTGCGGCCACCGCCGCTGATAGCACGGCGCCCCGGTCTCCCCCGGCAGCCGAAGCCTCAGCAGCAGCCAGTACCACGAGGGCCTGCCCTCCTGCTGCTGAGGTCGTGTCTACCACCTCCACCGCTCCGCCGCAGCGCGACACGGCGGCGCGGGCGGCTTGATAACTGCCGGAGAGCGCACGCGACACGGTGCAAATAACCGCTCCGGCTGAGGCGGCAGGCTCCGACGCCAGCCGAGCGAAATCGCCCGGGCTAGGGGCTGAGGTGGAGACCTTGCCCGCCAGCAGGTCAGAGCGCGGAACGTCTTCGCCGGTCACGTCCTCCCCGTTGAGAATGGTCCGGATGGGAGCGACGGATATGTCGAATTTTTCCAGGAGAGCCGACGGGAGAGCGGCAGCGCCGTCGGTGATGACCGCTACACCCATTCGTCCTCAGCCCTCGGGGGCGGCTTCGCCTTCGTTCGTCAACTCTCCGTCCGCGCCCTCGTCCCCTTCAGCGCCCGGCTCGGCGGCGGCGCCGGCGGCGGCATCCACCTCCTCGCTCCGCTTGGGCACGGGTGACAGGTTCGGTGCCACGTTCCGTGTCTTCACGGTTGCGGCGCTTCCCACCACCAATATCCCCGACACCAACAGGACAAACCTCGTGCCCGAGAGACTCCACGAGCCGATGCTGACCTCTTCCACCAAGTCTCCTACAATGCCCGCCAGCACGGCGGCCAACCCTAACCCAGAACGGATAAGCATGTGGAAAACCGCGAATGCCGCCTGCCTCTCGTTTTCTGCGGTAGAGGTTTGCAGGGCGCTCATCCCTGCCGAGAGGGCGGTCGCGGCCCCCGCTCCGAAACCTACTGCGCCTATGAGAGTCAACCAGAGCCAGGAACTCAGGCTCATTCCCGCCACCAGTGCGCCCATTAGCAGCACACCCGCCCGCGTCATCGTCAGCAGAGAGAGTTTCAGTTTGGTCACGGCGAAGAGCCCCAAACCTGCCCCAATCCCGAACAACATCACCAGCAGGCCGAACTGCTGGTTGTTGGCGCCGAGTTCCTCGCGCACCAAGACGATGCCCAGCGGAAAAAGCGCCCCCAGCCCTAGGGCCACAGCGCAGGTCACCCAGATCACAGAGCGCACCAACGGAATGCGCAGAGCGTGAAGCAGTCGCCCGGTGGGGGCGTCGGAGGCGTGCCCTATCGGGCGTCCGAGGGGGGACATGCGGGCGATCATCAGAGCTGAGGCCAGGTAGGTAAGGGAGTCGATCCAGAAGATGACGGCAAAGTTTTCGGCCAGCCAACTTCCTTCGGCCAAGGGCAGGCGCGACAGGAGGGAGAACAGCCCGGCGCCCAGGGGGATGGTGCCGAACGACGACCCCAGCATCATCCCGTTGGCGGTGGTGAGGTTCTCGGGCGCTGACAGATCCGGTATAGAGGCGTCGCGCGCCGAAAGGAAAATGATCCCGGCAGCCTCCAGAACAAACGCCCACAGATAGAGCCACCAGAGCTGCAGGGAGAGCGGAATGATGGCCACTAGGACGACCCTCACGTAGTCCATTACCAGCATCGTCTTCCGGCGATCCCAGTGCTTGGCGATGCGGGCGGCGATCCCGCCGCCCACCGCCGCTGGAAGCAGGCGCAGAGCCAGAACGACCGCCACTGCGCTCGCAGAGGAATACTCCTCCCAGATGAGCGCCATCAGGGCAAAAGTGAGCATCCAGTCGCCTAGGCCGGACACGCCTTGACCGATGAGCAGGCGGCGGAAGTCCACCACCGCCAGGGTGGAGCGCGCTGAACTCACGGCGTCGGGTCGTTATCGCGGAGGAGGCGGTTCCACAGAGTACCCCAGACTGGTTGCCCCTCAGGCGTCCGCCGGTTTCCGGCCAGCCTCTTGATCAGAATAAGCGATGTTACCAACCAGGCCGCAGTGAAAGCCCAACCTCCGTGCGTCCAGCGCACAAGGAAAGGCATCACCAGCAGAGCCAACAAAGCCGCGAGCGCCGAGCGGCGGATCAGCCGCCCCACCAGCAAAGATCCCGCCAGCAGCGCCGTGGCTGGCCAGGCCAGTGGTGTCATCGCCCCCATTGCGGGGGAAAGACCGCGTCCGCCCGCAGCGCCGATGAACGGCGACCAGTTGTGGCCGGCCACGGCGGCGGCAGCGGCAAGGGCGGCCACTCCCGGGGCGTCGCCAGCCGCCAACACGCCCACGAACCCCTTGAGCACGTCCATGCCCCCTCCAGCTACCAGAGCGGCGAATCCCCCCACCCGATACAGCCCCGTGCCGGAGACCGTCCCCGTGCCTATGCGGCGCAGATCCACCCCCTTCAGCGAACGGGCGAAAAGGTAGGAGAAAGGGACAGCCCCCACCGCGAAAGAAGCGACTACTACACGCGCCCCCCGCCAAGGGAGGAAGTCCTGGGCCGTCAGCAGCGAAGACGCCGAGACGACCGAAACCGCTGCTGCCAGCATCTTGAGATTCCTGCGAAACTGGCTTCGGCGGAACTCAGCCGCGTCACAGCTCTGCGGGCCGCCCACGACCTGCGACCTTTAGGGACAGGTTTCCGAGGTGAGTTGAATTCGCCCCGCCGGCACGAGCGATGAAATCTCCCCTATCACTGCAGCGGTGTGAGAAGTCGACGCTAGGTCAGCGAGCAGTTCTTCAACGCTGCGGGGAGGGCAGGTCAACAACAGCCCGCCGGAAGTCTGAGGGTCGGCAAGAAGATTGAACGACTCGCATTCTCCGTTTACAAAGCGCCGGAAGTGCGCCAGGTTGCGCTCCGTGCCGCCTGGCACGAACCCCTGCGCGGCGAACTCGGAGGCGCCCGCTAGGAGCGGCACCGCGTCGGGGTGGAGCGCAGCGCCTGCGGCGCTGGCTTCGCAGAGTTTCTGCAGATGCCCTAGCAGTCCGAAACCGGTGACGTCCGTGGCCGCCGTGACCCCCGCACGCCCCGCGGCCGCCGCAGCGTCGGCGTTGAGCCTGCACATCTCCTCGGTGGCGGAGCGAAACGCCGAGGGCGCTGGCTCTTCTGCTCTTTCGGCGGACGTGAGGCGCTTCAGCGCCGTAGTGATCACGCCAGTGCCCAGCGGCTTCGTCAAGACAAGCGCCTGCCCCGCTTTGGCTCCGGCGTTGTCTAGCAGGTTCTCCTCCGCTACTTCCCCCGTCACGGCCTGTCCGTAGAGGGGCTCCGGTCCGGTCGTGGTGTGCCCCCCGACCAACGCCCAACCGCCTTCGGAAGCCGTCTCTGCGCCGCCCGCTAGCACTTCGCCCAGCAACTCAAGCGGCAACTCCGACGGCCAGACGGCGAGGTTCAAGGCAAAGACAGGGCGAGCGCCCATGGCAAACACGTCGCTGGCGGCGTTGGCCGCGGCAATCCGCCCCCAGAGGCGGGCGTCATCTACGACCGGCGGAAAGAAATCTACGCTCGAAACGGTGCAGCCCCCGTCCGGCCGCTTCCACACGGCGGCGTCGTCGCCGGTGGCAAAGTCCACCAAGAGGCTCCCAAGCCCTTCTGAGGAAGCGCTAGAAGCAAACGAGTAAGTTAGCAAGGGGCGCAGTACCTGCGCCAAGTCGCCAGGACCGAGCTTGCTAGCTCAACCGGCGCCGCTGCTGTATTGGGTGAGACGGTGGGTGGACTGCGTCATGGCTGTTCGGGGATTCCTTTCTTTCCTTCACCGGCGAGGCATGTCTGCCTCCAAGCGGACAGGCCGTCGTTGATTCTTACAGATCGGCGGGGGCGGGCGGGGCAGGGGGCGGCGGGCTGGCGGGGCAGGGGGCGGCGGGCTGGCTGGCGGCGGGCTGGCTGGCTGGCGGCTGGCTGGGGGATCAGCGCTGACAGCGACGACAGAACGTGGTGCTGCGTGCGCCGAGGATGTAGGAGCGCAACTCTTCCCCGCAGCGGCTGCACGGGGTACCGGCCAGCCCGTAGCAGTTCAGATGGGCCTGGTTGCTCCCGCCGCCGCCTGAAAGCGTTCGGTAATCACGAAAGGTAGTGCCTCGATGCTCAATGGCCTGCGAGAGCACGCTCCGGATGGCGGAGTGAAGACGCTCCGCCTCGGCCTTGGTGATGCTGCGCCGCCCGGGTCGTATCCCCGCCGACCAGAGCGCCTCGTCGGCGTAAATGTTTCCCAGTCCTGCCACCGGGCGGCCGCTGAGCAGTTGAGTCTTGACGGGGCTGCGGCTGCGGCGCAGAGCCCGCCAGAAATCAGACGGCGTGAAGTCGTCGCCGAGGGGTTCAGGACCCAGCGAAGCCAGGTTGGGTATCTCTTCATGACGCCCCCTCGGGGTGAGCAGCACTCGACCGAAGCGGCGCACGTCGTGCAGTTCTAGCCTGCCGCCGCCGGCTAACCCCCACCAAGCCCTCACGTATCCCCCGACTTCGGCGTCGTCGGGCACAAGCTGCATCCTCCCGGTCATGCCCAGGTGGAGGATGAGGTCTCGTTCGTCGCTCAATTCAAAGATCAGGTACTTTCCCCGTCGGCTGATCTCTACGAAAGCCGCCCCCACCGCCAGCGCCGCAGAATGAAACCTCTCCGATGGATGGCTTCCAGCCGCTGTCACCACCCGGTTGATCACCACCGGTTTCAGCTCTCGCCTGATGGTCTCGACTTCAGGCAGTTCGGGCATGCCCACAAAAATTACCCGAAAACACCCTAAGAGAGCCGGAGTCCTACATCCGGCAACCTCGGCTCAGAGCGCCTCTACGTTAGATTCTTTTGAAAGTCCCTTGAAGAACGGCTTCGGCTTCGGCTGCGGGGATTCTTTTGAAAATCCCTTGAAAAACGGCTCCGGCTGCGGGGATTCTTTTGAAAGTCCCTTGAAAAACGGCTCCGGCTGCTCGTCGTAGGCGCGCGACTCGCTCAGATATTCGCTGCCTTCCGGGCAATTCTCAGAAAACACACACCAACCGCAGAGTTTGCCTACATTGGCGGGAAACTCGCCCTTCCTGAAGCTCTCCAGCATGTCGTCCCAAGTCTCCACGAGCCGCTCGACCACCTCGTCGATCCGCTCGGGCGTGACCTCTTCTTCAATGATCTTGTTACCTAGGTACATGAGCCGGACGCGTGCGGGCATTTCGTATTCCATCTCGGAAACTGCGGCTGCGTAGAGCAGAACCTGCTCTAGATAGCGGGACTCGAAGCGATCAGGCGGCGGGCGTCCAGACTTGTAGTCGCTGATGACGAGCCCGTCCTCTTCACGCTCAATCCTGTCGACGAAACCGAGGAAAGGGACACCGCCAACGTCCACCTGAACCCTCAGTTCGGTCTCCTCCACATCAACCTCTGCAGGGTCTTCGAGATCCCAGAGACCTTGGATTGCCTTCCAACTCTGCCACTTGAACGCTCTGACGGCGTCGGCGTCGAGTTTCAGCGAGCGGAAGTCGGCGCTGTTTGCCATGCTCGGCCAAGCCTTGGTGGCTATCTCCCGGACGCAGTCTTGAGTGCGATGTTTTTTTTCCTGCTTCAGCAGATCCTCAAGGACGCTGTGAGCGAACGTGCCTGCCAGGGCTTCCTGCCCGGGGGGATCGGGCAGCCGATCTATGTAGCGGAACTTCCAGCGCCGCTGGCACTGCTTGAACAGGGAAACGCTAGAGGGAGAAAGATGCTTGGGAAACTTCCCGTTATTGCCACCTAGAAAAACCGGAGAGGCGGAACCGTTGCCGTTAGAGACGGGCGAGCCGTTAGAGCCAAGCATGCAGCTAGTAATAGCAGGTTGGTGAGCCGGAAAGCCGGCAATCCGCCTCAGAACGCCCAAAACCATCTTGAGATTGTCCCCCAAAATGCTCCCAAGACGCTCTCAAGACGACTTCAGCCCGCCCCCGCGACCCTCTCAGCTGAGACGCAGGCCATTTCAGGGGATACCAAGGCAAACTGAAACATGCCTTGGCTGGTATCCGAAGACCGAGTTTTTGCCAGTTTGGAAGTGGCCGACGGAATGCGGGCGCGGGCTCGCGGACTGCTAGGCCGAGACGGCATTAAGGGGGCTATCTGGCTTCCCCGCACCCGCTCCATCCACACTTTCGGCATGCGATTTACCATTGACGCCGCTTTCTGCGACGCAGCTGGGGAAGTCATCGACCTGGTCACGATGAAACCCTGGCGGCTGGGCAGACCCAGGCTGCGCGCTCGTTCAGTGGTGGAGACCGAAGCCGGAATGCTGGCGACCTGGGGTGTCAAAGTCGGGACGCGCCTGGAGATCCAAGACTCCTCCAACCGGAGGTCTTCCACCTAGCAATGAACCCCGCCGCCTCTCTCAGCGAACCCGGCCCTCGAGCCAGCCCCCAGAGCACGCCCCAGACCATGAAGCACCTGGGCGCTGTCCTGGAGCGGATATGAACCCCGGCCCCGCCGCAGGAGAAGACCTCGCCAACGGGGACGTCGGTGCCCCCGCCGAGCACCCACCAAAAATAGAGACCCAGCCAGGAACTCTGATTCTGGTGGCTACCCCCATCGGCAACCTAGGAGACATCTCTCGCAGGGCTGCCGAAGAACTGGGCAAGGCGGACGTGATCGCCTGCGAGGACACCCGGCGCACCCGCAAACTGCTGGCGCACCTGGGGCTGAGCCCGCCCGCCCTCATGGTCGTGAACGAACACTCCGAAGAGCGCCGCTCCCCCGAGGTGATCAGGATGCTGAAGGAAGGCAAGCGGGTCGCCCTGGTGTGCGACGCAGGCACCCCCGGCATCGCCGACCCCGGAGAGCGGCTGGTAGAGGCGGTTTCAGCTGCAGGCGGAGAGGTGACGATCGTCCCAGGGCCTTCCGCTGCTGCCGCTGCGGTGGCCTTGAGCGGGTTGTCAAGAGGCCGCTACCTCTACGAAGGGTTCCTGCCCCGCCGCGGGTCCGCTAGGCAGAAACGGCTGAAGGAACTCGCGCTATCCCCCCGAGCAGTCGTTCTGCTGGAATCCTCGCAGCGCTGCGAACGCACCGCCCGTGACCTGGCCGAAGCCTTCGGAGAGCGACGCAGGGTGGCCGCCGTGCGTGAGCTGACCAAGCTGCACGAGGAGATCTTTAGGGGAAGGTTAGGCGAACTAGAAAACTGGGCTCAGAACGTCCGCGGGGAGTTGGTTCTGGTCATAGAAGGCGCAGAGCAATCCGAAACTTCGGACGAAGACATCCTGGCGGAACTTGCCTCCGAACTGGGAAACTCCGAGAGCACCGCCGGCCTTCGCAACGCCGCAGAGGCCGTGGCAGACAGGCTCGGCGCCTCAAAGGGGCGCGTCTACAACCTAGCCAGAAAATATTCTCGCAAGCCATCCCGCTAAGCAGCAACATGGGGATAACCTGCGTATCATCTGTGGAAAACCAACTCGAAGCCGTGAGCGGTTCGGCTAGATAACAGGACTCAATCAGGTATTCGTCATGGGTCACTTCTACATGACAACCCCCATCTACTACGTGAACGACGCCCCGCACATGGGGCACGCCTACACCACGCTGAACGGCGACGCCGTCTGCCGCTGGAGACGCCTGTGCGGCGACGATGTCTTTTACCTCACCGGAACGGACGAGCATGGCCTGAAGGTAAAACGAGCAGCCGAGCAAAACGGCTTGACACCGACCGAGCAGGCCGACCGCACGAGCAAGAGGTTCAGAGAAGCCTGGGACATCCTGGACATCGCCTACGACGACTTCATACGAACCACCGAGAAACGCCACCATCTGTCGGTTCAGAACCTGATGAGCCGCTGCTACGAAAACGGCTACATCTACAAGGGCACCTACGAAGGGAGTTACTGCGTCTCCTGCGAGGCTTACTACAACCCCTCTGACCTAGCGGACGGTGACTGCCCGATCCATGAACGACCGGCGGAGCAGATGTCCGAGGAGAACTACTTCTTCCGCCTCTCGGCCTTCAAAGACAGACTCCTGGAGTGGTTCGACTCCGCACCCGAGAACATCTCGCCGGAGGGATACCGCAACGAGGCCGAAGCGCTGATACGCGGCGGGCTGGAAGACGTCTCCGTCACGCGCACGTCCATCGACTGGGGGATAGAAGTTCCTTGGGACTCTGGCCATGTTTTCTACGTCTGGTACGACGCCCTCATCAACTACGCCACCGCGGTGGGCTACGGCAGCGACCCGGAACGCTTCGCCACCTGGTGGCCCGCTACCCATCACCTCATCGGCAAGGACATCATCCGCTTCCACTGCGTGTACTGGCCGGCGATGCTGTTGGCAGCCGACGTCTCCCCCCTGCCGAAACTGCACGTGCATGGCTGGCTGCTGCTGAGCGGAGCCAAGATGGCCAAGTCCAGCCTGAACCAGATCACTCCCGCAGCCCTGGCGGAGGGTCTCGGCAGGGACGCACTGCGCTACTCGGTGCTGCGAGATAACCCCTTCGGCCCCGACAGCGACTTCAGCTACGAAGGACTCGTGCGCCGCTGCAACAGCGACTTGGCCAACGGACTGGGCAACCTGCTCCAGCGCGTGTCCACCATCGTGGAGAGTTCCTGCGGATCGACGGGGCCGGCGCCTGCGGCGAACAGCGCCCTGGCGGAAGTCGCCGAGGCGTCCTATGAGACCGCAGCCGCGGCGTGGAGCCGAGTGCAGCCGTCGCTGGCGCTGGAAGCCACCTGGCGAATCGTCAGAGAGACGAACGAGTATCTGCAGTCCCGACAGCCCTGGAAAATGGAAGCGGGGGCGGAACTCGAGGAGGTGATCGGCAACGCCCTGGAAGCCTTGCGCATCATCGCTCTCCTCGCCTACCCCGCGATGCCTGCCTCCTGCGAAGAAGTCTGGAGAAGAATCGGAATGCGCTCCGCCATCGCCGATGCGCGACTTCCCGAAGCGGTCCGCTGGGGCGGCTACCCGGGCGGGCTCAGCGTGGAATTGGGGAGTCCTATGTTCCCCCGTCTCTCCTCGCAATGAGACCTGACACGACGAACCCTCAGGAAAACCCCCAGGGGCTCTCCTGGGTGGACAGCCACTGCCACCTGTCCACGGACGACGCCGATGAGCAGGTCGACGCCGCGCGAGCCGCCGGAGTAGACACGTTGGTCGTCGTCGGCACCGACGTGGAGAATTCACGCGAAGCCCTACAGGTGGCCGACCGCCACCGCAACGTCTGGGCAACTGCAGGCGTCCATCCTCACGAAGCATCCAAGGGTCTGGACGGCCTGAGCGGACTCCTAGACGAATCTTCGCCTGTGGCGGTGGGAGAGTGCGGTCTGGACTACCACTACGACCACTCCCCCCGTCCGATACAGAAACAGGCGTTTTCCGCTCAGATCGCCCTCGCCCACGAGAGGAAACTCTCTCTGGTCGTCCACTCCCGATCCGCCTGGGACGACACGTTCGCCATTCTGATCTCCGAAGGCCTCCCCACCCACACCATCTTCCACTGTTTTACGGGCGGGCCGGCCGAGGCCGAGCGAGCTTTGTCTATAGGTGCTTTCCTGTCATTTAGCGGTATAATTACTTTTCCGAACGCTTTTGATGTTCGTGAGGCTGCGGCCTCTTGCCCCTCCGATCGAATCCTCGTAGAGACGGATTCTCCCTACCTCTCACCGGTGCCGATGCGCGGAAAGCCCAATACTCCAGCAAACCTTCCTTTCGTGGGCGCTGAAGTCGCCCGCTCCCAAGGAGTTGACCTTCACCGCATCGCCGAGATCACCTCGTCCAACGCCACTCGGGCCTTCGGACTAACAACGACCGCATGAATTCGCAGGACAAGCCCGAGGGGCGGCGGCTCCCGACCGCCTTGAGATCGGCGCTGGCAGCGGCGGTCGTCGTCTGCGCCTTAACCGCTGCCTGCAGCACAGGCAACGCCGAGGGGACGAGCGTGGAAGTAAACACCTTGCTAAAGGACACAGCAGACGAAGGCGCGCAAGAAACCGCACCGCCACAGACCTCACAACCCTCCTCCCCGCCGGCGGCGCCTTCGGACACCTCAAACAACGGAGGGAACTCCAACCTCCGGACCACCGCCTCAAATCCCGATTCCCCGCCGAGTGCGCCTGCCAATCTGGGAGGCACCCAGGAGGTTTCCCCGGTTCGACTCTCGCAGACCTCCGCCGGCGGAAGCGCTCACGCCGTCCGGAAGATCTACCTGCCCTTGTCGGTGGAGTGGGAGGCGCTGCGTCAGTGCGAATCGAGGGGGGACTACACGCTTGTTGATTCAACGAGCACCTACCACGGCGCATATCAGTTCACCACCAAGACCTGGGACCGCTTAGCGGCCGCCATCGACAGCAGCCTCGTCGGCGTGCTCCCCTCCGCTGCTGCTGCGGCGGCTCAAGACAAGATGGCTGCGAGGCTGTGGATCGAGTCCGGATCGAGCAGATGGCCTGCGTGCGCGCACGTCTTTGGGGAAGAAGCCGCCGAAGAGTACTTAGCGTCTCTCCGAGAGGCGGATCAGCCGCCCGCCGCCGCTCCGGCGCCGGAAGGCGGGAGTTCCTCGCCAACAACCTCGTCGAGTTCGCCGAACTCAGTCACGACCCAACCGTCTACGCCGCCGTCTTCTCCGCCCAGCGCGCCTGCCAGCACCACGCCGACGCCCGACCCTTCTACTCTCCCGGCGGTCATCCCAAACGTTGAGGGCTTCCCCACCCAGGCGCAGTGGGCGGCGCTGCGCCACTGCGAATCCACAAACAACTACCAAGTCGCCAGCAGCAACGGCCTCTACTACGGGGCGTACCAATTCTGGCCTGACACCTGGGACAGCGTGGCGCGCAAGCACTACCCGAGGCTCGTCGGGGTGCTCCCTTCACAAGCCACGCCGCAGGACCAGGATCGGATGGCCTACAAACTCTGGGAACTCCGCGGCTCTCAGCCCTGGCCGATCTGCGGCAGATACCTCAACTGAACCTCAACGGCGAACTCTCTCACCTTTATCCAACAAAGGCGCCTCTGGGCGCTTCGGAAGTCCTGTCACTGCTGAACCGGCACGGGATACGACCCAAGAAGTCCCTTGGCCAGCATTTTGTAATAGACCCCAACACCATCAGGCGCATCATCCGCCTAGCCGAACTCTCGCCCGGCCAGAAGGTGGTAGAAATCGGCGCTGGGTGCGGCTGTCTCACAGTCGCCCTGGCCTCAGCGGGCTGTCCGGTGCTGGCAATTGAGACGGACGAGCGGCTGCTGCCGCCTTTGGCCGAAGTAACCGAGGGTCTGCCGGTGGAGATCCTGCACGCCGACGCAGCCCGCCTCGAGTGCTGGACGCATCAACTCTCGCCACCGCCCCACTCCTCAGAGACCCGCTCTTCAGAAGCGGCTAGTTACTTCCCCGGGTGGGCGTCAGCAGAGCGAATCTCAACAAACAGAGGCTGGAAGTTGGTCGCCAACCTGCCTTACAACATCGCCACTCCCCTGCTGCTCGACGTGCTCGAGGACGTCCCAAGCGTGGAGGAGATGCTGGTCATGCTCCAGCGTGAGACGGCGGAGCGCCTGGCCTCGCGCCCGGGTGAGGACGCCTTCGGACTGCCCGCCTTGAAGGTCTCCCACTGGGCTGACGCAGAACTTCTAGGACGCGTCCCTCCTGCCGCCTTCCACCCCAGGCCGCGGGTCACCTCAGCGATCCTGCGGCTGAAACGCAAGCCCAAGGCCTCCTCAGCACCCCCCATCACGGAACCCTACGCTCTAGCCAGAAAGGCGTACGCCCGCAGGCGGCAGATGCTCCGACGCTCCTTGCGGGGAGTCGTCCCTGCGGAGGCGTTCTCAACTGCGGGCGTGAACCCCACGGCCCGCCCGGAGGAACTGAGCCTCTCCGACTGGGCCAGACTGCACGAATGCGCCAGATGACTCACCTGACCGCTGTCCAACAGAATGAAGAGGTGCTGACCGCCCCGGCCAAACTGACGCTTTCGCTGCGGATCACCGGTCTTCGAGACGACGGATACCACCTCATAGACGCCGAGATGGTCTCTCTGGACTTGGGCGACACTCTGATAATCAAACCCGGCAGCGGAGTTGTGTTCTCCGGCGTCGGGGATATGCCCGACCCCGAAGACAACCTGATCAGCAAGGCTCTGGAGTTAGCCGGGAGGACGGCCCTCGTGCAGGTCAAAAAAATAGTGCCGGCCGGCGCCGGACTGGGAGGCGGTTCCTCCGACGCCGCCGCCATCCTGCGCTGGGCGGGCTTCAGCGACCTCAAACGCGCCGCCACCCTAGGCGCCGACGTGCCCTTCTGCCTCTTGGGGGGGCGGGCTCAGGTATCGGGCGCAGGAGAGGTAGTTGACCCTCTCCAATATCAGCCTCGCGCCTACACGCTCAGCATTCCTCGGTTCGGCTGCTCGACCGCCGACGTCTACGCCGCCTGGGACGAACTGGGCGGCCCGCGCGGCCCGTCCGGGAACGACCTGGAGCCGGCCGCCCTCAGAGTGGAACCCCAACTAGCAGAGGTTCGAGACCATCTCGCCGCCGCAACAAGCCAGCAGCCCCGATTAGCAGGAAGCGGCTCTACCTGGTTCGTGGAGGGCGCCTACCCGGGCGACGGGCGCATCGTGACTCACACGACACCGCCCTTCTATATCAGCGAAGGCTGAACTAAGGGAGTTCCTTTATCGTCCCCTGCGACGCTGAAAACGTGTACGCCGCCGCATCTTGCGGTATTTTTTCTTCCTCATCCGCTTGCGGCGTTTCTTGATAAGCGAACCCATACGAGGTGAAGCCTAACAGGCGCTAGCGTTAGTTGACGCAGTTCGACTGCGATCGGTGGCCGGTAGTTCAATGGCAGAACGCCTGACTTTGGATCAGGAGGTTGCAGGTTCGATCCCTGCCCGGCCAGCATGACCATCGTCGGTCTGTTCTCACACGGGCGGATAGGAGGGAGGGTTTCTATGGTGACTCCGCAATGAACAAGCCCCCCGGCCGCCGCAGACCCGAGATTTACGCCGTCGTCTTGGCCGCCGGAGGCGGAACTCGCATGAACTCCTCCCTGCCCAAGCCTATGCAGACCATCTGCGGCGCGCCGATGCTGGCACACGTGCTGGATTCCCTCGCCCTCTGCGAAGCGAGCCACATCTCCGTGGTACTTAGCCCCGACAGCGATCCCATCCGCGAAGAACTTCAGAAAAGGGCCTCTCACCTCCCCTTTCTGATCGCCGAACAGCCTAACGCCCGGGGTACCGGAAACGCCGCGGCGGTGGGACTCCATGCCTTGCCCGAGAGCTCTGACGTCCCCGAATCCGACGCCGGTGAGGTAATCATCCTCCCGGGAGACGCCCCCCTGCTGCGCCCGGAGTCGCTGAGTTCACTGCTCGAGGAACACCTCAGAAACTCAGCCGCAGCCACGATGCTCACCGCCGTACTGACGGATCCCGCCGGCTACGGACGTGTAGTTCGCAACCGGGACGGCTCCGTGAGGAAGGTGGTAGAGCAAGCGGACGCCTCGGAGGAAGAGATGCGCCTCTGCGAAGTGGCCGCCTCGGTGTACGTGGTCGACCGCAGCCTCCTGAAACCTGCCCTCCGCCGCATTCGACCCGACAACGCCGCCGGCGAGATCTACCTGACGGACATCGTAGAAGTATTCACCAGGAGCAGCCACCAGGTCGCTGCCGTGGTGTTGGAAGACCCTGCGGAAGCCCAAGGAGTGAACACGCAGGAGCAGCTAGCCGCCGTCCGGTCTGAGATGCGGCGGCGAGTAAACGCCCGTTGGCTGCGAGCGGGCGTAGAGATGGAAGACCCTTCGTCGGTACACATAGACATGTCGGTGGACTTCGCTAGGAGTGCGACCCTCCTAGCGGGAGTCGTGCTGGAAGGACGCACAAGCGTGGGAGAAGGCGCGGTGATCGGCCCCTACAGCAGGCTCCGGGACTGCCAGGTGGGCGCCGGCGCCGTGATAGAGATGAGCGTCTGCGAAGGCACGGAAGTCGCCCCCCGCCGCCGAGTGGGGCCGTTCGAGCACCTGAAGACCCCCGAACCCCCTAACTCCGGCGCCCTACCCCCAACCCTCTAACTCCAACTCCCGAGCCCCCTACCCCCTAGCCCCGCTCCCTCCAGTGCGCCCCTGGGCGCAGGCTACCGAGCGGCCCCGTAGCCGTCTCGGGCGGCGCCGGCCACGTACAACGATCCAGTCACAAGCACCAGAGAGCCACCTGAGGCCATCGCCGCGGCTCTACGCACGGCGGACGCCGTGTCCTCTACGGCTTCGCACCGCAAGCCTGCCGCTGATGCGATTTCCGCCAGTTCCCGAGCCGGAATTGCCCGCGGCGAGGGCGCCGTGGTGGTTATCACCAGATCGCAACGCTCCGCTCCAAGAGCAGTCAACATCTTTCTCGGGTCCTTGTCTCGCATCATTCCCAAGACCAAGTAGACGTGCTCGGCGTCGGAAAAGTCCTCCTCGAGCGCCGTCCTCGCCGCCTTACCTCCGTCGGGATTGTGCGCACCGTCGGCTAGAACGAGAGGGGATCTTCCCAACGCCTCAAAACGGCCAGGAAAGCCGACGCTGCCAAAAGCCTCCTCTACCACCTCGGCAGGAAGAGGACCTTCCAGAAAAGCCTCTACGGAGGCGACGGCGAGGGCGGCGTTGCGGCCTTGGTGAGCCCCGTGAAGAGAGAGAAACACCTCCTCGTAGCGGCCTTCCCCGTTCATCTCCAACACTCGTCCGCCCACCGCTAGGTCGTTGCGGCTGCAGTCAAAGTGTTCGCCCAAGCGACGGATCTCACGCGGCCCTGGGGCGGCGAACACCGGCTCAAGGTCGTCGGCGATCTCGCCCAAAACCAATTTGCAGCCCCGCTTCACTATGCCGCTCTTCTCCCAGGCAACCGCCTGGCGCCACTGCGAACGCCCGTCGGTGTGATCCTCTCCGACGTTCGTCACCACGGCCACCTCGGCGTCCACCACGTTGGTGGCGTCGAAACGTCCGAGTTTCCCCACTTCCAGGACGGCAACGTCCACGGCCTCGTCGGAAAAGCATCGCAGTCCAGCCGCCGTGACGATCTCGAACCAGGAAGCCTCTACTCCGATTTCGTCTGTGACCAGGCGAACGTCTCCCAGCAGATCAGCAAAACGCTCGCCCTCAATGGGTTCACAGCCGAGTTGTATCCTCTCGTACAGGCTGCTCACGTGCGGGCTCGTGTATGTCCCCACCCGCAGCCCCAGCCCCTCCAGCAGCCTGCTCAGGAGATAGGCGGTGGAACCTTTGCCGTTGGTGCCGGTGATGTGTATGACCGGATAGTCCCGCTGCGGCTCTCCTAGAAGCTTCGTCAAGCGGCGCATCCGCTCCAGGTCTACGCCCTTCACCTGGCCCGCGGTCGCCTCTCGATTGACATGGCAGTCCAGCCACTTCAGGACGTCAGACTTCATGCTTCACGACCCCGCGACCTCAAACTTATGGAAGCGTCATTCTCCGGGGGCAAGTTCCCTGCCCCGGGTTTCGATCCGCCCGAGCGAACCGCAGCCGTCTGGCTCAGGAAGCCACGCCCATTTGGTCGGATCTGTCCACCGGAACAAGACCTCTACGCACCAGGGTGGGGTTGGCCTTACTCCGCACCACTTCGGCAGTGATCTGGCAACTCTCCACGTCGCGCCTGCTAGGCAACTCGTACATGAGGTTCAGCAGAACTTCCTCGAGTATGGCGCGCAGGCCGCGGGCGCCCGTCCCCCTGGCCAAAGCCAACTCCGCTACGGCTTCAATGGCGTCGTCGGTGAACTCCAAATCCACATCCTCATAGGCGAAGAACACCTTGTACTGCTTCAGGAGGGCGTTCTTGGGCTCTTGCAGGATGCGCACCAAGGCGTCCTTAGACAGATTTGACACCGCCCCCACCACCGGCAGGCGCCCCACCAACTCGGGGATCAGGCCGTACTTCAGCATGTCCTCGGGCTGAACCATGCTGTAGAGCTCGCCAAGGTCTTTCTCTCCGATACCGCGCACGTCGGCGCCGAAACCCACGCCCTTGCTGCCGATCCGATTCTCTATGATCTTGTCGAGCCCGGCGAACGATCCACCGCAGATGAAGAGGATGTTCGTTGTGTCAATCTGAATGTATTCCTGATGGGGGTGCTTGCGCCCGCCCTGGGGCGGCACCGAAGCCGTCGTACCTTCTAGGATCTTCAGCAAGGCCTGCTGGACTCCTTCACCGGAAACGTCGCGGGTGATGGAAGGGTTCTCGCTCTTGCGTGCGATCTTGTCGATCTCGTCTATGTAGATGATCCCCGTCTCCGCCCGCTTGACGTCGCAGTCCGCCGACTGGATGAGCTTCAGGAGGATATTCTCCACGTCCTCGCCCACGTATCCCGCCTCGGTGAGGACGGTGGCGTCGGCGATGGCGAAAGGCACGTTCAGGATGCGGGCGAGCGTCTGAGCCATCAAGGTCTTACCGCACCCCGTGGGACCGATCAGGAGGACGTTCGACTTGGCCAACTCCACGTCCTCGTCGCCCGGGGAGCCGTCGAGATGCAGCCTCTTGTAGTGGTTGTAGACGGCCACCGAAAGCAGTTTCTTGGCACGCTCCTGACCGACGATGTAGTCGTTCATAAAGTCGTATATCTCCGAAGGCTTGGGGAGATCAGTGACGACTATTTCGGGGGACTTAAGCTCCTCTCGTATTATCTCATTACAGAGGTCAATACATTCGTCGCAGATGTAGACACCCGGGCCTGCTATGAGCTTCCTGACCTGCTTTTGCGTCTTTCCGCAGAAAGAGCACTTAAGCAGTTCGCCTTCGCCAAGTCTGGCCACTTGTTGTCACCTCCGGTTTCCCTTGGGAAACTATTTGTCGATAAGAGGGGTTGTTAGGGAAGAACCCTTCCCGATCACGCTGCCTTTGTGAAGCCTCCGTGGAAGTCAGCGTCAACTCACTGCACTAATTTTACGCTGTGGAGTCTCGATTTCCCTTGATTCGATAACGTCGTCTATTATCCCATACTCCATAGCCTCGGCGGCGGTCATCACGAAGTCGCGGTCGGTGTCCTTGCGTACCTTCTCAATGTCCTGCCCCGTGTGGCGCGCCAGCACCTCCTCTAGTTGCGACTTCAGACGCTGGATCTCCCGACTGGCTATCTCAATATCGGAGACCTGCCCGTGGGCGCCTGCGTACGGCTGATGGATGAGGATTCTGGAATGCGGAAGGGCTAGACGCTTGCCCGGGGTACCCGCCGCTAGCAAGACCGCAGCCGCCGAAGCCGCCTGACCGAAACAGATCGTGTTCACGTCGGGGCGGATGTACTGGAGTGTGTCGTAGACGGCAAACAGGGCGTTGATGTCACCGCCTGGAGAATTGATGTAGAGGCTGATGTCCTTATCGGGATTTTCCGACTCCAAGTGCAGAAGTTGAGCGCACGTGAGGTTGGCCACTATGTCGTCGATGGGCGTACCTAGAAAAACTATGTGCTCCTTGAGCAGGTGAGAAAAGAGGTCGAAGGCACGCTCGCCGCGCGCCGTCTGCTCGATGATGGTGGGGACGAGATGGCTTCTAGGGGGCGTCATTGGTACTCCTCAGGGTGCTGACGGCTCCGTTGCTGAAGACTCTAATCCCCCCTGCTCCTCGCCGCCAGATCGACTCTGCGACGCCAACAGGCTTTGCGGATCGATGGCGTTGCCGCTGCCGTCGGCCGCCTCCACGTGCTCCAAGAGCCATCTCAGCGCCTTTCCCTTGCTCAGGTCTGCCCGCACGCCCAGCCATCCCCCCGATTGGTCCATCCGCCGTTTGATCTCCTCCAATTCAACTCCCGTCGCCTCCGCCGCACGCTGCGCCTCCGCCCAGAGTTCGGCCTGATCAGCCTCGATGCCCTCCGCCGCCGCAACCGCCCGCAGCCCTAGATCGATCCGCACTGATTCCCGCGCACCCGGTCGTGTCTCCTCCTCTAGGTCTTTCCTGCTGCGCCCCGATTGTTGGAGGTACTCGGAAAAGTCCTGACCCTGGCGCTTAAAGAATTCCTCTAAGTCGTTGAGGCGTTGGCGGACTTCGCTGTCCACGAGCGTCTCGGGAGGCTCCTCCACCACAAGCCTTGCCAGCGCCTTGAGGGTCTCTTCTTGAAGTTGCCGAGCGGCCCGCGCCTTCTTAGCGGACGTGATGCGCTCGGCTATATCCGCCTGCAGTTCTTCCACCGTGTCAAACTCGCTGCTTTGCGCCGCGAAATCGTCATTGAGAGGGGGCAGGCGGCGAGCGTTGACGGCTTTTACGAAGATGCGGAAACTCAGATGTCCGGACGCCGCTGGGTCGGGGTGCGGCGAGCTGAATTTCAGTATGTCGCCGACCGAAGTTCCTCGGAGGTTCTCGTCGATCGCCGGCACCACGCCGCCCGAACCCAACTCGTAGAGGTAGTCCTGGACGCAGAGGCTGTCGACTTCTTCACCATCGTGTCTGGTGTCAACGTCGATCTTGACGTGGTCGCCGTCGACGGCAGGACGCGCCACCTCCTCGAGTTCGCCGAACTGCGCCCTGAGAGCGTCCATCTCCGAGGCAATCTCCTCCTCAGTAGCTTCGGGGGGGTCTATCTCCACCCGTATCGCGTCGTAACCAGCCACGTTGACGTTCGGCCTTACCTCAACCACCGCTTCGTAGGAGACAGGGCCTTCTTCCTCACCGGCAACGATGTCTAACTGGGCTGTCGAAATGGCGTCTACGTCGTGACGCACCACCGCCTGCCGATAGGAATCCTCCAGCAGGCCTACGAGCGCTTGACGCCGGGCGTAGCCCGCTCCGAGGTGGGCCTCCAACACTTTTCGGGGCGCTTTCCCCACTCGGAAGCCCTTGATGCGCACCTGGCTTGCGAGTTGACGGAAAGTAGAAGCCAGAGCCTCTTCGACTTCGGTTTCGTTGAGCACGACCGAAATCTTGACCTTCCCTTCCTCTGCGGGCGCCAGGGTGCTTTCCACCCTTTGTATTCTACGAACAGGTTCTCCGGCATCGGATTCTCGCTGCCAGGGCCGGGTAGCCTGATTCTTCCCCCGCGGGCGTAGTTCAAAGGCAGAACCTCAGCCTTCCAAGCTGATGATGGGGGTTCGATTCCCCTCGCCCGCTCGACTGCGTTTCCTTTCCCTCGATCCAAGCATCCCCCTGACTCCCCTTGCGTTCGGCTCTTCGCCTGCCCCTCTTCGCCTGCCGGCTCAACCCCTTTGCCCTCAAAGAAATAAAATGACCATGCTCCCTATCCGTACCGACACCTAGGTGACAAGAAACCAAGGATTGATAAGAACCGCCACAGCCTCGTCCATGCCAGCAAACGTCACTACCCAGAAACCCGGCCTCCCGGAACAATTTGAGATGCTGACGGAGAACTTTGATACCAAAGTCGACCAACTCTTCAATCGGCTGCGCGGACGCCCGTGGGCGGACAGGATGTTCTACACTGCCTCGCAGGTCGGCGACTACAGCCTCGTCTGGCACCTCGCCGCCGCCCTCGCAGCGCTGCTGGGCGGCAGGCGCGAAGAGTTCAACCTGTTCCGCGTCTCTCTGGTGCTGGGGCTGGAGTCGGCGCTGGTCAACGGGTTGCTGAAATCTCTGGTTTCGCGAATCCGCCCCGTCAGCAACGAACCTCGCCCCCACTACCTGCGCCAGCCTCTCACGAGTTCCTTTCCCAGCGGCCACGCATCGAGTGCGGCAGTGGCAGCAATTCTGCTAGGCGAAGCGAGGACGCCCTGCGGACGAAGGCTGCTCAAAGCGGCCGCTGCGGTCACCGCCCTCAGCCGCATCCACGTGAACATTCACCACGCCTCCGACGTGCTAGGCGGGGCCGCAGTGGGGTTCCTGGTAGGACAAATCGCCCGCCGCCTCTGGCCGCTGCCGCGGCATCCCTAGCCGCCGGCGGCGCGCCCCTTCCTCAAACCACAAACCGCCTTCCTCAAACCGCTCTCAGAACCCTCGACCCTCACGCCCCCTTCTCTCCTGCGCCCGCCGCCGCTCCCCCCCCTTCTCGCTCTCATGCTCACTCCCGAGCCCGCTCCCCTGCGCCCTCGGCAGGATTCGAACCTGCGACCTTGGGATTAGAAGTCCCCTGCTCTGTCCCCTGAGCTACGAGGGCGACTGAACCAGTCTACGCAGCGCCGGCAGGCAAGATAGCGGCGCTGTCAAAAGACCAGGCGGCCACGCTTCCGTTCAAGCACCAGATCTCCCAGCGTCTACTCCGCGAGCCAGATCCGACCCCGGAATACCCCTATGCCCCTTCGGCAGGAAACCCTCCAGCCTTAGACAAGTAACCCGGCACGGAATGGCCCAGAACCTCCTCCAGCCATCTCGCCTCCGAACACAGCGATTCCAGGGAGAGTCCGCTGGAAACCCCCATTCGGTTTAGCAAATACACCAAGTCCTCGGTAGCGATGTTGCCCGTCGCTGCAGGAGCAAAAGGGCACCCTCCTATTCCGCCAAGACTGGCGTCGAGCACCGAAACACCTGCATTCAATGCCGCTGCGGCGTTGGCGTATCCAGTGTTGCGCGTGTTGTGAAAGTGCGCTCTCAGTCGAATACCGCCTGCGATCTCCCGCACTGCAAGCACCCGCTCCTCCACGTCGGTTGGTACTGCCACTCCGATGCTGTCAGCAAGCGCTATCTCGGCCGGCCCGCTCTCGGCGACTTGCGATACCAGATCCGTCAGCCTTTGAAGCGGAACCTCGCCCTCGTATGGGCAACCGAAAGCAGCCGCCAAGGTCACTCCCGCAGGGACTCCGCCGGCAGCGGAGGCATCGGCGATTTCGGAATAGACCGCAACAGCCTCGGCGGTGTCCACCCCTTGGTTGCTTCTACAAAACGTATCCGAGCACACAACCACGACGTTCACTTCGTCCACGCCGGCCTCCATGGCACGATCCAGGCCGCGTCTGTTCATCACAAGGCCGATGTACCTCACGTCCTCCGAACGCGGCAGTTGAGCCATGACCTCCTCGGCGTCAGCCATCTTCGGCACCCGTCGGGGGTTTACGAAACTCGCAGCCTCCAGCCTTCTCACGCCCGCCGAAATGAGCCGCTCAATGAGCTCCACCTTGGTCTGGGTGGACAACTCGGCAGGTTCGCTCTGCAGGCCATCACGAGGAGACACATCCACAACTTCCACCCTCCGGAGGGGCGCTGTCGTCATTGTTGCTTCAGCCGCTCTCGCCGTTCTTCAAGGCCACTCAGTCTAAAGGACACAATTCTTCCCTGCTAAAGCTAGCGTTGTTCCCCACTGTGGAACAGCGTTCCACGATCCCGCGAAACCCCGCCGTGAAGTTCCGCCAAGGAGAAACAATGCCAGACGTAGTAGGTTACAGAGCCAAGATCGGAGTCATAGTCCCCTCTACTAACACTGTCGTGGAGTACGACTGCAACTCCCTTCCGCTGCCAGGCGTTACCTTCCACGCTTCTAGGTTCTACGTAGAGGCTCCGGATCTCAGCACCGACGACGCATTCCTGTACTTTCTAGACAAGATTCGGGAGACCATCCCCGGGGCAGTCCGCGACGTCATGACCTGCGAACCCGACCACATACTCATGGGAATGTCAGCGGAGACTTTCTGGGGAGGGAAGGAAGGAAACTCCGCCTTCGCCGACAGGGTGAGAGAAATTTCCGGTGATCTGGAAATCACCTCAGGAGCGTCTGCCTGCAACGCAGCACTGGAGCGGCTAGGCATCTCCTCCATAGCCTGCCTAACGCCTTATCAGCCCGTAGCCGACGAACAGGTCTACAACTACTTCACCGAATGCGGCTACGACGTAAAGCGAGTACACGGTCTGCGGTGTCCCACAGCCACGTCGATTGCCGACGTAGAACCCCAGAGGCTCGATGAGGAACTAGACGCCCTGAACGGATCCGACATAGACGCAATAGTGCAGTGCGGCACAAACCTCTCCATGGTGGCAACCGCCGAGCACGCCGAACGCCGACTAGGCAAGCCGGTTCTGGCCATCAATGCGGTCTGCCTCTGGCACGCCCTTCGCGGACTGGGAATCAACGACCGCTTCGACGGCTACGGAACATTGTTGCGCGAACACTAGATGAGCGGTGAGGCGGACGCTCCGCAGGTAATCGTCGTCGGCGCAGGCCCGGTCGGATGCACGGCTGCGGCGGTGCTGGCGCTTAAGGGAATACGAACGACTCTCTTGGAGGCGTTCCCCGCGCTGGCGCAGGAACTCCGGGCTTCCACGTTCCACCCCGCCACCCTGGACCTGCTAGACGAGCTAGCCGTGACGGAAGAACTCATCCCGCAAGGTCTCATAGCCAGGAGTTTTTCCTACCGGGACCGCCAAAAGGGCGCCGTGGCAACCTTTCACCTCGACCTTGTGTCAGAGTTCACCAATCACCCCTACCGGCTTCAATGCGAGCAGTACAAGTTCTGCGAGTTGCTCGTTGACCGCTTCGGGCGGGAACCGCTCGTCACGCTGGAGTTCGGGCGCCGGGTAACCTCAGCAACCGATCATGGAGACCACGCCTCCGTGCAGCTAGCCGACGGTTCCAGGCGCTGCGCCGACTTCGTCATCGCCGCCGACGGGGCGGCCAGCCCGGTGCGCAAATCCCTGGGGTTGGCTTTCAAGGGCATGACCTACGAAGACCGCTACTTGGTGGTCTCCACGACGCACGAGTTCGCAAACGACCTCCCCGACCTGACGTACGTGAACTACATAAGCGACCCCAGGGAGTGGCTGGTTCTGCTGCGAACGCCCTCTTCCTGGCGTGCGCTCTTCCCCATTCCTAACGACACCAGCAACGAAGAGGCTCTCTCCGATTCCGGTATCCAAAGCAGACTTCACGGAATCGTAGATTTGCGGGGCGGCTTTGATGTGGTGCACCGCACCATCTACCGGGTGCATCAGCGGGTCGCCGAAACCTTCCAGCGCGGGCGGGTTCTGCTGGCAGGCGACGCCGCCCACATCAACAACCCCCTCGGCGGCATGGGAATGAACGGAGGCATACACGACGCCATCGGGTTCGGGAAGCTAGTGGCAGGGGTTTGCGCTGGTGATCTGCCCGAGGAACACATAGGCAAAATGGCCGCACACCGCCGGGAATTGGCGATTGAATACGTGCAGAAACACACGCACCAAAACGCGGTCAACCTCGCAGCAGCCGACGGCTCTATGCGCAAGAAAGCCCTTGAGAAGATGGCTGCCATGGCAACCGACCCTTCAGCAGCTCGCGACTACCTCCTCCAAGCCTCAATGCTCAAGGCCAAATGGCGCCTAACCGAAGTGCTTGCGGGAATAGCTGCCGACGCTAAAGAGAGCAAGCCCTCGGAGGCTTTCCCAGAAAGATCGCCGGCAAAATAAACCAGACGGGAGGAGATAACATGAAGGACACCGGATTATCAGAAGACTACAAGAAAGCAGGATTTGGCGGGCGGCAGAGTTTGGGCGAGAACCCTGCTCTGGTGATCGTGGACTTTGCCATGGCCTACCTGCAGAAAACCTCGCCTCTCTACGCCGGAGTGGAAGACGCCCTTGCTTCCTGCGAACGCCTGCTGGCGGCGGCTCGCTCTGGGAAAGTTCCAGTGATATTCACCCGTGTGGAATTCCAGCCGGGCGGCGCTGACGGCGGCGTCTTCTACCGCAAGGTAGCTGCCTTGAAGTGTTTCGACCGAGGCAACCCTCTGGCGGAACTGGCGCCGTCTCTGGAAATCCAGCCTCAGGACGTCGTCGTGACCAAACAGTACCCAAGCGCTTTTTTCGGCACCTCCCTTTCTTCCACGCTCACCTCACTGGGGATAGACACCGTGATCGTGGCCGGACTCTCTACAAGCGGATGCGTAAGGGCTACGGCGCTCGACGCCTGCCAGCACGGATACGTAACCGTCGTCGTGCGACAAGCCGTGGGAGATCGCAGCGACGCTGTCCATGAGGCAAACCTCTTCGACCTTGACGCAAAATACGCCGACGTCCTTGATGAAGAGGCAGTGATCGGCTACCTCCTCCGCTAAACCAACCCGAGTCGTTGCAGACCCTCGGAGATTGCGCGGCCATTCCGACAGCCGGCGTGTCAAAGCCCGAACGACTGAGAGCTGAACGACTGCAATCCGCCTGAAGACCGCGATGCGGAACAATGTTCCGTTGACCGGAACGCTTGCATCGTCTATACTGAGGCAACACCCAATAGTGGAGCGGAGGAGAATCCAACGTGCATAAAGCAAGACTTCCGATATTGCGCTACTTGGCGGCAGCAGCAACTCTCCTAGCTGCAGCCTCCTTCCTGACTGCTTCTCCAGCGATGGCTGACCACGGCAACGAAGACGAACACATCGACGGAGAAATGACCGTTTCGAACGACACCGATATCAACGACGGCGATCTGATCACGGTGGAACTCTCAAACTGGAACCCGGACAGCACCATCACGGTCGTCACGTGCTGGAGCTTCCCGATAGCGGGGCCTGGGGACTGCTCACTCGCCAACTATGGAATGCACACCGCAACCGTCGCCGCAGACGGAACGGCGACGGTGGAATATCCCGTGAAACTGCTGGACAGGTGCGTTTCGGAAGGTCAATGCTACATAGTCGCCTCCGACGGGATCGGGCCGGCTTCGAATTCCGCAGCCGTAGAAATCACTTTCGCAGCGACCGAACCTCCCACCACCACAGAACCTCCCACAACCACCACCACCCAAGCGGCCACCACAACAACTCAACCTGCCACCACGACCACACAAGCGACCACAACCACAGAACCTCCCACGACCACCACCCAAGCCACCACCACCACCCAAGCACCCACCACGACGACTAGCCCGCCCGATGCAGAGCCGCCCGCCGCCCAGACCGAAACCCCCGCAAGCGACGGAGGGGGGCTGTCCGTGGGCGCAATCGTTCTACTAATCATCGGGGGCGTTTTGCTAATCACCTTCGGCGTTGTCGTATTCATACGAAGAAGAGGCCAATAGCTGCGTCCGACCTGCATCTTTAGGGGCACCCTCAGCCGAGGTTCAAGGAGTGGCCGAAAACGCCGTCTCGCCCGATAGCACGGCTGTAAGCAGTCCAGGCAATTCTCGGGCAGAAACCCCGCTGGCAGACCTCCGCGTCTTAGAGATGGGGGTTCTTCTAGCCGGGCCGTTCTGCGGGCAACTCCTAGCCGACTTCGGCGCCGAAGTCATCAAGATTGAACAACCGGGTACGGGGGATCCGATGAGGGAGTGGGGGCGGGAGCACTCAGGCGGTCAGTCCCTGTGGTGGCCGGTCGTGGCACGGAACAAGAAATCCGTCACCCTCAACCTACGGAAAACAGAAGGGCAGGCGCTCATCCGCCGCCTCATCGAGTCCACCGACATAATCGTCGAAAACTTCCGTCCCGGCACGCTGGAAAGATGGGGTCTCTCCTACGAAGAAATCAGGTCGGTTAATCCCCGAACGATCCTCGTGCGGGTAACCGGCTTCGGCCAAGACGGGCCATACGCCTCGCAACCCGGCTACGGCTCTATCGGAGAAGCCATGGGCGGGCTTCGCTACGTAGTAGGCGACCCTTCCACACCGCCAAGCAGGATGGGAATAAGCATCGGCGACACCCTCGCCGCCACTTTCGCCTGCTTAGGGGCTCTCACAGCCCTGCACAATCGGGAGCGCACGGGAAGAGGTCAAGTCGTGGACTCAGCCATCTACGAAGCCGTTCTTGCCGTAATGGAGTCGCTCATTCCCGAATACGCCATAGAGGGCTACATAAGAGAAAGGACGGGAGCGATCCTCCCGAACGTGGCCCCCTCTAATGTCTATCCCACCTCCGACGGACAAATGCTGGTCATCGCCGCAAACCAGGACACCGTGTGGGCACGTCTTGCCGAAGCCATGGGCAAGCCGGAACTGGCCAAAGACCCTCGCTTCGCCACTCACACCGCACGCGGCCAGACGCAAGCCGAACTTGACGCGATCATCTCAGAATGGACGTGCACCCTCAACGCAGAACGGCTTTGCGCCGTTCTGCTCGAGCACGGCATCCCCAACGGGCGTATTTTTCGCGCTCCTGAAATGCTGCAAGATCCCCATTTCGCAGCCAGACAAGCCATCGTGAAACTCCTCCACCCCGATCTGGGCGAGTTTCCCATGCAAAACGTGGTTCCCAAACTTTCCGAAACACCTGGCACGCTGCGTTGGGTCGGACCGAACCTCGGCGAGCACAACGAGGAGGTGCTTGAGGGCATTCTGGGTCTGAGCACCGAGGAGACAGACGCCTTGAAAGCCTCGGGAGTCTGTTGAGGCTGCCAGGGTGTCCAAACAGATCACCGGCGCTCGCTTGAGAACTGCACGAGGGAGAACGCTTGCCAAGCAATAAGCACACTTCGGATCGCCCCTCCCAAAGATGCGTAGGCGAAATCCTCGTGGACGACATGACTCCCCCCGAGGTTGAACGCGCCGCACGCGTGGATCTGGTGCTGCCCGCCATTGCCGAAGCCGCGATGGAAGCCGACAGGAGCGGAGAGTTCCAGCTTGAGCATGTCCGAACTCTTTCTAACGCCGGTCTGCTGGGGTTGACCGTGCCAACCGCCTACGGAGGACTCGGAGGAGGACTGCGCGACCTTGCTGCAGCCACGTTTGCCATGGCCACCGCCTGCCCGTCCACTTCCATCGCCTTCTTCTTTCAGTGCAGCGGCTCCTCTAGGGGACTGCTGCCCCTTGAAGCAGTCAAGGCCGGACTTTTCAGTCCAGAGGAAGCGGATTCCGCTCAAGCCTTCGGAGAAAAAGTGCTGAGAAGGATGGGAGAGGAAGGACGCTGGGTGGCCAACTTCGCCAGCGAGACGGTGCGCAGCAAGGACGCCGCCATCAGCATCGCCACTACGGCCTCGGCGGTCGACGGAGGCTGGATTCTGAACGGCGTCAAGGCGTTCGGCTGCGCCACGGGAGTAGCAGACGACTACCTGGTCACCGCCCGGATGGACTCAGGGTCAACGGCTCAGCACCTAGCGGTCTTCCTCATACCCCGCGACACCCCAGGAGTGTCTAACCGCACCAAATGGGACTCCCTGGGAATGCGCGCCTCAGCCACGCACGGCATCATCCTGAAAGACGTGTTCGCCCCCGCCGAAAATGCGCTGGCCGTACCCGGGGCTTTCGTCAAAATGACTCAGGTGAGCCGCGGCAGTTTCGTCGGCAACCAGGTGGCGCTGTCCTCCGTTTACCTGGGCGCAGCCCAAGCCACCTTCGACTTCGCTATCAACCACCTTCGTAAAACCACCTACCACGACAGCGACGAACCCATCGGAGGCAGCGGACTCCACAAGCAACTCATCGGCAGGATGAGAGCCGCCCTAGACACCGCTTTGAACTTCGCTCGGCGTCAACTCCAGATAGAAACTTCCGACCCCCCCATGATGTCCAAGGAGGAAGAAGTCGCTCACTGGCGCATCGCCAAAGGCGCAATAGCCGAGAACTGCTTTGAAGTGGCCGTCTCGGCGCTGAAAGCTTGCGGCACGGGCAGTACGGGGTTCAGTTCCCCCATTTCCCGCGGCCTGCGCGACCTCGCCATGGCTCTGGTGCAGGGCTTCCCTCCGGAGCGGGGCAGGCTGGAGGCTGCGGAGTACCTTGTCTTTGGAAAGGAAACGCCCCAGTTCGGAACGGTGAAATGAAACTGCAGAGATGGTTCTGGGGGCTGACCGGTGCGTTGCTGTACATAACCGGAATGAACGACGAGGCTTTCGGTCACTTGGGGGATTGGTGGCTGACCCTGCCCGCCGGCCTGCAGGTGAGCTTGGTGGCGGTTCTCATCCTGCTGGCGCTCTTTGCCGGAATTCGATTACTGCAAGCCCGCCGGGCAGCGCACGACGCTGCGTTACGGGCTGCAGACGGAGTTCTATCAAGAAGGAGTCTCGTATGAAGACCAGAAATGGCTTTAGGGGTTTGGCGATCATCCTCGCCGCCCCGCTGCTGATCACGGCAGCCTGCGGAACGAACGACGAAAGCAGCACGACCACCAGAGACACAACAGCCGCAAGCACCACCACCAGAGACACAACAGCCGCAAGCACCACCACCGAAGAGCCGACAGCCGCAAGCAGCACCACCACCGAAGGCACGGCCACCCCGCCGGAAACCCTTCCTCCGACCTCCACGGACGAAGGGGGTGAGCCGCTGATCGTTTCATTCATAATCACCGACGTTTCCATGGTTGCGGCTGCCTTGGGTTGGGAAGTACCCGACCAGGGAGATCTGGAGGCCGCCATTGAAGCCGTAACAACCGCCATCAATGACGCCGGCGGCGCGGCAGGGCGACCCATTGAAGCCAAGATCCGGGTCTTCAACGCCATCACCGACGACCCCATCACGGAAGGGGAGCTATGCACCGCCATCACGCAGGACGACAAAGCCGACTTCGTGGTACTCACCGGTCAGTTTCAGGAAAACGCCCGACCCTGCTATGCGGATGCGGGCACGACGATGCTGGACGTGACTCTCTTCCCCACCGACCAAGCCGGATATGAGGAACTCGCCCCGTATCTGTGGTCACCGCTTTTTCCGAGTTACGACACGCTGATCGAAGGTCTAGCCGACGCCCTAGACGCAGAAAACTGGCTCGCCGGCGCCAACCTCGGGGTTCTGGGGATTGACAGCGAAATGAACCGCCGAATCTACGAAAATTCTTTGCTGCCGCGCATTGAGTCAGTCGACGAACAGGTGCTGTCGGTCAACTGGATCGACCCTTCCACCTCAACCTCCATTGAGAACGGCCTCTCGCAGGCCATCCTCAACTTCAAGAGCGAAAACGTAAACAAGGTGATCATCCTGGGCGGCTCTCGGATGGCGGCCTACATGATGGACATTGCAGGAACTCAGAACTACGCACCCGCCTACGCCATGACCAGTTACGACAGCCCGGAGTTCAATATCCGTAACAACCCCGAACTCCTTGAAGGTTCGCTTGGAATTTCCATACTCCCCGGCTGGGACGTCGCCGACGACCAGTACCCCTCCCCCGCCAACGCCGCCGAGAGGCAATGCCTGGAAATCCTCTCAGGCGCAGGTCTCTCCTACGAAAACCGGAACAACTCCCGCAGCGCCCTGCTCTACTGCGACGCTGTCAGGCTCCTACAGCACGCAGGCCAACTCGCCGCCTCCCCGAGTACCGAAGACATCAGAGGGGCACTCTGGGACATCGGCGAAGACTTCGAGCCGGCCAGCGTCTACTCGGTCAAACTCAGCAAGAACGATTACGCCGGCGGCGCCGGCTATCGGGTTTTTGCCTTCGACGAATCCTGTTCTTGCATGGTCCTGCGAGGTAACACCGTCCTCTTCAATTAACTGACCTCTATAGATAACTGAAATGAAGGCACCTTCGGCTCGGTTGGCGGGCATGGGGTTGACAACAGCCGCCGTCGGCTGCGTCGGCGCTGTCCTGCTGCTGAAGCGGACGGACATTGCCTCGCATCTGGGGCTGAGCGGAACCTTGCTGCCTCAAACGGTGACCATCGGAGTTCTAGCCGCAGCCGCGGCCGCTGTTTCGGCATGGCTGTTTGCTCGCGCAGCGAAGCGGCGGCCTAGGACAACCAACAGAACAGGCCGCCGAGAGGCGTTGGCAGCGGGAGTCGGATCCCTGCTGGCAGGAGTCGCCCTCTTGCTTGCCTCTGTCATCAACCATCCCGCTGTTTGGACGGCCGGCGCGGTCGCTGCGGTCGTCGGATTTGCTCCGGCCTTGGCGTTGCACCGACCCATGCTCGCTGAAGAAGTAGAAGCCGCCACCGAGGGGAGCCGACGCAACTGGACAGAGCGCGACCGGGGTGCTCACCCAGCTCAGTACGCCGCCTTCAGCGGATACTGGGCCGCGGCGCTCCTAGGAGTGCTAGGGGCGGTCTTGCCCCTGTCGTTCCACCCCATCTCCCCCGCGGCAACGCTTGCAGGCGCTGGGGCGGCAGCCGCCGTCGGCGGGCTCCTAAGCCTTTGGGGAACGCTCCGAGGGCTCCCTGCGCCAGTCTCCGACGGGATATCCATTGCCGACGTCCCCTGGGCAAAGCGGGGGCTGGCCGCAGCCGCCGGTCTGGGCGCCCTGATCGTCGGAGCAGCCGAAAGCGCACGAGGGCTGCTCTTTGAGGAATGGCAACGCAGCCCAAAAGGGGCGTTCGGCGTCCTGTCTGCCGTCACTGCAGGCGCAGCGGCGACCCTGCTCTTCGGCCGCTGGTACCACCTGCTGGCTGATCGGAAGGGAGCGGAGCGAGCCGGAGGGGTCGGACTTGCTCTCGCTGTCGGAGGGGGAACGGCTCTGCTAGGCGCCTTTTCCTTCACTTACGTCGGTCTGATCTCCTCTTGGGTCATTGCAGGCGGCGCGCTGGCCCTGGCTGCGGCAGGCTTGGACGCGGCAACCTGGACATCCCTGCGCCGAGACGCCCGGAGGGTGATCTCAGTTCGACAGATCACGGCTTTCAGCGCCGGCGCCGGGGTGTCCGCAATACTGCTGGGACTACCGCTGGACGGGCGCCATGACCAACTCAAGATCGCGCTGGCGTCTCTTGGCTGCATCTGCGCCGGTGTGGGCATCGCACGCCGCAGCCCAGCCCCCAAACAGCGGGATTCCTCTCACCAGACCTGGGACAGGAAACCGCCGAGGGGCGTGAGCGAAGCAACTCCTGATACCCCTCTGCTGCAGCTCCAAAACATAAACGTGTCCTATGAGGAGATGCAGGTTCTTTTTGACGTAAACCTCAGCGTCGCCGAAGGACAGATAGTCGCCCTGATGGGGACCAACGGCGCCGGGAAAACCACGACTCTGCGCTGCATTTCCGGCCTGGAGCCAGCCCGCTCCGGGCGCTTGTTGTTCCGAGGTCTTGACGTCACCCGAACTCCGCCGGCGTGGCGCGTAGGCATGGGGCTGCAGCAAATCGTGGGCGGACAAGCCGTCGCAGGAGATCTCACCGTGGCGGAAAATCTGCGGCTCTTCTGCCACGGCCTCCCGCGGAAAGAGGCGCCCGGGCGCATAGACGAAGCCCTAGCGCACTTTGATCGCCTCGCTGAGCGCCGAGAGCAGCCCGCCGCAACGCTCTCCGGGGGCGAGAAGCAAATGCTCGCTCTGGCCAAAGCTCTGATCGTCTCACCCCGACTCCTCATCATCGACGAGTTATCTCTAGGACTGGCGCCAGCGGTCGTAACGCAACTCCTTCCCGTGGTTCAAGAGATTGCAGCCCGCGGAACCGCAATGCTCATCGTGGAACAGTCGGTCAGAACCGCATGCAGTCTGGCTGAATACGTCTATGTGATGGAGAAGGGCTCAATTCGACATGAAGCCACCGCCTCCGATCTGCTACTCCACCCGGAGATCCTCACCTCCACCTACCTGAGCGGCGCAGGAGCACCTGCGAGCGACGCTGCGAGAACATGAGCGGCTTCGACTTCACCTTCCCCATCGTTCTCCTGGGCACTCTCACCGGGCTTGGTTACGCATTGTTGGGAGTGGGGTTGGTTCTCACCTACAGATCCAGCCGTTTCATCAACTTCGCCCACGCCGCCGTCGGACTTTTCGCCGCCGCCCTGTTCGTTTTTGGAACCCGTTACGGGGTTCCCTATTTGGTTGGTTTCCCGGCCGCACTGGGCATCGGCGCCCTGCTGGGGATCGCCATAGAAGCCCTGATAGTCCGACGATTCGCCCGCGCCCCGCGCGTACTGGCGATGATCGTGACTCTGGGCATCGCCGAAGCCTTGCTTCTCTTTTCCCTCTCTCTCAACTCCGGAGGCCTGGGCGGACGCACCTTCCCCCTGCCTCCCGTCTTCCCCGCCTTTGAGGTCGGCCCGCTGTACGTCAACGAAGCCCTCTCTGCGCTGCTGATTCTCACACCCGTGGTCTTGGTGCTGCTGGTTTCGTTCTTGCAGAAATCTCGATACGGCGTAGCCATCCGCGGCGCCGCGTCCAATCCCGACGCCGCCACCCTGGCCGGAGCCGACCCCGGGAACATGGCCATGCTCTCCTGGGGCATAGCGGGCTGCGTGTCGGCCTTTGCCGCATTGCTGATCCTGCCCACGAAAGGAGGCGTAACCCCCGACTCCTTAGGCCCCGACTTCCTGCTGCGCGGTTTGGCAGCCGCTGCTCTGGCACGTTTCTCTAGCCTGAGCCTTGCCCTGGTGGCGGGGGTCGGACTAGGCATCCTGGAGGCGGTGCTGTCCACTGGGGTCAACACCACCGGCTATTTCGAAGCAGCCGTTCTTCTGCTTGTCCTCGCCGGGGTCGCGCTGCAATCTCGCTCCTTCAAGGGAGGGGAAGCCGAGCGATGGGCCGAACTCACCGAAGCGAAACGGCTCCCAACCTCCTACCGCAAGCTGCCGCGTATCCGCTGGACGGCTGCTGGGGGCGCTGCCCTCGTTCTGGCGGTGGCCGCCGCTGTCCCCGCTTGGATCAGCAATCAGAACGCTTTCATCCTGGCCACGGTCTTCGGGTTTGCGATAGTGGGCATCTCGGTGAGTTTTCTTACGGGCGTCGGAGGGCAACTCTCGCTGGGACAACTGGCCTACGGCGCCATCGGAGCGGTGCTGGCGGTTGCCGTGCTGGAGCAGACCGGGAGCCTCGTGGCGGCCCTTCTCGCTGCCGTCGGAGGCGGCGGCATCACAGCAGCGCTCGTCGGAATTCCTGCCTTACGCGTACGGGGGCAACTGCTGGGTGTCGCGACCCTCGCTTTTGCCCTCATGACTTCGGGTTGGCTGCTTAGGCAAGACTGGGCATTCGGGCGCACCGGCCGCAGCACTCCACCTCGGGAAGTAGCGGGAGTTGAGCTGAGCACGTCGCGCTCCTATTACTACGTGGGCCTGGTCTCGCTTCTGATCGCTCTAGGGGCGGCGGTCTGGGTGAGGCGCTCCAAATTCGGACGCCAACTGCACGCCGTACGCGACAACGAAGAGGCCGCCCGGGTCTTGCGAGCGGCTGCCCCTCGGGTCAAACTCGCCTCCTACGCCTTTGCAGGAACGCTCGCCGGGTTGGGGGGCGCCGTCATAGCATTCGCCGGCGCGCACATCTCCACCTCACAGTTCAGCCCCCGAGGGAGCATAGAAGTAGTGGCCATATCCGTCATCGGGGGTCTGGGGAGTTTCGTCGGCCCGCTGCTGGGGGCGCTCTACCTCATCGGAATCCCCCGCCTGTTCGAAATGAACCTGACCGCTCTGGCCGCTTTGAACGCCGCTTGGCTGATACTCATCTTGGAACAACCGCGCGGCCTTGCCGGGTTGGGTGCCCGGCTGCGCGACGGGTTTTGTGACGCTGCCGCCCGAATCTCGGGATTGGATCCGGTAAAGGAACGCTCCGCAGTTGCCTTAGCAGACAAGGGGCAGACCGCCGCCGCGCCGTCTCCGTCCAGAGCGTCGCCTAAAGCGCCCGGCGTCTTCGGGGGTCAAGCACCCGATTCCCGTCGCGAGCCCCCCCTCCCGAAAGGAGAGTTGCTAGTGGTTGAAGGGCTTTGCAAGCGCTTCGGGGGCGTCACGGCGCTCGACAACGTGAGCTTCTCCGTATCTGCGGGCGAGCGTCTCGGCATAATCGGCCCGAACGGGGCGGGCAAGACAACCCTGTTTGAACTCATAAGCGGCTTCATCCGTCCGGACTCCGGCAGCGTTAGCTTTGACGGCGCTGACATCTCCTCCTATCCGCCTGAGAAACGAAGCAAGCTCGGATTGGTCCGGTCGTTTCAGAACTCCCGGATGTTCCCCTCCAGGACCGTGCTAGAAACCGTCTCCCTGGCCGCCTCCTCTAGCCCTGAAAAGCCAGATCCGGAAAAACTTCTTTACTCCTTCAGCCTGGAATCCCTGGCTCTGATGCCGCTGAGCGCCGTCCCCACGGGAACCCGGCGGATAGTGCAGCTAGCCACCTGCGCGGCGCTCTCGCCGCGCCTGCTGCTGCTCGATGAGCCTTCGGCAGGAGTCGCCGGAGCGGAAACAGAACACCTCATCAAAGCCCTGGACTGGATCGGACACACACACGGAACGACCTTCGTGATCATAGAACACGACATGGCGCTGCTCAGCAGCATCTGCAACAGGATGGCTGCCCTGGAGGTGGGCCGCCTCATCGCTGAAGGCACTCCGAGCGAAGTGCAGTCCCACCCGGAAGTGATCCGTTCCTACATCGGCGGTCAGCCCATCGGGGGCTGACCCGAACGCCGGCCCCAGCGACCCTCCCGGGGGGCGCTTCACCCTCCCGGGGGGGCGCTCCTATTCCAAATTTAGTTCAGAAAAGAGGTCTCGCTTACGAAACGCCGACAAGGCGAAGCGAGCGAACGCCTTGCGCCGAGTCAGCCAAGCTACGTGACTCCCAGGCTTGTCAGCAGCCAGTATCTGCTCAGCCAGCCAGGGGGTGACCGTCTCCTCTCGGTCTCCCAGAATGTTGAAGATCCTCTTTGCGCTAGCCCAGTCTTGGGAGGCGTAGTCGTAGTCACCGATCAGGAGATCGGTCACCACGATGCCGGGCGAAACGGTGCACACCTGCACGTTCGTCCCAGCCGTCTCCTCCCGCATGGCTCGGCCTAAGTAGCGGACAGCCCTTTTAGTGGCGCCATAAGGCGTCATCCCCATCCTCACGTTTCCGGCGCTTCCGAAGCCTTCCATAAGCCAAACCTGCCCGCCGCCTTGCTCAAGCATCGCCAGGATCGGAACCTTCAAGCCGTAGAGACTTCCCGTGAGGTTCACATCCACGATCCGCCGTAGATCTTCGTCGGACTGCTCCCACAGAGCCACGTTCGGGACGTCGATTCCGGCATTGTTAATCCAGACGTCAACGCCGCCGAAGGCCGCAACCCCCGCATCCAGCAACTCCCTCAGTTGGTCGGGCTGAGTTATGTCGCAGGCGGCTCCGGCCACCCGGTCGGGGTGCTCAGCGCTTAGCTCAGAGACGGTCTGGGAAACCGCCTCGGCTGAACGCCCGTTCACAACCACCCGGCATCCCTTGTTGAGCATCTCGCGGGCCAGCCCGCGTCCTATGCCGCGTGTGCTGCCCGTGATTACAACGGTCTTGGACATTTTGACCTCCTTGGCCATTCTTGGCAGTGAATTCCTGCTAGTGGATGGAGAGCGCGGAAGGGTGGAGCATAAGACGCCGCCTTATGCCGCCTTTGCTAGGCAACTCAGCGACGCGCCCAGTTGGAAACGCCGGGAAGTTCCACGAGACCACTGAGCGAGAGTCCGCGACCCCTTTCATCCAAAACGTACTCGCGCAAAAATGCAGTAATCAGGCGAACCAATAATTGACGTGTCTCGGTCGCCTTAGAGCACTCGCGCGGCTCAAGGAACGATCTGGCCGAAGTGTGATCCACCGGACAGCAGGGCGTGAAGTGGGTGCCTTCAGCAAGCTCCACCCACCAGCAGTCGCCGCGGTTGGAAAGAACCGCCTCATCAAACGTGCCGCGCATCGGGTCGTGGGGAGCGCTGGGATCGGTGGTGTAGCGATCTCTGCTGGCCGCTATCACGCCGTCTGAAGCTCCCGCCAGCAGCAACAGGGGAGTTTCAGAAGGAACCGGCGCAATGGAGAACTCGCCGCGCCCCAGGCTGGCTGCGGTCATCGTGTGACCAGCGTAAGAAAACGCGGCGCACACGCCTGAAAACCAGGCTGGCCGTGCGTTGTGCAAGGCAAGCGTCCCTCCGGCGGAGTGACCGCCCAACACGACGCGACTCATGTCAACGACGTCGCTCAAGAGCGGTTCCGTACCGATCAGATCGAGGACTTCGTCCAGCGCTATGGCGGAAGGACGCTTGCCTGCAGCCTCGGGCGTGAGCGCTTCCAAGTCAATGCCCGGAGTAATCCCCTCCCCCGCAGGACCCAAACCCCCAATGAGCGAGTAGGTGGCCACTACGCAGCCGGCCAGGGTGAGTTCCTGCGCCAACCAGCGGTAGGAGTCGGCCACGACGTTGATGCCGGGCATCACCACCACCACCGGGCGCCGCCCGCCCGCAATAGGAGTCACCAGCCCCGTCAGTCTGGCCTGCGGAAAGGCGGAGGTGTCCGCAAGGTAAAAAAGCGACAAACGCAGTCCGTCCGCCCCCGCTCTGTGCACGGAACGAACCATTACCTCAGCCATGCTCCGCCCCCCTGCCCGAGTTCGTCTTCTCTCTTTCGGCAGCTGAAACCGTCCACTCAGTACATCCGATTGCCGTATCGTAGCGAGCGCAGCGAGCCCCGCTCCGCTAGAGCGCCAGCGAGCCCGCTACCATCGGAATACGCCAAAGAGCGCCGAAACACTAGGCTCAAGCCGTGAAGGAAACCAACCGAAACTACGGCCCGCCAACCGAGCGCCCATATCAGTGTTTCATGGGGAAATGGGAGGGTCTTTGCAAGACTTTCACCCCGGGTGGAGAGTTCCTTGAATCCAGCGCCGTCCACATGGATGTCTACTGGTTGGACGATTCCACTTGGCATCTCCACGAGCACTTTGAGAACCTCTACGGAGTGGGCGAGACGATCTACGAAACACCGATAAGCGTGCAGGGCAAGCACTGCAGGGCGAGCAGCGAAATGATCGACCTAGAAGGAACGGAACTCACTCCATACAACTACGTGTTCACGATAGAGAGCCGGGTCTCTGCCAGCACCGTCTACAACAACCACTACTTTTTGGATCGCGACACACGCCGAATCATCACCCACAAGGTGCGCGAGGGCAAAACCCACGTCTTCCAAATACAGGACTTCGCCAGGGTGCTGCGGCCATGATCGTTCAAACCGCACCGGAGGGTCAGCCTCATTTTGTCATCGCCATGGCAGAACACACCGCCTTCGCAGGACAGCTCGCGCAACACTTCGGCAACGACGACTTCGAGCCCTTAAACCCCTACGAGCCGCTGCACTACGCGGTCTCCAACCACGACAGGGGTTGGGACGAGCTAGACGCACGCGCCCCCCAAGACCCCGCCACCGGCCTCCCCTACAACCTCACGGCTACCCCCCTCGCCGACGTCGTCGCAACCAGCAGCGGCTCGCCCGATTACAACGAAAAGCATCACCCTCTTAGCGGGCTCATCTCGTCCATGCACAGCTACGGGCTCTATCACGGGCGTTACGGCCTGTCCCCCGATCAGCCCTTCATAAACAAGGTGCCGGAGGAAATGCGGTCAGAGGTAGACGCCATGCTCGGGGCGGAAGTTATCCGCCAAGACCGCCTCCGCTCCGAACTAAGCGAGCACCCCGACACCGCCGAATGGGCGGACGAGGAAGTCGTCTTTACCGCCTACAAGCAGCTGCAGTTCTTCGACACGTTTTCCCTCTACTGCCACTGCCAGCCGGAAGGCATGCGCGGCGAGGCCAGTTTCCCGCACGTTCCGACCAAAAACGGACGCCACGTGACTATCACGGTCACCGAACGACCTGATGGCGCATACACCCTGGATCCCTTCCCCTTCAACACCGACGGGCTCTTAGCCACTACGGAAGGCCGCTATCTCAAGCCTGCAAGCCCCGGCGCCGACCTCGCCGACGTTCTGGCTTCTACACCCGTCTCTAGGCAGACCGTCAAACTCCTAGCGGCGTGACGAACTCTTTCCAGCGCGGGGAGGGGCGCTGGCGAGGGTCCGCTGAGGTCTACGACTCTCAAGGTAAATACGCAGGGCAGGGACGCGACGCCAGGGTCGTCCGGCGCGACCTCGGAAGCGGCATAGTTGAGGTGGACGTTTCCTTTGAAGGGCCTTTCAGCCTCTCCGGCAGCTACCGAATCTCAGATCGGGGAGACCACAGACGCTACGAGGGGCCTCTGAACTACGGCTACGGGGAAGCCCTGGGGGAAGGACTCATAGACGCCAACAACTACTGGCCTGACCTCGGTCTCTCCCAGCGCTTCTGGCTGATGGTCATGCCAGGGGGGGAAACACAACTCTCCCTGGCTCTGCTGAGCCGAGGCGAACAGACTGCCTACACCGTAGTGGGTGAGTATCACCGAAGCCCCGGCGACTCCGATGCGCAGGATCAGCCAAGAGAAACCCCCGACGACGACGGCGCCGGCGAGAGCCCCCACTCCCAACCCGACGCCCCCGACGCACCCGCCGGCCCCCTCGCGCTCACGGGAACGTGGGCGGGAACGCTGAACTTGCTAGACGAGCATCTCGCGCCTGTCGGCCAAAGCAGTTACTCCGAGCGCACCGCCCAAGACGAGCACGGTCGTCTCTCCGTCTCGCTGCGGAACTCAGGTTTCGCTCCAGACGCCGAGAGCGTCCTTTCCTTTGACGAATGGGGGCTTTGGTGCGCCGGGGGAAACGTCACCGGAAGCGCCAGCACCTGGGGAGGGCGAGCCCTGGCCGGGCAATTTCTCTTCGTGAAGGAGGGGTTGCGGTTGTGGAGACGCGAGGTAGCAACACGCTCCGGCGGCCTCAAGGGCGTCTTGCACGCCTGGTACCGCGGCGGGCGCCGCATCGGAGCGGCCTACGGCGCCCTGGAGTTCACGCCCCCGAGTGGGGCTTGCCCATGAGCGGGACTTTTGAGGGAAGTTGGCTCGTCAGCGAGTACGTCTTCAACCCCGACGGCAGCTTCGCTGGAATCATCCGGCAGCGCCGCATGCTGGAAAGCATCCCTAACGGTCGCATCCGAGTCACACAGGTTTGCGAACCGGAAGAAAGACTTTCCGACCATCCCATGGGGGCGTTCTCGGGAAGGTGGGAATTTGAGTTAGAAGCCGAGGAACAACTTCGGCGTTACCTGGGGCCGGACGTGGTCGGCTACGGAACAGAGTGGAGCCCCGGAACTATGACAGGGCAAGGCATCTGGCCGCGTTTCGGGCACACCTTCGAGTCCTACGCCGTGCTGCTCGCAAAGCAGCGGCAGGTAACGGGAGGCTTCTTCTCTCTGTCTGGGAGATCTGTAGCCGACATCGTGGGCGCGGCGGTCGAATCCGCAGATGACTGGCCGGAGTTGGATATCCACGCCACCCCGCCGCCGCTCCCGCTGCGGGAGGAATACCCCTTCGTGCAACGCAGGATAGGCCCGATGGCCGTTGCGGAATCTTGGCCCTCGCCCACCGAGAGGGTGCGCTTCCTGGGCATCGGGAGTTGCGCTGAGACAGTCACGATCATCGACCGCCTGTCTCTGTCGCAGCGGAGCGTGGAAGTCAGCCGCAACCCGATCTAAACCCCCGGAAATCCCTCAGTACAAATCAAAGCCAACCTGAATTGAGGCCGCTTGCAGCCGGGAACGGCCAGCCAACAGTCGCCTTAGTCAGACCCCTCAGTCAAGCTCCCTCGTCTGGGTGCCAAACCAGAGAACCAAAAAGCACCCTGCTCATAACGTCGCCCTCATAGAGTTTCCAGACCACGGCCATGGAGTAGTCACGGCTGAGTATGAACTCTCTACCGCTCACTTTGAAAGCTTCCGAACAATGATGCTGCGTGGTGTAGAGGGCGCGTCCATAAGCGATGGCGTTCCCGTACAAATCCGGGCCGTCGTAGGTGTGCCGATTGCCGATCCTCGTTCGCGAATATGAAAAAGAGCGGTTGAATTCTCCCTCAAATGTCCAGGTCTGCGACGAACGAACCAAGTCCTCCGGGGAATGCCGCAATTCAACAGCAACGCTCCCCCGCTTTTCCTGATCCGCTCCGAATACCTCGCATTCGCCGATCCACGCTCCGCTGCGACGGTCTGGAAGAGTGTGCGGCCACGCCGCCAACTCCCTCTCCTTGGAGAGGAAAGCTTCAATTTCCGCCTGCGTCTCAGGATTGGACTCGTAGTCAGTGGCTAGTCGGTACACACCGTTGAACACAGCGAAGAGACTGGGGCCTTCATACAACAAGGAGGAGTAAACCTGCGTCACCCCGTCTGCGAGGATGTGGTTGACGGTGTTGAGGTCGGCCCGCCAAGCCGGGGAGTAATAGTGGGAGTCCACCAAAGCGCCGTAGGGGTGTCCCGCACCGTAAAAATCCGGCCCTAAATAGACCCGATTCTTGTCGTCGTCCCGCACGGCAAATGCGAAGTCCTTGATCTCAAAACGATTCCGAAGCCGGCCAGTGTTCATGAAATCGCAGTGCATGTAGTACGTGGTCTGACCGTCTTCGTACACGCTGGAGCGGTTCACCTTGTTGAACCCGGTGTGGCTGCCGTCAGCATCAAACACCGAAGGGAGGCCGAACCACTCTCCGGAGATGCGCTGCTGCCACTCGCTGGGGCCTTTGGATTCGCTCAAATCAAACCTCCTTAAGAACAACCGAGGGTTTCTTTGACGCTGGGGGCGCGCCGCTGCGTCCGCCCCTAGCAGCCGTGCGGAGACTCTCACGGAGTCCCTCGCTCACCTGAGAGCCCAGCAGCCTGTCGACCTGAGCCCAGACCGGATCTACCTCCGGGCTGAAGATGGCCGCCCGATTGCGTCGATCCCGTGCATCCAGGTAATCCAGTCCGATCCCTTCCAGAGCCTCAGCCGGAATACCCCTTCTCACCAACCCGATCCAGTGATCCCGGTACGCGGCCACCGTCGGGCCGATGGCGGAGAACCCGCCCTCATCGGCTCTGTGCGCCAGCATCCAGGAGGACATCAACTGCCACTGCCTAGGCGACAGATGTGCAGGGGTGAGCCCTTCTATGTCGGCGACGGCGGAGTACGCCTCGGTCAGGGGCAGGTAGGCGTGATTCAGATAAGCGAGGTTTGCTCCGGGATCGACCCTGGGAATGAGGTCGAGGTGAAAGGCGTAGTGATCTCCGGCCAGCACCGAATCCAGCGTGAAGTGAGGCACGGCGCTCTCAGGCCGGGTGAAAGCAAAGATCATGTGGCTGTCCAATCTGAACGCCTCCACGGTCATCCCCACGTTCACCAACTCAACGTCGTCACCCGTCAGCACCCTGTGAAAACCCACCACCGAGTCATCCATGGCGCTCAGCAACTCAGAGCGGTGTGTTTCCTTTAGATCAAGAGCCTCCACGATCCCGGCGATGGTCTCCTCGGCCAGCGCCCTAGTGAGGCTCGGGCACATCTCAGGACTTCCCATTCCCGTTGGCGGAACCAGCTGTGCTCACCGCTGAGAACACCCAGGCGTTTGCCATCTCGGGCTCGGCTGAACGTGCGGGTGAGGGTATCACGGCAGCCCTCCGAGCCGATTCTTCGTCCGTTGGCACATCTAGCCCCAACCCTGCGTCTAGGCATTCCTGGCGCCACCGACGGTAAGCCAGCTGCACCGCGTCGGAGCGCACGTGAAGTTCCGCCGACAAATCAAAGGGCAGCAACTCCGGACGCTGAGATTCCACAGTGGCTTGGTCTTCGCGGAAAATTTTCAACGTGCGTTTGACGGAGTCCCGGTCGGCCCAGCCTCCCGTGAAAAAGTTTCGCAGCATGTGGAATTTGGAGATGGTGCGGTGTTCGTCAATCGGCACGACCGCGGCGTATATGCGCATCTCCCCCAGCGGAGGGCGGACGACAAGCATTGAAACGTTGGGGGGGTAGAAGCCGGTGGTCGTACGCACCGGCGGGCGCGTCTCCTTGCTTTTATAGATCCTTGCCCAGATTCCCTTGGGCGCAGGCGGATCCAGGTCCACGGTCGCCGTTACGGAGACCAGATGACCGCCCTGGACGGAGCGCTCCAACTCGTAGTCGGCGATTTCGGGCTTTTCCGGGTTCCCGAACGAACCAGAGTGCACGAAAGGAGTGTGGGCGATGTCCACGGCGTTCTCCAGCACCCGGTCGTAGTTGGCCTGCCACTCAAACGTCCCAAGAACCGACCGGTAACCCTGCTTCTTGACCTCGGGTGCGTCCTCCAAGTCGTAGAGTTCAGGTACCGGTGGGCGTTCGGCGGGAGGAGCATCCCCGAGGAACACCCAGACGAAGCCGTAACGCTCCAGGCAAGGGTATGTGTCTACTCGAGCCTTGCGAGGAATGGTCGCATCCGCTCGGTTGGCCGGGATCCTTGAGCAAACCCCCTCCTTGTCGTACCGCCAGCCGTGGTAGGGGCACTCCAAGCAGTCCCCCACAACCCGCCCGCCAGAAAGCGAGCCACCGCGATGGACGCACAAATCGGAATGAGCGTGCACCGCGCCGTCGGAGGTTCTGAACAGGGCGAGGTCGTGGCCGTGCACCGGAACTTTCACCGGTTGAGCACCCACGGCGCTGCCGAATTCCACGGCATACCACTGGTTTTTGATCAGCACAGGCCTCATCCTAGTGCAGCCCTGCAGCCGTTTAGCCAGCGGCGTCCTGGCTGTCTCAACCGAGACTGACCGGGACTAAGTCGGACGTTGCGAAACCCTGTCTCCGCCCCAAAGCGCCCTCACGAGCCGCCCGGTCATCTTTTCGCCAAAGAAACGGACGCTCATCACGTTGGCCGGGTCTCGCTCGGCGATATTGCGTCTTCTCGCCAGGTCGTCTGCTGCCAACTTCTCACGAAGTTCTGCGGGAACTGGCTCAGCCGTTTCCACGAAACGAAGCCACCTATCTAGACGTTCGTGCGCAAAATCTCGCACTTGCTGAATCCTCTCTAAAGTCGCTTCAGTAGTAAAACAGAGCGCCACTTCAGAAAGGGCTTGGCGCACATAGAGAGCCTTGGAGGTGAACGGAATCAGCCCTTCGTCGGCCCGGGCAGCCAGGAACTGCTCGTTGAGGGGGGCAAAGTACCTATCCAGGGAGTCCGTGTCCAGCATGAGGTCGGAGCGAGGGTTGTAGTCAACGTAAAACCACATGTCTGGAAGGGTTCCGCAGGCAAACCCAAAGTGGGGAACGTTGATATGAGGCCCCAACCAGACGGTGACGTGCATGTTTGTAAACCCCAGAGGCGGGTTGCCGATCCAACTATGCACCAGCCAATCAATCTCCTCCCCGGAGTAGGCCGCTAAACGCCCGGCCGGATACTCGGCTTCACCGCGATACGACTCCAGATTTTCGGTACTCGGGTCGCGTGTCAACTCAAACCTGTCCTCCAACTTGACCATGAGTTCCTCACTCACCGCCCAGAGCCGCCTGAACGTATCCGAGGCGTCCCTGACGCCCCTGCGGTCGAATATCTCTTCAACACCTTCAAGGGTTTCCCGCATCTAACTACCCTTCTCGAGCGATTGCGCCCCGGAGAACTTCGCTCTCAATCTGACGTGTGGCCTGCTCAGCGGAACGGCGTTCCGCAATTAAAGTGCATCCTACGGAATGACGCCGCGCAGTTACTTATACGTCCCAGGAAACCGACCAGACCGCTTCGCAAGCGCCACGGGGAGCGGGGCGGAAGCCGTGATCGTTGACCTTGAAGACTCCGTGAGCGCCGACGCAAAAGCATTTGCCCGCAGCGCAGCGGCTGATTACCTCGCCGAAGCGCCGGAGGTGCCCGTCTGGGTCCGGGTCAACAACACCCTTGAGTTCTTCGCCGCAGATCTAGACATGGTTCTGCAGTCCAAGGCAGCAGGCGCAGTCATACCCAAAGCCACCCCCGAAACGTGCGACGCCTGCCCGGTGAGGGTGCTGGCTCTCATTGAGACCGCAGAGGGAGTGGCCGCCGCTGCCGAGATGGCCGGAGTCAACGTCGTGGACTACCTGTGCCTAGGCGAGGTCGACCTTTGCGCCGAACTAGACATCGTTCCTTCCCCCGACGCTCGAGAGCTGTGGGCCATCCGAAGCAGCGTGGTGCTCGCCTCGGCGGCGGCGGGTCTCAAGCCGCCCGTCGGGGGGGTGTTCACCGACCTCGGCGACGAAGCCGGTCTGATCCGCACGAGCGAGCAACTCCGAAGACAGGGATTCGGCGGGCGCACTCTCATCCACCCCCGCCAGGTGGACGCCGTCCACGCAGCCTTCACCCCAAGCCCAGAAGAGGTCGAATTTGCCCGCAGGGTGATAAGGGCGCACGAAGACGCGGGAGGCGGCGCTGCGGTGCTGGACGGACGCTTCGTCGACCCCGCCGTAGTCCGCAAGGCCCAAAGGGTGTTAGACCGCCAAGATCCGACGATTGGTCGCCCCGTTGAGCGGGACAACAGCCCAGAGGGGGCAACCAACCAGAACGACGCGCCCCCCAGCACCGGATGAGCGCTACCCGCCTCCCCCACGCCTCAAGACGATGCACCCAACCGCTATGCACCCAACCGGGATGCGACCGCCAAGGGGCGGCCACGCACCAGGTCAGTACCCTTTGAGACTTCCCGCTGGTTCGCCCGCCTTGGGTAGATCTTGTCTAGCAGGTAACTCTCGCCTGCTTTCAGCAGCCTGATATCGGGCTTGTTGATCGTGCCGTCAAAAGGCTCCCTGCGCCGAGTCGACCACAGAGAATCGGCGGGCGGGTTGATCAACGCGCACCCCTGCACCGGCCCGGGCGGCGACGCCGCTACGACGCATATCCGGTTCTCAGCCGCACGTTCCACAAGCAAAAGCGACACGTCGGCAGCCTCCGTCGGGCGATGGCACACCGCCAGAACCGACACTCCGGCGACCGCTGCCAACCTGCCAACCTCCGGCAGGCGGACATCGTCGCCCACCGCCAGAGCCAGCCGCCCCCAAGGGAAATCAAACGTAGCCACCTCAGTGCCCGCGCCCCTAGCCCAAGGCAGCCTTTCGGCGTAGTGCAGCTGAGGCTGCCTCAATTTGACGCCCTCGGCGTCCACCGCTAAACCAAGGTGAACACCGCCTTCGCGCTTGGTGGTTACGAAAACCACGCCAGCAGGCAGGTGCGAAGGAATTCCGGAGAGTTCCGGAGCCACGACCAGCACCGGGCCTTCGGCAAGAACTGATTCGGCGCCAGCGGCGTCGGGCAGGGAGGCCGCCAAGCATTCCTCAAATCCTTCGGGGGGGTCTTCGCAGGAAGACGACGCCAGCGGAGCGTAGAGAGCAGGTCTCCGAACCGGGTGCGGGTTGGCCGAGCGCACCCTCTCGGCGTCTGCGAGGTCGATCTCAGCGCTCACCACGCAGCGTCCCGTCCGGGGTGCTCTTGCAATTACGCTGCCGTCCGGCCCCACGATCTGACTCTCCCCTGCGCCTTGCAGCGCTTGGGGGGGAACACCCAATCCAGCGCTGATGGCCTCCAGTCGATGGGCAGGCACCAAGTAACCCACTTTGTTGGCGGCCACCACGAAAACCTGATTTTCCGCAGCCCGAACGGGAACGTGGAGCAAAGCCTCGTCGCGGGCGAAGGAGTTGAGGCTGTTGGTCAGAAGCCTCGCCCCGCCCAGGGCAAGCGCCCGCGGCACCTCGCAAGTCACCCCGTCCATGCAGGAGTACATGCCGATCCGACCGAAAGGAGTCTCCACCACTGCACCCGCCCGACCCGCTCTCAAGTAGGCTCGTTCGTTGCCCATGAGCATCTGCTTGTCCGACTCTGCGACAACCCCGCCCTTCGGATCCAGCAGCAGGTTGCTGACCGTGACCCCGTCCTCCCGACGCAGCGAGACCGTGACCACCAAGTACATGCCGTACTCACGCGCCCGCTCTCCGCAAGCCTTCACGAACTCCCCGTCGATCTCAACGGCGGCCTCCCAGCAATGCTCGGCGCTGTCGTAGACAGACAGGTGGTTGCAGAACTCCGGCAGCACCAGAATCTCAGCGCCCGCCTCACCTCCCTCCCTGATCATCTCCAGGCAGACAGCTAGGTTTTCTCCGACGTCGTCCGTCGTGGAGAACTGCGCCGCAGCGACCTTCAACTCCCCCACACCGTCTCCCCTCAAGCAGCCAACATCAGCCGCCGCAAGAGCCCTCTAATCGTCTGGGCGCGGGCTTGGACAACTCAGACACGTCAATCCAGCGGCGCACCCAGTTTGAGCGAAAGCGCCCGAGTAACCGAGACCAACTCAGCCGCCGCCGCAGCCGTTTCCGCCTTGAAACGACCCAGAGGCCCGCAAACGCTCAGGACAGCCGCCGGCTGCAGAGACTCGTCCAACAGGGGGGCGGCAACGGACGCAGCCCCGGGCTGACGCTCCTCCGCCGACACCGCAAAACCCTGCTCCCTTACCAGACCCAGTTCTCTATCGAGTTCTTCTGCGTCCACGATGGTAGAAGAGGTAAGCGGCTCCAGCGGCGAAGCCAGGATTCGGCGGCGTTCCTCCTCGGGCAGCCAAGCCAAGAAAGCCTTGGAGGAAGCCCCGGCGTGCAGCGGGAAAGAAGAGCCGACCTGTACCGTCATCCTCACTTCACGATTGGGCATGAGTTGGTCTACATAGACGCGTCGTCCGTCGGCCAGGATAGAAAGCGTGGCCGTTTCCTGCGTGGCCTCCACCAGTTCGCGCATTGCGTCAAGAGCCAGGGATCGGACATCCAGACAGGAACGGTAGGCGGCAGCCAGTTCCAGCACTGACGGCCCGAGGTGGTAGCGCTTAGTCTTGACGTCCAGAACGACTAGGCCGTGCTTTCTCAGCGAAGTAAGAATGCGATGTACCACGGCTTTGGACATAGCGAGTTGCGAGGCAATGTCGGTCACCCCTCTGGGAGCACCGGAGCGAGCCAAGGTGAACATCACATCAGCCGCCCGATCAATTGAACTCACGCCTCGCCCGTAGGCCGATCTTTCCGCCTCCGCGCCCGACGCCGCCGACGCCGCCATGGAGTTCCTCCTTGTATCTGGCACTATCTCTGGCTCACCCCCTCTGAGCACCAACGGCAAGCCCGTCCTCCCCGCTTTCGGGAAACGCAGACCTTCGCACAAACGACCCCGGCGGGGACTTCGTGAACCATTCTCCCTTCATACCCGTTCTACGGGCATCGGTTGCCGGTCGTTCCGCTCACAGGAACAACGTTTTACAATTATGCCGTGGATTCGCACGACAGGGAAGGACCGCTTAGAGACCTTCGCATCCTCGACTGCTCCACCGTTCTGGCAGGGCCGCTCGCCTGCCAAGTGCTAGCCGACTTCGGCGCCGACGTAATCAAGATCGAACACCCCACGCGCGGCGACAGCATGCGCGGCCACGGCCAGCAGGTCAACGGACAAGGTCTGTGGTGGAAGATCGTCTCCCGCAACAAGCGCTGCATCGGTCTGGATCTCCACGACCCTGAGGCGGCAGAGGTCTTCAAACGCCTCGCCTCCTCCTCCGATGTCGTGCTTGAGAACTTCCGACCCAACACTTTGGAGCGCTGGGGGTTGGGCTGGGAACAACTCAGGAAGATCAACCCCGGCCTAGTCCTGTGCCGAGTGACTGGTTTCGGACAGGACGGCCCCTATTCCGACCGCCCGGCCTTCGGCACGCTCCTGGAAGCCATGAGCGGGTTCGCCTACATGACCGGCGACGCCGAAGGGCCGCCCACCCTGCCTCCATTCGGGCTGGCCGACAGCATCGCAGGCATCACCGCCGTGGGGGCGGTTCTCATGGCCCTCCGCCACCGAGACGCCGGCGGAGGCGGGCAGGTCATTGATCTGAGCATCCTGGAGCCAATCACTGCTGCCCTGGGTCCTCACATCGCGGTGTTCAACCAACTCGGCCAAATCGCCCGCAGGCAGGGCAACCGCTCCATCAACAACGCCCCACGCAACATCTACAAGACAAAGGACGGCGCCTGGGTAGCGGTGTCGACCAGCTCGGAATCGGTGGCAGAACGGGCTCTCAGGCTCATCGGACACCCCGAAGTCACCGCAGAGCCTTGGTTTGCAACAGGCGCAGGACGTGCGGCTCACGCCGATGAACTCGACGAGATGATGTCGGCCTGGATCGGGGCGCGCACCGCCGAAGAGGTAATCGCCGCTTTCGCCGCCGCCGAAGTGGCCTTGGCGCCCGTCTACGACGTGGCCGACTACGTATCCGACCCTCAGGTCATCCATCGCCGCTCCGTGATCTCAGTACCCGACGAAGACCTTGGATCGCTGAGCATGCAAAACGTGTTGTTCCGCCTTTCGGAGACTCCAGGACGTATCAGGCACACGGGCAGACAACTCGGCGCCGATACCGACGAAATCCTGGGGAACGAATTGGGACTGAGCCCCCAGTCCATCGCCGAAATGCGCGCCCGCAAGGCCGCCGCATGAAATCTGACGAACCCCGCAAGCCCAACAAACCCGGCAAACCCCTCTCGGCTCAAGAACGCCTACTCAACCTGATGGCCTCCGCAAAGGTCTTCGACCTGGGCAGGCCTCTGCTGAACGGAATGTCCCAGTCGCCAAACCACCCGGCGTTCAGACACTGCCTAGACCGCCGCCACGGAGACCGAATCCGCGCCGACGGAGGATCAGCCGCCGCCGACCTGATCACCCTGGGCTGCCACGTCGGAACCCACGTGGACGCCCTAGCCCACGTAAGCCAGGACGGTCGTCTGTATTCCGGTATTGACGCCCACGAGGCCCAGTCGGGCGGTCGTTTTGAGGCGCTGGGGATTCACGAACTCCCCCCTTACCTGGGGCGGGGCGTGCTGCTGGACATACCCGCCCTTCTCAAAGTGGACTGCTGCCCCGCCGGCTACGAAATCTCCGACGCCGACCTGCGGGCGGCCGCCTCCAATCAGGAAACTCCCCTGAGCGAGGGCTGCGCCGTTCTGATACGCACTGGCTGGGGGGCGCACTTCGCTGAGCCCGAACGCTTCGTAGGCATCCGCACGGGCGTGCCCGGCGTAGGCGAGGCTGGAGCGCGCTGGCTGGTTTCGCAGGGAATGAGACTGGCCGGAAGCGACACGCTTGCTTTTGAAGTTCTCCCCCCGGGCGGCGGACACTCCCTCCTGCCCGTACACCGAGTGCTGCTAGTGGAGTCCGGCGTCAACATCATAGAAACGCTGGATCTTGAAAAGCTCAGCGCCTCGGGCATCCGTGAATTCGTGTTCGTGCTGGCTCACCTCAACATCGTCGGGGCCACGGGCGCTCCGGCCAGACCGCTGGCGGTCGCAGTAGAAGAAGGTGCTAGCGAAGAGGGGGCGAGCGGCGCATGAGCATCCTGCGGTCTCTCAGCGTCATGGCCACCGGGGCGGTGCCCGGCGAACTCCTCGCTCAAATGCCCGCACGCCTCCTGGACATACTCGGCATTTGCGTACGAGCTACAACCCTCAACACCAGCCGTGCCGTGTCCCGATATTCCCAGGAAACGGGGGGTGCGCCGCAGTCCACCGCCATCGGCGTTGCGGTGCGGCTTCCGTCCGCCGAGGCCGCTTTCGTGAACGGCGTGCTAGCCCACTCCCTGGACTACGACGACACGCACTTGCCGTCCATTCTTCACCCCAGCGCCTCCATAGTCCCTGCGGTAATCGCCGCCGCAGAGAACAAGGAGGGTCGCGACGCCGACATATCTGCTGCTATCGCCGTAGGAACCGAGGTGTGCGTACGGCTGGGCATGGGCGGCTTCGACCCTGTGAGCCGCCAGTCGGTGTTCTTCGAGCGAGGCCAGCACGCCACTTCAATCTGCGGCGCAGTAGGGAGCGCGGCTGCCGCCTGCAGGGCGCGCGGAGTGAACGCCGAAATCACCCTGCACGCCATGGCCATTGCCTGTTCCATGGCCAGCGGAATACTGGAATCCAACCGGACAGGCGGAAGCGTGAAACGGCTGCACTGCGGCTGGGCGGCCAGGGCAGGTGTCACGGCGGCTGAACTGGCGCTGCGCGGCGTCACCGGCTCTGAAACCGCAGTAGAAGGCAGATTCGGACTTCTACAGGCTTTCCTGGGAAGCGCCGCCCGCTACGAAGTGGTCACCGAAGAAATCGGCGAGCGCTGGTTCAGCGAGGACGTGTTCTTCAAGCCTTACCCCGCCAACCATTTCACACACGCAGGAATCGACGCTGCGCTGACGCTCCGCCAAGGCGGCCTGCGGCCCGAAAACGTAAAGTCCGCCACCCTTGCCGTTCCTCCGCCCGTACTACGCACGATCGGGGAACCCTTGACTGCTAAGCGCGCGCCCGAGACGGGGTATCAGGCTCAGTTCAGCGGCCCTTACACAGTGGCGGCAGCGCTTTGCGGCGGAACGGGACTCGGGCTGGGGCTGGACGACTTTACAGACGCCTTGGCCAAGTCGCCGCAACGGCGGGAACTGATGAAGCGCATCAATGTGGTAGCAGACCCAGCCCTGCTCAAGATCTACCCGTATCAGTTCCCCGCGATCCTGACCGTCACCACCGGCGATGACCGCACGCTGACGGAGGCGAAACTCGTCAACCGGGGCGGCCCCGGAATGCCTCTCAGCAAGGACGAACTTGCCCAAAAATTCCACAACAACGTGAGCGGCCTTCTGAAACCAGCATCGGCCGAAGAAATAACCGAGCGTCTGGGCTCATCCGCCCCAATCCGAAACCTCGGCAAGATGATGAGCCTGCTGACAAGAGCGTGAACCCCGACGCCAACGCAGAACGCCCCGCCCTCAATCCGGCGACCGCCCTCAATCCGGTGACCCTGGCAGTAATCGGAGGGCGGCTAGAACAACTGGTCGACGAGATGGACGCCGCCCTTTTCAGGTCGGCGTTCAACCCGATTATCGCCGAGGCTCACGACGCTTCATGCGGGATATACCACGCCGTCGGGGGCTACACCTTGGCCCAAGGCAGTTCAGGGCTGCCGATCTTCGCAGGTTCCATGGCGGGCGCCGCAGCCCTGGCCATAGACGCCGCAGCCCGCGACGGAGGGCCGACGGAGGGTGACGTCTGGATTTTTAACGACCCCTACCGCGGCGGCACCCACCTGAACGACATGAAGTTGGTTCGCCCGTACTTCCACGACGGGGAACTCTTTTGCTGGCTGGCGTCCGTGGGGCATTTCACCGACGTCGGAGGCGCCGTCCCCGGAAACTACAACCCCTCGGCTACCGAAAGTCCGCAGGAAGGCGTGCTCATTCCTCCGATGAAATTGCGCGAAGGCGGCCGGCTGCGCAACGACGTAGTCGACCTCATCCGCTCCATAGGGCGTATGCCCGTCAATGCCTACGGGGATCTGAACGCCCAACTCAACGCCCTCGACCTAGGACGACGGCGCCTGGAAGAACTGATCAGGGAGTACGGCGCCAGCACCATCGCCGTCGCCTTCAACGACCTCACCAACCGCGCCGCACGGCTCATGCGAGCCAACGTCGCCTCCCTTCCCGACGGCACCTTCAGCGCAGACGACTTTCTCGACAACGACGGCTCGGGGAAAAACCCCATCCCGGTGTGTCTGGATCTGCACATAAACGGCGAGTCGATGGTGCTGGACTTCTCGCGAAGCAGCGAGGCGGTAGCCGGGCCAGTGAACATCTCCTCCGTCACTGCACGGGCTGCGTGCTACGTGGCGCTAAAACACCTGTTCACCGAGGTACCCGCCAACGCCGGTTGCCTTGAGCCTGTCAAGACGATTATCCCTGCTGGTTCACTTCTCAACGCCACCTGGCCTCGACCCGTCGGGGGTTACACCGAAACCATCCTGAGGGTGATGGACGTCGTCTTTCGCGCTGTCGCCCACGCCGACGGGGAGCGGTCAAACGGCTGCTCCTACGGCACCATCAACGCCCTTTCCATCGCCGGGCACCGACCCGACGGACAGCGCTGGGTGATGTTCACCTTCTACGGCGGAGGGTTGGGGGGAAGTCCCGTCGGCGACGGCCTCAACCACGGAAACGCCCCTCTCTCCACCGCCACCATCCCCCCACTGGAAATCCTGGAGGCGACCTACCCAGTTCTGTACACGCAATGGTCGCTGCGCCCGGATTCCGCTGGAGCGGGCCGCCACCGCGGCGGACTGGGAGCCGAATACGAAATAGAACTCCTCGACGAGCGCGCCGAGGCGTTCGCTTTCGCCGACAGGGGCATTTTCGCCCCCGCCGGGGTCTGCGGAGGGGAGAACGCTGCTCTCAACGAGATCCTTTTCCGCACGCACGAGGAACGGATCGTCCCGCCCTTGACCTCAAAGATCACCGGCGTGAAAATGCGCAAGGGAGATCGGGTGCGAATCTCCAGCCCGGGCGGGGGCGGCTACGGAGACCCCGTCAAACGAGAACGCAGCGCCCTAGAGCGCGACCTGCGGCTCGGCTACTCAACGCCTGAACACGTCAGAGACGCTTACGGAATCGATCCAGAGAACATCAAAGCGGGCGAGGACGTCCGGTGAGCGCCTCCCCTGAACCGGGCCTAGTCGTCGGCGTGGACGTGGGAGGAACCTTCACCGATGTCTTCGCCCTAGACGAGCGCAACGGCGAGTTTCGCACCGCCAAGGTGCCGTCCAGCCGGTCTCGGGAGGCCGAGGGTTTTCTGCGGGCGCTCAGCGAGGTCGCCGACGGCCCCGCCGAAGTAGCCACCCTGGTACACGGCACCACGGTCGGAACCAACGCTCTGCTGGAACGCAAGGCCGCGCCCGCCGGCCTGATCACCACTCAGGGATTCCGCGACGTGCTGGAGATGCGCAGGCGCGACCGCCCAAACACCTGGGGGCTGTGGGGGGACTTCAAGCCGATGATCCCGCGTGACCGCCGTCTTGAGGTGACCGAGCGCGTCCTGGCGGACGGCAGCGTCCTAGCGGAAGTGAACCCCGCCGAGGTGAAGGAGCGGGCGCTGGCTCTCCTAGAAAGCGGGGCTGAGGCGTGCTGCGTGGCGTTTCTGCATTCCTACGCCAACCCAGTCAACGAACACCTCGCCCTAGCAGCCGTCAGGGAAGTCTGGCCCAACGAACACGTCACGGCATCGGCAGACATCCTCCCGGAAATACGCGAGTTTGAGCGTACTTCCACGGCGGTTCTCAACGCCTGCCTGCAGCCCGTGGTAAGCGGCTACTTGGCGAGCCTAGAAGCGGGTCTGGCCGAACAGGGCTTCGCCGGGCGCTTCTTCCTAGTTCAGTCCAACGGGGGCATGTTCACGGCGGAGGCGGCGCGCTCCCTGCCGGTACGGACTGCACTCAGCGGACCCGCTGCGGGCGTGACGGCCTGCTCGCACATAGCGGCGGCAGCCGGCGTGGGCGACGTGATCACGTGCGACATGGGGGGAACCAGTTTCGACGTCGCCGTCATAACAGAGGGGCGCACGATCACCAGCGTGGAATCCAGCATCGACTTCGGGCTTGTGATCCGGACGCCGATGATAGAAATCTCCACCATAGGCGCAGGCGGCGGCTCAATAGCTCGAGTGGACGCAGGCGGGCTGCTCCGGGTAGGGCCGGAATCCGCAGGATCGGTGCCCGGCCCGGCGTGCTACGGCAGCGGAGAGCACCCGACTGTCACCGACGCGCACCTCGTCCTAGGACGCATAAACGGCAATGACCCGATCGGAGGCCTCGACCCGCTGGACACCGCCGCGGCGCGGCGCGCCCTTAGCTCAAAAGTCGGGGATCGGCTGAACCTCAACGCCGAATCAGCAGCCGAAGCCGTCATTGAAGTGGCTACCAGCGCAATGGCCGGCGCCATACGCTTGGTGTCCATCGAGCGCGGGCTAGACCCGTCTCGTTTCACGATGGTGTCCTTCGGCGGCGCAGGGGCGCTGCACGCCTGCAAACTGGTGCAGGCGACCGGACTGCGCGCCGCCCTGATACCACCGCACCCTGGCGTGGCCAGCGCCTTCGGATGCGTCACCGCCGACGTCCGCCACGACCTAGTTCAAACCGTGAACCTGAACACGGCAGACATCAACCCGGCAGAACTGCGCCATCTCTTGGAGTCGGCCGAGGAGCGCACCAGGGAATTCGTCTCCGAAACGGCTCTGGCGTCCGACGGCGTGGACGTGAGACACGAATTCCACATGGCTTACGAAAACCAGACCCACACAGTGAAAGTCCACGCCGACTCTTCCGATCTCAGATCGTCCAGCATCAAAGAAGCCTTCAAAGACGCCTACGCAGCGGCTTACGGGCGTGTGCTGGAAAATCTCCCCATCCGGCTGGAGTCGGTACGCACCGCAGCTACAGGTAAACGTCCAAAATTTGACTTTGCTCTTTTCGCCCCCCGCGGCGGGCGCCTCGCCGACGCCTTCCGCACCGAGCGCAACGTATACCTCAACGGGGAGTGGCGGAAGGTGCCCGTCTACTCTCGAGGGTGTCTTCCCGCCGGCGCATCCCTCCCCGGCCCTGCAATCCTCGAACAACCCGACACAACCACCGTGGTAGAAGAGGGTTTCACCGCCCGAGTGGACGAATTCGCCAACTTGATCCTAGAGGTCTCCGACCCTGCGAAGTAATCCGAGAAGCAAAGCTGGCTCAAGCGCAGGGTAAACGTTAAGTTCAAAAGCAGATGGACGACACAGAGCGAGTTGGCTCAAACGAGGGCGGGATGAAAGTCGGCTCAGTAGAATACAGGACAGAGGGTGCTGAGTACTTCAACAGACGAAGGTTGAAGCGGCACGCCGGTATGTGGTCGCTCTGGGCCTTGGGGGTAGGCGCAGTTATCTCTGGAGATTTCTTCGGATGGAACTTCGGACTCTCAGTCGGCGGGTTCGGAGGGCTCTTGGTGGCCACAGGCATAGTCGCGCTGATGTATTTAGGAATCTGCTACTCCATAGCTGAGATGTCAGCTGCTATGCCGCATGCGGGCGGGGCATATTCTTTTGCCAGAACCGCACTAGGCCCATGGGGGGGATACGTGACAGGGGTGGCTGAGAGCATTGAATACATACTCACTCCTGCGGTCATAGTGGTCGGCATTGGCAGCTATGTCGGCCTTGCGATAGACGACATTTTCGGCGTGGATGTGCCCGCCCCCATATGGTGGCTGGTGTTTTATGCCGTATTCGTAGGCATAAACATCGCTGGCGCCGCCGCGACCTTCAGATTCGCAATATTCATCACATTTCTGGCGCTAGGCATCCTGATTGTCTTCTGGATCGGGGCAATCCCGAATTTCAGTTGGAGTTGGGCCACCAACATTCAACCAGAAGGCAGCAACTCGCGGTTCTTGCCGTTCGGGTGGATAGGCGTGGCCGAGGCTATGCCCTTTGCCATCTGGTTTTATCTGGCTATAGAGCAGATTCCGCTGGCTGCAGAAGAGTCTCACAACCCCAGCCGAGACATGCCCAAAGCTCTGCGCTGGGGGATTTTAACGCTAATTCTGGCTTCGGTTCTGACGCTGTTCTTGAACGCGGGCATTGAGCCTGGCTCTGCCGAAGTCGGCAACAGCGACGAACCGCTATTCCTGGCTTTCAAGACCATTTTTGGAGACGGCGTAGGCACTTCGGTCTTAGCTCTAGTGTCTGTTGCTGGCTTAGTGGCCAGTTTCCATACGATTATCTACGCCTATGGACGCAAAATATTTTCGCTTTCCAGGTCGGGCTACTACCCTCGCCTCCTTTCAAAAACACATCACAAAACCCAAACCCCCCACTGGGCACTAATAGCAGGGGCTGTGATCGGGTATTTGGTCGCGCTCCTGATAGAATTCAGCGACGCCTGGTTCGGAGAAGATGTACAAGTGGGGGCAGTGCTGCTCAACATGGCAGTTTTCGGCGCAGTGATCTCCTACGTGATGAAGATGACCTCCTTCGTAATCTTACGAGGTCGTTTCCCGAAGATTGAGCGCCCTTATATGAGCCCTATGGGCAATACTGGCGCAATCACGGCTGGCGTCATCGCCTTAGCCACTCTCGTGTCCTTGTTCTTGAACTCCGACTACCGCCTAGGGGTCTACGGCTGCGCAATCTGCTTCGCCGTAGGACTAGCAATTTTCGCCATAACCGGACGCAAGCGCCTCCTCCGCTCACCAGAAGAGGAATTCGCCCTGTCGCAGCGACACAATACCCAGAAGTGAAATAGCCGCAGGAGAAAGCTGCTCCCCCTCCCCCCGGCTGCCCCTCCCGGCTGTCCCCCGCCGCCAATTAGATCCCTACCGGCTCCCCATTAGGCCTATCCTGGTAATCAAGGACGAGATCCCCCGCCGTTGGAGGAAAGCGGGGAGTCCACATCAACGCTATCGCCACTTTCACGCTCCAGAAGTTCGCCCATAAGCTCGTTGAGACGCTCTTCTGCCACAGAAGACACGCACCTCGCAGCAAGCAATACTACGAACGCTGCGTACGCCCACGAAGTTCCCCTGACACGCTTATTGTTAAACACGAACTCCTCCTTAGAGTATCCTGTTCTCACTGATTAGCGGTCGTTGGATCTGCCGGTTTGATGCGTTAGCTTTGGGGGACGCTGCCGCAATCTGGAGCGGTGGAAGCGTTGATTGTGTATGCTCTGTCGGGGTTGCTGGTTCTGGTGGATTGTGCAACGTTCTAGGGTGGTTCGGCGAGTTTTTGGTCGCGCGATTTTGGGGTGGGGAATTCTAGGTTCGTCTTGCAGTGTTCTTAAGGTGTTTAGGGGTTGTCTAACCTCGGGTCACATAATGGGAGGCGTTTTTATGTGGGAAGAATATCAGGGATGTGAGAAAAATATAGGGGATTCTAGTACAGTATAGAATAGTACAGTATGGAGTAGAGCGAATATGTTACCATGTTCATCTCCTGGTACACTGTTCAGTAGTTTGTTTAGTAGATTTTGTTCATCTTCGTCTAGTAGACTTTGTTTATCTCCTGGTACACTGTTTAGTAGTCTGTTGAGTAGATTTTCTAGTTCGCTATTTAGTAGGTTGTCTAGTAGGTTGTCTAGTTCGCTATCTGGTAGTATAGTGGGTTTGTCTGCTTCGGGGAATGCTTCGCCGGAAGGGTCCCAGCATCTGAGGTCGCCGAAGATACGTAGTTGGCATCTGGTTTTGGTGTAGTTGTCTATTCCGTTGGCTGCCCGTTTTAGCACTTCTTCTGTGAGTTCCCAGCAGATAATACGCCCGTCGGCGAGTAGTCCGCAGGCGTAACTGTCGTCGGAGTTGCCGTTGTATCCTAGGTCTATTTGTGTGAAGGGTCCTGGGATGACTCCAAGGGGTTCCGCGTCAGAGTCCCAGCATTCTACGGCGCCGTCGCGGCGCAGCCCACAGATGTCGGAGTAGCCGCTCATGCTGATCTGGGTGAATCTCTTGTCCTGAGGGTAGTTTAAACCGAGAACTCTGCCTTTTCCGCAGTTTATGACGCCATCGATGTTTAGGGCGCAGATGTTGTTGCACTCAAAGGACGTCACCGCTCCTTGGTCGCACGCATCGCAGTCTACGACGCCGTCGATGTTTTGAACACAGACCCTCGCGCCTCTCCCGACGCTAACCTCTGTGAATTTGTCTCCACGGGCTATGCCGTCTTCGTATGTGAAAACACGTCTGCCCCAGCATTCTACGGCGGCGTCTGCCCGAATCCCGCAGGAAAGCCCTCGGCCGGTCAGCGGGTCACCGCGGGATGTGAAATCGTCTCCGCCCCAGCCCGCGTTCACCGACGTGAATTCCGCCTCTGGAGGCATGTTTTTGCTGCTCCTCTCGCCGGCTTCCCTGTCCGCGCCCCAACATGTGGCCTCCCCGCTGGGGGATAGGCCGCAGGCGGAGTGGAAAGCCACGCTGACGTCAGTGAACTCTCCTCCGGGGGTGTCGCTGCTCTCATTGAACGGAGGATCCCAACACACCACTGAGGAATCCACCCGGGCGGCGCAGGCGTACCCATCGCGACCGGAACTGCTCACGCTCGTATAGGGGCCCCAAGGGGGGAACACCCGCTGGTTGCCCCACCTATAACGGCTTCCCCAACAGTCCATCGACCCGTCGGGGCGCAACCCGCACCAAAGCGTGTCGTGTTCATCCAGCACTTCTAGCTCCGCGAATTCCCCGGTTGGAGGGACGATCTCCGGGTACTCATCTACCTGCTCTTTCGCTATGTCATCCCTGCGCCAACACCTCGCTTCCCCGGCGGAGAGGATCCCGCAGACATGCCAAAACGACGGGTACACAGCCTTGAACTTCTCCCCTCTGGGTAAGCTAACCTCGCCTTCCCCCCAGCACGCCGCCGAAGCGTCCGCTCTGACACCGCACGCGAACCCGCTCTCTGACGCGTCTCTCCCCGCTGCTATTTCTACTTGCGTGAACCTGCCCTCCGGCGGTGATAAATAACCAGTCCCTTCGCCCGCTTCCCGCGGACCCCAACACTCCACCTCACCTGAGAGGCGCACACCGCACACATCTCTTCCAGCAGCGGCGACCGCTGCGAAGGTGCCCCCGGGAGGTTCCACATCAATTAAACCGCCGCCCCAGCACTCCACACCCCCGCCGGGGCGCAGCCCGCAGCGAAAAGTATCCCCCGATACGATATCCACAAACGAGCCCCCCAACGGGGCGCCCCGACCGCGGAAACTTCCACGGAAACGCTCCATGCGCCCCCAACACTCCAACGAACCATCCACACTCACAGCGCAAGCGTGTTCGATCCCTACGCTCACCTGCGTGAATTCCCCAGTCGGGGGTTCCAAGTCCGCTAACGGAGTCCGCCCCCAACATTCCAACGAATCATCAGAACGAATCCCGCACGCATACTCCCACCCCACATCAACCGACTTAAACACCCCACCAGGCATATCAAAATCCAAACCATAACTATCATTCGAAGCGTGCTGCCAACTCCAACACAACACCACACCAGAAAACCTCACCCCACAAGCATACCTCAAACCAGCAGACACCCACCTAAAACCTCCCGACGCAACAGAAACACCGCCATCCAGCGAACCCCTAGGCGGCACAGTCATTCCGGAAGACGAGGACGCAACCCCCTCAGTAGAAGCCTCAACCTCAAGACCGGTCGAAGCCTCTGGAACTGAGGAAGAAACAGAAGTATCCACACTCGGCGCGCCCACCATCGCAGACCCTTCCCCGGCGCTGGAGACAACCGGCTGAGAAACAGGAGGCGGGCTCGCTTCCTGCGCGCTGCACCCCACAGCAAGGACCGCCGCCACCAACGAACAAGCCATCCACCTCCTACCCAGAACAAGCATCCTTACACACCCACCCTAAGCGCGCTTCGCGGGCAAACCCCGCACCGGCTGTGGAACACCAACAAAAACGAATTTAAAATCAATCATCCAAACCAACACCCTCTTCAGAGGCGCATCCACCGAACGGGCAGTCAAGCTCATCCTCGGGTTCGGGGCAATCAGATCTCGGTAAGACATCCGCCACCCAAGCAGGGCAAGCGCCCGCATACCAGTCATTCCTTCGAACCTCGCAGCCAGCATTCAACAAACCCCGCACCTCCTCATCGCCCAAACGCTCAAGCAGCAATTCAAAGAAGTCTTTATAAACCTCATCCGTCAGTTCGACTTCGAACTCTTCCGGCCAAATCCGAGCGATCTCCTCCTCAGTTATCCCTTCAAGCCCGCGATAGGGCGAACCGCGATAACCTGAAGCAAGCTTCTCAAGGGTCGGGCGGACACGAACAACAGGCACCTCCCAAAGATCATCAACCCAAACATACAACTCCTCAGCCAACGGGCGCAGCAACAGCGGCAAATCCGAACCAAACACCACCCCCCTCACCTCGCGGGCGGTCAGCAACACACGCCTCAACGTAAGCATATCATCCACCGGCCCGCCCTCCCAAAACAACTCAAGCCCCCGATCCTCAACCTCCCGCTCCAAATGCCACACCCTCAAATTACCACCAGCACCGTAAAGGGGAACCAGCACAATTTGCTCAGCCCTCACAATTGGCACTATCATATGCGCATTCAGAAGAATCCAGCACAATGCCCCCAACGATGTAGAAAGATCATTCAAATCAACACCCCACGGATCGTCTCTCAACAATGCACGATGATGAAACGCTTTAGCAAGAATATCCTCATCAGAATAATAACTAAAATCATCAGGTCTATCATAAGACAAAGCATCCCTAATCTCCTTATTATACTCCAACTCCTCCTCACTAATCTCACCCTCTCCCTCAACACCAAAAATAGAAACACCATCCAACAAGACCGAAGAAGTCGACGAAACCGAAGAAGCATTCCCACTACCAGCAGAAACACCCCCAGCAATAGAACCACCAGGCTCACCATCAACCAAAGACGGCTCAGCAGGCGCTGCCCGCCCCTCAGTAGCCGAAGCGGGAGCGCCCCCGCCCGATTCTTCCGACGCAGCAGACACGCACCCAGCAGCCAGCAACACTGCGAGCGCTGCGCACGCCCACCAGGCTTCCCTTACACTCTGATTGTTGAGCATGAACTCCTCCTTGCTCTACTCATCAACTACTCTTACCAACTATAGCAGTCGGATCTACAGGCTCAATACGCCACCATTGCAGAACCGCGTCGCAACCCGAAGCATTAAAAACGCTGACTATGGACACTCCATCGGCTGCAGTCTCAGCGTCATCATCGCCCCACCGAACGGATCCCATACTCATCAGCAGCAGGCGTGTTCACAAGACGGAACACCCGCGAACTCGAACGAGCGCCGCTTACCATGCAGCTCCCCTCGCGAACCTCTTTGCGCGTCGAAACGCTGTCAACATACGAGCACTTGCTTCCCGCAACTTCAGTTTCTTGACTGCTCAAACTCTTCTTCCAAGATTCCTTTTCAGCCGAATTTATGTTCGCAGGCATAACATAAAAATAGCCCGCCTCGGTAGGGCCGACCGCCGCGTTGCTGGAAGGTTCGGCCTGTAGCACGTGGAACCACTGATCCTCATCATTAGGCTTATCCTGGTAGTCAACGACGGGATCCCCTGGGGGAAGGCGGAGGCCTATTCAACGCGTTCTGCCCGTTTCACGTTCCATGCGCTCGCGGAAACGCTCTGCTGCTTCCTCATCGATAGTGCATTCCGATTTGAGGCCTGCTCTCCCGACTTCACGGACGTCCGCCTTATAGAAAAGAGGACAGGACTCAATGGAGCTAACGTCCTCAAACATATCCTTAAACGTATCGTTGCACCGTAACCAAAGCAAACCGGCTGTCTCCTCCGGCACTTCCCAGGGCGGGCAGGCGCTCTCCCTCGGGCGCTCTTTGCACTCAGCGTTGAGAAGCCCTCTGACTTCATCGTCTCGCAGCATGCCCATCGCGTTCAAGTATTTCACCTTGTCCTCATCGCGGTAGTCTATTTCTAACTCTTCCGGCCAGATCTGGGCTATCTCTTCTTCTGTGAGGTCTTGAAGACGGCGGTAAGCGGAGAGTTCCTCTACCGTGGGGCGTATGCGGCGGACAGGCAAAGCCAACAACTCGTCATAAACACTGTACAACGCCTCCGCCGCCGGGCGCAGCACCGAAGGCAACCCCGAGGCGAACACCACGCTTCTAACCTTCGGGGCGGTCGCCTCTAAGAGAACACGCCTTAACACTCGATTCGCGTTCAGCGGCGGGGTTTCCCACTCTAATTCGATCCCACGCTCCTCTGCCTCCCGCTCCAAATGCCACACCCTCAAATTATGTGACCGCCAAGGGCGAAACCCACTACCAATCCCAGTTTCCGTCCAACCCTCTATGCCTCTGACATTCAAGACAGCCCAACAAAACGCCCCCACAGGCGCAGAAAGATCATTATCCTCCCACAACTGGTTTTCGCTCTCCGCCTGAACACGCTCGACAAAAGCCCAACCCTTGACTTCCTCATCCGAATACGCATCGGCGAACCGCCCATCAAAATCCGAAACCTCAGTATCCCAAGGCCCAACTGTCCACTCTTCGCCCTCGTTCGCGTACTCGGCCAACTCCTCCTCACTGAAGAAACCATCCGCCGCCAACGCCAACTCCTCCCCGCTTCTCCGATCCGCTAACCTACCCAACCCCTCCTCAGTGAGGAACCCATTCTCCCCAGCCAACCTGCCCAACAACACCCCACTGTCCTCCCCATAACGCTCAGCCAGCCACTCAGCCTTTTCTAACACAGCCGCATACTTATCCTCCCCTAACACCCGCCTCAACCGCTCCAACCCTTCCTCACTGACACTGACTTCAACGAGAACAACCCCTCCAGGCGGCTCACCTCCGCTAGACAACCCCCCTCCACCGTTCTCTTCCCCCACCTGAACAACAGTAGTAGCAACCTCCTCAACTACGGTAGTACTAGCACCACCCGGCGGAGGAGAAGGAGGAGAATCCGAAGAAGAAGGCACCGAACCGGCGCCAGCGCCACCACTACCATCAACAGGAGGAGCGCTACCACCCGACTCCTCCGAGGCAGCGGACACGCACCCAGCAGCCAGCAATACTGCGAGCACCGAGCACGCCCAACAAGTTCTCCTGACGCTTTTATAATTAAACATGAACTCCTCCTCGCTCTGTTCAATCAACTATTCTCACCGACCAGCAGCCGCCGGATCCACAGGCTCAATACGCCACCTTTGCAAACCTTGCAAAACACCCCCGCAACCCGAAGCGCTAGAGACACTGACTATGTACACTCCGTCTGCCGCTGTCTCAGCATCATCCGCGCCAGCCTCAGCCTCAGGCTGCCAACAAGCACCCCCGAACGAGCGGATCCCATACTCATCAACAACAGACGTGTTCACAAGCTTGAACACACGCGAACTCAAACGAACGCCGCCCACCATACAACTCCCCTCGCGAACCTCATCACGCGAAACATCGTTACGCGAAACCCTGTCAACATACAAGCACCTGCCGCCCGCTGCCTCGCTTTCGCTCTTCTTCCAAGTTGCCTCATCAACCGGGTTAACGTTAGCCGGCACAACATAAAAATAGCCCGCATCGGTAGGGCCGTCCGCCGCCCTGCTGAAAGGCTTGGCCTGCAGTACATGGAACCACTGATCCTCATCACTAGGCTTATGATTGTCATTGAACCGGCAGTGCTCCTGAACAACCTCTGCAGGGTTTGGCTTGGTTGAGCATGAACTCCTCCTTGCTCTACTCATCAACTACTCTTACCAACTATAGCAGTCGGATCTACAGGCTCAATACGCCACCATTGCAGAACCGCGTCGCAACCCGAAGCGTTAGAAACGCTGACTATGGACACTCCATCGGCTGCTGTCTCAGCATCATCCCCGCCAGCCTTGGGCTGCCAACAAGCATCCCAGACCGAGCGGATCCCGTACTCATCGGCAACAGATGTGTTCACAAGCTTGAACACCCGGGACCTCAGGGAAGGCGGAGTCCAAGTCAACGCTGTCTTCTGCCCCATTCACGCTCCATGCGTTCGTTGAGACGTTCTGCTGCTTCCTCATCGACAGTGCATTCCGATCTGAGGCCATCTACTCCGACTTCGCGGATGTCCCCCTTGAAGAAAGTAGGACAGGACTCAATGGGCCCAATCTCAAACATAGCCTTCATCATATCGTTGCACCGTATACTGAGCCAAACGGCTGTCTCCGGCACCTCCCAGGGCGGGCAGGGATTCTCCACTGGGCTCGCTTTGCACTCAGCGTTGAGAAGCCCTCTGACCTCATCGCCTCGCAACACATCCATCGCGTTCAAGTACTTCGCGTTGTCCTCCGCGCGGTAATCGAGTGCGAGTTCTTCCGGCCAGATCTGGACGATCTCTTCTTCTGTGAGGTCTCTAAGGCGGCGGTAAGCTGAGAGTTCCTCAACCGTGGGACGCACACGGCGGACAGGCAAAGCCAACAACTCGTCATAAACACTGTACAACGCCTCCGCCGCAGGGCGCAGCACCGAAGGCAACCCCGAGGCGAACACCACGCTTCTGATCTCCGGGGCGGTCGCCTCTAAGAGAACACGCCTTAACGTAAGATCCGCGTCCAGCGGCGGGGTTTCCCATTCTAACTCGATCCCCCGCTCCTCAGCCTCCCGCTCCAAATGCCACACCTTCAAATTACGGGACTGCCAAGGGCGAAACCCTCCCGTAATCTCAGTTCCCGTCCAACCCTCAATGTATCTGACACGCAAGACAGCCCAACAAAACGCACCCACAGGCGTAGAAAGATCATTATCCTCCCACAACCGGTTATCAAACCCCGCCAGAGCACGCTCGACAAAAGCCAAACCCTTGACATCCTCATCCGAATACTCAAACACTTCAGCGAATCGCCCGTCAAAATCCGAAACATCAGTATCCAGAGGCCCAGCCATCCGCTCCTCACTCTCATTAGCGTACTCGGCCAACACCTCCTCACTATAAAGATCCGCCGCCCACGCCAAGTCCTCAGCGCTTCTCCGATCCGCTAACTTACCCAACCCCTCCTCAATGAGAAACCCATTCTCCCCAGCCAACCTGCCCAACAACACCCCACTATCCACCCTAGACACCTCAGACTCACCCAACCGCTCAACTGATTCCAACACGGCCGCAAACTTATCCTCCCCCAACACCCGCCTCAACCGCTCCAACCCCTCCTCACTAACCCTAACCTCAACAGAAACAACCCCACCAGGCGGCTCGGCTCCGCTAGTCGCCTCCCCTCCAACACCGTTTTCCTCCCCCACATGAACAGCAGCAGTCTCCTCAACACCTGTAGTAGTAACACCGCCCGGCGGAGGAAAAGCAGAATCCACTACACTCGAAGAGGAAGACGCCGAACTAGAACCAGCACCACCAACCCCTCTACCATCCGAAACAGGGAAGTTTCCGCCCGATTCTTCTGACGCAGCGGACACACATCCAGCAGCCAGCAAAACTGCTAGCGCTGCGCACACCCACCAAGCTCCCCTGACACGCTTATTGTTAAACATAAACTCCTCCTTGCTCTCTCTTTTCGATCAACTACTCTTACCAACCATGACATTCGGATCCACAGGCTCAATACGCCAACTCTGCAACACAGCGCCGCAACCCGAAGCATTAGAAACGCTGACTATGGACACTCCATCGGCTGCTGTCTCAGCATCGTCCGCGCCAGCCTTAGGCTGCCAACAAGCACCCCCGAATGAACGGATCCCATACTCATCGGCAACAGACGTGTTCACAAGCTTGAACACACGCGAACTCGAACGAGCGCCGCTTACCATGCAGCTCCCCTCGCGAACCTTAGTACTCGGCTGAACACCTTGACGCGAAACGCTGCTAACCTCAACGCTGCTAACATACAAGCACCTACTGGCCGCAACTTCGGTTTCTTGACTGCTCAAACTCTTCTTCCAGGTTTCCTTATCAGCCGGGTTGACATTAGCCGGCATAACATAGAAATAGCCCACCTCGGTAGGGCCGGACGCTGCGTTGCTGAAAGGTTCGGCTTGCAATATGTGGAACCACTGATCCTCATCATTAGGCTTATAATTTTCATCGAACCGGCAGTGCTCCTGAACAACCTCTGCAGGGTTTGGCTTGCTCGTTAAGCACTTGCCCGTCTTCGAATTACGCAACACAACTATCCCAGCCTCAGGAGGCGTAGTCGCGGCTCGAACCACCGCACTGAGACCATTAGCAACCCCTCCCTGGCACGACCACTCACCAAGCCCCCCATCATTAGGCTTATCCTGGTAGTCAACGACGGGATCCCCTGGGGGAAGGCGGAGGCCTATTCAACGCGTTCTGCCCGTTTCACGTTCCATGCGCTCGAGGATACGCTCTGCTGCTTCCTCATCGACAGTGCATTCCGATTGTTGGAGGGCTGCTCTTCCGACTTCGCGGACGTCCGCCTTGTAGAAAAGAGGACAGGACGCAATAGAGCTAATATCCTCAAGCATATCCTCCACCATACCGCTACACATTAAACTGATCAAGCCGCCTGTCTCCTCCGGCACTTCCCAGGGCGGGCAGGCGTTCTCCCTCGGGCGTTCTTTGCACTCTGCGTTTAGAAGCCCTCTGACTTCATCGTCTCGCAGCATGCCCATCGCGTTCCAGTATTTCGCGTTATCCTCATCGCGGTAGTCTATTTCTAACTCTTCCGGCCAGACCTGGGATATCTCTTCTTCTGTGAAGTCTCTAAGGCGGCGATAAGCTGAAAGTTCCTCTACCGTGGGGCGGATGCGGCGGACAGGCAAAGCCAACAACTCGTCATAAACACTGTACAATGTTTCCGCCGCAGGACGCAGCACCGAAGGCAACCCCCGGGCGAACACCACGCTCCTAACCTCTGGGGCTGTCGCCTCCAACAGAACACGCCTTAACACACGATTCGCGTTCAGCGGCGGGGTTTCCCACTCTAATTCGATCCCCCGCTCCTCAGCCTCCCGCTCCAAATGCCACACCCTCAAATTACGGGACCGCCAAGGGCGAAACCCATCCCCAATCCCAGTGTCCGTCCGACTCTCGATGTGTCTGACATTCAAGACAGCCCAACAAAACGCTCCCACAGGCGTGGAAAGATCATTATCCTCCCACAACTGGTTATCAATCTCCGCCTGCGCACGCTCAATAAAAGCCCAGCCCTTGACATCCTCATCCGAATACGCATCAGCGAATCGCCCATCAAAATCCGAAACCTCATTATCCCAAGGCCCAACTATCCACTCTTCGCCCTCGTTAGCGTACTCGGCCAACTCCTCCTCACTGAAGAAACCATCCGCCGCCAACGCCAACTCCTCCCCGCTTCTCCGATCCGCTAACCTACCCAACCCCTCCTCAGTGAGGAACCCATTCTCCCCAGCCAACCTGCCCAACAACACCCCACTATCCACCCCCACCGAATCAGACTCATCCAGCGACTCAGCCTTTTCTAACACAGCCGCATACTTGTCCTCCCCTAACACCCGCCTCAACCTCTCCAACCCTTCCTCGCTGACACTAACTTCAACAGAAACAACCCCGCCAACCGGCTCGGCTCCGCTAGACGACCCCCCGCCGCCGTTCTCTTCCCCCACCTGAACAGCAGTCTCCTCAACTACGGTAGTACTAACACCACCCGGCGGAGGAGGATGGGGAGAATCCGAAGAGGAAGGCACCGAACCGGCGCCAGCGCCACCACTAGCATCAGCGGGAGGGGCACTACCGCCCGACTCCTCTGAGGCAGCGGACACGCAACCAGCAGCAAGCAAAACTACGAGCACCGCGCACGCCCACCAAGTTCTCCTGACGCTTTTATAATTAAACATGAACTCCTCCTTGCTCTGTTCGATCAACTATTCTCACCGACTAGCAGCCGCCGGATCCACAGGCTCAATACGCCAGCTTTGCAGAACACCGCCACACCCCGAAGCATTAGAGACGCTGATTATGGGCACTCCATCGGCTGCTGCCTCAGCATCATCCGCGCCAGCCTTAGCCTCGGGCTGCCAACAAGTATTCCAGACTGAGCGGATCCCGTACTCATCGGCAACAGACGTGTTCACAAGCTGGAACACACGCGAACTCAACGAACGCCGCTCTCCATACAACTTCCCTCGCGAACCTTAGTACGCGAAACACTGCCAACATACAAGCACTTGCCGCCCGCTGCGTCGGTTTCGCTCTTCTTCCAGGTTGCCTTCTCAGCCGGGTCAACGTTCGCAGGCATAACATAATTATAGCCCGCCTCGGCGGGGCCGGGCGCCGCGTTGGTGGAAGGTGTGTCCTGCAGCACGTGCAGCCACTGACCCTCAATCATTAGGCGAACCTCGCGATCAACGGCGGGATCTCTTACCGTTGGAGGGGAGAGTCCTAGTCAACGCTGTCTGCCCATTTCTTCACGCTCCATAAGCTCTCTTTCGCGCTCTATGAGTTCGTCCATAAGTTCGTTGAAACGCTCTGCTGCTTCCTCATTGACAGTGCATTCCGATGATCGATCTACCCCGACTTCGCGGATGTCCGCCTTATAGAACAGAGGGCAGGATTCAATGGGGACAATCTCAAACATATCTTCAACCTGATCGCTGCAAATTATACTGAGCCAAACGTCTGTCTCCGGTACTTCCCAGGGCGGGCAGGGATTCTCCACTGGGCGTTCTTTGCACTCAGCGTTGAGAAACTCTCTGACTTCATCGGCTCGCAACATCCTCATAGCGTTCCAATATTTCGCGTCGTCCTCATCGCGGTAATCAAGCTCTAACTCTTCGGGCCAGATCTGAGCGATCTCTTCTTCTGTGAGGTCTCTAAGGCGGCCATAACCTGCGAGTTCCTCAACCGTGGGGCGGACACGGCGGACAGGCAACGCCAACAACTCGTCGTAAACACTATACACTCTTTCCGCCGCAGAGCGCAGCACCGACGGCAACCCCGAGGCGAACACCACGCTTCTAACCTCCGGAGCGGTCGCCTCTAAAAGAACACGCCTTAACACAAGATCCGCGTCCAACGAGGGTGTCTCCCATTCTAACTCGATCCCCCGCTCCTCAGCCTCCCGCTCCAAATGCCACACCCTCAAATTACGAGACCGCCAAGGGTGAAACCCACCCGTAAGCCCAATTCCTGTCCAATCCACAGTTTGCCTGACACGCAAGACAGCCCAACAAAACGCCCCCACAGGCGTAGAAAGATCATTAACCTCCCACAACCGGCTATCACGCTCCGCCTGAGCACGCTCAGAAAAAGCCATACCCTTGAGATCATCATCCGAATACTCATCAACAAAGCGCCCATCAACATCCGAAACATCAGCATACCAAGTATCCCGAGGCCCAACCAACCACTCCTCACCCTCGCTAACGTAATCGGCCAACTCCTCCTCACTGTAACTCCGCGCCGCCGCCACCAACCTACCCCCGTTCCTCCGCTCCGCTAATCTACCCAACCTCTCCTCAGTAAGAAACCCACTCTCCCCAGCCAACCTACCCAACAACACCCCACTATCCACCCCCAACGCCCCAGGCTCAGACCACAACTCAGCCGCTTCCAACACGACCGCGAACTTATCCTCCCCCAACACTCTCCTCAACCTCTCCAACCCTTCCTCGCTAACCCTAACCTCAACGGAAACAACTCCACCAGGCGGCTCACCTCCGCTAGACGCCCCCCCGCCGCCGTTCTCTTCCCCCACCCGAACAGCAGTAGTAGTGACCTCCTCAACAACATTAGTAGTAACACCACCCGCCGGAGGCGATATGGAATCCGCTATGCTCGAAGAAGAAGTCACCGAACCGGAACCAACACCACCACCATCAACAGGGAGTGCACCCCCGCCCGACTCCTCCGACGCAGCAGACACGCAACCAGCAGCCAACACTGCTACAGCCGCTGCGCACGCCCACCAAATTCCTCTGACATGCTTATGGTTAAACATGAACTCCTCCTTGCTCTCTCTGTTCGATCAACTACTCTTACCAACTATAACATTCGGATCTACAGGCTCAATACGCCACCTTTGCAAAACAGCGTCGCAACCCGAAGCGTTGGAAACGCTGGTTATGGGCACTCCATCGGCTGCTGTCTCAGCGTCATCCGCGCCAGCCTCGGCCTCGGGCTGCCAACAAGCGCCCCAGACTGAGCGGATCCCATACTCATCAGCAGCAGACGTGTTCACAAGACGGAACATCCGCAACCTCGAACGAGCGCCGCTTACCATGCAGCTCCCCTCGTGAACCTCATTACGCGTCACAATACTGTCAACATACAAGCACCTGCTTCCTGCTACCTCGACTTCGGTTTCACTCTTCTTCCAAGAGTCCTTCACAACCGGATTTACGTTCGCAGGCACAACATAAAAATAACCCGCCACTGTAGGACCGTCCGCCGCGTTAGTGAAAGGCGCGGCCTGCAGCACGTGAAACCATTGTTTCTCATTATTAGGCTTATGATTAACATCAAACCGGCAATGCTCCTGAACAACCCGAACAAGCGTTGCAGACTCCGCCTTGCGCGTCAACACTTGCCCGTCTTCGAATTACGCAACAACACTATCCCAGCCTCAGGAGACGTAGTCGCCAACAGTCGCACCGCCGCATCGCCCAAATCAACCGCGTCCTTGCACAGCCCCTCAAACACGGAACGCCACCATGACTCAGACCATGTCTCACAGTAAGAAAGCCACAACTGTTTCAGCACTTCATCGCAGCCATTATCATCACCTTCTAACACGGTTTGATGCAACCCGCTGCGGATCAGGTCATAACAATAATCATGAGCCTGGCAAGCCGCCAACACCCCAGACTCAAGTTCGAATCGAATAACAAATAAAAACGATACGAGAGTATTCATTGTTGCCAACGCACCACTAATCCCCGTGCAATCTCCTGAGGCTCTCACGACGACTGTTTTGAGGTCGTTTCCTGTTGCCCATTCGGGGTGGTAGTAGTCTGTTAGGTTTTGGTGGCGTCTTCTTTCGCCTAGAGCTAGGAAGAGGCCGGTTGGGGGGCACATCGCTCTCTTGCCTGTGGTGAGGTCTTTGCCTACTAGGTCGGTGTTGATGTAGGTGTCTGCGTTGGCTTGAGCGCTGAACTCATCAGACTGGCTACAGTATAGTGGGGAATAATTGATCCCGTTCCGGGACGGAGAGTAATCCCAAGAAGGATACTTACAGTAGCCTGACTTATCACGGTGTTCCCAGAGGTCGGGATCTTCCCTACAGAATTTGTCAGTGGGCCGACAGCCGCCTCTGGTTTCCTCATATACCTCGTCATCGCCGCATTTCGGCACACACTGACCGGTCATCGTCCTCCCCAAAGGACAACTTGAAGGCGCGCAACCAGAGTATCCTGTCCCATACCTCTTCCCCACCGGGCAGGGCATGCTTTTAATACTCGCTGAGTAGCCGGTGCCTGCCGCGTTGACAGCAGCAACTTCTATTTCGTATAGTGTCTTGTTCTTCAACGCGGGCAGAGTGGACGGGAAAGGCAAGGTCACTGCCCAGATTGTGTGAGTCTCCCCGGAGAGGGTGTCTGATAGTTCCGCATCACTCGCGGTGACGGTGGCGGAGGTTTCGCTGGTTGTTCCTTCCTCTTTCCAAGTGATTTTATAACTTGTTATGGGGGATCCCCCGTCGTCTGAGGGGGCATCCCACTTCACCCAGAGTCCCCCGTCGGCGGAGGACGCGAGCAGCCCCTGGGGGGAGCGGGGTTTGGTGGCGCATTTTTGGGTGGCGGGGTTGTAAGCGCCTGCGCAGGGGGCGGAGGTGAGGCGGATGTAATCGCCTTGGCGGGCTAGGTTCCTGGCCGCTACTTCCACCCAATAGTGCTCAGTGTTAGAGAGACCGGCGATCAGCAACCGCGAGGTGGTGAACCTCAACTGCGAGGTGGGGGCGTTCACCACCTGTTCTTTGGGGGTTTCGTCGGAGCCCACTTTGTTCCATCGGACGATGTAGGAAACTATGCGGGACCCTCCTGTGATGGCAGGGGCGTTCCAGGAGGCTGTGATGGTCCCGTTGCCGCTGGTGAGGGTGAAGTTCCTGGGTTTGCCGGGGTCTGTTAGGATGTTGCACGCTGCTCGGGTGATCGCATAAGTGCGCCCCCGGGGGCAGGGGGCTAGGACGGCTTGAACCCAGGGGCTGTAGCCCGCCCGGTTGACCGCTGAGACTCCAACCTCGTAACGGACAGCGTTATCCAAACCGGAAAGGATCTGGTGCCAGTTCCGGAAAACAGTGCCAACATTGCCAAAGTTCATTACCGTGGTCGACGAATCCCAAGGGATCGCCCTGGTTTCCCAGCCTTTCGTTGACCCTAGTTTCCTCCATCGGAGTTCGAACCTGCTGGGGGGATCCCCCCCGTTGGAGGGGGGCGGCCCCCAAGTCAAGGAGATCTCCCCATCGCCCGCTGAGGCGGTGAAACCGCCAGGCGCGGACGGAGGCGACACGCATCTCCGCAGGCTGGGGGAATACGACTTCCCTCTAGGGCAAGAAGCAGCGGTGGCCTCCACGAAACCGCCGTTCGTGCCGTCCTTGTACTGCGGGGCCACCCTCACATCATAGAGAACCTCTGCCTTCCAAGAAGGGAGGCGCAGACTACCTTCCGTCCAAGTCATTACATTAACCCCATCTAAGGGAGTGAGTTCCCAGAAATCGTGCCTGTCGTAATCATCATACCAAGGCATGTCCGCCCACTCCTGGGTCGTCCCCGATTCCCTGTACTGCCCCAAAAAGCCACTCACCGGCGACCCCCCTCCCCCTAACACAGCAGGAAGACGGTAAGCCCAACTGAACCGAAAATTACCCCTATAATCATTAATCCTACCATCCAAACTAGTATCCCCTGAGATCAAAGTCAAACCCCCCAAAGTCCCCGCGGAAACAGGCGCGCAACCCGACGCGCCGGAGGAATAAGCCTGCACGGCGAGGCACGGAACAGCCGACACCGCCGTGAACCTGCCCGCCTCCGCAGCGTTCCGGGCCGCCACCTGAACCTCATAAGCCACACCATTCGTCAACCCCCTAGGCGCGCTCACCCAAGTACGGGCGACAACCACAGGGTCATCCACAATTGTGCAGGTTTGCTTCCCGCCCTCCCGGCGGTGAACACGAACAAAAACGAATAAGAATCAATCATCCAAACCGTTTCCCGCCTCAGAGGCGCACCTACCGAACGGGCACTCAGGCTCCTCTCCTCGATTTCGGCACTCAGACAGTAAGACATCCGCCACCCAAGCAGGGCAAGCGCCCGCATACCAGTCATCCATTCGAAACTCGCAGCCAGCATTCAATAAACCCCGCACCTCCTCATCACCCCTCAACCGCTCAATCAACTCGAAGAAGTCTTTATAACCCTCACCAGTCAGTTCGACTTCGAACTCTTCCGGCCAAATCCGAGCGATCTCCTCCTCGGTAATCCCTTCAAGCCCGCGATAGGGCAAACCGCTATTACCTGAAGCAAGCTTCTCAAGGGTCGGGCGGACACGAACAACAGGCAACTCCCAAAGATCATCAACCCAAACATACAACTCCTCAGCCAACGGGCGCAACAACAGCGGCAAATCCGGACCAAACACCACCCCCCTCAGTTCGCGGGCTTTCAGCAACACACGCCTCAACGTAAGCATATCATCCACCGGCCCGCCCTCCCAAAACAACTCAAGCCCCCGATCTTCAACCTCCCGCTCAATATGCCACACCCTCAAATTAGCATAACCACCGTAAGGGGGAGACGGCAAAACTTGCTCCACCATCGCAATTGGCGCTATCATATGCGCATTCAAAATAATCCAGCACAATGCCCCCAACGATGCAGAAAGATCATTCAAATCAAGACCCCACGGATCACTCAACAACGCACGATGATGAAACGCTAAAGCAACAATCGCCTCATCAGAATAATCACCAAAATCAGGCCTATCATACACCAGAGCATCCCTAAACTCCTCACTAAGAATAGAAGCAACATCCAACAAGGTCGAAGAAGTCGACGAAACCGAAGAAACATCCCCACCACCAACAGAACCACTCCCAGCACCATCAACAGAACCACTCCCAGCACCATCAACAGAACCACTCCCAGCACCATCAACAGAACCACTCCCAGCACCATCAACAGAACCACTCCCAGCAGTAGAACCACCAGGCTCTACACCACCAGGCTCACCATCAACCAGAGAAGGCAACACAGGCGCTGCCCGCCCCTCAGCACCCGAAGCGGGAACGCCCCCGCCCGACTCCTCCGACGCAGCAGACACACACCCAGCAGCCAGCAAAACTGCTAGCGCTGCGCACGCCCACCAAATTCCTCTGACACAATTACTGTTCAACATGAACTCCTCCTTGCTCTCTCTGTTCGATCAACTACTCTTACCAACTATAACATTCGGATCCACAGGCTCAATACGCCAACTCTGCAACACAGAGTCGCAACCCGAAGCATTAGAAACGCTGATTATGTACACTCCATCGGCTGCAGTCTCAGCGTCATCCGCGCCAGCCTCGGCCTCGGGCTGCCAACAAGCACCCCAGACTGAGCGGATCCCATACTCATCGGCAACAGACGTGTTCACAAGACGGAACATCCGCAACCTCGAACGAGCGCCGCCCACCATGCAGCTCCCCTCGTGAACCTCATTACGCGTCACAATACTGTCAACATACAAGCACCTGCCGCCCGCTACCTCAACCTCAGTTTCACTCTTCTCCCAAGAGTCCTTCTCAACCGGGTTTACGTTCGCAGGCACAACATAAAAATAACCCGCCACTGTAGGGCCGTCCGCCGCGTTACTGAAAGGCGCGGCCTGCAGCACGTGAAACCATTGTTTCTTATTATTGGGCTTATGATTACCATCAAACCGGCAGCGCTCCTGAACAACCCGAACAAGCGTTGCAGACTCCGCCTTGCGCGTCAAACACTTACCTGTCTTCGAATTACGCAACACAACTATCCCAGCCTCAGGCGGCGTAGTCGCGACTCGCACCACCGCGTCGGCATAAGTAGCCGCGCTCTCGCACCACATCTTATTCATCGGTGGCCACAAGTTATTCAATGTCTCGCAGTAAGAATTCCACAACCTCAACAGCACATCGTCGCAACCAAGACCTCCTCCTTCCTGCACTGTTTGATGCAACCCGCTGCGGATCAGGTCATAACAATAATCATGAGCCTGGCAAGCCGCTAACACCTCCGCCGCAAGTTCAAATCGAATAGGTAACAATGATACGACCTTATTTGTTATTGCAAACACATCACTGACTACCGTGCAGTCTCCTGAGGCTCTCACGACGACTGTTTTGCGTTCGTTTCTTATCGCCCATTCGGGGTGGTAGTAGTCTCTTGGGTTTTGGTGGCGTCTTCTTTCGCCTAGGGCTAGGAAGAGGCCGGTGGGGGGGCACATCGGTCTCTTGCCTGGGGTGAGGTCTTTGCCTGCTAGGTTGGTGTTGATGTAGGTGTCTGCGTTGGCTTGAGCGCTGAACTGGCTGGGGTGGACGCAGTCAACTAAGTCGTAGGTGATGCCGTTTCCTGCTGGGGTTTTCGTCCAAGCGTATTCGCAGTACCCGGAGGAGGTGCGGGCTAAGCTTAGGTTTGGGTTGCTTTCGCAGAACTCGTCGCTGGGCCGGCAGCCTCCTCTGGTTTCGTTGTATTCTCCGCCGCGCCCGCATTCGGGGGCGCATTCCCCGTTCTCTGTGCGCGCTGACCCTGCCGGGCAGGGCATGCTTTTAATACTCGCTGAGTAGCCGGTGCCTGCCGCGTTGGTAGCGGCAACTTCTATTTCGTATAGTGTCTTGTTCTTCAACGCGGGCAGAGTGGACGGGAAAGGTAAGGTCACTGCCCAGATTGTGTGAGTCTCCCCGGAGAGGGTGTCTGATAGTTCCGCATCACTCGCGGTGACGGTGGCGGAGGTTTCGCTGGTTGTTCCTTCCTCTTTCCAAGTGATTTTATAACTTGTTATGGGGGATCCCCCGTCGTCTGAGGGGGCATCCCACTTCACCCAGAGTCCCCCGTCGGCGGAGGACGCGAGCAACCCCTGGGGGGAACGGGGTTTGGTGGCGCATTTTTTGGCGGCGGGGTTGTAAGCGCCTGCGCAGGGGGCGGAGGTGAGGCGGATGTAATCGCCTTGGCGGGCTAGGTTCCTGGCCGCTACTTCCACCCAGTAGTGCTCACCGTTGGAGATGCCGGCGATCAGCAACCGCGAGGTGGTGAACCTCAACTGCGAGGTGGGGGCGTTCACCACCTGTTCTTTGGGGGTTTCGTCGGAGCCCACTTTGTTCCATCGGACGATGTAGGAAACTATGCGGGACCCTCCTGTGATGGCAGGGGCGTTCCAGGAGGCTGTGATGGTCCCGTTGCCGCTGGTGAGGGTGAAGTTCCTGGGTTTGCCGGGGTCTGTTAGGATGTTGCACGCTGCTCGGGTGATCGCATAAGTGCGCCCCCGGGGGCAGGGGGCTAGGACGGCTTGAACCCAGGGGCTGTAGCCCGCCCGGTTGACCGCTGAGACTCCAACCTCGTAACGGACAGCGTTATCCAAACCAGAAAGGGTCTGATGCCAGTTCCGGAAAACAGTGCCAAAGTCCCTTACCGTGGCCGCTGAATCCCAAGGGATAGTCGTGGTTTCCCAGCCTTTTGTTGACCCTAGTTTCCTCCATCGGAGTTCGAACCCGCTGGGGGGATCCCCCCCGTCGGAGGGGGGCTGCCCCCAAGCCAAGGAGATCGTCGAATCGCCCGCTGAGGCGGTGAAACCGCCAGGCGCGGACGGAGGCGACACGCACTTCCGCAGGCTGGGGGAATACGACCTCCCCCTAAGGCAAGAAGCAGCAGCAGCCTCCACGAAACCGCCGCTCGTGCCGTCCTTGAACTGAGGAGCCACCCTCACGTCATAGAGAACGCCCGGCTTCCAAGAGGGGAGGCGCAGGTTGTCTTGCCTCCAAGTCATTATATTAACCCCATCTAGGGAAGTGACCTCCCAAAAATCGTGACTGTGGGAATAATTACGCCAAACCATGTCCGACCACTCCTGGGTCGTACCCGATTCTCTGTACTGCCCCAAAAAGCCGGTCACCGGCGAGGCTCCTAACGCAGCAGGAAGGCGGTACGACCAACTGAACCGCAAACCACCGCTGACCAACAAATCAACGCTAGGCTCCTTTGAAGTCACACTCAAACCCCCCAAACCCCCAGCAGAAACAGGAACGCAAACCGCCAAAGAGGGGAAATAAGCCTGCCCGGAGGGGCACGGAACAGCCGACACCGCCGTGAACCTGCCCGCCCCCGCGGCGTTGCGGGCCGCCACCTGAACCTCATAAGCCACACCATTCGTCAACCCCCCAAGCGCCCTCACCCAAGTACGGGCGACAGACACGGGGTCATCCCGAATTATGTAGGTTTGCTCTGAGCCCTCCCAGGGGACGACCCCCGTTAACCAATCCCCCGACGAACCCAACTCCCGCCACCTCACGACGAAATCCGCTACCTGCCCATTGCGAACACCCCCCGGCAGTTTCCAAACCACACTCAAACCCCCGCTCCCCGCCAACACCCTAACATCCAACGACACGTCCGGGGCGCTCACGCACCTCCCCAGGACAGCATCATAAACCTCACCAACACTATGAACCTCCCCGCACGTCCCCGGCCACGAGACCCACCGACCCCCAACAAACGCCCCACGCCGCAACATCAACGGTATAGAAGCCGCCGAAGTAGTAGTCGTCGTAGTCGTGGTCGCAGCCGTCGTAGCGGGAATAGTAGTAGTCGTAGTGGTAGTCGTCGTAGTCGTCGTAGTGGGAGTAGTCGTCGTAGTGGGAGTAGTGGGAGTAGTCGTCGTAGTGGGAGTAGTGGGAGTAGTGGGAGTAGTGGGAGTAGTGGGAGTGGTGGTAGTGGTGGGAGTGGAAGTGGCGGTGAAAACGGGGGGCACCCAACATAACTCGTCCTTAAGCACATAGTAGCCAAAGTCAAGAGAACCTCCGCGATAAGAAGGCGGGTAGCAATAGTAGCTATATCCCCGACGACTCGAATAGCGGAACCACCTCCGCCCTTCGTAGCGGTTCGAGGTGTGCTCCCACATTGGGGAAGCGGTACCTGAGCGGTAGGCGCTGTCGCCCGCCCTGCCGCGCGCAGCCACCCCCACCTCATAAAGGACGCCGTTCTCTAAATCAGGCAGCCACTTGTAAGCCGAAACAGGGTCGTCATCAAACATAGAATCCTCATCCACGTAATAGTACGCATACGCGTCGGGCCCGCGCGGGGGGCGCAGCGGCTCCGTGGAATAGTTCCAATCCCCGCTTCCCGATTCCCTCCACCGCACCACATACCCCGTAACCTCCGAAGCCTCCGCATAAGGAAAATTCCGAAGATTCCAAGGAAGATTCCACGGAAGATTCCACGGGTAAGGAAGATCCCAAGTCAAGAACAAAAAGCCGTTCCCCGCCCAGGCGCGCACGTTCTCCGGCGCCTCCGGCGCCGACAAAACAACACAACCATTCCTATTCCTAACAATTGAATAGCTTTGCCCCGCGGGGCACGCAGCGCCCACATCCGAAGCGTAAAGGCCTGTCCCAGCAGCGTTCACCCCCGCCACCCCCACCTCATAAACAGTCCCGTTCACCAACCCCCCAATGTCGTACTCCCACACCTCCGCAGACTTACCATCCAGGTTCAAATCCAGCACCCCAGCAGAACGCTCAACCACAGCAGGACTCGAACTCCAAGCGCCCGAAGAACCCCGAACCCTCCACCGCACCTTGAAAGACTCCGCCTGCCCGAACCCCGCATCCGCACTAACATTATCCGCACTAGGCCAAAGCTCCGCAGCATACCCCCAACTAACCTTCAAAGAACCAACACCAGACACCACCCCATACACAGTCGGAGCCGCAGGCACACCAACACAACCCCCCAAAACACTCGAACGAACAAACCCCACAACAGAACAAGCCGCCGTCGTAGTCGTCGCAGCCGCCGCCGTCGTCGTAGTTGTAGTAGCCGCCGCCGTCGTAGTAGTAGTAGTTGTCGCAGCCGTCGTAGCTGTAGTGGTAGTGGTGGTGGTTGTTGTTGGGGCGGGGGTGCGGCAGCCTGCTGGGGTGGCGGGCTTGCCTGGAGGGCAGGGCACGCCTGCGGCCATGCGGGGCGGGCTGCTGCCAGCCTCGTTCTCCGCTGAAACGCCCACCCTGTAAAACACTCCGTTAACCAAACCCGCAATAGTATGCACCCGGTAAACTCTAGAAGAACCAGGCAAACCGAAAGAGACCGCGTCGCCTACGCGCACTCTTTTGACGTTCCACTCAGAAGCCCCCTCCCTCCGCCACTGCACGCTGTAAGCCACCAGAGGAGAACCGCCGTCAGAAACAGGATCCTCCCAGAGCACGCTCAACGCCCCATCCCTCGACACAGCACGCACCCACCGCGGCAGCGAAGGCTTGCCCACGCAACCCTTCCAAGCCCGCGAAAACACCTTCCCCGGCACGCAATAAGGAACCAAAGTCGTCGTCGTAGTCGTCGCACCCCCAGCAGTAGTCGTCGTAGTCGTAGTCGTTGTTGTCGTGGTCGTTGTCGTGGTCGTGGTGGGGGCGGCGCAGGCGGAGCCGGTGTCCCTTTGCCCGACCGGGCAGGGGCGGGCGGTTGTCGCGGCTTCGGGGCTTTTCCCCGCCTCGTTGCGGGCGGAAACGCCGAACTCATAGAGCGTCCCGTTCGTGAGGTTCGTGAACGTGTACGCGAACGCGTAAGAACGCAACACAGGCAAAGCCACCAAACGAATCCCCCCCACCGGCAGGCGCAGCGTTTTCCAAGAACCCGAAGGGGAAACCCTCCAACGCAACTCATACGCCTGAACGGGCGCCCCGCCGGTAGAAGACGGGAAACGCCAATACACAGTCAACGCACCACCACCACCAACAGCGACCACACTCCTAGGAACCGACGGCACACCAACACAACGACCCAACGACCTAGACAACACCAACGGCGACGAACATGACGGAAGCGTAGTCGTCGTAGTCGTAGCCGCCGTCGTCGTGGTTGTGGTGGCCGCAGTCGTAGTCGTGGTAGTAGCCGCGGTTGTTGTGGTCGTGGTGGCGGGGGTGGCGACGCAGGAGGTTCCGTTGTAATGCTGCCCTGTTGCGCAGGGCGCTCCCGAGGCGGAGGCGTAAGCGCTCAACCCTGCGGCGTTGCGCGAGGCCACCCCTACTTCGTAGACTGTGCCGTTCACCAGACTGGGGATCGTGTGCGAGTAGAATTTGACAGTCAAAGACCTCAGTGTGTGAGAACTCCCGCCGCTGAGGCTCGCAGTTGCAGTTGACCATGTATCGGTGGAACCCCTGCGCCGCCACCGCAGCGAATAGCCCTCCACCGGACCCCCAGAGGAGGAGGAAAGCTGATACCAACGAACGCTCAAAGACCCCGCCCCCGACACCGCCACAGCACCACCAGGCGCCGCAGGCGCACCCACGCACCGCCCCGCCGAACCCGAGTAAACCTCCCCCGAAGGACACGCTGTCAACGGGACGCCCGAGGTGACCAGATAGTAACTCTCACGCGAACTGTTGCGCGCCTTCAAACGCACATAATATTTTACTCCGCCGTTCAAACCTGAGATCACATGAGAGGTCGTGTCGGCGCCCGATAGCAGCACACTAGACCACCGCCCGCGCAAACCGGCGCGCCACTCCACCTTGTAACCCACGAGAGGCGAACCCCCATCAGAAGTCGGACGCACCCACGACAAACTCAACGAACCCGCCCCCGCAACAGCCCTAAACGAACCAGGCCGCCCAGGACGCACCACCACAACAGCAGTAGTCGTCGTCGTTGTGGAGTTTCCGGAGGTGAGCCGATCCCCCACAGGCGACGACGCCACCACCGTCACCCTCCTGCACTCCCCGGAGATTAACTCCCAGTCCTCCCCGCACGAAAGCGCCGGCTCAACGAAACGATAACAACGCCCACCAAACAAAACGCCCTCCCCGCAAACCTCCTCCACCAACGGCGGCACACGCTCAACAGGCATTAGAGTGCGCGAGCACGAACTGTTGGAAAGAATCCAGCCCTGCGGGCAAGAAAAACTCAGCTCACCGAAACGCACACTCCCGGAAGCGTCCACGTAACGGCACGACACCGGAACTCCCCTAGGAGAACACAAACTCACAGCAGACTCCACCTCCGTGACCTCAACCTCAACCTCGCAAACCTCCCCCCCGCCCCCTGGGGTCAGGACGCCCTCAGCGCACGAGAACACTCTCTGCGCCTCCCCTAAATCCACCCGGCACCCCCAAGCCGAAGAACCTAAACCCCCAACACTGAAACGCTCCGCCCCAACAGGACACCCCAAAAACGCGTCCATCCACTCCACCCTCTCACACCACACACCATCCCCCGACAACACAAACCCATCAGGACACGACACCCCCGAAAACGCAGAAACCACCGAATTCCCAGAACCCCCCTCCCCTGAAGACTCCCCCCCTACGCCGCCAGGCGAAACGTCAAGCGAAGAAACTCCCTCTAGGGCATCTTCCTCCACGACCCTGGCCTCAACACCATCGCCAGGGAACTCTACCGTGGACACCAACGCAGCCGCCAACAAGGCCACGACCAGAACACAAAAATGTAAGGCGCCGACACCTGAGAGGCCCCTCCGGAAGCCCCCAAGACAGAAAAAGCGCTCAACACCCCCCCCCCCCCCCCAGATGGACGATCCTCCCGCGCGGCCGCACGACCGAAATAATCAAAATCCTCACCCCAACTACTCTCAACACAAGACGCACCCGACACAACAACAGCACGCCCACGCAACGCCCCCGAAGGCGCCCCAAGACGCCCACGCAAGCGCCCTACCGACTCAGACACCACCTTGGACAGCAACCTGCCCGCACCGGCACTCCGAGAACTCCTCAACGACGACTGCGACACAGGCGCCGCCTTGGGCAGCAACCTGCCCGCACCGGCACTCCGAGAACTCTTCACCGACGACTTCAACACAGGCTCCACCCTAGCGGACAGCAACCCTGTTACGGACTTAGACACAGCCATCACCCTCGCACGCCGCAAGAACTGCACGCCCGCAGCACGCTGCCCGCTCGTCGCAACTCCACGACCTCTTGAATTGAACACAGGCGCCATCCTAGCAAGCGACATCCTAACAAGACGCACCCCCGCCGCGCAGCGCGCAAGACGCAGCACAACAGAGGAGAAACGTGATCCTCGAATAATCATGACCAACAGCTTAGCACACCTGAACGCGACGCGCAACGCATTTCAAAAAACATTTCCTCCCCGCCGTCGGCGTGAGCGAATCCCTCTTCGTTCTAGCACATCTGCCCGTGCACGGCGCCACAGATGCGCCCGCCCGTCCGCTAGCCGTCGCGGCAAGCAAACATCCGCCTCCGACCCTGGCCTCTAGTCTTCAGATAGAGGCAGACAAAGGTGGCTTAACCGAATTGCCACGTCAGACCCCGCAGATGCCGGCGCATTCGTTACCCCAGTGCTCCACGCTGCTCGCGCTCAACTCCGCGGCGTCGGCTTCAACGGCTTCACGAAGCGGCACACGACGGGCATGCAAGAACACCCTGTTGCGAAACATCCTCGACGCGTTGTGATCAGGCACTCTCAGCGCTTCATCAATCCTTGCCGCCTCTTCAAACGACTCTTTGTCGTTCTTCCGCATTTGCAGCCACCCCTCAGCCGACCTGTACGGACATCCCACGCACGCCGATCTAGGCAGGTCGCGGCCCTTATACTGCTCGGCAAACCAGTCGATGCAATCTTCGCGTGACATGCCTAAATCAATCAGCGGATAGTGATTCACGATCCACTGATCGGGTGCGACTCTCACCCTTTCCGCCTCATCAGTAGTGATCCCTAGCCACATCTCAACGGAAGTTGCCATAGCTACAGGGGAACGCACTGAGAGACCAAGGAGTTCCCGAATCTTGGCACGAATCGGTACAATTTTGTAGTCGGTCGTGCACTGCCTCCAATTCATTCCGGCCGGAGTTCCGTCAGGGGCAGAGAGAAAAACGGGAACTGACAACCAAGGTCGCCCCCTTACGTTAACTCCCGCCTCTACATCCTTTTTCAGAGAACGCCCTGCGTTGACCTTTATTATTGGGAATGACAATTCAGACTCCAGCCACTCTAAGTTTGCATAAACGGCTGGAGGCTCCCAACCAGTGTCAGCAAAAATGGCAAAGTCCGGTTTACTTGGAAAGTGATCCGGGAAGCAATCCCGCTCGACCAATAAGGCCAAGACGGTTGACTGGGTGCCGCCTCCCAGAGAGAGAACCCTCAGGGCCGGGGGCTGGGGGCGGCGACTTCTTTTGGGGGCAGGGACTCCTCTACATGCCGGCGCAGTTCTTTGTCGCTCAAGATATCGAAGCTAATACCGCCGGCTTTTCTGTTGAGCGACTGCATGACTTTGTTCACGCTGCCAGTTTTGTTTTCATCAGCTAGTCCCGAAGCAATCGCAACGTCTAGGATAGCTGCACGAATACGGTCTGACGCCATCAAATAACTTCGGCGCAACATCTGATGATAGAAGTTGACGTTACCAGCCATCTTTTTGAGTAATATTTCGAAACTATACTGTGAGTGCTCAGAAGCTCTACGAGCGAACTCATAAAGCCACCACAGTCTAGCTACCGTATTGGATTCTTTGCTGGAACCTAAATAGTGAGACTTGACAAAATTAGTCTGCTTTCTCTGCTCAGCACTCTTGGCCAGACTACTTGTACCCCAGCGAGTCCGCACATAGCCCGGGATATGAAAACAATTGATTGAAGCTAATACATCCGGATTAGACATTTCAAAAGCAGTAAATTCTGGGAAAATCCGGCGAAGTTCTATTGCATGCTCACAATCAAGTTCAGGCCCTTTGACAGCATTATCAATGAGTTGATCCAGAGACTCTTTTGGTTGCCATACATGCTCCATGAAGACACGTGACTCTTCATCCGCATTTTGCTTTATTCGATTATCCACTTCCTGCTTAAGGTCATCTGGTTCCGCAAACAGACCTGGGTTTTCGCCCGCTAAATCTACCAGTAACGAATATCCTGTAGGCGTAAGTGATCGGACTGCCTTAGACACTTGTTCCCTCCGAAATATCATGCTGGAACAACAACGGGAACTCAAGTAGTTTCTGGGCAACCCAAAGTACAGACTTAGGGTGACTTCCATTAGTCTCAAGAATGAATCCAGACTTATCTTCGCTGACTGCAATATTATATTCCTTGAGCTTCGAGAAGATCACTCCTACCCAACTAGAGGAATCAGTATCCGTGAAGCTTTCGGAGTCGTAATTCCCAAGGAAAACATGCAAAGTTTCCACTAGAGCAGACAGATATAGCGTTTGCACTGCACGCTCTTGATGAGAGTTTTGTGTTTTATCAAAATTTCGTACTTTTTCAAAGATATCGTGAGTCTGTTTGTTGGCAACTAGAAAAACAAGGGGATGACTCGGGTCAATCTCAGCATTCCAACCATTCTGCGTTTCTTCAATATCGCATCTCAGTTGGAAGATTGACTTAGAACTTCTTTCTTCCAGATTTTGGATTTTCGTGAAGCTTGGTTTATGAACCGCAATAAGGTTGCCACAGCTCAAACTAGCGGGACCCTCCCCAAACGCTGGATGAGCATCATCATAGAGAAGATCCAACTTCTCAACCGCGGCGATCTGTGGGTGTAGTTCCAACTGAGATCGGAGATCTTTAGCTATAAGTTCTCCCTTGACTTCGCGAAGGTGACCTGGCTCAGCTTCAAATATCCTCCTGTACGAAGTGGCGCCACAATACACCCATACAAAACACTTTGCCCGCTCGCCGTCTACCAGTGAATTTATGTGATCGACATCAAGATCAAAGTGAGCATGAAATTGTAGTCTGCCGTCTTTAGCCTCACAACTCATCTCAACTTTAAAGCTCTTGCCAGGATAGTTGTACTCCCGCTGCCCGAGCACAGGATACAGAAAACCCCGATTAGGGGAAAATCTCACATAGCCTCCTTAGCAAGTCTACTCGGCTCTGTAAGCGAGATTAAAGGAGGAAATCCCGACCGGCTCATTCATTGATAATTCGATCTCAACGCGCCCATCTTTAACCTCCTCATCCAAGTCAGACAGCGGAACAACAAATGTGTTCTTCTCTACTGGACACAATCTATGACCGCCTATGCTTGCTGACATTAGACCTACTACTTGGGATGATTCATCTTCACGAACGACCTTAAGTGCTAGGTGCATGGACTCTTGATTCTTAATAGAATCTGGCAACAAAACCGAGACGATTACCTTGTGAGTCTCCCCTTTTATAGGACGAAAAATCGGTGATAACTCAACCTGGAGCCTCTTCTTTCGTGTAACGGGGTCTTCCCGCACTCGAGAACCTTGTTCGCTGCCACCCGTCCCTTCCCCTGAAACCGGCGATGGTTGCTCGGTCTCCGACTCGGACGGCAAAGTGGGCTCTTCCACATCCGTTGATTCATCAGGAGGCCAACTTTCCGGGCGCGGGGCTCGATTCACTTCCCGCAGAGGATCGATCTGGATCTGCGCGCCACTGTCAACATCTTTGATCACCAATCCAAACCGCTCCAACTCGCGCGCGTCTGAGACGCGGTCGGAATCTCGGAAAGCACGTTCCTTGATCGTCTCATAGAGCCAGCCTCTTAGATCCTTCAGTGCTTTTCTAGCTTTACGGCGTCCTTCCTTATCGGTCTGAGGTATTTCATCTACAGACAAAGCGTCATGCGAAGGAGGCTCGCATTGCTTAAGAATCAAATCGCCTTCACGGGGTACGCAAGAGAGAACTGCAGTAAAGTTTTCCCAGTGGGGAGGGATTGAGGGGCTTGCCAGGCCCAGGTTCTTGGCAGTGTCCGTCAACATCAAACCAGGATGTCTCACCAACGCTAGATCTCTCCGAGCATTCTCTTCCCCCACGTCAATCCTAAGCTGCAGGTCGCCGATACCCTTAATGTAGCGTTCAGCCTCCGGTTTTTGGGCTGATACTTTGATGTATCGACGAGTTTTATCGCTGCTAATTTTCTCCCAACACTCCCCGCCTTCAGTAAGTCGTTGAGCATCTAGGACAGCGTGTTTCCCAATCGTCAACTCCAAGCGCTTGTGTATCAGCGCAAAGAAAAAACTGTCTGCCGCCGAATTAATAGCCCTGTGTTCCCACCCTAGGCTTTTCCCATTTTCCCCTTCATCCTCCCCTGGCATATATCCAGGTATCACGACCATCGTACCCGGATCTTTCATATAGAACCGATCTGGAATCTCCTCGTCCGATAGAGGATCAAACTTATTCCCGAGGTAGCCGTCTGCTGAGAGTTTTTTAGACTCCGTTGAATTCAAATCTTCGTGGGTTACTAATATTGAACGCCCGATGAAGCGTCTAGAAAGACCCCCCCCCCCCCCCTATTTCTATAACAAGTTGAATAAAGCACGGTGCGCAAAGGAGTAGAGGCGAAAGGAGCATGCTTGCCCAACCCAAACGAGCCCAGGTTTGCACCCGAAGGTTTGACCGAGTGTCCTTCGGAATTAGTCAAAGCCTCCCAGGGACTCACCGACCCTTCATCAGCCTCAAAGTGCCGCGTTCCTGTGGTCTCGAGATCGGTAATTGACAAAGCCTCAATTGGGCCAGATTCCAGCATTTCGAGAGCTGCTGCGAATTGCTGCTTACCTTCCTCGGAGTTGTATTTCGAATCAACACACCTGCGGAGAGCTTCCATCAAGGTAGTTCCTCCGATTTCCTCTGGCGAGAGTGAAATCATGTCGATTTCAACCAAGACAGGCTTTTCTCCGTCGTCCGCATCGAGGGAATTCTGAAGACACTCTCTGACGAGGGCGGCATCTCTAGCGGCGCTGAAGATAGACAAGCCGGCGATTTTGAAACCGCTAGACTTGGCGGGCGACGGCGGGAATTCCCATTTCAGATCACTCACCTCTTTAGTGTATCCCTCGCTCGCTGTTTCCACTTTGTTCGCTCACGATTCACAAGTTCTTAGAAGTCAGATAGGAACTGCCGTCATCACCCCATCCCACCAAGCCAATCGGAAACACTCAACGCCCTGCACCGGAAACTAAGAAGCAACTCACTAGGGGCGCACCTCCGACCACCATCAGACGTAAGCCCCGACAGACACCTAGAGCCCTCAGACCACCCAAAAATCAGTCACGCTCGCGCATGCGCGCTAGGAGGCGGCGGGCTATCACCAGTTTCTGAATCTCGTTTGTCCCTTCCCCGATGATCATCAGGGGGGCGTCCCGGTAGTGGCGCTCCACGGAGTGTTCGGTGGTGTACCCGTAGCCGCCGTGGATGCGCATGGCGTCGGTGGCGATCTCATACGCCGCCTCTGACGCGAACAACTTGGCCATGCCGGCCTCCAGGTCAATGCGCTCCCCCGCGTCGTAGCGGCGGGCAGCGTCGTAGGTCATCAACCGGGCGGCATGCAGCTTTGTAGCCATCTCCGCCAGCATGAACCCGACCGCCTGGTGCTCAAAAATCGGCCTGCCGAAAGTTTCACGCTCCTGCGCGTAAGCCATTGAAGCGTCCAAGGCTGCCTGCCCCACCCCTACCGCCCTAGCGGCGATGTTCACCCGACCGAGTTCCAGCGCTGAGAGGGCGTAACGCAGCCCCTGGCCTGTGCCCTCCTCGCCGCCCAGCAGGTTGGCGTCCGGCACCCTGTGATCCGCATAAGACATCTCCACCGTCTCCAGCCCCTTGTAACCCAACTTGTCGATCCGCCGGCTGATGGTCAAACCCCCCGAACGCTCCCCGGGCGTCTTCTCCACCACGAAGCACGTGACTCGGTCGTCCGGGGTGCGCGCCAGCAGCATCACCAGGGAAGCCCGCATCCCGTTCGTCACCCACATCTTCGTCCCGTTGATTACCCACTCCCCCCCGTCGGGGACGGCCCGGCAGCGGATGTTCTTTGTGTCGCTCCCGGCGTCGGGCTCAGAAAGCGAAAAAGCCGCCCGGAAGGAGCCGTCCAGCATCCTCGGAAGAAACCTCTCCCGCTGCTCCGGGGTGCCGAACCGGCTGATCATCGCCACCGCCAACTTATGCGAATTGAGTATCCCGGCCAGCGACATCCAGCCCCGGGAGAGTTCTTCCACGATGCGGGCGTAGGTCACGGCGTCAAGCCCCAGACCGCCGTACTCAGTCGGGATGGTGGAGCCGAACAAGCCGAACTCGCACATCTGCTCAAACATGCCCTGCGGGAACTCATCCGCAAGCTCCAACTCACGGGACTGCTCCAGGACGTCTTTGTCCACCCAGGCAGCCACGGCTGCCACTAGGTCGTCGGCGATTTCGGCGTCTACAGACATACCAACCACCCCTTCTACTGATCAGCGGCTGCCAGACGGCTGCGCCACTCGCCCAGGTCGACGTAGTCCCGCACCTCAACGATGAGGCCGCTGACCAGATCGAACTCAAACACACCGTTGCAGCGCACCGCGTACTCCTCGCCGCCTATCCAGAAGCGGTCGATCCGCTCTGCCCACACCAACGCCCGCCCGTCTTTCTCCTCTCCGTAAGAGATGCTCTCCACGTCCCAGCGGACTTTTTCGCAACGAGGCAGGATGCCTCCGAAGAGCTTAGCGATCTCAGCATGCCCTCTCGCCGGGGGGTGAGGCACGTTCTGCCAGGAGGCGTCGGGCGCCATGCAATCCAGGACAGTTTGCACGTCGGCGGTCTCCACGGCGCGGAGAAACTGCCGAAAGAGCACCCTCGTGCTTTCGAGTGATGAAGCAGCCTCCGAAACGATGGAGCGATACTACCCCGCTTGGACATGACCTGCTTCGACGGGCGGACGGGCGGACGCCGGGGCACCGGGCGGGCGGACACCGGGCGAGGCGGACGGGACAACGCGCGGACGGCGGGCGAGGCGGACGGGACACCGGACACCGGGCGAGGCGGACGGGACAACGCGCGGACGGCGGGCGAGGCGGACGGGACAACGCGCGGACGGCGGGCGGGACAACGGACACCGGGCGGGCGGGACGACGGGCGGACACCGGGCGAGGCGACGGGACACCGGGCGACGACGGGCGGGCGGGCGGGACGACGGATGCCGTCTAGACGAACGGCGCCAGCCGAACGACGCCGTCTAGGCGGACGCTCCGGCGGCTTCTTGTGAGCGTTTCCCGCAGGAAAGCACTCCCCGCCGCTCCTCAAAGTTATGATTCCGGTGATGGAGCAACCATGACCAGCACCGCCATCGAGACCACCTCCCGCCCTTACAGCCTCAGCGACCGCTACGAGAGCAGCCGCGGCACCGTCTTCCTCTCAGGGCTGCAGGCATTAGGGCGACTCCCCCTCGACCAGTTGCGCGCTGATCGAGAGCAGGGGCGGCGCACCGCCGCCTTCGCCAGCGGCTACCCCGGATCTCCCCTCGCCACCCTAGACAAGGAGTTCGCCAGGATCGCCAAACTAGCGCAAGCCTCTGAACTGAAATTCGTCCATCAACCAGGTCAGAACGAGGAACTCGCAGCCGCCGCCCTCGCCGGAACTCAAGTGGCCGTCAACCTGCAAGGCTGCCTCCACGAGGGAATTCTGGGCTTCTGGTACGGGAAAGCGCCGGGCTTGGATCGAGCCAAGGACTCGCTGCGGCACGGAGTGATGACAGGCTCCTCCCCCCTGGGCGGAGCCGTTCTGCTGGTCGGAGACGACCCTCAGGCGAAATCGTCCACGATCCCGAGTTCGTCCGTGGGGGGTCTCGTCGACCTGCACGTGCCGTTCCTCACGCCGGGCAGCGTCGGAGAGGTGCTGGAGTTGGGACGGCACGCCATCGCCCTCTCACGCTCCACCGGAACTTGGACGGCGCTGAGGATCGTCAATGCGGTGGCCGACGGGACGGAGGCGGTGGATCTGTCGCCTCTGGAGAAGCCGCCCATCCTGCCCGGCCCCTACGCCCACCTCCCGAACGCCGACCTCATGCCCCCGGTCTGCAGCGACATAGAGGTCGAACTCTTAGAGAACCGCCTGGAGTTGGCTCGCGACTACAACGGACTGAACCGCCTGAACCGCATCACAATCAACCCGCCCGGGGCGCGTCTGGCCATATTGGCGGCAGGGAACTGCTACTTGGAAATGCTCGAGACCCTGAGCATTCTGGGTTTCCCCACCTACAAGAAGATCGCCGAGGCTGGAATACGGGTCGCCAAGGTCTCCATGCCGTACCCGATGCACGCGGAGTTCGCCCGAGAGGTCGGCAGAGGCGTAGAGGAACTCATCGTGGTGGAAGACAAGGACCCCTTCATCGAGCTCTTCGTGAAGGATGCCCTCTATCCTCTGGCCGACAGGCCGAGGGTTGTGGGCAAGCGAGATCAAAGCGGACGCTTCTTGTTTCCCAACACCGGTCTGCTCGACGCCGACGCAATCATCTCACCGCTTCGTTCACGGCTCGCCGCACTGATCGGCGAAGACCGGCTTGCGCCTCCCCCCGTCGGCGAACGCCGCACAATCCAGGTTTCCGCCAAACGTACGCCCTACTTCTGCTCGGGCTGCCCGCACAACTCCAGCACGAAAGTGCCGGAAGATTCTCTGGTGGGCATGGGCATCGGCTGTCACGGAATGATCGCCCTCATGGAACCTGAACGGGTCGGCGAGTTGTTCGGCATCGGAGCCATGGGGATGGAAGGGGCGATCTGGATAGGCGCTTCCCCCTTCCTAGAGCGCGACCACGCCATCCAGAATCTGGGCGACGGCACCTACACCCACTCAGGCCAGTTGAGCTTGCAGTTCGCCGTGGCGTCGGGGGTTAACGTGACCTTCAAGATCCTCTACAACGGGACGGTCGCCATGACCGGCGGACAGGACCCCACCGGCTTGGCAGGAGTCGCCGAGCTAGCGAGGATACTGCTGCTCCAAGGCGTGAGAAAAGTGATTATCACGACCGACGACCGCCGCCGCTACAGGTGGGTGAAATTTCCTCGGGGCGTCAAGGTTTGGGACAGGGAGCGGATGATCGAAGCCCAGGAACTCCTCAAGTCCATTAAGGGCGTGACAGTCCTCATACACGAGCAATACTGCTCCGCCGAACTTCGACGCAAGCGCAAGCGCGGACAGCACCCCACCCCCTCGGAGCGGATCATCATCAACGAGCGGGTCTGCGAAGGATGCGGAGACTGCGGTGACGTGAGCAACTGCCTGTCGCTGCAGCCCGTAGACACGGAGTTCGGACGCAAGACCAAGGTCGATCAGACCTCCTGCAACTTCGACTACTCCTGCCTGAGGGGGGACTGCCCCTCCTTCGCCAGCGTGAAACCAGCGGGGAGGCTGGCCAAGAAATTCTCCGGAGTATCCGGACTGGCGGGGCTGGCGGGGCGGTCGGGGCGGTCGGGCGGCAAGGCCGCAAGCAGGCGGCGGGGGTCGGCGTCCCCGGCCTCCGCCTCATCCTCCTCCACCCCGCAGGCACGCCTGAAGCCGCCGAGCGAACTGCCAGAGCCGCACCTCGTGGTGACGCCCGACGACACCAGCGTCCGGATGCCTGGCATCGGAGGCACTGGGGTGGTGACAGCCTCTCACATACTCGGCACCGCCGCCATGCTCAGCGGAAAGTCGGTGCTCGGTCTAGACCAGACCGGTCTCTCGCAGAAGGCCGGGCCGGTGGTCAGCGACATGCGCATCTTCGGCAAGGACAAGCTCGTCTCCAACAAAGCCGCCGAAGGAACAGTCGACCTCTACCTGGTCTTCGACCTGCTCACCGCCGCCGCTCCGTCCCCTCTCTCGGGAACCTCAGCGGATCGGACCCTCGTGGTCGCTTCCACCACCCCCACCAGCACAGGGACCATGGTGAGCGACCCAGAACAGGACTACCCCGACGTAGAAGAGCTGCAAAACGCCGTGAATTCCCGAACGCGAACCGCCGAAAACCTCTGGGTGGACGCCGGCGCCATCACCCGCGGGCTCTTCGGAAACACCGCCAGCGCCAACATTTTCCTGATGGGGGCGGCCTTCCAGTCGGGAGCGCTGCCGATGTCGGCTTCGTCGCTGGAGACGGCCATAGACCTCAACGGCGTCGCCGTCCAGCAGAACATAGACGCCTTTCGCTGGGGACGTCAGTGGGTGCTCGACGCAGAGGGTGTGGAAGCCGCCGCCCAAGTCCCCTTGGAAGCAGGCGGAGCGCAAACCCCGCCGCTTTCGCCCGACCTTGAGCGTCTGCTGAAGCCGCTGGCAGAGCGGACGGGGCTCGGGGATCTCCTGCGGAGGCTAGCCGAAGACCTCACCGACTACCAGTCGGAGAGATTGGCAGCCGAACACCTGGAGTTCGTCGCTAAGACGGCTGACGCCGAAGCCTCCCTGGAGCGTCACGGCTGGCTGCTCACTGAGGCCGTGGCGCGCAACCTGCACAAGCTCTACGCCTACAAGGACGAATACGAGGTGGCCCGCCTGCTGCTCGACCCCGCAGCCACCGATGCGGCGGAGGCCGTCGCCGGGCCGGGCGCTCAAGTCATCTGGCACCTGCATCCCCCGCTGCTTCGGGCGATGGGCGTCTCGCGCAAGCTGAAGATGGGGCGCTGGGCGCGTCCGCTGCTTGCGGCGCTGCGCCGCGGCAAGCGCCTGCGCGGCAGCGCCTTCGACGTCTTCGGATACACCTCTCTGCGACGCCTGGAACGTCGTCTGCCCGGGGAATACTGCGAGGCCTTGACGAAGGTGCTCGACGCACTAGACGACACCAACCACGACGAAGCAGTGGCTATAGCCGTCTTGCCGCAGGGGGTTCGCGGCTACGAGCACCTCAAGGTGCGCTCTGCTGCCGAGTACAGGGCGGAACTCAACAGGCGCCTAGCAAAGTTCACAGGAACGTCGTCCGAAGAAGCAGAGCACGCAGAGCCGGCGCTTTTGAGCGCATAGCGCATGAGGTACAGCGCAACTGGCTCTGCTTCAGACGCGCCCGGGCGCCCGCCGCTACGTCGAGCCGGCGTCGGTGCCGGCGGCGCAGGCGGCACAGCCTCAGCGGCCGCTGTCGCTTCCGCTGCTGTATTAGCCGCAGTCGCCGGACTGCTGGCCTCCTGCTCTGCCTCCCCGGAAGGGACGCCCGTCGCCGAGCCGGGCAGCGAGAAAGTCCTGAGCATCCGGTTCTGGCAGGCTCCGGCGTTCGCTAACCCCTACCTGAGCGACGGCTGGAAGGAAGTAGATGCGGGCGCCGTCACCCTTGAACCGCTGGCAAAATACGACCCCGACGGCAACCTCATTCCCAGCCTGGCCGAGGAAATCCCCACGATCCAAAACGGCGGTGTCAAACCGGATCTCACGGGCATCACCTGGCGCTTGAAAGACGACCTGCGCTGGTCGGACGGGAGCGAGATGACGGCCGAGGACGTCGTCTTTACCTGGCGCTACTGCACCGACGAAGCCGCAGCTTGCGTGAACCACGAACGCTTCGCCGACGTCGCCTCCGTCTCCGCCCGCGACGACCGCACGGTTGACATCACCTTCAAGCACCCCACCACCTACCCTTACACCCCCTTCGTCGGCTCCAGCCTTTCAATACTCAGCCGCATTCAGTTCGCCGACTGCGTGGGCGCAGCCGCCGTATCGTGCGAAGCCGACAACAACGCCCCTCTCGGCACTGGGCCGTACCGCATAGTCGAATTCGTCCCTTACGAAAGCGTCGTCTACGAACCCAACCCTCACCACCACGGCGAGACGCCGTACTTCGACCGCGTAGTCCTCAGCGGAGGCGGCAGCGCCGACGAAGCAGCCCGCGCAGTTTTGATTGAAGGCACGACCGACTACGCCTGGAACCCTCAGATCCAGCCCGATGCTCTGCGCGAGATGGAAGCGGCGGGGAAGGGCAGCGTGAAGGCCGCCTTCGCCAGTTACGTAGAACGCCTCTACGTCAACCAGACCAACCCCGACCCGGCGCTTGGCAGCGACCGCTCCGAATACCTCGGGGGCGCCAACCCGCACCCGTTCCTGACCTTCACGCCGATACCCCAGGCGATGTCAATGGCCATAGACCGACAGATGCTGTCGGAACGCCTCTATGGCTTCGCCGGCCAGCCGACCTGCAGCCTGGTCACAGCCCCGGCGAACTATGTCTCAACGGCCAACGACGGCTGTCTCTCCCAGGACATTGAAGGCGCCAACCGCCTGCTCGACGACAACGGGGTGCTTGATACCGACGGAGACGGCGTCCGGGAGCACGAAGGGGCGCCGCTGCGACTCACTTTCCTGACGTCCACCAACGAAGTCCGCCAGGAGACGCAGCGCCTCCTAAAGGGCTGGTGGAGCGAAATCGGGATAGAGACGGAGTTGATCGACTACGACAGCGGAGTGTTTTTCGGCGGCGACAGGTCTGGGGAAGACGGGCCGTCGTTCGTGCGCTTCTTCGGCGACGTGCTGATGTTCACCGACGCCACCGGAATCGACCCTCAACAGGCGCTTGGGGAGGGTCTCTGCATCAACATCCCCACCCGCCAAAACGGCTGGTCGGGCAGGAACTACGCCCGTTTCTGCAACGCCGAATACGACACGACGTTTGCCCGGCTGGAGCAGACCTCCGACCCCAGCGGGCGGGAGGAGCTAGTGAGGCAACTGAACGACATGATCGTGCAGAACTACTACTTGATTCCTCTGGTGAGGAGGGGTTCTGTGTCTGCCAACCTCAACACCCTCCTAGGCGTGAGGGCGAACGCCTGGGACAGTGCACTCTGGAACATCGGCGAGTGGCGGCGAGGCTAACCGCCGCTGTCGCCGACGGGCGGCCTTCCCGATCTGCGGCAACTGGCTAGAAGCAACCGAGCGCAGGGCCCGGCTTAGGTCAACTAGCTCGCCGATCCGACGGATTCCAGCGATTCCACACCCAGGTAGCGACGCTGGGCGGAGGTATCGCTGAGCAACTCCGATGCAGTCATCTCCGTTTCAATGCCCCCCGAGACCATGATGAGTTGACGCTCCGAGACGGCGGTGGCTACGCCCAGATTCTGCTCCACCAACAACACGGAAATACCCTCCCTTGCCAAGCGGCGGCAGGTCTCTATAAGTTGCTCCACGATGCGCGGAGCAAGCCCCTCTGAAGGTTCGTCCATAATCAGCAAATCGGCGTTAAGCAACAGCGCCCGGCCAATGGCCAGCATCTGCTGTTCCCCGCCAGAGAGCTTGGTGGCCCCTAAGTTTTTGCGCTCGGCTAGCCGTGGAAAAAGTTCGTAGACCGCCTCAAGCGTCCAACGCTGCTTCCGAGCACTTCGTGCGAGCATCGCTAGGTGCTCCTGCACCTTGAGCGACTGGAACAATCTCCTGCCCTGAGGCACATACCCAATCCCCAATGCGGCTATGCGGTAAGGGGGCATCCCTCTGAGTTCCCTTCCCTTGAAACGAACTGATCCCCCCGTAGCTGGCAGCAACCCAAGAATCGTGTTGCAAAGCGTCGTCTTGCCCATGCCGTTGCGCCCCACTAGGGACACCGCCTCAGCTTTCCCAACTGTCAAGTCGACCCCGTGAAGAACTTGTGCTGATCCGTAACCCGCATCTAGGCCGCGGGTCTCTAACAGACCCTCAGACATGCGCTGACACCTTCCCGAGGTAGATGTCGTGCACGTGGGTGTTGGCACGAATCTCATCGGGGGTTCCCTCCACGATCTTCACGCCGTCAAACATAACCACTACACGCTCAGCCACATTCAGAGCTACTTCCATGTCGTGGTCAATAAGCAGCAAGGTGATATCGCGGGGCAGGCTAAGCAGCAGTTCCGTGAGTTTCTCGCGTTCCCCTCGCGAAAGCCCCGAAGCCGGCTCGTCGAGCAACATCAGTCTGGGGTTAGTCACGCTGGCGATCCCCAGTTCGAGTTGGCGCTGCTCTCCGTGCGAAAGATCGGAGGTGAGCACGTCTAGACGCTCCCCAAGCCACACCTTCTCCGCAGCAGCGCGTGCCAACCGCATGTACTTGGCGTCGCGGGAAGTCATGGCAAGGCGGAAGTGGTTCCCTTCCTTCCCAAGGATCGCCAGGTAGAGGTTCTCCTCCACGGTAAGCCCCCCAAAAAGACGAGAACGCTGATAGGTGCGCGACATCCCCATCTCGGGACGGCGACGCGCTGAAAGCTTCTCCACCCTCAACCCCTCCACCTCCACGGTGCCTTCGGTGGGCTGGAGGTCTCCCGCAATCACGTTGAACAGGGTGGTCTTGCCAGCCCCGTTCGGCCCCAGGATTACAAGGCGCTCGCCCTGAGCAACGTCTAGATCTACGTCGCTCAGGGCGCGGACACCGCCGAAGTTCATGCTCACGCCAGCTAGACGCAGAACGGCTTGAGCGTCTGCAGCAGTTTGCGCTGTGGCTGGCATTACTCGGCGGTGTCTACTTGCCTTTGGTCTGAATTCGATTACTCGATAATTCCGTCAACCACTGTACGGGCGTTGCCTATCCAGGAAATATCGCGCTCCTCGCAGGGCGGGTACTCCCTGCTCGGGGTGGGATCTCCGTCGAAAGTCCCGCCGAAAGTCTGGTCTACCTCGGGGATGTAAGCAACCGTCTTGACGGCAAGGCTGCCCTCGTCGTCCGTGTAAATCTGCTGGACGAACTGGTCCTGGATGGCCTGACGGTTCTCGTCGAGGCTGATCCGCCCGAAAGCGCCGTCGAGCACCACATTAGAAAGAGCGCGCCGCAAAGCAGCGTGGTCGTTGGAAAGGTCACCGTTCACAGCCTCAAGCGCTTGGATGAGAGCCCAAGCAGCGTTGAAGTAGTTCAGGAAGAACCCGCTGCCGTGAGCACTCGCCGCCGGAGCGGGATCGCCCCCAAACGGTATCTCATCGAAGTGGCGCGTGATTATCTGCATGTGCTTATTGGCGTTTTCGGTCTTGAGGTCGCCTGCGATTCCGAAGCCTCCCACGTAAGAACCGTCAACCCTGCCGCCGAGTTGCTCAAACTGGCCTGGGGTGCCCCAGAAGAGGTTGCCGATGTGCTGAGAGCCTTCCACTGAACCCTTGGCGTCCTCAAATGCCTTCAACGCCGGGATAAGACCAGCGCCGCCGACTGCCCAGAAGTAGCCGTCCACCTCGTCGGGGTCGGGAAGTTGCTCGATGAACCCTGAGTAGTTGGTCTCGTTCAGCGGCGGGAACACACGGGATGTGATCTCTCCACCAGCGGCGCAGAACTCGGCTATGAAACCTGCCATCGACGTCCAGGCAAAACTGTAGTCGTCGCCGATCACAGCGGCAGTTTCCCACCCAAGCTCGTTCTTGGCGATGTCGCCTAGACCAGCGTTCCACTGAGCGCCGTCACCGTTGAAGCGGAAGAAGTTGGGGGCGCGCACAGTAAGAGTAGTGTCCTGCGCTCCTGCTGTTCCGTTGATGAAGGTCTGCTGCAGGTGGTCTTTTGCGTAGTTAGCCACCGCTATGCTCTCGTCTCCCGAAAGCGGGCCGATCATAATGTCGGCTCCTAAATCTTCCATGAGCCTGCGAGTCTCGCGAAGGGCCGCCTCCGCCGTGTCGTCTGCGCAGCCTATGCCTACCAGATTCACAGGTACGCCCGCTACCGAAGCGCCGGTGAAGCCCGCAGTGGGCTTGTTGCGGTCGGTAATCTCCGCACCTGCGTATTCGGCAAATGCCGTGGCAACGCCGCCGACGTCCTGCTCGTGGAACGCCCCGAAGGCACCCTCACAGTCAGAAAGGATCGCCAACTTAATCTCCGTGGTACCTGCGGCTTCCGCCCGAGCGGCGGCGGCTTCTGCTTCCTCCCGAGCGGCGGCGGCTTCTGCTTCCGCTGCCGCAGCAGCAGCGGCGGCTTCGGTTGCTGCCATCTGGGCTGCTTCGAGCTCAGCGTTGGCGGCGGCAAGTTCAGCGCGCGCCGCTGCGAGCGCCTCCACGTTGCCTTCCGCAGTTGCCTGAGCCACCTCCGCAGCTGCCTGAGCCGCCCTTGCTTGAGCCTGAGCCTCGGTTATGGCTGCCTGCAATCCACCAGCTGTAGCGGCAGCGGCATCCGCTGCTTCTTGGGCATCTGTAGCAGTTTGCAGCGCCTCATCAGCACTGGATGCGCATGAGGCGGCAACGAGCGAAAGTGCCAACGAAGCGGTCAGAACTTTCAGCCAAACCTTTTTTCTTTCAAAGAGTTTCAAAACTCCTCCATTTCTGTCTAGTTATTTCTACCTAGCTATCTTTATCTAATTTTTCTTGTCTAGTGGCAATTCGTATGTCTAATGCGATTGCTTGACCAATCCAATTTCACCGAGAAAATGAACCAGTCCTTATGATTATGACTAAAGGATAATCCGCAGTTTTGCGAATGGTCATGTTGTTTTGCTCATCATCCCTCCTTTAATCAGTCTGCCTTAGGTCTCGACATTTGCAACTCGGCTTTCCTCAACCTCTTGAGCCCTGCCGTCCAGTTGAGTTTCCTCGCAGCGTTCACCAACCCCGCAAACCCAATCCCGGCCACTGCCCCTACGATTATCCCCGAAATAGCCCCGCCGCTTCCCAACTTAAACCCTCCCACAGTTCCCCAAATGATCCCGCCAATCACCGCCGTGGGGATGGCGAAGGGGACGCGCCGCAAACCCGCCAACCCCTCCGGACACGCCAACACCAGTACAAGAACGACTGCGCCTACTAATGTGCGGAACCTGTCTTCGGAAATCCAGTTATTCAGCAACAGGACGTCTCGAACGTAGCTTTCTAGGGCGACAAAAACGAACGCCCCCAGCCAAGCCCCTTCCAACATGAGAATTCCACCGATTACGGCAATAACGAGCAAGTCGATGATTCCGAACAGGTTGATGGTCGTAGGACTAATGGAACGCCATTCCCATACGTAAAGCACTCCGGCGAGCGAGGCCACGAACGCCGAGAGCGTGAAAGCCCAAACTCGGTGCATTGCCACGTTGTAGCCCAGTGAGTTCATTCGCACCGGATCATCGCGAACGCCTTGGAGAGTCAGCCCGAACGGCGTCCTAGACACGTAACGCAGCAGCAGGTACACAAACACAGCCACCACTAGGGTCGTGTAGAACATGCGCTCAGGATTGGTGGGAACGTGCGGCTCTCCAATAAACCCGGGCACCCTGACCTGATTGATGCCTCCAAAGCCCGAGAGTTGGGTGACTTGTCCGAAGAAGTAATTGCCAATCACGCCGTAAGTCAAGGTGATCATCAGGTAATAAAGACCGCTGGAACGACTGGAGATCACCCCTAACACGAAGCCCACTAACGTCGTAACCGCTACGCCTATGAGGACCCCCACCCAGGGATTTAATCCGAGGTTCAATCCCTTGCTTCCCCCTGCCGTAACGGAGTTGCCTACCACAAATCCGCACAGCCCGTACATGAGAACCTGGGCCAGGGAAATCATGCCCCCATATGCGGAAAGAAAAATGAGGCTGGATGCGGCAATTCCAAGAATTAGGGAGTGCGTAAGCACGAAGTCCACGAAGAAGTGACGGAAGATCCCCGGAGTGAACGACTGAAGCAGTCCCACCAAAAGAAGAACAGCCAAAGAGATGACTGCGATCTGCTTCGTGCGCTGTGAATAGCTGTCCCTCGGGGCACTGGGGCGAGCCTTCCCCGTGAAGATCTCCGCTAGTCTCGCCAGGTTCATTCAGCTCTTCCAAACATTCCATAGGGTCGCAGCGCCAAGACGATGGCTAGCACTGCGAACGTGGCGATGATGGAATAGTTGGTGAGGCTGGCAGGCAGATAGGCAGGAGCCAGACCCGTAACCAGTCCGTAAAGAAGCGAACCCATCGCTGCGCCCAAGAGCGAACCCATTCCGCCGATAATCACCACCACCAGGGAGTGAAGCAGCCACAGCGCATCAACCCCGGGAGCCAGGCTGGCCTGAGAGCCACCGATCACACCGCCTAACGCCGCTAGTGCCGACCCGAGCACGAAAGCAAAGGCAAAGACCTTTTGCACGTTTATTCCCAGGGCTTGAACCATCCCAGTGTCGTCCACTCCGGCTCGTATAACCAAGCCAGTGCGAGTTTTCTTCAAAAGCAGCCACAACAACCCCCCCACCCCGAGGGCTACACCGATTATGAAAAAACGGTGTATCGCGTAGCGGAAATTCTCCGTCTCAACGAAACCGTGAATTACGCCCGTCCAGGCAATGTCCTTCGCTATGCCGCCGAAGTTGGCGGTCATTTGATCGGCCATTATCACCGAGATTGAGATCGTGATGATGGCCTGACGCAAGTCCTGACCAGCGTTCCATCGGAGAAAAACCTGCTGAATCACTAACCCAAAGCCGCTCACGATCAAGACCGCCAGAATCAACGGAACCAGCCAGTTGGAAGCGCTTACGTCATCGGGGGAGATGCCCTGGTTGGTTCCGATGAAGTTGCGCTGAAATTCCAAAGCAATGTATCCGGCTAGCAGGAACATCGACCCGTGGGCCATCTGCACCGTGCGCATCAGCCCGAAGATGAGAGTGAACCCGGACGCCACTATGAAATACAGGCTTGCGTTCGTGATCGAGTCGAGGATGGTGCGCAGGAACCTGCCAGGTTCATAGATCACCGCTTGAGCTGAACTGCTCTGAGTGAAAAAGAGTATCCAGACAGCTATAAAAATCAGGACCGCTGCCAGCAACAGGCGCGGCGTCAACTGCTTCCAGCCCATCGACCGAATTCGGCGGAAATGGGACTGAGATCGGTCTGCCAAACGTGAGTAGGCAGACGCGCGGCTATCGCCTAAGTCGGAGTGCGTTGAATCGACGTCAGTGTCAATGTCAGTGTCGATGTCGACCGCCATCAAACTCCCAAGCTTGATACCTTCCAGGCTTTATACAGCGTTAGTCCGCTCACCCTCGGGTTGCTCCGCTCACTCTCGGGGAATGCTGACTCTCTGTTCAGCCAAAGACAAGTTCAGCCGCCAAGCGCCCCTATTACAGAGGCAACATCGGTCACCACCGAGACGTTCTGCAGAGCGTAGTTCACCGATGCATTGTGCCAGTCGGCGCTCATCGTAGAACACCCGTCCTCAGGCACGACCATGTGGTAGCCCTTGTCCGCTCCGGTACGGGCGGTGTGCTCAACCGACATGTTCGTCCAAGCGCCAGTAACAATCACTGTGTCCCTGCCGGTACCCGCCAGGACGCTTTCCAACTTGGTGCCCTGCCAAGCGCTCATACGCATTTTCTCCACGATGAAGTCGCTCTCCTGAGCCTCCAGCCCGTCGACAGCCGCCGCCCCCCAACTGCCGCGCACCAAGGCGCCGGTGTCCTTCACCCCCTCAAAGAGCGGCGCGTTGAGCTTCAGGCCAGGGGCGCCTGGCTCCACGATGTACCAAACGTGTATAACCGGGACGCCTAGGCTGCGGCAGACCTCGGCCAGCTTGATGACATTAGCAACCACGTTCTGTTCCGCTGCGTGCGTCGGCGAGCCGGACTCCCCGAACGCACCTCCCTCGGTGATGACGTCGTTTTGCAAGTCTTGAATGATGAGAGCGCAACGGCCCGCGTCAAGATTCAAATCGCTCATGCTGTTTCTCCTTGTTCTCTTTGGCTAAATTTTTGGATACGTCTCCGGGTTTGCCGCTTCAATTCTCTAGTTTTTTGTCGCAAGTCGCTCTTCGCCGCAAGTCCAAGCCAAGGTTTTTTGCAACTCCCTGACCTCGCCTCGCTCCTTAGCCCATGTACGGCTCCCTCCGAGGGCCGACCTTCGTGTCAATCGAATACAAGGAAGTGCTCGACGGCATGAAAAGTGTGTGCCAGCCAGCTCCGCCCCAGGTGAGGTTTCCGACGTTCTCGGGTATCGAAATAGTGCCGATGTGCTCAGCTTCTACGCTGATTACCCACACCCCGCCAGGCCCGGTCACCCAGATGTTTCCCAACTCGTCGCACTTCATCCCGTCTGGGATGCCTTCTTCGATCACGCCGCTGCCGATGCCTTCAAAGAACAGGCGTCCCCCGCTCAAGCTTCCATCCGGATTCACGTCGTAGACGCGGATGAGCGCCCGGGGCGTGTCATTGATGTAAAGCAAGGACTCGTCGGGCGAGAAGCAGAGCCCGTTGGGCTGCTCAAACTCGTCGCGGGGCACCACCAACTGAAGAGCGCTCCCGTCGGGGGGCACACGGAAGACCCCCTGCCAGCCCAGCTCCCGTTCACGCTCCTCGCCGAAGCCCGGCATGCGCCCGTACCAGGGGTCGGAGAAGTAGATGGAGCCGTCGGAGGCGACCACCACGTCGTTGGGGCTGTTCAACTCCTTGCCATCAAAGTGCGAAGCTAGGACTTCCCGGCTGCCGTCGGTGTTCTCGCGTATCAGGCTGGAAGTGACGTGCTCGCAGACGATGAGGTTGAGATCCGAGTCGTAAGTCATGCCGTTGCACTTGTTGGACGGGCGCATGACCTCCTCCACTTCCTCGCCTGGGGTGTAGCGGCGCCGAACGTCGCCAGGCATATCTGAAAACAGCAGATGATGATCTCTGGGGTGCCAAATTGGGCCCTCAGTAAACGTAAACCCAGAAGCGAGTTTCTTCACCTCCTCCTCAGGGTTTACTAACTCACGAATAGCGTCCGAATGTGCTTTGACGTCCGACATGTCAATCCCTTTGGTTGTTAGGTTGTCTCGTTTTCGGGTGGCTGCGCTTAGGCAAGCATCTACTTAGAGAAGACTCCCCCTGAAGCTTAGCAAGAAAATTCAGAGAAAAACTTCGCGGCCAGCAGAAGGCGCGTACATTACCCCCCTTCCCCCTTCTTCATGCACGCCGAACTCGTACATGGGCTTCTGCTCAACCCGCCTGGCGCGTACATTCCCGCTTCCCCCCTCATGCACGGCGCAGAGTCTTCATCACCCGCCAAAGCGGCCAAGGCGAAAGAAGCAAAATCGCTTGATGATGACTCTTTGGTGTCACCATCTGATGGCCGCCTAGCAAGGAGATCCAAACTGCTAGACGGGCTTGATGATGGCCGCTTGGGGCTTGATTATGGATGCCTCTGATGGCCGATTGGGTCGCACCGCCTGCATTTGAAGTAAGAATTGTCTACTATCTCTATACCTCTACATATCTCTACCATCTAAGTTGAAGGGAGAACTTATGGCAGTGAGTACCGAGTTGCTCCGCCCCGGAGCGCCCGAAGAAGCAGTGGAGATCTTTGGGAACGGCGAGGGGGTACGCGTGCTAGCGGGGGGAACCCTGCTAGTGCCGGAGCTGCACCTTGGCAGTAGTTCACCCGAGCGGGTGTTGATGCTCCAGGACGCAGGACTTGACTTCGTCGAAGAGTCCGAGGGCGTTCTGCGAGTAGGTGCGATGACCGCCGTGGACACCCTTTGCTCTATGCCTCCTCCGCTCGGGCGCTGCGCAGCCGGGATCGGTGACACGGAGATTCGCTCGGCAGCCACGCTCGGAGGCAACCTGTGCAGCCCCGCAGGTTTCGGCGACCTGCAGGCGCCGCTGCTAGCTCTCAATGCATCGGCGATCTCTGTGGGATCAGGCGGAAAGCGGAACGAGCCGCTAGAGGACTTCCTAGCAGCACGCGAGGGCAGATTACTGCTCGAAGTTTGCTTCGCAGCACCCCTAGAAATGAACGAGAGCAACCCCACAGACGACCACCGCACCCCCAACAGAGGGCCGTCCCACGAGACGTCCGAAGAGGCTAGACCCGCTGCGGGAGCCTTCGCCAGCCTCGGACGCCCGCACGCTCACCACTTCACGGTGATGTCGGTCGCTGGCGTACGTACTCTCGGAGGAGAGGTGAGGTTAGCCGCAGTGGGCCTCGGCCCCGTGGGGATTCGGCTGCGGGCTGCTGAAGCGGTTGCGAGCAACCCCGAAGCCGCCGGGGAATCGGCAGCTTCCGAGGTGGAGCCAGCCGACGACCCCCTGGCTTCGGGCTGGTATCGGCGTCGCAGCCTCCCCGCCCTAGTCAAGCGAGTATTATCCGAACTGGAGGTTCAAACGTGAAAGCAGGCGAGACAATGATGATCGACCTCAACGGCGTAGATACCCCGATTGACAGCCCGCCCCTCACCCCTTTGCTGACGGTGCTGCGGGAAGAACTGGGCATCCTCAGCCCGAAGGCAGGATGCGAGAACGGCGGATGCGGAGCCTGCACTGTGCTCGTGGACGGATCCCCGCGGCGTTCTTGCCTCACCGCAACCGCAGCGGTGAGCGGCGCCTCCGTCACCACTGTGGAAGGGCTAGGTACGCCAGAGAACCTCTCCTCTGTCCAGCAGGCCTTCGTTCACCACTGCGCGGCGCAGTGCGGCTTCTGCACCCCTGGGATGATCGTCGCCGCCACCGCCTACCTCGACGGCGGCGGAAGCGCCAGCCGAGAGGAGATCACCGAGGCGCTAGCAGGCCACGTCTGCCGCTGCACCGGATACCTCAAGATCATAGACGCCGTGGAGGCAGCGGCTGCTAGCCGCGACGGCGACTTCGACATCTCGGTCGTAGCTAATAGCCCGCACACCATCCTGCACAGCTAGCCAAGGCATCCCGAAATGTCGATTCCACATTCCAAGAGCATCTGGCCAAGACGCTTCTAGGGACGCGCCGAGACCGGAGACCCCTAACTTTCCATCAAACCCAACCTAAGGAGGAGACCGAATGAAAGCCGTAGGAGCACGACTCCCCCGTTACGACGGAGTCGGTCACGCAACCGGACGCACGACCTTCGTTGATGACGTCCGCGCTCAGGGAACCCTCTGGGCCAAGGCCCTGCGTTCCAGCCACGACCACGCCGCTATCACACACCTAGACACCTCCAGAGCGGAACGCTCAGCTGGCGTCCACGCCGTCATTACCCACGCTGATGTACCGCTGCTGGAATACGGACACCTCTCCGCTCTTGGCATACCCGCCGACGAACCTCTGTTGGCGAGTGAGGACGTCCGCTACAAAGGTCAGCCCATAGCAGTGGTGGCAGCAGAGAGCCCAGACGCCGCTGAGAACGCCGTCGCCGCCATTGATATCAGCTACGAACCGAAGCCAGCCCTCTTTGACGTGCGCAAGGCGTTCGACGCTGACGTCGCCAAGCCTCACCACTGGGGCACTGTCTACCCCCACTTTGAGGACGACATGGATCGACGGCAGATCCGCAAGGGCGACATAGAGGCGGCTTTCGACCAAGCCGACAAAATCATAAGCGGCGTGTACCGGCCTGCCGCCATAGAGCAGATGCCCATTGAGACGCAGGTGTGTTTGAGCGTGCCTGAGCCCGACGGGCGCTTCACCATCTACTCGTGCACGCAAGCCCTCTACTTCTCCATGGGGGTAGTGGCTGCCCACTTGCAAATTCCGCTGAACCGCTTGAAGTTCATAGGAGGCACAGTGGGCGGAGGCTTCGGCGGCAAGGTAGATACGGCTACGGAGACCGTCTGCACCCTGCTGGCCCAGAAGTCCGGACGTCCCGTGAAGTGGCGCTGGACGCGTGAGGAAGAATTCTTGTGCTCATCCACTCGGGCTCCCTGGCACATGGAAATCATCGACGCCGTGACCAGCGACGGCTGGATTCTCGGACGCAAGATGCTCACCCTGCACGACGCCGGCGCTTACGCGCGCTTTTCCCCCTACGGCGTCACAAAACACAGCTTCCATCACACCGGCGCCTACACCATTCCCAACCTCCACTTCGACGGCTACGTGATCTTCACTAACAGGGTGCCCACTACGGCCATGAGGGGCTACGGGGTGACTTCGGTGTCGTTCGCCGTTGAGACTCACATGAGCCGGATCGCTGAAGAATTGGCTCTTGATCCGTTCGAGTTGCGGCTCAAGAACGCTAACCGCATCGGCGACACCTCACCCAACGGCATCTCCTACACCGACCCGTCCACGGTCGACGTGCTGCAAGCCATCTCCGATGCCACCGAAGCGGAACTCGCCCCGGCGTACGCAGGCGCCACCCGTGAGCGAAGGTCAGGGGAGTGGCTGCCCGATCATTTAGTTGCCCAACAAAGCGATTCGGAGGACCACTAATGGCCATACATAAAGGTCACGGCATTTCATCCATTGAGTACCCGACAGGGATGAACCAGAACGGGGATCCCTCGCAGGCTTGGATCAAGGTGAAGCCAGACGGGAGGATCGACGTCTTCTCCGGCACCACAGACATCGGCAACGGCTCTAAGACGATCCAGTCGCAGATCGTGGCCGACACCGTCGGCGTCCCGTACGACTGGGTCACCTTTGACAACTCCAACACCGACTCCTCTCCGGTGTGCACCGGCACGTTCGCTTCCCGAGCCACCTTCGTGGCGGGCAAGGCCGTGCTGAAGGCGGCGCAGAGAGTGCGAGAGCGGATTCTGGAGGTGGCAAGCCAGGAGATGGAGATCAGCCCGGACGACCTCGAGCTCACCGACGGCGAAGTTTTTGCCAAGGACGCTCCGTCGAAGCGCATGGGGGTGGGAGACGTGGCTGCCGCAGCCACGTGGACCCACGGCGAGTTGATTACCGGCACGGGAGCGCACCTGAACCCCTACGCCGCCATCGTGGACTCCTCCACCGGTGCGGTGGACAGCCCGCCCCACGCCGCCATCTCCTATGCCGCATGTGCTGCGGACGTGGAAGTAGACGACGAGACGGGGGAGGTTCGCGTCGTGCGCCTCATCCAGGCTTACGACGTAGGGCGCGCCATCAATCCTGCTCTGCTAGAGGGCCAGATAGAGGGCGGAGCCATGATGGGTCTGGGCTTGGGAGTGCTGGAGGACAGTTACCCCTACTACCCCTCCGTGGACAACAGGGCAGGCGACTTTGGCAGGTACTTCGCTCCTAGCAGCGCCGACTTGCCCGAGATGCGGAACGTGATCATTGAGAACCCGTCCGTCGACGGGCCGTACGGCGCCAAGGGGATAGGCGAGATGGCCAACAATCCCCAGCCAGCGGCCATAGCCACCGCCGTGCACGACGCCGTGGGTGTGTGGGTAACGGAGTTGCCTATAACACCGGAGCGGGTGCTGCGCGCTCTAGACGAGAAACGCTCCGGTGGAGGCGAGCCGCGCCGTGAAGGCAAGCACGTCATCTTCGATGAGGAGATTTCCATAAACACCGTGGGCGCCGGGCTTGCGTGGAGAGCGGATAGATGAGTTCTGACTCTGAAGAACACCAAAGCGCATTCCGAACCTGGAACGGGGTGGCCTCCCACGAGTTGCGCGCCGGCGTGAACATCCACGCCATTGGCGGTGAGCAGGTGATGATGTGCCGGGTCACTTACGACCCCGGAACGGCCGTCGAGCGTCACAACCACGAACACTCCGAGCAGATAATCGCAATACTAGACGGCGAGATGACGATGACGATTGGCGAGGAGACCCGCCATCTGCGCGTCGGTGATGTGTCGGTGGCCAACCGAGGCGTCTACCACGAGCTTTACTCAGAGGGGGGATGCACGTTCATGGAGGCGCTCTCCCCCGTGCCCCGCGATCACGTCCCCGACGCAACGCGCGACCTAGTGCTCGGCCCCCAAGGAGACCGCCTGCACGTAGAGCGCTGAAGGCGCCGAGTTCTGGCTAAGAGCACGGAGAGCGCCGTACGCCCTAAAGTCGGCATGCAAACCAGCAACACCTTCTGCTAAAGGAGACCGATGGATAATTCAACGATCAAATGGATCAATACCGAAGATTTGAGTTTTGATTTCAAGAATCCTCGAATGGTGGAATTCGACTTGAGCGGTCGGAACAGCGAGGAAGACATGATCAAATTGCTGTGGGAGACCATGGACGTTAGGGAAGTCCTGATGTCTATAGCAACCAGCGGTTTCTTCCCACACGAACCTGTCATATGCGTGGAAGAAAGTGGCAAGAACGTCGTAATTGAAGGCAACCGAAGGCTTGCCGCTGTCAAAATCTTACAAAATCCTGACCAGTTCAAAGAACTCGCCCCCAAGGTCCCAACCCTTGACAAAAACAAACACCTCAATCTCGACAAACTGCCAGTAGTTTTTTCAACTCGCCAAGGCGCTTGGCAATATCTCGGCTTCAAGCATGTAAACGGCCCGGCGAAGTGGACCAGTTATGCAAAGTCGCAGTACATAGCCGACGTGCACCGCAATTTTGGCGTCCCCTTGAAAGAAATCGCCAAGCAGATCGGTGATACCCACAAAACCGCCCAGAGACTGTATCGCGGTCTGATGATAATCGAACAAGCTGAAAGTATGAAAGTCTTCGCTCGTGAAGACAGGTGGCACAGGCATTTCTCTATTTCGCATCTTTATACAGGAATCGATTATGATGGTATGTCCGAGTTTATTGGTATAAAATCGGAAAGCGAAGAAGCCGAAGAGCCTGTACCAACCGAAAAACGAGCAGAACTAGAAGAGCTCTTTCTGTGGTTGTATGGTAGCAAGAAAAAAGAAATACAACCGCTAATACGATCCCAGAACCCTGATTTAAGAAAACTTGACAGAGTGATGGGAAACAAAGAAGGGCTAGCTGCTCTGCGTTCTCACGGAATTCTAGATATTGCCTACGAGCAATGTCACTCACCTTCTTATGTATTTGAGAAATCTCTTCTCAATGCCAAGCGGGCACTCGAGAAAGCCCAAAGCAAACTATCGACCGGCTACGAACATTCAAACGAATTACTAGCTACAGCTAGAATGATATCAGACATTGCCTATGATCTATACGAGGCAATGCTACGCAAGCAAAACCCCAAGAAACGCCAACGAATTTCTGAGAGAATTTCCGAAACAGTTTGACGTTCAATGCTCGACGCCTTACCTAGCACACATAAGTAAGCCCAATGATTGATCGAGTTTAGAATTATCTCAGACAACTCGCGGACATTAAATTGACACTCACGGCGCCCGAATCCACTTCTAATACAACCAGAGACCACTTTGACGCTCTTTTTGAAGTTTCGCGCATACCCGCAGCAAACGTAGCATCGGTGCCACAACGGAGTCCTTTGCGCTACCCAGGGGGGAAAACATGGCTAGTGCCCCACATCCGCGAGTGGCTGATGTCAATGCCGGAACGTCCAAGTTTGCTTCTCGAACCATTTTGTGGCGGCGCAATCGTCTCGCTAACCGCCGTTGCTGAGGATTTAGTAACAGAAGCCTTGATGGCCGAGAGGGATCCCGATGTCTCCGCCTTCTGGCATGCTGCCCTCCATCATGGCGATGAACTCAAAGCCCGTGTACTGACATTCGAACCGACTCGCGAATCGGTAATGTCTCTCGCTAGAAAACCCGTACAAGACGATATCCTCGCACACGGATTTCGCACTTTAGTGTTGAATCGAACGAGGCGTGGTGGCATTCTCGCAGAAGGTGCTGCATTGAGTCGATACGGCGAAAATGGTAAGGGATTGACGTCGCGCTGGTATCCAGAAACGCTCTCCAAACGCCTAGACAACATCAACAAGAACTCCCATCGGATCACCTTCCTAGAAACCGACGGGCTTGCGCTCTTAGAAGAACACGCCGAAACCCCAGGCCTAGCAGTATTCGCAGACCCTCCTTACACAGCCAATGGAGGCAAGCAGGCTGGGAAAAGGCTTTATTCGCACAACCAAATCAACCACGCCCGGCTGTTCAAAATACTCGCCGACTCAAAAATCGACTTCCTGATGACCTACGACGCCTCCGAAGAAGTCATTGACCTCATTGCCAAACACCGTTTTCACGCGGTCCACGTCAAAATGAAAACCACCCACCACACCCACAACACTGAACTCATCATCACACCACGTCAAGTCTTCTGTGGTTAGTCAACAAAATCCAAGATCCCGATATGGGATATGTGAATGGTATGGACACTCTTATAAAGAATTAGCCCCTGATAAAAGAGCAAGACTAGCTAATTCTGCGCTCAACAATAACGACGTACTCATCTGTCCCTTTCAGAAAGAGCATCCTTCATGCAGCAAAAAACATGGCGTGTGCTCAATCATTCCGTACTCATCCACTGGTGCAGATAGAGTTGGGGAAGCAACCGGCGATCCTGTCATAGTTTGCCCCAACCGATTCGAACAACATCAGATGCTAATCAGTTGGCTTATCGACATTGTTGGTTTTTCCCCTAAAGAAACGTTAGTTGCTCGTGAGGTGCCTTTCATGCACAGCATTGAGACGAACAAGCCAGCAGGAAAAATCGATATTGTTATCTGCAGAGAAACTGACAACAATATAGAATGGTACGGACTCGAAATCCAGGCTGTCTATTTCTCGGGACCAGGAATGGAAAGCGACATACTTCCTCTGCAAAGCGACCTCAACAAGGCCCCACCATTCCCCAAAGGGCACAGAAGGCCGGACTGGCGGTCTTCGGGAGCAAAACGGCTGCTTCCTCAACTGGAGATTAAAGTCCCATTATTACGGCGTTGGGGTTCAAAAATGGCTGTTGCTGTTGACAAACCGTTTTTTGAATCAATCTCCCCAACGCGTGAGACGCCAAATCGTGAGGCAACCAAACGTGATATCTCGGAAGGAGATTTGATTTGGATGGTACCAGAGCTTGCACAAACTTCTAACAATAATTTCAAGCTAGTCAGAGGACACTGGGAAGTATTGACGCTAGAAGAAAGTGTGAAGAAACTCCAAGCAGCCGAACCCATCAGAAAGTTTGAGTTCGAGAGAGTTCTTCGAACAAAATGCAGACCGTTCAAGAACCATGAACTGTGATAACGAACGCGTTGTCCCTCTCCTGTTCCCCAAAGAGTGAGGCAAGCGGCTAAAAGTCGATATACCCCACATTAAATTGTCTTCGGAAACTCTTAATGATTAAAATAAATTTCGGCAGGTTTAGTATTCTGACGCTTCCTCATCCTGTTCGGCCTCATCGGGCTCTACGTCTTTAGCGTAAAAGTCGATGGAAGCCTCCTCGCAGATGCGAAGGAGTTCCTTAAACGGAGTTACATGCAGGCTTAATACGTTGCTGTGACGAGCTAGCTCGCGGGCTATATCTCTAGCGTAATTCTTGGGCGGGGCGATGCGGAAGTTATTGTGTATGTTGGTGCAAATCGCGGCTAAGGCTCGAGGCTCATTGATTACCGCAACGTTTTTAACACAACCTCCTATTATTTCCTCCCACGATGCACTCTGACGAAGCGTGGAATGAGCATTTTCTACAGTCAATTGGCCTTCCGACGCCTCGGCGACCCGCTTTGCTATCCTCACCCTCCACCACGCTCTAGAGATGGGGCAGTCGCGCAAGACGGAAACTCTCCCCCTTATATGCTGCAGACCCCCAAACTTTCTGCAGACGTTTCGGGCGGTGGCGTCGTCGTTACTACGCTCGAGTCCCCGCACCCAGTCTGTCTCTAGAAAGCCATTCTTCAACCACTGAACGTGGGAGATCGTCCAGAAAACCGGCCGGATGGCTTGCGCCGGGGTGACAGGGCGGGCGTTGTCCCGAAGATTTGCATCAGAGAACGCATCAGCAATCTCCACTGCGAGTTGAGATGGAGGGTCGTCAGCCTCCCCAGCGGTCAGACGCCTAGGAAGCATCGGCGCGTCATACGACAGAGTGCCGTCCAACCCCAACTCCGCCAGGAGATACTCCACCAACGCCCTCGATCCGCCCCTCACCACTTCGGCCAGTCGAGCCTGAGCCACCTCTATGTTCTTCGTTCTTTGCTTTTTAGGAAGCACCACCCTTTTCTGCCAACTAGAAAAATGATTATCCACCTCTTGCGGAATCACTCTTCCTCCTCCTCCCATTCTCTCTCCCCAAAGAAAGGCTCTAGCGCCGTGGCTGCGAGCGCAGCGTCATACTCTTCGGAGTTTTCCCAAGTGGCGACCCCTTCTTCATCCAGCTTGTCTTGTATAATTCGCAGAACCGGAGGTTTCACTCCCTCATCAAAACTTTTTGCGGCTTTGGGGAGCTTGCCCATTACCCCGATCAGTGCGGCTATCTTCACGTCCCTATTCCTCTTGCAACGAGCAAACAACTCGGGGGCAACGTCAACGCTGAACTGGAACTGATCGTTAGGTCCGCTGATTTCCATCAGCCCTCCGTCGAGTTCCTCCTTCTGCCTGAACTCTAGTATGGAAGAGACGATAGATTTCGTAAGAGCTATCGAGCCTCGAGCCAACAATGCGCCAACGGGAATGTGCAGACAGCGTTCTGCATGCCAAGCCGAATTCAACTGATCGGTAGGCAAAATCAGATTTTCTACCACAACCAAATCCGAGAGTATGAATACCTCAGATCCAGTCTCCTGAGGATCCCAGTTGACCGTCTTGAACGGTTGGTTCGTAAGGAATGTTCTTGAGTAAAGCGCCGCCGGAGAGCGAACTTCGATACTCCACTTCGCCTTGCCCTCCTCTATCAAATCAATAAGACCTTGGGCTTTGACTAGGCGGTTGGTGACTTTGGCGGTTTTGCTTGAGGCGCTAACCCTTTTCACATCGCTAACCTCGTTCACATATTGCGCACCAGGGAAATCCGCGCTAGTTTGATCCGACCTCAGTTGCGGATACACGGCCTGTTACTTTTTTCTGCGAACGAGTTCGACAGACAACCCTACTGAATCGGGTAGAGCCTCTTCGAGGAAATCGAGCGACACATATCGTGAAGTTCGATCCAAGGCCACTTCATAAGGATCATCTCCTCTGTTTATCTTCAGAAAGTTGCTAGGCAGAAGCCTCTCACAGGTCTGATCCGAACCAGGGTCTATGAACACCCGAATACCGAGATGGTCGTGGTTGTGCTCCTCAATCCAGACTTCGACTCCGCAAACTTGACCAGATGAGTCTAAGCGCGGTCTTAGCGAGCGCGCCACGCTAGCCTGATTTCCTGCTCTGGGCACGGACTTCCGAGGACTTTTTGGCTTCGGAGACGGCGGCTCCAGGTTGAGATCAGGAGGAGGAAGAATCTTAGAATCGTCGGAAGAAGGACGCCTAGACGGCGTTCGGGGAAGCATTTCGGCGTCCCTCCTCTGCTCATTCGGGAACACTGCGAAACCTGGAGGGACGTAAGTTTCAGCAGATATCTCCCCCGCCGCCTCTTTCAGATTCTCGGCGACTTTGCTCAACAAGCCCCGAAGGTTATCTCTTTCTTCTTCGAAGAGAACTTCAAGTTTGATCTCCATGTGATCCGGCCCCTCCGAGGAACGGATTAGGTCATAGAGGTTCTTGGGGTTATCTGAGTTATCCGGCAAGAGCACGGCGTCAAACGGCTGATAGCCGTTGAAATCCGGGCGCTTCAACCCAGGAGCGCTTTTAGTTATCCACATCCCGTCTCTGAAGACGTTGACCTGCGGTCGCTGCCCTGCCTCTAGTCGACGAAAGAGAACTTTGGCGCCGCCCACATCTTCCAGTGTTTCTCCATTTCTGATGGTGTGGTATGCCCTGTAGACGAGCTTGTCAGGAAAGGAATCGACGCCTGTCCGAGCGCGTTCTCTCCCGTCGGGATTCAGCTTTTCCTCGATGTTGTCGGCATTGATCGTCTGGATTTCCCCCGTGATTTCATCGCTTACGGTAACGCTCATCCGGCGGTCCACTACTGCGGAAAGAAAGTGAGACACCGTAACCTTGGATATGGAGTCGACGTTCTCCGCACCGGTTTCCTCGGCGAAGTTGTCGAACCCGCATATGGCCACCACAGCGCCCGTGAAGTCCATCTGGCGAACTTCGGAGTCAAGAAGCGAGGGTGGTTCGGTCAACAACTCAAAACCAGGGGAGAAGAGTTCTAAGCGTTTTAGTTCATCGTAGGCAAGCGTCCCCTTAGGCGAGCGCAGTTTGCTTTTGTCCTCCCGCTCGCTGGCCTCCTGCTCGCTGCACATGTGTGCAGCGAGGGTGGCGCGCCCCGAAACAATCGTCGCCAACTCATCGGGCAGGGAAGCGTCCTGGGAAATATGCCGTCCGGCGTAGCAGACATAGCGGAGGTCGGAGGCGGAGAACGCCGTCATGTGACCCAGCCCCACCGAACCCGCCCCTCCCGCGTCGCGCCCCTTCGAACTGTTGCTCTCGCTGAGGAGTCTTCTCATCCGGTCAGGGTTGAGACCATGTCCGTTGTCTCGACAGAACAACACGCGCATCTTTTCCGAGGAAAGAACACCATCGATCCTTCCGACGATCTGCTCCTCCATGACCGAGAGTGCGTTCGCCTTCTCACGCTGCTGGCGAGCCATATAAAACGCCTTGCGGTAGTCGTCGAGAGCGGGAAGGTCGGACACCGGCACTTCCCTGATGGTGATCACCACCTCGACGGGGCGATCCCCGACGCGGGCGTCAAGGCAATTTTGAAGCAATTCCCTGATGACATTTTCGGGGTTTCCCTTATCGCTGTTTCGAGTGGCAAACCCGTCGTTGGAATCCCCTGTCGGAAAGAGCAAACGGGGCGAACCGGTACCCACTGTCCCGCCTGTCAATCCGTGCAGTCGCAGGCCGGTGTGCCTGTTGCATAACGGCTGCTATTAGGGGGGGGGGGGGGCGATTTTACGAGTTCGGCGTAGGAAGTCCCACGCGCCCCCAGGAAACCGAACTTAGTCATGCCGGAGCCGACACGAGAAGGGGCCTCCCTGCGATATTTGCGTTCAACGTTCGCCCACCAGTCGAAGTCGGACGGGGTCTCCTGCACCCGCCTTGGATCTTCTGAGCGGGCAGCCACTACCAAATCACGCGTGCCTTTCATGAAACAGAACACGCAGTTGCCCGCCCCTTCGGGGATATCCAAATCGAATTCATGGCTTCGGGATTTCCAGAACTCCTTCACGTGATTTTTGTCCATATTCGAATCCGCCAGAGGAAAATACGGATGCTCCCCAGGGGGCTGATTTTTGACTCTGCACCGGCCTCCACCGGCGCCCTCAGCAAAGAGTGTACGGGTCATCACACGATCGATGCGCCGAGATTCGTCTGCCCGTAAGCCCAGAAGCGTCAGGTGCTCCGTGGGCGGGCGACCCCAGAGTCCTTCCCCGACCGCTACAGGCGGGGAAGCGGCCGACGCAGCCGACGTGAACTCCGCCCACTCCTGTTCCGGGCGGTTAGGCGGCTGAGCGAGCATGAACGACACCCAATCCTGGAACTTCTCTCCAGGGGCTACGCCGCCGTTGCGGCGATAGACCCTCGCCATCTCCTCGGAAGTCAAGTAAGACTCGGGCTTGTAGTGGCCGGAGTGTGCAGGCCCGCCGGCGCCGGAAAACCACTCATCCAATAGCTGGTGGGAGGGCTGGAGTTTCATCTTCGCCGTGCAAGACCGCTGATGCGGGTTGGGCAGCATCTGCTGATAAGACAGCGCCTCTTCAAAGACCTCGCCGCGCCATCTGTACCCGCAAGGGTCGTCTTCGACGGGCGCCGGGCGCACCAGCCGATAAGAGGGACAGCGGCGGTATTCCCCCCGGCGAGCGTCCTCCACGGTGCAGAACTCAAACCACAGAGTGGGCAAGGAGAACTCGGCCTCCAAGAGCTGTGACACTGCTGCGGCGAAGTCGTAAGTGCCTGGGTGCTCGGCGGAGGTGTTGGCGAAGAGCACCACGTCCCCGCGGTCGGGATTCAAGACGCCAGCCTCTGCCAGACCCACGGCCACGGCAGCTGACGACCGCCCGCCAGAGAACTTCACCACGTGCGGCAGGTCGACGTGGTGCGGGCGCCGGTACTTGACCGCAATCTTGCGCTTGAGCAGGACGGGCGTCACGGCACCGAGAGTAACAAGCGCCTGTGACAGCCTAGGGGATTTAGGCTCGTCGGGCGGCTCAGCGCTTCTGTCAGACCCCCTCAGCCACCCAAGTCGAGGTCGAAAACAGGCTCAGCACGGCATTGCCGAAGCCTTGTCGAACCGCCAGCCTATTCGAGCGCGCCCAGCCCCGCCTTCCGCCAGGGCTGGGGCTTAAACTCCGCAGATCGAGGCGAGGACGCGGAGGGCGCTGCTGCCAACTCTCCTATCAGTTCCTCAAGTTAGTGTCTTGTTAACTCCGCTATACCCCGTACTGCCCGACGAAGTCTGCATAGGTCAAGACCGGGACGCCTAGACGCTCGGCCTCGGCTACCTCTTCGGCGTGGAGGTGAAGGCCATCTAGCACCAGCACGTCGCACTTCGGGCCTACCGCTGAAATGTGAACTATGCCCTTTGCGTGGCAACGTGCGCGAAATTCGCCCCGGCTAATCGGTTTACCGTCGACATCAAACGGCTCGCCTGAGGCAACGATTCGGGTTTCACGCAAGAATTGACCGCTCTCGGGCGAAAATCCTGAGACCTCTGGTATCTCCGCCGTCTCACAGTCCAACACGTACGCAATCGCCGTCAGCACGCGGTACTCCGCCGGAGTGATTACGTGGTCGGCCTCGGCTGCAGCGATCACCGCCCGCAGGAAAGCTTCGTGCGCCTCGATTGCGTCTTCGGGGGAAATGCCCATCGTCCAGCGCAACTGCGCCAACTCCTGCGACTCCACCTCGGTCAGAACTAGGTCTTCCATCGCCTCGTCAAGCTTGTCAAAGTACGCCAGAACATTTTCGTCGTCGGAAGGAAATTGAGCTTCAGCAATCAGCGCTGAGAGCGTGGAAACCTCAATATGCGGCGGGATAGGACGAGCGTGCGCCTGTAACTGCTTAGGGGGCATCTCGGACTCCACGATGGCCGGCTGACACCAGTCACGAGCGCCGTCCAACATCGTGAGCAACTCCACAGTCACTCTCGCGTCACCGAGGGCGGAGTACATGTTGTTGGTCGCAATGCCGAAACGCTGGGCGGCGTGCGCGAGCTTCTCCTTCGTGAGCGACAGAGTGCAAATGCCTTCGCCCGGATAGAACCGAACTCCGCAGCGCGCCCACTCCTGCTTGAGGAAACGCTCGTCAAATAGCAGATTGTGCGCTACGAGCACACGCCCGTTGAGCCGCTCGGCTATTTCCACCTGAATTTGGGAAAACCTAGGGGCCTTGCTGGCCATCTCCGTGGTGATGCCGTGAATCCACACCGGGCCTGTGTCACGCTCTGGGTTCACGACCGACGCGAACTCGTCGATGGGCGTGAGCGTGTCGGCGTCTACAGTCACAATGCCGATTTCGCAAATCCGGTCTTCTGTTGAGAAACCTGTGGATTCTATGTCGATTACTGCCAATTCTTCGTACACTGATCATTCCTTTCGTTCGCCGCCGCGGGGGCGTTCAGGGCAAGGGTGTTCGCTGCTTAGGGCGTTCGGGGCGGGGCGAAGGCGGTTCGCTCCGAAGGGATCTCTTTTGACAGCAAACTTTCTCCAGCGCGCTCACGGGGGTTTGGCGGCTTTCAGGCAAATTATTTTGGGGCGCCCTCAGCATAATTCCACCTCTAGCTGCTCGGGAAAGACTGCCCTGGTGCGGCCAGCCCCCCCTCCTCCCCCCGGTGGAGACTTCAACGTACTCAATCAGGTCAGACGAGGACGCGGAGGACGCTGCGGCGGCGGCATACCTAGGTTCACGACGGCGGGCTGCGCCCAGTCCCTGCGTCCGGCGAACCAGCCTCTGCGCCTGACGAGCAAGGCGAAGAGTTTTGCGGTCAACCGTGCGTCGGCGAGGGCGGAGTGCATGTTGTTGGTCGCCAAGCCGTGCCGCTTGGCCGCGTAAACCAACTTCTCCTTGGTCATCGACAAGGTACAGAGCCCGTTGCCCGGGTAGAAGTGAGCGCCGCAGCGCACCCATTCCTGCTTGAGGAGTCTGAGATCAAACGGCAGATTGTGGCCAACAAGCACCCTGCCATTGAGGCGGGAGGCGATCTCTTCCTGCAGTTGAGGGAACGTCGGAGCGTAGGCAACCATTACATTGGTGATGCCGTGTACCCACGCCGGGCCGGTGTCCTGCTTCGGGTTGACGAGCGAGGAGAACTCGTCGATCGGGGTAAGGGTCTCGCTGTCAAGGGTGATGACAGCTATCTCGCACACGCGGTCGTCATGGGAAAAACCTGTGCTCTCAATGTCGAGAACCGCCAACTCTTCTGTATGCATAAAACTCCTTTCACCCTGGCCGCCGTATGTCGTGGCATCACGATACTCGCCGTCGGTTGGGAAGTCTGCGTAAAACTCCTTTCGCCCTGGCCGCCGTCTGGCCTCCGATGTCGCCCAAGTTGCACCGAATACCAGACTGCCGCCTTCAGCATGAATCGCTCGCTCCTAAGAGATGAGCAACAACCTCTTTATCCTTGCAGAGGGTGTGACATGCGGAGGGGGTGGTGGACATGGACTCGCTGCCGGAGGACTCCAGAGCTAGGCTTAACTTGCAGAGGGTGTGACATGCGGAGGGGGGTGGACATGGATTTTGGGACACGCCCCAGCCATCCCCCCGCCGGTGTCCAGCAGGGTGCGGCTTGCGGAGGGATGCGACATGGACTTGGGACTTTTGATTCAGCTAATTTACTATATTTACAGCAATATCAGTATTTTTAATTATTTTCAGTTATTTAGAAAAATCAACTATTTATGATGCAAAGCAGTTTAGTTGTGCTAAACTAAGCACATGGCTGAAGTCAGCACTGCTTCCATAGCAATGCGTAACAAAGCCGTACTTGGCGTTAGATGCCCTTCATTGCCGAAATGGCCGAAAAACAGGAACTGCGGCGAGACACTCCTCTTCTCCCGTCGCAAGCGTCGCTGGGACGACTCCACGACCCGGCTAACGAAAGCTAGAAAGGACAACAATGACTGCACTGAGAATAGCCGACATCATTCTCGGGGGCACGGCCCTTGTCTGCCTTGCCTGGATGTTTCGCCACCTAAACAAGACCGACCGCACAGTCGAAACCCTAGCCAGCAAGCAGGACGCATTTGCTTTCCAGCTAAGCAAACACAGTGAACGGCTCGCAGTTGTGGAAACAGATGTCAAAGCCCAACGTGTAGAGATTCAGCAGTTTCGCAAAGATGTCAATCAACGCTTCGACAAGGTCGACGAACGCTTCGACAAGACCGACGACAAAATGGACAAACGCTTCAAGGAAGCCGACACCAAGAGGGACGCAGGCTTCGCCAAAGTCGACGAACGCTTCAAGGAAACCGATGCCAAAATGGACGAACGCTTCGACAAAGTCGACGAACGCTCCGACAAGACCGACGCCAAAATGGACGAACGCTTCGACAAGACCGACGACAAAATGGACAAACGCTTCAAGGAAGCCGACACCAAGAGGGACGCAGGCTTCGCCAAAGTCGACGAACGCTTCAAGGAAACCGATGCCAAAATGGACGAACGCTTCGACAAAGTCGACGAACGCTTCGACAAGACCGACGCCAAAATGGACGAACGCTTCGGCAAAGTCGACGACAAATTCGACAAAGTCGACGAACGCTTCAACAAAGTCAACGACACAATGAACGCAGGCTTCGCCAGGGTCGACGACAAATTCGACAAAGTCGACGAACGCTTCAACAAAGTCAACGACACAATGGACGAACGCTTCAACAGGGTCGACGACAAATTCGACAAAGTCGACGAACGCTTCAACAAAGTCAACGACACAATGGACGAACGCTTCAACAGGGTCGACGACAAATTCGACAAAGTCGACGAACGCTTTGACAAAACCGACACCAAGATGGACAGGGGGTTCACGGAAGTGCGGGAATTGTTCTTAAAATTCCTCTCTCCTAGCCAAAAAGCGCCGAAGCCCAGCAACCCCGCTCCCTCAAGCACGCAAGCCAGCAAGCCGTCGAAACCCGACCTCCGGAACGTGCTCGATGCTTCCTCACCAATGGAAAAATCAGCTCAACCCCCTGAATCTCCGCCACAGCAAACAGGTTCGACGACCAACCCGATCGAAACGCCCCTCAAAGAAAAGCTTCCGGAATCTTTGGGGTGACCTGCCGTGCTGCCGCGGGGTGACTGGCCGCCGTGCTGCCACTGACATCTGGAGCTAGCCAGCCGAGGACGGCCAGCCGGCGTGCGCAACCTAGGCGGGCGCAGCCTAGCTGAGAGCCAGCCAGCAGACCAGGTAGACGTCGTCCTCGGTGATTTCGGGCAGGGGTTCGGGAGCTGCGTACGGCTGCAGTCCCAGTTCCTCGATAACGTTGAGGATGGCTTCGGCCTGCTCCCCAGGGTCGTCGCTCGACTGCCTAGCCACCCTAAAAGTGCGGATGGTGCGCTCCGGATAAGGGGCGCAAATCGTGTCTAGGGCGCTGTCCAACTCATCTCGCGTCAGTTTCGGAGGGGCGTGACTGCGGAGAATCTCGGCTGCACGCTCGAGTTCCCGGGGCAGTTTCGGCTCGAGGTTGGCTTTGTCGGCGAGGAAATTCCACTTCTCCACCACATCCGCACGAGCGACCTCCCAAGCCGCGAACACGCCGGCGGCGGCCTGCTCGCTCAGCACACGGGGAGTGGCGATACCCTCGGGAGGGTGGGCGTGATCAAGACAAATAAGGGTTTCGTCCACAACGCTCGGGGGAGCGGCGAACCCCGCAGGGGGGTCTTTGCTAACAGCCCCCGAACCGTAACCAAAGTCCATTCCCTCCCCTAGAGCGGACGCTTCCGGGGAGAGCACCCCCGGAGAAGGCGCCCCCGAGAAAAACACCCCTGGAGAGAGCGCCCCTGGGGAAGGTGCCCCGGAAAAAGTCACCCCTGGGGAAGACGCCCCCGAGAAAGACGCCTCCCGAGAGAGCGCCCCCGAGAAAGGCGCCCCAGGGTACTCCACATACCGGAAGAGCGGCTGCTCCCTATCCCCCACTCTTACACAAAAGACGTAGCCGCAAGCTCGAGTAGTCCCTCCAAGACCGCCGCCGTCAGCACCTCCAGCACTCGCCCGGGCAAATCCGCCCCCTCCCCGCGTGCCCCCTCCTGCCCCCGCAGCCGCCTCGCCCGACCCCATCCCCGAACCCGACCCCCACTGCAGCTCTTCAATCCGCTCCGCTAGCTGCGAATCTTCCAACGCCTTGCGCAGTTCCTGTCGGTACTCCTCACCAGAGAGCACCCCCCTGCCGATGCCGCCCCGCTCAAAAATGTCTGCCTCCTCGTTGCGCAGCCGCTCAATCTCCTCTCGGGTCTCGCTGTAGTTGATGTTGACCGAGGCCTGCCCGGGCAGCACCTCCCCCACCCCAATTGACGCCGCCGCCTGAGCAATCTTCAGCTGCAGCCTTTCCTCTAGCCCTAGCAACTTGTCCAACAGGGCGTCGGGGAACACGCAGCGGATAAAAACCTCGCTGTGCAGAGAACCGATGCGGTCAATGCGTCCGTGGCGCTGAACTAGGCGCATCGGGTTCCAGGGCAGGTCGTAGTTGATGATGTGACGCGCCTGCTGCAGGTTCACCCCTTCTGAGAGCACGTCGGTGGTCACGACGATGTCATAGCGGTCGTCGCAGCCGCTCGGAGCACCGGTGGTGCGAGGGGCGAACCCGTAGAGGATCGACTTCTTGCCGCCGAGAGCGCCGTCGCCGTTACTGCCCCCCGACGACCCCGACAGCCAAGCTATGCGCCCCTCATAGCACGAAAGGCGGGGGTCGCTCCCCGATGCTGCGAGGAGGTGGTCGTAAATCCATTCCACGGTGTCGGCGTAGTAGCTGAAGATCAGCACCTTTCGCTTGTTGCGGACGTCGGAGTCTCCGATGCCCTCACGCTCGGCCTCGGCTGCGATGTCGGCTAACTCTTCAATGAGGGCGGCGAGGTTGGGGTCGTCTGTCCGCTCCACCGAAGACGCCTCATCTGCAAAAGCAAGCAGCATGTCGCGGTCCCTGGCGGCGTCAGCGGCCAGCGTGGCCGCATCGTACAAATCGGCGGGCTCAGACAAACTCACCTTGGCGTCCATGTACTGATCCACCGCCTCTTCGTCGTCTGAGTCGGTGGTCAGCCAGTCGGCGAGGGCTTCCCCGGTAGCGACCCTGTCGTGCTGTTCAAGCAGCGACAGAAAGGCGTCGTAGCTTTTCGCCATCCGCCGGCAGGTGCAGGCGAAGGCGTACGGGGAGGATTCGAAGCGCTTCAGCAGCCAAGAGCGCATCAAGCCAGCCAGCTGGAGTTCGTAGCTTTCCACTTCGGCGTCCAGTCGGTAGCGCGACGGCATGTAGCGGGCGAGCGTAAGAGCGCCGGGGTCGTCGGGGTTTTCGGGGTCGAGCGCAGCGGCTAAGCGCCCGAAGAAGCCCGGCAGCACATCATCAAGGTCGTAGCTGACCTTGCGAACCCTCGGCGTGGGAAAGGTGATCGTCTGCTCTTCTCCGTCAACCTTGATACTCGCCCCGGGGTAGTAGCGCTTCACGAAAGATCGTGTGCGGCGCACGGCGGTGGCGTCAAGCACGTCAAAGAGGTGCTCGGGGGAAAGTTCATCAACACTCAGCTGCATCGCCCGCATGAAGTGGTCTCGCAGGGAGCGGATGCCAGAAGCGGCGAAGACGGCGTCGTTGCGGAGGAAGTAACCCAGCAGGTGGTAGAGGTCCCAGAGGCTGTTGTTCACGGGGGTGGCAGTGACTAGAACGAGTTGTTTGGGCGGGGCCTTGGCCAGCAGGCGGCGCAGCGCCTCGGCTCGTTGGGTAGACGGGTTGCGCAAGTTATGGGCTTCGTCCACCACCACCATCGCGTACTCGTTGACGTCTCTGACCTCAAGCTTGGTGCGCGCACGTCGGGGGTTGAGGCGCTCGTCGGCAGCGAGATCGTCAAACGACGCAAGCTCAAAAGGCAGGTTGGAGTAGCTCCGGAACGCCTTCCAGGGGCCGTCCCGAAGGGTGGCTGGAGCCACAACAAGCACACGCTGCCGGCGCTCAAGGGCGGCTTCGCGGATGAGTTCACCAGCAAGGTAAGTCTTGCCTAAGCCCACTTCGTCGGCGATGAGCACGCCGTTGTGCTGCGCTAAGAAGCGCTTAGCTCGCCACACCCCGTCGGTCTGAAAGCTCGTGAGGTGGATTCGGGGGACGCCATCAAAATCTTCCTCTGCTTCTTTCTTCAGTTCGTCGCCGTAAAGCTCCCAGAGCATCCGCAAGTAGATGAGGTATGGGGGGTGCGGCTCGTAGCGCTTCTCAAAGCGGGCAGCGAGGTCGTACGACTCGGCGGCTTCCCATAGTTCCTCAAACCACTCCTGCACCTGCGTGACGGTGTGCGGTGTGTAGTTGCCGATGTTCAGTTCCAGGTTGGTGGTGAGACCGGCGCGTGTGAAGTTTGACGACCCCGCCAGCAGTCCGTGCGTTTGCGTCCCGATGATGAACGCCTTGCCGTGCAGAAAGCGGTCGTTCAGACGGCGCACCTCCACCTTGCCGGAGCGCAGCCAACCCACTAGCCGCTTGGCTGATGCGTTGGTTTCCTCTGAGAAGCCGAGCAGTTGCCAGTCATCCAAGATGGCGTGCTCATGCTTGTTAAGGGCTTCGTTCAAACGTTTGCGGGCTGCGCGGGTAGCCACAGACGACTCGACGCCGAGACGGCGTTTCTTGTTCTCAGGGGGTGTAGGTTCAGCGCCCAACAACATGCGGACGCCGTTGAGTTGGTCGAGGGCGTCGGCGAGCAGGGTGTAACCCTCAAGGTTGAAATAGGCGGTGGCGATGTCTAGGTGCGCGCCCCCCACATATGCGCTGGCGGCGTTGCGGACAAACTCCGAGACGACCTCAGCGACCGTCTGCCCAGCGCGGTTAGTGGCAAGTTCAGGCTTGCCGACGGGGGCGGTCATTGCGAGGCTTTCGCCCATCGCCTCATTTGGCGTCTCCTGCAGTGTCATCGGGGTGGGACTGCTCGTATTGCTGCTTGATCGGCGCCCAGCGACGGAAGTGCTCAAGCACGGCGGCGTGACGCTCTGAGTAGTCGGTCTTGGCGTGGAAAGTTTCGTAGACAACAGCGAGATCGGCTTCGTCTAGGTCGTAGAGGTGGGCGACACAGGCATCGAGTTCGTGGATGAGGTCTTGCTTAATATCAGAGTCGTTGGCCGTGCCGACTTCCACGCCAACGTCGGCCGCCCAGTCGGCGAAGCGTTCGTCGACGGCGGCGAGGCGTCCGGAAATCTTGACGACACGACGGGCTACAGGATTGTTGTCAACGTCTGGTCTTGGGATTGGGAAATTGTTGAGAAGATGAAAGTTAAGGTTAAGTACAACAATTCGGCGAGCATACCAATCCAAGATCATAGATGAAAGGATTCCAAGCAAGAAAGCCTCGTCCTTTGCGTTTCCCTTTATCCGAAGTAAGTAGGGAGCATGATTTACAATAACCACTTCGGGAGGAACAAGCGCCGTGACTACAGTACGAGAATCTGTACTATTTGTTATATTTCTAAAAGCTATTCTAGGTTGGTAACATGGCAAGGTAGAAGGATCACTAATATAGTTTAGGTCGAATTCAGAAAAAGCTGAACGCGACTTACGGTGTTGACTCTTTCGTTTTATCTGAAGGTCGCGAGTTATGACATCAGGATCTGCAGAGGCATAATACTTTCTTCTATCAGGCTCCCAGATATCAAGCGATTCGCCTTTAAAAACCGGCCAATTTATTCCCATTATTGCTGATACTCCTTCATCTAGAATTAGTTTTTCTTTGTCAAAGGTTGCATCAAGTTCTCTGACCGGGCGGAAGCACCGGAATCGAGGATGAATCTGTGCTTGTCCGCTGTGGCATGGAATTCCGCGACCGGGAGGAAGCGCCAGCGTCGAGGATGAATCTGTGCTTGTCGGTCGTGGCGTTGAAGTCCCCTTGAACTGGACAGAACTTCCATGATCTGGTAGACTCGCACACGTTCGCTCGTTCGCTCGTTCGCTCGTTCGCTCGTTCGCTCGTTCGCTCGTTCGCTCGTTCGCTCGTTCGCTCGTTCGCTCGTTCGCTCGTTCGCTCGTTCGCTCGTTCGCTCGTTCGCTCGTTCGCTCGTTCAGCCTTGGTTGTAGGCGAAGCTTTCTAAACAGATTGAGAGCTCCAGGATGATCAGGTAATTGAGGGAAACTGCAGTCGTCTGACCAAGAAAGAAACTCCATCAACGGAACATTATCCAAAGTCGATCTCTTGTAAGAAAAAGCTTCTCGGCTAGTAAATGGGCCACCAAAACAAATTTGAGCGTTACTGTCTCTATAGTCCTTCTTTTGGAATACTGTAAGGGAAACTGCGAATTGTCTGTGAATATCCTCGGACACCCAACCCCCGGTGTTAAGTAAAGTGATAACATTAGTAAAGGAGCCCCCATTAAGCACAGCCTCTCGCCAAGCCTCTGACCCTTTCGTCTGCAAGACTGCTCTAGGTAATACCATACCCGTGATGGCACCTTCACCCATCAACTGCCAATTGCGCCAGCAAAAGGCTTTGTAGAGATCAGTACGTCCAGATCCTAAATTCAAAAAAGTTCCCCGAAGTAAATCCCTCAAGTGCGCAGAATCAACACAAGCCTGTTGAAATAATACTTCAAGATCGGAGCGTTCATTTCTTAGTTTCCTAATCTCAGCATTCATTTTTTGGATTGGTAGTCCACGAATACCGGGTAAATGTAAACCCCACCAAACTTGTTCTGCAACCACCACCTGCTCCCACGGCGGATTCCCTAACAAGCAATCAAATCCCGGCCTATCCCGCAGAAACACCTCGGGGAACACCACTGGAAAGTGCAGGGGGTTGAACTTACCGATCGCTTCTTCAACCTCGGATGCGGATCGCATCCCTACGAAAATAGCCTCGTCGAACTTCTCCGGCAGCGTGCCAACCCCTGCGCGATGAGCCGTGATCAAGTCACAGACCGCTCTAGCCCCGCTCACGGCCTGTAATGCTTGGCTGTGAGCGATCCTGGCCTCTTCTATCTCCTTCTTATTAGCGTCGGAGGTGCGCGCCAGCCGCCGCAGGGCGTGATCGGCCCTATGTAACAGATCTTCTACCTGCCCACGGAAGAGGCTCGGAGCATCTGCCCCCCCCCCGGCAGAATCTGGGTCGAGCGCAGAAACTACCTCATCAAGTCCGCCCACCCCCGTGAGACTGTCACCACAGACCAGGTTGTGGTCTAGGAACGACAGCGGCAGCCCCGGCACGAACGTGTGCACCCACACCGCCAGCCGGGCTAACTCCACGGCTATCGGGTTGAGGTCTACTCCGTAAATGCAGTGGCGTGCCACCTGTCGGCGCAACAGGGAACTCGACTCGATTTCCACCCCAGCCCCCAGGTCGCCTAGCGCCTTATAGGCATTTTCGCGCAGCCTCTCCAACTCCTTGGTGATCGCTGCAAGCGGATGCAGCGTCAGCCACGCCGAGAGTTTCGCCTCAATCCTGTCGAGCGCCGCCACTAGGAAGTGGCCAGAGCCCATCGCTATGTCGGCGCAGCGGAAGTCAAAAAACGCCTCAGCCAGCGCAGCCTCGTCGTTCGCCGCACGCAGTTCGTCCAGCCTCCTCAGATGCTCGTCTAGGGCGGGCTCTAGGGCGTGATCTAACAAGTGCTCCACTGCGAACGGCTTAGTGAAGTAACTGCCGGTCTCCTTGCGCACCCCAGAGCGATTGTGCAGGTACGGCTTCCCCGCCTTCACCGCAACCTCGTCTCCCTCCTTGGCGGGCACGTAAGTGTCTTTGCGGTCGAGCGTCAAGTCCTCCGCTGCCAGCGACAACGACGATTCCAGCAATCCCTCGTAGATCGTCCCGAACTCCCTCGCCGAGAGTTCCCTGAAGTCAATCGGGCCTAAGCCTTCTCTGCCCTCCTCGGTCAGCAGGGCGTCTAGCGCCGGAGCGAACTCGGCGTCGGTCAGGCGCATCTTGGCAATGGCCGCCCCAGCCGGGCTCACCAAGCGGTCGGAGGCGAACAGTCCCCCGTTGTAGACGGGCACCCCCCAGTCCTCCTTGCCATTGTTCACCGCGTCCCAGAGGTCTACGACGTTGTCCCACAGAGCGGTGGAGTTGTTGTCTAAGTGCAGCCGCCCCTCTCGGCGGGCGTCGCTCAGTCGTCTTGCCATCTGGGAAAGCGAACGCTCGGCGAACGTGCTGTTGGTGCGGTACGGCAGGAGGTCTTTATCTTCGGCGTAGGCCACAAACAGCAGGCGGAAGAGAATCACCATCACCTGCTCGTATGCGTCGGCTAGGGCTTCCTGGCTGGGGTTGGGCGGCATCCGGTCGGCCACCGCCTGCGCCAGGGCCGGAACCACCTCCCGGTAGACGCGTTCACGCAGACGCTTCGCCAACCGGGCTGCGTAGTCGTGCGAGCGCTCCAGGATGTCCTCAAACGTCCCCTCGGGGGAGAGGGCGTCGGCCGAGAACAGCAGGGGCAGATACCCGGCCTGCTTCTTAGGCAGCAGCGAGAGGTTGGCCTCCACGAACGACTCGGCTCTCCCCTTGCGCCCCACGCCCGTATCCCGGCGGGCTGCATAGAGGCGGATTTCCGACGCCCTCGTGAGGATCACCCAATCAACTTCCTCCCGGTCGGCCACCGCCAGCGCCCGAGACACCGGCGAGGCGGCGTTGAAGCGTCCGGACGGAGCCTCGAACTGTTCGTCGTCTCGGCAGAACACCGCAACTGCCCGCCGCTCGGCTGTGGCTAGGCGATCTTCGCTGGGGGTTGGAGATGCTTCCGCGCCAGCGGGCGGGGTCGCCTCCCCGCCGCCAGCAGCGTCTCCCCCTGCACGCCCCTCACCGGCGGGAAGCCCCTGTTCATGCCCCTGGTAGGGGGCTGTAAGCATCCAGGAGTTGACGTCCAGCATTTCCACCCCAAAACCGAGGGCTTCCACCAGTTGCCTGCCGCGGAGCGAGCACAACGGCGCCGCCCGTTCTACGGCGCCGCGCCAGCCTTTGCGACGAGGAACGCCGTAACGCAACTCCTGAGTAGACAGCAGCCCGACGTTTCGCAGACCGGGAAACGGCGAGTCCGCCTCGGGCAGCGCCGCTGCCAGGAAGCGGACAGCGGAGTGGCGGTTGGGCTCGGACAGGGCGCAGTCGGCTATCCTCTCCACCCGCTCGACGTCGAGGGAATGGTGAACAGCCGGCTGAGCGCCTACGGGGCCGCAGACCGAAACCCGCTCCCCACCGCCACGCTCCTCCTCGCCGCTCTCGTAGCTTCGCTCCCTGTCGCTTGCGTAATTCTGATCACCGCCGCGCTCGTAGTAAAAAACGATCATCAGCACCGGAGAGGCTCGTCCGGCTTTGCGTTTACTCCAGGAGCTGCGGAGATCGGCGGCGGTGGGGCGACGACTCGAACGGGCAGTCACCACCTCTAGGCCGTGGGGAATGTGGCCTCCGTCCGCTGCGAGCTGGAAAAACATATCCAGAGGCTTCATGCGCTTGGGAAAGCCCTCAGGAGGCGTCCAGCGAATGGGGTCGCGGTCGGGCAGGAAGTCGTGTGTCATACGCTAGTAATATTAGGAGGGGGGAGCGACAAGGAGCGCGAAAAGCGAACAGGAGCGCAGAGAGCGCTTAACCGCAAAGCAGCTAGACGACTTGAATGTGTGGCCGGACGAAGACTTGATTAACGACAGCACACAAAGCGCTAGCCGCAGGCAGCCCTCCTATGAGGGCTCCCACGGTAATGCCAAGACCGGGGAGATACTGCCTGCGGGAGCGTTAAGTTATAGACGCCTAGCGGACAGATGTCCTTATTCAGAGGCTGTAGATGGCTGAGGCTGCTATCTGCTGCCCTGACTGGTCTGCTGGCTGCTACGCCACAGGCAAGCCTTAGACACCCCAGATGAAGCCCGCGGCGCTGGAGGAATAAGCCTGCCCGGCGGGGCACGGAACAGCCGACACCGCCGTGAACCTGCCCGCCCCCGCAGCGTTGCGGGCCGCCACCTGAACCTCATAAGCCACACCATTCGTCAACCCCCCAAGCGCCCTCACCCAAGTACGGGCAACAGACACAGGCTGATCCACAATTGCGTAAGTTCGCACCCCGCCCTCCCGGCGGTGAACACGAATAAGAACGAACTAGAATCAATCATCCGGACCGCTACCCTCTTCAGAGGCGCAGCCGCCGAACGGGCAGTCAAGCTCATCTCGGGGTTCGGGACAGCGAGTGTTTCTAGTTTCAACACTCGCTCGCTGAGCCGAACGGGCACTCAAACTCAGGTTCGCGGCGGCATTCAGATCCCGCCCCTAAAACATCCGCCACCCAAGCAGGGCAAGCTCTCGCATACCAGTCATTCCTTCGAACCTCACAGCCAGCATTCAACAAACCCCGCGCCTCCTCATCGTCCCTCAACCAAAACAGCAATTCCTCGAAGTCTTTAAGACCCTCACCAGTCAGTTCAACTCCAAACTCTTCCGGCCAAATCCGAGCGATCTCCTCCTCAGTAATCCCTTCAAGCCCGCGATACGGCGAACCGCGGCCATAACCCGAAGCAAGCTCCTCAAGGGTCGGGCGGGCACGAACAACAGGCAACTCCCCAAGATCATCAACCCAAACATACAACTCCTCAGCCAACGGGCGCAGCACCGGCAACAAATCCGAACCAAACACCACCCCCCTCACCTCGCGGGCTGTCAGCAACACACGCCTCAACGTAAGCATATCATCCACCGGCCCGCCCTCCCAAAACAACTCAAGCCCCCGATCCTCAATCTCCCGCTCCAAATGCCGCACCCGCAAATTACCACCAGCACCGTAAAAAGGATGCAGCGCAAATTGCTCAAAACTCACAATTTGCACCATCATAAACGCACTCAAAAGAACCCACATAAACGCATTCAAAAGAACCCAGCACAATGCCCCCAACGATGTAGAAAGATCATTCAAATCAACACTCCACGGATCGTCTACCAACAAAGCACGATGATGAAACGCTAAAGCAACAATCTCCTCATCAGAATAATCACTAAAATCAGGTCTATCATACACCAGAGCATCCCTAATCTCCACAAGATACTCCAACTCCTCCTCACTGATCTCATCCTCTCCCTCAACACCAAAAATAGAAGCACCATCAACCAAACTCGCAGAAGTCGACGAAACCGAAGAAACATCCCCACCACCAGCAGAAACACCCCCAGCACCATCAACAGAACCACTCCCAGCAGTAGAACCACCAGGCTCTACACCACCAGGCTCACCATCAACCAGAGAAGGCTCAACAGGCGCTTCCCGCCCCTCAGCACCCGAATCGGGAACGCCCCCGCCCGATTCCTCCGACGCAGCGGACACGCACCCAGCAGCCAGCAACACGACCGCCGCTGCGCATGCCCACCAAGTTCCTCTGACACGATTACTGCTCAACATGAACTCCTCCTTGCTCTCTGTTCGATCAACTACTCTTACCAACTATAACATTCGGATCTACAGGCTCAATACGCCATCTCTGCAACACAGAGCCGCAACCCGAAGCGTTAGAAACGCTGATTATGGACACTCCATCGGCTGCAGTCTCAGCATCATCCCCGCCAGCCTCAGGCTGCCAACAAGCATCCCAGACTGAGCGGATCCCATACTCATCGGCAACAGACGTGTTCACAAGCTTGAACACACGCGAACTCAGGGAAGGGGAGAGTCCAAATTTAGCGCCATCTGCCCATTTCTTCACGTTCCATGCGCTCGCGGAAACGCTCAAATGCTTCCTCATCAACAGTGCATTCCGATTCTAGGCCAGTTGCCCCGACTTCGCGGATGTCCGCCTTATAAAAAAGAGGACAGGAAGTAATGCTGGCAAAATTCTCTAACTTATCCTCAAACTCATTGTTGCAGATTACCCCGACCCAACCGCCTGTCCTCTCCGGCACTTCCCAGGGCGGGCAGGCGCTCTCCCTCGGGCGTTCTTTGCACTCAGCGTTGAGAAGCCCTCTGACTTCATCATCTCGCAATACATCCATCGCGTTCAAATATCTCGCGTTATCCTCAGAACGGTAATCAAGTTCTAACTCTTCCGGCCAGATCTGGACGATCTCTTCTTCTGTTAAGTCTCTAAGGCGGCGGTAAGCGGAGAGTTCCTCCACCGTGGGGCGGACACGGCGGACAGGCAAAGCCAACAACTCGTCATAAACACTGTACACCGCCTCCGCCGCAGGGCGCAGCACCGACGGCAACCCCCGGGCGAACACCACGCTCCTGACCTCCGGGGCTGTCGCAGCTAAGAGAACACGCCTTAACACACGATCCGCGTCCAGCGGCGGGGTTTCCCACTCTAACTCGATCCCCCGCTCCTCAGCCTCCCGCTCCAAATGCCACACCTCCAAATTACGGGACCACCAAGGACGAAACACGCCCCTAACCCCGGTTTCCACCGAACCTTCGATGAATCTGACATTCAAGACAGCCCAACAAAACGCCCCCACAGGCGTGGAAAGATCATTATCCTCCCACAACCGGTTCAAGTTCTCCGCCTGCGCACGCTTGTAAAAAGCCAAAGCCTTGACATCCTCATCCGAATACTCATCAGCGAACCGCCCATCAACATCCCAAACCTCAGTATACCGAGGCCCAGCCATCCGTTCCCCGCTCTCATTAGCGTACTCGGCCAACTCCTCCTCACTGTAAACATCCGCCGCCAACGCCAACTCCTCCCCGCTCCTCCGCTCAGCTAACCTACCCAACCCCTCCTCAGTGAGGAACCCATTCTCCCCAGCCAACCTGCCCAACAACACCCCACTATCCACCCCCACCGACTCAGACTCACCCAGCGACTCAGCCTTTTCCAACACAGCCGCAAACTTGTCCTCCCCTAACACCCGCCTCAACCTCTCCAACCCTTCCTCGCTGACATTAACTTCAACGGGAACAACCCCGCCAGGCAGCTCAACTCCGCTGGACGACCACCCGCCGTCGTTCTCTTCCCCCACCTGAACAGCAACAGTAGTAGTAACCTCCTCAACTACGGTAGTACTAACACCACCCGGCGGAGAAAAAGGAGGAGAATCCGAAGAGGAAGGCACCGAACCGGCGCCAGCGCCACCACTACCATCAACGGGAGGGGCGCTCCCGCCCGACTCCTCCGAGGCAGCGGACACGCACCCAGCAGCCAGCAAAACTACGAGCACCACGCACGCCCACCAAACTCCCCTGACACTCTTATTGTTCAACATGAACTCCTCCTCGCTCTGTTCGATCAACTACTCTCACCGACCAGCAGCCGCCGGATCCACAGGCTCAATACGCCACCTTTGCAAACCTTGCAAAACACCCCCGCAACCCGAAGCGCTAGAGACACTGACTATGTACACTCCATCGGCTGCTGTCTCAGCATCATCCGCGCCAGCCTTAGCCTCGGGCTGCCAACAAGCACCCCAGGATGAGCGGATCCCATACTCATCAACAGCAGACGTGTTCACAAGCTTGAACACACGCGAACTCAAACGAACACCCATACAGGTCCCCTCGCGAACCTCACTACGCGAAACACTGCCAACATACAAGCACTTGCCGCCCGCTGCGTCGGTTTCGCTCTTCTGCCAGGTCTCCTTATAAGACGGGTTCACGTTCGCCAGTATAACAAAAAACAGCCTGGCCCAGAATCAATCATCCGAACCGCTACTCTCTTCAGAGGCGCAGCCGCCGAACGGGCACTCAGGCTCCTCCCCTCAGGTTCGGCAATCAGTAGGTACAATCATATCTCGGTAAGACATCCGCCACCCAAGCAGGGCAAGCGCCCGGATACCAGTCATATATTCGATGCTCGCAGCCAGCAGGCCACGAACCCTCATCGCCCTCCAACCGCTCAAGCAATTCCCCGAAGTCTTCAACACTCTCATCAGTCAGTTCAATTTCGAACTCTTCCGGCCAAATCCGAGCGATCTCCTCCTCGGTAATCCCTTCAAGCCCGCGATAGGGCGAACCGCTATTACCTGAAGTAAGCTTCTCAAGGGTCGGGCGGACACGAACAACAGGCAACTCCCAAAGATCTTCAATCCAAACATACCACTCCTCAGCCAACGGGCGCAGCGATGGCGGCAAATCCGGACCAAACACCACTCCCCTCAGTTCGCGGGCTTTCAGCAACACACGCCTCAACGTAAGAATATCATCCACCGGCCCGCCCTCCCAAAACAACTCAAGCCCCCGATCCTCAACCTCCCGCTCCAAATGCCACACCCTTCAAATTACCACCAGCACCGTAAAAGTAAGACGGCAAAAATTGCCCAAACCACACAATTGGCGCTATCAGAGACGCATTCATAATAATCCAGCACAATGCCCCCAACGATGTAGAAAGATCATTCAAATCAAAACCCCACGGATCGTCTCTCAACAACGCACGATGATAAAACGCTAAAGCAAGAACCTCCTCATCAGAATAATCACTAAAATCATCAGGCCTACCATACACCAGAGCATCCCTAAACTCCTCACTACCAAAAATAGAATCACTACCAAAAATAGAATCACTACCAAAAATAGAAGCAACATCCAACATAGAAGCAACATCCAACATAGAAGCAACATCCAACAAGGTCGAAGAAGTCGACGAAACCGAAGAAGCATCCCCACCACCAACAGAACCACCCTCAGCACCATCAACAGAACCACTCCCAGCAGTAGAACCACCAGGATCTACACCACCAGGCTCGCCGTCAAGCAGAGAAGGCGACACAGGCGCTGCCCGCCCCTCAGCACCCGAAGCGGGAACGCCCCCGCCCGACTCCTCCGACGCAGCGGACACGCACCCAGCAGCCAGCAAAGCTGCTAACGCTGTGTATGCCCACCAAGTTCCTCTGACACGATTACTGCTCAACATGAACTCCTCCTTGCTCTCTGTTCGATCAACTACTCTTACCAACTATAACATTCGGATCTACAGGCTCAATACGCCATCTCTGCAGAACATCCCCGCAACCCGAAGCGTTAGAGACGCTGATTATGGACACTCCATCGGCTGCAGTCTCAGCGTCATCCGCTCCAGCCTCGGCCTCGGGCTGCCAACAAGCATCCCAGACTGAGCGGATCCCCTACTCATCGGCAACAGACGTGTTTACAAGCTTGAACACACGCGAACTCGAACGAGCGCCGCTTACCATGCAGCTCCCCTCGCGAACCTTAGTATGCGTAACTCTGCTAACATACAAGCACCTGCTGGCCGCAACTTCGGTTTCTTGACTGTTTAAACTCTTCTTCCAAGAGTCCTTTTCAGCCGGGTTGACGTTAGCAGGTATAACATAAAAATAGCCCGCCTCGGTAGGGCCGGACGCCGCGTTACTGAAAGGTTCGGCCTGCAGCACGTGGAACCACTGATCCTCATCATATTGAAAGTCGTGTTCAACGGCGGGATTCTCTGCCGTTGAAGGAAAGCGGGGAGTCCAACTCAACGCTAAAGGAACCCATTTTCTCCAGCCAACCTGCCCAACAGCACCCCGATGTCCACTCCATAAACTCCTCAAGCAGCGACTCAGCGTGTTCCAAACCGCTCAGCATTCTCCAACTCCTCAGCACGCTCCATGTGCTCGCGGATACGCTCTGCTGCTTCTTCATCAATAGTGCATTCCGATTCTAGGGCATCGCTCCCGACTTCGCGGGTGTCTGCCTTATAGAACAGAGGGCAGGATTCAAAGGGGCCAAACTCATGTATAGCCTTCATCGTATCGTTGCACCCTATACTGAGACTGAAAACGGCTGTTTCCGGTACTTCCCAGGGCGGGCAGGCGCTCTCCCACGGGCGTTCTTTGCACTCCGCGTTGAGAACCTCTCTGACTTCGTCGTCTCGCAACATCCCCATCGCGTTCCAGTATTTCGCGTTGTCTTCCGCACGGTAATCTATTTCGACCTCTTCCGGCCAGATCTCAGCGATCTCTTCTTCTGTGAGGTCTCTAAGGCGGCGATAAGCGGAGAGTTCCTCAACCTTGGGGCGTACACGGCGGACAGGCAAAGCCAACAACTCGTCGTAAACACTGTACAACGCCTCCGCCGCAGGGCGCAGCACCGACGGCAACCCCGGGGCGAACACCACGCTTCTAACCTCCGGAGCGGTCGCCTCTAAGAGAACACGCCTCAACACACGATTCGCGTTCAGCGGCGGGGTTTCCCATTCTAACTCGATCCCCCTCTCCTCAGCCTCCCGCTCCAAATGCCACACCCTCAAATTACGGGACACCCAAGGGCGGAACCCGCCCCCAACTCCAGTCCCAAACCCAGTTCCCGTCCACCCCTCAATGTATCTGACACGCAAGACAGCCCAACAAAACGCCCCCACAGGCGTAGAAAGATCATTATCCCCCCACAAACGGTTATCACGCTCCGCCTCAGCACGCTCGACAAAAGCTAAACCCTTAACATCCTCATCCGAATACTCATCAGCGAAACGCCCCTCAACATCCGCAACATCAATATCCTCATGCCCAGCCATTCGTTCCTCGCCATCGTTAGCGTACTCAGCCAACACCTCCTCACTGTAAAAATGCGCCGCCCACGCCAACTCCTCCCCGCTTCTCCGCTCCGCTAACTTACCCAACCCCTCCTCAGTAAGGAACCCATTTTCCCCAGCCAACCTGCCCAACCACACCCCGCTGTCCATCCCATAAAGCTCAGCCAACGGCCCAGGCTCAGCCAGCCACTCAACTTCTTCCAACATGGCCACAAACTTGGCCTCCCCTAACACTCTCCTCAACCTCTCCAACCCCTCCTCACTAACCCTAACCTCAACAGAAACAACCCCTCCACCCGGCTCAAGCACCTCCCCTCCGCTAGACGCCTCTCCTCCGACGCCGATTCCCTCCCCCACATGAACAGCAGCAGTCTCCTCAACACCTGTAGTAGTAACACCGCCCGGCGGAGGAGAAGAAGAATCCACTACACTCGAAGAGGAAGACGCCGAACTAGAACCAGCACCACCACCCCCTCTACCATCCGAAACAGGGGAGTTTCCGCCCGATTCTTCTGACGCAGCGGACACACATCCAGCAGCCAGCAAACCTGCTAGCGCTGCGCACGCCCACCAAACTCCCCTGACACAATTACTGCTCAACATAAACTCCTCCTTGCTCTCTCTGTTCGATCAACTACTCTTACCAACTATAACATTCGGATCCACAGGCTCAATACGCCACCCTTGCAAAACAGCGCCGCAACCCGAAGCGTTAGAAACGCTGATTATGTACACTCCATCGGCTGCAGTCGCAGCGTCGTCCTCTCCAGCCTTAGGCTGCCAACAAGCATCCCAGACTGAGCGGATCCCGTACTCATCGGCAACAGATGTGTTCACAAGCTGGAACACACGCGATCTCGAACGAGCGCCGCTTACCATGCAGCTCCCCTCGCGAACCTTAGTACGCGAAACGCTGCTAACATACAAGCACCTGCCACCCGCTACGTCGGGTTCGCTTTTCTGCCAGGTTTCCTTATAAGACGGGTTCACGTTCGCCAGCATAACATAAAATAGCCTGGCCAAGAATCAATCATCCGAACCGCTACCCTCTTCAGAGGCGCAGCCGCCGAACGGGCACTCAGGCTACATCTCCTCAGGTTCGGCAATCAGTCGGTGCACTCAGTCGGTAAGACATCCGCCACCCAAGCAGGGCAAGCGCCCGCATACCAGTCATCTGCTCGATGCTCGCAGCCAGCAACCAACAAGCCCTCCACCTCCTCACCGTCAAACCGCTCAAGCAATTCATAGAAGTCTTTATAACTCTCATCTGTCAGTTCAATTTCGAACTCTTCCGGCCAAATCCGAGCGATCTCTTCCTCCGTTATCCCTTCAAGCCCGCGATAGGGCGAACCGCTATTACCTGAAGCAAGCTTCTCAAGGGTCGGGCGGACACGAACAACAGGCAACTCCCAAAGATCGTCAAACCAAACATACAATTCCTCAGCGAACGGGCGCAGCAACGGCAACAGATCCGAACCAAACACCACTCCCCTCAGTTCGCGGGCTTTCAGCAACACATGCCTTAACGTAAGAATATTATCCACCGGCCCGCCTTCCCAAAACAACTCAAGCCCCCGATCTTCAACCTCACGCTCCAAATGCCACACCCTCAAATTACCACCAGCACCGTAAAGGGGAGACAGCACAAATTGCCCAACCCTCACCAATGGCACCATCACAGACGCATTAAAACGAATCCAGCACAATGCCCCCAACGATGTAGAAAGATCATTCAAATCAAAACCCCACGGATCGTCTCTCAACAACGCACGATGATGAAACGCCAAAGCAAGAATCGTCTCATCAGAATAACCACTAAAATCAGGCCTACCATAGGCCAGAGCATCCCTAAACTCCTCACTACCAAAAGTAGAAGCAGCATCCAACCTAGAAGCAGCATCCAACAAGGTCGAAGGAGTCGACGAAACCGAAGAAACATCCCCACCACCAACAGAACCACCCCCAGCAGTAGAACCACCAGGATCTACACCACCAGCCTCGCCGTCAACCAGAGAAGGCAACACAGGCGCTGCCCGCCCCTCAGCACCCGAAGGGGGAACGCCCCCGCCCGACTCCTCCGACGCAGCAGACACACACCCAGCAGCCAGCAACACAACAGCCGCTGCGCACGCCCACCAAACTCCCCTGACACGCTTACTGCTTAACATGAACTCCTCCTTGCTCTCTCTGTTCGATCAACTACTCTTACCAACTATAACATTCGAATCTACAGGCTCAATACGCCATCTCTGCAAAACAGCGCCGCAACCTGAAGCGTTAGAGACGCTGATTATGGGCACTCCGTCGGCTGCTGTCTCAGCGTCGTCCTCTCCAGCCTTAGGCTGCCAACAAGCATCCAGACTGAGCGGATCCCGTACTCATCGGCAACAGACGTGTTCACAAACTGGAACACCCGCGACCTCAAACGAACGCCTCTCACCATACAAGTCACCTCGCGAACCTTAGTACGCGAAACGCTGGTGACATACAAGCATCTGCCGCCCGCTGCGTCGGTTTCGCTCTTTACCAGGTTTCCTTTTTAGCCGGGTTGACGTTAGCCGGAATAACATAGAAATAGCCTGCCTTGGTGGGGCCGCCCGCTGCGTTGGTGAAAGGTTCGGCCTGCAATATGTGTAATCACTGATCCTCATCATACCGAATCTCGTAATCAACGACGGGGATCCCCTGCCGTTGGGGGGAAGGCGGAGAGTACAAGTCAACGCTACCTGTCCATTTCTTCACGCTCCATAACCTCGTCCATAACCTCGTCCATAACCTCGTTGAAACGCTCTGCTGCTTCCTCATTGATAGTGCATTCCCCAGATTCGAGGTCCACGATGAGGTCCGCCTCCGCATTATTCCTGCCCTTAAAGAAAAGAGGGCAGGAATAAAGGGGGCCGATGTCCTCTAACAGATCCTTAAAATCGTTGCACTCCGCATTGAGCAGAACGGCTGTCTCCGGCGCTTCCCAGGGCGGGCAGGCGCTCTCCTCTGGGCGTTCTTTGCACTCAGCGTTGAGAACGCCTCTGACTTCGTCGTCTCGCAACATACCCATCGCTTTATCGTATTCCGCCTTGTCATCGTCCCGGTAATCTAGTTCTAACTCGTCCGGCCAGATCTGAGCGATCTCTTCTTCTGCGAGGCCCCTAAGGCGGCGGTAAGCGGAGAGTTCCTCAACGGTGGGGCGGATGCGGCGGACAGGCAAAGCCAACAACTCGTCGTAAACACTGTACAACGCCTCCGCCGCAGGGCGCAGCACCGACGGCAACCCAGGGCCGAACACCACGCTCCTAACCTCCGGGGCGGTCACCTCTAAGAGGACACGCCTTAACACACGAGCATCCACCGGCGGGGTCTCCCACTCTAACTCGATCCCCCGCTCCTCGGCCTCCCGCTCCAAATGCCACACAATCAAATTACGGGACCGCCAAGGGCGGAACCCGCTCCCAATCCCAGTGTCCGTCCAACCCTCTATGTGCCTGACACGCAAGACAGCCCAACAAAACGCCCCCACAGGCGTGGAAAGACTATTATCCTCCCACAACCGGTTACCAAGCTCCGCCTCAGCACGCTTATAAAAAGCCAAACCCTTGACATCCTCATCCGAATACTCATCAGCGAACCGCCCATCAACATCCCAAACATCAATACCCCAAACATCAATAGCCCAAGGCTCAGCCATCTGTTCCTCGCTTTCGTTCGCGTACTCAGCCAACTCCTCCTCACTATAAATATCCGCCGCCCATACCAAATACTCCCCGCTTCTCCGCTCCGCTAACCTACCCAACCCCCCCTCAGTGAGGAACCCACTCTCCCCAGCCAACCTACCCAACAACACCCCACCGTCCACCCCCACCGAATCAGGCTCATCCAGCCGCTCAGCCGCTTCCAACACGGACGCAAACTTGTCCTCCCCCAACACCCGCCTCAACCTCTCCAACCCCTCCTCGCTGACATTAACTTCAACGGGAGCAACCCCTCCAAGCGGCTCAACCCCGCTAGACGACCCCCCGCCGCCGTTCTCTTCCCCCACCTGAACAACAGCAGTAGTAGCCTCCTCAACTACGGTAGTACCAACACCACCCGGCGGAGAAAAAGGAGGAAAATCCGAAGAAGAAGACACCGAACCAGAAACACCTCCACCACTACCATCAACGGGAGGGGCGCTACCGCCCGACTCCTCCGACGCAGCGGACACGCAACCAGCAGCCAGCAACACAGCAGCCGCTGCGAACGCCCACACGAATACGAACGAACAAGAATCAATCATCCGAACCGCTACCCTCTTCAGAGGCGCAGCCGCCGAATAGGCACTCAGGCTACTCTCCTCAGGTTCGGCAATCAGTAGGTGCAATCAGTCGGTAAGACATCCGCCACCCAAGCAGGGCAAGCGCCCGCATACCAGTCATCCATTCGATGCTCGCAGCCAGCAGTCAACAAACCCTCCACCTCCTCACCGTCAAACCGCTCAAACAATTCATAGAAGTCTTTATAACTCTCATCTGTCAGTTCAATTTCGAACTCTTCCGGCCAAATCCGAGCGATCTCTTCCTCGGTAATTCCTTCAAGCCCGCGATAGGGCGAACCGCTATTACCTGAAGCAAGCTTCTCAAGGGTCGGGCGGACACGAACAACAGGCAACTCCCAAAGATCGTCAAACCAAACATACAATTCCTCAGCGAACGGGCGCAGCGAGGGCAGCAAATCCGGGCCAAACACCACTCCTCTCAGTTCGCGGGCTTTCAGCAACACATGCCTTAACGTAAGAATATTATCCACCGGCCCGCCTTCCCAAAACAACTCAAGCCCCCGATCTTCAACCTCACGCTCCAAATGCCACACCCTCAAATTACCACCAGCACCGTAAATGGGAGACAGCACAAATTGCCCAACCCTCACAACTCCTGCCATCATAGACGCATTCCAAAGAATCCAGCACAATGCCCCCAACGATGTAGAAAGATCATTCAAATCAACACCCCACGGATCGTCTCTCAACAACGCACGATGATGAAACGCTAAAGCAACAATCGTCTCATCAGAATAACCACTAAAATCAGGCCTACCATAGGCCAGAGCATCCCTAAACTCCTCACTAAGAATAGAATCACCATCCAACAAAGTCGAAGAAGTCGACGAAACCGAAGAAACATCCCCACCACCAACAGAACCACCCCCAGCAGTAGAACCACCAGGATCTACACCACCAGGCTCACCGTCAAGCAGAGAAGGCAACACAGGCGCTGCCCGCCCCTCAGCATCCGAAGCGGGAACGCCCCCGCCCGACTCCTCCGACGCAGCAGACACGCACCCAGCAGCCAGCAAAGCTGCTAGCGCTGTGTATGCCCACCAAGTTCCTCTGACACGATTACTGCTTAACATGAACTCCTCCTTGCTCTCTCTGTTCGATCAACTACTCTTACCAACTATAACATTCGGATCTACAGGCTCAATACGCCACCCTTGCAAAACAGCGCCGCAACCCGAAGCGCTAGAAACGCTGATTATGGACACTCCATCGGCTGCAGTCTCAGCGTCATCCGCGCCAGCCTCGGCCTTAGGCTGCCAACAAGCACCCCAGACTGAGCGTATCCCGTACTCATCGGCAACAGACGTGTTCACAAGCTGGAACACCCGCGAACTCAAACGAGCGCCGCTCACCATGCAGCTCCCCTCGCGAACCTTAGTACTCGGCTGAACAGCTTGACGAGAAACGCTGCTAACCTCAAAGCTGGTGACATACAAGCACCTGCTGGCCGCAACTTCGGTTTCTTGACTGCTCAAACTCTTCTTCCAAGAGTCCTTATCAGCCGGATTAACATTAGCAGGCATAACATAAAAATAACCCGACTCAGTAGGACCGGACGCCGCGTTACTGAAAGGTTCGGCCTGCAGCACGTGGAACCACTGATCCTCATCATTAGGCTTATGATTATCATTAAACCGGCAGTGCTCCTGAACAAGCGTTGTAGACTTTGGCTTGAGCGTCAAACACTTACCCGTCTTCGAATTACGCAACACAACTATCCCAGCCTCAGGCGGCGTAGTCGCGAACAGTCGCACCGCCCCATCGCCCAAAGTAACCGCGAGCTTGCATAACTCCCTGCGCCCCGGTGGCCACAACCAACTCAATGTCCCGCAGTAAGAAAACCACAACTTCTTCAACACCTCATCGCAACCATTCTCACCACCTTCTAACACGGTTTGATGCAACCCGCTGCGGATCAGATCATAACAATAATCATGAGCCTGGCAAGCCGCCAACACCCCCGACTCAAGTTCTAATGGACCTAAGAAACGATTCATTATTGCCACCGCATCACTAAGCCCCGTGCAGTCTCCTGAGGCTCTCACGACGACTTTTCCGTGGTCCTTCTTGAGGTCGTCTTCTGTTGCCCATTCGGGGTGGTAGTAGTCTGTTGGGTTTTGGTGGCGTCTTCTTTCGCCTAGAGCTAGGAAGAGGCCGGTGGGGGGGCACATCGGGTTCTTGCCTGGGGTGAGGTCTTTACCTGCTAGGTTGGTGTTGATGTAGGTGTCTGCGTTGGCTGCTGCGCTGAACTCGCTGGGCTGGTCGCAGTCAACTAGTTCGTAGGTTATGCCGTTTCCTGCTGGGGTTTCCGTCCAAGCGTATTCGCAGTACCCGGAGGAGTCGCGGGCTAAGCTGAAGTTTGGGTTGCCTTCGCAGAACTTGTCGCTGGGTCGGCAGCCTCCTTCGGTTTCGTTGTATTCTTCGCCGCGGCCGCATTTGGGGACGCATTCTCCGTTGAGCGGGCTGTGAACTTTTCCGCTCGGACAAGGGCGCGGAACGCAACCGGAGGATCCTATTTCGTAAGTCTCTCCTGCTGGGCAGGGCATTCCTACTGTGAACAGAGTAGAGCCGGTGCCTACCGCGTTGGTGGCAGCAACTCCCACTGAGTATAATAAGCCGTTCTTCAGAGCGGGCAGAGTGGAGGGGTAAGGCAGGCGTACGCTCCAGATCTCTTGAGACACTCCGGGGGATGTATCTAATCGCGCCTTACTCTCCGAGATGGTGGTGGATGTTTCGTGTCTTGTTCCTCCCTCATTCCAGCGCAAGGTGATTTTGTAGCTTGTAATGGGTGAGCCCCCGTCGTCGTCGTCGTCCGAGGGGGCCCTCCAAATAAACTGGAGTCCCCCGTCGGCGGAAGCCGCGTGCAGACCCCAGCGCCGGCTAGGTTTGGTGGCGCATTTTTGTGTGGCGGAGTTGTAGGGGCCTGCGCAGGGGGCGGAGGTGAGGCGGGTGTAGTCGCCTTGGCGGGCCCGGTTCCTGGCCGCTACTTCCACCCAGTAGTGCTCAGTGTTAGCAAGGCCGGTGATCGTCAACTGCGAGGCGGGGGCGTTCACCACCCGCTCTGCGGGTGTTCCGTCGGAGCCCACTTTGTTCCATCGGACGATGTAGGAAACTATGGGGGATCCTCCTGTGGTGGAGGGGGCTTCCCAGGAGGCTGTGATGGTCCTGTTGCCGCTGGTGAGGGTGAAGTTCCGCGGTTTGCCGGGGTCTGTGAGGGTGTTGCACGCTGCTCGGGCGGTCGCGGTGCTCCCCCGGGGGCAGGGGGCTAGGGCGGCTTGAGCCCAGGGGCTGTAACCTGCCCGGTTGGCCGCTGAGACTCCAACCTCGTAACGGACATTGTTATCCAAACCGCTTAAGGTCTGCTGCCAACTCCGGAAAACAGTGCCAAAGTTCATTACCGGGGCCGCTGAATCCCAGGAGATAGTCCTAGTTTCCCAACCTTTTCTTGACCCTACTTTCCTCCACCGGAGTTCGAACCTGCTGGGGGGATCCCCCCCGTTGGAGGGGGGAGGCCCCCAAGTCAAGGAAATCGCCCCATCGCCCGCTGAGGCGGTGAAACCGCCAGGCGCGGACGGAGGCAACACGCACTTCCGCAAGCCGGGGGAATACGACTTCCCCCTAAGGCAAGAAGCAGAAGTAGCCTCCACGAAACCCCCGCGCGTGCCGTCCTTGTACTGAGGAGCCACCCTCACATCATAGAGAACCTCTGCCTTCCAAGAAGGGAGGCGCAGACTACCTTCCGTCCAAGTCATTACATTAACCCCATCTAAGGGAGTGAGATCCCAGAAATCGTGCCTGCCGTAATCATCATACCAAGGCATGTCCGCCCACTCCTGGGTCATACCCGATTCCCTGTACTGCCCCAAAAAGCCGGTCACCGGCGAGGCCACTAACGCAGCAGGAAGGCGGTACGACCAACTGAACCGCAAACCACCGCTGACCAACGAATCAACGCTAGGCTCCCTTGAAGTCACACTCAAACCCCCCAAAGCCCCAGCAGAAACAGGAACGCAAACCTCCAAAGAGGGGAAATAAGCCTGCCCGGCGGGGCACGGAACAGCAGACACCGCCGTAAACCTGCCCGCCCCCGCAGCGTTCCGGGGCGCCACCTGAACCTCATAGGCGACACCATTCGTCAACCCCCCAAGCGTACTCACCCAAGTACGGGCGACAACCACAGAGCCATCCACAATCGCGTAAGTTCGCTTCCCGTCCTTCCGGCGGTGAACACGAATAAGAACGAACAAGAATCAATCATCCAAACCAACACCCTCCTCAGAGGCGCAGCCACCGAACAGGCACTCAGGCTCATCCCGGGGTTCGGGGCAATCCCCATGTAAAACGTCCGCCACCCAAGCAGGGCAAGCGCCCGCATACCAGTCATCTATTCGAGTCTCGCACCCAGTATTCAAGAAACCCCGCACCTCCTCATCTTCCATTAACCGCTTAGACAATTCCCCAAAGTCTTTATAACCCTCATAAGTCAGGTCAACTTCAAACTCTTCCGGCCAAATCCGAGCGATCTCCTCCTCAGTAATCCCTTCAAGCCCGCGATAGGGCGAACCGCTATGACCTGAAGCAAGCTTCTCAAGGGTCGGGCGGACACGAACAACAGGCAACTCCCAAAGATCATCAACCCAAACATACAATTCTTCAGCCAACGGGCGCAGCAACAGCGGCAAATCCGAACCAAACACTACTCCCCTCACCTCGCGGGCGGTCAGCAACACGCGCTTCAACGTAAGAATATTATCCACCGGCCCGCCCTCCCAAGGCAACTCAAGCCCCCGATCCTCAACCTCCCGCTCCAAATGCCACACCCTCAAATTACCACCAACACCGTAAAGAGGAGACGGCAAAACTTTCCCAATCATCACCAATGGCAATATCATATGCGCATTCACAAGAATCCAGCACAACGCCCCCAACGACGTAGATAGATCATTCAAATCAAAACCCCACGGATCGTCTCTCAACAATGCACGATGATAAAACGCTGAAGCAACAATCGCCTCATCAGAATAATAACTAAAATCATCAGGCCTATTATACGACAAAGCATCCAGATACTCCAACTCCTCCTCACTGAAAACATCCTCTCCCTCAACAGTAAAAACAGAAACCCAATCGGACCAATGCAAAGAAGTCGACGAAACCGAAGAAGCATCCCCACTACCAGCAGAAACATCCCCAGCACTAGAACCACCAGGCTCACCATCAAGCAAAGACGGCTCAACAGGCGCTGCCCGCCCCTCAGCACTCGAAGCGGGAGCGCCCCCGCCCGACTCCTCCGACGCAGCAGACACGCACCCAGCAGCCAGCAACACAACACCTGCTGCGCACGCCCACCAAACTCCCCTGACACGCTTACTGCTCAACATGAACTCCTCCTTGCTTTCTCTGTTCGATCAACTACTCTCACCAACTATAGCAGTCGGATCTACAGGCTCAATACGCCACCATTGCAGAACCGCGTCGCAACCCGAAGCATTAAAAACACTGACTATGGACACTCCATCGGCTGCAGTCTCAGCGTCATCCCCGCCAGCCTCGGCCTCGGGCTGCCAGCAACCGCCCCCGACCGAGCGTATCCCATACTCATCAGCAGCAGGCGTGTTCACAAGACGGAACACACGCGAACTCGAACGAGCGCCACTCACCATACAACTCCCCTCGCGAACCTCTTTGCGCGTCGAAACGCTGTCAACATACAAGCACTTGCTTCCCGCAACTTCAGTTTCTTGACTGCTCAAACTCTTCTTCCAAGATTCCTTTTCAGCCGGATTTACGTTCGCCGGCATAACATAAAAATAGCCCGCCTCGGTAGGGCCGACCGCCGCGTTGCTGAAAGGTTCGGCCTGCAGCACGTGAAACCACTGACCCTCATCATTAGGCTTATGATTACCATCAAACCGGCAGTGCTCCTGAACAAGCGTTGTAGATTTTAGCTTGCGCGTCAAACACTTGCCTGTCTGCGAATTACGCAACACCACCACCCCAGCCTCAGGAGACGTAGTCGCGGTTCGCGCTGCCGCATTGAAAGTATAAACATCTAACTTGCACAACAACTGAGACAGCAAAGCCAATGTCCCGCAGTAAGAAATCCACAATTGCTTCAATACCTCATCGCAACCACGATCTCCACCTTCCTGCACGGTTTGATGCAACCCGCTGCGGATCAGGTCATAACAATAATCATGGGCCTGGCAAGCCGCCAACACACCCGACGGAAGTTCGACTCGAGCAACTATAGCAATTAACTTATTCACTATTGCCACCACATCACTAATCCCCGTGCAGTCTCCTGAGGCTCTCACGACAACTCTCTCGTGTTTGTTCTCGAGATCGCTTTCTATCCCCCATTCGGGGTGGTAGTAGTCTGTGGAGTTGTCTTGCTCGCGTCTTCTTTCGCCTAAGGCCAGGAAAAGACCGGTTGGGGGACACATCGCTCTCTTGCCTATGGTGAGGTCTTTACCTACTAAGTCGGTGTTGATGTAGGTGTCTGCGTTGGCTTCCGCGCTGAACTCATCAGATTCGTTACAGTAAAGTGGAGAATAACGGATCCCGTTCCGGGGCGAAGACCAAACCCAAGAATTATACCTACAGTAACCTGAATCATAGTAACCTAAATCATCTCGGTGTTTCCAGAGGTCGGGATCTTCCCTACAGAATTTGTCAGTGGGCCGGCAGCCGCCTCTGGTTTCCTCATATACTTCGTCATCGCCGCATTTCGGCACACACTGACCGGTCATCGTCCTCCCCAAAGGACAATTTGAAGGCGCGCAACCGGAGTATCCTGTCCCATACCTCTTCCCTGCTGGGCAGGGCATTCCTGATGTGAACGCGGTGACGCCTTTGCCTACCGCGTTGATAGCAGCAACGTGCACTCTGTAGAATACGCCGTTCTTCAATGCGGGCAGAGTGGCTGGGGAAGGTAAGCGCAAATTCCAGATTCTGTAAATCTTTCTGGAAGGTCTGGGGTATATAACATGTACTTTTACCTCTGGATGACTCGCTGTGACGGTGGTGGATCTTCTGTGTGTTGTTCCTCCCTCACTCCAGATCCAGGTGATTCTGTAGCTTGTTATGGAGGATCCCCCGTTGTCTAAGGGAGATCTCCAACTCAACTGGAGCCCCCCGTCGGCGGAAGCCGTACTCAGACCCTGGGCTTGATTGGGTTTGGTGGCGCATTTTTTGGTAGCGGAGTTGTAAGCGCCTGCGCAGGGGGCGGAGGTGAGGCGGGTGTAGTCGCCTTGGCGGGCTCGGTTCTTGGCCGCTACTTCCACCCAGTAGTGTTCAGTGTTAGAAAGGCCGGTGATCCTTAAATACGAGGCGGGGGCGTACACCACCCGCTCTGCGGGTGTTCCGTCGGAGCCCACTTTGTTCCATCGGACGATGTAGGAAACTACGGGGGATCCTCCTGTGGTGGCGGGGGCTTCCCAGGAGGCGGTGATGGTACTGTTGCCGCTGGTGAGGGTGAAGTTCCTGGGTTTGCCGGGGTCTGTGAGGGTGTTGCACGCTGCTAGGGCGGTCGCGTAGGCGCTCCCCTCGGGGCAGGGGGCTAGGACGGCTTGAACCCAGGGGCTGTAGCCCGCCCGGTTGACCGCTGAGACTCCAACCTCGTAACGGACAGCATTATCCAAACCGGAAAGAGTCTGATGCCAGGTCCGGAAAACAGTGCCGAAGTTCGTTACCGTGGCCGCTGAATCCCAAGGGATAGTCGTGGTCTCCCATCCTTTGGTTAACCCTAGTTTCCTCCACCGGAGTTCGAACCCGCTGGGGGGATCCCCCCCGTTGGAAGAAGGCGGCCCCCAAGCCAAGGATATCGTCGAATCGCCCGCTGAGGCGGTGAAACCGCCAGGCGCGGACGGAGGCGACACGCACTTCCGCAGGCTGGGGGAATACGACCTCCCCCTAGGGCAAGAAGCAGCGGTGGCCTCCACGAAACCGCCGCTCGTGCCGTCTTTGTACTGGGGGGCCACCCTCACATCATACAGGACGCCCGCCTTCCAAGAGGGGAGGCGCAGACTACCTTGCGTCCAAGTCATTATATTAACCTCATCTAGGGGAGTGAGTTCCCAGAACTCGTAACCGTAGTCATAATCATACCAAGGCATGTCCGCCCACTCCTGGGTCGTCCCCGATACCCTGTACTGCGCCAACAAGCCGCTCACCGGCGACCCCCCTCCCCCTAACGCAGCAGGAAGACGGTAAGCCCAATTGAACCCCAGACCACCGATTGAAGTCAAAGTCAAACCATCCAGGGTTCCCGCGGAAACGGGCGCGCAACCCGCCGCGGCGGGGGAATAAGCCTGCCCGGCGGGGCACGGAACAGCCGACACCGCCGTGAACTTGCCCGCCCCCGCGGCGTTCCGGGCCGCCACCTGAACCTCATAGGCGACACCATTCGTCAACCCCCCAGGCGCGCTCACCCAAGTACGGGAGACAACCACAGGGTCATCCTGCATTATGTAGGTCTGTTCTGAGACCTCCCAGGGGACGACCTCCGTTAACCAATCCCCCGACGAACCCAACTCCCGCCACCTCACAACGAAATCCACTACCTCCCGACTAGACTCCCAAATGTAACCATCCCACCACAGTTTCCAAGCCACATTCAAACCCCCGTCCTCCGCCAACACTCTAACATCCAACAACACGTCCGGGGCGTCCACGCACCTCCCCAGGACAGCATCATAAACCTCGCCAACCTTACGAGCCTCCCCGCACGTCGCCGGCGTCACCCATGAGATCCACCGAACCCCAACATACGCCCCATGCTGCAGCCGCGGTACAGCACCCGCCAAAGTAGTAGTCTTAATCGTAGTCGTGGCGGCAATCGTAGTCGTAGTCGTAGTGGTGGTAGTCGTAGTAGTGGGAGTCGTCGTAGTCGTAGTAGTCGTCGCCGGCGTGGTCGTAGTCGTGGTGGGAGTGGTGGTAGTCGTGGTGGTGGAAGTGGTGGTGGTGGTGGTGGAAGTGGCGGTGAGAACGGGGGGCACCCGACATAACCTGTTCTTAAGCACCCTGTGGTAATGGTAATTACGATAATAGCCGTAATCCGGGGAGCAATAGTAGCCCCGACCCGGCCAGTTCCGGTACCACCCCCGCCCTTCGTCGCGGTTCGACGTGAGCTTCGCTGTCGGGGAGGCGCTCCCTGAACGGTAAGCGCTGTCGCCCCCCCTGCCGCGCGCAGCCACCCCCACCTCATAAAGGACGCCGTTCTCTAAATCAGGCAACCACTTGAAAGCCGAGACCGGGTCATTAGAACGCTCAGAAGCCTCATCCAGGTAATAGTCCGCATCGTCGTACCCGCGCGGGGATCGCAGCAGTTCCGAGGAATAGTTCCAATCCCCGCTCCCCGATTCCCTCCACCGCAGCACATACCCCGTAACCTCCGAAGCCCCCACCGAAGGGAGATCCCAAGTCAAGAACAAGAAACCGTCCCCCCGCCAGACGCGCAAGTTCTCCGGCGCCCCCGGCGCCGACCGGACAATACAACTATTCCTAACAGCCGAATACCTCTGCCCCGCGGGACACGCAGCGCCCACAGCCGAAGCATAAGAGCCGGTCCCAGCCGCGTTAACCGCCGCCACCCCCACCTCATAAACAGTCCCGTTCACCAACCCCCCGATGTCGTACTCCCACACCTCCGCGGGCTTACCATCCGGGTTCAAGTCCAGCACCCCAGCAGAACGCTTAACCACAACAGGGGTCCAAACGCCCGAAGAACCCCGAACCCTCCACCGCAGTCTGAAAGACTCCGCCTGCCCGAACCCCGCATCCGCATAATTCGCACTAGGCCAAACCGCCGCAGCATACCCCCAACTAACCTTCACAGAACCAACACCAGACACCACCCCATACACAGTCGGAGGCGCAGGCACACCAACACAACCCCCCAAAACACTCGAACGAACAAACCCCACAACAGAACAAGCCGCCGTCGTAGTCGTGGTACTCGCAGCCGCCGTCGTAGTTGTAGTAGTCGTAACCGCCGTCGTAGTGGTGGTGGCAGCAGTAGTCGTAGTAGTAGTAGTAGCCGCCGTTGTAGTGGTGCTGGTTGTTGTTGGAGTGGGGGTGCGGCAGCCTGCCGGGGTGGCGGGCTTGCCTGGAGGGCAGGGCACGCCTGCAGCCATGCGAGAAAGGCTGCTGCCAGCCTCGTTCTCCGCTGAAACGCCCACCCTGTAAAACACTCCATTAACCAAACCCGTTATACTGTGCACCCGGTAAACTCTAGAAGAACCAGGCAAACCGAAAGAGACCGCGTCTCCTACACGCACTCTCTTGACGCTCCACTCAGAAGCGCCCTCCCTCCGCCACTGCACGCTGTAAGCCACCAGAGGAGAACCGCCATCAGAAACAGGGTCTTCCCAGAGCACGCTCAACGCCCCATCCCTCGACACAGCACGCACCCACCGAGGCAACGAAGGCTTACCCACACAACCCTTCCAAGCACGCGAAAACACCTTCCCCGGCACACAATACGGAGCCAAAGTCGTCGTCGTTGTCGCACCCCCAGCAGCAGTAGTCGTCGTAGTCGTAGTTGTAGTTGTGGTCGTGGTCGCCGCGGGGGCGGCGCAGGCGGAACCGGTGTCTCTCTGCCCAACCGGGCAGGGGCGGGCGCTCACAGTGGTTTCGGGGCTTTTCCCCGCCTCGTTGCGGGCGGAAACGCCGAACTCATAGAGCGTCCCGTTCGTGAGGTTCGTGAACGTGTACGCGAACGCGTAAGAACGCAACACAGGCAAAGCCACCAAACGAATCCCCCCCACCGGCAAGCGCAGCGTCTCCCAAGACCCCGAAGGGGAAACCCTCCAACGCAACTCATACGCCTGAACGGGCGCCCCGCCGGTTGAAGACGGGAAACGCCAATACACAGTCAACGCACCACCACCACCAACAGCGACCACACTCCTAGGAACCGACGGCACACCAACACAACGACCCAACACCCTAGACAACACCAAAGGAGACGAACACGACGGAAGCGTAGTCGTCGTAGTAGACGTCGTCGTAGTCGTAGCCGCCGTCGTCGTGGTTGTGGTGGTGGCCGCCGTCGTAGTCGTGGTGGTCGTGGTTGTAGGGGTGAGGACGCAGGAGGTTCCGTTATAATGCTGCCCTGTTGCGCAGGGCGCTCCCGCTGCGGCGGCGTAAGCGCTCAACCCGGCGGCGTTGCGCGAGGCCACCCCCACTTCGTAGACTGTGCCGTTCACCAAACTAGAAATCGTGTGAGAGTAGGACTTGAAAGTTAATGACCCCAATGTGTAAGAGGTCCCGCCGCTCGCGCTCGCAGAGGTCGTTGACCACGTATCGGTGGAACCTCTGCGCCGCCACCGAAGCGAATAGCCCTCCACCGGACCCCCAGACGAAGAGGAACGCTGATACCAACGAACGCTCAAAGACCCCGCCCCTGACACCGCCACAGCACCACCAGGCGCCGCAGGCACACCCACGCACCGCCCCGCCGAACCCGAGTAAACCTCCCCCGAAGGGCACGCCGTCAACGGGACGCCCGAGGTGACCAGATAGTAACTCTCACGCGAACTGTTGCGCGCCTTCAAACGCACATAATACTTTACTCCGCCGTTCAAACCTGAGATCACATGAGAGGTCGTGTCGGCGCCCGATAGCAGCACACTAGACCACCGCCCGCGCAAACCGGCGCGCCAATCCACCTTATAACCCACAAGAGGCGAACCCCCATCAGACGTCGGACGCACCCACGACAAACTCAACGAACCCGCCCCCGCCACAGCCCTAAACGAACCAGGCCGCCCAGGACGCACCACCACAACAGCCGCCGTCGTCGATGTAGTGTCTCCGGAGGTGAGCCGATCCCCCACAGGCGACGACGCCACCACCGTCACCCTCCTGCACTCCCCGGAGACTAACTCCCACCCCTCCCCGCACGAAAGCGCCGCCTCCACGAAACGATAACAACGCCCACCAAACAAAACGCCCTCCCCGCAAACCTCCTCCACCAACGGCGGCACACGCTCAACAGACATTAGAGTGCGCGAGCACGAACTGCCGGAAAGAACCCAGCCCTGTGGGCAAGAAAAACTCAGCGACCCAAAACGCACACTCCCGGAAGCGTCCACGTAACGGCACGACACCGGAACTCCCTTAGGAGAACACAAACTCACAGCAGACTCCACCTCCGTGACCTCAACCTCAACCTCGCAAACCTCTCCCGGGGCCAGGACGCCCTCAGCGCACGAGAACACCCTCTGCGCCTCCCCTAAATCCACCCGGCACCCCCAAGCCGAAGAACCTAAACCCCCAACACTGAAACGCTCCGCCCCAACAGGACACCCCAAAAACGCGTCCACCCACTCCACCCTCTCACACCACACACCATCCCCCGACAACACAAACCCATCAGGACACGACACCCCCGAAAACGCAGAAACCACCGAATTCCCAGAACCCCCCTCCCCTGAAGACTCCCCCCCTACGCCGCCAGGCGAAAAATCAAGCGAAGAAACTCCCCCAAAAGAATCTTCCTCCACGACCCTGGCCTCAACACCACCGCCAGGGAACTCTACCGTAGACACCAACGCAGCCGCCAACAAGGCCACGACCAGAACACAAAAAAGTAAGGCACCGACACCTGAAAGGCCCCTCCGGAAACCCCCAAGACAGAAAAAGCGCTCAACCCCCCCCCCCCCCCCCAGATGGACGATCCTCCCGCGCAGCCGCACGACCGAAATAATCAAAATCCTCACCCCAACTACTCTCAACACAAGACGCATCCGACACAACAAGAGCACGCCCACGCAACGCCCCCGAAGGCGCCCCAAGACGCCCACGCAAGCGCCCTACCGACTCAGACACAGTCACCACCTTGGACAGCAACCTGCCCGCACCGGCACTCCGAGAACTCCTCAACGACGACTGCGACACAGCCGCCACCTTAGCTGACAGCAACGAAGAGCAAGCAGACAGCAACCCTGCCACGGACTTAGACGCAGCCACAGCCAGCACCCTCGCACGCCGCAACAACTGCACGCCCGCAACACGCCGACCGCTCGCCGCAACTACACGACCTCTGAAATTAAACATGGGCTCCACCTTAGCACGAAAGGATCGAAGCGTTGCTGTCGCTTCGTCCGGACGCGGATTGATTGAACATGAACTCGACCTCAGCACAACAGAGGAGAAACGTGACCCTCTAATAATCATGACCAATAGCTTAGCACACCTGAACGCGACGCGCAACGCATTGAGCATCTCCGCTAATAAGTAGCTCGCCCGCCGGAGAGGTCGTAGACGGCGGCGGTGGAGAAGCTGCATCGGTCAGAACTCAGCCAGGAGACCATCTCAGCCACCTCCTCTATCTGCCCTAGGCGCCCCATCGGGATGCGGGAAATCATGTAGTCGAGCACCTCCGGCGCCGTGTCTGCGTTCATCGGAGTGGCGATCACTGCCGGGGCTATGGCATTCACTATCACGCCGTCAGCCGCCACTTCCTTGCCTACTGACTTGGTGAAACCAATCACGCCCGCCTTGCTCGCCGAATAGGCGGCCATGTTCGGATTGCCTTCCTTGCCGGCGATGCTAGCTATGTTCACGATACGGCCCCAGCCCCGCTGACGCATACCGTTGATGACGGCGCGGGTGGTGAGGAAGATGCCGCTTAGGTTCACGGACAGGGTGTGCCCCCACTCCTCGGGGGGGACTTCCCACACGGGCACGTTGGGGCCGACCACGCCAGCGCAGTTCACTAGCACATCCACAGCGCCGACAGCGGCGGTGATTTCAGCAACCGTCGAGTCCACCGAGGCCGCGTCGCTCACGTCGCAGACGTGCGTGCTGGTTACGTCGGCGGCGATGTCGGCTAGTTGCTCGGCGTTCACGTCTACGGCAGCCACACGCAAGCCATCGGCCATCAGACGGCGGGCGCAGCCGAGCCCGATGCCGCTGGCAGCCCCGGTGACCATCGCTGTTTGCTGATCAGACATTTACTCGCACCCTGGCTAGTCGGGTGGGCTTCGACCTGTACCCGGTGAGCATGGCCGTCCGTTGATCAGACATTTACTCCTCCGCTGCTACCAGCAGCCCTCGGCGGGGACTGCGTGACCGCCGCTGTTTTTGTTCAGACATTTACTCTTTCACCAATCTGCATAGCACCGCAGCGGATGTCCTTGCTGCCTGCGACTGGTCTTCTGTGCCATTGCTAACTTTCACCGATCTACATAACACCGCAGCGGATGTCTGCCCTGCCTGGGGAAATCTACAGAACACCGAAGCGGGCGTAAGCCTCGCTCGGGGGAACTCCATCACTAACTGCTCGACGGAAGTCGCCCTCGGAGGTGCTCTTGACTAGGGCAGCTGCGATTATCTCCCCCGACCTGTCGGCGGGCACAATCACCACGCCGTCGTCATCGCCCACAATCAAGTCGCCAGGGGCAATCGTCACGCCGTCTATGTTCACCGGCACCCTGTGAGCCACGGCCAGCGCTCGTCCGCTCATGTCGGTTGGAGCCGTCCCCTTGCAAATCAGCGGAAAATCCATCCCCAGTACTTCAGCGACGTCGCGGGCCAATCCTTCCAGCACCGCCCCAGTCGAGCCCCCCTTGACCACAGCCGTGGTCATCAATTCCCCCCAGGAAGCCACGTGACCGAAATCCGCTCCAGCGCTCACCCACACTTCCCCTTCGCCGATGTCGTCGAGAGCGGCTAGGAGGCCGCTGTAGGGGTCTGCGTCGGCGTTGGCAGCGGTCACGGCTGCCCACTGGACGGGAAAGGCGTATCCCACCAGCGACGTTTGAGGTGACAGGGGCCGATAGCCCCCACCGAGCACGCAGTCACGCAAACCGGCGGCGTCCATCACGTCGGAGACTAGCGAAGCGCCGATTTGGGAACGCAGGGCGATGAGCTCAGCGCGGGAGAGACGTTTGGCGGAGGCGGAGGGGGCAGGGGCGGAGGGGGCAGGGGAGGCGGGGGCAGGGGCAGGGGCGGAGGAGGGGGCAGGGGCGGAAGAGGCGGCGGAGGCGGGGACGGGAGAGTCAGCGGCGGCGGGAGAGGCAGAGGGGGAGGCGGCGTCGGGGGCGGAGGCGCTCTGGGTTTGCCGGGAGGCGGCGTCGGGCGGGACAGGGCCGCCGGAGGCGGGGTCGGCAGCAGCGGGGGAGTTCGGTCTTTCTGTCATGTCTTCTGCTCCTGTGAACTGCTTAAAGCTTACTGGACGCTAAGCAAGCCCGTCAGGCACCCGATACAAGTACAACTAGCGCAATCCCCCCGCCCCCGCCACTCCCCTGCCAATTGTCACACCAAGCCGTTTCAGGAAACGATCATCATTAATGTCTCTCCCCCCGGGACGCTGGGCGTCGTCGATAAATACGTCATACAGGTTTCAGGAAACGATCATCAATTAATGTCTCTCTCCCCCCCCCCCCCCCCCGCCGGGCACTCGTTCAGGTGCTCCTGCCTGTAGCCGTTTCAGGAAACGACCATCTTTAGTGTCTGCCCCCTCCCCCTCATTATCAGCCTCCTTGATAGCCGACTTAGCTAGGTTTCAGGAAACGATCATCTCTAATATCTCCCCCCCGACGTGCGGTCGGTCGGGGGGAAGTCACACCGGGCGGTTTCAAGAAACGATCATCTTTAATGTCTCCCCCTGCCCCTCCCCCACCATCGCAGGCGACGACTGGTCGGACTACGTGCGGGTTTCAAGAAACGAGCATCTCTAATGTCTCCCCCCCCCCCCCCCCCCGGCGAACTCGTGAGATTCCTGTCAAGACTGGAAGCGGGTTTCAGGAAACGATCATCTTTAATGTCTGCCCCTGCCCCTCCCCCCCGCCGCTCGTCTGGCAATTGTCACACCCCTCTTGTAGTCTAAATAATTGAGAATGAAGAATACTTCATAAGAATACAAATAAAATTGAAATTTATAAATGTCACATACCTATGCTAAGGTGAAGCAATCAAGAAAAAAGTCGCCGTAACCAGGTAAGAAGGGAGAAAAAGGAAGAAATATGAAGAACACAACACACCGAACAGAAATGCTCCGTGCGAACTCGCTAGAAGTCCGTGTGGCCGCTAGAGGCGGGAGGAGAATCGCCCAACCTGTTCTCGCGCTCGTTGGCCAGCCTTGGTCGGCCAGTTCGTTCGCGACGTGGGAGAAGGGAGTACCCGGTCGCTCAACGGGTCTTAGCTCTGAACGATCCGGGCCAGTTTGCACGCGACGTGGGAGACGAGAGTACCCAACCTGCTCTCTCACGCTCATATTGCACCGGAGATGCGGATTCGCTAAAAGCAAAAAGAGAAGGCAAATGCACTACCTGAACAAGGCGCCCCGCTCAAGAACTGGCCGTCGAGCATTCTCGTGTGGAAAGAGAAGGGAGATGCACTACCTGAACAAGGCGTGCGAATATTCGCGACACCAAAATCCCGGACGGGTGGAAGAGAAGAGCAGATGCACTACCTGAACGAGGCGAAAGTCTCTGCGAGCAGTGAGGCCGCAGCCCTGCGGCGCGCCCCCATCGGCGCCACCAGCGCCACACCTGAAAACGGCGGGGCTGAAACCAGTGAGGCCGCAACCGGCGGGGCTGAAACCCGACGGCTCGGCTGCAGCCGCTGCGGCGCAGCGACATCTGAAACCGGCGGGGCCGCAACCGGCGGGGCCGCAACTGCTAAGGCGGCAGGCGCTTTGCTAAGAACGATCAAGCCCGGCAGTCTTCGTCTGTCGGACTTGGAAGAACTTGCGCCAGCGCTCGGGCGTGTGAAGAACCTGGTCTCGTGGCTGCTGTGTGAGACATCTCGGGTCGTGAGCGAGGCTAAGACCGATCTTGACGCTGTTGACATGCTCAAAAAATCCGTGCGCCTGTCGGGCAAGGAAGCGAAGCAACTATCAAGAGTGGGCAAGGCGCTGCCTGAGATGCCCAACGCCGCCCGCGGCCTGGCCGAAGGCGAGATAACGCTTAATCACGCGGCCTCTTTGACTTCAGCCGCCGAGGAATGCGGCGCCGAAGTCGTGGACAGCGACGGAGATCTCCTCAAGCAAGCCGCCAACGTGGAGGTTGACCGCTTCGCCCGTCTAGCAAGGGAATTCGCATCTAAGCACTCGGAAAATCGCGGTGAATCCAGCCTCGACAGGCAGCGCAGGCGGAGGCGTGCGGCGGTGTTTACCAACGAAGAGACGGGGATGGGAATCCTTTCAGGAGAATTTGACCCTGTCTCCTTCAATCTGATGCAACAGAGTATTGATAACCACGCCAACGCACTCTGGAAGCGCGACGGCGGGTTGAACGGGAAGCCGGACGCAGTCCGGTCGCACAAACAGCGCCTCTGCGACGCCGTCTTTGAATTAATCACTGGAAGAGACGCCGCTACGCACGATCCTCTTCCGGGCAGCGCTGACGGCACGCCCCTCGGTAACGGCACGCCCCCCGGACGGGCGAAAGCATCTGCTCAACTGATTGTCTTGGCCGACATAGGAGTATTGGATGGAAGCAACCCGCTTGGCCGCTGCGAGGTTCTCGGGACGGGGCGGGTGCCAACAGACATCCTTCGTTCGCTTTCGCCAGACACTGAGTTGACGGGACTGATCTTCGACGGCAAGTCTCGACCGCTCTGGCTAGGGAGGAGCCAGCGGTTGGCCAACGCCGCCCAGAGATTGGCGCTAGCAGTACGCGACGGCGGCTGCGTGCTCTGCGACGAGCCGATGCACCGTTGTCAGATACACCACATCCGGGAATGGAACACCGAAGGGGGGAAGACCGACCTAGAAAACCTCGCCACCCTCTGCGGCCGCCATCACCGATGGCTGCACAACCATGGCAAGACGCTCAAGTATATCCGGGAAAGCGGATGGAACGTATGCGACCGGAAAACCGGGAAATTGGCTGGGGCGAGACGGGAACGTGAGACGGAAATGAGGGCGAGGCGGGCGCAAACAGGAGCGAAACAGTCAAGGCAGACGCAGACTCAGACAAGGCAAGCGAGGCGGGCGCAGACTGGAGAGGGGGACGAGAGCGACACGGACGGGAGAGAGATGGACGAGATTGGAGCAGACAACCATCTCGCCAATCTCGTATGAAGCGTTCAGGGCGATAGCCGCGGCGGCAGCGCAGGACAAGATCGCTCGTATGAAGAGTTCAAAGCGAAAGCCACCAGGCTTGGTTGCTTACCCATTTAGTCTCCCTACGCGAGGGCTCTCGTATGAGGCGTTCCAGGCGAGAGCGCACAGACTTGACGAGATGACGAACGGGAACTCCACCGTGACTCTCTATGAAGCGTTCAGGGCGAGAGCGGCTCAGACGCGTACAGTGACGATAGCCCCGGAGAAGCGAGTGAAATCACTGCAACCGGAACAAGGGCTAATGGGACCCAGAATACCGATACTGCATCTACCGAGACATTAGTGAAATTACCTGCAGACGGAACAAGGGCTAATGGGTTAACCCGTTAGATGTACAAGTCTAAAACTGCGCCGTAGCCAACGCATTCGCCCGCTACGGATGAGCGGGGGATTAACCCATTAGATGTACAAGCCTAAGACTTCGCCCCATTCGCCGATCGACCCCGGAGCAAAGGCTAATGATCGACTCCGGGCATAAGAAAGCATGCAGTCTTCAAATAGAGCTTTAATAGAATGAGGATGGTCTCGACGGTCTACAAGAAACCTCGACGGTCTGCAAGAAAACGCAAGCCACTAAAGTAGATTCAACTCCACTTCCCCCACTTCTCCCCTTCAACTAAACATCAACCAAAGCTGCTCAACGTCAAATCCCAACTACAAACCACAATTCACAATTACAAGGAACGCAATTACAAGAAACAAGTAGCCAAGGAGCAGGCCAAATGATCATCGAACAACGCGACTACCACGTATACACCGGCAAACTCAAAGAGGTTCTCCACCTCTATGAGACAGAAGGCATAGTCATCCAAAAGGAGATTTTAGGCAACTTGATCGGCTGGTTCACCGTGGAAATCGGGGCGCTCTCCACGGTCGTGGCCATGTGGGGATACGAAGACTTCGCCGACCGAGAAAAGCGGCGGGCAAGCCTGGCGGCAGACCCCCGCTGGCCGGTCTTCCTAGCCAAGCTGCACCCCCTCATCCACACACAGCAGAACCGCATCATGGTTCCTACTTCCTACTCCCCTATCCAATAGCCATCCAAGCTATGCAACAAGCCAATCCCACTCCTCATCAATCCCGCTCACTGCCACCCGCCATCGAATAGCCATACAAGTCCAATAGCCATGCAAACCGAACAGCATCACGAAAAACAACAAGAGCCAGACGTAACTGCCCGCTTGCCCACTTCCTTCCCCGGGGAATGGCATCCAAAGCACCAGGAGCCAGACGCAACTACTGCCTCGCTCTCCTCACTCGCCGCTCAGCGACCCACCGCTGCGCTGGCGGGCAAGACAGCCATCGTGACGGGCGGAGCCAAAGGGATCGGCAAAGCCATCGCCGACGGCCTCGCCCGAGCCGGTGCGAGACTGGTCATCGCCGATCTCGCGGAAGCCGACGAAGCCGCTGCTGTATACCCCGACGGAGTGGGGATCACTGCTGACGCCGCCGACGAAGCCGACGTCAACCGCATCGTCGCAACAACCGCAGACACCTGCGGGAGCATCGATATCCTCGTCAACAACGCCGGCATATACACCTCCCTGCCGATGCGCCCCTTTGAGGAGATACCGGCCGAGGAGTGGCGGGAGGTAATACGAGTCAACATAGACAGCATGTTTCTGATGAGCCGAGCCGTGGTGCCCCACATGCGCCGCCAAGGCGGGGGGCGCATCCTCAACATCTCCTCTGGCACGGTGTTCAGGGGCGTGCCTCTGCTGCTACACTACGTCTCCAGCAAGGGAGCGGCAGTGGCGTTCACCCGGGCGCTGGCCCGTGAACTAGGCGGCGACAACATCCTGGTAAACAGCGTCGCTCCAGGCTTCACGATCAGCGACGGCGTGAAGGAGAACCCCGCAGGCGTGGACTTTGAGCAGGTCAGCAAAGTATCGATAGCCGCCCGCACGCTGAAACGAGACCAACTACCCGAAGACGTGGTGTCAGCTGCCGTGTTCCTGTGCAGCCCAGGGTCAGAATTTGTGACGGGGCAGACCATCGTCATCGACGGCGGTCAGTACTTCCACTAACAGACCACCGCAACACCTCCCTCCGCCCTAGGAAATCGCAACGCCTCCGCCCTAGCAAAGCATTACCTATCGTCATTGACGGCGGTCAGGCTTCCACTAACACGTGCCCCAGACCGCTCCCAGGGAAATCAGAACACAGACAATGAAAGCGACATCTACGGCAATTAGTACTTCCATGGGTAGTACTTCCATGCAAAACAGGCACCCCCGTGGCTGCTAGCAGACGCCTTCTGCTCGCCCTCTGGGAACACCCTCACGGGCTCGAAACCACTGCTGAAGCCACCCACCGACTAGATAACGCTGCCGACCCTAATTGCCTAGCTCGGCGCATATTAGCTCAGTGCATATATGACATAGGAAAGAACACGGCGCACTTCGGCTCTGCAAAGATTGACGGCCCGGCGCTTATGTGGACGCTGATCGACGGGACGCCACTTGGCGGGAAAACACTCAACAGAACACCACCCGACAGAACACCACCCGACGGGAGAATGCTCGACAGAACACCACCCGACGGGAAAGCACTCGACGGGAAAGCACTCGACGGGAGAATGCTCGACAAGACACCACCCGACGGGAGAGCGCTCAACGGGACGCCACCCGACAGTTCACCACCTGACGGGAGAGCACTCGACGGGAGAATGCTCGACAAGACACCACCCGACAGGAGAGCACTCAACGGGACGCCACCCGACAGGAGAGCAGACTCAGTTGAACCCCGGGCCAAGCCAGCCGGCAGCACCGTGGGCGCTCACCAGGAAAATCCACAAGCCGACCCTGCCTCCGACGGGAGTCCACAAGCCGAGAGCGCCTCCGACGGGGGGACAGGGATACCCTCCCAAGCACGGGGGGCACGTCATGGAAATCCGCAAGCCGACCTCGCCAGTGCGATCAGCCTCGACTCAACAGACCAGACGCCACCGACCCGACCCGCCGAAGAATCACCGGCACTCGCCAGCACGGTAAGCCTTGACACCCGCTCCACCGACCAGAACGAAGTCGTCAACCCACCCTTGTCGCCGGCGCTCGCCAGCACGGTAAGCCTTGACACAGCAGACAACTGGGTTTCGTCCATGCGCCCACCTGGGATTTCGCCGGCTCTCGTCAGTGCGATCAGCCTCGACTCGGCAGATAGTTGGGTTATGCGCTGCGACCGGGTGGACTTCAGCCCCGCTGCGGTAGCACATCCACACACACATCCTGGCCCGGGCATCCGCCGTCTTCTCTTCGGTAAACTGACCGTGACCACAGCCGGAGCAACCTCCACCTACCGAAGAGGGGGGGCATGGTTTGAGGGCGGCCCAGATGTCGTCTACGCCGAGGCTTCCTCCACCGAAGAAACCGCATTTGTGCGGGTCATGTTGCTGCCATCCGAATGGGCAGGCAAGCGCACCATAAGCTACGTAGACACGGCTGGCGCTACGGCTAGCACTAAGGGCAGGCAACGGGCAACCATCCTGGGGGAAGAATTGCTAGACCCCCTGGCAAAAGCATGAAGCAGACACCCGTCGATCAGGTTCGCTTGGAAGTCAGCAGGGTGTCGGGCATTGGAGAGCAGGGGAAGAGCCTTGCTCTGCTTGGTCGATCAGGTTCGCTTGGAAGTCAGCAGGGTGTCGGGTTAAACCCCATAGCAAAAGCATGAAGCAGCCCCTCTCACAGCCGAGACTGAGCGAAATCACGGACGTCGCCGACGGGGACACGCTCTTGAAGCATAAACAGCCCCCATCACAACCAAGACTGGTACTCGGTGAAGTGAAAAAGGAGTAAACAAATGCTGAAATCAACCACCCGCCGGTCGGCGGCGGGATTGAGTTGGGTGGCCGGGCGAAAAAGGGGAGTAAAAAAATACTGAAATCAACCACGTGCGACCGGCGGGGTTCATCCCTTCGCCGGCGGGGAGTAAAAAGAGGGTAAAGAAATGCTGAAATCAACCACCTGCCGGAAAGTCCGAGGGCTTAACGACCGGTTCGTTCCGGGGAGGGGTAAAAAAATACTGAAATCAACCACCTGCCGGGCGTCCTATCCTTCGATAACAGGACATAGTAAGAGCAGTAAAGCAAATATAAGTAAGTGAGTGATCCTGATCGTCCAGGACATTCGAGTGAAGCATAGTAAAAGAGCAGTAAAGCAAAGATAAGTAAGGCAAATATAAGTGAATAAAAGTAAAGAAAATATAAGTCAAGAAATGCTGAAGTGAGAAGAGAAAAAAGAACAAATGAAACTGCGTGAAGGCGGCAAGGCGTTAGTGGATCAACTTCGTATCCAGGGTGTCGACACGATTTTCACTGTGCCAGGCGAGAGTTTCCTGCCTGTCCTCGACGCCCTCAGGGACGAGAACCGCATACGCCTCGTGGTTTGCCGGCACGAAGCCGCTGCAGCCAACATGGCAGAGGCGCAAGCCCGCCTGACCGGTCGACCCGCCGTTTGCTTCGTCACCCGCGGCCCTGGGGCTGCGCACGCCTCCATCGCCGTTCACATCGCCGCCTCCAGCAACGCCCCGCTGCTGCTGCTAATCGGGCAGGTTCCAAGCGACCACAGAGGACGTCGGGCATATCAAGAAATAGATCACGAGGCGTTCTTCTCCCCGCTCGCTAAGTGGGCAGTGGAAATCACCAGCACCGAGGAGATCCCGTCCGTGCTGACACGTGCGGTGGAGGTGGCTTGCTCGCCCACCCCCGGGCCGGTAGTGGCAGCTTTTCCAGCTGACCTGCTCAAAGCCGAGACCACCGCCGGGGACAAACCCCGCTGCCCGCCGCCATCCCCTGCTCGACCGACTGACGAAGAAATAGAAGACGTGATCGGCTTCCTGAGGCAGTGTTCTCGCCCACTGGTAATGGTGGGCGGCGGGGTGTGGTCGGAAAACGCTGGGCGGAAACTGGCTGCGTGGGCGGAACGCAACCGACTCCCCGTCGCGGTCACCTTCAGGCGGCAGGACTACATTGATAACTTCTCCCCCGCTTACGTGGGCTACGCAGGGGTGGGGATGGCGCCCTCCCTTGCGGAACGCATACGGCAAACCGACTTGATACTGGCCATCGGAACGCGGCTAGGTGACACAGCAACCGCCGGCTACACGCTGCTGCAGCCGCCCGTCCCCAAGCAAACGCTCGTCCACGCACACCCCGACGCTGAAGAACTAGGCAGCATCTACGAACCTGCCTTGGCCATCCGCTCCGACCCCACGGAATTCATCGACGCCCTCTCCTCTGCCGGGACTCTTCTTGCACCTTCCGCGAGCGAGACTCTCCGTGCACCCTCCCCAGAAACACCCCGCACACCCTCTGCGAGAACCCCGGATTTTCCCTGGACGGACTGGAGCACCCAAGCGCGCAGCGACTACAACAAGACCCTGGAAAGGGTAGACGTACCAGGCGAACTCGACCTCTGGGAAGTGATGAAGTACCTGCGGGCACATCTCCCGCCTGACGCTGTTCTCACCAACGGAGCTGGCAACTTCACTCTCTGGCTGCAGCGCTTCTATCAATTCCGCCAACACGGCACTCAATTGGGGCCCCCTAGCGGAGCGATGGGCTACGGCCTACCCGCCGCAATAGGCGCCAAAGCGCTGAACCCGCAAACACCCGTGATCGCCTTCACCGGCGACGGCGACTTTCTGATGAGCGGACAGGAGCTAGCCACCGCCGTGCGCTACGAACTGCCGGTGATAGTGCTCGTCTTCAACAACGGAATGTACGGGACGATTAGGGCGCACCAAGAACGCCTCTACCCGGGGCGAGTCAGCGGAACACACCTCACGAATCCAGACTTCGCCGCTTACGCCCGGTCGTTCGGAGCTTTCGGCGCTTCCGTGAGACGCACAGCCGATTTCGCGGAGGCATTTGAGGACGCACAACAATCGGGGCTCCCGGCGGTGCTCGATCTCCACATCCATCCGGCCGCCCTAAGCCCGAGCAGCATCCTGGAAACGGAACTAAAAGAGAAAGTGTCCGGCTAAGTGGGACGTTCTTGCGTCAGGCGCCCGAGCAGCATCCTGAAAGCGGAACTAAAAGAGAAAGTGTCCGGCTAAGTGGGACGTTCTTGCGTCAGGCGCCCGAGCAGCATCCTGAAAGCGGAACTAAAAGAGAAAGTGTCCGGCTAAGTGGGACGTTCTTGCGTCAGGCGCCCGAGCAGCATCCTGGAAACGGAACTAAAAGAGAAAGTGTCCGGCTAAGTGGGACGTTCTTGCGTCAGGCGGGCGAGCAGTATCTTGGAAGCGGAACTAGAAGAGAAAGGCGGTTAGAAGACAAACACCCCACCCCCCCCCCCCCCCCCACTCTCTAACACACCGCCTCGTCCCCGAACACAACCCAACATACCCGCCGCCGACCAGCCGTCGCAGCCCGCCGCCAACCTCAACCCACCCCAGACCCCACCTAAAGACTGGAACAACACTCAGATGCGAAGATTCGTGATTGATACTGATACAGCTTCCGACGACGCCGTGGCGCTGGTCATGGCTCTTCAGGCGCCCGACGTGGCCGTAGAAGCCATCACCGCGGTAGCAGGGAACGTGCCGCTGGAACGCGCACTGCAAGCCGCCCTCTACACGGTAGAGATCTGCGGGAAGACCACGCCCGTCTACGCAGGACTCGAGAGGCCCATGATCTGCCCGCTCACCACCGCCGAGGAGGTCCACGGAACGGACGGCCTAGGAGACATCGGTCTAGACCTGACGGGACGCACGCCCGCCGACGGCCACGCTGTTGATGTGCTGATCAGAACCATCTGCGACAGCCCGGGTGAGGTCACCCTCGTCACCCTCGGGCCGCTCAGCAACGTCGCCACCGCCCTGCTTCGCCAACCGATGATGGCGCAGGCTGTTAAGCACTGCTACGTGATGGGCGGCACGGGAGCGCTGCCCGGCAACGTCACCCCCACCGCCGAATTCAACGTCTACGTAGACCCGGAAGCCGCTCGCATCGTCTTCGAATCGGGCATGCCTATCACGATGGTGGGCTGGGACGCCAGCATGGCTTTCGGCTTCATCCCCCCAGAGGTAGAAGCCGAGATACGAGCCATAGGCACCCCGCTGGCGCGCTTCGTCTGCGACATCCAGTCGCACGTCTCTGAGTTCGTTGCACGCTTGTCGGGCAAGGCGGGCTTCGACCTCCCCGACCCGCTGGCGATGGCCGTGGCGCTCGACCCGGACATAGCGGAGGTGGAGGACTACTACGTAGAAGTCATCACCGGTGAAGGCCCGGCCAGAGGGCAGACGGTGCTGGACGTCTGGCGGCGGCACGGCAGGGAGCCGAACGCCTCGGTGGTACGTCGCATCAATCCTGCGGACTTCCAGGAAGCCCTGAAGGCTGCGGTGCGCCGACCGGTCGGCTGATCTCACCCGCTGGCGTGCTCGCAACGCTGGGCGACCTCCTAGAGGACGTCGCCGTCTACCCGGCGACGGCGATCAGGGAGGCCACCGACACCCCGTGTGCTATCACACGCCGCCGCGGAGGAAGCGCCGCAAACGCAGCAGTCGCGGCTGCGGCCACGCTGGGGGCGGGGCGGGTGCGCTTCCTGGGTCGAGTGGGCAGAGACCCCCTGGGGGATCGGCTGCTGACCGAACTGGAGGCGGCAGGCGTGAAGGCGTGCGTCCAGCGGGGCGGGCGAACCGGCAGCGTGGTGGTGCTGGTAGGCGACGAGGGTGAGCGCACCATGCTCACCGACAGGGGATGCAGCCTCGCTTTCAGTGGATACGAAGAAAGCTGGCTGAGGGATGTAAGGATGTTGCACGTGCCGGGCTACTCGCTGATGGAGGGATCGCTGGCGGAAACGGCTATGGCTGCAATCTCAGCGGTGCGGGCAGCCGGAGGGGAAGTAAGCGTGGACGCCAGTTCGGCTGGCGCCATCTCCGACGTCGGCGTTGAGACCTTCCGCCGCACCCTCTCGGAGATAGAACCCGACGTCTTGATCTGCAACCGAAGCGAAGACGACCTTCTGAGAAGAACAGGAACGAGGACAAATAATTCGGCCAGGAGTGCTCATCACCAGCAAACGCCCGAAGGCAGTCCAAGAAGAACAGGAACGAGGACAGACGATTCGACGGCGATGGCGGCCATGGCTACGACGCTTGTCCGTGTCACGAAAGACGGCCCGCGGGCGGCGGTACTCAGCAGGAGAGGAGAGGAGGACGTTCTCATCCACCCCCCCGAGACGCTGCGGACGCTAGACACGACCGGGGCGGGTGACGCCTTCGCCGGAGGGTTGCTGGCTGCCCGGCTCTTAGGGGCGTCCTGGGACGAAGCGGTGCGAGCGGGACACCGCTCGGCGAGCGCCCACTTGAAAGCCATAGGAGCGAAACACATGGGGGCGGCAGGATGACAACCGAGGATTCCTCCGCCCCCGCCAGCCCTCCGCTCCGCCAGTGCTCCGCTCGCCCGCCTATGACCTCTCCGACAGCAGCCTCTCCTCCCTCCTGAGTCGTGTCCGATCACCTGCCCCGCTCCGCTCGCCCGCCGATGACCTCTCCGATGCCTAAGGTCTCCGCGGAGGTGGCCGCGGCTCTGAACTCCGGGCGGGCGGTGACGGCGCTGGAATCCACGGTCTTCTCCCTTGGAGGATTGCCGGAGGAGCGAAATGCCGAAGCCCTGCGACGCAGCGTTGAGGCGGTCGAAGCCCAAGGGGCGACCCCCGCCGTGCTAGCCGTGCTGGACGGCGAACTGCGCGTGGGTCTCTCTGCGGACGAACTCGGGCGCATCTTGGAAACCGACCGCAAGACCGCCGAGCGCGACCTTCCTCTGGCCATCGCTGAGAGGTGGCCGGTCGGGGCGACGACCGTCTCTGCCTCCCTGGCAATCGCCCACGCTGCTGGGATCAAAGTCTTCGCCACGGGCGGAATAGGCGGAGTCCATCGCAACAGCGCCCAGACCGGAGACGTGAGCACCGACCTCCAAGCCCTGGCGCGCTACCCGCTGGCCACCGTGTGTTCCGGAGCAAAGGCGTTCCTGGATCTCCCCCTCACCCTGGAGCGGCTGGAAAGCCTCGGAGTACCCGTTGTGGGCTACTGCTGCGACGAACTGCCTGCCTTCTGGAGCCGCCGCAGCGGCCATCCGCTGGCTCACAGGGTGGACGGGCCGGAAGAAGCGGCGGCAGTGGCACTGAGCCTGATGCGCACTGGCGTGCTTTTCGTCGTCCCGGCGCCTGTCGGCGCAGAGGTTCCCTGGGAAGAGATGAGCCCCGCCGTAGAGACCGCCCTAGCGGAGGCGGAGCAGCGGGGCGTCTCGGCGGGAGCCGTCACCCCGTACGTGCTTGAGCGGATTGCGACAGCTACCCGAGGGCGCTCGGTGGACGCCAACGTGGAGGTGGTAGTGAACAATGCCCGCTGCGCAGCGGCCATAGCTGTAGCACTGGCGGCTAAGAGAGGATGATCGAGCATCGCGCGGAGCATCGCGCGGACGCCCTTCACAGCAAACTCCCCTGCCGAATTGCACCCACCTCCCGTCCGCGGTAAGTATGATTGACAATTACGGATAGGCCGCAGAGGAGCGGTCTGACAATTCGAGAAAGGGTCGCTTATGAAGCTCGTCACGGCGGTGATCAAACCACATCGGCTCGACGAAGTAAAAGAAGCTTTGAGCGCGATAAACATCACGGGGTTAACCGTCTCGGAGGCTCAGGGATACGGGCGTCAGGGCGGACACACCGAAACCTACCGCGGGACGGAGTACCAGATCTCCTTCACGCCCAAATCCCGGCTGGACGTGGTCGTGGACGACCCGATGCTCGAAACGACGATCCGCACCATCGTAGAAGCGGCGCGGACGGGCAGGATAGGGGACGGCAAGATCTGGGTGACGGAAGTTGGACAGATCATCCGCATCCGTACCGGCGAAGAAGGCACTACCGCAATCTGAAGAACGCTTGGCGAGTTGAGGCTCGCTCCCCGGGGGCGGCTTGCTCCCCGGGCGGCGGCTCACTCCCCGGGAGGCTCAGACACTCCGGGTGGCGCTCACTCCCAGAGGCGCCGCGACACCCGCGGCGCTCAGGCGTTGAAGTTAAGGCGCAACCCCGGGCGCGGCCAGTCGAATTCCAGCAGCCTTCCCCCGCCGGCGTCAGTCACGTACGCCTTGGTCAGCCCTTCGCCCCCCCAACAGACATTGGTAGCGAGCGAGGAGACCTCCCCGTCGGGGACGTCCACGTAAGAGACCTCTCCGTCTGTCCCGACTAGGCAGAGCCCCTCGCTGAGGGCTGCCACCACGACGGTGCCGTTGGCTTCCACGGCGAGGGAGTCGAAGTGGCCAAGGGTGTTCGCCAGGCAGCGCACGCTCCGGTGGTTTACTCTGCCCGGGGAAATCACGTCCCAAGCCCAGAGCCTGCCGGTGAGGGTCTCCGACACGTACAAGGTGCCGCCGTCGGGAGAAAGACCGATTCCGTTGGGGCCGAGCAGGGGGAATATCGCACGCCTGGAAAAAGAGCCGTCTGTGGTCGCATAAAAGACGCCCGCTCGGTCGGCGTCGTGGGCGCGGGTCTTGCCGAAGTCTGTGAACCACATCCCTCCGTCTGCGTCAAACACCAGATCGTTAGGGCCGCAGAGTCGGTGGCCGTCGCAGGCGGTATAGAGAACCGAAACCTCGCCCGTGGACAGGTCAAGTCGGTCGATGCTGCCCGTCTTGTATTCGGGGCTCTGACCTGCGCCCGTGCCCGGGGCGGACGGCAGCCAGTAGTCGCCGCGCTTGTACCAGGCGAAGCCTCCGTTGTTGCAGACGTACACGGCTTCGTCCGGGCCTATGGCGATCCCGTTGGGGCCGGCGGAGGTTGTGCTCGGCCACTCTGTCAGTGTCTGGACGCCGCCGTCAGGGAAAACCCGCTTGACCCTCGGCCCTCTAACCTCAACCACCAGAATTGATCCGTCTCTCATCGCCAAGGGGCCTTCGGGGAAATCCAAACCCTCCGCCAGCACCCTGTGAGGGAGTTCCGTCCGCTTCGCTAGCGCGGACTCTTTAGTTGATGCTTTCAAGACACTCCTCGTTTCCTGGCTTGTTCTCCTGGCTGTTTTTGCCAGGGGCTCTCTCCGCTGCTCGGTTACGCCCCGCTGCTCGGTCACCGACAAGATAGTTACCGCTGCCTGCGCTGCGCTTCTACTACGGTTAGATCATTCTCGTCCGCTTTCCAACCTCTTGAGGTCACCTCGACCGGAATATGCAAGACAGATTTGCCAGAGTCAGGGAATTCTTCCGTTCTCTAAGCGAGAACTTCCTCCCCCCAGCCAGCGACGGCGCCTCCTCTAGCGCAACCGAACTCTTGCTTGAGCCTAAGAGAGAACCCGAACCGCCCGACAGCGGCGGGAGCTGCCTAGACGACAACGGGGAGGACTCCCCCTCTGAGACTTCCTTGGGAATTTTCTCAGCGCAGTTTCCGAACAGCCAATTCCGGAGCAAGCGGCGTCTTGCGCTCACTGCAGGGTTCCTGCTGATCGTCTCCGCCCTCACGCTGCTGAACGTCGCCTCTTCGGCGCCGGCGGAGACGCTGGCCGCGACCGAGGGAAGCAACGATCCCTCATCAGCCGATCCGCTCTCTGCCAGAGTTGCTTCGGCGGGCGCGACGAACCTCGGCGAGAACGCCGACGGAACCTCTATCGCGTCGGTCGCTCAGATCACGCATAGCCCCCGCAGCCCCCAAGAAGGACGCACAGGCGAGGACGCCGCGTCCGCTGATGACGCCGACAGTACGGGAAACAGCGAAGAAGAAAACCGGGGCAGCCAACCTCCCGAAGACGACAACGGCGGCGGCGAGGACAACGGCGGCGGCATCACCACAGACGGCCAACCTCAAGACAGCGAGGCGGCCAAAGGTGCCACTTGCGAAGCAATTGTGTGCCGAATCGTGGGGCATCCCCAACCAAAAGACAGCGAGGCGGCCAAAGGCTCCACAGCAGCCGCCCCAGCCGCCACGACCTCCACGACCGCCGCCCCAGAAAGTTCAGGGGCGTCCGACCCGTTCGGGTTAGCCAACGATTTGCTCAAGCAAGCGGGCGACTCCGACCCGATGCCGCCATTCACGGGAGAATCCTTAGGCCGCCCTGCCCACATTATTCGTCGCGGCCTCCCCGGCAGCAAGGAGCACCCACGCCTCTACCTCACCTTTGACGACGGGCCTCACCACCACTGGACGGCGGAAGTCTTAGACCTGCTCGACCGCCACGACGCACGCGCCACCTTCTTCTTAGTCGGGATACACGCAGTCGCTCATCCGGAGGTCGTCAGGGAGATCGTAGAGAGAGGCCACACCCTTGGAAACCACTTGTGGAGCCACACCGAAGCCCCCCTCTACGACGAAGACCTCTTCCGAAAGGAGCTAAGGCAAACCGCTGCAGAACTCGGTGACGACGCTACGAACTGCCTGCGCACCCCCTTCGGATACTTCAGCGAGGAGATACTCGCCTGGAGCGGGGAGGAGGGATACGAGTTTATTCATTGGAGCAAACCAGACATCCAAGACTGGCGTCGTCTTGACATCGAAAAGATTCGGGAGGGGTTCGCGAAGATCGAGAAGGGCGGGACGATCCTGCTGCTCCACGAACACTCCGGACGCAACACCCTGCAGGCTCTCGACGAAACGCTCACGTCGCTCAAAGCGAAGGGCTGGAAGTTCGACACGCCGATCTGCCCTTTGACGTTCTGAGCCCCTTTATGAGCCCCTTTAACGCCCCCGTCATCGCACCAGCGGTGCGCCCGCTACACCTACGCCAAGGTCGGGACACCCTCGGGGCTTAACCGCACCGAAATCCGGGGAAGGTGCAAGAAGAACGTCCCTGGCGTTAAGCTTGAGTCCCCTGTTGGCCGTAGCTCAGTCAGGTAAGAGCGCCGGGTTGTGGTCCCGGAGGTCGGGGGTTCAAATCCCCTCGGTCAACCGATTCGCAGTTTGGTGATGCGTTCAACCGGCCCCTCTAGCTCAATTGGCAGAGCAACGGACTCTTAATCCGCAGGTTCTGGGTTCGAGTCCCAGGGGGGGTACCGACAACAGGACTGCGCTCGGAACTCGGGAAACTCGGGCACCGCAGGGTAACCCGCCCGGTGGAGCAGCGGTCTTCTCCGGCCCGATGAGAACCCATGACGCCGTGAATAATCATCAGAAGCCGTCCCGCTCCGGCCGCTCCGGCGGTAAGTCCCCCGCTGACCGCTCTCGGATGGTCAACCGGCAACTCGCCGGACGCGGAATTCACGACCAGCGCGTCCTGGAGGCGATGAGGAGCGTGCCGAGGGAGAAGTTCCTTCCTCCCTCACAGCGACGCTGGGCGTACGCAGACAGAGCCCTCCTACTTTCTCACGGGCAGACCGTTTCGCAGCCTTACGTGGTGGCAGCCACCCTGCAGGCCTTGGAACTAACACCGAACTGCCGCGTCCTGGAAGTCGGGGCGGGCTCGGGTTACGCCGCAGCCGTGGCGGGGCTTCTGGCGAAAGAGGTCGTAGCTCTGGAGCGCATCGGGGATCTGGCAGAGAGCGCTCGGAGGCGGCTCGCCGACCTTGGGTACGTGAACGTCTCCGTCGTCTGGGCAGACGGGATCAGCGGATATCCAGAGCGTTCTCCTTACGACGCAGTATTCGTTTCGGCGGCAGCAGCGAGCGTCCCTCCCGCCTTGTTTGAACAACTCACGGAGGGAGGACGGCTGGTGGCGCCCGTGGGTTCGTCTAGGGGGCATCAGGACCTCGCCGTCTACCGGAAACAAAAGGAACAGACGGCGCAAAGGAGCAAGCAAACAGCGGCGGGGGGCGAGAGCGGGGGGGCGGGGGGCAAGGAGACGGGGGGCAAGGAGACGGGAAGCGGGGATGCAGGGAGCGAGAGCGGGGAGACGGGGGGCAAGGAGACGGGAAACGAAACGGAGGGGTCGGGCCGGACGGCGGGGGTTGCCCCCCCGCGACGCAACGATGTTCTCTTTCCGGTCACTTTCGTCCCGCTGCTCCCTGGCTTGGAACGCCCCGGCAAGCCTCTGTCGGGCGCGGGCTAGCCTTTCATCCTCATGCCCGACCGCCGCCCCATAGAGATCGTGCCGTCCACGCTGGCTGCCGACCTGAGCAGGCTGGGCGAGGAGGTGACAGCCTTGGAGCGGGCGGGAGCCGACCGCATTCAGTGGGACGTGATGGACGGAGCTTTCGTCCCCAACCTGACTTTCGGGCCGGACGTCATCGCCTCGGTTCGCCCGCTCACGTCGCTGCCCTTTGAAGCACACCTGATGGTCAACGCCCCGGAAACCCTGGCCCACCGCTACGTGGAAGCCGGGTGCGAACGTCTCATCGTCCACGTGGAGGCTTGCGCTCACCTGCACCGCACGCTCGGTCTGATCCGCGAACTGGGGGCGCAAGCGGGCGCGGCTCTGAACCCTTCTACCCCGCCGGAAGCGATTCCCCGCGTGCTGGACGTGCTCAACCTCGTCCTGGTGATGACCGTGAACCCTGGCTTCGGCGGTCAGAAGTACCTAAAGGACGTGGAGCCCAAGATCGCTGAGGTTTACCGCCTCATCGGCGCTCACAACAGGGTCGTAGATCTGGAGGTAGACGGCGGAATAAGCCCAGCGAGCATCGGCGGCGCGGCTGCGGCGGGTGCCAACCTGTTTGTCTCGGGCAGCAGCCTGTTCTCCCACCCCGAGGGTCTCAGCAAAGGGATAGCGAACCTGCGCGGATTGGCAGAGGAAGCCTCAAGAACCCACAGCTAAGGGCTCGCAAGCGCTGCGGGCGGGATGCGGAGCGGGCGCAAGCCGCGGGCGGGAAGCCGTTCGGCTAGCGCATCTCCCCTCGGCCCACGATCACGTGATCGATGATGCCGTAATCCTTGGCCTCCTCGGCGGTGAACCAACGATCTCGGTCAAAGTCCTCCTCAACCTGGCTGACCGACTGGCCGGTGTGATGCGAGATGCGCTCGGCCAGGACTTTTTTGATGTATGTCATCTGCTCGGCCTGGATGGCGATGTCGGTAGCGTGTCCCTCCACCCCGCCGTGCGGCTGATGCATGAGGATGCGGGAATGCGGGAGGGCATAGCGCTTTCCGGGCGCCCCCGCGCACAGCAGGAACTGCCCCATGGAGGCTCCTAGCCCCATGCAGATCGTCCCTACGTCGGGCGAGACGAACTGGATTGTGTCGTAGACGGCCATCCCTGCGGTCACTGAACCCCCGGGTGAGTTGATGTAGATCCAGATGTCACGCTCCGGATCTTGACCTTCTAGATATAAGAGTTGCGCTGTGACGTAGTTAGCGAGGTCGTCGTCCACCACCTTGCCTAGGAACACGATCCGCTGCTGCAGGAGTTGCTGATAGATGTGCTCGGCAGGGTCACGGATATTTCCCGCCACAGACGCCGCCCACGGCGCGTCGGCCAGGGGCGGTACGTCGGTATCCGGGCGGGGGTTTCCTTGTAGAAATGCTGCCATTTGTCCTCCACTGCGTCGGGCGTGAAACTTAAGATTATTCTTTTGAGGCGTCCCGCAAAGCCTAAAGCCTCCTCAATGCCCCGCGCCAGTGGCGGAATCAGGAAGACGCGCAGGGTTTAGGTCCCTGTGAGCTCCGGCTCGTGTGGGTTCGAATCCCACCTGGCGCACACCAAGCGGGCAGATGAGCGCTCGGCTAGCGGGCGGCCAGCAACCGGATCAACTCCCGGAGGGCAAATCCGCGATGACTGACGGCGTCCTTCTCCTCCAAAGTCATCTCGGCGAAGGTCTTCTCGCCGGGCGTCGGCACGAACACCGGGTCGTAGCCAAACCCTCCCGACCCCCGAGGCTGGCAGAGGATGCTGCCCTCCACCACGCCCTCGGCGTGAACCTCGCGCCCGTCCGGCCAGAGTGCCAGCACGACGCTGCGGAAGCGGGCGGTGCGGAGCGGCGGGGGGGTTCCGCTCAAGTCCGCTAGCAGTTTGGACACGTTGGCCTGATCGCCGCAGCCCTCCCCGGCGTAGCGCGCTGAGCGCACGCCCGGCGCGCCGTGGAGCGCGTCCACCTCCAGTCCCGTGTCGTCGGCTAGCGCCGGCAGAGTGACGGGGGCTGCTTCTAGCACGGCCTTCGCCTTGATGCGGGCGTTGTCGGTCAGAGTTTCGCCCGTCTCGTTCACCTCGCCCGTCGAGTCGGGTCGGGGCAGCACCTCGGCCACGCCGGAGAGCGCCGCCCGCATCTCGGTCAGTTTGCCCGGATTGGCCGAGGCGGACAGGAAAACGAGCTCAGGACGTTCCAGCGGTGCGGCTATCTCGACGGGGATGTGGGCGAGGGCGGCGGATCAGAGGGCGGATCGGTCAGCGGCGAGGGCGAGGGCGGATGCTCGGGCGGCGAGGAGGGCGACGGATGCGCGGGGAGCGGCGCGGCGGAGGGCGGCGGGGGCAGGGGCTCGGACGGCGGGTCGGTCAGCGTCTGGCGCTGGAGGCTCAGGATCTCGTCGATCCCCCGACTCGCCAAATCCAGGCTGCGCTCCAGCAAGCTGCGCTCGAACGGAGTGCCCTCCGCCGTGCCCTGGACTTCGATCAGATTGCCGGAGGTGGTCATTACGACGTTCAAGTCCACCTCCGCGGCGGCGTCCTCGGAATAGGAGGGATCAAGCAGCGGAACACCCCCGAGGATCACCACGGAGACGCCGGCGCAAGCCTCCAGGATCGGGTGCCGGGTCAGTTGCCCAGCGTCCAGCAGTCCGCCGAGAGCGTCGTGGAGCGCTACGAAGCCCCCGCAGATAGACGCCACCCTCGTGCCCCCGTCGGCCTGGAGCACGTCGCAGTCCACGACCACCGACCTCTCCCCCAGCAGGGAAAGATCGCAGACCGAACGCAAGGAGCGCCCAATCAGGCGCTGGATCTCCTGAGTGCGTCCGCTTTGCCGTCCTTGGCGCGCCTCCCGGGGAACGCGCACGGACGAACTGCCTGGCAGCATCGAGTATTCGGCGGTCACCCACCCCTTCCCGCTGTCCCTCAGCCACGGCGGCACCTTGGCTTCAATCGACGCAGTGCAGAGCACCCAGGTATCCCCCATCCGTACTAGACAGGAACCGTCCGCTGCGTTCGTGTAACCCCTGCTTAAGCTCAGCGGGCGCAGGTCGCCGGCTGAACGTCCGTCCGCCCTACGACGGGTTTCTTCGGACAAGCTTCTACCTTAAACCGTGTAAGTGGTGCAGTCGCTCACGACTTCGGTTTCGCCGCCAAAGCAGGACTGCGCCCGTTCTAGGTGTGCGTTGCGGTCGGATCCTGGCGCTAGGTGGGTGAGCATCAGGCGTCCGACGCCGCAGTTCCGGGCGATGTTCCCGGCTTCCGCAGCCAGCAGGTGCTTCGTGCCGGTCGGGCGGCGTGGGGGGAGCGAACTGCGGGTGCGAGACCGGTCGGCGCTGACGGCTCTAGCGGCTTGAACCCTGTCAGCCCTGTCGTCCCCGCCGGCTTCGTCGTCCCCGTCAACCCCGTCAGCCCCGCCGGCTTCGTCGTTCCTATCAGCTCTGTCAGCCCCGTCGTCCTCGTCAATCTTGTCAATTCTGTCGTCTCGGTCATATCTACCAGCCCTGTCGTCTGCATCGTCTTCGTCGCGGGCGAACGTCGACTCGCACAACAGCACATCCACCTCTTCGACGAAGTCCTCCCCCGTCCAGCCTGGGCCTGTGTCGGAGGAAAACACGAGCGAGCGTCCGTCCGCCTCCACTTTCACGGCCAGGGTCTCGGGGGGGTGATCCGTGCGGTCAAAACTCCAGCGTCCGTCGCCGATTGTCGCTTCGTCGCCGGAAGTGACGATGCGCCAGTCAAACACCGCTTCCAGCGGACGCCCCACGATCCGGGCGATCAACTGCTTCGTGTCTGCAGTTCCGAACACCTTCAGCAGCGCCCGATTGCGGTGATAACGAAGGGCGTTGTAGAGGACAGGGAGTTCCAAGCAGTGGTCGGGATGCTCGTGAGAAACCACAACTGCCTCTAGTTCTTCAAGCTTCACGAAGTCACCGAGGCGGCCTAAAGTTCCCGGGCCGCAGTCCAGCCACACCTTGACCCCGCCGGCGTCGATCAGATAGCCAGTGCAGGCGCCTCCTCGAGCAGCGTAAGTCCCCGAAGAGCCCAGGATGGTCAACTTCACAACTTCAGGATACGGAAGAGCGGCTGTCCGGCAGGCGGACGACGAGCGGATATCTAAAGTGCGGAACAATTAAAGTGCGGAGCATGCGCAAGCCAAGAATCTCCGCAGTCAAGAAGTCCGCTCTCCTTATAGGGGTTGCTGCCCTGCTTTCGGGGGTTGCGGCGTTGACCCCAACCGCCCTAGGAGCACAGGATTCGAGCGGCGGACAAGACGGGCAAGAGCGGGAACCCCCTTTATTCGATTCCGTAGTTTACCCACCTCCCCCACCTTACTTTCTTACCATCTATCACAACAGCGACGGAAAGTCCAAGTTACTCCCCGACGAGGATTCGGGTTATCCGGGCATAGCTCGATTCGTGGCCGCACTGCGGATACTGCAAAAGTACCCAGACTCCCGCAATGTAATCACGCTGGCATCCGGCAGCAATTTCCTCGCCTCCAAGGAATTCAACGTCAGCTTGCAAAAGGGCGCCCCCTACTACGAGTCGATCGCCCTGAGTGGTCTTTATGACGCTATGGCAGTAGGCACCCACGACATGGACTTCGGCCCGGAAACAGCCGCAGAGTTCATCGAAGGGTTTGACCCTGCGGTGGTTTTTCTATCCGCCAACCTTGATGTGAGCGACGAGCCGAGCCTGTCTGCTCTGGTGAGAAGCGGCAGGCTGGCCAAGAGCACGATCTTCAACATCAATTGGGAACTGATCGGCGTGATCGGCGCCGTGACGCCTCAGCTCCCGAATATTTCCGATCCGCGCAACGCCGTGGTGGGCGACGTAGCGGACGCTGTCAACACTGAGGCGAGACTGCTGACTAACCAAGGCGTGAACAAGATCATTCTCATCAGCCATCTGCAAAGCGTCTCCGAAAGCCTCGAGTTGGTGGGCAGTCTCTCGGGGGTAGACATCGTCATAGCGGGAGGCGGCGACGAATTGCTCAGCAACGAAAATAGCACGTGCCAGCAAGGGGAGGACGCCTACGGCTCTTATCCGCTGAAAGCCCAGGACTATAACGGGATGACGGTGCCGGTAGTCACCGTTCCGGGCGGGTACCGCTGCATAGGATGGCTGGAGGCCGACTTCGACTCCGACGGGATACTCACGCACTATCAGGGGCGTTCAATCGGAGTGAATATAAATGTAACACCCGACCCCGTCGTGGTGTCCGAAGTAGAAGAGCCCCTAGCCGAAGCCCTGCGCGACATCAGCAGCAACGTGCTGGCCACATCGTCTGTGGCGTTAGACGGACGCAAGCGGAACGTCCGGACGCAGGAAACGAACACAGGCAACCTGTTGGCGGATGCCTTATTTTCCTCTGCGTTGATCCGTGCTGAGGCTGACGGCACCGACACTCCCACGGCAGCGATACAGAACGGAGGCGGCATTCGCAACGACTCTGTGATCCCCGCAGGACAACTCACCGAGGCGGACACCTTCGACATCGCCCCATACCCCGACTTCGTAGGAGTCGTGGAAGTACCTCGCGAGACGTTCAAGGCGCTGCTAGAACAAGCCGTGGACTCCCTTCCCGAGGCGCGCGGCCAGTTTGCTCAGATAGCCGGATTCCGGATGACCGTCGATCTCTCCCGCCCCGCACGCGAAATCGACCACTACAGCAGCGAATGCACCCTCATTGGCAACGAAGGGTCGCGCATTCGGGAAGTCCGCTTGAGCGACGGAACGTACGTCGTCCGAAACGGGAGAGTGGTGCAGGGAGACCCCATCCGGCTCGCCACGACCAACTTCCTCGCCAGAGGCGGAGACTGCTACCCCCTCGGCGACCTGGAGTTCACCCCGCTAGGTCTCTCCTACCAGCAAGCTCTAGCCGAGTTCCTGACAGGCGAACTCAACGGAGAGGTTACGGCCCGAAAATATCCCGAAGGCGGCTCAGGGAGAATCAATATCGTCGGAGCAACTTCCACAGAGGGGCCGCCAGAATCCTCACCCATCGGCTGACGAACAGCCGACGGCCTCCTTAGCGCTAAGAAGCTCCACCCTTCGCCACTGGAAACAGGCTCAGAACAGGCAAGTACTCCCGCCGCCGGGTGAGCGTCCGCCCCGAGCCGTCGGATGAGCGTCCGCCCCGCGCCGCCATCCGCCCGGAGTATGACTTCAGAAGTAGATGATCTCCCCCACCCGCCGGGCGACCTCCTCAAGCGGGTCTGTCCAGGCATCGGTGGAGAGATATTTCCAACCCCCGTCGGCGGCCACGAAAACGATCACCCCTTCGGAGATCCTCTCCGCCACACGGCACGCCCCAGCGAGCGAAGCGCCGGTGGAGACGCCTGCGAAGATCCCCGTCTCCCACGTGAGCCGCCTCGTGTATTCCAGGGATTCACGCGTTCGTACGATGCGGCGCCCGTCTAACAGTTCCGGCCCGTCCCAGGCGTCGTAGACCGGCGGGATGTAGCCGTCGTCCAGACTGCGCAGACCCTCTACCTTCTCCCCCACAGGCGGCTCTACGGCAAGCACCGATACGTCCGGGGAGACTTCCTTCAGGTACCTTCCACAGCCCAGGAGGGTTCCGGCAGTGCCCAACCCCGCCACGAAGTGCGTGATCTCCGGGCAGTCCTTGAATATTTCCGGCCCGGTTCCTTCGTAGTGGGCGCGGGGGTTGCAGTCGTTCGCATACTGGCAGAGATAGACCCAGCTCCCGTCGTCCGCCGCTGCTTTGTCGGCCCGCCGCACCGCACCATTGGAACCTTCCTCCCCTGGAGTGAGGATGACCTCCGCCCCGTAGACCGCCAGCATGTTGCGTCGCTCTGGGGAGACGTTCTCCGGCATGAGGATGCGAAGGCTGTAGCCGCGCAGCCTTGATATGAGAGCCAGCGAAATGCCGGTGTTGCCCGATGAGGGTTCGAGGATTTTTCCGCCTTCTTGGAGGCGCCCGTCGGCTTCCGCTCCGGTGATCATCTGCAGCGCTATGCGGTCTTTGATAGATCCCGTCGGATTCTGACCCTCCAATTTCGCCAGAATGCGCACCTTGGGGTTGGGGCTGAGGCTGCTCACGTCCACCAGCGGTGTGTTGCCGATGCAGTCCAGAACGGACTTTGCGGAGGCGGAACTCGGAGCGCCGGCGGGGGCAGGGACGGGGGGTGCGCCACCCTCTCTGACTGGATCCGCATCCCCCTCGCGGGTTGGGCTTCGGGCGGTCACCGACTGCCTGTCTGCGCGCTTTCCCCGTCGCTAACGCTCACGTGCTCTTCGGAAATCACGCCGCCGGAGATGCAGTAGCTTCTCAGCACAGGTTCGGGAAACTTCAAGGAAACGATCACATGATGCCAAGCGCCAAAGACGTCAAACCTGCCCGCCTCGCGAACGTCGGTTGGCGAGGGGTAGGCGGTCGTCTGGGTGTGAGAGTGCATGACGCCGATCACTCGAAGTCCCGAGCGGTCGGCGCGGGCTTCTACATCCATGAACTCCCGGGGGTCGAATTCGTAGATCTTCTCCGAGGCGGCGGCGTTTTTCATTGGGAAGAAGACAGACGCTTCCTCATCCCTGAGCGGCGAGGCAAAGAGGCCGCAGGCCTCGTTCGGCAACCCCGCCACGGCGTGCGCCAGCATCTCTTCGTAAACGCCTCGGCTGAGCGTCAGCATGTCTTCAATCGTAGGCTTGGCTTAGCCTTCCAACCACGAACGTCGCCCAGCGACCGGCTCAAACCCCAGCCGAACACCCGCCCAGCGCCCAGCCAGACGCCCGCCCAGCGCCCAGCCAGACACCCGCCCAGCGCCCAGCCGAACACCCGCCCAGCGCCCGACCCAGACGGGAGTCCAAGCCGAGCAAAACGAGAAAGCCCATGCCCTCATCACCATCATCAGAACCTCGTGTGAAGGTCATAGCCAAGAACCGCCGAGCGAGGCGCGACTTCGAGATACTCACCACCTATGAGTGCGGGTTAGCGCTGGCCGGCAGCGAAGTAAAAACACTCAGGGAGGGCAAAGGGCATGTGGCCGAGGCCTACGGCCGCATCGTCAACGGGGAAATCTGGCTTCATTCCATGCACGTCCCCCCTTACTCGCACGCTGCCTCTGCGTATTCGCCCGACCCCGAGCGCCCTAGGAAACTACTGCTGCATCGATCTGAGATCAATCGAATCCGATCCAAGGTAGAACAGGACAACTGCGCCCTCGTCCCTCTCTCCGTCTACTTCAAGGACGGACTAGCCAAGGTGGAACTGGCCGTGGCGCGCCGCCGCCACAAGACCGACCGACGCGCAGAGTTGGCTCGACGGGAGGCGCAAAGGGAGGCACAGAGGGCGCTGTCGCACACGATGCGAGAGCGCGACCGCGACAAGCGCTAAGGAAACTGTCGCAGGGTTCGTCTAGAATACGAATAGCGCCCAACGACAGCGGATAGAAGCGAATACTCGATGTATCCCCGTCGAGGCGCCGCACTTTGACAAGGGGCTGACCGGTTTCGACGTTGAGACTAGGAGCCGAACTACGCGACCGGAGTTGCTCAGACTCCTTAAACGGGGCATTCAAGGACACGGCGAACGTGAAGCCTTGCCTCTCGCAGCCTGACTAGCTAGTTAGACAGCGAGAAAACTGCGACTCTCTACGGGGGGCACGCGGGGCCTGTCCACTGCAGCCTGGCAACAGAAGCAGAGGAAGACAGCAGGGAAAGACCGCTGACGGCGAGAAAGACCGCTGACCCGGGGAAAGACCCGGCGGTCGTCCTAGCCAAGCGCCTTCAAACGGCACTTTGGCGAAGACACCCGACCCGGCGGACAGCAGCCGCAATACTGAAACCGGGAATGGTCGTATCGCAGCCGGCAACCACTTGACGGACGGGGGTTCGATTCCCCCCAGCTCCACTCAATTGCTAAGAACAGCGGGCAGCACGCCGTGGCGACAGCGGGCGGCGATCAGACGGGCGGCACCCCGTGGCGGCGTTCGGAGAAGCGTCGAGATTTCCCCGCAGCCATCGCCAGGCGGCGGATCAACTCCTCGCGAAGATCCTCGGCGTCAATCACCGCGTCGATCACCAAGTCAGAGGCCAAGCGGAGCAGATCTACGTCGGCTTCGTAAGCCTCCCGCTGCTCTTTTATGAATTCCTCCCGCTGAGCAGGGTCGTCGATCTCGGCGATCTTCCGTGCGAACACGGCGTTCACCGCCGCCTCCGGCCCCATCACTGCTATTGAGGCGCTCGGCAGCGCCAGGCAGGCGTCCGGATCGAACGCAGGGCCGCACATGGCATAGAGCCCCGCCCCGTAGGCCTTCCGCACCACGACCGAAACCTGAGGCACGGTGGCTTCCGACACGGCCGTGATCATCTTCGCCCCGTGGCGGATGATGCCCTCCCGCTCCACTTGCGTGCCGATCATGAACCCCGGCACGTCGGCGAGATACAGCAGAGCGATGTTGAAGGCGTCGCAGAACCAGATGAAGCGAGCCGCCTTGTCGGCGGAGTCGCTGAAGAGAACCCCTCCCTTTACTGCGGGGTTGTTCGCCAGGACGCCCAGCGAGTTTCCGCCTAGGCGCGCCAAGCCGACTATCAACTCCGGAGCGAAGTCGGGTTTCAGTTCAAAGAAACTGCCATCGTCCACTATGCCGCGGATGACTTCAACCATGTCGTAGCCGCGGGTACTTTCAACGGGTATCCGCTCCGCGCTGAGGGGGTGAGAGGGGGGCTTAGCGGCGGCGGCCGGAGGCGGCTCCCGCCAGCAGGTCGGCAAAAAAGAAAACCACTCCTTGGCCGCCTGTATGGCCCCGGCGTCGTCGTCGTAGAGGTTGTCGCCGCAACCGGAAACCGAGGCGTGCATCCTGGCGCTGCCCATCTCTTCTAGTGTCACGACCTCGCCGATCACCATCTCGGCCATCCGAGGCGACCCCAAGTACATGGAGGCGTTGGCTTCCACCATGAAGACCACGTCGCAGAAGGCCGGGATGTACGCCCCGCCCGCCGCCGAAGGGCCGAAAAGGCAGCAGATCTGCGGCACCTTGCCGGAAAGCCTGACTTGATTGTGGAAAATTCGACCCGCTCCGCGGCGCCCGGGAAAAAGTTCAACCTGATCGGTGATGCGCGCTCCAGCCGAGTCCACGAACCAAAAAACAGGCAGTTCCCCGACAAGCGCAGCCTCGGTGGCGCGAATGATCTTCTCCACCGTGCGGGCGCCCCACGAACCGGCTTTCACCGTCGGATCGTTAGCCACGACGATGGCTGGCCGCCCCTCCACCAAGCCTTGCCCAGTGACGACCCCGTCGGCGGGCAACCCTGACGACTGGGCGTTGGCCAGTTGGGCGTCCTCAACAAACGTGCCTTTGTCGAAGAGCAAATCAAGTCTCTCCCTTACGTAGAGCTTGTTCTGTTTGGCGAGTTTCGCCGCTCCGCGCTCGGTGGGCGACGCCGTCGCTTCACGAGCCGCCTTCAGGCGCTGTTCTATGTCGTCCATTGCGATTTCTCATCCGACGGCTCCAAAGAGCGGCTGTTAGCTATGATATTAAAAGTAACAAACGGACGACCTAGTCGAGAGACACCTAGTCGAGAGACACTGCGGGAATCGTCATGAAAAACTCACGAGGAACCACAAGAACCGCTCTGCTGTTAGCCAAGGCAGCAGTCTTAACCCTCCTGCTGGCGGCGGCGTGCGCACCCGCGCAAAACTCCGAGATGGAGACGCTCCTTCAACGGGTCGAGACGCTGACGGAAGAGTACGCCTCTGCGATGAGCCAAGCCGACGAAGCCGCCCAGCGCGCCTCCGATGCTCAGGCACAAGCTGAAGCACTGCGCGTCTCCTACGAAGCCGCTGAAGCCCGCGCCCAAACAGCCGCCGAGGAAGCCGCCGCGGCGGTTGCTGCGGCGGGCGACCGCTCCGCAGAAGCAGTCACCCTAGCCAAGCAGGCCGTGGCCGAGTCTGAGAAACTCAAGAAAGACCTCGACGAGGCCATGGAACTAGCCCGTACAAGGGGCGAGGAAGCGCGCCAAGCAGAAGCCAACGCCCTCGCTGCACTGGAAACCGCCAGCCAGACGCTTAAAGACACGCAACTCCAACTACAGACAGCTAGCCAAGTCATTACCGAAACTCAGACCGAAGCAGAGAGAATGATCGCTAGCGCCACGGCCAAGGCGGATGCGGCCATAGCCCAAGCTGAGGCCAGAGCAGTCGAAGACATTTCCTCAGTCGTGGCAAGCGCGGCAAGCGCCATAGCCGACACGCAATCGGACGCCGTGGAATCCATCACCCAGGCGATACAGACGACCACCACCACAGCTCCTCCCTGCCGCTTCGCAACCTCGATCCCTCAAGTCCTGTCTTCCGTGCTTCATCTCAAGGCGGGCAACAGCAGCGGGACGGCTTTCTACATCGGAAACGACTTGTTCATCACCGCCCTTCACGTCGTCGCTCAGGCCGGCGAGGCGAGGCTTTCGAACTCCGAGGCGGAGTTGATCGCTACTAAGGTCTGGGGAGAATCCGACTACGACCTCGCCATTCTGCAAGGCAAACCAGGAAGCATCTCCGCTTTAACGCTCGGGGATTCTTCCAAGCTGGACACAGGGCAGTCGCTCGCCGCCATCGGCTACCCGCTCTACGAATCCAGCCGGGCTTCCGCAACGAGCGGTCTGCTCTCACGGATTCAAGAAATCCCAGACCTGGGCAAGGGGGTGTTCCTGGAAACGGATGCCGCCATCAACCCTGGCCACAGCGGCGGACCGCTCATCAACGAGTGCGGCGAAGTCATCGGAGTGATCCTGGCGAAGGCTGTCGCCAAAAGAGGCGTCCCTGGTGTCCCTGTAGTGGAAGGAATCGGATGGGCGGTGCCGTCCAACACCGCCCGGGAAGTACTAGAACGCTTCCAGGGGTAGCCAATCCCTATCCCCAAAGACGGCACTCTTGCATACAAGAGTTTGTGCTAGCTAGCCTGAAACGACTTAATAATCAAGTAGCTAGGTAACAAATGGCCGCAAAAAAAGTCCCAATCACAGGGTCGGTTCTCGCCTGGGCGCGTGAAGAGGGGGGCTATACGCTTGAAACACTGGCAGAAAAGCTGACAACTTCCACCAAGACCATTTCTGCCGAGACCATTGCTTCCTGGGAGAGCGAGGAGGAGCAACCGACCCAGGGGGAATTCACCGACCTTTGGAAAGCTCTCAAGAGGCCTTCTGCTTTGTTTTTCTTGCAGGAACCTCCTGCGAATGCGGGAATGCTCGCCGAGTTGCGAAACACCCCTGGTGCAAACAGCCGCCCGTTGAAACCAGATGAACTCCTGCACATTCGTCGGGCTCGCCGACTGCAGGACATTACTGCATGGGTTCTGCAAGACAACGGCTCGCAACCGCTAGATCTAAACCATTACCAACTAACCGATGACGCATACGAGGTTGGGGAGAAAGAGCGGTCTGCATCAGGAATATCAGTTGAAGAACAACTGGAATGGCGAACAAAATTTAGAGAAAGCGGATCTAAGTATTTCTCAAAGTGGCGAGAATTCCTTGAGTCTCGTGGGATTTTGGTGTTTACCGCATCCATGCGAAGGAAAGGCGTAAGAGGTTTCGGAATTTGGGATGACTATGCCCCGATTGTGCTAGTCAACACTGCCTATCATCCGACTGCTCGTATCTTTACACTCTTTCACGAATTCGCTCATCTATTGACAAGATCAAGCAAGGCCTGCCAAGATTTCGTAGATTTCGCAAATCCAAAATCGCAAAGTCTGGAAACCGAACGCTGGTGCGAAAAATTTTCGGCGACTTTTCTAATCCCTCGTGAGCCGCTAATTCAATTGGCCAGGGAGGAAGGGATAACGCTTTCTAGACCTACATCAGATCCGCAAACTGCCAGGGATTTGGCTAAGCGATTTTTTGTAAGCGCAGGAGCAATGGCTCTTCGTCTTCAAGAACTCAACTTAGCGAGCGGTGACTTATATTCTGACTTAACGGCTCAATTTCCAAATATGAATTGGAATAAAGGAGGTGGTGGTGGAGGCGGGGGCCAGAGAGCACATGAAATAAGACTAAGAGAATACGGACAATATACAATACGAACGCTGCTGTCAGCACAAAATAGAGGTCGCCTTAATGAACGTGATCTGACTGATTATTTTCGTTTAGATATCCAGGAACTTGAAGAACTTCGTGAACTCGTTAGACAGGCTTAATGGCTTCCTTCGACAATGTCAGTGTCTGGATCCTCGATTCTTCTTCTCTTATACGTACTAAGTCCATTGTTGATGCTAATGAACAGGAGAACGCATTCATAGTTCTTGAGGATATGGTTAGAAAAGGACAGATCCTAATGCCGAAACAAGTGATAAAAGAGGTAAGCGAGGTCCAGCACCTTGATCTTCCAGGAGCTTGGGCCATTCGAGTCAAGAAGTATTTAAAACATACTGGTGACGTTGATCATAGAATTTTGTCAATCATCCAATTGAAATGCCCTCAACTCACAGATTACACTAAAGACTCTGAAGACGCCGATCCGTATGTTGTAGCACTAGCTTACCAATTACAAAACCAAGAAATACCCTACATTGCGGCAGATGGCCGCGCCTACGAAGCGGTTTCCTTACCAGGACTGCAGGAACAAAAAGAAAGACCCTGCATTGTGACAGAAGATAAAGTTGATCGCATTGTGACAAAAGATAAAGTTGCTCAAAAGATCCAATCAATTGTTAGCGCCTGTAAGCAGCTAAAACTCAAATATACCTATACCAGAGATTTTTTGACTCACTTAAGTATACCAACAAAAAATAAAACCGACAAAGAGTAGCTTTTCCCAATTGAATCAAATATCAGGTCGTTGACGCCGACATACATTCTGTATCCTCTGCCATTCCAAGTAGCCGGGGGCGGCGGCCAGAGGGATCATTATGATTGAGGGGAGGTTGTAGCTGTGGAGAAGAGCGGATCAGTTCACAAATGGCCTCAAGTGTTCTTCGGCCGTCTTGAGCAGAAGTAGATACTCCTCGTCTTTGCCCTCCCAGCGATAGCAGCTGCGGATGGGTCAAGTACGCTTCCAGGAATAGCCGATATCCCATCACGAACTCCACAATTCTTACGATCCCTCCCTCCCCCTCCAAGATCAAGTCAAGTACGCTTCTAGGAGTAGCCGATATCCCATCTCTAAAGTCGATATTTCTTAAGAAGTGGAGAACAGGAGCATACCCAGCAGCACGCTTTCGTCAATAGCCTCAAAGACACACTCGGTTCCCGTTGCGTAGTATTACGCTGCAAACCCTCAACAGAACATTAGGACTTGTTCTATTGACTTAGACGTCTAATCGCGTAACATAAGCGGCAAGCCCGCAGGAAACTCATGAAACCCCCACCCTTACTCGAATACGGGAGAACATACTCCCGACGCAGCAGGCAAGGCCGCTGAGGGCTGGGTAGGACGGAACGCTGCCGTGTCCGTCACAGACAGGCAAAATCTCCTCATACTCGGTTGCTCGCAAAAAAAACGAGACTACGAGGGGTTGCTTCCCGCATTTGAAGCTTACGACGGGCCTATGTACAGGGTTTTTCGCAAGTTCTTGCGTCAACACAAATGGCCGGAGAATCTTTGGTTAGGCGTTCTGTCTGGGAAACACGAACTCTTTGGCGGGATAAAGGAGATCAATTACTACGACCAGCGGATGACCCGCGAAGACGCTGAAGCAATGGCTAGCCGATGTTCCAGCGTCATCGACGACTGGACGAGAGGGATCGCGACATCAAACGGGACGAGTGAAGACTCAGACACTAGTCACGATTTACATATTCTCGTATCTCTCGGGAAAGACTACCTTCCAGCGCTCGAAGACGGGTTAGAGCTGCAGGGGGACGTCAATCGCTTCGAGGGCGGGATCGGCGAAAGACAACACCTCCTGAAGAAATTTCTTGGCGACCTGCCGAACGAACCCCGCCGGACGCCATCCCTAATTCCCGACCCAGAAAGAGGCAGGCTCAGCTATTTTCTCCCCGACTGGGACGACACGCTCGACCGCAACTTCGACTTTGACAACGACGAGTTCTCCAATCCCCATAAGTCGGAAAGGGAAGAGGTTCATTGTCAGGAACTGCTAGGCGACCGCGAGATATGCGACGGGATTCTGGTGAGCCTCGCCCAGAAGCAAGATACAAAGGGGCCGCTAAAGCGACTGGACGGCACCGAGACCGCCGCACTCAGGCCGAAGCCACTGCGAAGGCATTACGGGTTAAGCAAAGACCAACTACTTTTTGGTGACTGCGGAGCATACAGCTACGTACTGGAAGACGAACCGGCCTTCACTACCGAACAGGCGGTCGCCTTGTATGAGTTGTATGAGTTCGACTTCGGGACTTCGGTTGACCACATACCATTCGGTGACTTTCCCGAAGACAAGCGCAGATCGAGAGTGGAAACCACTCTCGCCAATGCTGAAGCTTTCATTAAAGAATGCGTCAGGAGAGGCAAACTGTTCAACCCGGTCGGAGCAGTTCAAGGCTTAAACGCAGAGGAGTACGCCGAGAACGTCAAGAAATACTACGAAATGGGTTACAGGCACGTGGGTCTGGGGGGACTTGTGAAGTTAAAGGACTCCGCAATCCTGGAGATCGTGAAAGCAGTCAGCAAAGCAGCCAACCAACTGCATGAACGACCTTGGATACATCTCTTTGGAGTTTTTAGGCCCAAACTCCAACCAGAGTTCAAAAGACTAGGAATCGCTAGTTTTGACAGCGCAACCTATTTCCGCAAGTCTTGGCTGCGCTCCGACCAGAACTACCTCTGCCCCCACGGAAACTGGTACGCCGCCATCAGAGTTCCGATTACCAAAGACCCACGCACCCGTAAGCGTCTAGCCAAAAACGGCGCTGACCTTGAGGAGATGAAGAAGCAGGAACAAACAGTGCTCAAGATGCTCAAAGATTACGGAGACGACAAAGCGGATTTAAAGGAGACACTCGATGCGGTAATCGACTACGACAAGCAACTCCTGCGAAGCAGCGAAACCAAATCAATGCGAAAAAAATACGAACGCACCCTGCGAGAGAAACCCTGGCTAAAATGCACTTGCAGTTTCTGCCAAGAACTAGGAATACAAATCCTGATCTTCCGGGGAAGCAACCGAAACAAAAGAAGAGGCACCCACAACACTGCAATGCTGTTTGGGGAGTTAAATGATTACAGATAAAGAGTTCATTCAACTAATCGACAAACTATTGGGATTAAAGATAGGTACTCCAGATAATAGCAAACAGTTTCAAGCCATCACTTATTCTGGAGATAGAGTACTACAGATTGTCGCCGGCCCTGGGTCGGGGAAGACCTCGGTGTTGGCACTTAGAGGCCTTCGTTTTGTTTTTGTAGAAGGAATGCTACCAGAAGAGATTCTCATAACCACGTTCACTCGGAAAGCAGCAAAAGAAATTCGCACACGCTGGCTCGACTGGGGAACAGAAATTGTGGAGTATATGGAAGGCGACAGCAGTTTCCGCATTAAGGTCGACCTCAACAAGATCGACCTTAATAGGTGCAACATTGACACCTTAGACAGCATCGCCCATCAAGTTCTAACGGATCATCGTTTACCTGGAGAACTTGCTCCAGTTGTCGCTGAACCCGCTGCGAGCAACCTAATTTTTAAGAGAACGGCATTTAGAGAAATATACTCCGGTGCAAACAAGTTAATCCTTGACGAACTCCTAAAGAAGTATACGTTTGAGGGGATTGAGCCGCGCAACCGTGGGGAAGCTTTGAAAGTCACAAAGAGCCTTGTGGACAGACTAGTGCAGGATCGTGTTAATAGCGAAAGATATTCGGAAGAATGCAAAGCCGATCAATTAAAGGCCCATGCATTAGTTGTTGAAATGTTGAGAAAATATTCCAAGGATGCCCATGATACCAATGTATATGATCATTCTTTAATGGAAGAAAGATTCCTTGAACGCCTAGTCGATGAATCTTTAAAAGAATGGACCAACGAACTGAAAGTGCTATTGATCGACGAATATCAGGATACTAATCCTCTGCAGGAGGAAATATATTTTACGATTCTTAGGTATGGGCACATTGGGTCAACAATAGTCGGGGACGACGACCAATCTATGTATAGATTCCGGGGTGGTTCGGTCGAACTCTTTACTCAATTCGCAGAACGCTGCCAAAGAACGACTGGAAGGTCGACAAAACGGATTGATATGGTGAGAAACTTCCGGTCAACCCCAGAAATAGTTGAATTTTACAATGAACACATTACAACAGATCCAGAATTCACTCAAGCTAGAATTCGTCCCCATAAACCACTTGTCTCCTCAACTAAAAAGTCGGAGTTGGTACCGGTACTAGGAATGTTTAGAGAAGATCCGGAAACACTGGCTAGTGATCTAACAGACTTCCTATGCAGCCTGCTAAATGATGGATACTACCACCTTGAAGAAATCGGACAGGAAATTCGAATGCGAGAAGATGGTGACTTAGGTGATGTCGTATTCCTGTCGCATACAGTCAAAGAGATTGTTTATAACCGTTTTGCCCGCGCTGAGAAGAAAGAAAAAGAATATTTTCCGCACTGGCTCAGACGATCTATGTGCAAAAAAGATAAACTGATTTTTAATCCCCGCGGGCAAACCCTGCGCTCAATACCTGACGTTGCAATTCTCTTAGGACTTCTCCTAATCGTGGCAGATCCTGATGACAATTTCTCCTATGAGGCACGATTCACCGGGGAAGCCCGCTATTTTCTCGATCAATGGAGGGAACAAGCTGTACAATTTGTTGAAAAAATTCCTTCATTAAACAAAAAATCCAAAATTCAAGAATTCATTGATCTTTGGCAAGATGCTGCTTATGGAGGAGATTCGCACCCCTCCGATTGGCCAATCTTTGAAATCGTTTACAGATTACTCGAGTGGTTACCACAATTTCAGACTGAACCCGAACATCAAGTGTGGTTGGAAGCAATAACGAGATGTATAGCAGGTGCAGGAATGGCTTCACCATACGGAATGAGATTTATTCAAGGCAGTAGAGCAAACGAGAACGTTCGACTAAGCAGATTAAGTTTCGTTCGAGATGCTCTAGTGCCTATTGCGGAAAACGAAGTCGACGCTGATGAAGACATAATGCCAAATGTTCCTCGTGACAGGCTCCAACTTATGACTATCCATCAATCGAAAGGATTAGAGTTTCCCTTAGTCATTGTCGACGTGGGTAGCAGATTTAGGTCCAATCACAGAACACAACGTTTCTTGCGCTTTCCTACGAAACCATCGAACGTAGTTGAAGCTGAGGACGACGTGGAACCGTATCTTGAGAAACCTCTCAGAACTGGTAGGTGTGCCATCGATCGAACGTTTGACGATCTCGTCAGACTTTACTATGTGGCATACAGCAGACCGGAGTCTGTTCTGCTACTCGTTGGAAATGAAAAATGTTTATTCTACGGAAAAGGGGAAGAGCACAAGTCTGGAGCAATACCTAATATCGCTCTTGGATGGCATAGAAATGAACAATGGCCTTGGCGACAACCCTACGAAAAGTTAGAATCCGGCAGAAAAACGAAACCTCCCGTTCGTGTTAAGCCCCCTTTCTTACTCATATAGGCAACTGAAAAGAGGAAAGTTGATATGGAACTCGGAGTCAAGCCCCCAGAGCACATAGTCCCTTCATATTCGCTGACCGGAGACTTGCTCGCATATATGCGATGTAGATTGCAATACCGCTACCATAATCGCAGTGCTCTTCCCCCTTCCAGACCAGTTCAGCTCTGGTTTGGTGCTTTCCTGCACGGCACGCTCGAGATGGCTTATCGCTACTGGCGTAAAGGCCAAGAAGAGCGTGGCGAACCTCCTTCTTTTCCTTGGCCTTGCCAAAAGAAGGAATGGTTCGGGAGTGAACCTAACTGGAAAGATCACGATATTGGCAAGATCGCTAACGCTATAGAGGATTCCCTGCGCCAACGCGGGATTCAGGCACGAAGCACGTCCGCACGCAACTCAGCTTATAAACGAGCCGAAATTGCCGTCAATGAACTTGGGCCTCACTTATTCCCACTCATAGAAGCAGCCGAACGCAAGGTAATAGGAACGCGCCCCGTAGCTCCAGGAGAAACGAAGCTTAGATGCAACAACTACGAAGTTCACGGAGTAATCGACGTACTCACACATGTAACCCTCTCTAAAGCACGAGACAACAATCTTATAAGACAGTTCGTTCAACAGGCATGCCCAGGTCTTCGGGGAACATATGAAGTAATTGTTGACTACAAGGGGACGAGAAGACCGATTGTAGTCAACAAAAAGAATTCTGACCAGGACAACTGGCAAATCCAAACATACGCTTGGTTAAGAAAACGCCAACCCGACTCTCTTCCAGTCGCAGTGGGAATTCTCATCTACTTTAATGAATTGTTACCGGGCAATCTGGAAATGAAAACCCTTAAGGAAGAAATTTCTTCTAGGACAACCGATATAACCCCAGCACCATCCTCGAATGATGCCCAAATTATACGGTTGTGGCAGCCCGGCATGGATACCGAACAACTTTCTCTGGATTACAGACTCAGACGAGCCATTCGCATAGTCCCGATCTCGGAACAGAGTATAAATAGTGCCCTTCAAAAGTTTGATAGCGTGGTGCGTCAAACAGAGAAAGACATTGTGAATGAGACCGAGGGATGGAATATTCTTAAAGCCTGGAGCCCCACCTGCAAAGACCCTGCCACCTGCGCTGCGTGCGACTTCCGCCACTTCTGTCCCGAACCCGCCAAGGGCTACAAAGATCACGAAAAGTACGTTCCCTAGAGTCTCAGCGGCACCTCTTCCGCGTGCAGAGGGGAGGGGAGCTACAAAGAATACGAAAAGTACGTTCCCTAGAGCCCCAATCCCACTCAACAAAGATACGACACTAGAACGAACACACCACACCAGCCCCGGTCAAGATAACTACCTAGGGATTGCTAGACACAGAATCAGTCAGCCATTCCAGGTGGCCGGGGCCGGCGGCGGCCAGAGGGATCATTACGATTGAGGGAAGGTCGTAGCTGTGGAGAGAGCGGATCAGATCGCAGATGGCTTCAAAGTGTTCTTCGGCCGTCTTGAGCAGAAGCAGATGCTCCTCGTCGGTCTCAATTTTGCCCTCCCAGCGATAGCAACTGCGGATGGGCCAAGTCTGACAGCACGCAGCAAGGCGCTTTTCAAGAACCGCCCGTATGATGTTGTCGGCCTCATCGGCGCTCGCGCACGTGACGGTTACCTCAACCGGTGTCATCGCTTGTCTCCTTCGCTGGCTCTCATTGTTTCGCCCTACGGGTTGTCCGCTTAAGAGCGAACCTCCAATGTCTGCCCCATTGGTGTCGGGGCAGACGACTTGTTTGATAGTCGTGCGACAAGAATAGGAGCATGGAACTCCAAAAACCTTGGAAGAAGGTTGCAAACAGCAAAGCGCTGAAACCCGGGGGCATAATTGAGGCTGCTCTTGATGGGGTTGACCTCGTGCTCTGGAGAGGCGCAAGCGGTAAGCCGTGCGTGATGGAAGCACGCTGCCCGCATCAGTGGTCGCACCTGGGGACAGAGGGCGCCGTAGAAGGAGACGAGATCGTGTGCCTAGCACACTTCTGGCGCTTCACCCAAGACGGCAAAGGTTGGAAGCAAAATATGGCAGGCAGACGCGACCGCAAGGGAGACATAGCCGTCTACGAATGCCAAGAGACCGACGGAACGATCTGGATGCGGCCTCCTAGCTGCGGAGCCGACTAGCCCCAACTAACTCTAAACAGGCCTTACAGTCAACTAAGTAAATCGGTCTCTTACGCCTTTGTGCTTCTTATGCATATTTCTTATAAATACAGTGGCGCTGAGATCACCCTAAGAGTGTTTGCTGCATATAAGGAGTCTTGGGTGATCGTCAGTAAGAGTCATGGCTGCTACGCACATGTTCTCTTCAAGCTTGGAAGTTAGGACTAGCGATGCCTTGACTAGGACCATCACTGACAATTCCACTATCTCACTCATCAGAGTTCAAGGATTCTAAGGTCGGGGTGCTCCTCTCGGGCCAAGTCGAGAATGCAAGAACGGTGGCAGGCGCGAGTGTCGCGCTCGTAGCAGAGCAGCGCTATCCGGTTTGAGCGCGTCAGTCTCACTACTTCGGCGTAGATACTCGCGGCCCCGTTGCGGAGATGGTCGATGTAGCGCTCTCGGGCAGAGTTCAACCCTTGTCGGAAGGGTTCGCGGTTGTCTTTAGGATTCCCCAACTCTCGTGCGTGGCGATACTCAATGCCAGCGGCAGCAAGAACCTCCGACAGAGCCTTCTTGGAGAATCCCTTCTTGCGGGAGATCGGGGTGAGCCGAACATCCACGAGCACGGACACGTTATGGGTTTGTAGGAGTGTGAGCAGATCATCAACAGTGCGCCCCTCGTAGCCGACCGAAACGAGTGCTAACTCGTCTGTCATGGGAAAGCGGGGACAGTTAGGTCGGGGGAGCCGTCGGCCTGACGGAACACGATACCGATATTAATCCAACGGACGCTGCATCTGTTATAGCGTAGACTAGTCGTCGGCGTTGGCGTCTCATCGGGTTTCTCTAAATTCTGTAGTGTCAGATTTTTGCTAGCATTAGATAAGAAACATTGCAAATCTAACACTTATCCTCCTCATACTCTTTTTTGGACTTCTATAGTTTATCTGTCAATAACGATTCATTGGCTACATCAAGAACATAGTACCTCGCTCGAGACATCACCACACCTATGAGCTACCTGCGGGCATGATCTGCGAATAGATCTGTAGCCAAATTTTCTTGCGCTCTGTACTTCCCGCCCCTAGCGCCTAGAGCAGGAACCTGGTTCAATGGTCATTGCACCAGGTGAATGTGCTGTCCTTGTGCCTTTGCTACTTAACCTGCTCGTCTCGCAGCGCTCGTGTTCTAGCATGCTTGCCGCATCTGTGGGTTTGACTAGCTTCTGTCAGTTCAAAGTCTGACTAGCAAACATTAAATACTTTCCGAAGATTCATTGTCTCCTTCTCGAATGTCCTCTTCAGACAATTCTCCGATACTGTTCAAGAGTGGGAGCATAACACGAGCAAGTGACTTTGTAAAATCAGCCACCCTCGATTCGATATCAGTATCACCATGATCCTTAGAATCATTATCAACCGATTCTTCAAAATCACGCAATACTGCCATCGTCAATACGACAAGAGCGTATGTGAACTTTGCCTCTAGAATGTCGGAACTGGTTTTGGACTTTTTCTGCGCATCTTTGAGGTAAATATTTTCAACATTAACGAAAAAATCATAAGCACGACGTCCACTACTGGTCTGTTTGCCACTCGATCTGATAGTCAAGGCAGTATAACGATCAAAACCGTACTTTTCCCATTCGTCTTTTTTGACTCTCTTAATATCAGGGATTGACAAACCCTCTTTTTTCGAGGGTGTCTTCGGTTTAGTTTTATGTACTTTCTTATCAACAATGGTGATTTCTGCTATGGAGACAAATGGCTCAATATTGTCGATATCACTAACTATCACATTAACTCTTGCCTTCTCACCGATCTTTAGCGAAGTAGGCAACTCAATACTTACATTGCAATATCCATCATGGAGCGGCCCTCGGATATAACGACTATCATCTCCAAATTCTTCATCGTTCAATAACACAACAAATTCCCCTGGGGCATTAGAGCGATTGAAGTAGTCATTGTCGGCATCAGTCTTAAAAGTCAAACGAACTTTCCTTCCAATTTCAACGTCTCGCTTCAATATCTCCCCTTCGGATTTTTTCTCAAAGTGGAAAAAAGTTGGAAACTGTTTTCCTTCGTATGGCTTTGGAGGCTTATCCTCTCCATGAAATGGTGAACTAATTTGAAAGCCGGGTTCCAGTAGTTTCACTAATGCCTGTTCTTTACTTACTAGCTCTTGAATGATCTTGCTCAGTGGTTTATCATCTTTTAAGACATCCTTAATTTGCTCCTCGCGACGCTTATTGTTCAATCGCCTTAGTGTTGGATCTTCAGCAAGTAACTTGTGCAAGTCCCCCTTCAAATTGTTGGCCAGTTCCGAATCTCTCAACCTATCTCGGCTGTTCATAAACAACTCCTCTACCGCAAGACCTTCATAATTTGAACAGTCTAAAACAACAAAAAGAGATTCGCGAAGATATCCTAAATCAACAGCTTTACTACTAAAAGTCCGGTCAGCCAAAGCAGCGTGAGTTTGTCCATTAACCGTAAAAGCTACGCCACTATTCGAAGTTCGATAGTGTTGGCCTTTACCTTGTTTAAATAGATATACTTTAACTTTTATTGATCTACGATTCTGGTGTAGCTCACAGTGATATGGAAAGCCGTCCTCCAGTGCATCGACTTTGTCTTTCTCTAGTCGTGAAACCAGTCCAGTAAGTGTTCCCATCCGGGTGCTCTTTGTGCGTTTTCGGCATTCGTAGACCCTAACCGGAAGCGCTAGCTCAGGCATGGCCAAATCTAAATGATGAAACAAAGCATTGCCTGTCGTAACTACGTTTGTTCTTGCTCCCCGGCAATCGTACTCATAAAGTTTAATCAATGTCCCGTACGGGGACATTCTCGAATAGGGGCCATCGCCATCCGGAAAGATTGGCCAGGTATCAGCGTAAAATGACAAGACTTTCCCATCTCTTGCTCCACTTATGTCAACTGGTGCTAGATAAGTAAATGTCGACATTTTCTCATTTTCTTTAGGTTCTTCGCGACGCACAATAGTGAATCCCCAGTGCGAATCTCTTCCCAAAGGTTTATTTCTCAACAAATCAGGATTACGTCTAGAAACGATTAATTGCAGACGGTGAGGCGCTGCACAAAAATTGAGCGCGCCAGTTCCACCCATATTGTATTTCCCTTGAACAAATCGTATCTTGTTTTTGTTACCGCGTTGCAATGATAAAAAAGTGTCTGGGAAATCATCTGGCGTCTGACCTTCACCCTGATCTGCAATAGAAATGCACGGCATACCAGCATTCCCCGATTTTCCCGACGCCGCCAAAGTTAACTTCAGACCCTCTCTCTTTAATCTACTTCCCTCCCAATTACTCAACAGCCCGTAGTATTCCGGACTGAGGCCTTCCTCAAAAAATTCAGCAACGGCAGCACGAACCGACCGGGGTGTTCTGGTTGATTCGGCGGGGATTCCCCTCTCAAGGCAAGCATTCATCAATCTTGCATCAACTCCATTGATTATTTTCTCCACCAATGAAGCTACGGCTTCGCTCTGTTGATTCCCGATGGTGGGCCAATTATTAGGAGTATCGCCCAAATGGCGCCACGACTTGTCGTCATCCCAGTACCCGGCCTCTTGAAGCAACGCAACAACTTCTTCTGAGGAATCGGAACGCATCAGACTCTCGGCCAGAGAGCGCGTTTGGTCAAAGTCAGAGAACGAGTTTCTCGTGCTGTAAGAGGTCATAGCTCTAATTATGAGGCAACTGGAACTTTGTGGTGTCTGTGCGGAACTGTGTGCGGGCTAGCTTGAGCTCAGCTTCTATGGCGCTGAAGATGGCGTTTACATCGCTTTCTTCGTACTCGTAAGAGGCCGTGTTGGCGCAGTTTGCCAAGACACGAATTTTGTCTAGCACGTTGTTCGTGCGACCTTCGGCTAGTCGCCGGAATTTTTCCCTCTTCGTCTCTTTTGGGGGCATTTTTCCTCCTTATTGGGTTTTCTTCGAATTTATCTGCTTCTTTCGCGTGTGCAAGAAGTCTGTGTGAATTCCAGTTCGATCCTTCACAGAGCCGCCAACCTTTCTGAGGCTACTTGCACATAACTCTCGTCCGAGTCGCAGCCAGCGAACTTGCGGCCTAGCTCAACTGCCGCCAAAGCTGTAGTGCCAGAACCTACGAACGGGTCGACCACAAGGTCGCCAGGATTGCTGTGCTTTTCCACTAGTTCACGAAACATATCCAATGGCTTCTGAGTGGGATGGAAGCGCTTTCCGTTGTTTGGAATTGGATATTGGTAAACGCCAGCGTCGTATTCGCTATTGAAAGTGGGTTTGCTTCCCTTGACGCCCAGCACCGCTATCTCCCTGCTGTTAGTCAGGTAGTTGCGCTTGGAATTGAGCGGGACGGGGTTGCTCTTCATCCATTCGATCAAACGCAACTGCTTAAATCCTGCGGATGTCATTGCCTCGGCTAGATGGCTTAGCTTCCACACATCGTAGAAGATGATGGCCGTGCCGCCCGAACGCAATCCCCGATACGACAAACGGCTGAGTTCGTTCAGGTCAATCGGTGATTGATCCCACTCTCCGAAGTCCATTTCCACTGCAAAGCGGGCCACGCTCTTAGTACCTAGGCTCTTGAAACCAGTCTTTCGGCTGATCGTATAGGGGGGATCGGTAAGCAGCAGGTCGATACTCCCGGGCTGGATGCCTCTGAGAAAATCAGCGAAGTCGGCGACCTCCAGAGGAACAGCAGAGGCTTCTACACCGACGTCCGACGACATGGATCACGCTACGAGCGGCAACCGACAGACGCTCCGGGCAGTCTCAGTTACGACCTCGGCTGCCTGCTGAAATCGATTCGCCGCCACCGGAGCTGAACCTCGCCGCCGCTTGCTTTCCTGCTCTAGGGCCGCCGTCTGCTGAAATCGGCCGCCCCCCACTGGAGCTGAAACCAGCCGCCCGGAACAAAAGAACGCCAGGCTTCAGTTCATCACCACTACTGAGCGGAGAACCTCGCCTCGCTCCATCTTGGCGAACGCCTCCTCCACCTCTCCTATGGAAATGGTCTCGCTCACGAAGCCGTCCAGGTTCAGCCGACCCTGCAGGTAGAGGTCGATGAGCATAGGAAAGTCACGGCTAGGCAGGCAGTCGCCATACCAGGAGGTTTTCAGCGCGCCTCCGCGCCCGAAGACATCCATGAACGGGAGTTCCAGGTTCACTTCGGGAGGCGGGACGCCCACTAGTACGACCGTCCCGGCCAGGTCGCGGGCGTAGAACGCCTGCCGGTAGGTTTCCTGCAGGCCTACGGCGTCCACCACCACGGTGGCGCCGTGGCCGTCCGTGAGTTCACGGATGCGCTCTACGGGATCTTCCTTCAGGCCGTTGACGGTGTGCGTAGCGCCGAACTGCTTTGCCCACTCCAGCTTCCGGTCGTCAATGTCCACGGCGATGATGGTGGTGGCTCCGGCTAGGCGGGAGCCTTCAATGGCGGCGTCGCCCACCCCCCCGCAGCCGAGCACGGCAACCGAATCCCCGCGGCCTACGCCGCCTGTGTTAATGGCCGCACCCAGGCCGGCCATTACGCCGCAGCCCAGCAGTCCTGCCGCCTCGGGGCGCGCCTCAGACGACACCTTGGTGGCCTGGCCGGCCGCCACCAGCGTCTTCTCCATGAACGCCCCGATACCTAGGGCGGGGGAAAGCTCCGTGCCGTCGTCAAGGGTCATCTTTCCGGAGGCGTTGTGCGTGTTGAAACAAATCTGAGGCTGCCCGCGTTCGCAGGCTCGGCAGCGCCCGCAGACCGCCCGCCAGTTCAAGATAACGAAGTCGCCAGGGGCGACCGAATCCACGCCAGATCCCACGGCCTCAACGACGCCGGCGGCTTCATGCCCCAGCAAGAAAGGGAACTCGCTGCTGATAACGCCCTCCCGATAGTGGAGGTCGGTGTGACAGACGCCGCACGCCTGGATTTTCACCAGGGCCTCTCCAGGCCCGGGGTTGGGCACGTGTACCGACACGACTTCGACCGGAGCGCCTTTGCTTCTAGCGATCACGCCTTGCACTACTTGACCCATGGGAACTCCCTTCCGTCAATAGAACGATCTGCCGTAAACAGAATAACCGACAGGTGCGGCGCTCGCCCAGACCGCTAGCGCCCGTGCCAGCACTAGCCCGCCCTAGGCCAGCCAGCCCCAGGCCAGCCCCACTCCCTTAGACGTCCAGGAAGCGTCCTGCTGCGAACAGCGACGCCAACGCCCCCATCCCTGCGCCGATACCCATCACCAGGAACGAGATCCCCCAGACCGACGAAGACTCCAGCACCAGGGAACGGAGCAACTGAAGGAAGTCCTCCTGCACGAAACCAGCCAGCAGGCGGTTCATCAAAAACAGCATCGGTACGGCCAACAGCCCTCCGAGCAGTCCCTGCACGACGCCTTCGGTCATGAAGGGCAATCGGATGTACCAATTAGATGCGCCCACCAACTTCATCACTTCAATGTCCTGGCGGCGGGCGAAGATAGCGGTGCGGATCGTGTTGGCGATCAGCATCAGGGCGGCCACCAACACCACGACAGAGAGGATCAGCACGAAAACGCTGATCTGCTGAGTGCTTTCCTGGAGGGTGCGGATGACCCCCAGCGGCAGGGTGATCTGCCGGACGCCCGGATAGTTCTCAAAGGACTCCGCCAAGCTCTGGATGGCGTCTGCGTCCCCGATGGCAGGCCTCACCCGGAAGGAAGGCGGGAGGTCGTCCTTGGTGACAGAATCAATGAGTTCCGGCTGATCGGCGAAGGCCTCCACGAACTCGTTGAAAGCCGCTTCCTTGTTGAAGAAGTCCCAACCCTCCACTTCGGGGTTGTCCCGGAGGGAAGTCTCCAAAGCCGCCATCTGATCCTCGCTGGCGTCGGCGTTCATGAAGACGATGAACTCAATGCCCCCCTGCCAGCGCTGCGTCGCCTGCTGAACCCCCTGGCGGATGATGAGGGAAGCGCCGAAAAGCGTTAGCGAAACCCACACCGCCACGACCGTGGCCAGCACCAGCGTGATGTTCCAGCGAAGGTTGTTACGCGTCTCGCGGAATAAGTACCCGGGCGAAAACACCATAAGCGGTCAGTGATACTGCCCCTGGGCTTGGTCCTGCACCATCTTTCCCTTGTCCAACCTGAGAACCCTCCGACGGGCGTGGTCGACCAGTCCCCTGTCGTGGGTGGCCATCACGACCGTGGCGCCGCGCTTGTTGATCTCGCTGAGAATGCGCATGATCCCGTGCGAAGTGTCGGGGTCTAGGTTCCCTGTGGGCTCGTCGGCTAGGAGAATGGGGGGTCGGTTCACGAACGCCCGAGCGATGGAGACCCTCTGCTGCTCGCCGCCGGAGAGTTCGTTGGGATAGTTGTGGATCTTCCTGGAGAGCCCCACGAGTTCCAGCAGGGGGTGGACTTTCTCGGCCACCTCACTCCGAGGGCTGCCGGTCACCTCAAGGGCGAAGGCCACGTTCTCCAGGACGGTCTTGTTCGGCAGCAGTTTGTAGTCCTGGAAGATGCAGCCCACGATGCGCCGCAGTCTGGGGACTTTAGATTTCGGCAGCGAGCCCACCTCGCGCCCCCCCACCCAGATCTTGCCGTGGTCGGCCTTCTCCTGGCGATGCAGGAGTTTCAACAGCGTGGACTTGCCCGACCCGGAAGGGCCGACGAGGAAGGCAAACTCGCCCTTTGCGACTGCAAAGGAGATGTTGTAAAGGGCGAGAACTTCGCCCTTGTATATCTTGGTAACGCCGTCGAATTCAATCATAGGAAACTGACGCCGAACGCAGCGCCTCCGTTCGGCGAGCTCGACGAGCCTTAGATTACACCAGCGACCGCTGCCATTGGAGATATGCAGCCATGAAGTCCTCTATGTCTCCGTCTAAGACGGCGTCTACGTTGCTCGTGGAGTGGTTGCTGCGCAAGTCCTTGACCAGTTGGAAGGGCTGCAGGACGTAGGAACGGATCTGGCTTCCGAAGCCGATCCGCTGCGCCGACCCTGCGATCTCCGCCACCTCCTCTGAACGTTTGCGGCGCTCCAGGTCAACCAGTTTGGCCGCCAGCATCTGCATGGCGCGCTCGCGATTCTGATGCTGGCTGCGCTGCGCCTGGCTGGAGGTGACTATGCCGGTCGGCAGGTGGGTAATGCGCACCGCCGAATCGGTCACGTTGACGTGCTGGCCGCCCGCGCCAGAAGAGCGGTACGTATCAATGCGGAGGTCGCTCTCGTCGATCTGAACCTGGGAGTCGACCTCGGGGAAGATGGGCACGACCTTGAGCGAACTGAAAGCGGTGTGGCGTTTCCCCTCCTTGTTGAACGGAGAGATACGAACCAGACGGTGGATGCCGTGCTCGCTGCGCATCAGGCCGTAGGCGAGACGCCCGCGGACGATGAACTCCGCTGAGGTGATCCCCGCCTCGCTTCCTTCCTGGATTGACTCCATCTCAAACCCGAAGCCGCGGCGCTCCGCCCAGCGGCTGTACATCCGCAGCAGCATTGATGCCCAGTCCATGGAATCTGTGCCGCCCTCCCCCGACTGGATCTGACACACGGCGTCGCGCTCGTCGTACTCCCCGGAAAGGAGCGTCCTGAACTCCAGAGCCTCGAAACGCTCGGTCAGCGCCCGCACGGCCTCCCCCGTCTCCGCCAGCGTGGATGCGTCGTCCTCCTCCTGGGCCAGCGCCCAGAGCGTCTCGGCGTCGTCTAGTTCGCGCCCGAGGCGCTCAAGAGCGTTCAGGTCGTCGTTCACCGAGGAGAGTTCCTGCGTGAGGGTGCGGGCGCGCTCGGGGTCGTCCCAGAGCGCCGGGGAACTCGTCTGGGTTTCCAGTTCCGACCTGCGGACCTTCAACTCTTCCACCTTCAGGTAGCGCTGCGACTGCTCTAGACGACGGCGCAGGTCGGCCAGTTCGTCGTCGTAGGTCTCGTTCATCTGGCGCTCAGCGGGTTCGCCGACCCTTCATCACTTCATCACTCAAAACGACCCAAGCGGCCGGGTCAGCGGCCGTGGCAGTATTTGAACTTGCGCCCCGAATTGCACGGGCAGAGAGCGTTGCGGGGCGTCTTTCCTCCGGCAACGGAAGTCCTAGCACCAACCGCTGCGGGCTGCGGGCTCGCCCCGTCGCCGCCGTTGGCCGAACCCCGCTCGGCCGTCCGCTGCGCAGAGGGCGCAGCGAGCGCAGTGGCAGAGGGGCCCGTGTACTGCACGTTCATAACGCCCTCGGAACCCTCCTCTGCGACGGGCTCCACGTCGATCCGGGCGTGGGTAACCATCCGCACGAAATCTTCCTTGACGCGATCCATCATCTTGCCGAAGAGTTCGAAGCCTTCGCTCTGCCACTCAATGAGCGGGTTCTTCTGACCCATCGCCCGCAGGTGGATGCCCTCCTTGAGGTAGTCCATGTCGTAAAGGTGCGAACGCCACTGGAGGTCAATCACCTGAATCATCAGGCGGCGCTCGATCTCGCGTATCAGCCCGGGGGTGAACTCCCCTTCGCGGGCTTCGTAGTAAGAGACCGCCTCGCCGCAAAGCAGTTCCTTCATCTCTTCGGCGTTCCTGGGTGGTCGGAGGTCTTCGGGAGTCAAGGAGGTCGGCCAGAGGTTCAGGGCGGCAGCGTGCAGACCGGGGATGTCCCACTCCTCTCCGTCGGGGCAGTGGTCGGCTACAGCCGCAGTTACGAAGGATTCCAGGTAGGCGAAGGCATCCTCGCGCAGCGTCTCGCCGGAGAGGATCTGCGCCCGGCGCTTGTAGATGACCTGGCGCTGCTTGTTGAGCACTTCGTCGTAGCGCAGCACGTTCTTGCGGAGTTCGGCGTTGCGCTGTTCTACGGTGTTCTGCGCCCGCTCCACAGACTTGCTGACCATCTTGGATTCGATGGGCACCCCGTCGGGAAGCGACCTGGCCATCACCCAGTTCATGGCTCCCGTGGCGAAGATGCGCATCATCTCATCCTCCAAGGAGAGGTAAAAGCGGCTCTCCCCCGGGTCGCCCTGGCGTCCAGAACGCCCGCGCAACTGGTTGTCGATCCGGCGGCTCTCGTGGCGCTCTGTGCCCACTACATATAAGCCCCCGAGTTCCTTGATCACCTCGCCTTCCGCCTCGCATTCCTCGGAATAGCGCTCAAGCAGTTTCTCGTAGAGCTTGCCGAACTCCTCCCCGGCGGGGTCTCGTCCGTCGGCTAAGAGATCCTGGCTGGCAAGGCTCTCAGGGTTTCCCCCCAGGATTATGTCCACCCCTCGTCCGGCCATGTTGGTGGCGACCGTCACCCTGTGCAGGCGCCCCGCCTGGGCGATGATCTCCGCCTCCCGGAAGTGCTGCTTGGCGTTCAGCACCTGATGGGCCACCCCGCGCCTGTCCAGGAACTTAGAGAGTTTCTCCGACTTCTCCACGGAGATCGTGCCGACCAGCACCGGCTGGCCTTTCTCGCTGCGCTCGGCGATGTCCTCGGTTATGGAATCGAACTTGGCGTCCTCGGTGCGGAAGACCAAGTCGGGTTGGTCGTTGCGGATCATCGGCAGGTGGGTGGGAATAGGAACCACGTGCATCTTGTAGGTGCCGTAGAGTTCGCTGGCCTCCGTCTGGGCGGTGCCGGTCATGCCGGAAAGCTTCTCGTAAAGGCGGAAGTAGTTCTGGAGAGTGATCGTGGCGAGGGTCTGACTCTCTTCCTTGATCTTCACGCCCTCTTTGGCTTCAACCGCCTGGTGCAGCCCGTCCGACCAGCGGCGGCCAGAGAGGATGCGTCCCGTGAACTCGTCAACGATCTTCACCTCGCCGCCGTCAAGGATGTACTCCTTGTCGCGGCGGTAGAGCTCCTTGGCTCGAAGCGCCGCCCCGAGGTGGTGGACGAGGGCGACGTGGGTCACGTCGTAGAGGTTCTCAACCCCCAGCGCCTGCTCGACGGCCTTGACGCCCTCCTCGGTGGGCGCCACCGTCTTCTTCTCCTCGTCGACCTCGTAGTGGACGTCCCGCTCCAGGCGTCTCGCCACTGAGGCGAACTTGTAGTAGGTGTTGACAGCCTCGGCCACCCGACCGCTGATGATCAGGGGCGTGCGCGCTTCGTCGACGAGGATGGAGTCGATCTCGTCCACGATGCAGTAGCTGTGGCCTCGCTGTACCTGCTCCTCCAGCGACAGAGACATGTTGTCTCGCAGGTAATCAAAGCCCATCTCGTTGTTGGTTCCGTAGGTCACGTCGCAGGCGTACTGGGCCTGCTTGACCTCCTGATCCCACTCCCCTGGCACCACCAGACCCACGCTCAGACCCAGACGCCGGTGGATCTGACCCATCCACTCCGAGTCGCGGGAAGCCAAGTAGTCGTTGACCGTCACGATGTGAACGCCCTTGCCGGAAAGCGCATTCAAGTAGGCGGGAAGGGTTGAAACCAGAGTCTTCCCCTCGCCGGTTTTCATCTCTGCCACCCAGCCCAGATGCAGGGCGGCGCCACCCATGAGCTGCACGTCGTAGTGACGCTGACCGATGACACGCAGGGCGGCTTCGCGCACCACCGCAAAAGCCTCGATGAGCAGGTCGTCGAGGTCTTCCCCGTTGGCTAGGCGGGCGCGGAACTCGGGCGTCTTGGCCGCCAGTTCGTCGTCGGAGAGCGCCTGTATGCCCGGCTCCAGTTCGTTCACGTGAGGAACCAGGCCCTGAAGGGCCTTGAGCTTGCGGCCTTCGCCGCTACGAAGAATTTTACCGACGACCGACATGACTAGACGGGATTCTACTCAGCCCCGGGCGCATGATGCGGAGGCGCGGCGGCTGAGGGGTGCTCTGGGGAACTTCGCGGAGACCGAGCGGGGTTCGTCTGCTGAGCGCCCCGCCGGCTGCTCCGCCGCTCCGCCGGCTGAGATCAACCCTCGGCAGGTGCTCCGCCGCCCCGCCGGCTGGGGTCAACCCTCGGCGGCTGCTTGTCTCTCTGCCTGCAGTTCGTCGGGCGTCATCAGCACCTCGCGGGCCTTGGATCCCTCGGAGGGGCCTACCACGCCCCGCTCCTCCAGCAAGTCCATGAGCCGTCCGGCTCGGGCGAAGCCCACTCTGAGTTTGCGCTGCAGCATGGAAGTGGAACCCAACTGACTGTTCACGACCAACTCCTTCGCCTGTTCAAGGAGTTCGTCGTCCCCGTTTCCGTTCGTTCCGGCGACGCCCCCGAGGAGGGGGGCGAGGTCTTCGCCTGTGATCTCGCTGTCGGAGGATTCCGCACCGGAACTCTGGCGTCGCCAGACCGCCGTGATCTTGCGGATCTCCGGCTCCCCCACCCAGGCGCCCTGGATGCGCTGCGGTGTGCTGGAGTTGGCGTCAAGCATGAGCATGTCGCCCGAACCCACTAGGCGCTCAGCACCGGCCTGGTCAAGGATCACACGGCTGTCGGTGAGGCTGGAAACCGAAAAAGCCAGCCGAGACGGGACGTTAGCTTTGATGACGCCAGTGATGACGTTCGTGGAGGGGCGCTGCGTGGCGATGACCAAGTGGATGCCCACCGCCCGGGCCATCTGAGCCAGACGCCAGATGCAGTCCTCCACCTCCCGGGGCGCCACCATCATCAGGTCTGAGAGTTCGTCTACCACCACCACGATGAACGGGAGGCGCTGCAGCTCCTCCTCATCATCGTCGTCAAAATCGGAATATGCCGGGTCGCCGGGCGGCGATTTGGAGGCTTCGTAGAGGTCGTTGTAGCCGCTGATGTCGCGGCAGCCCGCTGCGGAGAGCAGAGAGTAGCGGCGCTCCATCTCCTTGACCGCCCAGGCCAGGGCGTTCGCCGCCTTCTTGGGATCTATGACCGGCTGCGTGAGCAGGTGCGGGACGCCCGCGTACTGACGCATCTCCACCATCTTGGGGTCGACGAGGATCATCCGTACCTCATCGGGGGTGCAGCGCATGAGGATGGAAGTAATCATTGAGTTCACGCACGAGGACTTGCCCGAGCCGGTCGCCCCGGCGATGAGCAGGTGTGGCATGCTGCCCAGGTTCGCCAGCACCGCCCGACCGGTGATGTCCTGCCCCAGCGCCACGTCCAGGGGATGAGTGCAGGCAGCCGCTTCCGCCGAAGTGAGGATGTCGCCGAGGGTGACCATCTGCCGCTTCAGGTTGGGGACTTCCACACCGACCGCCTGGCGGCCGGGGATGGGGGCGAGGATGCGGACGTCGGGGGATGCCATGGCGTAGGCCATGTCCTTGGACAGGGCGGTGAAACGAGCCACCTTCACCCCTTCCGCCAGGGAGAGTTCGTAGCGCGTGACGGTGGGGCCTGTGATCATGCCCGCTAGACGGGCCTCCACGCCGTGGGCCGCCAGGGACTCCTCCAGGGCCTTGCCGCGGCGGGCGATGAAGTCGGAGTCCAGGGACTGCTCCCGCGAGCGGTCGAGGAGATCCAGGGAGGGAAGACGCCAACCGCCCGCGGCGGTCTCGGCAGGAGCGGAAGCGGCGGGCGGCGGAGCGGCGGCGGGGGAGGCGGAGTCTGACGTCGGGGGGAGGAACTCCGGCGCTTCCTGGCGGGGGGCTAGTTCCTCCTCGGTGGGGATGAACAGCGGCGTACGGAGGTGACCTTCGTCCGCCGCGTAGGAGTAGTCCGGCGCGTCGGCGAAGTCTCTCTCGGCGGTGGCGGGAGCGTCGGGTGCTTGCTCTGATGCGGGCTCGGAACTCTCCGAGAGCGGACGGCGCTCGGAAACGAGGAACCTGAAGAAAGCGGCAGTCAGAGCCCAGAACTTGCGAAGGGCGGCGAGTATCCCCCGCCCCACGGCCTTCAGCGAAGCCCCGCTGGCGGCCATCCATCCGAGCAGACCCAGGGCTATCAGCAAGACGATGGCCCCTGGGGTGCTCAGAAGGCGGCGGAACAACGCCCCGAGAAAGAAACCTAGGTAACCGCCCGCCCCTTCAAAGTCGGCCACTGCGTCTCCCCAGGAGGGCTGACCGCCTATGAAATGGAAGAGCCCCACGACGGACAGCCCCATCAGAGCGGCCCCGGCGATCCTCACCGGTATCTGGCCGCGGTCCTTATCGGCGGAACGCTGGAGGTAGAAGAACAGCCAACCCGCAGCGGCCAGCAAGAACGGGATGATGAACTTGACCAGGCCGATGCAGAAACCGACCGCCCGATCTATCCCCACGCCAACCGGCCCGGCGGCGTCCACCCAGATGCCCATGGCGCTCAGCAGAGCGGCGATCAACGCCACCAGCCCCCAGATGTCGCTCTTGCGGGAGCGGTAGAACTGCCTCCAGGCGGAACTCCCCCGCTTGCCGGAGGGCTTAGAACCCTTAGGGGGCTTTCCCTTCCTCTGACCAGCGGAGTTGATGGAAGCCACGGGCTGTCAGTTCACTGCCTCTAGACCGCAGTGAGGATAGGGAGGATGGCCGGGCGGCGGGATGACTTGGAGTGCACGAGTTTCCCTGAGACTTTCCGCACGGCCCGGCGAAGTTCCGCGGTTTCCGTGCAACCGCCCCCCAGCATCTCGGAGAGTTCGTCAGACACCTCAGCGGCGATCTCAGCGGCCAACTCCTCGGCGAAGGGGGCGTCGAGCCAGCCTCGCGTGATTACCTGGAGTTCTCCGGCCAGGCGGCGGCGGGAAAGGTCGACCGCCGCGCTGACGACCACGACCCCCTGCTCGCCCAGGATGCCCCGCTCGGCGAGCACCCCCCGATCGGCTCCGAGGAACGGGCCGTGCACCAGGACGTGCTCGCCGCTCGTGACCCGCTCGTTGAGCCGCAGGGCGTCGTCTTCCATGACAATCTGATCTCCATCTCGCGCCGCAATGACCCGCTCGTCGGGCATGCCCAGGCGCCGGGCCAGTTCGGCGTGGGCGTGAAGGTGCCTGAGTTCGCCGTGGACGGGTGCGAACCACTCCGGAGCGACGGCGTGGTGGAGCGTGGCCAACTCGTTCTGGCGACCGTGGCCGGAGGTGTGGATGTTGATCTCGCCCGGGCCGACGACCCTGGCTCCGAGCTGCAGGAGGTCGTTGATCATGCGGCTTATCCGCACCTCGTTGCCCGGAATGGGGCTGGAGCTCAAGACGACAGTGTCGTTCTCGCCGATCTTGATCCAGCGTGAGTTGCCCGACGACGCTGTGGCCAGGGTGGATCGGTGCTCGGCCTGCGACCCCGTGGAGATGACGCAGACCTCCCCGGGGTGGAAATCCTCGCACTCCTCTATGTTCAAGAACGAGCGCTCCGGGATCTTCAGCAGCCCGAGCTGGCGTCCCAGGGCGACGTTGTTCTTCATTGACAGACCCAGCGTGGCCACCTTGCGTCCGCAGTCGATGGCGGCCCGCGCAATCTGTTGTATGCGGTGGAGGTGGCTGGCGAAGCAGGCGGTGATGATCCTTCGCCCTTGTTGGGCTGCGAAGACCTTGCGCAGTTCGGCTCCGATGTCGCTCTCTGAGCGCGAGCTGCCGGGCAGTTCGGCGTTGGTGGAGTCGGCTAGGAAGAGCCTGATTCCCGGATCGGCGGAAAGGGCGCCTATGCGCGCCAAGTCGGTGCGACGCCCGTCCACCGGGAACAGATCCAGCTTGAAATCGCAGGAGTGCATGATCATTCCCTGCGGCGTCCTGACTGCGGTTATGACGCCGCCCGGCACGGAGTGGGTGACCGGCACGAACTCGCAATCAAAGGGGCCTATGCGGCGGCGCTCGCCGTCTTCTACGGAGACGAGTTCCGTCCGCTCCGCCACGCCGAACTCCGTTATCCGCCTAGAGACCAAGCCGAGCGTGAAACGAGTGCCGTAGACGGGGCACTCAATCTCCCTGAGCAGGTGACCGAGGGCGCCTATGTGATCTTCGTGGCCGTGCGTTGCGATGCACCCCACCAGTTTGTCGGCTCTCTGGCGCACGTAGGAAAGGTCGGGGAGGATGGATTCGACACCCGGGCGGAACTCGTCTGGGAACATCTGCCCGCAGTCCAACAGCAGCATCGCCGCTGGCGTTTCAATGGCGGCGCAGTTGCGTCCGATGTCTCCCAGGCCGCCCAGGAAGGTGACCCGTACCGTCTCAGCCAAAATCCAGTTCGGTGCCTAGGCGGGTGCCGGCGAGCACGCCGAGCGCCCGCTCGGCGAGGTCAGGAGGCTCGGCATTGAGAGGCGGACGGCAGCGTCCCACGGGCCAACCGGCCAGCCTGAGCAGGGCCTTGGCGGGCACGGGGTTGGGGGCGTCGGGGCCGGTTTCGTAGGCAAAGGAAGCCGCGAGAGAGGCGTTGATGCTTCGGGCGAGTTCGTGGTCTCCAGCCTCCCAGGCGTCAAACATCGCCGCGTGCTCAGCCGCCGTCCAGTGCGTGGCGACGCCTATCACGCCGACCGCCCCGACCGCCAGCAGCGGCAGCGTCAGGCTGTCGTCTCCGCTGTAGACCTCAAAGTCCGGCGGGGCGGCGGCAATGAGGCGGGCGGTCTCGGCAGGATCGCCAGCGGCGTCCTTGAGACCTCGGATGTTGGAGTTGTCGTGAGCGAGGTCCAGGAGTGTCTCGGTTTCCACCTTCCGACCCGTGCGGACAGGGATGTCATAGATGCATACGGGCAGTTGCGTTGCCTTTGCCACTTCGCTGAAATGCTGCTTCAGGCCTTCCTGCGACGGCCTGTTGTAGTAGGGGGTGACGGAGAGAATGCCGTCGGCGCCCGCTGCAGATGCCCGCTCGGTGAGTTCCACGGCGGCGGCGGTGTCATTGCTTCCGGCGCCCGCCAACACAGGGACATCCACGGCCTCGGATACTGCGGCTATCAGGTCTATCTGCTCGGCGTGCGTGAGGGTGGGGGCTTCCCCAGTGGTGCCCGCTGCGACCAGGCCCTCATTGCCGTGCGCAACCAGCCAGCGGGCGAGGTCGACGGCGGTGGAAAGGTCGAGGCCGCCCGTGGAGTCGAAGGGGGTCACCATAGCGGTGAGGATGCGTCCGAAGCGGGGGCTGCGGGAGGCGGCGGCTGTCATGGGAGCGACAGGGTCTCGGAAGGCGAGGACGGCTGAGGCTGCTCGGGTGACCGAGCCCCCTTTGAAGAATGAGCCCAAAGGCGCATAAGGCGCATGCCGTGAGAATAGTTGGCGGACGCCCGCTGCACGAGCATCAAATGCTCCGGGTGCTCTGGGCGGCCTGGACTGGACGATGCTCCGGGTGCTCTGGGCGGCCTGGGCTGGAGGGGCTATTCGGCAGCCGGAGTGAAGCGGCGGCGGTGCAGCCTCCAGAGCACAAGGGGATAGCCGACGACGGCGATGCTCGAGAACACGAACCACTGCACCGCGTAGCTGAGGTGGGGGCCGGAGTCGGTTGGAGGACGCTGCAAGGGCACAGGAAACTCTCCCGGAGGGGGCTCCTGGCTCTCCAGTTGGATGTAGAACGGATAGATGTCGGGCTCAAGTTGATCGGCATAGCGCGGGAGGTCGACCCGTGCGAGGGACTCCAGACTGCCTTCGGGAGGATCGGCCACCCCCAGTCCTCTGCGGGTCTCGCCCAGCCGGATGATCCCGCTCACTCTTACTTGGCCGTCGGGTGCGGGCGCTGGCGGGCGGGAAGAGGCATTCGCAGAAGACTGCCGCACCCAGCCCCGGTTCACAATCAAGGCAGAGCCGTCCTCCAGCAGCAGGGGCGTGAGCACCCACACGCCCGGGCTGCCAGCGAGGGAGCGGTTCCTCACCAAGACCTCTTCGGGGGCTAGGTATCGACCGACGGCGCTCGCCAGCCTGTATTCAACTTGGCCGACCGGAGGCGATCCCCCAGCCCCCTCGGGTCCGGGCGTGACGCCGAGCGAGGCGGCCAGTTCTTCCACGGGCAGCGACGGCATCGCGCTCCTCTGCTCAAGGAGATCGTTTCGCTCCAGGCGCTGATCCATGCGCCTCAACTGCCAGAGCCCCAGGTTGATCATGGTCACCAGCAGAGCTAGGACGATTAAATGAGAGAGCAGCCACGCTGGGCGCAGGAAACGGCGCATTCCCCTTATTATGCCGCCGGCGGTTCAGGGGTTATTGTTTGCGTTGAACGGGGAAGTGAACGCGGGAGCCGGGTGGAGGCCGTTTGGGGGTTGGCGTAGTGTTGGTGTGATTGTTGTGCAATGGATGTCATGGGCTTGTTTGCGGCGGGCTTCCGCCAGTGTAAGGAATATGGAGGCGCACCTCTCCGATGCGGTCCCAACAATCAATCCCGCCGTCTACGCGGACAGCGCAGGCTTCGCGGTCTAGCCCCGCGCTGACCTGAACGTAAGGCCCTTCATGCACTGAACGCTCATACTCATGGCGGGACTCAGGGCGGAAAGTTCTCTCCACCGACCAACAAACAACTTTCCCTTCGCCGTAAAGCCCGCAGGTCTGCGAACCCCCCACGCTGAGTTGAGTGAACCTGCTGTCCTCCGCGAGGTCTTCACCCATGGTATAACGCCTTTCCCCCCACCTCCTTTCTCTGAAATAAAGAGCAATACCCCAACAGTCTATGAGCCCACCGGGGCGCAGCCCGCAAGCGTGCCAACGGCCCACGCCTATCTGAACGAACTCACCCGACGGAGGGTAAAGCACGTAACTATGGTCATCGTATGGAACGTACCTATGATCGCCGAGGAACGGAGGCTTCACGATCCCCCAACACACAGCGGATCCATCGCTGCGCAACCCGCACGACGCACCCTTGCCCGACGCATCCCCCCAGAACGTTGCATCATGCCGAGGAATGGCGTTGTAATACTCGGGCCAGTCAAGCCCTCCCCACCCCGCGTCCACAGTAAGCATCTCCCCCGCAGGGGGAATTATCTTGCTACTCCGCGAAATGCTACGCGAAAGCGGGCCCCAACACTCAATCTCCCCGGAAGGACGCAAACCGCAGCCATGATCACTTGAGGTGCTCACGTCCGTGAACTCACCCCCAGGAGGTACCCCGTAGCCCGTGTAGCCAGGCCAGCACTCCAGGGGTTCATCGGGGATGCAGACGAAGCCAGGCCAGCACTCCAGATTGCCGTTCGCTCGGACGCCACAAAGCAAAGAATCGAATGCACTCAAGGTCTTGAACTTTCCTTCGGGGGAAGGAGACCATTCCGGTTGAACCCAGCAGTGCACCTCACCGTTCACCCTTAACGCGCAATCCCTCTCGTCGCAGAAACTTTTTAAGTAACCCGTCGGAGCCCTCCAGTCCCAGCAAGTCCCTCTCCTACTCATCCAGACTTCCTTGAAAGCCCCCTCAGGCGCCGGGCGCTCCTCCCCAGTCAGCCTGTCCCAACATTCCAGACTCAAGTCAGCGCGGCGGATGGCGCACCCCTGATCTAGGTCGTAGTCAACCCAGATAAACTCCCCTTCCGGGGTGGGAAGCATCTCATAGCCTCCCTCCGAATTCTTCCAACACAATACTTTGTAATCATAATCCACCCCACACCGCCTCGAGAGCATCCTGAACCGCACACCGGGCGGCGGATTTTGAATGTTCCGATACCTAGGTTTCCTAGGTATCGGATACCCACCCCACCAACCATCCTCACCATAACTCAACTGAACAGAGTCGGTCCAACACACTCCCTCCCCCCCAGACCGCAACCCGCAAGTATAATAGCCGCCCGCCAGTTGCTCAAACGTTCCCCCTGGAGGTTCATCGCCCTCATTGAAACCCCCGCCCCAACACTCCACCTCCCCCCCAAGACGCAACCCGCAAGAAAAATGACGATTAGTCGTCAAATCAATGAACGGACCCGGAGGCGGGGCGCCCACTTCCCGCAGGCGAGCGGCTACCCCCCAACACTCCACCTTACCAGAGGAGCGTGTCCCGCAAACATGTTCCAAACGGGCGCTGACATTCTTAAACACGCCCGCCGGGGGCTCCAATTCAGCAACCGGATTCTCCCCCCAACACTCCACCGCCCCCCCTGGGCGCAACCCGCAAGCATAACCCCAAGAAGCAGACACCGACGTGAACACGCCCGCAGGCGCAGCCTTCGGCGAAACCTTCCCCCTCTTCCCAGCCCTCAAGCGCATCTCAAGGACACCCTCAATAGGATCCCAATCCCAGCACACAGCCTCTCTCGTCTCCAAGAGACCACAAGCATACGCCCACCCGACGCTCACCGAAACGAACCTCTCCACAACCCCCTCAGCCACCACCCTGCCTTGAAACCTCAGAGGAGGCCGTAGTAAATTCCCCCAACTAAACGACTCATTCTCCCGATCCAACTCCGGCGGAGTATACACATGCCCCCTCGGAATAGTCGACACCGTTGTAGTAGTCTCACCCTCAGGAGAAGAAAAACCCCCACCTCCCAAAATCCCAACATCCGCAACAAAATCATCACTAGTCGTGGAAGTAGTGGTAGTGGAAGCAGCAGCGGTAGTAGCAGCAGACTCAACAGCATCAGTCGTCGTCTCAGGGGGCCGCTGCTCAGGCAACCCAGCGGACATACCCTCTCCCGGGGTTTCGCCCGGAGAACATCCAGCAAGCAATACCACAGCCAACAAACAGAACAACCACCCAAGAAACGGCTTCACACGTTTGCTCTCCGACTTTATTTCTTGCGCTGAATGCGTAAGTTCGGTGGACGCCGATTGGGGGTTGGCGTAGTGTTGGTGTGATCGTTGCGCAATGGTCATGGGCTTGTTTGCGGCGGGCTTCCGCCAGCGTAAGGAATATGGAGGCGCACCTCTCCGGTGCGGTCCCAACAATCAATCCCGCCGTCTACGCGGACAGCGCAGGCTTCGCGGTCTAGCCCCGCGCTGACCTGAACGTAAGGCCCTTCATGTACTGAATGTTCATGCTCATGGAATTGAAAAGACTCGTGGCGAAGAGTTCTCTCCACCGACCAACAAGCAACTTTCCCCTCACCGTAAAGCCCGCAGGTCTGCGAACCTCCCACGCTGAGTTGAGTGAACCTGCTGTCCTCCGAAAGGTCTTTACCAATGGTATAACGCCCTTCTCTCCACCTCTTGGCTTCAATGTAATAAGCAATCCCCCAACAGTCTATGAGCCCCCCGGGGCGTAACCCGCAGGCGTGCCAACGGCCCACGCCTATCTGAACGAACTCCCCCGACGGAGGGTAAAGCACGTAACTATGGTCATCGTATGGAAAAGGAAGCGAGTGAGCGTAACTAACACCCTCCGGAAGAACTTCCGGAGGGTCCACGCCGAGGAAGTGAGGCTCTACGATCCCCCAGCACACAGCGGATCCATTGCTGCGCAACCCGCACGATGCACCCCTGCCCGACGCACTCGCCCACACTACGTTATCATACGGAGGAATGGCGTTGTAACCCTCTGGCCAGTCAAGCCCTCCCCACCCCGCGTCCACAGTAACCATCTCCCCCGCAGGAGGAATTATCTTGCTACGCCGCAAAAGCGAACCCGGGCCCCAACACTCAATCTCCCCCCAAGGACGCAAACCGCAGCCATGATTACGTGAGAGGTCTCCTGAGAAATCGCGTGTGGTGTGAGCGACCGTGAACTCCCCCCCAAGAGGCGATATCCTCCATGGGAACTCCGGCCAGCACTCTGCGGTACCTTCAACGCTGATGCCGCAGAAATAAGAATTGAATTCGCTCAGGGTCCTGAACTTCCCCTCCGGAGGAGGCGGATAATCTTCTATTTGATTCCAACAGTGCACCTCCCCGCTCACCTGCAGCCCGCAATCCCAGTCATTGCCCATAAAGACTTCCTTGAAAGCCCCCTCAGGCGCCGGGCGTTCCTCCCCAGTCAGCCTGTCCCAGCATTCCAGACTCAAGTCTGCGCGGCGGATGGCGCACCCCTGATCTAGGTCGTAGTCAACCCAGATAAACTCCCCGTCCGGAGTGGGGCGCATCTCATGGCCTCCCTCCGAGTTCTTCCAGCACAATACTTTGTAATCATAATCCACCCCACACCGACTCGAGAGCATCCTGAACCGCACACCGGGCGGCGGACTTGGATGCTTATACCTAGGCCTCCTAGACCAATCCTCCTCACCCGACCCCTCACCCTCACCGTTCCTCGCCAAAACAGTATCGGTCCAACACACCGCCTCTCCCCCGGGACGCAACCCGCAAGCGTGCCAACCTCGAGACACCAGACGCTCGAACGGACCCTCTGGAGGTTCATCACCCTCATAGAAGAAATCCCTAAGCAGCGCTCTATAAGGACCGGATAGCCCCCTAGAACCCTTTCGAGGAACACCCTCTGGAGGTTCATCGCCCTCATTGAAACCCCCGCCCCAACACTCCACCTCCCCCCCAAGGCGCAACCCGCAAGAAAAATGAGGATTAGTCGTCAAATCAATGAACGGACCCGGAGGGGGGGCGCCCACTTCCCGCCATCGCGCAGACACCCCCCAGCATTCCACCTTGCCAGAGGAGCGGGTTCCGCAAACATGTTCCAAACGGGCGCTGACATTCTTAAACACGCCCGCAGGGGGATCCAATTCAGCAACCGGGTTCTCCCCCCAACACTCTACTTTCCCCCCGGGGCGCAATCCGCAGGCATACCCCCAAGAAGCAGACACCGACGTGAACACGCCCGCAGGCGCGGCCTTCGGCGAAACCTTCCCCCTCTTCCCAGCCCTCAAGTGCATCTCAAGGACACCCTCAATAGGATCCCAATCCCAACAAACAGCCTCCCCCGCCTCCGAGAGACCACAAGCATACACCCACCCGACGCTCACCGAAACGAACCTCTCCGCAACCCCCTCAGCCACCACCCTGCCTTGAAACCTCGAACGAGGCCGACTTAAGTCCCCCCAATAAGCCGACGTATTCTCCCGATCCAACTCCGGCGGAGTATACACATGCCCCCTCGGAACAGTCGACACCGTTGTAGTAGTCCCACCCTCAGGAGAAGAAACACCCCCACCTCCAGAAATCTCAACATGCGCAACAAGATCATCACTAGTAGTAGAAGTAGTGGAAACAGCAGCAGTAGTAGCAGTAGAAGTAGCAGACTCAACAACTGCAGTCGTCGCCGTTATCTCAGGGGACCGCCGCTCAGGCAATCCAGCGTCCCCACCCATCCCCGGAGAACCGCCGCCCGACACCTGATCCCCCGCACCCGGAGAGCACCCAGCAACAAGCAACACCACAGCAAACAAACAAGACAACCACCCAAGAAACGACCTCACACGTTTGCCCTCCAACTTTACTTCTTGCGCTGAACGCGGAAGTTGGGTGGAAGCCGCTTGGGGGTTGGCGTAGTGTTGGTGTGATCGTTGCGCAATGGATGTCATGGGCTTGTTTGCGGGGGGCTTCCACCAGCGTAAGGAATATGGAGGCGCACCTCTCCAATACGGTCCCAACAATCAATCCCACCGTCTACGCGAACAGCGCAGGCTTCGCGGTCTAGCCCCGCGCTGACCTGAACATAAGGCCCTTCATGCACTGAACGCTCATACTCATGGCGGGACCCGGGGCGGAAAGTTCTCTCCACCGACCAACAAACAACTTTCCCCTCACCGTAAAGCCCGCAGGTCTGCGAACCCCCCACGCTGAGTTGAGTGAACCTGCTGTCCTCCGAAAGGTCTTCACCCATGGTATAACGCCTTTCCCCCCACCTCCCTTCTCTGAAATAAAGAGCAATACCCCAACAGTCTATGAGCCCCCCGGGGCGTAACCCGCAAGCATGCCAACGGCCCACACCTATCTGAACAAACTCCCCCCCAGGAGGATAAAGCACGTAACTATGATCATCGTATGGAAAAGGAAGCGAGTGAGCATACTGCGTAAGACCCTCCGGAAGAACTTCCGGAGGGTCCACGCCGAGGAACGGAGGCTCTACGATCCCCCAACACACAGCGGATCCATCGCTGCGCAACCCGCACGACGCACCCCTGCCCGACGCACTCGCCCACACTACGTTATCATACGGAGGAATGGCGTTGTAACCCTCTGGCCAGTCAAGCCCTCCCCACCCCGCGTCCACAGTAACCATCTCCCCCGCAGGAGGAATTATCTTGCTACGCCGCAAAAGCGAACCCGGGCCCCAACACTCAATCTCCCCCCAAGGACGCAAACCGCAGCCATGATCGCTGGAGATGCTCTCGCGATAGTCGCGTGAGGTGTGAGCGACCGTGAACTCCCCTCCAGGAGGCTGCTTCCTCCCTCCGAACTCCGGCCAGCACTCTGCGGTACCTTCAACGCTGATGCCGCAGAAATAAGAATTGAATTCGCTCAGGGTCCTGAACTTCCCCTCCGGAGGAGGCGGATAATCTTCTATTTGATTCCAACAGTGCACCTCCCCGCTCACCCGCAGCCCGCAATCCCAGTCATTGCCCATAAAGACTTCCTTGAAAGCCCCCTCAGGCGCCGGGCGCTCCTCCCCAGTCAGCCTGTCCCAACATTCCAGACTCAAATCCACGCGGCGGATGGCGCACCCCTGATCTAGGTCGTAGTCAACCCAGATAAACTCCCCTTCCGGAGTGGGGCGCATCTCATGGCCTCCCTCCGAGTTCTTCCAACACAATACTTTGTAACCATAATCCACCCCACACCGACTCGCGAGCATCCTGAACCGCACACCGGGCGGCGGACTTGGATGCTTATACCTAGGCCTCCTAGACCAATCCTCCTCACCCGACCCCTCACCCTCACCGTTCCTCGCCAAAACAGTATCGGTCCAACACACCGCCTCTCCCCCGGGGCGCAACCCGCAAGCGTGCCAACCTCGAGACACCAGACGCTCGAACGGACCCTCTGGAGGTTCATCACCCTCATAGAAGAAATCCCTAAGCAGAATGCGATAAGATCTGGATTCTCGATTAATGCCCTCTGGAGGTTCAAGGCCTTCATTGAAACCACCGCCCCAACACTCCACCTCTCCCCCAAGGCGCAGCCCACAAGAAAACTTAGAATTACTCGTTAAATCAATGAACGGACCCGGAGGCGGGGCGCCGACTTCCCGCCATCGCGCAGACACCCCCCAGCATTCCACCTTGCCAGGGGAGCGGGTTCCGCAAACATGCTCTAAACGGGCGCTGACATTCTTAAACACGCCCTCAGGGGGATCCAATTCAGCAACCGGGTTCTCCCCCCAACACTCCACCGCCCCCCCGGGGCGCAACCCGCAGGCATACCCCCAAGAAGCAGACACCGAAGTGAACACGCCCGCAGGCGCAGCCTTCGGCGAAACCTTCCCTCCCTTCCCAGCCCTCAAGTGCATCTCAAGGACACCCTCAATAGGATCCCAATCCCAGCAAACAGCCTCCCCCGTCTCCGAGAGACCACAAGCATACGACCACCCGACGCTCACCGAAACGAACCTCTCCGCAACCCCCTCAGCCACCACCCTGCCTTGAAACCTCGGATGAGGCCGTAGTAAATCGCCCCAACCAAACGACTCATTCTCCCGATCCGGCTCCGGCGGAGTATACACATGCCCCCTCGGAACAGTCGACACCGTTGTAGAAATCTCACCCTCAGAAAAAGAAACACCCCCACCTCCCAAAACCCCAACATCCGCAACAAAATCATCACTAGTCGTAGAAGTAGTGGAAACAGAAGCAGTAGTAGTACTAGTAGTAATAGCAGACTCAACAACAGCAGCAGCAATCGTCGTCTCAGGGAGCCGCCGCTCAGGCAACCCAGCGGACACACCCTCTCCCGGGGTTTCGCCCGGAGAACATCCAGCAAGCAATACCACACCCAACAAACAAGACAACCACCCAAGAAACGATCTCAACACGAACACCTCTACTGCCCGGTAACAGCACCGGGTTGAGCGTTGGAGAAAGGGGGAATCCTCACCATAGCGAGATCTCCCACCGTCCACGTCTCCAAAGCAGGATCGTCGTCTAGCAGATTTAACCTGAAAGTCTGATGAGGTTCTCCGTGGCCACCCCAGACCGCAGGATGCGCACGCGTCAAACCAGCAATCGCGTACTCCTTGCCCCGAAGAGCGCTATTTGACCCCACATCGAACGTGAGGTTCAGCTTGAGAACCAGATCGGATTCATCATCGTCAGCGTCGAAGGGAACTAGAACGCCCCAATCGTTGCTAGTATCGTTTTTCTTATCGTTGCCATCGTCTTCATCGTTGTCACCTTTTTCGTCGTCTTCGACTATTGGGTCCTCGATCTGGCTTGGCGTGAGGTGTATTGGGTCACCGGTGGTGAGGCTGGCTTTTCCGGCGTTGTTCCTGAGGAGTTGGAATGCTTCAGTGCCAGTGCGGTAGAGGACGACGTAGGCATAGGCGTTGTAATATCTGTACTCGTATTTCGTGTCGTGTTCTCTCAGGGTGGCTCTGAGGTCTTGAGGGGGTAAGCCAAATTGTAGTTTCCACTTGTCTCCGCTGCCTTCTGGCACGAACTTGGGAGACTGGAAAGCCGCTGGGTGGTAGATGGCGTGGAGGTCTTCCTTGTCTCGTTGGGTGGGGGTGGGGGAGTCGCACTCCGTCGCCGCGGGGTCTTGGGTGGCTACTTTTTTTTGCCAGTCACGCACGTCGGAAGCGTTCATGCCATAAGACATGTTGGACGCGGTCGTGTCGGCGGCGCTCAGCCGGTAGCATCCGTGACCGTAATCTCCCAGCCCTAAGAAGTGGCCTATTTCGTGGGTGATGATTCTGGCTAGTGAGCTAGAGGAAGAGCCCTTGAGAACGTAGGCGAGCGAACCGGTGATTTTATAGGGCAGACTGTCGCCGGCGATCGACATGTCCTTCAGGGACGCGCAGCCTTCCGCATCGGGGGATTCGGCTTCGCATCTGGACTTGCTTGAATGGCAATGAGCGGCAAATGAGGCTTTACGCCTGGTCGACGCGCAACTCGTGTGATAGCAGTCGATCTGCACTTCCGGCCCCATGAGTACTTGCAGCGTCGGGGCGGGGCAGTCAGACCTGTAATCCATGACCGCGATGTCATAAGAGGAGTTGTTGATGGTCTTATCTTTGTTAGAGTTGGTACTCAACTCCCCGCAGGAAGACGGAAGGGAAGCGGAGTTGCCGAAAGTAAACGCCCCCGGGATCACCTTGTTCCATTCCTTCACAGCCGCATCCACGTGCTTCACGAAACCCGGCACGCTGGTGCACACCTTCAATGGCTTGCCTTCGAGGATCGTCTGGTTGATTCTTGCGGTACTGCCGATAGGCAAATCGTAAGGTCGCCAAATACCAGACTTGGTCGGGAGCGGCTCTGCTGTCTCCGTAGGTTCGGCGGAAAACGTCAAAGACGTAGACGAACCAATGGAATTACTAGCGGTAAGTTCCACGTCCTGTTGCTTGTAAATGATCGTCTGCAAACCCTCTATAGAAGGAGGATGGTCGATGGGAGAATCCTCGCCAGATTCGTCGTCAGAGGAGCCCCTAGAAGAAGATGCGGGAAGCAAGGCCGGAGCGGACGCGCCGCCGCTAGCGCCGGAGGCGCCGCTCGGATTCTCTGCAGCCGTTCCAGGAACCGTAATAAGAACACCATGATATTCCTTCTCTAACTCGCTCCTCCCAGTTATAGGAAATTCCATCCAACTCGTCCCATCCGAAGGCTTCCACCTCGTATCGTAACGCGTCAACGACAAAGCCGAATCTGGAATCCCGTCGCACTCAGGCTTTTCCCAGTACACGTACAACAAATTCTCAGTATCCGAACCCGTAACCAACCTCGCCTTCCGCGGCTGTGAAGAAGTCCCCTTCGGGGTGTTCTCCGTCTCACGAGTGAATCTCAACACCCCTGCCGCCGTGAAACCCTTCAACTCCACGTCATAGACAGTACACGTCTTCAAACCCGTGATCTCATAAGAATGCACTGCCCCCCTCGACACGAGAACAGGACCCGCCGCAGCCGCCGCCGCGGAAGCATCAAACGACTGCACCCCCGTCCCCGAAGATGGGTACGAAGCAACAGAAGCCTCTTTCCAACGCACTCTGTAACTCGCCGGAAGATTCTCCGTCAAATACCAGACTAATGTCACCGAACCCACCCCAGGATGAGACGCTAAACCTTCAGAAGTCGAACTGGAAGAGACCAACAAAGGAGCAGGCACACTCACACATCCAGCTGAAGAATTCACACGGAACTTCCCCGCAGGACACGCAGCCAACGTAGTCGAAGTCGTCGCAGCAGTTGTTGTGGTGGTAGTCGTGGTGGTCGTGGTTGTCGTAGTCGTGGTTGTCGTAGTCGTGGTTGTCGTAGTCGTCGTGGGAGTGGTTGTAGTCGTAGTGGTTGTGGTGGGGGTGTAGCAGCGGGAGCCTCTGAGGGTTTTCCCTTGCGGGCAAGAGTACGTGTAAGTGGGAGCAGCGGTGAGCGTGCGCGTGCACGAACTCCCTGAGAGGGTCCAACCGCTCGGGCAGGACTTCACTTTTGCTGGATACGACCAACACCTCCCCGACGCCAAAGTGCCTGTGGAACACGACCGAGAAGACGTAGGCGACACATAGCGGACGCTCGTCGTCGTCCGAGTGCATGTGCCCCCAGAACGAGACCAACCAGACGGGCACGAATAACTCAACGTCCCGTAGTGCGTCAGAGTGGTGCTCACGAACCGGTAACACGTGCCCCCAGAACGATACCAGCCAGACGGGCACGAATAGCTTAACGTGCCGTAACGCGTCACGCTGCTCCTCACATACCGGTAACACGTGCTACCAGAACGACTCCAACCGGACGGACAGGAATAGTTTAGCGTGCCGTAGCGGACTGTTCTTGACGTTACGTAGCGGGAACACGTGCTACCAGAGCGCGACCAGCCGGACGGGCACGAATAGTATAACGTCCCGTAGCGGTTTACGTACCGGTAACAAGTACTCCCGGAGATAGTCCAACCGGACGAACAATAATAATAGCCACCTACACCAGGGATATAACGGTAACTCGCCGAAGTAGACTGCCTCACCGAATACCTGCAAGAAGCCGGCGTCCCCCTCGGGCTGCAATAACGAGACGCCGACTGCGACTGGCGTACCGTGCTCGATAATACATAACGACAAGACGACGGCGCACCCCTCGGGCTGCAAGAAGCCGACGCCCCCTGCGACTGGCGAGACGACACCTGAGCGGTGTAACGACAAGACGTAGGCGACCCACTAGGACTGCAGCTGGCCGACGCTCCTTGAGATTGGCGAGTCAGCACCTGGTTGGTGTAACGACAAGACGTAGGCGACCCCCTCGGGCTGCAGGAAGCAGACGCCGCTCTAGATTCTGTACTGGTTGAAGTGATCTTGCACGTCCGAGCGAAACCGGAACCGACCGTCCTCCACGCCAGCACCCCCTGGGAGCAGGAATACGACGTAGACGCCGCCCCTAAGTCTCTCCTGCATCCCCAAGCCGCTCCGATCCCCAAACTGAACTGGGAAGAACCAGACGGGCAACTCAAAGACGCCGAACGGGACTCCACCTTCTCGCACGCCAAATTATCAGATGTAAATGAATAGCCAGACGGACACGAAGCGCTAGAAGACGCAGGAGAGCCCCCAGAAGACGAAGACCCCCACAAACTGCTGCCACCGAAAGGGGAGCCCAGAAAACCGGGGCTCTTCCCGTTCAAAGCAGCCGCTGAATCAACAGGGCCGCTCAAACCGTCCACCACCGCCAACACGACAGCCAACAATACGACCACCAAGAGAGAAAGAAAGAACCTCCAGCGAAAAAAGCCACCGCCACTAGACAAACTAGCGCGAGCGCCCGCACCGGGAGGAACGCTGCGGGCGACCTCACGCCCCTCTAAACGATTGGAAACCTCAGAAAGACAGCCATCCTGCGGCACGCCCAAGTCGCTCACAAGATCCCGCGGGCCAGGCTCAACCCAACTCGGGTGATCGCACCAGCCTCGCTCAGATTCTAAGTTCTCCCATGGAGAACTCTTTATCTCTAAGTTCTTATTCAAGCACGTCTCAGTGATAGCGAGTTCGCCGTCGGGAGCAATGGAAAAATTCCTTATGCCCGAATTCTGATTCACGTTATTCCTACTCATCATCTATTCTTTCCAGCCTATTTCTTGCCTCTGTGACCCCGCGTAGAGCCTACCCAACGCAAGTCTGTTGCGCCCGCATGCCCATGCAACGCAAGCTAGCACACGCTCAGAGCGTGTGCTCCGCATTACGCCTCCGAACCTTCGGCATGTAAGAATGATGTAATGGGCGTCTCTCCGCAAACAGCGACCTTCGTAGCCCTAGACGTTGAAACGTCGGGGCACGAATTCGCGTCCCCCGAATTCCGCCTTCTGGAGATCGGAGCCTGCAGATTTGAAAACGGACGCCCAACAGAAAAATTCCAAAAACTGCTCACAGGAGCAGAAGAAACGCAGCAGCGGAAGCGGCTCAACGGCTTGACTGAGGAAGACATCCGCCAAGCCGTCCCTGCTAGCGACGCCCTAGGAGAACTCGCCGAGTTCTGCGGAAAAGACGCTGTGGTGGCGCACAACGGGGTTGGATACGACTTTCCGATACTCAACCTCACCATAGAGAAAACGGGGCGTCCCCCCATCATTGAAAGGCGGCTGGACAGCCTGGAGTTGGCCGTGCTGGCGGCGCCCCGATCCGGAGAACGCATCCCGCCGAACGTCAACGGCAGCGCTCCCCCGAGCGGGCTTGCGCTGGTGGATCTCTGCGACTGGCTGGAAGTGCCGCGCCCGAACCCCCGCCACCGCGCCCTGCCCGACGCGGAAGCGGCTGGTCGGGTGGTGCTCGGTCTGCTGGAAATTTTGAACGAAGACTGCCCTGTCCGCAACCTGCAGCGTCGGCTGCTGCACCGCTGCAGGCATCCGTGGTCAGCATTCCTGGCTCCCGGAGGCGACGACGGCGTATCGCTGGAATCGGTGCTGACAACGCTTGACACCCCGCCACTTGGGACGCCGCCGAACCTCGAGACGGCGAAGGATGAAGACGAGACCCGGGGCAGCCCCTTCGACCCGGCAGAAGCGGTTGCTCCTCTGGGCAGCGGCGGAACGCTGCTGCGGGAGGGGCGCAGACACCGGCCAGAACAGGAACAGATGGCGATGGAGGTGGCCAAAACGCTGAAGGGAAAAGGGACGGCTCTCATCGAAGCTCCCACAGGCACGGGAAAGACACTGGCGTACGTCGTGCCGTCCTTAGCGTTCTCTCGCTCCGGCGACGGCGAGGACGCAACGTTGGCGGTGAGCATGCACACCAAAGTGCTGCAAGACCAAGTCGTTAGCGTGCTCATGGAACTGCAAGAAACGCAGGAATCTTTCACCTGGACAGCTCTGAAGGGGGCGAACAACTACCTGTCGCTGCCCGACCTCGCCGATGAGTTGGCCGAGTTGGATGAGTTGGCCGAACTGGCTGAGGGGGACGGCGAACTGGCCGAGACGGACGATGACCCAGCCGACCTGGCCAACCTCGCCAACGAAGACGCCCCCGACGTCTGGGCGCTGGCGGTGATCGTCGGCTGGGTCTTCTGTACGCCCGTAGGAGACTGGGATGACCTGAGTTGCTGGCTGCTGGAAGAACGAGCGCCGGACTTTTTGGCCTTGCGGTGGCGGATTTCCTGCGGGGACGCCCCCAGGACGCCTTCGACGAGGCTGGAACAGGGCTGCTTTCACCGCCGGGCCGTGCAGGCGATCTCCGAAGCAGACATAGCCGTGGTCAATCACGCCGTGCTGCTCAGCAACAGCTCCGTGAGAGAGGAAATCACCCACCTGATCTGCGACGAAGCTCACGTCCTGGAAGACACCGCCTCCGGGGCATTCACGAAGTCGGTCTCCGAACACTCCTTGAAGCGCCTCTTCAACGTACTAGGGGATGACCGCAGGCGTGGTCTGCTGCGTCGCTGGCGTGAATACCTCAGAAACATCGGGCATCCCTTAGACACCGGGCATCCCCTGGATAAGGAAACGGAAGAGCAGCCCGACGGCGAGGACGGACAGACACCTAGGGAAAAGCTCGAGGAAATCCGCGACGACCTAACGAACGCCCAAGAGCGCGCCGAAACCTTCGGCAGGGAACTCAAGAATTACTTGTTGACGAGGGCTGCGACGAGCGGCCAGGCTGCGGTGATCTACGGGGTGGAGCACCGGATTAAGCCCGGGTTTGACACTCGAAGCAGTGCGTATCAGTCGGTGCTTAATGCAGGGGGAGCCTTGGGCGACGCGTTGCGGGGGGTGGTCGAGCGCCTGAACAGGCTGAGCGTTCCGCATCGCAAGAGACAGTTGACCGAGCGGGAGGCCTTCAGGAGGCGGCGCCTGGAGTATCACATCGCATCGGCGGGTTCGGATCTTCGAGAGGCGGCCAGGGTTCTGAACAAAGCCATATGGGCGAAAGACGACGACAAGATTGTCAATCTGGCGGTGCTGGAGCCGACCTCCGAGGGCAAGCATGAACCCGGCAGGCGAGCGTCCGCCTTGACGTCGAGCGACCAGGTTCTCTTTGATAAGGCCATGTCCGACAGCACGTGGACGCTGAACCGCACCCCGATAGACGTCTCGGCGCAACTTCGTGCGATCTGGCGGGACCTGGAGGCGGTGATACTCACCTCAGCCACCCTGCAGGTAGGAGGGAGTTTCCACTACGTCGTCGAGCGCTTGGGGTTGACAGTCAATAATCCCCTGTCGCTCAAGAGCCCGTTCAGGCACGTTGCGGAGAACCTGCTCGTGGTGCTGCCCGGTCATCTGCCTCTGCCGAGAGGGTCGCTCCTAGACGAATTTGAAGAGGCGGCCGCTGAAGAGTTGGCGCGCCTTTTCATCCTCACCGGCGGCGGAGGGATGGGGCTGTTCACGGCCCGCAGCCGAATGCTGTTCGCCCGCGACCACCTCCGCGGCCTGATGGAGCCCCGGGGGATTGAAGTGCTCTGCCAGGGCGAACAGGCCGCAATGAAGTTGATTGAGCGCATGCGTACGCGCAACGACACCTGCCTGCTGGGCAACAGGTCGTTTTGGGAAGGAGTGGACGTGCCTGGGGAAGCCCTGCGCCTGCTGGCCATTGAGAAACTGCCGTTTCCCAAATTCTCCGACCCGTTGGTGGCCGCCCGCATGGAACGCCTGGAGTTGCGGGGCGGCGATGGCTTCAGCGACTACTTAGTGCCGCGGGCGGTGCTGGACTTCGCCCAGGGAGCGGGGAGGCTCATCCGAACGGAGACAGACCGAGGCGCGCTCGTCGTGTTGGACAAGCGGCTGCGTCTGGCGTTGTCTTACAGCGAGGACTTCCTCAAAGCCCTGCCGGAGGGCTGCGGTCGGATGAGCCCGAGCAGCGGTCGGGAGGGTTACGAGGCCATCGCCGAACACATCGGAGCGAGATGGGATGAGGAAACGCACGAAGAACTAGCGGGCTTACCGTCTGCCGGGCGCGGGCCGAGTTTTGACGACCTTCGGCTCAGCGCCTCTGAACGCTTCAACGCCGACATCCTCGCCAAACGCTTAGAAGTTGCCCGCGAGCGAATGGGGATCGCCGAGTGGCGCTCCATGCAACGCGAACTGATACTAAAGCTCCTGGAGGGCAGGGGTGAGGACGTTCTGGCGGTACTGCCTACCGGCAGCGGCAAATCCCTCATCTTTCAGCTTCCGGCTGCCCTGCTCCCGGGCGTCACGCTGGTGACTTCCCCGCTCATCGCCTTGATGCGAGACCAAGTGGAAACCCTGCGTCAGCGGGGCTACAACTGGGTAGCGGCCGTCTACTCAGGACAGACTCAGACTGAGCAGATCGAAATACTCAAAGGCGTCCGCTCGGGCCGTTATCGACTTCTGTACGTGTCGCCGGAGCGTCTCTGGATGAAGTCGTTCCGCAAGTCTCTGGAGAGCGTGGAAATCAGCCTGGTGGTCGTGGACGAAGCCCACTGCATCTCCACCTGGGGTCGGGATTTCAGGCCGGAGTATTCCCTCATCGAACGGGCGGTTGCGGAAATTATCGCCGCAAGAACCGAGCGGCCCCCGATCGCCGCTTTGACAGCCACGACCACCGAACGCGCTCGGAAAGACATCACCGGGCGGCTGGGGCTGCAGCTGAGCGAGGGCGCTGCGACCGCGTATCCGGACAGGCCGGAGTTGCTTTACTACACCGAGGACTGCGAATCGTTTGAGGTTAGAAGGCTGCGGGTGCTGGAAGTGTTCAGGGCTTTTAGAGGGAAATCAGCCATCTTCTACGTGCCCAGACGGAAGGACGCCGGACACTTCGCTAGCCTTCTGCGCGCCGACGGGCACGCCGTCCTGGCCTACCACGCAGGTCTGGAAACCCAACTCCGTAAGAGGACGGAGGAAGCGTTCTTTCACGGGGACGTGGACGTGATCGTGAGCACAAGCGCCTTCGGTATGGGCATAGACAAGCCCGACATCGAGTTGGTGCTGCACCTTGAGATGCCTCAATCCATCGAGGACTACATCCAAGAAACTGGCCGAGCCGGCAGAGGCGCGGCCTTCGGCGAAGGCCCGGAAACAGGAACGTGTCTGCTGCTTCGGACACCTCGCGACTGCTGGATACACAGATACTTCGCAAAGGAAGCCGCCCCTGAGATCGAACAAGTTCAGTCCGTGTGGAAAGAGTTCAAACGCAACAAGAGAACAACGTTCGCGACACTCTCCAGCGGCGGCTCGCTCACCAAAGAAGACGTGGGAGCATCGCTTCTGCTCCTGGAAGACCACGGAAACCTAAGACGCGCCCCGGCCAGAATCAGCAAGTGCGCCCTGCAGGTGCCGCCGGATTGGCGTGAACGGATGGAGCAAACCGAGCTAGAGGCTTCGGCGGAACTTATAGAAATCCTTGAGAGCCTGGGGAGATTCGGTGGCGAGCCGTTCAGTCTCCCGAAGGAATGCGAAAGGAACGGCTGGAACGTTGACCAAGCAGAAGAACTGCTGCACGAGGCCGACTTCGCCGAAATCGTCTCGCTTCGGGCTTGGGAATACTCCGTTGAAGCCACCGACCTGACGAACGAAGAACCGGACTGGATCGCAATTCAGGCGTCTATCGCGGAACAGCGTGAGGGCTTCCTGGCACGGTCAAAGCAGGCCAAGGCGCTTGCACGCAGCGACGCGGGCTGCCGACGCGCCCGGATGCTGCAGTACCTTGGCGCTGAGGCTCCGGAGAGATGCAACGCCTGCGACGTGTGTAAACCCGGCCTGCCGCGGCCATGGCAAGAACACCGAATCGACGCTGAGCAACTAGCCGAAGCCGTGGCGATTGAACCGGTGATACGCGCCCTGCTCAAGGACTTAGAGGGCGATAACTACTCGCGGCAAAACGTCATCCGAACGCTCCTCGACACCTTTGGCGGCGGAGCCTTCCCCGAAGCCCCTGAGAGGTTGAGGGAACACCGTCTGTGCGGGGCGCTGGCGCACTGCGAACGCTCTCAGTTGGAAGAAGCCCTTGAGAAGATGATCGAGGACAAAAAAGTTGAGGAAGTCGAGCGTTCTTTTGAGAGCGACGGCAAGACAGTCACATATATTTCGCTGCACTTGAGAGACTGACACCCGCGAGCACCTAAAGATGGCTGCCCTGATACTCAATAACCTGATGCTTTAGATGGCTTTTCTGATACCTGAGAACCTGGCTTCGCGTAGCGACGTTCCCGGTCGCATCCGTGAAGTAGCGGGCGCGCTGCGTGACAGCCTGTCGGAAGACGCCACGGTCTGGCTAGAGAACCTGTCCCTAGAAGCTCAACTCAACTTGCCACTGGAGGACAAGGATGAGAAGGATTCGCAAGAACCGTTTCTGGCGATCGCCCTGCCTGGGTGCGGACTGCTGTTGATCTATGTACTAGAAGGAGGTCGGCACGCCCTTGCGAGGGCTGGGAGAAAACGCCTTGGCGAAAACCCCTTGAAGAAGGCGCTGAAGAGACTTCAAGAATACAGCCGCCCTGGGCTTGAGCGGCTGAAGAAATCCTCGCTCAGGGCGGATGTGGACATACCAGTGGTAATGGCGTGCGCCGCGCCGCAAGTTAGCAGAGCCGCCGCTGAGAAAACTGCGAAATCCCCCGAGGTGGCGGTTCTGTTCTCTGAAGACTTCATGCGGTTGGGGGAGGCTGTCTCAGAACTCTTTAAAAAGCGTCCGGAACGCCCAGGTGCGAGCGCTGATCCGAAGCAAGCCGAGATGGAAAGGAAAGTCATCTCCGCTGCCCTTCACCCCGAAGTGCTCATCCGTGGCAACGACAAACCCCCGGAACAGGGCAGGCTGGCGCTGCGTCAAGAACTTGACCCAAGCGATGCGGAAATCATCAAGGTGCTGGACCGCCAGCAAGAGTCGCTGGCGCGCCACTTAGGAAGTGGCTACCGGGTAATCAAGGGAGTGGCGGGCAGCGGAAAGACCCTGGTGCTGGTGAGCCGAGCCAAGTTCATCGGGCAACGCCTGCCTCGATGGAAAGTACTGCTCACTTGCTACAACAGGGTGCTCGCCGACGAACTTGCGCAGCAGGTCGAGTACGGCAACGTGACGGTCAAGAACATAGATCGCCTGCCGTTCGACTTGGAGAAGAAGACGAAGCAGCGCGATAGGCCCTTTCGGTTCAACTGGAATGATAAGGACTTCGACAAGCGCATAGAACTCTGCGTCAATTACCTAAGAGAACACCCAGAGGCGGGAATGTTCGACCTCGTGCTAGTAGACGAAGCGCAGGACTTCGACCCTGATCGCATGGAATTTGCCTACCGCCTGCTGAAGCCGGGGCGTGAGGAGTGCATAGTGGCACGCGACGCCGCTCAGAACGTCTACAGACGTCCGGAGTGGATTCCTCCCGATACTTCGGGGCGAGGCCGCACCAAGATTCTGAGCACCAACTATCGCAACACCTTTGAGGTGATCTACTTGGGGTTCAATTTTCTGATGAAAGGGAAGAGCGACCGCTTAGCTCGATCCGGCGACCCTGAGATTTCCGACGTGATAATCGAGCCGACGGCAGCCCTGAGACACGGCCCGATACCGCAAACCGTCAGCGTCGGTGCGGACGCCGAAGTCGCAGAGGTCTGTGAACGGGTGCAGAAACTAGGGAAGGAGGCCATCCGCTGGGACGAGATAGCTGTGCTCTGTGGCAACTCGAGTATTCAAAGGCAATACGAGTATCAGATGCGACGGAGGAGCATTCCCTGTCTAAATCTCGGCGATACGGAGCAGAGGGATAAAGCGGCCAAAACCGAGAACCACGTGTTGGTGGCTTCACTGAAGCACCTCAAGGGACTGGAGTTCCCCCACGTCTTTCTAACAGGACTCTCAAACGTGGCAATACACGAAGACGGAGACGATGACACCACAATACGACGCTTTCTGTACGTGGCTATGACCCGCTCCACGAACTGCCTCACGATCATGGTGAGTGGCGACAAGCCTTATCTAAGCGACATTCAGGAGATCGTCAAGAAGCTAGAGGCGCGCCGCTCCGGTTAAAGAAACGACCGCCGCGGCGGTTTAGCCACCTTGGCTAAAGGTCTAGCAGCGGTTCTAGACCCAGGGTCAGGCCGGGACGCCCGCCCACTGACTTGACGGCTAAGAGCACCCCGGGCATGAAGCAGGAGCGGTCGTAGGAATCCCCCCGGATGCTCAGAGACTGGCCTTGAGTTCCCAGGATTACTTCCTGGTGGGCGGTCAGCCCGGAGAGGCGGACGGAGTGGATTCGCAGCCCTCCGGGGCCCTTGCCTCCTCGAGCGCCCGGCAGGACTTCGTCCCGGGTGGGATCGGGGTTCCACTTCTCGGACGCGGCGGACATCCGCTCTGCTGTCATCAGGGCGGTCCCTGAAGGAGCGTCTACCTTGGCGTCGTGGTGAAGTTCTACGATCTCAGCGGAGTCGAAGAACGGCGCCGCCATCTCAGCGAACCGCATCGCGAGGACAGCGGAAATGGCGAAGTTGGGCGCGACTATGCAGTTGCTGTCCGTGAAGTCCCGCTCGATCCGCTCTAGGTCATGGGAGTCCAAGCCGGTGGTGCCCACCACTGCGTGAATGCCTTCGGCAGCTAGGAAACGCAGGTTGCTTCGGGCGGCGGAGGCGACCGTGAAATCGACCGCCACTTCGGCGCCCGCCTCCCTCAGCGCCTCCAGCGATTCAGAGACCACCGCGCCGTGCGGCCCAAGCACGGACTCCGCCTCGGAGGTGATGGCTGTATCTACGGCCGCAGCGAGGGTCAGGTCGGGATCCGCAGCCACCGCCTGGCAGACCGTCCTGCCCATGCGTCCGGCTGCGCCCAGCACCCCCACCGAAATCACGCTGGGGAACCCCTCCTGCCGATTTCTGCCAACTTCCTGGAAACTACAAGCAGCGGCGGTCGGGCTTTACCGCCCTCGGGAATGGCCGACGTCGTCCTCGGTCGGAGGGGTTGGCCCCAGGTCGCCGAATTCAGATGCGACCTGGCGGTCGAACTCTTCAGCAAAGGAGACCTGACGCACCTTTGAGCGTCCGCCCCCAGAACGCTCGCGCTCCGCCGGAGACCGCCTTTCCCCGCGCTCGGCGGGACGGCGGGGTTTTCTGCTGTCGCCTCCCGAACGCCTTGGCGCGGCGCTGGGGGGGGCGTTCTCGTTACCATCTCCGGACGCTCCGGGCCGCCCGTCCCCTTCTCCGGCGAGTTGAAGGCTGATGCGGTCGTTGTCGTCTATCTGGTCGACCTGAACCGTCAGCACGTCGCCGATTGAGAGCACCTCCTCCACCCGTTCTAGACGCTTGCCTCGACCGAGTTTGGAGATGTGAAGGAGACCGTCCCGCCCGGGAAGAATGTTCACGAAGGCGCCGAAGCCGGTGATGTTCACGACGCTGCCCGTGTAGACGGCACCCACCTTGGCTGAGGGCGGATCTACGATCTGCCCTACCGCCTGGAGGGCTGAGGTCACGGCGTCTCGGTTGGGGGCGGAGACGGTGACCCTGCCGTGCGTGGGCTCTTCGTCCACCGCTATTTCCACGCCGTGTTCGTCCTGGAGAGCGTTGATGATCTTGCCCTTAGGGCCGATTACCTCGCCGATCTTGTCGAGGGGAATCTCCAGGATGGAGATCTTGGGGGCGTGAGTGCTCACGTCGGAGCGGGGCGCATCAATGGCCGAGCGCATAACCGCAAGGATCTTCTGGCGGGCCTCGCGCGCCTGAGTCAGCGCATCCGCTAGCACCTCCGCCGGAATACCGTGAATCTTGGTATCTAGCTGGAGAGCCGTGACGAAGTTCTCTGTGCCCGCCACCTTGAAGTCCATGTCGCCGAAGGCATCCTCGGATCCTTGGATGTCGGTGAGGGTGACGTAGCGATCCCCTTCGTTCACAAGCCCCATGGCGATTCCTCCCACGGGCTCTTTGATGGGCACTCCGGCGTCCATGAGGGAGAGCGTTGAAGCGCAGACCGAAGCCATGGACGTGGAACCGTTGGAGGAGAGAACGTCGGAGACCAGCCTGATCGTGTAGGGAAACTCCTCAATGGTCGGAATGACCGGAAACAGGGCGCGCTCAGCCAACACCCCGTGACCGATCTCACGCCGCTTCGGGCCGCGCATGAAACCCGCCTCCCCCGTGCTGAAAGGCGGGAAGTTGTAGTGGTGGAGGTAGCGCTTGCGATCCTGAGGGCTTATGCCATCAACGATCTGATCCATCCTCTGAGTACCTAACGTAGCCACGTTGAGCACCTGGGTCTCACCGCGCTGGAAGAGACCCGATCCGTGGGCCATTGCCACCACGCCGATATCTGCCAAGAGCGGACGCAGGTCGCTCGGGCTGCGTCCGTCGATTCGCTGATTTTCCTTTAGTATCCGACTGCGCACGATGCTCTTGGAGAGCGAGCGTATGGCCGAGGCGATTTGGGCGGGAGCGTCCGGGTCGTCGGCGAATCGTTCGGTAAGCGCCTCAAGGATCTGCGCGGATGCGGACTTCTCGGCTGTCTTGCGCTCCGTCCGGTCGGTCAAGGAAAGCGCCTCGGCGAGCAGATCCTTGCCAACCTCAACGGTCGCATCCATGATTTCCTCGCTGTAGTCGGACTGCAGCTCGTAGGACATTGTGGGGCTCACGCCTGACATTGCTATGAGCTTTCGCTGAAGCCCGACCGCTTCGGTAATCCACTGCTTGGAGGCTTCTAGACCTTCCGCCAGCACCGCCTCGTCGACCTTCGGAGCCCCGTCGGCGTAGCGAGACCATGACCCCTCGGAGCCGGCCGCTTCTACCATCATCACGGAGACGTCTCCGTCCTCCATGACGCGCCCGGCCACGACCATCTCGAACGTAGCCGCCTCGCATTCCTGCCAGGTGGGGTGCGGTATCCACTCGCCCCCGGTGGTGTACGCGATCCTTACGGCGCCGACCGGCCCGTTGAACGGAATCCCCGAGATGCACAGAGCCGCCGAGGCGGCGTTGATGGCCAGGACGTCGTAGGGGTTCTCCTGGTCTACACCCATGACTATCCCAACTACGTGGACGTCGTTGCGGAAACCGTCGGGGAAACAGGGACGCAAAGGTCTGTCGATGAGCCTGCAGACCAGGGTGGCGGACTCGCTCGCCCGCCCTTCCCTGCGGAAGAAGGAACCGGGGATCTTCCCGGCGGCGTACATCCTCTCTTCGATGTCTACCGTGAGGGGGAAGAAGTCCACGCCTGGGCGCAGACTTTCCGAGGCGGTGGCTGTCACCAACACCTCTGTCTTGCCTAGGCGTCCCACCACCGATCCGCCTGCCGAAGGCGCCAAGCGTCCCGTCTCCAGCCCCATTTTCCTGTCCATGCTTGCCCCGCTGATGGCAATCGAAACGTTGATTTGTTCAGACATGTACTGCCCTTTCTCAATTCTTGACGGCTTCGCGACCGGCCAGGAAGGGGGTTTCCCGCCCGTGGGATAAGTCCCACATTGACGGCGAGAGCGCCGATGCGCCCTCCTGCTCGCCCGGAACGGTTCCGGACTGCACCGCTAACGGCGCATACGCAAAGTCGTCTTCAGATGTCAGCGACGTAGGCCCAGATCGGAAATCAGCGCGCGATAGCGCTCGATGTCGTTGTCACGGAGGTAGTCGAGGAGACGTCGACGCTTACCCACGAGCATGAGCAAGCCGCGTCGACTGTGATGGTCTTTTTTGTGCAGCTTGAGATGCTCGGTGAGATGAGCGATCCGGTCTGTAAGCAAAGCTGCCTGCACTTCTGTCGAACCGACGTCAGCGTCGTGCCGCCTATGTTTGGCGATCGTGTCTGCTTTGGGAGGTAGATGCTCCACTTTTCTTGCTTCCTGACCCGTCCTCAATCAACTGAAATCATCCCTGACGAACTCTTTCGTTCCGCCGGTGGTTGATGCCCAGAAAATTACCTAAGACAAACTCTTCGGACAAACTCTCCAGGGGCCTTCCTTCGGCCCTGACTCCTGAACGATCGAACTTCCCTCGACCGTTTTCACCTTCGGTTTATTCTCCGTTCTTTACCTAGTCTCTTCGTACTATACACGCTGGAGGGGTTTTCTCCACCGGACTCCCCCCGGCTGTTAACAAAGTGCGGAAGCTAGACACTGACGGGAGTCAGTCGTAGGACACCACTACGGAAGTCAGTCATAAGACACCACTACGACCGCTGGCTTCAACCGCCCTCCGCTGCGCTCGTAGACGGCTAAAAGTTCTCCGTCACCATTCAAGACGGCGAAGGGGCCTCCCGAGCGGTCGGGCACCAACTCCACTGGGAGGTGGCGTCCATGGCTCACCTTGCGCGCAGTCTCTTCGGAGACATTAAGAGACAGATAGTCCCTCAAGCCCTCTGCTAGCGGCAGCACTTCCAAGGAATCCAACGAGCATCCTTCCTGGACGGAGAAAGACCCGACGGCGGTGCGGCGAAGCGAGAGAAGATGAGCGCCACCGCCCAGTGAACGTCCCAAGTCCTCCGCCAGGGTGCGGATATAAGTGCCGGAACTGCAGGCCACCCGCATTCGAGCCTGGGGGCGATCCCCCTCTTGGAAATCCAGCATTTCCAATTTGTGCACGGTGACCGTCCGCTCCTTGCGCTCCACCGTGCGTCCTTCCCGAGCTAGTTCGTGAAGACGCCTGCCTTCCACCTTCACGGCCGAAACCATCGGAGGCACCTGCGAAATTTGTCCGACGAAGTCCTCCGACGCCTTTGAGACCTCCTCGGAACTCAGCGCGCTCATGTCCCACTGCCCGCAGATATCCCCTGAAGCATCCCCGGTGGTGGTTTGAGCGCCGAAGACGACCACGGCTTCGTACTCCTTGCCCAAGGCGGTTACGAACCTCAACAGGCGGGTTGCCTTGCCGACCCCGAGGACAAGCACGCCGGTGGCGTCGGGGTCAAGGGTCCCGGAATGCCCCACCCGACGTATCCCGAGCAACTCCCGCACCCTCACTACTACGTCGTGAGAGGTGCAGCCCGCCTCTTTGTCAACCACGACAAAACCGTCCTGCGGGTGGTCTCTCTTAATGCTTCCGTCTGCAGGCATGGGAGCGGCCACTTCCTCCGGGGGCTGGCCGGAGGCGCCGCCCTCCCCCATTCCGCGCAGCACAGATTCCACTCTGGCGCCCGCGTGCATAGCAGGATCGGGCTGAAAACTCAGTCTCGGCACCCTCCGCAGCCGGCTTTCCGACCTGACTGCGTCCCCGAATCGACGCCTGTAACCAGATAGGGCCTCCGCAACGTCGGCCTCTTCACCAGGGTCGAGTTTCAGTGTTGAGAAGTAGACGGTTGCGAAGTTGAGGTCACGGTCGGTCTTTGCGCCCGTGATCGTGACGAACTCTAAGTTTTCGTCGCCTATTCTGACCAGTTCATCTGCCAGGATCCTGCGAAGCAATTCGGCGAGTCGCTCTCCTCTTTCATAACCCCTCTCGTAACGCGCCATCCCTTTTACGCACCCCGTGTCAGGTTGGCAGGATCTCGTGCTCGGCGTAGGTCTCGATGACGTCTCCTCTCTTTAGATCGCTGAAACCGGAGAGTCCGATACCGCACTCAAAACCTGAACGCACCTCCGACACGTCGTCCTGAAAACGCTTCAAGGAACTGATCTCGCCGTTCCAGATCACGCTGCCTTCGCGCAGGAAACGCACCTTGGCGCCCCGGGAGATGACGCCGTCGCTCACGTAACAGCCGGCCACTGCACCCACGCCTCGTATGCGGAAGATTTCCCTCACCTCGGCCTCTCCGGTTACCTCCTCTTGGATCGTCGGGCGCAGAAGACCAACGAGGGCGTTCTGAACGTCTTCAATGATCTGATAGATGACCTCATAAACGCGAATCTCCACTTGCTCGTTCTCGGCGAGAACGCGAGCTGGGCGGTCGGGGCGGATGTTGAACCCGATGATCGTGGAACCGGTGGTCTTGGCAAGGGCGATGTCGTTCTCGGAAATCGCCCCTACTCCGCTGTGAACGAACTGCAGGTTCACGTCTTCTCGCTCGATCTTCCGCAGGCCGTCGCGGATCGCCTCTAGGGAACCGTTCATGTCGGCCTTGAGGATGAGCTTCAGAGTAGCGGAGGCGCCTGCGGAGATTTCCTGGAAGATGTCCTCTAGAAGCGCTCCTCCCGAATGGGCGGACACGTCCTTGCCCAGACCGGCCACACGCTGCCAGTAACTGCGGGCATCGGCCACCTTGGAAGCGATTTTGTCGCTGCCTGCGACCGAGAACGCGATACCTGCCTCCGTCACATCGGAAAGCCCCAGAACCTGCACAGGGGCGCTCGGGGCGGCCGTCTTGACCGGCTGGCCGCCGTCGTTCATCAGCGCACGCGCCCGCCCCCAGGACGAACCGGCGACGATGGGGTCGCCGACCTGCAGCAGACCCTCCTGCACCAGGAGCGTGGAAACCGGCCCGCGTCCGACTTCTAAACGAGATTCCAGCACAACCCCCTCGGCTAAGCCCTCGAGGTGTGCCCGCAACTCCGCCAGTTCCGCAACCAGCAGAACGTTCTCAAGCAGATCATCTATGCCGACGTTCTCCAGGGCCGAGACCTGTACGCAGACGGTGTCCCCGCCCCAGGCTTCCGGCACGAGGTTTCGCTCGGCGAGTTGCTGCATCACCCGGTCGGGGTCGGCGTTGTCTCTGTCGATTTTGTTGATGGCCACCACGATGGGGACTTCGGCTGCCCGGGCGTGGGCGATCGCCTCTGTGGTTTGCGGCATCACCCCGTCGTCGGCTGCCACCACCAAAATGACAACATCGGTGACGTCCGCCCCGCGGGCGCGCATGGCCGTGAATGCTTCGTGGCCAGGCGTGTCTATGAACGTGATGTGTTTTCCGTTCTTCTGAACTTGATATGCGCCTATGTGCTGGGTGATGCCGCCCGCTTCGCCGTCGGCCATGTTGGAACTTCTAATCTGATCCAGCAACTTCGTCTTTCCATGGTCGACGTGTCCCATCATCGTCACCACTGGCGGCCGCGGCTCGGGATCGCCGAAGCCGCTCCTGTCCACCGACAGCATGGACTGAAGTTCGACCTCCTGCTGCTGGCCGGGATCGACCAACCTGATCCGCGCCCCTAACTCCTCGGCGAAGAGTTCGATCATCTCGTCCGACAGCGACTGAGAAGCCGTCACCATCTCGCCGTTCTGGAGCATGAACTTGACTACGTCGGCCACGGTGCGGTTTAGTTTGGAAGCAAGATCCTGCGCCGTGCAAAGCCGTTCTATAACGACTTCGCCCTTGGGCACGGGTGCGTCTGCTGGCGTGTAGACGGGTACGTCCACTGGGCGCAGTTCTTCGACCGAACGGCGACGGCGTCTGGCCCGCCTCCGCCTCTGAGGCCTGACCGGAGCGCCGCGTGAGCCAGGGGCTCGGGGCGCTCCCCGTCCAGGAACAGCTGGGCGCAGGGAGGGTCTGCGGTCGTCGGGGGAAGAGGTGGAATCTTGCCTGCTTCCTGGGGGTTGACTTCGAGGCTTCGGAGCGCCCCGGGGTCGGCGCGGACGAACGGAGGGCCTCTTCAGCGGAGGAGGGGGAGGGATGGGTTTGCCCGAAGCAGACCTGAGAGGCGCGGTAGGTCTTCCGGCGGGAGGTGTGGCCGGAGAAGCGGGGCCAGGAGGCAGATCGCTTAGGGGCGGAGACGCCGCGGGGCCTGCCGTCTGGACAGAGCCTTCCTCAGAAGCAGGGGCTTTGGCCGCCGGGGGGCTCTCGGGACGCGCCTGACGGTGCGGAACGTTCCCGCTGGAGGTGACGACCCGTCGTGCTCCTTGCGGAGGCGTCGGAGCGGAGGGTGGAGACTCAGGGGGTTTGGGCGGGGGGGGAGGCGTCGCCCGCTGGACGGGCGGAGACTTCTCCCTGCGGGCCGCCGGAGCGGGCTGTGTGTCGGGGTCTGTTCGCGCCTCGGGGGGCTTCGGAGCGGGACGTCTGGTCGGGGCAGGCGTATCCGAAGAGGGTTTCGCCGCTGCGTCCTCTTCCCTCGCTGCGACGGGAGGAGCACTCGGCGCAGGGGAAACCTCGGCGGCGGGGCCTGGAGCGGTTGAAGGAACCTGCGGGGGGGCTGAGGAGGCAGCGGCGGAAGCGGCGGCCTCCTTCGGGGCCGGGGGAACTGCTGAGATTTTGGTCTCGTCTGGGGTCGGCCCCGCCGGCGAAGTTGCCGGCTTGGCGGGCTGGGGTCGGGCAGCAGGTTTAGGTGCGGGCTTCGCAGGCCGGGGGCGGGGGCGGGGTTGAGGCTTCGCAGGCTCGGGGGCAGGCTGTTCTTCGGGGGACTCCCGGATTAAGTTCTCCTTCTTCGCCTTGAGCCTTACCCGGTATGCATGCGGCTCCTCCATGCTTGAAGAGGAAGCCGTGACCCTGATCCCCATTGACTTGCAGAGTTTGAGACACTCTGCGGTGCTTATGCCCAACTCGCGGGCCAATTCGTAAACCCTGATCTTCTTGGCCACGGGCTTACTTCGGTGCTCGGCAGATCACGCCACTTGAAGAGGACGAATGCGTCAAGCGGAGAAAATCGTTCCATAGCTCATCTACGACGCCTTCAGAGACACAACGGCGGAAAGCGCGGCTGAGCCTGGAAGGTTCGACCGCCTTCCGCATGCATTCCTCCGTATCACCGCAAACCCACGCCCCTCTGCCGGGCAACGTCCGACCGAGGTGGAGTACTCCGCCCGCGAACGCCATTCGCAGCAACTCACCGACGGGGCGCACGCGTCGACAACCGATGCAAGTACGGCAAGGCCTTGAGCGGGGTTGGGCTATGACGCTTGCTCCTCGCCTGCGCCCGGAGCTGCGCCCGCAGAAACACCCTGAGACGACGGAACGCTCGCCGGAGCGTCTAGAGGCGGGACGGCCCCCTCGCCCCCTTCGGAGTCGGACAGCGGAGTTTCCTCGCCTGCAGCCTCTCCTTCGGCTTCCCCATTCAAAGCCTCCTCTCCTCCAGCGGCTTCCCCCTCCCCTGCGTCTGACCCTGCGACTGCCTCTTCGGCTGACCCCTCGGCCTCTTCGGCTGACCCCCCCTCTTTCGAGTCGGGTGTCCAATCTTCCGAACTCTCGTATTCGTCGATGGTGATCGGGGCGCTGCCGTCTGCGGGCTGCCACATCTGCTGACCCGTTTCGGGGTCGAGTATCCACTCCCCTTCGGCCCAGTCCACTTCGCCGTAGGCGGCTTCGGCTGCCACCTGGGATCTGCTCTTGATTTGAATGCTCCAGCCCGTCAGACGCGCCGCTAGTCTGGCGTTTTGGCCTTCCTTGCCGATGGCCAGGGACAACTGATGGTCGCGCACAATCACCTCGGCGCTGCGGTTGTCTTCGTTCAGGTGTACTTCCTCGGTGGCGGCCGGCGCCAAGGCCTTCATTATGAACTCGGCCAAATCCTCGGTGTAGGTGATGATGTCTATCTTCTCGCCTCTAAGTTCGTTCACTATGTTGCGCACCCGTGCGCCGCGGGCCCCGACGCACGCCCCGACCGGGTCCACGTTCTCCACCTTGGAGTCCACAGCGATCTTGGTGCGATGTCCGGGTTCACGAGCGCACGCCTTGATCTCGACCGTTCCGTCGGCGATCTCGGGCACCTCAAGTTCGAACAGGCACTTGACTAAGCCGGGGTGCGTCCGGCTAACAACGATCTGCGGGCCTCTCGCCGTGCGGCGCACTTCCACGATGTAAGCCTTGAGGCGGCTGGATGGATCGGGGCGCTCGAAGGGCACCTGCTCCGCCTGAGGCAAGAGAGCCTCCACCCTCCCTAGGTCGAGCAAGGTGTAGCGGGCATCGCTCTGCTGAATAATGCCGGTCACGATGTGGCCCTCGCGCCCGGTGTACTCCTCGTACTTGCGGTCACGTTCGGCTTCGCGAATGCGGTAGGTCATGACCTGGCGCGCCGTCTGGGCGGCTATGCGCCCGAAGTCCTGGGGCGTAACGTCGTATTCCTCGCCGCAGGGTTCTCCGTCTTCGTCCAGTTCCTGCATGAGCACGCGTATCTCGGCGGTTTCCGGGTCGATCGCCACCCAGGAGTACTCATGCGCGCCGGGCATCCTCTTGTAGGCCATCTCAAGGGCGTCGGCCAGGGCTTCGTAGAGTTTCTCCACGGAGATGCCCCGCTCGGACGCCAGCGCCTCCATGGCCTCCAGCATCTCTGGCCTCATCGTCTCACCTCGTCCTTCCCCGCAAGATCGGAGGCAGCACCCCAGTCGACCACCGTCTTGGCGGAAGCTACCGAAGCCAGCGCAATGACCCGGCGCTCGCCGTCCGGCAGTGTCAGAGTGATATGCGAATCCGCGGCCTCCGTCAGGCAGCCGCGCAGGCGGCGGTCTCCTTCGCTGCCCGGCAGCAACTTCAGCGCCACCTCCGACCCCACGGACTTCTTGAAATGATCCCGGCGGCGGAGTTTGCGCTCGATGCCCGGGGTGCTGACCTCCAGCGTGTAACTGCATGGGATGGGATCCAGAGCGTCTAGTTCGGCGGAAATCGTCCTGCTCGCCAGAACCAGAGCCTGGCTGTCCACCCCCCCCTCGCGATCCACCGTGAGTCGGAGGCGTCCGCCTCCCCAGTGGACATCCCAAAGCTCCAACCCCAGGTCGTCAAGCAGCGGCGTCCCTGCTTCCGTGACTGCCTCTTCGATCTTCAATTCTCCCGGGTGTCTCCCCGACATCGTCTTCTCTTTCGTCGTGCGTCGATCCCCGATCTTGGCCGAGACCTGAGACTCGAGAGATCCACATCCGTATGCGGGGAAGCCGGTAACGCTGTCAATAGCAAAAGAGGCGTGGGACCTGCCCACGCCTCAGTCACCGACTTACCCTTAACCCGGCAAGTATAACCAGCACATCACGAGTACAGGGGGGGCGCCCTCCTGACCCTGAAGTTTCGACGCAGGGGCGGCGTCATCCCGCAGCGGCCTTCCGCACCAGTTTCACCCTCGCAGTGGTGTCGTTGGCGTCGGCTCCCTGCGCTGTCAGGAGCATCGAGCGATCTCGCTCCGCCTCCCGGGCGGCGCGCTCCGTATCGGCTCTGGCGAGCGCCGCCTCGGCGCCCTCCTCGGAGATCGTCTTTGCCCAGGACACCAGGGTGTCAACCATCTCGTCTTCGGGTACCACGGCCACGTTCACCCCCTTTACAAAAAGATGGCCTCTCCCCCGACCCGCCGCTATGCCCAGGTCTGCGTCTCTGGCCTCGCCCGGCCCGTTCACTACGCAACCCATCACGGCCACCTGCAGGGGGATTTCCTCTTCCCCGAACGCCTCTTGCACCTGCTGGGTGATGCCGAAGACGTCCACCTCCGCCCGACCGCAACTCGGGCAGGCGATGAGGTCAACCGTCTTGCGCTCGCGCAACCCGAGGGATTCCAGCAAAGCCCGCCCCATGCGAACCTCCTCTGCGGGGTCGGCGGTGAGCGAGTAACGAATCGTGTCTCCGATGCCTTCGGCCAAGAGAGCGGCTATGCCTGCCGTGGACTTCACCACGCCCACAGGCGGAGGCCCGGCTTCGGTCACTCCAAGATGCAGAGGGTGATCGGTCACCTCCGAGAGGCCGCGGTAGGCCTCCACCATGAGGGGAACGCTCGAAGCCTTCACCGAGATTTTGACGAGGTTGAAGTCGACCGCCGAGAAGTAGTCGAGTTCCCGAAGAGCAGAATCCACCATGGCTTCCGGCGTGACCTTTCCGCCGTAGGAGGCGTAGAGATCGGGGTCTAGAGAACCGCCGTTGACGCCTATGCGAATGGGAACTCCCCTGTCCCGGCACTCAGAGGCGACCGCCTTGATGTGCTCCGGGCGCCGGATGTTGCCCGGGTTCAGCCTCAGGCACTGCACTCCAGACTCCAGCGCCGCCAACGCCATCCGATACTGATTGTGGATGTCGGCGACTATGGGCACCGGAGAGCGCGGCACGATGGAGGCGAGACCCTCGGCGGCGGCCATCTCGTTGCAAGTGCATCGGACGATGTCCGCCCCGGCGGCGGCGAGGCTGTAGATCTGCGCCAGTGTGCCTTCCACATCCGCCGTCTTGGTGGTGGTCATGGACTGGACGGAGATAGGTGCGCCGCCGCCGACCGCCACGTCGCCCACCATTATCTGACGGGTAGAGCGGCGCTTGAAACTTGCGGCTACTTCCATTGTCGGCGGGGGTTCGTTCGGCGGAGGTTGCGATGGGGGGCTTCGCCCAGACAGGGGCAAGCACCCCAAGCCGCCCCCAGGGGGCGCTTGAGCATCAGCGCACCGAGAGGTCTATCGGGTCGAGAATGTCCCGCGAGAGCGCCACCACGCTGATCGTGAGGAGAAAGAGGAGAAACACGTAGACGACGGGGAGCATCTTGGCCACGTCGGCCTGGTAGCGGCGCCCGCGGCGGGAGCGCAGCCGCTCGTAGGTGGCGATGACTACGTGCCCTCCGTCAAGCGGGAGCATTGGTAGGAGGTTCAAAATGCCGAAGAAGATGTTCAGGCTGGCGAGAAACACCAGATAAGTGGCGGCGTTCTCCTGGGCGAACAGCCCTCCCAGATCGAGTATGCCGACGATGGAGATGGCTCTGTTGGGGTCGATGCTCTCGCCACCCTCGGTGGCCACCACCTCAGAACTCCCGCCGAAGTCAGCAAGCGGCCCCAGCAACCCGTCGATGCCGTCCAGGCTGAACAGGGAGATGATCCCCTTGACGGACTCTTTGGAGACCTCCCCAAAGTCGGCGAGGGCGCTGCCCAGGCCGAATACGACGTTCTGGCGCGGAGCATCCGGACGGCTGGGGGTTACCCCCAAAAAGCCCAGCCCGGGGCTCGTGTCTCTCACTCCTATGCGTCCTTGCAGTTGGATGAGTTCACCGTCTCTCACGACGTTCATCTCGGTGAACTGGTCTGCCATCAGGACGATTTCGTCGCGCAGATCGTTGAAAGTCACGATCTGCGTGTCGTCCATGGAGACTATGCGGTCGCCGGCCAGCAGGCCGATCTTCTCAGCGGCGCTGTCCTCTTGCACGTACTCGATCCGCCAGTCGGGGGTCTCTACGACGCTCACGGGGTTGACGCCGTAAAAACCCATCCCCGAGTGCATTACCCAAAAGATGAGGATGGCGAGCAGGAAGTGCATTCCCGACCCCGCCGTCGCTACGAGCAGCCGCCGATTGTACGGTTTGGAACGGTATGTCCGATGCTCTTCGGACGGGTCCACCTTCTCCAGGTTGTTCATGCCCAGGATGCGTACGTAGGCGCCTAGGAGGATGGGCTTGACTCCGTAAGTGGTCTCGCCGCGCTTGAATGACCAGATTCGAGGCCCGAATCCCAGGAAGAACTGGCTGACCTTCATCCCCGACCACTTGGCGGTGAGGTAGTGACCGAGTTCGTGCAGGAAGAGCATCGCCACTAGGCACATGACCGTCAGCAGGATGTAGACGCCCGCCAACCAGCCCAGGACGACCAGACCGGCTGCCAGCAGGGCTATCCGGATAGCCGAAGACAGAGGAGTGAGGGGTTCGAGGTCGTGCTTCAGCGGTTTGGCGCGCGCTCGCGAGAGTAGCGGGCTGACCCGTCGCGAAGAGCGGGATTCCTGCTCCCCGACGGCGGGCTCTTGCGCCTCTGGGGCGTCTGGTGGAGCGGCGGGCTCGGCGGAGCGGTTGGCGAGGGGCTCGCCCTGCGTTTCTTCGCTCATGTCCTCGCTCATGCTGCAGCCCGTCGGGAAACCAAACCGGCGGCAGCGGCGCGGGCGTCTGCGTCTACGCTCAGCACGGCTTCAAGGGAGTCGGGCGGCGGCAGGGGGATCAGATTCAAGGCCGCCTCCACCACCTCCGCTATCGCTTTCCAGCCGATGTCGCCTCTGAGAAAGGCTTCCACGGCAACTTCGTTGGCAGCGTTAAGAGCCGCCGGCGCTGTCAAACCCATCCGTCCGGCCTCATACGCAAGGGACAAGCATCGGAAGTTCTCAATATCCGGGGGTTCGAAATCCAGCCGGCTCATCTTCTCAAAGTCGATGCGTCCGTAGGAGCGGGGGCAGCGGTCGGGGTAGAAGACAGCATATGCGATACAAGAACGCATGTCGGGCGGGGAAAGCTGCGCAAGCAGGGAGCCGTCGACGTATTCGACCATGGAATGGACCACCGACTGCGGGTGCACCACCACTTCTATCCGGTCGTAGTCCACTCCAAAAAGTTCGTGCGCCTCGATCACCTCCAACCCTTTGTTCATGAGGGTGGAGGAGTCGACCGTGATCTTCGGCCCCATGTTCCACGTGGGGTGCGCTAGGGCGTCCGTCATGTTCACCTTGCTCAGGGCGCTCGCTGAATAGCCGCGGAACGGCCCTCCGCTGGCCGTCAGGACTATGCGCGAGACCGATCGGAGCCTGTCGGGCTTGTCCAGGGTCTCGTTGGCTCTAAGGCATTGATGCACCGCGCAGTGTTCGCTGTCCACGGGAAGGAGTTCGGCGCCGGGCGTTTGCAAAGCACGCGCCACGAGCGGGCCTGCGGCTATGAGAGACTCCTTATTGGCCAGAGCGAGCCGCTTGCCCGCCCGCAATGCGGCCAGCGTCACAGGCAGTCCCGCGAAACCCACGACCCCGTTGACGACGATGTCCGCGGTCTCCGCAGCGGCGGCCATAGCTTCGCCCCCTGCTGCGAGTTGAGTGCCTGCTGGCAGCAGTTCGGAGAGTTCCGACGCCTTGGTCTCGTCCGCTAGAGCTACGAGGGGCGGGCGGAACTCCCGGGCCTGGCGCGCCAGGAGTCCCACCGAAGAGCCCGAACCCAGGGCTGCGACTTCTAGTCCCCCGGAGCGCACCACGTCCAAGGTTTGCTTGCCTATGGAGCCCGTAGAGCCTAAAACCGCCAGGGTGGCCGTCATCCAATCTCCTTAGTAGTCCCGTCTGCAGCCTACGAAACGACTTACGAGGGTGCGCAAAAACAGACCAGGGGAACGCGGGGTCAGCGTGGGCGCTTGCGACGGAAAAGAGGGGTGGTACGTATGGAGAGGTATGGGAAAGATCAGGACGGGGCGGCTTCTATGACGTTGGTGATCAGGGCCAGACCCCAAGTCACCGGCAGGACAAACAGCAGCCCGTCAAAGCGGTCAAGGATTCCTCCGTGGCCGGGGATCAACCTGCCCATGTCTTTAACGCCCAGATCCCGTTTGATCATCGACTCGCAGAGGTCTCCGAGGGTAGCGGCGACCGCAGCAGCCACACCAAGGGCGAGCACGTGGGCAATCGAACCCGGGTTTTCACCCCAAGGATCGATTCGAAGCATTCCCAGAATCAGCCAGCACGCCAGGACAGAACCCAGAATCCCCCCGATGAGACCTTCTACTGTCTTTTTGGGGCTGGCTTTCGACAGGCGCGTACGACCCAGAAGCCTTCCGACAGCCCAGGCGAAACTGTCGTATGCGACAGTCGCAACCACGGCGCCCAGCAACAAGCCGATGCCGTTCTCCTCGCGCAGCAGGAGCACCCCGAAAGAACCCAGGACGCCTACGTAACCTATGCCGAAGAACGTCGCAGCTATGTTTGGAATGGGGCGCTCGGAGGTCACGCCAAAGAGGTACCAACAGAAGGTGGCGATCAGAGCCAGACCTATGGCCAGGGGGTAGGCCTGCGCCCCCCGCCAGTAGACCGCAATCGGCAAACCGACCACGCTGGCGATACCCACGAGGACGGCTGGCTGATAGCCGACCTTTCGCAGCGCGCCGAAGAGTTCTCCCGAAGCCAGCACCAGCAGCAGGAGCAACAGGATCAGCGTGGCCCAACGTCCGAGCAGGAAACAGACGGCAGCCACCCCGCCGAAACCCAAAGCGGAAATCACAGCCTTTGCCAGATTGCGATCCATGCCGTCGTTGCCTAGAAGCATGTCGCCGTGATTCTCGCGGGCGTGCCATGAGCCTTCCTCTTCGCCGCCGAAGAACTGTGCCCCCGCTTCAGTGTCGGTGACCCCCACGCCGGAAGCCTGGGGGTGTTGGTCGGTCAGGTAACCCAGATCAAGATTGGACTCCGGCTGCCTCTGGCTCCAGGCCAGGGAACCTCCTGCGAATGTGTCCCAGGTCTGGGTGTCACCCACCTGGGCGCCGTCAGCCCCTCCCTCGGGGGGAGCGAACTCGCCGCCGGAAGGCTGCTGGTCTGACCAGGACTGCTCTTGGGGGTCTCCTTGGGGGTAGGGGCCTTCTTGCGCCATGTGTCCTCCTAGCTCAGACCTGCATGAGTTCTTGTTCTTTGGAGAGGAGAGCCTCAGATATGCCCTCTTCCATCTCGTGGGTGAGATCGTCCATGTGTTTCGTGCCTCTGTGCACTTCGTCTTCGGACAAATCGCCGTCCTTGCCCAATGATTCAAGTTCGTAACGGGCGGATCTTCTGGCATTTCGAATCGACACCCGCCCGGATTCTGCCATAGATCGCACTAGGCGCACGAGTTCCTTGCGGCGTTCCTCTGTGAGAGGGGGAAAGACGAGCCGGACGATCGATCCGTCGGCGCTGGGATTGAGACCCAGGTCGGCGGATTGAATGGCTTTGCGAATCGACTCGATGGAGTTCTTGTCGTACGGGGAGATCACGAGTTGCTGGGCGTCGGGGACGCTGAACGAAGCCAACTGCTGAAGCGGCACTTCAGCGCCGTGGTAGTCCACCACCACCCGCTCCACGATCGACGAACTAGCTCGGCCGGTTCTGACTCCGCTGAACTCCGCTCGGGTGTGCGCTACCGCCTTCTTCATCTTTTCGCGAGCCTCTGAGAGGACGAGTTCGACTATTTCGCTTTCCATCGCCGATCGTTCCTGCTCCTGCCTTTGCTTTCTCTGCTCTCCTGGTACCTTGGCGAATTCGCCTGACGCAAGCTAGGAAACAATGGTACCTACCCGTTGGCCTTGGAGTATGGAGAGGATGTTCCCGCTTCCCATGATGTCAAACATCACGATCGGCAAATCGTTCTCCATGCACATGGTGGCCGCAGTGGCGTCCATCGCCCGCAATCCCCGATTTATCAGGTCTAGATAAGCCACCTTCTCCAGCCTGACTGCGTCGGGATTCGTGCGCGGGTCGTCGCTGTAAATTCCGTCGGTGCCAGAGTGCGTCCCTTTGAGGAGCGCCTGGGCTTCCACCTCCACCGCCCTGAGCGCAGCCGCCGTGTCGGTGGTGAAGAACGGGTTGCCGGTGCCTGCCCCAAAGATGACCACACGGCCTTTTTCAAGATGACGAATGGCGCGGCGTCGGATGTAAGGCTCGGCGATCTGAGCCATGTGAATGGCCGTCAGCACACGCGTGGGTTGGTCTTGGCGCTCCAGGGCGTCTTGGAGCGCCAAGGAGTTGACGAGGGTGGCGAGCATGCCCATGTAATCGGACTGCGCCCTGTCCATCACCTCGCCTGCGCCGTTTCTCCCCCGCCAGATGTTTCCGCCGCCGACTACCACGGCAATCTCCACGCCGGACTCTGAACGCGCCAGGACTATCTCCGACGCTATGCGGTCGACGACCTCGGGGTCTACACCCAGGGCGGCCTCTCCGCCGAAGACCTGACCGGAGACTTTCAGCAGAATGCGACTCCATCGATCAGGGGAAACACGAGTGCTGCTCATATTCTCCCCCAAGGTTTATTCTTAACCCAGATAGGACTGCTCAAAGCGGACGATCCTGCCACCCTTGAGGGTCTCCTGCACGCTCAGTTTGTCTCCGTGCAGGCCTTGCTCAAGCAGGACTCTCTCTGCGTACCAAGCCTTCAGACGCCCTTCGATGATTTTCTCGCGGGCCTGAGGCGGGCGACCCTCCGCCATGGCAGCAGCCGATGCCCGCTGGCGCTCCAGTTCCTCTTCGTCCACCTCGCTGCGATGCAGATAACTGGGTTTGGCGAAGGCCGCGTGCAGCGATACCTGGTGCAGGACGTCGGCGGGAACGCCCGCTCCCTCCACGATCACCCCGTTCACGCCTCTGCCGTCCTGAATGTGGAGGTAGGTGTCTAGGAGGTTGCCTTCGGCTGCTTCCAAGCGCTTGGCTGACCCCAGTGTGATGTTTTCCTTTTTTGAAAGACGCAGATCGTCGATGCGCTCAGTGAAGCGTTCTCCCGCCACAGGGCCGTCGACCAGGACGGCTTCGGCGATTTCCTGCAGGCAGGTGAGGAAGTCCTCAGACTTGGCAGAGAAGTCGGTTTCAGAACGGAGGTGCACCAGGGCGGCGACACCCTCGGCGGCGGCTATAGCAACGGCGCCTTCGTTGGCTTCCCGGTTAAGCCTGTCCGCAGCCTTGGCCAGGCCGCGACGTTTGAGCATCTCGGCAGCCTCTTCAAAATTTCCCTGGGCATCAGTCAGGGCGCGTTTGGCGTCCATCATCCCGGCTCCAGTGGCGTCACGCAGGGCTTTTACCTCTTTAGCTGAGATGTTCCGGGCCGATTCTTGGGTCATTGGTTTAATCTAATTTCCTAACGAGTACCAGAACCGCTGCGTTTACGGAACCAGCGCTTGGATTTTTTGTCCGATTGGTCATCCTCTTCTCCCTCCGACTTCTCGGGATCTTCGGCTGCGGAGGAAGGCTGGGCGCTCTCGGGGGAATCCACGGAGGGGGAAGGCTCTTCTGCGGGGGGTTGGGGTGGTGTCGCGCTCCCTTCGGGGGACGAAGACTCCTCGAGGGGTTGCGCCGGCGCCTCGGAGGCAGGCTGAGGTTGCGTCGCTTCAACCTTCTCGGGCGCCTGCGGCTGCGTCGGAGCGTCGGAGTCACGCGACGCCTTGGGGGCATCCGGCTTTCCTGGTTCTTCGACCGCTTCCTCCACTTCGGGCGCTGCAACAGCCTCCGGGGATTCGACCTCCGGGGATTCGACCTCTGCGGGCTCGGCGGCGGACGCTGGGGCGGCTTGGTCTCCTAGGGATTCCTCCAGAGGCTGCTCCTCGCCTGCGTCAGCAGGCTCTTCGGCGGACGCATCCTCCGCAGCGGAACGCGGAACAGGCTCCTCTTCGGAAGCCGCCGGGGTGGGGACTTCGACAGCGGACGCTGCAGCCCCCTCTTCATCCGCCATCGGCGTCGCGGGCGCTGTAGTTGCCTGGGCAGGGACATCCTCAGAGATCTGCACCGACTGCGGCGCCTCCTCTAGCCTGCCGAACCGCTTGCCGGCTATCACGGCGTCGGCCATGATCCGACACATCAAGTCCCCGGAGCGAATCGAGTCGTCGTTGCCGGGTATCACGAAATCCGCAACATCGGGGTCGCAGTTGGTGTCAACCACCGCGATGAGCGGAATCCTGAGTTTGTTGGCCTCGCTGACGGCTATGTGGTCGGTCTTGGTGTCAAGAACGAAGACGGCTTCCGGGGGGGTGTTCATCTTCCCGATCCCCCCGAGGTTGCGCTCGAGCTTGGCCAGTTCCCGCCTGAGGCTGAGCGCTTCCTTCTTGGGCATCGCCTCAAATTCCCCTGACTTCTGCATGCGCTGGTACTCCTGCATCTTGTGCACACGCTTGAAGATGGTCTCTATGTTGGTAAGCATTCCCCCGAGCCAACGCTCGTTCACGTAAGGCATTCCGCAGCGCTTGGCGTGCAGGGCGGTGCTTTCCTGAGTCTGCTTTTTTGTCCCTACGAAAAGCAGCGTCCCGCCGTCGGCAACCATGTTGCGCACAAACAAATATGCCGCCTCTAGTTGCGCCAAGGTCTGCTTCAAGTCGATTATGTAAGTACCGCCGACGTCGCCGTGAAGAAATCTCTTCATCTTGGGATTCCAGCGGCGCGTCTGATGGCCGAAGTGCACGCCCGCCTGGATCAATTCACTCATAGCCACCACCGGACGTTCGGCTGCTGCCGGGGGCGCTGAGGGCGCCGCAGGCGCTGCAGTCTTACCTGCCGAGGTTGGCGCCTGCCCCTCGGTGCTCCCAACCTCAGCGTTGGAGTCGTCCACTGCCATCTTTGCTCCCATCGGTTGTTTCGGAGACATCTGCGTCCGGCACCCTTGGGCGACCGTGGGAGGACGCAGACGGAACTCGTCGGATGTTTCGGATTGAGTCCGATCTGCCGAGGAAATCCACGGACCGCACAAACTCAAAAACTTTCCTGGCGCAAGGCGCTCAGGCAAACTCTCAGGCTACCCGCTCACCCGCCGAGCCGAGTCGCCGGTCGCCAGTCGCCTGCCCGGAGCAACCCGGCGGGCGGACGACGCAACGGGTTCAGCCCCGTGGATGCGCCGATGTGATGACTGAACGCAGCCGCTTCTGGCTCACGTGCGTGTAAATCTGGGTGCTGGCAAGACTCTCGTGTCCTAGGAGTTCCTGCACCGCCCGCAAGTCCGCCCCCCCGTCGAGCAGATGGGTCGCGAAGGTATGACGCAGAGCGTGGGGGTGGGCGTGCTGGCTTTCTGCGCTGAGGCGCCTCTCCAAGATGAAACGGACGTTTGCAGGAGAGAGCGGGCGTGAGCGCATGTTGAAGAAAAGAGGTTCCAGGGGTGGCAAAGCCTTCAGCCCCCGCTCCGGCTGGACTCTGCCTTCGGAACGGGCTCGCTCCTCGCAATAGAGCCCGACGATCTCGGCCGCCGGATCGGACAGCGGAAGCAGACGCTGCTTGCCGCCCTTGCCTGTGACGGTCACACGACGGGCGCTCAGGTCGACGTCCGCCGGCCTGAGGGCGCAGAGTTCCGACACACGCAAGCCGGAGCCGTAGAGCAGCTCTACCACGGCGTTTTCTCTGAGTCTCCGCAAGGGAGGATCATCGAGGGTGCGCGGGCCGCGGGACTCCAGCAAGGAGTTGAGCGTTTCAGGGGGCAGCACACGCGGCAGGCGTTCGGCGAGTTTCGGGGTGTAGAGACCGACGCTCGGGTTGTTCTCTATGCGCCTAGTGCGCACCAGCCAGTCAAAATACCGGCGCAGGGAGGAAGCCCGACGCGCCACCGTCCTCGGCGCTTTGCCCTCCCGCGAGAGGCCGGCGAGGTATCTGCGGATGTCCCGACGTGAAACCGACCCTGGCCCTCCCCGGGCGTCTAGGGAGGGCGCTGTGTTTAGATCTGCCCACTTCACAAACGCCCGGAGATCCCGCTCGTAAGTCTTGACACTGGAGTCCGCTAGACGCAGAAGCGATGCCAAGAACGCCTGCAACTCCCAGCAATCGGAGGCTGCCTCTTCGGAGGTTTCAGGCAGTTCACCATCGCTCAGTTCTCCGGGGCTTCGGGTGCTTCCCGACACGTTCTTTAGATTAAATCTAGCCTCAGTACAAGCTGCGCCTTTCGTACCAGAGCCCCCGCTGCACGATCCTCCCTTCGGCAATCAGACGCTCAAGCAACCCCGCCGCCTCCCCCAGCGTTGACGACGTGCGCTCGGCGAGAGTCTCCAGGGTTGCGGGCATCCATTCAAAGGCAGCTAGCAATTCAGCCGTCGGGCGGTCGACCTCCATTTCGTCCGATTTACCTGCAGAGGCGGCTTCTCCTCCACGAACAGCAGCCGGCAGCGCCTCGGTGGCGATGTCCATCACCACGAAGAGGTCGTCGATCTCGCAGACGACCCCGCTGCCGTCGGCAATGAGCCGATTTGTGCCCGCTGAGGATGGACTGCGAATGGGGCCGGGCACGGCCATCACCACTCTTCCCCGCTTAGCTGCCTCAACCGCCGTGGTGAGCGAACCTCCCTCCGAATGAGACTCCACGACCACGCAGACGTCGGCCAGGGCAGCCATGATTCGGTTCCGAGCAGGAAACCGCCATCGCTCCGGGGCAGACCCCAAGGGCGCTTCGGAAAGCATCAAACCGCTCTTTGTGATTTTCTCCCAGAGAGCCCCGTTGGACTTGGGGTAAACCCTGTCCAGACCGCTGCCCACCACCCCCACCACCGGCGCCTCATTGATTTCCAGGGCGCCCGAGTGAGCAGCTGCATCTATACCAGCAGCGAGACCGGAGATGACGACGATGCCGCGCTCGGCTGCCGCCTTTCCCAATTCAAATGCCACGTCCGCTCCGTAGCGCGTGCAAGTTCGAGTGCCCACGATGGTCACGGCGGGCCGTCCTAGAAGATCCAGTTCGCCCTTAGCGAAGAGCGCCGGAGGTGCTTCGGAATCCTGACTGAGACGCCAGGGATAGCACTCACCGCCGCGCCTTATCACCTGCACCCCGCCTTCGCAATGGCTCTGCCAGCGTCCGGCGACGTCGGCTCGCCCAACTTCGGCTATCCAGCGCAGGGCCAGGTCTCTGTTTACTTTGGCAATTTCGGCGGTTTCTCGGCAGTTTTCGGAGCGCAGGTTCTCCCAGATCACAGACGGGGATCGTTTCTCTAAGAGCCTCTCTAGGCGCGCAGGCCCCATCCCCGGCAAGCTCAGCAGGGAGATCAGGTAGGCTTCTTCGGAGAGTTCCCCAGGGGGTTCCGCTGAGTTCTTCACTCCCATCAACTCGTTCAAACTTCCCCTTTCAGCCCTCTGGCGTTGACTCCCCCGCCGCCGCCGGGGTTGACTCCCTTATCGCTCATCTCACTCACGGAACTGCTGTGCCCGCATAGGGCCGGTCGAAGGTCACCGGGTTCTGGCGCATCTGAAGGGCAAGCGCCACCTTCTGAGTTCCCAGGGGGGGCGCCTGCCCTTCCAAGTCGCAGATAGTCAAGGCCACGCAGCGCACCCGATGCAGTCCTCGCGCTGAAAGCCGCCCCGCCCCAACCGCAGCTTCGACGAGTTTGGACGCCTCTACATCCAGAGGAGCCTCCTCATCAATGCGCTTAGCACCCAGAGCGCTGTTGCTCTTGACTCCCCTTCTAGCAGCCCGCTCCCGGGCATTCAGGACGCGCTCACGAACCAACTCTGAGGACTCCCCAGCCTTCCCTCGGAAGAGTTCCTCTGCGGTGGGACGCTGCAGGAAGAGCCGTATGTCGAAGCGGTCCAGCAAGGGGCCGGAGAGGCGTCGGGCATAACGCATCCGGGCGGCGTCGCTGCATCTGCATCCGCCCGGCCCGTCCGCCTGACCGCAAGGACAAGGATTCATCGAACCGACGAATACGAACTCGGCGGGGAAGGTCACCGACCCGGCAGCCCGGCTGACCCGTATCACGCCTTCTTCAAGGGGTTGCCGCAAGGCGTCGAGGACGCTCGGGGAGAACTCCCCTAACTCGTCTAAGAACAGCACCCCGCCGTGGGCGGCGCTGATCTCTCCGGGGCGCAGGGTGCGCGATCCGCCGCCCACTAGCGCCGGCATTGTTGCGCTGTGGTGCGGAGAACGAAAGGGAGGGTCTCTTATCAGGCCGTCCTGCGGAATTCTGAAATCGCCTGCGGAGTAGATGCGGGTGACGACTCGTGCGGTATCGGAATCGAGGGTGGGAAGCAGTCCGGCCAATCGGCGTGCGAGCATCGTCTTGCCGGCGCCGGGCGGGCCGACCATAAGCATGTGGTGTCCGCCCGCAGCGGCGATCTCAAGCGCCTTGCGCCCCATTGCCTGACCGCGGACGTCGCGCAGGTCCTCCTCTGCCGGCATGGAGTCGGAGGCTGGGGGAGGCTGAGGCAGGTGGAACTCACGCTTTCCGGTCAAGCAGGAAACCAGCATCCCGAGCGTCTCGGCGCAAACGACCTCCTTCTCCTCCACCAATTTGGCCTCGCCATGCGCCTTAGGCGACACCACGACCCGGGGGCGCTCCGCGGCGTCGGCCATGCTGAGGGTGCCTGGAACGCGCCGCAAGGAACCGTCAAGCCCGAGTTCGGCGACGAAGGCGTACTCCTCGGTTTTGCTCTGCGGAATCACCCCGCCCGCCACCAGCAGTCCGACGGCAATCGCCAGGTCGAGACTGGCGCCCTCCTTACGCATCCCGGTGGGTGCCAAATTGACGGTGACTCGGCGCATTGGCCACTCGAATCCACTGGAAAGGAGAGCAGCCCGCACGCGATCTCGGGATTCACGACAGCAAACGTCCGGCAACCCGACGATGTTGAAGCCAGGCAGGCCTGCCGAGACATGAACCTCCACGTCCACCGGATGTCCGATCACGCCCTGCACAACGGACGAAGCGACGGTTGCAAGCATTTATGCTCCTTCTCTTGCGATTTCTCTTACGGCTTGAGGGCGCGGTGGCCGAGGAAACTGAGGCGGAGACGCCTGAAACGCAGCGCAAGTGGTCGTTGCCCCTATCTCTGAGCTAGAGGCCAGGCGGAGCAACCATTCCGATTCCCCCCGGTAACCCTAGGGGAGAATCCGCTTTATTCTGATATTAGAATATATTTCAATATATCACAATTATTTTGAACTCTACGCAGGATCTGGAGAAACTTTCGAATCTCTCATAGAGACGAATCCCCGCCTGCTCCCTTCCTCATGAAGGCCGATTCCTGGTAAGCCTGAATTCTTCGCAACGCCAGACAGTCGGAATCGGAGCAATCCGAGTAGATTGCCGACGGAAGCGACAGACGAAACAGGATCACGAAAGAGCATTGAATGGGGTTCGACCCCCGGAGAAGGTGGCACAGGCGAGGCGTGAGCGACTTCGTGTACGTCGTTCTTGGGCTGGCTGTCTGTGCCGGATTGGTGATCTGGGGCATCTGGGGCTGAGCCCGGGGAGCGGGCGGAGAGAGCCGACAGATAGAAGAGACCAATGGGGCCGAAAGAGCACCTGACCGGCTCTTGGGAAAGTCACCTTCTTGCTCGTGAGGGAGGAGTCCAAGCCACCGTCAAGGCGCCTACCCAGACTGCGCCCCCTCTTTTTAGACAGGCAGCTGAGGTCGACAGGGTGGATCCCGTGGTCAGCACGTCGTCAATGATCAGGACACTACGGCGCGGGGCGTTCCGCAGGCGCAGTTTCGGCCCCTCCAGGCGCTCCGTGCGGCTGCGACGGCCCTGAGGCTTGTCTCGACCGCGCGCCAGCAGCCTGCTGCAAGGGACACCCAACCGGCGGGCTACGGCACGCGCTAGCACTTCCCCCTGGTCATAACCGCGTCGGATGCTGTTCGAACGAGTGGATGGCGCCCAGGTGACTTGGTCTACACCCTTCGGCGCCAGGGTGGACATCGGCTGCGCCAACCTCTTTCCGAGCGTGTGGGCATTGCGGAACTTGAGGGCAAGAATCGCCCGGCTGCAGATCTCGTCGTAGACGAACAGCGCCCTGACGTCGTCAAGACCCAACAACGGATGGGGCTTCGGAGCCGGCACCAACCTCCCGGCGCAAGCCTCGCAGAGGACCTGTCCTGCGGTTTCGCAGACCACGCACTTCACTTCAAAGAACATTTTTTAAGTATATCAATCATTTACATTTAATTAAAGTGTATTTTAATGTTAATACTTAGAAAAGCACCACTAGACAGGCCGCATGTAGAATGCTGAGATAACTAGCTTCTTCGCCGCCCACGCCCAGGGGTCGTCCGCTTCACAGGCGCCCCCGGGTATTCCATCAGAGGGAATGGGGAAAGAGGGAATGGGGAGGGAATGGGGGATGCGCCATTCTGGGGCTTCGGGTTGTGGAAGGGTGTATGAGCAAGCCCGCAGGATGAGAGCGGTTTACCCGACGCGGCGCAAACAGCCTGGCGCGTCATACCCTTGCTCGCTGTGAAGGAAACTCAAGCGGACGAGATGGAAACCTCAATCGAACGTCTGCCGCTCATGCAGGTGGACGAGGGGGTCTACGAGCACGAGGGCGACGAACGCTGGTGGGGATTCAACGGGTTGTTCGGCGGCTACACCCTCAGCCTGGGGGCTCTGGCGTGCGAGAGGGAACTTGAAGGAACGGGGAGGCAACTGCGCAGCATCACAATGCAGTTCCTCAAACCGGCTCCCGCCGCGCTCATCCGACTGGAGTTGACCCTAGAGCGCTCTGGCCGGGCAGTGTCCTTCATCTCCGGACGGGTAATGGTAGGAGACAGTCCCTACGGCCTGTTTCTGGCCGCTGCGAGCGAAGACCAGGACGGCCAGGAGTTCGTCAACGTCTCCATGCCCGAGGTGCCGCCTTTCGACGAAACCGCTCAGCCCCCTTCTCCCCCCATCGCTCCGCTCCCGGTGTTCCAACTCTTCGATCGGTGGGAGATCTCACGAACCCAGAACTCCGTGTTCGTCTGGGTCCGCCCCAAACAGCCCGCCCCGGTCGCCCTGCCGGACGTTCTCATGGCCAGCGACGTAATCCCGCCGGTGGCCATCGGGCAGGTCACCGACCCTCACATTGCAGGCAGCATAGAACTGACCGCCCTCCTGCGCGCCCCGCTGCCACTCCCGGATAGTTCAGGCAAACCCCTGTTAGTAGAACTTCACACCTCCGCCTCGCTGGGAGGACACGTGGACGAAACCTCACGCGTCTGGTCGCCCGACGGCCTGCTGCTCGCCGAGGGACTGCAGCTCAGATTTCTCCGACGCTCAGAGCAGGGCTTCATCGGACGCTTCTAGAGGCCGCACGCCGCGCCTCCTGCGGGCCGTGCGTGCTAGTACCTGTAGTGCTCCGACTTGAACGGCCCGCCTACCTCCACCCCTAGGTAGTCGGCCTGCTCCTCGCTCAAGCGCGTCAGGCGCACACCAAGCGCTCCGCAGTGGACTCGAGCGACCTGCTCGTCCAGTCTCTTGGGCAGCGTCACGACCTCCCGCCCCAGATCTTCGGCGCGGAGGTGCAGCTCCATCTGAGCTAACACCTGATTGGTAAAGCTGCAGGACATCACGAAACTGGGGTGGCCGGTGGCGTTGCCCAGATTTAAGAGACGCCCCTCGGAAAGCAGGATCACGGAGTGTCCGTCGGGAAAGACGTACTCGTCCACTTGCGGCTTGACGTTTATTCGGCGCACGTCAGAAAGGTGGCCGAGACCGGCCACATCTACTTCGTTGTCAAAGTGGCCGATGTTGCCGACTATGGCCTGGTGCTTCATTCGCCCCATGTGCTCGGCGGTGATCACGTCACGACAGCCGGTGGCGGTCACGAAAATGTCCGCCTCCGAAACCACCTCCTCCAATCTGCCGACTTGGTAACCCTCCATCACCGCCTGGAGGGCGCAGATCGGATCCACTTCGGTCACGAACACCCTGGCACCCTGCCCCCGAAGCGCAGAGGCGCAGCCCTTGCCTACGTCCCCGTAACCGCAGACCACCGCTAGCTTCCCGCCCAGCATCACGTCGGTGGCGCGATTGAGGCCGTCAATAAGGGAATGACGGCAACCGTAAGTGTTGTCAAACTTGGACTTAGTGACCGAATCGTTCACGTTAAAGGCGGGAAACAGCAACGAACCCTCCCGCTTCATACGGTGCAGACGCTGCACGCCGGTGGTGGTCTCCTCGCTCACGCCCCGCACTCCAGCGGCCAGGCGTCGCCAGAAACCCGAATCTTCAGCAAAGATGCGGCGCAAGAGCTCCAAAACAACCTTCTGCTCCTCGCCGGAGTCATCATCGGGGTCAGGAACCGAACCCTCCCGCTCACACTCCACCCCCTGGTGCACAAGAAGCGTTGCGTCTCCGCCGTCGTCGAGGATGAGGGTGGGCCCGTCGTGCGGAGGCGGCCAGCGCAGGGCCTTCTCGGTGCACCACCAGTACTCCTGCTGCGTCTCCCCTTTCCAAGCAAACACGGGCGCGCCGCGGGGTGCTTCCGGCGAGCCGTGAGGTCCCGTCGCCACCGCTGCCGCTGCGTGATCCTGAGTGGAGAAGACGTTGCAGGAAGCCCAGCGCACCGAAGCTCCGAGCGCCGTGAGCGTCTCGATCAAAACCGCCGTCTGGACTGTCATATGGAGAGAACCGGTGATGCGGGCGCCCAGCAAAGGTTGCTCGTCGCAGTACTCCGCCCTCAGCGCCATCAGTCCTGGCATCTCGTGTTCCGCCAAGCGTATTTCCCGCCGCCCCAACGCCGCCAGCGACAGGTCGGCTACCTTGAAATCCCCCTCGGAGAGCACCTCCCCCTCAGAGGAACTCAGTGTCATCAGCCCGACCCCCCGCCTGAGAGACGGGCCTTCATGCGGTCGATGGAGGCGACCGGGCCAGGGTCGATGTTCAACTCCTCCGCTAGGTAGAGAGAGACGAAGTCGCCGAAGAGCATCAGGTCGAATATCTGAGCGATGGGACCTTCCCCGCCGGCGCGCACTTCAAACGTCTCCTTGACCGAATCGCCCAGCAGATCGCGAAACATCTCCCCCAGCGCTTCTATAGCGAGTTGTACTTGCGGATTCTCAAAGTCGTGGCGCAGGATGATCGGGCAGAAATAGGGCCATTCGACTTCGGATGTGTCCTCCCAACCCACTAACTCGTTGTGGAGCATCTCGGGCAACCCCGCGCTGAAGGCTGGAGACTTTGCGTTCTCGTTGATCTGATTCTTCCAGCGTCGGGCAGCCACCTCTCCCAGGCCTCCGGGGCCGTAGACGATGGGAATTGCCCCGGTCAACTCCTGAGCCAAGCGTTGCGCCCCGTTGGGCAACTCCGCTAGGCCATCCGCCCGCCTCCTGAGTTGGTCGACAGAAAGAGAGAGCCACTCGCTGGCCCCGCGAAAGAAACCGAGTTCCTCGAGATAGACAAGAACCGGAACGGCCATGGCAGCAAACGCCGCCCGCGGCATCGGCAAGTCTGAATCCACCAGCAGACAAGGCGCTCCCCACTCCTCGGCCATCCCCGCTAAGGAACCGCCGGTGGTGACCGCGACCATCTGCCCGCCCAGTCGTGCAGCAGCAGCAGCCGACTGCAGTGTCTCCTCCGTCTCGCCCGAGAAGGAGACTGCGAAGACCAGGGTATTACGGCTCACGTAGAAAGGAGGGTCGTAGTTCTTGACGACCACCACGGGCATCGACATGAACGGTCCGGCGGTGACAGCGAGGAAGTCTCCTACCAGTCCGCTGCCTCCCATCCCCAGTACGAGCACGCTGCTGACCGCATCGGGGTCGGGGAGCCCGCCCGCACCGGCAGCAGCCTTTACTCCGGCAACGACCTGATCGGCTGTGGAAACCGTCGCATCGAACATTCCAAGCGAATCAATCTGAAGGCTCATGCTGAAACGTCCTTCTGCTCTTCTTGGGATTCCGCTTCTGTCATAATCTTGTTGTGTGTCTCCTCGTCGCAGTAGGAGGCTTCCTCAACGAGCATTACGGGGATGTCGTCGAGCACCTCGTAGCGGCAGCGAAGACGAGGATTGTAGAGGTAACCCTCCTCGGGGAAGTACAGAAGAGGGCCTTTGTCCTGCGGGCAGGCGAGGATATCCAACAGCCGGGGGTCGAGAGCCATTAATCACCTAGCGTAGGACGTTTTCAAGCCGAGGTCTCCCCGCCCGGGGATACCTCGGACGCCCTCGGAGGGATTTCCAGGGAGATTCAAGGGGAATTCGGCCTAGGAAACACCGGCGGCTTCAAGCCGAAGGGCTGGGAAGACTGGGGTGAATCTTCCTGATAAGGGCGCTTAATTCCTCGGTGCGCTTTGAACATTCCTGCGAATCCTTTGCCTCCAGGTTCAGCCTCAGGAGGGGCTCAGTGTTAGACGGCCTGACGTTGAACCACCAGTCACCGCAGTCCACGCTGAGCCCGTCGAGGCGGCTTTGAGAACGCCCGGAATAGATCTTGGAGAGAGCCTCTACCGCCTCGGCGGGATCGGGCGCGGCGAAGTTGATCTCGCCCGAAGATGCGTAGCGTTCGTATGGCTGCCTCAACCGGCTCAGGGGCAGGCGCTCAGATCCCATCAGTTCAAGGAGCACGAGCGCCGCCAGCACGCCCGAATCGGAGTTGTAGTTCTCGCTGAAGTAGTAGTGCCCGGAGTGCTCGCACGCAAAGGCCGCTCCCGTAGCGGCCATTGCCTCCTTGATCAGGGTGTGCCCTACGCGGGTGGGCATCCCCTGTCCTCCGTACTCGCGGACGACCTCGGGCACCACCCGAGAACAGACGGCGTTGTAGATCACCAGGGCGCCCCGCCTGCGCCGCAGCACCGAAGCCGCCAGCAACGCTCCGAGTACCGAGCCCGAAATGGGCGACGCTTCCTCGTCCACGAAGAAGACACGGTCGGCGTCACCATCAAAGGCAAGCCCCGCGTCGGGCCGGGTCTCCCTCACGCGGCTTCGGAGGGGAGCGAGGTTGGCCTCAACCAGGGGATCAGCGGGATGATTAGGGAAATTTCCGTCCAATTCCCCGTAGCAAATCTCCAGTTCTACATCTAGAGGATCGAATACGGCGGGCATCACCAGGGCTCCCATGCCGTTGGCGGCGTCGGCCACTACGCGCAGTCCGGCGAGGCGTTCAGCCTTCACGAAAGAACGGACGTGCGCTGCGAATTCATCCAGAACATCCGCCTGCTTTAGCTTCCCGCGCTTCACTCCTGCCGCCCTAGCTGCCGGCCTCAGCGCGAGGTCGCGAACCCGCGCCAGTCCGCCCCCTGCACTGATCGGGGCGGCCCCGGGCAGGCAAACCTTGATGCCGTTGTACTCCGGCGGGTTGTGTGAAGCGGTGAAGACCGCCCCTGGCGAAGAGAAGCGACCGGAGGCGAAGTAGAGCATGTCGGTGGACACCAGCCCTAAGTCGACTACGTCCAAGCCGGCCGAGAGCACCGAATCGGAAAACGCCTCGGCCAGGGCACGTCCGCCAGAGCGCATGTCCCTCCCGACAAGCACCCGAGAGACCTGAGGCACCACCTCCTTGAAGTAAGCCGCAAAAGCTCCGCCCAGCCGCGCCGCCGTTTCCTCGTTGAACTGCTCCGGAACCCTGCCGCGTATGTCGTTGGCGTGCATAATGGCGTCGAGCGCCGCGGCGGAGGCAGGCGAAGGCAAAGCCGTCAAGGTCAATCTGAAGTTCCGCCCGCTGAGCCGGGCGGCGGCAGGTCGTATTCTCCCCTGCGCGCCCATCGTCTGATGCTCAGGAGGTCGCGGAGCATCCTCCAGCCGTCAAAAAACACGTTCACCTTGGATTCACGCAGGGGAGGCAGGACGTCCACCGGCACTTCAATCACCGACGCCCCCAGCCGATCCAGCAAGAGGATCACCTCGGCATCAAAGCCGAAGCGGTCGATTCGGCAGCGCCTGAAAACTTCCTTGGCAATTCCCTTCTGAAATACCTTCAAGCCGCATTGGGTGTCGGGGTGTCTTCTGCCCAGGATCAGCAACCCCGCCAGGGCAGTGACCAGCCAGCTGCCGAGCCTGCGCTTCAGAGAAGCTGTGCTAGTGCGCCTCACGCCGATGGCCGCCGACGCCCCGGCGTCCACGCGCCGCACCAGATCGGCTATGGCCGCCGTGCAGTACGGCAGGTCGGCGTCGGTGTAGAGGATCACAGATCCCGCCGCTGCCAGCATCCCTGTCTTCACCGCTGCTCCCTTGCCCCTGTTGCGCCCTAGAGAGATCACGTCGTCGGCTCCCCCTTCGCGGGCGCACCGCACCGTTTCGTCCTGCGAGCCGTCGTCGACCACGACGACCTGGATCGGCCGAGAGGGAAAGCCCTCTTCCAGGCCAGAGCGCAGCTTTTTCAGCGTGGAGTGGATGTTCTCTTGCTCTTCATAGGCCGGGACCACCACTGAGAGCAACCCCGGGGTTGCCTCCGCATCGTCATTCACTTGAAGTGTCTCCTGCGTTCAGGCGGCCAGAAACCCGGGCTGCGCCAGAGCACGAACGCCAGAGCGATGCTAATTCCGGTGACTGTGTAGGAAAAGATCTCCAGGAAGGTCCAGGAATAACGAAGTTCAACACTCGTTCCCTCAGGTATCACGGCCATCAGGTTGGGGGCTACGCGATAAGGACCCTTGGCGTTGACAGCCCTCCAGTTCGGGAAGTAGGAGGTCTTTACGAGCACCGGCACCCCGGGCTGGCTCACCTTGAAACTGATCCTGTCCTCGGTGGTCTCAATTTCGGACACCCTCACGTCCCCAAGGCGCTTAACCGGCATCTCCGGAAGCAGCGGAGGCGGCGGTTCCTCCCCTTCGGAGGCGGGTTCGCGGGCCTCGGGGGTGACGCGCTTCCAAGACGACGGCCCGTCGTCGGCTGGAAACACCGTGACGGCTCCGGGGGAGGGCGTCGGGTAGGCGTAGTAGAAAGGCAGGGCGAAGTTCAGCCAACTGTCAACGCTTTCGCCTGACCCTTCCACCACTACAGGTTCTGCGGCGAACGGCTCCACCAAGTCCGAATCAGCGACTTCAAAAATCACCCACGGCTCCCCTTGAGCAACCTCGGTCAGATCAGGGTGATTGCGGGCGGCTTGGACCAGGGATTGAGAAAACGCCATGTAATAGCGCACGCCGTAGAGCTGCAGGTGCCGCACTCCCCTGTTGATGTTGGTTCCCGAGTAGCTGACGCGGCGCACGGGGCGCGACGGGAACATTGAGAGTTCCGACTGGTTGACGAAGTGGAAAGGCACGCTCAGGGCGCTCTCAAAGAACAGCCCCTCCATAGAGCCCATGCATCCGTTCGTCCAGTGTGGAAGCAGCATGAGGGCCATGGGGGTGCCGTAGGAGTTGAGACGCTGCTGTTCGTACTCCCACATGACCCTTCCGCATCCCCTGCTCTGCCCCACTTCGTCCACCGCAGAAACCACCCTGTGGTACTCCTCGTAGCCATCGCTAGTGAAGGCCTCCCCGCCAATCGTAATGGTCTTGGCGGGCTTGTTCTCGTAGCCGCTGAAATTCCAGTGCACCCAACTAGGAACATGGCTCAAGCCGTTGCGTCCGCACTCCGCGCTGGTATGCGCGTCTCTTGTGCGGTTGACCGAATCCCTGATGCGCCGGCTGCCGTCGCACTCCATTCCCGGATGATCTTCGGGGGCTTTTTTCTCCAGCTTGGGGCGTCCGAACGGCACCCAGTCGCGTCCCACCACTACCCAGTCCTTCCCCAGGTGAATGCCGTAGTTTCCCTTGGAATCGGTGTGGCCAGCGAACCCCAGCGCCCGCAGCGGGTAGGCGACTATGCAAATCATCAGCATCGCCGTGGTGAACACCGCCGCCGAGAGTCCCAGCCTCCTGCTTTCTGCGGTCTGTGTGCCCGACCGCGACCGCCTCTTTTTGGTGTTAGAGACAGATCCCCCGGGACTGCCCAGGGAAGAGACGTCCAGTACGACCGGGTGCCAACGAGGCAGACCGCGCACCCGCAGGGTGCTGATCAACTCCACCAGCAGCACCAGGACAGAGGCCACCAGGATCAGGATGGCCAGGTGCGAGACTTGTCCTGCCAACCTAACGGCCTCGCCGTCGGAGACGTTCATCGTCTCTCTGATCACGTACTTCAGGATGGAGGTGGGAAGAATGTCGTCGATTCCCACCGCCAGGGCCAGAGCGGGAACGAAGGCGGCGATGGGAACCAGCACCCGACGCGAGAACTTCAACCCCAAGTTTTCGCCGAGAGTGAGGTGCTCCCCGGGTTGCTCCCCGGGTGGAGGCGAAGTTAGAGGCATCTTGCCGAAGAAACCCCTGAAGAGCATCGAAAGCCCCAGCGCGGCAAGGAGCATCAGGCTGATGTAATAAAAGGGGATTACCCGCGAGTTCCAGAGTTCGTTCTGCGGCAGCCAGCGATAGACGATGGCAGTCATGGCGGTGAGGATGGACAGAAAGAACACCAAGCGGTCCTTCCGCATGATTCCAACGAGGAAAGCCACCCACACGAGGACGTAGACGGCGTTCCAGTCGGAGCGGACGAGGTAGTCCCAGTAGGTGCTTTCGTTGAGCCAGTCAATGTTGAAGTAGTACTTGCGCTGCAGCCAGAACGGCAGCAGCCAGAAGGCGGGCAGGGTGGCCGCCAGCACTCCGACCACGGTCATCCAGCGGAAGTTCCCGCGTCGAGGGCGCATAAGGAAGGCGACGATCGTGGCGAGCGTCGCGAACATGGCGGGTATCAGGTGCGAGAGCCCCACCAGGGCGAGGAGAACGCCCGCCAGCACACGATGGCGTCCGGTGCGCATGCCCCGGAGAAGAACCCCTAGGTAGACGAGCGCCAACGACAGGCTGATGGAATAACTGAACTCGCCCGCCAGCGTGGATGTGATGTTGCCCCCCCAGATGGAGTATGACCAGTCAAAGACGAAGGGGAGCGTGAAGAGAGCCGCCAGGGCGGGGCTGGGAAAACGAAGGCCGGATAGACGGATGAATGTGGCGGCGGCCAGCGGAAGGAACACCAAGCCGAGCACGCTCACAAGCTTGAAGGCGACCCCGTAGGGCACCACGTACGACGCCAGCGCTATCAACAGCGCCGGAAAGACCATGTAGAAGCGGAACGCCGGAAAGCCTCCGTACCAGTCCGGCGCCCAGCCGCTCAGCCGCCCCGACGGGAGAAGGTGCTCCCGCAGGTAGGCCGGACCCCAGACGTGGGCGCCCATGTCGCCCCCCGCCGGAATGGTGGGGGAAAAAATCAGATCAGGCCGCAGTTGCCAGAAGACGAAAAGACAAGACCCCAGAATGCAGACCGGGCCCGTCCACCGCTGAAGCCGAACCCACTTCTGCTTAGAAAGCAGTTCGCGCGCCGTCCCGAACGAGAGAATGGACACGGCTCAGCGCAGAAGAAGCACGACCGTGTAGGCGTTAAACGCTGCGTGCGCCCACAGCGCCGGACCCAGACGTCGGAATTTGACCACAAGAATCGCCGCCACCCACCCGAACACCACCAAAGCCGGCAACTGCAGCAGTTGGACGTGAGCCAACCCGAACAGCGTCCCCGTGATCAGCACCGTCGAAATCGAGCCCACCCGCCCCCACATCGACCGCAAGAGCAGACCTCTGAAGTAGACCTCCTCCACGAAAGGGGCGATCACCACGACCGCAACGATCAGCAGCGTAGTTCCGAGGACACCCCTCGACGCCTCCACGAGCCTCAGCGCAGGCTCAGAAACATCCTCGGAGTCGATGAAACGCCACAGCGGCCAGTAGACGAGGCGAACTAGCAAGAACTGCGTGAGGAATCCAACAGCAACCCCCAACGGCGCGTCGAACCATCTGTGCTTAAACAGGATGCCCTCTCTAAAGCCAAGGGAGTGACGCTTCAACAGCACCCAGGCGACCGCCGCCAGCGTGATCCACATGGGCAGCTGCAGAACGAAGGTCTGCCATATCTTCAGACCCGCCAACCGCGGCTCCACCCCGCCCGCCGCCTGAACGGAAACGACGGCAGCAGCGGAACCCAGCGAAGACGTCGGATTCCAGACGCGGTCGAGCGTCAAGCGCAGGACGGCGCTGGCGAACAGCGCTCCGATCCATCCGAGCAGGACCGGAGTCGGCGTCCAGACCGAAGCAGGCATGGCAATCCGCCCTTTCGAGTCGTCCCTTTCCGAATCGGCTCGGTTTCGGGCCAATAGCATGTGAACAAAGCTTAGCTAGCCGCCACTGCCTGTTAGGTCGGCAAGGGCGCAGGCGCAGGCAGCCTCAAGGGGCATGACCTGAGGTACATGACCTGATATGGGTCGCGATCCCGTAGCATCAAATAGTGGCGGATTCTCCGCATCCCAACCAGCCCAACCAACCGCCCGAAGGCGCATCTCGACCTGAAAGCAACCCTCGCTGGACGCGCTGGATGGTATGGGCTGCCCTGCTAGCAATCTTTGCGGTGCTCATCCTCCCTAACCTCATCTCCCGCGATAACAGCGAAGAAACCCCTTACAGGCAACTGATTGCGGATCTCGAAAAGCTAAAGAGCCGCAAAGGGGAACAGGGGGAAAGCTACGCAGCGCTCTCTGACGACGTCACCCGTCTGCAGATCAACAACACAACCGGCGACATCCTCGGCTGGCGGAACGATGGCAGCACCTTCCGATCCATCGGCCCTACCGAACTGCCGGCGGAGGACTACACCCTCATCAGCGAGGCGGTCGGAGACGAAGTGGAGTTCACCAGACCCACCTCCAGCATCTGGTCCACGCTGATACCGCTGCTTCTGCCCGTGGGGCTTCTCATTCTCTTCTTCTGGTGGATGCAGCGGCGGGCACAGGGACAGATGAGCGGGATAATGTCCATCGGGCGATCTCGCGCCAAGACCTACTCCACCGAACGTCCCGCCACCACCTTCGACGACGTGGCCGGCTACGAGAACACCAAGCAGGAGATCACCGAGGTGGTGAACTTTCTGAAGGAACCCGAGAAGTTCGCCCGGATCGGAGCGCGCATCCCCAAGGGCATCCTGCTCGTCGGCCCTCCGGGTACCGGCAAAACTCTGATAGCCAGAGCCGTGGCCGGCGAGGCGGGGGTGCCTTTCCTCTCGGTCACAGGGTCGGACTTCATGGAGATGTTCGTGGGGGTGGGAGCCAGCCGCGTGCGCGACCTGTTTCAGTCGGCCCGCAAGATGGGCAAGGCGATCATCTTCATCGACGAGATCGACTCCATCGGACGCAAGCGAGGCGCCGGGCTGGGCGGAGGCCACGACGAGCGCGAGCAGACGCTCAACCAGATGCTCTCAGAGATGGACGGGTTTGAAGCCACCGAGGGGATAGTCATGATCGCCGCCACCAACCGGCCGGACATCCTCGACCCCGCCCTGCTGCGCCCGGGCCGCTTCGACCGCCAGGTGGTCGTGCCTCTGCCCGAGTTGGAAGACCGCCTGGAGATACTAAAGGTTCACGTCAAAGGCAAGTCGGTCGACGAGGACGTAGACCTGTCCCTGCTGGCGCGAGGAACGCCTGGGATGAGCGGGGCAGACCTCTCCAACCTGATTAACGAAGCAGCGCTCACGGCGGTGCGGGCAGGCCGCGACTCCATCTTCGCCGCTCATCTAGAGGAAGCCCGGGACCGCGTGCTGTTAGGGCAGCAGCGGGATTCCATGGCTCTCTCGGAAGAAGAGAAAAAGGCCGTGGCCTACCACGAAGCAGGTCACGCGGTCTGCGCAGCAAGCCTCCCCCACGCCGACCCGCTTCACAAGGTGTCGGTGATCCCCAGCGGAATGGCGCTCGGGGTGACGATGCAGCTGCCGGAGCAGGAGCGCCACATCTACCGCCAGAACTACATAGAGGACACTCTCGTGGTGAGGATGGGGGGACGGGTTGCCGAAGAGTTGGTATTCGGCGTCGTCTCGACCGGCGCCAACGACGACCTCGTGGGAGCCACCCAGATGGCCAAGAAGATGGTCAGGGAATGGGGAATGAGCGAGCGTCTAGGCCCGATGGCCTGGGGGGCGCATGAAGAGGTCTTCTTGGGTGAGGAGATCGTGAGCACCCGCGACTACAGCGACGAGACCGCCCGGCTCATCGACGAGGAGGTCGAACGCATTCTCCGGGAGCAGGAAGGCCGCTGCCGCAAACTCCTGACCAAGCGCCGTCTTGCACTCGACCTCGTGGCCAACGCCTTGCTGGAAAAGGAGAGCATCCCCGGAAGCGAAGTCCTGAGGCTGCTGAACCTGGCCGAAGGCAACGGAACCGACGCCTCTACGGCCGATTCCGAACGGATTGAAATCGCAGCCGCATCCGCCCTGGCCTCCTCCGTTCGTCCGGCCTGACAGCGGGGCCGCGGCCAATCTCCGCAGAGCGGAGTGAACACCACCACCCTGGCTCTATCCCTGGGGGCGGCCGCCTGCCTGACGGCCTATCTGGTGGGTAGGTTGCGGCATCGCCGGCAGGTAACGCTGACCGCAGGCGAGGTGCCCGTAAACGTCGACAAGTCGGACTTCGGGGCGCCGAACGGCGGTTGGCTGATAGTCGTGTTCACCGCCAAGTCCTGTAGGAGTTGCGCTTCGGTCGTCCGCAGCCTGGAGCCGCTGGCCGCCGCCGGGATTCGCTGCAGAGAAGTGGAGAAGTCATCAGAGAGGGAACTTCACGACCGGCATCGGGTGGACGCCGTTCCGCTCACCCTCGCAGTCAGCCCCCGCGGAGAGGTGGAGCTCTGGTTCCGAGGGCCGCTCTCTTCTCGGGACGTAGGACTGATCCGAAACCTGGTGTCAACCGAAGTCTCCTGACGCACGCCCCTTCCCCCCGTTGGAGCAAAACTCTCCCCGAAGGGCGAGCGCTGACCGCCCGCTGGGAGGATGCATCCCCCTCCCCCCCCCCCGGGCGACCTCAGTACAACAGCAACCCGAACTCCGACAACTCTGCGGTATCCGGCACCGAACCGCGAACCCAGAGTGCGCCGGGCTCTCCCATGGAAGCGATCAGCGGCTCCGAAGCGACGACCCTGTACGCGAACGCTCTCTCAGATTCGCCTCCTGGAGGATCCTCCAAGTCAAGCAGGACACGCTGGAGGGGGCGTATCTCGATCTCCCCCTGCACTTCAACCGGACGCCATCCGGACGGCCCGAGGGCCTCCACCCTCGCCCGGCTGATCGTCTCCACGGAAGTATTGACCAGCGCAAGCCGCAGCATCTTTCCCGATTCCTGCGGCAGACGGACCAGCACGTGCCGGAGAGCGCCGGCGGTGCGCCCCAGAGTGATGGACACCCCGTTTTCGATCCCTGCGGGGGGCGAATCTAAGTCCGATGACGAACCCGAGGTCACTAGGCGCTCCACGGAGATCGGAACTCCGTTGAAGGAACGCATCTTCACCCAGTAAGACTCGCTGGGAACGACCCTCTCTCCAGCGTCAAAGAGGTACGCCTCCGGATCCAGAACCTCGTTGTTGTCCTCGTCGAGATACCCAACCGAGATCGGATGCTCCTCACCGCGGCGGAACGGGACTTGTACACGCTGTCTAGGCGGAACCGTGATCTCAAAGGGCGCCACAGGCCGCGCCCGGAGGTTGTCGTCTATCTCAACGGTAAACTCCACTTCAGTCTCCGAAGAATTGGGGTTGTACAGGAGGAAGGAACTCGAGGAGAAGGACTCGGCGGAAACCACGCCGAGAGGAAACATCCACTGGAATTCGGTGCTCGGAGATCCGTTTGCGACGGAGATGCCGGAGAGACCCAGACGCCCGTCAAAAATCAGCAGCCTGCCCGCCGCCACGCGGCCGCGGCGCACGTCCACGCTCAGCGAGATCTGGTGTCGGCGCGTCACCTCCGAACTCAGATCCAGCACCTTCAGAGTGCCGGACGTCACCACTACGCCCGTGTAGGCAACCGGATTCCGGCGGCGGTCGTCAGCGGCGAAAGACAGGTCTACCACAGCATCGTCCTGGTACGGATTCAACAAGTACAGATGCGCCCGGGCGTCTCTCCGCGTGCTGAGAGCGGCGAAGTGCCACGAGGAAGAGGTGGCCGTAAGGCAGTTGGACGAATCCACGTAACCTCGCCTGGTCACGCTCTGAGCGACGACGCCGTCAGGGCCTTCAAGCCGCACCAAGGCCGAGACGAACACCTCCTCAAAATCAGCCAAGAGTTCGTTGCCGGCATCGCCGCCTATCACCTCGCTGAGGGAGAGGGTGACCTGGGAATGCGGTTCGAGCACGATCTCCGTCTCAACGAGTTGCCACATTCGGGAAGCGCCGCCTAGAGGCACAGCCGGAAACACCGAGACGCTTCCTTTCAGCCGCCTAGCGCCGCCGTTCGTGAGGATCAGAATGGTTTCGTTCCCCGCCGCGCCGGTTAGGCCTCCCAAACAGAACCACGTCTGAGCGCCTTGGGTTGAAAAACTGGCGGGCACCACCACCTCGGACGCGGTCGCAGGAGCGTCCTCATCCCGCCCGGAAGCGGTTAGATCCGCCGCCCCCAGAATCGCAAAAGATGCTGCCAGCGCCAGAACTGCAAGCCAGCGCATCACCCCCGAGCGCAACGCCCCTGACACCTCAGCGAACTCGACGGCGGCTCAAAGCCAAGAGAGCCGCCGAGGTAATGACCACAATCCAGAGAACCATCTGACCGACCTGAGCGGAACGGCCTCGCGTGGGGAGGTAGCTGAGCTCCAGTTCGCTGACGACCTCCTCCCCTTCAACAACACCCTCCGGAGGCTCCGCATCAAAACTCCGAGCCCACCCCAAGGCAGTTTCGTCTTCTAGAGGTCGGCCGTCCAAGGCAAGCGTCCAGCCGTCCGCCGCATCGGCTACGTAGACCCTCATAGGGGATGTGATCGCCGCTCGCGCCAGAGTGGGTCTTTCGTAGACCGGGAAGGCAAACGTCTCCCCGCTCAGTTCTTCCGCCGTAACAGCGCCCTTCCCCAGCAACACGGAGTGGGTCAACGGCGTGATCGTGTTACGGAACACCTTCAAACCCGGACGAGTCTCCAAAAGGTGCATATCAAATTGAGATTCGAGTCGTCGAGACACCAGATCAGACACTGGGCGCTCCACTTCCCCAAAAGGCTCCGGCGCCAGGCGCTCGACGACCATCAAATACCTCACCCCCAGCGGAGCAAGAAGTTCGCCGAGTCGGTTGTTGCCACCATTAACGGCCTCATCCCAGGCCGAGGCGAGACGCTCTGCCTGCCCGGCTGGTGCAGTGAGCCACTGAGCGCCGACCTTGGGGAGGCCGGACATGGTGGTTGCGTATATCAGGTCTCCTTCCAAAGGCCAGCCGGCCAAGGGCATCACGTCGGGGTGTCCCACCCAGAGGACGCGAAAGGCTTCCTCCTGAGATTCGGCCTCCACCTCCGCCAGCGTCGTGGAGTAGTCCCCCTCAGGCATCCCCCAGCGCCCGTCGAGGGTCGTCGCTAGGACAGGGACGCTGCCGATCGACAAGGCGATCCAAGCAGCTGCAGTGAGAAGGGATCGGTTCAGGTGACGGGTGTCCCTATCAATACTCGCGACGCTGAGAGCCGCCGCCACCGCCAGAGCGACCGCAGCGGGAGCCATCAACAACTCCACGCTAGAGAGTCCGCCCACCAACCAGCCGTGCTCGTTGGCCAGAGCCGCCAAGACAGAAAGCAGCACCAGGCACCAGGCGCGAAGCGACCAGACAAAACTCTGGCCGCGAGCCAGAAGCAATCCCAGAACACCGAGCGCAACCAAGCCCCATGACAAACCCTGCACACCGACCGACCCGGTATCAAACGACAGCAACTCAATGAAGGAACGACCCTCCCCAGAGGGAGGACGCGCACCTCCGAAATCCACCAGTTCGCGCCAGGAACGGGGAGCGGATGACCAGTTGAGCGCCCAGCCGAGGGCCGCCCCGCCCAGCGTCAGCGCTGCCAGTTTGGGCAGGCGCCTCGCTTCTCCCGCCAACAGACCCCCCAGGGCGATAGCCAGGGCAAGCATGCCGACTCCTGCTGCGGCGAGAGGAACGAACGCCCCCAGGAGACCGACCAGGATGCCCAACCCCAGAATGGGGGCGACCCAGCCAGAGAGGAAACTCTCGCTTTTTTCTTCGTCCCCCCCTGCGGCGACGGCCCGAGACAGCCACAGCAATACCCAGGGCAGAACTCCGTAGACCCCCAGGGCGCTCCAGTTTCCACTGGCAAGAGCGTTGTAAGGCAGCGGAATCATCAAGAACGCCACCAGGCCGGCCACCTGCCCGTGCTTAGAACCGAACTTGCCCATGAACCGCCAGAGACCGAGCGCCCCGAAAGGTATGAGACCGACCAGCAAAACGGTCCGAGCCAAGGAAACGGAGCCGAACAAGACAGCGGAAGCCACACCCAGGATCGGCAAGGCCGTCGGACCGGGGCCTTCCACCCCCAGCCCCTCCGGCCTCCAATCGCTGAGCCATTCCCTGAAGAGATCGGCTGGGGAATTCCCGAAGAGAGCGACCTCTCCGACCGCCGGCACCCCACGGGTCAGGAGGTGTCTGCTCCCAAAAATGAACACGGCGATTGCAAGCAACCACGCCGCCAGCGAAACGCGCGCAGAACCACTGCCAAGAGCCGCCCAGTAGCGGCCAGGCCGCCCTAGGAACCCCTCCGTTTCCTCAGTCCCTGCGAAGAGCGCCCGCAGGAAACGTCTCAGCGAAACCACGTTCCGCGACTGCAGTCGAGCAGCCCGTTCCAACGAATCCTCCGAACTCATTTGAGCAAGCCGACGGCGTCTGCTCATTACCTCCGGCAAGCCGAGCAGGTTCCAGGGCCACGCAACCGCCAGGGCGGCGAAGCGGCGGAAGTGTCCAGTCAACAAGGAAGCCAGACCTTCGCAGAACATCATCACCAGAGCCAAGGGAATCAACTCGTACTCGTGAGACCGGGCGCACACCAAGGAAGAACGCAGGTTGTGACGCCAAAGCATCCGGTCCCGGGAAAGGTCGGGATTGCGTTCCGACAACTTCCCCCTGTGCCGAACGACCGCGTCCGGAGCCACGCGAACCGAAGCTCCTGCAATCACGGCGCGCCGCCCGAAGTCGGTGTCCTCGCCGTGGAAGGACATGGACGCGTCGAAACCGCCTAGGCGCTTGAAAAGATCGCAGCGAACCAGCATGCAGGCGCTGGAGACCGCCAACGCCGTGAGGGGTTCATCGTGCTGACCCTGGTCGTGCTCGCCCGGGGTGACGAGCGGAATAGGAGTGCCCAGCCGGTCGACCGTGTACCCCATCGACTGCAGCGACTTGGGTTCGTCCCAGTCCACCACTTTGGGACCGACGACCTCCGCCGAGGATGTCATCGACTCTTCAAGGAGACGGGTGACGACGTTGGGCGCCAACGAAACGTCGTCGTGGCAGATCAGGAGATAGAGCCGCTCCTCCTCGGGAGGCTCAAGCCAGGTTTCGTGCGCGTCCAGGGCGGCGTTGGCGGCAGCCGCAAATCCGGGGTTGCCTTCGGTGCCCAGCACAGAGGCTTCGGGGAGCATCTCGGCCACGCACTCCGTCACGTAGGAGGAAGCCCCCTCCTCAGAAAAGGACTCGCCGGAGGCGTCCTTTGCCGCCTGCGACGTTTCCACGACCGTGACGCGTAGGTTGGAATGATCCTGGTCACGCAGAGATCTCAGGGTTTCCTCAAACCATTCCCCGGGTGAGTGCGCCACAATCACAGCGTGGACGACCGGCCCGATTCTCGGCAGAGGATCGACGACGTCCAGGCTCATTTCCGATGCGCAACCAAAGCTTCGATTACGAGATCCTCAAGCGTTCAACCAAACGTTCAACTATCAATCGAGACCAATCCAGCTGCCGAAGTGGATCGATCCGACTCTCTCCGCACAAGGCTCCAACGGGGCTCTACCAAAGCCCGATACCCGAAGAGGCGCCAAGACTGCACCAACCTGCAACCTCATGCTGAGAGTCGACATCAAAGCTAACTTTAATTCCAGAGGGCATACTCAACCGTGAACGATTCGGGCGCCGGCTCGCGCGAATCAGAGACGACCGTCCTGGCCGGCGGCTACGGCGCAGCCCGATTTCTGCGCGGACTCCTGCGGGTGACCGAACCGAAGAATGTCGCCGCCGTGGTGAACTGCGGCGACGACGTGGTGCTGAACGGCCTTTACATCAGCCCCGACCTCGACACCATCACCTACTGCCTGGCCGGTGAACTCAACCCTAAGACTGGCTGGGGGCTGCGCGGGGAAACCCACCAGGCGCTGGAAACCCTGCGGCGTCTGGGAGGCGAGACCTGGTTCACCCTGGGAGACCGCGACCTGGGAACCCACATCTACCGCACCCGCCGCCTAGCGGAAGGCGCGCCTCTATCACAGGTTGCCGCTGAGATCGCCGCCGGATGGGGTGTGCGCATACGCCTTCTGCCTGCCACCGACGACCGCATAGAAACTCGGCTCACCCTGGCGGCGGGCCGCCCCGACGGCGAAGAAACCCAAGGCGCTGGGGATACAGAGGAGGAGGTCGGTTTCCAGGAATACTTCGTGGCCCGCAGTCACTCCGTAGAGGTGCGATCCATCCGCTTTGCGGGAGCTGACTCGGCGCGCCCCGGCCCGGGAGTGATCTCCGCCATCAGCCAAGCCGCCAGGGTGGTCATCGCCCCTTCTAACCCCATCCTCTCCATATGGCCGATCCTGGCGATTCCCGGTATCCGTGCGGTAGTAGAAAAACGCCGTGAAGCGACGGTGGCTGTCTCCCCTATCGTCGCAGATCAAGCGCTGAGAGGTCCCGCCGCCCGACTCATGGCCGAACTGGGATACGAGCCTTCCGTGGCGGGGGTCGCCAGGCTCTACGCGCCGCTGGCATCAGTCCTGGTGGTGGACGAGGCCGACCGGCATCGCAGAGCAGAAGTAGAGGCAGAAGGAATGCGCTGCGCAACCGCTAGATCGGTCATGCACACTCCAGAGTTAGCCGCGGAACTAGCCGAATTCGTGCTTTCGGCGACGCCGTGAACAAGTTGGAGATAATCGCAGTAAAAGGGCTGGGGGAGATCTCCGCTGGCTGCGACCTAGCCGCAGAGTTGGCCGCCGCTGCACCGCTGCTTGACGGGGACGTTCTGGTAGTCACCCAGAAGATCATCTCCAAGGCCGAAGGCCGCTTGCGCTCAGTGGACGCCTCAGACGCTGCCGAACGCCGCAAACTGGTGGAGGCAGAATCCGTCCGCGTGCTGCGGCGCAGGGGCGAACTTCTGATCTGCGAAACGCCTCACGGCTTCGTGTGCGCCAACGCCGGCGTTGATTTCTCTAACGTCCCTGAGGGGCGGGCCGCCCTGCTGCCTCTGGATTCCGACCGCTCGGCGCGGCGCATCCGAAACGAAATTCTCGCCCGGTTCAACACGGCTGTTGGGGTTGTGATCACCGACACGTTCGGACGGCCGTGGCGCCGCGGCCTAGTGGACGTCGCCATCGGATGCGCCGGCGTCAAACCCATCCTGGATCTCCGGGGCTCTTCGGACGCAGCCGGCAGAAGCCTGCAAGTCACCGAGGTCGCCCTCGCCGACGAGATCGCAGCAGCAGCCGAGATGGTGATGGGCAAGGCTCGCAACGTCCCCGCTGCAGTGGTGCGGGGCATTCCGGAAGAGTGGCTAGGAAGCGGGAGCGTGAAAGACGATCTCTTGCGTCCCGCCCACGAAGACCTCTTCCGCTGACGCCCACGGGCGTCAACCCACGGGCGTCAACCCCCCTTAAGCCCTAGGGAGCTCTCCCCTGCTCCCACGCTCATCGGCCGTCCCCCTTGTGGCCGCCCCTTATCAGACCCTTTCGCCGTCGGCTAGCAGTCTCAGGTCATCAATCACCGCCCGCTCCGAGACCACCGCGTCAAATCCCACCACCGCATCTGTGACGCGAGCCCCTCTGCATACCTTCCCACCCGGCAGGATCACCGACCCGCGCACCACGGCCTCTTCCTCTACCTCGGCCCGCCCCATTATCACGCTCCCCGAAACGCTCGCATCCGGCGACACCTTGGCCGTGGGGTCTACCCCTTCAAGCACTTGGCTGCGCCTGCCAGAGATCAAGTCCAACTGCGACTGCAGGTAGGACATCGGCGTGCCTGCGTCCATCCAGTAGTCCTCGCTGCCCAGGGCGTACAGCCTTCCCGCCTCGGCAAGCATCGGGAAGATTTCTCTTTCCATAGAGACTGATCGTCCGTCGGCGATCCGATTCAACACCGAAGGCTCTAAGACGTATATTCCCGCATTTATCCACCCTCCGGCGGGAACGGAATCCGACGGCTTCTCCACGAAACTCAAGACCTTGCCTTCGGGGGAGGCAAGAACGCTCCCGAAACGTGAAACGTCGTCGACGGGAATGGTGAGGATGGTGGCCTCGGCGTTCCGAGCGCGATGGAAGGTCAGCAGGGCATCGAAGGACGCCTCAGTGAGAATGTCGCCGTTGACGACCATAAACGTCTCCGAGAGACATCCCCCCGCCTCCTCTGCACGGCGAGCGGCGTAGAGCAGTCCACCGGCCGTCCCCAGCCGTGACGGCTCCGCGGCGTAGGTGATTCCTGCTCCACCGCAGCGTCCCTCTGGATAGTTCAGCAGAAACTCGTCGGGGCGGTAACAGAGTGAGAGCACGACGTCTTCCACACCTTCTCTGACCAGTTTCCCCACGACGTGTTCAATCATTGGCCTGTCCACGATGGGAAGCATCTGTTTAGGCCTATTAAGAGTCAGTGGGCGCAGACGCGTTCCCAGTCCGCCTGCGAGAACCACCGCACTCTTCACCCCACGGGTGTTCCCCGTCACTCGGCGGCCTCGGATTTTCCGGAGTTGAGCGTCGGTTCGTTAAACGTCAAGCCGGGAGGGTAGAACGCCGACAGTCTCATTCGGCCGTGGATGGCCGGCTTCCCCCCGGAAGCGAGATCACTCCTCGGCGGCTTCCGGATCGGCCTCGTCGTCCACCCTTCTTAGGGCGTTGGGGTCGACCTGCCCTAGGAAGGCAATTCTCTCCGGCGGCGGGGGCGGGATTTCCCCATCCTGCGGAATCCGGGCGATCGTCCAAGCTTCTCCGTTATTGAGGAAGCGCAAATCATCAAATCCCTCGGTGAACACCTCCGGCGCTTCGTCGGAGGAGCTAGCGAACTCCCAGCGCGCTATAGCGATGATGGACGGCTCCCCGCCGCAGTCATCGCCCGCGGGCAGTTCTCTGCCGTTGTCTAGAACGATGCGCTCGGGGGTCACCGAAATTCCCATGGACTCAAAGAAGTGCTTCATCGTGGCCTCGTATCCCGAAGAGCGTTCGTAGAACGGGTGGACATGGATGATCCCGTCTCCGTGGGAGTGGATGCCCGACGGGTCGTTGTCGCTCTGGAAGGCCGGCAGGAAGCCGCCCTGCTCGCCCTCGGCACAGTCCCAGACCCCGTAGGGAGAGTGCCAGTGGTCTTCGTTTTGAACCGGGCGTGCTTGAACGTCCCGCAAGTTGTAAGCGACGGCCACGAAAGCCGTTCCCGCCAAGATCAAGACCACGACGAGCATCCCGAAACTGGGACGCAGGAGATTGGCCAGTCTCCTCTCGCCTGCGTCCTTGCTCGCCGCCCGCCGCACGTCGCGCATGGCGTCGGAACGGCGCGTGGGGCGTTGAGCGAAAGCTGCAAAACTCTTCGGTCCGCGGCCATCACGACCCCCGCGGGAAAACCTACCCGTCGATTTCCCTGCCCCCTTTCCTGAACGCGGAACCGCCGGAGACCGGTCGCGGCGGGCACTCTCACCTCTGGCCATATTCCAAAAACAGTAGCACGCAGGCGAGACATTTCCCCTTCGGAGACGGCCGGCGCGTTCCCGCCCCCGCCCTGCCCGCGCCGGGGAGAACCAAACTCGCCCCACCGGGGGCAGTCTGAGCGGATGTGACCAGAGGAAGGTAATCCAGCGTGCGCCGCAGACGGGGCCGATCTACCCTGCGCACGGCTTATTCGCTAATCTCGCCGTATGAACAAGAGCCTGGTTTGGATCAACGGGGACATTCGCCCGGAAGACCGAGCAAATGTCTCGCCTCGTGATCACGGACTGATCGTCGGCGACGGGGTCTTTGAAATGATGCGCGTGATCTCCGGGCAGGCTTTCGCCCTTGGGAGGCACCTTGACCGCCTGAGCAGGTCGGCGTTGACGTTGGGGTTGGAGAGCCCCGACCCCGACAGGGTTAGAAAGGCGGTCAATGATTTGCTGGCGGCCAGCGGTCTCTCCCGAGGCAGGCTGCGGATCACGCTCAGCAGCGGCGCCGGCGAACTCAACTCTGCTAGGGGATGCGGTCCCTCCAGCCTGATCGTCGCCGCAGAGGAGTTCGAAGGCTGGCCGCCCGACGTCTCGGTGCTGACCGCCCCCTGGGTGCGCAACGACCGGGGAGCCCTAGTTGGCGTAAAATCAGTTTCGTACGCCGAGAACGTGCGCGCCCTCATGTGGGCCAGGGAAGCGGGGGCGGGGGAGGCCATCTTTGCAAACACCCGCGGGGATCTCTGCGAGGGAACCGGAACCAACGTTTTCGTGGTGCACGAAGGCAAGTTGCTCACACCCCCACTGACCTCGGGATGCCTCGCAGGCATCACCAGAGGGCTTCTGCTGGAAATCACCGAAGCCAAAGAAACCTCGCTGCCGCTGTCGGCCCTGCACGACGCCGAAGAGGCGTTCTTGTCCTCGGCCACACGAGGAGTACACCCCGTACGCAGCGTGGACGGAGCGGACTTGCCGTCCTGCCCCGGGCCTATCACCGAGGCTGCGAAAAGGTCGCTCAAGGCGCTGGAAGCGGAAAATCTGGATCCTTGACGTCCGTCGGGCTCTAGCCGGGCTCTAGCCGGCCTCTCACGCCGACGAGCCACCCTACGCGAGCCCCTCTAAAGGGCGCCTCAACCGCCCCAACCCTCACCTGCGCAAAGCCGCTCCGCCCCCGGCGGCCTCACTCACTATCCACAACCCCCCCCCCAACACACATCGGGGTCAGAAACAGGCTTCGCGCACGATCGGATAGGGGTTTATGTAGTTACCCCTTCCGCCTTTGTGATATTCAAAATGAAGGTGGGGAATCGGGGCGGCGTTGCCCGTCTCGCCCACATAACCGATGACCGTCCCCGCCGGCACCCACCCGACGCCCACGTTCTCATAGGCCGACAGGTGCGTGTTGTAGTAGTAGTTCCCCGAATCTGCATAGATGTAGGCGGAGTTTCCGCCGATCCTGTTGAAACGATGCTCCAGCCGACCGCTCTCAACGGCCAGCACCGGAGTGCCGATGGGTGCGATCAGGTCGTTGCCCTTGTGCCAGCCCCCATGGTGTCGCGGCGCTCCGTAGTCGTCCACGTGGCTGAACGGGCCAGCCAGCGGGCACACCCACCCCGACGCGGTGCGGAGCAGCGAAGACGCCTGAGGGGGCGGCGTTTGAACCTGCCGGCGGGCAGCCTCTTCCGATGCAGCCCTACGCTCCGCAGCCAAACGGGCGGCCTCTATGCGGCGGGCCTGCTCGGCCTGTCTGCGCCTGAGTTCCTCCGCCAGACGCCGGCGTTCATCCTCTTCAAGGGCGTCGAGTATCCGATCCTGCTCGTAGAGCTTTGCCGCTACATCCAGGTAGGTGTCGCCGATTACCGCAAGATCTTGCTCAACCGCCCGCCAGGCAACCTCGGCCTCAGCAATGAGATCCTGCTGTAGGGCCGTCTGAAAGGCAAGCCGCTCTTGTACCTCGGCAAGGTCGTCGAGGGCAAGGCGGTAGTCGTCGAGAATGTCCAGCGCCCCCTCGCTCACGAACCTGGCCAGCGCATCTATCACCGCCTGGCGGCTGATGTCCTCTCCGGCCAAGATGGGCGAAGGCTTGCCGGAATTGACGTACCGCTGGATGGCGATCTCCGTTATCCGTCCCCGCATTTCCACCACGATCCCCAAGAGTTCCGCTTCCTCTTGAGACGCTAAGTCGATCTCGTTGCGCAGTTCGTAGAGCTCGTGGTCGGCGTCCCAGTAGACGGCACCCGCCGCATCCACTCGATTTTGCGCCTCGCGCACCTTCTCAAACAGGGCGTCGACCTCGCTTTGAAGCTCAGACACCCTCTCCCTAGCGCTTTCTAGTTCGCCTTGAGCCGCAACTGGCACCGCAGCCAGCATCAGCAGACACAGGACGAACAGACTCAGAGCCCTAATGAACATTATCCACAGGTTATCCAACATCGCTTTCATCCCTGATCTCGCCCACCAGGAGTTCGAGCACGTCTTCCAGCGTCAGGAGTCCGACGGTCTCCGAATCCTCACGGATGACCGCTAAGTGAACCCGCATCCGACGCATCTGCAACAGCAGTTCTTCAAGCGTCGAATCCGCCGGGAACACCAGAGCTCTCCGAATGCAGGAGGCGGACACGGGAGCGTTCATCATCTTCTGATCGAAAGCCAGCAGATCCTTGGCATGCACGAAGCCGTCGGGCCGGTCGGGGTCTCCGACGAGCAGACGAGAGTGCCCGCTGCTCACCACCAGTCGTTCAGCTTCTGCGGCGGTGGCCCCACGGGGGATTCCTACGATTTCAGAACGCGGCACCATCGCTGAGGAAACGGGGCGCTTTCCGAGTTCCAGAGCCGCAGTCAACAGCGAGTGTTCAAACTCGTCTATCAGACCTTCGCCCCGCGATTCGGCCAACATCCCCGAAATGTCCTCCGGGCCATGCGGCTCTTCAACCATTTCCGACGGCCTAACTCCGCACAGCCGAGCCCCGGCGGAGGCCAACTTGTCGAGCCCCCAGATGAGCGGCCGGAACGTCCCGACGAACAACCGCAGAGCCGGCGCAAGCCACATCATCAGAGCATCCGGACGGCTAAGGGCGGCATTCTTGGGAACCAGTTCCCCAAAAAGCACATGCAGGACAACGACGATGGCTATGGAGACCGTAACGGAGAACCCCCTGCCGACCCCGCCCAGGAGCGGATCCATGACCTCCGCCACCGCCGGCTCCACAAGGAACCCCAGCCCCAGCGAGGCCATCGTGTTGCCAAGTTGAACGCCGGCGAGCTGCACGCGCAAGTCCCGCTTGGCGCCCAGCGCCGCCCGAGCGCGCCGGTTGCCGCCCTCGGCCAGCACCTCTAGGCGGGCTCTCGACGAAGCCACCAGCGCAAACTCAGCCGCAACGAAGAAGGCGTTCGCACCCAGGAACAAGATCGCCAGGAGGCCTGAGACCACAGTCACGAAACCTCCCTTTCTTCGCCGTCTGCGGAAACCCGCCGACCTGAACCTTGAAAGCCGGAGCCGCCCTCGCCGCCGGAATCCTCACTCGGCCGCTCCGACACCCACACCGAGACGATCCTCCTCTTCAAAATCTCCGCAACTTCAAAATGCCACCTCCCCCAGTCAAAGGAATCCCCCTTCACAGGAATTCTCCCCAGGTTGTAAAGAGCGAATCCCGCCAGAGTCTCGTAAGGGCCTCCGGGCAGTCGCAGATCGGCCTGCTCCTCCACCTGGTCGGTGCTCAGATCCCCGTCCAGAAGCCGCACCCCGGGCTCAGTCGGCTGAGTGAAGTGCGCCTCCAGGTCGTGCTCGTCGCCGATCTCCCCGACGATCTCCTCCACGATGTCTTCTATGGTGATGATGCCAACGGTTCCGCCGTGCTCGTCCACCACGATCGCCAGCGACTGACGGCGACGGCTCATCTCACCCAGCAGACGTCCGAGTTCCGCTCCGTCGGGGACGGCCAGCGCCTCGCTCATCAACTCGGCCGCGGTCAACTTGGAACGCTCCTCCCGCGGCACCTTGTGCACCGCCTTGACGCCCACCACGCCCACCACGAAGTCGAGTTCCTCTTCAACCACCGGGAAACGGGAAAACCCGCTTTTCGCCGACGTCAAGACCAGTTCGTCCAGCGTGTCCTCTGGACGAACGGTAACCACCTCCACCCTGGGAACGAGAGCCTCTGCAGCCGTCTTGTCGAAGAAGCGCAAAGAACGGGTCAGCAACTGCACATCCCCCGAATCCAGTTCCCCGCTGCGCCCGGAAGACTTAACCACGTGCTCGAGTTCTGTCAACGTCAAGACCGAACGGAGTTCGGGGATGGGTTCGATGCCGAACAGGCGCACAATTCGGGTGGTGGTCCGACTGATAACTGCGATAAACGGAAGGCTCAGGTAGCCGTAGACGCGCATCGGGCGGGCAAAGAAGAGGCTTGTCCGCAGGGATCGGGCTATCGCCAGCATCTTGGGCACCTGTTCACCGAGGACAATCTGCAGCGAGGTGACGATCAGGAACGCAACCGCCACGGAGACGGCCCTCGCCGCCGAGAGGCTGAGGCCGGGGAGGAGAGTCCTCGCCAGAAGGTCTGCGATCAGAGGTTCCGCAAGCCAGCCCAGCAGCAACGACACGACTGTCACGCCCAACTGAGTGCCCGATATGTAGAACGTCATGCGCTCAAAGTGCTTCATCGCAATCCGAGCGGAGCGCCTGCCCGCGCCCGCAGCCTCCGCCACCCGCCAGCGATCCACCGAGACGAGGGAGAATTCGGCAGCCACGAAACAAGCGTTGATGCCGATTAGTGCGAAGACAGCCAGAAGTCCTAGGGCAGTTCCGATCACCTCACAGCCTAGCTTCGAGCAACCCAGCTTCGGGCGGGTGGCGCAGAGCGGCAGGCTGCGGGCGGCAGCACAGAGCGACAGGCGCAGGGTAGCTGCGCAGGACGGCAGGCGCAGGACGGGTGGCGCAGGACGGGCAGCGCAGGGTAGCTGCGCAGGAAGAGAAGACCCGGCGGGGAGCCGCCCCATTAGCCTTGCGGGTCAGTTCTCTGCTCACATGACCCTGATGCCCACCCCCTCACCTCAGATCAAGACACGGACCAAGACGCTCGCCTGCCCAAGTTGAGGCCGTCCAGACGCCCGCGGGTGGGATCAGGCCGAAGCGGCAAGCAAGCAAGGAGCGCCGGCGGAGCAGGCAGAGACCAAAAGAGCGCCGGGAGCGCCAGCCGCGCCAGCCGCGGAGGCGGCGGAAGAGGCCGCGGAGGCGGCGACCGCAGCGGAGGGGCGACGCCGACGGAACTCTTCGAACCGCTGGCCATCAAAGAGGAGTTCCCCCCGCCGCTTGCCGACATCCACCCCGACCCCGCCCGGGGATGGTTCCGCAGGCTGCTGCCCGTCGTAGCCGCACACCGCGGGCTGCTAGCGGTAGGCGTTATTTCCGGAATCATCGCCCTCGCAGCCGTGGTGGCAGTACCAGCCGCCGCCCGGGCGATGATCGACGCCGCCGCCGACGGCAGACGCAGCGACCTATTCGGTCTGGCGCTCATCCTCGCGGGACTTGCGCTGTCCAGGATGATTTTCGGCGGCGCCTATCGTCACTCCCTGTTCAAGCTGGCGTTTCGAGTCGACTCCGAACTGCGGGCGCTGCTCCACCGCCACCTCAGCCGCCTCTCCTTTTCTTTCTACGACCACACCGCCTCCGGCGACGTGATCTCCCGCGCCAACAGCGACATCCGCTCCATCCAGATTCTGCTGGCGTTCGCCCCTCTGGGAATCATGTCATTCCTCACCTTCTGCTTGGCCTTGGCCTTTATGCTGACAATCCACGTTCCGTTGACGTTCGTCGCCCTCGCCACCCTTCCGGTGCTTGGAGTGGTAGGAACCCGCTTCCGCAACCTAGTGCTGCCGCTGTCCTGGATCATTCAAGGCCGCATGGCCGAAGTAGCAGCCATAGTGGACGAGAACGTAGGAGGAGCGAGGGTCGTCAAGTCGTTCGCCGCCGAGCGCTCCCAAATCGCCAAACTCTCCAAGGCGTCCCGCCGCCTGCAGTGGGCGTCCGTCCGGAGCGTGGAGGTGAGGGCGCGCTACAACCCCATTCTCGAAGCCCTGCCGCGCATCGCCATGGGGTTGGTGCTTCTCTACGGCGGTTGGCTGGCGATCCGCGGCGACGTCACCATCGGCACGCTCTTCGCCTTCAACGCGTACGTGATAATGCTCCAAGTACCTTTCAGGATGTTCGGCTTCCTTCTGATGCAAACCCAGAGGGCGGCCGCTGCAGCCAGCCGCGTGTACCAGGTGCTCGACACCGAGCCGGAAATCGTCGAGCCCCCCAGCGCCCTGATACTCCAACGAGCCCAGGGTGCTCTGGAGTTCGACGAAGTGAACTTCGGCTATACGGACGCATCAGGGCGCGTAGAGCGAGAAATCTTGAACGGCTTCTCCTTCCAAATCCAGCCAGGCGAGGTGGTGGCGCTGGTGGGTCCCACTGGCTGCGGAAAGTCCACTGCCGTGCGCCTAGCTGCCCGTTTCTACGACGCTCAAAGCGGCGCCGTCCGTCTAGACGGCCACGACGTCAGGACGCTTAACCTGGCCTGTCTCCGCCATCACGTGGGGGTCGTTTTCGACGAGCCCTTCCTGTTCTCCACGTCCCTGCGCGACAACATCGCCTACGGACGCCCCACCGCCACCGGAGATGAAATCCAAGCGGCTGCTGACGCGGCGCAGATTCACGAGTTCATCGGAGACCTCCCCGACGGCTACGACGCTCTGGTGGGCGAGCGCGGCTACACCCTCTCGGGCGGGCAGCGCCAACGGGTAGCCATAGCTCGATCCCTGCTCGCCGACCCCGCCGTCCTGCTGCTCGACGACGCCACCAGCGCAGTGGATTCTGAGGTCGAGGCGGCCATCTTTGCTGGGCTGAGGGCAGGGGGGGAGCGCTCCATGCTGGTGATATCACACCGCCTCTCCACCATCTCCTTGGCAGACAGGGTGGTCTTCACCGAAGGCGGGCGGGTGGCGGCGGCTGGCAGCCACCACGAACTTCTCGCCTCCGAGCCCCGTTACGCCCGAGTGCTGGCCGAAAGTCAGGCCAAGGAGGCCTGATGGGTTTCGGCGTAGGAGGCGGAGGGTTCGTCGGCCCGACGCAGTCATCCTCTCAGATCAACACGGCTTCAGGCTTGCCGTTCTCGGGCATCCCCTCGGAAATGACCTCAAAGGCCAAGGTCATCCTCGCAGAGGAACCAGAGCACCCCCCCGAGGAGGTCAACTTCGAGCACGCCCCGGCGCCCGAAGGGCGTCTCAGCCTGTTCTCGCTGCTCGCCCCGCACCGACGACGCGTGATTCTGGTACTCGCTCTGGTGATTGCGGAGACCCTCGCTCTGCAAGCCGGCCCCCTGCTCACACAGATCGGAATCGACTCGGGCGTCGTTGGGGGGCGTTTCGACCTGCTCGCCATCGTTACGGGCATCTACCTGCTGACGGTGCTCGCCCATGTAGCGGCAGGACGCCTGAGGACGGCCATGGGAGGACGCCTGGGCGAGCGGCTCATGCACGGGCTTAGGGTGAAGGTTTTCTCCCACCTGCAGCGCCTCTCTCTGGACTACTACACACGAGAGCGGGCCGGAGTGGTGATGACGCGGATGACCAGCGACATCGAAGCCCTCACGATGCTGCTGCAGGAAGGTCTAGTGGTGATGGTCGTCCAAGCTCTCACCCTCCTCACTATCACCGGCGTTCTCTTCTATCTGAACGCGGGGCTCGCCGCAATAGCCGTCGCCGTGGTGGGACCCGCCGCGTTCGCCGCCTCCTTGTGGTTTCGCCGAGTCTCCGAAGTGAGCTACGGGCGCGTGCGCGACCGGATAGCCGAACTGCTCTCCGATCTTTCAGAGAATCTCGCCGGCATCCGAGTCATCACCGCCACCGGCCGCCGCCGCCAGAACATCGCAGCGCACCGCAACCGGATCGGCTACCACGAGTTGGCCAACGTGGAGACCTCCCGCGTCTCCACCATCTACGGCTCCGCAACCGAGGGGGTGGGGATCATCGCCCAGGCCGCCGTGCTGGGGGTGGGAGGGTGGTTCGTGGTAGACGGCCGCCTCAGCCTGGGCGAACTGACCGCCTTCGCCCTCTACCTGACGGCATTCTTCGCTCCAATACAACAACTGGTCAACCTTTACAACGCCTACCAACAAGGACAGGCTTCGGTCGTCAAACTGAGAGAACTCCTGAACACCCCCGTCGACGTCCCAGAAGCTCCCGGAGCAGTGGAATTGCCACCGGTGCGCGGGCGCATCACATTCGAAGACGTGCAATTCGGGTATACGCCTGAGGAACCTGTGCTGAAAGGAGTGAGCCTAGAGATCCCGGCCGGCAGCAGCCTTTCCATCGTGGGAGAGACAGGCGCCGGGAAATCCACCATCGCAAAACTGGCCATACGCTTCTACGACCCCGACAAGGGCCGCGTGCTGATAGACGGCACGGATCTAGTAGACGTGAAACTGGATTCGCTTCGCAGGCAACTCGGAGTGGTTCCGCAGGAGCCGTTCCTGTTCGCCGACAGCATCCGCTCCAACATCACCTTCGCACGAGCAGACACCTCCGAAGAAGAAGTCCTAGAGGCCTGCCACCAGGTCGGACTCGAAGAGTTAATCGAAAGCCTGCCCGACGGCCTCGACACGTTCTGCCACGAGCGGGGGGCGTCTCTGTCCGCAGGGGAGCGCCAACTCCTGGCGCTGACCCGAGCGTTTCTGGCTCGACCTAGGGTGCTCATCCTCGACGAGGCCACGTCTAACCTTGATCTGCGCTCCGAGGCACTGATAGAACGCGCCCTCGACGTGCTGCTGAAAGGACGTACCGCCATCATCATCGCCCACAGACTCGCCACAGCCATGCGAGCAGAACGCATCGCCGTAGTGGACGGCGGGCGCATCGTGGAAATCGGCAGCCACGACGAACTCCTCGCCGAGGGCGGGCGCTACAAACGCATGTACGAAGCTTGGCAAACGCACGCGGGGGGCGGGGACGGCGGTAGGCGCGGCACGGGGGGCGGGGACGGCAGGGACGGCGGGCGGCGCGGCACGGGGGGCAGAGGCGGGAACGGGCGGCGCGGCACGGGGGACGGCGACGGCAGGAACGGCGTACAACCTTGAACTCCGCCGTCTCCGAACCTGCAGCCGGCGGAATGGCCGCCGACGCCCCTGCACTGCGACTCAGGGAAGTAAGCGTGGTACGCGACGGCCGCCGCCTGCTCGACGGCATCAACTGGAGCGTGCTCGCAGGACAACGCTGGGTCGTGCTGGGCCCCAACGGGGCAGGTAAGTCCACCCTCATGCGGGTGGCGGCGCTTTACCTGCACCCCTCGGAGGGCGAAGTAGAGGTGCTCGGCAGACGCCTGGGGCGGGTGGACGTCCGGCGCATGAGGCACCTGGTGGGTTACGCAGCTGCTTTCCTTTCAGACGGGTTGCGTCCGAGCATCTCGGCCGTCGACGTGGTCGTGACGGCTGTCCACGGCGCCCTCGAGCCCTGGTGGCACGAATACAGCGACGCTGAGCGCGAAAAGGCCTGTTCCCTGCTTAATCGTCTGGGCGTAGTGCACTTGGCAGATCATCCTTTCGGATCGCTGTCTTCGGGAGAGCGTCAGCGGGTTCAGATCGCCCGGACGCTGATGACCGACCCTGCGCTTCTGCTGCTCGACGAGCCCACGGCCGCTCTAGACCTAGCGGGCAGGGAGAGCCTTATCCGCACCCTCGACGACTTGAGCAAAGACCCATCCACGCCGCCGACCGTGCTTGTGACCCACCACACCGAGGAAATCCCTTCGGGGTTCGAACACGTCCTGCTGCTGCGAGAGGGCAAAGCGATAGCCGCTGGCGGGGCGGACGAGGTTCTGACCAACGAAAATCTTAGCCAATGCTTCGACCTAGAACTGGAGTTGGAACACAGGCGCGGGCGCTGGTGGGCATTCGCCAAGTAGCCCGACCTGCTGACGGGGCGACCTCTGTTTAGGTTGCTTCTTCGGAAGGGAAGGTGATTTCTCCCCACCACCGTTCTTCTGAGTTTTTGCCTTCCCAGCAGTGGATGTCTCCTGTTGTGAGGACGCCGCATTGGTGGTTGTAGCCTGCGCTTACGGCTGTGTAGGGTCCGGCTAGTTGGTAGGTTTCGCTTCGGTCGGTGCTCCAGCAGTCCATTGCGCCGCTGTCTTTAAGCAAGGCGCAGGAGTAGTCGCCTCCCACGCTGAGAGCCGCATAGCCTCCGCCTTCGCCTCTGCGGATGTCATAGGCGGGGCTCCAGGTCCAGTCCTCGGGTTTCATCCAGGCTGCGCCCCAGCACTCCACCACTCCTGTGGGACGCAGACCGCAGGCCTCCTGCCTCCCCACCCCCACCTCGGTGAACTCCCCCTCTGGGTGGTGAACCCTGATAGCTGTATCCTCTAAAACGATCCCCCACTCCCCGTAGCGTTCGTACCCTTCGTCGTCGCCCCAGCACTCCACGGACTGATCAGGGCGCAAACCGCAGGAATACCCCCAGTCCCCCCACCTGCCTTCGTCCCTCTCAGGGGTAAATATTACCTCGTGGCCACCCCAACCTGCGTGAACGCCTGTGAGCGGTCCTCTAGGAGGGACGATCTTGCTTCGCCTGCCTCCGTAACCCCAGCACTCCACCACTCCTGTGGGGCGCAACCCGCAAACAAAATCCCAACTGGACGTCAAGACGGTGAATGGCCCCTCGGGGGTCTCCACTGGAGACTCACCCTGCGGGAAACGAGGAAAGGAGTATTCACCATTGGGATTGAAGGCATCATCAAAGTAATCACAGACTGCTTCCCCGCCCGGACGCAACCCGCAAAAATAGTTGAGACCCCCAACGATCCCTGTGACCTCCTCAGACGAAGCGTCCCCCGACTTCCAACAATACCGCGCCCCGTAGTGGTAGCCGCAGGCGTTTCCCTCCCCGAACACCGCATCGGAATAGGGAAAATCTCCGGGCGCCGGATGCGACCAACTGCTGCCGTCTGTAGACCAGCACTCCGCCTCCCCGCTAGGACGCAAACCGCAAGGAATGCGGCCCACGAAGAAAACAGATGCAAACACACCCTCCGGAGGGGAAAGATACGGGTTGTAAACATCGACCTCAATGAAATTCCCCCAGCATTCCACGCTCCCGTCGGTCCGCAACCCGCAAACATCGGACCCTCCCAACCGGGTGTGAACACTCTCGAACTCCCCTTCCGGGAACGACAACTCGCCCGCAACACGCTCTCCAGTGGCAGTATAACCGTGGTAAGTGTAACCGTCCCCCCAGCACTCCACCGAGCCACCTACTCTCACACCACACCCGAAAGTATTAGCTAACGCGAAGTCAAGGAATACACCTTCTGGAGGGAAATCAACAGGCTGACGCCACCCAGTAGAACCCCAACAAACCACCTCTTCATCCACCCGCACAGCGCACGCATGCTCAAACCCCACAGACACCTCAGTAAACACACCCCCAGGCGGGGAAACCACCACATCACGATTACGACCCCAACACACCAACACACCTGAAGGGCGCAACCCGCAAGCATTACCGAAACCAGCACTCACCGAAACAAACACACCTTCAGGTACCACAGCATCCACAGGATCATCACTCCACCTATTGAATACTCTCTTCCACCAATCAGCCCACAAGGAAGACCCGCCCCAATCCCTGCCCCACTCCCAGCACTCCACCCCACCCCCTTCACGCAAACCACACGAATAACCCAAACCAGCGCTCACATCCACAAACACCCCACCAAGATCACCCCCAAGCTCCGTCGGAGGGGCAACCACAGAAGTGGTAGCCCCCACCGGAACCGAGGGCACCGACCAAGGCGCCTCCCCAACAACCGTAGACGAAGAAGAAACAGTCACCGACGAATCATTACCCCCGCCCGCTGTCACCGAGGTCGGCGAAACCGCAGACCCCTGAGGAGGCTCACCTAGAGGCGGAGGCTCAACCGAGGGCGCTCCACCCGCGCAAGCCGACACCACCAAAACAACAGCCAGCCACGCCCCCGAACGCCGCCGGATACTAACAGTCACCGCCACTGACTCCTGCGAAGACCCTCAGAAGGGCAGTTCCCTCTCCAACGACTCCAAGGGACGATCTCAATAGGCGTAAAACTAGGATTGCGTTCACTAGCATCAACTCAGTTTGCCTCTTCGGCGGGGATGGTGATTTCTTCCCAGCGCTGCTCTTGTGGGTTTTCGCCCTCCCAGCAGTGGACATCTCCTGTTGCCAGCACGCCGCATTGGTGACCGTAGCCTGCGCTTACGGCTGTGTAGGGGCCGGCAAGTTGGTAGGTTTCGCTGCGGTCGGTGCTCCAACAGTCCACAGCGCCGCTGTCTTTAAGCAAGGCGCAGGAGTAGTCGCCTCCCACGCTGAGGGCCGCATAGCCTCCGCCTTCGCCGCTGCGGACGTCATAGGCGGGACTCCAGCTCCAGTCTTCGGGGTTCATCCAAGCTGCGCCCCAGCACTCCACCACTCCGGTGGGGCGCAGCCCGCAGGCTTCGTGTTTACCTACTCCAATTTCGGTGAACTCCCCCTCGGGGTGGTGAACCCTGATAGCTGTATCCTCTAAAACGATCCCCCACTCCCCGTAGCGTTCGTGCCCGGCGGCGTCGTCGCCCCAGCATTCCACGGACTGATCGGGGCGCAACCCGCAAGAATACCCCCAGTCTGCCCTCTCCGAAAATGCGCTGGTGTCTCTCCTTACTTGGAGGCCGCCCCAGCCTGCGTGAACGCCTGTGAGCGGTCCTCTAGGGGGGACGATCTTGCTTCGCCTGCCTCCGTAACCCCAGCACTCCAACTCACCCGAGGGCCGCAAACCGCACGCGAATGTGTCCCATCCCACTTTTACCTGAGTGAACCTGCCCTCCGGAGGGGAGGACTGCCCGTAAGTGTTCATCCCCCAACACTCCACCGCCCCCCCGGAGCGCAACCCGCAAACAAAATTCCCGCTAGACGCCAAAACCGCGAACGGCCCCTCGGGAGGCTCCACCGGGGACTCACCCTGCGGGTGACGGTGAGGCTCGCGTCCATCCCGGACAAAGTAATCATCAAAGTAATCACAAACTGCTTCCCCGCCCGGACGCAACCCGCAATAATAGTTAGACCCTTCAACGATCCCTGTGACCTCCTCAGGCGAACCGGCCCCCGACTCCCAACACAACCGCGCCCTGTAGTAATAACCGCAGGCGTTACCCTCCCCGTACACAGCATTGGGGTGATCCCCAGGCTCGGGATGCGACCAAACTCTGTCGTCAGACCAGCACTCCGCCTCCCCGCTAGGACGCAAACCGCAGGGAACGCTGCCCACGAAGAAGACGGAGGCGAATTCCCCCTCCGGAGGAGAAAGATACGAGTAATTATTGTCCTCCAAGATATTCCTCCAGCATTCCACGCTTCTGTCGGTCCGCAACCCGCAAACATGATTGTCTCCATCCCAGGCGTGAACGCTCTGGAATTCCCCCTCCGGAAGAGGCAACTCGCCGCACGGACCCCTGCAATAGTCAGTGTAACCGCCCCCCCAACACTCCACCGAACCCCCCGCCCTCACACCGCAACCGAAACCATTAGCCAACGCGAAATCAACGAACACCCCCTCCGGAGGGAAATCAACAGGCTCGCGCCACCCAGTAGAACCCCAACAAACCACCTTCTCATCCACCCGCACGGCGCACGCATGCTCAAGCCCCACAGACACCTCAGTGAACACACCCCCAGGCGGGGAACCCACAACATCACGATTACGACCCCAACACACCAACACACCCGAAGGGCGCAGCCCGCAAGCATAACCGAAACCAGCGCTAACCAGGGAAAACACACCCCCAGGTACTTCAGCATCAACAGGATCCTCACTCCAATTCCGGAGTACTATCTCCCACCAATCAGACGGCACAGAAGCCCCGCCCCACTCCCAGCACTCCACCCCGCCCCCCTCACGCAAACCACACGAATAACCGAAACCAGCGCTCACATCCACAAACATTCCACCAGGATCACCCCCAACCTCCAGCGGAGGAACAACCGGAGGGAAAACAACCGTAGACGAAGAAGAAACAGTCCCCAACGAACCATTACCCCCACCCGCTGTCACCGAGGTCGGCGAAACCGCAGACCCCTGAGGAGGCTCACCTGGAGGCGGAGGTTCAACCGAGGGCGCGCCGCCCGCGCAAGCCGACACCACCAAAACAACAGCCAGCCACGCCCCCGAACGCAGCCGGATACTAACAGTCACCGTAACCCGCTCCTGCGAAGACCCTCAGAAAGGAAGTTTCCTCTCCAACGACTCCAAGGGACGATCTCAGTAGGCACAAAGCTAGGATTGCGTTCACTAGCATCAACTCAGTTTGTCTCTTCGGCTGGAAAGGTAATTTCTCCCCACCACCGTTCTGCTGAGTTTTTGCCTTCCCAGCAGTGGATGTCTCCTGTTGTGAGGACGCCGCATTGGTGGTTGTAGCCTGCGCTTACGGCTGTGTAAGGGCCGGCTAGTCGGTAGGTTTCGCTGCGGTCGGTGCTCCAGCAGTCCACCGCGCCGCTGTCTTTTAGCAAGGCGCAGGAGTACTCGCCTCCCACGCTGAGGGCCTCATAACCTTCCCCTTCGCTGCCGCGGATGTCATAGGCGGGGCTCCAGGTCCAGTCCTCGGGTTTCATCCAGGCTGCTCCCCAGCACTCCACCGCTCCTGTGGGGCGCAGACCGCAGGCTTCGTGTTTACCTACTCCAATTTCGGTGAACTCCCCCTCTGGGTGGTGAACCCTGATAGCTGTATCCTCTAAAACGATCCCCCGATCCCCGTAGCGTTCGCGCCCGGCGTCGTCGCCCCAGCACTCCACGGACTGATCGGGGCGCAAACCGCAGGAATACCCCCAGTCCCCCCACCTGCTCTTATGCCCCTCAGGGTCTAGTCTTACCTCAAGGCCGCCCCAGCCTGCGTGAACGCCTGTGATCGGTCCTCTAGGGGGAACGATCTTGCTTCGCCTGCCTCCGTAACCCCAGCACTCCAACTCACCTGAAGGCCGCAGTCCGCACGCGAATGTGTCCCATCCCACTTTTACCTGTGTGAACCTGCCCTCCGGGGGGAAGGACTGCCCGTAAGTGTTCATCCCCCAACACTCCACCACCCCCCCAGGGCGCAACCCGCAAACAAAATTCCCGCTGGACGACAAGACGGCGAACGGCCCCTCGGGGGGCTCCACCGGGGACTCACCCTGCGGGTGACGGTGAGGCTCGCGTCCATCCCGAACAAAGTAATCATCAAAGTAATCACAAACTGCTTCCCCGCCCGGGCGCAACCCGCAATAATAGTTAGACCCCTTGACGATCCCTGTAACCTCCTCAGGCGAACCGGCCCCTGACTCCCAACACAACCGCGCCCCGTAGTGATAACCGCAGGCGTTTCCCTCCCCGTACACAGCAGAGCGGTAATCCTCGGGCTCTGGCTGCGGCCAAACTCTGTCATCAGACCAGCACTCCACCTCCCCGCTAGGACGCAAACCGCAAGCATTAGGAACAAAGAAAACCGAGACGAACTCCCCCTCTGGAGGAGAAAGATATGAGTAATTATTGTCCTCCAAGATACTCCGCCAGCATTCCACGCTTCTGTCGGTCCGCAACCCGCAAATATGGTTGTCTCCCCACCAGGCGTGAACACTCACGAAGTCCCCCTCCGGAAGCGGCAACTCGCCGCACGGCCCCTTACAATAGTCAGTGTAACCGCCCCCCCAGCACTCTACCGAACCCCCCGCCCTCACACCGCAACCGAAACCATTAGCCAACGCGAAATCAACGAACACTCCCTCCGGAGGGAAATCAACAGGCTCGCGCCACCCAGTAGAACCCCAACAAACCACCTTCTTATCCACCCGGACAGCGCACGCATGCTCAAAGCCTACAGACACCTCAGTGAACACACCCCCAGGGGGGGAAACCACAACATCACGATTACGCCCCCAACACACCAACACACCCGAAGGGCGCAGCCCGCAAGCATTACCGAAACCAGCGCTCACCGAGGAGAACACACCCTCAGGAACGGCAGCACCAACAGGATCTCCCCAACTTCTGGGGAATCTCTTCCACCAATCAGCCCACAAGGAAGACCCGCCCCAATCCCTGCCCCACTCCCAGCACTCCACCCCGCCCCCCTCACGCAAACCACACGAATAACCCAAACCAGCACTCACATCCACAAACACCCCACCAAGATCACCCCCAAACTCCGTCGGAGGGGCAACCACAGAAGTGGCAGCCCCCACCGGAACCGAGGGCACCGACCAAGGCGCCTCCCCAACAACCGTAGACGAAGAAGAAACAGTCACCGACGAATCACTACCACCACCCGCGGCAGTCGAAGTCGACGAAACCGCGGACCCCCGATAGAGTCCAACCTCAGGCCCCCCGGGAGGCTCACCTGGAGATACGCCGCCCGCGCAAGCCGACACCACCAAAACAACAGCCAGACAAGCCCCCGAACGCAGCCGGATACTAACAGTCACCGTAACCCGCTCCTGCGAAGACCCTCAGAAGGGAAGTTCCCTCTCCAACGACGCCAAGGTGATGAGCTCAATAGGCGTAAAACTAGGATTGCGTTCACTAGCATCAACTCAGTTTTCCTCTTCGGCGGGGATGGTGATTTCTCCCCACCACCGTTCTTCTGAGTTTTTGCCCTCCCAGCAGTGGATGTCTCCTGTTGTGAGGACGCCGCATTGGTGCCCGTAGCCTGCGCTTACGGCTGTGTAGGGGCCGGCTAGTTGGTAGGTTTCGCTGCGGTCGGTGCTCCAGCAGTCCACCGCCCCGCTGCCGCGAAGCAAAGCGCAGGAGTACTCGCCCCCCACGCTGAGAGCCTCATAGCCTTCCCCTTCGCCGCCGCGGACGTCGTGGGCGGGGCTCCAGTCTTCAGGGTTCATCCAGGCGGCGCCCCAGCACTCCACCACCCCTGAGGGGCGCAGCCCGCAGGCTTCCTGCTTCCCTACCCCCACCTCGGTGAACTCCCCCTCGGGGTGGTGAACCCTGATAGCTGTATCCACATCATCCACAGCACGACTCCGCCCTCCTGGCCCTAAGTCGCCCCAGCACTCCACTGACCGGTCGGGGCGCAGACCGCAGGAATACCCCCAATCCCTTCTAGATGAAAATGTGCCAGTTTGTCTGCGTACTTCAAGGCCGCCCCAGCCTGCGTGAACAGCGGTGAGCGCTCCTCTGGAGGGAATGATTCTGCTTCGATAGCCTCCGTAACCCCAGCACTCCAATTCACCTGAGGGTCGCAGGCCACACGCGAATGAGTGCCCTGCTTTGATTTGGGTGAACCTGCCCTCAGGGGGAGAAGATTCCCCGTAAGTGTTCGTCCCCCAGCACTCCACTGTCCCACCTGGGCGCAGACCGCAAACAAAACGAAAACTAGACACCAAGGCGGTGAACGGCCCCTCAGGGGGCTCCACCGGGGACTCACCCTGCGGGAAACGGTAAAGGTAGCGTTCACCATAAGGAACGAAGTAATCATCAAAGTAATCACAAACTACTTCCCCGCCCGGGCGCAGCCCACATAAATAATTGAAGCCCTCAACGATCCCCGTGACTTCCTCAGGCAAACCAGTCCCCGATTCCCAACAATACTGCACCCCGTAAACGTAACCGCAGGCGTTTCCCTCCCCGTACACCGCATCGGGATAATCCCCGGGCTCGGGAGGCGCCCAACTGCTGCCGTCAACAGACCAGCATTCCCCCTCCCCACCCGGGCGCAAACCGCAAGAAAAGCTACCCACGAATAAGATAGAGGAGAACTCCCCCTCTGGAGGGGAAAGATACGGATTATAAACATCAACCTCAATGAAATTCCCCCAACATTCCACCCTCTCGTCGGTCCGCAACCCGCAAACATTGAAGTTACCCAACCCGGCGTAAACGCTCTGAAAGTCCCCCTCCGGCAGTGGCAACTCACCAGCAGTCCCTCCGGCAGTATAACCGTCCCCCCAGCACTCCACCGAGCCCCCCACCCTCACACCACACCCGAAACTTTTAGCCAACGCGAAATCAACGAACACCCCCTCCGGAGGGAAATCAACAGGCTGACGCCAACTAGTAGAACCCCAACACGTCACTTTCTCATCTATCCGCACACCGCACGCATGCTCAAGCCCCACAGACACCTCTGTGAACACACCCTCAGGCGCAGAAACCACAACATCACGTTTACGACCCCAACACACCAACACCCCCGAAGGGCGCAGCCCGCAAGCATTCCCAAACCCAGCACTCACCGAAACGAAAACACCCCCAGGAACGACAGCGCCAACAGTATCCTCACTCCACCTCCGGAGTACTCTATCCCACCAATCAGACGGCACAGAAGCCCCACCCCACTCCCAGCACTCCACCCCACCCCCCTCACGCAGACCACACGAATAACCGAAACCAGCGCTCACATCCACAAACACCCCACCAAGATCACCCCCAAACTCCGTCGGAGGGACACCCGGCGTCGTAGGAACAACCGGCGGGGAAACAACCGTAGACGAAGAAACAGTCCCCAACGAACCATTACCCCCGCCCGCTGTCACCGAGGTCGGCGAAACCGCAGACCTCTGAGGAGGCTCACCTAGAGGCGGAGGCTCAACCGAGGGCGCGCCGCCCGCGCAAGCCGACACCACCAAAACAACAGCCAGACAAACCCCCGAACGCAGCCGGATACTAACAGTCACCGTAACCCGCTCCTGCGAAGACCCTCAGAAGGGAAGTTCCCTCTCCAACGACGCCAAGGTGATGAGCTCAATAGGCGTAAAACTAGGATTGCGTTCACCAGCATCAACTCAGTTTGTCTCTTCGGAAGGGAAGGTGATTTCTCCCCACCACCGTTCTTCTGAGTTTTTGCCTTCCCAGCAGTGGATGTCTCCTGTTGTGAGGACGCCGCATTGGTGGTTGTAGCCTGCGCTTACGGCTGTGTAGGGTCCGGCTAGTTGGTAGGTTTCGCTTCGGTCGGTGCTCCAGCAGTCCATTGCGCCGCTGTCTTTAAGCAAGGCGCAGGAGTAGTCGCCTCCCACGCTGAGAGCCGCATAGCCTCCGCCTTCGCCTCTGCGGATGTCATAGGCGGGGCTCCAGGTCCAGTCCTCGGGTTTCATCCAGGCTGCGCCCCAGCACTCCACCACTCCTGTGGGACGCAGACCGCAGGCCTCCTGCCTCCCCACCCCCACCTCGGTGAACTCCCCCTCTGGGTGGTGAACCCTGATAGCTGTATCCTCTAAAACGATCCCCCACTCCCCGTAGCGTTCGTACCCTTCGTCGTCGCCCCAGCACTCCACGGACTGATCAGGGCGCAAACCGCAGGAATACCCCCAGTCCCCCCACCTGCCTTCGTCCCTCTCAGGGGTAAATATTACCTCGTGGCCACCCCAACCTGCGTGAACGCCTGTGAGCGGTCCTCTAGGAGGGACGATCTTGCTTCGCCTGCCTCCGTAACCCCAGCACTCCAACTCACCCGAGGGCCGCAGGCCGCACGCGAATGTGTCCCATCCCACTTTTAACTGTGTGAACCTGCCCTCCGGGGGGGAGGACTGCCCGTAAGTGTTCATCCCCCAACACTCCACCGCCCCCCCGGGGCGCAAACCGCAAACAAAATTCCCGCTAGACGCCAAAACCGCGAACGGCCCCTCGGGGGGCTCCACCGGGGACTCACCCTGCGGGTGACGGTGAGGCTCGCGTCCATCCCGGACAAAGTAATCATCAAAGTAATCACAAACTGCTTCCCCGCTAGGGCGCAAACCGCAATAATAGTTAGACCCCTTGACGATCCCTGTAACCTCCTCAGGTGAACCGGCCCCCGACTCCCAACACAACCGCGCCCCGTAATGATAACCGCAGGCGTTTCCCTCCCCGTACACAGCAGAGCGGTAATCCTCAGGCTCTGGCTGCGGCCAAACTCTGTCGTCAGACCAGCACTCCACCTCCCCGCTAGGACGCAAACCGCAAGCATTAGGAACAAAGAAAACCGAGACGAACTCCCCCTCCGGAGGAGAAAGATACGGGGTGTAAACATCGACCTCAATAAAATTTCCCCAGCACTCCACGCTTCTGTCGGTCCGCAACCCGCAAACATCGCCGTCTCCCCACCAGGCATGAACGCTCACGAAGTCCCCCTCTGGGAGCGGCAACTCGCCGCACGGCCCCCTACAATAGTCAGTGTAACCGCCCCCCCAGCACTCTACCGAACCCCCCACCCTCACACCGCAACCGGAACCGTTAGTCAACGCGAAATCGACGAACACCCCCTCCGGAGGGAAATCAACAGGCTCGCGCCTCCCAGTAGAACCCCAACAAACCACCTTCTCATCCACCCGCACGGCGCACGCATGCTCAAATCCCACAGACACCTCAGTGAACACGCCCCCAGGGGGTGAAACCACAACATCACGATTACGACCCCAACACACCAACACACCTGAAGGGCGCAGCCCGCAAGCATTACCGAAACCAGCGCTCACCGAGGAGAACACACCCTCAGGTACCACAGCATCCACAGGATCATCACTCCACCTATTGGATATTCTCCCCCACCAAGCAGCCCACCTGGAAGACCCGCCCCAATCCCTTCCCCACTCCCAGCACTCCACCCCGCCACCCTCACGCAAACCGCACGAATAACTCAAACCAGCGCTCACATCCACAAACACCTCACCAAGATCACCCCCAACCTCCGTCGGAGGAACAACCACAGAAATGGTAGCCCCCACCGGAACCGAGGGCACCGACCAAGGCACCTCTCCAACAACCGTAGACGAAGAAGAAACAGTCACCGACGAACCATTACCCCCACCCGCGGCAGTCGAAGTCGACGAAACCGCGGACCCCCGATAGAGTCCAACCTCAGGCCCCCCGGGAGGCTCACCTGGAGATACGCCGCCCGCGCAAGCCGAGAGCACCAAAACAACAACCAGCCACGCCCCCGAACAACGCCGGATGCTAACATTCACCGCCACTGACTCCTATGATGAGCTTGTGTATGTCATCACAGCGGAAGGCTCTCCCAACGTCCAGTACTTAGCCCCGTCACCTAGATCTAAAAGAATGTTTGACCTTGACGTCCCATCCAAATTATTCGTATCCACCAGCGGATCTCCTCGAGTCAACCCCACCACTACGAACTCGTGGCTGCGGATATTCTCATATGCATCCTCAGTGAGATCCACATTCACCCCCAAATAAATACAATCATCAGGACGATTAACGCGACTAACAGGCGTGGAGGTAACCGGGTCGATCAACTCCAACAACCCTTTCGGCTGCTTCTTGGCGTCATAGAGCTTAAGTGTCTTGGATGTGGGTATGAAGTTGTCGGGTTTGAAAACCACGAGGTCCCCGTCGTCGAGGTTTGTTGTGTCGGCTGTGTCTTTCCGCAGCGCCTTCCAGGCGCCGGTGCTTCCTTTAGCACGGTGCATAATCACCCACGCATAAGCGTTATAAACATACCGCCTCTCCTCACCCGCCGGCCCTCGCCACGGAACGCATGCATTAGGATAAGTCTGGGGATGCTTTGAAGGGCTAGAATCGCTAGGAGGTATAGCAATCTGGAACCGCCAGAAACTATCCTCCGTATCCTCTATCTCAAACTTAGAGTACCGGCTCCCTTCAAACGCTCTCGGATGATAAATAGCAGACAAATCCGCCTCATCCCTATCAGTAACAGTGCTTGACCGGCAATCAAAATAACCCGAATGGAACTCAGACGGATCATCCACGAGCACCTGCCACGAACGAGGACCGTCCCTATACGAATACAACGACGGCACTTTACGCGGACTCGTGCCAGCAACCCACGCGCACTCGTGACCGTAATCGCCTAACCCGAGCAAGTGCCCCAATTCATGCTCAAACAGGCGACGATGGACAGTTACAATCTGTATAGCCGAACCATCAACAGGACTAGGCAACCAATCCAGCGGCCAGTTCAGCCAACTAGCGAAGTTCGGCCACACACAGCCCGCCCCAGCAGCCGGACATCCCGTAGCCGAGCCGGCGCACGCCAAATTAGTGTCCCTGTTCGCGGCAGTGCACCTCGTGATCGGCGAAGCCGTCGCACAACCAATAGGCACACACACCTGAGCATTCGGCGGGCACGCATTACCGTCAGCGTCGGTGCCGCCCGCGGCGCAGCGGTAATCGGAAATAATAATATCAAAATTATTGTTAGGATCAATCCTCGCGGCGTTTCCACGTGCTAGTTCACGGCAGTCGGCCAAACTTGAAACCCGCCCGCTGAACGAGAACACGTCCTGAAAAGCGCTCCCCGAGGGGTTCAAAGTCGAATTCCAATGATTCACCGCAGCAGTGATCGGAGCTACGAAGTCCCTGACGGTGGTACAAATACTCAACGCCTCCCCCCGCTGAGTCTTCGGGTTCAAATGAGCCGTCATCGCACTCGGCAAGTCATAAGGATGCCAATCCCCAGGGTCTCGCGTCTGTGGTGTTTGACGAGCTATGCCACTGGTCGCGCTGCGAGCAAGGCTGTTCACAGACTCCACTCTCACCTCATAGGCAACACCGTCGACCAAGCCAGTGATCTCCTGAGTGTAAAAACCTCCCGGAGCAGCAGGCGCCGTCGTACTCGCCCCTCCAGCAACCGTTGTCGTAGTCGTAGTAGACACCGACACCCCCGAACTCCAAGTCGCAACGCCCTCTTGGCGCCAACTCACCTCATAACGCAAAGCAAGATCCGAGACACGCCCCGAAGAATCCATCGACTGGCCCGTAACAGTCGTCCCCTGCCAAAACACCTCTAACCCCCTTGAAGCCGAGAAAACCGTCAAACCCCTAACAGCATCAGGATAAGTAAGACACAAATTCCCCACCAACCTCCAACCGCTCCTACAAAACGACCCCGCAACCGTCGTAGTAGTCCCCACCTGCTGAGAAACAGAAACCGTCGTAGCAGTCACACCAGCCGCAGTCGTAGTCGTAGAAGCAACAGCGCCAGCCGTGGTCGTAGTGGTGCTCGCCGTCGTAGTAGTCGTCGCTGCAGTAGTTGTAGTCGCTGTGGTGGGGGTGTAGCAGCGGTAGCCTCTGAGGGTTTTCCCTTGCGGGCAAGAATACGTGTAAGTGGGAGCAGCAGTGAGCGTGCGCCTACACGAACTCCCTGAAAGAGTCCAGCCGCTAGGGCAGGACTTCACTTTCGCTGGATACGACCAACAACGCCCGCTCACTAGAGTGCCTGTGGAGCACGACCGCGAAGACGTGGGAGACACGTAGCGGACGCTCGTCGTCGTCCGACTGCACGTGCTACCAGAGCGCGTCCAACCAGACGGACACGAATAACTCAACGTCCCGTAATGCGTCAGAGTGGTGCTCACGAACCGATAACACGTGCCCCCAGAACGAGACCAACCAGACGGACACGAATAACTCAACGTCCCGTAGCGCGTCACGCTGCTCCTCACATACCGGTAACACGTGCTCCCAGAGCGACGCCAGCCGGACGGGCACGAATAGTTTAGCGTGCCGTAGCGGACTGTTCTTGACGTTACATAGCGGGAACAAGTGCCCCCAGAGCGCGACCAGCCGGACGGGCACGAATAGTATAACGTTCCGTAGCGGGTTACGTACCTGTAACACGAACTCCCGGAGAGACTCCAACCGGACGAACAATAATAATAGCCGCCAATACCAGGAAGATAACGGTAACTCGCCGAAGTAGACTGCCTCACCGAATACCTACAAGAAGCCGGCGTCCCCCTCGGGCTGCAATAACGAGACGCCGACTGCGACTGACGGAACGTGCTCGACAAAACATAACGACAAGACGACGGCGCACCCCTCGGGCTGCAGGAAGCAGACGCCCCTTGAGACTGGCGAGACGACACCTGAGCGGTGTAACGACAAGACGTAGGCGACCCACTAGGATGCAGCTAGCAGACGCTCCCTGCGACTGGCGAGTCAGCACCTGGTTGGTGTAACGACAAGACGTAGGCGACCCCCTCGGGCTGCAGGAAGCAGACGCCGCTCTAGATTCTGTACTGGTTGAAGTTATCTTGCACGCCCTCCCACCCTGGAACCCGTTGCTCACCGTCACCAACACCCCCTGAGAGCAGGAATACGACGTAGACGCCGCCCCCAAGTCTCTCTTGCACCCCCAAGCAGCCCCGATCCCCAAACTGAACTGGGAAGAACCAGACGGACAACTCAAAGACGCCGAACGAGACTCCACCTTCTCGCACGCCAAATTATCAGACCTCAACGAATAGCCAGACGGACACGAAGCACTCGACGACGCAGGAGAACCCCCAGAAGACGAAGACCCCCACAAACCGCCTCCACCGAAAGGCGAGCCCAGAAAACCGGGGCTCTTCCCGTTCAAAGCAGCCGCCGAATCAACAGGACCGCTCAAACCGTCCACCACCGCTAACGCAACAGCCAACAATACGACCACCAAAACAGACAGGAAAAACCTCACCCGAACAAAGCCACCACCACTGAAAAAACTGGCGCGAGCGCCCGCACCGGGAACGCCGCCGGCGACCTCACGCCCCTCTAAACGATTGGAAACCTCAGAAAAACAGCCATCCTGCGGCACGCCCAAGTCGCACACAGGATCCCAAGGGCCAGGCGCGACCCAACTCACCTGATCACACCAACCGCGCTCAAACTCCAGCCTGGCGTCAAGCTCTTTGTTCCCGTCAAATTTTTTCATGACCAATCTCCTTTCACTCTGAGAGCTCACTTAGCTTAGCCTCTCGATTTCTCTTTAACCTACTTGATTCTTGCCTAATTTCTTCCTACTCCTCTATTCTATCCCCTGTTTCTTTAGGCCTACTCTCGGTTTGCTTACCTTGCAGCCTCCTTGCATGCCAAGCCTAATCGAATTGGGCGCTCTCGCTCTTACTTTGCTCAGCACAAGTCTAACATCAGTCTTTCGTTGAATCAGCAGCAACATTCCCGAAGAGAGAGACTCTCGCACGGGAACCGGTCATCTCGTTGCTGACACCTCGGGCGACGCCCGTCAGGAGCGTCCCGCCGCGCAGCGCCCACCGCAAACCGGCAGTGTTGACGCGGCTGGGGAATCGCCCAACGAAAGCAGACTCACCAACTGCCCCGCCCGACCAGTGATCTCCTGTTGGCTGCGAACCACCCAAAGCCGCGCCTCCCGCATCAGCGCATCCATCGCAACGCCGGCTAGGTCATCACTCTCCATCACCGCGGCGTTGGCCGACATCATCCTGCAGGTGGAGGCCACTCGACTACTCATCTATCGCGCCGCGGCAAAGGGCTCCTGCGCGACACTCACGGCTGGGTCATAGCAGGCGGGACACCCACTATTCAAAGATTCGCATAGTCTCCGAATACCTAAGGTGCCGCTTCAATCAACGCTGCTAAGAAAGCTGCTTGCCGTCTAGAACCGCCAACCCTCACGCCTGATCATCTCCAATAAATTCATGCATGGCACGCCCCGATCTCCGCAAACTTTCGGAATCATTTTCGGCTTCTTCTCTTGCGTCACAACAGCCCAACCGCGACACTCAGCTTCGGCAATCACCCACGGGTCTGCCAAGTTCTTATTCTCGGACACCCAGTCTTGATTACCACTAGTGATCTCACCGACCACAGAATATACTTTTCCAAGAGGTTCTGTTACCATCCCATACAAACTGCCTACCCACTCCGCTAAGCCATCAGTGCGTTTCTTCAGTTCAATCTGAACTATCTTGGGACATACAAGTCGTTTCTCAGCAACCAGTTCTTCAACTCGTTTCCATAGACTTGCGAAATTACTACGAGGATAAATTTGCCTAAGGTCAATTACAGAACTTGTACCAATAACATAACCATTGGAGCTTTCATTCATATTGAACTCAAATTAGACTACGTGACTCGCAACAAGTCATTTTGCAATTCAAGCACATGTTTCACTTTGAGATCGAGCATGCGGGAAGCACTAGCAAGTGTGACTTCTCCTCGTTCAAAAGCACCTATAACAGCCCTCGAAAATCTCCTCCCTATATCCCTTTTTTAATTGTTAAATATGGAGGTCCCCCTTTCCTATCTGACTCACTTAAGTTGCTTCGTCTGGACTCTTCTTGTATTTTTTCAAGCTCAGATTGATCGATCATGTCCTTTTCCCGAAGGCGAATTGCCATTGCCACTCTAGAAACCTTGAACCTTTTTGCTAATCTTTGCACGAGGTTGATGTTAGAATACCCTTCCGCTTCCGTTCGAACATGATCAATAGGCATCAATAATTCGGCGGCAAATCTGTTACAAATGCTTTCCACATAAACATCTTGCTCTAAGCCACAAAGCCCGCTCCCGCCTCTGATAAGGTGGGCAACTTCATGGAACAGCGTGAATATTTTACCTACAGGTGCGTCTTTTCCATTTAGAAGAATAATGGGCAATTCCGAGTAAAACAGTGATACGCCGCGGGCTTCTTCAATCTGAAATTTGCTTGACTGGAAGATCAGTACTCCTTGATCTTCCAATGAATGCGTCCAACGCTTTAACATTTCATGTTCATTTGATGCCCCGTACTGCTCTTTAATTGTTACCCCAAGACGATCCCTGGCATCCTTCGCGGTGTCAGCGACTTCACTTATAGACTGAACAGACAAACTGCCTAAGCCCCACGGCGCCGCAGCGCCTTCAAGTTCTATCAGATCATTTCTGCGTTCTTCGCATACTCGCAACTCCTTGCGCAGTTCGTAGGAGAGGGGTGTATCCGCTGACTTTGAACGGTAGTCGGGAAGCGCGGGAAGATCCGACTTGGGAACCTCCTGCCGAAAGAAAAAGGCAGGCGTCCGAACATAAACTCGAGAAGCTTCGCAGAGTTGAATGAAGGTCGGCAACAGTTCGCCAGTTTCCCACTTCGCTATGCGTTCGGGCTTAACTCCGATTTTCTTGGCTGCTCGCTCTACTTCAAGACCTGAGACTTCCCGCGCCCAGCGCAGCACGCTTGGATTTACCGGAACACGGGTAGCAACCACTTCTCGCCCTCCTTTCTATTAACAATCGGCAACAAGGCAAATGGTCGCAATACCATTCAATGCTAACCATCTCAGCGGTCGGCTGCCAGCACTACGGCGTTGCAGTACTCAGCAAAAGAAATAAGGTCGCAGAGTGATGCTAAAGGCCTTCCCATCACTCAGAGCCTCTGCCGTCGCCGCTCTCCTAGCAAACACGCAGAGAAAAACCACTGCCACCGCGCCTATCTCTCCGCGTTTAAGGTGAGATTCAACTTGAGAATCAACTCTGAGGTGGCGTCCCCGGCGACGTAATTCATTCGAGCACCCAAATCATTGCTAACATCATTATTTGCGTTATTGCCACTATCAGGGACTACGGGCTTTGGTTTGGGTTGGTGTGAGCATTATTAGGTTTCTGGTGGTGAGGCTGGCTTTCCCCGCATTGTTCTTGGGCAGTTGAAGCGCTCCTTTAAGACGAACACCCGACAAAACTCCAAATCTGATCACGAGACGCTGATATAACCCTAAGACCTCCCTGATTAGCCTTCCGGTTGAATCACCAGCAACACTCCCGAAGAGAGCGAGACCTTCGCACGGGAACCGGTCATTTCGTTGCTGACGCCGCGGGCGGAGCCCGTCAGGAGCGTCTCGCCGCGCAGCGCCCACCGCAAGCCGGCAGTGTTGACGCCGCGGGCGGAACCGCCCAACGGAAGCAGGCTCACCAACTGCCCTTTGTGACCAGTGATCTCCTGCTGGCTGCGAACCACCCAAAGGCGCGCCTCCCCCATCAGCGCATCGACCTCAATCTCGGCTAGGTCATCGCTCCCCAGAACCGCGGCGTTGGCCAGCAAGTGGTCGAGCCTGCCGCCACCACCTCCTATGAGCGTGATCCGCTCGGCGCCGAGATCTCGGGCTTCCCGCAACGCCAGTTCCAGGTCGGTGTCATCCTTGTCCACGGGGTAGCGCCGCTGCCGTCCCGCTGAAGCCAGCGCTTGGAGCGAGACCGAATCAAAATCGCCCACGATCACATCCACCCGCAAACCTAGAGAAAGCGCAGCGTCCGCTCCAGAATCGGCCGCCACCAGGAGGTCGGGCGACGAAGACTCCCAGAGCGCTGCCACCCGCTCTGCGTCAGGGGTCTCACCGCCTGCCACCACCCACGCATAAAGTCCCACGAGAGTTTTTACTTTGATAATTTCTTTATCAATAATTCTGCTATTTTGCCAATGCCCATTTCCAATTCTACATATCCAATAGTTGAGGGTATTCCATCCAATTCTACATCTTCAACTTTTATAGGCAAAATATACTCTCCATTTTCTCTAATGTAACGAGCTATTGCACTTTTGCGTTCATGGTTTGTCCAAGACCCATCTTTATAAGCTTGCGAAACAAATATCACACAAAAACGAGCACGATTCTCGTAAATATCAGAAAAAAGGTCAGGTAAATTGTTGCCCCAAAGTTCATCTTCGTGATCACGGTCATAGAAGACTCTAAACCCTTGGTCTTTTAGAATTGTTTTCAGCTTTTTTGCATGTTCTCGATCAGCTCCAGCGAATGATAGAACTACATCAAACGAATTATTCTCTGGTGATACCGGCAATGATTGCGAAGCTTTGCTCTCTGTGTTCCTCCTCCCAGTTTTTTGTCTGGTGGCAACTGATGGTATCGGCAATGACTGTGAAGCTTTGCTTTTCATACTAGTACCATGATCTATATCATGCTCAGACTCTTGGACTGGAAGAAATGTAAAACCAGATTTTTTGATTTCAGCATTGGCTGAAAGTAGCGTTTGAATGCCAGGCGAGAAACGTTGGGCATGAGCATCAAAGCACCTATAGGCCTCCTCTTTATTATTCCGACCGTTAAGGCTTATTCGAAAAGAAATTGAATGCCAATAGCAAGGCTCAAAACTGTACTCAGGACACTCTTGGAATTCCCGCAACTTTAAGAATCTAAAAGCACTCTGTAATTCTGAAGATAATGGAGGACGCTTCGGACAGTAATGGATAACCCAACCTTTATCATCTCCGTCCTCAAGAAAAGTGAATTTATAAAAGAAAACATCATCCTCGCTCTCTTGCATCGACTGTCTATGCAATGCCATATGTCCATCACCCGACATTCGATCCTTATACATTACACTTTCCAACCCTAAACCAGGAAGGTAACCCCTAACTTCCGGTTTATCTATACTCAAACCACACGCTTTCAAATCTCTCAGTGCGTCAGCTAGATTAATGTAAGAAGCGTCAAACACTTCAGCAAAAGTTTTGGTATTAAAGTCTTCACCCACCCAATGTACATAACAATCACCCCTATTTACAAAAGAAAATTTACGGCATTCAAATCCCAGCAAACTTAAGAAATCTGTAATCTTTATGCTAGAGAAACTCTGCATGCGCGGCTCGACATGCAGACTGTAACCAACATCTTCTTTGCTCCGCCAAAGCTTAGCCAAAATAATGTTGGCGGTGTTGGAATTCTCTTGCGCTAAAATTTCTCTCTTTAATGATCGATGCGGGTCGCGTCCCTTCATAGTAATCATACTAGCACCACTTCCTCAATTTGTTCCTTTCATGCTCGCTCAACTGGAGCACGGACTTGCCCCTGCCCGCAGCCAGTGGACCGTACTGGACTTGAACCAGTGACCTCTCGCGTGTGAAGCGAGCGCTCTACCAGGCTGAGCTAACGGTCCGCTTGTAGACGAGAGTCTACCGCTGAAGAGAGTGCCTGCCCGCTGCAATCGGCAAGTCCCACCCTTCCCCATAGCTCTCCCCCCCCTCTCAGCCAGGTCTGCGCTGATTCGTGACGGAAGGTTCGCGGGACAACTCCCAGCGCACTTTATCGACAGTTTCATCCTCGCAACCCAATTCCTTGCTGAGAACGGAATCAAGCCTTTTCCTCGTCTCGTCCGCCGGGGCGTCCGCCCAGCGCTTGAGCGGTCTATCGGCAACCTCCTCGAAGAGTTGAGACAGCCGGAGAACCATGCGCCGGTTGAACACGGGGGTCGGTAAAGCCCTCTGAGACTCCAGGGCGATTTGTGGATAGACCAACTTTTTAGTGCTGCAACATCCAAGCCATCCCAGGATGCCAAAAGTGGAATTCAGCCAAACGCACATGGCTTTCTCCCACTTGTCTGATCCTCCCAGATCGTTGGCAAGGGGGTCATGGACATTTGCTGGAACCCAAGCAGAACCCAGTGCCTTGTCCCCAAGCCGTACTGACACCACCCTGCTCGTTGGCGTGCTAATCCTATTTGAAATCAACAGGTTAGAGCGCTGTTTCCAGTACTTATAAGCAAGCTTCTCTTCCCGTTCACCGGATTTCGGAGTCACATAACAATCCGTCTCAGCGCGCAGTGACTGAGTGGTATCCGCATCGTGATTCCACAGCGCGCGCCATCCCTTCTCAGTAGGAACTTCACTCCGAGCAAGAACATCGCGAACCCGTTGGCCCGCAGGACCTACTTCGCCAAACTCCCCTAGTTCTCTGATTGGAGTGGAAAACAAAGCCCCACTCTTAAGAGCCTCAAACGTCGCTACCAAGTAAGGCGAATAGAAGCGTACTGGGCCCCAGTCACCCTCGGCCATCCGCTCGGCTGGCCAACTGAACTTCACCACTCCGCTTCCGTCCAGATCATCCTTGCAAATTCTCTCAGCCAGGGAGATTGCGTCGGTCGGACGGTCAGAATTAACTGCCAAGTTAAAGAACTCCGTAGGAGGCTTAGTCGCGAAGCCAGAGCCAGAATCCCAGCGACGGCACACGACCATCATCTCGCTGATGTTTGTATTTTCCGAAAAGGCGATCCTCAGAGGATCATGCGATGTAACAACCTTTTCGATCCAGAACTTCTCCGCCAACGCCATCCTTATCTTCAAACCAGACGGGGCAGTGGCTGCCGACAGCGGAAGTATGGCCGCCAGCGTTCCTGCCTGTGGATCGGCCAAGCGCTCGCCAAGGACAATAAACGGCCCGCTGTTACCCGAAAGGTGCGCCGCTGTCTCACCCATGAGGAGTTTCTCTCGGTTTTTGATCAGTTTCTCCTCAGCTCTGCTGAACTGATCGTGACGCAGACTGTCTCTCGTGAACGGAGGATTCATTATCACAAGATTCGCTGATCCCACCCTCGGCGTTTCCTCATTCACGTCCGCTTCCGCACCGGTATCTATTTGCGACACTCTCACTTGCGGCCACCCCAGCAACCGCATCTGACCGACCCCTGTATTACCCCGTGCAAGCAGTTCTAAAGAACCTAGATGAGCAACGTCATCCTCCACACCAAGCCTCACGCGATGGATGCCCATCTTGTCAAAAGTGACTGTCGGCGATAGTAAACCAAGGGTGGTCGCTGCTAAGTGACAGGCAGTCAAATTGACATCAAGGCCAGTCAGCACGCTTTCGATCAGAGTCCGGCCATCCTCTTCGGCGGTCTCGGGTGTCCTCAGATCCCGGACACGCTCTGCGACCGCCATAAGCAGTGTTCCAGTTCCGCAGGCAGGATCTATGACCTTAAATTCAGACAATTCTTCAGGCACACATTCCGAACTCAAGGAAATTCCCGCCAGCAGAGCCGCCGCGGAACTGGAGGTGTAATACGAACCGTCGTTGCGCGCCGTGCCAAGAACACGGTGAAAAATCCGCCCCAACAGGTCGTGCCGTGCTCCTCCGGCGCTCCGAACAACGCGGGCGCCAGCAGAGGCTGCAGAACGGACGGCAGCACTGAACCTATAGGACTGCGCCGCTGCCGCCAGCGCCGCTCGGGCTGTTTCAAAAACGGGTTTGTAGTCGAGAGCCAGAATGAGATTCCAAGCCTCGTCCAAAGACGCTATAAGATCGTTCCCGGTCAGAGCGTCCTGCAGCTTGACAGGCGGCCAAGTTCCCGTAAATTGCGTAGGTCCGCCGGGGTCTCGTGCGGTTCGGGCATCCCAAATCGGACGTAAACCTTCAAGATGGTCATCGAGTCGCGCATGAAACATCGCAGCTGAAGCAATGACGAGCATTGCCCTCTTGGCTCCTTCTTTTTCGGGGTAATCAAGGGCGGTCGCCAATTCTCTACTTTGATTCTCAGTCAGCCGTTCAACGGCCAGATCCAAGCTGTCGGAAAGCGAGCGGGCCATACGATCAGGGTCACCGAGTTCGTGAGGCAGCCGTCTTATTAATTGCGCTAAGCCTGACGGTGTGCTTTTAACCCAATTCTTGGTGGCATGCATCGACACCAGCAAGCGTGTATCAGAGTTCAGAGTCTTCCTCGTGGAATTTTCGGGATAACAAACCGCTATTACTGCGTCCGCATGTTCCTGTTCTAACCGCGCTAAGGCGTCTTTTCTAGCACTCTGCTTTTTGCTTGCAGAGAACCCCGTTTTAGCTTCTAGAACAATGGCAAATTCGCCAAGAAACACCTTGACGTCGAGGCGATGGCGTGCTGAAGCAACCTCGGCTTCAGCCGGTATTCCTTCAACGGAAAGGAGTTCTTGAAGCCTCCCGTTAAGCAAATCTTCTCTCTCAGCGGAGAGGCTCACGCACACCACCTCATCATGGACACACATTCTAAACTATGAAGCAAAAGGCTCTGAACAGATACCCACGCCTCGCGCTCTGAAGCAAAACGCTCTGAAGTACGAATATCCAAGCTGCACCCCACTACTAACACCCCACTTCAATTTATTTCACGCATGCGGAGCAGCCGCTCCTCCGGCACCAGAGGAGCGGCACCGCTGAGGACGGCAGGGCTGAGCAGGGCTGCCTCCTTCCCGGTGATCGGCGGCGGGGGCGCCTCGGAGGGCGGCGGCTAGGTGCTCTAGGCCTGCTGCTCGGCTGCCTTTGACCAGCACGGCGTCGCCCTCTCCCAGAGCGCCCAACTCGCTCAGCGCTCCGTCGATCCCTCTTGTTGTCTCTACTCCGTAGGCGGGCTCGTCCACGGCTAACACCTCTATCCCCAACTCTTCCGCCAGAGCGGCGACCGCTTCGTGTTCGGCGTCGTGGCGCTCCCCTAGTTCGGCCATTACCCCCAGCACGGCTACGCGCCGGAGCGCCGGCAGGTCGGCCAGGGAGCGCAGGGCGGCCGCCATTGAAACGGGGTTGGCGTTGTAGGAATCGTCCAGCACCAGAGCGCCGGACGGCGTCCGTGCCAACGACATTCTCCAAGCAGACAACTCGGCTCTTTGCAGTCCGTCCACGACGTCGGAGAGGTCTACTCCCAGGCTCAAAGCCGCAGCCGCGGCGCCCAGGGCGTTAGAGACGTTGTGACGTCCCGCAACCGAGAGCCTCACCGAGGCGGAACCCCAGGGGGAGCGCAGGCGGAACTCCGCCCTCAGGTCGTCGCCCAGCACGACGTCCTCGGCTCGGACATCCCCCCCATTGACCCCATAGGTCAGAACCTCCGCCTCGGTCAACTCGCTGAAGGAAGCCACCACTAGGTCGTCAGCGTTCAAAACGGCCGTCCCTTCCGGTGGCAGCGCCCTCACCAGTTCGCTCTTAGCCCGGGCTACGCCCTCCAGGCTTCCGAAGGATTCCGTGTGAGCCACCCCAACCGCCGTGACCACGCCCACCACAGGGCGAGCAAGGCCGGCCAGGCGAGCGATCTCTCCGAAATCGTTCGCCCCCATCTCCACCACGACTGCCCACTCTCCCTCCTCAGCCCGCAGCAGCGTGAGCGGCACACCGATGTGGTTGTTAAAAGATCGACGGCTGTATGCCACGGAGTGTCCAGCGCCGATCGCCGAAGCCAGCATGTCCTTGGTGGAGGTCTTGCCCACCGAACCCGTAATGCCCACCACTCGGTCGCTCATCCGCCGCCGAGCGGCGGCGGCCAGCCTCCAGAGAGCCTCCAGGGGGTCGTCCACGACCACTTCCGCCAAACCCGCTGCAGCACCCAGCCCCCGCCTGTCGCTCCCGACCAGAGAGGCCGCCGCTCCTGCCGCGGCAGCGTCGGCGATGAAGTCGTGGCCGTCTCGACTGGCCGTCAACGGAACGAACAACTGCCCTGCCACCAGGGTGCGAGAATCGGTGGACGCCCCTACGACTTCCACGACAGCGGGCTCTCCGTGAGTGACCTCGCCGCCAGCTAAGGCCGCTATTTCCCTGAGGGTGAACTTCACGAAAACATATTTTCACAAAACGGCGCGTGACTGCGTTGTTTGCCCCGCCGACCTCCACCTGCTGGGTCAAACTGGCTAGTCATCCTCACAAGATCGACAACCGGGTTCTGCTCTATAACTAGCGTGCAGGACATGACGGGAAACGTCCAACTGGTTCTGCTCTACGGGGGGCGGTCTGCCGAACACGACGTGTCTTGCGTATCAGCCGGATACGTGGCCGACTGCGCCCGGGCCGCGGGGATGGAGGTGCTGCCGGTGGGAATATGCCGCAGCGGCGCCTGGGTGTTGCCGAGCGCACCGGAGGCCGGCGAGGACGGGCCTCTGCCCGCTCCGACTGAGGACGACCCCCCCGTCAGCATCATCGACGTTCTGCGCGGCGTCGCAGCAGGCAGCGCAGACAGAACAGGTGGCTGCGGCAGCACCGAGGGCGGCAGCGCCGACGCCCACGCCGACGCCGAGACACTCAGAGTGGTCTTCCCCGTGCTGCACGGACCCTTCGGCGAGGACGGGACGATCCAAGGGCTCTGCGAATCGCTGGACGTGCCGTACGTAGGGGCGGGCGTTCTCTCTTCAGCGATGTGCATGGACAAACCCACCGTCAAGCAACTTCTCAGCGCCCGCGGCCTGCCCGTGACCCGCTGGAAGGTGGTGTCGTCCGACGGCGTCTCCGCATCCACCGCTTCGGAACTCCTCGACGAACTCGGCAGTCCGATCTTCGTCAAACCTGCGAACATGGGCTCTTCCATCGGGATATCCAAAGTCCAGAACCCCGACGACCTGCTGAAGAGCCTCTCGCTAGCAGCGGCATACGACGAGTTGGTGCTGATCGAAGAAGCGGTAGCGGACGCTAGGGAAATTGAGGTGTCAATCCTCGGCAACCTCGGCGCACTGCGCTCCTCCCTGCCCGGCGAAATAGTGCCCTCAAGGGACTTCTACGACTATGAAGACAAGTACCTCTGCGACGCAGCCAAGTTGCTGTCGCCTGCGGAGTTGCCTCAGCAGATGACCGAGGAAGTCAGGTCGCTGGCGGTCGGTGTGGCAGACGCGTTGCGGGTAGAAGGACTGGCGAGGGTGGACTTCCTCTACGGAGAGACCGCATCGGCAGCCGAGCCCAGGATCTTCGTGAACGAGGTCAACACCATGCCCGGCTTCACCCCCATTTCAATGTTCCCCCGCCTCTGGACGGCGACAGGAATCGCAGGGAAGGAACTAGTGGAGGAACTAGTGAGACTGGCCATAGAGCGCCACCGCCGGCGGGCGTCTCACCGCAGATTCCACCTCTGAGGAAAGCAGCGAGGAAAACGGCGGTAGCACTCTACGAATGCGCACGCTAGGGTAAGGGATTAACTACTGAACTACCTGTAAGAAACATCGGCCGCTGAATGCTTCTGGAGAGACGATGAACGGCAGCTTAGAAATGGCTGCGACTAGGTTGATGCGTTGCTTGTTTGGGGTGCTGTTAGTACTCGGGGTCGCTTCCGCCTGCGCATCGAGCGCTCCTGCCTCCGGCGGGGAGGGAGGGGCAGCGCCTCCGCTGGGGGTTTCGGGGCTCAACGGTTCAACAGCCCCAGAGCCCCCGTTAACGTCAACGACGGCGGCGTCTACTACTTTGCCTTCTCTTCCGAAGGAGGCGGCGTCTGGGGAGTTTGTTGCGGTGAGTGCTGGGTGGGGTTACACGTGCGGGCTGCGCAGCGACGGCGCAGTGGAGTGCTGGCGGTGGGGGGAAAACGGCTCTGAACCAGGGGAAGGCTTCCCCTGGAGCACAGCCGTATACCACAGGCTTAGTTCCCCTTGGACTTTTGAAGAGGAGAAAACGGCGCTGGGGCTCCGCTGGGATGCTTCCCCCCAAGCCGCTGAACCGCCCGCTGGAGCGTTCGCGGCTGTTTCAGTTGGACGCGACGCCGCTTGCGGGCTGCGCCCTAGCGGGTCAGTGGAATGCTGGGGCCACAACCAAGCTTTTGCCGAGCCTCCTGAGGGGGTCTTCGAGGCAGTCAGCGTGGGCATTGAACACGCCTGCGCTCTGCGGCGCAGCGGGCTCACGGAATGCTGGGGCACTTCCAGTGTCCGCGGTAATGTCGCCACCCCACCGGAGGGGAAGTACAGCGACATCGCCACCGGCAACTACTTCGCATGCGGCCTCAAGACAGAAAACGGAACCGCCGAATGCTGGGGAGACGGCTTCACCATAGAACACGACTTAATCGAATATGGGCAAGGCGTCGTGCCCCCCGGGAGGTTCACCACCATCAACGCCGGAGGAAGCAGCCACGTTTGCGGTCTCAGAGAAAACGGAACCGCCGAATGCTGGGCCAATCACTCACCCGAATACGGGAAGCGCTCTTTCGTGCAGCGCTTCCCCGAATACAGCGCTTACCTCACCCCTCCCGGGGGAGAGTTCACCACCATCAACGTGAGCGGATCAGTAGCCTGCGGGATGCGCCCAGGAGGAAAACACGAATGCTGGGGTATAAACGGGTGGGGCTTCCCTGTACCACCCGGTGATTTCCTCACAGTCGGGAGAGGAGGGGGTGGTTACTGGAGCGAAGATTGCGGCGCTTTACGCAGCGGGGGTGTGGAATGCTGGGACTCGTCCAACGAGACGGTGGGTGAGGGACCGCCTGAGACGCGCCGAGATGCCGAAGGTGTATTCACCAAACTCTCCACGAGCGACTCCCACAAATGCGGGTTGCGCTCTGATGGGTCAGTGGAATGCTGGACGGGCGTAGAAGAATGGAAAGACTACCCCGTGATGAACCCTCCTGAGGGTGTTTTCGTGGACATCTCTCTAGGAGAGGATCACGCCTGCGGGCTGCGGGGCAGCGGGGCAGTGGAATGCTGGGGCAGCGAAGCCTGGGGGAAAGCCAGCGCGCCGCCGGGAGAGTTCGCTAAAGTCAGCGCCTCCATCGATTTCACTTGCGGGCTGCGGCGCAGCGGGGAAATCCAATGCTGGGGCAGCGAAGCTTTCCCTCAAAGCAAAATCCTGCCCCCGCCCGAACCCCTCACCAGCATAAGCGCAGGCTGGGGCGGATACAGCTTCCGCGAAAACCCAGGCTCCACCGGCGGCCCCGGCACAATCTACCACTTCGGGGGCATTGAGAACGACTGGGGCTACACATGCGGACTGCGCCCCGATCACACCCCTAGATGCTGGGGCGACCCCGCATCAAGATGGTACAAAGACCACTGGCCGCAAGTACTCGACCCACCAAGAGGGGAATTCCTTAAAGTACAAACAGGCCGCTGGCACGCCTGCGGGCTGCGCAGCGACGGGAAAATAGAATGCTGGGGCAACAGCAACGTCAGCGGCCAAGAATGGGTAATCGAACTCACCCACACCTACAACAAAGCCGGCATCTACCCCGAAAAACTGAGAACAAACGGCCCCCAACACTACATAGACCTCAGCGTAGGAGGCACCCACACCTGCGGACTGCGCAGCGACAGAGACATAGAATGCTGGGGCGACACCGGAACAAACACCCTCCAACAACAAGGCCCCTACACCGCCTTAAGCGCAGGATACACCCACCAATGCGGCCTACACGCCACAGGCCACATCCACTGCTGGGAAACAAACGACCCCAACAACATCTGGCGAGCCCAAACCTACAAACCCACAACCACGCGGTGAAAGCTTACTTAACCCACCAAGGAAAAGCGAAGGAAGTCCAGGAGTTCGCGGCGGCGGCGGGCGGTTTCCCTGAGCGTGGGCTCCACTCCGAGCGCCCGCTGAACCTCCACTTCTGTGGCCGTCCCCATGATCTTGGAGTAGGCGGACACCAAGATCAGCCTGGGATCGCCACATCGGATGCGCCCGGCCTCCGCCTCTGCCTCTAGAAAGCCCACTGCTCTGGCCTCCAGCGGTTCGAAACTGAGCCGCACTCGCGCTGTCCAAGGGTTGCCGAGACGCGTCACCTCCCTCAACAGCCCGAGCAATTCCGGCCTTCGGACGGCGATCCGGAACACCTCCTTGACGACTGAGCGAATCACGTCCCAGCCCTCCGATCTCTCCACTGGGGGCCTAGTCGTGACCTCCGACCCCTCCACACCAGACCCTTTCCCCCGAGTCCCCGTCTCCCCCGCCCCCGTGCCGTCCACCACTGCTAGGAGCGCCGTGGAAACCTCCTCTAGCGTCCTGTCTATGACCGCCTCTAGGAGAGATTCCTTTGAACCGAAGTGGTAGAGAACCGTCTGCTTGCGAACGCCGCAGTCGGCTGCGATGGAATCAAGCGAACTGGCTTCATAGCCGCGCTTCGCAAAGGAGTTTCGGGCTGCGTCGAGTATGTCATCACGCCTGGAAACTCCCCGCCGTGATCTGACCTCGCCTTCACCTCCGGAGTCTTGAACCTCGGCATCCACTCCAACCGCCCGTACCGACGCGGCGGCGGTCAGGGGGGCGGCGGGCAGGGCGTCCGCGGCATCGCCCGTTGCGGCCCCTGTGGTCGCGGCATCGTCCACCGCTACGCTCATTGCCCCGCCCGGCGCGGCTCCGCTCGGCGCGGCCCCTGTGGTCGCGGCATCGTCCACCGCTACGCTCATTGCCCCGCCCGGCGCGGCTTCGCTCGGCGCGGCCCCTGTCGTCGCGGCATCGCTCGTCGCCTCGCCCGTTGCGGCCTCTGTCATATCGTCTGTCTTTTCTAGGTGGAAATTTACTTACCAAATGGTAGACAATATATGATGAACTTCAACACCCGTCGGACGGCAGGTCGATGATCCCCGAGGAACTCGCCGGCAAGCGCATCGCCCTGACCGGAGCCACGGGCTTCCTGGGAACCGCCCTCACTGAACGTCTGCTGAGGTCTGTCCCCGAATGCGAGTTGGTGCTGCTCGTCCGCCCCGGTCGGAGAGGGGCATCGGAGCGGGTGCGCCGCGAGGTGCTCCGCAACGACGCCTTTGACAAACTCCGCTCACACCTAGGCAAGGACAGATTTGACGCCGAAACCCAGCGTATCGCCCCCGTCTCCGCCGACATCTCTATCGACGGACTGAACCTTTCCCCCCAAGACCTAGAACTTCTGGCGGCCTGCGACGTTTTCATCCACGCCGCCGCAGCGGTGGCCTTCGACAACCCCTTCGATCTGGCGGTGGAGACAAACCTGCTCGGCCCAGTCCGGATCATGGATCTGATGAGAGAAAACCGCATAAACCCGCATTTCATATCCATTTCCACGGCTTACGTGGCCGGCAACCGAAGAGGGTCGGCACCCGAGAAACTCCTCTCGGAAAGCCCGTTCGCCGTAGAAATGGACTGGAGCGCCGAGGCGGTGGCTGCGAGCCGAACCCGCGCCAGCCTGGAAGACGCAAGCCGAACCCCCGAGCAACTTAAGACCTTCGCAGCCCAAGCGGACGGGGAGTTGGGAGCGGCGGGCACCGCCGCTTTGAGTTCCAAACGAGAGCAAATCCGCCGCCGCTGGGTGCAAGACCAACTGGTGGAAGCAGGGCGGGCCAGGGCGGCCTCCCTGGGCTTCCCTGACGCCTACGGCCTTACTAAGGCTTTGGCCGAGAACGCCCTGGTGGAAACGAGGGGAGGCGTCCCGCTCACCATCGTGCGGCCTTCTATCATCGAATCGGCGCTGTCTGAACCCTTCCCTGGCTGGATCAGGGGATTCCGCATGGCCGAGCCGATCATCATCTCCTACGCAAGAGGGCTGCTGGCCGACTTTCCAGGCACGCCCGAAGGCATCCTAGATGTGATCCCCGTCGACCTGGTGGCTGCCGCCGTCTGCGCAGTGGCCGCTGACGGGCCGCCTCCGGGCGGCGAACCCGCCGTCGTGCAGGTGGCCTCCAGCGCCGTCAACCCCCTGAACTTCAAAGACCTCCACGATTGGTCGCACACCTGGTTCAGCGAGAACCCCATCTACAACGAGCAAAACCAACCCCTGGCTCCGCCCCGCTGGTCGTATCCGAGCCGCAAGAGGGTGCAGACTCAACTGGAACGCGCCCGGCGGGCCTTGGGGTTCGGCGAGAAGGTGCTGGCAGCGCTTCCCATAAGGGGGGCGCGCGCCGGACGTGCCGCCGACCTGGCGGAGAGGCGCGAACACGTGGAGCGGGCGCTCAGTTACGTTGACCTTTACAGCGGCTACGTGGAGTGCCAAGCCACTTTCGGGATTGATGAACTCATGGCGCTGCGCAGCCGTCTGCCCGACTCGGACAAATCGGCCTTTGACTTCGACCCGTCTGGGATCGACTGGCACTCCTACCTTTCTGAAATACATCTGCCTTCGGTCGTCAAACAAGGACGGCTCAAGACCGCCCCGACCCAACTCTCCGGCCCCGACCGAAACGCCCGGAGGCGGGCGCAGGTGCTCTCACCCGACCGGCACATGGCCGCCTTTGACCTTGAGAACACGCTCATGGCATCAAACGTGGTGGCTTCCTGGGGGTGGTTGGCAACGCGTCACCTGTCTAGACGGGAGCGTACACGCGTGGTGATCGGCGCCTTAGCGGAAGCACCCAGTCTTCTAGCGCTTGACCGGCGTGACCGCAGCGACTTCCTGCGTCTGTTCTATCGACGCTTCGCCGGCGCACCCGTGGAACAAATGGCCGCCGACAGCATAGAGATGTTCAGCGACCTGTTACTGCGCCAGTCGTTTCCTTCGGCCATTCGGCGAGTCCGTTTGCACCGGGCGCTCGGGCACCGCACAGTCCTCATCACAGGTGCTCTGGACTTCGTGATCGCCGGATTCGAACCCCTCTTTGACGACATCGTGTGCGCCAAGATGTCGACCACGACCAACGGCCACTCCTACAACGGACAACTCCCGGTCGTCCCTCCGACAGGCGAGAGCCGAGCTGAGGCGCTGATGGACTACGCGGAACGCGAAGGCATATCGCTAGCCGAGTCGGTGGCTTACGCCGATTCGACGAGCGACTTACCCATGCTGGAAGCGGTGGGGTTCCCCGTGGCGGTCAATCCGGAAACCAAACTAGCAACCCTGGCGAGACGCAGGGGGTGGTTAGTGGAAAACTTCCGCCCCGCGCCCGGCGCCCCCCGAAAGCTCCTTCCCGTGAGCGAACCGATAACGAACGGAAGTAGATGAACCGCCAAACCCCTACCCCCCAACCAGGCTTCGTGCTGGAAGTGGATCGCTCCACACCCCCCATTCTTTTCCACCACGGGGAGGGATTCCGCTTTGAGCGCCTGCCGGCAGGCCGCTCGAGGGTGGTCTACCCAGCCGGGCCGCTCGAGGGTCTTCCCGATCCCAATGGAGCCATCCGCAACGCCCTCGAACACCCCGTGGACAGCGACCCGCTCCCAGCGCTGCTGCGCCCGGGAATGAAGCTGACAATAGCTTTTGACGACATCTCCTTGCCCCTCCCTCCGATGAAACAGCCCGATGTCCGCCAGAGAGTGATAGAAGCCGTGCTCGACCTAGCGGCTGCGGAGGGAGTGGACGACGTACACATCATCGCAGCCCTGGCGCTTCACCGCCGCATGACCCCCTCCGAGTTGCGCCACGCCCTCGGAGACCGCGTCTACGACGCTTTCGCCCCGTCCGGACGCCTATACAACCACGACGCAGAAGACCCCGACGGCATGGTCATCCTCGGAGAGACCGAGACGGGCGAGGTCGTGCAGATGAACCGCCGGGCGGCGGAAAGCGACCTTTTGGTGTACGTCAACATAAACCTAGTAGCCATGGACGGGGGGTGGAAGAGCACAGCCACGGGGTTGTCCGGTTACGCGGGTCTGCGCCACCACCACAACGTGGCCACCATGTTGGCTTCCCGCTCGTTCATGGATCAGAAGTCTTCCGAACTTCATCATTCAAACTGGCGGCAGGGGGCGGTGCTGCGAAAGGCCGGCCCCCCCATTTTCCAGATAGAAACCACGCTCAACAACAACAGTTTCGGCACGGAAGGGCCGATGTCGATGCTGCAGAAACGGGAGTGGGAGTGGGGGGCGCGTGACCGGGCGTCCTTCCTGGCCATGCAGGGCGGCTTGAAGTTGATGACCCGTCAGGCCCGCCGCAAGGCTTTCGCGTCGTGGCGTGCGCCCTACGAGATGACATCGGTAACCGCCGGCGACGTGGAATCCGTTCACGCAATCACTACCGAGCACGTGTACCGCCAACAACTCGTAGCGGTCTCGGGACAAACCGACATCCTCACGATGGGTTTGCCTTACATCTGCCCCTACAACGTGAACTCTATAATGAATCCCATACTGGTTATGTGCCTGGGTTTGGGGTATTTTTTCAACCTGTATCGCGGCCGCCCTTTGGTACGTAAAGGTGGGGTGGTGATTATGACACACCCAACGCCGTGGGAGTTCCACCCCGTCCACCACCCCAGTTACATAGACTTTTTTGAACAGGTGTTAGCGGAGACGACCGACCCTGTGGAAATCGAAGCCCGGTACGAGAAGCAGTACGCCACCGACGAGTGGTACAGGCACCTCTACCGCAACTCCTATGCCTACCACGGCGTTCACCCCTTCTACATGTGGTACTGGGGGGCGCACGCCCTGGATCATCTGGATCGGGTGATCGTAGTGGGGGGAGACCGCCGCAGCGTGCGGCGCATGGGCTTCTCCCCCGCTAGTTCCATGGATGACGCCCTGGAAATCGCCGCCGACTCCGTGGGATCTAAGCCCACGATCACGCACCTGCATCATCCGCCCTTCGTGATGGCGGACGTCACGTGAGAGCCTCAACGTGAACCTCTCTCTGGGTTTGCCGCGGCGCGCTTTGGACTTTCCGTGGCGCGCCCCTGCCGTCCCGGCGGGGCATTCGCCGCCTAAGCCGCCTCTGGACACCGACTGGACGCGGCGTTGGACGGCGCGAATGGTCCGCGCGGCCTCCGTGGAGTACGTCTGGCGTCCAGCAGTGGCTGCCTACGCCCAACCCACCCGGCGGGGCGCCGAACGTCTAGCCGGACTGGAGAAGGAGGCGGTCATCTTCGTCGCCAACCATCGCAGCCACCTAGACACTCCGCTGCTGATGACCTCCATACCTCACCCCTGGCGCCACAAGCTCATGGTGGCTGCGGCGGCGGATTATTTTTTTGATACCCGGCTGAAGGGTTCCGCCTATGCTTTGTTCATGGGAGCGGTGCCCGTGGAGCGGGAGAAGACCGGACGTGACTCCGCCTACGAACTAGCAAGCTTAGTGCGTTCGGGGTGGAATTTATTGGTGTACCCCGAGGGTGGACGCAGCCCCGACGGCTGGGGGCAACCCTTCCGAGGAGGCGCCGCCTACCTGGCGCACCGCTGCGGAGTCCCCGTCGTCCCGGTGTACTTGGCCGGAACAAGCAGCGTCCTGCCCAAAGGGCGAAACTGGCCGAGAGTGAGTAAGACGCTGGTGGTCTTCGGAGACCCCATTCGGGTAGACCAAGGGGAGAGAATACGCCGCCTCAACCAGCGCATAGAAAAGGCCGTGAGCGAACTAGCCGACGAAGCCAGAACGGACTGGTGGCGAGCCCGCAGGCGCGCTCATAGAGGCGCCACGCCTTCCCTGCACGGCCCGGAAGCGGCGTCCTGGCGGCGGGCATGGGCGCTAGGCGGACGAGCAACCCCTTCACGGCGGGAGTGGCCCCGGGGCGTCGGCGTCTAGGTTTCCGATGGCCTCAAGCCTGGTAGCCTAAGAGAATGTTGAGTCAAATTCCTGATCGGAAGCGGAATCTCCCCCTCTCCTGCTTGGCGGTCTTGCTGTTCGCGGTAGCTCTGTCCCTTTCCGGGGGATTAGACGGCTCCGACAACGGGGTCGGCGCTCTGAGTTCCGAGGGCACCGAAGGGTCTAGTACCCTCCTGTCCCCTTCCGGCAATGCCCTGTTCTCAAACACAGAGGCCGCGGCGGCGCCGTCTTAGAGCAGCAACGACGCTGGGACTCGGGCGTCGTCGCGTGCTTCGTGTCCGTCTGGTTACTATTTCTTTTTTGGCGGATTGGCGTGTGCAAAGGTGGAGTCTCGTGCCGCGACTTTGAGTTGCCCGTCTGGTTCTTCCCAGTTCAGTTTGGGGATAGGGGCGGCTTGGGGATGTCGGAGGGACTTGGGCGCAGCTTCTACGTCATATTCTTGTTCCCAGGGGACTTTGGCGTGGAGGGCGGTGAGTTCCGTTTTCGCTCGGGTATGCAAGATCACTTCTACTAGCGTGGAATCGCAGGGAGCGTCATCTTCCTGCACCCCTAGAGGAACTCCCTCATCTTGCCGCTACACAACACAAACAAGTACACAGCAATCACAAGGAGCCTCAGCCTCCTGCACCCCTAGAGGAACTCCCTCATCTTGCCGCTACACAACACAAACAAGTACACGGCAATCACGGTCTGCATCTCTCTCTTGCAGTCCGAGGGGGGCGCCGATTTTTTGCCGCTATTCTGTAAGGCAGTCCACTTCGGCAAGTTATAGGTATATCCCCGGAATAGGAGGCTATTACTACTGTTCGTCAGGTTGGACTCTCTCTAGGAGCTCTTGTTACCGTTACGTGACTCGTAACGGAACATTAAGCTACTCCTGCCCATCCGGCTGGACACGCTCCGGCAGCACATGCCACCGCTACATCACCAACACAGTCACCCGCTACGGAACATTAAGCTACTCCTGCCCATCCGGCTGGACACGCTCCGGCAGCACATGCCACCGCTACATCACCAACACAGTCACCCGCTACGGAACATTAAGTTACTCCTGCCCATCCGGCTGGACACGCTCCGGCAGCACATGCAGGCGCACGGTCACGAGCGTTCGTTACACCTCGCCGTCGTCTTCCCGTTCGTGCAGCACGGGAACTTTGGTGAGTGGCAGGTGTTGGTCGTATCCAGCGAAGGTGAAGTCTTGTCCTAAGGGGTGGACGCTTCGTTCAGGTTCCTGTACGCGCACTCTGTACGCTAGCCCCACTTACACCTATTCCTGCCCGCAGGGGCGCACCCTCAGGGGAACCCGCTGCTACACGACAACAACGACCACCACTACGACAACGACCACCACTACGACTGCGGCTACGACCACAACGACTGCCGCAACTACAACTACCACTACGACAACGACCACTACCACTGCCGCAACCACCACTACCACTAAGACAAACTTGCCTGGATCTCCGCAGGTTGGTACGACTACGACTACAACCACTTTGACTTGCGCTTCCACGGAGGTCAGGATCGTTGCCTTGGGTTGCGTAGCAGCGCCTGAGCAACCCCCCAACTTGTTTGTACTAGGAGGACCTAACTTGATAAGAGTGTTCTGGCAGAGTTCAGGGAACTCGGGAGGCGCTGGAGTGACGATCACCAGTTACAGAGTGCGGTGGACGCCCCCTACCCCCATCGGGGGAAACTTCACGGACACCATAACTGTCACGCCTTCTAGACAGGGTCTAGAATTCTTCGAGAGAACGATCACTGGCCTCACCAACGGAGATACCTACCAAGTCAGGGTAGAAGTAATCAGCAGCGCCATCGACCCCGCTACCGGGAACCCCCTCTCCAACACCACCCTCGTCTACGGCGCCGTACCGCGAGCAAACGCTCCCGCTGGAGGCTGGCAACCTTACCAACTGCCAGAGGAGGAAACAGCCTCCCTGAACGAGAGGACTAGAAGGGGGGAACCTCTGCGGGTGTGCACCAGCGCGCCCGATTTTGTGGCGACCATCAACTCAGCCGTGAACGCCTGGAACGACGCTCTGAACCCCACAGGGAGTAACTTCCAAGACGTGTTCACCTTCAGCAACACAGTATCCCACCCAACAGCCTGCGGAGAACAGGTACATCCTCAGCGGCGGCAGCGCGACGCTCCAGGAATAATTCCTAACGCCAATTTCGACATAATAATCTCCGACTACCGCTGCACACCTCCGACGCCACCCGCCACAGGGACATGCGCAGCACCTGCGGTACAGCAAGGATGCCTCCCTCGAGCGGGGCGCCCAGCCAGCACCCAACTCTGCTCATCAAGAAGATGCACCGACCTCACAGCGAACACCGACTACTGCGCAGGCACGAGCACGTTCTGCCCCGGCGTAGCGCTGGGCTGCGTGTGGCCTCGAATCTCAAACCACACTGGTGATGACCCCAGCTTAGTAGAGGGCTCCGCCATCCAGATCGTGGCCTACAACGGAGGGAGCAACGTTGCCTTGTTCGCCCACGAGTTAGGCCACCTGCTCGGCCTCGACGACTACGGCTTCCAATGCGCCTGGAAAACCAGCACATCAACCTATGACCCCACCTATAGTACCTCCCGAAAGCAACCCTCCCTCTTCTCCTACAGCGACGGGCCCCGATCCTGGCGGGCGGTCATAGCCAACCCCAGCTTGTACACCGCCACCGCGGACTACTTCGACTGTCGCTCTTCAGACATCACCACACGCGATGAAGAAGACTTTAGAGCCATCTACCGGCCCAAGAGATTCACAAGAAACCGCTTCATAGAAGAAACAGACAATGGCACGAACGTGTGGCGCTTAGAGTTCGGCAACCCCCCTACCGACGTCAACCCCACAGCAACCGGCGGACGCAGCAAAGTCTACAACGCCTACCAATGGCTCATCTTGCACCGAGCACCCAACCCAGGGCGACAACCAAATGCAGACTGCACCTACTCAGGCCCCTATGCCACACTCACAGCCGACACTCGCGAAGATACAACCTCCGGCACCAGCAACAACAGGCTCCTTGCCTTTACGCTGGAGCAACTCACCGACACTGGTGAAATGGATAATTTGGGATCACTACAAAACAATCATTTTAGGTTGAACACGAATTTTAACACGACCGCTCTGCGTGAGCACCAGTTCATCATCGTGGGGATCACCCGCGGCGACCCCCTAGCCGACGATACCCTTCCATTAGGAACAGAAAAATCAGTAGTCAACCTAGACCTCAATGGCGACGGTGTAGTAGAAGAATGGACGCTCGGGGAACCCTCCATCCCATTCAGGACACGCCCCTGCAACTCCACTAGCACCCCCATATCATCCCCATCAACTACTACACCCGCGCCTGCGCCTTGAAAGATAAACTAAGCGTGAGCACTGCTGGGCGGATGGGCGGCTTGTTCGCTGTCTGTCTAGCCTTCGCTCTAGTTACGGCGGGTTGCGCTAGCCCGAACGTGGAGGGCGGTGCCGCTGAACCGCCGCCGACGGGGATACCTATGTCTTTTCCACCTAGGAATACTGTTCCTGGCCTGCCGACGCCTCCTTCTGTCTCGACGTCTACTACGTTATCTTCCCCGGAGCCGCCGGAGGCGCCGTCCCCTGGTGGGTTCGCTGCGGTGAGCGCAGGATGGGGTTACACCTGCGGGTTGCGAGCCGACCTCAGCGTGGAATGCTGGCAGTGGGGAGGAACCGGATTCCAGCAAGACGAAGACCCGTGGGGAGGAGAAGTGTGGTGGGACTTAGAATGGGAAGAAGAACACATAGGACTCAAATGGGATCCATCCCCGCAGGCAACCCAACCTCCCACAGGGGAATTCACAATGATATCAACCGGGCGCGAAAGCGCCTGCGGACTCCGCCCCACAGGACAGATAGAATGCTGGGGCAAAAACCAAGCACTGAACAACCCCCCTGAAGGGGAATTCGTAACAATCAGCGCGAGCATGGAACACGCCTGCGCTATACGCCGAAGTGGACGCACAGAATGCTGGGGGACATCCACCTCTCGCGGCAATGCCACGCTCTCCCCCGACCGTAAATACACCGACGTAGCCGCAGGCGACAATTTCACATGCGGCATCCGCAAAGACGACTCCACCGCCGAATGCTGGGGCCACAGATTCACGCACAACACCGACCATCCCGAAAGAGGACGAGGCGTAATCCCACCCGGAGAATTCGCCACCATCACAGCCGGAGGCTACAGCATATGCGGCCTGCGCCCAGACCGGTCAGTAGAATGCTGGGCAAGGGGCTCCCCTGAATACATTCCTTACCTCACCCCGCCTCCCCCAGGGGAATTCGTCTACATTAGTGTCAGCAGCGGAACCGCTTGCGGGATGCGCCCGTGGGGGGAGCATGAATGCTGGGGCGTCAATGGAGAGATTATCCAAATACCCCCCGGCGATTATACAATCGTCAACGCCGACGCTCCCTCGTCATTATGCGGTGTCCTCCGCGGTGGCGGTGTGGAATGCTGGTACCTAGGAATAGAAATAGACACCCCAACACGCTTAGATATCCCTGGCAGCGTATACACCCAGTTCTCGTCCGGATATTCGAACACGTGCGGGCTGCGAACCGATGGAAGGTTGGAGTGTTGGGGGCAAGAAGGCCACCCCGCAGGAGACGCCCCCGAGGGGGTTTTCACCAATGTCTCCTCGGGGCGGGATCACGCCTGCGGAGTACGCATCGACCGGTCAGTGGAGTGCTGGGGGATAGATCTCTACAGGAGAACAATACCCCCGCAAGGAGAGTTCACGAAAGTCAGCGCCTCCACGTATTACACCTGCGGGCTGAATTCCGATGAGAGAATAATATGCTGGGGAGAGGCGTTCACTCAAAGAAAGATCCTCCCTCCGCAGGAGTCTCTAATCAGCGTCAGCGCAGGCTGGGGAGGATACAATTGGGACTACTACGGGCTCGGCCCCCATGGGGAACTCCTCAGCTCAGGCCCCCTGAACGACTGGGGGTATTCCTGCGGGCTGCGCCCCGACCGCACCGCTAAATGCTGGGGAGACCCCGGAGAAAGGCTCTGGAGATGGGCCGACGACTGGGTACAGGTGCTGGAGCCCCCCGGAGGGGAATTCGTGGAAGTCCAAACAGGCCGCCTGCACGCCTGCGGGCTGCGCCCCGACGGGAACATAGAATGCTGGGGACACCACCCCGACCGCCGCTTCCAGCACGGCTACATCAGAGCAGGCGTCTACCCCGAGAGCATCAGACCCGACCCCGGAGGATACAAGGCCTTCAGCGTAGGAGGCACCCACACCTGCGGGCTCCGCCTCGACGGGTACATAGAATGCTGGGACGACTCCGGGAGAGTCGTCTTCTACGAAAAAGGACCCTTCACCGCCCTAAGCTCAGGCTACGACCACCAATGCGGACTCCTCACCACAGGAAACATCCGCTGCTGGAGCAAAACCAAACCACACCCCACTACATGGAAAACCCAAACCTACACCCCCACACCCAACTAACCACACCGTTGACAAAACACCCCTCTCCTACCCCCGCTCAAGACACTAATGATGCTCGCCCTCGCCGCAGCGGCCTGCGCCCACCCACTAGTGCCACTTCGATCCTGTCTAACGACCGCTGGGCAAATGGCTTCCACTCACCTGATGCGCGAACAGAGGCGGCCAACAGAGTCGCTAGAATAGGCAGGCTGCCCGCCAGCCCATCAACCGCCGACCAGCAAGAGAGCCAGCCTGAAACCCAGAGGTGACCAAATGACCGCACACCAAGTGACCGCACACGCCAGCACCCCTCCCGAACTCATTAGAGGCGTTTACCAGCGTCTAGAGAAAGGCGTCGGCGAGGGGCGAAGACGCCTTGACCGCCCTATCACCGCAGCCGAGAAGATCCTGCTCGGGCATCTTCACAACCCAGCGAAAGCGCAGTTGGAACGCGGCGTCAGTTACGAAGACCTGCGCCCCGACAGGATCGCCATGCAAGACGCCACTGCTCAGATGGCATGGCTGCAGTTCATGGTGGCAGGGCTGTCCGAAGTAGCCGCGCCGACCACCGTCCACTGCGACCACCTCATCTCCGCTAGAGAAGACGGGCGGCGCGACCTGCAGGCGGCGCTGGAGAACCACGAGGAGGTCTACGACTTCCTCGCCTCAGCCAGCGCCCGCTACGGAGCGGGCTTCTGGAAACCAGGGTCGGGCATCATCCACCAGGTGGTGCTGGAGAACTACGCCTTCCCGGGCGGTCTGATGATCGGTACCGACAGCCACACCCCCAACGCGGGTGGTTTGGGCATGGTCGCAGTGGGGGTGGGGGGCGCCGACGCGGTGGACGTGATGACCGGCTTCCCCTGGAACGTGCGCTGGCCTAAACTGATCGGCGTCCACCTCACCGGGGAACTCTCCGGCTGGGCGGCCCCCAAGGACGTGATCCTCAAGGTTGCCCAGAAACTCACGGTCTCCGGAGGCACAGGCGCCATCGTGGAGTACTTCGGGCCGGGAGCCGAGAGAATCTCCTGCACCGGCAAGGCCACCATCTGCAACATGGGGGCAGAGATCGGCGCCACCACGTCGCTGTTCGCCTACGACGACGCCATGGCCCGCTACCTCAAGTCCACCAACCGAGAAGCCGCTGCCGACGCAGCCGAAGAATACCGAGCACACCTGCAGCCCGACCGGGAGGTGTGCACCGACCCCGAGGAGTTCTTCGATTCAATACTGGAAATAGACCTTTCCGAACTGGGACCGCACATCAACGGTCCGCACACCCCGGATCGCGCCCGCCCGGTCGCCGACCTGGGCGCCGAGGCCGCATCGGAGGGATGGCCGATGGAGATTTCCGCGGCGCTGGTCGGATCGTGCACCAATTCCTCTTATGAAGACATCACCCGAGCTGCGAGCATCCTCAACGACGCCGCCGCCAAGGGGCTCAAGGTGCAGGCGCCGCTGATGATCACGCCCGGGTCGGAACAGATACGCGCCACCATCGCCCGAGACGGACTGCTGGAGACCTTTGAGGAGGCGGGTGCTGTGGTGCTGGCCAACGCCTGCGGGCCGTGCATCGGTCAGTGGTCGCGCTCCGACGTGAGCGAAGGCACCGCGAATGTCATCGTCACTAGTTACAACCGGAACTTCCCTAAACGTAACGACGGACTGGCGTCCACGCTTGCCTTCGTGACTTCACCGGAAGTCGTGGTGGCTCTGGCCTTGGCTGGACACCTGGACTTTGACCCGGTCGAAGGCTCGCTGAGCAACCCGGCTGGGGAAAGCGTGCGCCTAGCTGAACCGATCGGCACGGAACTCCCCGCCGACGGCTTCGCCCCTGGTGCGGCAGGCTTCGTCGCCCCCCCCTCAGAAGGGCGGGAAGCCCTAGAAGTGCACATCTCGCCGACGAGCCGGCGACTGCAGAAACTCACGCCGTTCGCCCCGCTCTCGGAGGACGACTTCGCTGCTATGCCCGTGCTGCTGAAGGCGTCCGGAAAATGTACCACCGATCACATCTCGGCGGCCGGCCCCTGGCTGCGCTACCGAGGCCACCTAGAGAACATAAGCGGCAACCTGTTCACAGGGGCGGTCAACGCCTTTACGGGCGGCGTCGGCGAAGGAAAAGACCAGACCGACGGCCGCTCCAGGCCGTTCCCGGAAATCGCCAAGCGATACCACGAGGCGGGATTGTCGTGGGTCGCTGTGGGCGACTTCAACTACGGCGAAGGTTCCTCGCGTGAACACGCCGCCATGGAACCGCGCTTTCGGGGTTGCAAGGCCGTGATCGCTCGCTCCTTCGCCCGCATCGCCGAGACCAACCTCAAGAAGCAGGGCGTCCTGCCGCTCACTTTCTTGAACCCGGACGACTACGAACTCGTCGGAGAGGACGACCGCGTCTCCATCAAAGGGCTGGCGGATCTAGCGCCCGGCAAGCCGATGCGGGTGGAAGTGACCCGACCGGACGGGAGCTCTGCCGCCTTTGAAGCCGCCCACACCCTCTCTGAGGATCAGATCGGCTGGCTGCGCGCCGGAAGCGCCTTGAACTACATTCGCTCAAAGCTTTAGGGCGGGCGCGTCCCGGACGCTCCCAGTCCCCCGTCCCCCAACCGCCCCCGTCTCCCTATTTAGGGCAGGGTTACCTCCGGCAGGGGGTGACGGAACAGAGCAGCCGCGTTCAGGTGAGACACGTTCGCAATGGTCTCCGTCGGCAGGTGCCCGATCATCGTCTCTAGGCTGTCCTGACAGCCAGGCCACGTGCTGTCGGCGTGGGGATAGTCGGTCTCAAGCATCACGTGACTTTCATTGAGGGCGGTGACGGCGTCGATGCTTGAAGGGTCGCTGATGGTGCAGTACCAGACGTTCCGCAGCAGCAGTTCGTGCGGGCCGAGCGCCCCGGACGGCCAGTCCTGACGTCCGTGTCCCGACACCTCGATCTGATGCTTAATGCGGTCGTACATGGCAGGCACCCAGCCGCATCCCCCCTCGGAAAGGGCGATCTTGATATTAGGAAAGCGCAGGGCAACCTGCGACCAGACCCACTCGGCGGCGGCCACGTAGGCGTGCATCTGGAAAAGAGTGGCCCGCACGGCGAGATGCGGGCCGCCTTCGTCCTGCGGCATCCAGTGCCCCGAAGAGCCCGTGTGCAGACAGATGACCGTCTCGGTCTCCTCGCAGGCCGCCAGCATCGGATCCCACCAGCGGTCGTGAATGGATGGCAGGCCGATGTAGGAAGGGTTCTCAGGGAGTGTCACCGCCACGAAACCCCGCTCGGCGTTGCGGCGGATTTCGGCTGCCCCCAATTCGGCGTCCTGCAGCCAAGTAATCCCCATCGGGATGATCCGCTCGGGGTAGGAACCCCACCACTCCTCGTGTATCCAGTCGTTGAAGGCTCGGGTGGACGCCAAGCCCAACTCGGGGTCGGAGCAGTCAGAGTAAACCCGTCCGCAGAACCCCGTGATAACCGACGGGAAGCACACCGAAGCCCAGATCCCGCCCAAATCCATGTCCTTGACCCGCTCGTGGATGTCCCAGGCGCCTCGCCTCATGTCGGAAAAGCGGGCGGGCTCGAAAGTGATGTCGTCACGATCGGCGCGCCCCACCTGGGCATTCAGTCCGAGTTGCTCATACGACTTGCCGTCAAAGACCCACATCTGCGTGCCGTCGTCGTTCTCCACTACCTTGGGCGCACGGTCGGCGAGCGCCCGGGGCATACGCCCCTCAAAGAGCCAAGGCGGCTCGACTAAGTGGTCGTCCACAGAAACGAGCGTGTACCTGAGTCGCTGGGGCGGCGGGTCGGGCAGCAGCATTTCGCTGGGCGCCTCGTCGATGTCTATGGCGGTCAAGGTGTTTGCAGCGGCTTCAGCGGTCATGGGAAAACCCTAGACAGGATTGAGGAAGATTGTTGCACCAGAGGCGAAAGCAAAGGGAAGTTGGGAGGGGAGGCACGGCCTGCGGACGCCTGCTGCGGAGCGCCGGGCGCTCCCCCTCAATCACTTACTGCTGAGCACCGGGCACCCGTCGCCGCCGCCCCGTCGTCGTGGATGTCGCCCGCTTAGCGTCCGGGCGCTCGCCGCCGCCGCCCCGTCGCCGTGGTTGGCGCCCGCTTAGCGCCGCGCCGTCCGCCCCCCCTTCAAGCGCTTGAGCGCCCCTTGATCAGAGCCTCTACAGCGGCGTCGCTGCTCAGGAGGTCGCTCACCACATCTTCGTTCACGTCTGCCACGATGATCTCGCCGACCTCCTCCGACACCAACTCGAACAGACCCAGTCGGAGCATGCTCGCGGCTTGGAGGCGGTTGTCCTCGGTGGGCGTCAAGTAGTGCACCGACGCAGCCTTGTAGCGGGCTGCCAGGAACAAGTGCAGCAGGAGCATCAGCCGCTTGCGCCGCAGCTCTACGACCAGCGTGTTCTGATCCCGCACCGACAGGATCGCCCGATTGCGGCGGTCCTTGATGACGGCGAAAATCAGGTTCGCCAGTTGGTTCGTTCCGTGCCGGACGCTGAGTTCCAGGACTTCAGAACCCGCCGAATAGGGACGCAGACGCACTTCAAAACGCTGAGGCGGGCTGACAGCGCGCCCGGCCCCGGCGGCATCCCTGCCGGGGGCGCCGAGCCCCGCTGCTTCCGAGGTCTCGCCGGTCTCGGCCTTCGCTGCCCCGGCAGCCTGACTGCCGATAGGGGACCCGGCCAACACCTCCGCATGGTGCTCCGCCCAGATCGCCAGCCAGACCTCCAGGGTCTTGGTGGGAACCTCGGTGTGCACAAGATGCTGGAACTGGGTTGAGCCCCTGCCCATGGCGCGAGTAGTGGCGGTGCGGCCGGTGGAAGCCATCAGCGCTGCGTCTACGCGGGGGCCGCCGACGAGCGTCTGCGGGGTCCGATAGGGAGAGTCGACTAAGCGCAGACGCCGCTGAACCTTCACCAGAGAGAGCATCCCCTCCTCCTTGAGGCCGGTCGCCAACTCCTCAGCCGCCATGCCGTCTACCTGATGGCCGCCGTAGGTGATGAAGTTGAAGACGTAGCCCAATTCGGCCAGTTCGTCGGGGAAGCGGCGCATCTCCTCTTCGCTCATTCCGGTGGTGTCCCAATTGAAAGAAGGCGACAGGTTATAGGCCAGCATCTTTTCCGGGTAGACGGCGTGGACGGCGTCTGCAAATCCGCGGGCTTCGGCCAGGTCGGCGGTCTTGGTCTCCATCCAGAGGAGGTCACAGAACGGGGCCGCCGCCAGCGACTTGGCCACGGCGTAGTCGAGCCCGCTCTGTACTTGGTGGTAGCCGTCTGGCGTCTTGGCCAGTTCGGGATCCCAAGTGACGTCCAGCCCCAGCGCATCAGCTCGCTCTAAAGCCTCGTCCCAGCCGGCGTCGGAGGCGAACTCCCGCCACTCCGTCACGCCGAAGCTGCGCCCGTCGATCTCGAACTCCTCGCCTTCCTCTATGCGGGAGGCCACCTGCTCGGCCACCGCGTCGGCGTAGGTAGTGAGCCCGGCAGCCGTCTCCCATGCGGTCACCAGCGCATCGGCCATCTTGTCAACGGTGACCGTCGTGCTCGGCTGGGCGGCCTCAAAGTGCTCGGACGTCGCCTGGCGGATGACCTCGTACACCCCGGAACGTTCCAGCCAGGTCTGCGCCTCTGCGTATCGAGCGGGGGTCGTGGAGTAGAGGAGGTGACCCAGCACCCCGTCCACTCCGGCTTCGTGGAGCAGACGCAGCGCCGCTAGGTAGGCGGTCTTGTAGGAGGGGATGGATGTGTTGGTTGCCCCCAAGATGAACGGCTGATCGCGCTCGTCCTCCCCGCCGTGGAGGAGGCTGGCGGCTTCCGCGTCGGTTCTGGCCACGATGATGCCCGGCACCCCCATAACGTCAAGCTGGAATCGGGCGGCGTTCAGTCGCTTGATGTGCTCGTCGCACGCCACCAACACCTTTCCGCCCTGATGGCCGCACTTCTTCTGGCCAGGCTTCTGGTCTTCTATGTGATAGCCCGGGACTCCCACCTCAACGAAGCGTCTTATCAGGTTGCGGACGTGGGAATCGCCGCCGTGGCCGGTGTCTGCGTCGGCAATGATGAACGGGGAGTAGTCCACCTCGGGGGTGATCTGGCGCTCCCGTCTGCTCATCCGAGAACGCATGAAACGCTGATTCTTGTCGGCGGTGAGCAGGGCGCGCACCAGGACTGCAGCCTCGTCGGGGACGCTGTTGAGGGGATAGCTCGCCAAGTCCGGGCCGGGGTCTTCCTGCGCCGAACCCTTGGCCGAAGTCGCCCAACCGCCCAGGTAGATGCCCTCTATGCCGGCCCGCTTGATGGCCGCAGCCTGACCTGGAGAGTAGGGGCCGAAGGTGGTGATGCAGCGGCGGGCGGCGAAGAGTTCCCGCAGCCTGCGGTAGAAGCTCTCCGCCGTGGTGCGCGCCACGCTGTAGTCCTGGGGGACGCTGCCCCGCTGCTCTACAACCTGACGGGCGGAGTAGAGGCGGAGCAGGCCGTCGAAGCGGGGGGAGTTCATCCATTCCCCGGTGGACTGCACTTCGGCTTCAAACGAGATCAACTGGGTGGTTCTCCTTTAGTGGCTAATTAGAACTTGGAAATGTCTTGAATCGGGGGCGATTCAAAGACTTCACGATATTGCGTTCGCACGCCGATCGGCGTCGGGGGCGCCGAATGGAGACGGATGGCGACGACCCCAAGGAGACGGATGGCGACGACCCCAAGGAGACGGCAGCGCCGACCACAGGAGGCGGAGTTCGGAATTGCGCATCAGCTTTAGAGTCATAGCAACATAGTCTCAGATCCAAAAATCAGGTCAATCAGACACAGAAACGCCAACTAGACAGAACGCCCGTAGAACAAACAAACTGGAGCGGGCAAAATCACGGGCAAAATCAAGAGTGTCAGAACAAGCAGATCCGCCAAGAGCCAAGAGCGCAAGAGGAGCCTCAATGACAGACCCCAGGTTGGAAATAGCCGAACCATTAGCAGAGTTCGCGGCGACAGAATTATCCGCACCCACGGGGATCTCGCCCGAAAGCTTTTGGAACTCTCTGGCCGGCATCCTGGAGACCCTGGGGCCTCGTGTGCGCGATGGGCTGGAGCGTCGCAGCCTGCTGCAGTCCCAGATTGACGAACGCTGGAAGCGGCTTCGCCCCAGCCCAGAGGGCGACGAGGAGGCTGAGCCCGGAGGCGGCGAGGAGGCGGGCTCCGGGGGCGGCGAGCAGGCCGGGGGGGAAGCCGGCTTCGGGGTCGACGAACAGGCGGCCTTCCTGCGCTCCATCGGTTACTTAGTCCCCGAACCCGATCACGTACAGGTGTCCACTCACAACGTCGATCCTGAAATCGCCCGGATTGCCGGGCCGCAGTTGGTCGTGCCCATAGACAACGCCCGCTACGCCCTGAACGCCGCCAACGCCCGCTGGGGAAGCCTTTACGACGCACTTTACGGAACGGACGTGATTTCCGAAGCCGACGGCTGCGAGCGGGGGGAGGGCTACAACCCGGTGCGGGGCGTCCGCGTGATCGGCTACGTCAAGAAACTGCTGGACAGGCATTATCCGCTGACAGGCGGCGGATCGCACGCAGACGCTTCCGCCTACCGGGTGGCCGACAGCGTTCTGGAAGTGTTTTTGGAGGAACCGCTGGACAAGAACGGCGGCGGAGCGTCCGGTTGGGTGGGGTTGGAAAATCCCGGCAGGTTCGCGGGTTACGTCGGCGACCCTTCACAACCGGAGGCGATCCTGCTCTGTAAACACGGAATTCACCTTGAGATCCTCTTCAACCCCGCCTCAGAGGTCGGGCGCTCAGATCGGGCGGGGGTGAGCGACGTCCGCATCGAGTCCGCCCTCACCACCATCATGGACTTGGAGGATTCTGTCGCCGCCGTGGATGCTCACGACAAGGTTCTGGCCTACCGCAACTGGCTGGGTCTGATGCGCGGCGACCTGGAGGCCACCTTCAAAAAAGGCGGGCGCACCCTCAAGCGCAAACTGAATTGCGACACCGAGTATCTGCTCCCCGACGGGCGGCCTGCCGTCTTGCGCCGCCTCAGCGTGATGCTAGTGAGAATCGTTGGGTTGGAGCTTAAAACCAGCAGCGTGCTGTTTGAGGGTAAGCCCATCCCCGAGACGATCCTCGACGCCGCCATGGCCGCGTGGTGCGCCCTGGGCAACCGGAGCAACAGCCGCACCGGCTCGGTGTACGTGGTCTGCCCCAAACTGCACGGGCCGGAGGAGGTGGCGCTCGTCTACGAGTTGCTCGGGCGTATAGAGGAAGCGCTCGGCATGGAGTCGCTCACGCTCAAGATGGGGATCATGGACGAGGAGCGGAGAACTTCGCTGAACTTGGCGGCTTGCCTGGCCGAGGCTTCGGATCGGGTCGTGTTCATCAATACGGGGTTTCTCGACCGGACAGGCGACGAAATCCACACAAACATGGAGGCCGGAGCGATGATCCCAAAGGGCGAGATGAAGACCTCCACATGGCTCAGCACCTACGAAGAGCAGAACGTAGCGGTAGGGCTGCGGGCGGGGCTGCGCGGGCGAGGTCAGATCGGCAAAGGCATGTGGGCGCGCCCCGACGACATGGCGGCCATGCTGACCGAAAAAGTCGCCCACCCAGCCTCTGGCGCTTCGACGGCGTGGGTCCCCTCCCCCACGGCAGCCTCCCTGCACGCCCTGCACTACTTGGAGGTAGACGTAGACGCGAGAGCCGAGGAACTCTTGATGTCGGCCAAGGGCGCCAAGGGCGGGCACGGGGGCGCAGACGGGGGCGCAGACGCCGCCAAAGGGGGCATGCTGGGCATGCTTGAGATCCCCGTGATAGCTCCCGACCGCAAGTTGAACGCTGAGGAGATCAGCCGAGAGCTTGAGAATAACCTCCAGGGCATCCTGGGGTACGTGTCTCGCTGGGTGGGAATGGGGGTGGGGTGCTCTAAAGTTCCCGACATAGAAGGCGTGGCGTTAATGGAAGACCGAGCGACCCTGCGGATTTCCTCCCAGCACGTGGCCAACTGGCTGCATCACGGCGTCGTAGAAGAAGAGCAGGTGCGCAGCACCATGGAACAGATGGCGGAAGTAGTAGATCGCCAGAACGCCGGAGACGATGCCTACCACCCCATGTCACCGGACTTCAACACCTCAATTCCATTCCAGGCGGCGGCAGCCCTGGTGTTTGAGGGCAGACACCAGCCCAACGGCTACACGGAGAAAATACTAAACCACTACCGCCGCCAGATGAAAACCTCCCTAGGGGAAAAGCAATAAACCCGCCCAAGAAATGATGGGGGTTCTGCGGCTGTGGCTGCAGGTACCGAGTATTTAGAGAAGCGCAGGTTGAAGCGGCATGCTTGTATGTGGTCGCTTCGTTAGCTCTACAAAGACCACTAATCGACGCATTCCGGAAGTATAGCTTCATCGCCTACTCGAGTTGTGCTAACAGGCGAACCTGAAAGCCGCCGGAAGAAAACTGCCCTGAAGGCATAGCAGCAAACAAGTCCAATAGACCGATCCGGGTTTGAGTCGGCAGTGTGCTAACTAGTCGGGATCTATCCCATCAGATCAATACGTCCCTGAAGTAGAACATCGGTCGTAACGCGGAGACAAACCTGAAAACGCAGCCTCCGGGCAAATATAGATCGTTCCTCCCTTACGTACGATGGCGCCTCTCTGCGCTAATTCCGGACAGGGTATATTCACTTCCAAACTCGGGCATATCTCCACGGCGTTGCTACACATTGTGTAACGATCTATCTCCCCCATGCCCAAAGATTCCTGCTTGTCAAGGCAGTCTCCATCGATTTCGAGCACCGGCTCCACCGAACCGCACCCGGCCGTCAACCCAACGGCGACTGCGACTATCAGTGGTAATAGTTTCGTGACCATGTTGAAGTATCTACTCACCATTCATCCAATTTAACCAGTTGTCCGAAAATCAGTTCCTTCGAGCCAGCAGAGCGTCAGCAATCTCCCGCTACCATTGCGACAACATGATCGCATCAAAAAACTCAAGCCCGAAAACCTCAGGCCCCCATTCCCAACCCCCAACAACACCACGGCCGGCCACGAAGCTGAACTCTGGCAAGCAGCCAACAAGATGCGGGGGAATGTGGATGCCTCCGAATACAAGCACGTTGTACTTGGACTCATCTTCCTCAAGTACATCTCCGACGCCTTCGAGGGGCACCGGGCACATCTTGAGACGGAACGGGGCCAAGGCGCAGATCCCGAGGACTCCGATGAATACAAGGCAAAAAACATCCTCTGGGTGCCACTCGGGGCCCGCTGGAGAGAAATTCAGGCTCAGGCCAAGCAGCCCGACATCGGTCAAGTCATCGACGAAGCCATGGGCACATCGAGAAAGCGAACCCGGCGCTGCGGGATGTGCTGGTCAATGGTTCAATGTTCTCAAAGCAGAGAAGCAAGGGAACGATTCGCACGAATCTCATAGAAGTCGACCTGGTAAGACTGCATGGTAGCTCTGCCTATCCAACTTCTTACTTCACTCAAATATCCGCCTGTCTTTGGTTCTTGACACGCAGAGGAATGGCGCGGGCGTGATTCAACTCGCGGTTAGCAAAGTTCGATATTTGGCTAGACCGGGATTGGATGACCAATGCTGATATCATGATTATCATGATTTAGTCGCCACCATGACTCTGTCGCAACCTGAATATGAGACAATAATGGCCGACACCAGCAAGAAGATAGAGAAACGCATATCATGGAAACCTCGATCCCGCCAGGGGCATGCCCAGGAGTTTCGCCAAAATGTATTATCTGATCGAGAGTGGCCACTTTTCATTAAAGGCTGGTGGAATCCTCTGTCACACAAGTTGTCGTATGCGCTAATACTCAGGGCAACCGGAAGAATATTTGCACTCGATATAGGAGATTACGTCCATCACAATCCTACATGCCAATCAATAACGGGAGCACACATACATGAATGGAATGTAGAAACCAAGGACAAAATTGTCATTCCGGCCCCCAATATCGGAAGCTGGAATCAACCATTAGAAGCTTGGGGGCAATTTTGTTCCTTGGCAGTAATAGATCATAGAGGAAAAATGACCATTCAAGAGAGGTTACTTTGATGAATCCAGAAAGCGTTTATCACTCTATTCAACAAAATTTACCCAAATTGTTCGGATACGCTCAACTATCGGACACTGATGTGCGTGTGCGCACTCCACTCCTGTACCCGGACGGCGGTCTTATCGATGTATTTGTATACGAACAAGATGAAAGGCTAACCGTAACAGATTATGGAGAAGGTCTTGGATGGCTTGGGCTGCAATCCTCATCCAACATACAGACTCCTAGGAGACAAAAGTTAATTAGTGACATTTGCATGACCCTAGGAATCGAAATTGAAAACGAACAATTACAGTTTACTTGTAAGGATATTACAGAACTTGGCGAAGCGGTACATCGTCTTGCGCAAGCCATTGTACGCGTATCCGATATCTGCTTCACCTTTTCACAACCAGAAACTGAGTCAAAAGATCCCGAACAATATCCTGAAACTGCTAAAACAGAAGTCGCTAAGTGGTTAGAGGAAAGATCATTTAAATTTGAGAAAAAAACTAAACATACCGGAAGATCAGGAACAGATTGGACTATAGACTATAAAATAATGACAGCCAATCTTAATCATCTAGTATTCCATCTAAACAGTAATACACGTAAAGAAGCTATCGATCGTATCTGCCAAGTTTTTACAGGATGCTCTGATCTTCGTAAAAATGGGAGCCGATCCCTTCTAGATATTAAGAACACATCTTTGATTACACTATTTGATGATACAAGAAAAATTTGGAAACCTGAAGACTATAAACTTATGAAGCCAGTCTCGCGGCCATTACTCTGGTCGCAAAAAGACCAATTTGAACGTGTTCTACTAAAAGCCGCATGAACTTTGCATCTATCATCTTTAACGCAACCTAGGATGCAGGACCTTGCTCTCTCCAAAAAGCAACTTATCGAACTAGATATAAGGATTGTGCGACACCCTAAGGTGGCTCAATCCGTACCTGCCTAAAGAAGCACTAGACAACGCAGCCCGAAAGCTGACACGACTGGCTGGACGTAAATCAGTTCACGGCTTACGAAAACAAGAACACCGACGCCAACCCGAATAAACCTTTTGGGTAGATCGTATAATCCCTCTTCATGATGTTCAGCGTCTCGCATGGGGTGGCTAAGTTCCTTTTCTTCGTCTCCGCGTGCGTCGCCTTTGTCGGGATCTGGGCCTGGATACCGGTGCTGACCACGATGGCGATCGTGTCAGCTGTGGTGCTCGGGCCGCAACTGATCTACGGGTGGTTCAAGAAGCGGGCGGCGATCAGAGAATACCTGCGGCAATTTCAGCCGCCTGCGGATGCCTACTGCGACACTTGCGGGCGGCTCATAAAAGACCCGACGCTGTGGCCCTACTACTGCCGCGCAAAGTGCGCCGACCCGAGGGTACGGCTGGACGACGATGACAGCGCCCTGTTGATGCTGTGGATGATGGCCGCCGCGGCTGTGAAATCGGTCGCCTATCTCGAAGGGCCCGGCTCGCGCGAATGGGCGCACGCAGCGGCGTGCCTGATTGACCTCTCGAGCGGCAGATTATCGCCCGAGCAGGCCGACTATCTGCTGAGATCAGCTACCGAAGACGATCTGCCGGATCCGGAGACGATCCTGCTCCTCCCTTCAGAGATCCGCGTTCTGCTGCTCAGGCTGGCAGTGGATGTGGCGCTGGTGGATGGCAAGGTCACTCCCGAGGAGATCGGCCACCTCCGACACCTATGGGGCAGGCTGGGCGGGCTCCCGGAAGCGCTTGAAACGTTGCTCCGCAACATCGCGGACGGGGGCCGCCGGGCAGCAGAGGCCGAGGAACGGGCGTTCGGGGCGGCGTGCGATCTGCTCGGCGTTAGCCGGGGCGCACACGCCGGAGAGATCCGAGACGCCTACAAGAAACTGGTCAAACAACACCACCCGGATCTGGCATCCCCCGGGCAGCGGGAGGCGGCCAACGCTAAAACCGCTGAGATCAACGCCGCTTACGATTTGCTGATGGGCGCCGCGGCGGCCTGACCGCAGTCCGGAGGGGAGGGCGAAGCGGCGACGCCCCAAACCAAAGCCGCTGAAGCGGCGATGACCGAATGGCACTAAGGCAACACAACCCCAGAGCCATTCACCCGACGGGCGGGCTCTCAGGCAGCTAACGCCGCCAACACCCTCGGGTCGACCAACGGCACCGACACATGTAACGTGCGACGCATCAGTTTCTCCGTGATGGTCTTGGCCTCCGAGCCTTTCGGCCATTCTCCGCAAGCATTCTTGTGGCCTTGCGCTGCTAGAACGTAAGCTGCGACGCAACGCGGATGCGCCAAGCGTGTGGTGGAGTGAGCGGCGAGTTTGCCCCAGTTGCTCCAGGCAGCATCGAGCGCTTCGTATACATCAACGGCCTCAACAAGGCCTAGTTTCGCTGCCCGTTCCGCCAGATCCACCATCCACCAGCCCTGCCTTATAGGAGAATTCAAGATGCTGTACGCAGGGCGGTGCCATATGCCCCCGACGCGCCGCAGATATGTCCTGACAGCGAGATCAAGCCGATAATGGGCGTCTTTGTGGTCTTTGGTCAAGGCTTCCGTGTTAGGCAGATCGCCGTCCAGGATGTCCCTTTGGAACGGCGGGTTCATGGTGTTCAGCAAGAACAACGGCGGGTCGGGCAAAAGAGAGTCTCGGAACTGTCGCAGCGTGAACAGGTGCCACCACTTGTAGTCCATCGTCTGTGCCCTGGTGCCAGTCCATTGCTCGACGGCGCGGTGGATGTACCGATCTCCTTGCCAATCCCTGATGGCGAACTGCGACGAAGTTAAAGGTGCAGCGATCGGCGGCAACCGATCAAGCACTGTCTGCTCTATACCTGTTTGCCGCAGGACGACATCCACCAGCAAGCGCGCAGACTGAGAGACCGCCTCTATTAGCTCCTGCTGATCTTCAGTCAGGGCTGGCTTGATTCTGGAGGGCTCGTATTTTCTGGGTGATATACGCTCTTGCCACTGACGAATTTTCTGGCAGGCATTATCGACCGCCTGATCATTCGTCATAGTCATCCGTTCCGGTCGTTGGCTGAAGATTCAGCGGAAGGAAGGCAGTGGCGGCGGCCATAGGATCCCAGTCCCGCTTCTGCTGCTCGCCAGGCCCCCATAGCTGGATTGCTTTTTCTTCGAGCTCGCGCATCACGGCCTCGGCGTTCTGCGAACCCGGCACTTTCCACTGGCCGTCCGTTTCCTCTATGTCAAAACAGTCATGCAGTGGCAGCATGGCTAGCGCCGTCGCCCAGCACCCGATCAACGCATCGCCGCTTTGGATCTGGGCAATCCGGTCGGAGTTGGCGCAGATTTTAAAGAAGTAGTCACCGTCGTGTTCTTCCAGTGTGATTTCAACTTGTCCTTCCGGGACTGCATCCCGCCCGATGAACTGGAGCATGCTGCGCTGGCCGTGAGTGGGTCTAAACGGGGCGTCTCGAACTAGCCAACGCCCTCGCCCGACTGGGATTTGCGTGTTCCACGCCGTGTCGGTGGCATCGAGCAGGCAGCGTTCCGCTGTGACAATCACGCCCGGCCACAACCTGATGTCGCTGTAGGTTCCGACGACGGCAGGGTCGACCTGTACAACATGTTCACGGTTCGCACTGGTGAAAACATCGACATATAAAGCAGAGGCGCATCTGACTTCCACCGCCCACTCAGCTCCGCCGCTGGCCAGCAGCGATTGGACGCCGGGGGCTCCGGTCAGTTCGTGCTTGGCTGTCCAGGAACACGAATCCCCGCTGACCGCTTCAAACTCGCATTTGTATTCGGTGTCGCGCCAATCGCTTGACGCTTCATGGTCGTCGCTGGTGTTGTCCCAAAGCGGAGCCGACTCAATCAGATCCAGCGCGCGACTCAACTCCGTGCCCGGGTTCATGTCGTCTCCGCCGTTCCGCCTTCATCAACGGATGTCTGTTGGTTGGAACCGTTTGGCTTGGCCGTGCTCGGCTTGCGGCGCTTGCGACGGATTTCAGCCCTCACCAAGCCGCGGTCTAGGTCCTTGGCTGAAGGGAACGACCCGTTTTTGATTGTGACTAGCGCAGAGCCCTCTCTGGGGAGATTGGCAATCTGCGCTTCCCTGCCAGGGGCGATGTTGATCTGCTGTTCACTGCCACCGATCTGCACTGACACTACCTCGTAGTAGTCAGGTCTGATCTTCGTTCTGGACGTCTGATCGGTGCCAGAGGGCCGGTACAGGCGCAGCCAGATTTCATCGTCCCCTCGGACCTGCTTGTTGAACCGCCAAGAAACGTGGAACTCCGATGGGTTGAGCGGGTCGGCCCGGCATGTCATGGAGATGCCGCTCGTATTTCCTACCGGCGCCTTCTTGTCACCCTCTCCCCTACCGCCGTTCTTTTTCTTCGATTTCTTGTCGGTGCTGCCAGATCCAGAACCGACTTCAGTGTCACCTCTGTACCTTTTGGGCTGAACCCAGAACCCCCGGTCGCCGAGTATGTTCAGCAACAGTTCAGGCGGTTGATAAACATCGCCTGCTGCCTGGGGCTCGGCTTTGGATCGAAGCAACTCGGCCAGGCGCCCAAGCAATCCCCTGAGCCGTTCAGAGTCGCTTGACTTGGCGAGTTCGCTGGGCCGGATGGTGTTGTGGGATGCGCCCTCAGCTTGCCGGATCAGGTTTCCGAAATCGGTGTTACTGCGGGCGTTTACTACAGCGTCGAATGGAGCCACGCCAGCGAACTGCTTGCTGTCCAAGTGGTTTCTGGTGCTGTGCTCTATGAACATGCCGTCGCGGAACACCCACACCCGAGGGCGAGAGCCTTCGTCGGGCTCCAGCCGGGAACGGAACCAGATCTGCGTATCCGGCAAATCAGGGGAAGATATGGGGTCGCCATAGCGGAGTGTCTTGAGCATTCGCGTGGCTTCCTTGCGAGTCCGCTTGGACTGTATGTCGGCTACGGAAACTTCCAAGGAGTCTCGATCTAAACGCCCGGCATCTGAGACATCCACCGCCAATCGTCCGAGGAACACTTGAACCAAGAACTCTCTAGCCACTGATCCATGCACGAGCCTGCCCAGATCCGATTTTGTGTTGGATATCGGGTTATAGCCACAGATCATCACAGCAGAGCCTCCACTTGAGGGAATGTAGTCGGCCAGGATCTTCGGAATATGGTGCGCCCCAACCTCGTTCTCAAAGAGCCGCGGCTGGTTAGGATCGTCCGGAACGTCCTTGATGTAGCCGTGGTTGCTGTGGCGAGATACTTGCCCTTCGTCCGACTGCTCGTGGGACATCACAGATCTTGCTAACGCCCCAGATTTTCTTTGGCGAGTTGCTTGCCCCATGCCCGACTGCTCGTGAGTGGCAAGGATTGCGTGGCCTCCGAAGATGCTGTTGCCTTCCTCACCCTTGCCTCCATACAGCACGTACCGAAGATCGCTGGGAGCGAAAGCGGTGAGATGTCCGGCGCCGACGGACCCGCGGCCCTTGTCCAACTTATTCGACCTGCCCTGACCGTACAGCGAGTTGAGAGCAGACCTGTCTATGCCTTGCCCGTGATCTACGCAGATCAAGCACCTGACCTGGTCTCCTTTGAGCGCCCTCTCGATTCTGCGGATGACCTGTTTACCGGTCTGTGGTTCGTCTTTCTCTAACATCTGGCACGCATACTTAAACGCCGTCTCATATTCACCCAAATGCGGCACCTTGTCACGGGCGACGGGAACATCGATGAACGAAATTTCGGTCATCTCGTCGCCGTTAGGCCCAGAAGCGTCCAACGCGTTCTGAACCAACTCGCGAATCACTGTCTCGTCTTTGGTTCTGTCCCTATCCGCGTCATTGGTCGTAAACCCTTGTATGGGCTCGTTCGCCTCGGCGAACACGAGCGCACCATATGGATCGGAAGCGCGGCGCGGCATCTGTCAGTCCGTGCAGGCGCAGGGCAATGAAGCCCCCCCCCCCCCCTATACCTGAGTCCTCGGGACGGGAAGAGGCGTCTGCGTTCTGGACGCGAACAGCTATATCAGCTATATCGCTGTAAGAAGCCGACCTCAGAGACAAGAACTTGAACGAATGGAAGCCGTTCTCCGCCTCATCAGAGCGTCGCGCGTACTTGGATTCGATGTTTGCCCACCATTTGATTCCGGCAGGGCCTGGCGGCGGACGTCGGGGGTTTTCTTCCGCTGCGAGCCGCTGCAGCACCGACTCGCCCTTCATAAAGCAATAAACACAGTTGCCTAGCCGCCCGTCCCGGTCTAACCCCAGGTCGTAGCCTTCCCCCTCCCAGAACTCGTTGACCATCTGCTTATCAGCACCGTGGTCGCAAAGCGGAGCAGCGATGACTTCTCCAGCCGGGTGGGAGTCGTGTCGGCACTTGGCTGTGGACGCTCCGCCGTACATGACTTCGGCTATCTGCGCCTTCGTCACGCGCTCCTTTTCGTCGGCCCGCAGACCCATCACGGTCACGTACCCGACCGGCGCGCCGTGCTTGCCGGCGAGGTCGGCCATCGGGCGCGGCCCTTCGTCGGGTTTGCCTGTCGGAACGGTTGTGAAATCCCCCCAGCGCTGAGCGGGGCGGCTGACGCGCTGAGCGTGGACGAATTCCCGCGCCGACTCGATCTCTGCTGTGGTCATAGCCTTGCCAGCATATCGCTCGGCGTCGTCCGCTGCGGAGGCGAGCCGACCTTCATAGTGGTGGCCTGCATGCGCCGGGCCGGGGCCGCCGCCCAACCAGTAGCTCAGCACGCTGATGCCGGGCAGCACCTTCAACTGCTGTGTGCAGAACCGGAGGCTGCGGTTCGGGATCATCGTCTTCAGCGACACCATCTCCTCAAAGGCGGTGCCATCGTCGCGGTAGCCGGGTTTCGCCAAGTCGTCTGACGCTGACGCTTTGACACGCCGCACCAGCCGGAACGACGGCACCCGCGACCAGCCGCTGCGTGTCATGTCCTCCACGGTGCAGAATTCGTACCAGAAGCAGGGGATGCCGTGTTCGGCTTCTATCTCGTCGCACACCTTCGCTGCGAATTCGTAGGTGGCCGGATGCTCCGCTGTCGTGTTGGCGAACAGGACGACGTCGCCGCGCCCGGGATTCAGCGCCCCGGCCCGGGCCAGGGAGATGGCCATGGCGGCGCTTGATCTGCCGCCAGAGAACTTCACCACATGGGGAAGATCGGAGTGGCTGGGCAACCGGTAGCGGATGGCTCCGCAAACCAACCCGGCCGGGGTGTCAAGGGCAACAGTGTCATGGGCAACAGCCGTGAGCATTCAAGCATACTATGAAAGCCCGAACGCATCTTCGGGGACTCCCCGCAGGCCGGTCGCCGGTGAGCGCTGCGGGGAGCGTCAGCGTCCGCCGGCCAGGCAGCCCCATTCAAGGGTCAGCGCCGTCCCAGGGTGAGCGCCCCGGTGAGCGCCGACGTCCGCCGGCCAGCGCCGTCCGTCGGGCAGTCTGGCACTTCGGCGGTGCTCTCGGGGGCTTAGAGTCGGAATAGCTAAACTAAGTAGGAGACTAGTCACCAGCCTGGAACTATGGAGTTGGGGCCTAACCAAGGGGGAAACGAGCCAGAGCAATGCCACCCGTCCACTATCAAGAGGGACGCTTTCCGCCAGACGAACGGCTGGACTGGGCAAAGCTAGTCCCACTGATCGGCCCGGCGGCGGCCGCGCTGGCGCGCTACGACGGCCTCTTATCAACTATTCCAAACCCCGCACTGCTGCTTTCTCCACTAAGCATCCAGGAAGCAGTTATGTCTTCGCGCATAGAGGGCATCCAGGCCAGCTTGAGCGAAGTCCTGGAGTTCGAAGCAGGCGAGGAAGCAAGATCCCCAAGCCGACGGGGCGACATTCACGAGATCATCAACTACCAAAGGGCAATGTCGCACGCAGAAGAACTGCTAAAAGATCTTCCTCTCTGTCAAAGAGTTATTCTTGAGACGCACAAAATCCTGCTTTCCGGCGTGAGGGGGCGGAACAAATCGCCAGGAGAATTCCGCAAAGACCAAAACTGGATCGGAACTCCGGGAAGCTCCATTGAGACAGCGACTTTCGTTCCAATATCCCCCGAAAAGCTACTCCAAGCCATGACTCTCCTGGAGCAATACATACACGCAGAAACTCCCGACCGCCTCGTCCAACTAGCAATAGTTCACGCAGAGTTTGAAGCAATTCACCCATTCCTCGACGGCAACGGACGCCTAGGTCGCATGCTCATTCCGCTGTTTCTTTGGAAACACAAACTTATCCAACAACCAATGTTCTACATTAGCTCATTCTTTGAAGCACATCGGGACGCTTACTATGATGGCTTGCTTTCCGTCTCAAAAGATGACGACTGGACCGGTTGGTGTTGTTACTTCTTGGAGGCGATTCAATCTCAGGCAGAAGAAAACAGCAAGAAGGCAAGCGACATACTTTCTCTCTATGAGAAAATGAAACCCAAAATTTCGGAAGTCACGCGCTCACGCTACGCCATCCAAGTGTTGGATTGGGTTTTCCGCAGTCCGATTTTTAATAGTAAGAACTTCATGGACAATACAGGTATACCGAAACCAACCGCACTCCGAATATTGGACAGATTAAACAATGGTGAAGTTCTTCGGACTCTCCGAGAGGGATCTGGACGCCAACCTACGCTGTATGTATTTCCTGACGTCTTGAACGTAGTTGAAGGGAAGAGTATTTTCTAATTCCCTAGCGTCTCACCAAACAAGAAAAATGAGACACAAACCCAACTAGCGTCTCACAATGAGACACAAACCCCCTAGCGTCTCACCAAACGAGAAAAATGAGACACAACGGACTGTCCCGGCTTAGTCGTCCACTCCATTAAACAGACTTCCCGACGAGCGCCTGCCAGCAAATCAAATGCACGTCGTCGAGGGTTATCTCGGGTAGAGGTTCAGGGGCTTCGTAGGGTTCGAGACCAAGTTCAGCGATGACGGCGAGGACGGCCTCGGCTTGTTCGGGCGGTTCTTCACTGCTCCGCAGAGCGGCTCGAATGGTGCGGATGATGCGTTCCGGATAGGGCGCCTGCAGAGCGTTCATGGCTCGATCTGCATCCTGTCGGCTAAGTCCTTTAGGCGGGTGCGAACTTACGACGTTGGCGGCCCGCTGAAGCACGGGGGCTATGGAAGGCTGGATGTTGGCTGGATCGGCGTGATAGTTCCAAGTCTCTACGATGTGGTTCCGGGCGATCTCCCAGGCATCAAAGGCTCGTCGCCTGGTCTCGCTGTCTAGAACTCGGGGAGTGTCCCTGTCGGGTGGTTGAGCGAGGTCGAGACAAGCGAGCGTGTCGTCGTGAATCCGCTGTTCCCCCTGGGGTGTGAACTCGATGCAGCGGAATAGAGGTTGCGGGCGGTCACCGACCCTCGCACAAAATACGTAACCAGGTGCTTGGTCGGTTGACAGGGTTGCCATTCCTGAACCCGATCCCCAACTGAGACTATTGATTTGGGCGGCGCGATTAGCATCTCCGAGAGCCTGACGCAGCACTTGGCGGTATTCCTCGCCGGAAAGAGCCCCGGATCGCGTGCCTCCTCGCTCGAATAGGCTGGCCTCTTCCCGACGCAACCGATCTATTTCTTCACGGCTCTCGGTGAAATCCCTGTCCACGCCGGCCTGGTCAGGTATGACCTTTCCGACACCGACCGTGGCGGCTGCCTGAGTGAGTTTGCGACGCAAACTCTCTTCTAGGCCGAGCATGTCGTCTAGGCGGGTGTCAGGGAACACGCAACGTATAAACACTTCGTTGTGGAGCGACTTGATCCTGTCGATGCGTCCGTGGCGCTGAACCAACCTCATCGGGTTCCAGGGCAGATCGTAGTTGATGATGTGCTTTGCTTGTTGCAGATTCACACCCTCGGCCAGCACGTCGGTGGTAACCAAGATGTCGTAGATGTCTTCGGCAGCGTCGTCGGGGGCCTGAGTGGTCTCAGGAGCGAATCCCCACAGGATTGCCGGCCGCCCGCCCGACTCCCAGGTAGCTATCCGGTTTCGGTAATCAGCGAGCCTCGGGTCGGTTTTGACGACCCCCTGAAGGTGTTGAGCGATCCACTCAACGGTGTCGGCGAAGTAGCTGAAGATGAGCGTCTTGCGCCGATTACGGGTATCGGCTTCGCCAATGCCCTCAGCCCTGGCGTCGCCCGCGATACTAGCCAACTCTTCTACAAGAACAGCCAAGTTCGGGTCATCGGAACGGTTGACTGTGTTGGCTTTGTCGGCCCAAGACTTGAGAAGATCGCGATCGGCTTCCACGTCAAGAAGCAGTCGGCCAAGAGCGTAGTTACTTGCCGGTTCAAGTCCACTTGAGTGATGCTCAATGTACTTGGTGATCTCCTCAATGTCGTCGCTGTCGGTGGCGAACCAGTCCGCCAATTCTTCGCCTGTAGCAACCCAGCCGGTCTCCACTAGGGCGCGGAACTGCTCGCAGTCGTCGGACATCCTTTGGCACGTGGTTGCGAAGGCATGTGGCGACGACTCGAATCGTTTGAGCAGCATCGACCGCAGCAACCCGGCTAACTGAGTTTCGTAGGCTTCAGTCTGCCCGTCCAGCCGGTAACTAGAAGGCTTATAGCGGGCGAGGCTCAACACCGGAGGGGTGCGATTGTCAGTCTCGAGCGCCGCTTCGATCTCGTCGAAGAAACCGGGCAGGACGCTGTCAATGTCGTAGACGACCTTACGGACACGCGGAGTTGGGAATTTGATCGGTGTTTCCTGCCCGTTGATTGGGAGACTTTCATTTGGGTAGAACCTCTTGATGAAGGATCGAGTACGTCGCACGGCAGTGGCATCGATCACATCAAACAGGTGCTCGGGAGTTAATGCCTCGGGGTCCAATGCCATGGCACCGGCGAAGCGCTCGCGCAGGGAAGTAATCCCCGCCTCGGCGAGCACGGCGTCGTTGCGGAGGAAGTAGCTAAGCAGCCAATACAAATCCCACAGGCTGTTGTTGACCGGAGTGGCGGTGACCATCACCAACTTTTTGGCTGGGCTGCCGGCAAGCAGTCGGCGCAGCGCTACGGCTCGTTGGGTAGCAGGGTTGCGCAGGTTGTGGGCTTCGTCCACGACCACCATGGCGTAGTCGTTGATGGCTGCATCCAGCTTGGTGACCCCTTCATTACGCTCGATCGGATTCAAACGCCCGTCGGCGGCAAGATCATCAAAAGACACTAATTCAAACGGCAGAGTGTGTTCGCTTCGGAAAACCCTCCAGGGTCCGTCCCGCAGCGTCGCCGGCGCAACCACCAGCACCCGCTGACGGCGTTCCAGAGACGCCTCTCGAATCAGTTCACCGGCGAGGAACGTTTTTCCCAACCCCACCTCATCGGCAACCAACACACCGTTGTGGCATTCGAGTATCCGCCGAGCCCGCCACAGTCCGTCGGCCTGGAAACTCGTCAATCGGATCGTCGGATCACCTGAGTCTTCGGCCTCCATTTTGAGTTCGTCTCCGTAGCGCTCCATGAGCATCCGCAGAAAGATCAACCAAGGAGTATGATGCTCAAACCTGCTCTCAAATAATCTTGCCAAGTCATAGGATTCCGCTTCTACCCATAGTTCGTCGAACCATTCCTGCACCTGCCCGACCGTGTGAGGGTGATAGTTGCCCAGATTCAACTCCACATTTGTGCTCAATCCGGCACGAGTGAAGTTAGACGACCCTGCCAGCGCCCCATGGCCGTGGCTGCCGACGATGAACGCCTTGCCGTGTAAAAACCGGTTCCCTAAACGGCGCACCTCCACTTTGCCCGACCGCAGCCAAGCGATCAGTCGCCTCACCGACGCATCCGCATCAATCGTGAACCCCAGGAGATTGCGATCCGTCAACAGATTGTCCTGCTGGATTCCCAGCGCCGCATCCATCCTTACTCTCTCTACCCGTTCGGGTGACCGAGGCTCTTCATCGAGTCGACGGAGCCGTTGCTCGGGAGGCGACGGCTCTGCGCCCAGCAAGAAGCGCACGTGATCAATCCGATCCAGAACATCGCTAATCAGCGAGTAGCCGCCCGCGTTGAAGTAGGCCGTTGCTATGTCAAGGCGTGTCTCGCCGAGTGCGCCCGTGGCTGCAGCAGCGTATTCAAGAAATCCGTTTACGGCCTCAGCGACTGTACCACCTGCCCGATTGGTGGCGATCTCGGGTTTGGTATTGGTCACAACGTATTGGATGAGTTAGTTTGGCGTATTGGGTGGGTGGTTGGATCTACCCGGGTCAGAACCCGTAGCCAATCTTCTGAAATGGGCGAGAACGGCCCGATGCCTTGCCGAGTAGTCCTTCCCTTCATGAAAAGTCTCGTACAGACAGGCTAGATCGTCCTCGTCAAGCCCGTACAGCAACGCCACGCAGGCGTCGAGTTCCTCGATCAGTGCTTTCTTGTAGTCGGAATTGGTATCTGTTGCGGTACCCACAGGCACACCCACCTCTGCAGCCCATTCCTCAAAGCGATCGTCCACGGCGGCGAGCGTACCGGCAATCTTAACGACACGTCGAGCTATCGGGTGGGTATCTATGTTCACTTCCGGAATCGGGATATTGCCGAACACAGTAAAAGTCATGGACAGTTCCACAACCCGGCGCGCGTACCAGTCACAAATCATCGACGACAGGACTCCGAGCAGATAGGCCTCGGCACGCGGCGGGGCGTCACGCCATTCCAGGTAAGGAATCTTGTATGTTGGAGCGTGTTTCGGAGGAATCAGCGCCACAATGATGGTGCGGGTGTTAGTTGCGTTGGTGACGTCTCGGAACACGATGCGAGGCTTAAAGCATGACAGCGTGTTAGGGTCGTCGAGTGTTTGTTCGGGAAGGCCGTAAAACGCCGAAGTCTTTTTAGTAGCTTGGCTACGGCGCCTTGTGAGCAGATGCAGAACGTAGACGTCGGGATCAACCGACGCGTAACACTTTTTCTTATCTACTGCACCAGGGTTCCAAAGGTTGATGTCCTTCCCCCCAAAAACAGGCCAGTTGGGGCTGTCTGAGTTCATCCCTGTGGCTCCGGAGTCGGAGATGAGCAACTTCCGGTCGGCCGTGACGTGGATTTCGGCAACAGGGCGGACGCTCCGGAGTCGGAGATGAGCAGTTCCTTGTCGTTGTACACATCGATCTCGCGCAACGGACGAGGCGGTACAAGGCGAATTTCTGAAGTGGAGTTCCGAGAGAGAGAGAGAGAGAGAGAGAGAGAGAGAGAGAGTTGACGGATGGTGACTCACGGAGTCTGCGGAAAAGTTTGAGCGCCCCGGGGTGTTGAGGCAGGTCCAGCAAGGTAGCGTCATCTGACCAGTTGACTAACTCGTCGAGCGGTATTTGTACGACTTGACGCGCCTCGAACTTCTCCCGAGTGGTATATGGACCAGAAAGGTTGATGATGCGAATCTCCTCATCGGTTCTCTTCAAACCCAGCAAGGCAACTCCGTACCTCGGATCGATGTCTTCAAACACCCATTTACCCTTGTTGGATAGGGTTGTAACGTCAATAAACGTACCGTGCTCAAGTATCTCCTTACGCCATTTCTCCGACCCCGCACCTCGTGTTATGGTCCTTGGCAGCACCATCCCTACATAGCCATGCTCGCAGACGAGTTGCCAGTTGCGCCAAGCAAATGCCTTGGACAAGTCGGTGTCACCCGAACCCAGGGTGAAAGTGGCGCGTAACAATTTGCGCATCGCTCTCGACTCTTTCTTCGCCTTCCTGTAATCGCTATCAAGATCTGGACGCTCCCGTCTGAATGCAGCGATCTTCGCTTTCCTCTCTTCGGGAGGACGACTACGAATACCGGGCAAATGCTGACCCCACCACACCTTGTCGGAAACCACCACCTTCTCCCACGGTGGGTTGCCAATCAGACAATCAAAGCCCCGTCGCTCCCGTAAAAACACCTCGGGGAACGCAGAAGGAAAATGTATCGGTCGGCGTTCGCGTATACAGGCACGCACCTTAGGTTTATTGGCCTTGGCAACGAGGGCGCCTTCGCTAAAGTCGGCGGGGAGGTCTGACCGCTCATCGCGACGCGCTGTAATGAAGTTGAAAATCTTCCTGGCGGGTTTAACCTGTTGCAGAGCTTCGCTATGGGCTGATTGGGCCTGCTCGACCTCGGCCTTAGTGGCGTCGGAGGTGCGGGCAAGCCTGTCAAGAGCGTCGCGGCTGCGTTCAAGAAAACCTTCGATCTGGTAGCGGTCCGTAGTCCGCTGACCTGTGACCTGTCGACGGTGCCTGGAGCGGCGACGGGGCGGGGCGCCGGGGTGCGGGACCATGCTCTGCTGACCTGTGAGTAAGCCCTTGTTAAGAGCGTCTATCTCCCTATCCAACGCTGCCTCTGCCTCCTCAATGGTTCCTATTCCCACGAGGCTGTCGCCGTGCACCAGGTTGTGATCGAGGAACGACAACGGCAAACCGGGAACGAAGGTGTGTACCCACACAGCCAGACGGGCCAGCTGCACTGCGACGTTGTTGATATCCACCCCGTAGATGCAGCGCCTAGCGATCTGGCGGCGCAGCAGGGCGCTGTCGGCGAACTCGGCATTGATGCCGGTTCCTGCGATTTCGTTCTCGGCGACTCGCCGAAGCCGGAACAACTCTTCGTTGACACCGGGTACAGGATGCTCAGTGAGCCAACTTGACAGGCGCCTTTCTATGCGGTCGAGGGCGGCAGTGAGGAAATGCCCTGAACCCATTGCAATATCAGCACAACGGAAGTCAAAGAACTCCTTAGCAAGTTTGCTCTGGTCGTCTTCTGCGTACAGTTTATTGAGCCGAACGATATGGGCATCAAGGGCAGGTTCTAGAGCCACATCTAGCAGGTGCTCCACCGCGAAGTCGGGAGTGAAATAGCTGCCTGTGGTTTTGCGGATGCCCGACCGATTGCAGAAGTAGATCTCCCCAGAGTTGATCACTGGGGTTTCGCCTGGCCGCGCTGGACGATACTGGCGGTGTCCGTCTTCCGCGAGATCAACCTGGGCCACCACCATGTGAGACTCGAGCAGCCCTTCGTAAATGGTTCCGAACTCGCGCACCGACAACGATCTGAAGTCGACCGGGCCGATACCTTCTGGAGTGTCGTCAGCGATGAGCAGAGCCTCCAGCGCCGGTTCAAGTTTGGCATCGCTGATTTTGATGTCCTTTAAAGCCTCGCCGGCCGGGTTGATGTCGGTATTTGTCGAAAAGAGCCCGCCATTGTAAGCGGGAACCCCCCAGGCCTTCTTTCCCTGATCAATTACCGCCCAAAGTTGGGTGATGTCCTTCCAGAGGTGATGGGATTCGCCGTCGGTGTCGGGCAACCGACCGGAGTTGCGGGCGTCGATGATCTGTTTGGTGATCCTCGCCAGCGAATGAGTCTCGTAACTGCTGTTGGTGTCGACCGGGAGCAGGGCACTACCCTCGGCATAAGCAACAAACAGCAACCGAAACAGGATGTTCATAACCTGCTCATACGCAGCTTTGAGGTCATCGCTGGTCGGATCCGGGCTGGTCGGATCCGGTTTCATCTCAGCGGCGATGGCATCAACGAGGGCAGGGACGACACGGTCAAAAACACGTTCACGCAGACTGACGGCGAGATTGGCGGCGAAGCGCTCGGAGGAATCGAGTATTTCTGTAACCGTGCCTCCGGACGCCAATGCCCCAGGCGAGAAAAATAAATGCAAGTAACCCGCCTTATCGGCAGACAGCAGCGCCAAATCCAGTTCGAAGTAGGTCTCGGCTCGCCCTTTGCGGCCTACTCCAATATCAGGCCGGGCCGCATACAAGCGAATCTGCGAGCCGCGCGTTGCTATCACCCAAGGAACGCGCTCCCGGTCGGCAAAAGCGAGGGCATGCGCAATCGGGGAACTTCCCGACAGCAGACTAGAAGGCGATTCGAAAGTGTCGGTATCAGCACAGAACACCGCTACCGCATGAATCTGCCCGCTAGCTCTAAGCATTGACACGCCGACGGCGTGACTTTCAACCGTGTATCCAAGCGCCTCAACCAAATCCCGGCCGCGTTTGGTAAGTATCGGTTTGGAGGCAGCAGTGGCAGAGTCCCAGTCGTCGCGGTCGGGAACTCCCCGATGGAGTTCGTGAGTGGCAAACAGACCGTGGTTGCGCACGCCAGGCATCTCGCTCTCTAGTTCACTTAGCACGGTTCGCACCCACCTTGCAGCGGCTTGATGAGTCGGCTCATCGAGAGCCGCGTCACAGATGCGTTCAGCCACGGACAACTCGACCTCGCTGCACAGGGGAGAGTCGCTGTCGGGACCGCAGATCATTGCCTTAACAACGCATTCGCCATCGGGATAGCCAGCGACGATTAAAACCGGGCTGGGCCGGTTTCCGCGTCGTGCTTTGTGCGCTCGACGCATGCAATTTAATGTAGGCTTATTAGCTGCTGCGGCTACAAGAACTTCCAGTCCGCTCGAGCCTCGCCCGGTGTACAACGCCAGGGCAGACAGCTCGACTGGAAAACCATCTAAGCTCCGAGGCGTGAGCGGTTCACGATTGGGTAGAAAGTCGCGAAGCCGTTCAATCACGCTGGACAAGGTCATAGCCTCTTTAACACTAGTCAAGTCGTGAACTCCTGATTGGCCAATTCGATCCCGTTGCAAATTAGGAGTTGCTGACCTGCAACATTAATTCAGGACGTGCAACACTAGTTCAGGCCGTGAAGTTCTAATTCCCTAGCGTCTCACCAAACAAGAAAAATGAGACACAAACGCAACTAGCGTCTCACAATGAGACACAAACTCCCTAGCGTCTCACGAAACGAAAAAAATGAGACACAAACGCAACTAGCGTCTCACAATGAGACACAAACTCCCTAGCGTCTCACCAAACGGGAAAAATGAGACACAAACGCAACTAGCGTCTCACAATGAGACACAAACTCCCTAGCGTCTCACCAAATAGGAAAAATGAGACACAAACGTACGGCCGCAACCCCCACCTGTACACATTGTGTAACGATTTATCTCTCCCCTACCTAGAGACTCCTGTCTCTCAAGGCAGTCTGCATCAATCTGAAGCAACGGCTTCTCCGAGCCGCACCCAATCGTCAACCCCCAGCAACAACGATAGGACAATTATAGGGCATAATAAGGGCATCATGAGCATCGATACGACTCACCTCCAGCAGTGCATAGACACTCTGGAAGCCGCTTATAAAGGCCTCCAGCAGGTAAACGCAGAAGACATTCTCTATAACGTGTACCGGGCTGCTTGCGTAAAGGAGTTCGAGTTGGTATTAGAACAGAGCGGGAGACTGCTGAAAAGGCGCCTGCGCCCCTGGTTCGCCAGCAACAGCCAAGCCGACCGGATCTCATTCCGCAACACTTTTCGTTATGCCAGCAAATTCGGCGTAATCTCGACTGATGCCTGCGAACGCTGGCTTGAGTACCGCGACAAGCGCAACAGTACCGCCCATGACTACGGGAAAAGCTTCGCCGAGGACACTCTCGGGCTCTTGCCAACTTTCATAGCAGACGCAAAGGAGTTGCTTGATGCGCTCAACGAGCCGGACGATGACTAGAAAACTGCATCTGCGGGCGAGTCATCGGGAACAGCTCAAAGAGTTGCTGAACCAGCAAGCCCCAGAAGTGGAGGTTTGGGCATACGGCAGTCGTGTCACCGGCGAGAGCCACGAAGGGAGCGACCTCGACTTGGTGCTTCGCGCACCTAACCTGAAGGAAGTCCCCAAGCCCTGCATGAGCGGACTGCGGAAAGCTCTGCACGAATCCACTATCCCTTTCCTAGTTGATATCCATGACTGGACAACTCTGCCAACAAGTTTCCAGGAAGAAATCATGCGCAACTACGTGGTTCTTATCGGACAGAGCTAATTACTGGAAGGCGAGCACAGCACGTGCCTCCTGAAATGGGAGAGCACGGCTTCGTGCTTGCGGGCGAGGACTCATCCCCCCCCCCCTCAAGTTAGCCGGCGGCGGCTTGTAGGGTTGACCTGACCTCTTCTACCGCCGTCGGCAGGTCGGGCACCTTTCGTTCCACAGCGCCTTTCGGAGTTAGGAACACGATCATGGCGGAGGAAACCGGACTTCCGGTCGCTTCGGCGACTAGCAGGGCGTAAGCAGCCAACTGGGGCGTGTAGTAGTCGAGTTTCTTCTCTAGGTCTGCGGGGTTCGCCGCCTCGTCGGTTTTGTAGTCAATCACCACGTAGCTACCTTCGGGAGTTTCGTAGAGAAGGTCAATCAAACCCTCTAGGAGCGTGCCTTCCACTTCCGCACCCACGTAGATCTCCCGCCAGTGGCGGCTGCGGCGAGCCTCTCTAACGGCTGGACTTCTCAGAGCATCGCCCACACGCCTGACTACGTCCTCTACTCGACTCTTCGCCAACCCTTCCTCTTCCACATGGAGTTCGGCGGCAGCCCGCAGTTTGTTTCCGTCCACGCCTAGATCGACGTCGGCTCGGGTGCTTCCAGGGTCGCTGACCACGCTTTCTTGCGAATCGCCCGCCGGGGCGGCGAACGGGATTGCGGCCAACGTGTTGTGAACTGCGCTGCCGAAAGACGTTCCGAAGCGTCCTCTGCGAAGGAACTGGCTCTGATTGAACTCTGCGTCTTTGGACGGATCGGGCGCGTCCCGAAGACGCTGGGACTCCTCACCGCCTAAAGACCCCGCCCGACTCGGCGACCCCGCCCGCTCCAGAGACCCCGCCTCATCCGCTTCTAACAGCGAACGTATGCTGCCCGCCGCCACTGTCGCCGGACGGCTTGCCTTCGCCCAAAGAACCTCCCGCTGCTCCCGCCAATCCGCATTTGAGAGGGCATCTCCGGCGTCCTCCCCCGCCTGCTCGGCCAGCGCCGGCTTCGCCTGTTCGGAATCCGCCTCAAACCAAGCCGCAGGGAACCCGTCGGAGACTTCTGCCAACAATTCAGCCCCGGTCATCTTCTGCTTCCGCTCCTCGTCGCTCAGTCTTGCCCAACTCTTCGGCGAACGTCCCGTGCGGAAAAGGGAAACCGCCAAGTAGTCCCTCGCCCGCGTGCAGGCGACGTACAAAAGGCGCAGAAACTGGTGGAACTCGAGCTTTTCCTCCCGCTCGACCGCCTCCTGCGAGGTGTCCGAGAGCAAGTACTCCGACAACTTATAGTCCACACTTACGCCCTGCTCCAAGCCTCCAGTTTCCTCCGAGGTATCCCCTAAATCCCCCTCCAAACCCAAACCACCCTCACCCGCCCAACCCCGATCCGGGCCGAAAAGAAGCCAGGGCACCCGTAGGCCGCTGATAGCGGCTGTTTTCCCCGAGAAGCCGGCAATCACGGCAATCGGGAACTCCAGGCCCTTGGCTGCGTGGACGGTCATCACCCGCACGGCGTCGTCGTCGGTATCGGGGACTATCGCCTCGGGCGTGCGGTTGCCTTCGCTCATCTGCGCTTCCACCCAACCGAGATACGAGCGCAGCGAACCGCCCGCTGAGTCGGAGTATGCCCGCGCCTGATCCGCAGCGAAGCGCACCCGACGCAGGGCGTCCCGGTAACGCCTGCCGAAGAAAGCCAACTCCAGCATCCGCCGATCCCTGATCACCCTGTCCAAGACTTCCCCAGGCGAGAGCCACATGATCTGCGAGTGGAGTTCGGCTATCCAAGCCAAGGCATCGGAGACTGGGTGGTCGGGTTGCTCACTCAGATAACTCCACGCCCGATAGCTGCCCCGGCACAAACACCGGTATTCGTAGAGGTCGTCGTCGCCGAATCCGAACGCCAGGGAGCGCAAGGCGGTCACCACGGCGAAGTGGTCGGAAGGGTCGTTCACCGCCCGGATGACCGCCAGCAGCGCCGATACTTCCGGCGTGGAGTAGATCAGAGCCGAAGACTCCAGCCTGAAAGGGACGCCTGCCTGATCAAACGCCCAGGTGAGCTGAGGCAACACCAGCCTCTTGGGTATCAGGATACATATGTCCTCATAGCGAGCCGGACGGAGACGCTCAGAGCCGTCGTCGTCTCGGCAGGCGACCGGCCGCCCCTCGGCCACGACCTCCTTCACGAACGCCGCCACTTCGTCAAACTCGGCTTCCCGCAGTTCCTCAGCCGAAACTTTCTCACCCATCGGTTTGCGACCGAGCAGGCTTACACGAGAGACGCCGCCCGGAGGCTCAGGCGGGAAACGCCCCGCATCCAGGGGAACATAGGGCGGCTGCGAACCCGGAGACTGCGAGACGAGTTGGCCAAACACGTGGTTGACCCATCCCAGAATTTCTTCTGCGGAACGCCAATTCCTGCTCAGCGTCAGGCGCCGGTCGCCGCCGAGCAGACCTGCGATCTGAAAATACATGTTGATGTCGGCGCGTCTGAAGCGGTAGATGGACTGCTTGGGGTCGCCGACGAAGAGCAACCGCCCCTCCGAGGAGGAGACGTCCCAACGCCCCGAAACCACCTCGGAGGTCTCAATGCCGCCGCCCGCTGCTATCAGAAGCGCCATTTCGGCCTGTATTGGGTCGGTGTCCTGAAACTCGTCGATCAGGAGCATCTCGTACTGGCGGTGGAGGGACGCCCGGACTTCAGGTTTGCGCAGCAGATCCCTGGCCAACACCAGGAGATCGTGAAACGCCAACCGCCCGACCTTGCGGCGCTCCTCAACCTGACTCAGCGTGAAGTCCGCCAGACGCCCCATCAGGTGAGCAGCGCACGCCTTGCCCACCTTCTCAACCACCTCCGCCGCCCGCTGCTTGACGGCCTTCAGTTCGTCGGCTAGTTGATCCTTTTCTTCCTTGCCGTAACTCGCCCAATTCTTGGCGTTGCCCTTAGGGGTTTTGATCTTGGCCAGTTCCATCAGATGCTCAAGAACTTCAACACCCTCGGCTGCAGCAAGAAAGTCCACCTCTGGCTTCAAGCCGAGGAGGGCCATGGCTAAGTTGTCCGACAGGTCGTCGCAATACTCGTACTGGGGGGCCAACCCTCGCATAGCGGACAGAAGCGACTTAACCTCGGGATCGTCGGAAGCGAGACCTGCGGCGGGATCAACCTCAACCGCGCCGTAATCGATGCCCCAGGGGGGATCTCCCACCACTAGCTGAAGGTCGGGGCGGATTCGCTCACCGAGCAGATCCCAGTTATCGGCCATGTCGCGCGCCAGCCTCCGCAGGGAGTCCTCCTTCAGATCTAAGGTGAAGGCGTTAACCAAGACCTTGCCTGTGTAAGGGTCGGCGAGGAGTTCTTCGAAAAATCTGTCCCAAGCTTCCGAAAACTCCAGGTCGTAGCTGATCTCGTCGGTCACTTCCACCCTCGGCGGCAGGCCGGCCGATATGGCGTGTTCAATGAGAATCCGTTGAGCGAAGGAGTGCAGCGTGCCTATGGCAGCGACGTCCAATTCTTGGAGAGCGGACGAGAATCTTTGCCCGGCGTCCCCGCCGCTGCTCGCCTGCTTGGTCAGTTCAACTCGAACCCGCTCCCGCAGTTCGGCGGCGGCTTTTTCGGTGAAGGTGATGGCGGCAAAGTTTCTCGGCGAAACACCGCTGCGAACCAGTTCCACGATCCGCGAAACCAAGGCGGTCGTCTTGCCGGTACCCGCCCCCGCCTCCACGAAAAGACTTCGGTGCAGATCGGCGGCGATCTCTCGGCGCGCCTGTGGATCGGGGTGGGCACCCGATGAACCCGACGAATCCGCTGCGTTCAATAGTCGTCCGTAGAACGCATCCGGATCAAAGTCGTCGTCGGGGGGAGCCTCCCCCGAACCCGCCGCGTTCACAGATCTGCCCCCGCGACGAGCGCCTGCAGCACTCTGAGTTCCGGACTGAACGCCTTCCGCCGGAATCTTCGGTCGTTCTCGCCGTGATCGGGGGCGGCGCGGCAGAATTCGCAGTGGTCTCTCGCTCCGCCCGATGGCCGGGGCGGAAAGACGCCGCCTTCGATGCCGTCAAGGATCAGACCCAGCAGTCGGAAGAACTCTGCTTCCACCCTTTCGTCGATTTCCAAATACAGCCACTCGAAGTTCTCACGCCCGGACACAAACCAATAACCCGACACCACCTCGTTCTCAATAGGCGCCAAACCGCCAGGGTCATCCGATACCACCCCGCTTTCAGAAGAAACAAACCCGCCAGCCAACCCACCCCCGCCAGCCAACCCACCCCAGAACCCACCCGAGCCTTCTGATGCTTTGACGATACCCTTGACGGCGCTGGCGTAAAGCGGAAGCTGCAGCTTGGGCTTGGCGGCGTTGTCGGGATAAGCCTTCTTCTTAGCGACCTCCCCGCCTGCGTGCAGCGTGAGGCTGCCCTCGCCTAACCCTTTGAATACTTTGGAGCGACCGGTCTTGTAGTCGATCACCACCAACCCCCCCGAGGAGGAAACGTCTATGCGGTCAACCCGACCGGTGAGGCGCACCTTGCGCCCGTCTGGCAACTCGACGATCACGGGGGGATGCGTGTCTTCCGGCTCAAAGCGGGAAGGCTGAGCAAAACCCTGCTCGCTTGCCTTAGGAGTCCAACCCTCGGCGGCTCTCCGCCTCTCGTCGTTATCTAGAAATCGCTCAAAGTCACGCAGCATCCTGCTTCGCTCCGACTGCCAGAACACTCGGTGCCCGGTGCGTCCTTGTTGTTCCGCTGCATCCAGCGCCTCCTCGGCAATCCGGCGCAGTTGGCTGCGTCGCTCCGCGCTCCAGGCTTCGTTTGGCCGGGGGGGGGCGTCCAGGACGTGCTGGCGGAAGAAGCGGTCGAGGACGTTGTGCACCAGATCGCCGCGTTCAAGGGGCGGAATAAGCACTTCCCGGGCGGGATCCTCCAAGGGCTCTACCCCGAGCAGGTAGCGCATGAAGTAGGCGTGCGGGCACTCCGTCCACTTCTCCAGCCGAGAAGCCGACACCGCATGCCGAGCGTCGCTCAGTCGAGGAACCTCCACGCCGCTGAGGTTGCCGTCGAATCGAGTGAAATCACTGCTGAGGTGGGACTTCAGCATCTCCATGGGTCGATGCAGGACGCCGTCAGGGGCGCTCAGCGGATGCCTGCCGGAGCGCAGGACGTCAGGGTCGCCCAGCAACTCCCGCATGTTGAATTCGCTCTCGGTCACGGGAAACCCGCACGAGCGCGCCGCTGCGACCGATGACGGAATCCGCTCCGCCTCCCCTCCATCCACCAAGTCCAGCCAGCGTGAGCGCAGCCGCTCGCCGGAATTCCTCAGATCACCCCGCGGGTACAGCAAGGTGCGCTCCTCCGATGCCGACGTCAGCGCCTCCAAGAACGACCGCTGCTCGTCCGCCAGACGAGCCTGAGCCCCCCGCGACTCGTCCAACTCCGCTATCAGGGGGTCGTCGTAGGCTCGAGACGGGAACACGCCCTCGGCCATCCCTAGTATCCAAACCCGCTGCAGCTCCACGCCGGTCAGTTTGTCGGGGGTGCTTATAAGCAAGCCGTGCCCTAGGCGTCCGCTGAACATGCCGCTGTTGTCCAGTTCGGCCTGCAGCGACCGACGGAAACGAGCCAGGTCGGGGTTGGGATCGAATTTGTCCAGGCCGGCGAGCCCTTCAAGGACACGCTCCACTTCTTCGGCGGCCTTCTGTTCGCTCTGCGGCCATACGCTCCGACTGCGCCAGTCGGAGTCGCCCAGCCGGTCGACGATCTGCTTCTTCGCCCAGGCGGCCATCCCTTCCCAGGTCTGCTCGGCGGCGGCCGTTCGGGTGGTTTTGCGGAGGTCGTCGACGAAATCTGCGAGGTCGTCGCAGTAGGCAATCTGCCGTTCAATTCCCGCCCTCCGGTGGTCGTTCTCCTCGTCCAGCAGGGAAAGCTTGCGCTCGCAGTCGCTGCGGAAGCGTTCCAGACGCTCCTCCCACTCCCCTCCGGCGCCTACTCCGGCGTTGCGACTGAGCCTCTCCCAGGCAGCCACCGGCACCAGCCTCCGGCGCCGCTGCTCGGCAGCGCCTGCCTCGGCAGTTTGCTGTCCTCCGGTTTGCTGCTCGGCGCCCTGTCCTCCGGCGCCCTGCCCGGCGCCCTGCCCGCTCGCCCCCTGACCGGCCGCTCCTCCCTCTCCCGATCTCTGCTCGCCTGCTCCTCGCCAGACTGCGCCCTGACCGCCGGCCCCGGCCTCGGCAGCCCCTTGACCGCCCGCCCCCTGCCCGGCGCCCTGACCGCTCACCACCTGCCCGCTCAAGTCGGCTGTCCGCACCCCGATCTCTCGTTCGGCGCGCACCGGCGCCGAGTTCAGCCACCTGAAGAGTTCCTCCCGCCCAAACCGACCCTCGGCCAACCCAAGGAGTCCGAGCAGGAAACGCCCCAGGATGCTCTCCGACGCCATCCCGACGCCCTGCCCGTGGAACGGCAGATCGGCCTCTCTGAGTTGATCAGAGAGAAGCCGCAGGTAGGGCACCCGGGAGGGGTAGACGATGGCCATGCGATGGAGGTCAACGCCGTCTCGCAGGCCAGCCACCACGCCCCGAATCGCCGTCCGAACCTCCTCGTCGGCGTCGGGCGCCTCGATGATACGGGTTGGGCGGGGGAGCGACCAATGCTTAAAACACTCCCCCGCCCCCTCGTCAGCGTCAAACGCCGCGAGGAAACCGGTTGATCCAGAGAAGGGCGGAGAAGACGACCGAGGCCCTCGTCCGTGAGCCGCCGCTCCCCGCAGAGGAGCGGTTGATCCAGGCAGAGGCGGAGAAGACGACCGAGGCTTCCGAACCCTCTCGCCGCCGAGGCTCTGCACGATTTCGGCAGACGCTGCGTCCGCCGTCGTCACCCCGGTCACACCGACCAGGACAACCAGCCTCTGACCCACCCCGCCCAAAGCCGACGCCAGGGAAACCAGGAACTCAACCTCAGCCTCCTTCAAGCGTCCGGGCAGGTAGACGAACGCCGCCCCTAAGCCGTGAACGGATGCGGGCGCCCGGCGAAGCGCCTCGGTAGCGGCGGCAATGATGTCTGACTCTTCGCTCAGCCCCTCCGCCCGCAGACGTCTGCGCACCTCCCGGTGGATGCCCACCACGTCCCGGAGCGTCTCGGACTTTTTTTCGTGGATGAAGAGCGATTTCGGGGGCTGGGAAGCGAGGTTCCTGTGCGCCTCCAGCAGCGTCCGCTCGGTGGAAGGGTGGCCGGCAACCGAAGCGAAGACGCCCGCCGACGGACTCTCAAGCACGTTGCGCAGAATCCCCGAGAGCATCGTCGGGAGGACTTCCCGCAGTTCGTTCCCCGCCAGCCTCCTCGCCAACCTGGCCAGCGTGAGAACCTCCACTCCGACCGTGCGACGCCTAGCCAACGCCCTGCGCAAGGAGATGCACGCAGAGCTGTTCGGGGCGATCACCACGGCGGGGTCGAGGGGGTGCCCGCCGTCGGAGCGGGAGGCGCGGACAGCTTCGTTCAGCGACTCCAAGGCGGGAGCCCCGAAAGGAACTGGTCGGACGTCCACGTTCATGATGTCAACCTTAGAGGCCGCCTGTGACATCCGCCGATTTACGGCGTCAGCCGGTCGGCGTCAGCCGGTCGGCATTGCCGTCCCTATTATCCTGCGTCGTCTCTCCCGAAGGGCGGGTTCAGTCACCTCGCATCAGGTCGCCCCGCGTCAGCCGCCCTACGTCAATCGCCCCTACCTGAGGCCGCCCCAGCCGCCCCGCCCTGACGTCAACCCGCCTTCGCCGCCCCGCCGAATTTCTTCAGCAGAATGCCGCCCAACACGATCACGCCCACCGCGACGGTGGCGATTCCTATGTAGCGGCTCATGAACCCGAAGCCTTGCCATCCCACGATCGCGCCAGCCGCAAACCCGCTTAGCACCCCGGCACCGTTCATCAGCAAGTCTGCCGCTCCTTGAACACCGACCTTGTCGTTAGCGGATATTACCGAAGTCAGCAGACTCGACCCGGAGATGAGACAGAAGCTCCACCCCAACCCAACTAAGCCCAAACCCACAAACATACCCAGAGAGCTTGCGGACGGGGTGTACGAGGCGATTTCAGCACCTGCGAAACTGATGAGCGACCCCGCCACGATGGTCGGTCTAATCCCAAAACGTTCGCATGCCATCCCCACCAGCGGGGAGAATGCGAACATCCCGAGTACATGTACCGACTCGACAAACCCGATTAGGCGAAGTCCTTGGTCGCCCTCCAACATGTGCAGCGGCGCCGTGACCATTACCGCTATCATCACGAAGTGTCCCGCAGACATGGCGGAAACGGCTGTAATCGCTCCGGGTGTTTGTCTGATCTGCCGCAGGGAGTAGCGCAGCGTCGGACGTTGTTGTTTTGGAGCGCCGAACCCGACGATGCGTCGAGCCGTAAGCAATGGGTCGGGTTTTAGTCTTCCGCAAATCAGGGCGGCCCCGACAAAAGCCAAAGCAATAAACAAATACGTCCCAACCATGTCCCTTAGGCCCAACCGGACGGCCAGGTCTGCTGCCGGCCCCAGCGCTATGGCTGGCCCGGCGACCGCTCCCAGCGTCGTAGACCAAATCAGCATTCCGATGTTGCGGGCGTGGCGCTCGGGGCGCACAAGGTCGACCGCAGCGAAGCGCGCCGCAAACCCGCTGGCGTTGCCCACGCCCACTCCTATGATACCTGCGGCAGCCAAACCCCAGAGGTTGAAGATGCTTCCCAACACAGCGAGCAGCCCGCCCGCCGAGGCCGCTAAGTATCCGGAGCGAAGCCCGATTCGGCGTCCTTTGCGCTCCATGAGTTTGGCCAACGGAATGGCTGCCCCCGCCGTGCCGACCGCAAACCCGGATGCCACGTATTCGCCCAGGCTATCGCTGCCGCTGATTTCCTCTACCAGGATGCTTATAGAGCCGAAGCCGGCTGCCGTTCCGGCTCCTCCCAGAGCCACGGACGCCATCAGGACGCGCAGCGTGCGGCGTTGAAGCGCCGATGCGTCCGCCTCGGTGGGAGGCTGTTCAGGGGGGGTCGCTCCGGAAGGGGAGGTCGATCCGGACTGGGGGGTCGCTCCGGAAGGGGAGGCCGCTGCGTCAGTCAAGGACGCTCCGGACGGGGAGGACGGGAGGACGGACGGACGGACAGGGACGCAACTGCGTCAGTCAAGATCGCTCCAGACGGGGAGCGGGGACGGGGGTCGCTCCGTCAGTCAAGGTCGTTCCGGACAGGGGGGAAGGGGGACGGGGAGGCCGCTGTGTCAGTCAAGTCTGCTCCGGACGGGGAACGGGGGGACGGGGGGTTACTGCCCTGAGGCGGACGCCGAGGCGGAGTCGGGGACGCTGAGACCCTGGATCACGAGGCGGGAAAACTCTTCGCCGATTTCCGAAAGGCTCGCAGGCCCCTCTGGGCTGTACCAGAACGACATTGCGTTGAGCATTCCGATGATCCCCATAGCGCAAAGCCTGGGGTTCAGGTCTGGACGGATGGCGCCTTCTTTCTGGCCTCGGCTAATCTGAGACCTCAGAAATCCGCTGTAGATCTCGCCAGCCTCTCGGATTACCTCCTGCCTCTCAGGGGAAAGCGACCGGAAGTCCCTGAAGAAAACAGACGTCTGGACGCGGGTAGAGGCAAACACTTCCACGTGCTTGCGGACAAGGGCGTCGACCATCTCTAGTGCGTCCCCTTCCCGCTTCTCTAGCTCCTCCACCGCGGCGAGAGCTGCGTCGTAAGCCTCTTTGATGACCGTGAACAGCAACTCCTCCTTAGACTCCATGTAGTAGTAGAGGCTGCCCTTCAGGATCCCGACCGCATCTGCGATGTCCTGCGTGGAAGTAGCGTCGTAGCCCTTCCGGTCGAAAACACGGGCGGCGGCATCGATGATCTCCCGCTGGCGAGGTTTATTGCTCATAAGCGCCTAGGCTAGTGGGTTACAGGGCTAGGATCGGGGGCAACGGGGATAGGGGGGTACTGGGATCGGGGGCTAGGAAGGGAGAGGGCGGGTGAGCGAGGGATGAGGAGTGGGGCGGAATGCATGCGAGGGTTGCGGGGGGGGAGAAGAGCGAGGGTGACGTGCAAGCCGTGAGAACCCACCGCTCCCTCTCGGAGTAGGTCGTGTTGCGGGGGGGAGAAGAGCGAGGGTGACGTGCAAGGGAAACTAACAACCCTACTCTGGCAGGGCTGAGAATTCCAAAGGGAACAGGCGTTAGATGAATAGATACTTATTAGACAAACCAAAGAGACAATTAAGCAAAAGAATTACACGCAAAGGAGGCGTAACAATGGCAAACTCTAAGGGAAAGTTAAATTCTCCAGAAAACGCAGTTGGGCAAGGGCTAGCTTCAGCATCTAGTGTGGAAAAGCTGACTCGGAGAATACCAGACTTGCGAGATCAACTCGGAAAGATTGAAAAGCTTTCAAAAGACACTGTCGATATTCTAGAGAAAATTCTGCAGAACTTAGATACATATCACGAAGACTTCAGTAACGGCAAGAATGAAATGCTGGAGGCACTAGATAAGGAAAAATATTGGATAAACAATGAACAATTCGAAAGTGATGAGAATAGAGAAGAATATACCGCAACAGTGACAAATGCGATAAAGCAAATTAACTGTTTACCTGACTCTTATGACTCAGCAAGGTCAGTAGCTAACGAGTTAGAACATTCACAAGAAACACTCGCTACAACCACCAGAACAAGAAAATTGCTTGCTAAAATGGAAGAACTACTTCCACGTCATGAGTCGCATGAACTCGGCATGTGGTATGAGGAAGCGCGCAAAAGAACTAAACTACGCGGTCTCTACATAGGATTTTTCTCAATTCTATTAGTGTTCATATCACTTATAGTTATAACCCTAATACTTGGACTCGGGCAAGGAGAAACAGAAAATTACACTACTTGGTATACAGCCATAGCACAGTATACTACTTTGCGCTTTGCTCTCTTAGGAGCATTCACTGCAGCGTTATGGTTTTTGGGAAAGCAAATTTCAAATCAAAAGAAAATATATGAGGAGTATGGTCACAAAGAAACCATGATGAAGTCATTTAGAGGATTCGCGTCCAAATTATCTAGTATGCGAGAAGTCATAAGCAGGAGTCCTGAACTTGCCAATGATGCAGCGAAAGAGACAATCTCTAACATACTGAAAACCGAATCGGAACTAGCAACGGCGGCAATTAAGATAGTAGAAAAAAATCCTGCCGAGCATCTGTCCGCAGAACCTTCACGACGAAAAACTGGATCAGAAAGTTGAATTTTATGCTTGCGATAAAACAAATGGTGGCTTCAGCAAGAAATATCTCTAGAGAGCAACTCATAACTTATCCAGATTTTATAGAAGATTCACGCAGTGCTAAATACTCGTCCCGAGAATTCCGCTGTCTTGTGGAGAAACATCCCTGAATGGAAGCTTATAAACTGCTTCCGATAGGTTAATACGTTATGAGTTATTGTGTTTTGCGATAATTCCTAGACTTTCATTCTTCTTATTATTCCCACAACTCATCTTCTATCATTTCCGGAGCGTTTGCTAGCAATTTGGGCCAAGTGGCAGCTAGACCGTTGTAGACACTGGCTTCCTCGTTCCAGCCGTTGTCGTTCGCAATCTTGTGGAGGAGATAGGCGAGTTGGCGGGCGCGGTCGCATGTCTCTGCACTTGCCTCGCTGAGGCTCGCCAGCAACTCCGCCGCCTGCGACTCCGACACCTCCAGTCTCGCCGCTAGGTGCTGGAGCGCTTCCCAGACAACCAGCCTGGAGTCCCTGGTTGGATCCCAGTCGGGGTCTAGTTTGGAACGGGCGTAGAGGTGGAATTTTCCAGCCGTAGCTTTACCTATCCCAGCCTTGATTACACCCTCAACAGCAGTGTCCTTAGCCTTAGCAATGGACTCCGCGTCACCGAAGGAAGCGGCTTCGAAGCCGTACTGCGCATACCAAACTAGGGCAAAGCGGGTTTCAGCGTCGAACTCGGACGCCTCCCCGTGGAGGATTTCGTCTAACTCTTTGTTGATGATCGCTAAAGCGTCGCTCACTGGCATCGGCTCACCATTGGCTTCCACAACCCGGGCGTAACGGGAGAACACACTAATACCCGGGCCGATAGTGGACTGGGGCAGATCTACCGGCGCAATATTTCCAGACAACAGAACCTTCACAGCGCCTGGTAGTTCGTTCTGCAATGCAGCAACGAATTCACTTCGAGTGGCAAGCGGAGCAGTTTTGGGACGAGGTCGACAGGCTAAAACGATCGAAGAAGCCAAAGTATTGGAGCCTAAGGAGCGCTGGCGATTTGAGCTCTCTGTGCGCAGCGGCCAAGTAGCAGTGACCTGCAAACCAGCATCAACCACAGCTTGCAAGAAAGTGCTCCAACCCGTTGAGACCACTTCACCGTGCTTACTCGTTTCCGTAGCCTTATAAGCATAGTAGATAGTCGCGGGTACATTCTGATTCTGCTTGGCCACTACCTCGTGCATGAATTCAGCCATCCCCCCTTCAAAATATTCTCTCGCCTCCTCTTTGCTCTCATGCCGGCTCTTATCCGCAATTAGTTCTTCAGACTTCGGAGTAAGGAGAGTCTTGCACTCCTCCGGCCAGACATCCGCCAAGTTCTGTTTAATCCACACGTAGAAAAAATCGGAAATACCCGCATAACCGATGTTGTCGTAATAAGGGGGATCTGTTGAGATAATTACTCCAGAAGTATTTCTTACCAAGAAACGGGCGTCTGCTTGAGTTACACAAACCTCCGAAAAATTCGGAGGAGGCCATGCTTTTGATTTAAATGTACGCTCAAACCCATCTAGAACTACTTTCCAAGATCCTGACGAAGATCCTAAGGGGTTACCTTCTGCGAAATCCCAAACCATTGCGATTGCCTGTTTGCTAAACAGATTTCTTGGGCACTGAGCAAGCGGCTCCCACCTACATAATGAATTACCCAAATCCGCTAGTTTATCTATTATTAGGGCCAAGTAAGTGACAACAGCATCTGCATAAGCTTGAACACCAGTTCCTCCATCCCGCAGACGGGTTTCGTCGTCTCGAAAACCGGCATCTTTGGCATCTACAACAATTTGCTTGCGAACTTCGTCTAATAAATCTGAGAATGTAACGAGCGCAGTTAGTTGACGGGTGGTGAACAACTGCCACCACTCTTCAAAACCGTATAGCTGGACCGTGAAACCCAACCCCTCCCCCGGAGGAGGCAGCCTGCCGGCAGGTTTCCACCCAACCGAGTCAACCTCTCTAGCCTGAAAAATCTCAAGACCATTCACCTGCGGCGACAGATAGACCCTTCCTTTATCCCCCTCAGCCACAACGGCAAGGAGATGCACTCCCATACGCCCTTCCTGCCCCTCGGCTTTGATGTACTCCAACGGAATCGCCGCACCGGTGGCGACACAAGTACCGTTGCCGCGCTTTACAACCGGCTTGAAAGAGCCACAACTACTACTACCCCCCCCCCCCCCTAATCCGTAGTTGACCCTATAGTTGATAGTCTGAGTGGCACGGTCGATGACAGGCTCCACCCAAACCTCAGGCTTGTCTTTCTTCGCTTTCCGAAGTGTCCATGACTTAACCAGGGGCACATGTCCGTCCCAAGCAGGGTCAGGTGACCGCACCGTACGTGCCCAGATCCACGCAATCGGAGTCAATTGCCTACCATCAGGGCCCGTGACGTCCGGGTACAGATGTCCAATCTTACGCTTGGCTTCGTCCTTCATCCAAGTGCCGTAAGCCTTGATATCGTCGGCCAGTCCCTGCCCCCTGTCCCAGGTAGTCATTTTGTTTCTTGCGTCTGGATGCACCGGAGGTTGCTTCGCAAAACGAGGGGGAATTTCCACCATCGCTTTGTTGAGCAAGACCGCCACCGGATTCAGATCACCAGCCACCACCTTGAGCCCCAGCCGTTGAGCCTCCAACGGGATTGACCCGCCGCCGGCAAACGGGTCTAGCACCGTGGGCGGTTCACCCTCAAAACAACGCTCTATCTCCACTTTGGCTTCAGCCAGAACATCTGGGTTATTACTGTTCTCCCAGACAACTAGCCGCTCCAAGATCTTAAACAAACGCTCTCGTTCAGTCGCCTGAGCCTTCTCAGTTGTGAACCGCTCAGGGTGTGCCGAGGGATCGTCTACCAACGAAGCCCAGAGCACCGCACGGCAAGCCGCCAACGGACGTCGAGCCCACCAAAGATGCAGAGCCGACGGATGCCCATGCCGAAGCGACTTCTCCCGCGCCGACGCCTTGTTGATCGCATCCAGCGGCAGAGCCACCTCAATCAACTTAGGCTTATAGGAGGGCACGGGGGCAAAGGGCGGGGGCTAGAGGCGGTTGCTCAGGAGGGAGAAGAGGGGCTGGAATGGAGGGGGAAGGGGGGGGGGCTAAATAGAAGGGGGGGGGGGGGGCTAAATGGAGGGGGCTAAGTCGGGGGATTTCGCTTGGGGGCGGGTTGTGGGGGTCTTGCTAGATGGCCTTGCTTAGGAACTAGTGCGAACGGGGGGTGAGCGACTGAGGCGGGCTAAGTCATCGGATCTTGCTTGGGAGCGAGTTCTGGGCGCTCGGGAATAATGCGGGAGGAGCGTCAGTTTATCCTTGCTGTTGCTTCCTGCACGCAGGGAACTGAGAGAGAGCCAAATTCCCCCATCTCCTGCTCAAGTTGGTCAGGCCACTCAAGCGTGATGGCTGGAACGCTCGCCGCCGGCACGAGCCGCCGGCACTATATGGCCGCCACCCCGCATCTCTTGGTCAAGTTGCTCAGACCACTCAAGCGTGGTGCGCCCGCCACACTAGCAGCGTCAAGCCGAGTTCAGTTTAGGACTATTATTTGATTAGTTTATTTTCAAATAATTTAAGTATTATTTGTGTTTCCTATCATTGTCACACCCCTATGATAGTTTTCACATCATGAAAAAAATGCTCCTCACCAGGGACACGAGCAGCAACCCAAGAATCCCGCGGTCGGCGACGCTAGCCGCAAGGGGCTCCATCGGAAGCTATATGCGGAAATTCGTGCGGGTGTATCCGGATCGCTTCGCTGAGAGCAAACGACGCTCTAACGGAAACCGGGTGCTGCGGAAATTCGTGCGGCTTCTGTCAGTTCGGGCGGATAACCGGCTCCAACGGAAGCCGGAAACCACAAGCCTCAGACAAGGACTCAAGGAGGCCGCGAGCGGCACCATCAACGTCATGCACCGCGACTACGGGTGGCGGCCACATAGACAAGGCTTCAAGGGCAGACCTGTCAAACGAGGCGATCTGCGGCGTGCTGACTACGGGTGGCGGCCGCATAGACAAGGCTTCAAGGGGGTCACGAGCGGCACCGAACACGAGGCTCTAACGGAAGCCGAAAGCTGTAAATCGCAGACAGGTGCTCAAGCTGTTTCGCTCTGCCAACGCCGGGTGGTCGAACTCGACCGACGAATGGACGAGAGTGGGCTATCCACTCAAGCTGCTTCGCTCTGCCGACACCAGGCGGGGGTAGCGGAAGCTGGAATCTGCAAGTCGCAGACCGCTACGGCTAGGGCGTCCGTGTCGGTCGCTGGCACGCTGTCCGTTGGATTTGCCGTCCGTCTTGGACTAGGTCTACGGCTAGGGCATCCGCACCCTGCTCTGGCACGTAGGCAGGAATTGCGCAGCGTCCTGGGCAGGCTAGGTCTACGACTAGGGAGTCCGTATCCGTATCCTTCGCTGGCACGCACTGGCCGGGGAGTTTGTAGCGCCCGCCGCTGCCATCTACAACTAGTTCGGCCTCCGGTCCATAGGAACCTGCGAGGCCGGGGAGCTTGTAGCGCCCGCCGCTGCCATCTACAACTAGGGCGTCCGTATCCGTATCCTTCGCTGGCACGGCTCCAACAGAAGCCGGAAGTTGCAAGCTGCAGGCTGCTCCCGACGATTGTGCGGTCAACCGACGAGTCGCATCAATGGGCGGAGCGTCCCAATGTTCCATTGTTGCTCCGAGCAAGCAATGCGAAGACCGCACGCTTGGTCGCATCAATGCGCCGAGCGTCCCAATGTTCCATTTCAGAATTATTTGTTATTCCATCATTTCAGCTTATTATAGTGATATCCATATTATTCTATCGTTGTCATACCCCTATGGTACTCTTGATATCATGAAGAAAATTGCTTCTCACCAGGGAAAGCACCTTCTGCCCGATAATTCGGCAGGCGGCGCTGGGGCAGCAGGCCGATCCAACGTGGGCGACGCGGCGCAGGCGCAAGCGCAAGCAGACCAAGCCACCGCAGGCGGCGCTGGGGCGGCAGGCATCGCTCTCGCCGCAGGCGGCGCAGGGGTCGCAAGCCGATCCAATGTGGGAGACGAGGCGAAGGCGCAAGCAGATCAAGCCGCAGCAGGCGGCGCTGATGTCGCAAGCCGGTTCAACGTGGACGGCGCGGCGCAGGCGCAAGAAGAGGAGCGTGCTGGCTTTCCTGAGGGTTCGCATTCCGGCTCCAACGCTGGCGACGCTGCGAAGGTGCAAGCAGGTCTAGTCGCCGTAGGGGGCGCTGGGGGCGCAAGTCGCTCGAACGGAGATGGCGAACTCGTTCACGGGGTTCATGTTCACGCTGCAGGCGGCGGAGGGGTCGCAAGCCGGTTCAATGTGGGAGGCGCGGCGCAGGCGCAAGAAAATCAAGTCGCGGCAGGTGGCGTTGGGGTCGCAGGCGGCTTCAATGTGGGCGGCGCGGCGCAGGCGGAAGTACGCCTAGGGCTTCCGTGTCCTGTTCTGGCACGGCTCCAACGGAAGCTGGAAGTTGTAAATCGCAGGCGGTTCCTGACGGTTGTGCGGTCAAGCGGCGAGCCGCATCAATGGGCGGAGCGTCCCAATGTTCTATTTCAGGATTTTTTGTTTATTCTAATATTTCAGTCTATTAGAGTAAGATCCATATTATTTTGTCGTTGTCACACCCCTATGATACTCTTGACATCATGAAGAAAATTGCTTCTCACCAGGAAAAGCACCTTCTGCCCGATACCGCGGCAGGCGACGCCGGGGCGGCAGGCGACGCTGGGGTCGCAGGCGACGCAGGGGCGGCAGGCAGCGCAGGGGTCGCAGGCGACGCAGGGGCGGCAGGCAGCGCAGGGGTCGCAGGCAGCGCAGGGGTCGCAGGCGGCTTCAAGGGAATCTGCGAGCCGCGGAACGGCAGGGGGAGCCTGTTGGGTGAGAGCGATCTGAGGCAGGGGCGCTCGAATGGAAGTTACGAGCCGCGGAACGATGGGGTTGCTCGTGGTGCTGTTCTAGCAGACTCGCCTGACTCCAACGGAAGTCGCGAACCGCTAAAGGACGGGGAAGGGTTGGCGCACTGCGATAGCGGGCGTAGGGGTGTGGGGGCTTTCGCTCGTGTGCGTGGTGTGGAGGCGGCGGAGTTGGCTTTGGAGGCTCTCGGGCGGGTGTCTGCTGAGGAAATGGCGGTTGGTGAACTAGAGGAGTTGTCGGCGACCCTCGGTCGTATACGCACGCGGACGTCTGACTTGCTGCGGGCGGTGGCGTCGGTCGCCGCCCGGGACAACAAGAGCGTTGACGCCGTCCGCCTGCTCGGGGGGCGCGCCGGGCTCGCCAACCGGGAAGTCCGCCGGATGAAGCGCGTGGCCGAACGGTTAGAGGAAATGCCGAACACGACAGAGCGGCTCCGGTCGGCGTCAATCACCTTCGAACACGCCGCCGCGCTCGCCGACGCCGCAGCCGAATGCGGAGCAAAAACAGTAGACAACGACCCGCGGCTGCTGGAACTAGCCGAAAAAGTCCCAATCGACCAATACTTCAAAGAAACTCGCTCCTTCGCAGGCAAGCACGCCCCAGACCGCGGGAAAGCCCGCCTCAACTGGCAGCGCAAACGCCGCCAGGCTTCGCTTTACACAGAAGAAAGCACCGGAATGGGAGTGCTGCGCGCACTCTTCGACCCCATATCCTTCAACCTCCTGCGCCAAACCGTTGACCGACACACCGACGCCCTCTGGCGCAAAGACGGCGGCCGAGAAGGCCGACCTGAAACCCTCCGCACCCCCCAACAACGCATCTGCGACGCAATCTACGAACTACTAACAGGCAAACCCGCCCCAGCCCACAAACCAAAAAAACAAGAAAAAACGCAACAAACAGCCGAGACTTCCGAGAGGACGACCCCGCCACCTAAGAATAAGCCAACGAAACAGGAGAGAACACACCAGAGAGGCCAACAAGAGGAAGCCAAACGGGCAGAAGAGCCAGCACCAACCTTCCCAACGAAAGAACAAGAGGACACACAACAGAGCGGCGAACAAGGAGGGCTGCAATGGGCAGAGGAGACGCCCCCAACCCGCCCGGCGAAAGAACACGACACGGGACAGCAGCCAAGAAGTTCCGACCAGACCCGCCGTCAACACGGGCGTCCTCGCCCGAAAGAACAGAACGCCGGGGCTCAAGCAGCGACGGACGGGACGACGACCGACCCGGCACCGCCCCCGAATAGGCCAAAAGAACAAGAGAGAACACATCAGACAAGGGAACAAGGAGGGCTGCAATGGACAGAGGAGACGCCCCCAACCCGCCCGCCGAAGGAACAGAACACAGGGCAGCAACCAGGAACTCCGACGCAGGTTCACCGCCCGGAACAAGCGCCAACACACCAGACAGAAGAACCGTCTGCGGATCGGGCGGGGAAGCCAGCCTCAATCCAGTCGCCGGACGCAAGCGACACTGGAAGCAAGGACGTCCGGAACAACAAGGCGACAGACGACGGCATCACCGAAGACACGCACCTAGCCGCCGACGATACCGGGTGGTTTAAGGCGAAGAACGCCTCCCAACTCATAGTGGTGGCCGACATCGGAATCCTCGACGGCACCAACCCCCACGGGCGATGCGAAATCCTAGGAACAGGCCCCGTGCCCCCGGACATTCTCCAAGAACTCAGCCCAGACACCGAACTAGCATCAATAATCTTCGCAGGCGACGGCCAGCCCCTCTGGCTCGGGCGCAGCAGACGGCTAGCCAACAACCACCAACGCCTAGCCGTCGCAGCACGCGACGGCGGCTGCGTCCTCTGCGGCGCGCCAATGCACCTATGCGAAATCCACCACATCAAAGAATGGAACACCAGCGAAGGCCTCACCGACATAGAAAACCTCGCAGCCATCTGCGGACACCACCACCGATGGCTGCACAACAACAACCAACAACTCATCCACTCCCCCGACAACGGAGGCTGGACCACCAAACCACCCCCACCCAAACAACCACCACCCCAGCGCCCCCCACCCAAACACCCACCGGGAAGCCCTACACACAACCAACCCAAATCCCACCAGACGCCACACCAACCGCAGCCAGCCGAACGAGCGGGCCGACGAAACTCGGTCAACGGTCAAGACGACACTAGTCCGCCACCCAAACACTCACCGGGAAGCCCTACACACAACCAACCGACACACAACAGACCCAGATCCCACCGGCCGCTACACCAACGGCCGCCAGCCGAACGAGCGGGCCGACGAAACTCGGTCAGCGCTCAAGACGGCGCTGGGCCACAACCCGAACATCCACCGGGAAGCCCTACACACAACCAACCCAAATCCCACCAGACGCCACACCAACCGTCGCCAGCCGAACACTCACCAGCCGAATGGGCGACCCGCCGAAACTCGGGCGACGGTCACGACAACGCTGGGCCGCCAGCCGAACACTCACCGACCGGACAGGCGACGAATCAAATGTCTCCGATGCGTGATGGCCATGGCGGAGTCTCGTCCTTGGCCGGACTCTACTCCGCTTCGACGAATCAAATGTCTCCGGTGCGTGATGGCCATGGGGAAACACCACCCAAACAGGCGACGCCCGAACAGTTGACGAGCACCTCCAGCCACGTCCGCCACACGGAGCAGAAGTCAACGCAACCTCGCAACTCTCAAACGCTAGAAAAGCAACGCCCTCCTCCGGTCCAACGCCCCCCTCCGGTCCGCCGCCGCGAAAGCGCTGACACGGCATAGGGAAACCCCGGCGTACACAGTCTGCGCCGGGGAGCGCTACCAGCACTCAACCGAACGCTGCGTGCCTGCGCCTCTCCCTCCGACTATCCGATAAGTGTGGGGGAGCGCTACCAGCACTCAACCGAACGCTGCGTGGGAAGAACCCCTTTTACTCACCCAACGCCCCCGGTGCGGCACCTCTTGGCGCACCAGACAAACGAGGCATAGGAAAACCCCCTACTTACCCCAGCGCAGTCGGCCGAAAAATTCAGGAGACTCTCGTGCAAGCGCTGTGGGGGGGCCGCGTTGAATTGGGCGAACGGACACGGGCGGATTGGAGGGAGATGCATGCGTACCCTCGTGAAAGGTTCGGCGAACGTCGTAGTGCGAACGGACACGGGCGGATTGGAGGGAGATGCCACCCTGGGGAAGCAGATGTTCTCAGAACAACTAGCCTAAGAGTATGCGAACCTTTACAAAGGCTGACATCCCAAGCAGCAGACACCTCAAACTACCTGTAATGAGAACGATTCAGGAACTAGGAGGATCAGCACAACATCATCAAATCCCTGAAGCAGTGGCTTCCTTCCTTTCGCTTCCGGAAGAAATTTTCGAATTCACCCATGAAAATAATCCTGAAAGGTCTGTGTTCGAAACCCGTGTAGGGTTTGCCCGATCCGAGTGCAAGCTCATCGGATTGCTGGAGAACCCTCGTCGCGGTTTGTCCTTGATAACCGAAGCCGGATACGAAATCCTCGCCCTGAGCGATGACGAAGCTCGTGAAAGGATTTTAACTCTCTGGCGGGCTTATCAAAAGAAAATGAGAGCGATCAAAGAAAGAACTCAAGGCTACTCAGAATCCGCAACAGAGGAAGGTGCTAACGATGAAGAGGATGATCTTTCGCTTTTGGACGAAACGGAGGAATCGAATAAATGGGAACGGGAACTGCTGTCTCGACTGCACGAACTCTCCCCACTAGCGTTCGAGAAGTTCATCCTTTATATGCTGCGCACTCTTGGGCTGGAACTCGAACACGTCGGCGGCCCCGGTGACAAAGGAATCGACGGAATCGGGCTAGCCCCCATTTCGTCGGTCATTTCCGAAAAAGTAGCCGTGCAGATCAAACGCTTCGACCCACAAAAAGGCATTGGAAGAGATGTAGTTGCACTTTTTCAGCACGACGCCATGAACCAAGGAGCGCAACGAGCCATACTCGTCACCCTCGGCCACTTCACGCCGGCAGCTCGAAAAGCCTCGCAGACAGCTATACCCACAGTCAGCCTCATCGACGGCGAAAAGTTATGCCAGATCATTTATGAACAAGCCCAGAAAGAGGAAAAGATCGGCCTACGGCTGATGCCCGAAGTTGACAAAAAGTTCTTCGCGAGGTTCGAATCCTGAAGTGCTCATAGGAGTCGGCGCGGATACTGAACCTTGACAAGCAACTCACCCCGCCCCTACGACCTCCCCGAATATCGGCGCATCCGCAGCACGGATACTGAACCTAGACAAGCAACTCACCACCGTCAAATTCGCAGCGGACTGAACTACATAATCTGCGGCACGGATACTAAACCTAGACAAGCAACTCACCACCGTCAAATTCGCAGTGGACTGAACTGCGTAGTCTGCGGCGCGAATACTGAACCTTGACGAGCAACTCACCGCGGATACAAGCCCGTCGCCGGGGAGGAACAGCGGCTTGAACATCGGATGACCTGCCTGCTTGTGTGAATGTCGCCCGCTCCGCCGTGGCGCACGCCCGCAACGAAGCTTGAACATCGGATGACCTGCCTGCTTGCATAAATATGCGCTTAGCTACTCAATCAGCGGCTGTTGGGTGCCCCTGGGAGTGGTTGACCGCAAGGTCGTCCAAACGGATATGAGGTTGTTGTAGGCGAGCGCTTCGTCTGCCCATCGCTTGTCGCTGGCTATCTTGTGGAGGAGGTAGGCGAGTTGGTGGGCTCGGTCGCCTACGCCGCCGAGGCGCCGCAGCAGGTTCGCCGCCTGCGATTCGGACTGCTCCAGTCTGGCCGCTAGGTGCTGAAGCGCTTCCCAGGCGGTCAGTCTGGTGTCATTGGCGGGGTCCCAGTCGGTGTCGAGTTCCGAACGCCCGAAGAGACGGAACTTGCCGCCTAAGGACTCCCCAATGCCAGCCTCGACCACTCCTTCCACGGCAGTGTTCTTGGCTCGGGCGATGGAATCAGCGTGACCGAACGGGCCGGACTCGAAGCCGCACTGCGCGTACCAGGCAAGAGCGAAGCGGGTGTCGGAATCGAGTTCGGATTCCTCGCCGTGAAGAACGTCGTCTAATACCTCGTTGATGACAGCCAGGGCGTCGCTCACCGGCATCGACGACCCGTTGACCTCGACGACCTTGGCGTAACGGGAGAACACTCCGATACCCGGCCCGATAGTGGATTGGGGCAAGTCCACCGGAGCGATGTTGCCGGACTGCATAACCTTGATCGCATCGGGGAGTTCTTCTCGGAGCGCAGCAATAAATTCACTCCGGGTGGCCAAGGGGGCAGACGACGGACGGGGGCGGCAGGCCAAGACAATGGATGAAGCGAGAGCGTTAAAACCTATGGAACGTAATCGAGCTTGTTGTTCTGTCCGCAACGGCCAGGTAGCTGTGACTTGAAGCCCGGAATCAATTATCGCTTGCAAGAAAGTGTCCCAACCCGTGGAACGGACACTTCCCCCTTCAGTGTCTTCCGTGGCCTTATAGGCGTAATAGACGGTGGCAGGAACATCAGGATGCTGCGATGAAGCAACTTCAGACATGAACTCGGCCATCCCCGACTCGAAATACTCTTTCGCATCTTGCTTGCTCTCGTGCCTGCTCGAATCCGCAATAATCTCCGATGCTTTAGGAGTGAGAAGCGTGGCGCACTCCTCCGGCCAGACATCCCCAAGATTGCGGCGCATCCACACATAAAAGAAATCCGAAATACCGGCATAACCAATGTTGTCGTAGTAAGGAGGATCAGTAGAAACCACTACTCTTGCCGCGTTACGCACCCGAACTCGCGCGTCCTGTTGACACACTTCCGCCACCCCATAGGAAGGCAGATGATCGACCGCTTTACCAACCCAATTCACCATCGCCATCCAATTACCGCTAGACGACGAAAACGGGTTAGCTTCACAAAAATCCCACACCATAGTAATCGTTTGTCGACCAAAAACGTGTGCCAACGTTTCTCTAATAGAATGCCAGATAGCAAGGTTAGACCAGTAATCGGCGCATTTGTCAATCACTAAAGCCAGATAGGTTACGACCGCGTCTGCGTAAGCCAGAGCACCTGTTCCCCCTTCCCGCAGACGAACCTCGTCATCGGCCAGACCAGCCGTTTTAGCATCTTCTAGCACCCACTTATTGGCGTCTCTGAACACCCGACCGTGGACTTCGTCAAGAAGGTCGGAAAATGTGGTTAGCGCCAAGAGTTGGCGACCAGTAAACAACTGCCACCACTCCTCGTAACCGTACGCCTGTACCGTAAAACCCAGACCTTTACCTCTAGGAGGCAGATTTCCGGCAGGTTTCCACGCATCTGCTGAGAATTTGACTGCCTCGCGGCAGGCATTAAAATCCGCAGGCGAAGGCTCGCAATACACACGCCCCCTGCTCCCCTCCGCGACTACGGCCAAAAGGTGCGCCCCCATGCGCCCCGCTCTGCCTTCCGCCTTGGTGTAATCCAGAGGTATCGCCGCGCCGGTGGCGACACAAGTCCCGTTACCCCTCTTTACTGTAGTTGCTCGTACATCACACCCCCCCCCCCCCCCCCCGTAGTTGACCTTATAACTGATGGTCTTACTAGAAGAAACAACCACAGGCTCAACCCACACCTCGGGCTTACCTTTCTTCGCCTTACGCAGCGTCCAAGATTTAACTAAAGGCACATGTCCGCCCCAAGCCGGGTCGGGCGAACGGACTGTCCTCGCCCAAATCCAAGCAATTGGAGTCAACCTTTCCCCGTCGGGGCCGACGGCGTCCGGATACAGATGGCCGATCCTGCGCTCGGCCTCACCACGCATCCAAGCGCCGTACGCTCTGATATCGGCGCCTAAGCCCTGAGCCCTGCTCCACTTGGTCGCAGAGAATTTGGACGGGACAGTCGCTGCTGCCGCTGCCGATGTTGGTGCTCGCTGGCTGCTCCACTTGGTCGCGGAGAATTTTTCGGACGGGACAGGCTTCCTGATATCAGCAGCCAAACCCTGCGCTCCGCCCCACGCAAATCCAACCCCCTCTTCCTCTGGCGAACCACGCCTTTCGTCTGTGGCGGACAGCCCCTGCGCCCCGCTCCGCTTGCCGGAATCCGGTGGCACGCTCCACATGCTGAGATCTTCCCTCTCATCTGGATGCACCGGAGGGCGTCCGGCGAAACGCTGCGGAATCTCCACCATTGCCCTATTAATCAGAACCGCAACTGGGTTCAAATCGCCCGCCAACGCCTCCAGCCCTAACCTCTGAGCCTCCAATGGAATGGAACCTCCACCGGCAAACGGGTCGAGCACCGCAGGCAACTCGCCATCAAAGCACTTTTCTATCTCCGCCTTCGCCTCCCCTAGAACATCCCGATTATTGCTGTTCTCCCAAACCACCAAGTCCTCCAAAATCTCGAACAGACGCTTCCGTTCAACAGCCTGATCCTCCTCTGTCGGAAACCGCTCAGGGTGCGCCGACGGATCATCCACTAACGAAGCCCAGAGCACCGCCCGGCAAGCAGCCAACGGACGTCGAGCCCACCACAGATGCAGCGTCGACGGATGCCCATGCCGAAGCGATTTCTCCCGCGCAGATGCCTTGTTGATCGCATCCAACGGCAAAGCCACCTCAATCAACTTCGGCTTGTAGTCACTCATAACGCTGGCGCTCCACGATATCCGAGCGCCGGCGACCCCCCCCCTCCCCCCTGATTACCCCCTCTAAGAATCAAACGACGGTTTGATTCTGTCCGTTTCGGCTAGATTATGAAATGGATGTGACGCCCATCTTACGAAACTGCTCTCTAAGCCCAAGACAACCTGAATGAGCGCTCAGAACAATCTCAACCCCGGCCAAGCAATAGACCAGGCCAAAACAGACTCCGCCCGCGCCCCCGACGGGCGCCTAGACCAAGCCGCATCCGCACCCTCCTCCGCCGCGCCTTCCTCGCCCCTATCCTCTGCCGCTACCTCCGACCGAGCCGCATCCGTTGCATCCGCGCCCTCCTCCGCCGCGCCCACGTCTCCTTCCTCCGGGCGGCCTGCTCACGAGCGTGCCACCAACCGAGCAGCGCCCACCGCCGCCGCATCCTCCGAACGGCCCGCCACCGCCTCTCCCGCACCCTCCACTCCCTCCGATCCCCGCGCCCGATGGGAGCGGGAGTTCGAGGAAGCGCCCAAGCGCGACACTCCGTTCGAGACTATGTCGGGCGTCCCGCTCGACGGGGTCTACGGAGACGCTCCCTACCCCGGTCAGTTCCCCTACACCAGGGGGATCTACCCCTCCATGTACCGCTCCAAGCTCTGGACGATGCGCCTTTTTGCGGGAATGGGCACAGCCGCAGACACCAACGTCCGCTTCAGGAAACTGCTCGACGCCGGCGGCACCGGCCTCTCCTGCGCCTTCGACATGCCCACCCTCATGGGTCGCGACTCCGACCATCCTCTCTCTCTCGGCGAAGTCGGGCGGGCGGGCGTCGCCATAGACACCGTCGCCGACATGGAAGACCTCTTCGCCGGCATCAAACTCAGCGAAGTCTCCACCTCAATGACCATCAACGGACCCGCCAACATCCTCATGGCCATGTACATAGTCACCGCGGAGCGCGGCGGCTCGCACCGCAAAGACCTCTCCGGCACCATCCAAAACGACATCTTCAAGGAGTACCAGGCGCAGAAGGAGTACATCTTCCCGCCCCGGCCCTCCGTCCGTCTGATCACCGACCTGATCCGCTTCACCACAGCGGAGATGCCCCGCTGGCATCCAGTCTCCATCAGCGGATACCACATCCGCGAGGCGGGCTCAACCGCCGCCCAGGAACTGGCGTTCACCCTCGCCAACGGCTTCGCTTACGTGGAAGCGGCGATGGCGGCGGGTCTGCCGGTCGACGACTTCGCCACCCGCCTGTCGTTCTTCTTCAACAGCCACATCGACTTCTTTGAGGAGATCGGCAAATACAGGGCGGCCAGGCGCATCTGGGCTCGCTGGATGCGCGACCGCTACGGCGCCCGCCACCCCCGCTCCCTGCAGCTCCGCTTCCACACCCAGACTGCCGGCGTGTCGCTCACCGCCCAGCAGCCGGAGGTGAACATCGCCCGGGTGGGCGTCCAGGCGCTGGCTGCCGTGCTGGGCGGGACGCAGAGCCTGCACACCGACAGCTACGACGAGGCGCTGGCGCTGCCCACCGAGAAAGCCGCACGCATCGCCCTGCGTACCCAGCAGGTGATAGCACACGAGACCGGCGCCGCCAACGTGGCCGACCCCCTCGGAGGGTCGGAATACGTGGAGTGGATGACCGACGAGATGGAGCGCCAGGCGAACCACATATTCGACCACCTCGAGGATTTGGGCGGAGGCTCCATTCTCGAAGGCGTATACGCGGGAATTGAGAACGGGTACTTCGTCGGCGAGATAGCCGACGCCGCCTACCGCTTTGAACGCGAAGTGAACGCAGGTCGGCGCATCATCGTGGGGGTGAACGCCTACACCGAAGGCGGAGAAGAGGAGACCCCCATCCTCTACATCGACCCGCAGGTGGAAACCACGCAGCTAGAGCGCCTGGAGAAGACACGGCGGGAGCGCAACTCGCACGAAGTCGCTGAGTGCCTAGAGCGCCTAGCCACCGAAGCTGACGACAGCGCCGTCAACCTCATGCCGGCCTTCATTGACTGCGTGAGGGCGCACGCCAGCGAAGGCGAAATCGTTGCCGTCCTGGAAAAAGTGTTCGGCACCTACACCGAACCGGCGGTGGTGTGAAGGTGGACGAAACCGACGCCCCCGAGGCGGCAACTGGACGCCAGCACCCCCTGCGGATCGTCCTCGCCAAACTCGGTCTTGACGGCCACGACCGGGGCATAAAGGTGGTGGCAAGGATGCTGCGGGACGCGGGCTTCGAAGTGATCTATCTGGGACTGCGGCAGACCACCGAGAGCGTGCTCGCCGCCGCCGAACAGGAAGACGCCGACGCCATCGGTCTATCAATCCATAACGGAGGCCACATGACCCTCGCCCCTCGGATGGTGAACGCGGTACGAGGAGCGGGGATGGACGTCCCCGTGATCGTGGGCGGCATCGTGCCGGCTGTGGACGTGCCTCTGCTGCTTGATGCGGGCGTGGCAGCCGTGCTCGGGCCGGGTGCTTCGGCGGACGAAGTCAGCAACACGATCCGCTCAGCAGCCGGGGCCGCGGCGACCGCAGAGCCGGCAGCGCCGACAGCGCCGACCAAGACGGACGACAAAACCCGCTCGCCCGCGGCGTCGACCGGGCCGACCAGAACGGACGACACAACAAACGCCGCAGCCGCAGCGCCGACCGAGGCGACCAGAACGGAAAACGCAACAAACGCCAACTGACCGATCACACACCCAAGTGACATCCCCCCCCCTCGACTTTCATGACACCCACCCGCAGACCCTCCGAACTCTTTGACGCAGCCTGCCGCCGCTCCGACCAAGGCAGTGACACGATCCGCTCAGCAGCCGGGGCCGCGGCGACCGCAGAGCCGGCAGCGCCGACCAAGACGGACGACTAAATCCGGCCGACCGGCCCGACCAGGACAACTACACAAACAAACGCCCACTGACCAATCACCGATACCCACATGACACCCACCCGCAGACCTTCCGAACTCTTTGACGCAGCCTGCCGCGGCGACCGCCGGGCGCTCGGAAAACTGCTCACGCTCGTGGAACGGGGCGGCGCCGACGGCGACTCGGTCGCCCAACTCGCCTGGCCCAAGACCGGTGGAGCGCACGTAATCGGCGTCACTGGCGCCCCGGGAGTGGGCAAGTCCACGCTGGTAGACCGGATGTCCGCAGCAGCCGCCGCCGAGGGAGGAGAGGTGGCGATCCTGGCGGTGGATCCCTCCTCCCCGCTCACCGGAGGCGCAATCCTGGGTGACCGCGTACGCATGACCTCCGCCCTAGATGCGCCGCCAGCGAAAAGCCCGTTCATCAGGTCGATGGCGTCTAGGGGTCAGTCCGGCGGGTTGGCTCTCGCAGCCCTGGGCGCAGTCAGAGTGCTCGACGCCGCCGGTCACGACCCGATAATCGTGGAGACGGTCGGGACAGGGCAGGTGGAGGTCGACGTGGTCAACGCCGCCGACACCATCGTCGTGGCGGTCAGCCCGGGCTGGGGGGATGCCGTGCAGGCCAACAAGGCGGGTCTGTTGGAGTTGGCCGACCTGTTCGCCGTGAACAAGGCCGACCGCCCGGGCGCATCCGACGCCCGCCGCGACCTTGAACACATGCTCGACCTGGGGACACACCCCGGCTGGCGCCCCCCCATCGTCGAGACCACGGCCACGACCGGCGAGGGCGTAGAGGCGCTCTGGAAGCACGTGTGCGCCCACCGCCTGCACTTGATGGAGACGCGTTCCCTGCAGGCGCGGAGAGCCGGGCGAGCCGCCGAAGAAGTGCGCCGCCACCTCCACAACCGCATCGACGGGTTCATCGCACGCCCATCGGGACGCGTCCGGCGGCTGCTCCGGGAGGTAACCGAGGGACTGAAACCACCCTCGGAAGCGGCGGAAGAGATACTCAGCAACCCTCCCGAAGGTCTCGACGGCGCCAAGAAGGGCGCAGAGTGAAGAACCCCGGGAGACAAGACGCGGGCGGGAACACCGCCCCCTGCGGGCAGCCGGAGATTGTCCGCATTGAGCGCTGGCAGCAAGCCCGCGAAACCTACCGCAGCAAGCACCTGCGCCAAGCCATGTACGACGAGGGCGCCGTGATCATGGCCGACTGCCTGCTCGTGCTGCACGGCGTTGACCACCGAACCCGCCGACGCGTGGAAAACCGCCTCTTCAGGCGGGAGACCTTCGCCCACTGGGAGCGGGAGGTGCTGGGCGGCACGATCGACGCCGTACTGAAACCCTTTATAAAAGCAGGACGGGGCGACCTGAGAGCCATCGGCTACAGGGCCGCCATCAGCCTCACCGCCACAATCGCCGGCGTAGATCACGACCCCGCAGACCCAGATCACACCGGGCAACTCGAAGGCTACGTGCGCACTTTCAGCGCGGGCGCCACGCTGGCGCACTCCACCCGTGACCGGGAGCAGGTTCGCGCCGAAGTCCGCTCGCAGATGGCCGCCTTCAGCAACGGAATGCTCGCCGAATCGCTGCAGCGGCGCACGGAATGCCTAGAGCGTTTCAACCGCGGCGAGACCGATGAAGGCGGGCTGCCCCGCGACGTGGCCACTCTGCTCCTGCGTCATGCCGACGAACTCGGGCTTTCACGAGAGGTCATAGAGCGGGAGATCTGCTTCTACCTGCAAGCTGGGGCGCACAGCACGGCGGACGCCTTCACGCACACCCTCGACGAACTCTTCCGGCACGGCCAGCAGCACCCCGAAGACCTCCGGCGGGCTGCCACAGACAAGCTCTTCGCTCAGCGCTGCATGCACGAGTCGCTGCGGCTCAACCCGGCCAGTCCAGTGGCCTGGAGAGAGCCCCTTCAGGACGTCCAGTTGGGCGACGGGACGCTGCTCAACAAGGGCTGCAGGGTGATCATCAACCTGACCGAAGTGAACCGCGACCCGGAAGTCTGGGGGCCGCGGGCGGGCGAATTCAACCCCCACCGCGAAGTTCCCGAGGGCTGCAACGCCTGGGGGCTGAGCTTCGGCGGGGGCGCCCACGCCTGCATCGGAGCGGAACTCGACGGCGGCATGGAGCAGTCCCTCTCGCCTTCCGAAATCGGCGACGACCACCTATACGGAACGGTGGCCTTGATGGTCTCGGCTGTACTGGCGGCGAGGGGGCGGCCCGACCCACAGCGTCCGCCCGTAAGCGACCCCCACTCGGAACGTCCGCACTACTCCGAGTACCCGGTCGTCTTCGGCAACGGAGCGGACGCCGGCAGCGCGGCGGACACGGCAACCCCGGCAGCGGCGTGATGCCGAACACCTAAGCGCCGCGAGTGAGCAACGCAGTTGAACAGCGAGCGAAACCCTCCGAGCGGCGGGACGACAGGTTCTTGCTCACCACGGAGGCCAGCGGCTGAACAGCGGGCGGGAACCGTCCGAGCGGCGACGCTCCAGAGCGGCTGACCCCGCTGTCAGCATCTCTAAAACATCCGTACTAAAACACCCGACACCCCTGCCAACGAACACTCAACGGAGCAGACGCCACCAATACCGCAGCATCCGTACCTAGACACCCGACACCCCTGCCAAACCCCCGGAGAGAACAAATGACCACTCATAAACCTTCCATCATCATCACCGGGACAGCAGCCGGCATTGGAGCCGTAATGGCCGCCGAAGCCGCTGAAGCGGGGTATCGGGTGGGCGCTCTGGACGTGGACGCCGAAGGCGCAGCCCGCACCGCCGCTTCCCTGCCCGACGCCGCAGCCCTGCACGCCTCTGTGAACGACCAAGAAGCGGTGGAGGCGGCGTTTGAGGCCTTCGGCGGAGCGCCCGACGTGCTCATCAACAACGCCGGGGTGGTGCTCTTCGGGCCGCTCCTGGAACTCTCGGCTGACGACTGGAGGAAGGCGGTAGAAGTCAACCTGACCGGCACCTACCTCTGCGCCCGCACTGCCGCCCGCCGCATGATCGCAGAGGGGGTGGACGGGCGCATAGTGAACGTGGCGTCCATCAACGGACTCGCCCCCGGCCCCAACGCGGGCGCTTACTCATCCACGAAGGCGGCGGTGATAATGCTCACCAAGCAGATGGCCTTGGAGTGGGGGAAGCACGGACTGCGGGTCAACTGCGTGGCGCCCGGACTGATAGAGGGAGGCATGTCTGCTCCGATAAACGCCGACCCTGTCCTGCGGGAAGAACGGGAAGGGGTTGTCCCGCTCGGGCGGCTCGGCACGGAGAGCGACATAGCGCGCGCTGCTCTGTGGCTGGCGTCCGACGACTCCTCCTACGTCACCGGCCAGACTCTGACGGTGGACGGAGGCATCGTGATGTCTATCCTCGGACACCTCCCCCGCCCCAAACACGTAGACGGAGTAGGGCCGGACGCGGCGCTCGGCAGAAAACCGAGGGGCTGAGAGGCGGGGGGACGGGGGAACGAAAGAGGCGGGGGAACGGGGGGAACGGCGGGACTGGGAAACTGGAGGTCTCGTCCGAGGGGGGCAGAGGGGACGCAGACCTATAAGGCTTAGCGTTCCCTAGATGAAGGTGGGGGGGGCGACCGGGTCGTCGTCGGGCGGTTTCTGCCAGCCGTTCAGGTGCGATGGCGGAATCGGGCCAGACACGGCCATCCGCCACGACGCCCACAGGTCGAACGCATCCTCTTTTCCTCCGGGAACCCTCACAGGTACAGAAAAATCCAGCGAATCCTCGCTGCTCCGAGCGTGAGCGAACGGCGAAGCGGTCGGCGAAAGCAGAGAAGCATCAAAGGTGTCCTTCGAGCCGCCGCGCAGTTCTAGGAACTCCTCCGTAGAAACACCTTTCATCGCAGGGCCGCGCAGTACGTAAACGTCGGTAAGCATCTCCATGCGGAACGGGACGTTCTCCAAGGCTTCAGCCGCCCGCTGTCTCGCCGCTGCGTTGCGGACGTCGCCCTCACCCCCGCCCGAGGTCACCGACTGGCGGAAGTGCTCACGCGGCCCTACCAGGGCGTCGCCGGTAAAGACCTCCCTGTAACGCGTGACGCCGGCCGGGCCGTTGTCTTCGTCGGGGCGGGGGAATTCGTCGTTGATCTTCTGCTCGTAGCGCTTGCTCCAGATCGCTTCGGTCTGATCGTGGGCTTCTGTCAGCCACCCTTGGCGAAAGATTTCGGCGCGCATCTGCAAGCTCATCTCCTCTAGTCGATCCGGACGGATCTGGGCGAGTGATATGAGCATCGACGCAGGGACGTGCTCTTCTTCGGGGACATCCGCCAACTTTCGGGAGTCTGGCTCAAAGATCCCAAACGGCTCATGCAACAGGCGACGGATCACCTTCTGGTGGTCGTCGAACTCAACCACGGCGGTGTGCAGGCGACTCAGTTCCTGAGAGTAGAGCAGGGCGTCTTCGCTTCTCTTTAGCCGCTTTTCTTCTGCGTCCGCGTAGTCAAGAGCGTCTAGGGCGGTCTTCTTGCCAAAATATCCCAGAGCCGCGATTCCCAAGCCGATGAAGCCCACGAGGATGTAGAAGTCCACGAGCGATGTGGTCTTGACCCCTATCTGGAACAGGTTCCCGAGCAGACCGAGGTGGCGCTCCAGGATGATCAAACCGCCTGCGACTGCGACGATTCCGATCAGTATTAAGACCCGATTGAACTTGTGCTTAGAGGGGATTGCGTGTTCGTACTCCTTCTGAGAGTAGCAGCGGGATTTGTTGCGAGCGAAGTTAGCGGTAGCGACCTCCAGAGCCTTCCCTAGATGATCAGCTAACTGCCATAACGGCGTCCAGCGCCAGCGATCAAGCCAGTCGTCCCAACTATTTCTGAAGGAGTCTGAAACAATGTCCTCCGGCGTCGACATCTCGGCCGCCTCGTCGTCGACCTCCTGCTCATCCTCCTGGCGATACTCGGCGTACGGATCTCCAGAATCAGGCTTGATTATCCTCCAATTCGGTATCTTCTCACCTTTTAGCGCCCGGCGCTGACGTCGACGATCTTGGCCGAGCCGAATTATCTTCCAATTCGGTATCTTCTCACGTTCCTCCTCCTGGCGATACTCGGCGTACGGATCTCCAGAATCAGGATCGGCCCGGGTGCCGTCGTTAGAGTCTTCTCCACTCTCGTCGTCCTCTTCGCCGGCGACTTCGGCTTCTCGGGCGCGCCGGCGCGCCTCCTCCTTGTCGATCAAGCGCTGCACCCGGCGACACAAGACTGCGTCGATCGCCTCTACCTTCTCGGCGCCCAACTCTTCGGCAACTCTGGGGGGGAGAACGAGAGGCTCAGCGTCGGGCGAGGGAGCCACCGCTGCTGGATAGCACCAGATCAGAATCTGATTTTGATCGCCTCCAGGCGGAGGAAGAGGTCGTCTCACCCCGGGAGGCATCTCGGAGCCGTCGACGAGTCCGTAGAGGGCTAGGCGTATAGCCTCCCAGGTCTTCGGAGTAACCCAGGACTCCGTGAACACACCGGGCATGCCGGCCAGACTCAATGACCTCACCGTGGAGGCGACGTCGTCATGGGGCATGGATGCGAAAGTCTCTAGCGCCTGCTCCGCTTCGCTCTTCGGACTCGGGGGTTGGAGCGGGGCAAACAGGACTTTGACGGCATTGATGAACCGCTTGCCCTTTCGCAAGCAAATTCTCCACCAAGCGCCGTCCTCCATAGCGGGCTCCGAGGCGGGCCGGGGCCGAGAGAAAGTGAATCTGCACTTGCGAGCGAGAGCTCCCGCAAACGTCATTGGGGGTACCACCCCCGGGTTGTTGAAGCGTTGGGTGTTGATGTCTGAAGGTTCGGGCCACGGCGCTGAGGCGAACACCAGATCGGACTCGTCGAACTTTTCGACAAGGAGGATTCGCAACTGGGGGCGCACGAGGCGGACAGGTTTCACGACCCGGTCGATTTGCTCGTTTGCTATCCACGGATCTTCGCTGAACGCCCAACCCCCTCCCGCGCAGAGGGCGGTGATCGCACACAAGGCGGGCGCGTCGTCGTCCCGCACGCTCAAGTAGGGGGATTCGGCGTCTACCAGCATCCTCGAATCGTGGAGAAGATGCAGATCCCACAAGGGAGAAAACGCCTCGTCGGTAAAGGCTGCGCCGGAACGGGCGACGGCCACGGTGACCGCACGAAGCCGCACGTCCACTGCCAGGAACTTGCTCCTCATCGCATCGAGGGCAGCCGCCTCTAGTTCGAGCAGACGACGATCTGCGCTCAGACCCTCCGTTCGCAGTGAGGCGAGAGTGACCGTCCTGTAGCGCTCTCGCCCCAGCACCTCATCTAGGCTCGACGCTTGCCAGGACATTCCATCAGCGAAACGGCAGTCGGCTTCGGCAAAAGACCCCGACAGTGACTGCAGCGAACAGGAAACCACCCCTGAAAGCAGTCCGGCTGACGCCCAAGAGAACAAATGCGGTTCGTAGAGCGCCGGCTCGGATCCGGCGCAGATTGTCAGATTGAGGAGCTTCAAACGACTCCTTGATCTGTTGAGCTCTCGATCCGCTTGATCAAGTCAAGCACTTCGGAGTAACACCGCTTAGACACATCGGCTATCTCGAGCGTGGGTATGCCCGCCTCCGCCCTGCCATTGCTGCCGCGGCACTCCGTGCCTACCAGTTTGCTCTGCGACAACCTGTCTAAGCGAGCAAGGTTGTTATCTATGTACTCACGGGCGGCGCTAGCCCTCGCGCCCATGTCGTCGCCGGCTGACCTGGGATCGTCGACGATCAGATCCTTCGGTGCGCCGTCCGTGAGGACGCGCCGAAGGTGATCTCCCCCGACGCCTTGAAGTTCGCCCAGTTGGTAGAGCCTCCTGTACGGCTCAAGCGCCCTCAACCCCTCTGAAACCACGTCGGCGAAACACAGCACGAAGGATTCCAGCAAGCCACCCAGGATGTCCTCGCCGTCCACCTTCGACAGCAACGGGTGCGGGAACTCCACTATCGTCTGCGTCGTATCCTCAGGATCCAAAACGCTGATTCGGATCGGCTTAGAAATGTGCGCAGTTATGTAACCGCACAGCCGTGCAGTCGCAAATCCTCGAATCATCGACTCGTAAACATCCGGCGGCATCGGCAGGAACGCGTCGAGTGTACGGCTGCGCCTCCACAGCCAGAAGCCAGATTGAATCCTGTCGGCCACGCCGTTGCATTCGCCCAGTTTTGAGGCCACCGACCCGGTGAAAGATTTAACCATGAGCGGGTGCAGCGGGTTGGCTACGAAGGACGACACGAGCACCGACGCCGTGTCGGCGTGGCTTTCGTGGAAGGACTCCTCCCCCACGATCTGCTCGGCGATCTCCCGTGCCGGATGCCCGACTGGAAAGGGGAAAGGGGCGCACAACTTCTCTGGCTTGAGGTCGTCGCCGTAGATCACCCCGTACATGCCCGTGTCTATGTCGAGCAGAGGCTGCGACTGCGTCATCGCCTCGTCTAGACGTGTACGGAAAGCCTCCAGCCTCTCCGTGTGATCGTCGCGCACTTCCTGAGTTTTCGGGTCAACCCTTGAGAGGTACGCTCCGATGCCTTCGTCCACGAAACGGGCGAAACGAGAGCCGGGCAACTCAATCCAGGAAGTGACGCGCTCTCTTATGTCGTCGATTCCCCCTTTGCAGGTCAACGACACCGCCGTGCCAGGCGACCAACTCTGCTGACGAAACGTGGTGAGGATCGGCATGACGTCCGCGCCGTCTCCAGCCACGAGAAGCCACCGAGCGGCGTCGACTGGAATGATCGGCTGTCCGCTGCGCCCGTTGGCAACGACCGCCTCCTTACAAAGTTCGTCGAGTTGATCGCTCCAGGTCTCATGCGACTCCAGCGTGAACTCAACCACCGACGGGAGATAAGACGCGGGAATGTTTTCCACGCTGTTTGGCCAAGCCTTCACCAATTCGTCCCGCAGCGCATAATCCACCTGACTGCTCGCCTCGCGCAGGGAAGCCTCCGCCCTCTCTAGGACTTCGCCGACCGCCGACTCGATCACCTCTCTGACCTGGGTTAACCGCGTCACTTTCCACCAGAACGCCATGGACTGAGCCACCTTTTCGAAGGCACTAGCGACCGGTTCGGAGTTTCGCGTCAACGTTCCTCTCTGAGATTCCAAAGCGCTCATCGCCGTTGCATACATGTTCTTCCAGTCGTCGGAGATCTTGTTGGCGTCCCGGACGATCAGGTCGATCTCCAGCCTCGCTTCGTAGATCGCTAAGCGAACGGCCTGAGCCGCCACCAGCAAGGAAGTCGCGGCGGCCACCTCCGAAGTCGCCCGACAGGTTTCGCTGAGCACACGCGGCCCCCACTTGGTGGGATCGAGTGCTTCTGCGCGGGCTTGGATAGCCCTCTGGCACGCCCGCACCTGCCCTTCAAGCAGGGACTTCCACTGCCCCCCGGTGCACTGCTGTTGCTCCTGGAAGGGTCGCTGGAGTTCGGCTTTGATCCTCTCCTTTTCTTGGATCAAAAGCCGGTTTGAAGTGAACTCCTCGCGCGCCGAAGCAAGCCCCAGGGGCTTCCCTTCCTCGTCGAGTTTTCCCTGATAGATGTGGGAGTGGTACCGCTCCGCCAGTCGGCTTATCAGTTCACGCTCCGTGCGCCCGGAGGGATCGCCTTCTAGCGACCTCGCATGTTCCTCACGCATGTGACCGCCCGTGAGCGACTCCAAGACCATGCGGGCGAGCAGGTCGCGGGACCAATTCATGAAATGGTCGCGCCCCACCGTCACGCTGGAAGCACCGAAGGAGGAGACCGCTCCGTACTGCTCCCCCTCGGCGAACCCATATCCGCCCAGGTTTTTCTTGGCGTGGTTCGTCCAGTTGACCGAAATGAAGTTATTCACCCTTTCCTGCACAGAATCTTGGGTGACCCAGGTGGAGAGCGCCTCTCCCACGGCCCGGTAGACGGACCTGGTGTCGCCGAGGTCTCCGCCCTTGAGCGTGTTGCGGCTCACCAGGAAGATGGAGTGCGGGCCGCTTCCTGGGGTGTCCACCATTGTCACCAAGGGTTTGAAGGGGGAAAAGGATTCGCGCGACCAGTAGGCCGCCAGCGTCTCGGACATCATTCCCAGGGAGTTGGCGGCCATTCCTCGGGTCATGTTGAAATCAAAGATGTCCGGGGTGAACAATACCAACACCGGGTAGCCCCCCGCGTCGTCGGTGCGACGCACGAGATCCACCACGTCAAGGGCGATGCCAGCGCCCGTTCCACCCGCCATTGAGGCGCAAACCACGACGATCGGCCTGGGGACTTCAGCGCCTAGTACGTCCGGTAAGCCGAGTTTTTTGGACGCTTCGGGCAGCTTGGTGCCCGCCCTAGCCGCCTCAAAAGCCTTTTTGAGTCTCGGTCTGAGCGCCTCGTCCAGCGCTACCAGACCCGGAACGCGTCCTACCGCCCTGAACTGCCCCGCTCCGCTCTCCAGCGGTACCTGAACCTCTCCCGGACAGGGGCGCCAGCCAATCAGGTGTCTGTACTCGGGATTCTCCCGGGGCGGATACTGCGCCAGCAGCCTGTCGTTCGGCACTTTGTATTTGTCGTCGCCGAGGGAGACCGACAGGAAGTCGGCGGCGGGCAGAGTGGGAATCTCCACCCTGTCCTCCTGCACGTTCAAGGTATCAAGACCCAGGAAAGCCCAGGCCTTGGGAATTTCACCCTCCCAACCTGCCTTGCGTAGGCGTCTCTGTACGGCGTCACGGACGTAGCGAACCGCCTTTTGTCCTGATCCTCCGCAACCGATCATGATCACTGGTCGAAGCATCTAGTTCTCTCCTTTCCCAGGTGGTTTGAATTCGCGGGCAATCTCACCGGTCTACGCCGGCGTGGGCTGATTTCCGAACGGGTCGTCCGAATCCCCCCAAGGGAAGTCGTCGTCCTGGCCGCCAGGAGGCGCAGAAGGCTCGTCGACTCCACCTTCGGGGGGTGGCTTCGGCCCTTCATCGGACTTGCGCCGACGCCGCCTGAACCGCTGCCCCCAGCGACCGAGGGGCGTATTCGGCCTTTCGTCGGACGGCGAGGAAGGCTCGTCATCGAACGGCGCAGAAGATTCGCCATCAAACGGCGAGAACGGCGAAGGGTAGCCCCCAGGCAGGTGCGGGCCAGAATCCGTACCATCTCCGCCAGGACCCTCATCGCCGCCAGGCAGGTACGTGGGGCCTCCAGGCAGGTGCGGGTCTATCTCAGTCGCCAGTTCCTCCAGTTGGGACTGCGCCTCATCCGGGTCATCCGGCACGTTCCAGTAAACCAGCCGATGCCTGCCCTCGCTTTCCTCCAGCACCCAGCCGCCACTCAACGACGGACCTACCACGCCGACCTTCCTCCCACCCTTCTTCCGAATGCCTTTGTTCGCCCGGCAATTTCCGGAAGAGGAAGCGACGATCCGTGGAGCGCCACCCGCTAGGAGAGACCCCCAACCGATCTTCAACGACACGCCTTCCACCACTGCGGACGCGGAGGGAACTCCCAGGTTGGGGACGAAAGCGCACGACGCGGGGTCTACCGACACCTGCCTGCCGTCGGAGGTGGTCACCAAGCCGTCTCCGCCGCGGACTACCAGCAACGAATGGCTGCGGGGAAACTCTATGGGCGGCCAGCGGCGCCGATACCGGGCAGACGTGAATCGGGCGGCCAGCGCCAGGGCCAGCAACGCGCCCAGAAGAGCCAAGAGCATGCCGACGAATATCCCCCGTTCCCAGACTTTCAGCTCGACGTCCGGCGACACGACCACATGAAGTTCTTCGGACAGCCCCAGGTCTGGGGCGTCAACCCGCCAGCGCGTCTTGACTTCCAGGTCGGCCATTACGTCGGATTTCGGTAGTATGTCCAACACTAACTCCGGACATTGAAACCCCTTGGCGCGAGCGGCCACCTCGCACTCGTAGTCGGATGCCTCCTCTGACAGCTCTACGAGAAACTCCTCGCCCTCTACCGGAATGACCTTTATCTCTTCAACGTTGAATGCGCTGTTGAACACCCCGTGGTCGATCTCAAAGAGCAGCGACCCTTGAGAATCGAACGGGTCGGAGACCGAGACGCCGAAACGCTCGGGGCTGTAACCCAGCACCTCCACGCTTTCCACCTCCTCTTGGACATCCTCCTGCACGAGTTCGCCGGCACGATCAATCGCTTCCACTTCAATGTTTAGGAGAAGGTCGGCTTCGGTCTTTTGGGGCGACCCCAAAGAGACTGACAACTCGGGACAATCGTGGTTCTCGGCTCTGGCCGGTACCGTGCATGACCACCTGGGGGAATCGTCGATCAGTTCCTCACCACCGACTTCACTCGCCGAGACGTCTCTTAGCGTCAGAGTGCCTTCGTTCAGGCCTCCCCTAGCGATCACGCTGATCGCCCCGGTCGGGTCAAAACGGGCGTCGGATGGGCTTACTGCAGTGATTTTTGGCAATATTCCCGGCACCGGGACGCCCTGCACCAGGATGCCTCCGGCGCAATCCTCTCCCCCGTCCGCAACGGAGGCGGGGAAGTTGGGCAGAGGAAACCCCGGCTGATCTCTGAACTCAACGCAGAGATCAGCCTTCTCGGAGTATCCCGGAAAACTCTCGATCTCTAACTCAGGACACGGGAAGTTTGGCGAACCTCTCACTCCGGCGGGCACCTGACACTCCCAATCCGGATCCACGGAAACCTCCAGAGGGTTTCCCTGGGCGTCACTAGCCGTCACGCGCGGGTCGCTCAGCACCCTGGAGTGTGCACAGGGTTTCACTTCGACTTCGAAGCGAAACCCTCCGGGAAGGATGGAGACGCCGACGTTGGGGATGGGACAGAAAACTATGTCGTCGTCGTCGGTCACCTCTGAGGAACCTTCAAGAGGCCAAGCATCATAAGGTCCGTAGTCAATTCTCTTCTCAAGAGAGACTTCGACCGGCACTACGCGTTCTCCTTCGTCATTCCAGTTCGAACTCAGGTAGTCAGTGTCTCGCGTGGCCGAGATTATGCGTTCGACTATGTCGGGAATAGCGAAATCTCCCGTCGCTGAGTCGACGATCACCGACTCGCTAAAGAGACCGTCACCACCGGTGTCGCCGAGGTCAGGTAAACGAGTGCGGGCGACCAGCAGTTCATCGCCCTCGATGTTCTCGATCCCGTCCACGACCCCGTTCAGGCTGCTGCCGTCGAACTCCAGGTCGCTCACCTTTGCGGTGGTGAGTGGCAACTCCTCGGGCTTGACGGCAGCCGCTGCCTTCTCCCCCTCCGGCCCAAAGAACTCGACCACCCAGATCTGATCTTCACCCCACTTCGTGCCGCGCCAGTCCTCGCTGAGTCTGTGCGCCCAGATAATCTTATAACTTGGGCTGCTGACCCTTACCTGCATTCCCGTTTCGGCGATCTCAGACCAGTCCTCGCTGAACGACAGCGGGATGCTCCCGCTTCCGTCCGGCGGTCTGAGGCGGATGGCGAGTGCGTCGGGGTTGGCTAATTCCTCCAGTTGCACGTAGACCTTTATCCACTCCAGATCCTCCGAAAGGACGAACGGGTACTCACAATATCCAGCCCGACGATTTTCGCAGGTGGGAGGGTCGGGGGGGAAATCCGGATCTACCCCGCGTTGGATGGCGTCTAGCAACTTCCTTTCCAGTTCACTAGCCGAGGTGGCTGGGATTACCTCACCAATGCTCTCGCCCCTCAACCCCCTGCATTCGGAGGACTCGCCGACGGAGAACTCGCCGACCAGACGGCGGAGAGTCTGCGACGGTTCCCGATTCACGCTCAACTCGAGCACAGTAACGTCCACGCCGAATTGACGGAGTTCGTCGACCGGCCCGTTTATCCCGCACAAGTCGTCTATCTCCCCTTCTTCTGTGACGCTCGGGGTGCCGGCGACGTTGTCGGTGTCGTGGTCGCCATCGGTAAACCAAAAAAGGAAGTCGCACGTGCCACCGGATCCGGTGGGCTGACTGAATCGTTCGACGGCCCCCTTAAAGACCTCTCGGTAGTCGGTGAACTTCCCGTCTATTCCTGCGCGTACTCTTGCGCGGAACGGCACCTCCGCCTTTAGGTTCTCTAGTTCCTCGACGGAGATGGCATCAACCCAGTCGCCTTCTATTTGGTATTTCGTTGCGAACGTGTCTACCCCCACTAGGAACCGAGTTCCCGGTTTGTCCTTGGCGATTCCGCTGATTATGTCTATGGCCTCTTGTGCTCCGATTATGCGCAAGTTACCAGGGTCGGTATTCCGAAGACTGCCAGACGTGTCGAGGAGGATCAGAACCCTTAGAGTCTCGCCCTGGTTGCACCTAGCGGCTGCGGCGGAGGTCGGGGAAGGCGTCGAGAGGACAACCCCGAAGCCCGCCAGGGTCGCAGCCAAAGATAAGACGGCGACTGCCGAAAACACGCACCTCAGGAGGTAAGAAGGCTGCCGTAGAAGCAATCGGTTGGGAGGCGCCGTCTTCCTCATAAATCAGATGGCAGCAATGTCCGCCACCCTCCAGGCGGCCGCGACTGAAACCGCAACTGCTGCCAGAAGCACAAGGAGCGCCGCCCCCAACCCCCCTGGCAACCCTTTTTGATTACGCCGGCGCCTCTCGATCGCGTCGCCCGCCTCTGCCGCAGCAAGTGAGAGTAACCCCGCTCCGAAGCTTGTCAAGCTCAACGACATGCTCTGATTACCAACGATCACCAGAACGAACGAGACGATCAACAACAGAAACGCCAGCAGCATCAACGCCATCGCCTTGGCCCGCATGCTGCCCTCCGACTGCTGAGGAGGAACAGCCGGAGCGCCGGCAAACGGATCGTCGGGAATGAAAGGCGGATCATCGGGAATAAAAGAACCGCCGCCTCCCGATCCTCTGCCGCCGGGCGGCGGGATATCGCCGGTACCAAACGAATCGTCAGGGGGAATAAAAGGACCTACGGCGGAAGTGTTAGACACTCCGGGGGCGCCCCCAGGAGGCGGCCAGGAAGCCTCAGGGCCTCCGGTCGGCGAAGAACCAGGAAACGGAGGATGCGGGGGAAACGTAGATCTGTGGATTTGCATGGAATTTCAAGTGTAAACACCCCCTGTGACAATCATTGTCGGCCGCAACTCATAGAGTCGATTTTCTCGCATTTAGAAGCGCCCAAACTCCTGCTCATAAACTCAAAGGAGCACTGCCCCTCCGAGACCTGCCCCTTCCAATTATCAACAGGTATGCCGCAATATAGAGACACCCAAAATCCGACTTATGACAGAGGCCACTAATTTCTGCTCATCAAGGGCGCTGCGTGATGCGCCGCAATATAGAGACATCCCCCCACCCCACCCCACCTCCCAAATCCGACCCCTAACCGCGAAGGAGGCCTGACGTGAAACCAATTGAAGGAATGTCGGTACTGATCACCGGCGGAGGATCGGGCATCGGCGCAGGAACAGCCGAACACTTCGCCTCCGCGGGCGCTCTGGTGACGATCACCGGACGGCGCGCCGAAAAAATCCAATCCGTCGCCGAAGGCATAGGCGAACGCTGCCTGGCCGCGCCCGGGGACGTGACGGCGTCCGACGACCGCCAAAGAATGATAGAGGCCGCTCTCAACCACGGCGGCGGGCGTCTGGACGTGCTGATCAACAACGCAGCCAACATGTACAGGGGTCAGATCGAAGCCCTGGAGGAGGAGAAACTCCTGGACGTCTTCCACACCAACGTCGTGGCCGGGATGCTTCTGTGCGGGCTGGCTAAGCCGCACCTGCAGGCGAGCGGCGGATGCGTGCTGTTCGTGGGTTCGGTGCACACCAAGCGCTGCTTCCCTGGCGTCTCCCCCTACGCCGCCACCAAAGGGGCGGTGGAGACGCTCACCGGCGTGCTGGCGTCCGAACTGGGGCCTGCCGGAATCCGGGTGGGCTGCGTCCGTCCGGGAGCTGTCCTCACCGAGATCAACCAACGGGCGGGGCTGATGACCGATGCGGAGGCCGAGCAGCGCCTGCAGGCCATGTCTTCGGCGCACGCCCTCGGGCGCATAGGCACTGCGGCGGAGGTTGCCGAAGCGTTTGAGTATCTGGCCAGGGCGGAGTGGGCGACCGGCGAGGTGTTGGTGATAGACGGCGGACTGGGGCTGGGGACGACCAGTGGCTGAAGCCCCGCCTCCCGCCGCGGGAACTCAGCGACCGCCCGAGCACCCACACGTGGGGTATCCCGCAGGTCTCCATCACCCGCCTCCCGCCGCGGGAACTCAGCGACCGCCCGAGAGAGGAAATCTCACCCCGAAAGATCAACCGACCTCCGAGGAGCAAAACAGCCCGCAGCGGAGCGCCGCGGGAACTCGACTGACCCAGGAAGCAAGACGGCGGCGCAGCGCTGAGGAAGTGGTTGAGGATCACCTCGCCTCAATCTCCACGCAAGACCCTGAGGCGATGGCCGCCGACTACGCCGACGACGCAACCCTGGAGCGAGACCGCCGTTACGTCGGGCGCTCCGCCATAACCAGTTACTTCCGCACCGTCCCGGAACGCCTAGGCGTGGGCAAGGTCGTCTTCGGGCGGCGCTCGCGGCGAAGCGGCGGGCGCATAAGCGTCCGGTGGAGAATCGCCGGCGGGGAGGCGGACGGCCTCTCCGGTCAAGACACTTACACGCTGGCGGACGGGTTGATCGTCCACCAGGTCGTGGAACTCGACGGAATTGACTTCTAGCCCCCGATTACGCCTTCGCTGCGGGGCGGGCGTAGTTCGCAGTTCGCTGCCGGGGGGAGGGGGAGAGGGAGTAAGCGACTTCTAGCCCCCGATTACGCTTTCGCTGCGAAATTACGCGTTCGCTAAGAATCAAAGCGGATTACGCTTTAGTGGGAGACCTGGGAGACATCGAAGGAGTTCAGCAATGACCACCGCTGCCACCGAACAACGAACTGTCACCATCGGCGACTACGCCCGAGCCAGGGAGTGCCTGCGCCTCAAGAACTTGCGGCAAGGGGGCTACAAAGAAGCACGCATCGTGATGGAAGACGTCCTGATGGTGCTCCACGGCGACGAGCACCGCGCCCGCAGGCGGCTGGAGAACAGGCTCTTCCGTCGCGACACCTTCATGCACTTCGAGCGAGACCTCTTCCCCGGCATCATCTCCGAAACCATGGCGCCTTACATCGCTGAGGGTCGAGCCGAACTGGTGCGCCTCAGCCACCAACTGATGATGAACCTGGCGGCCCTGATAGCCGGCGTCGACCGACCTGAAGGCACGCCGGAGGAGACCTTCCGCCTCCACGACTACCTGACCCTCTTCATTGAGGGCGCCACCCTCGACCACTACACGGGCGACATGGACGCCAAGCGCGCTGAAATCGCCGAAGCTCAGCGGAGTTTTGACGCCGAGTTCCTGACCCCGGGCATCGAGCGCCGGGAACGCCTCCTCAAGGCCGCCGAGGAAGGTTCTGCCACCCCCGACGAGGTGCCCCGCGACGTCTTGACGGTGCTCGTCGGCAACCAGGACAACCTGGACTTGACCCACGAGATCATCCTCCGGGAGGTGGCCTTCTACCTGCTAGCGGGCGCCCACACCAGCGCCACGGCCTTCTGCCGCACCCTCCACAACCTCTTCTCGTGGATCGAGGAACACCCCGAAGACGCTGAGATGCCCGTAACCGACCCCTTATTCTGTCAACGCGCCGTCCACGAAACTCTGAGGCTCTGGCCGTCGAGCCCGGTGGCGTCCCGTCTCGCCGACGAAGACATCACGTTGAGCGACGGCACCGCCCTGGCCAAGGGTGACAAGGTGGTTCTAGATCTGCAGCAGGTGGGGCGCGATCTCGCAGTTTTCGGAGAGAAAGCGTCAGAGTTCAACCCTCACCGGGACCTCCCTGAAGGCGTCCAGCCTTGGGGGCTGAGTTTCTCGCTGGGCATGCACGCCTGCATCGGCCAGGACTTGGCGTCGGGCGTCCTGCCGGACGTGAGCACCAACCTCGACAGCCACCTTTACGGTCTCGTGCCCGTGGCCGTCGGGTTCATGTTTGACCACGACTGCGCCCCAGACCCCGACAACCCCCTGGAGTGGGATACGAACACGCTGCGCCCCTATTTCGGAAAGTATCCCGTAGTCTTCAACAACTGAAGCAACCAGCAACAGCCGCTAGCTAGCAACAGCCGCTAGCCAATAACCACAAGGAGCATCAGATGACCCTTCTTGAGACCGCACCGAACACCGAAGAGTTGGCCGAGTTGACTCCCGAGGAGTTCGTCGGACTTCTGCGGAGCGAACTCACCAAGCCCGCCGGAGGCATGCAGGATCACCCGATAGTGCTTGAGATGGAGTCAGGCGTGCTCACGACCGACCAGCAAATCTTGCTGTGCGAGCAGTTCTACCTCCACATCTCGCGCATGCTCCCCTGGATAGGCGCCATCTACGTGAACTGCCCGCACGAGAGCGTTCGCACCACCCTGGTGAAGAACCTCGCCGAGGAGTGCATGGGCATCGAGACCAACACCAAAGCGCACCCCGAATTGCTGCTGGAGTGGGGGGCGGCCCTGGGCGGGGACACCGAGAAAATGCGGAGGGCGGAACAACTCCCCGCCGGACGCCGCTTGACCGAGTACTTCGAATTCATGGGGCTTTGCAGGGAGTGGTACGTGCCACTCTCGGCTATTGGGATCGGCCTGGAGTCCTTCGTGCCGGACACCTTCACGCGGATCGTCGCGGCACAGAAAAAGAACTACGGAATGAGCGAAGAGGAACTCATCTTCTGGACGATGCACATACTCGCCGACGCCGAGCACGGCGACGAGGGAATTGAGTTGGTCTCCGCCTACGCCACCGAACCCGAACAGCGAGACGCCGTGTATCACTGCACCATTGAGACGGGCCGCCTCTTCTACGACATGTGGAACATCTGCAGGCTGCCGCAGGAGTGATTCGACCGACGCCGACGGGGCGGGGGTTGCGGGGCGTACGGGGGCGAGGCGTGCTGGGGCTGGGCGTGCAGGGGCGGGGCGTGCTGGAGCAAGGCGTACGGGGCGAGCAGGGGCGGGGCGTACGGGGCGAGCAGGGGCAGGGCGAGGCGTGAGCGAGCTCAGCGAAGAGCAACTGGCTCTACGAGAAACCGCTGCTCAGCTGGCGGCGGATTTGTATGCACCTAAGGCGTCGGAGTGGGACGCCAACCGTACTCCTTTCCCGGACGAAGAGCGGGAGCGCCTGGCCGAACTTGGTTTCGTAGGGATGGGCCTCCCCTCGGAGTACGGAGGCGGGGACGCCGACCTGCTGGACTCCCTGGTCGTGATAGAGGAACTCGCAAAAGCCGCCCCCACGGCGGCCTTCTGCGTGTTTGAAGCCAACACCGGCCCGGCTCGGGTGATCGATCTCTTCGGCACCGAGGAACAGAAGGCAAAGTTCCTGCCGCCCATCGCCGCCGGTGAGACGACGATGGCGGTGAGCATCTCCGAACCCGACGCCGGGTCGGCGGCCACCGACATACGCACCAGCGCCCACCGCACCGGAGAGGGCTACGAGGTGAACGGCATGAAGCGCTGGTGCTCAGGGGCAGGACACGCCGAGCAGTACCTGGTCTACGTGCGATTAGGGGACGCGCCCGGGGCGCGCTCAATAGGCGCCCTGGTGGTTGACCGTGACAGCGACGGGCTGAGTTTCGGCCCTCAGGAACGCCTGATGGGCTTCCGGGGCATCCCGTCGGCGGACATGTTCTTCGACAAGGTGTTAGTGCCGGAGGAGAACCTTGTCGTAGAGGCGGGGGGGTTTGGGAAGCTGTTCACAGCGTTCTCTATTGAACGACTAGGAAACGCCACTATGAGCCTGGCGATAGCTCAGGCTTGCCTCGACCTCTGCGCCGACTACGTGCAGGAACGCAAGCAGTTCGGCAAGGAAATCATCGAATTCCAGACGGTACAGACCAGCCTGGCCGACATCATCCTGCAGGTGGAGGCCGCCCGTCTGCTCATCTACCGAGCCGCAGCAAAAGCGGGCAGGCGCTGGCCGGAAACTCTAGAAGCCTCCCTCGCTAAGTGCTACTCAAACGAGATGGCCAAACGCGTGGCGGACGCCGCCATGCAGCTCCACGGCGGCTACGGCTACAGCGAAGAGTACGAGATAGAGCGCCGCCTGCGCGATTCCCACGGCTGGGCAATAGCAGGCGGCACCCCCACCATCCAAAAAATTCGCATAGCCTCCGAGTACCTAGGGCGACGCTTCAACCAACGCAGCTAGACGAAATAACTCGAGCCGGCAGGGGCGCGCCACGTACGAATAGAGTCATCGGCTGACACCCGCCCTCCCCGTGGCCGCCATCTGGGTTCAGTTTTTCTCTTCGGCTGGGATGGTGATTTCTTCCCAGCGCTGCTCTTGTGGGTTTTTGCCTTCCCAGCAGTGGATGTCTCCTGTTGTTAGGACGCCGCATTGGTGCCCGTAGCCGGCGCTTATGGCTGTGTAGGGGCCGGCAAGTTGGTAGGTTTCGCTTCGGTCGGTGCTCCAACAGTCCACCGCCCCGCTGTCTCGTAGCAAGGCGCAAGAGTAGTCGCCTCCCACACTGAGAGCCTCATAGCCTTCCCCTTCGCCGCTGCGGATGTCGTGGGCGGGGCTCCAGGTCCAGTCCTCGGGTTTCATCCAGGCTGCGCCCCAGCACTCCACCACCCCTGTGGGGCGCAGCCCGCAGGCTTCGTGTTTACCTACTCCAATTTCGGTGAACTCCCCCTCGGGGTGGTGAATCCTGATAGCTGTATCCTCTAAAACGATCCCCCACTCCCCGTAGCGTTCGTGCCCGGCGGCGTCGTCGCCCCAGCACTCCACAGACTGATCGGGGCGCAACCCGCAAGAATACCCCCAATCCCTTCTAGATGAAAATGCGCTGGTGTCTCTCCTCACTTGGAGGCCGCCCCAGCCTGCGCGAACGCCTGTGAGCGGCCCTCTAGGAGGGACGATCTTGCTTCGCCTGCCTCCGTAACCCCAGCACTCCAACTCACCCGAGGGCCGCAAACCGCACGCGAATGTGTCCCATCCCACTTTTATCTGAGTGAACCTGCCCTCCGGAGGGGAGGACTGCCCGTAAGTGTTCATCCCCCAACACTCCACCGCCCCCCCAGGGCGCAACCCGCAAACAAAATTCCCGCTAGACGACAAAACCGCGAACGACCCCTCGGGGGGCTCCACCGGGGACTCACCCTGCGGGTGACGGTGAGGCTCGCGTCCATCCCGAACAAAGTAATCATCAAAGTAATCACAAACTGCTTCCCCGCTAGGGCGCAACCCGCAATAATAGTTAGACCCTTCAACGATTCCTGTGACCTCCTCAGGCGAACCGGCCCCTGACTCCCAACACAACCGCGCCCCGTAGTGATAACCGCAGGCGTTTCCCGCCCCGTACACCGAAGAGCGGTAATCCTCGGGCTCTGGCTGCGGCCAAACTCTGCTGACAGACCAGCACTCCACCTCCCCGCTAGGACGCAAACCGCAAGCATTAGGAACAAAGAAAACCGAGACGAACTCCCCCTCCGGAGGAGAATAATACGAGTAATTATTGTCCTCAAGGAAATTCCCCCAGCATTCCACGTTACTGTCTATCCGCAACCCGCAAACATCCGTGTCTCCCCACCAGGCATGAACGCTCTGGAATTCCCCCTCCGGGAGCGGCAACTCACCGCACGGACCCCTACAATAGTCAGTATAACCGGCCCCCCAGCACTCCACCGAACCCCCCACTCTCACACCGCAACCGAAACCGTTAGCCAACGCGAAATCGACGAACACCCCCTCCGGAGGGAAATCAACAGGCTCACGCCACCCAGTAGAACCCCAACAAACCACCTTCTCATCCACCCGCACGGCGCACGCATGCTCAAGCCCCACAGACACCTCAGTGAACACACCCCCAGGCGGGGAACCCACAACATCACGATTACGACCCCAACACACCAACACACCCGAAGGGCGCAATCCGCAAGCATAACCAAAACCAGCGCTCACCAAGGAAAACACACCCCCAGGTACCACAGCATCAACAGGATCCTCACTCCAACTCCGGAGTACTATCTCCCACCAATCAGACGGCACAGAAGCCCCGCCCCACTCCCAGCACTCCACCCCGCCCCCCTCACGCAAACCACACGAATAACCGAAACCAGCGCTCACATCCACAAACACCCCACCAAGATCACCCCCAACCTCCAGCGGAGGAACAACCGGCGGGGAAACAACCGTAGACGAAGAAACAGTCCCCGACGAACCATTACCCCCACCCGCTATCACCGAGGTCGGCGAAACCGCAGACCCCTGAGGAGGCTCACCTGGGGGCGGAGGCTCAACCGAGGGCGCGCCGCCCGAGCAAGCCGACACCACCAAAACAACAGCCAGGCACGCCCCCGAACAACGCCGGATACTAACAGTCACCGCCACTGACTCCTACGAAGAGCCTCAGAAGGGAAGTTCTCTCTCCAACGACTCCAAGGGACGATCTCAATAGGCGTAGAACTAGGATTGCGTTCACTAGCATCAACTCAGTTTGTCTTTTCGGCGGGGAAGGTGACTTCTTCCCAGCGCTGCTCTTGTGGGTTTTTGCCCTCCCAGCAGTGGACATCTCCTGTTGCCAACACGCCGCATTGATGCCCGTAGCCGGCGCTTACGGCTGTGTAGGGGCCGGCAAGTTGGTAGGTTTCGCTGCGGTCGGTGCTCCAACAGTCCACCGCGCCGCTGTCTCTAAGCAAAGCACAAGAGTATTCGCCTCCCACGCTGAGAGCCTCATAACCTCCGCCTTCGCCGCTGCGGACGTCATAGGCGGGGCTCCAGTCCTCGGGGTTCATCCAGTCGGGGCCCCAGCACTCCACCACTCCCGCGGGGCGCAGCCCGCAGGCTTCTTGTTTCCCTACCCCCACTTCGGTGAACTCCCCCTCGGGGTGGTGAACCCTGATAGCTGTATCCACATCATCCACAGCACGACTCCGCCCTCCTGCCCCTAAGTCGCCCCAGCACTCCACGGACCGATCGGGGCGCAAACCGCAGGAATACCCCCAATCTCTTCTGAATGAAAATGCGCCGGTTTGTCTGCGTACTTCAAGGCCTCCCCAGCCTGTGTGAACAGCGTTGAGCGATCCTCTGGGTGGGATGATTCTGCTTCGATAGCCTCCGTAACCCCAGCACTCCAATTCACCTGAGGGCCGCAGGCCACACGCGAACGTTGCCCCTGCTTTTATCTGGGTGAACCTGCCCTCTGGGGGAGAAGATTCCCCGTAGGTGTCCGTCCCCCAGCACTCCACCACTCCCGCAGGACGCAGACCACAAACAAAAGTCCCGCTGGACATCAAGAAAGTGAACGGCCCCTCAGGGGGATCCACCGGGGACTCGCCCTGAGGGAAACGCCGAAGGTAGCGTTCACCACCATAGGTAACGAAATAATCATCAAAGTAATCACAAACCGCTTCCCCGTCCGGACGCAGCCCGCAAGCATAGTTGAATCCTTGAACGATCCCGGTGACCTCCTCAGGCGAACCAGCCCCCGACTCCCAACAATACCTCTCACTGTAAAAGTAACCGCAGGCATTTCCCTCCCCGTACACCGCATCAGGATAATCCTCAGGCTCGAGGAACGCCCAACTGCTGCCGTCAACAGACCAGCACTCCCCCTCCCCACTAGGACGCAAACCGCAAGGAACGCCACCCGCGAAGAAGACGGAGACGAACTCCCCTTCCGGAGGAGAAAGATGAGGGTCATAAACATCGACCTCAATGAAATTCCCCCAGCATTCCACCTTCCCGTCGGTCCGCAACCCGCAAACATCGAACCCTCCCTCCCAGGCGTGAACGCTCTCAAAGTCCCCCTCCGGCAGCGGCAACTCACCAGCAGCCCCTCCGGCAGTGTAACCGGCCCCCCAGCACTCCACCGAACCCCCCATCCTCACACCGCAACCGAAACCGTTAGCCAACGCGAAATCGACGAACACTCCCTCCGGGGGGAAATCAACAGGCTCGCGCCTCCCAGTAGAACCCCAACAAACCACCTTCTTATCTACCTGGACGGCGCACGCATGCTCAAGCCCCACAGACACTTCAGTGAACACGCCCCCAGGCGGGGAACCCACAACATCACGATTACGACCCCAACACACCAACACACCCGAAGGACGCAGCCCGCAAGCATAACCGAAACCAGCGCTCACCGAAACGAACACACCCCCAGGTACCACAGCATCAACAGGATCCTCACTCCACCTCCGGAGTACTCTCTCCCACCAATCAGACGGCACAGAAGCCCCGCCCCACTCCCAGCACTCCACCCCGCCCCCCTCACGCAAACCACACGAATAACCAAAACCAGCGCTCACATCCACAAACACCCCACCAAGATCACCCCCAAACTCCGCCGGAGGGGCAACCACAGAAGTGGTAGCCCCCACCGGAACCGAGGGCACCGACCAAGGCGCCTCCCCAACAACCGTAGACGAAGAAGAAACAGTCCCCAACGAACCATTACCCCCACCCGATGTCACCGAAGTCGGCGAAACCGCAGACCCCTGAGGAGGCTCACCTAGAGGCGGAGGCTCAACCGAGGACGCGCCGCCCGCGCAAGCCGACACCACCAAAACAACAACCAGCCACGCCCCCGAAGGCCGCCGGATGCTAACAGTCACCGCAACTGACTCCTATGAAGAGCCTGTGTATGTCATCACCGCGGAAGGCTCTCCCAACGTCCAGTACTTAGCCCCGTCACCTAGATCTAAAAGAACACGCGACCTAGACAGACTATTATTAGTATTTCGACGCTCATACCAAGTGCGCTCCCGTAGAAGCGAGGAACTGCTGAGCAGGCAGCGTCGTAGACTGAGAGTATTCACCTCGGACCTCTTGGCGTCAGCAACTTTGAATCGCCGACGGGGGCGCCTTCTAGCTAGGTCGCCTCTTGCGGCGGGGTAGGTGATTTCTTGCCAGTTTGCGGGGTTTGTGCTTCTGGTTTCCCAGCAGTGTATGTCTCCTGTTGCGAGCACGCCGCATTGGTGCGCGAAGCCTGCGCTTATAGATGTGTAAGGGCCTTCTTTTTGGTAAACGAGGCGGCCGTCGTGCGTCCAGCAGTTCACCGATCCTCCCCGGGTCAGACCGCAGGTGCTCTCTCCGCCCACGCTCAGCGCCTTATACCCTTCCCCGCCAGCGTCGTGAAGTTCACCCTCCGGCGTGGACTCAGGGCCTGATCCCCAGCACTCGATCACCCCGGAAGGGCGCAAGCCACAGAACTCCTCCTTTCCCGCCCCGATCTGGGTAAAGCCTCCTTCGGGGGCGACACCCGATAACCGATCTTCGCCCCAGCAATCCACCCCGTCGCCAGTGAGCAGACCGCAGGAAAAACCCCAATCCCTGCTAGATGAAAATGTCCCGGTTTGGCTGCGTACTTCGAGGCCGCTCCAGCCGGCGTGAACGTCTGTGAATTCCTCTTTAGGTGGGAGTATCTTGCTCTGGTTCTCCGAGGAGCCCCAGCATTCTAGCTCTCCTTGCGGGCGCAGGCCGCAAGCGAAGTGGTCGCTTGTGTCTATTTTAGTGAACACACCGCTCGGAGGCGAAAGCAAGCCAAAGCGACTTCCCTCCCTCCCCCAGCAGGCCGCCTCCCCTCCGGGGCGGAGACCGCAAAAGAAGCCCAGACCCGCTTTCAAAACAGTGAACACGCCAGCGGGCGCGGGCGGGAAAGGGGGAGTATCCCTCATCGACGGGCTGTCGCGCCATAGATGCTCTAGAAACTCTGGATAATCCTGATCCCCGAACAAACGGCAATCCCCTCCCGACGCCTCGGGGAGGCCCTCGCATACATACCCGAAATAACCGCAGACCACCTCCCCTCCGGGGCGCAGCCCGCACAAATATTCAAAATTATAATACACGTATATGTCATCCACGTCAAATGAATACTGGAACGCCGCATAACTGACTATCCCCTTAACTTCTGCAGGGGAACCAGTCTCGCCGCCCGACTCGAAACAAATCCTGCGACCGGTGAAACCAGCACCGCAAACACCGCCTTCGCGGGGGGGAACCGCTTCGTGCTCGGCGGGAACCACCCAGCTATCAGGCTCCCCATCCCTTCCCTCTCTCCAACACTCCACCTCCCCTGTAGGGCGCCGCCCGCAAGCCGCGCCCTCATATTCATTCACACCGAGAATAGAAGCGAACTCACCACTAGGAGGAAGAAGATAACGAACCCTGCTCTGAGCAGGGTCTCTCCCGCTACCCCAACACTCCACTGAGCCCTCTAAACGCAACCCGCAAATATAGAAGCCCTCCGCGTGGAGGCTCGCGAACTTCCCCTCAGGCATCACCCCCACCCGCGGAACTCCAGAACCTCGTACCTCGTGAGTGTAATACGGCCCCCAGCATTCCAAAGAATAATCCGCCCTGATCCCGCAACCGAAACTGCGGCCCAATGCGAAATCCAAGAAGACCCCATCCGGAGGCAGACCCGCAGGGCGGCGACGCCCGGAGTCTCCCCAACACTCTAAACGCCCCCCGGGGCGAACCCCGCAAGCATGCTCCAACCCCACCGAAACCCCCGAGAACACACCAGAAGGAGGATAAACCACCGCAGTGCGGTTAGCCCCCCAACACTCCAACCTCCCCGAAAGCCGCAACCCGCAAGCATTCCTCCAACCAACGCTCACCTCAGTAAACACCCCACCAGGCGGAACCGAATCAACAAAATCAAAACTCCAAGCCCCAACTACCCGCTCCCACCACTGCTTCGGCAACGACCCTCTCCAATCCAAATCCCAACACTCCACCCCACCCCCCTCACGCAAACCACACGAATACCCCAAACCAGCACTCACATCCACAAACACCCCACCAAGATCACCCCCAAACTCCGTAGGAGGGACAACCACAGAAGTGGCAGCCCCCACCGGAACCGAGGGCGCCGACCAAGGCACCTCCCCAACAACCGTAGACGAAGAAGAAACAGTCACCGATGAATCATTACCCCCACCCGCTGTCACCGAGGTCGGCGAAACCGCAGACCCCTGAGGAGGCTCACCTAGAGGCGGAGGCTCAACCGAGGGCGCGCCACCCGCGCAAGCCGACAGCACCAAAACAACAACCAGGCACGCCCCCGAACGCCGGCGGATGTTAACGGTCATCGTAACCCGCTCCTATGAAGACCCTCAGAAGGGAAGTTTCCTCTCCAACAACTCCAAGGGGCGATCTCAATAAGCGTAAAACTAGGATTGCGTTCACTAGCATCAACTCAGTTTGCCTCTTCGGCGGGGAAGGTGATTTCTTCCCAGCGTTGCTCTTGTGGGTTTTTGCCTTCCCAGCAGTGGACGTCTCCTGTTGTTAGCACGCCGCATTGGTGACCGTATCCTGCGCTTACGGCTGTGTAAGGGGCGGCTAGTTGGTAGGTTTCGCTGCGGTCGGTGCTCCAGCAGTCCACCGCCTTGCTGTCTCGTAGCAAGGCACAGGAGTAGTCGCCTCCCACGCTGAGAGCCGCATAGCCTCCGCCTTCTCCGCTGCGGACGTCATAGGCGGGGCTCCTGTCTTCGGGGTTCCTCCAGGCGGCGCCCCAGCACTCCACCACCCCTGTGGGGCGCAGCCCGCAGGCTTCGTGTTCACCTACTCCCACTTCGGTGAACTCCCCCTCGGGGTGGTGAACCCTGATAGCTGTATCCTCCAAAACGATCCCCCAATCCCCGTAGCGTTCGCGCCCGGCGTCGTCGCCCCAGCACTCCACGGACTGATCGGGGCGCAACCCGCAGGAATACCCCCAGTCTGCCCTCTCCGAAAATGCGCTGGCGACTCTCCTCACTTGGAGGCCGCCCCAGCCTGCGTGAACACCTGTGAGCGGCCCTCTAGGGGGGACGACCTTGCTTCGCCTGCCTCCGTAACCCCAGCACTCCAACTCACCCGAGGGGCGCAAACCGCACGCGAATGTTCGCCACCCTGCTTTTACCTGAGTAAACCTGCCCTCCGGAGGGGAGGACTGCCCGTAAGTGTTCGTCCCCCAACACTCCACCGCCCCCCCGGGGCGCAAACCGCAAACAAAATCCCCGCTGGACGACAAAACGGCGAACGTCCCCCCGGGGGGCTCCACCGGGGACTCGCCCTGCGGGTAACGGTACGGCTCGTCTTCACCCCGGACGAAGTAATCACAGACTGCTTCCCCGCTAGGGCGCAAACCGCAATAATAGTTATACCCTTCAACGATTCCTGTGACCTCCTCAGGCGAACCAGCCCCTGACTCCCAACACAACCGCGCCCTGTAGTAATAACCGCAGGCATTACCCTCCCCGTACACCGCATTGGGGTAATCCCCAGGCTCGGGATGCGGCCAAACTTTGCTGGCAGACCAGCACTCCGCATCCCCGCTAGGACGCAAACCGCAGGGAACGCTGCCCACGAAGAAGACGGAGGCGAACTCCCCCTCCGGAGGAGAAAGATACGGGGTGTAAACATCGACCTCCAAGATATTCCTCCAGCATTCCACGCTTCTGTCGGTCCGCAACCCGCAAATATGGTTGTCTCCCCACCAGGCGTGAACGCTCACGAAGTCCCCCTCCGGGAGTGGCAACTCGCCGCACGGCCCCCTACAATAGTCAGTGTAACCACCCCCCCAGCACTCCACCGAACCCCCCACCCTCACACCGCAACCGAAACCATTAGCCAACGCGAAATCAACGAACACCCCCTCCGGAGGGAAATCAACAGGCTCACGCCACCCAGTAGAACCCCAACAAACCACCTTCTCATCCACCCGCACAGCGCACGCATGCTCAAGCCCCACAGACACCTCAGTGAACACACCCCCAGGCGGGGAACCCACAATATCACGATTACGCCCCCAACACACCAACACACCCGAAGGACGCAGCCCGCAAGCATAACCAAAACCAGCGCTCACCGCAACGAACACACCCCCAGGTACCACAACGTCAACAGGATCCTCACTCCACCTCCGGAGTATTATCTCCCACCAATCAGACGGCACAGAAGCCCCGCCCCACTCCCAACACTCCACCCCGCCCCCCTTACGCAAACCACACGAATAACCGAAACCAGCGCTCACATCCACAAACACCCCACCAAGATCACCCCCAACCTCCAGCGGAGGAACAACCGGCGGGGAAACAACCGTAGACGAAGAAACAGTCCCCAACGAACCATTACCCCCGCCCGCTGTCACCGAGGTCGGCGAAACCGCAGACCCCTGAGGAGGCTCACCTAGAGGCGGAGGCTCAACCGAGGGCGCGCCACCCGCGCAAGCCGAGAGCACCAAAACGACAACCAGGCACGCCACCGAACGCCGCCGGATACTAACAGCCACCGCCACTGACTCCTGCGAAGACCCTCAGAAGGGAAGTTCCCTCTCCAACGACTCCAAGGGACGATCTCAATAGGCGTAAAACTAGGATTGCGTTCACTAGCATCAACTCAGTTTGCCTCTTCGGCGGGGATGGTGATTTCTTCCCAGCGTTGCTCTTGTGGGTTTTTGCCTTCCCAGCAGTGGATGTCTCCTGTTGTTAGGACGCCGCATTGGTGCCCGTAGCCTGCACTTACGGCTGTGTAGGGGCCGGCAAGTTGGTAGGTTTCGCTTCGGTCGGTGCTCCAACACTCCACAGCTTTGCTGTCTTTAAGCAAAGCACAAGAGTATTCGCCTCCCACGCTGAGGGCCGCATAGCCTCCGCCTTCGCCGCTGCGGATGTCGTGGGCGGGGCTCCAGATCCTGTCTTCGGGGTTCCTCCAGGCTGCGCCCCAGCACTCCACCACTCCGGCGGGGCGCAGCCCGCAGGCTTCTTGTTTCCCTACCCCCACTTCGGTGAACTCCCCCTCGGGGTGGTGAACCCTGATAGCTGTATCCTCTAAAATGATCCTCCACTCCCCGGAGCGTACGCGCCCTTCGTCATCGCCCCAGCATTCCACAGACTGATCGGGGCGCAACCCGCAAGAATACCCCCAATCCCTTTTAGATGAAAATGCGCCGGTGTCTCTCCTCACTTGGATACCGCCCCAGCCTGCGTGAACGCCTGTGAGCGGCCCTCTAGGGGGGATGATCTTGCTTCGCCTGTCTCCGTAACCCCAGCACTCCAACTCACCCGAAGGCCGCAGGCCGCACGCGAATGTTTGCCCCGCTTTTACCTGAGTAAACCTACCCTCCGGAGAGGAAGACTGCCCGTAAGTGTTCGTCCCCCAACACTCCACCGCCCCCCCCAGGCGCAAACCGCAAACAAAATTCCCGCTAGACGCCAAAACCGCGAACGGCCCCTCGGGGGGCTCCACCGGGGACTCGCCATGAGGATAACGGTGAGGCTCGCGTTCACCCCGGACGAAGAAATCATCAAAGTAATCACAAACTGCTTCCCCGCTAGGGCGCAACCCGCAATAATAGTTATACCCTTCAACGATTCCTGTGACCTCCTCAGGCGAACCGGCCCCTGATTCCCAACACAACCGCGCCCCGTAGTAATAACCGCAGGAGTTTCCCGCCCCGTACACCGAAGAGCGGTAATCCTCAGGCTCTGGCTGCGGCCAAACTTTAGTGTCAGACCAGCACTCCACCTCCCCGCTAGGACGCAAACCGCAAGCATTAGGAACAAAGAAAACCGAGACGAACTCCCCCTCCGGAGGAGAAAGATACGAGTAATTATTGTCCTCCAAGATATTCCTCCAGCATTCCACGCTTCTGTCGGTCCGCAACCCGCAAACATGGTTGTCTCCCCACCAGGCATGAACGCTCTGGAATTCCCCCTCCGGGAGCGGCAACTCGCCGCACGGACCCCTGCAATAGTCAGTGTAACCGCCCCCCCAGCACTCCACCGAACCCCCCGCCCTCACACCGCAACCGAAACCATTAGCCAACGCGAAATCGACGAACACCCCCTCAGGAGGGAAATCAACAGGCTCGCGCCTCCCAGTAGAACCCCAACAAACCACCTTCTCATCCACCCGCACGGCGCACGCATGCTCAAGCCCCACAGACACTTCAGTGAACACACCCCCAGGCGGGGAACCCACAACATCACGATTACGCCCCCAACACACCAACACACCCGAAGGGCGCAGCCCGCAAGCATAACCGAAACCAGCGCTCACCAAGAAAAACACACCCCCAGGTACCACAGCATCAACAGGATCCTCACTCCAATTCCGAAGTACTATCTCCCACCAATCAGACGGCACAGAAGCCCCGCCCCACTCCCAGCACTCCACCCCGCCCCCCTCACGCAAACCACACGAATAACCGAAACCAGCGCTCACATCCACAAATACTCCACCAGGATCACCCCCAAACTCCAACGGAGGAGCAACCGGCGGGGAAACAACCGTAGAAGAAGAAACAGTCCCCGGCGAACCATTACCCCCGCCCGCTGTCACCGAGGTCGGCGAAACCGCAGACCCCTGAGGAGGCTCACCTAGGGGCGGAGGCTCAACCGAGGGCGCGCCACCCGAGCAAGCCGACACCACCAAAACAACAGCCAGGCACGCCCCCGAACAACGCCGGATACTAACAGTCACCGCCACTGACTCCTACGAAGAGCCTGTGTATGTCATCACCGCGGAAGGCTCTCCCAGCGTCCAGTACTTAGCCCCGTCACCTAGATCCAAAAGAATGTTCGACCTTGACGTCCCATCTAAATTATTCGTATCCACCAGCGGATCTCCTCGAGTCAACCCCACCACTACGAACTCGTGGCTGCGAATATTCGCATACGCCGCCTCAGTGAGATCCACATTCACCCCCAAGTAAACACAGTCATCAGGACGATTAACAGGCGTGGAGGTAACCGGGTCGATCAACTCCAACACATCTACCGGCCCACTCTTGGCGTTATAGCGCTTAGGTGTGTTGGATGTGTGTAAGAAGTTGCCGGGTGTGAAAACCACGAGGTTCCCGTCGTCGAGGCGTGTTGTGCCGGCTGTGTCTTTCCGCAGCGCCTTCCAGGCGGCGATGCTTCCTTTAGCGCGGTGCATGATCACCCACGCATAAGCGTTGTAAACGTACACCCATCCCGCTTGCCCCTGCTTAGCGTCGCAGACATCAGGGTTATCCGGGGCCTGCGTTGAAGGGCTAGAATCGCTAGGAGGAATAGCAATCTGGAACCGCCAGAAACTCTCCCCCGTTCCCTCTATCTCGAACATAGAGTACCGGCTTCCTTCAAATGCTCTCGGATGGTAAATAGCAGACAAATCCGCCTCATCCCTATCAGTAACAACGTTCGACCGGCAATCAAAATAACTTGAATGGAACTCAGAAGGATCATCCACGAGCGCCTGCCACGACCGAGGACCGTCCCTATACGAAAACAACGAGGGCACTTTATCCTCTTTCTTGCCGGAAAACCCCCACCCAGATATCACTTCCTCCTCCCACGCGCACTCATCACCGTAATCGTCTAACCCGAGCAAGTGCCCCAATTCGTGCTCGAACAGGCGGCGCTGAACGATCATGATCTGTATAGCCGAACCATCAACCCGCCTAGGCGCCCCCTCCGGCCTGTCCGGCCAATCAGCCAAATTACTCCACACGCAGCCCGCCGCAGTAGCCGGACACCTCGTAGCCAGCCCGGCGCACGCCAAGTTGGAAGCTCTGTTAGCTGCGGTGCACCTCGTAATCGGCGAGCAACCCACAGACGCACACACCTGAGCGTTCGCCGGGCACGCATTACCGTCATCGTCGATGCCGCCCGCGGCGCAGCGGTAATCGGAAACAATAATATCAAAACTATTCGCAGGATCAATCCTCGCAGCATTCTGTCCGAATGCTTCTTCACGGCAGTCGGCTAAACGTGATGCTCGCCCGCTGAACGTGAACACGTCCTGAAAAGCGCTCCCCGAGGGATTCAAAATAGAATTCCAATGATTCACCGCCACAGTGATCGGAGCCACGAAATCTCTGACGGTAGTACAAATACTCAACGCCTCCCCCTGCTGAATCTTCTCATGCAACAACGCCGTCTCCGAACTCGGCAAATCATACGGATGCCAACCCCCAACTCCCCGCGTCTCCGGCGTGGCCTCAACCGGGTCGCTATAAGCACGGCGAGAAGCGTCATTCACAGCCGAAACCCTCACCTCATAAACCGTCCCATCCGTGAGACCGCTAACCACCTGAGTATAAAACCCCCCAGAAGGAGCAGACGTCGACGTGGTCGTCCCTCCAGCAGCCGTCGTCGTGGTAGTCGTGGTAGTCGTAGTTGTAGCAGGCACATTCGGCGAAACAGTAATCCAAGTCGAGGAGCCTTCCTCCCGCCACCCCACCGTGTAATGATCCAAATCCAAATCAGACACGACACCGCCAGCGTTCCTCCGCTGACCGCCCTCAATCGTCCCCTGCCAATACACATTCAAACTCCCCGAAGCAGAGAACACCTCCACCCGCTGCGGAGGCCCCGGAGAAGTCGCGCACGCCCTCCTACCCATAGCATAAAACTGCCCCGCAACACAAGCAACCAGCACAGCCGTCGTAGTCGTAGTCCCCACCTGCGGAGAAACAGCCACCGTCGTAGTCGTCGTGCTCGACGTGGTCGTCGTTGTAGTCGTGATCGTTGTGGTCGTCGTGGTCGTGCTCGACGTGGTCGTGGTGGTCGTGGTCGTCGTTGTAGTCGTGGTCGTCGCGGTCGTAGTGGGGGTGTAGCAGCGGGAGCCTCTGAGGGTTTTCCCTTGCGGGCAAGAATACGTATAAGTGGGAGCAGCAGTGAGCGTGCGCCTGCACGAACTCCCTGAAAGGGTCCAACCGCTAGGACAGGACTTCACTTTCGCTGGATACGACCAACAACGCCCGCTCGCTAGAGTACCTGTGGAGCATGATCGAGAAGACGTGGGCGTAACGTAGCGGACGCTCGTCGTCTTCCGAGTGCACGTGCTACCCGAGCGCGTCCAACCAGACGGACACGAATAACTCAAAGTCCCGTAATGCGTCAGAGTGGTGCTCACGAAACGATAACACGTGCCCCCAGAACGATACCAACCAGACGGGCACGAATAACTCAAAGTCCCGTAGCGCGTCACACTGCTCCTCACATACCGGTAACACGTGCTACCAGAGCGACTCCAACCGGACGGACAGGAATAGTTCAACGTGCCGTAGCGGACTGTTCTTGACGTTACGTAGCGGGAACACGTGCTCCCAGAGCGCGACCAGCCGGACGGGCACGAATAGTATAGCGTTCCATAGCGGTTTACGTACCGGTAACAAGTACTCCCGGAGATAGTCCAACCGGACGAACAATAATAATAGCCGACTACACCAGGGATATAACGGTAACTCGCCGAAGTAGACTGCCTCACCGAATATCTGCAAGAAGCCGGCGTCCCCCTCGGACTGCAATAACGAGACGCTGACTGCGACTGACGGACCGTGCTCGACAAAACATAACGACAAGACGACGGAGCACCCCTCGGACTGCAAGAAGCAGACGCTCCCTGCGACTGGCGAGACGACACCTGAGCGGTGTAACGACAAGACGTAGGCGACCCACTAGGACTGCAGGAAGCCGACGCTCCTTGAGACTGGCGAGTCAGCACCTGATTGGTGTAACGACAAGACGTAGGCGACCCCCTCGGGCTGCAGGAAGCCGACGCCGCTTTAGATTCTGTGCTGGTTGAAGTTATCTTGCACATCCGGGCAAAACCGGAACCGACTGTCCTCCACGCCAACACTCCTTGGGAGCAGGAATACGACGTAGACGCCGCCCCTAAGTCTCTCTTGCATCCCCAAGCCGCTCCGATCCCTAAACTGAACTGGGAAGAACCAGACGGACAACTCAAAGACGCCGAACGGGACTCCACCTTCTCGCACGCCAAATTATCAGACCTCAACGAATAGCCAGACGGACACGAAGCACTAGACGACGCAGGAGAACCTCCAGAAGACGAGGAACCCCACAAACCGCCGCCACCCAAAGGAGAACCCAAAAAACCTGGGCTCTTTCCGTTCAAAGCAGCCGCCGAATCAACAGGGCCGCTCAAACCGTCCACCACCGCAAACGCAACAGCCAATAACACGACCACCAAGAGAGAAAGAAAGAACCTCCACCGAACAAAGCCACCGCCACTGGAAAAACCGCCACGAGCGCCCGCACCAGGAACGCCGCGGGCGTCCTCACGGCCCCTGAAACGACCAGGCGCGACCCAACTCACCTGATCACACCAACCGCGCTCAAACTCCAACTCGTCGACAAGTTCTTTGTTCTCGTCGAACTTTTTCATTGAAAGTTCCTCTCACTCGGAGGCTTACTTGAACTTATCTTACCCTAGTCTTCGATCACTAATTGATTTATCTCATCTTAATTAATTATACGGAGACCTTCGAAGAGCATCGGAGACTGGGGGCCTTCAGGAACAGGAATATCGCCGCCCGGGTCTTCACGCCGCCGCCGAGGTTTCTCCTGAGCGCTGTGAATCTGCGTTTAGAGTCCGAAATGTCTCGTTTACTCCACCGCGTCCCCGTTTCCCCGGCGACTGCGGCTGTTTCTTTCTCCGCTGCGAAAAGGATACTTTGGCTATAGTGGCGGGGGTTCGCCCCTCAGGGCGGCTTCGATGTCTTGACGGGTGGGGTAAACTGTTGTTTTTATCAACAGAGACCTTCGAAGAGCGTCGGCTTCGTAGTCGTCCACGTAGCCGGCCTCTACAAGGTTTTCTACGACTTCTTCAGCAGACGGGTCGGGTCGTTTAGCTTGAGCCGCCCTCAGCGCCGACTCGTATGCCAAGCCGATGCCCTTTCTTATCTCAACGGCTTTCGCCTCTGCCTGGGCTAACTCGTCTACGAGTTCTGCGTCGGCTCCAATGGGTTCTTCGGGGACTGGAGTGAATTTCGGCGACCCAGCGTCAGCGGACGCTTTCTCTTCTTTCAGCATGGGCATAGCCGTGTCTTCTACGTAACCCATGAAATCTTTGTAGAGGTCGGCGACCATGCTTAGTCGATGCTGCGCCATCTCTTTGTAATCTTTTCCCCTCCCACCACTTTCTGACGAGCGTTTCTTGGAATCTAACGTTTTTTCGTATCTTGACCGGAAAAAGTCGTAGCTCTTCCCAACCGCATCAATCGCTTCTTGGTAAGCGTCAGGGTCTGCGGAGACGCGGGCGACGCCCCATAGGTCCACGATTTCCGCGAACTGGTTGTACAACTTCGTTCCAGTGCTCCCTCCCAGCATGTAGTCGGGTACGGGGATCTCTCCCCCAGTCAACTTTTCCCTGAGCACGGTGACTTTGCGTCTAGCGTCCGAGAGATCTCGTTTACTCCCCGCGACTGCAGCGGCTGCTTCTTGCTCCGCTTCTCTCTTATTCTTCTTCACCATCGCTCCCCGGCGACGGCCTAGCAGATCGCGGAGGTGTTTAGCATTCATTCTTTAACTTTGCTCTATTTTCTTGAATCTATGCTTTCACTTCTAGATTTTCACGCTAGCGCTTGCTCTTTGAACATGTGCTTGTCGGGGTTCAAGCGTCTCTACTGGCAACAAGCGGGTTCAGCGGTCGGCTGCTAGCACCACGGTGTTGTGGTACTCGGCGCCGGAACCCGCGCCGGTGGCCAGCACTACTTCTGCTCCCGGGATCTGGCCCGCTCCGGCGCTGCCTCGGATCTGCCGTACCGCTTCGACGATCTTCATCGTCGGGCCGCTGAAGCCCGTGTGCGAGTAGGACATCAGCCCGCCGTCGGTGTTGGTTGGGTGCTTTCCGTCCACGCCGATGCCGACCTCCGCCAAGTAATCAACCCCTTCGCCTTCGGCGCAGAGTCCCAGCGCCTCGAACTGACGCACTACTTCGAAGGTGTTGATGTCGTAGAGCTCGAACGCATCCACGTCCGAAGCTGAGAGGGCAGCCATCGCCAGAGCGCGCCCCATGGCCGACGCCCCTACGCGTGACACCTCGTCGTAGCGAGGGGGGTTCACGTACTGCTGGCGCTGCCACTCGCACGCACCGCCCAGCACCACCACTGGAGCGTGCCTGCAATCCCTGGCCCGCTCCAGGGTGGTCACCAGGATGGCGGCAGCCCCCTCGCTGGCCAAGCAGAGGTCGAGAAGGTGAAACGGCTCGGCCACCGGGGGGGAGGCCAGCACGTCGGCGGGCGTGTAAGGCCCCCGTCCGTGCATGATGGCGGCGGGGTTGAGCGAGCCGGCGTTGCGGATGGCGGCCGGTATCGCTGCCATACGTTCGGGATCGGGGGCGAAGCGGTGCATGTAAACCTGCGCCACGAGAGCGAACTGGGCCGCCGTGAGCGAACCCCAGCACGCAACGAACTCGTTGTCTGGTCGGGTGTAAGCGGCCACCTTGGCATCCCCCGATTCCCCTGCCCGACCCCCAAAAACCAAGGCCGTATCGCACTGGCCGGCAATGATTGCGGACGCTGCGTCGAGCAAGCCGGGCGCACCCTGCGGGTAAGTGTCGCCCACCCAGGTGAAACCGTGCCCGAAGACAGAACTCCAATCGACCGAGCCTTCGTAGAACACCGACCCTCCCGGGCCGGGCCAGCGCGCCGAGACCCCGTCCACTTCCGCTAGAGGAACGCCGGCGTCGGCAAGAGCCATTTGGGCTGCCTCCAGGCAGACAAGAGCCGAGGTGCTGTCGAGTTGTTTGGCCTGCCTAGTCACGCCCACGCCCGCTATTGCGACGTCCCGAAGCGAAGCGCCGCGCCGAAACGACACCGCTGATGAACTCAAACCCGGCGCCTCCCCTGCCAGTACTCGTCCCTGATCTCCGTCTTGGCGATCTTGCCCACGGCGTTCTTGGGAAGGGAATCCATGAACTCCACCCTCTCTGGCGTCTTGATGGATGTCAGTTCGGAAACCCGACAATGCTCGAGCAACTCTGCTGCCGTGGCTGCGCTTCCTTCTTTGAGCGCCACTGCCGCCAGAATCGCCTCCCCCCAGTCGGGGTCGGGAATGCCCACGACCGAGCACTCCAGCACCGCTGGATGCCTATAGAGCACGTTTTCTATCTCGGTGGGAGCTATGTTCAGCCCGCCCCGGATGATCAGGTTCTTGAGGCGGTCGACTATGTAGACGAAGCCCTCGTCGTCTACTTCGGCAACATCGCCGGAGTGCACCCAGCCGTCTCGCAGCGACTCCGCCGTGCGCTCAGGGTCGCGGTAGTAGCCCTTCATGGCATAAGGCCCGCCGAAGATGACCTCGCCCCTCTCGCCGATCGGCACGTCCCGACGCTCCTCGTTGACCACCCGAACGGACATCGCGTAGGACGGCTGCCCGCATGAGGCAAGCAACTCAGGGCGCTCGGCCAGCCCGCGAGCGTGATCCTCTTTGCGCAGCATCGTGCCTATGGAGGCGATCTCGGCCATCCCGTAGAGCTGGTTGAAGACGTTCCCGAAACGATCCACCAACTCGGCTAGGCGCTCAGGCGAAATGGGCGACGACCCGTAACCCAGGGTGACCAGTCCGCCCAGGAGCCCGTCTCGCTTCGGAGGCAGACGATCCAACAGGCGCATGAGTTGCGTGGGTACTAGGAAGGAGTGCGTCACACCCGAGCTTTGCACCGTCTCGGCGAAACCGACCGGCTCAAAGTTCCGGCTGTCGCGGAAGCCCAAGGCCGCTCCCATCATCAACACCGGGACGATGGTGATGTTCACGCTGGAGTTATGAGGAATCTGAAGCAGGTAGCGGCTGCGGCGGCTGATCTCGTACTCCAGCGCAGTCACTGCGGCGTGCTGAAGCACGCGTGCGTGGTCGAACAGCACGCCCTTGGGGCGCCCTGTGGTGCCGCTCGTGTAGACGATGCAGAAGTCATCGTGGGAACGCACATCAATGAGGGACGAAGGCGGTGAGGGGGCGGCGTCGGCCAGCAGATTGGCGTAGGCGGGGCCGTCGATGTCCCAGACGTCCAGGTCGTACTTCTCCGCCACTTCAGAAGTTTGAGGAAGGTGCTCGGCGTCGGTGAGAAGCAGCCGCGGCTCAGCGTTCTCCACGATCTGATCGAGTTCAGTCGGCCCCAGGCGGAAGTTGAGCCCTACGTAGATCGCGCCGGCCTTGGTCACTCCTCCTAACACTTCCAGTACCTCTGGGCGGTTAGCCGTTAGAAGCGCCACGCGCTCGCCCTTCTTCACATCTAGGCGATCCCTCAAGGCGTTGGCCAGCCGATTCGTGCGCTCCTCCAGTTCCGCCCAGGTAACACTGCGGCGCTCCGGGCCGACGTCAAAGAGGGCGTCAGCGGACGGCCAGCGAGCGGCGTTGCGCCGGAACGCAACCCCCACGTTCATTGATCCGCCTCCGAGGGGGTGCCCCCCGCTGAGGCGGGGGCGAACGCCGGGAGCAGCGCTCCGTCGGGTCCTGGCACGAACTTCACTTGCACCTTCATCCCTATGTAAACCCGTTCGGGGGGGCAGTCCACTATCCAGGTGAGCAGGCACCAAACGTCGGCGGCGACCTCGGGGGCGTTGGCGGCCTCGCTCCCGTCGCCGCCGCCGCCCGACTCATCGCCCCCGCCAACGCTGCCCCCGCCCCTGCCAGCGGATGCGGCGGCCTCGGGGGCGTTGGCGCTCTCGTCAATGTCCACGACCGCCAGTACGTAGGGGGGCTCGAACGCCGGCGTGGGGGCGCGGTGCACGACGGTGTAGCTGTAGATGACTCCCTGCCCGGCGCTGGGTCGGTAACTCCAGTTCTCCGACTGGCATCGTCCGCAGACCACCTGCGGGACGAAGAAACTCCGACGGCAGGCTTCGCAGAACGGACGCACCAACTCCTTGCGGTCTACGTGCGCCCAGAACTCCCCCGTCAGCGGCCGCCCAGAGCGGTCAAGCGGGGCAGGTAACTCCGCCTCGGCAAGCGATGCGGACTCGGCAAGCGATGCGTGCGACTCCTCTCCGGCGGGCAGCGCAGTCGTCATCGGCCCGCCGCTGTCCTCTTCAGTCCTCTGCGGGCGCTTCGGGGGGCTCGTAACTGAGCAGCGCCAACGCCGCCTCGCTCACGGGCATTCCCAGCTCCACTCCCCTCTGCATAGCGGGTTGATTGGCCGCCCCCACCTTCCCGATCTCAAAGGCCTTGAAAGCGTCGCCTATCGGGGCAGTCCAAGTGTCGAAGGATCCGCCAGCGAGGCCGTGGCGCTCTACGATGGCCAGACCGGCGATGCCGGCGTCGTTTTTGCCCCGCCCCCCGTCGGCGCATATGAAGCCGTGGGGGGAGACCTCCAGCAGGAAGTTGGCTCCGCTGCGGCCCGTGTGACCGGCGGTTACCAGTACGTTGCGCGAGTCTTCCGGCAGGGCGAACACTATGGAGTCGGTCACGACAAGTTCACGCCCGGTAGGGGAGGTCGCTTTCACCTCTCGGCGGATCTTCGTGCCGGTGTCCACGTCGCCGGCAGGGTCATTCTCGACCAGCAGCCGTGCGGCCTCCCGAACCGGCATCCCTTCGCTCACGCCGCAGCGCTCGGCGTAGACGTTTAGACGGCTTACCACGCCGTGGGTGTACTGGTCGGTGCCGTTGCCGAGTTCGGCGGAAGCAGCGGCGGCGGCAGCAGCAGGGATGCCCAAGGCTTCGAGATACCAGAGTCCGGCGATGCCGGCGCCATCCATGCCGACTGCGCCGTCGTGTCCGATCACGGCTCGGGGGCTGTGGGGGACTATGAGGCGGGCGGGCAGCACCCCCAGGTAGGAGGCCGCCACCACCACATCGGTGTCGCGATTGCGAGCGTCCACGTAGCGGGCGGAATCCATGGTCACCACACGCCGGTCGCCGTAGACAGCCACCACGTCCTGCGGGTGATCTTCCTCGTTTGCTAGCAGCGGGGCTTCTTCTGCCATTCTCGCCTTCCTTGCTTCGGGGATATTTCTAGGGTTCGCCGACCTTGCGGTCGCTCAGACCTTCCAGCCGCAGACTTTCCAGCGGAGCAAGGCAGTCCTGCGCTCAGGTGAATAACTGCGGCGCCCGACGCTCTAGCCGCAGCAGCCTAGACGCGTTTGAGTTGAGCGTGGAACGCAGCGGCGCGGCGTCCGGCCCGGAGCCTTTGTCCCAGCCGCCGAAGTTCGTGCCGTAGACGAGACGCTCGGTTCCCAGCGACGCCTTCACGAAAGCGAACTCCTTGCTGCCTGCCACGTGGCAGTCAAACCAGAGCCGACCGAGTTGTTTATCAAAAGCCCCCTCTGCCTTAAGCCAGTCGGGGGCGGCGGGGCGCCGCTCCGCCAACTTGCGCAACTTGGAGAGCGCTAGGCAGAGCGACCCGCCGCCGTGACTTAGGCAGATATCTAGGTTGGGGTGGCGCTCCAGCACGCCGCCAAAGATGAGCGTGGCGGCGCAGACCGCCTCTTCAAAGGAGTACTCCAGCACGAGGTCGAGGTCCCAGCGGCGCAGGCGAGGGTCGCGCAGCGGCCCGTCGATGCCTGACTGGCACGGATGCATGAACAGCGGGACGTCCATCTCTACGCACGCCGAGTAGAGATGATCCATGGCCGGGTCGTCGAGAGGAAGGCCGAAGTCCGTGCCTATGTAGGGGCCGAGCAACCCCAGTTCGGTCGTCATCCGCTGCACCTCCGAGCAGGCCGCTTCAATGTTCTGCATGGGCAGAGCACCGAGCCCTACGAACTTGGCGGGGTGCTCTCGCACCACCTCGGCGAGGCTCTCGTTGTGCGCCCGACAGAAGTCCACCGCCAAGTCGGCGTCTATGAAGTGCAGGTAGGTGAGCGGATTGGGTGAGAGGGCTTGAATGCTGATGCCGGCCTGTTCCATGGCTTCCAGGCGCAGATTGACGTCGATGAACAGCGAACCTCTGTATGCCACCCCGTCTAGTTGGTAGTCGCCCACCCTGAACCAGGGGCTCCCGTCGGGGTGATATCCGATCTCAGGGCCGCAACTGCCGGCTTGTCCCATAGAGCCCTCCAGCACGATGTGGGCGTGGGTATCAATGAGACCTCCGATGTCGGAAGGCTGGCGCACGGCGGAATCCTCGAGCGAACGGGCTGGGGCGATCTTGGAATGGGATGGGAACGGGGCGGACTTACCGGCGGCCTTCCATGATTCCGTCGGCGCCTGGCAGCCACGCAGCCACGCCCGCCACGGGAATGGCGCAGACCACCGACTCGGTGATCTGAGCTTCGCTGCAGCCCGCCCGCCGAGCGCCGTTGGCGTGGACGTTCACGAAACGGGATGAAAATTCGGCGGCGTTGATGGTGCAAAGCATCAGTTCGGCGTGCTGGGCGTCGAGGACGTTCTCGGCCAGCGACCATTCCCTCATCAGGACGTAACCTTCGAGAGCGCGGGGGGCTTCGTCGGCCATGAGTTCTACGTAGTCGGGCACGAAACCGAAGTAGTCCTTGAAATAATCAAGGCAGGCCTGCCGATCAATTCCGAACTCGGGCGGCGGCGCCGTTGGAGCGGAGAGTTTCTCGCCGTAGATCTCGTCAACGGCGGCGTTGAAAGCGGCATAGACGGCTTCGCCGCGCGAAATCAGCACCGTCAGGGCGGCGCCGCGGACAGCGGACAGCGACAACCCCAAGTCTTTGGCGCGCTTGAGTTGGTGGTAGAGCATGTGGCTGTGACCCTTCACGGCGGCGGCTGAGGCCATGTACATGGCCTTCGCCCAGGCCGGACAGGCGCCGTCGGTGTCGGTGACCTCCCTGATGCGGGCGAGCCCTTCGGCGAACTTCGGCGAAACGGCGTCGATCTCCCTGCCGGAGAGGGCGGCGCTGCCGATGGTTGAGCGGTCTGCGTTGTTGGAGCGAGCGGGTGCTTCAGTCGGCACGGTGTTCTCCTTGGGGTTTTGGACGGACAGAGGGGGTGTGTGAGAGATGACTATAGAAAATAGGCCGCAGAAGACAGGCCGCAGAAGCAGATCAGAGTTTGGCTGCCTCGCCGCCATCTATGACGAAACAGGAGCCCGTCACGAAAACCGAAAGCGGGGATGCCAGGTAGCAGACGAGAGGCCCCAACTCCGGAGGGTCGCCCATTCGTCGGAGGGGAATTTTCCTGAGCCTCGCCGAAAGCAGTTTCTCGTCGGCGACGACCTGATTCTGGGCGTCAGTCAGGAAAGCGCCAGGGGCGATCAAGTTTACTCTGATCCCGTGGCGCGCCCACTCGCCTGAGAGCGCCTCGGTGAGGCGCAGAAGAGCACCTTTTGACGCCGAGTAGGCGGCCAGCAACGGCTTGCCCCGCAGGCTGGAGGTGGATCCCACGTTGATCACCGACCCGGGCTTGGACTCAGACACGAAGTGGGCGGCAGCGGCTCTGGCCAGCACTGCGGGGGCCAGTGTGTTGACCCGGAACACGTCGAGAAGAAGCTCGACGTCCTGTTCTAAGAAGCGCCCGGCGGGAGCGATACCAGCATTGTTGACCACGCAGTCCAGACGCCCGAAATGATCGAGGGCGGCGTCGACTAAGCCTGCCGCGGCGGCGGTGTCGCGCATGTCGCAGCGGTGCGGGACGATCCTGCCGTCGTGGGAAGCCGCCAGAGCCTCCAGGTCGTCTAAGGAGCGGGCCGCTGCCAGCACCCGGGTTCCTTCGTTAGATAGGGCTTCGGCTGCGGCCGCTCCCAGGCCGCGGCTTGCCCCGGTTACTATCGCCGCGTGGTCGGAGAGATGAAAATCCATAAGTAAATGTAGCTAACGAGAACTGACCGCTGCAGAGGGGCGGGGGGAGGGCTAGAAGCGAAGATGCGACGGATTCACGAAGCGGGCGAAGAAGCGGAGGAGGGAGTAATCGGGGGCGAACCGCCGCCCGGAGCGGCTGGGCGGGCGCCTTCGACGGGAGCGGCTTCGGCAGCGGGGGCGGAGGCAGTAGCGGCTTCGGCGGGGGCGGAGGCAGGGGCGGTTTCGCTGCAGAGACGGGCGGCCACACCGAGGCGCAGCACCTCGGAAGTCCCTTCGTAGATGCGCATGGGTCGAGCTTGGCGGTAGTACTGCTCGATCTTTGAACCTTTTACCAACCCCCAGCGCCCCATCACCTGCACGCATCGATCGACCACGCGGGAGGCGGCTTCGGTGGCGGCCAGTTTCGCCAGAGAAGAAAGATCCAGGCTGCCGGAGGGGTCAGAACCGGCAGCGGCTGCGGCGCTATAGGTCAGCAGGCGCGTCGCTTCCAGGTCGGCCCAGGAGTCGGCCAGGAGAGCAGCCACCGGCCCTAGTCTGACCAAGGGGCGTCCGAACTGGCGGCGCTCGGCTGCGTGGCGGGCGGCGATCTCCAGAGCCCCTTCCATCAAGCCGACGGCAGCACCCGCCACCGAAGCGCGGAAAACCGAGAGGGTGGACAACACGTTCCGGAAGCCCTGGCCGGGGCTTCCGAGACGCAGGGAAGGCGACAGGCGAACGTCGGAAAACTCCACCTCGCCGAGCACGTGAGGGGCGATGATCTCCGGCGACGGCGAGACGATCACGCCCGGGGCGGACGCAGGCACGAGCACCAAGGAGAAGGTGTCCTTGCCGTCGGCGCCCTTGGCGTCTTCCTTCACCAGCGTGGTGAAAAAACCGGCGCTAGGGGCGTTTGAGATGAACGACTTGCGCCCAGAGAGGCTCAGGTGGCTTCCATGATCGGTCAGCGTGGTGATGACGGCCTTGAGGTCAGAGCCGGCTTCGGGCTCCGTGACGGCCAGCGCCGCTAAGACTTCTCCCGAGGCGACCGGTGGCAGCCACTCCCGCCTCGTTTCCTCCTCTCCGGCGAGAGCGATGGCGTAACTTCCGATGCCCTGAAGGGCGAAGAGCGAATCCAGGTGCGACGACACCTTCATGCACGCCTGCCTGGCCAGAGCTACCGCTAAGGAATCCACCTTCTCAAAACGCCCTCCGTAACGAGCGGGCACCGTCAATTCGCAGAGCCGGCTCGCCCTCAAGGCTTCCAGGGTGGGGGCGTGCACCTCTGAGAGTTCGTCAGCTTCAATATTGAACGCTCTTACGCTCTCGGCGGCTGCTTGAGCTTCTTCCAGCACCGAGAGGTGAACGGGAGAAAGTTGTTGTGCGTACAACTGCTGTGCGGCCACGGAATTGGAAATGCTAACCGGAATACTTCAAAGACTTGGAGGCGGAACGGCGTCAGCAGGGACGTCATTGCGGGATTTGGATGTCTAGAGTTCTGTGAAAGAGAGGAAAAACTATTAGCGACGTAATCGTAGAGATGCGCGGCGAGGTGCTGTGGCTGCGTCTGAACCGCCCGGAGCGGATGAACGCCTACGACCGCAACACCTCCGATGAGATCATCGGGGCGCTGCGATCCCACGCCCGGAGCCGCGCTGTGGTCATCACCGGAGAAGGACGAGCCTTTTGCGCGGGCGGCTACCTCTCCAACCTCGCCGACCCTGACTTCTGGGAACTCCACTCCATGTTCACTGGCAGCCTGGAACTCTTTGACGCCATACGCTCGGCGCCCATGCCGGTGATCGCAGCCGTGAACGGCCCGGCCTTCGGAGGCGGCAACGAACTGGTAGTGGTCTGCGATCTTGCGATAGCGGCGGAGAGCGCCACTTTCGGACAGACGGGAGTGAAGGTCGGCAGCGCTCCGGTGCTCGGAGGCACGAACCTCATCGCCCTGAACGTGGGCGAGAAGAAAGCCAAAGAGATCGCCTTTCTATGTCGCAAGTACACCGCCGCTGAAGCCCTTGATCTGGGGTGGATCAACGCTGTGGTGCCGGACGACGAACTGGAAAACGAAGCCAGCCGCTGGTGCGAGGAGATCTGTGCGATGTCGGCCCGATACCTGGAGATCGCAAAGATCAGTTCCAACTACTGGTGGAACGGCATGCGAGACAACTTCCAGTCCGGTCTGGGAATGCTGATGCAAGCCATTGCGTCGCCCGACATGTTGGAGGGAGCCACTGCCTTCATGGAAAAGCGCAAACCGAATTTCCCGCCTAGAGACGCCCGGTGAGAACCTACGACCAGTACAGACCCACCTGGACAGACCGCAGTTCCTGGAACTCGCCCGAGGTACTGAGACGGAGGGCGGAAAGCCACGCCGACTGCGTCTACCTAGAAGTCCCTTCCGAGGGAGTTGCGCTTACCTATGCCGAAACCCTGCGGGTCGCCGAGAGGGTAGGCAGAAACCTGCTGGCCGGCGGGGCGGAGAGCGGCGACCGGCTGTTGATCATGCTTCCGAACTGCTCCGAGTACGTGCTGGCGTGGCTGGCTTCTTCGCTGGCGGGGTTGGCGGAAGTCCCCGTCAATACCGCTTACCGCGGCAGTTTCCTGGAACACCAGGCGCGCACTGTCGCCCCAGCGGCGGCGCTCATCCACCCCGACTACGTAGAGCGCTTCTTAGAAAGCGCCGAAGCCGTCCGCACGGTGAAGCGCTTTTACTTAACTGGCGGCGACGAAAACACCCGCAACGCAGCCGTCTCGGCCCTGGAGAGCGCAGGATTCGCGGCGGGAACCTGGGAGGAACTGCTTGAGCCGGACGCCGGGGCGCCCGACCTGCCGAGAGTACGTCACAGCGACCTGGGGGCGGTCTTCTTCACGTCGGGCACCACGGGGCCCTCAAAAGGCGTGATGATGCCGCACGCCCACATGTTCCTCTTTGCTGATCAGTGCGTGTCTCTCACCCGTCTCACCGACAAAGACGTCTACATGTCGACCGGACCCCTGTTCCACGGCAACAGCCACTTCCTAGCCGCCTACCCGGCGCTCATTGCGGGCGCCCGCTACGTGCTGCGGGAACGCTTCAGCGCCAGCGAGTGGATCGAACAGGTGCGGGCGGCTAGAGCCACTGTGACCAACTTTGTGGGAGTGATGATGGACTTCGTGTGGCAGCAGCCTCCGCGAACGGATGACGCCGTCAACGACCTGCGCTGCATATTCGCCGCTCCGACCGCCTCGTCTTACTTGGCTGAGTTCAAGCGGCGCTTCGGCGTAGAGGCCTTCGTGGAGGTCTTCGGACTCACGGAAACCTGCATGCCCATCCTGAGCCCCTATGGGGAGGACCGCCCGGCAGGCGCGGCAGGGTTGGCCAACACTGACTGGTTCGACGTTCGACTCGTGCGTTCCGAGAGCGACGAGGAGGTGCCAGTGGGAGAGGTGGGAGAGTTGGTGGTTAGGGGTCGTTACCCGTGGACGCAGTCCAGCGGCTACTTCAACATGCCCGCCGAAACCCTTGCGGCGTGGAGGAACCTCTGGTGGCACACCGGCGACGGTCTCCGCCGCGACGCCGAGGGGTGGTACTACTTCGTGGACCGCCTCAAGGACGCCGTCCGGCGGCGGGGAGAGAACATCAGTTCCTATGAGGTAGAACAAGCCATCCTGGCTCACCCTGCCATTGCCGAGGTTGCGGTGGTGGCTGTGCCCGCGGAGGCCGAGGCGGGCGAAGACGAAGTGCTGGCGGTGATCGTCTTAGAAGACGGCGAGGAGCTTTCAGCCGAGGAACTCTGGGAATACGCTGACCGCCGCCTGCCCTACTTCGCAGTCCCCCGCTACTTCCGCTTCGTGGAGGCGCTGCCCAAGACTCCCTCCGAGAAGGTGCGCAAGGTGGAGTTGCGGAGGGTAGGCGTGGACGCTTCAACGCACGACCGGGGACCCGCCGTCAAGCGGCAGCGCGGCAGATGACTGACCAAGAAGCCCGCTCCCTTCAGACTGTCGTCGCATCCTCGGCGGCCGGGGACGGCGACGTCTGTGCCATGGACTCCGCCTACCACGCGGCGGCGCACAACAGAGGACGCGACGTCTGCGTCAACTCCTCTTACTGCGGAGTGCTGCCAGCGCGCTTCATAGCCGAGCACTCTCCGAGGGGGGCAATCGGCATGGACTGCGGGATCGGCCCGGAAGGCTCTGCCATCGCAGGGCTGTGGTACCTCGAAGCCCTGAACATACCGGCAGCGGTTGCCGACGTGATGACCGCCCACCTCGGCGACGGCGTGCACTTATACGAAAACGGCGTCATCAGTTTCTGTAACCAACCCGCTTCTGACTGCGGTGTGCGCCCGGGGATGAGCGTGAAGGAAGCCGCGAAACTGATGCTAGAGAACGACCCGACGCCGGCCGCGGCGGCGGAGATTACCAACCGGACGGTCATGTACACCGCCGCAGACGGGCGGCAGGTCATAGCCACCGACTCCATCGCTTTCGCCATTCCCGAAGACGCCGCACGGAACGTACTGGTGACCGCCGGACATACCGGGCGCAGCGCCGTGCCTTACCTCAGGAAGGCGAGCCCGGCTGGTTTCGTCTGCTCCGACGGGGGGCGCGGCCTGGACGACTCGGGCATAGCGGGGCTGTACATCGTGGAAGCTGAAGGGCTCGCCGGCGCCGCAGTGGACGCCCGCCGGGCGCGCATGGGCAGCGGGCTCTCGCACTACCACGACGGCGTCATCAGCGCTCGAAACGCTCTGGCTGCATCCCGCGGCGTGGAGGTGGGGATGCCTTGTCCGGAAGCTGCTCGGCTGTTGCTGGAGGGGGGCGGCGCGGGCACGGAAGAGGTTCGCGGCTGAGAACCAAACACTTCCCTCTGCTGTTCAGACCGCTTCAGATCGGGTCGCTGCAGATTCGCAATCGAGTCGTCTTCGCTGGGCACGGCTCGCGGTTCGTTGACTGGCACACTCACCATCTCACCGAGCGGCAGGGGTACTACTTGGCAGAGCGCGCCGCTGGAGGGACGGGTCTGATCATCCAAGGGTCGTCCATGGTGCACCCCACAGGGTTGGCGGCGGCAGGGGTCAACGAAGTCTGGAGCGACGAGAGCGTCGGGCCGTACGCCCGGGTTGCCGAAATGGTGCACGAAGCAGGAGCGCACATCTTTGGCCAACTCTCGCATCTCGGACGTCAGGGCGACACCTTCGCCGCCCACCGGGAGCTATGGGCGCCTTCTGCTCTGGCCGACCCCGCCAGCCGAGTCGTGCCCCACGCCATGAACGGGCGCGACATCGCCGAGATAATTGAGAGTTACGCAAAGGCTGCCGGGCGTCTGCGGGACGCCGGTTTCGACGGACTAGAGGTGTATTTGGCGCACGGCTATCTGCTCTGCGAGTTCTTGTCACGCTTCAGCAACCGACGCAGCGACCGGTACGGAGGGTCGCTGGAGAACCGCTGCCGTCTGCCGCTGGAGGTTCTGACCGCTGTTCGCGCCGTGGTCGGCGAGGACTTTCCTGTTGGCATCAGGGTGAGCGCAGACGAGTTCGTGCCCGATGGCATCACCCCGGGCGAGTGCGCGGAGATCACGGGGCACTTGCTTGCTCGCTGCAAGATCGACTACGTGAGCGTCAGCCAGTCGAACTACGCCTCAATCGACCGGATGATCCCCGACATGAGCTACCCCCGCGCCCCGTTCGCTCACTACGCCAAGGAGGTGCGCGGGATCACCGAAGGCGTGCCGGTCTTCGCGGTCGCCCGTCTGGTAACGCCCGAGCAGTGCGAGGAACTTCTGGCCGCCGAGACAGCCGATGCCGTCTGCCTGGTGCGCCCGCTGATCGCAGATCCCTACTGGGCGGCCAAGGCCGCCGAGGGAAGGCGCGACGACATCAGGGAATGCATCTCCTGCAACGTGGGCTGCCGCGGCGGGCCGCACAGGGGATCGCCCATCGCCTGTCTGGTAAATCCGGCCGTGGGCTATGAGAAGGACTGGGGTGTGGGCAGGTTGGGGCGCTCTGAGCGGCCTCGCAAGGTGCTCGTGGTGGGGGGCGGCCCAGCGGGTCTGAAATCTGCCGAGACGGCGGCGATGCGCGGCCACGAGGTGACCTTGCTGGAAGCATCGGATCGGTTGGGGGGGCAGGTGCTGCTTGCTGCGGCGGCGATGCCTTACCGGGATGAGTTCGCCAACTCTGTCCGCTATCTGGAACGCCAAATACTGAAACTCAAGGTGGAGGTGGTCACGGGGGAAGCAGCTTGCGCGGACTCGGTTCGGGCGCGCCGACCGGACTGCGTGATAGTGGCCACCGGCTCGCTGCCGGGCGACTTTGAGGTTCCGGGCGGCGAAGGAGTGATCTCTGCGCACGACGCCCTCAGCAAGGGAGTGCCTGGAGACAAGGTGGTCTTGATTGACGCCGGGGAGGCAGGCTGGAAGATCTGCACGACTGCTGAGAACCTGACAGCCGCCGGATGCGAGGTGACCCTTGTAACACCCGTTTCGGTGGGCGCATCCATGGACGCTTTCAGCCGTCCCCCTATGCTCCGGCGGCTTCGGGAGGCCGGGGTGGAGTTTCTGGAGTATCACGTCCTGGCCGCCGTAGACCCCGAGGGAGCGAGGGTGCGGGAAACGCTCACCGGCAGGGAGCGCCTGATCGAAGCCGATTGTGTGGTGGGAGCGGCCTACGGCGTGGCCAACGATGGCCTCTTCCTCGAACTGCTGGAGGGCGTTGGCGGCGGAAACCATGGGTCGCAGGAGCGGGGGGAGGTCAACACGCACGGGAGCGCAGCGAACGGCAGGGGCATCGGGGGCGAGAACGATGAGGGGAGCGGGCGGGGAACGGCTGACGCGTTCGAACTGCACGCAGTGGGCGACTGCCTATCCCCCCGGCAGGCCATCGACGCCATCTGGGATGCATTCAGGGTGGCCAGCGTTCTGTAGCTGGAAATCGCTAACCAGAATCCGGCCTTGGTACGACCAATCTCCCTGCGACAGCGCCGCCTTCCAAATTCAAACGACTATTTGGTAGATAAGATTGGTAGACTTAAGGTAAGTTTTCATAACCTAATTCGAATCGAATTTGCGAACAAATTGCCCCGACAATTGATCCAGGGAGGATTCCATATGAAAAAATTCAAACTCTTCCTACCACTGCTTGCGACATTTGCTCTTGTAGCCGCTGCTTGTGGCAGCGATGACGACGATGCCGACGGCGCCACCCCGGCGACAACCACCACGGCGACGCCTGCAGCAGCACCGGCTGAAGCGCCCACCACCACTGCGGCAGACACCGGGAGCCAAACAGAAGCACCCACCACCACAGCAGCAGACACCGGCGGCGGGGAAGCGCCCACCACCACAGCAGCAGACACCGGCGGCGGGGAAGCGCCCACCACTACAGCAGCAGCAACCACCACAACTGCCCCGCCAACTACCTCCGCCATGTCGTGCGGCTCCAACACGCCGGATGGTCAACTGCCACAGGGCGTGGACACTGATAACGGAGTTCTTAAGATCGGAACCGTCCAGCCAGTCGGCGGCGCTGCCCTGGTAGCAGGCATCGAACTCCTTGGAGGTCTAAAGGTCGCCGTAGAAGAGGTAAATGCAAACGGAGGCATCGACGGCTGCATGATCGAGATGGTCGACTACAACTCCCAGTACGAGGTTGAGGAGTTGGTCAATCAAACCCGACGCCTGATTGACAGCGACCAAGTCTGGGCAATCCTCTCCCCCGCCGACAGCCGCGCCCTTCCTGGAACGTTTGACTTCCTAGAAGAAAGCGGCGTGCCAATGTGGGCGCCGATCTCTCCACCATTTGAGGAGGAGCGCCAAGAGGTCTACTGGCTTGCCAGTTCACGCACCGCACAGGCTCAGATCTGCGTCGACTACTTCAATGAACAGGGAATCAAGAACGTTGCCATCATCGCAGCTAGCAACCCCCTTGGCGAAGAAGTCTCCGCCGGCGTGAATGCGCAAGCTCCGGTTCACGGAATGACGGTAGTGACAGAAGAAACCGTTGAATCGGCGTCTGAGGTCGTACAGCCCGCGGTTTTGAACATCATCTCCACCAATGCGGAAGCCATCGTCGCCGGCGTAGACAACATCCAGAACGCGTTGATCCTTCAGACGCTGGCAGAGAACGGCAGCGACGCACTGCTGTGCTCCGACCAAGGAGCCGCCGGAACAGGAGGCGACAACGCCGTCGGCCCGGCTGGTGAAGCTGCAGACGGTTTCCTCGGCGCTCTTCAAGTGCAGTTGCCGACAACCGACTCGCCGATTCCCAACCAATGGCGGCCGTTGCGTGATGCCTATTGCGAACAAATCTCAGAAGAGTGCGCTGCTCCCAACTTCAGCCTGCAGACCTACCTGCACGCCATCTCCTTCTTTGAGGTCATCGACCGCCTGGACGGAGACCTGAGTTGGGACGCACTCCACTCCGCAGCCGAAAGTCTGCGCGACAACCCGATCGACATGCAAGGGGCAATGCCCGACATTCGATGCGGGCCGCGTGATGGGGGCGGGCACTTCTGTGCCGCAGGCGCCGGGCTCTCCAGGTACGACTACGCAACCGAGACCTGGACGCAGATAAGGGACTTCCAAGCCCCGGCCGGTAGCTGAACCCCGAAGCGCTGAAGCGCCGGGTCATACCCGAAGAAGTTAGTTCTCAGGTGTGTGGACATTTAGCCCTGTCCGCACGCCAGAGAACTTGCGCAATTTGAGTTGAATAAGTCGAATTGGTAACACCAATCCTTACTTCAACGACTACCGGACTCAGTTTGTAAACGAAGAAAAACTGCGAGTATCACGTGTGGCAGTTATTGCAGCAAATCATTGCCGGCCTTGAAATCGGGATTGCCTACAGCCTTGTCGGCCTTGCCATTGTGGTAATCATGAAGGCCACAGACGTGCCGAACTTCGCCGTCGCCCAGATGGGGCTCGTAGCGGCGTACCTAACATGGTTTCTCTCGGCAAGCCCCGACAGAGCCGGAGTTGGCTGGAATTTTTGGCTTGCCCTCATAATCGGCATGGCTTTTGCGGCTGCCTTTGGCGCAGCAACGCAGTACCTGCTGATTCGACCACTAGTAGGGCTCTCCAATAGGCCGCTCTCAATCGCTGGAGCGGCGATCATGACTTATCTGTCTATCCGCTTCCTGCATGAGCAGGGGCTGCCCAGCTTTTTAGACTGGTTCCCAGTCACAAACGAGGGGTTTCACTGGGGCGTGGCAATACCTCTCGGCATTCTCGCTGGCGTACTCGTATTCCTAGCGGCGCGTTCCTTTGTTAAGCCGCTTTCAAAAGTAGACCACTTCCCCCTGCTGCTCTTGACGATAGGCCTGACCTGGGCATTGTTCGCAACTATTCAGCTCATCTGGGGAGCAAGCACGCGCCAGTTCATTGCTCCGTGGAGTCAGAAATCAATCTGGATAAGCAGAGGGCAGTGCAAGGCCGTAGACGGAGTGATCCCTCTCACTTGCGCGGAAGACGCAAGAAGCATCAACCTCACCATCGGTGCCGATCAAGTCATAGCAATAGGCGCGGGGCTCTTGATTGCCATAGGCGTGGGGTTATTTTTCAAATCGAAGTGGGGTGTGCGGATGCGCGCCATCGCTGAAGACGGCGTAACCGCAAGACTCCTAGGCATCAATTCGGGGAAGATTTCGCTCGTGGCGTGGGCGCTGGGAAGCATGATTGCCGCAGCCGCGATGATCATGTTCACGACATCTACATTCCTGCGAGACGTCGCTGCCAACCCGATAATTCTGAAAGGTTTCATAGCGTCGGTAATCGGAGGGTTCACTTCTCTTCTAGGCACGTTTGCGGGAGGGTTGGTCATAGGAATGGGTGAATCGATCGTGGGTGGACAGATCTCAACTGCTGTGCAGGAGACTGTGGCCCTGCTTTTGGTAGTCGTAATCCTGCTGGCCGTTCCTGGCGGCCTGACGCGTGAGAAAACCGCCCGAGAAGTCTGAGATCATGAGCAGTTACGCACCTGAGTCTGGCTCGCGTCCCATTTACAAACCAAGACCGCAAGGAATATCCCGGTTTGGCGAGCCGACAGCGGTTTTATTGCTCTTCGCACTAGTCGCCGCCCTTCCTCACATTCCGCAGGAAGGACTGAACAGGTATTGGCTAGGCGTCTTGACTGGAATTTTGATCCACACAATCTCCGGAATGGGTTTCAACTTCATGGTGGGTTGGGCTGGGCAACTCGGTTTGGCGCATGCGGGTTTCTTCGGAATGGGGGCGTTCGGGGTGACGCTGCTCTATGAGGACGGGGTGCCTTACGTCGTTGCCCTTCTGATACTCGGGTTCATCTGCTCAGCAGTGGGAATTGCTATCGGATTTCCCGCGGCGCGACTCAAGGGCTTCTTCCTAGCAATCGCTACGCTCGCCTTTGGCGGACTAGTTGTAAAGTTGATTGAACTTGGCCCAGAAATATGGGAATGGTTTGACACTGGCGCCAGCAACGGCCGCTCAGTAAAGCAAGTGTTCTCAATAGGTCACAAGAACGGGCCTATGACGATCTACTACACCAGTTTGGTCGCCCTGGTATTGACGTATGTAGTCATGTTGATTCTCACCCGGGGTCGAATGGGGAGGACTTTAAGAGCTGTAAAAGACATAGAGATCTCCACTGGTCCTATGGGTATACCAGCCACTCGGTACAAGCTCGTGTCCTTCGGCGTTTCAGCGTTTGCAGCAGCAGTAGCAGGAGGTTTGTACGCACAAGACATCAGGTTCCTAGACCCCAAATCGTTCAGAGACAACATGCTCGTATTCATGCTGATCATTCTCGTACTCGGAGGGGTGGGACGGATATGGGGGCCGCTGCTTGGAGCGGTTTTTTTCATTCTCCTACGCGAGAGGTTGTCCAATTTCCAGATAGGGCGTCAGTTGATTTTCGGGCTAGCCCTCATGATCGCAATACTGGCGCTCCCCTATGGTTTCGCTTCGTTGCCTGCCCGCATTAGGGAGAGCAATCTGGGGAAGCGAATACAAAAAATGCCTCTAATGCAGGTGTTGCGAAAGCCAAACACCCAAGATCCGTCCTGACCGTGAACACTGAGGCTGGCAGCGTCACCACTGCTTCCGACGCCGAGACCCACTCTGACGAGCCCCTCTCAACGGAGCAACCTGAAGAAAACGTCTGCACTCTGGAGCTACGGGGCCTGCATGTGGCCTTCGGCGGCAATCGCGTGCTAGAAGGCGTGGACATGTCGTTCACTAACGGTTTCAACGGCCTCATCGGGCCGAACGGCGCGGGCAAGACCACGATATTCAATGTGATCTCTGGCTATGTCAAGCCTTCCCAAGGAGAAGTCCTCCTCGGGAATAGAGACATCGGGAAGCTCAAACAGACCAAACGGGTAGCCGCTGGAATCGGGCGAACCTTCCAAGCCCCTCGCCTAATTCCCGACGCAACTGTCATTGAAAACGCTCTCCTCGGCGCTCATCACGTCTACCGCTGGGGGCACTTGGCAGAACTCTTCAAATTCCCTTGGAGCCGCTCCGAAGAACGCGAGATGAGAATCAAGAGCATGGAACTGCTTGACCTTTTTGGTCTCGCTGACTTGGCTCACGAAGAAACAGACTCCCTCCCGCTGGGCAGCCAAAAAATCGTGGAAGTAGCGCGCGCCCTCGTGGGCAGCCCCAGTGTGGTGCTGCTCGACGAACCGGCAGCAGGTTTAGGCGCCGACGACGTGACGGTGCTCCTGAGAGGGCTGAGGAGCGTCCTAGCTGAGAGAAACCTGTGCATCATCATCATCGAACACGACCTCAAACTCGTGGCCAGCCTCTGTCCGAAGATTGCCGTGCTGGATTTCGGACGGATCATTTCTGAGGGGAGCCCCGACCACGTCACGCACGACCCAGCCGTAATTGAGGCCTACCTCGGGCACGGCTTCGCAGCGCGCCTAGAGGCAGAGGAAATGAGCGGTTAGCGGCAGCAACATGAGGACACCAACGAATCTCTACACACAGGAACAGACAGATGGCTTTGCTTGAAGCGGAAAACCTAGTAAGCGGATACGGGCGGCTGGAAGTTCTACATGGCGTCTCCCTGGAAGTTGCCGAAGGGGAGATCGTCTCGGTACTGGGAGCGAACGGAGCGGGAAAGACCACCTTCCTCCGCACGGTCTCGGGCGTACTGAACACTTGGTCGGGCAGCGTAAGGCTGGACGGACGCGACCTCGCCGGGCTCTCCGTGGAGAAGAGGGCGGCTGCTGGCTTAGGACACCTGCCCGAAGGTAGAGGAGTGTTCCAGAACCTGACGGTGCGCGAGAACTTCGACCTCGGCGCCGTGCTGCGGCGGGACGGAGCAAGCGCCGTGAGCGCCGACCGTGACCGCCTGCTGGAAATGTTTCCAGACCTAGCCGAGAAGATCCGCGACCCGGCGTCTTCGCTCTCAGGCGGGCAGCAGCAGATGCTGGCGCTGGCTCGGGCGTTGCTGGCGCGACCCAAGTTGCTGATGATTGACGAACTCTCCTTCGGTCTCGCCCCTTTCCTAGTAGACGAGTTGTTTGAGCACGTCATCGGACTTCGCGCCGAAGGAAACACCTTTCTGCTAATCGAACAGAACGCCCAAGTGCTCGACATCTCAGATCGGACGTACGTCTTGAAGACCGGCAACAATGACATCTCCGGGGAGTCGGCGGAACTGCGCAAATCCCACGACCTCGTCCGCTCCTACTTAGGACACTGACGCCGCGTTCCAGGGCTGCCTAGACCGCTCCCCGCAGCAGTTCAAGAGCCGCAGATGCCCACGGGCGAGCAATCCAGCGATCCGGCCCGCAGAGTGCTCGTCACCGGAGCGTCCTCGGGCATAGGGTTGGCCTGCCGGGGGGTGCTCGCCGAACACGGCTTCGCTGTCGTTGCTGCCGACCTCCACCCCTCGGACGGCGGCTTGCTTCTCGACGTGTGCGAGGAGAAAGCTTGGGCTCGGGTAATGAAAGAGGTCTGGCCCCTCTACGGACTGGTCAACTGCGCGGGAATACGCACCCGGGGCGACATCAAGAACACCCCCCTCGAAACTTTCCGCAGGCATCTGGAGGTCAACGTCACCGGCACTTGGCTCGGAATCCGAGAGTTCATGCGCCGTCACGAAGCTGGAGAGCAGGCGGCTGTAGTCAACTTGACCTCGGTCAACTACCTCATAGCGGTTCGGGGGCAGGCTCATTACGCAGCCTCCAAAGGAGGAGTTGCGTCGCTGACCAAGGCAGCCGCCGTGGAAGGGGCGCCGCTCGGCATCCGCGTCAACGCCATAGCACCGGGGCCTATTCGCACTCCAATGACGATGGAGCGGCTGGTGCACCCAGAGCAGGTCGAATGGTTAACATCGCGTGTGCCGACCGGTCGCGTAGGGGAAGCATCGGAAGTGGCGGAAGCAGCGGCCTTTCTGCTCTCGGACGCCTCTTCTTACGTCACGGGGGCGGTGCTGGGTGTGGACGGAGGCTGGATGGCGCACGCTTGACGGAACGAACCGCAAGAGGGGCGCGACCGAAACGCATGACCGGTGAAACAAGAGCTCAAGAACCGGAGGAGAGGGAACGAGAACCTGCCAATGCCCGATAGACCGAGAAGAGATCGCAGCGCACCCGCGCCGCCTGAAGAGGACACAGTCCCGAACGAGTTGGTGTCGCTCAAAGGCTTTTTTCATTGGGGAATAACAACCCAAGACTTCGCAGCCACCTGCAAGGAACTGACAGAATCGTTGGGGCTGACCTGGGCTGAACCGCAACGTCGGCAGTTCAGACTGAAGCAGCCGGAGGGCACCTGCGAAGTCGACTTCTACATCACCTACTCGCTGGAAGGCCCCCCGCACTACGAAGTGCTAGAAACAACGCCCGGATGCATCTGGGATCCTTCGACTGCGGGCGGGATACACCACCTCGGTTTCTGGTCGGAAGACTTAACGGGCGACTCGGCGGCGCTGGAGACTGCAGGCTTCCCCTGCGCGGCCACCTATGACACCCCAGACGGCCGACCCATGGGGTTCACATACCACCGCCTGGAACGCACCGGTCTCTGGGTTGAACTGGTGGACGCAGGACGCAGGGAGGCGTTTGAGAGTTGGATGGCGGGAGGCGAGTTTCCCACCCTGCAAGTGCCTGCGCCCACGGGGGGAGAGCGATGAAAACGCGCGGCGCAGAAGAAGACTCCGCCGGCGGCAGGAGCGGCCCCGAACCTTCCGGTCAAGCTCCAATCCTCTCAACCGACGGCCACGCGGAGCAGGCGGACGTAGTGGTGCTGGGAGGCGGGCCGGGGGGGTGCGCCGCCGCCCTTACGGCGGCGCGGCGCGGCGCCAAGACGATCTTGTTGGAAGCCCTCGACCGCGTGGGCGGAAACGCCGCCCGCTCCACCGGATATATGGCCTTCGCCGACTTCGGCGCTCAGCACGAAGCCGGAATCACCGATTCCGCGCAGAACTATCTGGCCGACATGAAGAACGAAATCGCCCTTCAACAGGAGCGCTACGGGGTGATCTTCGACGACGCCCTGGCCGCTCGCTACGCAGAAGAATCGGCCGCAACCTACGACTTCCTGACCGACATCGGATTTGGCTTCAACCGATTCGTCCCGCGACCTCGTCAGCACACCACCACCAGGATGATGGACGTACTCGATGTGTCTATGTTCACCACATGCTTCGAGTCGGCCCTCGCCGAGGAAAATGTGTCCATACGATGCCTGAGGAGAGGTCGGCGGCTGATCGTAGATAACGGACGGGTAGTCGGCGTGCGCTGGGAAGAGCAGGCGCCCGAGGAGGACGTGGAATCCCAAGGCGCATCCGGAGAGGTCTACGCACGCTCTGGGGTGATCCTGGCCGCGGGCGGATACCAGGCAAACGGAGCGCTCCGCTCCCGCTATCAACCAAACCACCTCGCCTACACCCCTTACCTGGGGGTGGAGACGGATCGCGGCGACGGCCATCTCATGGGGCAAGCCCTGGGAGGCGACCTCATAAACATGACCATGATCCCTCCGCTGGTCATGGTGGCCTCGGCCTTGGTGGAGAACTCCATAGCCGTGGACTGCTCCGGTAAACGCTTCCACGATGAGGCCGGGCCTTACGATGAGAGGGTGGAAGCCCTGAACAGGACGCCCGGTCGCAGGGCGTTCTATATATTTGACGACCAGACGGCGGACGAAAAAGCCGTTCTGATCAGCCAGATGCCCTCCCCGGCTGTCTGCGCCCCGACTCTGGAGGAGTTGGCAGATCTGATCGACTGCCCGCCGGAAGCGCTCCTCCAAACTGTGGACAGGTGGAACAGAATGGTCGCTTTAGACGCAAAAACTGACCCGGACTTCGGGAGGGTGGTCTTCCCAGAAGGGGGCGACGGAATCCTCAAGCCGCCCTTCTGGGCTTCTCCCATGGTGGTGGGGATCAACTTCCCGGCAGGGGGTTTCCGGGTCTCCCTGGACTGCGAGGTCTTCGACGTCTTCGGAAAGATCATCCCGGGGCTTTTTGCCGTGGGGGACTGCGTGGGAGGCATTGCGCCCGCCATCGGGCTTGGAGGCGTGAAGATCGGCAGCGCCGTCACCTTGGGTCGCATCGCTGGGCGGGCGGTCACGGGCGGGGGGACGGCGAAGCAAGCTGAGCCCTCAGTCGCCGCTCCGAGCGAGGCGGAACCGACGACCGACGCTCCTTCTCCTCGTATGCACATCGTCGGCTAAAGGCCGCGACCGCTCGTGGCGCTCACACCGTACTTCCGTCCATCGGCCGCCCTGGCCGTATCGGTCGCCCTGGTTTTAATGGGGCTTCTTGCAGCGTCCGCTGGATGCGGGGCGGGAAGCGACGAGCGGCACCTCACCCCCGAGGAGCCGTTGCTTCCCCCCAACACGAGTTCGACCGCAGCGCTGGTTTCTTTGTCTCCAGACGGGCAAGACGACTCCCCCTTCGGGCGGGAGACGCCTGAGAGCGCAGACCCTGAAGACCCCGAAGCAAACACCTCGGCAGAAAACGGCAGCGAGCAACCCTCTCAAGACTCTCAGGAAAGCGGAGCCGGAGACGAACTCCCTGTCACCCTCATCCCGGTGATAGTCAAAGAACTCAACCACGATCCCACGGCGTTCACCCAGGGGCTGGAGTACTACGAGGGGCGGCTGTTTGAGGGCACTGGAGCCCCGAGCGGGCGCACCAGCACGATCAGGGAACTAGACCCAGAAAGCGGAGGGGCGGTGCGCTCCAAGGAACTAGACGGCGACCTCTTCGGCGAGGGCATCACGTTCGTGGACGGGCGCATCATCCAACTCACGTGGCGGGACGGTGTGGCGATCGTCTGGGACGCGGACGACTTCAACAAACTTGGGGAATTCAGCTACGAAGGGGAAGGGTGGGGAATCTGCTACGACGGCAGCCGCTTGATCGTGAGCGACGGCAGCGAGGAGCTGCACTTCCGCGATCCGGAGACGTTCAAGCGGGCCGGAAACCCCGTCACGGTCACGCTGGGAGGCGAGACTTTGCCCTCTTTGAACGAGTTGGAGTGCGTGGACGGCCGAGTCTGGGCCAACGTATGGCAGACCGACATGATCGTGGAGATAGATCCGGTGAGCGGCAAAGTCTTGAGTCGAGTGGACGCAGCCAACCTCGGCCAGCCTCGGCCGTCGAGCCCCGACGCTGTGCTGAACGGCATCGCCTACAACCCTGAGCGGGGCACCTTCCTGCTAGCCGGCAAGGACTGGCCCACGATCTACGAGACGCGCTTCGAATTGAGCGAAGGAGTGGGTGACAGCGACGGGGAAGCGAACGGGGAAGAAGACGCCAACTCCAACACCGCATCCGGAGAAGGGGTAGATGAGCAGGGTGGCGAGACCGAAGAGGGGGGAGACGGGGAAGACGCCGAGGACAATTAGGCGTCAGGATGGGCGGCGTCAGAACGGGCAGAGACCCATTCGGTTACGGATCGACACCAATTCGCCTAGATGGTTGAAGCCGTGGCCGACGGCCGTCCAGCGGAGGAACCACGCCGCCGACTGCCCTTCCCACATGGAGTAGAGCCAATCAAAGCGGTCTTCGGGCACGCCGAGGGCTTGAAGGGCAGAGGCCGAATCGGGGATCTCTTCAAGGCGCGGAAGGTCGCCTCCCTCAAGCCATGAAGCCGTCGAGGAAATCACTGCTAAGGCGTACTCGCCGACCGCTTCCGGGTTGAGCTCTTCAACCAAACCCTGGTCTTCGGATTCGGCCAGTCCCCGCCAGAGGTCGGTGCGGACGCCGATGCGGTCAGTCCAGGAATCTACCACGCCCTCGGCTCTCCTCAAAACCCCGTTGACGGCGGCGTCATGGTGGCGGGCGAGATGCCAGAGAATGTACGCGGGGGCGATTCCCCCGCCGTCTGCCCTCTCGCGGAGACGCTCTGCGGGTATCAGGCGAAGCACGCCTCTGTCGAGCTTGGCGTGCAGGGATCGCAGATCGTCGATGATCCAGGCTCTTATGTCCACCTTTCAATCGTAGAGAATCCGGCGGGTGGCGACGGCAATGGTTCTGCTGTCGCCGGAATGTCTTCCTCTGATTACCGAGAGTGCTATGGTAAAAATTGGATTTGCACCGTCGCAGTTCAGGAGGCGAAGTGAACATGCCCAGCAACAACATGCTCCTCAACAAGAAAGGCTCATTGGCAAGAATGACCCTTTCAGCTCTTCTGGTTGTTGTTTTGGTGGTCGCAGCCTGCGGGAATTCCGACACCGGCGAGATAAATGTCTCACCGGCGACGCAACCGCCGACCACCACCCAAGCGCCGGCGCCGCCGGAGCCTCCGACAACATTGCCTCCTACGACCCAACCGCCGCCTGCCGCTCCACCGGCGTCCGCCTTAGACACCGCAGCAGCAGTGGAAAGGTGCGTCGCAGAAACGGAGGCGATGGTAGAGGCGGCTGGCGAAACAGTGCCTGAGGATCAAATGGAGGAGACCGTACAGGCTTGGAACGAAGTGTGCGGAAACACTGTGAAACAGTGGCTAGACGTAGCCAACGCTGCTAGGCAATTAGGAGGAGACGCCGACTGCGTAGACAGCGTCCTCGGAGAAGTTCTCGTCAAGCCGTTGGAAGCATTCAATGCTTACGCCGAAAGCGCCGGCGACACCTCGGGCGACGACCAGCAGTGGGGGCCCTTTGACCGCTGCGTCTAGTCCGTCTCGCAGACGCCGCTGAACCTTGTTCATCTACTCGGTCGCGGTCTTCTTGTACTAACCAACCCGGGCGCAGCTGCCATCCTTCCGCAGCGCCCGGGGCGCTCGAGTTCAGCCCAGCAAGTTCTTCTTCAAAGCGTGCGCTGCTTCGGACTGCGCTTCGGCGGCGCGGTCGATCCGATCAGAGAAGCCCATGAACCCGTGAAACAGTCCGTCGTAGCGCGAGAGTTTGACCTTTACCCCGGACGCCTGGAGCTTGGCGGCGTACGCTTCGCCCTCGTCCCGCAAGGGGTCGTATTCCGCAGTAATGACTAGGCCGGGCGGGAGGCCGGAATGGTCGGACGCCCGGAGCGGAGAGAAATACGGGTGCGCCGGATCGGAGGCGCCCGCGTAGTGTCTCACGAACCATTCCATGAGTTCCTTGGTGAGGATGGGGCCGCGGGAGTTCTCCTGCATCGACGGCCAGAGGGATGTGTCTGAGTCGCAGCAAGGGTAGGCCAGCAACTGAAAAGCGATGTGCGGGCTGCCTCGATCGCGCGCCATCAGGGCTGCTACCGCCGCCAGATTACCTCCGGCGCTGTCTCCGGCCACAGCCAAGCGGGAGGCGTCCGCTCCAAGTTCGCCAGCGGATTCCGACACCCATGAAACGGCTGCGTAGGCGTCTTTGGCGGCGGCAGGGAAAGGATCTTCGGGCGCCAGCCGGTAGTCCACCGACACATAGGTGAGACCGGTCAACTTCGCCATCTGCCGCGCCTGAACGTCGTGGGTATCGAGGCTGCCGAGCACCCAGCCTCCCCCGTGAAAGTAGACCACGACGCCGGCGGAAGGGGAGATCTGCGGTTGGTAGACGCGTACCCTCATGTCCCCGTCGGCGCCGTTGCGGATTATGCGGTCATCCACCTTGAAGAGTGCGGGGGGTTCGGCGGTCTGCCTTGACTGGATGGTGACGCCTCTCATCTCCGCCGGCGACATGGACGGGTTGGGGCTGAAGCCATCGGCGGCCAACTCCTCTAGCACGACCGCGGCCTGTGCGTCTAGCGGCATGTGATGCTCCTTTCCACGCCATACGCTAATGATGGATTGCGAGCCGAGAGGCTGTCACACCATCCTGATAACCGCCGCCAAGGTGGTCGGGAAGTCCTAATGACGGATTTTGAGCTGAGGGGGCTGTCACACCCCTCTGACAGACTTGGACTGCCGTTTCACTACGGCCTTTTGCGGTATGCAACCGCCTACTGCTTCCCCCATCTGCTTCCCCCTTTTAGTGCGTCCTCCTTGAGCTTCCCCCTCCCTCTCTTCCCCCTTGGCCTGCCAACGCATCCCGCAGAGCGGGGAACAAAGGGGGAAATGAAATGCTGCTGCCTTCAGCACAAGAACCTTCAGCGAACAAATCCGACGACGACGCTGCGGGCGGAGCGGGCGGAGACGCCAAGGACGCAAACGGAAACAGCGACGGGGCGTCGGGGGTCGCTGGGAGGCTAACTCACTGGGGCGGAGACGCCAAGGACGCAAACGGAAACAGCGACGGGGCCACCGAGCGCTCCGCAAGCAGGGACACCGACAGGCCCCCCGGCGAGTGCGACCAACCCAGGGGGGAAACCGGGATCCTGGAACAGGTGCTGCAACGACTGCTCACGGCGATAACCGAAAATGACGGACTGGCGCCTCTCCTCGCAGGCTTGGTCGAATCAAGAGGTGATGAACGGGACATCTCCGAAGCGGACACCCCGCCCGCAGCCGATCCTTCACCGCATGCCGAATCAAGAGGTGATGAACGGGCCATCTCCGAGGGAGGCGGCCACCCGATCTCTGGGAGGAACGATGACGCCAAGCGTTACGAACTGCACGTCATGCCCCTGGGGTCGCAAGGGGTGGTTCAAGAGTTGCTGAAGTTCCGTGCTCCTGGACACTGGGAGGCTTTATTCGTGGCTGCGGAAGGTTACGAAATTTGCTCGGAGAAATCAAATGTACGCGTGGCGTTGGCCGCAGCGCGCGACGGCAGGAGCATCGCCCTGCTTGCCCTAGAAGGAAAAACGAAGCCAATTTGCGGAACAAGGGAATTACGAGGGCGCATCATCGACTGCATGCTCAGGGCGCTGGATTTGCCGACTTCTTCACCGACAGAATCGGTCGCCTTAGTCTCACGCCTACACCGCACCTGGGAGGAACTGCGGCAAGCGGCCATCGCAGGCGAGTTCTTAGTGCCCGAGGTGAGCCCCGACCTAGCCGAATGGATGGACGCCGGAATCTTCTCCCGCTGGTGCCTTGAAAGCCTCGCGGCTGGGAACCCGCACTGAATGAGATCACGGAGTAATGCACCCGTCCAGCCTTGATATCGTCTCCGCACAAGCAACACACAAGTAATCCACACTCCCGAAGTAAGCATTCAATGAACGACTCACTCGCATTTCTCTACACCCGTCTAGTCCCGGCGGGCGGCTCAATGGCTGCGCCGGATTCAATGAACGACTCACTCGCATTTCTCTATACCCGCGTCCACTACTGGGATCGTCCGCACCCCAATCTGCGGTGGGTCTGGCTGGAAGGGGAAGAAGACGACCCAAGCAGGGGCAGGCGGGGCTGGAAGCGTTTCCTCCAGCGGTGGGTCTGGCTGGAAGGGGAAGAAGACGGCCCTGAACTGGGCGGCATCGGGTTGTTTAAATCATGAACCGCTTCCCCAACGAGGGGTACCTGGCCGTCACGAGATCTGACGGATGACAATGCGCATATGCGTGGTAGGTGCGGGAGCCATCGGAGGGCTCTTGGCCTGCCGACTCTCGCTGTCAGGAAACGAAGTGAGCGTCATCGCACGGGGCGAGCATCTGGCTGCCATCCGATCCGGCGGTCTCCGCCTGAACGAGATCGACGGCAGCGTCAGCGTCGCCGACGAACTGATCGCCACGGACGACTTTGAGGCGCTGGACAGCCAGGACGTGGTCGTCCTGGCTTTAAAAGCCCATCAGATAGCGGCGGTGGCAGAGCGGCTGTGCTGCCTGTACGACCGAGAGACAGTCGTAGTTCCCGTTCAGAACGGCATCCCTTGGTGGTATTTCGAACGACACGGAGGCGAGCACGAAGGGCGGAGACTTTCAAGGCTGGATCCTGACGGCCTTCTAGCCGAGGCCATCCCAGCCGAACGGCTGGTCGCCTCTATCCCCTACCCTGCGGCTGAAAAACCCGCCCCAGGAGTCATAACCCACATAGAAGGGGATCGGTTTCCAGTTGGCGAGTTGGACGGCTCGCGCTCGGAGCGGTCTGCTTGGATAGCTTCGGCCTTCAGCGAGGCGGGGTTCAAGTCGCGGGTCTTGAACGACATCCGATCTCACATCTGGGTCAAAGCCTGGGGCAACCTCGCTTTCAACCCCATCAGCGCGCTCACGGGCGGCACCCTGCGGGAACTCTGCGAGACGCCGGCAACCCGGGAGTTGGCAGCAAGGATGATGGAAGAAGCAAGGGAGATAGCCGAAGCGCTTGGCGTGAGCATCCGTCTCGGCATTGAGCAGCGCATAGCGGGCGCCAGGGAGGTGGGAGACCACAAGACGTCAATGCTCCAGGACGTTGAAGCCGGCCGAGCGCTGGAGATCGACCCGATCGTAGGGGTGTTCCTTGACTTAGCGGAGATTACGGGCGTGAACGCTCCCGTAATCTCTGCGGTCTACGCCCTCACCTCGTTCCTAAACGAACGCCTCCTGGCGGCCTGAATTTGGCTGGCGGCCTGAGTTGACGACGCGGCCTCCTCAGACGCTTCCGGAACTTCTGAGCTGCGGCGAGAGCGACAGCCCTGCCATCGTCTGTCCCGACGCAAGCGTCCTGACCTATTCCCAACTCCGATCTGAGGTAGAGCGCCTAACCAACCGACTGAGCTTCCTGGGCGCCGCTCCCGGGGACCGCATCGCCCTGGTACTGCCGAACGGGCCGGCGGCGGCGATCGCCTTTCTGGTCGCGGCCTCCTACGGATGCGCCGCCCCGCTCAACCCCCGCTACCGCGAAAGCGAGTTCCGCTTCTACCTCAAGGATCTCAGGGCGCAGATACTCATCGGGGGACAGGACGGCAGTTCGGAGGCCGCCCGCGCCGCGGCCGACCGCAGCACGCTGGTGCTCTCGCTGAGCGGCTCGCCGGGCGGACTGCACCTAGACATCGACGCAAGACGCAACGCCTCTGCAGCCGGCGGGAGGGCTGGCGCCCCAGTCGGGGGCCTGTCCGACCCCGAAGAGACGCCGCCGGGCGGCACCGCTCTAGTTCTTCATACTTCCGGCACCACTTCGCGTCCCAAAATCGTTCCGCTCCGCCAACGCAACCTAGCCCTCTCTGCGGTCAACATCGCCGCATCCCTGCAGCTGACCGATCGTGACCGTTCAATGAACGTCATGCCGCTGTTTCACATCCATGGGTTGCTGGCAGGTCTGCTGGCCCCGCTGGCGGCGGGAGGGTCGGTGGCATGCACAGAGGGGTTCGACGCCTTTCGCTTCTTCACGCAACTCGGCGTGCTGCGCCCGAGTTTCTTTACGGCCGTACCCACCATGCATCAGATGCTCCTAGCCCGGGCCGAGACCCACAAGGCAGAGGCGCTGAATGCCGGGCTGCGCTTCGTGCGCTCATCTTCGGCTCCTCTGCCATCTCCGGTGATGACCCGGCTCGGGGAACTTTTTGATGCCCCGGTGATTGAGGCTTATGGGATGACCGAGGCTACGCACCAGATGTGCTCAAATCCGCTGCCTCCGGCGCCCGCCAAAGTTAGGTCGGTGGGGTTGCCCACCGGAATCGAACTGGAGATTCTGGACGAGAACGACCGACCTCTGCCACCCTGGGAGCGGGGTGAGGTGGCTGTCAAGGGCGGCGCGGTCATAGAAGGGTACGAAAACAATCCCGAAGCCAACCAGACGGCCTTCACATCAGGCTGGTTCCGAACCGGCGATGAGGGCTACCTGGACGCAGACGGTTATCTGTTCCTGACCGGACGGCTGAAGGAACAGATCAACCGGGGAGGCGAGAAAATCTCACCCCTTGAAGTCGATGAAATCCTGCTAAGCCACCCCTTGGTAAGCGAGGCGGTGACCTTCGCCGCACCGCACGACAAACTGGGTGAAGAGCCCGCGGCCGCTGTGGTGGCTTCCGAAGGCGCCGAGTTGAGCGAGCGCGAACTGCGGACATTCCTGGCTGAACGGCTGGCCGCTTTCAAAGTGCCTAGGAAGATCGTCTTTCTGAAATCGCTGCCCAAAGGCCCCACGGGAAAACTTCAGCGCATCGGACTCGCTGAACGACTCGGGCTGACCGACTGACGGGCGGGAGGGGGTGACGGGGCGGCTGGCGGGCGACAGGGCGGAGGGAGAGGCTACGGGCGACTGACCGGAGGGGCAGAAGGCAGACTGAGCGGCGATTTGGAGGGGCTACGGGCGACTGACTGGGGGATGACGGGCCGGATGGGCTGCAGGCGACTGACCGGCGGGCCGGAGGGATGACAGGGCGGATGGTGTGTTTAAGAGACCTTCACTAGGAATCGATTACGCAGAGAGGAGCGCCCACGGCGACCTCATCGTCGACGGCTGCCCGCAGTTCCACCACAACGCCAGCCACGGGGGCGGGCACATCGGCTTCTACCTTGTCCGTCTCCACCCGCATGAGGGGGTCGTCGACCTCCACGCTGTCACCCACAGCCACGTTCCACTCCAGAACCAGAACCTCCTCGGCGGTATCGCCCAGTTTCGGCAGTTTCACAACGTGACGCATCCCGAACCTCCTAGACGTTCGTGAACATGGTCGCCAAGCCCGCCTGCGGACTGGCCTGAGCGACAGCCACCGCCTCTTCAATCATGGCGTCGGCCCGTGCGGAGATCTCCTCGCGCTCCCCCTCTGCGAGCATCCCCTCTGCCACCAGTCGGGCGCCGAACACCTCAATCGGGTCCTTCTTGAACCATTCCTCGAACTCGCCGGGGGGGCGGTAGGCGGCAGTGTCGGAGCGGGAATGGCCCGCGTAGCGGTAGGTCTTGAGTTCCAGCAGGGTGGGGCCTTCGCCCGTCCGCGCCCGGGTGGCTGCCGCATCAACAGCCGCCTCCACCAGATCCGGGTCTTGGCCGTCGACCACCTCGCCGGGGATGCCGTAAGAGGCCGCCCGATCAGCTAAGTCGGCGATGGGCGTAGTCAGGTTGATACGGCTGTACTCGCCGTATTGGTTGTTCTCGCAGACGAAAACCACCGGCAGTTTCCAGATAGCCGCCAAGTTGATGCCTTCGTGGAACGCTCCGATGTTGGCGGCTCCGTCGCCAAAAATGGACACCGCAACGTCGTCGGTTCCGCGTACCTGTGCGGTCAGGGCCGCTCCGGCGGCCACGGGAATGCCCGCCCCGACGATTGCGAACGTGGGCAGCAGTCCCACGCTTACGTCGCAAAGGTGCATGGAGCCGCCGACGCCGCCGATGCATCCGACTTCCCTGCCCATTATCTCGCCAAGCACCGACAAGGGCGTGAGACCCAGAGCCAGGGCGGCGCCATGCCCACGGTAGGTGCAGCACACCGTGTCCGTGGGGCGCAGAGCCGCCGCGACGCCCACGGCGACGGCCTCCTGTCCCTGACAGGTATGCGTGGTGCCTCGCACCAGACCCTCAGCGAAGAGGTCGCGCACTTTGTCTTCCAGGGCGCGTATCTCCACCATGCGCTCGTAACGCACTCGGCGGCTGTTCCGAAGCGCATCGCGGCGCTCCAGTGCTTCGTTGCTCATACGGCGGCTCCTTCCGCTTCCCACCAGTGGAGAGGTACTTCGCCGGTGGAAATCAAGGCGCTCACCTGTGTTTTGATATAGTCCGCGCCCGGTCGATAGAGGTCTTCCAGTTCTTTTGCGAAAGGCACGTGGGTGTCGGGGGAGGTAATCCGCAAAGGAGCAGAAAGAAGTTCGGAAAAGAGTTCCCCGACCACCTTAGATGCGATGTGAGCCCCCCAGCCTCCCGAGAGCGGCCCCTCCTCCACCGTCACTAGACGTCCAGTGCGTCTCACGGAAGCGAGAACCGCATCGGTGTCCCAGGGCTGGAGGGTCTGCAGGTCGATCACGTCCGCGCTCCAGAGTTCCGCCGAGGCAACGGCCTGCAGCGCTGACGACACCGTGGATCCAAGGGCGACGATCGTGGCGTCTTCTCCGCTCGCCCTCAGCGACGCCCGACCCAACGGAATGATCCCTTCTTCGCCGGTGGTCACGTCCCCTCTCACGGCGTAGAGGGGGCGGGGCTCCAGCACCACTACCGGGCCGTCGTCTCGAATGGCCGAGCGCATCAGTCCGTAGGCGTTCTCCGGTCCGGAGGTCACGGCCAACTTCAACCCGGGGTTTCCGATCAGCCAAGAGTCCAAGACCTGCGAGTGCTGACATCCGAACCCCAGGCCGGCCCCGGCCGACGCCCGCACCACGATCGGCACCCTGACCTCGCCGCCAGAGAGGTAGCAGAGCTTGGCGGCCTCTGTGACCACCTGATCGAGGGCCACTCCCAGAAACTCGATGAACATAATCTCTGCCACTGGCCGCAGACCCGTGGCGGCTGCGCCCACGGCAGCGCCCAAGAAACCCATCTCGGAGATGGGGGTGTCCCGCACCCTGAGCGGGCCAAACTCCTCGAGCAGCCCGTCGGACGTCTTAAAAGGGCCGCCGGCAACGGCTACGTCTTCGCCGAAGACCACGACGTCGGGATTTTCCCGCATCTCATCGGCGATGGCGGACGTGACAGCTTGGTTCATTCGCATTCGCGCCACGGCGTCCTCCTGGTTCTAATTCCGTAGGTTCGATCAAGTCGAACGCTGAAGATCGGGCGACTCAGTCAAGCCAAGCTGTTTTGTTGGCAGGCTAGTCGAGTTCGCAAATCAACGCTAATCCTTGAAGCACTCCACGGGACTCAACGAACTTTCGGAAACTGCCGCGGATACTCCTTGAGCATGATGGCGCCGCCCGCAGGGATCCTCACCGCCTACCGGTGGCAGGAGTAGCTGTACCATGATCATGAAGCCTTGCGCAGGAAAGGAAAGGGGTAGGAATGGCCGTACTTAAGAGCAAACTTCCGGACGAGGAAATCCCAGACTGCCCACTCACTCCATTCGTGTTCGCCGAAGCAGGCCGGCAGGGAGACAAAACCGCCCTGATCGACGGCCCCAGCGGACGCTCCTACACCTACGCCCAACTGCAGGAGATGGTGCGGAGATTCGCTGGGGGACTAGTGGAGCGCGGTTTCTCTGAGGGTGATGTCCTAGGAATCCTCAGCCCGAACCTTCCCGAATACGCAGTGGCCTTCCACGGCACGCTGCATGCGGGTGGGACTGCTACCACACTCAACCCCACTTACACCCTCGCCGAAGTTCTGCACCAACTTAGGGACTGCAACACCAAGTGGCTGTTCACGATTCCAATGTTCCTGCCCCTAGCGCAAGCAGCAGCTAATGAGCACGAACTAGACGGAATCGTGGTGCTCGGAGAAGCAGAGCCCGACGCTTCAACGACAGCCTTTACGGAACTCCTTGCCGCAGAGCCTTTCGCCGGAGCGGAGGCGGCCGAGGCGACCGAGACGCTGGCCGTGCTGCCTTACTCCAGCGGCACGACCGGGATCTCAAAGGGAGTGATGCTGACCCACCGCAACCTCGTGGCCAACCTCGTCCAGACCAACAGCATCGTCCCGCTTCCGCCCGATGAGATCTCCATCGCCGTGCTCCCGTTTTTTCACATCTACGGAATGCAAGTCTTGATGAACTACACCCTGAGAACCGGGACCACGGCGGTCACGCTGCCGAGATTTGACCTAGAAGAATTCCTGAAGGTCATTCAGGACTACAAGGTCACCCGCGCGTACCTTGTCCCTCCTATAGTGCTCGCCCTCGCCAAACACCCGTTGGTGGACTCCTACGACCTTTCCAGCCTCCGCGCCATCATGTCCGGGGCAGCCCCGCTCGACGCCGACACCGCCAGAGCCGCCGCCCGCCGGCTAGGAGTGGAGATTTACCAGGGGTACGGCCTGACCGAGACTAGTCCGATCACCCATGCCACCCCGCCCGGATACGACAACCCGGGATCAGCGGGCATGCTGGTCTGCAACAGCGAGTGTCGAATCGTGGAGAGCGACACAGGCGAGGACGCCGAGGCGGGAGCCGACGGCGAGATCTGGATACGAGGCCCGCAAGTAATGAAGGGCTACCTCAACAATCCTGAGGCCACGGCGGAGAGCTTGGACGAGGAAGGCTGGCTGCGCACCGGCGACATCGGCCACGTGGACTCCGAGGGCTTCTACTACGTGGTGGACCGCCTCAAGGAACTAATCAAGTACAAGGGTTTCCAGGTACCGCCGGCAGAACTCGAGGGGGTGCTGCTTTCACACCCGGCAGTGGCTGACGCCGCTGTCATACCCGTACCTGACGAGGAAGCCGGGGAGATACCCAAGGCATTTGTGGTGCTCAAGGCGGGCGCCGACGTCTCAGCAGAAGAACTGATCGGTTACGCAGCTGAGCGGGTGGCGCACTACAAGCAGATACGCCTGCTGGAGTTCACTGATCAAATCCCCAAGTCCCTATCGGGCAAGATTCTGAGACGAATCCTGCGGGAAACCGAAGCGGCCAAGCTGGGCTGAGTCTCGTTTTCGTCTCGGGTGGCATCGCTGGCCGTCCCGAGCTTGCACCAAGGGGATCGACGGCACCCCAGAGGAAGCCGCCAAAACTCCCGAAATCAGTCGTCTACGGCGTGAGAGCGCAGGTCTTCGAGGGTAACCCACTCCAGCGCCTGCAGGTGAGTCGCCTCCAGCACGACTTTCGGCGCCATGCCAGCCTCAAGAGCCTCCTTCCAGCGGCTGGCGCACAAGCACCAGCGGTCGCCCGGAGAGAGCCCTTCAAAACCGAAGCGGGGCTGCGGAGTGCTCAGGTCGTTGCCGCGTGAGGCGCTGAACTCCAGGAAATCCTCGGTCATGACCGCGCAGACGACATGCACGCCCAGGTCATCTCCGCCGGTGTCGCAGCATCCGTTGCGGAAAAAGCCAGTCAGAGGGTCAAACGAGCAAGGCTGCAGCTCTCCCCCCAGAACGTTCTCGGCCAACGTCGTCCCCTCAACTAGTTCAGATACTCGGCAGCCCGGGCGATCAGTTCCTGCGCCTCTTCTATGCGCTGCTGATAGAGGTCGAGCCTGCCCTCACGCAAGGCTTCGTCCGCCGCCGTGAACTTGGCGTCCGCCTCGCTGAGCAGGTCGGCCACGACGCCGGAGACCTCAGCACCATCTGCGGGCAGGGGAGGCGGCGCTTGCGGGGTAGGTTCGGAGGCGGTGGTGGTGGCGGTCGTGGTCGGGGCGGTGGTGGTGGTCGCGGGCGGGGCGGGCTCCGTCGTAGAGGGCTCCGCTGCACCCGGGCCAGAGGCGGTGCCGACGCAATCCAGTCCTGCTGTGGACCCCAATCCGAAGACGCCCCGCAAAGCCTCTCCCAGGGTGGGACACATGACCACGTTCTCGCCCAGCACGGCGATTACCTGCCTCAGCTCCGGGACTTGCGTGCTCTGGGCGACCACATAGAGAGCCCTCACGTAAAGAACAGAGTTTTCGATGGGGATAAGAAGCAGGTCGCCGAACTCCACCCGCGAGCCCTGCTGATTCAAGAGCGTGATGACGCGCGAAATGTCGGGCTCGGTCTGCACCTTGGCGTTGACGAGCGCTGGCCCGTCGGTGCCGCCCCTCGGCTCTACCCGGTAAGCGATCAACTGCCCGTATTCGTCGGGGTCGCTCTTGCCCACTATAAACGCTGTGAGTTCCTTACGGGTGTCTTCCGCCGAAACCGGCACGTAAGACCGCAGAATCACGAAGTCTTGATCCTCCTCCGAGGGCAGCCGAGTCAAGATGTAGTAAGGCTCAATGCGAGCCTCTCTCGGGTTAGAAACGACGAGACCTTCGGGCGTGGTGATGGGCTCGCCCTGAGACCCCGAGACCGCACCGGGATCCTGGGCCACCGCCCACCCTTCAGCCTGCTCGTAGAACTCCTGAGGTTCCCCTAACTGGTAACGCGCCCACATGTTCGTCTGCACCCTGAACAGGTCTTCGGGGTAGCGGATGTGATCCTTGAGGTCGTCGGGCATCTCAGAGAAGTCAGTAAGCAACTTCGGGAAGGCTTGGCGGTAGGCGTTGATAATCGGGTCGTCGGGTTCCCTCACGTACAGGGTGACCGACCCGTCGAACGCGTCGACCACCGCCTTGACGGAGTTGCGGACGTAGTTGAAGTCGTGCCTCAGCCCGCTCTGAGGGTCGAGTTGCTCGGTGTCGGCTCTCTGCCCGTAGGGATAGCGGGCAGTGGTGGTGTAGGCGTCGAGGATGTAGTGCACCCGACCCCCTGCGATTACCGGGTAGGGGTCGGCGTCGGCGTGCAGGAAAGGCGCCAACTTCGTGACCCGCTCCCGGATGTCGCGGTAGAAGATGATCCTGCTCTCGTCTGTCACGAAACCGGAAATGAGGGTGTTGATGTCCCAGAACCGCAGGGCGAAAGCCGCCTGACGGACGAAGCCGCCGATGGTCACGCCACCCTCACCCTGGTAGGTGTAGACAGCCTGGCCGGCGCCCTCGGCGTCGTCGACCTCCTTCCTGCCGCTTCGGACAACCGCGTAATCGCCGAGGTCTTCGCCATAGTAAAGACGCGGTTCGTCGAGGGAGACGTCGAGTTCGTTGTTGATAGGCAGACCGCTGATTCTGAAATCGGGAAGACCGTCCTCCACGCTGCTGGCGGGCGCCAAGGAGACGCCGAACCCATGCGTGTAGGTGAGGGCGCGGGCTTCCCATGACCGTTGCGGGAGCCCTTCAGGGTTCAGTTGGCGCGCCCCGATCACCACGGGAGTTAACTTTCCGTCTACTTCGTAGCGGTCTATGTCGAGGACTTTCGGGAAGCGGTAGAACGGCCTCTCACCTTCGAGGTTTTCGAAGGTGTCGGAGAGGATCTTGGGATCGAGAATGGGCAGCGAACCGATGATCTCGGGGTTGGCCGTCATCTGTTCGTAGGTCAGTTCCCCGGTGGAACGGAACAGCCTGTTCTCGACGTTGTCAAGACCCATCGCTTCTCGGGTCTTCTCTATGTTGCGTGCGATGTACTCCCGCTCTTTGGCCGACTCGTCGGGATCTACCTGGAAACGCTGGATGATGAGGGGGTAGATACCGCCCATGACGATGGTCACGAAAATCCAGAGCCCCACTGCCACGGTCGGGAGCACCCAGCCCTTGCGTCGGATGTTGTACAGCAGTAAGACGAACGCCAGCAGGGAAATCAGGATGAGCAGGTAGTAAATGGGCAGCCTGGCGTTCACGTCGGTATAAGTGGCTCCGTCTACGACCCCTTGACGGGAGGTCGTGAGTTCGTAGCGGCCCAGGAAATAGTCTCCTGCCCTGATCAGGGCGAGGACGCCTAACAGCACGGAAAGGTGGGCCTTCACCTGCGGGGTGACTCGGTTGCCCTTGTTCTGAAGACGAATCCCCCCGTTCAAGTAGTGGGCTACCGCAGTGATGAAGAAGGTCAGCAGCGTCACGTTGAAGAGCCAGTCCACGACATAGGTGACGAACGGGAGTTGGAACACGTAGAACCCAATATCCAGGCTGAACTGAGGGTCTTTGACGCCGAAGTCCACCCTGTTCGTGAGCAGCAGCCACTCTTCCCATTGATCGGAAGCGCCCGCCCCGATCGGAATGGCAAAAACCAGCGTCAGGAATAGACGGACCAGAAGCGGCCGGCGACCGGCAGAGGCGTGGTAACGCTTCAGCACGTCCTCCTCCGGGCCGTCCGGACGCGAGGAAGGGGCTATTCGATCTGCGATGGCCAGGTTGCCGTAGATCAGGAGCCCCAGAAAGCCGATGAAGATGAGCGCCAGAACGATCTGCGACACCAGCACGCGTCTCCAAACGTCGTTCTGACCGAGGGCGTCGAACCACAGGTAGTCGGTGTAGAAGCCCGCTATACCCCTCAGGGAAAACAGCAGAACTATCAGGGCGACGATTACCGCAAACAGGATCCATCGGAACCGACGGGACTGAAGAGGTTTGGGAATTCGAGACCCGATCCTGGGAGGTTGCCCCATGCCCTTGGGCGTAGCCATCGTCTCAGCCTACCTATGAGCCTCTGGCTTGCTCAGCAGGCTCGCCCTCCTCGTCCAGTTCTTCCCTTGCGCGGGCGAAGAGTTGATCAAGGTTGGTGGCTGCGACAGGCTTGTCCTTCTCCGCGGAGTCGGTATCGGCCGCCTGAGGGTCGGCCGCCTGAGGGGGGGGTTCGGGCGGTTCGGGGGGAGGCGTAGGGGGCTCGGACGCCTGCGGTGGGGACAGTGGCAGCGAAGGAGGCTCGGGCGGAGTCGGAGTCGGAGACCCGGGCAGAGGCGGCAGCGCCGCCTGCGGGAGCGGCTCGGGGCGCGGCGCAAGCGGCGCAAGCGGAAGATCGGGAGATCGGTGACCGCCTTGCAACTTCCCTTCGGGAGGTTTCAGGGAAGGCCTAGGACTAGGACTAGGACTCTGCACCTGAACCGACGATGAATGCTTCATCGGTTCGGGCGGCAACCCGCCGGGAGGCGCATCTTTCGCTTTAAGCAAAGGTACAAAGCCGGCCAAACGGGCTGCCTCGAGCTCGGCGCGCATCTCTTCGGAATTCGGACGGCGGGCCTCGCGCACCCGATCAGCTTCCAGATTTCCCTGGAAGCGGGCATCCTTGAGAGCAGAGACGAGTTTGCTGAGCGGAGTTTCAAGCACTCCTAACGTTTCCTCAATGGCCTTCTGCAGGACGTCTCTGCCGGCGCGCATTCGCACTATCTCCGCGTTCAGATCCACGCGACGGCGGTTCAAGTCGGCCAGCACTTCGTCTCGCCAAGCCTCGGCGGCTTTAGCCTCTGCCTCCACCTCGGAGGCGTCAGGCATGCTTTCGATGAGTTCAGCGCACTGCACTTCGAGGTCGGCGACGCGTTTTTCCCAGTTCCGCAGGACGTCCGCCACCTCTTCCTGAAACCTCTGCACGGAGACCGGGTTGCAGCCCTTGCGGACTAAGTCGAACTTTTTAAGCCTGGCTTCATCGGGTGTCATTTGGACGCCTCTCTTGTTCCTAGCTATGCGCTCGCTACTCAACTCCGCCACTCGGCGTTGAGCGACTCGCAGGTGTCGAGAGCGGTAACGGCATCCCTTACCGAACCGACTTCAATCACCACCAGAGAGCCGTTTATCACGCGGAGCGCATCAGAACTCTGACCCGAAGGGACGAGCATCAAATCGTATCCGGCGCGCTCAGCAGCCACGGCCTTTTGCGTAACCGCTCCTACCTCTCCAACGTTTCCATCCGTGAGTATCGTACCGGTCGCAGCCACCCGGCATCCGGAGGAGAGATCGCCCGGCGTGAGGAGATCGATGATGGTGAGGGCAAAAACCAGACCGGCGGACGGCCCCCCCACGCTCCCGACATTAAAATCCACACACACGTTGAGGCTCTCGCACACTTCGCTGCTCTGAGTTCGTTCGGTAAGGGTCACGCCTAGAAAAGGACGCTCCTCCCCATCGGAGGCGATTATGTCTTCTCCGAGGCACGGGTCGGATCTCGAACCTAGGGGAATGTTTTGGGTCGTTACCTCCCCGGAGAGGAGCGAGCGCACCTCTATTTCCAGAATGCTTCCTATCTCCCGGCCGCGGATCACGTCCTGTAATTCCGCTATCGAGCCGATCGTTTCTCCATGAACGCTCAAGATCGTGTCCCCGAGCGCTAGACGTCCTTCGGCGGCAGAGCATGGGATGACGCCGCGGATCACGATTTCGATCAAAGACGAAAGGTCGTAACCCAACTCTTTGAACGCCACGAACTTGGCGGCTTCGTGCGAGGCGACCATGAGGCGGGCGTCGTCTTCTCGACGTTGTTCGGGAGTCAGGTTTCGGTTGAAAATACTCTCGTGAACAATCTCCATGCTCCTGTCGAAACCGGCTGCCACCCACTCCAGAGGCGAGAGAGGCCCCAGCACAGAGACAGTCACGTATCCGATGCCGTTCAGCGGCGAATGCACCTCCACTCCGACGACCTCTACGGCTTCGCTTCCGAGACGCACATCGCCTGGCCGAATCACGTAATACGGAAGGTTCACTACCGTCACCCCAAGACCAATTCCCGTCAGCAACGCCAGGATTCCCAAGGTCTTGCGCACTCGGCGGCGATTGCGCACCAGAAACAGACGCACTCGGCGCAGTCTGCGGACGCCGTCTCCTCTAGAATCGTGCGCTGCGCCCCTCAAACGCCTCCAGCGCACGACACCGCGGTCCCTCGGGTTCTTGCCTGTCAGCAGCATGGGGTATGCTGAGGCGACTCTGGCCGGTCGTCACGGATGGGAGCGTGAAGAAAATTGGTACTGGTCAACCCCGGTCTACCTCAGAAGCCCGCTTGGAGTAGTCGGGGTAGAGATCCGTTTCACAGTCAGCGCCCACTCGGGGGCAAGAGAGCCCTGTTCCTCTGGTGGCAGCGTCTGGGCGCAGCTGTCGGACTTTGCCTGATGGTCGGTTTGCTGGGGACGCTGTTAGCCGGCGCGGTCGGACTCGGCGTCGGGTTGGCCGGCCTGGCGCTGGAGAACATCATCGGCTGACGCGCGTCGTCAGCCGATGAGTCGATCACTCGTTGTCATCGACATCGATCAGCATTCCTTGCATGAGATCCAAGGAGCCTAAAGAACGGCCCGCTCCCATAACCACACACTCCAGCGGATTTTCGACCATGTGAACAGGCACGCCCGTTTCATTGGCTATGCGCTGATTCAAGTTACGCAACAGACCGCCGCCGCCTGTCAAATGCAAACCGCGCCCGGCGATGTCGCGGGCGAGTTCGGGCGGCGCCTCGGAGACGCAGTTCATGATCACGTTCATGATCGCTCTCAGCGGTGATCTGATGGCCTCGTGAATCTCCCCGGAGGACAGGTGAAGAATCTGGGGTTTGCTAACCGCCGTACGCCGCCCCCGCACTTCCATGGTAGCACTCTCCCCGCTCTGTAATGCCTGCCCAATGGTGATCTTTATCCTTTCGGTCGTCTGGTCCCCCAGGGCCACTCCGTACTGCTCGCGAACATGGCGGTAGATGGCGTCGTCGATGGAGAACGATCCGACGCGCTCCGCTTCGATCGCCACCACACCGCCAGTGGAGGCAAGCAACGCCTCGGTGGTTCCCCCTCCTATGTCTACGATCAAATTTCCTACGGGCTGATCTATGGGAAGGCTGGCCCCAAGTGCAGCCGCCATCGGCTGCTCCATCAACAACACTTGCCCCGCCCCTGCCCGGCGAGCCGCCAACTTCACCGCTCTAATCTCCACGAGAGTAAGCGCAGACGGAATGCATATGACCACCTTGGGGCGGTTGAAGCGGTTAACTCCGACCTTCTGGAAAATCGACCTCAGCATCCTCGCGGTGATGTCAAAATCGGTTATGGCACCGTGCCTGAGAGGTCTGATGGCCTTGATGTAACTCGGGGTTCTGCCGACCATCTTCCAGGCGTCGGTGCCCATGGCTAACACTTCGCCCGTCTCTTCGTGCACGGCGATGACCGAGTGCTCGCGGAAGACTACACCCTGCCCTTCCATGTAGACTAGGGTGTTGGCAGTACCTAGGTCAATCGCTAGTGGACGTGCCACAAAGCGTTACCTAACCCTCTTTCTGATGCGTGTTCGAGGCTTTTTAGGTCTCAGCGCTTCGAGCTCCTTGTCGAAACGGTCGACGCTGCTCATGAAAGTTGAACGGTCTCGATGACGGACCCAGAGGTACAGGAAGCCGACGACGCACACGCCTAGCGCCACGACTAGGAACACCAAGCCGCTCACGTTCTGCCTCCTTTTGAAGCCGCGGGCTCCCTTTCGTCTTGCCTGGCGGCGACGAAGTCCTGAACCTGCATCACGTGCTGAGGTTCCAGCCCCCAGTCTTCGCCGGACTGGTGCTTCTCCAGTTTCCAGATGGGAACGGAGGCTTTGACGGCGTCTAGGCAGAACCGGGCTGCCTCAAACGCCTCTGTACGGTGCGGAGCCGAAGCCACGACCAGGACTGCAGCTTCGGAAACCGCAAGAGATCCCACTCGATGCAGTAACACCAGACGTCCTAGGTCGCTCCATTTGGCGTGTGCCTGCTCCGCCACCTCCTCTAGGCAGCAGACGGCTTGGCTCTCGTATGCCTCGTAGAAGAGTTCGTGGACGCCTGACCGCCCCTCGGAGTGGTCCCGGACCACTCCGCTGAAGGTGACCACCGCCCCGCAGTCGGGAAGCACCGCCCAGGAGACGGCCTCTGCCAGCGGCAGTTCCTCAGCCGAGATGCCCACCCATGTGTCGCCGTGCAGGGGAGTCTTCACGCCTTGAATGATACGACCTGTGGAAAAAGTTAAGGAACATTATTACGGCAACGGGCCATTCCAGCCAAGCGGCGGCGCCTAGCGATCACTCCGATTGCCGTCCCGAGAGCCACCGAACCCGCCGCAACCGAGAGCCACAGGACCTGCCGCTGCCTGACCGCGGAACTCATCATCGCCCAAGGTCTGGCGTGGTGAGAGCTTACGTAGGCCTCTTCGTTGCCGTATCTGGGAACCCACCCGGCGGCACGAAGACGCTCGTTAGACACGATCCAGGAGCGCCGTATGTATGGAACGATGCCAGGCGGAGTAGGAGCAAGACGAAGGCGCCAGAGGTACCCCGCCAGCCGGGAGGCGAAGCTCGAAGAAAACCTCGGTCGGGGCGTGCGCCCGTTCAGCCTGCGTACATCTTCGGCGCTCACGTATCCGTCGGGGGCCACGTTGTAGACGCCGTTCAGATCTCCCAGCACTGCCATCTCCACTGCGGAGGCGAGGTCGTCTAGATGAAGGAACTGCATGCAGGGGTTGCCCTCTCCGAAGACCACTTCGGCTGCAGACCGCATGCTGCGGGACACCCAACTGTTCTCCCCGGCCGAGACCGCGGTTACAGGCCGTAAAACAACCAGACGTACGTCCGGGTTTTCTGCATGCCAGTCCGCGGCGAGCCGTTCCATTTCGGCTTTCCCAGCGGCAAACCGAAATCCCGGGTTGGGACGCAGCGGCGCACTCTCCTCCAAAGGCAGGGCGTTGTTTTCCCACGCCCCGTAGACCATCGCGCTGGACATGAGTACAAGTCCCTTGACTCCTGCTTGGGGGATAGCAGCCAGCAAGCGCCGCAGCACCTCGTCGTCGAGGTGGGCAGATTCCATACCGTCGCGACGAGGATGGAAAGCAGTTACCAGGTGGACCGCCACGTCGACTCCCTCCAGCATCGCTGCCACGTTGTCCGTGCGGAGGTCGCCCTGGTGGACGTCCATATCCAAGGTTTGCGTCAGCGGAAGCGTGTCAACCCCCACCACTTTGCATTCAGGGGCGAGAGCGGAGAGGCTGGCAGCGAGACGGGAACCGATCGAACCGGCTGCCCCGGTGATGGCAACAGTGAGTCTCTGGGCCATTGAGAATGAACGGTAGCCCGAAGAAGGCCAAGCGGTTACGGCTTCCCCAAATTCCACCGAACCCTCTTCGGGGCTTTGGCTTTCCGCCCTTGCCGTTTCCCTGCAGGCAAACCCCGCCGCCGTACCATGTCTGAGGTGTCCAGCCCGCCCGATCCCCCGGAGCACTTTCACGAAGACTGGTTGGAGGAAGAACCGGAAGATCCACTCTTCGAGGAACTCAGCAAACTGATGAGTTCGCCGAGGGTCGGTCGAGAAACCGCCGAGCAAATGGCACAGGCGCTGGCCACCTCGGGGCAATCGGAGGCCAACGTAGCGCCGGATCAGCGGCTGCTGTTCGACGACCTCTTCGCCCTGACTCAACGGGTGGTAGCCACCGAGACGGGGCTGACCGCCAACGCCGAGGTTGCGGTGGTTGGACGCGGAGCCTGGGCGCGCCAGACAGTGCGTGATTGGAGGCGCTACACGGAAGAACTCGTCAAGGCTCTCAAGGGCGATCATTCCGAAGAGGGCGGCGGGAGTATGGGGCTGCCCGCGTCCCCCGAAAGCGACTTCCTGCTTGACCGCCTCATGGAATCGCTGATCCCCACCATGGCAGCACTCTGGACTGGAACGGCTGTGGGGAGGCTGGCGCGCGGCAGCCTAGGTTCCTACGACGTTCCGGTTCCGCGCGGTAAAGCCTCCAAACCCATGCTGGCCGCCCCCAACATTCGGAGAATGGCCAAGGTCTGGAACCTGACCCTTGAAGACACCGGGCTGTGGGTCGGTTTGTATTCAAACACGATGGCGGGCTTAATGGAAATCCATCACGTAGCCGAGCACCTCAGTGACTTGATCTGTGAGTACATGAGGAGTTGCCTCAGATTCCGCCTCGACGACGCGGCGAGGTCGATCGGCGAAGGTTTACACGACCCTAAGGAGATCCGGCAGATCTTTTCCATTCCCGATTCCTTGCTGGGCATAGATGAGGAAGCAGGAGGGCAGGCCAAGAAGAACCTGGAGTCGTTTATAGGCGTCTTGGTGGGCTATGCAGATTTCATGACCGAACGGATGGGCAGACAGATGCTCGGAGGACAGAATCCCATCTACGAAGCGTTCAGGCGCCGGAGACTGCATCCACCTTCTGAATACGGATCAGTCGCCCGCCTCTTCGGGGTGGACGTCTCGGCAAGCGGAATCAGCCGAGGAGCGGCTTTCGTGAACGGGGTAGTCGAACGAGCCGACATCGAAGGTCTGGCTCGGCTTTGGAAGCCCTCAGAGAACCTGCCCACTCTGCCGGAGATGGAAGCACCCGGGCTCTGGCTGGCCCGAATCGACTTGCCGGCCTAGTTGCCGGTTCAGGGGCAAGTCTGACCCCGCCGGTTCAGCCGGCGGGCCTCTCGGTTTCCTCCCCTCGACGGCGCTTGCGGCGGTAAATCCGCCAACGGTCGCGCAGGATGTCTCCTAGACCTCTGGCAGCAGGGACGCCAGAGACGTCGTCGGGGAAGGCGCGCCCTAACTGCTGAACTCCTATCACGTAGAGAATCCCGGTGCCCCCGGCGGCGAGGGTCATCAGCATGAAACCGGTCCATAGGGGCATCGGAATGAGCCCCAACAGGGCGCCCAACACCCACATCAGTTGAAAGAACACCTCAAACTGCCCGAAACTGCGTCCGTAGTTGGCGTTGGGGGCATCCCGCTGCACGACCGAATCGAAAACCACCTTTCCCCCTGACGCACAAAGCCCCACCACGAAAGCAACCGCCAATGCCCCCTGGATATCGCCGGTCCAGATGGCCAGCATGCACACGAATGTGGCGACAAGCAGGGTGATCTGCAATATCCATTCTGCTCGGTTGGATTCCTCTACCTTGGCAACGGAGGCCGATCCGGCAAGGGTTCCCAGCATCGCCAAGGCGGCCGCTACGAACAACGCCCAAGTGGATTCGGTTCGGAAGCGGAAAGCCAACAGAAATGTCATAAAGCCCAAGATGGCGCGCAGGACTCCCATGGACGTGGCCGCCATGCGAATGCCGGCTTTGCGCCTCCCGTAAATCGCCTCGCCGCCCTCAGGGGTAGGTATAACTTCCGCCTTGGGCATACGAATCGACAGAACGGCCGAAGTCAGGAACGTGATCCCTGCCATCCCCACCGTCCAGTCGGCGCTCAGGAATCTGGCGAACAGCCAAGCGGGCAGGGCTCCGATGAGACCCGCCACTCCGGTAAGCACGGCGAGCTTGGAGTTCTTAGCCACGAGTTCTTCTTCGGAAGAGGCCGTGGCAGGAACGACGGCGGCCTTGGCGACTGCGTACCCCTTGCCCAACACCAGAATTACGAAGGCGAGAGGATACAGGAGCAGCCGATCCACGTTTCCGATCAGGAAGAAAGCGGTCAGCGCCCTCCCGGCGTTAAGAAGCAGGATGAGAATGCGTCTGCCTCCCTTGACACGGTCAAGGGCCGGACCGATGAAGGGCGCCACGAGCGCGAACGGGAGAAGCGTCACCAGCAGGTAGAGCAGGACGCTTCCTCGAGAACTCTCAGTGGGATCGGAAAAAAACAGGGAATCGGCCAGGGCCACGGCGATCATGGCGTCTCCGGCTACGGAGGCTGCGTGCACCCTTGCCAGCCGGGCAAAGGGCGGGACGCCCTGAGTGATCGCAGGCGGGTGCGTAGGAGGATTCAAGGGCGGTTCCACGGGGACCCACCCCCCTCCGACCTCAGCCGGCATCGCCTCTACTCAGGTACTTGCTCCCTGCCTCCCGTCGGACTGGGGAAGAACGTACTTGTATCCCGCGCCTCGAATCGTCACGATGCAACAGGGGGAGGACGGGTCTATCTCCACTTTTTGCCGCAGTCTTCGAATGTGAGCGTCGAGAGTCTTGGAATCTCCAACGTAGTCCTTGCCCCATACCTCGTCAAAGAGTTCATCTCTTGAAATGACCCGACCCGCACCCGCCAAGAGTACCCTCAGGAGCTCGAACTCCTTGAGTGGCAAACGAACTCCTTCGCCCCTGATTCTCACCTCGTGCGCCAGGGTGTCCATGGAGACATCGCCCACCTCCAGAAACTCGTCATGCGATCCCGGGGAGTTGTCCTCTGTGTTTCGTCGCTCCTCCCCGTTTACCTCGTAACGGCGCAGGACTGCGCGTATGCGCGCAACCAGTTCACGGAAGCGGTACGGCTTGGGCACGTAGTCGTCGGCGCCCACTTCAAGACCCACGACCGTGTCGATCTCCTCCCCCTTGGCCGAGACCATGATGATCGGCACTTCGGAGGTGTTGCGAATGTGCCTGCAAACATCGAGGCCGGAGAGGCGGGGGAGCATTACGTCGAGCAGAATCACGTCGGGGCGGCAGGCTTCGAAACGCTCCAGAGCCTCCCTGCCGTCACGGGCAATGTCAAGGGAAAAACCCTCCCGTCTCAGCCCGGAACTGAGCGCCGCCACGAAGGAAACCTCGTCTTCTACCACCAGAACCCTGGGCGGACGGATCATGAGGAACTCATCTCATCAGCGATGCCGGAAAGAATAGTTCCTCGCCCCGATTCTCCGGCGTTCCCGTGGAGCGCAAGCAGGGCAGACTTCTTGAGAAGCGGCAACTTCAAGGTGAAGGTGCTGCCCTCTCCTTCCAGGGAATCCACGGATATTTCACCTCCGTGGTTAATGGCAGCGTGCTTGACGATGGTCAGGCCAAGCCCGATCCCTCCAGAGGACGTCGTGCGAGAACGATCCACCCGGTAGAAGCGTTCGAAAATCCTCTCCTGGTCCCTGCGGGGTATGCCGATCCCTGTGTCCTGCACCTCCAATTGGGCGAATTCTCCGAGTTTTTGAACTCTTACGTTCACGTTGCCGCCAGGAGAATATTTAAGGGCGTTGTCCAGAAGATTATGGACGGCTGAGGCGATCTGGAGCCGGTCAGCCAGCACGACGATGGGCTCGTCGGGAACGGAGACGCTCACCGTAGTCCCGCGCTGCTCGGCTGCGCCCTTGAGCCTCTCAACGACCTCCTCCACCACCTCCCGCAGCGCCTGAGAGTCGCGTTCTCCTCCAGGGTCGTTTTCTACTCGCGCCAACTCCGCCAATTCTTCGATGAGGCGCGTCATGCGCTCGGCTTCGGAGATCATGCGCTTGGAGAGCACGTCAACGGTCGCCTCGTCCTCCTCTTCTGAGATCGTCTCCGCTAGAAGACTCATGGCCCCCACCGGTGTGCGCAGTTCATGGCTGATGTTGTCCACGAAGTCTCTTCGCATCACCTCCACACGATCCTGTTCGGTGCAGTCCTCAATGGAAGCCGCCACGCCTCCTGCAAGAACGAAAGCGCTGATCCTCAAGAACCTTTCGGGGGGGCCGTAAAGACGCACCTCTTCTTGCAGAACGGCCTCGCAAGGGGGCTTATCATCCGTTGCGCCCTTACCGAGAGCCTCCTCTAGCACACGCTCGGCAGCGGCCTCTACCAGGGCTCTGCCGTGATGACTGGCCTCCAGCGATTGCTGGTATTTACGGAAGACAACCTTTCCTTCGTCGTCGCAGACTATGACCCCTTGAACCATCCGCGAAAGAACCCCCTCAAGAAGGCGCCTGACCATCCCGGATTCGGCCATCTCCGCCGCGAGCACCTTCTGCCGCGCCCCTAAATCCGTCAGACATTCTTCTAAAGTCCCGGAGACGCCGTTTTCCGCTCCCGAAGAGGCCAACAACTCCGCAGCCAACTTAGCTGCCCGGCGGCGGCGCTGAGCCGCCGCGAATCCGAAAACGACGAAGCCCCCCAGCAACAGGCTTAGGACTATCACGACCGCCGTCATTCCTCGACGTGTTCCTCCCGTTCGTCGTCGGGATTTTCTTCCTGCGAAGGGCGCCAAGCGTCGACCATGTACCTCACGCGTCCGCCGATGTTGACGGCGTGGTCCCCGATGCGCTCGTAGTAACGGGCGATCAGAGCCAGTTGGATGCCCTTGGAACGCTCCACTCTTTCGGTTCCTTCGGTACTGATTATCAGCGCCAGGCACTGGTGGTTCAGACGGTCCAGCCTGTCGTCTATGTCGTCGAGAGCAGCCGCCAGCCCGGCGTTACTCTCGGCGTAAGCATCGATGGCGAACTGGAAGAGCCTGCGAGACTCCTCGCCCATCTGCGTGACCACTCCCCGCATGCGCGGCCCTAATTCCACCGGGTAGATCCGCCTCATACTTTTGGTGATGTTCACCACCAAGCCTCCCGAGCGTTGGATCTCGTAGTTGATGACGAGGGCAGCCAAGAGTCCTCTGAGATCTCCCGCGGTGGGCTGCTGGAGGGCGAGAAGTTGGTGACACTTGTGCTCGAGCTCCAGGGAAGCATTGTCTACTTCCGAATTGGCTTCAACGAGTTCCCTAGCAGCCGTCAGGTCACCCAACAACAGAGCCTCTGTGCATCTGGGGATGGCCTCCGCCACTAGACCGGCCATTCGAACTATGCCTGCCTTGACCTGATCTAGTTCCTCGCGAAATGGCTGGCGAAAAATTTCTGCCACGATTCACTTCCTTCTTTGGAAACCGTGCGACGCGACGTCAGCCGAATCGTCCGGTTATGTAATTTTCTGTTCTTTCGTCATTCGGATTGGAGAAAATCTTCTCGGTATCGTCAAACTCCACTAGGAGTCCGTAGCGAGACTGCCTTTCCGCATCGACTTCTGCTGTGAAGAAGGCCGTCCGATCGCTGATCCGAGCGGCCTGCTGCATATTGTGCGTGACTATCACAATCGTGTAGTTCTCCTTGAGATTGTGCATTAGCTCCTCTATGTAAGCCGTGGCGATGGGGTCGAGTGCGGAGCAAGGCTCGTCCATCAGCAGCACGTCTGGGTTCGTAGCAATCGCCCGGGCGATGCAGAGCCGCTGCTGCTGTCCGCCGGAGAGCCCCATTGCCGAATCGCCTAGCCTGTCCTTTACTTCATCCCAAAGGGCTGCCTGCCGAAGAGACGATTCGACGACCTCTCCGAGCGCCTTCTTTGACTTCGTAATCTTGCTGATTTTCGGGCCGTAGGCGACGTTGTCATACACCGACTTGGGGAAAGGGTTCGGCTTTTGGAAAACCATTCCGATCCTGCGCCGCACCTCCACCGGGTCGACGCGGGGGTCGTAGAGGTCGATGCCTCTGAACAAGAGTTGCCCCTCTGCGCTGGCGCCTTCCACTAGGTCGTTCATTCGGTTGAAGCAACGCAGAACCGTAGTTTTACCGCACCCCGAAGGACCGATCATCGCGGTGATCTCCCGGGCGAAGATCTCCATGCTCACGTCCTTGACCGCTAAGTAGTCGCCGTAATAGCAGTTGAGGTCTTTGACTTTGAAGACGACCTCCTCTGAAATTTTGTTCTCGGGCGCGGCCTCTTCGGCAAGGGCATCGGCGGGTGAAGCCGCCGGAGAGCCAGCCTCCGCCTCCCCGAACGCCTCGCCCCCTTGACCGGAAGCGTCCTTTCCGGAAACTTCTGCTATCTCCGAGGACAGCGAATCCTCAGGGGCCTCTCGAGTGGTCAACGCCATAAATTACCTTCTTTTCTTCTCAAAGTGGTTTCTCAACCAGATGGCCGCCGAGTTGAGCAGCAAGACCACGACCAGCATTACCACGATTGCCGCAGCCGCAGCCGCAGCAAAGCCCGGATCCCGTCCCGACTGCTGCACCCAGCGCGTGATGACGATGGGCATAGCGGTGAAGCGTTCCTGCAACTGAGCGAGGTCGAACAGGCCGGATTGGCCGCCCAGAAACCCCGTCACCGCACCAACGAGAATAAGCGGCGCCGCCTCGCCGATGGCCCGGGAGAGCGAAAGCAGAGTGCCGGTGAGGATACCAGGGGCGGCGTAGGGGAGTACCTGGGTTCGAATGACCTCCCACCTAGTCGCCCCCACGCCGTAGCCGGCCTCCTTGAGACTCACTGGAACCGCCCGGATGGCCTCGGAGGACGTGATGATCACGATAGGCAGGACGAGAACTGCCAGCGTGATCCCTGCTGCGATCACCGACCTTCCGCCCGTCAGGTCTTCCAAGCCCCTCACAAAAATCGCCAATCCAAGCAGGCCGTAGACCACCGAAGGTACGCCCGCCAAGTTTCGTATGTTGATCTCAATGAAGTTCGTCAACTTGGACTTGGGGGCGTATTCCTCAAGATAAATTGCCGCCCCGATTCCAAGAGGAAACGCCAGGACGATAACAAACACGGCGATCCAGAGCGATCCGCGGATGCCTTGGAATACACCCAGCAGAGGGTCTTCGGAACGAGATCTGAGTTCGCCGCCAAGGAATTCCCTCAGACGCGTGCTGAGCACCGACCATCCGTCGATCAACACGTCAGCGATCAGCACCCCAAGAATCAACAAGGCCAGCAGCAGCGCAAGCAGCAAGCTTGCACGAAAGAGGCCGCCGGAGACGTCGCGGGAGCTCTTGTAGACGCTGGCGGTCACCGCCGTCCTAGTGCGCTCGTCGAAGACCCTTCCTAAACGCATGTCAGTACTTGTTCCTGACGCGGCGTACGAAGCGGTCGGCGATCAAGTTCATGCCCATCGTCAGGACGAACAGCATCAGGCCGACGAAGTAGAGGCTTTCAAAAGTCAGACCCTCCCCCACCACGCTGTCGGTGCCCGAAGCAAGAGAGGCCATGGCTGCGGTCATCGTCAAGCTGCCATCAAAGACGTTGTGCGTATAGATGGCGGTGTCCCCTCCCCCACCGGCGATGAACACGACCATGGTCTCCCCGACGGCGCGCGAAGAAGTCACGATGAACGCTGCCACCAAACCGGACACGGCGGCTGGCAGCACCACCCTGAGCGTGGTAGTGATCTTGCGAGACCCCAGACCGGCGGAAGCTTCACGCAAGGAGTTGGGAACGGCCTTCATGGCGTCTTCGGAAATAGACGCCATTAGGGGGGAACTGAGTATGCCCACGCCTACGCCGGCGGCGGCGAGGTTGCCGAGGGGGGCTTCCTGCCCGAACCAGCCGCCGATGCCTTGGATGATGTTCGGCGAAATCCACTGCAGAGCGAAGTAGCCAAGCACAACGCTGGGAATGCTGGCCAGCACCTCCAGCGTGGGCTTGAGTATCTTGCGCGTGCGGGGCTTGGCGTACTCGGAGAGATAGACGGCCGAGCCCAACCCAATGGGCGCTGCGATGAGCATCGCCACGCCGTTCACTAACAACGTGGAGACGAGGAGTGTCTTGACGTCGTAGAAACCCCGACGGGGAAACCAGCCGCTCGTCCATAGCGAACCCCAGTCGATGTTGAACATAAAGACGAAGGCGTCCCTCATTAGCGACCAGATGATCAACCCGGAGACCAGAACCGAAGCCAGGGCCGCCAGGAAGACGGCCGCCCGCACGCCGGCTTCGCGGTCGCGGCGGTCGCGGTCACCCGACAGCGCTTCCAGGGTTACGGGGCCGGAGACGCCCGCCGAGTAGAGGTTCTGGGAAAGCCAGATGCGGGCGGCTATGCAAGTAGAAAACAGCAAAAGAGAACCGGCCAAAGCCACCCATAGGCCCGACCCAACTCTTACCGCACCCGGCAGATTCTCCTGTACCAGGGCGTATTGCCTGTCAAAGCGAAACCCTGTGAAGAACACGTAGACAGCCAGCCCGCCTCCAATAAGAGAGATCGGCAATGACGCCGCCCTCCTGAACAACAACAACGGATAACCCACGCCAGCGCAGAGGGCCGCGCATAGGAGGAACAGCCACCCGTTGGCAAACGACCCTCCCTCTTGTGCTCCTAGGTCACTGCCTCCGAGCAACCAGGGAAGGTTGGCATCGAAAGCGTTTCGAGCCGTTTCGGTGCCTTCTACCACTACCCATGGAAGGAAAGGCGACACCACCAATAAGGCTGTCCCGGCGACGAAGAGCGCTGCCGGGACGGCCTTGGCTTGCTTAAGCGCAGCAACTAACGATTCAGGACGCTGTCTCCTAGTGGGAAGGACGGCAGCAGTCACAACCTGAACCTACAAGCCCCCGAGGGCCTACTTCGCTCCGCAAACCCGCTAGCTTCCGACAACCATTTTAGTCCAGTTGGCTCCGGTTTCGGCTATGGCGTATGAGGTGAGCTGCACGTAGCCGACTTCGTCTACAGCCTTGAGAAGTCCGCTGTCGCTCATGTAGAAATCCACATAAGCCCTCACGGCGGGGTTTTGCTGGGCTTTCCCCGCGTTCACGTAGATGTAAAGCGAACGCGAAACGGGATACTCGCCGGAAGCGATCGTCGCTGGAGTGGCCGCCGTGCACCCGTCTCCTCCGTCAACCTCCAAGAGTTTCACTCCCTCGGCGTTCACTGCGTAGGCGAAACCTACCCATCCGAAACTTCCGAGCGAATCCTGAATCCCAGAAATGATCACGTTGTCGTCGCCCGCCGACCGATAGTCGGGACGAGTCGTGGCCGCCTCGTCCTCCGAAATCATCTCCGCCTCGGCGCGGGAGTCGCCGATGTCCTCCAGAACGATCTCTATAAAGCTGTCGTAAGTACCCGACTCCGTGCCCGGCGCACTGATGCTGAGAGGCATATCAGGGAAGGAAGTAGAGGAGCCCAGTTGCGCCGCCAAGTCTCCAGCCTGAGACCAGTTGTCGAAGCCCACGGACTCCGGGCCTACGATGGCGTAGAGATCCTGAAAGTTCAAACACTCCACAGCGGAATTACTCTCATTGGCCATGACCGCAATGCCGTCGATAGCTACCCGAAGCTCGATCCAGTCGATCCCGGCCTCCGCGCAATCAGTCATCTCCTTGTCCCTGATCTGCCTCGACGCACCAGAGATGTCGGTCTCGCCCGCACAGAACAACTTGAAACCGTCCCCTGTGCCAGGACCGTCCACCGTCACAACCACGTCCGGAGCGACCTCCTTAAACAACTCCGCAACCCGCACGGACACGGGCTCAACAGTAGAAGACCCCGAAATCGTCACGCTGCCAGACACCCAAGGCGACGCAGCCGCCGTCTCAGACGCCGCGGTTTCAGGCGGCATCGTGGTGGGGGAAAATACCGACGCGGCGGTCAGTCCGATGCCGCCTTCGCCGCCGTTCCCGGAACTGGCGTTGCCCGCGGTCTCTCCGCCTGCGGAGTTTCCGCAGGACGCAGCCGTTAAGGACAGTGCGACAAGTGCGGCAATCACGGCGACGAGCGTTTTCGGTACTCCGGGGAGATAGTTCATTCTGTTCTCTCCTTGGTTTGCTTGCGGTTTGCTTCTTGCGGCCCGCAAGCTAACGAAACGAAGACGCCGAATCGGCGTAAATGGTGAATGGAAGTTGACGCCTACTTAACGATTTGAGACGCCCGCCCTCCGAGGAGAGAACAGTGGCTCACTGCGCGGCCTTGAACAGCGCGGCCTTGAACAGCGCGGCCTTGAACTGCGCGGCCTTGAACTGTGCGGCCTTGAACTGTTTGGAAGCAACCAGAGATCCATCCGGAAAGGGCTTGACGGAAAGGGGTTGTGCCTTCCCCCTCCCTAACTCAGGAAGGGTTTGCCTCGGCGGAGACGGCCTCCTCGGTTTCGTATCCGAGGTCCCATTCGAGCAAGAGATTATGACGCTCTGCGTCCCTGACTATGCGCTCGAAGTTGCGGCGGAACTGAGGGTCATCGCGAGGCAGCAAGAGCAAACGCGCCCCAGCGCGCATCTTGAAATCCTCTATGACCTGATTGTCTCCGAAACTAGAACGGTAATCCCAGTGAGGAGCCACCGGGCCGGTATAGATGATCTTTACGTGCCCTTCCTTGGGTAGGTCTTCGGATTCTTCGGTTTCAGCGACCGGATTCCATCCTGACTCAGTCATTTGTCCTCTTGGGTTCTAGGGGATCTAGCTTGCCGGCGTTTAGCTTTGCCGGCGTGCATGGAACACGACCTTAGAGGTCAATGCCCGCCGACGACTCAACCGCCAGCTAGGTCTTCTCGGCCGGGGTCTTATCCGCCGATGGGGCTTTGTTGCCCTCCGAGGGAGCTTCGCCGCCGCCAGAAGCCTCCCCAGTTTCCTCGGAACTCTTCCGGAACTCCTTCTGTGCCTGCCCGATAGAGCGCGCCAGTTTGGGGAGTTTCGCCGCCCCGAAGAGCAACAAAAGGATGACGAGGACGATGATCAACTCGGTGGTACTGATTATGGCCAGTGGCATACCTTAAGGCTACCGGCAACCGAGCGTCGAGCACGTCATCTGCTCGCCCGTTGGTCAGATGCGGCCAAGCAGGAGTCGGCTGAACTTTTCAGGCTGAAGAAAGTTAAGCGGGCTTCTGCCCGCGCAGCAGGGCGCGCTCTCGGCGGACTTCCCTCCGTTCGCGCTCGCTCATTCCGCCCCAGATGCCGAACTTATCCCCGTTGTCGATTGCGTACTCCAAGCATTCCTCTTGCACCTCGCAGCCAGAGCAAACTCTCTTGGCGTCTTTCGTGGAAGCTCCCCTGTCGGGGTAGAAAAGATCGGTATCCAAGCCGCGGCAGTTGGCCAGCGCCTGCCAGCGGGAATCCGGATCGACCAACTGGGACAGTTCGTAAATACTCATCGCTAAGTCCTTTCTCGACCCTCAAGAGCCGCTTATGCGGAGCCGAGCGCGCCGCGTTAAAATTTATGTGTAGTTACAACTCTGTAATTACATCACTGTATTCAGTATGTGCGATGCACAGGGGAAAAGCAACAGGGAATCCGGATTGCTGAAGTTGCCGTAGAACGCCGCTCATCCGACCTCCCCCACCACCCCTGCGGCAACCCCTGCGGCAACCGTGCGAAGAGCGCAAGACACTGACGCGCCCTTGTAGCCTGTTTCCGGATTCTTCATCCTCCTTCGGAATTCCCTCCAACTGAGACCCCATTGACCCTGAACTCTCTCGAACAACACACCAAGAAGGCGCCTCGCCGTCGAATCGTCCTGCCATGGCCCTTGAACATCTATTCGGGGGCAGTGGGCAAGAAGTGGGTCATGGGCATAACCGGAGTGGCCTTGCTGGCCTTCGTGCTCATCCACATGATCGGCAATCTGCACCTATACGAAGGCCCCGTCGAAACGCACGAGTACGCAGAAGCCCTACGCGACCTCGGAGGAGACATCGTCCCTCGAACTTGGCTGCTCTGGGGCATGCGCGCCGGGCTCATTGCAGCTTTCGCTTTGCACATCCACTCCGCCTACGGACTCACCCGCATGAGCCGAGCCGCCTCTCGGCGCTGCGAAGGGGGACAGGACTACATCGCCGCCTCCTACGCCTCGCGCACAATGCGCTGGACAGGCCCCATCGTCGCCCTGTTCCTGGTGTACCACCTAGCAGACCTCACCTGGGGTCACTTCAATCCCGACTACGTGAGGGGCGACCCATATCACAACGTCAGTGCGAGCCTGTCCAACCTCCCCGTGGCTATCTGGTACATAGTCGCCAACGTGGCATTAGCTGTGCACATCTACCACGGGGCTTGGAGCATGTTCCAGAGTCTGGGTATCAACAGCCCCCGGTGGAACAGCTTGCGACGTAACTTCGCAAGGCTCTTTGCTGGAGTAATCCTCATCGGCAACCTCAGCTTCCCCATCCTCACGCAAGCAGGGATAATCGACGACGAGGGCCAGTCAAAATATCGGGACGCTACCGGGGTCTCGACTCGGGCGATTTATAACCTCCCTACGCCGGAAGGGGAGTTCGCAGCGCCGGACGGCAAATTCTCAGCATGATCGGAGACCTGCGCTCGAACGCCCCGGACGAGCCGATAGAGGAACGCTGGACGAAACACAAGTTCTCCCTCCCGCTCATCAATCCCAACAACCGGCGCCGTTTCACGATCATCGTGGTGGGTTCCGGTCTGGCTGGCGCATCAGCCGCCTCCTCCCTTGGGGAGATGGGCTACAGGGTAGAGGTCTTCACCTACCACGATTCCCCTCGGAGGGCGCACTCCATCGCCGCCCAAGGAGGAATCAACGCCTCCAAGAACTACAAGAACGACGGAGACAGCACCCGCCGGCTCTTCTACGACACGATCAAGGGCGGCGACTACCGCAGTCGCGAGTCCAACGTGTACCGCCTAGCGGAAGTCTCCACCAACATCATCGACCAGTGCGTGGCGTTGGGCGTCCCTTTCGCCCGAGAATACGGCGGGATGCTGGACAATCGCTCTTTCGGCGGCGCACAGGTGTCGCGCACTTTCTACGCCCGCGGCCAGACCGGGCAGCAGCTTCTGCTGGGCGCCTACTCCTCTTTGATGCGTCAAGTGGCGGCGGGAAGCGTGGAACTTCACACCCGAGAGGAGATGCTGGATCTGGTTGCGGTCGACGGAAAGGCGGTCGGCATCATCACGCGCAACCTCCTCACCGGCGAAGTCCGGGCTCACTCAGCGCACGCCGTCGTCCTCGCCACCGGCGGCTACAGCAACGTTTACTTCCTGTCCACCAACGCCAAGATGTGCAACGTCACGGCCACCTGGAGGGCGCACCGCCGCGGCGCCCTGTTCGCAAACCCCTGTTTTACGCAGATCCACCCGACCTGCATTCCCCCTAGTGAGGACTTCCAGTCCAAACTCACCCTCATGTCGGAGTCCCTGCGCAACGACGGACGCATCTGGGTGCCGCTCCAGCACGACGATCACCGCAGCGCGGAACAAATACCAGAATCGGAGCGGGACTACTACTTGGAGAAGAAGTACAAGTCGTTTGGCAACCTTGTGCCCCGAGACGTGGCCTCGCGCAACGCCAAGTTAGTGGTGGACGGAGGACGAGGTGTAGGGCCGCTGCGAAACGGCGTCTACCTCGACTTCGGCGACGCCATCGCCCGCGACGGCTCAGCGACCATCAGGGCCAAGTACGGCAACCTTTTTGATATGTATGGGCACATCACCGGGGAAAATCCCTACAAAGCGCCGATGCGCATTTACCCCGCTGTCCACTACACCATGGGCGGTCTCTGGGTGGACTACAACCTGATGTCCAACCTGCCGGGCTTGTTCGTGGTAGGGGAAGCCAACTTCTCAGACCACGGAGCCAACCGTCTCGGGGCCTCCGCCCTCATGCAGGGGCTGGCCGACGGCTATTTCGTGCTCCCTTACACGATCAGCGGCTACCTGGCTGACTTCCTGAATCTCGAGCCGATCTCCACTAACCACACCGCCTTCAGCGAGGCCGTCTCGGGCGTCGCCGAGCGCACCTCACGCTTCCTTGACAACAACGGCTCCCGGACCGTGGACTTCTTCCACCGGGAACTCGGCAAGATCATGTGGGAACACTGCGGGATGGCTCGCAACGCCGCCGGACTGGAAAAAGCTCTCTCCGAAATTCCCGCACTAGCGGCGGAGTTTCACGCAGACGTGCGGGTGCCAGGGTCGGCGGGAACGCTCAACCAATCTCTAGAACGGGCGGGCAGGGTGGCCGACCTTTTTGAACTGGGGGAATTGATGGTACGAGACGCCCTTGAAAGAGAGGAGTCCTGCGGAGGACACTTCCGCGAAGAACACCAGGACGCCGAGGGCGAGGCTCTCCGCGACGACGAAAGGTTCTCACACGCGGCTGCCTGGGAGTGGACGGGGGCGGATTCCTCTCCTGTCCGCCATTGCGAACAACTCAAATTCGAAACTGTCACGCCCACGAAGAGGTCGTACAAGTGAGAATCGGAAAACAAACTTCCAAAGGAACTGCGGCAGAACACTCCGCCGGAGACGAACGTCTGAACCTGCGCCTGAGGGTGTGGCGCCAGAACGGACGCGACAATGGCGGCGGCTTTGAGGAATACGACCTCACGGACATCAGCACGAACGCCTCCTTCCTAGAGATGCTGGATCTCTTGAACGAACGCCTGTCTCTGGAAGGCAAGGAGCCGGTGGCTTTCGAATCCGATTGCCGAGAAGGCATCTGCGGCACCTGCGGCCTGATGATCAACGGAAGAGCGCACGGCCCCCAGCAAGGAACCGCCACGTGCCAGCTGCACATGCGCCAGTTCTCCGACGGGCAGCGGATCACGATCGAACCTTGGAGGGCCAGAGCCTTCCCCGTAATCCGCGACCTCGTGGTGGACAGGTCAGCTTTCGACGAGATCATCACCGCCGGGGGATACATCTCCGTCAACGCGGGCGCGGCTCCCGACGCCAACCTGACGCCCATCCCCAAAGAAGTAGCCGACACCGCCTTTGACGCTGCCGCGTGCATCGGCTGCGGGGCTTGCGTGGCGGCATGCCCCAACAGCGCCGCCCAGCTTTTCACCTCGGCCAAGGTGCAGCACCTCAACCTGCTGCCGCAGGGTCAGGCGGAGCGCTGGCAGCGTACCGAAGCCATGGTGGAAGTCATGGAGGAATACTTCGGAAGCTGCACCAACCACGGCGAATGCGAGGCGGCTTGTCCTAAGGAAATCTCGATCGACTTCATCGCCTGGACCAACAGGGACTACATAAAGGCCAAGTTCAAGAACCGAAAACTATCCGGGCAACACTGAGGCCCGTCAGGGTGCCCGGGGTGTTCCGCGTCCCTGCCCAATACCGTCGAATGATCGAGGGCCGCCGAGGACTCAGCTACGTCTATTACTGCATCTGCGGTTTCTTTATGGGCTCCGCCGACTTGGTGCCGGGCGTTTCCGGCAGCACGGTGGCCCTGCTCGGCGGCCTTTACGAACGCTTCCTGGGCGAACTCAAAAAACTTTCTAGCGCCTTAAGGGCGCTTCTTCTCGGCAGATGGCAGAGAACCCGCACCCACCTTTCCTCCGTGGAATGGAAGTTTCTCATCCTCCTGCTCGCAGGAGCGGCAGCCGCCTTCCTATCGCTGTCGCGGGCGATGGGCTGGCTGCTGGAGAACCGCCCGGAGGCAACGGCCGGAGCTTTCTTCGGCCTCGTCGGAGCAAGCGCGCTGGTGGCGGCGCGCACCCTAGGGCGCTGGCGGACTTGGCTGATACTGCTGTGCGCTGCTGCTGCTGTCGGGAGCGGGTGGGCGTTCGGGCTTAGCGCCTCCCCGGCGACAGACCCCCCGTTGACCGCCTTCTTCCTGGTCGGAGCGGTAGCAGTGTGCGCCATGCTCCTGCCTGGCGTTTCCGGCTCTTTCGTGATGCTGATGTTCGGCATGTACGCCGCCGTCATCAACGCCCTCAGGGAAATCGAGGTCGTTCCCCTAGTACTTGTGACCCTCGGCGTCCTGCTGGGAGCGGCGACCGCCTCGCCGCTCTTGGCGATTTTGCTGAAACGCCACTACGACGTCCTGATGTCCCTGATCGTGGGGATTATGCTGGGTTCTTTGCGCATTCTCTGGCCTTGGCCTGGGGGCGTCGGAGTGATATCCTCCGACGCTTCGGAGGCGGTCGACGGCACCGGCTTCGCTTGGCCGGCGGGCGACGAAGTTTTCTGGCCTGTCGTATGCGCGGTCTTGTCCTTTATATTGGCATTTGTCGCTGGAAACGCCGGCAGACGCCTTTCTTCCCTATCATCCGACAAATCATCTGAGAGCCTTCAAACATGAGCATCGAACTCCCCCCGCTTCCTTATCCAAACAGCGCGCTGTCGCCTTACATAAGCACAGAGACCGTCGAGTTGCACTACGGCAAACACCACGCAGGCTACGTGAAGAACGTGAACCGCCTGCTGGCAGGCAGCCCTGATGCGCAAGCGCCCCTGGAAAGCCTTCTCCTCTCCGCTTCCGGCGCCGTCTTCAACAACGCCGCCCAAGTCTGGAATCACACCTTCTACTGGCAGAGCACCCACCCCGAAGGGGGAGGCAACCCCAGAGGAGAACTGGCTAACGCCCTAACCCGGGACTTTGGCAGCGTGGACAGGTTCCGAGAAGAGTTCACCGCAGCCGCCTGCGGGCATTTTGGCTCCGGCTGGACGTGGCTGGTCTCGGGGCCCGACGGATTGGAGATCATGACGACCCCCAATGCCGAAGTGCCTCAGCGTCAGAAAAGAACTCCCCTTCTGACTCTCGACGTCTGGGAACACGCCTATTACCTTGATTACCAAAACGCCCGAGCGGCCTACGTGGAGACCTGGCTGGAACGCCTGATCTGCTGGGAACACGCCGAGGGAATTCTCCAGCAGGTGACCGACTAAAACACCCGCTCCCCTTGGCCGGCCCGCCCCAGCCCCTTCGGTAAGCCCCTGGGAGGGAAGCCCGTGGCGCCTTTTCTGAGCGCGGAGTGGCTCGACGACCTTAACGAGGCGTTGCAGTCAATCTCCTGCGACGAAGTCTCAGACGTCCCTCTCATCGTCCAACACCTGATCAGACGTCCCGACGAAGGACAAGCCGCTTTCTACGTCACCATCAGCATCCAAGGGGCTTCGGCTTCGCTCGGAGTAAATCCCGACGCCACTGTCGTCTATCGCCACGACCTTGAAGTCGCCGAGGGAATAGCGAAAGGAAAACGCGACGCCCACGAGGAGTTTCTCCTAGGCAGGCTCACCTTCTCCGGCGATCCCCTGCAGCTTCTCACGCATGGGGCGGCCCTGAAGGCGCTCCAGGATTGCCTTCGCCGAGCCGGAAGCCCGCAGCGGGGTGACGTCGGAGGTGACGTCTCTGCGCCTCAGCGCTGAAACAAGATCCCCTGTCCCTAGGCGCTCCGGGGGAGGGGACGCCGGCGCCTCCCATACGTACCCTCGCAGGTACCCCTTGGAGTGCGCTCAGGTCGAGAGCGCAGAAAGGTCGGCGTCGACCATAAGCGCCACTAGATCTTCGAAGCCCACGGTGTGCTTCCAACCCAGCGTTTCGCGCGCCCTAGAAGGGTCGGAGATGAGGTGAGCAATCTCGATGGGACGCATCAGCGCAGGATCGCAACGGACATGCTCACGCCAGTCCAACCCGACTTGGGCAAAGGCGCGCTCGCAGAACTCCCTGACAGAGTGCGACTCGCCGGTGCCAACGACGAAGTCCTCCGGTTCGTCCTGTTGGAGCATCATCCACATAGCTTCCACGTAGTCGGCCGCGTACCCCCAGTCGCGGCAGGCATCGAGGTTGCCCAAAGCAACATGGCTGCAACGCCCCCGGGCAATCGAAGCTACCGCCTTGGTGATCTTCCTGGTCACGAACTCTTCGCCTCTGCGCGGGCTCTCGTGGTTAAACAGGATTCCGCTCACCGCGAACAACCCATGCGCCTCCCTGTAGATGCCGGTCAAACAATGTCCCATGGTCTTTGCGCATCCGTACGGAGAAAATGGACGCAGAGGCGAGTTTTCGTTCTGAGGCAGGGAGGAGGAGCCGAACATCTCCGAAGAGGACGCTTGATAGAAGCGAGCCGTCGGACAGAAACAGCGCAGGGCCTCCAGCAGACGCAGCAAACCCAGGGCGGTGCTGTCCACAGTCTGCTCCGGCACCTCAAACGACACCCCCACGTGGCTCTGGGCCGCAAGGTTGTAGACCTCATGAGGCTGGATCTCACTCAACAAGCGGCCCAACGAGCCTCCGTCGCCCATGTCGGCTCTGTGCAGATGAAACTTGTCAGCCGCTTCCCCGGAAAAAATTCCGTCAAGCCGGGAGCGATCCTCTGCGGAAGTCCGCCTCGCCACACCGTGAACTTCATACCCTTTAGCCAGGAGAAACTCTGCTAGATAAGAGCCGTCCTGGCCGGTTGCTCCGGTTATCAAGGCCTTCCACACCAAAATCAGCCTAAGCCGCCGAATCAGGGCTTGCATCAAAGGCGGAAATCGGGCATAATGTCTTTGGCAACGGGGGCGGCGCCACCAAGGTTAACAATCGCTTGAAAAATTCAAGTTTGCGCGCACGCGCCGTCGCTTTCATGCTTTTCGTCGGCGCGGCTCCCGCACTGCTCCTCGCGCCAACGCTCACCAACCCGACGGCAGGTCAGTCCGCCGGATTCGGTATCTCCAATCTCGCCGCGGGCGATTCGGTGACTTTCCAAGGGGGTGGCTGGGGTCATGGCGTGGGAATCAGCCACTACGGAATGAAGCTTCGCGCCGAAGCCGGTCAAAGCGCAAGCCAGATCCTGGCTTTCTATTACCCAGGGACTACCCTCGCCACCGGCTGGACGCAGAACGACCTCAAGGTTCTGCTGGCGACCGCTCGAGACAGCAGCCGTTTCCGACCCCGAGGGGCTTTCGAGATCACCATTGACGGCGTCTCCGTCTACACCTCCTCACAAACGCAACTCTTCACAGTCGGTCTCAGCGGCGGAATTTGGACTGCAAGCACGTCAGACGGCGTAAACATGTGTCCCGAAACGGGGTGCGCCGGGGGGGTCTTTCGCATCATCACCGCCGACGGAACACCTGTGGAAACCTCGTCCACGAGACGCTCCTACTCGCACGGACAGATGGAACTGACCAAGCTCACGGAGAGTTCCTACCGCATCGTCCTGGCCTCGCTCCCCATAGAAGACTACTTGAAGGGAATCGCCGAAATCCCGCCGACCTGGCCCACGGAATCGCTTCGGGCGCAGGCAGTGGCCTCTCGGACCTACGCCCTTCACATCACCTCCTGGCGACGGAGCGATGCGGGCTGGAGGGCACCCTTTGAGCTCTACGCCAACACCTACCATCAGGTCTACGCGGGCAATGATCGTGAGGCGGCTCCGAACGCCGCTCCTTGGCTGAACGCAGTGCAGGACACCGCCGGACAGATACTCACCTACGGCAATCAGCCCATCCTGGCAGCCTTCACCACGTCCAACGGCGGATACACCGAAAACAGCGGCTACGCCTTCACCAAGAGCCTCCCGTACCTGACCGCAACCCCCGATCCTTACACCTCCGCAGATCCATTCGCCAACTGGTCGCGCACCTACAGCGTCGCCGCTCTCAGCAAATGGCTGAACCGGACAGGCGATACCAGCGTGGGCACGCTCCAGAGCATTCAGGTAAGCGGAAACATCAGCCCTTCGGGGCGAATTGACCGAGCGACGGTGCATCTCACAGGAACGTCCGGCTCAAAGAGGGTCTCCGGCGCCCGTCTAGTGAGCGCCATCAACGCCGGCGCCAAGGCGGACGGCCTCCCGGAACTCCCCGGATCGAACGGCAGAGGCGGCCACCTGATGTCCACGAAACTGACCTTCGGCAAAGCCACTTCCACAGGCCTGCCCCCGCCCATTGAGCAGGCCGCCCCAACCCCTCCCTCTGCGTCTGCTGCGCCGACCACCACTCCGGTGACCCAGCCATCCGTGCCTCAGGGAGTTTCAGTCACCCCCGGCGCCGAAGAACTCCTCGTCAGATGGTCGGCGCCTGCCTCTAACGGCGGAAGCAGCAACCTGATTTACGTCGTCACCTGGCGCACCGGAGACGGCAGCTCTCAGCACCACGAAACCTCCGCCACCAGCCTTCGCATCGGCCAGTTAACCAACGGTGCCCGCTACGAAGTCTCGGTCGCCGCTAAGAACCAGTCAGGGCGCTCCGCCCCGGTCGCTTCTTCGGGGACTCCGCTGTCACCACCCGGCGCACCCTTGAACGTTGCGCTTTCTCGCGGCAACGGATTTCTCGACGTAACCTGGTCGCCCCCTGGACAGAACGGGGGGCGTGCGATATCCGGCTACGAGGTCGCCTGGCAGCCGGAGGGCGGTGGCGTCGTCTCGGCGTCCACGTCAACGCTCGGCTACCGAATCGGCGACTTAAAAAACGGGGTCACATACTCCGTTTTTGTGAAAGCCCGCAACGAAGTGGGCGCCTCGCAGCCAAGTCAAACGCAGCGCATGACCCCGGCGAAGGCGCCTGGAAAACCCGAAGGCGTGTCCGCGGACGCCCACGACGGCCACATCCACGTAAATTGGCAGCCCCCCAAAGACAACGGCGGTCTGGAAATCAACGGCTACTTGGTCTCCGTTACGCCTGCGGGCGGAGAAACCAAGACGTTCGAAGCCGCCGCCGGAAGCAACACCTACGATGTCCCAGAACTTCTCAACGGTCTCGCCTACTCCATCCACGTGGCGGCAAGAAACATCGTGGGGACGTCTTCTCCTTCCGCGAACGTGAGCGCCACTCCCGCAGGACTGCCCTCCTCCCCCCGGGAGGTGTTCGCGAGCCGCGGCGACGGCAGGATCAGCGTCAGTTGGGAACCTCCGTCGGACAACGGCGGTCTAGAGATAGAGGGTTATGAGGTCTCCTGGGAGCCAGCATCCAACCCCGAAGCGAATCCCGAAGACGCCGGTGCGTCGGGGGGCTCGGCTGCTCTGACAGCCGGAGACGACGACCACACGATCGAAGGACTAATAAACGGAGTCACCTATTCGGTGTCTGTCTCAGCCCGCAACCAACTGGGAAGTTCTGAACCTTCTACGCCGATCGAAGCCACCCCGGCCGGTCTGCCAGGCGCCCCAGGGAAAGTCACGTTGACCCGCGGCGACGCAAGCATCGACGTCGCCTGGGCTCCCCCCAAAGACGACGGCGGCATGGAAGTGATCGGCTACACGGTCACGTGGTCACCCCTGACGGGGGAGGGCGCAGGAGTTCAAGAGCCATCCAGCATGGACGTGGAAACGCCCGGCTACCGCATCGCGAGTCTCACGAACGGCGTTACCTACTCAGTAGCCGTCAAGGCCAACAACGAAGTAGGGATTTCCACCTCTTCAGAAGAACTCCGCACCACGCCCATCACTACGCCTGGTCACTCGCGGGGCGTGAAGGTCGTCCACAGGTCGGAGGCCTTGGAAATCACCTGGGAGCCTCCCGCCGAAGACGGCGGCAGCCCAGTAAGCAGTTATACGATCACGTGGGTGCCTCTGGAAACCTCAGAGGTGGAGGGCGAAGAGAGCGAAGAGGTCGGCGAAAAGAAGGAAGCAACCTCTACCGGCACTAGTTTCATCATCTCGGATCTCACCGAAGGCGCGACCTACCGGATCACCCTGACGGCAAACAACGAAGCCGGAGCGTCGCGTTTCGTCTCCGCGGCCGAGGCCACTGCCCGCAAGACAGCCCCAGCCGAAGAAACCGAGGGGGAAATCGCCGCAGTCCAACTCGCTAAGGAAGCCGAAGATCCTGTGCTGCTCGCCCAGGCCATACGGACATCAGCTACCAAGCGCTCCCAGGAGTCGGGGAAACTTCAGCCCTCCATATCAAATCCGACCTGGAACCGGTCGCCCAGCAACGGAATGGCCACGCTCACGCTTACCGCCTTGAGCTTGGCCCTGTTCGGATCGCTCCTGCTGCTGACCCGCCTCCCAGGCAGAGCGCGCCGGGCCTAGGAAAGCAGCGGAGCCGGGGCGCACAACCCTTCAAGCTCCACCACTTCTATGCGGTCTCGGTTCTCCCAGGTGACCTCGTTGGCGGGGTCTCGCCTGATGCGGTACTCGCGGAAAGTCATGTTGCTCGCATCAAACGTCAACAACCTCCCTCGCAGGACGTCGCCGTGCTCCAAGACGATCTTCAGCGCCTCCAGGGCTTGAAGAGAACCCACCACCCCCGGCAGCACCCCCAGCACGCCAGCTTCGGCGCAAGAAGGCGCCAACTCGCTCGGAGGCGGCTCGGCCACTAGGTCGCGATAGGTCGGACCCTCCTTGGGATCAAAAACGGTGACCATCCCTTCAAAGCGGAAGATAGAGCCGTGCACAACGGGAATCCCCAACTTCACCGAAGCATCATTGAGCATGTAGCGGACCGGGAAGTTGTCGGCGCCGTCGACAATCACGTCGTAGCCCTCAATGATTGAAAGAATGTTGTGGGCGTCTAGACGAACGTCGTGCCCCACCACGTTCACGTCGGGGTTGAGTTCCGTGATGGTCTTCTTGGCGGAGTCGACCTTGCGCTCCCCCACCCTGTCCTGATTGTGAAGAATCTGGCGCTGAAGATTGGAGGCGTCCACCACGTCCATGTCAACCACGCCGATCGTGCCCACGCCCGCTGCTGCCAAATAGATCGCAGCCGGCGATCCCAAACCTCCAGCGCCTAGGCAGAGGACCTTGGCGTCAAGGAGTCGCGTCTGGCCTTCCTCTCCCACCTCAGGTAGAAGGATGTGGCGGTGATAGCGGTTGCGCTGCTCCGGACTCAGAGATCTTGGCGCCGCCCACTCACGGCCTTCGTCCTTCCACTTGTTGAAGCCGCCGTCCATTGAGACCACGTCCGTGTAGCTGAAAACCTGCAGCGTCTCAGCTGCAAACGCCGAGCGGACCCCGCCTGCGCAGTAGACCACCACCGGAACGTCCCGGCTCACGCGGGCCTCAACGTTCGCCTCGAGGTGACCTCGCGGAATGTGTACGGAGCCTGGGATGGTGCCTTGCTCGTACTCGTCGGGCTCACGCACGTCTAAGAAGACCGCTCCCTGATCTCGAAGCCTTTCTCCTTCGGCGGTGTCCACCTCTTGGACCCTGGACTTCACGTCCGTGAGAATTTCCCTGAAAGTAGCCACGTCTCCTCCCTTGTACTTGTTTGTCCGGTGTCTTTCCTAGCTGGGGTCTTTCCTAGCTGGGGTGGCTCGCGGCTTGTCGCTTGCGAAAGCCGCTCCCCTGGAGTTTACCTGCGAAATCGACTAGACGAAGGCGGTCGGACATAGGGACTCGGGATAGCCAAAAAGCGCATAAAACTTTGGGTTGTCAAATAGACATTGGTAGATATAGAATAACCTAAATTATATAAAATTGATTGATATAACGACTAATGAACTAGAGAATAGTGAATTAGAAAACAAGGAGACAGCAAACAAGGAGACGAACGGATGAACCAATCAGCACTCACCGAAGCACTTGCTCTCAAGCAGAACGGAGCAGAGCCGCAGCAAAATGGCAAACGCCCGGACTATCCGCCCGACTCCCCGATGCTGTGGGTGGAATCCTGGGACGACCCCAGCCTGCAGACCTACGGGCATCATCCCCGGTCGCCATACGTGGAACTCTTCTGGCTGGGCGCGCTCGGTCCTTCCGCTACTTGGCTTCTGAGAAGGCTTTCCCTGCTCATAGAGAAGTTCCCTGCAGGCTTCGAACTCGACGCCAGCGAGTGCGCCCGCGAAATCGGTTTAAGCGGGCGGTCTGCTCTCAAGTCCGCCTTTGGGAAAGCGCTGGAGCGCTGCTGCCGATTTGGCCTGATGCAAAGGGGCGACAACTCCACCCTCTTCGTCAGGAGCCGCCTTCCGAGCGTCTCCCCCAGGATGATCGAGCGCATGCCTGAAGTTCTGAGACAAGCACACCAGAAGTGCATCCGCTCGATGGGCTCAAGTTGGGCAAAAAGCGAGATTGAACGCGCCAAGAAGATTGCGGCCGTGCTGCACGAATGCGGGGATTCGCCCGAACAGATCGAAAGCCACCTGCACGCTTTGCAGATCCACCCTGCCCTGGCGTTTGAGGCCAGTCGTTGGGCAATTCCCACATAGCAGCCGCCCTTCTGACCAGCCCGCTCCTCTGGCGTATCGACTGCGCCCGGGCGGGGATCCGCACCCCGTCGTGTCTCTTCGCGGCGGGGGGCGTCGACGAGTTATCCGCCAGCCGCAGCCGCCTCCTTAGGAACTGCCCTCAGGAAACCGGCGGCTCGAAACGTCGGATGAGTTCGAGGAGCAGCCGGACGCCGAAACCGGTGCCGCCCTTGGTGGTCTCATCCTCCGCGCTTTCCGCCCAGGCAGGTCCGGCTATGTCGAGGTGCGCCCAAGGGATGCCGTCCGCCGCGAACTCCGCTAGGAACAGCCCCGCTGTGAGCGTCCCTCCCCAGCGGTTGCCGATGTTCTTCACGTCCGCGACCTCGGAATCGAGTTGCTTGCGGTAGTCGGCGGGCAGCGGAAGATGCCACACCCGCTCCCCTGAGATCTCCGCAGCCTGCCTCACGGCTTCCACCCAACCGTCGTGATTTCCCATCAACCCTGCCACCTTCGCTCCGAGCGCGACCATGCAAGCCCCGGTGAGCGTGGCGAGATCAATGACGGCGTCGGGCTGGGCTTCGCTGGCCAGCGAGAGGGCGTCTGCCAAGATCAGCCGCCCCTCAGCGTCGGTGTTGAGCACCTCAACCGTCTTGCCGTTGCGCATCCGCAGGACGTCGCCCGGCCTTGTGGCGTCTCCGCCAGTCATATTGTCGGTGATCGGCAAGAAGGCTTCCACGCGCACCGACGGACGCAGGGTCTTCACAGCCTTCATCGCCGACAGCACGGCTGCGGCCCCGCTCATGTCCATCTTCATGGTCTCCATTCCCGAGGCTGGCTTGATGGACAGACCCCCCGAATCAAAGGTGATGCCCTTACCCACCAAGGCTAGGAAGCCCTGCGCCTCCGGCGGGTTCCATCCCAACCTCACGAACCGGGGTTCCTGCTCAGAGCCGCGGTTCACGCCCAGCAGACCACCCAACTTCTCTTTTTTGATCCTCTTCAAGTCCCAGACTTCCACTTCAAGCGGATCTCCCGCGCCCTGGGCGGCAACCCGCCGGGCGGCTTCCGCCAGCGCCTTCGGGGTAAGGGAGCCGCCCGGCTCATTGATCAGGTCGCGTGCGAAGCACACCGCCTCAGCAACGCTCTGCCCTCGCACCAGCGCCTTACGCACTTCGTCGTCTGAGGGCGAGACCACCGATACCTTCTTGAGTTTGCTGGGTTTGGGGTCGCTCTTGTAAGCGTGATAGCCGTAAGAGCCGAGCACGAGACCCTCAATGTGCGCCCCGGCGAACTCCGCCAAGCAGGCGTCCTCGGGGACTGCGTCGAGCAGGGAACTCGCCAGCCAGCCGCAGCCCTTGGCCGCCCTGGCCAACGCCGCCGAGGCGCTCCTCATGCCCGCTGCGCTAACCTCAGCCGACAGCCCCATCCCCACCACTGCGGTCGGGCATCCGTCGGAGGAGACGACCTGAACCTGGTTGGCCTTGCCCTCAAAGCCAAGCGCCTCCAGCAACTTCCAGTCAATGTCGTAGGGCTCTTCCCCCAGGCGGTCGGAACGCACAGGCAGTGCGCGGATCTCCGCCTTGAGGGGAACTGAACGAACGAGGGTGACTTTGATGCTCACTGTTTCTCCTGCTTTCGTGGAAGGAAGGGGCTTGCCGGTCGTATGAAGGGTATGCGGAACACCCAATCCGCCGTGGGCGGGAGCGAACCCGCCGCGGGGCAGAGAACTCGCTAGAGGCCCGACCGAGGAGACCGCCGCTGCCCTGCAATGAAGTCCTCCACGGCATCGTGGGCTTCGGTGTCTCGCATCTGGCGGGGAGGCGACTTCATGAAGTAAGCCGAGGGTCCGTACAACGGCCCGCCGATGCCGCGGTCCAGGGCGATCTGAGCGCAGCGCACGGCGTCGACGACCACTCCCGCAGAATTGGGGCTGTCCCAGACCTCCAGCTTCAACTCCAGGTTGAGCGGGACGTCGCCGAAGGTCGTGCCTTCTATGCGGATGTGGCACCACTTGCGATCCTCTAGCCAAGGCACGTGGTCGGAAGGGCCGACATGCACGTCGGAGCCCTCCAGTTCGCGCTGGAGCTGACTGGTGACCGCCTGCGTCTTGGAAATCTTCTTGGACTCCAGTCTGTCCCGCTCCAGCATGTTCTGGAAGTCTGTGTTGCCTCCGAAATTGAGTTGGTAGGTGCGGTCTATCCTCACCCCCCTGTCCTGGAAAAGATGCACCAGGTTCCTGTGCACGATCGTGGCCCCGACCTGAGACTTGATGTCATCCCCCACTATCGGGACGCCCTTGCGGCGAAAACGCTCCGCCCAGGATTCGTCGCCGGCGATGAACACGGGCATGCAGTTGATGAGAGCGCAGCCGGCGGCGAGTGCCTGCTCCGCATACCAGCGCGCCGCCTGTTCGGATCCCACAGGGAGATACGAGACAAGCACGTGCGTGTCAGTCTTAGTCAGCACTTCGACAACATCAACGGGTTCATGCGGGGATTCTTTGATCACCTCAGCGGTGTAGCGGCCGATGCCGTCGAGGGTGGGGCCGCGCTGAACGGTCACTCCAGAGGCGGGGACATCGGCAAAACGGACGGTGTTGTTCGCTCCTGCGAAGACGGCCTTGGCGAGGTCTTCGCCCACCTTGTCGCGGTCTACGTCAAACGCTGAGGTGAAGTTAAGGTCTTCAATGGAATACCCGCCCAGCACCGGATGCATGAGGCCGGGGATGTCTTCCTCCGTGCCGATGCCTTTGTAGTACTCCACTCCCTGGATGAGGGAGGAGGCGCAGTTGCCTACTCCCACTATTCCCACGTTGATGCTGCCCATGGTCTGCTCCTTCGTTTTGATGAACAAATATATCCGCAAATCGGAACAAAATGACTTAATTGATAAGACTTATTTATAGTATTGCTTATGAACTCCCCTTTTATGACCCCCCCATCGGAGACTGCAAGCGCCTCAGGAAACCCCTCTGAGAAACCAGAACTTCCGCGGCTAGACGTGAGCACCCGCACTCTCTCCTACTTGCAGGAGGCTGCCCGCCTATCAACTTTCACCGAGGCCGCCGACGAGTTGGGGGTCAGCCAACCGGCTCTCTCGCAGAGCCTGGCGGTTCTGGAGAAACGGCTGGGGTTGGACCTCTTTGAACAGGACGGGCGGCGGCGGCGCCTCACCGAAGCCGGCGAGATGATGTCGCAGTTCGCCGCGGAGGTTCTGGGGCGCACCGGGGAGCTGCAGGCCCGCCTTGACGCCTACCGAACGGGCAGCACCGGACTGCTGAGGATCGGGTTGATCGACGCCGCAGCGCTCTACCTCCTGCCTGAGGCTCTGGCGGGTTTCCGCAATACCCGCCCCGACGTGCGCCTGCGAGTGGTGGTGGAGGCGACCGACCTTCTGTGCGACCGCTTGGCTGATTTCGACCTCGACCTTGTGTTCTGTGTGGGCCACGACCGCGACGGACTCACGGCTTCGCCGATCTGCCAAGAAGCCCTGCGCGTCTACGCCCGCAACCCGCAAGAAGACCCTGCGGAAGTGGATTGGGCGCTCTACCCCGGTGGGTCGCGCACCCGCGCCCTCATCGACAAGGGGCTGGCCGACGCAGGAATCGCTCCGTCGGTGACCATGGAATCACGCAACCCCGAGGTGCTCCGGCAGTTGGCTGAAGTCGGGCTCACTTGGACCGTGCTCCCCGAGAGGGTGGGCAGCCGATCCGGCGGGTTGAGCGACGTATTTTCCGAACCCGCTGCCACGCGCACGCTCGTTCTGATGCGGCGCAGCACAGCGCCCCCCGACCCTCGCGCTGAGGCCTTAGAGACACTGGCGCGCAAGGCCGTGAGCGTTTCCTGAGCGGCCTCAGGGGCGCAGCGATATCCGGGCGAGCAGGTCCATGCCGAAGGCGGTCATGATCGCTAGGTAAAGGAGACCCGTGGCGGCCATTACAGCGGCGTAACGTTTCACCCTCAGCGAAGCCTCTGCAGCTGTCAGCAGCAAGCCGCTCAGCACAGCGCAAGGTATCCAGAACCAGCCCAAGAGACCGCCGAAGCCGTCGTCTACCGAGCCGCTCAACACCGACGCCATTCCGGTGGGTATGAGCATCACCGCCACCTCCAGAGGCCAGAGCCCGAGACTCCAGCGCACGAGCTGCACCAGAGGGGCGCGGCGCAGACCGGGCTGCACCAGATACCAGTGTCCCAACAGCATTGCGTCGGTTACCACTCCCAGGAACAGAGAGCCGATCAGCACGCGCGCCAGCGAAAGCCCCAGGCTGCCGCCGACCGACACACCTTCGGCTACGACCCCCAAGAATCCCACCGCCGGGGCCAGGAGATCGAGATTGGGAGGGAAGCCGTCAGAAGCGTCGCGCCGCCGCCAGGAAACCACTCCGACTCCCAACGCCGCGGCTGCGGCGGCCAGAGCGGCAGCATCCCTCAACGGGTATGACCCCCCGATCAATCCGACCACCCCGGCGATGCCCGCAAGAGCGGCGAATACTGAACGCAGCAGCCAGCCGTATCCCGGCCCTACCTCCCGGCGTCGGGTGGTGACCCACAGGAACAACAAACCTCCGGCCGCCCACTGCAGCAAAACCCCTGCTGCGTGCACTTCGCTCACCGCCTACCCCCCATCGTGATCGAAAATCCCGTCTGTCCCCGAACCCGGGCAAGTCCGCCTGAGCAGCCCAGCATGCCCCCGAGGCAACCCAGCAACTTCTCCCAAGGCCGACCGCTGCCGCCTAAGCGATGAGCGACCCCCGCACCCTGCCCGCCAATTCCGTCCAGCCGGCGGGGTTGGCGGCGGCTCGAGCGGCGCCAGCGGCGTGGTAACTCGAACGGGTGAGCGGGCTGGCCTCCACGTGGGCAAAACCTAGTCGGCGCCCGATCTCGGCTAGTTCCTCAAACTCCTCCGGCGGACACCATCGGGCCACGGGAAGATGACTGCTCGTCGGCTGGAGGTACTGGCCAATCGTGAGGATGGCGCAACCCACTCCGGCCAGATCTGCCATCGCCTCGCAGACCTCGGAAAACTCCTCTCCCAGTCCGAGCATAAGAGAAGACTTGGTAAGCAGACCCTCCCCGGCAGCCCGAGCCAGCAGAGCCAGACTGCGGGCGTAGCCTGCCGAAGGACGCACCTGGCGCTGCAGGCGGGCGACAGTCTCTAGGTTGTGATTCAAGACGTCGGGACGCTCGTTGGTAACCGCAGCGAGCGCCGCCGGGGCGCCTTTGAAGTCGGGGATGAGCACCTCTACGCTCACAGACGGACAGCGTCGGCGGACTGCCCTGATGGTGGCGGCAAAATGCTCCGCCCCTCCGTCGGGGAGGTCGTCGCGGGCTACGCCAGTGATCACGGCGTAGCTCAGGCCCATGAGGGAAACCGCCTCGGCCACCCGCTCGGGCTCATCCGCGCTCAGCGGGCCGGGGCGCCGAGTGTCGACCAAGCAAAAGCCGCAGGAGCGCGTGCAGCGCTCTCCGCCGATCATGAAAGTCGCCGTGCCTTCCGCCCAACACTCGTAGATGTTGGGGCAGCCGGCCTCCTCGCACACCGTCACCAAGCCGCTGCTGCGCATCGTCTTCCGCAGGCGCCGGAACTCCTCGCCCGTATCAACCACCACACGCAGCCAAGACGGCTTGCGGCCTTGGCAGCCGACTTCGCCCCCTGCGCCCCCGTTCCCTGCGCCCCCGAGGCTGACATCACCCCCGTTGCCCCCCGCCGGCAAACCAACACCCTCGGCGCCCGCGCCCACGCCCGCGCCGGAGGAGATGCCGCCCCGGCTGCTAATCGGGCGGATCGCATCAGAGGGAGCCGAGGATCTCCGCAGGGACACCTCGGCTCTGTCCCAACCGCCGCTCCCCCAGAGTTCCACGGCTCGAGCAGCCACGGCGTCGACGACCTCGGACATGCTCACCTCGATCCCCTCGGCCGCCAGAGAGGTGACCGGGAACTCCGTGATGCCGCAGGGCACGATCCGTTCGAACCAGTCAAGGTCGGGGGATACGTTCAAGCTGAAGCCGTGGAGAGTCCTTCCGCGTCTTAACCGAACCCCGACCGCAGCCAGCTTGCGGGGGCTTCGGCAGTCGCCGTCAACGCCCATCCAGACCCCCTGATGACGATCCAGCCGCCCCAGGGAAGTCACACCCAGATCTCCTAGAGCCTCAATGAGCAGCCCCTCTAGAGAATCCACGTAGGCCGCCGCTGAGGCTAGAGAACTCCGGCGAGCGCCAGAGAGGGTGAGGATGGGGTAGCCCACGAGTTGCCCAGGGCCGTGGTAGGTAACGTCCCCGCCCCGGTCGGTGCGGATCACCTCCACCCCGACGCTCTCGGCTGGCAGATGTTCAATTCGGGTTCTAGGGCCGAACGTAAAAACGTGGGGGTGCTCCAGCAAGAGCAAATAGTCGTCGCGACTGCGTTCGTGCAACCCTCGTTGAAGCGCCCACGCCTCCTCGTAACCCACCTTGCCCAGCCAGCGGACGCGGAGCTTGCCTCCCCCGCCCGGCGGGGAAACCGGGCTATTTGAGTTCAGCTTCCCAATCCCTGGTGGTGATTATGGAACGCAGACGGCTGAGGAAGGCGGCAGCGTAGGCGCCGTCGAACGCCCTGTGATCCCACGCCAGAGCCAGCACGCCCACCGAATGAATGGCGAGCGCCTCCGTGCCGTCGTCTGCGGTCACGACGACCGGCTTGCGGGAAATCCCGTCGGTGGAGAGGATGGCCACCTGAGGCTGGTTGATGATAGGAAACTGCATGAGAGTTCCATACTGCCCTGGGTTGGTGATGGTGAACGTGCCTCCGACGACCTCATCGGCGGAGAGTTCCTTCCGCCGCGCTCGGTTGGCGAGGTCAACCACCTCGCGGGCAACGGCCCTCAGCCGCTTGGTCTCGGCGTTACGAATCACCGGTGCGAGCAAACCCCCGAAGTCCAGGTCGACCGCCACGGCCAGATGAACTCCTTCGTGAACCACGAGCTTGCCGTCGTCGATACTGGCGTTGATGTGGGGGAAGTCGCTGAGGGCTTCGCAGACCGCCCGGACGATGAAAGGCAGATATGTGAGGCTGAAGCCCTCGCGGGCGCGCCAGGAGGCTCTGGCGCCCTGGCGCACCCGCTCCACCGACTCGAAGTCAACCTCCATCGCCGTCAGTACGTGCGGGGAGGTGGCCTTGGAGCGCAGCATGTGGGCGCCGATGGACTTGCGGATGCGGCTGAGAGGGACAACTTTGAGTTCGGAAGGGAGATCTGCGGACTGCGGCTGCTGGCGGCCCGGGGCTTGCTCTGAGACCGACTGCGGGCGCTCCGGGGCAGGGGAGGAGCGGATGAGACGTTCCACGTCTTCGCGCGTGATGCGTCCCCCTAACCCGCTGCCCGCCAAGCGGGAGACGTCAAGGTTGTGCTCGTTCACCAGACGGCGAACCACGGGCGACGTGAGGCGGGGCGCTCCGGGGCGTTCAGGCTCCGGTGGAGCGGCGGCAGAAACCGCGTCGGCGGGGGGAGCGGGCGCGGCGGGGGGCGGCGGGGGCGGGGGTTCCGGGGGTGCCTCAACCTCAGCGCCCTCCCCCTCCTGAACATTGGCAGCGGCAGCAGAGGAACCAGCAGCCTCAGAGGAAGTCGGCTCTGTCGACTCTGCTGTCTCGGACACGGCGGCTGTCTCGGACATGACAGCCAGCACCTCTCCGACCGCCACCGTCTCTCCCGGGGCGGCCACGATCTTCGTCAAGACTCCCGCAGCCGGGGACGGCACCTCGGAATCCACCTTGTCAGTGGAGATCTCATAAAGCAGTTCATCCATCTCAACGGTCTCGCCGACCTGCTTGAGCCAGCGGATGATCGTGCCTTCTGTGATGGTCTCCCCTAGTTCCGGCAGCACTATGTCGATAATTTCAAGTCCTCCTCTTCTCCGTCGTCGGCGTCGTCGGCGTCGTCTGTATCGTCATTCTCTCCATCCTGCCCCTTCCTCGCAGCCGCCGCAGCCGACGCCTACCAACTCGCTAAGCACCAGCGTCCTAGCCGTGCAGGGCGCGTCCGGTGAGCGACATGGCTGCCTCGCCGAAGAGTTCGCTCAACGTGGGGTGGGGCTGAACGAACCCGGCCACCTCCTCGGCGGTGGCCTCCCAGTTCACCGCCAGGTAGCCCTGCCCGAGTTGCTCGGTGGCCCAAGGCCCTGCTAAGTGCACACCCAGCAGGCGTCCCGCGCTGCCGTCGGGGTTGCGGGCAGCGACCAACTTCACGAAGCCCTCCGTCTCCCCCAGGATCATCGCTCGACCGTTGCTTGCGTAACGATGCTTAGAAACGACCACGTCACCGTGAACCTCCCGTGCGGCCGCTTCGGTCAGCCCCGCAAAGGCGACTTCGGGCCGGCAATAGATACACCAAGCCACCTTGGAGTAGTCCAGCGGCAGGGGGCGCTCCCCGCAAATGTCCCGCACCGCCAGGATGCCCTCGGCGAAGCCCACATGGGCGAGTTGAGGCGTGCCGATCAGATCCCCTACGGCGTAGACCCCAGCCGCCGAGGTGCGGCAGAACTCGTCGGTCACCACGAAACCTCTCTCATCGAGCTCCACAGACGCCTCCTCCAAGCCGAGCCCATCGGTGAAGGGACGCCGTCCGACGCTAAGCACTACCAACTCCGCCCGCTTGGGATCTTTTCCGTTCAAGGCCACCTCCACCCCGTCGGAGGTGCTGACGCAACCGAGCACTTCCGCGCCGGTCTCCACTGTGATGCCGCGTTTACGAAAGGACCCTTCTATCAGCCCGCTGACCTCTTCGTCTGCGTTGGCAAGCAACCTCTCAAGCGTCTCCAGCACGGTCACCTCGCTGCCCATGTCGCCCAGCAAGGACGCAAACTCGCAGCCGATTGCGCCTCCGCCTACAACGACGGTCGAGCGCGGCACCGAAGACAAAGAGAGCAGTTCGTCGGAGGTCATCACACGTTTGCCGTCAACATCAAAACCCGCCAGAGAGCGCGGCACCGAACCGGTTGCCAGCACGACGTGTTCGCCAGAAACCGCGACGGGCTCTGTCTCGCCGCCGCCCGCCGACACCTCCACCCTGCAGCCCTCCAAGAGACGCCCGACACCCGAATAGACGGTAATCCTGCGCTTCGCAAGCAGGCCTTCCAGGCCTGACGTCAACCTGTCAATGATCCCCTGCTTCCTCTTTTGTGCGGCAGCCATGTCAAGGCTCGGAGCAGAGGTCTGGATTCCGAACTCCTCTGCCTTTCCGACGGACCGGAACACTGCAGCAGTCTCTAGGAGTTCCTTCGCTGGAATGCAGCCAGCGTGCAAGCAGGTGCCCCCGGGTTTGGACTTCTCCACCAGCCCTACGTCCATCCCCAGACCTGCCCCGTACAAAGCAGCCGCATACCCCCCAGGACCGCCGCCGACGACTACCAGTTGATGAGAGGCCACCACCTCAGCCTACCTATCGGAGTTCGGGGGGAAAGGCGGGAAACCCCGGAGGAGCAGGGAAGGACTAGGGAAGATAGTCCCTCGGGTTCACAGGGCGTCCTCCGATGCGGATCTCAAAATGAAGATGCGGGCCGAAGGAATGTCCTGTGTTGCCGACGTACCCGATCGTCTGACCGATGCTCACCGTGTTCCCCGAACTCACGGCGAACCCATTCATGTGGGCGTAGAGGGTGCTCGACCCCCCGCCATGGCTGATGATGACGGTTTTGCCATAGCCCCTGATCCAGCCGGCGTAGTCCACCCTCCCTCCCTCGGCTGCGGCGATCTTCGCGCCCGTATTGCCCGCTAGATCGATTCCCTGGTGGATACGTCCCCAGCGGGGCCCGTACTCGGAAGTCACCCTCCCGATGAGCGGCCAGCGGAACGCCATCGGTGGAATGGACACGCCGACGGAATCACAGTTCACCCAGGACCCGTCGGTGTCTAGCGGACTGCGGGGGTTGGCGAAGCAGATGGCTCGCAGGCGTTCCCTTTCCGCCGCTTCAAGCTCAATCACCTGCCGCCGCTCGGCGATGATGGCCTCCACTTCGGCCTGAGCGGCTTCGATTTCGTCGATCTCCGCGTGCAGCTCCTCAATCCGTCTGTGCAGTTCCGTTTCCAGACGCCGCTGGCGCTCCTCCTTGTCACGCAAGACCTGCAGTTCCGCCTCCGCCTGAGCAACTATCCGCTCGCTGCGGGCGTACGCCTCCTCCAGCGCCTGCCGCGACAAACGGGCGTGATCCTCGGCGTCAGCCAGATTTTCTACCAGGGCCTTGTCGTGCTCGCCGATCATCACCATCAGCACGCGCCTTCCCTCGAGTTCAGCCGCTGTATCAACCTCAAAGGGCAGATGGCCGCCTTGGCCTCCCAGGGAAACGTACATGCTGACCAGCCGCTTGGAGAGAATCTCACGCTGACGCACGAGCCTTTTTTCCGCTTCATCAAGCGCCAACTCGGCGGCGGCCAACTCAGCGGCGGCGCTCGTTTGTTCGTCCCGCAGTTGCCCTAGACGCTCGTTCTGGCGCAGTATCTCCAGCTCTAGACGGTCGATCTTCGCTTGGATTTCCTCGCTGCTGAGCTCGAGACCGCCGAGTTGCTCCGTCAGGCCGCTCTGGGACTCCGCAGCGGCTTCAAGGTCGGAACGCGCCTCGTTGAGCTCCTCGTCGTTCGCCAAGCGGTCCTGAAGGTAATCTTGGTCTTGGGAACTCTGGGCTCCGACGGCGAGCGCCGACGGCAGCGTTGCAACCAGAATTATGGAAATTACGGCCAGAATCCGTGTTCGCCCAAACACTCTTTCGTCTGACCCACTTGCCTACGCAAAGGATAACAACACACGGCATGCGACGCAAGACTCAATTTGTTGTTAGGCAACGCGAGTTAACTTCAAAGGGCGTCAAGCCAGCCAAAGCCAGACGGCGAAAGCAACCAGGATGAGCAAGCCACACCCCAGAGTCAGAGCGATCAACATTCGAGTGCTCACTCCCCAAACGCTAACGCTGACATGCCGATCGAACTAGAAAGCCCTGTCTGGATTGCCGGGAGCAGCGGCCTGATCGGAACGAGCTTGACGAACTCCCTGCGACGGCAAGGAGTTTCCGTACGGCGTCTGCTGCGCAGCGGTGCAACCCATCCGGACGACATCCTCTGGAATCCCCGCTCCGGAGATTTGGACGCCTCGGCTCTGGAGGGGGCCGCCGCTCTCGTCAATCTGGCAGGCGCCGGAATCGGCGATAAGCGCTGGAGCGCTGCCCGCAAGCGTGAAATTGAAGAGAGCCGGGTCAAGGCCACAAAGCTCCTGGTAGACGGACTAAAGTCGCTCAATAATCCGCCCTGTGTTTTTGTGAGCGCCTCGGCGATCGGGTTCTACGGAGAGAGGGGCGGCGCTGAACTCACCGAAGCCGACGAGCCCGGCGAAGGGTTCATGGCGAGGGTCTGTGAACGATGGGAGGAGGCCGCCGACGGCGCTTCGGCAACCACCCGCACAGTGATGCTCCGCACTGGTCTCGTAACCACCGCTGCGGGTGGCTTCCTTCGCCGGCAACTGCCGCTTTTCAAATTGGGGCTGGGGGGGCGCCTGGGCTCACCGCACCGCTGGCTGAGTTGGATATCCCTACCGGATACGACGGCTGCAATAGAGAGGTTGCTCACTGTGAACATCTCAGGCCCGGTGAACCTGACCGCCCCCAATCCGGTGACCAACTCGGAGTTCACGCGAGCTCTAGGACGCGCTCTGCGGCGTCCGGCTGTGATTCCCACCCCGAAGGCGGCAGTGGCCATGCTCCTAGGGTCTGAAGCGGTCGCATCTCTCACCGAGAGCGCCAAAGTGCTGCCGGCAAAGCTCATCGGAGACGGGTTCGAGTTCAAACACCCCCACTTACAGAACGCACTCGCCGACGCCCTCGGAGTCCGCACCTGAGAATTCCGCCGCGGGCCGGAAGATCTCCGCAGCCCCCAGCAAATATCAGCGCCGGCACTAGACGGGGGCTCCTGCCCCTAAGACCCCCCCCCCAGGCGGCTCAGCTCAACTGCGGGAACCCCCCAGAACTCGATAGGCGTCGTAAACGCTGTCAATCCGACGCACGGCCCTCAGTATTGAGACGATCTGAGCCCCGTCAGCGAGTTCAAGGACGAACCGCATAGTCGACGCTCCGTCCGCGCCGGCGCGGGCGGTGACCCCGGTGATATTCACGTTCTGTTCAGAAATCGCCGCGGTGATGTCACGCAGCAAGTGAGGGCGGTCTAGAGCCCGCACCTCAATCTCCGCAGCGAAGGCGGTGGAGATCCCCTCTTCCCATTCCACGTCCATGATCCGGCCGGACTCCGCGTCCAGCGCCACCGCGTTGACGCAGTCGGATCGGTGGATGGACACGCCGCGCCCTCTAGTCACGAAGCCGATGATCTCGTCGGGAGGCACCGGAGTACAGCACTTGGCCAGCCGCACCCAGACGTCTCCTAGACCTTCCACGTGTACACCCGCTTCGGCTGCCCGAGACGAGCGCTGGCGGCGGGGGCGCAGCACGGTGGAGGAAACCCGTTCGGGGCTTTCCTCGTCGCCGCGCAGTTTGCGCGCCAACTTGGCAACCACCGAACTACCCGAAATCACGTTTTCGCCTATCGCAATGAAGAGCGTCTCCCTGTCGGCGTACTTGAGTTCCTCGGCCAGCGCTCCGAGGGCGTCCGACTTCAAAGAGGGGGCAACCGGCAGCGACTGCCGGCGGAGTTCACCCATCACTTCCTCTCTGCCGCGATTGAGGGACTCCACACGACGTTCTCGTGAGAACCACTGACGAATACGACTGCGAGCCCGATTGGTCACGACAAACTGCAGCCAGTCCCGCGTAGGCCCCGCGTCGGGATCCTTGGAGGTCATCACCTCCACGGTGTCGCCTGAATCCAGCCTGACCGAGAGCGCTGCCAGCCGACCGTTCACGCGCGCCCCCACGCAGCCATGCCCGACTTCGGTGTGAATGGCGTACGCAAAGTCCACCGGAGTGGCGCCCCGAGGGAGGGCAATCACGTTCCCCTGCGGAGTAAACACGAACACCTCATCCTGTTCGAGTTCTAGCTTCAGGTCGCTCAGGAAGTGATCAGGATCGTCGGCGTCCTCCGACCAGTCCACCAGCCTGCTCAACCAGGCCAGACCTCCGTTTTGGTCGGTCTCCTTATAGTCCCAGTGGGAAGCCACCCCGTGCTCGGCGCGCTCGTGCATCTCTCCTGTACGGATCTGAACTTCTATGACCTTGCCCTGCGGCCCCACCACCGACGTGTGCAAGCTCTGATAGAGGTTGAACTTGGGCATCGCTATGTAGTCCTTGAAGCGCCCCTGCACAGGCCGCCAGATGGAGTGGATCGAGCCCAACGCCGCGTAACACTCCCGAACACCTTCCACCACTATGCGGATGCCCACGAGGTCATATATTTCGTGAAACTCGCGGTTCTTGAGCACCATCTTCTCGTAGATGCTCCAGAGATGCTTGGGCCGCCCCTCTACCCTCGCCCCGATGCCGATCTCTTCAAGGCGGGAGGTAAGGATTACGACGAGTTGATCCACGTAAAGGTTGCGCTCTGGGGAGCGCTCTTCCACGAGTTGGTCGATCTGCGCGTACCACTTGGGGTGGAGGGCGGCGAAGGCCAGGTCTTCGAGTTGACCCTTGAGTTCCTGCATGCCCAGACGATGAGCAAGCGGGGCGTAGACGTCGATCGTCTCCTGGGAGGTCCTCTGCTGCTTCTCGGGAGAAAGCGCCGCCAGGGTGTACATGTTGTGCAGACGGTCTGCGAGTTTGATGATGAGGACTCTCAGGTCCTTGGCCATCGACACCACCATCTTGCGCATAGAGGCGGCCTGATGCCCTTCGCTCCCCGCGAAGGACACCTTGTCTAGCTTCGTTACGCCGTCCACCAAGAGCGCCAGTTCCTCCCCGAACACCTGGGAAACCTCCTCAAGGTCTACGTCGGTGTCTTCAACCACGTCGTGGAGCAGAGCCGCAGCCAGCGACACGTCGTCGAGTCCTAGACGCGCCACAATTCTGGCCACGTTCAGAGGGTGTTCAATGAACGGCTCACCCGACTTGCGGCGTTGATTGTCATGCGCACTAGCCGACCAGGCGAAAGCCCGTTCTATGAGGCTGGTGTCGGCGGAGGGGTGTCTTTCCAGATATTCCCTCAGCAAGGTCTCCAAACCAATCCCAACCGAGTTCGGCCCCCAGGCAGGCGCCCTCACCGACGAAGCGCCGGGCGTCTCCGCGGCGTCCGGTTTCAGAAGTCCCGTTGTGGCGGCGCCGCTCACGAGTACTTGACCAGCGACTCGGATCGGCGCCCCGCCAGACGCTCCCGACCCTTCAAGAAAGTGAGCTCAATGAGAAAAGTGCACCCCACGACCTTTCCCCCCGCACTTTCCAACAGCGAACAGGTGGCGGCGGCTGTTCCGCCGGTGGCCAGAACGTCGTCCACCACCAATAGACGGCAGCCCGAAGCCACTGCGTCAACGTGCATCTCAAGGCGGTCCTGGCCGTACTCCAACTCGTAGTCCACCCCGAGCGTGGCTGCGGGAAGTTTCCCCGGCTTGCGTATAGGCACGAAACCCACGCCCAGGCGTTCAGCCACCGCAACGCCGAAGACGAAGCCCCTAGCCTCTGCAGCCGCCACCAGATCTACTCCTATATCGGCGAACGGTTCCGCAAGCGCACCCACGCCGGCTGACAAGGCCGCCGGGTCGGACAGCACCGGAGTGATGTCCTTGAAGAGCACGCCTGGTGCAGGGAAGTCCGGAATGTCCCTTACAAGCGACCTGATCCAAGCCTCCACGGAGGCCTCTGGAGAGTTCACTTGCGCTTCTTCTTGCGCGGGCGGGGAGGGTGGGTGCGCTGGGTCGTGATCTGCGTCTCGGAGACCGGCCCTTTGAACGAGCGTCCCCCTTTCGGCCGGGATGCGGGCAACCGCCCGGGCGGGCGGGCGGCGGGCGCAGCATCGTCGGGGGCTTCGGCCGAAGAGCCGATGCGCTCACCGGTAACGCGTCCATGCATCCATGCCAAGGCCGGAGTCGCCACGAACAGGGAGGAGTAGGTGCCGGCTAAGAGTCCGATGAGCAGGGCCAGAGAAAACTCCTGCAGGGTCACCGCACCCAGCACGAAACGTCCGATGATGAGCAAGGAGAGCACTGGCAGAACGGAGGTGATCGTGGTGTTCACCGAGCGCATGAACACCTCGTTGGTGGAACGTACGATGATGACCTGATAAGGGTCGTTGAGTCGGTTGGAGTTGTCGCGAATCTTGTCGAAGACCACCAGCGTGTCGTAGAGGGAGTAGGCCAAGATGGTCAAGAAGGCGATGACGGTTGCGGGGGTGACTTCTATCCCGAAGAGGGCGTAGACGCCCACGGTAACGACTATGTCGTGACCGACGGCTAAAAGCGCCGCCAGGGACATCTTCCACTCCAGACGCAGCCAGATGTAGATGGCTATGACTACGAAGAAAACGATCAGCGCCAGACGCGCCGAATTGGTGACCCTCCCCCCCCAGGAGGCTCCCACGGCGGACGTGGAAACGTCGCTGCTTTCAAGCCCCCCTAACTCGGCGAGCGCACGCTTCACGGCTTCAACTTCTGCCGTGTCGCGCGCCGAGAGTTCGGCGCGCACGCGTGTGGTTCCACCGGCGAGTTGCTGAATGCGGGAGTCGGCGTGCCCCAAGGGGGCCAGACTCTCACGCACCTCGGCAACGCTTACGTCTCCTAGTTGGGCTTCCCAGGTCACCCCGCCCTCAAATTCGATCCCCAGGTTCAGACCTCGGAAAATCCAGGCTCCGCCGGCTGCGAGCAGCACAATCACAGAAAGCACAAGAGAGCGCCGCCAGAGGCGGGCGAAGTCGAAGTTGACATCGTTGCGGTAAAGGCGCAGCAGTTTCGAACGTATCCCTCCGGAGGGCCGGACGGAGCCAGCGGAACCCTGCGGTGGGTTTTCAGCTCTCATGTGCCCCGGGTGAGGGTCGCGGGGGACTGCGGCATCCCCATCAAGGAAGGACGTTGCTGCGTACGCCGTGCAAGTATCCGAACCACCGGTCGCAGGAAGAAGTAGGTGGCGACCAAGTCGAGGATGGAGGCGATCCCCAGCATGACAGCAAAGCCCCTAACCGACCCGATGGTCAGCAGCCAGAGTATCGCCGCCCCGATGAGCGTGGCCAGATTGGCCCAGAAGATCGTCTTGAACGCCACAGGAAAAGCCTGATCTACTGCGCTCCGCAACGTACGCCCGCGGCGGATGTCTTCCTTCAGATGTTCGAAATAGACGACGTTGGAGTCCAGGGATACACCGATGGCCACGATCAATCCGGTCACCCCGGCGAGGGTCAGAGCCAGCCCGCGAGTGCTCGAAAGGAAGGAGAGCACCACCCACAGAAGCGTCCCGGACACGGCCAAACTGCCTATGGCGGCCAGCCCCAAGAAACGGTAGTAGGCCAGCATGTAGACGGCGACCAGCACGAGGCCGATGATTCCGGCGACGACGCCGGCCTGCAGATCGTCACGCCCCAGAGTGGCGGAAACCGTGCGCACAAGCCCAGATTCGGCAGGGTCCGCGAATCTCAGAGGCAGAGCCCCGTAGTCCAGCACGAGGGCGAGTTCACGCGCTTCCTGCTCCGTGAAGGCGCCGCTGATGATTACGTTGTCGCGTTCAAACGTCGGCGAATTGACCGAAGGCGCCGATTGCACCGTTTGGTCAAGCACGACCGCTAGCCGCCCGCTGGCGGTGACGTTTTCTCCAGTACTAACGTCGCGCGTAGGGACGCCCGGACACACCAGCGGATCGGCGTTGTAACAGGTGCTTGCCGCTTCATTGAACTTGTCTATGCCGTCCGGGCCGGCACGTACGGTCAGTCTTACAAACCACTGGACGCTCTCCAAGACAGCCTGAGCACTCTCCAGGGCAGCCCCTGTGAACAAGGCCGGCCCTAGCCGGTAATAGGACTTCTGACCGTCCACTCCTTCGCCCGCCAGTATCACTTCAAGGTCGGGGTCGTCGGCTTCGGGGGGCGTTACGACACCTCTATAGAGGTCGGATTCGAGCAGGTTGTCCAGCACGTCGTCGGCGGTTTCTTCCTCGCCGGGGGCTGTCTCATCTTCCGACGCCGCCTCGCGCTCTTCCCGCAGCGCCGCCAGTTCGTCTACATACCCCTGGGGAATCGGGCCGTCCAGCACCGGGCGGAACCGGAGTTCGGCTGTCTGACCGATCAGGTTCACTGCCCTCTCTTGATCCTCTACCCCCGGAAGTTGCGCGACGATGGAGGTGCCTTGCAGCGTTATGTCGGGCTCGGCTACTCCTAAGGCGTCTACACGGGTGCGGATGATTTCCAGTGCCTGCTCAAGCGCTTCGGGGGTGGCTTGTGAAGCGTCCTCCGGCTGCAGGACGACCTCCACGCCGCCTTGCAGGTCGAGACCTAGCAGCGGAACCTGTCCCGTCACGAGGTTGCCGACCAAGAATCCCGCGACCACCACCCCGATACCAATGAGGGAGCGCACCGAACGCCTCCGAAGGATCAGCCAGAGGCTTCCAGCCGGCTAACTCTCCGATTCGCCGCCGAGATCCTCCGGTCGGTAGGTGATTCGCTCGGCGATGGCTTCACGAGTTACCTTTATCTGCACGCTGTCGGATATCTCCACGAACACCGTCGGTTCGTCGAAACGGATAACCCGCCCGTAGATGCCGCTCGCCAGCAGTACTTCGTCGCCGATTTCAAGCTGCCTCAGCATTTCGCGGCGCATCTTCTGCTTTCGCTGCTGCGGACGCATCAGAACGAAATAGAGAATCGCTATGAAGGCGATGGGAAGCAGCCAACTACCCCAACTCGAGCCCCCCGATTCGCCTGATGCGTTGTTCCTGCCTGTGCAGGAGGCGGCAAACAGGCTGCCTCCCAGCAATACGAGGGTTATCAGCAAACTCTTCAAGTGACCTCCCCAGTTTGGGCGAGAAAATGTCCGAAATGATCCATCCATGATTCGACGGCTTCTTAGTCTAACCAACCCGCCGGCTGCTCAGCCCCAAAGCGGCCAGCGCCTGGGGTGGGCGAAATGAGATGCCTCACCAAATACCTCACAAAATGCCTCAGTCGAACAGCGAACAAGCCTCTTGCCCTGCTGCGGCCATGCGAGTCGGCACCTCCAGCCCGAGGTGCTCCCAGGCCGCCGGCATGGCCACCCTCCCCCGAGGCGTGCGCATGATCAGCCCTTGCTGGATAAGGAAAGGCTCGTAGACGTCCTCAACCGTCTCCTGGGGTTCGCTCACGCTGATCGCCAGCGTGGAAAGACCCACCGGGCCGCCTCCGAAGTTCACGCAGATCGCTTGGAGAACCGCCCTGTCTTGGCGGTCTAAACCCAGGTCGTCGATTCCGAAAGTCACCAGGGCGGCGCGGGCGGCCGCGGCGTCGACTTTGCCGTCGGCTTCGATCTGGGCGTAGTCGCGCACCAACCCCAGGAGGCGGTTGGCGATGCGCGGCGTCCCGCGGGAGCGGCGGGCTATTTCGGCGCACGCCTTGGGCGTGATCTCTATCTCCAAGATTCCGGCGGTGCGCTCCACGATGAGTTTCAGATCTTCAGGGGGGTAGTAATCGAGGCGTGTGACCAGTCCGAACCGGTCGCGCAGCGGGCCTGTGATGAGCGCCGTGCGGGTTGTGGCGCCGACCAGAGTGAAGCGCGGCAACTGCAAGGGAACGTTGCGGGCGGCCGGCCCTTTCCCCAGCACGATGTCCACCTTGAAATCCTCCATCGCTGGGTAGAGAACCTCCTCCACGACCCGCCCGAGACGATGTATCTCATCTATGAAGAGCACGTCGGCGTCGGAGAGTTTCGTGAGGATGGCAGCTAGGTCGCCGGCTCTTTCTAGGGCGGGACCAGACGTGACCTGAATAGAAGCAGCCATCTCCACGGCCACGATCCCGGCAAGCGTCGTCTTGCCGAGACCCGGGGGACCTGCGAAGAGGAGGTGGGCCACGGGCTGCCCCCTCCCCCGAGCGGCGGAACAGACGATGTTGATGTGCCGCTTGATGTCCTCCTGCCCGATGAAATCCTTAAGCCTGCGCGGACGCAGACCCTGTCGGTCAAAGATTTCCTCGGACTTCTCCACCGGGCCGGCTTCGGCCAACAAGACCTCCTCGCGCATGCGCCTAGTTCCCTGCTCCAAGAGCCTGCAGGGCCAGGCGCAACAGCTCCTCCTCGCTTTCCTCCTCCGGCAACTCTGCCAGGACTTCGACCACCTTCTCCAGCTCAAACCCCATCTCCACGAGGGCTTCCCGCAAGTCGGAGTGGGTGTCGGAGGGCCCTCCGACAGGCCCGGGCGCAGGCGCCAGACCGGGCACGTCCAGGCAGGCCTGAAGCTCCACCAAGAGGCGCTGAGCCGTCTTTGGGCCTACCCCGGGCACCAAGGTCAGGGCTTTGACGTCACCGCTTTGAAGCACCCGCTGCAGCGACGCCGCGTCGTGGGTCTCCATTATCGACATCGCCAGGGCCGGCCCCACTCGATTCGCAGCCAACATGCCCTCAAACAGACGACGCTCAAAGATGGAGTCGAAGCCGTAGAAAGCCTCCACATCGGGATTGCGGTGATGGTACACATGGAGCATCACCTCGCTGCCTTCCGCCCCGACGTTTCGCAGCGTCCGTGTCGAAACCTTTACCCGGTAGCCCACGCCTGCGACCTCCACGAGCAGTTCGGTCTCTAAGCGGTCAAGCAGTTGTCCTCGCAGAAACCCGATCATGACTGCAGAACGGGTGAAGGAGCCGCTGGAGAACCCGGCGAGGTTCTCCAAGCAGCCGGATTATTGGCCAGGCAGCAGAGCGCAACCGCTGCTGCGTCGGAAATGTCCGCCAGCTTTAGGCGTTCCGGCAGCGCAAGCAGGGTCTGCACCATGCGGGAGACCTGCTCCTTGTCGGCTCGGCCGTACCCGCAGACGGCCATCTTGACTTCGGTGGGGGAATATTCCACGACCTCAGCGCCGGCGTTGACGGCTTCGGCCATCACCACGCCGGCGGCTTGCGCAACGCCGATGGCAGTCCGGACGTTCGCCTGAAAAAACACCTGCTCAATCGCCACGACGGCGGGGGCGTATTCCTCAAACAACCGGACGGTCTCCTGCTGGAGTTCGGCTAGGCGAACGGGTCTAGAAGCCTCCTTGGGTGTTCTGATTACCCCGGCAGCCAGCGCACGCTCAGAACCCCTGACCCCTTCCACGCAGCAATAGCCGCAGCGGGTAAGACCGGGATCCACCCCCATTACCAGCATTGCAAAAATTTAGACGCCGCAGCTATCAACCTCAAGGTAATCCACCCCCACCCCTGGGCGATCCCGCCTCAGAGCCCCTGCTGCGCAAGCCGCTCCAGAACCTCAGAGTCGATGTCAAAGTTGGAATAGACGGCCTGGACGTCGTCGTGGTCGTCGAGGAGATCTAGGAGATGCAGCACCGCCTTGGCGTCGGCTGCGGAGTCCAGCGGAACTTCCTGAGTGGCCTGCATGCTCACCTCCGCTGAGACGAACGGAATTTCTGCCCCCTCCAACGCCTCGCGCACAGCCGGCAGCAGGGAGGGCTCGCAGATCACCTGCCAACCCTCAGGCGTCTCCGAGAGATCCTCGGCGCCTGCCTCCAGAACCGTGAGCATGAGATCGTCCTCTCCAACGCTCCGGTCGACCCCGATAACGCCGAGGCGGCGGAACTGCCAAGCCACCGCCCCGGGTTCGGCCAGGGAACCGCCGTTGCGGGTGAGTATTGAGCGAATCTCCGAACTCGTCCTATTTCGGTTGTCGGTGAGCACCTCCAGGTACAAAGCCACCCCTCCTGGGGCGTAACCCTCGTAGTTGACTGACTCGTACGACGCTCCCTCCAGTTCTCCAGTTCCCCGCTTGATGGCGCGCTCGATGGTGTCGATGGGCACGGAGTTCTCACGCGCCTTCTGGTACATAGTCCGCAAACTGGGGTTGGCGTCGAGGTCGCCGCCGCCGAGGCGGGCAGCCACCTCCACTTGTCTGATCAATCGGGCAAAGAGCTTGCCCCTGCGGGCGTCCGCCGCTCCCTTCCGATGCTTGATAGTGGCCCACTTAGAGTGTCCGGACATCAGAATTCCTCCTCGCAGAAGAGTTTGTGCAGCCGAAGATCGCCTGAAAGTTCCGGGTGGAACGTGCTCGCCATAACACTTCCTTCCTTGCAAAGCACCGGACGGCCTTGGAAATAGGCCATCACCTCCACGCCGTCTCCGGCGCGCTCCACCACGGGCGCCCTTATGAAGACCCCCCGCAGCGAAAGTTCACCTAGAGCAGGGACGTTCAGGTCGGCTTCAAACGAGTCCAGTTGAGTGCCGTAGGCGTTGCGGCGCACCCCGACGTCCAGCGCGGCGAGGCAGTGCTGGTCGGCCCGCCCGTCGAGCACTTCAGCCGCAAGGAGAATCAAGCCGGCACAAGTTCCAAAGGTGGGCATCCCCCTCTTCAGCCGCTCAGCAAGCGGCTCGAGCAGGGCATTTGCTTCCAGCATCTTAGAAATCGTGGTCGATTCCCCGCCCGGGATCACGAGACGATCCACGTCCCCCAGCGCCCGGGGGCTCCTCACGGCTCTGGCTGCAGCCCCCACAGCCTCAAGCGCAGCAATGTGCAGATCGACGGCGCCTTGAAGCGCCAGCACTCCTACTTTCACAAACGCGTCGCGGCTTCCACTCCCGCCTGCCCAACGTCAGGAAAGCGAAGCCGACTTGACGGCGAATCCTCCGCCCGGTCTCACCAGCCGCGCTTGGCCAGACGCTTTTCCAATTCCTCCACGGAACTACCGGGCATGGCCGTGCCCAGGCCGCGGCTCACTTTCAGGACTATCTCGGGGTCGTCGTAGTTGGTGGTTGCTTCCACGATCGCTTTGGCGCGCGCCCGCGGGTTCTCGCTCTTAAAGATGCCCGATCCCACAAAAACCGCCTCGGCTCCGAGCTGCATCACCAAGGAGGCGTCAGCGGGCGACGCAATTCCCCCGGCGCAGAAGAGCGGCACGGACAACTTGCCTGTCTTGGCTATTTCGCGCACCAGTTCCACGGGCGCTTGCATGCGTTTAGCCCACTCGTAGACCTCGGCGCCGTCAGCCGTCGTAATCTTGCGGATGTCCCCGAGGATGGAGCGCAAATGACGGACAGCCTCCACCACGTCGCCAGTCCCGGCTTCGCCCTTGGAACGGATCATGGCCGCCCCTTCAGAGATGCGTCTCAGCGCTTCCCCCAGGTTGACCGCTCCGCAGACGAACGGCACCTCAAAATCCCACTTATTGATGTGATGATCGGCGTCGGCGGGCGTGAGCACCTCGCTCTCGTCTATGTAGTCCACTCCCATAGACTCCAGCACTTGGGCTTCGGCGAAGTGGCCGATCCTGGCCTTGGCCATGACGGGGATCGTCACCACCTCCTGGATTTCCTCGATCACCTCCGGCGGACTCATGCGCGCCACTCCTCCGTCGCGACGTATGTCGGCGGGCACCCGCTCCAGGGCCATTACCGCGGCAGCCCCGGCGTCTTCGGCAATCTTGGCGTGATCGGGCTTGACCACGTCCATGATCACGCCCCTCTTGAGCATCTCGGCCAAGCCGCGCTTGACCAGAACGGTGCCTTGCTGCTTACCCAGCCCGCCAAGGGCGTCAGAAGCCTGAGCGGCGCCCTCAATGACTTTAAAATTCTGGTGAACGCTGCTCATACCGTTCAGTCTAGACAGTAAGGCTGCTTCGCGCTGACGCCGGCTGCGGCAGACGCCTCAGGATCTGCTTTGATCCCTGGGGGAATGCGGCAGTATCCGCTCCTCCCGTTCTACGTAGGGACGGACGGCTTGACGCGAATCCGCAAGATAGGTAATCCTGTCTGACACTGAGACGTCCCCCTCTCTAGCGGAATCCTCCGAAGGGTCGTACATCCAGAGGCGGCGGATGGAAGCAGGCTTCCGCTTCAGCCCGGCGGAGAGCGCATCCATCCGCTCCAGCGCCGTGATCATCGCCTGAGGAAAGCGCGTGATGCGCACCGCCGCGGCGTCGGCGCTCAAGGCAGTCCCCGAGCCATTGGGGAAGAAGGACTCCAGCAGCACGCCGAGAGGGTAGACGGCCAGCCTCAGAACGGCCAAGTAGGTGTATCTGCGGGCGTGCCGCATATCAATGCGGCACAGAAGATGCGCCATTACGGCCTCTAGCTCCACCGGTGAGAACGACTCCAGCAGCCCGGTTGTCACCGCTGCATGTCCCCTCGAGCGCCGACGCCCGTAAGCGAGAGCGCCTGGCGCAGGGTCGTCTATGACCCCCAACTTGACTTCGGGGAAACCAGCGCTGAGACGCACGGCCTCCACGTAAACCTCCATGCGCTCCCGCTCGGCGTGCGCCGGCCGGCGCACGCCGGCTTTCGCTGCTACCAACGCGTCGGCGAAGCACCAGAGAAGCGCGACAGACGCCGCTGCGAGAGGTAAGACGATGGCCAGTGCCAGCACGTTGCTTAGGTTCCCTCCGATCAGGTCAAGAGACGTTCGTAGATGTTCTCGTAGCAGCCCGCCAAGCGATCCATGGAAAACTGCGCGGCCCTGGCGGTTCCTCTAGCCACCAGATCTCCCGGGTCTTCCAAGGCCCTCAGCAGACCCGCCGCCAAGCGGTCGGGGTCATCGGGCGGCACCAGCAACGCCTCAACCTCGGAGCGGGCCACTCGCGAATACCCAGGAATGTCGGTCGCCACGATAGCAGTCTCCGCTGCCATGGCCTCCAGCAGCACCACCCCGAAGGATTCTCCGCTCAACGACGGGGCGCAGAACGCATCCGCTCCGCGGAGACGAGCGATCTTCTCCGTCTCGCTGAGCCTGCCCAACCATTCCACCCTTCCGCCGCCCGCGGCCCGCTTCAGGGCGCCGGTCTGCGGGCCTTCTCCCGCCGCCCAGAGGACAACGTCGTGCGGGAGACGCCGAACCGCATCCAGCAACACCCCAAGACCCTTTCGCGGCTCGTGCCGCCCTACAAAAAAAATCGTGGGGGCGTCGGTAGGGTGGGCTTCGACCTGCTTGAAGCGTTCCAGCGCCACCCCGTTGAAGAGCAGTTCGTATTCCCCCCCCAAGTACTTTCTGGCGTGGTCTCGAGCTTCCGGCGACACCGCCGTGCGGTGGTCGAGACGGTCGCAGAGCCTGCGCAATACGCCGGAGACTTTCTCATAGGCAACCGACCCTCCGCTGGCGTGAAACGTCCCCAGCAACGCAGCCGGCTTCGCCACCAAGGCAGCCGCAGACGGAGCCGGCACCAAGGGCTCGTGGATGTGGACAACGTCAAATTTCTGCTCACGCAGCGCCGCGTAACTGCGCAACCAGGCCGGAGGATCAAAGGCGATGGGCGCCATCGACCCGTTGGCCGCTATGAAGAGCGAGTCGCCTAGGGGAGTAATTCCCGGCTCAGGCGGCGGCCCGTCGCAGGGTCCCAGGACGCTGACGTCCCAACCGCGGCGCCGCAGCGCCCGAGCCAGGTACAGCACCTGCATCTGAACGCCTCCGGGCAGGGTAAAGCTGTACGGACAAATCATTCCCACCCGCATCGTTTAATTCCTTCGCAGCGCCGCCAGAGCCTCCAAGTCACTGGGCCAGTTGGGTTGCATGAGATGCCACTGAGAAGGGGCGGCTCGGATCATCTTCTCCAACTCATAGGTCAGCGTCTGGGTGGCTTCGCGCACTGTCTCGCGGAGGTTGCCCTCCTTGCTCACGAAGATGGGCGGCCTCGTAACGGCATGACGCCTGTCCCTTCGGTGGTAGACCACGGCCGGGACGATGGCCGCTCCGGTGCGACGCGCCAGCAGGGCGGCGCCGCCAGGCAATTTGATTTTTTCCCCGAAGAATTCCACTTCAACTCCGCCCGCTCCCACGTTGCGGTCGCAGAGCAGACAGATCACGTGACCTGCGTCCAGCGCCAGGCTCAACTTGGGCAACACATCAGGAGTCGCCGCCAGCACGTTCATGCCGATGCGGCGCCGGTAGGAGAGCATCCACTCAAAGAGTTCCTTGTGCCCGACCTCCTCTACCACGGCCGTAACGGGAAAACCGGGGACTTGAGCCAGCCAGGCACCCGCCCAATCCCAACTCCCCACGTGCGGCAGCGCCAGGATTGGCCCGGGCGCCCGGCGGCGGGCGTCGAGGATGTTCTCAAACCCCTCAAACGTGAAACCCGCATCTACCTGCGACGGGGTCAACTTTGCAACCACGGAGGCGTCTATGTAATAGCGGCCGTACGCTATGAACGCCTGCCGCACCGCTGAGTGCATGTCTCCTGGGGAGACACCTCCTGCCCGCCTTATGTTGCGCTCCACCATCAACCTGCGGGACGAATTCCTCGTCGCCAGGGCGCGGACGAGCAACCGAACCCCAGCGTCCACGACGACCTGCGGCAGCCAGCGAGCCAAGAAACTGCCGACCCGGTGAGATTCCAGCTTGAACCTGTGCCGCCACCCATGCCGCAGCAACGCCTTACAGGAATCCCCGAGATTCGCCGGAACTCCGAACTTCAACTCAACCGCCCCCGGCTCCCGCCGCCTGAGAAAACGAAGAGGATGTGTTTCTTGCGTTATCACAGTTGACGCCAGATCTTGACGAAGCGCTGCACTCCGGTGAGGACGGAAAGCCCCAAAAGCACCCACAAAACGATAGGCATCCACGGAGGAAACAGGAAACCGAAGCAGAGAACGACGAACCGCTCCGCCCTCTCCATCAGACCGCCCGACGCCTCCAACCCCTGTACCTCGGCTTTGGCGCGCTGATAGGAGATGATTTGCGAGAACGCCAGCAGCCCCACGGGCAGCATCGCGATGAGACCGGATTCGAGATAATACCAGGTCAGGCCGCCGAGAATGAGCGAATCCGAGACACGGTCGGACACCGAATCTAGGAATGCCCCCTTGCGGCTGGAGGTTCCGGCGGCCTTGGCGACAGGCCCGTCCAAGAGGTCGCCCAAGCCCGTGAGTATCAGGAACACCAAGGCCAGCCTCAGACGCCCGACGGCGGTCAGAGCGGCGGCGGCGGCCGAGTTGGCGACCCCGAAGAGGGTTACGTGATTGGCGCGCACCTTCATGCGGGCCAAGGCTCCCCCTACCGGCAGAAGGCAGCGGTCTACTCCGGCCCGCCAGCGTCCGTCAAACATCGACGCCTGTCCGCCCCTCAGACGCAGTCGCGGGCGACCGCCTCAGGGCGTCTCATGAGAATCCGAAGACCCCAGGGCTGACCAGTCTTCGGGGTTCTCCTCAATGATGGCCTCAAGCACCTCCCCGTCCACGCCATCGATCAACACGAGTCCGCGGCGGGCGGGTTGCGGCTCGTTGGAAAACACCAAGATACGCCAAGTAGGACGGCTGCTCCAGCCCCGCCATCCCATCTGGGCGGAAGCGTGCCCGACCGGGAAGCCCACCTCCTTGACGGCGATGAGGAAGGCGTCGTTCTCGTCAACCCTGAGCTCCTTGCCGGCGAGAAAGTGATACCCGCCCAGCAGCAACAGCACAACGGCGGCGGCGAGGTAACCCCCGTTCACCCAAGGAAGATCCAAACTCAGAGTCAGCCCCCACGTTGAGGCCAGCACCACTCCGAGGAACAGGTAAATGACACCGGGCATCCTGCGCCTGCTGTTGTTGGGGAAGACGTAAGGCCCTACGTAACTGCTCACGTCGAGGTCGGCGGGAAGTTGATCCACCTGCTCTAACGAAGACCCTGATGAAGACCCTGCCTCCGCCCTTACTTCCGATGAGGACTCCCCGCCGGGGGGGCTTTCCGCTCGGGGACTTTCCGCTGCCTCCGAGGAGGGTGAAAGATCCTCCCCCTGAACTTCGCCCGAGCGCCCGGAAGTGCTCTCAGGGAGGGAAGCCGCCTCTGCGGCGGAAGCGCCGCCGGGGACGGTATCCACGGAAACGACGCTACTCCCTCAGAGGTTCCCGACCGCCTGTTCAGACGGCCAGGCATCCCGCAGTTTCCGCCAGGTGACCCCCAGCGGCTCGGGAAGCACCCTCGTCTCCGCTACCGCCGTCATGAAGTTGGTATCTCCTGCCCAGCGCGGCAGGCAGTGGACGTGTAAGTGGCCAGGCACGCCCGCTCCGGCGGAGCGCCCCAGGTTGAGGCCCACGTTGATCCCGTCGGGGGCGTATGCGTCCTCCAGCGCCCGCAGCGCCAGACGGACCCCCTCCCAGAGACGCCTCCAGGTGAAATCGTCCAGATCGTCTGGGGAAGCGGCAGGCGCATAGGGCATCACCAGCAGGTGGCCGGTGCAGTAGGGGTAAACATTGAGGACGGCGAAGCACTTCTCACCCCGCCAGAGCACAAACGTCTCCGAATCCGGTCGCTCGCTTCTCCCCAGTTCCTCAAAAGGAGACGCCGATCCTTCGGCTCCGGTGAGCCCCACCGACTCCACGTAGCCAGCCCGCCAGCCCGCCCAGATGCGGTCGATGCTGCTCACAGCCGAACTTCGCCCGCCGCCGCCCGCAGCACGATGCTCAGCACTCTGATGCTTAACGCCGCTGCGCTCACCGCCGCTCAGCCGCCTCGCGGAGAATCCGCTCGCGCAGCACGGCAATCGGAACGTCGCGGTCGGGCTTTCCCTCCCGCGTGTTCACGCCCACCGTCCCGGCCGCCGCGTCGTCGCCCCCCACCACCAACACGTACGGGATCTTCTCCAATTTCGCGTTGCGTATCCGCTTACCCAGGGGGTCGTCGGAGACACCGAGGCGCACCCGCAGCCCAGCCGCACGCAGGGTGGCCGCAACCTCGGCGGCGTAAGAGGAATGCTCCTCGGCCACAGGGAGCACGCACGCCTGAACAGGAGCGAGCCAAGTGGGAAACGCCCCTGCGTAGTGCTCGAGGAGCACGCCGAAGAACCTCTCCACCGAGCCGAAGAGGGCGCGGTGGATCATCACCGGACGCCGTCGCTCTCCGTCTGAGGCCGTATAGGTGAGATCGAACCTTTCGGGCAGGTTGAAGTCGAGCTGAAGCGTGGAGAGTTGCCACGCACGCCCCAAGCTGTCGGTCACGTCTACGTCGATCTTGGGGCCGTAAAAAGCACCGCCTCCCTCGTCGGTGGTGTAGTCGATGCCGGCGGCTGCCAAAGAGGAACGCAGACCTTCAGTAGCCGAGTCCCACATATCGTCGCGTCCGGTGGCCTTGCCCGCCGGCTTGGTGGAGAGCTTGGCTTGGAAGTCTTCAAAACCGAAAGCACGAAGAACCGAGAGCACGAATTCCAACAAAGAGGCGAGCTCCTCAGACACCGACTCCTCAGCGGCGAAGATGTGGCTGTCGTCCTGCGTGAACCCGCGCGATCTAAGCAAGCCGTGCACCGCTCCGGAGAGTTCATAGCGGTAGACCGTACCCAACTCGAAGAGGCGCAGCGGAAGATCCCGGTAGGAACGCTGACGGGATTTGTAGACCATCACGTGGAACGGACAGTTCATGGGCTTGGGGTAATAGCTCGCCCCGTCGAGTTCCATGGGCGGGTACATACTCTCGGCGAAGTAGTCCAGATGCCCGCTGGTGCTCCATAGCTCGGACTTGGCCAGATGCGGCGTGCAGACGAGTTCGTAACCGCCTTCCAGATGCCGCCCGCGGCTGTATTCCTCCATGACGTGGCGAACCATGGCGCCCTTGGGGTGCCACACCGCCAACCCCGGCCCCAGTTCTTCCGGCCAGGAGAGCAGGTCGAGTTGACGGGCGAGCAGGCGATGGTCGCGCTTGGCGGCCTCCGCCAATCTGTGCAGATGCGCTTTGAGGTCGGCGCCCGAAGCCCAGGCCGTGCCGTAGATGCGCTGGAGCATGGGGCGGCTGTTGTCGCCCCGCCAGTAGGCGCCGGCCACCCGCTGCAGGGCGAAGTGGCCGAGCCGGCCAGTGGAGGGGACGTGAGGGCCTCTGCAGAGGTCGACGAAGTTGTCTCCGTTGCGGTAGCAACTCAGCGTCTCGCCTTCCACCGCCTCGGCGGCGAACTCCCCCAAAGCACCGGACGCAGGAGCGCCGGACGCAGTAGACGAAACGGACGTCACTCCTTGGATGATTTCCTGCTTATAGACATGGTCGGCGAAAAGATTCAGAGCCTCGGGAGCGCCGATCTCCTCGCGTACGAACGGCTGATCGGCTCTGATGATCTCCCTCATCCGAGCTTCTATGCGTTCTAGGTCTTCGTCGCTGAAGGATGCCCCGCCGGGCAGTTCAAAGTCGTAGTAGAAGCCGTCGGCGATGGGCGGGCCGACGGCGAAGGTGGCACCTGGGTAAAGGTCGAGCACCGCCTGGGCGAGGACGTGGGCGGTGCTGTGGCGCAGCGTGTGGAGGCCCTTCGGGCTCTCGGGCGTGACGATCTGCACCTCAGCGCCGTCGGGGAGCCCGACTGCAAGGTCGACCTCCTCTGAGTTGACCACTGCAATGAGCGCCTTCGCCGCCAAGCCCTTCCCGATGTCGGCTGCTAGGTCGGCTGCGGTGGCGCAGTCGGGAAGCCGGCGCTGCGATCCGTCGGGCAGCTTCACGGAAATCATGGCTGCGACGGTATCCGCAGCGGCACTGCCGATAAGCCGGGGGCGGCTTCCGTCGAGCGCTGCCCCCTCAAACTGCGCACGATCATGCCCGAGCGCCCGTTACCCGGGCATCCGCCGACCGTTCGTCCTCCAGCAAGTCCACTCCCAGGAGCATGGCCGCCTCAGCCACCCCTTGGCCGCGCCCCGCGGCAGCGTCTATGACCTCCACAGCCGTCGGCGTGTCGAGGTCTCGATCCAGCGCCGCCCGAACCTCCTGGATCGGCCCCAAACCCCAAGCCGAGCGAGACCAGCGCTCCAGTCGCTCCGCAGCCGTCTTGATCACCTCCTCCTCCCATTCCCAGGGTTTTCGGTAGTGGTGACTCACCAGCGCCAGCCGCACCGCCCGAGGGTCGAACTCCTTGAAAAGGTCGCTCACGAAGACCAGGTTGCCCAGCGACTTGGACATCTTCTCCCCGTCCCGCTGAACCATGGCCTGGTGCATCCAGTGGCGCACGAACTGCTTTCCGGTGGCCGCTTCCGACTGCGCTCGCTCACACTCGTGGTGAGGGAAGATGAGGTCTGCCCCCCCGCCGTGCAAGTCAATGGTCTCGCCGAGTTCGCGCACCGCCAGGGTGGAGCACTCCACGTGCCAGCCCGGACGCCCCGGGCCCCAGCGCGACCCCCAGCTGGGTTCGTCCCTCAGGGAAGGCTGCCAGAGCACAAAGTCCAGCGGCTGCCTCTTGCTGGGATCCTCTGGGTTGCCGCCGCGCTCGGCTGCCAGGGCAAGCATCTCCCCGCTTCCCAGGCCGCTTAACCTCCCGAACCCCGGGAAGGTCTCCACATCAAAGTAGACCGCGCCGTCGGAGAGGTAGGCGTGTCCACCATCCAGCACCCTGCCGATGAAACCGCGGATGTCAGCGATGGCGGAGGTGGCGCGGGGTTCGCTCCAGCAGCGCAGCAGACCGAGAGACGCCATGTCGGAATTGAAACGTGCTACCTCAGCAGCCGCCAAGTCGAGATAATGGACATCCAGGCTGCGAGCTTTGCGAAAGATGTCGTCGTCGGCGTCGGTGACGTTGCGCACGCAGCGGGTCTCATGCCCTATGTCACGCAGTCGGCGCTGAAGTACGTCGTAGGTGAGGTAGGTGGCTGCGTGACCGACGTGAGTGGAGTCGTACGGCGTGATGCCGCATACGTACATCGTGACCACCGGAGGAGGCTCGAACGGAACTACCTCCCCCGCGGCGGTGTCGTATAGGTGCATCACGGCGGTCGAGCGCCGAGGGGGTGCGGTCACCCCTCCTTCAAGCCCGTGAACCGCAAAGACACCCGAGTGGAGTAGCGGACGTTCAGCTGAAGCAGCACCGCCGTGAACGCCTCAATGGGGGCTGCCGAAGAAAGGCTGCCCGCGTCCAGAGCCCGAAGCCCCGGAATGGCGTCGACGAGCGCAGAGGCTGCTTCGGTGGCCTCCGGGTAGTCGGAACAGACGAGCACGTCGAAGTCCAAGGGAGTGTCAATCTCTCCCAGTTCCTTGGCGGGAATGTGATGAAGAGCAGCGGCCACCTTCGACTCAGGAGCAGCCGCCTGAACGCTCACCGCCACCGACCCGCGGGGCGGCACCAGCGGCACGAACTCCTTACCCAGCCGAATGAGGGCGTTGCACATGGAGACGACCACTTTGCCCCGGAGCCGGGGCGCCAACTGCTCGGCCGTAGTGGCTGCGCCGTCCCAGAGGGTGCCCACTACCACTAGGTCACCTTCAGCCGCCGCTTCGTTGAGACCCGGAGTTATTTTCAACGAATGCCCCGGCCAGTCCGACAGGATCTTCTGGCACGCCGCGTCGGCGCGCTCGGTCGAGCGAGACCCCAGGAGCACGTCGTATCCCACGCTTGCCAGCCGGGCCGCAAGACCTCTCCCGGCAGGTCCGGTCCCGCCAATTACGCCTATGTTCATGCCTGCAGGCTAGCTTGACCGTCATGGGTATTTTGACAGGCAAGCGGCTTCTGATTACCGGAGTGCTCACAGAATCCTCCATAGCATTCTCCGCAGCCCGCCTGGCTCAGGAGCAGGGCGCTGAGATCGTGCTGACTGGTGCCGGGCGAGGACTGCGCCTCACTGAGCGCACCGCACGCAAACTGCCCGAGCGCCCCGAGGTGCTGGAACTCGACGTCACCGAACCCGAACACATTGAGCGGGTGCGCGACGCCCTAGACGCCCGCTGGGGCGCTCTGGAAGGCGCACTTCACGCAATCGGCTTCGCCCCTGAGGTCTGTCTGGGGGGTGATTTCATGGCCGCGGGCTGGAAGGACGTTTCGGTGGCCTTGGAGGTCTCTTCCTACTCGCTCAAGGCGCTGGCCGACCTGGCTGCGCCGCTCATGCCCAACGGCGGATCTCTAGTGGGGCTGGACTTCGACGCTTCGGTGGCTTGGCCGTCCTATGACTGGATGGGGGTAGCCAAGGCGGCGCTGGAGTCGACCGCCCGTTATTTGGCGCGCGACCTCGGACAGAGAGGAATCAGGGTGAACTTGGTGGCGGCCGGGCCGATCAAGACGATGGCCGCACGATCCATACCGGGCTTTTCTACCTTTGAGGATGCGTGGTCGGCGCGCTCCCCCCTGGGCTGGAACACTGCCGACCCCGAACCCGTGGCCAAGGCCTGCGCTCTGCTGCTCTCCGACTGGCTGAGCGCCACGACCGGTGAGATCGTCCACGTAGACGGCGGTTACCACGCCATGGGGGCGTGAGCGCCGAACAAATCGGCGGGCGCGGCCGAGGGTGTTAGCATGCCAAAAGACGCACGACATGCCCAAATCCCGACGAGACCTCGCAAAGACCTGAGGCCGTGACAACCTCGCCTCCTGCGGAAACCCTGCTCGAACCCCTGAGCGGGCGCATCCGTCCGATAGAAGAATGGGTGACGACATTCCACCTCGTATTGGCGGCACTCGACCCGTTCACCAACGAGAGCAGTTGGATTCTTCCCACGGCGCGACGCGTGCTCACCAATTTCAAAGGGGCAGACTGCCGTGTGGCTTGGCTTATCTGCGGCGACGAGCCCCAGGCTAGGCAGTTCCTGGGACCGCTCTCTGAGGAGTTCCTGACGTTCGTGGATCCTCAAAGGGCCGTAGTGGGCGCCCTCTCCCTGCAGCGGTTGCCCGCCATCGTCCACCTCAACCACCGTTTGGAGGTGGTCGGCTGCGCTGAGGGGTGGGATGCGACGGCGTGGCGCGGCGTGACCGACCAACTCAGCGAGATGATGCACTGGAGCAAAGTCGTCCTGCCCAGCACCGACGACCCAGGCTCCTTCCAGGGCACACCAGCGCTGGGCTGAGGGTGAAGGCGCGGGAAGGCGCGGACATGACTGGATCTGAAGAGTTCGTCTACCAGCCCATGCTGGCCGAAACCCCCGACCGCGACGTCCTTTACCGCTCGCTGGGCAGCGAAGGAGTAAACGTCCGCCAAGAAGGGTCCCACCGATTCCTCCAGGTCTCCTACGATGCGCTCCGAAGGCTCACCGCCGAAGCCATGCGGGACATGGCGCACCTGCTGCGCCCAGGTCACCTTCAGCAACTCCGCAACATCCTCGACGACCCCGAAGCCTCTGCCAACGACCGTTTCGTGGCGATAGAACTTCTGCGCAACGCCAACATCGCCGCCGGGGGCGTCCTGCCGGGCTGCCAAGACACGGGAACGGCGATCGTCAAAGCCCGCAAAGGTCAGTTCGTCCTGACCGGCTGCGACGACCGTGAAGCCATCTCGCACGGCGTCTTTGACACCTACATGACCTCCAACCTCCGCTATTCACAGCTAGCCCCGCTGGGCATCTTTGAGGAAAAAAACACCGGCAACAACCTGCCGGCGGAGATATCTATAGAAGCCGTTCCGGGCAGCGAGTACAAGTTTCTCTTCATCGCCAAGGGGGGCGGATCGGCCAACAAGAGTTTCCTCTACCAGAAGAGCCGAGCCCTGCTGAACCCCGAGAGTCTGCTGGGCTTCCTCGACGAGAAACTCCGAGAGATCGGCACCACCGCCTGCCCGCCCTACCACTTGGCCGTGGTGATTGGCGGCACTTCTGCCGAGTACACGCTGAGCGTCGCCAAGCTAGCCTCCGCCCGCTACCTCGACCACCTCCCCTTGGAGGGTTCGGGCTCTGGGGAAGCGCTGCGCGACCCGCACTGGGAAGCAGAGATTCTCAATCTCACCAGACAGTTCGGCATCGGCGCCCAGTTCGGCGGCAAGTACTTCTGCCACGACGTGCGCGTCGTCCGCCTGGCGCGTCACGCCGCCTCCTGTCCCGTGGCAATCGCCCTGTCCTGCTCAGCCGACCGACAAGTCCTGGGGAAGATCACCGCTGAAGGCGTCTTTCTAGAGGAACTGGAAACCGACCCCGCCAGGTTCCTGCCCGCTGCCGTCGACGACTCCCTGCTCGGCGACCCCGTAGAGATCGACCTGGATCAACCCATGGAAGACATCCGCCGCAAGTTGAGCAGTTACCCGGTCAAGACCCGCCTCTCCCTCACGGGAACGATGGTGGTGGCGCGCGACACCGCTCACGCCCAGATCAAAGACCGCCTAGATGCAGGAGAACCGATGCCCGAGTACCTGCGCCTCCACCCGGTCTACTACGCAGGCCCGGCCAAGACACCCAAAGGGTATGCATCCGGTTCTTTCGGCCCCACCACGGCGGGACGGATGGACTCCTACGTAGAGCAGTTCCAGGCGTCCGGAGGAAGCCTCGTGATGTTGGCCAAAGGCAATCGTTCGAGGGACGTGGTGGACTCCTGCGCCCGTTACGGCGGGTTCTACCTAGGATCCATCGGCGGACCGGGAGCCCGGCTAGGCGCAGACGCCATCCGATCCATGGAAGTCCTGGAGTACCCCGAGTTGGGCATGGAGGCCGTCTGGAGGATCCGCGTAGAGGACTTCCCGGCGTTCATGGTCATCGACGACAAGGGCAACGACTTCTTCGCTGAGGTTTCCCGTCCGGTGCACATCCGCTCAAAGGCCTAGGCGGAGCGGAATGACGGCGGTTCCCGAAGAGGCTGCCGAGGCGGCAGGAGCAACCGGGAAGGCCGCCCGCCGAGCCGAGAACGGGCAGGCTGCCCGAATAGCAGTAGAACCGCAGTGCTGGAGGCGGGATGCCCTGGCCGCCGCCGTCGTGGAAAGCGGTGGGAGGGTCGTGGGAGTGGCCGAAGCGGAAGGCCTCATCTGGGCCGAACCAGCCGAGCAGACCCTGCTGGGAGAACTTCTCGCCGACGCCCCCCACTTGCGCTGGGTGCAGCTCCCTTACGCGGGCATCGAGCCTTTCCTTCCGTACCTCGACAACCGCAGGCAGTGGGTCTGCGGCAAGGGCGTATACGCCGAGCCGGTTGCGGAACTCGCTCTCGGACTGCTGCTCGCGGGCATGCGAGGTCTGACCGAGTACCTTCCCGCCCGATCCTGGCGCCCCCCGCAAGGCCGCAACCTGCGCGGCTCACGCGTGGCGATCCTCGGGGGCGGGGGCATAGCCAACGAACTTCTGCGCCTGCTTGCACCTTTCAACTGCAGCACCACCGTGCTGAGACGCAGCGGCAGCGCCATTGCCGGAGCGGAGGTGGTCGGCTTTGACAACCTCTCAAGGGTGCTGGCGGGCGCCGACGCAGTGGTGGTGGCGCTGGCCCTCACGTCCGAGACGAGAGGCGTCATCAACGCCGAGGCCCTGTCGACTATGCCGGAGCACTCTTGGCTCGTCAACGTGGGACGCGGCGAGCACGTGGTCACCGATGATCTCGTCTCGGCACTGCGGAACGGGTCGATAATGGGCGCCGCCCTCGACGTGACCGACCCCGAACCTCTGCCGGACGGCCACCCTCTCTGGGACTTGCCGAACTGCATCATCACCCCGCACGTGGGCAACACGCCCGAGATGGGGCTGGAACTGCTGGCGAGACGCACTGCCGAGAACGTCCGCCGCTGGGCTGCAGGCGAACCCCTCTTAGGGCGCGTAGACGTGTCTCTGGGTTACTGAGCAGAGTTAGGCTGCTGCTCAACCCCCTCAGGGAACGCCTCGGCTGTCCCAGGGATTTGCGGGACAGCCTCTGGGGCCTCTGGAGCAGCCTCCTGAGGTTGCTGTTCAGCTTCCAGGGCTTCTGTGGCTTCTGTGGGCGAGCGCACCCCGATGAGCCGGCTGACCCCTCCGGCGTGGCTGACGATGCGCAGAGCCCGACCGCTCACAACATGGGAGTCCTGATCGAACGTAGCAGGCCCCATCCAAAGTTCAGTGTCAGAAAACCCCTCTATCGTCCTGGCCAACGTCACAGGGTCCAAACTCCCCGTGAGGTTCACGGCCCTGATGAACATCCAGAGACCTTCAGCGCCGGTGACCGCCCTCCCCACCCTCTCCGGCGCTCCGGGATCGGCGTCCAGTGTGCTCGCAAAGTAGAAGTTGACTTGCCGACTCAGGTCGTCCCCGTACATAGAGGCTTCCGTGACCACCAGGAGCGTCCCCACGTTCGGCACTGTGTTCAGCCACTCCCTTCCGTCTAAGGAGTTGGTGGCCAAGACGGGTGCGTTAACGCCCGAGGCGCGCAGCAGTCGGAAGAGGTCTCGACCCCTGCCGTCAATGGCGCTGCACAACACGAGCAGAGGCGACTGAGAGGCGTCGGCCAGCATCTCTAAGACCTTCGGACGTGAGATCTTGGCTGCGACTTCCCACCACCTGGCGTCCAGCACGACCCTGTTCGTGACCTGCCCGCCCAATTCGGCGAACCGCTCAGAGAACAAGTCGCACGTCTCCACCGCCCACTCGTCGTCGATTTCCACGAAAACTGTCGCGGCCTGATGTCCTTCGGAAACGGCATGCTCGGCCATGACCCTTGCGTAGTTCTCCGCCGAGGTGCCTGACGAGAAAGCCAGGGGGCGCACGAAGAGGCCCCCCACTTCAGGTTCCGGGCCGCAAGGGGAAATGACCAGCACCCCCTCGTCGCCGGCAATCTCCATAATCGGTCGTGAATAAAACGGGTCGCACGTAGCGAAGATCAAGGAGACGTTCCGTTCTAGGAGCCTCAAGGTGGCTTTATAGGCAACGTTCAGTTCGGAGTTTGAGTCGTACTCAAGCAGTTCCAGAGGGCGTCCAAGCAAGCCACCCGATTCGTTTACCTGCCGCACCGCGTACCGGAACGCCTCGATCACCGGAGAATCCACCTGGGCCAACAGCCCCGAGGAGGCCATCACCAAACCCAGACGGATGGGCTCGACCCCAGGGGTTCCCACCTCCACGGCAGCCGAGGGAGCCTCCCCGGCGCCGTTCGTCCGAGGGCCGGGGGGAGGAACAGCGCCAGAGCGGTCGCCAGCCCGCCCTCCAGAGCAGGCTGCCAGCATCGACGCCAACACGACAAACGCCAGAACGGCGAGCGCCGCCATTCTCTGCCGAGGCCTCTCGTCTGCCTTTCTAACCCGTCCGCTCCGGCGGGATTCGCTGTTGAACATCGCTCTCCAAGCTAACGGCAAGCGGAGGACTCGGGCTGTTTTCTCGATGCCGCCCGGCAATAACTCTGTCTCCTCCTCCAGACGCTCCAACATCAAGCAATCCAGCACTCCACCACAGGGGAGGGACGCAAACCGCAGGCGTGCACCCTCCTGCCTCTAGGTCGGTGAAGCCCTCACGCCCACGAACACGAGCCTCGTTTGGTTCACATAGGCGGACCTCGTCAATCGTGTTGGAGTAGTTATCCTCACGCCCACGAACTCAGTCTCCGTTTGGTTCATAGTTGCGATAGTGGGGGCTTGTTTACCTTAGGTAGCGGGGCATTGTGGGCCCCCATATGGCTGACCTCTTAGCTCCGTGGAGGGAAGCGGCGGTAGCGGGGCATTGTGGGCCCCCAGCAGTCTATGTCCCCTACCTCAGTGTAACCGCAGACGTGGAAATAGCCTGAACTGATATAGGTGTAAAACGCTCTTGGGCTGCCTCTTACGTTAAGCGGGCTCGGCAAAACCACCTCTTGGGTTTGCAAGTTCCAACACTCAAGGTTCCCCCTCAGGGCGCAGGCGTGCCAACCCCCCACTTCTAAGTACTCAAACTGCCTCCCACCGGTTTCTTCCCCATAAGTATAATCCCCGTACCACCCCCAGCATTTCACTTCCCCAGTTACGCTTAAAGCGCACGCCTGAAACCTGCCCACCCCCACGTCCACGAACACACCCTCCGGCGGAGACAACAGCGGCCCCTTATACGCCAAACTGTCGTACAGTAGGATGTTGTCTTCGTCTGCGGTAGTGAATAATTCGTTGCCCCAGCAGAGCAGGGAACCATCCTCCCGCAACCCGCACGAATAACCCCAATCAACCGAAGAAGGTAAAGGAATCTCTATAAGACTGACCCCGGGCGGAAGAATCGGTCTCTGGAAAGGCCAAGCGTGGTTATGCCCGCCCCAACCGGCGTCTACGAACACCAACCGCTCCCTCGGGGCTACTACTTTGCTGTGCCTGCCTTCTCTGCGGCCTTTGTCCCCGCCCCAGCACTCCACCACACCCGAAGGGCGCAGCCCGCAAGTGAAATCCACTGAGGCTGCTAACTCGGTGAACTCCCCCCCGGGGGGGCTAGCTTTCCCGTGCTCGTCCGACCCCCAACACTCCACCACACCACTAGGACGCAAACCGCACACGTGATCGTTGCCCGCGCTCACCGAAGAAAACACGCCCGAGGGGGCTTCAGTTTCCCCGAATAAGCACTGAACTGTTCCATCAACGAATAAAGCGCACACTTCATCCCAGCCGAATTCGTACTGGAGGACATTCTCCCACGTATCACTCTCCTCATGAAATGAACTATCATTGACCTCTAAGTATCTAGACCAGCAAAGCAGAGTGTTATCCACGCGAACTCCGCAAGCACTCGACCCCCAGATCTCTACTTGGGTGAACTTTTCCCCTTCCGGGGGGCCATCCGCGGGCTTAGCTTGCCCTAGATATCGCCTGCTCCAGCACTCCGCTTCCCCGCCCGGGCGCAGACCGCAAGCATAATCACCCACTCCCAGGGAAACCGATTCGAACTCTCCCCCAGGGGGCAGCAGATACGTAGAAGCCGCAGAATCATAGTTCCCGAGGTCGTAGTTCCCCCAGCACTCCACGGAGTTATCCAAACGCAGTCCGCACACGTCTCCCCACCCTCCGGCGCTCACCGCCTTGAAAACCCCCGAGGGAGGCAACGTATCCCCCTCCCCCGAACTCGTGTAACCGCTGCCCCAACACTCAATCTCGCCCGACCGGCGCAAACCGCACACAGAATTATCGCTCGCGGAGATAGAGGTGAACTCCCCGGCGGGGGGGAAGATCGCCCCCGCCATGCGGGCAGACGTGCCCCAACACTCTGCCTGCCCCCCGGGGCGCAAAGCGCAGGCGTGCTCTATCCCCACGCTCACTGAAACGAACTCCCCACCAGGAGGAGGCACAGACGCCAACGGGCCCGCCCCCCAACACTCCAACACACCAGAAGGGCGTATCCCGCACGCCGCCTCACGACCCGCATCCACCGCCACAAACCCACCCTCAGGGGTCTCCACAGAAGGCTCCCCCCAACCATCATAGTCTTCCTCCCAACCAAGATTGGCGAAATCAGGATTGCCGGGAGAATGTGCGGGGCGGAACGGCTCCCCCCAATACCAACACTCCACAGTACCATCCCACTCATCCAAAGCACACGAATAATTCAACCCAGCACTCAAACGCTCACGCTCACCCCACGGAACATCCGAAGCAGAAACAGGCAACACCGGAACAGACAAAACAAACGGAGTATACCCATCATCCGGCAAAATAACATCACCACCCCAAGGCATCGGGACCTCAGGAACACTAGTCGCCGTCACAGGCGGCACCGTCGTAGACGTAGTCGTCGTAGTTACAGCCGAAGTAGTCGTGGTAGTGGTGGTAGCAGCCGTAGTCGTCGTAGGAGTAGTCGTAGTAGTGCTTGCGGCAACATCTGTGGTAGTAGTTGAGGCCCCACCGACGGAAGCAGGAGGCGCCTCGGTTGAGGGAACTTCCGCCTCGGGAAGAGACGGAGGGGAAACCCGAGCGGGCGCCGGCGGCGGGACTTCAGGCGCAACAGCCGGCGGAGACACAGAGTTCCCGCCGCCACAGGACGCCGCCAACAAGACAGCAACCAAGCACAACGGCACCCAGATCTTGCGTCTCACCTTATTATTTCTCCCTTCAACAAGGATCCCCCTCGTCACGCCCACGAACTCATTCTCCGTCTGTTTCATAGTGGCTATAGTGGGGGGCTTGTTTACCTTAGGTAGCGGGTCATTGTGGGCCCCCAGCAGTCTATGCCTCCTCTCCCGTAACCGCAAATGTGGAAGTAGCCTGAACTGATGTAGGTGTAACCCCCCTCTCTTGGGCTGCCTCTTACGTTAAGCGGGCGCGGCAAAACCACCTCTTGGGTTTGCAAGTTCCAACACTCAAGGTTCCCCCTCAGGGCGCAGGCGTGCCAACCCCCCACTTCTAAGTACTCAAACTGCTTCCCGCCGGTTTCTTCCCCATAAGTATAATCCCCGTACCACCCCCAGCATTTCACTTCCCCAGTTACGCTTAAAGCGCACGCCTGAAACCTGCCCACCCCCACGTCCACGAACACACCCTCCGGCGGAGACAACAGCGGCCGCCTGATCGCCAGGCTATTGTGAAACAGGTTATCTCTTTCGTCGTTCCCCCAGCAGAGCAGGGAACCATCCTCCCGCAACCCGCACGAATAACCCCAATCAACCGAAGAGGGAGAAGGAGTTTCTGGCAAGAGACTGCCTCCGGACAATAGACTTGGTTTCTGGAAAGGCCAAGGGTGGTTGTGCCCGCCCCAGCCGGCGTCTATGAACACTAACGGTTCCCTCGGGGCTACTGCTTTGCTGTGCCTGCCTTCTCTGCCGCCGCCCCAGCACTCTACTTCACCTGAAAGGCGCAGCCCGCATGCGAAATCGGCTGAGGCTGCTAGTTCGGTGAACTCCCCCTCGGGGGGGGTGGCTTTCCCGTGCTCGTCCGACCCCCAGCACTCCACCACACCACTAGGGCGCAGCCCGCATGCGTGATCGTCGCCCGCGCTCACCGAAGTGAACACGCCCGAGAGGGCTTCTGTTTCCTTTGACAGGTCGAATAAGCACTGAACTGCGCCACCGACTAGTAAAACGCACGCATCCCCCCTGCCAATTTCGAGTCGGCGGACATTGTCTAACGTGTGAAACTTCTCATGAAACGCAATCGTGTAATCGTTAATCTCTAAGTGTCTATGCCAGCATAACAGGGTGTTATCCACGCGAACCCCGCAGGCGTCCACCCATCCGACCTCTACTTGGGTGAACTTTTCCCCTTCCGGGGGGCCGTTCGCTTCCCCAGCCTCCCCCCGATGTATCCCGCTCCAACACTCAACTTCCCCGCCCGGGCGCAGACCGCAAGCGTAATCCTCCTCTCCCAGAGAGAGCGACTCGAACTCCCCTCCAGGGGGCAGCAGATACGTAGAAGTCAGATTATCATCGTTCTCGAGGTCGTAATTCCCCCAGCACTCCACGGAGTTATCCAAACGCAGCCCGCACACGTCTCCCCACCCTCCGGTGCTTATCGCCTTGAAAAACCCCGAAGGAGTCAACCAATCCCCCAGCCCCCCCGAACCCCTATAATCACGCCCCCAACACTCAACCTCACCCGACCGGCGCAAACCGCACACAAACTCTTTACCAGCGGAGATAGAGGTAAACTCCCCAGCGGGGGGGAACACCGCCCCCGCCATGCGAACAGATGTACCCCAACACTCCGCCCGCCCCCCGGGGCGCAAAGCGCAAGCGTGCTCTATCCCCACACTCACTGAAACGAACTCACCACCCGGGGGAGGCACGCCCGCCAACGGGCTCGACCCCCAACACTCCAACACACCACTAGGGCGTATCCCGCACGCCGCCTCACGACCCGCATCCACCGCCACAAACCCACCCCCGGGAACATCCACCGAAGGCTCCCCCCAACCATCATAGTCTTCGTCCCAACCAGGAGCAGTGGGGGAATCTTTCATGGGACGGAACGCCTCCCCCCAATACCAACACTCCACAGTGCCATCCCTCCAATACAAACCACACGAATAATTCAACCCAGCACTCAAACTCGCACGCTCACCCCACGGAACATCCGAAGCAGAAACAGGCAACACCGGAACAGACAAAACAAACGGAGCCACACCCCCCGGAACCATAGCCTCACCACCCCGAGGCACCGAGACCTCAGGAACACTAGCCGACGTCACAGACGGCACCGTCGTAGACGTAGACGTCGTAGTTACAGCCGTGGTCGTCGTAAGAGTAGTCGTGGTAGTGGTGGTGGCAGCCGTAGTAGTCGTAGGAGTAGTCGTAGTAGTGCTTGCGGCAACATCTGTGGTAATAGTCAAGGTCCCAGCAACGGAAGCAGGAGGCGCCTCGGTTGAGGGAACTTCCGCCTCGGGAAGAGACGGAGGGGAAACCCGAGCGGGCGCCGGTGGCGGAACTTCAGGCGCAGCAGCAGGCGGGGACACGGGACTCCCGCCACCGCAGGACGCCGCCAGCACGACAGCAACCAACCACAACGGCAACCAGATCTTGCGTCTCACCTTGTTATTTCTCCCTTCAACAAGGATCTTCCTCGTCACACCCACGAACTCACTCTCCGTTTGGTTCATAGTTGCGATAGTGGGGGCTTGTTTACCTGCGGTAGCGGGGCATTGTGAACCCCCAGCAATCTATCATATGGCTGACCTCTTAGCTCCGTGGAGGGAAGCGGCGGTAGCGGGGCATTGTAGGCCCCCAGCAGTCTATGTCCCCTACCTCAGTGTAACCGCAGACGTGGAAATAGCCTGAGGTGATGTAGGTGTAAATCGCTCTTGGGCTGCCTCTTACGTTAAGCGGGCGCGGCAAAACCACCTCTTGAGTTTGCAAGTTCCAACACTCAAGGTTCCCCCTCAGGGCGCAGGCGTGCCAACCCCCCACTTCTAAGTACTCGAACTGCTTCCCACCGGTTTCTTCCCCATAAGTATAATCCCCGTACCACCCCCAGCATTTCACTTCCCCAGTTACGCTTAAAGCGCACGCCTGAAACCTGCCCACCCCCACATCCACGAACACACCCTCCGGCGGAGACAACAGCGGCCCCTTATACGCCAAACTGTCGTACAGTTGGATGTTGTCTTCGTCTGCGGTAGTGAATAATTCGTTGCCCCAGCAGAGCAGGGAACCATCCTCCCGCAACCCGCACGAATAACCCCAATCAACCGAAGAAGGTAAAGGAATCTCTATAAGACTGACCCCGGGCGGAAGAATCGGTCTCTGGAAAGGCCAAGCGTGGTTATGCCCGCCCCAACCGGCGTCTACGAACACCAACCGCTCCCTCGGGGCTACTACTTTGCTGTGCCTGCCTTCTCTGCGGCCTTTGTCCCCGCCCCAGCACTCCACCACACCCGAAGGGCGCAGCCCGCAAGTGAAATCCACTGAGGCTGCTAACTCGGTGAACTCCCCCCCGGGGGGGCTAGCTTTCCCGTGCTCGTCCGACCCCCAACACTCCACCACACCACTAGGACGCAAACCGCACACGTGATCGCGTCCCACGCTCACCGCGGTGAATACGCCTGGGGGGGATTTTGTTTCTGTTCCCCCGAAGAAACACTGAACTGTTCTATCAACAAATAAGAAACACGCTCCCTCCCAGCCCATTTCGTACTGGAGGATATTCTCCCACGTATCACTCTCCTCACTAGACGAACTATCATTGACTCTTAAGTATCTAGACCAACAAAGCAGAGTGTTATCCACACGAACCCCGCAAGCACTCGACCTCCAGACCTCTACCTGGATAAATTTTTCCCCTTCTGGGTGGCCATCCGCCCGCTTAGCCCGACCTAGATATCGCCTGCTCCAGCACTCCGCTTCCCCGCCCGGGCGCAGACCGCAAGCATAATCATCTATTCCTACGGAGACCGATTCGAACTCCCCCCCAGGGGGCAGCAGATACGTAGAAGCCTCAGAATCATAGTTCTGGAGGTCGTAGTTCCCCCAGCACTCCACGGAGTTATCCAAACGCAGCCCGCACACGTCTCCCCGCCCTCCGGCGCTCACCGCTTTGAAAACCCCCGAGGGAGGCAACGTGTCCCCCTCCCCCGAACTCGTGTAACCGCTGCCCCAGCACTCAATCTCGCCCGACCGGCGCAAACCGCACACAGAATTATCGCTCGCGGAGATAGAGGTGAACTCCCCGGCGGGGGGGAAGATCGCCCCCGCCATGCGGGCAGACGTGCCCCAACACTCTGCCTGCCCCCCGGGGCGCAAAGCGCAGGCGTGCTCTATCCCCACGCTCACTGAAACGAACTCCCCACCAGGAGGCGGCACAGACGCCAACGGGCTCGCCCCCCAACACTCCAACAAGCCAGAAGGGCGTATCCCGCACGCCGCCTCACGACCCGCATCCACCGCCACAAACCCACCCTCAGGGGTCTCCACAGAAGGCTCCCCCCAACCATCATAGTCTTCCTCCCAACCAAGATTGGCGAAATCAGGATTGCCGGGAGAATGTGCGGGGCGGAACGGCTCCCCCCAATACCAACACTCCACAGTACCATCCCACTCATCCAAAGCACACGAATAATTCAACCCAGCACTCAAACGCTCACGCTCACCCCACGGAACATCCGAAGCAGAAACAGGCAACACCGGAACAGACAAAACAAACGGAGTATACCCATCATCCGGCAAAATAACATCACCACCCCAAGGCATCGGGACCTCAGGAACACTAGTCGCCGTCACAGGCGGCACCGTCGTAGACGTAGTCGTCGTAGTTACAGCCGAAGTAGTCGTGGTAGTGGTGGTAGCAGCCGTAGTCGTCGTAGGAGTAGTCGTAGTAGTGCTTGCGGCAACATCTGTGGTAGTAGTTGAGGCCCCACCGACGGAAGCAGGAGGCGCCTCGGTTGAGGGAACTTCCGCCTCGGGAAGAGACGGAGGGGAAACCCGAGCGGGCGCCGGCGGCGGGACTTCAGGCGCAACAGCCGGCGGGGACGCCGGACTCCCGCCACCGCAGGACGCCACCAGCAAGACAGCAACCAAGCACAACGGCAACCAGGTCTTGCGTCTCACCTTGTTGTTTCTCCCTTCAGCAAGCGTTTACTAACGACAATAGAGGCTCACTGGTGGATGTATAAAACCGGCGTCCCCAACGTCCACTTATGCTCACCAGCCAAGCCCGTATTAGGACCCAAATTCAGAGTCATCACAGCGTGCGCTAGATCTACCTCGTACTCTGGACCTCCAGGCACAACCTGGGGGACAGGAGTCAAAACCGGGTTGAGAGACTTACTCGGGTCCCTTTGAGGATTCACCCTAGTCACACCCACAAACAGGAATTCGCGCCCTTGAATTCCTTTAATCCCAGCGCACATCATCGTCAGTTCGGGGGCGCCCCCCTACCCCGTAGCGGGTCATTGTAGGCCCCCAACAATCCACGCCCGCATCAATACCGGTGCGGACACCGCAGACATGGAAATAGCCTGCACTGATATACGAGTAACTCCGCTCGTTAGTGATACGATCGGTCGGAGCAGGCAGCCACCGACTTTGGTTCTGCAAATTCCAGCACTCAACCTCCCCGTCCGAATGCAGGCCGCAAGCGTGCCACCCCCCTACTCCTAAAGAAACGAACCGCTCCGCCCGCCCAGTTTTCTCTCCATAAGTATAGTCCCCGCTCCACCCCCAACACTTCACTTCCATAGTAATACTTAAAGCGCACGCATCACCCTTGCCTACTCCCACGTCCACGAACACCCCCTCCGGCGGAGACAGCAGCGGACGCCTCCTCGACGGGCTCACGAGGCTATCTCCCTCCCCGTTCCCCCAGCAAAGCAGGGAACCATCCTCCCGCAACCCGCACGAATGACCCCAAGACCGCCCACTCAAAACTCTCCTCATCGTCCTATTCTTTCTCTCGAAAGGCCACGGATCATTATGCCCGCCCCAACCAGCGTCTACGAACACTAACGGCTCCCTAGGAGCTACCACCTTGCTGTGCATCCCTTCTCTGCCGCCACCCCAGCACTCCACCACACCCGAAGGGCGCAGCCCGCAAGTGAAATCGGCTGAGGCTGCTAGTTCGGTGAACTCCCCCTCGGGGGGGCTGGCTTTCCCGTGCTCGTCCGACCCCCAACACTCCACCACACCACCAGGACGCAAACCGCACACGTGATCGTTGCCCGCGCTCACCGAAGAAAACACGCCCGAGGGGGCTTCAGTTTCCCCGAATAAGCACTGAACTGTTCCATCAACGAATAAAGCGCACACTTCATCCCAGCCGAATTCGTACTGGAGGACATTCTCCCACGTATCACTCTCCTCATGAAATGAACTATCATTGACCTCTAAGTATCTAGACCAGCAAAGCAGAGTGTTATCCACGCGAACTCCGCAAGCACTCGACCCCCAGATCTCTACTTGGGTGAACTTTTCCCCTTCCGGGGGGCCATCCGCGGGCTTAGCTTGCCCTAGATATCGCCTGCTCCAGCACTCCGCTTCCCCGCCCGGGCGCAGACCGCAAGCATAATCACCCACTCCCAGGGAGACCGATTCGAATTCCCCCCCAGGGGGCAGCAGATACGTAGAAGCCTCAGAATCATAGTTCCCGAGGTCGTAGTTCCCCCAGCACTCCACGGAGTTATCCAAACGCAGCCCGCACACGTCTCCCCACCCTCCGGCGCTCACCGCTTTGAAAACCCCCGGAGGAGGCAGCGTATCCCCCCTCCCCGAACTCCTGTAACCACCTCCCCAACACTCAACCTCACCCGACCGGCGCAAACCGCACACAGCATCCTCGCTCGCGGAGATTGAAGTGAACTCCCCCCCGGGGGGGAACACCGCCCCCGCCATGCGAGCAGACGTACCCCAACACTCCGCCTGCCCCCCGGGGCGCAACCCGCAGGCGTGCTCTATCCCCACGCTCACTGAAACGAACACCCCACCCGGGGGAGGCACAGACGCCAACGGGCCCGCCCCCCAACACTCCAACACACCAGAAGGACGTATCCCGCACGCCGCCTCACGACCCGCATCCACCGCCACAAACCCACCCTCCGGAGTCTCCACAGAAGGCTCCCCCCAACCATCATAGGCTTCCTCGACGTATTTCACGCCCGAACCGTGCTCGTAAACGGACTCTAGAGTGGGGCGGAACGGCTCCTCCCAATACCAACACTCCACACTATCATCCCTCCAATACAAACCACACGAATAATTCAACCCAGCACTCAAACGCGCACGCTCACCCCACGGAACATCAGAAGCAGAAACAGGCAACACCGGAACAGGCAAAGTAGGCGGAGTATACTCCTCACCCTCCGGAACCATCCCACCATCCAAAGGCATCGGGACCTCAGAAAAACTAGTCGACGTCACAGACGGCACCGTCGTAGACGTAGCCGTCGTAGTTACAGCCGTAGTAGTCGTGGTAGTGGTGATGGCAGCCGTAGTTGTCGTAGAAGTAGTCTTAGTAGTGCTTGTGGCAACATCTGTGGTAGTAGTCGAAGTCCCAGCGACAGAAGCCGGGGTCACCCCAGTGGAGGGAACCTCTGTCCCGGAAAGAGACGGAGGGGAAACCCTCGTGGGCGCTGGGGCAGGCGGGACTTCAGGCGCAACAGCCGGCGGGGGCGCCTGGCTTCCACCCCCGCAGGACGCCGCCAGCAGAACGGCAACCAAGCACAACAGCAACCAGGTCTTGTGTCTCACCTTGTTTTTTCTCCCTTCAACAAACGTTTACTAACAACAATAGAGGCTCACGTGTGTACGTACGAAACCGGCGTCCCCAACGTCCACTTATGATCACCAGCCAAGCCCGAGTTAGGACCCAAATTCAGTGTCATAACAGCGTGCGCTAGACCTGACGCCGAAACCGGGTTGAGAGACTTACCCGGATCTCTTTGAGGGTCACCCCTAGTCACACCCACGAACACGAACTCATGCCCCTTCTGCATCAAAGCCGTGATAGACGGAACTTTCAAATCAATAGAAGTTAGCATGGAATTATTATTATCCACCGCACCCTTAACATCTTCCGGAGTAAACACGACAGGGCTGGTGCCGTTCATGAGTTGTGTGAATGCATTGGGGTTACCGTTAGTGCCGTGAGGTGCGCGGTGCAGTATTACATACCTGTACGCGTTATAATAATCGTTGCCGTCTAAATCTTGGGGGGGTGAGCCCACAACAAAATGTTCCATATTAGATTGCCCAGGAGCAATGCTTAGCCTTCCGAATGCTGCTGGGTGGTAGATGGCGTGTAGGTCTTCTTTGTCCCGTTCCGTGATGGTTTCCGACCGGCAATTGGTGGCTTCGGAGTTCTGTGTGTTGACTATTCTTTGGTAGTCGCGCCAGTCTTGGTTAGAGCCGTAGGACATGAGCGAACTTTCGGTGGTGTCCTCGCTGATCCAGTGGCAGCCTGCGCCGTAGTCTACGAGATATAGGTTGTGTCCTAGTTCGTGGCGTAAGAGCCTGTCGGTCAAATTGATCACGTGAACTGTTCCTGAACTGTTCTGGACACTGCGGGGCAGGAGATCTCCTCCTCCTATACTACTCCCTGGGTAGAAATTCAGGCAACCATCAGGATCGCTACCGGTTGCAAGAGGGCACCCTGCTGCGTAGGCGCAGTTGTTCGCTGTTTCAGTTAAAGGAGCGGCCAACGCGCAACTAGTGTCGGCGCAGGTACTGGAGGTTGCGGGGCAGGTGGTTCTGTAATCCATCACTACTACGTCGAAACTGTGGGGGCTGATTTCCCCGCAGTCGGCGGGGGTGGAGGCGGTGCCGCTGAACTCGAACTTCCCTGCGGGAGCGTCTTCACTGCGGGGCGTGGGGGTTTTGAGTTTGTTGTCGGCGAGGGCTGCGTTCCAGGCTTCAGCGGCCTCAGTAAGGGGATCCTCGAATTCCGCCACGCTAGTGCACACTAAGACAGCCTGACCCAACATGATCTTCTCATTCACCAACGCGAACTTATCAAGGGGCATCCTGTAAGGACGCCAAACATACTCTTCAAAATCTTGGTCAACTTTCGGCTCATCAACCTGCTCGGGTTCGCCACTAAGAGAGATTGCTCTGGTGAGGTTTCGATTGTTTTTCACAGTGACCCTCACATCGTATTCCGTTCCTTGGGCCAGCCCGCCGATCCGATAACCGTTGTGCATGCGAGCTAGTTCGCCGGTAGAGGTCATCGTTGCCGCGTCTGTCCAGGTGCTGTCAGAATCCAGTTTGTAGGTGACTTTGTATTCACTCAGGGGCGATCCTCCGTCGCATTCCGGGCGCTTCCAATACACGTACAACTGATCCCCACCCGCAGACCCGTTAGCGACGAACCCCTCCCGCGGCGCGCCGGGGACGGTTACCGTCCCCCCGGGGGCGCCCGAAGCGGTGTTGCTCATTCGTTCTTGAGCGCCCTTCGCGGCGGTGACGCGCACGTCGTGTGTGCACATGTCCAGGTTGGGGATGTGGCGGGCGCTGAGCGTCCAACCCGTGTAACTTGAAGGGAGGGGGATGTTGACTGCGGCGGGGGTCAGTGCTGCTGAGGGCGTGAACGCGGCGGCTCCGGTTTTTTTCCATTCTAGTTTGTATGTGTCGGGGTTGAAGGCCGCGGTGCGCTGCCACCAGGCTGCGGTTATGCCTCCGGTTGTGGGGTGGAGGGTGAGCGTGGGGGCCTCGGCGGTAGCGTCGGTGGGGAGGGCGGGGATGGTGGTGCATCCGGCGGCGGCGCTGAGGCGGGCTTGCCCGGTGGGGCAGGTGACCGCGGCGGTGGAGACCCAGGCGCTTTGGTTATCGGGGATCTCGTTGTCGGCTGCTACCTGGATTTCAAGGCGGGCGCCTGCTGTAGCAGTAGCGCCGGCAGCGGTGATGGTGTGGGTGAATTTCCTGCGGGGGTCTCCGGCTGCGGTGGCGGGTTTACCGTCTGTCCAGGGGACTTCTTCGGTTTTCCAGGGTGTACTGCTGCCTGCGGGCCGCCACCGGAGTTGGTAGCCGGTGACTGGGTGGTAGTTGTCCCAGTCCGCTTGTTCCCAGGCGACTTTCACGGCCCCCGCCCCGGAGGGGGAAGCGGTGAGGGCTTGTGGGGGGTGGGGAGGGAGGATGCAAAATCCTGTGCCTTCCACGTGGGTGTACCCCCGCCCGCAAGCGGCTTTAACTGTCTTGTAGTCGAAGCGGCTGGTCCCCGCGGCGTTGACCGCGGCCACTCCCACCTGGTAGCGGGCGCCGACCGCCAGCCCGCGGATCCTGAACCCCCAGATATCCGCTTCAGGATGCATCGGGGGAGAGGAGGCGCTCGACCACCCGGTGAACGCGCCGCCTAGGCGGCGCCACCTCACAACGTACTCAGTAATCGGCAAGCCCCTGCTAATGAAACTTGCCTTCCCCCACCTCAAGTCTATTGTCCCGTGCCTAGCTCCGGGGAACGTTTCAACATCCCAGAACGAAGTCATAGTCGGGGGGGCGGGAGTGGAGCAGTTCAAACTATTCCCAAGACGGAAGCGCCCCTGCGGGCAGGGGCTTACGCAGAACCCCGCCACAGGGACGCTGCCCTCCGAGCAAACAAGAGGAGCCGCAGGGACGGGAGGCCGCGAAACCTCCTCACAATCCGCGCAAGGCCTCGCCACCACGGAAACTGTTTCCCCAACGAACCCAAGGTTAAGCCCCTGCACCCCCACCCGGTAGGCGCGCCCGTTAGTCAACCTCACCGCTGACGGTGCTGACGGCGCGACCGCGGAAAGCGATATCTCGTGCGTGAAAGTATACGACCACGTCCTAAACTCTTTCCCGTCGACCACCTCCACGGCGCCCTCCCTCCAGGAAAGCGACCCCCCAGCTACAACACGTTTCCTCGTGGAGATAGTCGAATACAGATGGACGTCGTAATAGGCGGGCAACAGGGAAGCGTCCTGCCTCCAACTCACCGTCAAAGACCTGTCCCCCGAAACCACCTCCACCCCCTCAGGGACAGGCGACGCTCCGCAGGCACCCGCAATAGCCACGTACGACATCGGATCAGGGCAAGGCGACCCGCTCCCCTCAGCAACAGGCGAAGACCCCGCAACGTTCCGCGCCTCCACCTCCACATCATAAAGCACATGATCCACCAACCCCTCAATAATATGAACACCCTCCACCGAACCAGCCCACGATAAATCATAAGAAGGATCATGAAAACTAATAATACCATAATCTAAGAAAAATGGTCTGTCCTTGTAAAGAACACCGCCCCCCTGATCCGCCACAGTTTCAGACCAACTATCAGAAGACCCAGACCTCCTCCAACGCACCACATAATCAGACACCGGCTCCGGCGAAAAACCAACAAACCACCCGCCCCGCAACTGCAACTCACCCTCACCGTCCCCGACCTCAAGTCTGAACCTCTCAGGCGCCCCCACGCACACCCCAGTCGCAGGATCCAACACTTGGCGCCAAAAACCAGGCTCCGCCTCCGTGCGGCACTCCTCGGCCAGCAGCGGGACGCCGTCGCGCAACACCGCGGGGCTGCGCTTGCCCGAAGCGCTGTAAGACTTCACCATCACCTGATAAGACACGCCCCCCAAAAGGCCGCTGATCACATGCGAAGACACACCAGCGCCCTCCAACTCTACGGAATTCCAACCACTCCCGACGTCTAGTTCCCCCCGCTCTCGACGCCACTGCACCACAAACCCCGCCACCGCAGCATCACCCGCCGACGGCGCAGGCGCCCCCCAAACAGCCGTCAACGACCCCTTCCCCGGCGTTAAACTCAACACCCCAGGCGCAGGAGGAAGAGGAGGCGGAGGCGGAGCACAATAAACATACGAAACAGACGCAACCACCCTCTCCCCGGCGCTGCACGGCTGCAACGACCGCACCACCCGCCGCCCCTCCTGAAAACCCCCGCCGGGAGCCCGGTTCCTCGCCGACAGCCTCACCTGATAATAACCACCCCCCACTAAACCAGTGAACTCATAGCGCCGCGCGGAAGCCCCCAAGTGCACCACCGTCCACTCCCCTCTAGTGCCCTCGCGCCACCTCAGCACATAACCAACCACCGGGGAGCCGCCGTCGCTGGCGGGAGGCCCCCAACTCAACGCCCCCGACCGCACACCCAACGACACGCTCACCCTCACAGGAACGCCAGGAGGATCCCACACCACAGGCACACTCGCCGCAGCCGGTGATGTTGACTGCTGCGCCGCCCTAAACACCCGCTCGCACAACCCAGACGAACGCAACACCCAACCAGAAGAACAAACCCGCACAGGCTCCGCGTACTCAAAACAACTAGACCCCACCAAAACCCCATTACTGCACGAGTACGACACAACAGGAGGCGCTGAACGCTCCAAACCGGTCACCCTAGAACACGAACCCTCAGACAGCACCCAACCCGACCGGCAACCGAACACCAACCTCCCGAACTGCGACACCCCACCACCATCCACATAACGACACGACGGCGGCACACCACCCGGGGAACACGACCCCACAGCCGCCTCCACCTCAACCACCTCAACCACCCACACGCACACACGAGAACCCCCCGAAACCCTCAAAACACCCTCCACACAAGAAAACGACGCAACCCCCTCACCCAAAACCCGCCTGCAACCCCAACCAGACGAACCTAAGCCCACACTGAAACGCTCAAACCCCGACGGACACGCCAAAAAAGACACAACAGACTCCACACGCACACACGACGACCCGCCCCCAGACAACACAAAACCCGACGGACACTCAAACCCACCATAACCACCAGACGAAGACCCAGACTGAGACGAGGAAATGGAAGACGACGCACTCGGAGGCCCAGGCGAAGACGATCCCACGACATCCCAATCTACGGAAGCCCCACCAACAACAGGCTCTCCACCGTCTGAACCAACAGACGCCCCCGCTTCGGCGACGCCCGCAGACGACACTAGCCACCCAGGCTGAGCTAGCCTAGGCAGAGCGAACGGCCGCACACCCCCGAACCGGGGCACGAACTCAGCCTCACCCTCCTCCGCTTCCCCCAGCGCGGAGACATCATCCACAGACAAAGCCACCGGCGCCACCAACGACGCAGCCAACAACACGCCCACCAAAGCAGGCCCCGAAATAGACTTCACAGAAAATAACCTGCCCAGCACGTTATTCCTCTTCTCATTCTCTGACTCAGACACCCTTCCCGCCCTCATGAACATTTGCTTAAACATTTTTTACTCCGCCTTTCGCTTCATATGCAAACATTTCCTTAGCCTATCAGAGGGGAAAGCACTTATCTCAGAACCTCCGAATCCAGCTGTTCGAAGTGGGTGCGGCCTAGCAGCGCCAGGGTGCGGTCTACGTCCTCACGCAAGACCTCCAAGAGGCGCTCTACGCCCGTCCGCCCGCCGCACGCCAAGGCAAAAAACCAGGGGCGCCCCCCCATGGCCGCTGCTGCTCCCAGGGCTCTAGCTTTCACCAAGTCGGAGCCGCGGCGGACGCCGCCGTCGAGGATCACTTCAGCCTCACCGCCCACTTCGGCGGCGACCTCCCCCAACACATCAACCGCCGCGGGGAGCCCGTCGAGTTGGCGTCCCCCGTGGTTAGAGACGACCACGCCGTCGGCCCCCCCTTCCACGCTGCGGCGGGCGTCGGCGGCGCTCATCACCCCTTTGACCAGCAAGGAACCATCCCAACGTTCCCGCAGCCAAGCCAGGTCGCTCCAGGTCTTCGTCTGATCCGACAACTCTCGGCTCGTGTACTCGGCGATGGACGCAGCGCCCGCAGCGCCCGGCACCAGATCCACCAGGCTTCCGAAGTTGATGGACGGCCCTCGCAGGAGATGGCAAAGCCAGCGCGGGCGGCGGGCGGCGTCAAGCGCCTGAGCCGGTCCGATACGCGGCGGCAGCGCCATGCCGTTACGGAGATCACGCTCACGCTTGCCCACCACTGGAACGTCCACCGTGAGAACCAAGGCTTCATAGCCTGCGGCCTCAGCGCGTTCGACCAGAGCCTCAACCACGCCGCCTTTACCCCAGAGGTACAACTGGAACCAGAGGACGCCTCCGCCGGCGGCTGCGGCTATCTCCTCGAGGCTGTAGCTAGATGCAGTGCTCACCACGAAGATCGTCCCAGCGGCGGCAGCCGCCCGAGCGACCTCAAGTTCGCCGCCCCGATGCACCAAGCGGGCAAGCCCCGCCGGGCCGCAAATAAACGGTACTTCAATACGGCGGCCGAGCACGTTTGCGCTCACATCACGCTGGCTCACATCCACCAAATTGCGAGAGACAAACTGCAACCGATCGAAAGCCGTCTCATTAGCGCGCAACGTGACCTCCCCGTCAGCGCCGCCTTCCACAAAGTCAAAAAGGAGGCGAGGCAAGCGGCGGCGAGCCAAACGGCGAAAGTCCTCGTAGGAGACCATCTCCGAAGAAGAACGCCGCAGAGACAACAACGAAGCCGCCTCGGTGAGTTTCATTCAACCCCGCCTCCAGCGCCGCCGCTGCTGGACGCACCGGAAGCACGCAGTGCTGAATCCACCCCGTTAAGGAGGCGGGTCACCGCCTGCAGGAGCGGAGTTTCCAGACCTCTGCGGGCGGCCCGATCGGCGAGCGGAGCAAAAACGGCGTCTACCTCCAGTGGACGCCCACGCTCAATACTCTGCAAAATGGAGACCTTCACCCGCGTCTGGCCGGTGGAGCTGAGGTTCTCCCCAATGCCCTCTAGCACTTTGAGCGCTGCGGGGCGCGGCGAACTCAACAGGGTGGACACCTGAAGCGGGCCGGGAAGGTCAATGAGTTCAACACCTTCGCTGCGCGCCACTGACGCTGCCTCCAGCATCAGATCGAGGAACACCTCCCGCAAATCCCGATGGAGGAACACCTTGTGGTAGAAGGAGCGGGTGAGACCCACCACGCCCATCGCCGAAGCGGCCAACACGGACTTCGACCATAAGACGGAATAGATATCACTCCGCACCTCAAAATGCTCCGGCAAGAAAGATTTAATCTCCTCGCTGGCACCCGCTCGTGTGAACGATCCGTCCCCGATGTAGGTGCGGCCAAGGTAAGTGTGTGAGGCGATCCCCGGCCCGATCAGGGTGCCGCCCACCATAGACACCCCCACGACGGCGGCGTCGCCGAAACGCTTTCGCAGCCCGACGGCCTGATCCACCCCGTTCTGTACAGAAAAAGCCAAACGAGCCTCACCCGTGTACGCCGCCAGCAAGCCCTCCACATCAAAAGATTTGGCGGCCATAACTACCAAATCGGCGTCGCCTGCGGCCTCCGGGTCGCTGACCGCGCGCAGACGGCAACGCTTAGTGGGGGCCTCAAAGGAACGCAGTTCCAGGCCGCGCTCGGCGATGGCCGATGCGTGATCGGGCCGCGCCACCAGGGTGACGTCTGCTCCGGCTTCCGACAGCCAAGCCCCGTAGACAGAACCAAGCGCGCCGGCGCCTAAGACCACTACCTTCTTCACAATCCGACCTCCTGTTTGTTAGGGAATACGGCGGGTTCGTCTCCGGCTTGTCCGCTTCTGCGAAGGTTCACGGCGCCGGCTCAGAGGCAGTGGCAGTGCCGGTGCCAGTGCCGATGCCGCCGGCGCCGGCGCCGGCGACAGAGCCAGCGGCGCAGGTGTCGTAGACGTCTGGTGTCAGCCCCTGCGAGCGCAGGAGGAACTTCTGCACCCTCTGCGAGGCGTTTCTCGGCAGTTCCGACATCCAACGCACGTAGCGGGGAACGGCGAAGTCGGCCATGCGCCCGCGGCAGAACTCCACGAGTTCCGCCGCGCTCAGGCGCTCGCCACTCTTGAGGACGACGCAAGCCAGCACCTCCTCTTCGCTCAGTTCGGAAGGGACGCCCACCACTGCAGCCTCCAAGACAGCGGAGTGGCGGCAAATCGTCTGCTCCACCTCGTAGGAACTGATGTTCTCGCCTCGGCGGCGGACGCAGTCCTTCATACGATCGATGAAACTGAGACGAGCGTCCTCGCCGATCACCCCCCTGTCGCCGGTGTGGAACCAGCCTCCTCGCCAAGCCTCGGCTGTGGCCTCGGGCATATCGAAATAGCCGCTGAAGGCAACACCCTCGCGCCTCGGCCGCACCAGTATCTCCCCGGACTGGCAGGCTGGCAGGCTGACGCCGTCGGGGTCGGCTACCCGCAGGTCGTAGAGCCCCGACGGGAGGCCGGCCGAGCCGACCACCCGGTCGGCCAGGGAAGCGGCAGCCATGCCGTTCTGAACGACTATGGGCACCTCTGTGGAACCGTAGACCTCGGTGAGCCTCACCCCGAAACGCTCCTCAAAAGCCTCCCAGACTTCCAGCGGGCAGGGCGCCCCGAAACCTCGCCGGACGGGGTTGTCGCGGTCGTCGGGCCGCCGAGGCTGCTTCCAGAGCATCATTATCAGAGCCCCCATGTAATTGAAGGCCGTGACGCCCTTGCGGCGGCAGACGTCCCAGAATCCTCCCGCCGAGAAGCGTTGTTCCAGGACGCAGCGGGCGCCGGCGTCTAGGGCGCACATCACCGTCGTGTAGCGGGCGTTTATGTGGAACAGAGGGAAAGCGGTGTAGAGGACGTCACTGCTGTCGTAGCCCATCAGCCAGCGAGTGTGCCGGGCGAGGGTGAGGTTGGCGCAGTGGCTGAGCATGGCGCCCTTGGGCGGGCCGGTCGTGCCCGACGTGTAGAGGATCACGGCGGTGTCTTGAGGCTGCAGACGGGGCAGCCTAGGAGATTTGTCAAGGTAAAGGGAAGGCAGTTCGTGCAGGGTGACTCCAGGGGCGAAACCGAGAGGCGGACTGGCGCTGCCGACGTCCTCTCCCAGGGAGCGGTGGACTACGACGTGGCGGAGTTCCGGCAACTCAGACGCCGCTTCCGCCAGCCGACCGAGGAACTCCGCGTCGCAGAACACCGCCTTGGAGCGGGACTGCGAAAGGACATAACGCAGTCCATCACCCTGCTGGGCAACGTTCACAGGAACGTCTACGACGCCCGAGCGGGCCATGGCGAACCAAACGTCCACGCAAGCGAGGCTGTTGCGCATCATCACCGCCGCGGCCTCGCCCGAACTCAAATCCAGTTCAAGGAGGAGACCCGCCGCAAGCCGATCGGCGTTGAAGTCGAGCTCTTCGTAGGAGGCCGTCTCGCCCATCGCCTCAATGGCGGGGCGGGAACCGTTGCGTTGAGCGGTCTGGCGCAGCCAAGGCCCTATCGTGGCGGGGGCGTCGGCTGCCAATGACCACCCCAGGCCTTTTCGGAATGCGCTGGCGACCTCCGGCGGAGCGCTGTCGCAGGTGAGGGAAGAACCCCCCAGGATCGAGTTGCCGCCGCCTCCTCCGGAAAATCCCTCAGTCCACTGCCTCACCCGAGCGCTCCCCTCCTCCGACTGAGTTGCTCTCATTGAGGTCGCCAGACCACGTTTCAGGCCGACGGAAGGTTCAGCTCTTGGCAGAGTTGCTCGCGCAGACGGAACTTCTGGATCTTCGTGGCCGAGAGCGGCCAGGAGGTGACAAACCGAACGTGCCGGGGCACCTTGAAACCGGCGATCCTGCCCTTGCAGAACTCAACGACCTCCTCCGAAGTGAGCGAAGCGCCCGGCGCCAGTTCGATGAAAGCGGCTGGGACTTCCATGTAGAGGTCGTCAGGAATCCCCACCACGCAGGCGATCGCCACGGATTCGTGGGTCTGCAGATACGACTCGATCTCCACCGCAGCTACGTTCTCTCCGCCGACTTTGAGCATGTCCTTAACTCGACCGAGGTAGCCGATACGACCCTCGGCGTCCATGTGGCCTATGTCTCCGGTGTTGAACCAGCCGTCGTCGTCAAAGCACTCCTTCGTCTTCTCTGGGTCTTTGTAGTAACCCTCAAACACGTTGTAACCGCGACACCAGATCTCCCCTCTTCCGCCTGCGGTCAGAGTCTCGCCCGTCTCAAAGTCGCGCACCTGCACCTCTATTCCGCGGAACGGCCGACCGGAGAACGTCGGCCAAACCTCCGGGGGGTCGTCGGGGGCGTTGAAAGCCACCACTCCTCCGCACTCCGTCAGGCCGTAAGCGTTGGAGTGGCGCATATTAGGCAGCAGCCTGTGTATCTCCGCTAGGGCGTCGGGGGGCGCCACGTTGTTCATGAAGCGGATGCTGGAAAGGGCTTCGGAGTCCCAGTCGGGGTGGTTGAGCATGGCCGTGGTGATGGTGGGAAAGGTGGCGAAGCAGTGAGTAGCCCGCTCCTCCCGCATCTGGGCGATGGCCGACTCCGGGGTGAAGTGCGTGAGGGTCACGTACGACGCTCCAGCCTCCAAGCAGCCGATGAGCGGAAGTATGGAGCTCATATGGAACAGCGGCAGCGGATCCCAGAAGACGTCGCCGGAGCGGAGCTCAAAGCGCTCGCACCCCACGGAACTGGTACGCACCAGTTGTTCGTGCGTCATGGGGCAGCCCTTGGGGTCGGCCGTGGTGCCGGAGGTGTAGATCATCAGGGCGATGTCGCGCACGGCCACCCGGCTGCGGGCGGTGCGCACGACCTCCGCCGGCACCCCTTCGGCGACGGCGTTGAAGCCGGTGCGATCCAACATCCCGTCCGGAGAGCTTGAACCCAGCAACACCACGCAGCGCAGTTCCGGAGCGCATTCCAGGCGCAAATCGGCGACGGCGGGCGCTTCGGTCAACCCGGGCATGCAGCCCTGCAGAATGTCTACGTAATCAATGTGCTGATCGATGATGTCGCTGGTCACCAGCACCTTGATGTCGGCGTTGGCGACCACGTAGGAAAGTTCACTCCCCCTGAAACGGGCGTTGATGGGAATGACCGGAGCGCCGATCATGGCGGCGCCGAACATGACCTCTATGAAGTCCATGCAGTTGGGCATGAGTATCCCGACGTGATCGCCCGCACGCACGCCTAGACCTGTGAGGGAACGCGCCGAGCGCTCCGCTGCTTCCAGCAGCGACCCGTAGCTGTGACGCTGGTCGGGAAAGACCAAGGCGTCCTGCTCGCCGTAGAGCGACTCCCCTCGCACCAACAGGTCGCCGAAGGTGGTCACGTTCACCCACTGCCGTTCAGTCCAAACCATTGCGTCCCTCCAGTCTTCTTGGCTGTTCTCTTGCTCTCTACCCGTGTTCTCTACCCGCTGTTGGGTGGTTTGCGCTCCGGAGGTGCGCCACCCGCCGGGGGTGCGCCACCCGCCGGAGAGGCTAAGAGGCGTTCGAGTTCGGCGCTGTCGAACCACTGCGTCAGGCGGACGATGCGCCCGTCGACTACGTCGAAGACGTCCACGGCGTCGAAAGCAATCGACACCCCCGTAGCGCTCACTCCCTCAAAACGGATCTCCGCCACGACCGTGCTGCCGTCTGCGATGAGACGAACCGGGCGGTCGGAGTGGGCGGGGAAACGCTGGAAAATTCTCTTGAACATGGACAAGACGGCGGACGAACCCGTGCGCGGACGCGACCCGCAGGCCGTCAGCTCCACTTCTGAGTGGAGCACTTCACCCAGGGTGTCCCAGTCCTCGGCATCAATGGCCTTGAAGTAGCGGTTCACGACTTCTAATGGGCGGGCACGAGCGTCGCCGCTCATCCCGACGACCTCAGAATGTCCTTGACCTCTTTCAGCGCTTTGAAAGACCAACCGGCGAGTTCCGGATCGCCGAAGGGGGTTATGTTCCACATGATGAGGTGCCTCAGGCCGACTTTGTGATACTCGATCACCTGGTTTGCTATCTGCTCGGGAGTGCCGCAAAAACAGTAGTAGTCAACAACCCTAGGCGGGATGCCGTCGATCATCTTCAAGGCTTCCGAACGCGAAAGCGAAGCGGGCACGAGTTCGTGCCAGCCTTCCGGCGCTTTCACGCCCAACGCTTCAAACACCGCGGGCGACAGCATCACCATCAGGGCGCGCACCATCGGGGCTTCTTGGAGGCGGCGGAGGGCGGCTTCGTCCGGAGCCGCAAGCACGTAGGCCAGCAGGCCGGCGACTATGGCCTCGGGGTCGCGTCCAGCCTCGGCGGCGGAGGTTCTGATGCGGTCGAGTGACGCCCGGTAGAGGTGGGGCTCGACCTTGGTGGGCAGCCAGCCGTCGGCAAGGCGTCCCGTGATTCCCAGCATCCGCGGGCCGTGAGCGGCCGTCCAGACGGGGGGCGGCTCGCCGCCGTAGGGCCTCAGCCCCTGAACGGCGTTGCGCAGACGGAAGAACTTGCCCTCGTAGTTCACCGCTCCCTCAGAAGACCACAGAAGACGGATGACCTCCAGGCCTTCGGCCAAGCGGCTCACAGGCTTGGCAAAGTCCCCCCCGTAGGGAACGACGTTCATGCGCTCACCCGAACCCAGACCCAAGATCACCCTCCCCTCGGTGATGTGGTCGAGTGTCAGCGCCATGTTGGCGACCATGGCTGGGTGCCTGCGGACAAGGTCTGTCACCGCCACCCCCACCTTAATGCGGGAGGTCTGAGCCCCTACGGCGGCCATCATCGCCACTGGATCAAAGTATGCGTGCGGGCTGGGCTGTACGGAGGCGAAAGGCGTCATGTCGGGCGTCCAGACCGAATCGGAGTGCCAGCCCATGAGGTGGCACGGCCACCAGACGGCGTCGAACCCGTCGGTTTCGTTGCGGCGGGCCAGGGCCACGGCTCGGTCGGCGGGGGGCATGATTTGCCCGGGAACGCCTAGCTCGATGTCCACTTTAGGGCCTTCCTGTTCTGATCTCAGCCACCTTAGATCGGTTCTTCGGTGCTGATCGGCTCTGCGGCGCCCTTGATGCGGCGCTCACCGTGGGAACAACCTGGAATCCTGCCGACGGACGCCTGGGACGGGAAGTCCGCTAACGCCTGCGACGGAACTCCCGACGGCGCATGCCGTGCGGGTCGATCACTTCTCGGATGGCCTTCACCTGGGCTTCGGTGGGCGGCGGCGTCTGCTCCGGCGCGCCGGCGGGCATCAAGAGTTCGAAGCCGGTAGCGGCCTGAACCTCTTCAACGCTGACGCCGGGGTGCACGGAACGCAGGCGCATGTGCTTGGAGTCGGAGGCGAAGTCGATCACGCAGAGGTTGCTGACGAGCAGTTCGGGGCCTCCTTCCAGGCCCAGTTCGCTGCGCTCCGCGCCTCCGCCGAGGTAGCCGGCGCACGATACGAAGTCCACCTTGTTGACCAGCGTCCGGGGGTTGTGATCGGAACTCCAGTAGTAGAGGCGCTTGCCGATAGAGCCCATATCTCCTAAGCCGGCTGTGCCGGGAAGGCGAACTTTGGGGGCGTGGTAATCCTCTCCGATCACGGAATTGTTGGCGTTTCCGTAGCGGTCGATTTGGGCGGCCCCTACGCAGAACTTCGTGAGAAAGCGCCCGTTGAGGGCGAACGTCCAGAAATCTCCGTACTGCTCAACGTACATCAGGGAGTCCCGCCAGAGGGGGGCTTCCAGTGTGGAAGCGGGTATGGGGCCTGACCTGGGCTCCAGTCCCACCGCGCCGGCCAGCCACACAAGTTCGGGGGCGTGGGTCATCTTGGCTAGACGGAAAGCTGCGACCGGCAGGAAACTGGCCATGCCGTTGCATGCCTGATCGCCGTTGGCGAAGCAGTCAGCCAGCACTGAGATCATGAGTTCGTCAACGCTGTAGTCCTGCGCCGGAGGGGAATGTTCCCAGCCGGGGATCGTTGCAGGATGCGATTGGGGAGGCGGCGCGAGCGGGACGGGAGGCGTCTCGGGAGGCGTCTCGGGGGCTGCCTCGGCGTTCAAGCCGTCATCTCCCAGCGGCCCAGGGCAGTCAGGCGCTCCGAGCCTCCGACCGCTTCCAGGTAGGAGGCGTGGTCGGCTGGATTGAGCACGAAGGTGTCCATGAACGCCTCAGCCGTCTCCTCGGAACGAGCGGCTTTCACCCATTCGAGGTGAAAGGCAGCGTCGTAGCCGTAATAGGGGTTGAACGACGTGGGATGCGCCCCCCAGGGAACCTCCACCACGGCGTCCACCATGAAACCTGGCAGAAGCGTCCGATCCGGAGCCCGGCGCAACTCGTCGCTCTCAACGATCTTCTCAACGGTGACGATCACCCGGCGGGCGGCTTTGGGCATTATCCCGACGTCTGGCCAGAGCGCCGTGGGCTCGTACTGCACGTTCCCGTAGCGGTCGGCCCGGTGAGCGTGAATGAGCGCAACGTCCGGAACGAGCGCACGGCAGGCCACCACGGGAGGGCCGCCGAAGGGGTCGTCAAGCATCTGCAGATTTTCGTTTATACCGATTAGGTCGGTACCGATCAGCCCCCTAGTAGGAAGGAACGGGAGGTTGCGGGCGCCTGCGCCGAGGCGGGCGTTGAGAGCGGTCTCGGAAAGCTCCTCCACCCGCACCCGAGCCGATTCCACCGCCTTGCGGTAGCGCTGACACAACCCGAACTGTTCCATAGAAACCGCAGCCCCGACGAAGCGGTCTATGCAGCCCGCCGACGCCAGCCAGTCCACCGCCATTCCCCCCACTAGGCAGACCAAACCCAGGCGTCGTCGGCGGTGACGGACGAGTTCTCGCACCATCGCCATGGGTGCGGCTTGGGTGGCCATGTTCTGCAGCGCCACTAGGTCGCCGTCGCTCACCAGATCAGCGGCTGAGGTGAGCGTCGTGAGCTTTACCTCCACGGCGTCTCATCCGGCTTCATAGGATTTCTATGATCTCCCGCCCCCCGTGCAGCTCGATGACCTGACCGCAGCAGTAGTCGCTGGCAGGCGAGGCCAGCCAAAGGCAGGCCTCGGCGACGTCCTCGGGGCGTCCGGGGCGTCCGATGGGTATCTGCTCTTCAATGCGGGCGATGATCTCCGGGGGCATGCCCAGGAGCGTCTGCGGATCGGTGGGGGAGGTCATGCGTGTGCCTGCTATGTAGCCCGGAGCCACTGCGTTCACGCACACGCCCCGGCTCGCCCACTCCCGAGAAACGGATTTAGTGAGGCCGATCACTCCCGCCTTGGCTGCGGAGTAGTTGGCGTTGGCGGCCAGCCCGTAGATGCCGTTTACCGAGGCGATGTTCACGATCTTCTTGCACGGTTCTTCCGGCTGACGAGGAGAACCAGCGGAGCGCAGCTGCTCGGACGCGGCGCGGATCATGTTGAAGGTGCCGCGCAGCACCACGTCGAGCACGAAGTCCCAGTCCTCGTCGGTCATCTTGTGAACCATGGCGTCGCGGGTGACCCCGGCGTTGTTGACCAGGATGTCGAGGCCTCCGAAGCTTTCCACGGCTGTGGCTGCGATGTCGGCGGAGTCTGTCACCACGGAACCCACTGCAGCCGCTGCCCGACCGCCGTCGGCGAGAATCTCGGCGGCGACGCTCTCCGGCGCGCCCGAGGCGAGGTCGTTGACGACGACAGCCGCCCCGGAAGCGGCGAAAAGGCGCGCTACGGCGGCGCCGATGCCCCTGCCCGCACCGGTTACGAGGGCGACCCGTCCGTCTAGAACTCCCATTTGAGCAACCGCTCAGATCGTCGGGATCGGACTAGAAGGAGCGGGGCAGTCCGAAGGATTCCGCTATCCCGTTGCGGGCCATCTCGTTGCTGATGGGGCCGATGCGGTAGAGCCTGGCGTCGCGCCAGTAGCGCTGCATGTTCGTCTCGGCGGCGTATCCCATCCCGCCGAGCATCTGGATGCCCAAGTCGGCCGCCCGTACCGCGTACTCCGAGCACATGACCTTGACCATGTTGGCTTCCACGCCGCAGTCCATCCCCTGGTCAGCCTTCCAGGCGGCGTAGTAGGTGAGCAGTTCCGCCTGCTGGCGCCACATGGCGATGTCGGCTATGTAGTGCTGCAGAATCTGGAATTCGCCGATCTTCTTGCCGAAAGCCTCCCGCTCCGAAACGTAAGCCACGGCGTCTTCTAGCACGCCGTCGAGGATGCCGGTGCAGAGGGCTCCCACCATTGTCCGCTCGTTGTTGAGGGTGGAGAGCATGTGGTAGAAGCCCAGCCCCTGCTCGCCCACCACGTATTCGTCGGGGACGAAGACTTCGTCGAGAAAAACTTCGCAGGAGCCGACGGCGCGCATGCCCACCTTGGGGATCTGACGGGTGGACAGACCTTCGCTTGGGTTGCGCACCAGGAAAAGGGTCACCCCCTTGGCTGGTTTTTCGGGGTTGTCCTCGGTGCGCGCCATCAAGAACAAGTAATCGGACACGTGGGCTGCGGTTGACCAGATCTTTTGGCCGCTGATCTTCCAGCCGCCCGCAACCGGGACGGCTCGGGTCTTCATGGCGCCCATTAGGTCGGTGCCGCCTGACGGTTCGGTCACCGAGATGGCCACGCGGATTTTCCCCTCGGCCAACTGCGGGATGAGTTCGGAGCGCACCTCTTCGGAAGCGAACTTTTCGATGGACTTTGCGCAGAAGGACGAAATGCCGAAGATCCAGGTGAGCCCCGCTAGAGAGCGGGCCAGCTCGCGGGTCAGGAGCATCTGGGTGATCGTGTCGCCGCCGGCGCCTCCGAGGTCTTCGGGAAGCCCGATGGCGTGAAAACCTGCGGCCGACATCTTGTCCCAGAGTTCAAACGGGTATTCAAACTCGCATGCTTCGATGTCTCGGGCGGCGTTCTTGGGGCACTCGTTCTCCACCCAGTCGTGCACGACTTTGCGGAAAAGTTCCTGTTCTTCGGTAAGGGAGAAGTCCATCGGATTCCTTTCTGTCTTGTCTGTGTTAGGAAGCGGTCTTTGTCTTGGGCTGGGGCGGGGGCGGGCTCTGGGGCGGGGCGGGCTCTTCAGCCTGTTTCGGTGAGTGCCCTTCCCGTTCTTAGTCGCGGGTGGCAGCTCTCATCAGTACCTCCAGCCGTCGCCGAAGGTGGGGATGCGCCTGCCGAGATAGTCCTCCACGCAAGTGAGCGCCGCCCGGGCGGCGCGGTCGGTGCCGATCCCACGGCTTCGGAAAGTCTCGCTGGCGAAGTACAAGCCTTCAACGTTGGGGGCTTTCCAATGCGGACGGTAAGAACCCACCAGCATCGGTTTCTGCACCACGCCGAAGGGCGGGTCGAACACGAGTCCGCGGCGGCGCCAGACGTGCTTGGCCAGACCCGGGTACATCTCGTATATGCCGGCTTCAAAGCGTTCAAACATCTCCAGCACGTAACGGCGGTCCCGTCCCTTTGCTCCAGGGATGACGCCTCCCAGGCAATAAAGGTGGATGCCAGGAGGGGTGGAATCCGGGTCCATGGCGGTCTGGTCGTACATGAAACCAGGCGTAGGGCTGTGCGGGGTGGACAGCCAGGTGGAGAGTTCACGCGGGTCGTACATGGTCACGGGCTCCTCGGTGGCCAAGTAAAGACCAAGCCAGGAGACCCTGTAGCGGTCTTGAGCCAAGTAGCGGATCTGCCCTGAGAACCAGTCGGGCAACTCCCAGGCGGGCACGACCTCAAGCACGCTCCACACCGGAAGCGTGGATATGACGACCTCCGTCTCCAGAACCTCTCCCGGTTCCACGTCGTTGGGGACGATCCTGGGAGAGCGGGGCAGGGCTACCCCGAGCACGCGCCCGCCCTCTATGAGCACCCGGTCGGCGGCGGTGCTCAGCCGCACCTCCCCGCCGTGGGTGATGATGGCGTCGGAAAGGTCCTGCCACATTCCGTCCCAACCCTGGCCGGGCCAGCAGGAGTAGGCGGCCATTTTCTTCTCTTCGTAGTGCAGCTTGCGCACCCAGAGGTTGTCGCTAGCGGAGTGATCCCACCAGTCGTCGGTGAGGCACTCCAGCACAGCCAAGAATTCGAAGAGGTCGACGACGCTCTGGGAAGAGGTGTGCTGATGGATCCACTCCCGCAAGGAGCGGTCGTCCCACTGCTCGAGTTCGTCCCAGGAACTTTCGGTGAGCGCTTTGATGACCTTCTTGAGTTCGGTCTTCTCGGTGCCGTAGCGGTCGCGGATGGAACCCCAGCGCCCATTTTCGTTGTCCCAGACGGGCATCTCACGAGAAACCTCGCCGTGGATGAGTTCCTTGCCCACGTGCTCGAAGACCTTGGTCAAGCCCGAACCGGAGTCTTCGATGAGGTGGCCGCCGAGGTTGAGACGAAAGCCTTCGTCGTCGACCGCCAGCGCACGCCCGCCTAGGTGCGGGGAACGCTCTAAGACGCAGACGCTGCGGCCTTCGCGGGCAAGCAGGGCGCCGGCGGTGAGCCCCGCTGCGCCTGCCCCGATCACGACGACGTCGTATTTGGCCATCTCAATCCCCGATCGTCTTGAGGCGCCTCCTAGCTGCTGCTGAGGCAGACGCCTTCGGCTGGGCGGACGTCCGTGCTCCGCATATGCGCCGCACGGGTGTCCGACAAGTACCTAACAGCGTATCAAACGATCGTTTTAATTTCACCACTCGACGGCGGCGCGGTGCGACAGCAGCGCAGGGGCGGCAGGCGCAGGGGGACGGAGCGGCGTCTCAGGCATAACGCGGCGGCGTCTCAGGGACGTTCTAACATCGTGACATGGTGCAGACGGAAGGCGGGCCCATGTCGAACAGTCTCCTGCCGGGAGACCGCGCCGTTCACAATTGGTTCCGCTTTGTGCTCTCGTTCCCACCACATTTAGTGCGGGAGTGGTTGGTGCGATTCTCCGCTGGGCCCAAGTCGGTACTCCTAGACCCGTTCTGCGGCACAGGCACAACGCTCGTCGAGGCCAAGTTGCACGGGATCCCTTCTCTAGGCATCGAAGCAACTCCAGTAGGACACTTCGCAAGTTCCGTAAAGGTCGACTGGTCACCTGACCCGGCCGGGCTGACTCGCTACAAGGAAGAGGTCGTTGCCAAAGCAAAACAACGGCTCAAGGAGCAAGGACTTGAAAATCAACTGTCTTCCACCCAAAGCCATTTGCCTTCACTCAAAGAGCTGCCGCAGGATGCCGCAAAACTACTCATAAAGGGAGCTATCAGCCCGCTGCCGCTTCATCGGACGCTGGTCCTGCTGGAAACCCTCAAGGACCTCTACGAGGTCGAATACCACAGACATGCCCTCTTGTCACTTGCACGCATTTTGGCATCTAAGATCGGAAATCTCAAATTCGGGCCTGAGGTAGGTATAAGCAGACCGAAATTTGATGTCCCCGTTCTGGGCCTTTGGGAAGAATCTATGCAGTCCCTCATCCTTGACCTGCAAGATGTGCGACGAAGGAGTTCTCACTACCCAGAAGCCATTGTGCATAAAGGGGATGCCCGTCAGGTCAATGTGCTTCTCGAAGAAGATTCCGTGGACTATGTCATAACATCACCTCCCTATCCGAACGAAAAGGACTACACACGCACTACACGTCTAGAGGCGGTTCTTCTAGGATTTCTGTCGAGCTATTCCGACCTTCGTCTGAACAAAAAAATGTTGGTGCGCTCTAATACGCGAGGGATATATGTTGAGGACAACGACGACATTTGGGTAGCTAACAACGCAGAAATTCAGGAAATTGCTTCCAAGATAGAAGATCGTAGAATTGAACTTGGAAAAACATCTGGATTTGAACGGGCGTACCATCGGGCAGTTTTGCTCTATTTTGGTGGAATGGCGCGCCATTTTGCAATGCTCAAACCCACTTTGCGCCCTGGTGCTCGACTTGCATACGTTGTGGGGGAGCAAGCGTCGTATTTGAGAGTAATGATACACACAGGGCGTTTGCTGGGTCAAGTTGCAGAAGAGCAGGGATTCCAACTCGAACACATTGATCTGTTTCGAACTAGACTTTCGACAACCACAGGAGAACACCTTCGGGAAGAAGTCGTAGTACTACGATGGCCAGGATAACAAATGCTGTCAACTGTCTACGATCGTATAATCGTTGAACTATTTCAACGTCATTGGAAACCTGATATCACCGAAACCTGTACTTATGTTCCGAAAAATTTTCTAGACTAGTTTGTAAACCTATAGGAGCATTGTTCATGTCAGAAAATGTTATCGCCCTATTTCAATTTAAAAAAGAAAATGGAAAAATTCGTAATATCAAAGAATGTCACTACAAATTGATTTTATGACCAATACTTTCAGGCTTGCTAGTTAAAGAATGGAATAGACAACAACCGTAACTGCGCGTCTTGGAAATATTAATTCAACTCACAGCGCACTGTTTCGGAGGGTTTGCAGGGAACCGTCGGCGTCGCCTGCCTCGGCGCCCGTGAGCATCACGATTGCCGTGTTGACGCCCTCTGCAGTGAGAGCCTTGATGCGGGCTTGCACGGCCTCTTCACCGAGGGCGCAACTGGCGTCCACCACCTCATCGGTTACGTATCCGAGAGCCTTCCGGCGGTCGCCAGACTGCCAAGCTTCCTCCGCTGCTAGCAGGCCGGGGAAACACCCCAGAAAGCAGCGGCGGTGCGTGGGCACCATGGAGTAGGCCAAGATGGTGCGGCGCATCCGCTCTCGCGCCACATCTGGGCGGTCGCCGGAGTATGCCCAGAAGGAGCAGATCACTTCAATGTCGCTGAGGCGGCGTCCTGCCGCTTCGGCGCCTTCCACCACGTGCTCCAGACGCTCCGCTACTTCGTTGGGAGGGCACCAGGTCAGGAATACGCCGTCGGCTAGGCGGCCTGCCAGTCTCAGCATGCGGGGGCCCATCGCCCCCAACCAGATCGGCACGGGGCGGGGCACCTCCATGCCCAGCCGGAATCCGCTACTGCGCAGCCTTTTGCCCGAGTAGGTGAACTTCTCGCCTTGCATGGCGGTCTGGAAGATCTCTATGTACTCGCGCGTCGTAGTAAAGGGGCTCTCGAACGGGATGCCGTGCCAGTCGCCCACCACGATCGGGCTGGAGGCTCCAAAACCGGCGACTATCCGACCTGGAGCCAGGGAAGCCAGCGTTGCGAAACCCATAGCCGCCAGGGTCGGGGGACGCGTGTAGGAGGCGACCACTCCGGGGCCTAGTCGGATGCTGTTGGTACGGGCGGCGGCCGCCCCCAGGATGGAGAAGACCTCCGGACCAGCGACCTCGCCCAACAGGGCGGTCTGGTAGCCGCATCGCTCGGCTTCGCAGATCAAGTCCACGAGTTGGGCGGCGCTTAGTCCGTCTTCTACGGGCAGAGTCACGCCTACTTTAGGCGTCTTCACTTCTAGAGTTGCCACTCGCGAATCAACTCATAACCCCTGACCGGCTAGTCACCTAGAACCGCCACCGCTTAGAGTTGGCGCGTCGGCGCGGGCATCGTTGGCGCGAACATCGCATTTTGCTGCCGCTGCGTCGCCGATCAGTCAGAGTCTGTGTAGCGCTCAACCATCTCAGCGGCCAGGGTGGTGTTCTCGGTGTTGCCCGGGTGTGGCAACCACTTGTCCCCGACCGCCAAGTAGCGGGTTGCGAGTTCTATGAGAGGACCATGCGCCTTGGCCGGGGGGATGAAGTTCCAGCGCAGCCAGGGCTGGGAGTCGGGGTGGCTGGCTTCTTTCAACACGAGAGGCAGACCGGCCTCACGCACCCTGCCGATCATGCCGTCGAAATCGTCGGAACAGAAGGCGAGGTGGTGGACGTACTCGCCTTTGCGTTCCAGCACCTTGTCTGGCCAGTGACCGGGCTCGGCGGGCGACCAGAGTTGTATAGACACGCCAGTGGGGTCAGGGTTCTGGAAGGTCGCCCAGCGCATGGGGGTGCCGTCTACGTCGTCTTTTCCTTCGCCGCGGGTGATCTGCATGTTGTGGCCTGGGGAGAGCACCTCCAGGATCTCCGACCAGTCGGAGATCGCCTTGTCTAGGTCTTTGACCAGCAAGGAAATGTGGTCTAGATGAATTCGCATGTCGGCTGCTCCCGTTCTCCCTTGCGCTTCTCGTGGTGTTACTGGGTTTCGTGACCTGTTTGTCTTGGTCGCTTTCGCTGTTGGCCTGGTTGGCGCTCTCAGTTGGCGCGCTCAGACCCGCTGGAGGATCGTGGCGTTGGAAAGGCCGCCGCCCTCGCACATAGTCTGGAGGCCGTACTGGGACCCGCTGCGCACCATCTCGTGGACGAGCGTGGCCATGATGCGGGCGCCGCTGGCGCCTAGAGGATGACCTAGGGCTATGGCGCCGCCGTTAACGTTTACCTTTTCCTCCGGCACTCCGACCTCGGAGCGCCAAGCTAGCACCACCGAGGCGAAGGCTTCGTTGCATTCAAAGAGGTCGATGTCGTCCACGCTGAGGCCGGAACGCTGCAGCGCTTTCTGAGTGGCTGGGATCGGGCCGGTGAGGATGAGCACGGGATCGCTGCCGGTGACTGCCATGGTGTGGATGCGGGCGAGCGGTTGCAGTCCGAAGCGGTCGACGGCCTGCTCGGAGGCCAACAGCATGGCGGCAGAGCCGTCGGTGATCTGGCTAGACATGGCCGCGGTGAGCGGCCCGAACTCGCTGAAAGGCTTGAGCGTCGCCATCTTTTCCATGCTGGTGTCAGGACGAATGCCTTCGTCGCGGGTCACTTCGTCCACCGGGAGCACCTCGGAGTCGAAGCGGCTCTCCTCCCACGCTCTGTGGGCGTTCTGGTGGCTGCGGAGCGCCCAGGCGTTCATCTCCTCTGCTGAGATTCCCCAGCGCTCGGCGATGAGGTTTCCGCCGCGGAACTGATGGATTACCTGGTCGCCGTAGTGCTGCGTCCAGCCCTCGGCTTCGAACGGGTATCCCATATCGAGCTGCGGGCCGACATCGCCCTGACTGTTCAGCTTGACGAGGCTCATCACTTCGGTGCCGCCTGCGACAACCAAATCCATCGTCCCGGACATGATGGCCTGGGCAGCGAAGTGCGCAGCCTGCTGCGAAGAGCCGCACTGGCGGTCGATTGTCACGGCGGGGACGTGTTCGGGCAGACCTGCCGCCAGCCAGCAGTTGCGCCCCAAATTGAACGACTGCGACCCGATCTGACCGACGCAACCCCAGATGACGTCGTCAGTAGCCGCTGGGTCTGCTGCCGTGCGCTCGAACAGCCCCTTGAGCACGTGCGCGCCGAGATCTACGGGGTGGACTTGGCTGAGGCCGCCGCCGAAGCGCCCCATCGGAGTGCGGAGGGCGTCGATAATGTAGGCGTCCGATCTGTGGCCGTTGCTGCTGTTTCCGTTGCCGTTGGCGGTCATGGGGCTCCTTAGGTTTCTTAGCGGGTGTCTTGGTTGGAGTGGGGGTCTTCTTCGAGCTGGCTTGGCGGCTCAATGGGTTTGACCTTAGCCGTCGCCCCTAGGGGGTCGCCTCCCAGGACGTCTACCGAGAGATGGCGGCTTCGGCAATGTCACTCCATTTTACGGGAACAGCCGTTAACAACAGCCCTGAGCGCAGGACTGACGCAGAATCGCTCCCTCTGATGAGAGATCACTGTTACTGCCAACTTTGCGCAAGACAGAAATAGCAAAGCGTTGAAAAAAATAGTAAATTTGGTATAGTAACCCCATAAGCAGCGGTGAGATATATCCAAACGCCCCTCTTTCCTTCGTCATCGCCGAGGTTTGCTACCCAGTATTGCGGGAATGGGCGCCCGAAACGCATAGCAGCGCCATGCACGCCATACTCAATGAGTTTGGAAATGACTGGGTACTTCAACAAGATCCCTCTCCTGCTGCCGAAGCAGATTCTGAAGAAACTGCTTTCGGAATTTCAAGGGATCAAACTTGGATAGTGACGGTGGATCAGAATCGCCTAATACTGCAAACCACCAACTATCAAGGCTTTGAGGAGTTTCAGTCTTTTCTGGTAAAAGCACTGAGGGTACTCAAGCAAACGTCCTGCCCTGACGGCATAACCCGCATCGGCCTTCGATACATAGACGAAATAAGCATCCCGGGAGAATCTCCTGACTGGTCAAACTGGCTTTCCGATTGGCTTGTCCCAAAGATCTCAAGCGATCTACATCCGGCAACATGGCTTGGCAACGTACACTATTACATAGAAGCCGAACGTCACTTAGTACTCAGATACGGGCCACCACCAGGTCCGGTCGTGAGTTCCGATGGGCTCTTGCGTATCACCCGTTCTTACCCAGGGCCTATTTTCCTTCTTGACTTTGACAGTTATTGGCAACCAGAAATTTATCCACTGTTTAGTCACGAAACCGTAAAGGATCAAACAAGTAGATTGCACAAACCTGTAGGCGAATTATTTGAAAGCCTTATAACGGAGAACTCAAGAGAATATTTCAGGAACAAGCACCCATGACGCCCACAAAAACTCAAAGTGATCAATTAGACGAAGCACAAGATTCGTGGATAAGCAACAACACATCAAAAAATATGCAAGTCATTCTTGATGAACTAAGAGAACTTGCACACAACCTTAACAATGTATCCACGGGAGAAATAGCAGGTATTGTACAAAGTCAAAATTTTGAAGAAACACTATCGACTCTCGTCGTCAGCAAAAGTCCAGTAAACCTCAACTATATACAATTTAACCCTCCAGTAAAGCAATATAGAGAATCCACTTACGCGTTTTTTCGCACTGATTTAGATGCCAGAACCAGTACTTACTGTGAGCAAACTTCCAAAGTATTACTTGACAAACTGCTCGATATGGGGTTCGCTTGGATTCATATAGCTAAAATGATACATACTCCAGTCTATATTGTACGAGATCTGGCTTGCGACAAAGATAACTGTAAAAAGCTTTCCAAAGAATCTCACGCAAAACTAGCCCAACTTCTTGCTTTAATTAAAATATTTGAGGAAAGATTTCCAGATCGCAATATTCCTTCATGGCTAGAAACTACACTAGATGGTTATTACTATTCCGGAATCGATGTTATTGCCGAAGATCAAATAGAGCTCTTAGTAAGCTATGCGTATAAAGAAATAACTAACATTGAATTACTAAATAAATGCTTTCCAAACTGGGAAGATAATTTTGACAGCCGAATTGAGGCATTTACAGCAAGCGATGGTGAGACAGCCATTCGACTTCGAAATGATAATTTAGAGGATTGACACTCAACACTCTCATTGACCCACGTTACCTGTATATAGCTGTAGACAAATCCGTCGATGTTGATCGCCCTTGGTTTACAGGCGATATATTTAAAAACATTGCGATTCCGGAAATGGAGAAATCACTTGCTGTGATGATCATAGCTCATCCTTGCGCCATGCGCGGAAAAGAAGGTGCTCTCCAAGAAAAAATATTAGTATCACCTGTAGACAAACATGACAGACTATCTGAAGGAAGATGGTCAACCGGACACTACAGCAGAATGCCTCTTCCTAGTCTACCTATTCAAGGCGACTATCATGCGGCTCAGTTCGATCAGATTGCTCCTGCCAGGAGGAGTCAATTCTCAGACACTAAGAGGATTGCATGTCTCTCGCATGACGGTATTAATCATCTCCAACAGAGGTTAATTTTTTACTTGACTAGATTTGACGTGCCGATTGGCAACTTGCAGAAAGAATTCTCTCACACGTATTTTGAAGCAGACTTGCTTGAGGAGTGGAGGAAACAACTCACAGAGACTTGCAAGAATCGAATAGCTAAGTTCGAAGAGTGGATTAGGGGTGGAACTCCATCGCGTCAGGAATGTCTGAAAGATGAAGCGAAACGCCACTCGGTTCGAGCGGAAATGCGTGAAAAGATAAAGAGGCTCATGGAAGAAGCCTCAACTAATCAAGACAAGACACAGTAGTAAATGCAGTTTACTCAAGATGAAAACATCTACGAACTGGCCATAGATCAGAGCCTGGTACTCCTCTTCGAATGAAGGGTAATTGGAGGGGAGAACCTCAGCAGACCGGGTCTCAGTGACGGAAGCGGCGGCGGCCAGTGAAGACCATGGCCAGGCCTGCGGTGTCGGCGGCTTGAACGACTTCGGCGTCTCGGATGGAACCGCCTGGGGAGATCACAGAGGTACAGCCCGCTTCTAGGGCGCCGTCTAGGCCGTCGGCGAACGGGAAGAAGGCGTCGCTGGCGTAGGCCCCGCCCCTGCCGCGTCCGTCCGCTTTCTTGGCGGCGAGGGCGCCGGAGTCGCGGCGGTTGGGTTGACCTGCCCCTATGCCCACAGCGCAGCGATCTTTAGCCACGACGATGGCGTTCGAGTTCACTGCGACAACCACCCGCCAGGCGAACAGGAGATCCACCCACTCCTCGGGGGTGGGGTGCCGCCGACCGGCCACCTTGAAAGAGTTCTCCGACTCCGCTGAGGGTGCGTCTTTCCCCGCCATGTCTTCGTCTTCCGCGGTCTGAACCAGCACGGCGCCCCCCATCGAGCGCAGCTGCAGCCCGCCCCGCGGAGGCGGGGCGGCGCGCAAGACCCTCAGAGCAGGTTTCTGTCGCAGCAATTCCAGAGCTTCGGGGGTGTAGTCCGGCGCCAGCAGCACTTCAGTGAACACCTCCGATACTGCCTCTGCCACGGAAAGGTCAAGTACCCGGTTGAGTGCGACGACGCCGCCGAAGGCGGAAGTCGGATCGCAGGCGTGAGCGTTCCGGTAAGCCTCTAAGGCGGTGTTTGCCGCGGCGGCTCCGCAGGGGTTGGCGTGCTTCACGACTACAGCCGCTGGATCGTCATCCAAGCCGCATACAAGCCGCCAGGCCGCATCGGCGTCCAACACGTTCAGGTACGACAACTCTTTTCCGTTCAACTGCTCGCAGGAATCCCACCAACTCGACTGACCGGAGAGCGTGTAGAGAGCGCCCGCCTGATGAGGGTTCTCGCCGTAGCGCAGAAGTTGCTTACGGCGCAAATTCAGCCGAAGCGTCTCGGGCAGATCGTCTTCAGTTCCCTCTTTAGTTTTTCCAGAGGCCTCTTCGTCGGGCCTCGGCGTTGAGTGCGCCGCTGACTCCCCGCCTAGCGAGCTTGGAGAAACCGGCTGCGGACGACCCAAAGACGCCCCGTCCTTCAGCCAGAGGGCCACAGCAGAGTCGTAGTCAGCGCAGTGTTCGAACGCCTTCAGCGCAAGCCAACGACGCATCTCCCCGCTCAGAGAGCCCTCGCTTGAAAGCTCCTCCAATACAACTTCGTAGTCGGCGCTGTCCACCACCACCCCAACATGGGCGAAGTTCTTGGCGGCGGCGCGCAGCATTGCCGGCCCGCCTACGTCGATCATCTCCACTGAGGGCTGCGCCGTGAACGGATACAAATTGCAGATCACCAAGTCGATGGGCCCCGCGCCGAGGACGCTGAGATCTTCGAGGTGTTCGGCGCTCTCCCGGTCGGCCAGGATGCCGGCGTGGATGAGAGGGTGCAGAGTCTTCACCCGACCGCCTAGGACTTCGGGGCTGCCGGTCACTTCGGAAACCGGCTTCACCTCCACCCCGGCGGCCCGCAACGCCTCGGCAGTCCCCCCGCTGGAGATGAGTTCCCAGCCCAGGGAAGAAAGTCTGCGCCCCAACTCCGCGACCCCCGACCGATCCGAAACGGAAATCAGCGCCCTCATTGCAAGCGCAACTCCGTCACGTCTTTCACGAGGTCAATCCAACTTTGGACTACAACTCCACTCAGGCAACGACTGGCCGTGAAAGTCAGACAGACAGAGGACAGTCGGAAGACAGGCAACAAAGCGGAGACCGGAAGTCGCTTCGCAAACGGAAGCGAGGATACGAACCTCCAATCCGTCGGGGGGTTCAGAGCGCCTCCACAGCGATCCAGGTGTATTCGTGGTGTCGTCGGGGGGGATAGTGGGGAAGCCCGGCGGAATGCTGCACAGTCCCTGTGGGGTATCACAACGACCGCCGGTAGTAGACGATCCCCCCGATTATGGCGACGGGGTAGAACGAGACGTGAACCGCGAGATTGATGAATGACCTATCCACCCCCGCAGCGAACAGCAGCAACCCGAGCACAAAAATCGTAATGAACCCCGCGCCGAACGCCGCTAGGAGCGTGAGCCCTGCCCTGCGTGCGGGGCTGGGGCCCGCGGGTCGTCCACGCTGTCGCCTCATGGGGTCGGGTGCTCCACCCCTGGGATGTCGCCGACGAGTTCGTCCTGATCAGCTAGGGGCAGTGTCTCAATGCCCTCGAGGAGATCCTCGCTGATCCACTTCCCCCAGTCCCCCTCGGTCGGGCAGGTGATGTAGTGGCTGGCGCTACGGCAACACGCCGACGACCTTGCGTTGACGCTGCGGATAATGTCCACGGTCGTGAGCTCCTGCGCTGATTGATGGGCAAGGAGCTCCGGGTCGCCCGGCGAGCTCATCGCTTGCTCCTAGGCTTCACGACGGCCTGCTCAGGGTTGCTCCGGCTTTCTCCCAAGCCCTCTCTGAGCACTCCACATCTATAGCGCTGATGGCTTCATAAACTTCAGCATCTGTCATCCGGACAAACTTGCTCCAATCCGTGCCATCGAAGCATTGCTCCCAATCAATCATCGCTTGCAGCATCACGCTCCGGGCGAGCTCCCCGATTTGCTCCAATGAGTACTCATTCAGGCAGGGGAGGAGCTGCTCGTAGAAATCCTGAACTCCGTCGATGGCGATTTGCTTGTCCCTTTGATGGAGGCGGCAGATTTCGAGGGCTTCCCAATGCTGCTCGATTTGGCGGAGGGCGACCATCTCGGGTGACCTCCATTGCGTCGTAGAAGTGCTGAAATCGTATGTCGCCGGAGGCGCTGATGCTCCTCCTGGGTTCGGATTTCCGCACGCTCCTGCTGCGAGGAGCAGGGCTGCGATGATTACTGCTTTCATTGGCTTTCTTTTCATTAGAGGCAGGGCAGATGGCGGCCGTACAGATTGCCTCCATCGCTGCCGGCTGCGCACCACTCTCGGATGCGCATTTCCCATCCGCTCCATCGGAGATAATGGCGGAGTTCCTCCCCTGCGGGCAGAATGGGCTTCATAGCGAGCTTGAGGTGGGCGCGTCGACGACGACCGAGTGCGCTGTGATGGTGGTGATCGTGGTACGTCCAGTGGTGCTGTGGGTGATCACGGGGGTGATGCTCATTCGGTGATCTTTGCATGAGTCGGCAGATTGCGACGACGCCGATGTTGGTACGGGTCGTCCCCAGCGACAGCCGGCGCTCAGTCCCAATATTCATGTACTCCTACTCGACCTTGCCTCTGCTAATCAGGACGAGGATCGACAATTCCGTCGAGCCCCGCGGCAGGGGCTTACCTCTGCGCCACGCACGCGTCTAACTGGAGAACGAAACATCAACCAGAGACCTGGAACTCGACCCTAGAGCGACGCCACTAGCGCGGCCATTAACTCGCCCGCCTCCGTGGGGTTTCGTCCTACCGAGACGCCGGCAGCCTGAAAAGCCTCAACTTTGGCGGCGGCCGTTCCCTTGCCCCCGGAAACGATCGCTCCTGCGTGGCCCATCTTCTTGCCCGGAGGCGCCGTAAGGCCAGCCACGTACGCCACCACTGGCTTGGACATCTTCTCGGCTATGAATTCGGCGGCCTCCTCCTCGGCCGAACCCCCGATCTCCCCGATGAGCATGACCGCCTTAGTTTCGGGATCTTCCTCAAAGGCAGAGAGGGTGTCAATGAAGTTGGTGCCGGGCACCGGGTCGCCGCCGATGCCCACGCAGGTGGTGCAGCCGATGCCCTTCTCTTTGAGTTCGTAGAGCGCTTGGTATGTGAGGGTGCCGGATCTGCTCACGATGCCGACCGGTCCGCCCGCCTTAGCGATGTGTCCGGCTGTGATGCCTATGTTGCACTTGCCCGGGCTGATGATGCCCGGACAGTTCGGACCCAGCAAACGCACACCCGGGTGGTCTCGGCGCAGCAAAGCGAACAAGCGGGCTTCGTCGTGCATCGGAACGCCCTCGGTGATGACCACGATGAAACCCACTCCGGCCTCTGCGGCCTCCACAACGGCGGCAGGCACAATGGCGGCAGGCACTAAAACACAGGAAGCGTCGGCGCCGGTGGCCTCCACAGACTCCCGGACGCTTCCAAAAACCGGGATGCCTTCCACGTCCTCGCCGGCCTTTCGGGGGTTGACTCCGGCCACCACCTGCGTTCCGTACTCACGGTTCAGAAGCCCGTAGAAACGGCCCGCAGCACCGGTCAGCCCCTGATAGACGACCTTGGTGTTCTCATCCACCCAGATGCTCATCGTCCTTCCTCCCAGTTTCGTCCGGCGTCTTCAGCACCACCTGCGCACTCGACGGCTAAGCGGGCGGCGGAGAGCATGTCGTCCGCCATCATCAGGCGCTCAGAAAGGTGCGGACGCAGGATCTCGCGACCTTCCACGGCGTTCGTTCCGTCCAGGCGGACGACCATGGGAGAGGCGATGGCCACCCTGTCCATGGCTTTGATGATGCCCTCGGACACCACCTCGCACTTGGTGATCCCCCCGAAGACGTTGACGAAGATGGAGCGCACCTCGGGGTCGCCGTTGATCACCTCTAGGGCGTCGGCCATCACGTCGGCGTCTGCTCCGCCGCCGATGTCCAGGAAGTTGGCAGCCGAACCTCCGACTTCGGCCACCACGTCCACGGAGGCCATCGCCAAGCCGGCGCCGTTGGCTATCACACCCACGCTTCCGTCCAGCCCGACGTACTGCAGGCCCTTGGAATGAGCCAGCCGCTCCCTGCTGTCGCGCGGCGCAGTCTTGTCGTATTCGGCATAGTCCTGATGTCGAAAAAGGGAGTTGGCGTCCAGCGTGACCTTGGCGTCCAGCACCTGCAAGCGCCCGCCGGCGGTAACCACAAGGGGATTGACCTCAACTAGGTCGGCATCGCCTTCGGTGTAGGCGCGGTAGAGAGCCGATAGCAGATCGACGGCCTGATCGGCCACAGATGCGGAGAGGCCTGCTTCATCCACCCAACTGCGCGCCGAGGCGGCCGTCAGGCCTTCCACAGGGTCTATCCAAATTCGGGCGATGGCTTCGGGTGAGTTAGCTGAGACCTCCTCGATGTCCACACCGCCCTGCGCCGACAGCATTCCTAGATGGCTGCGGGCGGAACGATCCAGCGTGAAGCTCACGTAGTACTCCTCGGCGACGTCGGTGGCGGCTTCTACCCAGAGACGCTTCACAACGTGACCTTTGATGTCTAAACCCAGGATTTCCTCGGCTGCCCGCCGGACCGCCGGGAGGTCTTCGGCCAGTTTGATGCCTCCGGCCTTGCCGCGCCCTCCAACGTGCACCTGCGCTTTCACCGCGACCGGGCATCCAATCTCCCGTGCTGCATCCACCGCCTCTGAGGCGCTGAGCGCCACTGCTCCAGGTGAGGTGGGAAGCCCGAATGAGGCGAAGAACTCTTTTCCCTGGTGTTCAAGTAGGTCCACTTGTCTGCTCCGAATGCGGCGTTGATGGCGAATGAGACGGACGAACGATCAACCAAAGCTCGGGCGTCCGGGAAGAAATCCTACGACCGCAGGGGAACGACCGGATACTTTGCGAACTTTGCCAACATACTGAAGCCGTGCCTGTGAGAAGCGCCGGTTCGTTCCGGGCCAAGCGAGCGGTCATTCTGGGAATATCAGCGGTGCTGCTAGCCGTCGGGGTAATCGTGCTCATGGGGTGGCTGGCGCGCTCGGGCGTCATCTCGCCGAATTCGGGGGGAGGCGTCCTCAGAGTCGGGAGCCCGGAGCAGATTGCCTCAGCAATAGACGACGGAGGGCCGATCCTGTTTCCCGACCCTCTGGGAGGCGACCGACAGAGAATTCTCCAGCACCTCGGCAACGACCTCGGTACGGGGTGGTACGCATTCGACGCACGCCGGGCGGGCGCTGAGAGCGAATGCCTTCTGCGCTGGCAGCCCTCAGCCCGCGTCTTCGTGGACACCTGCAACGGGGAGATCGTGGAAGCCAACGGCGAGGGGCTGACCCAATACGAGGTACGTATTCGGGAAGGCCGCCTGGAGGTTGACTTTGGGTCACCGCTGGAGCCGACGAGAAGGCTGCCCGGGTGAACTCGCCGGAAGGCAGCAACCCGGGACGACGACGAGACCCGAACTGGCAAACTCCGATGACGAGACCTGCAACCGGGGGCCGACGACCGAACACAGACCACCGGGAAAGGCGGGGCAAAAACCACTAAGAAGTGCGGTTGGGAGAGGCGGCCGGGGCGGAGACCCCGGGGGGAGGCAGAGTGCTCCACGGGATGGTCGCTCCGTCCGCGGTTGGGAGAGGCGGCCGGGGCGGAGACCCCGGGGGGAATTTGGAGACCCCGGGGAGAGGGGGAACTCAGTCGACCTTAGTGAGACGCGCCCAGGCAAGCAGAAGCCTTTTTTCGCCGACGTCAGGAAAAGTGACCGTGGCCTCGGCTTCGCCGTTCAACTCGTCAATATCAATAACCACCCCTTCACCCCAGCGGGGATGACGCACGTCGCTTCCCACCTTGAGGTCTTCGGCACTGAGACCTGCAGGCGTCCGGGAATCCGACTGGAGATCTCTCGAAGACGACACGCTCCGCTCGACCTCCCGTGATTTCCAACGCTCGCGGCGCTCAGCGGCGGTCGGGGCTCGTCCTGCGCCAGAGCGCCCGTAGTGGCTGTAGTTCGAACCTCCGTAACCCCCATAGCCTCCGTAGGAAGACAGCGAAGGGCTCGCCTCTTCCAACAACAGATCGCTGGGAAGTTCCTCCAAAAACCTGCTCGGAGGGTTGAACTGGGTATCCGACCAGAGCCTTCTGCGCTGGGCTGAGGAGAAGTAGAGGCGCTCCTGAGCACGCGTGACCGCCACGTACGCCAGTCGGCGCTCTTCGGACAATTCGGAAGGAACGTCCACCGCCCGGGAGATGGGGAAAAGTCCGTCCTCCATTCCCAGCAAGAACACCACGGGAAACTCCAAGCCTTTCGAAGCGTGGACGGTCATGATCTGCACCTTGGGGTCGCTCACCGCCTGCTCGGCAGGGGAGGTCACTAGGTCGGCTGAACTCACCAGCGCGGCCTGTTCTAGAAAGTCCCCGGTGATGTCGAACTCAGCGGCGGTACCCAGGAGTTCTTCTATGTTCTCCAGCCTGCCGGCAGCGATGATGTCGTCTTCCGCTTCGTCGCTGAGTTCGCCCAAGTACCCGCTTTTTGTAAGAAGGAACTCGATGACGTCCGCCGGGCCTTCCTCAAGGCGGTCGCGGGCATCCTCCATCAAGGTGAGGAAATCTTCGATACCCCGTCTCGCTCCGGCAGAAACGCCCGCTTCGGCGGCGGAGGGCAAAGCGTGGGAGAACGTGAGGCCATGTTCAGCCGCCCAGTCGGAAAGGCGCTGAAGAGACTTCTCCCCCACGCCCCGCCGAGGAACGTTGATGACTCGCCGCAGGCTCACCTCGTCCGTGGGATTCAACAGGACGCGCAGATACGACAAGGCGTCTCGGATTTCCTTGCGCTCGTAGAAAGAGGCCGCTCCGATCACCTCGTAGGACAACCCTGCTGCAACCAGCGCCGACTCCGCCGCCCGGCTCTGGACGTTGACCCGGTACATGACAGCGATATCGCCGAGGCGGTAATTCTCCTCGGTGATCAGCCTGCGAATTTCTTCGGCCATCCAGTTAGCCTCTTCGGTTTCGTCATAGGCCTGGAACCACCTGACCGGTTCTCCTGCGTCCTTTTCACTCCAGAGTTCCTTGGGCAGGCGGTCGGAGTTGAAGGAAATCACCGAATTGGCGACGCTAAGGACGTTCTGCGTAGACCGGTAGTTCTGCTCTAGGAGGATCACGGAGGCGTCCTCAAAGGCTGCGTCGAACTCCAGAATGTTGCTCAGGACGGCTCCGCGGAAGCCGTAAATGGACTGATCCGAATCTCCCACCACGAAGACGTTGCGGTGCTTAGCCCCCAGCTTCAGGACTAACTCGTTCTGGGGTTTGTTGGTGTCCTGATACTCATCCACAAGGATGTGACAGAAGCGGTCTTGATAGTTCTCCAAGACGTCGGGGTGCTCATTGAACAGCCGCAGGGTCATCAACAACAGGTCGTCGAAGTCCATGGCTGCGGCTGCGGCCAGGCGTTTCTGATACTCGGAGTAGACCTTGGCCGTCTGTCGTTCGAGGTAATCCTCCGCGGTGGCTTCGTATTCGTACGGCCCGATCATGGCGTTCTTAGCCGTGCTGATGCGCCCGTGGAAGCCTCTGGGCTTGGGGTTCGCAATATTCAAGTCCGACATAACACTGCGGGTAAGGCGGAGGGAATCGGCTTGGTCGTAAATGCTGAAGTCCTTGTGGAAATCCAGCAGTTCGGCGTTGAAGCGCAGAATCCGAGCGCACGACGAGTGAAAAGTGCGCACCCACATACTTTCTGCGACAGGCCCCACGAGCCGAATTACCCGCTCGAGCATCTCTTTGGCGGCCTTGTTGGTGAACGTGACGGCCAGGATCTCCCACGGCCTCACTCCGCAATCGGAGATGAGGTGGGCGATGCGACAAGTGAGCACGCGCGTCTTGCCCGAACCCGCTCCGGCGCTCACGAGCAGGGGGCCGTCGCCGTGCAGAACGGCCTCGTACTGGACTGGATTCAGGTTGTATTCCAAGGGTGAGATTCCCGTTCCCTCAGGTCATGGGCATGGGCCAGGGAAAGTCGGAGCTATACGATTACAGGGTAATGGATGCCGCTGAAGACCTCTTGGCAAAAGAGGTAGATGAAAGCCCGCAGGACGCATCCGAGGGCTTGCCGGGGGGCTCCGAAACGGCGTCTGAACCGGCGTCGGAAGGCGCATCCGAGCAGGGGCCGCCGCAGGGGCCGCCACCGCCGCAGGCGCAGCCGTCCGGCGAATCGGGAAATCCTCAGTCTGAAGCCAAATCGCCCCCCCAGACACCCGTCCCTGTCTTCGGAACGCCGATTCCGGTCAAGGCGACAACCGGCGGATTGAAGAGCGGAACGATCGTCACTGGAACGGTCACGTCGGTTTCCCCTCGGGAGATGGAACTCGACCTAGGGGAAGGGCGGACGGCTGTCATCGGAAACCGTCACTGGACTTCCGGCTTAGAAGTCGACCTGACCGGGGAAGTCCAGAAGGGGGAGAGCGTTTCGGCGGCCGTATTGGTACGCGAAGACCACAAGAACCGCATAGTTCTCTCGCGTAGTTGGGGGCTGCAGCTCAAGGGTTGGCAGGAAGCAAGCGAAGCAATGGAGTCCGGCAGACTCGTTACGGGCACTGTCACGGGCGCCGGCAAGCCGGGGTGGACGGTGGACATCGGCATACGAGCCTTCGTGCCCGCCTCTCTCACCGGCAACGAAGACCCTGAGACGTTGCTAGACAAGACCACCGAGTTCAAGGTGGTCGAAGTGAAGCAGTCGCAAAGCCGCTGCATACTGTCCCGAACCGCCGCTAGGAAGTCGCTGGAGCGGCGGGCGAACCGCAAGAGGTTGGAAGAGCTCAAGGCCGGCGATTTGGTGCAGGCGGTCGTGACCGAAGTCCATGGCGGAGGCGCCGTGGCCCGGGTGGACGGCCGTTTCATCAGCCACATACGTCGCAGCGAACTGAGTTGGTCGCACGTCAGGCGGACGGAAGCAGTGGTAAAGGTGGGCGATGAACTCCAGGTCAAGGTGCTGGAAACCCACCCGAGGAAAATGAAGATCAGCGTTTCCCTTCGGCTGGGAGAAGACCCGTTCCTGCGGATCGACCGCTCAAAGCGCTACGAAGGAACTGTCAAGAGCCTGACCCTCAGCGGGGCGTACGTGAGCATCACGATCGGTGATGCGGACGGCGGGGACGAACGTTCGGCAGTTGAAGGGCTGGTGGCCAAGGAGGAGTTGGTTGAGTACCCCATCCGGCACCCAAGCAACGTGGTGGTCCCAGGGGACCGAGTAGTAGTTCAGGTTCTCCGCTTCAGCCGGCGGAGCCGTCAGCTCGACCTGTCTGTAAATCAGGCGATGTTGGTACTTCCACCTGAGGTCCCCAGCAGTCCGGAAGACGTAGAGGACTCGCAAGAAGAAGTCAGCCCGGAAGCGACGCTGGCACCGGAGGCGACCACCGAAGAGCCCGAAGAGACCACCGACGAGCCCGAAGCGCCACAGGCGACGGGTGCGACGCAGGCATCCTCCGGAGAGCGCGAAGAGTCCGAAGAGTCCGAGGCGCAGACCGAAGAGACCGAGGCCGACTGAGGAGTCTGCCGCGGATCATTCCCACTCAATGGTTCCGGGAGGCTTCGTGGTGACGTCGTAAACCACACGGTTCACGCCGGGCACTTCGGCCACGATGCGGCTGGCCATGGCTTCCAGGATTTCATACGGCAGGCGTGCCCAGTCCGCGGTCATGGCGTCTTCGCTGGTCACCGCACGAATCACTATGGGATGGCCGTAGCTGCGTTCGTCGCCCATAACCCCCACCGTCCTGACGTCTAGGAGCACGGCAAGCACCTGCCAGAGCGCCCTTTCTAAACCCGCACGAGTGATCTCTGAGCGAACAATGGCGTCGGCCGCCCGCACGATCTCCACCCTCTCGGGCGTGACTTCCCCGACGATGCGGACGGCCAATCCCGGCCCGGGGAAGGGATGCCTCCATACCACTTCGGGCGACAGCCCCAACTCCTCCCCCAGCATCCGCACTTCGTCCTTGAAGAGCTTGCGGAGGGGCTCTACCAACTCCAGTTCCATGTTTTCGGGGAGACCCCCAACGTTGTGATGGCTCTTGATTAGGGCAGCCTCGCCGCCCCCCGACTCGATGAAGTCCGGGTAGAGCGTGCCCTGCACCAGGAACTTCGCATCGGCGTACCCCAGCGCCTCCCGTTCGAAAATTCTCACGAAGCGCTCGCCAATGATCTTGCGCTTTTTCTCCGGGTCTTTGACGCCCGCCAAGGCGTCCATGAACTCGCTGGCCGCAGATACGTAAACCAAGCCGCCGTACGCCTCGCCGTCTCCGCCATCCCCGCCGTCCCCGGCGCCGCCGCTAGAAGCTTGACTGCTTCGCCCGAAAGCCTCGGCCACCTGCTCGCCTTCTCCTTCGCGCATCAGACCCGTGTCTACGAACACGCAGGTCAGACGATCTCCTATCGCCCGCCGCACCAAGGCAGCCGCCACCATCGAATCCACGCCCCCAGAGAGGCCGCAGACCGCCCGCCCGCCGCCGATCTGGGCGGTAACCGCCGAAAGGGCGTCGGAGAGCATAGAACGAGGCGTCCAGTCGGGTGAGCAACCGCATGCCTCGTAGAGGAAGTTCTGAATCATCTGCTGTCCTGCTTCGGTGTGATGAACTTCCGGATGGAACTGCACTCCGAACAGAGCACGCTGAGGGGATTCGAAAGCGGCGGCAGGCGACATCTCCGTGGAGGCAGTGGCGCAGAAACTCTCGGGGAGAGCGGTGATGGAATCGAAGTGGCTCATCCAGACCTGTTGACGGCGAGGAATGTCAGGGGTAATCAGCACACTCTCGGAAACGGAATCCACACCATCCCCCCCCTCGGTGTCCCCGCCCTCTAGAACCTGCAGCTCAACCCGACCGTACTCAGCCGCGCCGCTGCGGTCTACCTCGCCTCCCAGGGATTGCGCCAGGAGTTGCGCCCCGTAGCAGATACCCAAGATGGGGACGTCCAGATCGTAGATTTCGGCGTCCAGCAGCGGCGAACCTTCTTCGTGGACCGACTTCGGGCCGCCGCTGAGTATCAGTCCGGACGCCCCGCTCTCACGTACTTCAGCGGCGGTGACGCTCCACGGAACGATCTCGCTGTATACCTTGGCTTCACGCACGCGGCGGGCTATGAGCTGGGCGTACTGGGCGCCGAAGTCGACCACCAGGACGCCTTCGCGCTTGAAGGGCGATACGCTCACACCTTCTCTTCCTGCTCTTCCCCGTCGCTAGGGTGCGCAGATCCGCAACCGCTGATGGCCGCCCCTGCACTCCTCAAAAACGAGGGCGACACCATAACTTCGGCCTTCTGAAAGTCCTTGACGGAAACAAACCCGCACGTAGCCATGGCTTCCTTCAAGCCACCGAAGAGATTCGTCCTTCCGTCGGCGCTGCGGGCAGGACCGAAGAGGATCTCCTTGAGCGGCGCTCTGATGCCCTCGTACACCCGAACGCCGCGAGGCAACACGCCGTGTCCGGCGGCCATGTTCCAGTGAAAACCTCGCCCCGGCGCTTCCTCCGCCGCGGCTAGGAGGGAGCCCAGCATCACGGCGTCGGCTCCGCAAGCCACAGCCTTGGCGATGTCGCCGCTAGCCGTCAAGCCGCCGTCGGCGACGACCTGCACGTATACGCCTGTCTCATCAAGGTGACGCATGCGCGCTGCGCGTACGTCGGCTAAAGCCGTGGCTTGGGGAGCGCCCAGCCCGACCACCCTGCGGGTGGCGCTTGAGCGGCCCGGGCTGACGCCCACCAACACTCCGGCCACTCCTGCCCGCATGAGATGGAGAGCGGAGTCGTAACTAGCGCAACCGCCCGCCATCACCGGCATCGGGAGGTCTCGGACAACCTGCTTAAGGTTGAGAGGAGATCCAGTTCGGGAAACGTGCTCGGCGGTCACGGACGTGGACTGAATGACCAGAAGATCCACTTCGGCCGCCAGTAAGTAAGGAAGCAGTTCTACCACGCTCTTGGGTTTGACGGCCAGACAGGCCAAATGGGCGGACTCCCTGATTTCTGCGACCCTCTCTCCGATCAGTTCGGGAATCACTGGAGCGGAGTACATCTCCTGAAGGCAAGAAGCGGCGCCTTTCCGGGGGGCGGAGGTAATGGCGTCGTAGGCAGGCGAAGGGTCTTCGTAGCGTGTCCAGAGACCTTCGGCGTTGAGTACTCCCAGCCCGCCGAGGCGTCCGATGCGAGCGGCGGTCGCCGGAGAGGTCACACTGTCCATAGCCGATGAAAGCAGCGGCAGCGGCAGCCTGTAGGCGTCTATCTCCCAGTCCAGGGCGACCTCGTCGGGGTTGCAAGTGCGGCGTGTAGGCAAGACGCTGATCTCTCCAAACCCATAGGCGCGCCGCCCGCTCTTGCCCAAGCCGATCTGAAGTTCAGCCATCGCAACTCGCTTTCCGGCCCGCGGGCCGCCGAGGGGATCCCCTCCGTTCATCCGCCCCCCCGCTCATCCGGCTCTCCCCCCGGGGCGGCGACCCTTCAAGGCTGTCCATGTCGGGAATTCCCAGTTCGAGAAGACGCCTAAGCAGGGTTGCCGTGGCGCCCCAGATGATGTCGTGATCTAGTTCGAAGAACGAGATCGGGCGCGGCGGTGCGCCCTCCGAAGAAGGCCAGAGTTCTTCGCGAAAGGTTCCGGACGCCAACAGTTCGGCGACGGACACATGCAGGATCTCTTCTACTTCCGCCGGGTCGGGCCGCAACCCGGTCGGGCGACGCGGAAGTACCGCGATGAACGGGTGGAAGAGCGAATTGCTGCTCACTGTGAAACGCGGATCAAGCCGTCCGATCTGCCGAAGGTCGGTCGGGGGAAGCCCTATCTCCTCTTGCGTTTCCCTCAGGGCTGTGCTCCAGAGGTCTGCGTCGACGGATTCTTTGGCGCCCCCCGGGAAAGACACCTCTCGACGATGCGCCCTCACGAAAGCGGATCGGCGGGTGAGGATCACGAACGTCTCGCCCTCGTGATCGTAAAGAGGGATAAGCACCGCCGAGAGCCTTTGCCGCTCGTTGGGCTCGTCTGCCCGAAGACGGGGGGACATCTCCGATAGACGGCTCTCGAGGATGTCCAGGTTGAACCTCCGGGCGTCGGGGGGCAGACGAGCCCACGGAGCCTCTGCGCCGACCCGAGCCCCCGAAGGACGAGGAATGTGCTGCGGGCGTCCGCTGCGAGGCGGGGCGACTTGGACGGAAAGGCTTAGGGCTGCGTCCAAACGGGGACTCACCGGTACTCCCTGCGCACCCTTTTTCCGATGTCGCATACCACCTCGTAGGGGATGGTCTCCAGCCGGTCGGCCACCTCCTCCGCCCTTATGCACTCCTCGCCCTGCGAACCGATCAACACCACCTCGTCGGACACGCAGACATCGGAGTCGAAGCCGCAGTCCACCATCAGTTGATCCATAGTCACCACCCCTACTATCCGGCGGCGCCGGCCGCGGATGAGCACCTCTCCGCCCGCTTGGTCGTAGTCCCGTCTCACTCCGTCGGCGTATCCGATCGGCACCGTGGCCACCGTCGTGTCAGATTCGAACCTGTGAGACAGCCCGTAGGAGACGCCCTCCCCCGCGCCGACCCGCTTGACGAAGGAGACCTCGGAACTCAGGCCCATGACCGGACGAAGCCTTTCAGTCACCGGACGGCGCTGGGCGGTGCCGGGTGAAAGGCCGTAGATGGTCAGCCCCGCCCGAACGAGATCAAAGCGTCCTGCTCGGGGGGTGTCTGCACACCGCAGCAACAAGGCGGAGTTGGCGGCGTGGCGAAGGAAGCCGTCCGGCACCACCTCCGCCAGCGCGGCGGTGAGGCTCTCAAAGAGTTCCAACTGAGTGTCGGTGAACGAATCCTCGGGGCGGTCGGCTACAGCGCAGTGAGTCCAGACACCTTCCAAAGTGAGACCCTCTTTGCTCAAGATCGCCTCGGCAAGTCTCAATGCGTCGGAAGGTCTAGCTCCCACGCGGTTCATGCCTGTGTCGATTTTCAGGTGGACGGGCAGTTTCAACCCTCGGGCGTCCGCGGCTGCAGCGGCCGCGGCCAGCCCGACCGGGCTGTAGACCGCGGGGCGCAGCATGTGCTCGGCCACCTCCACCATCTCCGAAGGCCGGGGTTCGGACAGCAGGAGTATGGGGCAGTTCAAACCCGCCCGCCGCAACTCAACGCCCTCTTCCACCAGGGCCACGGCCAGCCAGTCGGCTCCGCCCGAGAGGGCTGCCCGGGCGGCGGCTAGCGCTCCGTGGCCGTAGCCGTCGGCCTTCACCACGGCGCAGAAACGCGCAGGACGCGCCATCTCGCAGAGTTGAGCGACGTTGGCGGAGAGGGCTTGGAGATCCACGGAGGCGCAAGTGGAGCGCATCAGGCGTCTTCCTCGTTGAAGCGTTCGAGGCTGGCGAACGCCTGTGGGATTCGTTCTATGAGGTCGCTGGCAATCAGACCTGCCTCTGGCCCCAAGCAAGCGGCTGCGCCGTGCACATGGGCGGCCACTGCAGCCGCGTCCAGCGGAGTGTTTCCCCCGGCAAGGAGAGCGCCGATCATCCCGCTCAAGACGTCGCCTGTGCCCGCGGTGGCCAGCCGAGCGTCGCCGGATGTCACCAGAAACGCTTCTCCGTCCGGAGCGGCCACCACTGTCGTAGGGCCTTTCAGCAGCACGTGCGCTGCGGACGCCGCCGCCAGTTCCCGCGCCGCGGCGATGCGGTCGCCGCCGGGAGGGCTGCCCGTGAGGGCGGCGTACTCTCCGTCGTGAGGCGTGATGACCACCGGAGCGGCCGCCCTAGAGGCGGCAGCGGGCAGGTTCCGGCCTAAAGAGCCGAGGGCGTCGCCGTCAAGCACGACCGGCACCTTCAATCCGGCCAGCAGCCTGCCGACCTCATCTGCAGTCTTGGCGCTCCTGCCCAATCCAGGCCCCACTACCAGCGACTTGAAGCGTTCGGCGCGAACGTGCTCCGCCCAACGCTCCGCGGGAAGTTCGTGGGAGACCACTTCCAGAGGCGCCTTAGGGTCAGACGGCTCCCCTGGTATGGAGAGCCGGACGTATCCCGCGCCAGTGCGAAGGGCGGCGGCGGCGGCCAGCCGCGGAGCGCCGAACATCCCAGGCGATCCGCCCACCACCCAGCAGGCCGAATCCCACTTGTGGGCGTCGGCCGGACGCCTGCTGCGGCGGACAGCCGCGTCCGCGTCGCCGAACAGGTGAATCCGGGCAGAGAGAACGTCCAAGCCGATGTCAGCCAGGGTCACATCGCCTGCCATCTTTCGCCCCGCCCCGAAAAGGAGACCGGGCTTGTAAGCCGCGAAGGTAACTGTCCGCTCCGCTCTCAGCGCCCCGCCGAGCATCTCCCCGGTGAGACCGTCTATGCCGGAAGGGATGTCTACCGCCAAGACCGGATCGCCGCTCGGCGGTGGGTCGTATGGACGGCTCAGCCCGATTCCGAAGGCGGCGTCGATAACTAAGTCGGCGGGTGGGATGACCCTCTCCTCGGGGGCGATTATCAGACATTCCGTGCCTTGGCGGCTGAGAACCTTCGCCGCCACCCTGCCGTCGTCGCCGTTGCTGCCCGGCCCGGCGATCACCACAACGCGCTTGCGTCGAAGAGTCTGACGACGGCGGCGCTTCTGTCGATTCTTGCGCCAGGACCCCGGGGCTGTCTCGGGGAAGGAGACGCCATGCTCCGACGGACGGACGTGCAGGCCGTACTCCTCTGGATTTAGAAGTTCCTCCCCGGTCAGCATCTCCGCTGCGACCGCTGCGACCGCCGTCCCGGCCCGGGATATCAGCACCTCTTCACTCCAGGGAGCAGCCGCGTCAATGGCGCTCATCTCCGCGGGAGTGACTACGGGGATCATTCCGGCGAGATTACGCCGTCTTCGCCGTTCACGGCTACCGCCACGGCAGCAGCTAAACGGCCGGTGTGGGAGAGGCTTACACACAACTCCTTGACTCCCATTCGCTCGGCGCGTTCTGCGGCCCGTCCGCGAAGTTGAACAGTCGGGCGACCGGCGGGGCTGCGACGGACTTCCACGTCCTTGAAAGCGACCTCCCCGAAGCCCGCTCCGAGCGCCTTCATCACGGCTTCCTTGGCAGCGAAGCGGGCTGCGTAACGCTCGGCGGGGTCTAGTTTCGCTTCCGCGTAGGAGCGTTCTCCTTCTACAAAGAGACGCTCGGTTATGGTCGGACGGCGACTCAGCAACTCCCTGAAGCGCTCCACGTCCACGACGTCGATTCCGACCAACACTTGCTCGCCCCTAACCCGCCCTTCCGGGGGAGGGCCGGCTGCTCGGCTGTCGCCAGCGGTCGGCCAGTTCCAGGAGATCCCCAGTCAGCAGATCGAAGGTCGGCTCGGCGGCGAGGCGCTGGGAATCGAAGTCGGTCTCGGTCTCTGTCACTGCGTTGAATAGGCGGTTGTAGCGGTCGCGGTACGCCCGCAGAACCCCCTCGGCGGCTGCCGCGTCGAGATGGTCATGCAGCTCCACGTGAAGAAGAACCAACCCGACGGGGACGCGGCCTTTGACCTCAGGCACCAGGAGAATAGTCCTCCCGTCGCGGCTCCCCTTGGTGAGCATCACCCTCCGCTCCCGGCACACCTGAAGCTTGGTTCCGCGCAGCACTGGATCGCGTTCCACCCTTGAGGGTATAGACGCCGCCGCGCCGGAACGATCGACCACCTCTATGCGGTCTCCGCTGATCGCATAACGAGTGTTTCCGGTCACCTCCGCAACCGCAGGAGAGAGTCCCCCCAGCGTAGAAAGGCATTCGTAGCTGAGACGTTCGAGGGCCGCGCCCGCATCCAAAGCCGCTCCGACGAGCGGCGCCTCTAAGAGGGCGTCCTCGCTGCGGGAAATGCCCACGGTGACGGTCTTGGCCTGGTGGCGAATGGCGTCTATAGGACGCTTCAGTTCTTCGGCTGCCTCCCCCACGGCAACCAGCAGGTTCTCCAACACGTCGGCGGGCGCACCCAAGCGCCCGAACTCCATTTCGTAACAGGAAGGCGGAAGCACACCAATCGCATACTTGAAGAGCGAGGAGACCTTCACCGCCAGGGAGGGGGGCAGGTGGCCGTCGTACTGTCCCGACCGCAGAAGACTCTCGAAGGCCTCGGAGTGAATTCGCAAATCGGGAGCCAGCCGCTTGAGCAATTCTGCAGCGGCGGGGAAGGCGCCCTCGGACGGCTGCTCCAGCAGTTTCAGAATGACGGCCCGGCTGCGGCGAAGCGGCTCGGCGGTGGCGTCGATGGCCAGAGCCGCCTCGTAGGCGAAGAGATGGCCAGCCATGGCTGCAAGCACGAACGCCATAGACGGGTGAACCGCGGGGAAGAGCACGACGTCGTTGCAAACCTCCTCAAAGGCGGGGTGGTCGGTCAGGACCACGGGGGCGCCGCGGTGGGCGCGGTAGATTTCCACCTCTTTGACGACGTCTTTGAGCACGCTCTGCGCCCCGAGCGTGCTTCCACCTTTCGTCTCGCCCCGGCGCCGGGGCGCGTCGTGCAGACCTGAGGCGCAAACCAGGATGAGAGGCTCGGCGGAAAGATCGACGTGCTTCTTGTTCTCGGTCGCATCACAGGAAACCGACCGGTAACAGAGTTCGGAGAGTTTGATCCTCAGTTCTTCTGCTGCCAGACGGTTGCGCCCGTTGCCAACTACGGCCCAGTGACGGCGAGAAGGCGCCAGCCTCCCGGCGCACTCGGCAATCGCCGGGCGGGCTCGGAGGACTTCCTCCATGGCGTCGGGCAAGGTTTCAAGAGCGGCGAGGATCTCGCTGCGACGGGCGGCGGGGGCAGAGCGAGTTGCGCCCCCCAACGTCTCCCCGAGAGAACAGGCCAGCAGGAACCCCGCCGCCACCTGGGAGTAGAAGGCCTTGGTGGAGGCGACGCTCATCTCCACGTCCCGCCCGTCGGAGGTGTAGAGAATCCCGTCGGCCCTGTTGGCGAGGTCGCTCTCGCGGCGGTTAACCACCGCTAGGACGCGCGCCCCCCTGCTCTTCGCCAAATCCACCGTGCGGTTGGTGTCGGTGGTAGTGCCCGACTGACTGACCGCCACCACCAAGCAGTCGGACATTTCGTTGTCCAGCTTGAAACCAGAGAATTCGCTCGACGGCAGAGCGCTCACCGATATACCGACGTCTGCGGGGAGTTCCGAAGCGAGAATGTCGGCGATGGCGGCCGCCGCCACTCCAGCGGTTCCTTGTCCGATGCAAACAACACGGCTCAATCCGCTCAGATCGAAGGAAAGCGCCTCGGAGAGTTCCACCCTGCGGTGAACAGGCGACGGGACTACCCTGCCCGCAAGCGTCTTGGCGAAAGAGGTCGGTGCTTCGTTGATCTCCTTGAGGAGGTAGTGGGGAAAGTCCCCCCGGTGGACGTCGGCGGAGGAGATCAGGGTGCGCGTCGGGATGCCTGCCGGCAGTTCCGAGCCGCTGTAGTCAAACCTGCGAACCCCCGCCGTCGGGACCCCGGCCGTCGGGTCTCCGGCCGTCTCGCTCTCGGGGGAGGAGGCGGCAACGTCCAGCAGCATTATTTCGCCGCCCGGGCCGTTGCTTCCGTCGATTCGCAGGTAGGCGTCGGTCTGTTCCACCAAGGCATGGGGTTCCGAAACCACCAGAAAAGCATCCTCACAGAGGCCCGCGTACAGCGCCTGACCGCTGCCTTGGCGAGCCAAGAGGAGTTTGCCGGGTTCGTCGAGGGCGCAGGCCGCCACGGCGTGGGAACCCTCAAAGACGCCGACGGCAGAGCGGAAAGCCTCTAGAAGACCCTGACCTTCGCTGCGGAAACGCTGGAACAAACCAGGCGCCACGCGGGAGTCGGTGCTGACGGCCATTGGGTAGTTCAGGTCGTACTCATCGATCAACTCGAGATAGTTATCAATGTCCCCGTTCACAGTTGCTAGGACGCTCGACGACCCGCAGCCGGCGGGTGAGGCCAGGGGGTGAGCGTTGGGCTCGGTTATGAGACCCACGCTGGCCCAGCGGGTGTGAGCCAGAACTCCGCAGCACGCCTCGGGCAACTCAAGCGCCTGCCGCAGCGCCAAATCGGAGTTCAGCGCCTCGGCGAGCGCTCGGGTGTTGTCGCCTAACTCGCCAATCTCAGCCGCCACCTTGTAAACGAAAGAGGCCGTGTCGCCCACGACGAGACGGCTCCCCGACCTGCCGAGGGGGTCAGTTGCTTCAGCGTCTTCGGTTCCCGAGGCGAGCGCTTCCCCCAACCCTTCGGCGGTCACGATGACCGCCAAGCCTGCTGAATCCCGACCCCTCACCTCCAGCCGGTCGAGAGCCGACAGCGCCACTTGAATGCTCCAGAAGTTGGATACGAGATCGAGGGAAGCCGTCGGGGCGTCCTCGCCTAGGAAGTCCGCCACCGCCGACGCTTCGCGCAGGCGGTCCATGCGGATGCTCCAGAGAGAGTCCCCGAGGTCTTCGTCACGTCCCTCATACTCCGCAGCGCGCTCCACCCAGGCAGATACGGCGTTCCGCAACGGAAAATCTCGTACCAAGGGGGCGATTCCCGCGGGGCCGCGCAGCATCTTAGAGAGGGCTTTTACGTTTCGGGCGAAGTCCGCCCGTTCGGATGCGGCAGACGGCGCAGAGGGCGCAGAGGGCGGCAAGCTAAGCAGTCGGAGAATTTCTTCCCTAGACGGCGGAACGCCCCGCAGCCTTGGGCTTCTCAGGACCGCCGCTATGCCGCACATCAGCGGAGGCGTCCGGTGGACTCGCAGAAGCGTCCGGTGATCTCCTCGGCCAGGTCTACGGCCAGCTTGCGGGCTTCCGCCTCCGTAGAAGCTTCCACCATCACCCGCACCACCGCCTCGGTGCCGGACGCCCTAACCAGCACGCGTCCGTCTTCCCCTAGGAGTTCAGCGACGGCAGCCACGCTCGAGGAAACGCCTGCCGCCGCGTCGGCGGGGTCTACGTCCACTCCGACGCGAGCGTCGCGAAGCACCTGGGGAAACCTTGTCATCGTCTCCGCCGCAAGCACTGACAGCCGCTTTGAACGCCGCTTGAGCAGGTCGCAAAGCACAACCGCCGTGAGCAGCCCGTCGCCGGTAGTTGCCAGGTCTCTGAAGATGACGTGACCCGACTGCTCCCCGCCTAGCTCCCAGCCGCCGCTCTCCAGGGCGTCGACTATGTGGCGGTCTCCCACAGGGGTGGTGACAACGTCTATGTCCCGCCGGCGCATCGCCCGATGAAAGCCCAGGTTGCTCATAACTGTGACGACCACCGTGTCGCCGGCGAGGCATCCCCGCTCTTTTCGATCTATTCCGCACATGGCGATGATGTGGTCGCCGTCAACCAACCCCTCGTCGTAGGCCGCAACTCGGTCGCCGTCGCCGTCGAACGCCAGACCTATCTCAGTTGGCTTCGTTTCGGCGGCGATGCGCTGTGGCGAAGCTGCCCCGCAACCTTCGTTGATGTTGCGCCCGTTGGGTCGGCAACATACCTCCCTGACCTGCGCACCCAGTCTCCTCAGCAACTCGGGGGCAGTGGTGGAGCAGGCGCCGTTGGCAGCGTCGACCACCAGGCGCAGACCTTGCAAGCTTCCGTCTGCGGAGAGGACTGCAGACGCCGCGTGATCCAAGTATTCCTCCATCCTGTCGGAGGCGTCATGCACCCGCGCTCGGGAGAATCCCGACGACGGAAGAGGGGCAGAGTCGTCTTCCAGAAGTTCGACGATGGCGGCCTGCTCATCGGTATCGAGTTTGCGGCCGCCCGGGGCGAAGATTTTGACGCCGTTGTCGTAGTAGGGATTGTGAGACGCGGACACCATCAACGCCGGCACACCATCCCGCTCACCGAAGTAGGCGACGGCAGGAGTGGGCGCAACTCCCAGCAAGTCAACCTCCACCCCTTCAAATCCGCTCAGCAGGGCGTCCGTCAAGTCGGGGGAGGACTCCCGAGGGTCGTACCCGACGACCACCTTTTGGCAACCGAAGGTCTCTCTCACCGCCAGAGCCACCCTCCTCAACAACAGAGGAGTGATTTCTTCGTAGGCCCGGCCCCTTATCCCGTCGGTTCCGAACATAGAGGGGGGCTGCGCCGGGTGCCGCTGTTACCGCTTGGAGTACTGAGGCGCCTTTCGGGCTTTCTTGAGTCCGTACTTTTTGGATTCCTTCTTGCGGGCGTCCCTGGTGAGCAGGCCGGCGCCTTTCAACTGCTTGCGGCATTCGGGGTCGAGCCTCTCTAGGCCGCGCGCCAGACCCAGCCTCAAGGCGCCCGCCTGTCCGGTGAGGCCGCCTCCGGTGATGGTGACGTCCACGTCGTATTCTTCCTGCTTGCCGGTGACCTTCAAAGGTTCAACAGCCTTCACGCGGTGCGAAGGCGAGGGGAAATAGTCGGTGAGTTCACGTTTGTTAACGACGACTACGCCGCTCCCTTCACGAATTCGGACGCGAGCCACGGCCCTCTTGCAGCGGCCGGTGGACTGAACAAGGGGGGTGGACGAAGAAGGCATGACAGAGTTCCTTTAAGACTTTTCTCGGCTCAGGTCAAGCTGCTGAGGCTTCTGAGCCTGGTGAGGGTGGGCCGGGCCTGCGTAGACCTTCAACTTCCGCAGCATTTGCCTGCCCAGTCGGTTGTGAGGCAGCATGCCCTTGATGCTGCGACGCACCGCCTCGGCAGGTTCGCTGCTCAAGGCCTCGCCCAGGGTCTTCGACTTGAGGCCGCCTGGGTAACCGGAGTACCTGTGGATCATCGTGCGCTCTGCCTTGTCGGAGGTAGTGACCACCTTGGCGGCGTTCACGACTATCACGTGATCTCCGCAGTCCAGATTGGAAGTGAAAGTGGGCTTGTGTTTGCCTCGCAGAATGCGCGCCACCTCCGAGGCCATCCTCCCCAACACCAGACCTTCGGCGTCAACTAGCCACCAGGCTCGGGTTATTTCGGCAGCTTTGGGCGTGTAGGTACGCACGCATTTAAGGATACGGGTTTGCGGCTGGAAACGGCGTAAGCCAGACGGGCGAGGCCTGGGGAGCGCATGGGCTCTCAGCCAACCGCGGGCGGTTGATCTATCCCGCGATCTCGGCGCTCCTGCACGATGCGTGAAAAAAGTTCTCGGGTTTCCTCGATGCTCTCAATCGGACGTTCCAGGAAGTGGTCGTTGGGCCAGCCCGGGAAGTTCTCGTATTCCCTCGCGTACATCTCAGCGCGCAAGGTCACAGGGTGGAAAGGCCGAGCCCGCACCCGGCGGAGCGCCTCCAGATCGATAGGGCCTTTGATGGTGGCTTCCCCCGAGCCGTTGATCTTGTTGAGGATGCTGCCGTCGAAGTTGTGTATGGCCGAATCGCCATGGGAGCCGTGGAGGCCGCGCGTGGCACCTTCATACATTCCTATGTTCGCCATCGCCAGAAAGCACTTGTTTTCATACGCCCTAGCTGTGCGGAGCGCCTCCCAGTTGCGGACGTCTCCGTGGCTCATGTTGTTGGGTTCGGAAGATAGATGCAGCAGTACCTCGGCTCCGTTCATCATCGTGCAGCGGGCGTTCTCCGGAAAGCCCAACTCGCCGCAGGTGAGAAGGCCGATGCCGCCGATCTCCGTCTTAGCCACCGGGAACAGGGCCTCTCGCCCGAACTTAGCGACGAATTCCGAATAGATGTCTGAGGGCGTCGTATAGGGAAACACCCAGGCGTTGTTGTTGTTCTTCCAGTGTTTGATGAGTATCTCTCCCTGAGGGCTCATCAAAAACGAGGTATTGAAAAAACGGCCAGGAAAGTCGGGGTGAACCTCCATCATGTTGGCGGCTATGTACACGCCTCTTTGGCGGGCTTTTTCGGCTATCAAGTCCGTGTACGGCCCGGGTATCGCGGCGCTGATCCCGATCCACTGATCTAAGGAAAGTTTCTCCCATCGGGCGTTGATGGCGTACTCCGGCACCACCACGAGACGCACGTCGGAGTTCCCGAAAGCGGTCACGTAGTCGATCAGTTCGAAGATCCTCGCAAGGTTGGCGCGAACGTCGGCATCTCGCTGCGCTTCTTCCAGCGAAACCGCCCGCGAACGCGTCTGCAGACATGCCACTTCATAGTGCGTGATTTCCGTCATTGCGTCCGTTCTCCTTTTCGGTTCAACTTCTCCCCAAATCGCCGCAGAAGCGGCGGCCCGGCGCCGCAGTTGAATGCTAATTGCCCTCAGATAGGTGGAGATTCGCCTTCCGAAGAATTACCGGAGTGCAAACGGGGGTGCCGAGCCCTAAAAACCCGTGAAACCCCCGAATACAGACGCTCAAAGCCCTCCCGAAGTTGCTTCGCGACGGTGATCCGCCGCTGCTAGGAGCGAACCCGATCCGTCTTGGCCCACGACAACCACGCTGCCAAAAAGGTCGGAGTCCTCCGGGGTGGTCTCGGTGACTTTGTGCCCCCTGCGCCGCATTTCGTTGAGAGTCTCCGCTCCGAAGCCCCGCTCTAGGTAGAGATCATCGTTGGGTTCGGGGCGGCGCGGCGCACCTGAAAGCCAGCGAGGGGCTTCCACCGCATCTCCCAGGAGCATCCCAGCCTCCAAGACGTTCGCAATCACCTGCAGATTGAACTGCACCTGACCTCTCCCGCCGGGCGTCGCCCCCGCCATCAACTTGACGCCGTTGCGCTCTAACAGATAGGAGTTCAAAGTGTGCAAGGGCTTGCGTCCTCCTGTGATCTCCATCGGCCCCGAACCCACCGACTGGTTCGCTAGCCGATCGTTCAACAACACCCCCGTGCGCGGTTCGTACACCCGCGAACCGAACTCGTTAAAGAGGCTGTGAATGAGCGTCACAGACATCCCTCCGCCATCAAGCACCGCAGCGCACGTCGTGTCTTCGCCGCCAGAAGTGGAGAGCGGACGGGCGAGCGCGGCGGGGGGCACCGAAAAAAGTCGATCGCAAAGCAACTCCACCTGCTCAGGCGACAGCAACGCCTCAACGCGCTCAACGGCGTTTGAGTGATCGGTGATGCCAGCAAGAACTTCCGCGAAAGCGACGTGCTTGCAGCGCACCATTGCGTCGACGCGAACAGGGTCGTCGTACGGCAAGGGAGGAAGTCCCAACTGCTCGTACATCTTCAAGAGCAGGAGGAGCACGCACCCGAGAGAAACGGGTGGTTGGGTGTACGCCCTCACGCCGCGGAAATCGACGAAGATCGGATCCACCCACTCCGTGGAATGGCAGGCAAAGTCGGAAACGGAAAGCAGGCCGCCGCTCTCACGGACACAGGCAGAAAGCGCTGACGCCGAAAAACCTTGATAGAACGCCTCTGCGCCGCCGTCGGCCACAGCTTCCAGAGTGCGCGCCAACTGCGGCTGGCGAAAACTCTCCCCAGGCTCGTTGCCATTGCCCTTGAACAGATCCAGCAGAGCGTCCCCCTCGGACAGATCTGGACGCAGCCTGGACATCGCCCTGCACGCCTCAGCCGAGAGTGCAAAACCCTGCCTGGCATAGCCGACGGCAGCCTCGAAAAGTTCGGGGAGCGGCCTGGTGCCGAAGCGTTTCTGAGCCGCGCAGAGGGCGCCCGCAAAACCGGGCACCGCCACCGACAAAGGCCCGAACCTAGGAATCTTCCGCTCGGCACAGACCCTTGGTGACAACCCCGCAGGGGCGGCGCCGCTTCCGTTGAGAGCCGCGACCTTGCCGTCGGACGTTCCGACGAGCAGAAATGCGTCTCCTCCCATGCCCCCCCAAGGGAACTCCACCACGCTTTGTACCGCCGCGGCTGCTACGGCGGCGTCCGCGGCGTTGCCCCCTCTACGCAAAACATCAATGGCCGCCTCGGTGGCGAGCGGACTTCCAGTGGAAGCAACACCTCCGGTGGATCGAAGGGCGAAGCGTCCCCCTTTGGACTCCGAACTCGCTGGATTCACTCCAGTACCGCTACGACTTCGATCTCCACCAGCATCTCAGGATTCTTCAGATGACTCACGAAAACAGCAGAACGCGGCGGGCGGGGCTCGGGAAAGCGCTGCTTCCAGACATCGTTGAGCGGCCCGGTCGGCGTGCCTTCCTTAACGAAGATGGTGGCCTTGACCACGTTGGCCAGAGTCGCACCGGCTTCCGCAAGGATGCCTTCTATGTTGCGCAAGGCCCAGTCGGTCTGCTCGCCGAGGCCGCCCATTTCTCCCGTTTCGCGATTTCGTCCGGCCTGACCCGACGTGAAAACGAGGTTTCCGACCCGCATCCCCTGGTTGAAAGGCCCTGTAGGCACCGGGGCGTTCTCCGTACGAATGACCTGTGGCATCATTCTGCTCCTTTCTCTCCGAACTCCGAAAGATCGTCTCTTGGCTGATCCGGAGGTCTTGCGTACACCGATATGTCCTGCTCCGCCCCGCTGCCCGACAGGGTGGCAAAGCCGACGCCATCCACCTCGAGTTCGCCGCCAGCGATCTCGCGCCATCGGTGACAGGCGACGACGTGTACGCCCTCGGCCTTCCCGCCCGGCGACTCGTCTGTCACCTCGTCATCCGGGGCGGCGCGGCCGCACAGATCCTCAAGGGCGTACGGACAACGGCTCTTATAGCGGCAGCCTTTCGGAGGATCAAGCAGGCTGGGGAGGTCGCCCGCGGCAAGGCGCTCCACCAGCCTCAACCGTCGGCGAGCCTGGCCGTCGGCGTGAAGGATGGCAGCGACCAACCCCTGCGTGTAGGGATGACGAGGGTGGTTGAAAATTTGTTCCACCGGCCCCTCCTCTACGATGCGTCCCAGGTACATGACGGCGACGCGGTCGCTCAGGTGACGCACCACGGCGAGGTCGTGCGCTATAAAGAGGAAAGAGACGTCCAGCGTGTCTCGCAGGTCAGCGAGGAGGTTGAGTATCTGCGCCCGTATGGAGACGTCCAGAGCCGAGACCGGCTCGTCGCAGATCACCAGGGCCGGACGGGTGATGAGCGCACGGGCGATCCCCACCCTCTGCTGCTGTCCACCCGAGAGTTGGACGGGGCGCCGATCCATCAGTTCGGCAGGCAGACCTACTAACTCCATCATCTCGCGCGCAGCCGCTGCTTGGGAAGCTTTTCCTCCGACGCCGTGAACCTTGAGAGGCTCCACGATTATGCTTGCTACGCTCATGCGGGGGTTCAGCGATCCCCTGGGGTCTTGGAAGATCATCTGGCAGTGTCGGCGAAGGGAACGCAGTTCCTCCCGGCGCAGTTCCGCAACGTCATGTCCCAGCAATTCGACCTGCCCATCCTGCACAGGCACCAATCTGAGGGAAGCTCGGGCGAGGGTCGACTTGCCGCAACCGGTTTCTCCCACCAGCCCGACCGTCTCTCGGCGATTGATCTGCAGGGAGACCTTGTCCACGGCGGTGATGGGAACGCCGTCTCGACTCTTGAACCGGACGACTACTTTCTTCAGAGAAAGCACCGGTTCGACGACGGGAGAGCCGCCCGCGGCGTTGAGGTCAACAGGCTCGTCCTCCTCCGTCAATGCGCTCGCCTCGGCGTTCAAAGGGGGGGCGGCATCCGCCGATCGGTCGTCTGGGTTCACGTGACCGTCTCCCAGGGCTTTCCCGCGATGGTCTCGCGCTTGGCGCGTTCTGCGGCCAGCCAGCAGGCGCTCTCGTGAAACGGACCTATGCGGAACAGCGGCGGGCGCTCGGTGTGGCAGCGGTCGATCACATAGGAGCAGCGCGGCGCGAACGGGCAGCCGCGTAACTCCTCGGTGAGGGACGGAGGTTGACCCTCAATGGGTCGAAGCCGTCCGTGTGCTCGATGCTCAAAACGCGGCACCAAGCGCAGGAGCCCCTCGGTGTACGGATGGTTGGCCCGCTCGAAGAGGTGTTCAATGGAGCACTGCTCCATCTGCTGCGCCGCGTACATCACCAGGACCCGATCAGCAGTGGCGGCCACCACTCCAAAGTCGTGGGTGATCATGATGAGGGCGATCCCCATCTCTCTCCGCAGTTCATCGAGCAGCAGCAGCACCTGCGCCTGCACCGTGACGTCGAGGGCTGTAGTGGGTTCGTCGGCTATCAGGAGTTTCGGCTCACACGCCAAAGCAATAGCCACCATCACGCGCTGACGCATTCCCCCGCTGAAACTGTGCGGCAACTCTTCGCAGCGCCTGCTGGCGTCGGGAATGCCCACCCTGTCCAGCAGTTCCACCGAACGTCGATGGGCGTGCGAACGCGAGGCTCCGGTGTGGAAACGTATGGACTCGGCCACCTGCTCCCCTACGGGCATCACAGGATTCAGGGAGGTGAGCGGATCCTGAAAGACCATACCGATCTTGCCTCCACGAATGCGGCTGAGTTCCTTTTCGGAAACGCGCAGGAGATCGCGCCCTTCAAAGAGAATCTCTCCGCTCACAGAAACGTCGTCAAACAGACCGAAGAGGCGGAGGATGCTGAGAGAGCTCACGGTCTTGCCGCTGCCGCTCTCCCCCACGATTCCGAGGGATTCGCCCGCGGAAAGACTGAAAGAAAGCCCGTCGACCGCACGCACTACCCCGGAGCGGGTCTGGAAGTCGACTCGGAGGTCTCTGACCTCCAGCAAGGGTGAGACGGAGTTGCTCGCTGCGGGCGAAGAGCCCATCGGGAGGTTCACGACGCTGCTCATGCGGCTGCCCCTGCAAACCGTTCGAAGCGACGCGACAGAATGTTCAGACAAAGCACCGTGATGCTTAGCAGCACGCCCGGGAGGATGGTGAGCCACCAAGCCACGGTGAGCAGGGGGCGTCCGTCGGCAATCAGCAGACCCCAGGTGACGTCGGGGGGCTGCACACCCACTCCTAGGAAACTGAGTCCCGCCTCAGCCAGCATGACATGGCCGATCTCGACGACGAAGAGCACCAATATCCGGGGCACCGCGTTGGGCAGGACGTGGCGGTAGAGCACCACCCAGGTGGGACAGCCGGTAGCCACGGCCGCTTCTATGTAGGTGGCCTGCTTGATCTGAAGCGTCTCAGCGCGAACTACCCGCGCAAAAATAGGCCAAACAAGAGTCGGCAGCACGACGATGAGGATCGTCACGCTCGGCCCGAGCAGACTCAGAAGCAAAATAGCAACGAGAAACATGGGCATGGCCGTCTGCGCCTCGCCCATCCGCATGAGCAGGCGGTCGGTCAGTCCTCCGAAGTAACCGGCGGCCATTCCCACCAACACGCCTATTACTGCGCCCAGCACTGTCGCCACCACAGCGATAATCAGCGTCAGGCGCGTGCCCTGAACCATCAGCGAGAAAAGGTCGACCCCGAGTTTGTCGGTACCCGCAATGTGCCTGCCTTCAGGTGATATCCCGCCCGGCGGTATGAGGTTGTTGCGAGGATTGAGACGCGTGGAATCGAAAGGAGAAAAGACGCCAGGGACAATCGCCCAAGCCACCATGAGAACCAGAAAAGCCGCAAAGAGCCACCACCCGCGGCTCTCGAGCGCGCCCATTATGCGTTTGACGAGCGGTATAGAACCCGTCCGGCGTTCGGTGGTGACGACTTTGTAAGGCATCAGGTTGATTTGATTCGATTGTCGATCACTCGATAGAGGAGGTCGACGAGGAGGTTACTGACGACAACGAAGGCCCCGGCGATGATCACCGAGGCCTGTAGCACGAAGAAATCTTGCCGGTGGGCTGCGTTGATGGTCAAGGTGCCGATCCCGGGCCAGGCGAACACCCATTCAATGGCGAAGACGGCGCCTCCCCAGAGCCTCACGTACTCCCAACCCGCAATCGTGGCGGTGGTCAAACCAGTGTTGCGCAGCACATGCCTCCAGAGCACCGTTCGAGCTGGAAAACCTTTGCTGCGCGCCACCCGCACATACGGCTTGGACATCTCATCCACCGTGGCTGACCGGACAAGTTGAAAAATACGCCCTCCATGTACAACGGCGATCGTCGTCGCCGGAAGCACGATGCTCTTCCATCCGAACATCCCTGAAGTCGGGAAGAAATCCAGCTGAACGGCGAAGACCACTATGAGCAGCAACCCCAGCCAGAAGTTTGGCACGGAGAGGGCCGACACCGACAGAAAGTTCGAGCCCCGGTCAAAAAGCGACCCCGGGCGTGATCCGGCTAGAACGCCACCTGCAATACCCAGGATGCCCGCTCCTAATATCCCGGCGAGGGTCAGGTAGATCGTGTTCGGGAGAGCTTCGCCCACCGCAGTCAGGGCGGGGCGCTTTTGCCAGTGGGACTCGCCGAAATCTCCCGTGAAGACGTCAGCGAAATAGCCGCCAAAACGCTCCCAGAAGGGCCTGTCCAGGCCAAAGGCGCGCGCCAGCCGTTCGATTTCCTCGTCGGTGGCGTCCACTGGGGCGTAGACCAGCGCTGGATCTCCCACCACATGCGCTAGCACGAAGATAACGGCCACCACCAACAGAAGCGTGATCACGCCGTCGCGCAGGCGACGCAAGAGCAGCAGCCCTATGCCTTCGTTCGGGCGCCCCTGCCGGGGACGCCCGAACGAAAGCAACTTTTTATTGGGCGAGGGCATCGCCCGCTTCAGCAGCTAAAAACTGCGATGCGACCTCGATCGAGAGGCGCCGCTCCTAAGAGAAGCTCATCTCACTTATGTAGTACTCGTCGTCAAGACGCGGCTCCCACTCCAGGTTGGCAGCCATCCCATAGATGAGGTCTTGCTGCAGCAGATAGATGGCGTGCGGGTTCTCGTGCAGACGCGCCCACGCCTCCTGATACGCCTTGCTGCGGACATCCTGGTCGAGTTCGGTGGCTCCGATTGCGAACCGCTCGCTCACGTACTCGTCGCAAATCTTGCTGGATCTGCCGTCACAAGTCACGTGACTAGCGGTGCGGGCGCCGTCAAACCATTCGTTGGAGTTCCAGCCGTACTTGAGATCGAGCGCACCCTCTTCCTTGCCAGGTATACGGCCGGCGCTGCGGTACTCGTTCCACTCCCACAGGCGGAGCACCACATCTAGACCAATGTCCCTTAGCTGTTGGGCGATGATCCGTCCGGACTCCTCGGCGCGCAGGTAGCGCCCGATCGGGATGTTCAAGGTGACCTCAAATCCATCCGCGTAGCCGGCCTCGGCCAGCAGTTCCTTGGCCTTTTCCGGGTCGTATGGGAAGGGCTTAATGTCGGGATTGAAGCCCGTGGAACCCGGGGAAAGGTGCTGAGCCTGATTCGGGCGTGCAAAGCCTTCATAGATATCCTCGGCCAGCGACTCCTTGTCCACCGCCAAGTTCATAGCTATGCGCACCCGCGGGTCGCTCATCTCTGTTACGTAGGTGTTGAAGGCGATATAGCTGTACTCGGTGGCCGGGACGCTCTCGGACTTGGGAACCAGGCCCGCCTGCTCTGGCAAGATGTCGAGCACTAGATGCACCTCGCCGTTCTGCAGTGCCGCCAGCGCCGTCTGAGCGTCGCTGATCACCCTCACGGAAAAGCGTGGGATGCTACCTGGTTCACCCCAGTAGTTCAGGTTCAGTTCCGCAGTGATGCTCTCACCGCGATTCCACTCCACGAAGCGATAGGGGCCCGTGCCTACAGGCTCCTCTTTGATGGCGTCGCCTGCGTTCAAGGCCACCATCGGCAGTTGAGCCATCTGCAGCAAGAGGATTGCGTTGGGCCCGTCGGTGGTGACCTCCAGGGTGTATTCGTCCTTCGCCGCGGCGCTGACTATGCCATTTATGTAAGAACCCCGCTGGGTTTCGTAGTTCTCGTCCACTATGCGGTTCACGCTGTAGGCGGCCGATTCGGCGTTGAACGGTGAACCGTCGTGGAAGACGACGCCTTCACGCAGTGTGAACTCCCACGTGGTGTCGTTCACGTTTCTCCAACTCGTTGCCAAGCCGGGCGAGAGATTGGCGTTTCTGTCGCGGAAGAGCAGAGCCTCAAAAATGTTGCCGGTCACCACTCGGGATGCCCGGTCGTTCACCTCTTGAGCGTCGAGGGTGGAAGGCTCCGTAGTGATAGCGATGACGAGTTCATCCGTCGGCGCGGGCGGCTCGACCACGGGTTCGCCCTGGGTCCCCGGCGTCGTGGCAGCCTCTAGCGCCTGCTGGGCGGCTGCTGCCTGCTGGGTGGCTTCCGCCAATTTGGCCTCGGCTTCCTGCACTGCCCTCTGGGCGGCTGCTATCTCCTCTTGTTGGCCTTCAGCGGTCTTCATAGCCAAGTCCGCTTGACGCTGAGCGAGTTCAGCCTGCGCCATGGCTGCGGCGGCATCCGCCGAAGCCGCGTTAGCGGCAACCGATGCGGCGTCTGCGGCGTCTGCAACCGTCTGAATCGACGCAGAGTCGGAATCGCTGCACGAAGCGGCCAGAAGACCTGCTAAAACGAGCAGCGACGACAGCAGCCAAGGTATGGCCGATTTTCTGGATTTTCTCATTGTTTTCCTCCTCGGTTTTGGTTTTTACGGTGCGGTGTCGGGATAAGCCGCGGCGATGGCGGCCGAAAGTTCGTGATCGTCCTTCGGAGTGGATCCCCCCACGCCCACAGCGCCGACGAATTCGTCGCCTTCAAAGAGGGGATACCCGCCCGGATTGAGGGTTATTTCCCCTGGCAGCACGCTCAAGAGGCTCTGCGGAAAGAGCGGACGTTCCTTCCAACGCTCGACGAGATCCGCAGTGGGCTTGCGAAAAGCCGCAGCCAGCCGCGCCTTGCCCATGGCCATGTACGGGCCGTGCCAGGATTTTCCTCGGGCCAGCGCCACGGGATGGCCAGCGGAGTCGGCCACTGCGATAGTGGCAATCATTCCCCGCTCGGAGGCAAGACGACGCCCGATCTCAATGAGACGAAGAGCGCGATCAGTCTGCATGGGCGCTCGCTGGGTCATTCGCTTGGACGCCGGCACCGGCAAGTTGGGGATCCGACGACCAAGGGTCAGAGAGCAGGCGAAGGTAGCGGGCGGCGTTGGCGGCCATGAGTTTCCGCATCGCCTCTTCACCTAAGATCGGTTCCCAACTCAAGACCCGGTCGGTGCTCTCCGGGTAGACGCATTCTGGGTGCGGAAAATCGGAGCTGTACATGAGCACTCCGTCACCGAGCAGATCCCCCACCGCCTTCGTCATCTCCGGCCCCTCGTGCATCTCAATGCCGCAGAACACGCGCCCCATCTGCACATATTCCATGGGGGTGTGCTTCAGATCCTTGGGCACGGCCCCCTTGACGTAGTCGATCTGGCTGGTGAGACGGATAATCCAATTTGGCATCCACCCGTGGCCGGTCTCTACGCAGGCGACTCGGATGTTGGGGTATCTGTCCAGGATGCCGCTGATCATCACGTAACTGATAAGCCGCTGGGCGCCCCACACGTGAGCAGCCGTGCGCGCCACCGCAACGTTTCCCCAGATGTCCCGGTAGCCCGGAAAATAAGGGGCTTCGTAAAAGAAACTATGGTGGATTATGGGAAGGTCGGCTTCGTCCATGGCTTGCCAGATCGGCTCGTTGTCGGGATCGTCCACCGGAAGGCCTTCCGGTAAGAGTGGCCAAACCGCAGCAAGCCACTCGCTGTCGGCGTGCTCGCGGATCATCTTCGCCGCCGTCTGCGGGTCGGCGCAAGGCGCAAGCAGCAACCCCTTGAGGCGTCGAGGGTCGGCCGAGCAGTAGTCCTCCATGTAGCGGTGGTAGGCCCTGTACATGCCCAGAGCAAGGGAAAAATCTAGAGCCGTAGAGCCCGGCGCCCATGTGCCTGGAATGAGCAGGTTGACGTCCACCCCTTCAACGTCCATGTTCTCAAGACGCCCATAGGAGTTTCCGTGCTGAACCTCATCGGCGATGGGCTTGACGGCCAGATTCTGCACCCGGCCTTCTAGAGCGCCGCGGGCGCCTGCGCCGCGAGTTTCAGGGTCGTCGGCGTCCTTGTGCCCCGCTACACGATTGTAGGGGTAGGGATTGACCCGTACGACGCCGTACTCGCTCGTCGGGTGGCCCCGTCCGGGCGTCGGCTTGGTGACCCGAATGTGCCGGTCTAGCTCCCCCTTGCGTTCGATCAGTTCAGAATCCGCGTACTTGAGCAGATGCTCGATCGAGGGCGTCACATGCGTGTCGGTGTCAATCACCCGATATCCCTGTCGCACTATTCGTTCTCCTGCCGGTCCTCGGAGTCAGTTTCTAGCCCATAATACGGAATTCGGGAGTGACTGCATGCTGGTGTGCTGCTCGCCGCCCCCCGGGACAAGGGAGTCCCCCTTCCGTTTTCCAAATGCTTTGCCTCTCATCCGTTGAGCCATTCAACTCGTGAAGCCCCCGACGCAGAGGAAACCAGGGAGGGATCGAGTTCGATCTTGCTGAAACGCACGCGAGCAAACTTCGCCCGCTCCTCCAGTGGAACGGTGGCGTCAATGCACACCTTGGTGCGAATACCCCCGTCGGAAACGCGTACGTACTCATGCCCTCTGCTGCCGGGCAGCAACGTGATGTCGCGCGAGGCCTCCACACGGGTGGCCACTGCATACTCCACCTCGTCGGAGTCGGTGATATCAATGTCGTCGTCGACCACAATCACCTGATCGAGGTCTTTGAGCGCTGATATAGCGGCGAGCATGGCGTTGCGCTGCATGCCTTCGTCGCGGGAAGAACGCTTAGTCACCTGAACGACCAAATGGAACCGGTAGAGACCTCCCGCCGTGAGCTCCACGTCGTTCACGATTGGAGCGGCTTGACGGATGGCCCGCAGAGCGCAGGACTCCAACACGTGCTTGCGCAGCATGATCGTCTCTAGCCCTGCTCCGCTTATGGCGTAATAGACGGGGTCACGGCGCATGCTCACGGCTGTCACCTCAAAGACCGGAGACATGCCCGCCTCCGACAAATAGCCGACAAACTCGCCGAACGGCCCCTCGTGGGCTGTTCGATCGGGATGGATGACGCCTTCTAGAACGATCTCGGTCTCCGCCGGCACCCCCAGCGGTTGTGACACGCAGTCGATCAACTCCAACGGAGCGCCCCGCAGCCCCCCGGCGGCAGCCAACTCATCGGCGTCGGCCGGCATCTGAGACCCCATATAAGCGCCCGCGTAGGTGAGGGCTATGTCCGTACCCAGACAGACAGCTATCGGCAACTCCTCGCCAAGTTCCCGCGCTCGCTCGCAGGCCAACCGCAGATGGCGGCCGAAGTCCAGCTTTACGGCTGTGTGACGCTCATCGAGCAACTGCAGGCGGTGGAAGGAGGCGTTGTGCACGCCAGTGCGGGGGTCGCGCACCAAGATGACCCCGGCGGTGATAAAGCGACCGCCGTCGTCTGGAGAATGTCTAAGCACGGGAAACCTGCCAGGAAGATCGACCTCGCCGGGCTCTAGCACGATCTCCTGGGCCGGGCCTTCCGGTACCCGGCGAGGCGCCATGGGGCGCTCTAGTGCCCGCTGCATCACTTCGTGCATCTGACTTCGGGTCAAACCCAGGGCGGTTTCGCAGTTCTTGACGCAACTCAGGAAATTGCCCAGAACCGGCATGTCGTATCCGTCAGCGTTCTCAAACAGCAGAGCAGGCCCCCCATCGAGGTCTTTCATTACGCCTGCGATTTCGTCGATCGTTGAAAGGCGCTGAGAGATTTTCGCCAGGCGCCCGGCTGCGTCAAGGCGACCGACCGCAGTACGAAACGCGGTGTCTAAGACCCCCGCGCCTCCTTCTGACTGCGTCCCTTGAGCTTTGCTCACTGGAATTCCCCTCCTTGTTTGACCTCTAGCCTGCTTGAGGTCAAATCCAAACTCACTCTATCCGGCGTTACCGAACCGCTGAGCAGAGCGTCTTCCGCATAAACATCCGACCTTTCCAAACTTCCTACCGGAGAACCCCATGAGTCAAGCGTCTGAGCGCTACCGGATCAGCGCTCTGAAATCGCCGGGTTTCCGCCGCTACGCCGCCGTGCAGTTCCTGAGCAGCATGTCGGTCAACGCCCAGAGGGTTGCCGAACTCTGGCTCGTGTTCCAGATCACCGGGGAAGGCCTCTCCTTAGGGGTGTCAACAGCCATCCGCACGGCTCCCACGCTCGCGCTGGCAGGGGTGGCGGGCTCGCTCGCTGACCGCTTCTCACGCAAGTGGCTGCTCACCGCCACCCAGGGAGCGCGGGGAGTATTCATCGCGGTTTTTTTCGCCCTAACCACCGGACGGCAACCCGAGGAAATCAACATCGCCTGGGTCTACCTGCTCGTTCTGGCGCTGGGCTGCGTCGGAGGCTTCGATCAGCCGATCCGACGGGCCGTCGTGCGCGACGTAGTGAGCAGCGAGGATCTCCCCAGCGCAGCAAGCCTGCACACGGCCACCATCGCGACTGGCCGGATAATCGGGCCTCTATGCGCTGGGGCGCTCATGGTCCTAGTCGGGGCTCCGGCCGCCTTCATATTCGGATCTCTCTCGGCTTTTCTCGCGATGGCGTTCGTGCGTTTACTGCGGATGCGTCCGGGACAGGCAGGCGCAGAAGAGACCGAAGGTATCAAGACCGGCACCGGGGAACCAGCCGCCGCTGTGATGAAAGCAGACGGCGCGCAGCCTGCCGAGACGACGGAGGCAACCGAACCGACAGGGGCAACCGAGGTAGCAGGGACAACCGTCAGGGCGCAAGTGTGGTCGCCCCGACTGCGCCCCACCTATTTGATGCTCGGAGCCTTCAGCCTGATCGGGATGAACATAGAGGTTGTCTTTCCGCTGATCGCCCAAGGAGTGCTCGCCGGCGGCGTGGGCACGTTCTCCACCCTGGTCGCTTACATGAGCGCAGGAGCGCTCGCGGGGTCGCTTTTTGCCGCCACGCGCGCCAGCCGATCCGCTAGCAACAGGAAAATGGTGTGGGCGCTGGTTCTCTGCAGCGCCGCCTTGATCTCGATTTCGGCAAGCAGCCAGGCCGCACTAGTAGCGGTCACTGTTGTTGCAGCCGGGTTCTGCACCGGGCTGTTCCTCTCGATCACCAGCGCCAGTATCCAAACAGGCGCCACCAGAAAAGTCCAAGGACGCCAAGCCGCCCTCTATTCCTTCGTTTTCGTGGGAGGTCGGGCAGTCGGAGCGCCCGTCGCAGGCTGGTTGGCCGATCAACTCGGAGCGCGCCCCACGATCGTCTTTCTCAGCATGGGAACTCTGCTGGCCGCCGTACTGGCCTTCGCCCTAGTGGTCAAGCTGGAAGGGCCGCCGCCTTTCCCCTATGTCTTGAGAAGACGCCGCCAAGCAAAGGAGACCGAAGGCGAAGTCAACGGCAAGAAAGCAACAAACTGACCGACCTGCGACCTACCCTCCCCCAGGGGGGTAAAAGGAGCAGTACCGCCAATCATTCCGCCCCTTCCTGAGGCGACGGATACGAATCCAGGACGCGGTCGACCAGTTCGGTGGCTGCATCCCAGTCGTAGCGGCGGAAGGAATGCCCCTTCGTCACGAAAGCGGCCCCTGCGTAGAACATCTCGTACTGCACGTGGCGAGAACCGAACTCCGATCCCACCGCGTCCCAGGCCAGTTTGAAGAGCTTCACCCGATCCTCGGCCGACGCCGTCGGCGACTGCTGAGTCTTGCGAATCAGCGTCCGCAACTCCTCGCTCTGGTAATCCACCTGCGAAGAAGGAAGCATGATCATCCCTCCTCCCGCCAGGTCGCGCAGCCTCGCAGTGAATTTTCCGTAGAGTTGCTGGGTGAGCACCTGAGCTGTGTAGAGCGTGTGCGGGTGGGGAACGAAATACCCAAACCAATAGTCTCCCTCGGCTTCCATCCCCGCAACCAAGGCGGTAACCAACTGAGTTTCCGCCGCTATCTGACCGAGAGTCTCGCGCACCGGCGGAACGCCCATCAGTCCATTCACCTCGGCGATGCGTTTGGCCAAGCCCGACAAGAAGCGCATCTTCACCGAGAGGCGTATCTGCGCCTGGTAGTTCTGCCAGACGTGGGCAGGCGTCTCGTGGAACTGAGCGAGGGTCATGGCCGTGTCTTGGTTCACAAAGACGCGCTCCCACGGCACCAGGGCGTCGTCGAAATAGATGACGGCGTCGTTCTCGTCGTAGTTGTGTGCGAGCGGGTTGTCGAATTCGGAGACCGACGCCGCCTCATACGACTTGCGCGACATCACTTTCATCCCCGGAAGGTTCATAGGCACGGCAAAGGAAACGGCGTAGCGGGTGTCGTCCGGCGGCAGCGGCTGAATGCAAGTTACAAATATCTCATTGGCCATCACCGCGCCCGTGCCAAGCATCTTGGCGCCTCTGATAATCAAGCCGCTTTCATCCTGATCCACGACGCCCGCCGTCACAAACGGGTCGCCTTCGCCGGTCTGAGACCGCGTTCTATCGCTCTGCGGGTTGATGATCACATACGAGAGATAGACGTCGTTGTCGCGGGCGTATGTGTAGTAATCGGACAGCGCCGCTGCCCTCTCCTCGTCGTAGGAAGCAAACCTCTCGCGCCCCATGTACATGCCGGATATACATGAAGCCACGTGGTCTGGGGCGCGTCCCATGTAGCCGAGGTGCAGCTCGCTCCAGGCTTCAAGCGCCTTGCGCCGCTCGATGAGTTCCTCGCGGCTGCCAGGGAGTTGCCAGATGCGGTTGTAGGGACCGCCTTCGGAATCTCCGTAGGTCATGAGTTCCCTATTCGCCGGGTCGGAGACGAAGTCGTAGAGGACGCCGACGTTTGCAACGGCGTTGCGGTAGGCCTTGCTCGTGGTGACGTCGGCCACCAACTCGCCGTTCAAATACACTTCTCGCTCGTCTCTCAAAGAACGAACATGGTCTGCTCCGGTTTTCATGCGCTCTTCCTTCTCCTTGGACTTACCTTGTTAAGCGTGACGCTGTCGAACTGCTGAGAGCCGACGCTGGAGGTTTTGGTGCTCAACAACCGACCAACTACTGCAACGTCCCTAGGGGACTCGGGCGGCAGTCCCGCAAGAAACGGTAACCTCCTCCGAAGAACACGAGGGGATTCCCATCTGAGGCTCCTTCGAGCCTCCGACAGCAGCCGAGCGACGGGGCATACCTTTTGCCTGCGAACGCCAGAAAAGTCGCTAACAAGTGGCTGCGGGCGGCTAGCGGGGAGATGCAGCCGGACTGATTCTGCGATGGATTCTCATATGCGAACTACATACAAATTATATATTTGAGGAAAGGAACACCCCTGTGAGCCTCGTATTTGAAACCCCAAGGGCAGCCATAGAGATCGACCCAGAAGCGGTCGTAATCGCAGGCTTCACCGGGCGTGATCGCTCGGAGGCGCTCGCCCATATCGCCGAGTTGGCAGAGTTGGGCGTACCCACTCCCCAGTCAATTCCCAGTTTCTATACGGCTCCAGGTTCAGCCGCCGTTCAGCAACCCCTGCTGCAAGTTTCAGGACTTCGGACGTCTGGTGAGGCTGAAGTCGTCTTGATTTTTGACGGCGACTCCACTTTTATCACGCTTGGCTCGGATCACACCGACCGCGACGCCGAAGCCCTTGACATCGCGCTCTCCAAAATCGCCTGCCCAAAACCAATCGCCCGCAGCGCCTGGGCGCTGCCAGAAGTGTCCTCGCGGCTCGACGAACTGGAGCTCAGAAGTTGGATACTCGATGACGGCAAAGAGGTCGTCTATCAGCAGGGCAGGCTCGACGAACTGATGCCCTTTGATGACCTGCTGGATGCCGTTCCCTTCGCCAAGCGTCCAGACCGATTTGTGATGTTCACTGGAACACTGCCCGCTATTGGCGGTATACGCCCTAGCAGGCGATTCCGCGCCTCCCTGGAAGACCCCGCAGGAGGACGCTCTATTTCGCTCTGCTACGACGTGGAGACGCTTAACGTACTGTCTGCACCGGCGTGAACGCCGAGGTGCACACCGCGCAGCGTCTCGGCGCGCACATCGCAGGGGCGGCCCGCACGAGGCGGCCCGCACGATCACGCAGTTCGTCATACGCTGATCAAGCAGACAAAGTCGGAACTATTCAGGAGGCTCAGTGACTATCCCTAAACCGCACCTTGAATTCCACCCGCTCGACCTAGACAGCGGATGGGAAACTCCGCTGGGCTATCCCGAAGGAATCGAACAGAAGATTCTGGCCGGCGAACTGGACGAAACGGGCAAGTCGGGCAACCGGACGCGGCTGTTGCGCTTCGCCCCGGGCGTTTTCACTACCGCACCTTTCCGACACGACTACTGGGAGGAGGTCTACCTGCTCTCAGGCGACCTGATCGTGGGCAGCGATGAACACGGCGAGGGCGGCGTCGGTTACGCCCCGCACACTTACGCCTGCCGGCCACCCGGGGTAGATCACGGGCCGTTCAAAAGCGAAGGGGGTTGCCTGTTGCTAGAAATCCACTACTACGAGGAGGCTGAGGTAAGAGCCGGCGACTGAGGCAGACGGCGGAAATCGTCAAGCCGCTCAACGACCGACGTTGTCCGCGGGGCCTCTTCGAGCGGGGAAATAAAGCAAACATGCGAATGGTCATAGGCATTACCGGTGCAAGCGGCGTGATCTACGGCATACGACTGCTTGAGGTGCTCGCCGAGGTTGAAGACGTTGAGACGCACCTAGTACTCAGCGCCACCGCCCGCTTGAACGTGGGCATAGAAACTTCTCTCTCGGTTGCGGAAGTGGAGGCTTCCGCTGATGTGGTCTACAACGTAAAAAACCTCGCTGCGAGCATCGCCAGCGGGTCGTACCGTACGTCAGGAATGATCGTTGCGCCCTGCTCTATGAAGACGCTGTCGGCCATAGTGAACTCCTACTCGGGGAATCTGCTCACCCGGGCGGCGGAGGTAACGCTGAAGGAAGGTCGCCCGCTCGCCCTGATGACGCGCGAATCTCCACTGCACGCCGGCCACACAAGGCTCCTGCACGAGGCATCGCTGATGGGCATTCACCTCGCGCCGCCAATGCCCGCGTTCTACAACGCCCCGCAGACCGTCGACGACATAATCAACCACTCCGTAGGGCGAGTGCTCGACCTCTTCGGGATTGACCCGGGAATCGTGCGTCGCTGGCCGGGGCGCCCAAGCGAAAAATCGTAAACGCCTAGGCAGACGCTGGGATCCCGACCCAGCGATCCCGGAAGGGCTTGAACCGACTGAACGACCTAGGGGCCGGACGGGGAAACCTAGAGAGCAGGTCCCCCCGTGCGACCCCTCGGCCACGGCACTTAGCTGCGGTGCAGTACCAGGTCGATCTCGATATCCGGACGGATCACCGGATCGGGGCCTAAGAACATGATCCCGGTCTTGCCGTTGCGCTGACGGGACCCGATGAGCGTCACCGGAGGTGGATTCTCCACGCCGGCGTCGCTCAAAATCCTCTCCCAAGCTCTGGAGAAGCCTCGGTAGTCGCGCTGAGCGTGCACCAGGAAAATGTGGGCGTCCACCACATCCTTGAGTTCGAAACCGTTCGCCTCAATCTGCGAATTCAGCAAACGCATCGTCGCTTCGGTCTGCCACTCGATGTCGGAGAAGTAGTTGAGCAAAGCCCGGGGGCCTGTGTCCACTACGCCCGTGTCAAAGTCGGGAACTGGCACTTGGCCTGCTAGGAACAGCCAGTCAGAACCGACGGCGATGCCGGGCGTGAAGTTCACCTTGCGCACATCCACCGGATGCCATGAAATGCCCTTGCGGGTCTCGACGATCTCCATCGAACCGTCTGCAGGCGGCGCCAGCACCGTCAGATTCGCTACGAATACCGCATTCGGCACCAGCAGGTCGCGCACAGCCATCGACGCCCGAGTTGGGGGACGCGGCATGTACTCAGCCCAGACGGCGTCCACGTCGGGGAAAGTCAGCAAGCTTGGCTCATAAAGGTGCGCCTTGACGGTGTTGCCCACGTCGGTATCGGCGGCATGCATGACCTTCTGCAAGTTGGAAAACACGTACCCCGCCTGGGCGGTGGCGTCGTTGGCGTAGTAGGGAAATGCGGGCAGACGCTTGCCGACCGGAATGCCGGTCTCGAAGTCGCACGCCGGCAGCGCCGAAGGAAACACCCACGGCCCGGCCTTGATCGCCTGCGGAGCGTGCTCCCAAGGCATCGGGTCGGGTGCCTCGCTGGTGTGGATGACCTCGCGCTGAAAGGAGGAATCCCCGCTGAGAGCCACGGCGTTCAGGCCCAATCCGACGCCAGGGGCGATCCAGTCGTCACCGGTCACGATCGTGGTGCGGGCTGGGGGATCGTCTCCGAAGGCCTCGATCCAAGCCCGCTTGAACTCGTAAAAGTCGGCGGATGCCTCAAGTTGAACCTCCACCCTCAGAACGCGCTTCAGCGAACTTCCGACCGCCTCAAGCCGCCTCCCCAACTCTTCGAGAACGCACCGAGACTGAACGTACATATCGGTATCGCCAACGAAGTTCGTAAGAGCGTCGGAGCGGACTGGGAAGCCGGACTCCTTGACTGGATAGATCGTGGCTACGTAGACAAGGTCACCCGTAACGGCGGCCTTTGGACCTGGTAACAAATGCATGAGTTCGGTCACGGCTTAACTTCTCCTTGCTGACACCCCCGGCGGAGACCCGCATCGGTGACGTCGGTCGGCTTGTAGGCTGCGAAACCGCAGACTCGCAGGTCTGAGCAGACTGACAGGTCTGAGCGGTTTCCCTGGAAAGATGATAAAGCCAAATCGAGGAGATGCACATGCCGTTCATCGTGAAGAAGATCCCTTTCGAACACGTTCAAGACACAAGCGGCCTTGAAACCGCCATCGCTGAGGGGGAGTTCAGGGCGGATCAGATAGTCGCCCTTATTGGCAAGGTGGAAGGCAACGGAGGGGTGAACGACTTCTCCCGCGTCCTCGCCGACCGGGTGCTGCGGGACTTCCTGACCGAACATGCCGGCAAGACCCGATCTGAGGCCCTTCAGGTTCCGATTGCGTGGTCGGGGGGATGCGACGGGGTCATCTCGCCGCACATGACGGTCTTCGCCGAGGTGGACGGCCCGGCTGAACCTGCGGACGAAAAGCGTCTAGTGGTGGGCAACGCCGTTTCGGAACCCATCCTGCCCGAGGAAATCGGGCGACTTGAGATGGTCGACAAAGTGGCCGCCGGAGTGAAAGCGGCTATGGCGTCTGCCGGCATCAGCGACCCGGCGGACGTCCACTACGTCCAGACTAAAACCCCTCTGCTCACCGCCGAACGCATCGCCGACGCACACGCCAGAGGAAAGACCGTGGCGCTCGAAGACACCATGGAATCGATGGCGGTCTCCAACGCCACTTCCGCTTTGGGCATCGCAACCGCACTGGGTGAAATACCCCGACCCCGGCCCGAGCAGATCGCCAAGGATCTTTCCGTCTACTCCTCGGTGGCATCCTGCTCTTCGGGCGTCGAGCAGGTGGAAGCACAGATCGTGGTAGTCGGGAATCGTCTGGGGGCGGGAGGCCGTTTCAAGGTGGGACACTCGGTCATGACCGACGCCTTGGACTTCGACGGCATCTACGACGCCATACGTTCAGCTGGACTGGAACTCCCCGAACGCCCCCGCGCCGAAGACCTCAAGGGCAGGGTGGTGAACTGCTTCATCAAGTGCGAAGCCGACCCGAGCGGGCGCCTACGCGGGCGTCGACAGGTAGCGCTCAACGACTCCGACACCCACCACACCCACCACACCAAGGGAGCCGTGGGAGGCGTGGCTGCTGCTGCCATCGGCGACCCGGCGGTCTTCGTGTCGGTGGCGGGACTCCAGCAAGGCCCGGCAGGGGGAGGCTCTGTAGCCGCCATCGTGGATCTCGGAGCGTGAGCCGGCTGAGGGGCTTGACCCCGGAAGAACTCTCCGAGGAGCAGCGCGCCGTCTACGACTCGATTGCGGGAGGAGATCGGGCGCGCGACGCTTCTTTCAAGTTGACCGAAGCCGACGGCAGCTTAGTTGGGCCGTTCAACGCCCTGCTCTACAACCCTGGGGTGGGAGACGCCTTGCAGTCGCTTGGGGCGGCTCTGCGCTTCCGCTCCGCCTTCTCCCCGCTGGTTAAGGAGGCGGTGATTCTGGCGGTGGCAGCCCGCTGGAAATCAGCATTTGAGTGGTGGGCGCACGCACCGATCGGGCGCAGAGCCGGACTAAACGAGGAGCAGTTGGCCGCCTTGCGCAGCGGAGGGACGCCCGCTTTCGACGACGCTTCGGCGGCGAAGACCTTCGAATTCGCCCGCCTGCTGATCGAAGGAGCAAAGCCCGACGACCGCGCCTTCGCCGAGGCGCAAGCAGCAATGGGCAGCGGGGGCGTGGTGGAGATGGTGGCCCTGGTCGGCTACTACACGCTGCTCGCCCAACTCATGCAAGTGCTTGACGTAAACGTTCCGGAGGGGGAAGAAGCGCCGTTTTGACCACGGGTGCCCGAACCACGGGTGTCCGAACGGGCTAGCTTTGCCGAGTAGAGGCGCGAATCCCCGTCGCCCCCCACTGAATCCGCCGCTGAAGGGCTAATCCGTCAGCCAGTCGGGGAACTCGGCTTTGTGTGCATCAGGAAGGTGGCGACCCTAAGCAGGTCAGCAAGTTCGGGGATTACGAAGTCGCTAGGGTTGAGTTCGCCGTCCCAATCGATGGGGAATTCCTCGGCCAAAGTGTCTGCCTCTGCCGTTAACCTCGCCAAGTCCTCAAATCTCGGATAAGGAGAGGTGCGCAGCACCTCGGCAAATTCCGCCGCCACAGCAGCAAGCCGGAAATGGGGGCTGGCTTCCTCAAACCGTTCATAGACCTGAGCTTTGGAAAAGCTCTCGTTGACCCTCCCCCTGGGCCTGCTCAAGCGCCGATAGCTGAGCCACACGTCTGCCAGGGATTCGGGAACTGCCAAGGATTCGAGGGCTGAACCGCTATCGGAGCGGTTCGCCAAGTCCAGTTCATAGAGGATGGTGTATTCCCCGCCAATATTTGCCCCTTCAAGAAGAAACGAACTCTCGGCCATTTTCTCGCAAACCTCCCCGGTGCTCCCGTCGAATCCCAGAAGTCGATAAGAAGCAACGGCGGCCGGATCGAAATCCACTTCCATTGAAACATATGGCGAGGCGACGCTCAGCAACCTTTGCGGATTATCCGCAAACAGGTGTTTCACCTGCTCAGACAGGTGGATGTGGTGATATGTGCCGCCAGCAATCGCCGCCGCCGTCTTCAGAACATCGGCGGAGGAGGGGCTGACGCTCACCCCAATAATTGCAAGGCTGCCCCACCTTCTGCTGTACCTGATCATATCCAATAGCGTGTTCGCGGTGGAATCGTCCTCTAGAGCGGTGAACCAGTCATCCTCCACTAGAGCGGTGTACAAGTCATTTAGAGCGGTGAGCCAGTCATCCTCATATAGAGCGGTGAACCAGTCGTGCTGTAGAGCGGTGAACCAATCCTCCTCCTTTAGAGGCGGATCAAGATCGCCTAAATGCAGCACATCGCCCGAAAAAACTAGGAACAGCGTGGACCTTTCAAAGCCTCGGCTATTCCATGCCGCCCCAATACCATCGCTAAGCCCGATTCGTATGTCGCTACCCAACGGCTGGTTGGCTCTTTGAAAGGATTCCAAGAAGCCCTCTCGCGAAATGCCGTTACTGTTTGCCACCCCCAGTAGAGCCGGATCAAGCTCGTACCCCCGGGGGTTTCCAAAGTCGTAGCTGACCACGGTCTCATCCGGCAAAGACGAAATGAAGTGCTCGACCGCCAGATTGACTAGCTCGTACCTCTTCAAGGATTCCAGGCCGTACGAAGAAAATTCGTCGGACGCCAAGTCGCCCATCGAATCGGAAATGTCTGTCATTAAGACAAGCCTCTCAGGCATAGATGCACCGGTGAGGAAACTCGGCGCTTGAACCACCAAGCGCATCAGAACCTTGCCCTCGGAGGCAAAAGGAGAAGGAGCGACATCCAAACTAACCAAAAAGTCCTCCCCGTTTACTTCGTATCCAGATGGAAAGAAGTCCACGAACTCCTCCACCCGCACTTCCTCAGAAGGTAGAAGCCTGTCGCTGAACAGGTAATTTCTCATCGACTCATAGGAAGTCGAACTCTCGCTTAAAGAGATGGGTTCGGAGGGAACTTGGCATTCCGATGTCGACGCAACAGCCGTATGCCCCGAAGTTGAGTATTCGGAAATCAATGCTTGCCCAACAACGGGACTGCAGGACACCGACAAGACGCTCATAACGAGGGGAGCCACAGTCAAGACTTTTTTCACCGAACTAAGCCTGCCTTTCAGGGACAGCCCCTGGTTGGATACAGGGGATTTCCTAAACTCTTAATCGGACGCGCAGGCGCCTAGCCGAGGTCTTCGCCACGTAATTCCATGGCCAGCCCGATAAGGCTCGCCAACTCGGGGGCATCTTCTACTCCAGGCAGCGCCTCGGCGACCTTGATTGCCTGTGCTCGCAACGCCTGCATGTTTTCTTGACGCACGAAGGGGCTGGAACGCAGCACCTCAGCAAACTCCGCTGCGACTGCAGCAAGCCTGAAGTAAGCACTCGCAGAATCAAGCGACTCCGCAACGTCGGTGCCTGAAATGCTTTCGGCTGTCTCCACGATCTCTCCGCTGCTAGCCTGTTCGTAGCGCAGGGAGACCGTCGCTAGGGCGCCCAGGCTGGAGAGGGTGTCCGCCCCCTCGGCCAACTTGAGTTCGTAGAGCGCCGTGGAACTTTGCCCCAAGCCAACCTCCCCGGCATCCACGAAATCGTTACGGAAGTCCTCGTCGGCCACCGCCCGGTTCTCAAAACCAATCAACCGATAGAAACCAACCGTCCTGGGGTCAAACTCCACCTGGAGCTTGGCGTCGCGGGCCGCCACCGCCAACAGGCTGTTGAAGTCGTCCACGAAAATCCGCCTAGCCTGCTCCACTCCGTCGATGTAGTGGTAAGTGCCGTCGGCGTTGTTCGCCAACTGCTCCAAGAGTGCGTCGTTGAACGGCCCCAAACCCACGCCGATACTCGTGAGACCGATGTCCCTGCGGTCGCCGATGTCCTCCAGGATGTCGTTCGTGCGAGTGGAGCCCACGTTCGCCACACCGTCGGAAAACAAGATCACCAGCACCGAACGATCCTGGGTTGCCTCCTCAATCGCCATGTCATAACCAAGCGCCAACCCCGCAGCAGCGTTCGTCGAACCACCCGGTCGGATCTCCCTGCGCACCAAGTCGTAGATCTCCTCGTCGGAGCCTGCCCCGCCGCTGATCGGCGTCGGCTCCAGGAGCCTCCTGGCGACTTCCTCATAGGCGACGATCCCCACGCGTGTCTCTGAAGGAAGCGAATCCAGCAAATACTCAACCGCCCTGTGCACGAGCCTGTAGCGAGGCAAGTTCTCACCCCCATAAGAGGACTGCTCGTCCATGGAGCCCGACCGGTCAATCACCAGCACAACGCTGTCGGGCAAGGAAACGCCCGACAGGGAATCAGGGGCGCGAACCCCCACCCTCAACAGCACATTCCCTTCCCCGACGAAAGGCGAGCGAGCCGCATCCAAACTCACAGTGAACAAATCTTCCTGCGCCGCATAACCGCCGTCAAAGTAATTCACGAACTCCTCCACCCGCACCGAAGCAGGAGGCGGCAACTGCCCTCCGTTCAGGAAATTCCTTGCCACCGCATACGACGCAGTATCAACGTCCAAAGCAAACGTGGAGAGAGCATCATCGGACGTCCGAACAAAATCGTTCACTCCCCAATACTCAAAGAAATTCTCCGAACACTTAAAACAATCGCCGGCATCAACAACCGACTGCGGCGGCGGGATAGTGGTGGTAGTAGTCGTCGTCGTGGTGGTAGTGGTGGTAGTGGTGGTAGTGGTGGTAGTGGTCGGAGGGGGTGGCGGAGGCGGAGGGCTAGCGGGCGGTGACGTCTCCATTGCAGGTGGCATGCCATTCGTCGCACGATCGGTCATAGGAGGCATCAACGCGGCTGGAGCGGCGTCGGATGCAGACATCATCGTGTCGCCGGAAAAATCTGCGCTCCCGGGCAGCGGAGGTAACACCGGCCCATCGGACACTCGACCTGAAGAAGCAGGCCCGGAGTACAGCGGCGCAGGCGGAGGCGGAGCAGGCGAGGACGCAGCACCAGATGGACTCAAGGCGGTCGCGGTCGTCGTCGTCGTCGGAGAAGCCACGACGGTCGTGGATGGCGGAGGCGGAGCGCCCGTAGTCGTCGTAGTTGCCTCAGTCGTCGTAGTCACTGCTGTGGTCGTCGTCGTGGTTGCTGCGGTCGTTGACGTTGCTGCGCTCGTCGTGGTCGGGGCGGAAGTCGTAGTTGGCTCCGGGGCATCGGTTGAAGTCGTAGTTCCGGCAGTAGAAGAGGTCGCAGAGCCGGAGCCGCCCTCGGCTTGCTCGCCGTCGCCGCTGCTGCAGGCGGCAGCCGTCATCAATACGGCCAAGGCCGCGGCAAACAGCGTCCTCAAGCCAATTTGTCCAGAGCCCCTGCCTGCGTTACCAGCAATCACTTTCGACTTCTTCATCTCAACTCCCTCGCTCTCTTTGATCAGGACTGTTACAAGCCCTCGAGTTCTTCTCCCTGTCAACTACAGACGCAAAGCAATACAAACTCGTTGACAAATGACGCGGGGTCAGCAGACGCGCACCCGTGGCAACTAGCCGATATTTTCGCCTCTTAGTTGCGCGGCTAGCTTAATTAGATCTGCTAGTTCGGGAACTTCTTCTGCGGCGGGCAGTGCTTCGGCGAGGCTAATTGCCTGTGCTCGCAGCGCCTGCATGTTTTCTTGACGCACGAAGGGGCTGGCGCGCAACACTTCGGCGAATTCTGCCGCGACCGCTGCCAGCTGGAAGTAGTCGTTCGCTGAGTCCAGCGATTCGGCGACGTCAGAGCCTGTGATGCTGCTGGAGAGCTCAAGAACTTCCCCGCTGCCAGCGTGTTGGTAACGCAGCGAGGCCAGGGCTAGTTCACCTATTCGGGCGAGGTCGCTCGCTTGTTGTTTCAGTTTCAGTTCGTATAGTGCTGTGGAGCTCTGCCCTAACCCGACTTCGCCTGCGTCAACGACGTCGTTGCGGAAGTCTTCGTCGGCGATGGCTCGGTTCTCAAAACCAATTAATCGGTAGAACTCCACCGTTTCGGGGTTGAATTCCACTTGGATTTTGGCGTCGCGGGCCGCGACTGCTAACAGGCTGGTGAAGTCGTCCACGAAAATCCGCCGCGCTTGCTCAACACCATCGACGTAGTGGTAGGTACCGTCCGCCCGATTGGCGAGTTGTTCGAGTAATTCGTCGTTGAACGGTCCTAGACCTACACCAATGCTGGTCAGGCCGATATCTCCACGATCACCGATGTCTTCTAAAATGTCATCGGTCCGGGTGGAACCCACGTTGGCTACACCATCGGAGAAGAAGATTACCAACACTGAACGCCCCATCTCGGCTTCCTCAAGCGCCATGTCGTAACCCAGCGCTAGCCCCGCGGCAGCGTTCGTTGAACTACCCGGGAGGATCTCTGTAGAAACCACTTCGTAGATATCCCCGCTAGAAGTGGAAGTGCCCTCCCCCGAATCGATGCTCGTGGGCTCTAGGAGCCTCACCGCCTCATCTTCGTAAGCGACGATACCCACACGAGTACCCAAAGGCAGAGAATCCAACAAGAATTCCACGGAGCGATGGACCAACCTATAACGCGGTATGTACTCCCCCCCATAGGAGGACGGCTCGTCCATGGAGCCCGACCGGTCAATCACCAAAATCACACTCTCCGGGAGCGAAACACCCGAGACGACGTCTGGGCTGCGAACTCCAACTCTTAAAAGCACGTTCCCCTCAGCGGCGAAAGGCGAGAGGGCAGCGTCCAGGCTGAGAGTAAAGAAATCCTCCACCGCCTCATAACCCCCATCAAAATAATTCACGAACTCCTCCACCCTCACAGCGGCTTTCGGCGGCAACTGTCCGCCGCTCAGGAAATTCCTCGCCACTGTGTACGACGCCGTGTCAACATCCAAAGCAAACGTAGAAAGAGCATCATCGGACGTTCGAACAAAATCATTCACACCCCAATACTCAAAGAAATTCTCTGAACACTCAAAACAATCACCAGCCTCAACAACAGACACCGGAATAGTGGTCGTGGTTGTCGTAGTTATCATGTCAACGGCTGTGTTTGAAGTAACAGGAGACGTCTCTCGTTCCGGGTTCACTTCCATTTCTTCTAGGAATTCGCCTTCATCTACGGGTGATTCCGTTGCCATCATTGCTACGTCACCTGCCACTGATGCGCTTGCTCTTTCTTGCGACGGAGGCAGTATCAGCACCGGCCCATCAGACACAGAAACCGAAGCGCCAGAGACGTTTCCGGGCAGCGAAGCTGGCGCGGGCGGAGCGACCGGCGTGGATTCAACAACTGGGGTGGCCGAGACGCTCTCAGCAGTTGGTTCCTCGCTCCCGCTGCATGCAGCAGAGAGCAGCGACACTGCGATCACTGCAGTTATTAGCGTCTTGTATCCGACGGCGTTCAGAGACCTGAAGTTCGTACCGCTCTCAAGTTGCTTAACTCTCATATTTTCTCCCCTTCAATGGCAAGCTAGCAAATCTCCCGTTGCGTATAAACGTACCCAATTGGCGGGCGCGTTGACCGGAGGCGGTCTGATAAGCGTCAGCCTGCAGGCAAGTCGGAATTCTCAATAGAATGCAAAGAGTGAAACCAAGCACCTCACCATTTAGGATTCCTGAACGCCACGTCCACTGGGTTGAACTAGCAGAAAAGCTGAGCCGGGAAAATTTTGCCCCCCGCGCCGCCATGGTGGACCAAGAGAACCGCTTCCCGTTTGAGAATTACGACGACCTGCGCCAGAGCGGTCTTTTGGGGCTCATGGTCCCGGAAGAGTTCGGGGGTATAGGCGCCGACTCCTTCACTTACGCCACCGTCCTCTCCAAGATCGCCTATGGCTGCGCCAGCACAGGGTTGACGTTCAACATGCACTCGGCAATCGTGGACTTTCTACGCCAAATCGCTAGCCCTTCCCAACAAGAGCGCTACTTCGGTGAAATCGTGGCGGAGGGCGCCGTGCTCTCTTCAATTACCAGCGAACCCGGCAGTTCCTTCCGGCACAAAGGAAAGGTGCGCACCCAAATCGTGCCCGACGGCGATGGCTACCGTCTGAGCGGTCGGAAGATTTTCTGCTCCCTCTCCACCGGCGCCACCTACTACTTCACCTGGAGTTTCCTAGATGGAGCAGAAAGCCTAGAGGACGGATTGCTGACGGTGCTAATCCCCACAAACCGCGAAGGCATCACCGTGCTAGACGACTGGGACACCATAGGAATGCGGGGGACGGCATCCAACTCCATTGATTTCAAAGACGTGAAAATCCTCCCAGATGACGTCGTAGGAGAAATCGGGGCAATCCTCAAGCAAGACATGAGTATCTGGTCGACCGGTTACACGGGCGTCTACATCGGTATCGCGGAGGCAGCGTTCGAGTTCTGCACCAGTGTTCTTTCTAAGCCCCGCAGCGATGGTGGAGAGCCAATGAGTTCCGAGCCGCACGTTTGGCCGATCGTCGGGCGGATGTCGATGGAGCTTGAGGCCGCTCGAAGGGCGCGCGACACCCTGGGGTTGTTGCGCGGCGAACTCGAACCGACTGCCTTGGCTTACGTCCTGAACCAAGCTAAGTACCTGGCCACCGAGGCCGCCCACAACATCGCCTCCGAAGGAATGCGTCTGCTGGGAGGACGCGGCATCCACCGATCCCTGCCCATGGAGAGATACCTGCGAGATTCCAGAGCCGGTTTGGTGATGCCGCCCGCCAACGACCGATGCATCGAGACTGTCGGCAAGATCGCACTCGGGCTTCCAGCCAAGACGCTCGAATTCGGCTGATACGCTCAACAAGCCGCCAAAAGAGCCGCCAGAGCCGCACAGAGAGGAGACAAGATGGCCGTTCTGACCAAGTTAGACCACGCCAGCATCTGCGTGGGAGACATCGACAAAGCGGTGTGGTTCTATCGAGACCTTCTAGGGCTAAAACCCACACCGAGACCCGACTTCGGCTTTCCCGGGGCTTGGTTCGACGCCGGAGGAACCCCTCTGCACCTCACCACTGGAGGCGAACTCTGGGGAGAAGGGGGAAAGCTGCTCGCTCAAAATTCTCACGTGGCCTTCCAGGTGGACGATCTCGATGAGATGATCGAACAACTCAAGGAGAACGACGTGGAGTACTGGGAACTGCCGAACTCGCCTGCTGCCCTGCGCCAAGTGTTCTTCCGCGACCCTTGGGGGAGCATGATCGAACTGATCCTGCACCACCCCTAGCCCGCTGTCCCTATAGGCGACCTCAGGCCCACAATTTAAGCCACCCAAGCCGGCCCGCCGGCCCGTCGCCTCCACCGAGGGGGTGGGGCTAGAACATTTTTGGAAGGCGATCCGCTGGGACGGCCCTGGAAGGCGATCCCGAACGGCCGAGCTAGAAACTCACCTCCGAGCCCGAGGCGGCAACCTTCGCCTACTCAACTGACGGGATCACTGGAAGCAGGACGTAGTTATCCATCTGCGGACCGAAGTGCAGGGTGACTTGGTTGTCGAACACTTCCGCTGGACGATCACGGGGGTCGTTGTGCAAAAACGGCCCGCAACCCCGCAGTTCATTCTTGAAGTTGGACAGGCGCAGACCTGAGGTGTCACCTTCATATTCGTAGTCCCGGCCCCTCACCGTGAAACCGATCCGGTATCGGGGGGGAATGACGATGGAGGTCGGCCAAACCTCTATGTCCAACTCGTAGACCTCGCCCGGCGTCAAAGGCTGCGGGTCGGTGTGCGTGTGATATGGGCGCCAGGGCTTGGAAAGTTCCCTATCAAGCCGACGATGAGACGCCCTTAGCCAACCCTGGGCGATGGGGGTGTGCGGGTCAATCGCTCCCATGAAGGTGACCTCCTCCCCCTCCGGATCGAACACCCGGACTACGACGAACAGGTCGGCATCGCTGGTGGATGAGGAGACAAACAACTTGGCTGCAATAGGGCCGGTGACCTCCGTCTCAGAATCCATCGGAGAGGTCAAGAAGGTCAACCCCTCCGAACTCGCCTCGTAGGTGAGAGAAGCGGTGGTTTCCGGTTGCGAAGTGTGCAAAAGGCTGTCGTCTGGGTGCAGGTTCAGCCTCGTCCACTCCGTCCTGGGAATGGGCCAGTCGTCTTCAGCTCGCTCGGTAAAGCCGTCTATCCCGCGCACTTGAAGCAGAACCCGAGGGGCGTCGCCCCAGCCCGTGTCTTCTCCTTTGAGGAAGTGTCCAAAGAAACGCTTCTGCAATGAAACTCCGTAGTCGGTGTAGTACTCCGTCCAATGCTCCAAGCCGTGCACCTCCAGCCAGCGCTGCGGAGAAGCGGCCCGCAGGTAGGACTCAAAGTTGCCTCTGGGGTGCAGACCCTGCCCGCCCCAGTTGGCCGAGGAGAGGAACGGCACGACAACCTTCGACCAGTCGGGGGAACGCTCGGCGTGATAGTCGTCGTCGGTGGGGTGAGCGAATATCTCGTTGCCGAAATCGCAGCGGTTGCGCGCAAGTTCCTCTTCGGACATCGTGACCTCCCCGGCCACAGGCTCGCCAGTGTTGGGGTTGCGGTAGCCGTTCTCCCCGACGCCGTACTGCACCGTCTTGACCTGCATGTCGTACCAGTTATCCCAGAACGTGCAAAGAATGCCGCCGTGGTGAGTCATGTCGCGGTACCACTCGGCGGCCCCTTCCCAGGGGATCATCGCAGTCAGATGAGGCGGCTGAAGGGAGGCCGCGTGCCACTGGTTGATGGCGTAGTAGGAGATGCCCGAAAGCCCTACTTTCCCGCTGCTCCACGGCTGGACGCCTGCCCACTCAATGCAATCGTAGAAATCCTTGGTCTCGCGCGGCGAGAAGTGGTCGATGTACCCAGGCGAGCAGCCAGTGCCCCGTGAGTCCACCCTCACGCACGCATAGCCGTCGGGCACCCACTTCTCCGGGTCGCAGACCTCCCAGCTCTGGTACTTGTTCGTGCTCCCAGCAGTGACGTCCGGGTGCTGTTCGGCCATACGCTGCCAAGCGCTCGGGTAGCCCTCCTGGAAGGCCAGGCCCTTGGCGTAGGGGCCGTAGGAAAGCAGCACAGGGTAGGAACCATCGTCGTCGGGCCGGTAGACGTCGGCGCGCAAAACCACGCCGTCGTCCATCTGGATCGGCGCGTCCCAGTCGATGCGCATTCCGTCTCTTACTTCACTGCGTGTTGCCATACTTTCAAGTCCTTTCTAGAGGATTGGCGCAAGCGGTAATCCACCCACGCTCTCAGCTTGCTATTTCCGGGGAGGCTCAGAGTCATGCTTAGCGCTGTTGGTCAGTCTCAAACGACTAGCATAAACCCAAATGCCTGGATGGCTTATAGCGGTGATCGTGATCGGGGGAATCTTCCTAGCGACAGCCCTCTACGACTTGCTTCAGCGCGATCATACCATTCTCCGTAATTTCCCTATCATCGGGCGCTTTCGATACATGCTGGAAGCTATCGGGCCTGAGTTGCGACAGTACATCGTCACCAACAACGAGGAAGAACGCCCGTTTAATAGAGCCAAGCGGCGCTGGATCTACGCCTCAGCCAAGCGGGAGAACCCTCTTTTTGGGTTCGGCACCGACCAAGACCCTGACAGGACGGGGTACTTAATCATCAAGCACTCCTCCTTCCCGCTTTCAGCCGACATCAACTCCGACGCGCCGCTGCCTTGCGCCAAGGTTCTGGGCGAATGGCGCGGGAGGTCAAACAAATTCCGCCCATCATCGGTAGTGAACATTTCCGGGATGAGTTTCGGCTCACTCAGCGGACCGGCGGTGGAGGCCATGAACAAGGGGGCCGCGCTGGCCGGGTGTTTGCAAAACACGGGCGAAGGGGGAATTTCCGACTACCACCGCTGCGGGGGGGAGATTGTCTTTCAGATAGGAACCGGCTACTTCGGCTGCCGGAATCCGGACGGGACTTTCAGCTCCGAAGCCCTGCTCGCCAGCTTGGAAAACACGCCCGTTCGCGCCATCGAACTGAAGCTCAGCCAAGGCGCCAAGCCCGGCCTTGGGGGGCTGTTGCCTGGAGCTAAGGTCACCCCCGAAATTGCCAGGGCACGAGGTGTGCCCCGCGGTCAATCCGTCAGAAGCCCGAACGCCCACAGCAGCTTTCACGACATAGACGGGCTGATCGACTTCACGGAAGAATTAGCCGAACTCACCGGGTTGCCGGTGGGAATAAAGTCAGCGGTGGGGGTAGATGGTTTCTGGAATGAGTTGGCGCGGCGCATGTCTGAGCGGGAAGAAGGACCGGACTTCATCACTGTGGACGGTGGGGAGGGAGGCACTGGAGCAGGCCCGCTGGTGTTCTCAGATCACGTGGCTCTGCCCTTTCGGCGAGGGTTCGCGCGGGTTTATATGGCGTTCGCCAAACGCGGAATGCATCGTCACGTCGTTTTCATAGGCAGCGGCAAGCTTGGCTTCGCTCACGCTGCCTTAGCCGCAATGTGCTTGGGCGCAGACCTCATAAACGTAGGCAGAGAAGCGATGCTAGCTATCGGATGCGTCCAAGCCCAGCGCTGCCACACCGACCGCTGCCCCACCGGAGTGACAACCCACAAGCGCTGGCTTACGAGAGGGCTTGATCCCAACCTAAAAGCGGTGCGGTGCGCTAACTACATAGTCAGCCTTCGCTCTGAACTGCTGCAGCTAGCCCACTCCTGCGGGTATTCGCACCCGGCGCTGGTGGAAACCGACGCCCTGGAGCTGCTTCAGGAAAACCCCAGCCAGAAGATGAGCCTCCAGCAGCACTACTGCTACCCCGAGGGTCTAGAGCGCTTCCCCAAGAACGAGAAGAAGATAATAGAAGGACTGTGTGAGGCTGCCGTAGACGAACACCAGAAGCTTGGAACTGAAGCAGCGGCCACCTCTTAGGATTTCGGACGATGACGCCGGACGAACACCCAGGCACTCTCCTTCCGCCTCAGCCCCACGACCTGAAATCGCCCAGGGCGCGTCGCGTCCCCCGTATAGAAAGTTTGAAGGTCCAGAATTACCGTGTTTTGCGAGACATCACGTTCAAGGACCTGACGCCGCTGACAGTTCTGATCGGCCCCAACGGCAGTGGGAAATCCACCATCTTCGACGTATTTGCTTTTCTCTCAGAGTGTTTTTCGCATGGCCTTCCGCAGACCTGGAGCGACCGAGGCGGGATTCGGGAGTTGCGATCCCGGGGCTCCGGCGGTCCGGTCGTAATCGAACTGAAATACCGCGAAGAGGAAAAAACGCAACTTCGCAAAGGCAGTGAGAGTAGTAAGAGCCCAAACCCACTTATCACCTACCATCTCGAACTTGACGAAATCAACGGAGTTCCCGTAGTCGCCAAAGAGGAACTCTCATGGCGGAGAAAGCAACACGGCCGCCCATTCCAGTTCCTCTCCTATCAACAGGGCGAGGGAGAAGCAATCCCTGGAGACGCACCAGACGAAGACGCCGAGCGCAAAAAGCAGCCGCTGAGCTCTCCGGATCTGTTGGCCGTAAACACTCTTGGCCAACTTCGGGAACATCCGCGCGTGGCGACGCTGCGTGACTTCATCTCTGGTTGGTACTTGTCCTACTTGTCCGTGCCACAGATGCGCGAATTTGCGCGAGTCGGAACTTCTCGCCGGTTGTCACCCACGGGTGACAACCTCGCTAATGTCATGCAGTTCCTTGAAGAACGGCAGCCAGAACAGTTGAGGGAAGTGCTCAATGCTCTCTCAAGACGCGTACCTCAACTAGAGAAAGTTCTCACGGAACCCATGCGGGATGGTCGTCTGCTGATTCAGATGATAGATCGACCTTTCGACGATCCAATCCTGGCTCGCTATATATCGGATGGTACCTTAAAACTGCTTGCCTATTTGTTTGTCCTCTACGATTCTGATCCTCCCCCACTCATTGGCATTGAGGAACCTGAAAACTTCGTCCACCCCAAGCTCTTGTGGGAACTAGGCGAAGAATGTCTAGTCGCTTCAAACTCATCACAGATCCTTGTCACAACCCACTCCCCATATTTGCTAGACGCGCTCTCGAAACCAAGCCAGGTGCGCATACTGAATCGAGGAGATGACGGCTTCACCACCACGCGACCTGTCTCTGACATGCCTTTGGTGAAGGAGTACTTACGTGAGGGAGGGCTGCTAGGGGAAAGTTGGGTACAGGGAATGTTTGACCTGACCGATGAGTTGGTCAATGCTTCTTGAAGTTCTAGTTGAAGATGCATCAACAGAAGAAGCACTTAAAGTCTTAACTCCGAGAGTTACGTCTAAACATCGTTCTCAACGCATCTCAAGTTTCAACGGCAAACATGACATGCTCAAGAAACTTCCTGGACGGTTCCGAGGCTACGCAAAATGGGAATTGGATTGCAACGTGGTTGTTGTAATTGACAAAGACCGCGAGGACTGCACACTTTTGAAATCCAAAATCGAGGATAATGCCCGTGATTGCGGACTTCTAGATAAGACCTTCGGCAAATACCCAAAACGACTATCAATTCGAATAGCAGAGCCCGAACTTGAGGCATGGTTTCTTGGCGACCCCGCAGCGGTCAACAGGGCATTCCCAAAGGTTCAGGAGACGGATCTACACACCAAAGGCTCTGTGGACAAGATTCTTGCTCCCGCCAAACGGCTAGAACGCGTACTCCAGCGCCGTGGTTACTACCTTACGGGTATGCCGAAACTTCAGGTTGCGCGGCTCGTCGCTGAGCACATGGAGCCTGACCGGAATAAATCTCCGAGCTTTCAACTGCTGATGCAAACGCTTAGGGAACTTGCTTGCGAACGGCGGTAGGTGGCTATGAACCCCGCTGAGAGCAAAACCGATCCGGGCGAGGTGCTAGCCGAGTTGGAGGCACTAGGGACGGCTCAGAACCGCAAGGTTTACTCCCGCCACGGCGTGAGTGGGCCGCAGTTCGGAGTGAGTTTCGCCCACCTGCGGAAAATGGGCAAGAAACTGCACGGCGACCACTCTCTCGCTCAGGCTCTTTGGGCTTCCGGCAACCACGACGCTCGCCTGCTGGCGCTGGCCGTCGCAGACCCCGAGAGCACGACGAAAACCGAAATCCAAGCCTGGGCGGAGGGCATGGACAACTACGTCCTCACCGACGAGATGGCCAAGTTCGCAGCTTCTACAGAGTGGGGCAATGAGTGCGCCGAAGAATGGACGGCGCTAGACGGCGGAGGAGGCTCAAGTGAGTGGGTCACAGCGACTGGCTGGAACCTGGTAGCCCATCAAGCCTTGGGGGAGGCGACCTACCCGGACGACTACTTCGCCAAGTGGCTGCGCTTTATAGAAGGCCATATTTTTCAGAGCGCAAACCGGGTGCGTCACTGCATGAACGGAGCGCTCATAGCCATCGGCTGTCGCAATCCTGAACTACGGACGCAGGCTCTAGAAGCGGCAAAACGGATAGGCAAAGTGGAAGTAGACCACGGCGAGACGTCCTGTAAGACACCGGACGCGCTCTCTTACATCAACAAAGTCTGGAAACGCAAAGAAGCGCGCGGCTAACACAGTCCCCTAGCGTGTGGTGCTTGTGTGCGTTCTAGGAGCATGCTGGTGCGTGTGCGGGAGCACGATCTCCTAACGGACGCGTAACGAACGAATGCGACGCTCCACACGCTCCACACGCTCGCGCCGCTCTTTTTCACGCTCTCGCCGTGCTTTCATTACGCTCTCGAAACGTTCCCGCTCTTCACGCCGCGCTTCACGCACTTCTTCTAATTGCTCTCTCGTTGTTTTGTCCACTTTTTCCTTGCTCACTAGTCCTCCTTCTAGCTAACGTCTAAGACCAATCATAGAACGTGAGCGTGCTATAGCACACACGCTCGAAATTTAGTGTTGTACACGCAAGCTCTTTCACGTCGAGCGCTCCTAGTCGCTCTCGTTCTCTGGTGCTTCTAGTTTTTTGTACGCACGCTCGAGCGTTGCCACCTGTTCGTTGAACGCTTCGTGTTGTTGCCTATACGCTTCGTATTGTTCGTCGAGTACGTTGTCTTGCTCTTCAAGTATTGCCACTTGCTCGTCAAGTATTGCCACTTGCTCGTCGAGCACTTTTTCTTGCATATTTAGCGCTACCGCCTGTTCTTTGAACGCGGCACGAGTTTTCATTAGCGCTACCGCTTGCTCGTCGAGCATTTTGCGTACTTGCTCTTCGTTCACTTGCTCACTCTTCGTGCTCGCGCATACTCTCCCGTACGTCGACGCTCTCGTTGCGAGTGCTCGTTCCTAGTGTTGCGAGCAAGCTTGCTCACGCTCGAACGCTTGCGAGGTCCCGGGAGGCTCTTGCTTCTGCGTGCTAAGCGTCGTCGTTGTATTCATTGTGGGTGCTCCTAATCAGTAGTTGTTGTCTCTTGCTTTGCGTTTAGAACTCTCCTAGGAAGAACGCTTAGGAACGCTTCGTAGTTGTTGCTTGCTTGCTCTTGCTCCTAGTAGCTCTCCAGGTGCGAGTTGCTACTAGGAGCGCTCCTACTAGCAACTGCTTCTTCGCTGGGAAGTTGCCTCTTCCGGGTCTGAAGGTATTCGAAGGCCGCCGAAGAGCCCTAGAGCAAGGGCAGCACCTGTTCGCCCAGCCGACAGACCTGCTCGCCAGCCTGCTCGTAAGTGTCGCCTGGGAAACTCGGGAAGAGCGTCAGATGTTCAAGCCCCCCCAACTCCTCTCCAAAAGCGCTGATCCCTTCGGCCACTTCCTCGGGAGTGCCGATAATCCAGACCTTCTGCTTCACTGACTCTTCCAACGTGGGAATTAGGCCGGGAGCGGCCGGCCGTCCGTCGGCATCCATGTAGCCCCGGCTCCATCCGTAAGGACCGAGGAACTTCCAGAACTCGTCGTGGCCGTCGCGGGCGTCCGCCCAGGCATTCTCGTGCGTGTCGGCGACCCTTACGTTGATCACGAGCATGCGGTTTTCCCCGGGCTTCAGCGCCCTGTCGTGCTCCTTCTCGTAACACTCCCCGAAACGTTCCCACCATTCAGCCAGGAACTTATGGTTGCGCAGCCAGAAGACACCTCCCCAACCTCGGACAGGCACGTACTCCAAAGTAGGCGGAGAAGTGACAGCCTGCCAGACGTCGTAGGGATAGAGGGGGCGGGGCACGAGCGTGAGGGTCTGAACCGTCCCGCCCCGGTCGGGAATGCCTTCCGGAGGCAAATGGTAGTACTTGCCTTTATAGGAGAATGTCTCGTTGTCCAAAGCAGCCGTGATCACGTCCATGGCCTCGTCGAAAATCTCTCGGTTGACGCGATCGGCTTCAGCCTTGTCGGGGTTGTCGAAACTGCCGACGAAAGACCCCAGCGATTCGGCTTCCCGAGGGACGGTGCCGCGTCCCACGCCAAGAATGCCTCGCCCGCCCGAGAGGTTATGCATGGTTGCGAAGTCTTCAGCCAGACGCAAGGGATGCCATTGAGGCACGATGTTGAACAGGGCGCCTATACGGATGCGCTCGGTGCGCTCAGCCAGCACGGCACCAAACAGCAGGGCGTTGGGCAGCACTTCGTAGCCCTCGTACTGGAAGTGGTGCTCGGTCAGCCAGAACACGTCAAAGCCTGCCTGCTCGGCGGTCACGCCCATGTCCAACATCCGCTCGGAGGCGTACCACATTTCCTCTTGGGAATAGCGCCTGTCAGTCGGTTTGGGAGGGCCGGCGCCGGCGTCGCTCATCTCGACGTTGCCGAAGAAAAAAACTCCCGTCTGCATTGTTCTGCCTCCTAAGTCGGAAACCTAAATTCTTCGATGGATCCCGCCGCCCCCTACGTCATGCCTTCTAGTTCAGCTTCGGTAGCGGAACGGAACGAACCGCGAAGGGCGGAAGACACCGCCCCCGTCAGGTCTGCGAAAGAGGGGTCGTACCGCAACTCGGTCTCCCTAGGGTAGGGGAAAGGTACGTCGATTTCGGCCACGATGCGACCGGGCAAAGGCGACATCACCAACACACGCGTGGAAAGAAAGACCGCCTCGTAAATCGAGTGAGTGATGAACAGAGCAGCGAAGTTCTCCTTCATGAAAAGGGCAATCGTCTCCTCGTTCAACCTTTCTCGCGTGATCTCGTCGAGCGCGCCGAACGGCTCGTCGAACAAGAACACCGGAGGGTTCAACGTGAGAGTGCGGGCAATCGAAACCCTCATCTTCATCCCCCCCGAGAGCGCTTTTGGATAGTGCTTCTCAAAGCCCTCTAAACCAACCGTGGCTATAGCCTCTTCGGCAAGATGCCGCCTCTCCACCCGGGGAATGTCGTGCAGTTCTCCCAGCAGTTCCACGTTTCCCATCACGTTCCGCCAAGGAAGCAAAGTGGCGTCCTGGAAGATATACCCGATCTTCTCACGGTCAACACGCACTGATCCGGAACTAGGAGAATCGAGGGCGGAAGCGATGCGCAATAGGGTCGACTTACCGCACCCGGAAGGTCCCACAATGGTCACGAATTCACCTTTATCCACCTCAAAAGTGATGTCCTCTAGGGCATGTGTGCCGTCGGGGAAAATCTTGGACACCCCATCAAAACTAAGTATGGCGTCCGAGGCGGCCTCCTCTAAGGCGGATTCTTCATTCATTGCGGCCATTGCGACATTGAGCCTACAGACGGACGCGTAGGGTCTTGACCTGATGAGCAAAGTAACCGGCGAGTCGGCAGTAGCGAAGTTCGCGCTTGATCCAGAGGAACGGCAGAGGAAACGTCGGCCAATTCTTGGCGCTCTCTGGAGACGGCTGAGGCGGGTAGTACTCCCGACGGCGGTAGCGGCGGGGGTAATCGGGCTGTGGTACCTGTTCACCTACTTCGTACTGGAAACAGACCAGCGCTTCTACCTGCCACCCCCCCACCAGGTGATCAAAGTCGGATTCCTGAATTGGCGAAACCTTGAACAGGTGCTGATGGGGCTTGGGCGAACCACCTTGGTGACCTTGATGGGGTTTGCGCTGTCGATAGCAGGCGGGATGCTCACCGCTCTGATCATGAGCCAAGCGCGCTGGATAGAGCGCAGCGTCTTCCCCTACGCAGTGGCCGTTCAAGCGCTTCCGATAGTGGCGGTCAGTCCGCTTATCGGACTTTGGTGGGGCTGGAGTTTCCGCAGTCAAGTAGTGGTGACCATCATCATCTCGATCTTCCCTATCATCACGAACACCCTGTTCGGGCTGCAATCGGTGGAGTCCAACCTGCACGACTTATTCACGCTGCACGACGCAGGACGCTGGCGAAGACTTCGAAAGCTTCAGTTCCCGGCTGCGTTGCCTGCAATCTTCACCGGCCTGAGGATCTCCGCAGGCCTAGCAGTGGTCGGAGCAATCGTGGGGGAGTTCTTCTTCAAGGGAGGCAGTTACGGCTCTGAAGGGTTGGGGCAACTTCTGTTCCTGTTTCAAGATCAGCTTTCCGGCTCCAAGTTGATGTCCGGGATCATGTTCAGCGCCCTCCTTGGACTGATCCTGTTCCTGTTCTTCGGCTGGGCAGGACGTCGCTCCACCAGCCACTGGTATTCGGCAACAACCGGACAAGGGAACCAGGAACCCGCCCGTTTCGAACCAATTAGACGATAAACTACGGCGAGTTCCGTATCGGGACACGCACCGGGACACGCTGTCTCGATTCTGCAGTGCAATTCATACTGGGCTGCACTCCCACTATTAAGTGATCACCAAAGGAGAACAACAAATGAAAGTACGAGCCCTGTTTGCTGCGATATTGGCCCTGGCCCTGCTCGCTGCCTCATGCGGGGGAGACGACGAGGCAACATCCCCAACAACGACAAGCGCGGCACCAACAACCACCGCGGCACCAGCAACCACCGCGGCACCAACAACCACCGCCGCGCCGGCTACAACCGCGGCAACAGCAACCACCGCGGCAACACAGGAGTTGGACATGTCCAACTTGGCTGACGTCTGCCCCAATCCTTTGATTATTCAGACCGACTGGTTCCCTGAGCCTGAACATGGACACACCTATCAGCTTGTGGGAGTCGACGGAGTGATCGACGCCGAGAACGGCACCTACAAGGGCGAATACAAAGACACCGGCCTCGAGATCGAGGTCAGAGCAGGCGGACCTTACATATCATTCGCCCCGCCAAACGCTCAATTTTACCAGGATGACAACATCTTCCTAGCTTACGTGGACACAGCAGCAGCGATCAGGTCGTATGGAACCACCCCTGTAGTAGCGGTGTTCACCAGTTTTGAAACAGGACCCCAGATCCTGATGTGGGATCCGGACGACCACGACTTCGAATCTATTGAAGAAATCGGCGAATCCGGAGCCACCGTCCTGTACTTCGGAGGCGCCACGTACATGGACTACCTCATCAACAAGGGAGCCCTCAACCAAGACCAGGTAGACGGCTCCTACGACGGCTCGCCTACCCGTTTCATTGCCGAAGACGGACTCGTCCAGCAAGGTTTCGCCACGAACGAGCCCTACCGGTACGAGAACGAAATAGAGGGCTGGATGAAGCCGGTGGACTTCCTGCTCATCCACGACGCTCCGTTTGAGATATACCAGTCGGCCGTATCGGTGCGCGCCGACGATGTGGAAACCTACCGAGAGTGCCTTGAACTCTTCGTCCCGATCATGCAGCAAGCCCATGTGGACTACGCGCTGGACCCCGAGCCGATCAACGTCCGCCTCGACGAAATCGTGAAGGCCTTGGGCAGTTTCTGGACTTCTTCGATCGGCACCCATAACGCCGCGAGCAAGGCCATGGTTGATCTCAACTTGGTAACCGACGGAGACAATGGCTACGTGGGGGACATGGACGAAGCTCGAATTCAAAACCTGATAGATGAACTCAAGCCCATATTTGAAGATCAGGGCATCGAGAGCTTCGACCCGGAGGTCACCGCAAACGACATATTCACCAACGAGTTCCTAGACACCTCCATAAAGCTCGGCTTCTAGACGAAGACAAACCTGCCGTTACTTGGTGACGCCCCGGCCTCCGGCATCAGCCCTCGGAGGTCGGGTGTCACCGAATCTCGAGCAAGAGGAAACCCACAAGGGTAAGAGTCGCTTGCTGTCGCTGCTTGTCCCGTCCCGTCCTTGACAAGTCGCCAAAAGCGCGGCCTGCGCGCCGGTAACTCATCCTGGCAGACCACCACCAAGGGCAAGAAAGTGCCGAACCGGTCGAAACGTAACCTCAACTGGATTCTGCCCCTGGCGTTCAGTTTGGTAATGGTCGGGCTCTGGTACCTGATTTCGTACGTGGTGCTGTCGGATGAGAGACAATTCCTCGTGCCTCCGCTCCATGAAGTCGTAGAGCGGGCTGTCACCGGCGACGGGGTACGGGGGGAATTGTTCAACGGCCTGCTAATAACGGCCAAGTCGTCGTTCACCGGGCTAGCCATCGCAACGTTCTTGGGAGGCCTCTTTGCAATCCTGATGAACCTGCGCCGATGGGTGGAGCACTCTTTCTTTCCGTGGGCCGTGGTTCTGCAAACCATTCCGATCCTCGCCCTAGTGCCGTTGATCGGCGGACTTTTCGGATTTGGCTTTTCTGCCCGGGTGGTCGTGGCCGTACTCATCTCCCTGTTCCCGATCATCACCAACACGCTGTTCGGGCTTCAGTCGGTGGAACGAAACCTGCATGAGCTCTTCACCCTGCATGGGGCGAGACGATGGACTCGACTGACCAAACTAGAACTGCATGCCGCCCTGCCTGCGACGTTCACCGGCCTGCGAATAGCGGCAGGTCTTTCGGTGATCGGGGCGATCGTCGGCGAGTTCTTTTTCGGAAGAGGGGAAAAGGGAATAGGCGTACTCATTGACAAATACAGGGGATTGGCCGCCACCAGAGAACTCTTGGCAGCCCTTATCGTTTCATCGCTGCTGGGGATCGCCGTCTTCTGGGGGTTCACCCTGGCTGGACGGCTAAGCACCCGGCACTGGCACGCCGCCGCTGCCCCGAAATAAACGAAGGCGCCTTACCGCCCGCCGCTAAGGGCAAGAGCTTGGGAAATGTTCGCACTTCCTAAGCCCCGATGCGCTGCGCTGGACGCCTACAAAGCTTCGACCTCGTATACGGTGCTTTGACCTTCCGGGTTTGTCTCGCAAGAGGCGGCTGCGAGATCCGTCCATTCCAGCCATGAGCCGTCGTAGACCGATACGCCTTCACCTAGCCCGGCTACTTCGTACGCGAGTGCAGTACCGCACGCCCCCACCCCTCCTCGGCAGTAGAGGATGGTCTTAGAGGAGCGGCCAGCCGCTGCGAGTATCCGCGAACGGCAAACCTCAGGCGGGAGCATCAGCCCGTCGGAGGGATTGAAGAAGTCGATACCCGGCAGGTAAGCGGTGCTTCCTGCTATGGCGGCGCCGTCCTCTGCGCGGGCGGCCTGCATGCGACAGTCCACCAACCCGACATCCGGGTCTCCTTGGGCGGATATTACGTCCGCTGCGGAGGCGTAGGCAGACGAACGTTCCCTAACACTGAAATCCCCCCGATGGGGCTGCGGCTTCTCAGGAGTCAGGGCGCGCCCCTCCGACTTCCAGCGCTTGATGCCTCCGTCCAAGACTGCCGCCAAGTCGTGCCCGTAGACCCGCAGCGCCCACCAGAGCCTCGCCGCCGCGGTGACATGACCGTCGTCGTAGGCCACGACGAGGGTTTCGTCGCCTATCCCGGCCTCCGCCATTGCGTCGGCAAACCTCTGAGGCTGAGCGAGTATTCCTGGAATCGGATGGTCGGGATCGGCGAAATCAGTGTCCCAACGCAGATGAACCGCTCCGGGTATGTGACCCTGCGCATATTCCACATCGGGGTCGCGGGTATCGAACGGAGCTAGATACCAGCGGCAGTCCACGACCCGGACATCGTCAGAGCGTGTCCGCAGTTGCTGGGCCAACCAGTCGGAAGAGACCAAGTGACCAGGGAGATTCGACGCCGACAGAGATGCTGAGATCATTCCACCCCTCTTATTGCGGCCTGGCTGCGGGTTGGCTTCCCTTCAGACCATCCATCGTTCGTCACGCTCCGCCGCGCAGCAAAGGGATCACCTCTTCTGCTAAGGCTCGCACAGCCCAGTCCGGCTCGGGGCCGAGCGTGTACCAAAGCAGTGGCATCTGCATCCCGGCGGCCACGAAGGGGCGCAACTGGACAACCACGTCGTCAACGTCGCCGGCGGCGGCGAAGGTGTCGATGAGATGCTCACCAACTGCGCGCGCCCCGGCTTGCACCCCGCCGCTGCGAACCGCTTCCCGCACCGCCGCCACGGCTTGGGGGTCGGCGCCGGATCGATCCACCACCACCCCCTCCACTCGAGCCAAGTAGTACGCCAGCACCTCGCGCACCTCACGGCGAGCCGCCTTCCTATCGGTGGCAAGGCTGGTGAGCACGTTGCCCGAAACAAGGACTTCGGCAGGGTCTCGCCCGCGCCCGCGGGCGCCCTCCGCCACCCGTTCGGCAGCCCAGGCAACATAGGAAGGGCTCATGAGCGCCCCTAACTGCACGCCGTCCGCCCAAGCGCCTCCCGCCGACAGCATCCGAGCGTTGACGGCGCCCACGTCAACCGGCGCGGGCACTGAGGGGGGCAGGTCGAGTTTCAAGTCGGAGCGGGCGGCGAAGGTTTCTGGTTGGAACCCCAAGGGGTGGCCAGCCAACAACGAACCGACGCCGCGGACGGCTTCGACTGTGTTGGTATAGGCGCGCCAGTCATCGGAGACTGCGCCGAACGCCCGCATCGTCCAGAGCGCCGCCCCGATACCGAAGCGCACCCGCCCAGGGGCGAGGTCGGCGAGAGTGGCAGCCTCGGTGGCAAGCAGCAACGGATGGCGGGTGACCGGGTTGGCGACCCCTACCCTCACTGTCACCCTGCGCGTCCGTGCGAGGATGGCGGCAGCCACGGAAGTGGCTGACCGGAAGAGTCGGCTCTCGGGAATGGACACTTCGTCGTAACCCAGTTCGTCGGCTCGTTCCGCCAGGGAGATGGTGGAGGCGACGGCTTCCTCGTTGGACAGCGACAGGCCCACGCCGATCGGCTTTACCTCGATCCCCGAGGAAGATTCCAACTTCTGCGCGTCCTCGGGCATATCGCGCTCGTAGTTTACAGTGGCCGCCGCCCCGGCTGAGTGGCCGCCGGCGGGCGGCTAGACTCTTCCTGGAAGAGAAACTTCGGAGAAGGAACCCTCGTAGGAAAATCCGAGGGGGCAGAAGCCGCAGTTTCTCCGCAAAGAGGCTCAGCCAAGAAAGGACGGGACATGCAAGGATCGCCGGAAGTCATTGCTTTTTTGAACGAATCACTGGGGGCGGAGCTCACCTCTATCAACCAGTACTTTGCCCACTCCAAGATCTGCGAGAGTTGGGGGTGGCACCGTCTTGCGGAGAAATACAAGACGGAATCGATCACAGAAATGCACGACGCCGAGAAGATCATGGACCGCATCCTGATGCTCGACGGCATGCCGGAACTCAAGAACCTCGGCACCGTGCGCCTAGGAAAGAGCGTGGCGGAACAGCTCGAGTTCAACCTTGAACTGGAAATCGAGGCAGTCCAGCGCTACCGGCGCGGCGTCGAGTTGGCGTTCGAGCATGGAGACCACGCCACCCGCGAGATGCTAGAAGAGTTCGTGGTAAGCGAAGAAGAGCACATCGACTGGATAGAAACGCAGCAAAGCATCATCGGGGAAATCGGCATCGCCAAGTACTTGCAGACCCAAATCGGCGATTAGCCTTCGGCGGGGTCGGGGTTACATCGGAGCCACTGCGCCCTATTGGTAAGGATCGCCCGGCAGTAAAGGGCGACCCTGGTGAAGAGCCTGCGCCGTCGGAGCAAGCAGCCACCCCGCCAGCGTAGATTGCAGTCATGTGGATCAAAACAGTGCCTTACGAAGAGGCAGAGGGCGACCTCCGAGAACACTACGAACGCCAGGCCGATAAGTTAGGAGAACCCACCGAGATGACCCTCTCCGGGTCTCTCTACCCCCGACTGGTCGGGGCGCGGCTGGAACTCTACGCCGCCACCGAACGCTGCCCATCGGCGCTGACCTCCCGACAGAGGAACCTCATCGGATTCGTTACCTCCGCCTTGAACGGAACCGTCTACTGCATGAGTCAGATAACGGTGAAGTTACGCGAAGACGGTCTCACGAACGCGCAAGTGCTGGAGTTGGCAAACGATCCCCTGGCGGCCGCGGACTCCATGCCGCCCGAGGACGCCGCCCTGGTTCGCTACGCAGCAGCGCTCACCACCCGACCCGACGAAATCAGCGAAGAAGCCGTGCAGGAGTTGCGTGAGGCAGGCTTCGGAGACCTCGACATCCTCGACGCAAACTCTCACTGCGCCCACCTCAACTATGTCAACCGGGTGGTCATGGGGCTTGGCATCCACACGGTGGTAGATCCGGACTTTCCGGCCTACGAAGCCATACCTTAGGCAGGCGCTTCACCTCCGCCTTCGGCGTCAGATGCTCCAGCATCCTGCGCCGTCAACGAACCTGCGAGGGAAAGTATCCCCGCCGAAGCCTCCATGTGACGTTCGCAGGATGCCTCGTCGTTCATCGGCAACAGGAACAAGTCGAAGTTTTTCCGCAGTCCGGCTATCACGGCGGCGCAGTGCGAAGGCGTTCCCGATACGGCGTACAAGTCCAAAAACGCCTCGGGCAGGTGCTCCGCGGCTTCGTCCATCCGTCCCGACAGCATCGCCCTGCGAACCCTCGCTGCCTTGAGATCGTCAAGCCCTACCTTCTCGCGAACTGAAGGCGGAGCGTCCAACGCCATGTAGGAAAAGTGGCGCAACGCCCGCCGCCTCTCAGCGTCGTCATAAGCCAGATAGGCCGACCAAGCCACACGAGCCTTCCCTTGAATACGAATCTTGGCAGCGCTCTCTGGCAGGTCGGCCAAGGCCTTGGCGGAGAGGATCACCCAGTCGGAGTGAGAGGCGGCGAACTTCCCTACCCGAGGCCCTCGACCGGCTACAGCCATGGGCACGCATCCTTCGAACCACGGCAGCGACGCTGCTCCCGCTCGCTTACCCTCCAAAAGTCGGCGGTTGATCACAAATGCCTCCTTGAGAGCGGTGAACGGGCGCTGCGGCTCCAGCTGAAGCGGCTCCAAGACGCGCGAGCCTCCCACCCCAAGTCCGTGCCAAACCCGTCCGGGCGCCAACTCGGCGAGCGTGGCGATCGCAGCGGCTGTGCTCACCGGGTGCCGCGAGTAGGGATTGGTGATTGCCGGGCCCACCACCAACTTTTTGCTGGAAAGCAGAATCGCCGTGAGGGTCACGTAGACGTCACGTTCCGTACCCTCGTCGGCCACTAGGCAAACCTCAGCTCCCAAACCCTCGGCCTCCAACGCCAAGTCCACGAGGCGCTCCACAGGTTGAGTGGGTTCAAACCACACGCCCCACGGGATGCGCTGCCCGGCGGCGCTCATCGTCCGCAGTTGAACATCGCTTGCGGGTCCTCGGCGCTGCCTACGCCCGGAAGGGAGAAACTGCGGGAGACCTGCGCTGTCAGGACGCCCGCCTTCCAGGTGAAGCGGTTCCCAGGCGCAGACGCCAGCGCCTCCCGCACCGAGGCGGCTTCAACCGCTACAAAGTCGGCTGACGCCCCTGGAGACACCCCTGCAGATTTCAACCCCATCTGCGAGCGCGCCCCGGTGGAAACGTACTCAAAGGCCGTTTCTGGCCGGAGATGACCAGCCGTGACCAGCAAGGACGCTATTTCAAGCGGGTCGCCGCGCCCCATAGGATTGAACGGGTCTTGGAGGTTGTCGCCGCCGCCTGCCAGCCGAACCCCTGCGTCCGACAACGTCTGCAAAGCGGTAAGACCCCGAGGCGTTGCCGTGAAAATCCCCTTCCCCTGGAGAAACAGATTGGTCTGCGGCAGGGTCACCACGCCTATTCCGGCATCCGCCACCAAGCGAGCCACTCGGCGCTGCTCAGACAGACGCATCATGCCCAGGCTCACGCAGTGGCTCGCTGTAACGGGGTGGGGGAAGCCTCTGTTGATTACCGCTTTGGCCAGGTCGGCTAGGGTGCAGACCTCTGCGTCGAGCGTCTCATCAATATGAAGGTCAACCCCTGCTTCGGCGTCGGTGGCGGCGTCTAGGCAGACTTTCACGCAGTCGCTCGGACGCGGGTCGATGGCCGGACATCCCCCCACCAAGTCGGCGCCCGCTTCCATGGCCCGCCCCAGGGCGAGGCGGTTCTCTCGTCCCTCCATTCCGGTGAGCGGAGAGTGCGCCAGCGCCACCAACTGCAGGTCTAAGCAGTGTTCGTAGCGGCTACGGAGCTCACAGAGTTCTTCTACGTTGCGGACGCCTATGTCGCCGCCGACGTCTACGTGGGTGCGCATCGCCGTGACGCCGTGCGCTATCGCAATCTCAATCGCCCGGGCGGCCCGATCGGCGGAGTCGGAGGGGTGGATGTCGCTGCGGTATTGCACCCAGGCTTCGATTGCTCCCATCAGGTCGCCGGTCTGATTGACGATCCTGTCCGCCAGCAGGGCCTTGTCGAGATGGGCATGGGGTTCCACCAGGGCTGGCAGGAGCAGCATTCCCCCCAGTTCGTAACGGCGGAGAGGGGCGTAGGGGGCGTCCCCGCCAGCAGCGGGCGGGGCGGGGGAGGTATCGGAAGGTGGGGAGACGGGAGGGACAGCCTCTCGGGCGTCCGAGCACTCCGAGGCCGCAGCAGAAGGGGCCGTCCCGGCATCGGCGACCAAAACCACCTCACCTTCGGAAACCGTCACGTCCACCCGTCGTCCGTCGGGAAGCCGAGCGTTTGCAAGAACGCAACTCTCACCCACTGACTCTGAGGGTAACTTGCGCCGTCGGTTCATCGCCAGACATCCTCCAAGACAACGCCAGCCGTAGGGGACTCAAGCAGCAGCCCCGTGGGGATCAGATCCGACATAATATGGAAGGGTGCGCGTTCTGCTGATCCTCGTCGACGACCTGGAACTCGCCCAGTATCCCGGCGGTTTGCGCAAAGCCATAGACGCCGGGCTGGCCGAAGGAGCGCACAAAGTGGGCGTCATAGACCTGCACGACAGCAGGTTCTCCCCGGCGATGACGGCTGAAGGCAGGCGGAGTTATCACACGCCGAATCCTCTGGTGGAAGACGACGTGATCAGCCATGCGAAACTGGTGCGGAACGCCGAGGCGCTAGTGTTCGTCTACCGATCCACCTGGACTGGACTGCCGGCGCGGCTAAAAGGATTCCTCGACCGCACGTTCGTTCCAGGCGTGGGGTTCAACCTGGTGAACGGCAAGGTGCGACGAGCCCTCACGGACGTGCGGCGCCTGGTCGTCATCGTGCTGCACGAGCAAGGCAACCAAGCAGTGAAGCAAAGCCTCGATCCGGGGCGCCGGATACTGACGAAGACACTGCGGCTGGTCGTCAACACCCGCTGCAAGCTGCGCTACCTGCCGATCTACAACTGCGAATCTCGCACCGACGATGCCAGGGAGATCAAGTACGGCTTCCTCTACCGGGTGGAGAAGACGCTGGCTGGACTATGACCGCTCTCGTGGTGTTCTGCCACCCGCTGAGGGACAGTTTCAACGCCGCAGCGGCGGCGCAAGTGAAGAAGACGCTCTCAAATGCCTGGGGCGAACCCCTGTTCTTGGATCTCTACAAGGAGGGCTTCGACGCCGTCCAAGCCTCCGAGCATCTGCTGGAGGAACACCGCACGATGCTGGCGGAAGCCAGCGGATTGGTATTCGTCTACCCGACTTGGTGGGGAGGTATGCCCGCTCTGCTGCACGGGTGGCTCGAACAACTGCTCCCCAAGGCCACCGGAGAAGGCGCTGCCAAAGCTCGAGAAATGCTCACACACTTGGACTATTTGTTGGTGGTCACCTCGCACGGTTCCACCAAGGTCGTAAACATGCTGGGGGGCGAGCCGGCAAAACGGTTCTTCCGGCGGAGTGTCCACAGACTGTGCCCGACGCGCTGCGCTTTCCGCTGGATGGCCTTTTACAATTCCGACCGCTCCAGCGACAAACAGCGTCGGGCGTTCCTCAGACGCGTCGACCGCCGCATCAAGAGGTTGCTGGGAATCATCACCGGAGCCTCCCAGCCGCACTGAGCGCGATGAGGGCGGTGCCTGCCTTGGGTGGCACCGCCCGCCCAACTGCCTGCCCCAATTGTCAGGGTTAAGAGCTTTGCAAATTCAGAAGCGGTTAGCATTCCGCCGATGACGAAGTGCAGCGTTTCAATTGAAGTCGGCGCCGATGTCCAACGGGCGTTCGCCTATCTAGCGGACGCCGCCAACCAGCCCGAATGGAGACCCGACGTGAAGGAGGGCGAGTTGATCTCAGGCAGCCCGGGCGCAGTCGGGGCGACCTGGAAGCTGAAACTGCGGGGAGAGGTGTGCAACTTCCGCATCACCGACGTTGAGGGCGGATCTTTTGAGGACGGATCTGGCGAAGACGAGCCTGCAGTCTCTTGGGTGTGCGCCGAAGACACCTCCTGGCCGGTAAAGGGCACTTACCGGCTCTCCGAGCGCGAAGACGGCGGCACACGCATCACGATGGACTTAGAGATGACCCCAACCGGGGTGTGGTTCGTCTTTCGGCCGCTTGTACCGCTTCTAGTCAAGGCAACCCGAAAGAGGTATGAGCGAGGACTTCAGGCAGCCCTAGGCAAACCAAAGGGTTGACGAACAACCAGGGGGGTGACGGCGCCTAAGTGCTAGGTGCCTTCGTTGAGTACCGACATGTATTCGTCATAGACGTAAAGCCTGTTACGGGATTTGCCTGTAATTTCGCGCACCATCCCGAGTTCCTCTAGAAACCGCACCCCTGCGGAGGCTCCGGCGAAGGCAAGGCCGGTCATCTTGCTGATCGAGGAAATGCTATGCACGGGAGACTTGACGAGGGCCTGATGGGCGCTTACCGCTGAACTAGCCCTACGCCCAGACTGCGTGATCCTCTCTCTGTCCCTCTCAATCATTTTTCTAAGGCGCAGCGCGGTCGAGACCGCCCCTTCAGCTGTAATCCGTACACCCTCTAAGAAAAAAGCCAGCCAAGCTTCCCAGTCACCTTTGAGGCGAACCTCGTTCAAGAGGTCGTAATAATACGAGCGGTGCTCCTTGAAGTAAAGACTTAGGTACAGCAACGGATCCTGCAGTATCCCCGAACTGCAAAGCAGCAAAGTGATGAGCAGCCTCCCCACCCGACCGTTCCCATCAAGAAATGGGTGGATGGTCTCTAGTTGGACATGAGCAAGCCCGATTCGTATAAGCGTCGACAGACCGTCGTCCTCTGCGTGCAGAAACCGCTCCAGGTCGGCCATACAGTCCTGAACATGAGTGTCAGGAGGCGGAACGAAGAAGGCGTTCCCCGGGCGTCTGCCACCGATCCAGTTCTGAGAACGCCGGAACTCCCCAGGCGACTTGCTGCTGCCCCGCCCCTCCTCCATCAAGATCGCATGAACTTCGCGAATCAGACGGTTGGAAACCGGAAAGTCGTCTTCTCGTAAGCGCTTCAGTCCGTGCGTCAGCGCTTTCACATAGCGAAAAACCTCTGCGGAGTCGTCGGGCACGCCAGCAGTCTCTGCCCGTTCATACCGCAGGAGGTCGGAAAGCGAGGACTGGGTTCCTTCAATCTGCGAAGAAAGCACAGCCTCTTTTCGCACGTAGAAGTACAGGAACAGTTCCTTGTCGGGCAAAACGATCGAGACGGCATCTAGTCGCCCTAACGCCCGATTAGCCTCGTCGTGAATCTCCCGCAAATCCCCCTCAAGAGAGGCCTTGGGCTCCGGTGGCAGCGGATGGGGAACAAAAGCACGAACCTCTTCGCCACCGAACGTGCTGATTTCGTACTTTCCCGTCGTCCCGCGTTGCATAGACACCCCTTACTATCTCGCTCTTATGTTGACTTACCCCGAAAATCGCAACTGCACAAAGACTATTACGATTTTCAGCGATAAATCATAATAGTAGATCCCGTTATCGCGTAACTCAAAATAAGCGCAACCCTAATTACGGATTCAAGCCCAAACCGTAATAACAGATTGAATCAAGGCACGGGATTCGTGTCATCTCTGAGCACCACACTCATCAGAGCGAACGCTCGCTTCTAGTTCCTGCTCGAAGGGCTCACGCAGCGTACTCTCGGCGCTCGCACCCTTCAGTATCGTCCATCCGCATCCGGGCAATCTTTCGCTTCTAGTAGCCCCCAGTCAGTTGCGGTGCCCGGATGCACGACAAATAAAGCTACAAACACACACAGATAGTGTTCCAGCCAGATGGTATTCCGCTCAATGCCGGACAAATAGATACTCGTGCTCAACAGGCTTCTCCTTATTGCTTCCCACTTCTCGTTCACGCTTGCACTTAATTCTTCAATCGCATCTTCCATAGCTACTCGCCATTCCAATTCCGCCTCATTCACGGGGTGAACACAACTAGCGAGCGTGCAACAAGCGGCAAGCAGCACCGCTGCTGCTTTCACGCTCATTGCTCATCCCCCGCAGCCTGCGCTTGCGTAAGGTAACTCAGTTCATTCATATTTGTTTATCCTGTTTCTGTTGTCTCCTTGTTTACACCGCAGCCGTTGTTGCTGCTCGTTCCTTGCCTCTCGCTTTGCGACGCTTAGCCTGCGTGCTTTCACGTCACGTTCGTACGCCTCCACCAGCCCGGTCGTTACGCCCCTTAGTTCAGTCAGCGTCTCGCTGTTGCCGTCTAAGCGCTTCACACCGCTTTCAGCCACAAGGCCGGTGAGCGAGTGAAGGTCAGCCGTAAGATAGTAAAACGAATCAAATTGGTATATAATGCCCAGTTGCATAAGGAGGCATAGAAACAAATTTAATATCAAACTTCAGTGAAGGTTCCACCTTTGACGAAGCATTGTGAAGGCGAAAAGAAATTTGCCAACCCTCTTCAAAAGATACAATCAATTTATTTCTAGAACGACTTTCTCTCCTTATGGAATCAATTTTTGTTGGTAGTTTCCACTTTTGCCCCCAGCCTAATGTTCCATTTAAATTAAATGGTTGCACTTGAACAGTATTCTGGTCTCGTAAATGCATAACCTTGTAGTAATCAAAATTACCAATCAAATAATGGAAAACGCTTGAAATAAATTTAGCTCCAAATGTCTCGCATAAACTTTTGAATTCATCTTCAAAAGCAATCAAAATAGGCAGGTAAAATCTGTTTTCTTTATCGCTAACATTCTTGAAAAGTTCATTAGAAAGTTTCAAATTCTGCATTTCTTGAAATGTTGGTCTAACCATATTCCAATAGTCTGTGCTAACTGGACAATTTCCCCATTTTTTGCCGAAATCGATGCTGCCAGACAATCTCGAATGTTTTAGTGCTTCATGGTTATTCTTTGCTGACAAGCCAACGTGTTTACCATTAGAAAGAATAACAATTATATCTCGCACGTCACCTTCCTGACCTGCAAAATCTTTTTGAAATATGGCAGACTGTGCAAGTACAAAATTTGGGTCATTGTTGCACAGAAAAGTAGAAGCTTTAATTGCAGCTTCAATCATGTTTTTCTGCTCAACAGGATCTGACGAATAAAAATATACTCTTGCATCAATGCAGGCACGATCTCCTACCAATTGAGCACCTGATTCATTGCTAATTGCCGAAGCTAAAGCATATTCAAAAGCTTTGCCACTTTTGGTCTGTGTTGGACTCATTATCTGCTGACCCTGTTCGCGGTTACACCCTTGCTCACAATTATGACCTCATTGGATAGTTTGCTTGAGTTCATGCCATATGTCCATTTTGGTGATATAAATTCATAGCCAGAATAAAGATCGTGGACCAATTCGCAGTGGTTATAAGATAATATCCATCTATCGTGTGAGTGTAGCAGATTTGCAAGTGTCTCATGGCTAAAGCCATCATGCATATCACCTTTTTGCCCATAAAGCTTTTCTCCATTGGCATAAGGGGGATCAAGATAGAGAAACTGATTATAGTGTTTTGGTATACTGTAAGTAAAATCAGCGCAATCCACAGAAAGATTTTTTGCTCTAAACATTCTAAGCCTATGAATGGAACTGGGAGTGAATCTAGGGTGATTAGGTGACATTCCACCAGATAATGTTGTACCTGAAAAGGAAGAGCGATTCAGGGCATATAGAGTGGCAGCACGTTCAATTTTACCAGAAATACTATTGTATCCAGTTTGTAGTTCATAAAATTTACCTTTGCTCAGTGGATACAATTTTTCTACAGAATTTGCTAGCCTAGAGGGATGCGAAAGAGCTACTTGCCAAAAGTTAACCAGTGGCTCGAAAGCATCGTACCCATATACGGTAACTCCTTTAGAGGCACAAGCCAATTCTATAGATCCACCCCCGATGAAGGGCGAGCACAGAATTTTTAGATTTGATGGCAGTAAGTCAAGGATTTGACCGACACCTCGTGATTTTCCTCCTGGATATCGCAAAGGTGATTTGGTGGAGTATTTAACAGTTTCACTAGGGGGTTCCCCATGAGGTGAGGCCCTTCTGTAAACCTGTGATGTAGTTCGCTTTGAGCTGTGTGTCTGTGTTCGACTCTTTTGCATCATTTTACCTCTTTCTTGTTGGTGGTACTTGATTCCGAAACGCAGCAAAGAGGATTATGTACAGTAGTTTATGTAAGTCTGTGTCTCTGGTGGTGAATATTGCTGCTTTGCCTTGTTGTCGTTTGTCGCTTCAAGGGTGCGGTGCATCAGATGCCAAAACGATTTCTGGGTGATGCCGAGAGCCCGTGCCATCTTCCTGGACGACACGCCTTTCGGGTTCGTGGCTACAGCCATGACATCTGGCATTGTCTTCCAACGCACCCAGCAAGCCAAACTCCAGCAGAGTAAGCGTCTGGACACGATTCAAACACACTCAGACCTCGCGTAGCTAGACTTCGTAAGCCCATTTGCTATTTCTTGACACCAGATATGACCATAAACTCACTCTACTACAGGGGTATGACAAGCACCACAAAGCCCACCAGAAACTCCTATAATTCAAGGATGCCTCAAACAACCACGACCTTTATATGATCTCTAAGCAACCTTAGGCATTTAACAGTCTAAGGCAGCCCGATAAGCCAATAATGCTGGCGACTTAGTGGCTGTGGTATCCAACATATTTGGAAGAGAAATGCTCCACTAGACACTTGTAAACGCGGGCGCTTACTTTCTTGTCCATCTCACTAACAGCAAGTACCGTTATCGCGTAACTCAAAATAAGCCCAACCCTAATTACGGATTCAAGCCCAAACCATAATAACAGATGCGGTCAAGGCACGGAAACCGCAGAAGTGCCCTATCCCGTGTGCACCCTTGTCTGCTAGCCCCAGTGCCTCTCTTGGTACTCCAGCATTTCATTTCCGTAGAGCTGCTTCGTGGCGTTGCCGACGCGCACCCAAAAATCGCTGAAATCACCCTGGCTTCCGCTAGGCGACTTGGCGAACACCGACTTAGGCGCCGGAGCAGCCGAGACTACACAGATTTCACGGCCTTCAAGCTGCTCAAAACGGATGCGGACGATTCCGGCCGTTGAAATCGACAAGTTGTCGTCCAAGATTTGCCGAAGAAAGAGTTCGTAGCTGTCCCTTCCAGGGCTGCCCAGGGTTTGCATGTCGTCTTCAAGCCCTAGCACAGCACCGGCATCGTCCACACCGATTAGCAAGGTGCCGCCTTCGGCGTTGATGAAACCGCACACCGTCTTGACTATGGCGTGCCCCATCTCTTTGTCGACCCTGTGGGAGTGCAGGTTCAAGCGGGCAGTCGACTTGAACTCAACCGATTGCGATTCGCCTGCTAACAGATAATCCGTAACGTCGGATGGCGGTGAAACCGATCCCTGCTCGTCCCAGAGAATCTTGAAGCCATCCTCTACCACTTTGGCAATGAGTCTTCTGCGCTTCTTCAAGAACTCTGAATAATCAAGTTGCTCCCAACCCATCGGGAGTGCGTGCCAGTACCTCTGCTGCTTGAGCTTCTTGGGATCCAGACGGCCTGCCATCGCGGGCCAGTACTCCTGCGGAGCAGAATCCCCGATCTCAGCGTTCTCCGGCCAATCAATAAAAGCCATATTGGCAATGGAGTTGACATGGCGCTTAGTCCTGATGCCCTTCGTTCTAAGGTATCCCTTGGGGAATAAGTGGTGGCGTTCAAGAGATCGGGGCGCATCTTGTGCATCAAACAAATCCCGGATCGCCTGTCCACTAAACAAAGACTCGGCATCCAGCAGATTGAGCGCTGCCCAATACGATGAAAGAGCCGGAGATTTCGCCGCTGCAGTATCCAGCATGTTGGGAAGCGAGATTTCCCAGAAATCGCTCGTGAATACCGCACGAATACCTCGATCCAATTCTTGGCAAAACATCTCACCATCAAAAGTGCCAATGTCCAGGAGGCGGCGGAGGTCGACTTCCAACTGCGTCTCGGGGGAGTTCGTATAACGCCCCGTCGTGTGAGCCATAAAGAACCAGCGTGAGATCACGCTCCTCAGCTTGGTGTAGTCGAGGTCAAAGTCACGTCGACCGATCAGCCAAAGAACGTATGAGTAAAGCAAGGCGGTTTCCGAACTAACCATCCTGCTGCTGCGAAAACCGGCGTGCTTCAGGCATTTGAGAAACTCATGCCAGTTCGTAAGATCCAGCACATCCTCTTGCGCTCGGCGCAACTCGTCGAACTGCGCGTCACGGCGCTCGGTAGAAACAATTCCTGTTTCCAAGTCTTTTCCGTGAAGGATGTTGTAAACGAGCGAGAGTCGCGCCCGCCGGAAGGCAAACCCAACCCCCACCCTGAGCATCTGATTCGGGGTGGGCGTTATGAAATCGTTTCGCGGTGAAGGTCGCTTTCCGGCGGCATCTGCTGCGCTGCGACAGAAGTCTTCGAGTTCCTTTCTGCCTTTCTCCCAATAAACGGACATCAGAGTAAGAATGAAGTCGTCTTGATTGAGTTGAACGCCTTCGGAATTGATGCGAACGAAGATCTCTGCCACCTGCGCTTCCTCGGCATGAACATTGAGTTCGACTACCTGGAATCGGAAATCTCGCAAATCCCTTACCCGATCAATCCGCTCTTCGTAATGATCTAGTTCCGTATCGTCAAGCGACTCTCCGCGAATCTTTCTGAGGCGGTCAATAAATTTCCGAACCCTGGCCTTATAACCCTCACTCCATAACTCGGTAACGTCGTGAATGAACTCCGGAGACCTCTCGATGGCCGCGTTGGAGACCTCGAAAGTCTCGTCGGAAGGGCGAAACGCGATCCGTATGAACTGCTCCTTGTATGACTTCGTAAGCACCGCCCTGCCCGTGAGCACTGAGTAAAGAGACGTAAGACGCTGCTGGCCGTCGACGATCAGGAGCTTGGGCGGCCTGTCATTCGCGGTGCCGTGGATGCGCCGTGTGCCGGCTTCTGCGCCGGTCTCCCAGAACACCAAAGTGCCGACGGGAAATCCCTTGTACATCGAATCGAAAAGGTCGCGCACCTTGGTGGTGTTCCACACAAACGGCCTTTGAATGTCTGGAAGGGCTATACCTCCGTTCTTGATGTCCTCCACTATGTGCATCAAGGTGTAACCGGTGTCGCGGTAGAGGGTCTTAGGCATTGGCGAACTCTCAATCAATCGGGGGATTTCGACTTCTGTCTAGGTCAAGAGACAATGGTAACAGCATCACCGAATCCATTGACGGCGCGGCCTCTCATACAGATGTCGCAGCCTTTCATACAATAACCACAGGAAGATGGCGCTTGTCCACCACAATTCACAGGCAACTGACAGGCAGCAGGAAGGTTCAGTGGAAGACCTCAGCTAATGGCCGATCGCAGCGCAATCGAATGGACGGAGGCAACCTGGAACCCGACCACCGGGTGCGACAGGACGTCGCCCGGCTGCGACAACTGCTACGCCTTGACCCTCGCAAAACGTCTCAAGGCCATGGGGGTAACGAAATATCAAAACGACGGGGCAGAGCGCACAAGCGGGCCTGGCTTTCGGCTTACGCTCCACCACGACACTCTTCGCATCCCGCATACTTGGCGCTCAGCGCGCACCGTCTTCGTCAACTCTATGAGCGACTTGTTCCACCCGGAAGTGCCGGACGACTACATCAGAAGCGTCTTTGACGTCATCGCAGACACCCCGCGGCATCAGTACCAAATTCTCACGAAGCGGGCGAAACGCCTAGCCAAAGTCGCCCATTCTCTCCCCTGGCCGGAAAACCTCTGGATGGGAGTCAGCGTTGAGAGCAGCAGGTACCGCTTTCGTATCGATCATCTTCGCTCAATCGACGCGAGAGTGCGTTTCGTAAGCGCCGAACCTTTGCTGGGGCCGCTTGAAAACCTGAACCTTCAAGATATCCACTGGTTGATCGCCGGCGGCGAGAGCGGCCCGGGCGCACGTCCCATGGACTCGGAATGGGTCACAGACCTCCGAGACCAGTGCGAAACTGCCGAAGTCCCGTTCTTCTTCAAGCAATGGGGCGGACGCACACCCAAAGCCGGTGGCCGCGAGCTGAACGGCCGCACCCACGACGACATGCCCCAAGCGATGCAACCCAGACTGCATCGCTGAATAGCCGGGGGCATCCCCAACCCTAGGTCATTAGTAGACATGTCTAGATTGCGTGAAGCGTGATGACACGTAGGTACTTTGGTTACTGGACACGGGTCAAACCAGACCAGCAATGAGTAAAGCAGACAAACAACAAGAACGCCGGTGCTGGGGTTACTGGACACGGGTCAAGTTAGACGTCTTGCATGCATATCTAGACGCATTCACAACAGCGTCGAAGAACAAATCAGACGAACGTATTTACCTGGATCTCTTCGCGGGCGGGACAGAAAATGTAGACCGTCGCTCAGGAGAAGAATTCGTAGGGTCGGCAGAAATCGCCCTGGAGATAGATAACCCGCCTTTTACTCAACTCAGGTTCATCGACAATGAGCATGCTGAGCAACTTCAAAATAGTCTCCTGGAGCAAGACCGCGAGCGCGCAGTGGTAACTTCCGGGGACTGCAACGACAAGATCGATGAGGTTCTTTCTGACCTCTCCCAGTACAACTGGGCGCCCACCTTCGCGTTCATCGATCCAAACGGCCCCGATTGCCACTGGGCAACGCTTGAAGCCTTAGCTCGATTCAAGAAAACAAAGTACAAAAAAGCAAAGTACAAGACCGAGATTTGGCTTCTGTTCGCAGATGGGATGTTCACCCGAAACTTACCGCTTGATGGCAATATCAACCCGGCTGAGAAAGAAAAAATGACGCGGATGTTTGGCACAGAGGACTGGGGACACATCTACAAAGCACGACGCGATAAGCGACTCGACCCTCCCGACGCTCGAACAGAATATGTCAACCTAATGCAGTGGAATATAGAGAAGCAGTTGAGATATAAATGGACGCACATCCTCCAAGTCTTCAACGAACAGAACTCTCCTCTTTACCACTTGATCTTCGCAACAGATAACGAAGCTGGAAACAGAATAATGGCCCACTTGTATAAGAGGGCGCTCGAGGAGTTCCCAAGAATGCGAGAGGAAGCGAAGGAACTAGGCAAGATTCGCGACAAAGAAAAAGAAGGGCAAGGAGCACTATTTGACGCCAGAGAAGTTGGCGAAGTGGAATCTGCCGAAATTGCATACGCCCCTGAGCCACCTCGGGATCCTCACCAGACTACTTGGTATCCCCGCTAGGTCTAGGCGTCAGCACCCGGCCCTAAGAAGCTAGCAGCCTATCTTGCACCCCTAAACGCCTCCTAGCCCCTCAACACCTCGCTTGCCCCGCTGCAACGGGGCTTCAGTAGCGGGGGGAGGATTTGAACCTCCGACCTTCGGGTTATGAGCCCGACGAGCTACCAGACTGCTCCACCCCGCGGCGTGTGCCGATAGTCTACAGGGGGACGCGCAGTTTCGCTACGAGTCAACCCGGAGAGATACTGAAGCGTCTCTTTAATCAGGCGCTCTTGAGAACAAGCGCCCTACGACATCAGGATAAGGGAGACTCATGGGTCGTCAAAAAATCATTTCACTTGCCATAGCCGGTGTTGCGCTAGCAGCCCTAGCGGGAACGTTGGTTTCCTGCGACCACGAAGACGGGGAGATTTCCGGCCCCTCAACCGTTCCGAACCCGCCCTCCTCCTCATCAGGAACTTCGCCGTCGGGAACTTCGCCGTTCGCAATCAAACTGTTGAGTTACAGCGACTGCGACGGGCTCATGGACGCCGTGCGGGCAGCCGCCCTCAAGCTAGTAGGTCCCTACGGATTTGAAAACGTGAACTATTGGGAAAGGCCCTTCGTACGCGACGAACCAATACAAATCGCAGAGTCGCCAGCAGCTGAGGACAGCATCTTAGCGCCGGACGCAGCGCCGGACGCATCTTTGGCCAGCCCAGCGCCGCCGGCGGCACCCAGAGTCTCAGCTGATGCGCCGAGTGCTGATGCGACGTTTGAATCGGAGTCGGCCACAAATGGCTCCATAACGTCCGCTCCGCAAGAAGGCGTGGACTATTCCGGAACTAACGTGCAGGTTGAAGGCGTAGACGAGGCCGACATCATCAAAACCGACGGGCGCCGGATCATCGTCTCAAGCGGAAACTGGATCACCATCGTCGACGTCACGGGCACTGAGCCCGAAATAACCGGCAGGGTCAACGTCCCGAATAACAACGCCAGCGAGATGCTGTTCTACAAAGACCGCCTCTTGCTGCTCAGCGCTACCTGGGGGAGCATCCAGCCGATTGCCGAGAAGACTTCCGCCAACGGCGAGATTGCTAGTTCGTCCGTCTGGCGTCCTGAGACCTCGATGCTGAACATCACCGAAGTGCTCCTCGACGGAACGCCTCGCCGAGGTAACACCCTGCAGATCGAAGGCGGCTACTTGTCTTCGCGTTCAATCGGCGGCACTGCCCATGTGGTATTCAACTACTACCCGGGCGAGTTGGGGTTCGTCGTACCTCAGAATGCCCGCAGCGAAACCAGCATCTCCATTGCCACCGAAGCGAACCGCCGAGTGGTGCAGGAGAGCACCCTGTCCGACTGGCTGCCGCAGTACAGAACGATCTCCGCCGACGGGTCAGTGTTGGAGGAAGGCCAACTCCTGAACTGCTCGCGGGTGAACACTCCATCGGAGTTCAACACTTTCAGCACCCTCGGCGTGCTGACCCTCGACCTCACATCCTCGCTGGAAAAGGGAGTGGCCAGCGCCACGTTCGCCGGCGGTCAAATCGTCTATTCCTCCACCGAGAACCTCTACGTGGTCACCGACACCCCCGTGCCGCAAAGGTTCTTCGAGACCGAGACAAGCCGAAGGGAACTCGAGAACCAGTACAGAACGTCAATCCACAAGTTCTCTCTCGGGAACGGCGGCGCCAGGTACCAAGCATCGGGAAGTGTTAAGGGACACCTGCTCAACCAGTTCTCCATGAACGAACACGACGGCCATCTGTTCGTAGCGGCTACCGACGGAACGCCCTGGAGCGGCAACAGCGAAAGCTTCATTCACTCCCTAACCCAAAACGGCAAGAGCCTGACCAACGTCGGGAGCGTCGGAAACATGGGCAAGGGCGAGCGTATCTATTCCGTACGCTTCATCGCCGACAGGGGTTACGTGGTCACATTCCGCCAAGTAGACCCTCTCTACGTGGTCGACCTCAGCAACCCTGCACAGATGAAGGTGCTCGGCGAACTCAAGATTCCGGGCTACTCCGCTTATCTGCACCCCATCTCGAGCGATCTGCTCGCTGGAGTAGGAGCAGACGCCACCTCAACAGGCCGAATCACCGGTGCCAAGGTCTCACTCTTTGACGTCTCCGACCCTGCCAACCCCAGGGAACTAGACAACTGGGTGCTCGGCGACGCGCAGAGCAGCGTGGAATGGGATCACCGAGCCTTCCTATGGTGGGAACCTCAAAAGGCTCTGGTAGTCCCCGTCCAGTCGTGGAACAACCCCGACCGCAACGGAGCCCTGGTGCTGAACGTAGACAGGGAAGATGGAATCAGCCTCAGAGGAACGATTCAGCACGACACCAGCAAAGACAACTACCACAACTACATCTACCAGATCATCCGCTCGCTGGTAATCGGAGACGACCTCTGGACGCTGTCAAGCGCAATACTCCAGAGCAACGACTTCACCTCGCTGGAACTGAGCGACCGCCTGCGGATGCCGAACTGAGGTGTTCGGGCGGGTTCACCGGGGTGCCGGGCGGGGTTCGCCTTCACCGGGGGGGTTCGCCGGGGTGCCGGCAAGACCCCAGCAAACTTCTAGACAAACATTGCCACTCGGCTAGCAGCCGCTTCGGTTGCTAGCCGGCAGCCCAAGAGCAAGCTATTTCACGCCGTTGGCATGCAGGAAATCCAGCGTGCGATCTCTAGCTATTTCTGCCGAAGTGGGGTGGAAGGAGGAACGTGCGTCGCAGTTGAAGCCGTGGTCGGCGCCTTCGTAAACATGCACGATCACATCCGGATGTTCAGCAGCGACCTCCTCCACCTCAGCTAGGGGAATGGCAGCGTCCAACTCGCCAAAGTGGAGCATGGTCGGAACCTGCGGAGCCCTGTCCTTGAACTGATGAATATGCCCTCCGTAATAGCCGACGGCGGCACGAATAGGCAAAGCCGCGGCAGCCAACCAAGCCATGCTCCCTCCGTAGCAATAACCCACCACGGCAGTCGGGCCGGTCTTGCTCACATGAGCGACAGCAGCCCCTAGGTCGAGCACCGCCTCTTCCCAGTCCAGCCTCTCCCGCATAGAGCGTCCAACGCCTATCGTCTCGGCTTTGTAATCCAGTTCCACGCCGCGCTCCACACGATCGAACAACGCTGGGGCGATGGCGTGGTAACCCATTGCGGCGTAGCGGTCCACCATGGAGCGGATGTGATAGTTGACTCCGAAGATCTCTTGCACGATGACGATTCCAGCAGAGACGCCGCTGGGATGCACTTCATAAGCCTCAAGGCGGTGTCCGTCTTTGGCTGTCAGTTCAACCTGATTCTCTTTCATGATTCTCCTCAGTCGACGAAGATGCGGCCAGGTCGATCAGCGGCAGCATCGTATGGATTCTCGCCTGAAGACCTTACACGCTCCACTTGATTCAAGGCGCTCACGAAAGCCCTGACCGACGCCTCTACCACGTCGCAGGAAAGTCCCCGTCCCGCCACTTTTATGCCGTCAGAGGACTCGAAGCGCAGAGCGACGTCCGCTAAGGCGTCCACGCCGCCTGTAACCGACATCACCGTGTAGTCAGTAAGACGGCCTTCAATGCCAGTGGCGGTCTTGACCGCCTTGCACGCCGCCTCGACCATCCCGTTGCCTTCCTCCCTTGCGGTTTGCAGCTCGTCGCGCACACGCACTACCACGGTCGCGGAAGGTGTGCCCGAACCCACGCTGCCTCCATGGCACTCCAGCACCTCCAGCAGGAAGGCCTGTTTCACTCCGCTGCTCACCTCGTCGGCCACGATCGCCTCAAGGTCTGCGTCGCTCAACTCCGACTTCCGGTCAGCCAGTTCCTTGAAACGGGTGAAAGCGGCGTTCAGTGCGTCTCCGCGGAGGTTGTATCCCATCTGGTTAAGGCGTTCGGAAAACGCGTGACGCCCTGAATGTTTGCCCAGGACGATGTGGCTTCCGTCCTGTCCGACCGCCTCGGGGTCCATGATTTCATAGGTGGAACGCTCGCTGAGCACTCCGTGCTGGTGAATGCCAGCCTCGTGCGAAAAAGCGTTCCTGCCCACCACGGCCTTGTTGAACTGGACTGGGTAGCCCGTCAGCCTGCTCACTAGACGGCTCGTCCTGTGCAACTCCCGGGTGTTGACGCCTACCTGCAAGCCCTTGAAGTAATCGGAGCGGGTGTTGACGGCCATCACGATCTCTTCCAAGGCGGCGTTGCCTGCCCGCTCGCCTATGCCATTGACGGCGCACTCCACCTGGCGAGCACCCGCCAGCACCCCTGAGAGGGAATTGGCCACAGCCAGTCCCAGGTCGTTGTGGCAGTGCGTAGAGAGTACGTAGTCGCCGGACACCCGCTCCCTCACCCGACGCAACTGCTCGGCGTATTCCGACGGAACTCCGTAGCCCACGGTGTCGGGAATGTTCAAGGTCGTCGCCCCGTGCTCGGCGGCTATCTGCAGCACCTCGCACATGAAATCAAAGTCGCTTCGTGAGGCGTCTTCGGGCGAGAACTCCACGTCATCGGTGTAGGAGCGAGCCCGGGAAACCGCCGAAGCGGCTTCGGCTTTGACCTGATCCGGGGTCATCCGCAACTTGTGCCGCATGTGGGTTTCACTGGTGGCGATAAAGACGTGGATGCGTCTGCGCTCGGCTGGCTCTATCGCCTCCCAGCAACGGTCTATGTCGGCTAGGGAAGTACGGGACAGACCGCAGATAACCGGCCCCTTCACTCCCCGAGCGATGGTCTGCACGCCTTCGAAGTCTCCCCTGCTGGCGACGGGAAAACCCGCCTCAATGACGTCAACACCCAGGCGGGCGAGTTGCTCGGCTATTTCTAACTTTTCGGCTTGGCCCAGGGAAATTCCAGGCGACTGCTCGCCGTCACGCAGAGTCGTGTCGAAAATCACCACTCGGTCGGTGCTTTCGTTTGACATGTTCCCTCCTGTTGCCGTTTAGGTCTGTTTCAAGCGTGCAAAGAAAAACCTCCTGCCGGCGGCAGGAGGTTGGGGCGAGCGCGGCTTGTTGCGCTCGCCTTACGTAAGAAGCAGCAGACCTAGATCGATCATTAGTTATAAGTATGTCATCTATAGCGAGAATTGGCAACACCCGTTTCGGAACGCTTTAGCAACCGCAAAATCTTCTCGTTATACTCAGGCCATGATTAACGCGATCAAAAAGACACTGAAGTGGGCTGTGGTAGCTGCAGCCATAGCTGGTCTGGTCCGCTGGATAAAGGGCAAGCGTTCCTCCAACGAAGAAGAGGAATATCCCGGCCTAGCCGAGCCCTGGCCCCCGTTGGACAATTCTTCGACTGCCGAAGCTTCTACTTCAGAAGAGTCCTCCTCCTAGATCGGCACCGCCCGCTTCGGGGGGATCCTGCCGCAAAAAACGACTTCAACCCTCTCCCCGGCGCCTTATCCCGCCGGTAGTGCGCTCGGGCATTAGAGGCGCGTCGCAAAAAACGACTTTAACCCCCTCCCCAGGCGTCGCCGCGGCGCTGGGATTCGGTTCTTAGACTGCTGAGAGAACGTCCGGAAAGGGCCTTTCGGCGTTCTCAACCGCAGGGAGTCGCAGGAGGCAGTGGGCCTAAAAGAACTACGACGGGGCGGGGACTACGGCGTCTGGTGCCTGCTCGCCTGCCAGGACAAGATTGACTTGCTCAGCCACTGCTATTCCCGCCCTCTTCTGGGCTTCGCTAGTGCTAGCACCGAGGTGCGGAGTGACCACCACCTGCGGGAAATCCAACAGAGGAGACTTGCCGAGCGGCTCGGTCTCAAACACATCTAGAGCAGCCCCGCCCACCTGCCCCGATTTAAGCGCTTCCAAGAGGACATCTTCGTCCACCAATCCGCCCCTGGCTACGTTGATGATCCTCACTCCCTGCTTGGCCGACGATAACAACTCACTGCTGATCAGGCCGACGGTCTCGGGCGTCTTTACGGCATGAAGAGTAATGAAGTCGCTCCTGGCCATCAGTTCTGATAACGGCACCATCTCTGCTCCGTGCTCCGCTGCTACCTCTGGCGGGACGAAGGGGTCGTAGGTCAACAACCTCATACCGAAAGCTGTTGCTCGTTCACCTACGAGACGCCCCACCTGTCCGAAACCGACGATCCCGAGCGTTTTGCCGGAGAGTTCCACGCCTTGCCAGCGGGATCTCTCCCAGCGGCCTTCGCGGAGCGCTGCGTGCGCCTGCGGAACATTGCGCGCCATGGCCAGCATCAAGGCCGCGGTGTGCTCTGCAGCCGAGAGGATGTTCGCCCGCGGCGTGTTGAGCACGACGATCCCCCGCTCGGCGGCGGCGGAAAGATCGACGTTATCTACGCCGACGCCTGCCCTCCCAACTACACGCAGATTCTTGCTTGAGAACAAAACTTCAGACGTGACCAAAGTAGCAGACCTGACGATCAACGCTTCGGTGTCAATGACCGCTCCCTTAAGCTCGTCTGGAGTCATCCCAAGCCGAACGTTCACCTCATGGCCAGCTTCAGAAAGGAGGCTCAAACCCTCCTCGGCGATACGTTCTGCGACCAATACACGAGACATGGTCATGGAAGGATATCAGCTAACTCAACCACTCTGTCGAGAGTGAGGATATTCGGCAAATCGCCTGAAGAGCTGATTTCAATAAACTCGTCCGTAAGAGCAGGATCGTTTATTTGACTGAAGTCTTGGCGTGTTCCTATGATGAACTTAACCCCGGAAGGAGAAGTGTCATCGGAGGTCTGTCTGTCCCCGAAATATTCGAGAAGGACGAGTGAAAGGTTGAGGGTTGATTCGATACGTTCCACAGTCCCATCGGCGGAATTCATATAAACCTTCAAAGTCACAGGGGCGTCACCGGCAAGTGACATGATTTCGTCGTCGGATACACCTAGATCGTCATTGAAAATGTTGAAGAGCAGGACACTGTCATCTCGAGTCGCCAGATCTGAATATCCAAACTCAAAACTGAACAAATCATACTGAACTTCCTCTTGAGTAAGGTCATCTGTAATCGGGACTTCACCTACATACTTAGCCTGACGCAAGGACGTGGAAACGAATTCTGGGTCCATGAGTCTTGGCAAGTTATAGCCAACAGTTTTAACGAAGGAAAGGCTCTGTTCATTGGCAAATAAGTCCGATTCCAGATTGGCCCTGATCCATCCCTCCCGCAACAATCCCGGATCCAATACAGTTATTGCCAGGTCACCTGAATCGAACTTAAACTTCTGTCCGACCAGATCCGGAATCCGAACATATACATTTGATTCATGATCAATGAAGTATCTATAGTCTGCTATATTGATAGTCGCTAACGAAGCCACCTCTTTCTGCACAATTGACAACTCATCCAATAGAGTTTTTGAGTAAGTGAAGTCTCCAAAAGATTCTACTACCAAGCCTTCTGCTACCTTTTGTTCTTTCGCCTGCTGCAGAAATGTTTTATCGCCGATTGAGCCTAGAGAAACATCCCAAAAGAGGTATAAATTCGTACGATAAGATAACATATTTTGGTAGGGTTGATTAATCAATAACAGAACTGCCTCTACTTCTTCGGAAGTCAAAACACCTGCTTGCAAGTCTTCAATGTTCAGGGGTTGAGTTGGAGACCCGTCGGTGCTTATTGGAGCTGAGACTTCTCCTCCATTAACATTCTCATTGACACTCTCGCCCCCTCCGTCCCGATCAGGGTCACCCTCGCGGTCTGTTTCTTCAGAAATGGGGGAAGTGGGATTGACCTGAGGTCCTGCAACTGGCGAATCCCCTCCATCCCCTCCATCCTGTCCATCCTGCAAAACATTATCGTCCGTCGAACTGCAGGCTGTGAGAGCAAACAGAAACAACAGTGTAAGTACGAGTACGAAACAACGCCTCTGCCCGCTGGCGTAAGACGAACTCGATTTTTGGTATGACATAACCTTTAAAGGCTACTACTTTCCGACGTTGTTTTCCCGGGTTGCTGCAACTTAACGGGGTTGAACTCTCCCTCAGGTTCAAATCCAAAGACCTGACCAAGAAATGACAACTCGGCTTCAGCGGCGGCGATGAGGTTCTCCGTTTTGCGGAAACCATGACCTTCGTCTTGAAACAGCACGAAGGCGTGCGGAAGGCGCCTCTTCGCTAAAACCTCAACCAACGCCTCAGCCTGCTCGGGAGGCACGACCGGGTCGTCGCCGCCTTGCAGAATCAAAAGAGGACATGAGATCTCATGAGCGCGATTCAAAGGGGAGCGATCCTGGTAGACGTTGCGTTTCTGGGGATAAGGACCTACCAACCTGTCCAGGTAGCGCCTCTCAAACTTGTGAGTGTCCTTAGCTAGCGCTTCGAGATCCGTTACTCCATAGAGAATGATGCCTGCGGCGAACAAGTCGCTGTCGGCGAGCGCAAGAAGCGCCGTCATTGCTCCGGCGCTTGTACCTTTGAAAGCGATGCGGTCGAGATCCACGACGCCTCGAGCCGCTAGGAAGCGGGCGGCGGAAATGCAATCAGCCACGTCGGCGACGCCCCAACTCCCGTCGAGCGCCTGTCGGTAATCGCGCCCGTATCCCGTGCTCCCGCGATAATCGACGTCCACGACGGCAATCCCGCGGCTAGTCCAGGCTCTCAACGCCAAGTCGAGTCCCCTGCGGGCTGCTCCGGTAGGGCCTCCGTGGGCAACCACCAGAAGCGGAGGCAGTTGCGACTTGAGCCCTGCCGTGCTCGGGTTGGCTGGACGATAGAAAAGCGCACGAGCCTCGAAGCCGTCGTCGGTCGGGAAGGTAATGGGCTCTGGGGCGGGAGTGAAGCCGTCAGCGAGCGAAAGCCCCTTGGGGGCGTACAACGTATGAGCGGTCGGAGCCGGAGAACGGCCGACGACGCTGATGATTTCGTTCGTTACCGAATAAGAAGAAGCGACGGCCACCGCTGAGGCCTCCCAAGCACCCAGAGACGCAAACTCAGTGTGCTCCGCATAGACGCTGGTCTTGGCAGAAACGTCGGTGGTGAACCTCAGTTCATGACCGCCGGGGCGGGAAACTGCGTACGCAAGATGAGTGAAATCGCCCTCGGCGTCCGGCCAGGAGGCGTAACGCGACATGCCAAAAACCCAGTTGGGTGTCTGTATTTCGCCGTCGGCCAGTTCGACCCAGATGTGCGGCTTTCCTTGAAGGCATCCATCTCCCAGAGCGCCTTCCAAGACTTCGGGCTCCAGCACCGTTAGCTGGGAGCAGCCGCCTGCGTCGCTGACCCAGAGCACCGCCCCGTCGTGACGCCAGGAAGGGCCGAAAATCCACTCCTGGAGACCACCGGCGATTCGGATCGCATCTCGTACCGAAGGGGTATCGAATCGACTCACCCAAAGCTCCGTGCCGTCCCAGGGCATGTTCGGATGGTTCCACTGCAACCAGAGCAGGTAGCGGCCACACGGAGACGGACGCGGCGCTGCATAAAAATCTGCGCCCTGAACCACAAGTTCGACCCGCTGCGAGCCGTCTGTTGCTACGCAAACGATCTCGTGGGCGTCTTCGATCAGCGCCTCGGGAGAGGTCTCTACGCCGGAGGTGGGATCATCCCCGCCCGCGGGAGCGGGACGTTCACGCACGCATACGTACCACTCCCCGCAGGCGCTGAACCTGCCGTCTGCGTAGCGGTGCCCTTCGTCGGGAGTGAGCAACAGCGGCTCGGGGGTGGGTAACCCGTCGGAACTCTTAGGAGAGTCTTCAACTTCAATCTGGGGCACGCGCAGAAGGCGAAGCCGTCCGTCGACCTCGTCGGAATACACCAACACCCCCTTCTCCGCCCACCAAGATCCCCCGCCGTAGGTGTGCACCTTCGTTCCGACCTTGGCTCCGGACGGGGTCGCCTCTAGAGGGGGGGCGTCTCTTCGAAACAGGAAAACGGCGCGCCGACCTCCTTCGTTGGGCAAACTCTGAGACCACCAGAGAGATGCGCCGTCGGGGACTAGGGCGCCGATGCTGACGCGACCGGAGGCGAGCACCGAAGGCGTGATGGGAGTTGTCCAGGAACCGAAGGGGGAAGTGGTAAAGGTCAAATTGAAACCAAAAGAGAGCCCCAAACCGCCGCCGCCGACCTGCTCAGGAAAAGATCGTCCAATCCCACATCAGGGGAGGAGACCGCACCCACCGCAACTAGCTCAGCAACTCAGCAACTCGGCTGAGACCTTCTTCGATCCTCTCCTCTGAAACAGCGAACGACAGACGTATGTGTCCCGGAAACCCGAAAGCCTCTCCCGGCACCACCGCCACCTTGGCCTCGGAGAGCATAAGTTCGACGAGTTCGAGCGAAGTCTGCGGAGCGCTGCCGGCGATGTCTCGGCCCAACAGGCCTTCCACCGAAGGGAATGCATAGAAAGCACCCTGCGACAGCGGGCAGTCCACACCGGGGAAGCTTGAAAGCATGCGATGCATCAGGCGGCGGCGGCGGTCGTAGTAGACATGCATCTCCCGAAACACGTCCATAGGCCCGGAGATGGCCGCCAGGGCTGCCCTCTGCGCCACGTTGCTTATGTTGGAAGTCTGATGCGACTGCAGATTGGCAGCCAATCGAACGAACACGGCGGGAGCGATCATCCACCCCACCCTCCAACCAGTCATCGCGTACGTCTTCGCGACGCCGTTCAGCAACACGCAGCGCTTCCGAACTTCAGGCGATACGGCGGAAATCGAAAAATGCTCGTTGTCGTCATAAACCAGGTGCTCGTAGATCTCGTCGGCCAATATCCACACGCTGCGCTCGGCCGCCCAGTTGCCGATGGCTTCCACTTCCTCGCGCGGGTAAACGGCGCCGGTGGGGTTGGACGGAGACACGAACACCAGAGCCTTCGTACGCGGCGTCCACGCTTCCTCCAACTGCTCGAGCGAGACCCTAAAGCCGTCCTCAAGACTCGTTGGAACCACTACTGGCTTTGCTCCGCACACTCCAATCGGCTCGGGATAGGTGGTCCAATAAGGGGACGGCAGCAGAACTTCGTCGCCTGGGTTGAGTAGGACCCTGAAAGCGTTGTAAACGGCGTGCTTGCCGCCATTCGTAACGACCACCTGATCTGGGGAAACTTCCACTCCGGAATTGCTCAAGGTCTTAGCGGCGATGGCCTCACGCAGTTCAGGCAGACCTGCGACTGGGCTGTAGCGATGATTGCGGACGTCTCGACATGCGGCGACGGCCGCTTCCACTACGTAGTCGGGTGTGGGAAAGTCGGGTTCGCCGCCCCCGAAGCCAATGATCGGTTCACCCGCCGCCCGCAAGGCCTTGGCTTTGGCGTCCACCTCCAGCGTGGCCGATGGGGTAATGGAAGAAACCGAGCGGGACAACTCGGAAATGTCGGGGCAGGGTGAGGGAGAGTTCATGCCCTATTTTCGCACACCTGCGGGCTGCGAGAGGCTCAAGGCTGGGTCGCTGGCCAACCTGCGTCGCTAGCCAACCCGCAGCAGCCGTTCGGCAAGGGCGGCAATTCGCTCACGCTCCCTCACGCAACTCAGCCAGCGCTCAGGTATAGCGCCAACGCCATAGCGGGCTCCCAGTACTGCGGCTGCCACTGCGCCATTGGTGTCGGTGTCGCCACCGGCGTTGACCACCTCCACTAGCGCCGCCTCGAAGTTGAGAGGCGTGACGGCGGCCCACAAACCGACCTGGGCCGCCAGAAGGGTGTGCCCGATGAGGTTGTGATCGCAGTAGAGCCAGCCCGCAGACGGAGGAGGATCTTCACCTTCAGACAGGGCAGCAAAGACCTCGCTGGGGATTCCGTCCCGCCGGGCTTCTCCAAGCAAATCCCCGGCGCCGTCAGCTGCAGCGCCAGCAAACATGGCTGCCAAATTTGGCGGCGAGCCGTTGAGAAGCCGAGCGATGACGGAATTGACGAGGATGCAAGACCACCTACAGGCGCGGGCGTAGTGCGTGGCTGTGCAAGTGGACACGGAAACTTCAATCAACTTCTGTGGCAAGAGCCGATAAGCCGCGCCCACCGGAGCGCAGCGCATGACGCCCCCGTTGGGGGCAATGGGGCGAACGTCATAGAGAGCCTTGGCGGCCTCGGGCGGAGGCAGACCCGAGCCAAGGTTCTCTATCGCTTTGCGGGTAGTGAAACCGCAACCGCGTCCGTTGGAAACGTACCACTCCAGCAGGAACTGAGCGAACTTCTCAATGGTGTCTTCGGCCGCCAGGATGGCCTCGGCCAACCCTACGGCCTGAGCCAGGTCGTCGTCCATAGGACGGGTTAACTCTCCAGGGTTGATGTCCCTCAAGCCGCCCGGGTACTCCTCGGCGATGTCCTGGTACCGCCAGCCTTCTACTCCTAACCCCAACAGATTGCCCACTGCCAGCCCCAGCATGGTTCCCACGGCAGAATCAAGTGGATACGACGGAGCGTCCTCCACGGAATCGGCCAAGAACCCATGTAGAGAACCAATCGGCGGCAGGTCTTTCGAATCGCTCATGCTTAAAACCTACTGACCTCTATGACATCGGGGCTGCGGCTGAAGAGCAAGGGCGGCTTCACAGGGCAGATGGCTCGCTGCTGTTCGGCTCGCTTAGCTAGCGTTAGACACATGAATCCGGAACCTCTCATAAAACTCCCTTCTCATCTGTTGCCCAGCGACGGGCGCTTTGGCAGCGGGCCTTCGCGAGTGCGGCCAGAATCCGTGCAGGCGCTTGCTGAGGTTGCGTCGGGGTACCTCGGAACCAGCCACCGCCGTGAGGGTGTGCGCAGCGTCGTGAGGAGACTGCAGGAAGGCACCGCTGAACTCTTCGGGCTGCCGGACGACTGGGAGGTGGTGCTGGGCAACGGAGGCGCCACCACATTCTGGGACATCCTCGGCTTCGGTCTCATTAGGCGGCGCAGCCAACACCTAAGTTTCGGGGAGTTCTCCTCCAAGTTCGCCAAGGCGGTCAGAGCCGCCCCGCACTTGGAGGAACCCCAGGTCATCGAGTCCCCAGTCGGCACGCACCCGCTGCCGGAGGTTTCAAGCGAAGTGGACGTCTACGCCTTGGCCCACAACGAGACCTCCACCGGAGTGCAGATGCCCCTGCGCCGCCCGGAGGGCGCGTCCCCCGCAGAAGGGTTGGTGGCGGTCGACGCCACTTCGGGCGCAGGCGGGCTTCCCTGGAGTCCGGAGGAAGTAGACGTCTACTACTACTCGCCACAAAAGTGCTTGGCCTCCGACGGGGGGTTCTGGGTCGCCTGCTGCTCGCCGGCCGCCATAGAACGCGTCAATGAACTCCAGGACAGATGGCGCCCGGCGTCGCTGGACCTGCATCTTGCGGTGGAGAACTCCCGCAAGAACCAGACCTACAACACCCCCGCCCTCTCAACCATCTACTTGACTTTGCAGACAGTCGAGTGGATGAACTCCAACGGCGGGCTTCCCTGGGCGGTAGAACGCTGCGAACGCTCTGCTGAGGTCATCTACGACTGGGCCGAATCCTCCGAATACGCACAGCCGTTCGTGATTGAGCCTTCCCAGCGCAGCAGCACGGTGGCTACCATCGACATAAGCGAGGAGATACCTGCACTGGAGATCTCGGCGCGGCTGCGGGAAGGGGGCATCGTCGACACGGAGTCCTATAGAGCCCTTGGGCGCAACCAACTGCGCATCGCGCTGTTTCCGGTCATCCCGCCAGAGGATGTCGCCGCTCTCTGCGCCTGCGTGGACTATCTAGTCGAGCGCATTCCGCCGAGGGGATCCTCCTAGCGGCGGCGGAAGCGGCGGCGCTCCTTTCGTCCTCTTTTTCCTCTCGACCGAATGCGCACCCGCTCGGTGCGGGCTGCGGACTGCTCGACAACCTCGTTCCAGAGCCGCTGATACCGCACCAACCTCTCGCTTTCTACCTTCCCGTCGACGACCGCCACCACAACCGCGCAGTCGGGTTCGCTGCGGTGCGTGCAGTCGCGAAAGCGGCAACCTGCGGCTAGAGCGGCGATGTCGGAGAAGACAACGTCGAGGGCAATGTCGGCTTCCCAGAGACCCACCGCCCGCAGCCCGGGGCTGTCCAGCAACATGCCGTCGTCGGGCAGGATGACCAATTCACGGGCAACGGTCGTGTGCCTTCCTCCCGCACCGCCGGCGCGCATTTCTCCGACTGATAACGACTGCTCCCCCAGGAGGGCGTTGGCAAGAGTCGATTTTCCGACCCCCGAAGGCCCTAGCAAAGCCAGGGTTCGGTTGCCGCTCACTCTCGCCCGCAACTGCTTTAGACCCCATCCGCGCACCGAACTCGTCTCCAAGATCTCCATGTCGGGGGCCGCCTCTTCCAGACAACGACGGACAGCCAAACGATCCTGAGGATCTTCGAGCAAGTCGGCCTTGCTCATCACCAGCAAAACCTCGGCGCCGCTGTCAACGGCAAGAATTAGAAAGCGTTCGACCTGCGCCGAGTTGACCTCCTCATCCAAACCCACGAACACAGCGGCTGCGTCCATGTTGGCCGCAAGCGTTTGCTTCACGACGAGGTCGGCTGGATCGCGGCGGACGATGGATGTGCGGCGCTCCAGCACCGTGTCGATGACCGCCTCCCCATGGTGGTCGCGGCTGTAGAGCACCCAGTCTCCGGTCGTGGGGGATATTGCCGCCTGAGAGCGCTGGGAGTCGGAGATCAGATTGATCTCACCCTCAGCGCTAAACGCCCAACATCGCCCCCTGTCAGTGCGCGATACCCGGGCGGGTAAGGAATCCGCCAAGTCCGCCTCCTCACGCAAGCGCTGCCACCCCTCGTCCCATCCGTACCGCCTCATCGGCTTCTCCTCAGAACTCGGCTTAGGACGACTAGGGATGACATAGCCAGTAATATTTATAAAAGCGGCTGAAGCCTGCCAGAAGAGTCAACGAGTCCCCGTCAAACGATCAGGCGGCACCTGCCAGAAAGAACGCTCCAACATGGGAAACTCGATCGGAAACGCACCGCCAGATCCGCAAGAGCGCCCAGATACGAACAGACCTGGGGCAGATCCAACCCCCCGCAAGGCACCCCCCCGCAAGGCACCCCCCCGCAAGCGCATCGGCAGGGACAGGGCTTTCACCGCGCAACTGACCCGCAAGGCGGCGGGCGCCGGGCTGTTGGCTGCGGGTTCGGCAATCGCCGTCGTAGAACTCATCTCGGGTTTGACGACCAGAGTCCCCTCTCTGATACTGGCGGTTTCGGACTCCATAGTAGACAGCAGGCTGATCCCGTTCTGGCTGCGCACTTGGAGCATCGACCAGCTAGGAACGGCGCAGAAGCCCGTTCTCTTTTACGGAGTGCTGGTGGTAACGCTGTTGCTAGGCGCCCTGACCGGAATCTTCGCACTGAAGCGGCCCTGGATCGGCCCGGTCGTCTTCGCTGCCTTCGCAGTGCTGGGCGGATTCGCCGCGGCCAGCAACCCCGACGCCCACGCCGGGATGGCAGCGATGGCTGCAGGATTGGCCGCCGTAGTGGGGGCGGGTGTGCTCTGGCGGCTGCTGAGCCTGCTGCGCCCAACCCGGAGAGTTGCGGGATCCTCTCAACAAGTTCCGAGCGACGTGAACCGACGGTGGTTCCTGACTGCCGCCGGAGCGACCGCCGTGGGAGCGTTGCTGGCCAGCGGCGCTGGCAGGTTCCTGGCAAGCCGGAGAGGAGTGGAGGACTCGCGTTCCGAAGTTGCCGAAAAGCTAAATCAGGCACTGAACGCCGCTCCGCCCACTACCGGTCCGAGTTCAACCGGCGGTGAAGGTGAAAGGCCTCCCGCACCCATAGAGGCGGCGACTTCCACCACCAGCGGGAGAACTTCGGGTAGCACGACGACGGGCGCTTCAGCGCCAGGCACCACAGCGCCAGGCACCACAGCGCCGGGCACCACAGCACCGGGCACCACGGCGCCCACTACTGCAACCTCTCAAGCAGCACCTTCCACCACGATCTCAGCTCCTCCGAGCACGTCCCCCCAACCACCGGGGGTGACCACAACCGCTGCGCCCACCACCCAACCTCCCCCCACCACCCAACCTGCGCCCACTACGACTGCGGCGCGGCGCCCTAGCCGATACTTCGACGGAGAAGTGGGGGGTATCTCCCCGATCATCACGCCCAACTCCGACTTCTATCTGATCGACACCGCCATCTCCAAGCCCGTCGTGCGGGCGGACACCTGGAGACTGCAAGTCACGGGCATGGTAGACAATCCTTACACTCTCAACTTCGACGAACTGCTGGCGATGGGGCTGGTGGAGGAGGCCGTCACCCTGAGTTGTGTGTCCAACCAAGTCGGTGGAAACTTGGTGGGCAACGCCGTCTGGAGAGGCGTCCCCCTGCGCGCCGTCCTGGATCGAGCTGGAGTACAGCGGGGAGCAACGCAGATCGTCGGACGCTCTGTGGACAACTGGAATTCCGGCTTCCCGACCGCCCTGGCCTACGACGGAAGGGTAGCCCTCGTGGCGGTGGCCATGAACGGTGATCCGCTCCCCAGAGACCACGGCTTCCCGGTGAGGCTCGTGGTGGCGGGGCTCTACGGATACGTGTCGGCCACCAAGTGGCTGGAAGAAATTCGCCTCACCACCTGGGAAGGATTTGACTCCTACTGGGTTCCTCGGGGTTGGGCGAAGGAAGGCCCTATCAAGACGCAGTCGCGTATAGACGTTCCCCGCAACAGGTCGAGAATCTCGGCTGGGCGGGTAGCGGTTGCGGGGGTTGCTTGGGCGCCTTCACGCAGCATCGAACGCGTCGAGGTTCAGATCGACGACGGGCCTTGGCAAAGAGCCGAACTCAGTTTGAACATGTCTATCAACTCCTGGCGGCAGTGGCTGTATGCGTGGGACGCTACACGGGGCAATCATCAGATCAGGGTGCGGGCAACCGATGGTGGGGGCAGAACTCAGACTTCACAAAGAACGTCTCCGGCGCCTAATGGCGCCAGCGGCTGGCACACCATCTCGGTCTCAGTCTCCTGAAGGGGATTGCCCCTCGGGCGCAGAGCCTGACGGGGCAGCGCCACCCCCCGCCCTCGCCGACAGGAGGGTTGCCAGCCCGCCGGAGATCTAGTAGTCGATGCCCTTCTTGGCGGCTATGCCGGAGTCGTAAGCGTGCTTGACGCTCCGCATTTCGGTGACGGTGTCGGCTGCTTCGATCAGGGTGTCCGGTGCGTCGCGTCCGGTGCAGACGACGTTCACTTTCTCGGGACGCCCGCTCAGCACTCTCACCACTTCGTCGGCATCTATCCAACCCCAGTTCATGGGGTAGGTCACCTCGTCGAGCACGACAAGGCGGTGTTGGGCGGTTTCGATCAGCGAACGGGCGTGTTCCCAGGCTTGGCGAGCCACGGTCTCGTCTACGTCAAGATCCTCGGAGTCCCACGTAAAGCCCTCTCCCAGCGCCCACCAGTCCACGCCCAGTTCCCTGCCTGTCTTCTCTTCGCCGACTTTCCAGTCACCCGACTTCAAGAACTGCACCACAGCACAGCGCCATCCCATGGCGAGGGCGCGCAACAGCACCCCGAACGCCGCTGTGGACTTACCTTTTCCGTCGCCGGTGTTCACCAGCAACAACGATTGAGCCGGACGCAATCCCTGCGGACGCGGGTCTTGGGTGGGTACCTCCCCACTTCCTTCAGGCGTCAAAGCAGCCGCCCCCGCCCGCCAGATGTCCGTTCTTTTGCAGTCCTGTTAGTGAATCAACTTCAGCGCTCGAAAAGGCCGGAGAGAGAAGCAACCGAAGATCCTTCTCCCTTGGAAGTTCCGGGCAGGTTAGAGGCAGCCATCAGCACACGGTCGGCCAGGCGTGAGAACGGCAGCGACTGCAGCCAAACAGATCCGTGACCGCCCAGGGTGGCCAAGAAAAGACCCTCGCCGCCGAAAATGCTTGACTTGAGGTTTCCAGCCCGCTCGATGCCGTAATTGATTCCATCGGTGAACGCCACCAGACAACCCGTATCAACTCGGAGCGTTTCACCCCTCAGGTCGCGGCGCACGATCGTGCCTCCGGCAGCCAGAAAGGCTAGACCGTCACCGGTAAGCCTCTGGAGGATAAAACCCTCGCCGCCGAAAAGACCCGTGCCGAGGCGGCGGTTGAATGCGATGTCCAACTTCGTCCCCAGAGCGGCGCAAAGAAAGGCGTCTTTCTGGCAGGTGATGCTTCCATTCATCTGCGCGAGGTCAGCCGCCACAATCTTTCCAGGGAACTCCGCAGCAAAGGAAACGCTGGACGGCTGAGGCCCGTGGTTGGTGAAGTGGGTCAGGAAGAGCGATTCCTGAGCCAAAATCCGTTTGCCGGCGGACTTGAGCTTCCCCCACATCCCGGAGTCGGGCTCGCTGCCGTCACCCATCTTGGCCTCGAACTCGATGCCCGGGTTCATATACATCATCGCTCCGGCTTCACCGATCACGGTTTCGCCTGGGTCTAGCCTGACCTCTACAAACTGCAGGTCGTCTCCGTATATCTGGTATTCGATTTCATGACTTCTCATCGGGTGTGCTCTCTTTCTTCCGTCAGCGCTTTCTTACGAGGTTAGCAAGGCAAAGACCCTGGTATCAAAAACAGCCTTAGCGTTTGCCGATTCAAGTCATCTCCATACGGCGCCTGTTGATGACGGCGGCAAGTTTCCGCTTCGGATACCTGGGAATCACCTGGGAAATAGCCGAGATCAATCCGTATCCGAACCCCGGTACGCAGACCGCCCTGCGCCGTGCGAGGGCGCGCAGAGACAAGACGGCTACCCTCTCGGCGTCCATCCAGAGCCAAGGGGGATAGTGCTTGATCTGATCCCCGCACCCCGCCCTGGTGTGCAGTTCGGTGCGCGTAAGACCAGGCAGAACGGTGGTAACCGTGACACCCCTGGCGCGCACCTCCTCGTGAAGGCCCTGCCCGAAGTTGGTGACGAAGGCTTTGGAGGCTGCGTATACGGCTTCAAAAGGCAGCGGCTGCTCCCCCGCCACCGACGATACGTTCAGGATCGCGCCCTTGCCTTCCGACAGCATTCGTCCGACACAGGCGGTGGAAAGTCTCACCACAGCCGCCACATTGAGAGCCACCATCTCCTTCACCCTCTCCCCTTCGACGCTGTCAAGCATGCCGAAGTCCCAAATTCCGGCGTTGTTGACTAGGAGATCCACGGGACGCTCCGGATCGGCGCAGCGTTGAGCAACGGCTTCTAACTGGTCGGCAGCAGCCAAGTCGGCAGGCATGACCTCCACCGCAACGTCCACGGAGGCAGCCAAAGATTTTAGGCGGTCGCCGTCGCGCGCCACCGCCACGATCTCCACGCCCCGCCGAGCCAGTTCCAGCGCGAACGCCCGACCCAGACCTGCAGACGCCCCGGTCACCAAAGCGCGGCTCCATGAACGCTTCGCCATGCAACGCAGTTAGACGATCGGGCTGAATCAGCGAATGGCTGAGCAGCGAGTTCTAAGAGCTAGGAACCGCGGTGGCAGCCCCAGCCCCGGCGCTGGCGGAGGCTGCGGCGGAGGCTGCGGCCAAGCGGACTTCGGCCCGCCGTATTGCGTCGATGACCGCCCTTTCATCCCCGGATTCCTCCTTCAGGGCAGCCTTGGCCCGCTCCAGCGCGTCGGAAGCTCGAGAAGTGTCGATCTCCGAAGCGATCTCAGCGGTGTCGGAGAGTATGGCGACGTTATCGGAGGCAATCTCCACGAAACCGCCATGCACTGCCAGATAGTGGACTGCGCCGTCAGTGGCATTCACCTTCACCACTCCGGGGCGAAGGTTGCCGACGAAGGAAACGTGTCCCGGCTGAAAGGCGATGTCGCCGTCGGTGGTACGAGTCAGGATCATGTCGGCCTCGGCGGTAAGCATCACCCCCTCCGGGGAGACCAATTCAACCTGAAGTGGCATCGTCCGCCCGCAGCCAGATCCCTAGGACCTACGCCGCCTTCTTCTGCAGTTCGGCGGCCTTGCGTTCCACGTCCTCGGTGCCGCCGACCATGAAGAACGCCTGCTCCGGGATCTCGTCGAGTTCGCCTTCAACTAGGGCGTCAAAACTTTCGACCGTCTCGGACACCGAGGTAAACACCCCTGACATCCCGGTGAACACCTCGGCCACGAACATCGGCTGAGAGAGAAACCGCTGAACCTTGCGGGCACGCGAGACGATCACCTTGTCTTCCTCGGAGAGTTCGTCAAGCCCCAGAATGGCGATGATGTCCTGCAGTTCCTTGTAGCGCTGGAGTATTTCCTGAACCCGGCGAGCAACCCGGTAGTGACGCTCTCCCACTACCTCTGGGGTGAGGATCGTTGACGTGGAAGCCAAGGGGTCGACGGCGGGGTAGATGCCTAGGGCAGCGATGTCTCGGGAAAGTTCCGTCGTGCCGTCGAAGTGGGTGAAGGAGGTAAAAGGAGCAGGATCGGTGTAGTCGTCGGCGGGCACGTAGACCGCCTGCAGAGAGGTGATGGAACGACCGCGTGTGGTGGTGATCCGCTCCTGCAGCTCACCCATCTCATCAGCCAGGGTGGGCTGATAGCCCACAGCCGAGGGCATGCGCCCTAAGAGGGTGGAGACCTCGGAGCCGGCTTGCACGAACCGGAAGATGTTGTCTATGAACAAGAGTACGTCCTGGTTCTGAACGTCCCTGAAGTACTCGGCCATCGTCACGCCGGCAAGGCCGACTCTGAGGCGCACACCTGGAGGCTCGTCCATTTGCCCGAAAACCAGGGCCGCCTTCTCCAAAACGCCCGACTCGCCCATTTCCAGAAACAGGTCGGTGCCTTCGCGAGTGCGTTCGCCCACTCCGGCGAAGACCGACACGCCGCCGTGCTGTTCAGCCACCCTCCGAATCATCTCAGTGATGAGCACGGTCTTTCCGACGCCTGCACCCCCGAATAGGCCGATCTTTCCCCCCTGCTTGTAAGGGGTCAGCAGATCAATGACCTTGATGCCCGTCTCGAACATCTGCGTAGTGGGCTCTAACTCCTCAAAAGGAGGGGCGGGTCGGTGGATTTCCCATTCTTCGGTGATGTCCAAACTCTCACGGTCGGCGTCGAGACAGTCGCCTAGGACGTTCCAGACGTGACCGAGCGTGGCGTCGCCCACAGGCACCGATATGCCCCGACCCAGGTTGCGCACCTCGGTACCCCTGGTGAGACCGTCGGTAGGACGCATGGCGATGGCGCGAACCCTGTTGCCGCCGATCTGCTGCGCCACCTCGGCCGGAACGGTGACCGTCTTGCCGTCGACCGTCACGTCGAAGCTCACCGCCGTATTGATCTCGGGCAGGGCGTCGGGAGGAAACTCAGCGTCGATCACAGGACCGGCGATTGCCACGACTCGTCCGACTTTGGTGTCGTTGTTCATTACTTGCTGCTCCTCACCTGGGCATTCCTAGTCTGGGCATTCCTAGTTTGAGCTAGTTCCGTCGAGTTCACGTGACCGCGCTCCTCATCACCGACGCCAAGACGCTAGGCGGCAGCCGGTGTACGGAGAGCTTCGGCTCCGCCCACGATTTCCATGATCTCAGTGGTGATGGCGTCCTGGCGGGCTCTGTTCATCATCCGAGTCAGTTTCACTATCAGTTCCTCCGCGTTGTCGGTGGCCGCCTTCATAGCTCTTTGCCTATTGGCATGCTCTGAAGCGGAAGCGTCGAGCAGAGCCGAGAAAAGGCGGCTTTCCACATAGCGCGGCAGCAGCGATTCCAACACTCTCTCCGGCGAAGGCTCGAACTCAAAAGAGGCTCGCGCCAGAGAAGCCCCCTCTCCCAACTCGGCGATCTCCGCAACGCTGGCTAAAGGCAGAAAACGGCGGACCGCCACGTTCTGCGACCCCAGGGAAACGAACTCCATGTAGACGATCAGGACACGATCTATCTCTCCGGCGACGAAACGCTCCTTGACCTCTGCGGCCAGGGAGCGCGCTTGCTTGTAGGTGGGGCTGTCGGTCATGCCTTCAAAGGCGGCGTCGATTTTGTAGTTCCTGAAGCGAAAGTAGTCCTTGGCCTTACGCCCTACGAGCATCAGGGAGTAGTCAAGGCCTTCACCGCGAGCGGCCATAATTTCCCGCTCGGCGGCTCTGATGACAGTTGAGTTGTAAGGACCGGCCAGCCCTCTGTCGGAAGAGACAACTATGTAGCCAATCCTGCGGACTTCTTCGCTCTGACGGAGGAGAGGGTGCTCGGTCGTGGTTCCAGAAGCGGCTAGATCCTCAATTACGGCGGTTATACGGTTGGCGTAGGGGCGGGCTGCATTCGCCCGCATCTGCGCCTTGGCCACCCGAGTGGCTGCGATGAGTTCCATGGCGCGTGTGATCTTCTTGGTCGATTGAACCGAAGAGATCCGCCGCCTGAGTATTCGCTCCTCGCCGCCCGGCACGACCCGATTCCTACCTGCCGCTACGAGTTCTCGGGGCGGTCTATGTCTTCCTCCGGGAGCGTTCGGTCGTCGTCGACCATGCTCACCGAGGCATCGGCCACCTCTTCCACGTCGGGCTCATCGCCCTGCTCTTTCTGCGTGCTCTCGAACTCATCCGCGTAGGACTTCACGAGGGCGTCGAGTTCTTCGATGTCAACCGAGCCCGTGTCGGCAATCCGGGCGAGCAGGTCGGAACGGCGGGTACGCACCGACTCCAACAGCCCTTCTTCAAAACGCCTCACGTCTTCAACGGGAATCGCGTCTAGATATCCCCTGGTGCCCGCAAAGATGGACACCACCTGCTCAGCCGCACCCATAGGTTTGTTTATGCCTTGCTTGAGCAGTTCGGTCAGCCGGTATCCACGCTCCAACTGAGCCTGCGAGACGCTGTCGAGGTCGGAGCCGAAGGCAGCGAAAGCCTCGAGTTCGCGGAACTGCTGAAGGTCGGCCTTGAGCGTGCCCACGGCGGTCTTCATGGCCTGGATCTGAGCCGCAGAACCCACCCTCGAAACGGAGATGCCCACGTCCACCGCTGGTCGGATACCTGACTTGAAGAGGTCATCCTGAAGATAGATCTGCCCATCCGTGATGGAGATGACGTTGGTGGGGATGTAGGCGGAGACGTCGCCTGCCTTGGTCTCTATGATCGGCAGCGCCGTCAGCGAACCCGCACCGCGGTCGTCGCTGAGTTTCGCTGCTCTCTCCAACAAACGGCTGTGCAGATAGAACACGTCGCCCGGGTAAGCCTCCCGTCCTGGGGGGCGTCGCAGCAGAAGCGAGAGTTGCCTGTAAGCCTCCGCCTGCTTGGAGAGATCGTCGTAGACCACGAGGGCGTGACCGCCCCCATCCATCCAGTGCTGCCCCATCGCGCAACCCGCGTAAGGCGCAAGGTACTTGAAAGGAGCTGGGTCGGAGGCCGCAGCCACCACGACCACCGTGTACTCCATGGCGTCGTGTTCTTCCAGGGTGGCCACGGTCTGCGCCACAGTGGAAGCTTTTTGCCCGATCGCCACATAGATACAGCGGACATCCTGGCCGCGCTGGTTCAAGATGGTGTCGGTGGCGATGGTGGTCTTTCCGGTCTTGCGATCACCGATGATGAGTTCCCGCTGCCCGCGTCCGATCGGAATGAGGGAGTCGATCGACTTGATGCCGGTCTGCATGGGTTCGTGTACCGGCTTGCGCCCGGTGATTCCCGGAGCCTGCACCTCCAGGCGGCGGGTCTGATGACTCCCGAGCGGCCCGCGCCCGTCGAGGGGGGCACCCAGGGAGTTAACCACCCGGCCCAGCAAGGCGTCTCCGACGGGTATAGAGAGGATGTCCCCGGTGGCTCTCACCGTCTGACCCTCTTCGATTTCGTCCACTTCCCCCAGGACGACAGCGCCAATTAGGTCTTCGTCGAGGTTAAGCGCCAGCCCGACTGTTCCTCCGGCGAATTCCAGCATCTCGTTGACTGCGGCGGACGGCAGGCCGCTGACGCGCGCAATGCCGTCTCCTACCTCCACCACGCGCCCTACCTGGGTCTGGGTGATGGAGGGCTCGAACCCCTCCAGATTGCGGCGGATGGCCGACGAAATCTCGGCGGTGTCGATGGTTAGTTCAGCCATGACCCTCCTAGAAAGCCTCACGAAGTTGGTTAATACGAGTGCGAACGCTGCCGTCGATGACCTCGTCGCCGATGCGGGTGATCAAACCGCCCAAGACGTCCCCGTCGACAATGACTTTGACAGTGACGTCCTTGCCGGTGGCTTCTTTGAGCGCCTCGCCTAGGCGGCGGCGCTGATCGTCGCTCAGAGTGACGGCCGAGCGGACTTCGGCCACAGCCTTTTCTCTGAGCGAGGCGCTGCGCTCCACGGCGGCGGAAATGATGCTCCCCAGGTCGCCTCCCCGCCCGGCTGCAACCACCATGGACACAAGCGCGAGGGTCGCATCGGAGACCCGTCCGGCGAGCACATCTTCGGCTATCTGCTGCCGGCGGGCGGCGGGAATGCGGCGGTCGGAGAGGGCCTCGCGCAGTTCATCGGAGCTCTCGAGCACGCGCGCCAGGGCAAACAACTCGTCCTCCACAACCGCTAAGTCGTCCTCGGCTTTTGCCACGGCCACGACGGCCTCTGCATAGCACGCAATCCGATCCGGGGTCATCACCGCCTCCAGCGCCGCAGGAGTTTGCTACTTCTGCGATCCGACCCGGGCAATGTAGTCCTCAATGAGTTCGTTCTGAGCGTCGTGATCGAGGTTGCGCCGAATCACAGTCTCGGCGGCGCCAATGACAATCTCCGAGACTTCGCTCTGTAAATCGGCCAAAGCCTGACGCTTGGCGGCTTCCACGTCCTGAACGGAACGTTCGCGCACCCCGGCGGCGTCGGCTTCGGCGCGAGCCATGAGATCGGCTCTGACACGATCCGCCTCTTGGCGTGCGTCATCGATGATTCTGCCCGCCTCGGCTTTTGTCTCGGCGAGTTCCGCTTCATACCGGGACTTGACCTCGCCGGCCTCGGCTCGGGTCTGCTCGGCGGCATCGAGGTCTTCTTGTATCTTGGCTGTCCGTCGATCCATGGCGCGCCTCACGGCAGGGAACAACTTCCACTGCATCAACGCCAAGAGCACCAGGAAAGCGATCCCGCCCCAGATGATCTCGTTTACTTCCGGAATGATCGGATTGGGCGCGGTCAGACAGGATTCAAGCCTCGTCTCAAAACTCTCAAAGGCCGATTTTGCGTCTTTGGCGGCTTGCGAATCGTCCCCGGTGGCATGGGCGGCATGTTCAAGTTCCTCGAACGCTTCCGCCCCCGTGAGACCGCCCCACTGAAGGTTCTCCAGTTCTTTGGCCATGCAGCCCCCGATGGTTTCAGCGGCTGAAACCGGGGAGGCTGCGAACACGGCCAAGACGGAGAGGACGCCCGCCAGCACAGGCACTCCGAACAATCGACGCCTGCGAGGCTGCAAAGAAGGTGTGTTCACCGGTCGTCTCCCGCTTCTGCGCTTCTGCTAGGAAAAGAGCAGGATGAAGACGACGAACCCGATCAGGGCGAGAGCTTCGGTGAAAGCAATGCCCAGGAACATGGTGGTTCGAACCATTCCAGCCGACTCGGGTTGGCGCGCCATCGAAGAGATGGCGTTTCCGACCACCAAACCGATGCCGACGCCCGGGCCTACGGCTGCTAGTCCGTAGCCAAGACCTGCCCCGACGGCCCTAAGGCCGTTGAGGAGTTCGCCGGCCTCCGTCTGGGCGAGTATTCCGATTGTGTTGAGAAGGGTCTGCACTTATCTTCTCCTCTTGCTTATTTGCGGTTTCTCTTTAAGGCGTACTGGGTGGCGCAACTGAGCGAACAATGCGGAGAAGCGCCGGCGGTTGTTCATCAATGCTCGGCATGCAGCGCTCCGCCAATGTACACGGCCGTGAGAATCGTGAATATGAACGCCTGCAGGCCGCTCACGAATATCTCGAAGGCTGTCAACAAAACGAGTGCGGCGAACGGCAGCACCGAAGGAACATAGAAGAACCCCCAGAGCGCTGCTGAGAGCACTGCGAAGGTCACGAGGAGCAGGTGACCTGCCACCATGTTCGCCCAAAGTCGGATGGCCAGGGAAAGCGGCCGGATCACGAACGTGGAGAAGAACTCGATGGGCGTGACTATCAGGTAGAGGGCCTTGGGAACTCCAGGTGGGAACAGCGAACTCTTCAAATAACCCCAGAACCCCTGGCTGCGGATGCCTATGTAGTTGTAGACACCCCACACGACCAGAGCCAGCATGAGCGGAACCGCCATCCGAGAGTTGGCGGGGAACTGGATGAACGGGATGACTTCGAAAATGTTGGCAAAAAAGATGAAGAAAAAGAGCGTGGTGAGGAAGGGCATGAACCTTTTGCCGTCTGGGCCGATCGTCTGCATGACGATGCTGTTCTCCACGAAATTGACGCCGCCCTCCGCCACGTGCTGGACGCCTGATGGCACCAAGGATCGCTTGCGCGCCGCCAGTGAGAAGATTCCCGCAGTCAAGACCAGGGCTGCGAGATAGATGATGACAGTCTTGTTGACCGCCAGAGGTGAATCCCCGAAGAGGAAATTCGGCCACTCAAACAGGTGCGTTACCGGAGGAAACTCCACGCCGCCTACTCTCCGCGGGTTGCCCCGGCTTCGGATGCCGAGGAGACGTCAAGATGTCCCTTCCGTCGGGGGGAGGAAGGCTTGAGTCCCGGGTACGCAAGGGTGGCGGAAACATGTCGAAGCTCCCAAAGCAGGAGTCCTATGTGAGTCACAAGCAAGACGATACCGAACGGCAGCGGCGCAAACCAGTCTTGCGATTTCAGGGGCAGCACGACCGCAGCCAGCAAGCCCAGACGGAGCAGGTAGCCGCCCATCACGGCCGGGCCGAGCGCTTTGAGCGATATTCGAACTGAGTACCCGATAGCGGCTGCGCCGATCAGGAAGTTCAACATGACTAAACCGAGGGCCAACAAAGCCGAGTAGAGGCCCGCGAAACCCCAGATCGCAAAGCTCAATACGGTGAGCAACGGACCCACTATGAACCAGCGGCGGGCGAGATCCCCTACGACCTGGCGCTCTGGAGATCCGCCCGACGCCGGAGTTAGATCCGGATTCGTTTCAACCACCGGGCCGCTCGTATTCCTGCATCCGTTTCTCATACCCCTTGAAGGTCTTCCAGATGGTGTAGGTCAGGACTGTGCAGCTGAACAGCAAGGTGAACAGCGGCGTCGTGCCCGCCGTCCGGTCGAGAAGAAATCCGAAGAAAGCGAACAAGGCCGGCGTCGCGACCATTTCAAAAGCCATAGACAAGGCATCCCCGAAACCTTTACGCATCTCACGAGTTTGTGCATCTCTTGTCTTCATCGATTCTTTCAGCACGATTCTGTCAGCACGCTTTCAGACTTTGCCCGCAGATCTGCGCGGTCGTGTACGAAGCGGAGTTTGAATGAGCGGGAATTCGGAGCACTACTTTTGAAGTCTAAGGACACTTCCGGCAATAGGTTAGCCGTAAGGCGGAAAGTTGGCGCAGAGTTCCCGGACCTCTTCCCGCACTCGATCTAAAACTTCTTCTTGGGCGCGCCCGCGCAGGGCGCGCCCAATCGCCGAAGCGATGAGCGGCATCTCGTCTGCTCCCATGCCCTGCGTGGTGACTGCGGCCGTGCCTATGCGCAGACCGCTCGTCACGAACGGGCTGCGCTCGTCGCCCGGAATCGTGTTCTTGTTGAGCGTTATGCCCGCCCGCTCCAGTGCGTTTTGGGCAGCCGCACCGGTTAGTTCAGAGTCAAAGAGACGCAGATCGACCAGCATCAGATGGTTCTCCGTGCCGCCAGAAACTAGCCGAAGACCCTCATAGGAAAGGTGCTCGGCCAAGTTCTGGGCGTTCTCTACTACTGATCGGGCGTAATCGGCGAAGGCCGGCGAGGCGGCTTCGGAAAAGGCCACCGCCTTGGCAGCGATGACGTGTTCAAGCGGGCCGCCCTGCGCGCCAGGAAAAACCGCCCGGTCAATCGGCTTGGCCAACTCGGATACGCACGCGATGCATCCGCCGCGCGGGCCGCGCAGCGTCTTATGGGTGGTGAAAGTCATCACGTCGCAAACTCCGACGGGGTTGGGGTGCACGCCCCCGGCAATGAGGCCCGCCACGTGAGCGGCGTCGAACATGAACCTGGCTCCGACGGCTCTGGCAATCTCCCCGAAAGGGACGGGGTCGATGATGCGGGGATAGGCCGTGGCACCCGCCACTATGAGTTTGGGTCGATGCTCTCTGGCCAGGTCTTCTACCTGCTGATAATCAAGGCGTTCGCCGCTCTGCGTCACCCCGTAGCCCACGAAGTTGTAGAGCTTGCCGCTGGCGTTGACCGGCGATCCGTGAGTGAGATGACCGCCGTGGTCGAGACTCATCCCCAGCACGGTGTCGCCGGGTTCAAGCAAGGCGTCGTAGGCAGCCATATTGGCGTTGGCTCCCGAATGGGGCTGCACGTTGGCATGGTCGGCGCCGAACAGGGCGGCGGCGCGGGATCTGGCCAGTTCTTCCACCTCGTCGATTACCAAGTTGCCCCCGTAGTAGCGGCGCCCCGGGTACCCCTCCGCGTACTTGTTAGTGAGCACAGACCCAGTTGCCTCCAGTACCGAAGGGGAGGCGAAGTTCTCCGAGGCGATCAGCTGCAGAGTGACGCACTGGCGTTCCTTCTCCGCAGCTATGTGGGCAAAGACCTCGTCGTCGCGACTAGGCGGCCAGGGCACTGAATTCCCCTTGGTCTCCTTGATCCCGCCTTGGTGTCCGGACTACTGGAGTCCTTGCGACATCCCGCCGTCGACGGGTATGGCGGCGCCCGTTATGAAGCGCGCCGGAACGGAGCAAAGAAAGGCGGCAACCTGCCCGAAATCCTCGGGGGAGCCCAAGGTGCGGGTAGGGACCCTCTGAGCCAGAGTTTCGAAGTCGTCTTTCCAGACCGACCGAAGGCGGTCGGTGGCGTGAAGACCGGGCTGAATGGAGTTCACCGTTACCCCGTCGGCGGCCACCGCAGCAGACAACGTCTTCAGAAAACCGGTCGCCCCAGCCCGGGCGGTGTTAGACAAGATGAGGTTCGGAATGGGCTGGCGCACCGCCAATGAGGTAATGGCCAGGATCCTCCCCCACTTCCTTTCCCGCATCTCTCCTGCCACCTCGGTGCACATTGCTACCACCGACAGCAGATTCAGGTCGATGGCCGCGGCGAAATCCTTCATCTCAAAGTCGCCGAAACCGCCTTCCGGAGGGCCTCCGGAGTTGACAACGAGAATGTCGATTCCTCCAAGCAGTTCGCGGGCTTCCTTTACAAACTTCTCCGCCCCCAGGGGGGTTGAGACGTCAGCGAGGAGACGCTGCGCATCCGGCAAAAGTTTCCCGGCTGCAGCTAGGCGGTCGGGGTTGCGCCCCGAAATGAGCACGGCGCATCCTGCCTCCGAGAGTGCCGCTGCGGTTTCCAGTCCGAGACCGGCTGAGGAAGCCGCCACAGCCGCCCGCCGCCCCGAGATTCCAAGATCCATGCCGCGACTTTAACCGAGCGTTGGAAGCGAACCGGCCCCGCGGGCGCGATCCACGCCAGTGAACAAGACCCCAACGCGCGCTCCAGCGGGCACCAACCGCTCCGAACGGGCGAGGCAGAGACCAGCTAGGCCGGCTGTCCCCGTGTGGTCCACTGGAACGTCCGTCAGTCGGCGCGCCAGGTCGTTCGCCTCCAGGATCACGGACTCGGGCACAACCACCGGGCGGCCTCCGTAAACCGCCATCGTCCAAACCAGCGGCAGCCAGTCGTAGGTCACGTCGTCGAGGATGCCCGAAGCGGCGCTAGCCGGGGCGTCGACGGAACATGTCCAAGGCCGCATAAATTCCTCCGGCTCGGCGACGGCCTTTTCAAGGGCGGCGTGGGGGGATTCAGACTCGGCCAACGACTCGAAGCGCTCCCATGCCGCCGACAGAGGGGCGCAACCCTCGGTCTGCACGGCGAACAAACTCGGAGGCCGATCTATCACGCCCGCGGCAGCAGCTTCCGCAAAGCCCTGCATCAAGCTGGAGGCCAAGGCGCCGCCGCCCACTTGAACGAACACGGCGTCCAGCCCGGCGGAGGCGTCCAGCGCCTCGATCAACTCGAACGCCAGGGTGCGCCCCCCGTCGATGGCCATGACGTTCTCCGCGGCAACCGCACAAAACGGCCGCGCACCTGCGGAGACGGCTTCAGCGAATCGTGCGTAGCACGGATCGCCGGAGAAGCCCTTTCGGCGAGGGCACACCTCCACGTTCGCGTCCAGCCTGGCTAAGCGCTCCAGCACGAGGGGGTCAGCCCAGGTGGGAACGAACACATTCAACCGACGGTCGGCGGCGCGGGCCACCACGGCCGCCGCTAGAGCGGCGTTGCCGCAAGAGGAGATGGCCAAAGGCCGGCGACGGGAAACGCCCTCTAGTTCCAAGTGAAGTGCCTGGCCCATGAGGTGGCGGGCCTTATGTGTGCCGGTGACGTTGCACGTTTCGTCCTTCACCCAGAGTTCCACGCCCAACTCTTCGCTCAAACGGGGGGGCCGCAGAGTGGGAGTTACGCGAAATCCCCGCCCCTCCAACTCGCAGATTCGCTCGTCTAGAGCGTCGGTTAGGGATACGAATTCCTCGTCTGGAAATCCCCTTTTGGCAGCCAGATGATAAGACCAGAGCAGTCTTCTATAGCGCAGGAACGGATTGAGGCTGTCGCAGGGGTCGAAAGAAGCCCCGGGAGGCGGCCCAAGCCAGCCCTCGGAACGGCCTAGGGCGCGCACAAACTCAAGTCAGGGGGCGAACCCGAAACGAACGGAAACCCGGAAAGACCTCCAACTTGCGGGGAGCCTCAGCCCGTCTGCAAGCCGCTGCGGGAGTTGAGAGAAGTGATCATTTCGTCCCAGCGCTCCGGCATTGCGTGCAGCCCCTTCCAGAACGACTGATAGCGCCGCCGCTCAAAGTCCTCCAAGCTCACGCCCTGCTGTTCAACCCAGGTGTAGTAGCCCAGGTTGAAGATTCTGTTGCGACCTGCGTCGTCAAGTATTTCCACGTCCGAAACGTCAGCTCCAAAGAGATGCCGATCAAGCTGACTCACGATCTCTACGGCTCCAAGAATGCCGCCGAACCTCTCACGCAAGAGCCGCTTTCTTTCGCTTCGGTAAAGTCCGGCTCCATCAGTGGCGACGGTCAAGATGACGTCGTCGTGTCCCTGAGAGGTCGTCTTGGCGTACTTGATGGCCGCAAGAACGTTGCAAATGCTGGAGAGCCCGAAGTGGGAGAGCAGCGGCAACACTTCAGGGGATACGCCGAGAGACGCCAGCCGCCTCAGGCCTGTCTTGGAACCGAAGGAAAGGAACAGACCGTCGGTGGCTGCGTCGGAAACCCCCACCACGGCGTCGGTGTTCATGACGTTGTGAATCAGCGGGATGTGCTTATCGCCGATTCCCTGGATGTTGTGCTCGCCGTACCCGTTGTAGAGCATGGTCGGGCACTCCAGAGCTTCCACGGCCACGATCTTCGTGCCGAAGTGATCTTTCAGGAAGTCGCCCGCCCCCAGCGTGCCGGCGGAACCGGACGCCGAGACGAAAGCCGACGGCACAGCAGAGGGATTTTCCTGCAGGTAAGTGTGGAAAAGATGGGCTAGAGCCCGTCCGGTCACTGCATAGTGGCCGGCCTGGTTGGAGTACTCGGAGAACTGGTTGAATATGAAGGTCTTCTCCTCGGCCTCAGCCGCCAACCTGGCGCAGGCGTCGTATATCTCCTTCACGTTGCTCTCCGAGCCGGGGGTCACCACGACATCGGACGGGTCGGAGACCCAGGAACGAAGCCACTCAAACCGCTCTCGGCTCATATTCTCGGGCAAAACCGCCACCGAGCGGCAGCCCAGAATGCGACTGATCGCCACCCCGCCGCGGGCGAAGTTGCCAGTGGAAGGCCAGACCGCCCGGTGGACCGTGGGATCGAACGCCCCGGTCACCAGCCGGGGAATCAGGCAAGAGTAGGCGGCCAGCAACTTGTGCGAACCGATCATCGGGAAGGTGTCTCCGAACGCAACGATTATGGGAGCTTCGACTCCAGTCATCTGCGGGGGAAGAACCACGTGGGAAGGCACATCCAGAGGACGAAAGCCCTCCCAGTGGTTGTACCAGTGGACGCGCCAGAGGTTGAGGGGATTGGGATCGTCCCGAGCAACGCCTTCGAGGGCGGCGGCAACACCGGGCGGCGCTGCGGAGGGAGCGGCCAGTTGAGCGAAAGTAGGGAGAGACAGGCCTTGCTGTCTTAGACGCTTGGCCGTGCGCTTCAGAACCTTTTCATCGAACGAGGACGGAAGGCTTTGACTTTGTCCGTGTACCGCCATCGGCGATCACGCTATCGGAACCTGGAGGAATGGGGCTAGACGCCCCTGTCCAGGCTCCTCGGGGGTTCACCCGACGGCGAAGAGGCCTCCCACCCGATCTCCTACGTAGATCACTCCCTTCCACACCGCTGGAGTTGATTCGAAACGCCATGAGACCGACAGACTCCACTTCTCCGAAGGTTCCACCGACGTGTCAGAGACGTCGTAGGCCCGCAGATAACCCTCCCCATCCGCCAACAAGAGCGTCTCCTCAATCACGACCGGGCTGCTCCACAACAGAGCGGGGAAGGCTTTTTCCCAACGGATTTCTCCTGTTTCGCGGTCCACGCCAAGGAAACGGCCGGTGTGAGTCGTGGCGTAGACCATGTCGCGCCAGACCACGGGAGTGCTCCAGACGCCCGAAGGGACATATGTGTCGTCAAACAGCGACCAGACCACCGGGTCGTCTTTGTTGGAGGGATCGAGCTTGACGAGTTGCCCGACCTCCCCTGAACGTTCCGTGTTTCGCTTCTCATGCTCTACGCCTACGTAGACGTAGCCCTCTTCGTCAACCACCGGGGTCGAGTCCACGTCGTCTCCTGCCCAGAAACGGAACACCTGGGGGAGTTTCTCTGGCGGCACGCTCTCACGAAGCACGGAAATGTCCCAGCCGGTTATGAGCCCCCCCGAATTGGCGATGTAGAGCGTGTCTCCGCTAATGGTCGGGGAGGCTTCGATAGAGATGTTGGGGTTATCGCCGTCGCTCTCCCTGAGGTCTTCAAGCAGTTGGTCGTCCCAGCCCTCCATCTGCACCACTAGTTCCGGGGACACTTCAACCCCTTCTGGGCCTTCCGAGCGATTGAGACGGTAGATGAAGAAGTAGCTGTTTTCTCCTGCGAGAAAGAGGTGGTCGTCGATTACTATCGGGGAGGAATCCCAATCGTCGTTCCACCTGACTCTCGGAACTTCATAGGCGTTCAGTGACCACAACTCAACGGGTTCGCCGCGGTCGAAGGCAACTATGCGGAAATAGTCGTCGCGAGAGCCGAAATAGGCAAGAGGAAACCCGTCGGGGTCGATAGTCACCGAGGTCTTGATTATGTCTCCCGTCTCAAAGTCGGAGAGCATCCTCTCACCCGTCTCGGCGTCGAGGAAGTGGACTTTGCCGTCGTAGCCGCCAAAGACGACCCAGGTTTTTTCCTGATACTCAAACACTGCGGGTTGACCGGTCCAGCCCGTCCCGCACCACCTCACTTCCCCGCCCTGGTAGGCGGACATCATGCACATATCGGAATTCGCAGGAAACCGCCAAAGTTTGCGGGGAGCGTCTTGAGGAAGCGGGCCAGTTCCGTACCAACTGCGCGAAGGCGAACCCCGAAAACTCAATACGCCTTTGGTCTTAGTTTCCGGCGCCTCGCCGAAGTTCGCTGGGTCGTACCAATGTGCCAAGGTGGTGGTCGTGGTGGTCGTGGATGCAGCAGTCGTTGAAGTCGAAGTGGTCGAACTGCTAGGCGCGACGCTCAGGGTCGTCGAAGGTGAGGAGGAAGGATCGTCAGCCTCATCCGGGTTCAACGACTCACGAAGCGGCAAAACGTAGAAGAAAAACACCGAGCAGACCGCTGCGAGAAATACTGCGGTGAGAAGCAGAAGCCAGAGAATGCGGCGGCGCAGAGCACTTCCGAAGTTCTGGCCGATCGCACGCAGCACTCCGAAAGTGTGCCTTGCTCAGTAGGGCAATTCCTTCCCTACCCGCCTAGAAACTCCTCTCGCTAGGATTCGCCGAGGAGGCTCTGCGAGTTTCGAAAGGCTCGGGCAAGCAGGGGGGTTTTGTCATTTTCAGGGCTATCCGATTCGGATTCGTCCGAGACTGCGAGGGATTCGACCTCCTCCTCGGAGCTCGACCCGCCCTCTTCGCTTGACCCGTTTTCCGGATAAAGCAAATCCATCGGAGCAAGAACCTCTTCGCCTGTATGTTTCGCAGGTTCCGCAGGCTCGTCCAGTTCCGCAGGCTCGTCCTCCGTAATCCTCTGATCTGTAAACACCCAATCCACCGGAGCTCTAAAGATTTCTGCGTGAAACCTGCACATTGAGATGGAATCCTCAGTCGCCACGGGCTCGGGAAGCAGCCAAGCCTCCGCCCGCCGGGGATTAAAGACCAGGGACGCTGAAGCCTTTTCAGCACAAAAAAGCTTCGCGCAAACAACGCTGGGAGTTGGACTCGTCAACTCGTTGGAATGCCGCTTTTCAACCTGCATGACTCGAAATTACTCCCTATTGACCGCCGGACTGCGAATATCTTCCGCTGCGTCCGCTGCCGCTTCTTGTGCTCTCACCGATTTAAAGCGTCACGGCGCAAGCGTTACGGGCAGGTTAAGGAACTCGAGTAACCAAATTCCGGTTGGAGACTCCGAAGGAATGTAAAGTATTCTCGTGTTGCGAACCACGAGGCTCAGAGTCGTTTACATTACATTGCTCGCCTTCGGCTACCTGACTATCTTGGCAAGCTGCACCGGAGGCGGCGGGGAAAACGGGGAAACCGATGAGATTCCCACTTCTACGACGACGACCACCGTCCCTACTACAACCACGACGACCACGTTGGTTGAGGAGCCAGTCATCCCACCCACTACGACCACCACTCTGCCTCAGCCGACCACCACTACCTCAAGCCCGCCTGTCTCTACGACTGAACAGGAAACCACAACTCAAACCCGCCCGAGCGGAGGTGGAACGTTCGTCTACATAGTGGAAACGGGAGACTATTTAGGTTCGATCGCCGAAAAATACAACGTGACAGTCGACGCAATCGTCGAGGCCAATAACCTCGAGGATTCCAACATGATTTTTCCTGAAGACGAGTTGATCATTCCACCCGAGGACAATTAGAGACACCTGAACAACGCCGCGAACAAGGCGCTGGCGCACTCTTTTGAGAGGAATTGGCTGAATTCGATTCCGACTCAACTTAAATAAGCGAACTAGCATTAGGGCGTGCGAAGGACGTTGGGACTGCTACCGCTAGCCGTAGTGGCGCTGCCACTCTTAGCCGTCAGTTGTTTCGGCGGAAGCGGAGGGTCCGCAGACGGAAGCACGACCTCCAGCAGCGAAACTCGCAGCCCGGTCATAACCACTTCCACGACTACGACCTCGACGATTCCGACGGCCGCAACTCCAGAGACAACCACCTCCCGTCCGCCTGGAGGCCCTCGCATACACAAGGTAAACCAGGGGGAAGTGCTCGGTCAGATCGCAGAACAGTACGGAGTCTCGGTAGACGCAATCGTTGAGGCCAATGGTCTTGATAGCCCCGACCTAATCTATGAGGATCAGGAACTGGTGATCCCGCCGCCCGACGACAATTGAGCATCGCAGCAAATTCCAGGCATTAGCATCTGAGCGTGAGACGAATACTCTTCTCCACTATTTTGATCGCTGCCGGTGTCTTGATGCTCTTGGCGAGTTGCTCAAGCGGAAGTGATGAAACCACCTCAGAGCCTCCCGACGATACCACTGCGACTCTTGCCACGGTTCCGACCACGTCACAAGCCCAAGTGACCTCCCCTGAACGCATTCCCGTGGCGCCGCCGCCAACCTCGGCTGCCCCGCCACAGCCTCCAACGGCCACCACGCCAACTACGACCTCAACGACTCAGACAGAAACACGCCCGACTCTCATACACACAGTGGAGCCTGGACAGGTTCTCGGTCAGATCGCAGAACGGTACGGAGTGACAGTGGAAGCAATCGTTGAGGCCAACGGTCTTGACAGCCCCGACCTAATCTATGAGGATCAGGAACTGGTGATCCCGATTTCGACGAATGAGTAGAGTTCACAGGGAGCAAACCTAAACGCCTACTCCCCCTGGGAAGTCTCTAGAACCCGTCAATGGCTACATTTTTTTTCAACTACGCGGCGCCTGTCTTGATTATTTGTCTCTGCCTAGTGGGCATCTTCTACCCGAGGATGCGAAAATCCAGAGCCCAAGATTCGCAGGAGACGGGCAAGGCGCCCAAGATCCAAGACGATCCCCAGGGATCTGAATCGGGAAACTGGGAACCGCACTGGGTCAAAGACTGGAGCGATTAGCCCGCCAGGGGGACGCAAGGCGGCTTCAAAGCGTTGCCCCTCTTGCCGAAAGCGTGAGCTTAGGACTCTCCAGACTCCAGAAACAGTTCCGATACGGCCGACGCAATGGCCCGCATGCCCTCCTCGGTGGGGTGAATGCAGTCGAACGTGCTGATCCAGGTGTCTTCGTTCGATTCTTGCGAGCAATATGCGCTCACTTGGACTCCTAGAATCTTCTCGACCGGTTCGCGCACCCAGTTCGGGCCGAAGGAGGAGCTGGCCTCATGCCCCTCAAAGAGCGGGGAGATTTCGGCAACCTGCACCCGGGAGTCGTGCTGCTCGACCGCCTCTCTGATGGCGCCGTTCAAGGCATTCACGACCTCGCTGACCAAGTTAGAGAAGCACTCGCCTGGACACCCATCCAAACCCGTGGGGGAAGGCCCCGCAGGGTTGTAGTAGGTGGTAACCACCACTCTGGAATCGGTCTTAGTGATCAATTCCTCTAAGAGGTTGCCCACCCCGCCCCTGACATCAGCGACGCGCCGCTGCAATTCGTCTTCCTTGGTACTCCCGTCGGGGAGCCTCAGCCACGACAAGTCGGAAACCCCGATGTCGTTGGCGCCGACGCTAAGGACTACGTAACCAGCATTGACCCTGACTGCCCAGTCCAGTTGACTCCAGCCGGCTCCGCTCATTTCTTCGGGCGCACCGTCCGGCCTTCGGACGACATCCTCCCAAACGTCAACCGACCGGTGCCCCGTACACGCCGCAAGAATCACCCGATCCCTGCGAGAGGAAACTTGCCCTTCGTCGACAAGTTCTTCCATTACAAAACCCGGGTAGGACGACCCTGGCGCCCGCCAGCAGGGATCGCCAAAGAAAAAGTCCCCTCTCTGTAAGCCAAAACCCGCCGCAACGGAGTCTCCTAGAGCAACCAAGGTGTCGGGGTTCGCCTCGTACCGCGCTATGAACTCGACCTCCGCGGTCGTAGCCGCACCTTCATCGTCAAAGACGTTGATCTCCCCTTCCCATGTCCCCGCCACGCTGGGCGTCCATTCGTAGTTCCCAAGGCCGTCCGACTCCTCTCCGCGAACCAATCCGGAAGGGACCTTGACCCAAGCAATCCGCACCACCTCCCCGTCGGGATCCCGAGCTTCAATCTCGCCTTTCTGCTGCTGGCCAACAACGGCTCTCACCTGCTGCGTGATGACGACCGGAGGCAGGTTGGAGGCCGTCGTGGAAGTCGTCTCTACGGAGGAAGTCGCGCCGCCCCCAGAGTGCCCGGAGATGTCCTCGAGACCGTTGCAGCCGGAGAGCCCCAGCAACACCCCCAGCACGAGAACAGAACTCGCTGCGAACGTGCGGAGGCGGCAAACTCCTAGGCGCGACCCGCCTGCGACGTTGGGAACAGTGCCTCTCATCATCTAGACAGGCTAAACTAGATAGCTGTCAGCGGCCGTCTTAGCGCCTCTGGGCCGACTGAAGCCGTGCGTTCTATGTTGAACCACTTTTGAAACCACTTTTCTATCGTTACACTCAACGTTTTGAATTGGTGCGGATCAGGCACTCTTGATTACACACCCGCTACACACCTGTAGGAGAAAAAATGACGATACAACTAGGCGACGAAGCCCCAGACTTCACTGCGGACACCACCGAAGGTCCAATCGAGTTCCACAAATGGAAAGAGGGCAGTTGGGCAGTGCTCTTCTCGCACCCCAAAGACTTCACGCCTGTTTGCACCACTGAACTCGGCTACACCGCCAAGCTCAAGGAAAGCTTCGCCAAGCGGAACACGAAGGTCATAGGCCTCTCCTGCGATTCGGTGGCAGACCACAGAGTGTGGTCGGACGACATCCGCGACACGCAGGGCATCTACCCCAACTTCCCGATGATCGGAGACCCGAACGCCGAAGTGGCCAACCTCTACGGGATGATCCACCCCAACGCCAGCGACACTATGACTGTCCGGTCGGTGTTCGTGATAGGCCCTGACAACCTCGTGAAGTTGACAATCACCTACCCTGCCAGCACGGGACGCAATTTTGACGAGGTGATACGTGTTTTGGACTCGCTGCAGCTCACAGCCGAGCACAAGGTAGCCACCCCCGTGAACTGGAAGCACGGAGAAGACGTGATAATCGTTCCGGCTTTAAGCAACGAAGAGGCTGCAGAACGTTTCCCCGACGGCTGGGACGAACAGAAGCCATACCTGCGGGTTGTCCCTCAACCGGGCGCATAGCCAAGCGTCTAGCCAGACGCCGCTCAAGCAGCGAATGCGACGCAGCCGGTAGTTCCTCGACCGGCTGAACGAGAAGAACCGACTGTTAACGCAACCGTAATGGTCAGCCTGCCCGTGAACGAAAGAAAGCTCACTTGACATCAACGAACGGCTTTGCCGCTCGGGCTGTGGAGGCCGTAAAAATCTACGGAAGCGGGCAAACCGAAGTCCGCGCCCTAGACGGGGTGAACGTGGAATTCGAACGCGGCAAGCTTTCGGCGATCATGGGCCCTTCGGGTTCAGGCAAGTCGACGCTCATGCATTGCATGGCCGGCCTCGACGACCTCACCAGCGGGGAAGTCTTCATCGGGAACGTCAACCTCGGCGAACTGAGCGAACGTTCTATGACGCTGCTCCGCCGCCGCAGCGTGGGGTTCATCTTCCAGGCTTACAACTTGATTCCCACGCTTACGGCCATGGAGAACATCACACTGCCGCTCGCTCTGGGGGGACGGAAACCCGACGGGGAATGGCTTGACCATGTGGTGAAGATAGTAAAGATGGGCGACCGCCTGAAACACCGCCCCAAAGAACTATCGGGCGGCCAACAGCAGCGAGTGGCGGTGGCGAGAGCCCTAGTGAGCAAACCCGAGATCATCTTCGCAGACGAACCCACCGGGAACCTCGATTCGAAAGCCGGTGGGGAGATCCTGGAATTCATGCGACTCACCACCCTGGAGCTTCACCAGACCATCGTCCTGGTCACTCACGACGCTATCGCCGCTAGTTACAGCGACCGCGTCGTGTTTCTCGCCGACGGACGAATCGTCGACGAAATTCACGAACCCACCGTGGAAACGGTACTTGACAGGGCCAAGACGATCGGAGACTGACCCGGTCTCCTTCCCGAGCGAGACCCGGTTCCGACAGCGGGTCTCGCTGCGCGCACCGCTCAAGAGCATTTTGACTTGATGCCGATTCGGCAACCCACCTGGAAGGCCGCAACAAAGTGAACTTGCTGAGATTCAGCATCCGAAACATGTTCAGCAAGAAGACCCTATTCCTAGGGACGGTGCTGAGCGTGATGATGGGCGTCGCCTTCACGGTAGGAGTGTTCATCGTTACCGACAGCATGCGTTCGGCCTTCGGTTCGCTGGCAGAAGACATCGCCGGGCAAATCGACCTCCGAGTGCGCCAGACGAATCCGTTCGGCAATCGGCTGACTGCCCCCTTGATCGACCCCGGCGTCGCCGAGGACATTCGCGAGATCGACGGGGTGGGAGCGGTCGACGGCGAAGTCTTCGCTTTCAACGTACCGATCCTGATAGACGGCGAAACTCCAAGTTCGCTGAGAGGCCCGGCGATCGGCCAAAGCTGGCCTAACGACCCCTCCCTCAACAGGCTCACCTTGATAGAAGGAGAACGCCCCCGGCCGGGAGAGTTCGAGTTCACGATCGACACGGGGACGGTGGAGAACAACGATCTCCTCATCGGCGACCTCTATCCCATTGCGCTGCCGACCGGAACCAGGGAGTTCCGTCTAACCGGAACCCACGTCTTCGGAACGGACGAAGAAAACATCTTCGGAGCGCAGATAGTGGCGTTCCCCCTCGACGTTGCCACCGAGCACCTGAACGGCGGGGCGGGGTGGAACGTGATACTCGTAAACCTAGAGCCCGACGAAGATATAGACCGGGTCAAAGCTTCGATCGAAGCGAACGTGGCTCAAGGTACAGAAGTCGTTACCGCTGAAGCCGCCGAAGCTGAACAACAGACCAATTTCAGCCAGTTCATCAACATCTTTCAGTACATCCTGCTGGCCTTCGCAATCATAACCCTGGTGGTCTCGGCCTTCCTGGTGAACAACGTGTTCTCGATCTTGACCGGACAACGCATCCGGGAACTGGGGCTTCTACGCGCACTTGGCTCCACGGGCACCCAAGTAACCCGCATGGTGCTAGCGGAATCGGCGGGCGTGGGAGTGCTGGCAACCGGCATCGGGTTAGCGGGCGGCATCGGGGTGGCCGCCTTTCTGCGAGCGATATTCAGCGCCCAGGGGGGCACTCTCCCGATCGATCCGGTGGCACTCAGCGGCCGTACCTATCTAGTCGCCGTCGCCGTCGGAGTGGGCATCACGATGCTGGCCGCCCTCGCCCCCGCCATTCGCGCCCGACGCGTGTCTCCGATGGCGGCCATCAGCGAAGAGATACGACTGGGCGAGGCCGCGCCGAAACTCCATCCCATCCTGGGGAGCGTCCTGCTCGCAGCTTCCGCGGGGCTGCTGACGCTGGGGTTGCTGGTGGAAGACTGGCAGGGACTGACCCTATTCGCCCTGCTCGCCTGTGTAACAGCGTTCTTGGGAGGGCGGAGGATCGCCCCATGGGTCGGACGTGTCTCCGTTCTGGCCGTGGCGGCGGTGCTGCTCATCACACCGGCGGTTGCCGAGTGGGGCACTTCCAAACTCTTGGTCTCTCTGTCGATCGGCGCCCTGACGGCTTTCCTAGGAGTCAACCTGAGCGGCCCGCTCTTCGCCCGGGGAATGGCGCAGGCTCTTGGCAAGCCGTTCGCCGCCGCCGACGGAGTAACAGGGGAATTGTCCCGGCTGAACGCCGCCCGAAGCCCCCGCCGCACTTCCACCACTGCAGGCGCTCTGATGATCGGACTGGCCCTGGTGGCCACCGTCGGCGTTGTGGGGGCCTCCCTCAGAAGCACTTTCGTCGACGTGATCGACGAACAAATAAACGCAGACTGGTTCTTGTGCGTAGACGGCTGCAACGACGAAACCGCCACCTTCAGCCCGCAGTTGGCGGAAGACCTGTCTGCGCTTCCCGAGACCCAGTCGGTAGCTTCCTTCCGTTTCCAGAGCGGGGCTTTTCAAACCGACGACGGCTCGATCCATTCATTAATGGCCACGAACGCTTCGGAAATCGACCTGCACCTCGATCTGGATCTTGTTTCTGGGTCCCTCGATGACCTGGCCTCCGACGGCGTTCTCGTCTCCGACGACGTCCTCGCTGATATCGGACTTTCAGTCGGCAACGAACTACCGGTGGAGTTCGCCGACGGCAGTCGAGCGACCTGGAGAATCGCGGGCGTTTACGAAGACGAGGCCATCATTGGCTCTTGGCTCACTTCCTTGGAGAACTTCAACCAATACTTCGACGTAGAGCGTGACCGCTACGTCTCGGTCCTCACCGCATCGGGAGTAACCGAAGAACAAGCGCGAACCTCCATAGAAGCAACAACCGCAGGCTTCGCGCTCGTAGAAGTGCGTACGAAGGCGGAGTTCAGGGACTCGCAGACCAACCAGATCAACCAAGCCCTGATCATCGTGAACATCTTCCTTGGACTGGCTTTCGTTATCGCCGTCCTGGGAATAGTCGCCACGCTGGCCCTGTCCGTCTTTGAGCGGACTCGCGAACTCGGATTGCTGCGCGCGGTGGGAATGACCCGATCTCAACTCCGGCGGATGATCTGCTGGGAAGGGGTGATCGTGGCGGTCTTCGGCGGCATACTCGGCGTGGCGCTGGGGTTAGTCTTCGGGACGCTGACGGCGCGCATAATTCCCGACTCCGTAGTCAACACCCTTGTTATACCGGTGGGGCAACTGATCCTCTACTTGGTCCTGGCCGGGGTGGCGGGACTTGCCAGCGGCTTGCTCCCAGCCATCTGGGCGGGCCGCAAGAAAATTCTGGACGCCATCTCCTACGAGTAAAACAGCCGATTCTCGAGCGGGCTGAAAGAAAACGCTTCGTGAATTGCCTACAATCAGAGTATGACGACTTATCAAGCTCCGGAGTATCACCCTGCGTTCGAGGAATATTGCGAGACCATTTTCGAATTGGACGAGGACGACCTTGAAGTAATTCAGGCTCGCATAGCCGAGCGAATGGGAATCTCCCGTCCAGCCGTCTCTTCAATGATCCGCCGCATGCAAGAGCAAGGGCTGCTGGAAAAGGAGGGGGCGGTTCGTCTCACCCCCGACGGTCAGGATCTAGCCGAGCAGGTCGTAAGACGGCACCGACTGGCCGAACGCTTCCTCACCGACGTTCTTGGGCTGCCCTGGGCGGACGCCCATGAAGAAGCCGGAAAGTGGGAACACGTCATCTCCCCGCAGGTGGAGGAGTCCATGACGAAACTCTTGGGCAACCCCACTACCTGCCCTCATGGAAATCCCATCCCAGGTGCCGGTTATTCGCCGCCGGAAGGAAACATGCCTCTGAACAGGCTTGCGACAGGCAAGGCATTCACAGTCACTCGCATTCCCGAAGAGCTGGAATTCACTGAAGGTCTTCTCAAGTACCTCGAAAAGGCTTCTGTGATACCTGGACACATCGGGGTCGTCGTCCCACCTCCCGACGGTGACATCGGCGACGACACCTACATCAGGATCGCCGGCGGTGTGGTGCGCCTGGATTCGTTCGCGGCCCAGCGCATAGTGGTAACTCCTCTTTCGGCCGAGAGTCAGAACTTCGAGTAACCGCGTACCCAGATCAACTCAAGTTGCTCGCATCTCGGGGTGCGAAATCCGCAGCCTCACGGCTCTTCAGGGTCGAGCGACTGCCATCAATCTGAATACTTGAACGAATAGCGGCGGATTATCAGCAGCCAGGTAAGCAGACCTGAGGCTGCCACAAGAACCAACGACTCCAGACCGGCCTGCGCCAGCGAAAGCGTCTCGATGGAATCCCAGATCTCGGTGGAAAGCATGGAAAATCCCGTAGGGGCGACCAGCAGAGTCAGCGGCAATTCCTTCATGACCGAGAGGAGCACAAGTCCTCCTGCAGCCGCTAGGGCAGGCGCCACTAGCGGCAGTTCAACCGTGATGAAACGCCGTATGCGCCCAGCGCCCAGCACTCTGGCGGTGTGGCCATAGCGAACCGGGGCGGAGGCAACCGCAACCTGGACAGCCTCGTTGGCCTGTGAACCGAACAGCAAAACGTAGCCGGCTATCAGAAGGGGGAAAGTTTGATAAATCTGCTCGGCAAACGGCATTCGCAGCGACCAGAACACCAGCGCCAACGCCACTACCACCCCTGGAAGGGCGAAGTTGACCCCGGCAAACACCCCCGTCGCCTTGGCGAGGGTGCTCTCACGCCGGATCGTCTGCCACGCCACCGGAAATACGACCGCCACGCAGACCAGGGCGGCCACGGAACTCAGGATCACCGTTGAGACCGCTGCGGATCCAAGGCTTGAGAGATCCATGGCCACGACGCCAACCTTGCGTTGGAGATTGAAAAATCCACGCCCCACCCAGTACCCCAAGGCGGCTAAGGGCGCAGCCAAACTCATGAGCATGAACGCCGTCACCCCGGCCAGGGCGACAAAACGCAGGCAGCCCAGTTTGTGACGATGGGGTGAACGGCTAGGCGTCCCGCCTCCCGCTAAAATCCTCCCGGCACGCCTCTGCAGCCGCCGCTCCAAAGCCACGACGATCAGAGCCACGATTCCCAAGACGAGGGCGTGACTGACCGAGAGCGCTCGATCAAACAGGCGGGCAGCAAAAATGGAACGGGTGAGGGTTTCGTACCTAAGCAACTCCACTGCACCGAAGTCCGAAAGCGTGTAGAGGAAGACGAGCAGTCCGCCAGCCGAAACAGCGTGCCAACTAGAAGGCAGCACCACCGACGTGAACACCGAAATCGGACGCCGGCCCAGCATACGGGCCGCTTCCTCGCTGGTCGGGTTCAAGCTCAGCAGCCGGGCATAAGTAGGGAGGTACACGTAGGGATAAGTGAAGAGCGTGAGCGTCAGCCATGCTCCCCAAAATCCCGCCAACTGTGGCAATTCGTCCACCCCCAGGGGAGACAGAAGCTGCTCCGCCAACCCTCCACGCGATAACAGGGCAATAAGAGCGGTTGCTCCCACGAAGGACGGAATCACCAACGGCAACGGTGCGATGACCGACCAGAACCTCTTTGCGGGCAGATCGGTGCGCGCCACCAACCATGCCAAAGCGGTGCCCACCACCATGGCGGAAGCGGTGACTGTGATCGCCAACAACAAGGAGTTTCTCAGCGGCCTCCAGAGATCACTGCTGCCCAGTTGTGCAATGAAATCGGAACGAAGGTAGACGTTCTCGTAGATCAAATAGCCAAGAGGCCCTAGAAACGCTAAGCCAACCAACAGCGTCCATAAGTGCGGCAGACGCCCTAGGGCGAGACGTCGAAAGTTGCGTCGATTCCCCGACTGGGGGTTGTTGCCCTTACGAGCGAGCCCAGAAAGCACGATGGGGGACGCTCGGGCGGACTATCCGCTTTCGGAATTGCCCAGGTCGAGACCGATGAAAGCAGTCCGGAGCCCACTAACTCCGTGTTGCAGCTCAACCCCGCCCAGATCCTGAATGTGCCCGTCGGCGCTCGACATGGAACGGATCCTCATAATTCCCTATGGCCGGTGACCCACAGGGTTTAGCCTAATTCCCCCGAAAACCCCCGCCGGGGTCTATCTGATTCCGCTCTGTTGGATGAGATCCTGCGTTTTGGCTAAACCACCGCCCAGGCCTTCAAAATCCAAAGTATGGGCGTCATCCGCTCCGGGGAGCGGCTCCAAGAAAGCAGGAACGGCGAGTTCGAGTTTCACGGGATACTCTCTCGTCTGCGAGAAGTAGTACTGCTGCGCCTCCTCGGAAAGCATGTATTCCACGAAGGCTTGTGCTACCGGATTAAGGCTTTCGCCTTCCAAGATGCCGACCCCGGTCACGAGGACGGCCGAGCCCACGTCGTCGTCTAGAAAGTTGTGGTTTGCGCCTGGCGCGTCAGGGCTTTCATCGAGGTATCGCAGCATGTAATAGTGATTAACAAGTCCCATGTCCACTTCGCCGCGCACCACGGCGTCGACTATGGCGGCGTTCGTAGCGTAGACCGGTGAGCGGTTGTCCCCCATCCCTCTGAGCCATTCCCCAGTTCGATCGTCGCCGATCTCCGTGCGCATCACCGTCACGAAGTCCTGAAACGAACTGTTGGCGGGCGCTATCGCAACACGACCGGCGTAACGCTCCTCGGTCAGTTCTAGAACAGAGGATGGCAATTCCTCAATGCCGACCAACTCCGTGTTGTACACGAGCACTCTGCGCCTTCCGCTCAACCCTGTCCAGTCGCCGTCTTCGCTTTGGAAAACCGTAGGCACTTGCTCGGTGAGCCGTTCGGGCAGGAGCGCCAGCAAACCTCTTGAACTCAGATATTCGATCGCTCCCGGACTTTGGGAGATGAACACGTCTGCGGGAGTGGTCAGACCCTCCACCTCCAGCAGAAGCGCTAAGTCGGTGGAGTTGCCGTAGCGGACTTTCACATCTACACCGGTGGAATCTGCGAACGCCCTAACGAGCGGCCCTATCAGGGACTCGTTGCGGCCTGAATAGACGGTGATCGACTGACCGGCGAGTTCAGAGACGTCTGAGTTTGTTTCAACCCCCTTGGGGGCACCCGGGGCCGTCTCCGAGGCATCGGCGGAAGCCGCTCCTTCCGACACAACGAGGGCGACGGGATCATCCCTCCCGCCGCATGCCTGCACCGCGAACAGAAGCGTCAGAGTCGCCAAGAGAGCCGCTGCGGCTCGCGAGCCGCGTCCGAGCGCGCCCACCCTAGGAAGCATCTTTCTCAACGCCCTCCCTATTCCGAAACCGCGGCGGCAACCTCGGACGGTTCGTAGGCCACCGTCGTCGGGCCGCTGTAGACGACCTTGACGTCGTCGCCCACTTGGAAATGAGGAACCCTCGAGGAACGTGCGACTACGTTCACACCGTCTACTTGAATTCGGTATTCGCTGCCGAGAGCGAAGAAACTTCGGGAGGTCACTTGGCCCTTAACTCCCGCTGCCTCGGAGTGCTCAAGAAGGGTGAAATGGGAAGGTCGCAACAGAACCGAGACCTCGCCGCTTCGGTTTTCAGTAATGGGGATGTTCCCGATCTGAGTCACGACACTTGAACGTTCAGCCGTTCCACGAACGAAGTTGGCGTCGCCTAGAAATGACGCCACCCACGGGGAAATCGGGTGAACGAAGACTTCGTCCGGTTCGTCCTGCTGGAGTATCCGTCCGTCTTGCATAACCGCCACTTCATCCCCTAGAAGGAAGGCTTCATCTGGGTCATGGGTGACGATCACGGCGGTGGCTTCGATGCTTTCGAGCATGGCTCGGACTTCCCCGCAGAGATCCCGGCGAAGTTGGGAGTCCAGACCCTGGAAAGGCTCGTCCATCAACAGCACGCGCGGGCTAGGGGCGAGAGCACGCGCAATAGCCACCCTCTGCTGCTGGCCGCCGGAAAGGGTGGCGGGCTCCCGCCTTTCAAAGCCCGCGAGTTCGACGAACTCAAGCAGTTCGGAGATGCGATCCGAATCTTCCTTACGAGACGATCTCCTCCGGGATAGTCCGTAGCCGACGTTCCGCTCCACGGAAAGATGCGGAAACAAAGTGCGCTCCTGAAAAAGCATGCCGATGCGCCGCCGCTCAGGCGGGACGTGAACGCCTTCCCCGCTCAGAAGGCGGTCGCCCAACCACACCTCTCCGCCGCTCACGGGCGCAAGTCCGGCTATCACGCGCAGCAAGGTGGTCTTGCCGCAACCGCTCGGGCCGAGCACCGCCAACCTGCGCCCGCTAGACACAAAAAGGTCGGCTTTACTCAGCAGTTCAACACCGTTAACCGAACTGCATACGTGCGCAACCCTCAGATCATGGAAACCCTCACGCTCGGCGTCCTTGGCGGAATCCTCGACAGCAAAAGGCGCGCTTCGAACCTGCTCGAAAGCCTCCCTTGTCTTCAGGACAACACCCACGACTTAATTTCTATCACAGTTAAGCATGCTTTACAACCTATTTCCGAAGGTTTTTGGGAATCCCTTAAGCAAATTCAGCGGGGGGATGCGTTTGCCGGCGCGCCCGAACTCGGCCTAAGTCTGTCGATATTCCATTTCGGCGGCTGCTCTCGCAAGTGAATGGGGCAGATCCCGACTATGGAGCACGCAAAGACGTTTAGTAGCGCGCGTGAGGGCTACGTAAAGCAAACGTAACCCGCGGGCTGATTCGGCCGCGATAAGAACGGGTTCCACCACCAGGGCAACGTCCACCTCAAGACCTTTGACCAGACGAGCCGGAACCACGGAAACGCGCCTCTCAAGTGCATGCGAATCGGCTAGGCCGTGCTCTATTCCGGCCGCGCTCAGAGCCTGAGAAAGTTCTTGCGTCCGCCCACTGGCGCTAATAACCGCCAAGTTTCCCGATTCCAGAAGGTCTATCTCTTGACGCACGCACTCTGCTGTCGCCGACGCCAAACTCCCCTCGGGCACTCTCAGAATAAGAGGGGGGCCGCCTTCGGCGCGAATCGACTTGGGAAACGCCAAGTCCGACACGGTCTCCTTGCCGATCTCCACCGCAAATTCCATGATCGGACGCGGAACCCGATAGCCGATGGTGAGTTCCGAAAAACGAGGCTCTGAACGGACAGAAAGGTGCTCAAGCACGCTCTCCCAGCCGTCGTGCGCCCAGGCTCCTGAAGACTGGGCGACGTCACCCACGAGGGTAAACGAGCCGTTCAGAGAGCGGCGGCCCAGCATCCGCAACTGCATTGGTGAGAGATCCTGAGCTTCGTCGATCACCACGTGTCCGTAGGTGCGGACGTTCCCAGCACCGGAGCGGGACTTCCCCGGACGACGCCCCAGAAGCGTCCGCGCCTCGTCCAGCAAAGCTGCGTCCTCGTATGTCCAAACGACTTCCGATGCGTGGGGGCTGCGAGGACGATAGAGCGATTCGGATTCGTCGTCGGTGAGGACGCGCCGGGTGGCCGAGCGCAGCAGGGCGCGGCTCCCGAAGAGGTCATGCAGCAAATGAGCGGGAGTCAGAACCGGCCACATCCACTCCAGAGCCTCCCGCACCTGCAAAGAGTCCCCATGAGCTTCGGCGACCGCCTCAGAACTAAGTCCCCTACGGGCGCTCTGCGCCAGCGCTTCGAACACCTGCATCTCCACGATGCGCCGCCCTGCATTGTGAGTGCGGCGCAGGCGGCGCGCCGCAGCAACGATCCGCTTGCTGTCGTCCACCGAAAGGGTGAGTTTCTGCAGACCTTGGGGAAGGACGAGTGGCGAGCGCAGCGCCCTCTGTCGGTCTCTCACGGCCCGTCGCAGCACACCCGCCATGCGAGAATCTCCCTTGACCCGCGCCGTCCGCTCGTCGTCGAAACCCCGGACGCTGACCATCGGTACCAAGCCTCCGATCGTGACCAGTTCCACACCCGCCTCGCCAAGGGCTGGCAGAACCTGCTCCACGTAGGTAAGGAAAACAGGATTCGGCCCCACCACCAACACCCCCTGAGCAGCGAGCGGGAAGCGGTGCGTGTAGATGAGATAGGCGGCGCGGTGAAGCCCCACGACCGTCTTGCCAGTACCTGGTCCGCCCTGAATCACCAGGGCGCCGGATAGATCCGAACGGATTGCGGCGTCCTGCTCCGCCTGAATGGTGGCAGTAATATCGCTCAGGCGACCGGTTCTAGGAGACTCCAAGACTGCGCGCAAAGCCCTCTCGCCAACCAGATGCTCTCCGATGTCTTCTGGGCCTGAAGAGGTGGGTGCGCTGAACACCTCGTCGTCAAAACCGAGCAGTTCGCGCCCGCGCGTCCTGAAGTGACGGCGGCGGCGAAGACCCATGGGATCGTGAGGTCCTGCCCTAAAGAATGGTTCCGACACGGGAGCGCGCCAGTCGCTGACCAGTTGGCGCTGATCCTCGTCCCAGACTCCGATTCGACCTATGTAGTGGGTCTCCGCGCCTTCCGCTATGTCAACCCGCCCGAAGCAGAGAGAACGCTCGCCTAGATTGAGTTCACCCAGCCGCTGAAACACCTTGTGCTCCATCACGTCCCGCTCGTAGCGGGCGCTCAGGGTGCCGCCCGGTCCGTGGGTCACCCTGTTCCAAAAACCGAGCACCCGCCTCCGGGCATCTTCGAGGCAGTCATGAGCGTTATCGATGTAGCTCTGTTCAGCTTTTATCTCGGAGGATTCCGTGTGTTCTTCGCTCCTCATAGGCAAATTACTCATTCTACCGACACCGCTTCGGAGGCAGCAGGCTGAAGACCGCTGAGACCTCCTGGGATAAAATCTCGCCGTGAACTCCGAGTCGCCTTTCCTGCTCGCCTGTAGGGGAAGGCGAACGGAAAGGGTGCCGGTGTGGTTCATGCGGCAAGCCGGACGCGCACTGCCGGAATATCGAAAGACCAGGGGGGATACCACTCTGCTGGAAGCGGTGGAGACTCCTGAGATGGCCGTCGAATTGACCCTCCAGCCCGTGCGCCGCTACGGAGTGGACGCCGCAGTCCTCTTTTCCGACATAATGGTGCCGCTTGCGGCTATCGACTTCGGCGTGGAAATCGTCAAGGGCATCGGGCCGGTTATTGACCGCCCCTTACGAAGCAGAAGCGACCTGAAACGCCTTCGGAAACTCGACCCGGAGACCGACACCCCCCATGTTGGCGAGGCGATACGCATCCTCAAGCGGGAACTGGATGTCCCGCTCATAGGGTTCGCCGGCGGTCCTTACACGCTAGCTAGCTACCTGATAGAAGGCGGACCCTCCACCCGCCATCACCGCACCAAGGCCATGATGTTAAGCGAGAAGCCGCTCTGGGACGACCTTATGGAGCGTCTCGCCGAATTGATCACGGCATCGTTGGAATCCCAGGTGGAAGCCGGGGTGGATGCTCTGCAAATCTTTGATAGCTGGGCGGGTTTCCTGAGCCCTGATCACTACCGTAGATTCGCCGCGCCGGCCTGCAAAAAAGTACTCGATGCGACGGTCCGCCTAGGCGCGCCCACGATCCTGTTCGGTCTGGGAACGGGTCATCTGCTCGAACAAATGGGCTCTCTGGGCTCTGACGTCGTCGGCCTGGACTGGCGGATACCACTTGACGAAGGGCGGCGGCGGCTGGGGTCTTCGGTGGCCGTCCAAGGCAACCTGGATCCCGCCGTCTGCCTCGCCGCGTGGGAAGCGACAGCAGACGAGGCTCGTGCGGTACTCAGCCAAAACGGCGGCAGGGGCGGCTTCATCTTCAACCTCGGTCACGGCGTCCTGCCGGAGACCGACCCAGGGATCCTAGAAAAGCTCGTGGAACTCGTTCACTGCGAAGGAGGCAGCCTCCCACCCCTGCAAGGCTGCGAGCAGTGAAAGACGCTCAATGAGAAGAACCCGCGAGCGGAGCGTCTGCGTGGTGGGGGCAGGCATCACCGGGTTGGCCGCTGGGTGGGAGATCAGCCGATCAGCCCCCGAATTCGGCCTCACGATTCTCGAAGCCGAGCGTCGCTGCGGCGGAGTCGTCAGAACTTCGACGTTTGAGGGTCTGAAGGTCGACGAAGCCAGCGACGCTTTCTTGGAGCGAGAGAACGTGATGAGCCAACTCTGCAGGGAACTTGAGCTGGATTCCGAAATCGTCACCCCCGCGGTGGGAAGGGCAGCGGTCTTTCTCGACGGGCAATTGAAACTGCTTCCCCGCTCTCACTTCCTCGGAGTACCTCTGTACCCAGGGGAACTTGAAAACGGCCTGCTGTCGTCCGAAGCAGTTGGGAGGCTGCTAGCCGATCTCGAGCGTCCCGACGTTCTAGAGGATCGGGAGCGGACAGCAGCGAGCAAAGTCGGCGACAGCAAGATCGGCGACAGGAGCGTTGGATCGCTGATCCGCTCAAGATTGGGCGACGAAGTGGCCGAACGGCTGGTAGGGCCGCTGGTTAGCACCATAAGCGCAGGCGACTACGACCGATTGAGTCTGCAGGCCCTGACCCCGAAAATAGCCGCAGCAGCGAGAGCGGGAGGGAGCCTGATCCGCGGCCTGCGCGGGGGTGGCGAGGCTCCGTTCCGCAGCCTGCGCGGCGGAATGGAGCGCCTTCCGAAAGCACTCTCCCGGGGACTTCGCCAGGCGATAAGAACGGGCAAGGAGGCCGCGGCCATTCACGTGAGATCTATGGGGCCGGCGCCAGGCAGCTCCCCGCGAGTGGTAGGTGTGGAAACCGCAGACAGCCTGATTCCCTGCGACGCGGTGGTGCTATGCACCCCGGCGGACACCTCAGGGAGGCTGATCGGTGAATGGGCTCGGGAACCTCAGACGATCCTGAATCGCATTCCTACGGCTTCAGTAGCCATCGTGACGCTGTCGTATGACCCTCAACGCCTGCCGACCATGCCCGAAATCAGCGGATTTGTAGTGCCTCGCACCGAAGGCTTGACCATCACCGCCTGCTCTCAGGCGTCGCTCAAGTGGCCGCACCTCGTAAAGGGGAAAACCATCCTGCGAACGGCAGTCGGTCGCCGGGGCGACCGCGGAGACGCCTCGCTGCCCGACGACGAATTGCTGGACAGAGTGCGCTCCGACTTGCGGACGACGATGGGAATAGACACAGCACCCGAAGCCGTACGCATTTCCCGCTGGCCGAACGCCTTCCCGCAATACGAAGTTGGACATATCGCCCGCGTGGAACGAGTGGAAGAGGAATTGCAAGCCGCAGGCGTGTTCCCGGCCGGGTCTGCGTATAGAGGTATAGGGATCGAAGCTTGCGTCAAGCACGGACGGCGAGCCGCCGCAGACGCTCTCGACTGGTGCAGCACTAGCTAACGGATCGGAGAGGATCCGTGCCCAAAACCGCCCCTAGGAGGAGGCTAGGGAGTTGGTTGAAAAGTCGAGCGGGCATCACCCTGGGCTGCATTCTCACGGGCGGGATGTTTTGGCTGTCCGTCCCCCCCTGGGGATTCTGGCCGCTTGCGTTCTTGGGAGTCGCCGGGCTCGACCGCCTGCTGGCCGGCCAACGCACGCTCGCCCGCTTCGGGCGAGGCTGGCTGGTCACGGGAACTTGGCTCTTGGGAGCAACTTTCTGGATGCTGGATTTCTCCCCTGTTGGCTACTTAGCCGCCAACGTCTCCTATTCGTTCTTCTACGGCGCCGCCTGCGCCCTGACGCCTCCCAAGAAGCTGAGACGGGTGGTCTTGCCTGCTTGGCTGGTGCTGGTCGGTTACCTGCGCTGGCGCTGGCCTTTCGGCGGAGTACCGCTCGCAACGCTGCCCCACAGCCAAGCCGATGCCCCGCTGGCGGCTACTGGCAGAGTTCTGGGACCGCTTCTGATAGTCGCTCTCGCGGGCATTGTCGGAACCACGCTTTCCGCCCTTGCGGAGAGGGCTTGGCTCAGCGGCTTGCGCGGCGCCTCTTTGGTAGGGGCTGCCCTGGTTCTGGCGACGATCTCCCCCGCTGGGGCTTCCGGAGGGGAGAATCCCGAAAAACTGCAGGCAGCCGTGGTGCAAGGGGGAGGACCTCAGCGCACCAGGGCGTCGGAGACTGATTTCAGAGCCGTGCTGGCGCGCCACATCCAAGCCACCGATTCCATCAATCGACGGGTGGACATAATCCTCTGGCCTGAGAACGTCGTCAACGTAGACGGCTCCTTGTTAAACAGCAGCGAACTGGCAAAACTGGCCGAGATCGCCCGACGGCACAGCGCCTGGTTCATCCCGGGCGTCGTGGAAGACGCCGGACCGAATGAATTCTTCAACTTCTCCCTGGCGATCTCCCCCGACGGAAACGTGGTCGACCGCTACGACAAAGTCCGCCGCGTGCCATTCGGAGAGTACGTACCGCTCCGTCCACTCATTGAACGCTTCTCCGGAGGCCAACTGCCTTCTTCAGAGGCCCGCGCCGGTGTAGATCCCGCCGTCCTTCGCACCGACCTAGGTCAAATGGGGGTTTTGATCTCTTGGGAAGTCTTCTTTGAGGACAGGGCGCTTGACGCAGTCCGTAACGGGGGCGAACTGCTCTTGAACCCCACCAACGGCTCTTCCTACTGGCTCACGATCGTGCAGTCTCAGCAAGTGGCGTCGTCTCGCCTGCGGGCCATCGAAACCGGACGCTGGGTGCTGCAAGCCTCACCCACCGGCTTCAGCGCAGTCGTCGACCCCTCAGGGAAGGTGCTTGAGCGCACCGGAGTGAGCGAACAGGCAGTGATTTTTGCAGAGGTCGAACTCCGCTCCGGAATGACTTGGGCCGCCCGGGCAGGCCCGCTGCCCATGCTGCTGCTAGCCGCCGCCGCGGTGGTCACCGCTTGGGCTCTGATCTTGAGAGAGCGGCGCAATCCTAGGTAAACTCCGTCGGATTTTCCAGTGATCTCACTCCCAGACGCCCGTACGTTCAGGGGCCTTCCTTGAGGCAGCAGAGCGAAGCTGCACCCCTTCACATAGCGCTTCTCACTTACCGAGGCAATCCACACTGCGGTGGACAGGGGGTCTACATCAAGGAACTCAGCCGCGCCTTGACCGAACTCGGACAACGCGTGGAGGTCTACTCTGGGCAGCCCTACCCTGAACTCTGCAACGAAGTTCCTCTGCGGAAACTCCCCAGCCTGGACATCTACAACGATCACTTCCCTGGACGCATGCCAGGGTTCTGGGAGGTCAAAGACTTCTCCGACTGGCTAGAGGTCTCTACTTACAGCCTGGGGGCGTTTCCCGAACCGCTGGCCTTCAGCATCCGAGCTTGGCAAGCCCTGAGGAAAAGAGCCGGGGCCTTCGACGTGATCCACGACAACCAGAGCCTGGGATACGGGTTGCTGAGAATGTTGCGAGAGGGCATGAAAGTGATGGCGACCATCCACCACCCCATCACCATCGACCGACGTCTGGAAATGGCCGCAGCCGAGGGTTTCGGAGAACGCTTCTCCAAGAGCCGCTGGTATTCGTTCACGAAAATGCAGACCCGCGTAGCCAAGCGCCTCCCTCGCGTACTCACTGTCTCTCAAGCTTCCAAGTCGGACATTCGCCGAGACCTCGGCGTGGCAGGCGGGCGGATCGGGGTGGTGCCAGTGGGGGTGGACCCTGACGTCTTCCGCCCCCTTCCCTGCGTCAGGCGCAAAAAGGATCTCATCCTCACCACCGCTTCCGCCGACGCTGCGATGAAAGGACTCAGCGTGCTGCTCGCAGCACTGGCTCAACTCCGCCTTGAGCGCGACCTCCGGCTGGTGGTGATAGGCAGCCTTCGCCCCGGCAGTCCCACGGCGCGAGCCCTCGCTCGAACGAACCTAGCGGCTTCGGTAAAGTTCGTCCGCGGCATCAGCAGCAGGGAAATCGTGGAATTTTATGCCTCGGCTGCCGTTGCCGTAGTGCCGTCTCTCTACGAGGGGTTTTCCCTGCCAGCCATAGAAGCCATGAGTTGCGCCGCGCCTCTGGTAGCCACCACGGGAGGAGCGCTGAGAGAGGTAGTAGGACCCCACGGCGAGGCTGCTCTGCTGGTACAGCCCGGTAATACGAAGGAATTGGCCGATGCGATAGCCAGGGTGCTGGATTCCGAAGACCTAGCAGAGAAACTCGGGCGGCGGGGAAGGAACAGGGTGCTTGAGAACTGGAGTTGGAAGCGCACTGCCGAGCGCACGCTGGAGGAATACCGAGCGCTTGCGGGACGGGCCTCCTCCCCGGGGGCGGGGGGAACTAAGGGGGCCGGGAGGAACTGAAGAATGGAGACGATCCGCTACGAACTGCTGGGAATCGACTCCGGCGATCTGATCCTGGACATCGGGTGCGGCGGAGGACGGCACGCCTTCGGCGCCCTGCGGCGGGGAGCTGCAGTGATCGCTTGCGACGCCGAACGATCCGAACTTCCTGCCGTCAGCGGAATGATGGAAACCATGCAGTCCGTCGGTGAAGCCCGGGGGAGGGTGCTGGCCGCCGCGGTCTGCGGCAACGCTCTGAAACTTCCCTTCGCCGATGCTTCCTTCAAGTACGTGATCGCCTCGGAAGTGCTCGAACACATCGGCGCCGACACCGACGCCGTCGGGGAAATGGTCCGCGTCCTGGCAACAGGAGGAGTCCTGGCCGTGAGCGCGCCCTCCTGGCTGTCGGAGAAAATCTGCTGGAAACTCTCCTCCGACTACCACGCCCCCGCGCGCCCGGGCGGGCATGTGCGCATCTACACCCGCGCCGCGCTGCGAAAGCTTCTCTCTGATGGGGGTCTGACGCCGACGAGGACTCACCGAGCGCACGCACTGCACTCCCCTTACTGGTGGCTGCGCTGTGCGGTGGGGCCTGACAACGATGACAACCTGCTGGTCAGGTGCTACCACCGATTCCTCTGTTGGGACATGATCCGGCGGCCGCTGCTCGGACGGCTGCTAGAACGTCTTCTCAATCCGTTCATCGGAAAGAGCCTCGTGCTCTACGCAGTCAAAGACCCGACGTCCGGCGCCCTCGATCCGAGGCGGAAACCCCCCGGCGGGGGGTCAGCTGCAGAAGGGAAAGAGGAATCCCCCCAAGCAACGAGGTCTCTGCGTGTACCTGCGTGAGTTGCCCGGGGTGCTGAGCGCCTCGGAAGTGGACGCCACGGCTGAAAGCATCCTGGAATGCCAGTTGCCGTCAGGTCTCATCCTTTGGTTTCAAGGCGGCCACGCCGACCCGTGGAACCACGTGCAAGCGGCGATGGCGCTGGATGCAACCGGGCGTCACGACGCGGCGGAGAAGGCCTATTCGTTCCTTGCCGACTCTCAACTCCCCAGCGGAAGTTGGCACCGCTACTACACCTCTGACGGAGTGGAAGACGCCAACGAAGACGCCAACTGCACCGCCCACATAGCCCAAGGTCTCTGGCATCACTATCTGTTGACCCAAGACGCCGGCTTCCTGGAAAACCTCTGGCCAGTGCTGCGTCAGGCGGTCGAGTTCGTGCTGGAACTGCAGCGGCGGGGCGGAGAGATCACGTGGGCGCGCCGCCCCGGCGGCAGAGCCTGGCCATACGCGCTGCTGAGCAGTTCGTCCTCTATCTACTCAAGTCTTGCCGCGGCCGTTGCTGCGGCAAGACAACTGGGTCGCCCGACGGCTCGTTGGTCTCGAGCTGCTGAACGGCTGGGGAAAGCCATCCGTTGCCGTCCTCAAGCCTTTTCCCCAAGGGATCGCTGGGCTATGGACTGGTACTACCCCGTGCTCAGCGGCGCTCTGACCGCCGCCGCCGGGCGCAGGCGCATCTGGAACAAAATGGAAGAATTCGTCCTTGACGGCTGGGGCGTCCGCTGCGTCTCCGACAAGAACTGGGTCACCCCGGCGGAAACCGCCGAGGCTGCGACGGCCTTCGCAAGCGTGGGAATGTCCGACGCCGCTCTGGAACTCCTGAAATGGTCGCAACGCCTGCGCGTCGCCGACGGACGCTACTGGACCGGCATCGTGCTGCCCGAGCGCATCCATTTTCCGGCGGGTGAGAAAACTACTTATTCGGCTTCCGCGCAACTCCTAGCCGCCTACCGCCTCGGCTCTCTCCTCGGTTCAGAGGAATCGACCAAACTCTCAAACGCCTCCGCGGCGTCGCAGCACACGCAAGGATCCCGTCGCGCCGACCTCCGAATACCTTCCTGAAGACAAGGCGCAACGGTAGATCTCGTACGGAGGACGCCCCCCGTCCGCCGGATTCGGGAAAACGTCGTGGATAGCCAGCAGACCTCCGTCAATCACATGCGGCGCCCAATTCTCGTAGTCGGCCCAAGCCGCCTCGGAAGAATGCCCCCCGTCTATAAACAGGAAAGCCAGCGGTGTGCGCCAGACGGCTCCAACCTGCGCGGAGTCCCCCACCACGGCCACCACGCTCCCCTCTAAGCCCGCGTCAAAGACGTTGCTGCGAAAGTGGGGAAGCGTGTCCAGCAAGCCGGTGCGCTGATCCAGGAGATCCGGGTCGTGCCACTCCCAGCCAGGCTGGTTCTCCTCGGAACCGCGATGATGATCCACCGAGAACAACAGCCCCCCGCGCTCCGCCGCGGCAGCGCCCAAAAACAGCGCGGAGCGGCCACAGTAACCGCCGACCTCCAGGAATGGCCGCTGCTCCGGCGCGGTCTTAGCCGCCTCGTAGAGAGCCAAGCCCTCTTCGGGCGGCATGAATCCTTTCGCAGCCAGAGCCGCTGGAAGAATTTCAGCGTCCATCTTCAGCTTTGGGAACCTTCGCGAACAGAGGACGCACTCTCCCAAACACAAAGTAATCCAGTATCAGGAACTTGAAGACCCAGAGAGAGAGATAAGAAAGCAGGTTGGCGGCAACTGGAATCCAGGAGTGATCCCAGCGGCTGGCGGCGGCGTTCACTGCGAGGGTGGAGAGGATCATGCCCGCAATCGTCATGACCCAGAACGGAATGACCTCTCCAAAAAGGTGGTTGCGCCCGGTCTTGTGCCAGACCCAGTAACGGTTCAAGACGTAGGCAGGCACGGCCCCCACGTTCACCGCTAGAAGGTTGGCGCTCCACTCCGTCCAGCCCGCCCAGTTGTCGAGCGCGTACAGCAGGAAGAGCGAAATAGAGGAAACGACGGCGGAGACCAACCCGTAGCGAACGATCTTGTAACGCTCAATGATTCGGGTCAGAAGATCAAGCAGGGATTTGATCGCTCCTTCGCTCTGGCGCACGATCAGTCCGCAGCGGTCACTTACGCTCAAGTCGGCAGCGGAAAACGTTGGTGTCTCGACGTTCAAATCCGATTCGCTCGTAGAGCCGGATGGCCGCCTCCCGCTCCGGTCGCGACGTAAGGTCGACCGTTCGCGCGCCTGCGTGCTCCGCCTGCCTCAAGGCTTCCTTCAGCAGGGCTTCCCCCACGCCGCGCGAACGGAATGCCGAATCCACCACCACGTCTTCAATCCAAGCCCGAAGCCCGGTCGGCAGACGAAAGAGAACGAGCACCGTGATGCCCACTATCTCGCCGTCTAGTTCCGCTGCGAGCAGCCGAGTGGAGGGGCTCTCCGCGATCTCAGCAATCTCGGACGCAGAAGGGAACGAACAGGAGGAAGACAACTGAGGCAGGAGCCGCTTCAAGACTGCGATCAGTTCAGGGGTCGCTTCGGGGGCAATGCGGACTACCACTGCATCGGTCACAAGTCGCAAGGATAGAGCAGATGCATCACTCACCCTGCAGACCAGCGCAGTAAGTCAGGTAAGGTCAAGGGCAGTGAACACGACCCCCGAGAACGAGCAAGGCCTAGAAGACCTGAAGTGGAACGAACGCCCGGAGCTGAAGCACCCCGTTCTGATCACCGCCTTCAAGGGGTGGAACGACGCAGGCGACGCAGCTTCTCTAGCAGCCAAGTACCTGCGCAAGCGCTGGGGTCTGAAGACCTTCGCGGAGATTGATCCCGAGCGTTACTACGACTTCACAGTGACGCGACCCCAGGTGTCTTTCGGAGACGACGGGCAGCGCAAACTCACCTGGCCTGCAAACTCGTTTTCTGCGGCGCGCATCCCCGGATCAGGAACTGACGTCATCCTGCTCGAAGGTGTGGAGCCTCACTTCCGCTGGAAAAGGTTCTGCGAACACGTAGCGGGGCTGGCTAAACACTTCGATTCCTTCTTGGTGGTGACGCTGGGTGCGCTTCTAGCAGACGTGCCTCACACGCGTCCTGTGGCAATCTTCGGCACCTGCGACGACCCCGAATTGGCTCAGAAGATGCACCTTCGTCACTCCAATTATGAAGGCCCCACCGGCATCGTGGGGGTGTTGGGCGTCTACGGACGATCGGTAGGCATATCCTCCGCCTCTCTGTGGGCTTCGGTGCCCTCCTATACGGCCAACAATCCCTCACCGAAAGCGACCAAGGCGCTCGTGGAAGAAGTGGCGAGGCTGCTAGGCGTGAAAATCGAGGTGGACGACCTGCAAAAGCAGGCCGAAGAATACGAACGCAGCGTGGACGAAATCGTCAACGCTGACGAAGACGCCAAGGCTTACGTGAACGAACTCGAACAGTCTTACGACTCACCTGAAGAAGTTGAAAAAGGAGCGCCGGAGCGGCTCGTAGCGGAGGTTGAAAAATTCTTGAGGGAACAGCCGCCCTCGCAAGGCTGACCCCCTTTCGACCTCGGCGATTCGAATGCCGCAGCAGGCGAGCGCTAGTTGCCGGCGCCCCCGTCTGACCCAGAAGAAACAGGCAAGCGCCAAACGGGCGAACGAGGAAGATCAAACAGAACTTCCGAACTCTCGCCTTTCAGGGAAGCAAAGGCGTGAGCGGCCCAGAACTTGGGCCCCGCCAAGGGAGAAGGAAGCTTTTCTTCGCTGAAGAAGCCAGCGTCGGTGCACTCCAACTCGTGCAGCTTCAAGTCGCCGCCGACCGCCTTGCAAAGGTAGACGAGTGAATAGGTCGGCACCGAGGTGAAGCCGTGGCGCAGGCTGTCTAGAACCGCTATCAACCGAATCGGTTCGCATTCGATGCCCGTCTCCTCTAGTACCTCCTTGATTGCCACCTCCGAGGACGAATAGCCCACGTCCGCCCAGCCGGTGGGATACAGCCAACGCCCCGAGTCCTTCCTCTTGATCAACAGGAGTTGACGCTCTTCGTTCCCGACCACCGCGCCCACGGCGATCTTCGGAGTTACGTATCCGGCAACCCCATGCCCAACAGCCTCCATCCACTCCTCTATCCGTCGGTCCGGGTCAAAGCTGTCGTCAACCGAAGCCCTGATCTCCCCGGCCACCGCAAGAATTTCCTCAAAGCGCTCTCGTTCAAAAAGATTCTTAGTGAAACCCAAGCCGGTGCGTGCGATGCCTGCCAGGGCCTCGCTCCAACGGAGAAGTTCAAGCTCTCCGAAGACCGGATGGGAGTTCATAGATCGTTCCATCATCTAGAGAGTCGCTCTCAAATTGCGGCAGAGGGTGTTCCCGGCGGACGCGCTGGTGACGGGGAGCATCAGAAATCACGGGGGTGACCAACTCCGCAACCTCCTTGAGCCTTGCCGGATCGGTGACCTTCTCTCCCGAGGCCTCAGTCACGTCGAAGGAATCCACCACATGGTCCCCCAAGGTTTGAACACGCGCTCTTTTGATCAGCAGACCTGCGCCTACGAGGGTGGAAGTTATGCGGTACAAGAGTCCCATGCTGTCAGGAGCCGCCAATTCCAGCACAGTCGAATTCGCAGAGATGTCGTTGTCGAACCTGACGAAGGATCCGACTATCGGTTGCGGGGCAGATGGCTGGCTGTCGGAAGTCCAAGAAGACTTGGTCAACCTGCTCAGTCGATCCTCCAGAGCCAGCCTGCCGTCTAAGGCCTTTCGGGCGTCGGCAAGTATCCGCTGCCAGAGGAGAGAGTCAGGCCAAGGCGAATCCACCAACAACAGATAGGCAGTCATGCCTGCGTCAACGCAGCCCACGGCTGAGAGCACGCTCAATCCGTTGAGTGTGATCACCCCGGCCAGGATGGGAAGAACTCTCGGATTTTTCGGCACTATGGCCAGCATCTGCTGTTTTTCCGCCTCCAAAAAGAAGTCTCCTTTGTGCATGCGCTCCCGAACCTCTGGCGTGGGAAACGATCTAGGCAACTCGCTGAGTTCTCCACCAAGCAGGTAGTGCTCTGTCCGACGCACCAACCCCCTGATGAGCTTTGCCTTCCACTTGCTCCACACGGAAGGCCCGGTAGCGATCGAATCCGCTTCGGTGAGCGCCGCTAGCAGCCGGAGGACCTGCACGCTCCCAACCTCGGCCGCAACGCGCAGAACTGTGCCCACGCCTTCAATGTTGCGGCGCGTGGCTACGTCCGGCAACAGCAAGTGAAGTTCCACAAGCTTCACGAGCGTGGCAGTGTCTTCTTTATCAAAACCCATTCGAGTGGCGATCTTCTCCACGATTTCCATTCCGACCTTGCTGTGATCTCCGGGAAAGCCTTTGCCGATGTCGTGCAGAAAAGCCGCGATCAGCAGAAGATCCGGCCTGCTGATTTCGTCGCCGCGTTCAATTATCGCTGCCGCTTCCGCCGCCGTTTCGCAGAGATGTCTGTCGACCGTGTAACGGTGGTAATCGTTGCGCTGCAAGAGACAGCGGCAGGACGCCCACTCGGGGAGTATCTTGACCATCGCCCCCGCCTGATCAAGAGATTCGACAACCGGAATGGCGCTCCGCCCGCTGGCCAACAGATTTACAAAGAGTTCTCGTCCGCCTTCCGGCCATCTCTCACCCAAAGGGGGGGCGTCCGCAAGCCGCTGCAGTGACTTACGCTCTATGCGGGCGTCGCTGGTCCCCGCCGCCGACGCTGCCCGTAAAAGCCCCAGGGGGTCCTTCTCCAGTTCAACTTCAGGGGCTAGAAAGATCTCCTTGCCTTGCAGGTATACCCCCTTAGAGATCTCTTTGACGCTGTCGGAACGTTTCCCCGAACCCCGCTCGCTCCAATCCTCAATTCTGGCCCAGACGTTGTCGACCACCCAGGCCGCCGTACGCCCCGCAGCGGACACTTCGGTCATGAACGCTTCCGTGCTAGCAAAACCCAGAGCCTCTGCCACTTCGTCCTGATACTCCAGCGCAAGCAGGCTGCTGGAGTCACCGGAGACTCGGTGAAGTTCCACCCTCGCAGCCAAAATGGCCTCATACGGATCCCCGGGAAGGGAAACGTCCGCACCGACTAGATCAGGGCGCGCCCGGGCGGTGAACTCTAGAGCCTGCATGTCACGCAAACCGCCCGCGGCATCTTTCAAGTCGGGTTGAAGTCGAAATGCCACCTCGCCAAACCGACCGGCCCGCTTTCTGGAATCCGATACCAATCTAGGAAGCCACTCATCGGCGCGGCTCTTCCACCGCCGCTCGGCTTCCGTCTTCAAACGGTGCGACATCTCCTTGTCGCCTGTTAAGTGACGCAGGGAAAGCAGAGCGGTGGATGTATCCAACGATTTATCTGCCAACTTGAGAGTCTGGGGGATCGTGCGGACGGCGTGACCGAGTTTCAAGCCCTCATCCCAAATTGGGTGCCAGAGCCCAACCGCTAAATCCTCTATACCGGAAGGTTCGTCGTAAATCAGCCATGCGTCCAGGTCGCTGTGCGGGCTCAACTCGGCTCTGCCGTAACCGCCGACCGCCACCAGAGCCGCGGAGCAGGAAGAACCCCCTGCCAACTCAAAGAGTTCCTTAAGCCAGTCGTCTATCTGCCTGCTGTATGCCCGGCAGAACTCGGCGCCTCTCAGGGAACGATCTGAGACCAAGCGCCGCCTCTGAGGAGATCCGGCTCGTAACTCGCTTCCGCGCAGGGAAAATGCAGCAACCTCCACGCCTTAAACCGTACAGGGTGCACACGCCCGAGGTTAAGGGAACCCAGGCATCTTGCTCGCCGCGGGCGAATCACCTGCCTAAGCGCTATGGATGCTGCGCTGCCCTCAACGAACAGCGCAGCGCATCAACCGAAACCCCCTAGGGGGCGTCGGGCTATCCAGAGTAAGCAGTCTCAGCGTGCTCGACCTGGTCAAGACCTACTCTCTCGGACTCCTCGCTCACGCGCAGTCCGATGATCTTGTCGAGGATCGTTGCGATGCCCCAGGTAACCAGGAAGGAGTAGGTGATCGTCGCTAGCAGTCCCAGCAGTTGGTTCAGCAGCAAACTGCCGCCGCCGCCGAAGAAGATCCCTTCGACAAAATCTGCGCCTTCATAGATGCTGTTGTCGGCGAAGAACCCGATGAGTATTCCTCCGACAACGCCTCCGAAAAGGTGCAGACCGACGACGTCGAGTGTGTCGTCTAGTTCAAGCAGGTGCTTGAGATGCACCGTGAAGTAGCACACCACGCCTGCAGCGGCACCAATGATGATCGAGTACATGGGCCCCACGAAGCCCGCAGCCGGAGTAATCGCAACCAGACCGGCCACGATGCCGGAGCAGACTCCCAGCAATTCCGACGGGCGTCGCTTCACCCATCCCACTACAAGCCAAGCGAAGGCCGCTCCAGCGGGTGCTAAGAACGTGTTCACAAGCGCCAGAGACGCAAGCTCATTCGCTTGCAGGGCCGAACCTGCGTTGAAACCGAACCAGCCCAGCCAGAGAACGCCCGTTCCTACCAGGAACATGCGCATGTCGTGAGGCGGCGTCGTGTGCCGCGGCGCCCATTCCTGACGGGGCCCCAGCACGAAGGCCAGAGCCAAAGCTCCGGCTCCCGCGTTCACGTGGATAGACGTCCCGCCCGCAAAATCGTGCGACGGAAGGTCAAGAAGCCATCCGTTCCCACCGAACACCCAGTAGGTCACCGGGCTGTACACCAGCAGCGACCATATAGGAACGAACCAAACCCAGGCCCTGAACTTCATGCGTCCAGCCACCGCTCCCGACATGAGCGCAGGGGCTATCACCGCGAAGGTGGCGCTGAAGGCAAAGTTGACGAGTGCCTCGTCGCCCGAGATGCCCCGCATCAAGAAGTGATCGGCGTTCCCGAGGATCGGAAAATCCCAGCTTCCGAACGCAAGCGAAAACCCCATCAGAGCCCAGAGGATGGGGACGGCCACGAGGCAATAGACGTTCATAGACATCATATTCACCACGTTCTTGGAACCGACCATGCTCCCGTAGAAGATCGCCAGTCCAGGCGTCATGAAGAGCACCAAGGCCGTACAGACCAATAGCCAAGTTAGGTCTCCGCTGTCAAAGATATCCATCTAGCACCTCATTTCTGTAAATCCGCTCTTGCTTGAATTGTCAAACTCAAGGGCATAACCGGAAAAGCTTAGTGTCGTTCTCTCAAAAGTGTCGCTCTTGAATATATGTTGCACGCCCCGGCATCTGAGTCAGTTCCGTAGAATAGCAGGTTCAGACGATCTCAGAAGCAGTCCACATAAGCAATCCGCATAAGTAATCCATGACGAACCCTCATTCTTTCACTCCCCGGGGCATGACCCCCTCTCGGCTCTTCGCAGCGCTGACCCTCTCCATTACGCTGATTGCTGCTGCCTGCGCGACCGCCGAAGGAGAAGAGTTGCTCGTGGGATACGTGCTCCCTTCTACGGGCACGCTAGCGCATCTAGGGCGCACGATGATCAAAGGGGTGGAGTTGGCTCGGAATGATATCAACGCCGCCGGGGGGAAAGTGCGGCTCCTTCCTGGGGATTCCGGCACTTCGGCCGATGTAGCCAGCCTCACAGCCGACGACCATCTTGCCAGCGGGGCAAGCGCCATCGTAGGAGCAGGGGCCTCCGGCGTCTCCCTGTCGATCATAGATAAAGTTACCGGCGCCGGAGTAGTCATGATGGCCGCATCCAACACCTCCCCGAGCTTGACGACCTATCCCGACCGAGGTCTCTATTTCCGCACATCGCCCACCGACGTGCTGAGAGCTCAGGTGCTAGGCGATTTGGTTACTGATTCCGACGTTTCTAACGCCGGAATTCTCTACAGAGCCGACGACTACGGACGGAACCTGGCCACTTCACTTGAAGATCGACTTCAGAGCAACGGAGTCGGCGTCGGCATCTCGCTCGCCTACGACCCCGAAGGAACAAGCTTTGATGCGGAAATTCAGCAGTTCTCCGATGCAAAGGTCGACGGCGTGGTACTCATCGCCTTCAACGAGGGGGCAAATATCATCTCCTCGTTGATTGAAGCCGGTGTCGGGCCAGGCTCAGTGCCTCTTTTTTTGGGTGACGGGATTGCGGGGGGCAGCCTGTGGGAGGACGTCGACCCCTCTAACCCCGCAGTGCTGACGGGCGCTAAGGTCGCCGCCCCTTCCGCCGCACCGGGGAACGGCGAGGAGACCTTCCCGGCGCGTTTCAAGGCCTACGCCGGAGACGGAGTCGACACGATGTTCTCGGCCCACGCATACGACGCCCTGATTGTGATCGCCCTCGCATCTCTAAAAGCGGGCAGCACCAAAGCCTCCGACTACGCCTCTGAAATCAACGACATAACACGCGGCGGCGCCAAGTGCAATACCTACGCTTCCTGCGCCGACCTGATATCAAACGGCGAAAACATCGACTACGACGGTGCCAGCGGCCCGCTAGAGTTCGCCGAAGCAGGTGAACCTAGCGCCGGCACCTACGACACGTTCAGGTTCAACGCCTCAGGAGGGCTGGATGTCCTTGAGCAGGTTTTTATTGAAGCCCAATAGTGAAGGAACCCCATGCGCCTTTTTCAACCTCAATCTGCATGCAGCACATCTTCATCCCCTAGGTGTGCCTGGTGGCTAGCGTCCGTGACTCTGGTTGTCGTCCTTCTTGCTGCAGCCTGTGCAGGCGAGAGTTCCTCCGCCAACCTTTTGATGACCGCCCGGACAGATCAGGATCCCGCAACGCGTTCCGTCTCTTTCGCCGAAGCGACGGCGCGTCAAACCGGCGATTCTGAACCCGAACCCTCATCGGTGACCGCCGAGGAAGATCCGTCTGAGCTAACTGTGGGATACCTCCTGCCCACTGCTAATCACCCCGCTGCGCGTATTGCCGCACTCCTTGTCAAAGCGATAGAAATGGCCAGGGACGAAATCAACGCCGCCGGCGGGAATGTCCGCCTCCTCCCTGGAAACTCCGAGGGTTCACCAGAGAAGGCCAACCTCGCCGTAGATGACCAACTCGCAAGCGGCGTAAGCGCCATAATAGGGGCAGCCTCTTCAAGGATCACGCAAGCCGTAATCGACAAGGTCACTGGCGCCGAAGTGGTGTTGATTTCCCCCTCTGCCACTTCACCCCACTTCACTACCTACGATGACGGCGGCTACTTCTTCCGCACAGTGCCTTCGGACGCCCTGCAATACAAGGAATTCGCCAACATGATGATCGAATCTGGGGTCACGAATGCCGGGATTCTCTACCAAGACGAACCCGTATGGCAGCATTTTGACGAAGGACTAGAACGGCGTTTGAAGGAAAGCGGCGTGAAGGTTAGCGCTTCAATCGCCTTCCATCCCCAGAGCATTGACTACTCCACCGACATCCGCATTCTCAAGGAAGCCGAAGTAGATGGAATAGCACTCCTCGCAGGCGTCCAAAGCGAAGTAGTCATAGCCCACAAGATCGAAGCCGGCGTCGGACCGGGGGAGGTGCCGCTCTTTATATACGCGGTCACTACGGGGGAAATCGCGAAAGACCTCGACCCCGACGACCCCGGTGTGCTCGAAGGCAGCAAAGTGATGTACGCCTCAGACCGCCCGGAACACGGAGAGCCGACCTTCGGCGACCGATTGACGGCGTATATAGGTGAAGAAGTCGCGACCACTTATGCAGCCCACGCCTTTGATGCTCTCGTCATAGTGGCTCTGGCTTCGCTGACGGTGGGCAGCACCGAAGCCGCAGACTACGCGGGGGTGATAAACGACGTCACCCGCGGAGGCACCGTGTGTCAAACCTACGCTTCCTGTGCAGAACTCGTAACCGCCGGCGAAGACATCGACTACGTCGGCGCTAGCGGCCTAATGGAATTCACCGATGCCGGCGAGCCGAGCCTCGCCGGCTACGACATCTACGAATTCAACAGCGAGGGCGAACTCGAACTATTGGAACATGTCGTGGTGTACGCCGACTCCATCCCGCAACGCACAATGAGCACTGGCTGAAGACTCCATCACGCATGAACACTTTCAACGACGAGAAGGTCTGAGGCTCGCGACCAAGCCCTAAGTTCATGTTCTTGGCCGCCATACTCACCGCATCTTGAAGGAGCATGGGGATACTCTGGCGAAGGCCGAAAAGCGTGCGTTGGCTAGTCATGGCCGGCCCAGCAAACTCACACCTGTGATCACCCGATCCCCGCCCACTAGATCGGCCTCTCCTCGCATTGCAGCCGTCCCGCTAGCGGCCGTCCTCCTCGTCGCAGCCTGCGGCGTAAGCGAGAACTCCGCTGTAAGCCCCTCAGTTGAGATCAGGACAATTCAGGAGTCCGCAACGCCCTTGAGTTCCGCCTCTTTCCACGAGTCGCAGGTTCGCCAAACCGACAATCCAAGCGACGATTCCGAGCCCGAATCCTCCTCCGGGGCGTCCGCCGCCGCGCCGAACGAACTGACCGTTGGATATGTCCTGCCCCTAGGGGAGGCCTTTGCGCCCTTCGTCACGCCCATGGTCAAGGCGATCGAAATGGCGAGAGACGAAATCAACGCCGCCGGTGGGAACGTCCGGATTCTCCCCGGGGATTCAGGCTATTCACCAGAAGTTGCCAACTCCGTCGTAGACAGCCACCTCGCAAGCGGCGTAAGCGCCGTAATAGGAGCGGCGGCGTCCAGCATTTCCCTAGCCATAATTGAGAAGATCGCCGACGCAGGGGTGGTGATGATCTCCCCCTCCAACACCTCCTCTACTTTCACCACCTACGACGACGGCGGCTATTACTTCCGTACCGCGCCTTCGGACGCCCTGCAAGCGGTCGAGCTCGCCACCCTGATGATCGACGCAGGAGTCACCAATGCGGGCATCCTCCACCGTGACGACGACTACGGACGCCAATTCGACGCCGCACTGCAGCGGGTATTTAGAGAAAGCGGCGTGAAAGTCGGCGCTTCGATCTCCTACGACCCCGATAGCGCCGACTATGCCACCGAAGTCAACACCCTCAAAGAAGCCGAAGTTAACGGAATAGCGCTCATTGCTTTCGATCGAGCCCCAATAGTCATCGGCCACAAGATCGAAGCCGGCATCGGACCCCGAAGCGTTCCGCTCTTTATAAGCGCGGCCACTGCGGGAGAAACCTGGAAGGACGTAGATCCCGACAATCCGGGCGTGCTCGAGGGCAGCAAAGTGATGGCCCCCTCAGATCGTCCGCAACACGGCGAGGAGACCTTTGGCGACAGATTCGCGGCCTATGCAGGGGAAGGAATCGAGGGCAACTTTTCAACCCACTCCTACGACGCCCTCGTAGTAGTGGCTTTGGCGTCGCTAGTGGCAGGGAGCACTGAAGCCGCCGACTACGCGGGGGCGATTAACGACATAACCCGCGGCGGCACCAAGTGCAACACCTATGCGTCCTGCGCCAAACTGATCCACAGAGGCGAAAACATCGACTACGACGGCGCCAGCGGCCCGCTGGACTTCACCGAAAACGGCGAGCCCAGCGTCGCTGGCTACGACGTCTTTGAATTCAATAGTGAAGGCACGCTCGACTTTCTAGAGCATGTCGTAGTGCACGTCGACTCCGTCGGCCCCAAGAGCACCATGATTACCGGCTGAAACCCTTTCGGCAGCTAGGCAATAACCTAATAAGATGGCACTGGTCAACTACACTTCGCTCGTTGAACTTGATAACCCTCAACCGGGCAAAGCCCCGACAAAATTGAAAGGAGTTCAGGCATGAACAAAAAAGGGATCTCGACGCAAAGACGCAAAAATGAAAGCAAAGCGGTTTGGTTGCGAGCAACCGCCGTCTGTCTTGCCGTCGTCTCTCTACTAGCCGCCTCCTGCGGAAGCAGTGGATACTCTACCGATAAGCTAGTCGTCGGCTACATCTTGCCTTCCACGGGTTCTCTAGCCTTCCTTAACAGGTCAATGGTCAAAGCAGTGGAGATGGCCCAGGCTGAAATCAACGCCGTGGTGGACGATTACGTCGAGTTGATCCCAGGGGATTCGGGCACCGACCCGGCAGTGGCCAGTTCAACCGCCGACGATCTGTTAGCAAAGCGTGTGAGTGCAATAGTGGGAGCTGCCGCCTCCGGTGTTTCCTTGTCGATCATTGACAAGATCGTTGAAGAGGGAGTGGTCATGATGTCTCCTTCCAACACCTCCCCAACCTTCACGAACTACCCCGATAACGGCTACTACTTCCGTACAGCACCTCCCGACCTGCTGCAGGCGCAAGTGCTCGGGGACGTGGTAACCGATGACGGAGTCTCCCGAGTGGGCATCCTGTACAGGAACGACGACTACGGAGAAAACCTGGCAGATGCCCTACAAGACAAGCTAGTGAGCAATGGCGTGACCATTGCTACTTCGATCGCCTACGACCCGGAGGGCAGCAGTTTCGACGCCGAGATACAGCAGTTGGTGAGCGAAGCCGTAGACGGCGTCGTGCTCATCGCGTTCGAAGAGGGCGGCAACATCATCGCAGGAATGATCGAAGCAGGGATAGGGCCTAGCGACGTACCCTTGTTTATGGGGGACGGAACCGCAACCGGCGACCTGTGGGGACTGGTCGATAAGTCCAACCCTGCCGTGCTCGTGGGCGCCAAAGCGACAGGGCCTTCCTCTGCGCCAGAAGACGGCGAACCCACCTTTACTGAGCGGTTCCAAGCATTCGCGGGCGCCGATACACCAACGATTTTCTCCGCACACGCATACGACGCTTTGGTGATCATCGCCTTGGCGACCAGGGCGGCCGAAAGCACCGACCCTGCGGTGTTCGCAGATAATATAAACGACGTCACCCGGGGCGGCACCAAGTGCACCTCCTTCGCCGAGTGCAGCGAACTGATCGACGCCGGTGAAGACATCGATTACGACGGCGCCAGCGGACCTTTGGACTTCACCGCCGCGGGCGAGCCCGGCGCCGGTAGCTACGACGTCTCAGGCTTCGCCGCCGACGGCTCGCTAGACCCAATAGAGCAGGTTTTCATCCAAGGTTCTTAGGCGGCGTCAGCGGGGATAACGAAGAACAAAAAGGCAACTTAAGTTACGGAGAGTTCTACCTGTGGATGTGAGTCCCCAGGTAGAGCTCTACTACTTTGGGGTCTGCCAACAGCGCCTCTCCGCTGTCGGTGTAGGCGTTCCGGCCCTGGTCTAAGACGTAGCCTCGATCGCAGATCTGCAGACAGCGTCGAGCGTTCTGTTCCACGACGACGATGGACACTCCCGCACGACGGATCTCATCAATGCGCTCGAAAGTCGCTGACTGGTTGGCGGGCGACAACCCCGCCGAGGGTTCGTCGAGCAACAGAATTTCAGGCGACATCATCAGCCCGCGCCCCATGGCCACCATCTGACGCTCTCCCCCGGACATCAGCCCCGCTCTCTGCTTGGCGCGTTCCGCCAAGAGCGGAAATATCTCAACGACCTTCTCGTACCTATCCTCAAACACCTTGGGAGTTTTGTAGACGCCCATGCGGAGGTTCTCCTCCACGCTCAGGGTGGCGAACACGTTTGCCACCTGAGGTACGTACCCCACTCCTGCCGAGACCAGATACGGAGCATTGCGTCCGGTTACGTCTTCGCCGCGCAGGGTGACCCGACCGGAACGTACCGAGACGAGACCGAAGAGCGCCTTCAATAACGTGGACTTTCCGGCGCCGTTGGGGCCTACGATCCCAACTAGTTCGCCCTGGTGCACGTCCAGGTTGCAACCGTTGAGAATGTCTACGCCAGGAAAATAGCCCGCCGTCACGTCCGAGGCGCTCAACAGCGGAGCGGGCGACGCCGCCGATACGCCTTCGTGAGCACCTCCAACCCCCCTGGCGGCTCCTTCGGGCTCCTTGCTAGCGGGCTCCAGGCCGCCACCTGCATCTTCATGAAGCAAGTCGGACTTTTTGATCCGGGCGATGCGCCTCAGACGCAAGCTCTTCAACCTTCCTCCCTACCCAGGTAAGCGTCTATCACAAGAGGATCCCGCGCCACAACCTCAGGAGGGCCTTCGGAAATGAGGCTGCCCTCGCTCAGGCACACGACCCAGTCGCTGATGCTCATCACTACATCCATGCTGTGTTCTACGAAGAGAACTGTCATCCCTTCGCCCGGGAACGCCAGCATGCGTTCCAGGATCGACTCCACCAAAGCAGGGTTGACCCCTGCCAGGGGTTCGTCCAGCAACAGCAGGTACGGACGCGCCATGACGGCTCGTGCTAATTCCAACAACTTGCGCTGACCGCCCGAGAGCGAACCCGCGTACTCACCGCTCATGTGAGCAAGACCGAACCTCTCCAGGATCTCCAAAGCGTCTTTTTTGTTCTTCTTTTCAATGCGCTTCCACGACCACCCAAGAGAACGTGAGAGCCGCTCGCCCGTCTGATCGGTCGCGGCCAGCAACACGTTCTCCAGGACCGTCAAGAGCGACAGCGACCGCGTGAGTTGGAACGTGCGTACCATCCCGAGGCGCGCAATCTCATGGGAACGCTTACCTTTGAGCGAGACCCCGCCCGCAGGACCTCCCTCTGCCCGCCGCGAAAGCGAACCTGTTCCCTCGGGGGCATTAGGGGAACCAAAAAACCTCCACTGCCCCTCATCCGGGTCATCGAAGGCGCACAGCAGATTGAAGAGCGTCGTCTTTCCTGACCCGTTCGGGCCGATCAGGGCGGTCACGCAACTGCGCTGAATCTCAAGGTGCTCAACGTCGACCGCGAGCAGCCCGCCGAAAGCCCGGCGCATACCATCTACGATCAAGATGGGAGCGGGTTTGGGCACACCCGGCCGAGGCTCAACCCTTTCCAGGACCTTTGAGATCGGGCGTTCTTCTCTCAAGGAGATCTCAGGTGCCACCCAACAGCACCTCCTTCCGCTTGCCGAACAACCCTTGCGAACGGAAGATCATGAGACAAATCAAGCCGATGCCTACTAACACGGTGCGGATAAGCCCTGCATCCGCACCGTCAAGGATCTCCCCGAAGTAACCCTCTCCGATGAAGGCGGCGATCAGGCCGTCTAGCCATTCGAAGAGGAACCAGTAGAGGATCGCGCCCGCCAACGGCCCCCAGACGCTGCCCGCTCCTCCCAGAATCACGATGGCAAACGTACTTATGGTGACGAGCGGGATGTAAAAGTCTGGATGAACGTTCTGCTGTTCAACCGCCAGCATGATCCCGCCTAAGGCTCCTAGCATGCTGCCGATGATCAGCGCCTGCTGCTTGTACATGTAAGCGTTTTTGCCCAAGCTGAGGGTGGCGTCTTCGTCCTCTCTCACAGCCTTGACGGCCCGACCCCAAGGACTCCGCATCAGGCCTCTGAACAACAAGGTCGCAAGGATCACTAACCCCCAACACACCGCCACCACCCAGAGTTGCCGTTCGCTAAAACGAAACGGAAAGGATGTCGTGGAAGAGCCGTAGTTTCCTGCCGGGATGGGATTCCAGCCGTAGAACTCGTCGGCAAAACGTTGTATCCCGTACACGCTTTTCGTGAGCGGGTTGGCCCAGTTGCTCCGGATCACGAACCGCAGAATCTCCCCGAAAGAAAGCGTCACCACCGCCAGGTAGTCGGCGCGAAGGCGCAGGGTGGTTACTCCCCATAACAAGCCCAGCAAAGCCGCCGCCGCAAGACCTACCAGCACGCCGAGAAGGAAAGAGCCGCCGAGGTCCACCACGATGGCCATGCCGTAGGCGCCCACCGACAGGGAAGCTACGTGACCGAAGTTCAGAAGTCCGGCAGCGCCGAATTGCAGATTCAGGCCGACGGCAGAGAGGGCGTAAGCAGCCGCTGTCAAAGAAACGCAGTCACGCAGGGCGCCGACAGTGATTCCCAGCCAATCCATCAGCCGACCCGTTCTCGCGTCCCCAGCAAACCCTGAGGCCTAAACAAGAGCATCAGAACCAGGATCCCCAGACCAATGGCAGTCTTGAACTGGACGTCTACCCAGTAAGTGCTGACCTCAACAAGCAAACCTATGACAAGCCCTCCGACCAACGCTCCAAAAGTTGTGCCTATGCCGCCCAGCACCATCCCAGCGAAGATGAGGAGCAGCAGGCGGAAACCCATGTCCCACTCCACGCTCTCGCTGATCCCCAGGAAAACGCCGCCCAGGGCGGTGAGCCCCGTGCCGACTATCCAAGTGACCAAGAAGACATGGTGGGTGTCAATTCCGGAGGCTTCTGCCAAGTCCCTGTTGTCGGCCACCGCTCGAATTGCCGTACCAATTCGGGTATAACGCATGAGCAGCCCCCCCACCGCTAGCAGAAGAGCCGTGATGCCGATAATGAAGAAGTACTTGGGCGGAGCGGAGAACGTTAGAAACTCCACCGATTCCTGGATGTTGTAGTTCCTGTAAGGCTTGGGTCTTTCCCCGAAGATCACCTGCAACAGATAGCGCAGCACCAACGACAAGCCGATACTCACCAGAGTCAGAGCGACTATGCCGGTCGCTCGGCGACGGAGAGGACGCCAGAGGCCGAACTCCATCAGACCTCCTATGCCGCCTGCCATGAACATGGTGGGGACCGCGGCGACGGCTAAGTGCCAACCCGGGCCTTCCGGGGAAGTGTTGAGGAAGTAAGCCAGCATCGCTCCCAGGGTGACTAGGTCGCCGTGGGCAAAATTGAACATGCCGCTGATGCTGTAGAGCAGCGACAGCCCGACGGAAGACAGGGCGATTATCGCCCCCAGGCGGAGACCCAGGATCACGAGATTGGAGAAGTGTTCCGCCCTGGAAAGCGACTTGCTCAGACCCGGGCCTAAGTTGAACCGAACCGTCTTGCTCTGCCCCTCCCGAACCTGAACTTCGCTCAACTCCACGCGCTCCGGATCGGTGAGTTGAACGCCGGACGGCAGGCTGCCCACCTCCATACGCACCTGATAGGTGCCCGGTTGCGGGACAGGCACCGACCATTCCCCCGCAGCGTCGCTGGACGCTCGCCCGATCTCCTCCCCGTCGACGCTCACGATTATCTCCACGCCTTCGACTAGCGAGCGTTCTTCGCCGTCGATCACCTCTAGTTGGCCTTTGATTTGCTGACCTTCCTCTTCTGGGTCCTGACCCAAGGCAAGTCCATCCCACAACCACCCGAGAGAGCCCGTGAACGTCAGGACGACTAAGGCAGCAGCAACCAGAAAGCGGCGTTTGGAATCGAAAAGCAAGCCCTGCTGCATCAGACGCCTAGGTTGATCAGGACCGTTGGGAGGTCTGCCCCTGCGTCCGCTTCCGCTCCAGGATGTCGTCCAGCGAAGCCAACAACCCCACGTAGAAGGTGCCGAATTCGGCGTAGAGGGCTGAAGCCGTGTCAAAACGAAGCGTGTAGACAACCTCCTTGAGGTCTTCTGGGCGAGCACAGAACAACGTGACACCCCACTCAAAGTCGTCGGTACCGGTGGAACCGGTAACCACCTGGAGCACCCTCCCGGAGAATTTCCGTCCCGAAGCACCGTGTTCATACATGAGTTCGCGGCGCTCCTCAAACGGCAGGGCGAACCAGTTGTTTCGTTCGCCGCGGCGCTTAGACATCGGGTAAAAACACCAGATCGGCTTGTCTGGCGGGGGCAGTTGTGGGTAGAGGCGGGTGCGGATGTGCTCAGGGGGCATTCCGGCGGCGTACTCCGAAACCTCAGTGAGCGAGAGGTAGGAACTCACTGCCGGCAGACCCGCCTCTGCCAAGTCGCTCTGGAAGTCGCGCAGGTTCCAAAGGTCGGCGTCAAGGGCCATGAACGCCGCGTCGGCCTTGTGACCGAGGATCGCCGCAGTCACCACCTGGGTTCCCCGCTCTCGAGCTCTGGAGAGGGACGCAGCGGCATCGCCGACGTCCACCGACGAAGAAACCCTGCAGAACAAGTGCAAGACCCCCAGACCCTCCGAGACCCCGGTGGAACCCTCTGCGGCGGTGGAAGTCACAACCAGGAGATTAATACCAACACGGCAACGGGGTTGAACTTGCGTTCCGAAACGTTCCCGCCAACGCTCTCAAAGAGGTCAATCCTTCGTGTTCAGCCACCAGATCCTGCGTAGTCCGTGAAGGGTCAGCCAAGGCTGAACCTCCTGAACGCACTCCGTGTGCGGAGTGACTAGCAGAGCCAGCCCGCCCGTCCCCACTACCGCAGGAGTGCCGAGTTCGGACGCTATCCTCCTGCAGATTCCGTCCACCTGGGCTGCATAGCCGTAGATGACGCCTGAGCGCAGGGATTCCGCAGTGCTCTTCCCGATCACGCCCCTCGGTTCGGTGAGTTCCACTGAACTCAAAGCCGCTGCGTGCTTTATTAGTGCCTCCAGGCTGATCTCCACGCCTGGTGCTATGGCGCCCCCCAGGTATTCTCCCTCCGCGCTGATGGCGTCGAAAGTGGTTCCCGTACCGAAATCCACCACGATGATCGGAGCGTCATAGAGGTCTAAAGCCCCTACGGCGTTGGCGATCCGGTCGCCGCCGACCTCGCGTGGGTTGTCGTAACGGATCGGCACCCCGGAACGCACGCCAGGCCCCACGACCACAGGCTCCAAATTCAGGTACCGGCGCGTCATCGCCCGCATAGCAGAAGTGATCGGCGGCACTCCAGAGGCCACAGAGACACCCGCTACGTCGGAAACTAACTTGCAGCCGGCTGCCGCCATAAATCCGTCGATCAGAACCGCTAGTTCGTCTGCGGTGCGGTCGGGGACTGTGGAAGTGCGCCAGTGTCCCAGAAGACCCTCCTCGGCAGAGGAGGGGTGGACAACGGCCAAGTCGTAGAGGCCGATCACAGTCTGGGTGTTGCCCACGTCCACAGCCAAGAGCCTCTCCGTCATCGCCGGCCGCCCGTTGGTGTCGGAGGCGGCGTCGGCTCTCTCATCCGACGCCTGCCGATGTACTGCCGTCGGGGCTCCCCTCTTCTTTGACCTCTGAAGTGCCCTCGTCCTCCCCCCGCGCCGGGCTTGGCCGCAGCGTGGGGAACGGAATCACGTCCCTGATGTTGCCCGCATCGGTGACGAGCATTGCCAAGCGGTCTATGCCTATGCCTAATCCGCCAGTCGGGGGCATGCCATACTCCAGCGCCCGCAGAAAGTCCTCGTCGGTGGTCATGGCATCGTCGTCGCCGCCCGCACGACGGACGTCCTGAGTTGCGAAGCGGCGCCTCTGTTCCTCCGGATCGGTCAGTTCCGAAAAGGCGTTGGCCAACTCCCTGCCGGCCGCCACCACCTCGAAGCGTTCCACCAGTCCCGGGCGGCTGCGATGACTGCGGGCCAGCGGCGAGACCTCCACCGGAAAGTCACACACGAAGACCGGACCTTCAAGCGCACCTTCTACGCGCCGCTCGTAGACCTCCGCCAGCACCTCCCCGGTGCTGAGGCCATCGGGAATCTCCACATCCAGGCTCTCTGCTATGCGGCGGGCTTCAGCCGCGGAGTGATCAACCGTTAACTCGCAGCCGACGACCTCGGCCACCAACTCCTCCATAGTCGCCCGCCGCCACGGCGGGGTCAAGTCCAAGTCCCCCCCGTCGTAGTGAAGAAGAGTCCCACCCGCGGACGACCCGACGGCTTCGGCCACCACGCACTCCGTGAGTTCCATGATGTCGACATAATCGGCGTAAGCCTGATAGAGCTCAAGCATCGTGAACTCGGGGCTGTGCCGCGGCGAGAGGCCCTCGTTGCGGAACACCCGGCCTATCTCAAAGACACGCTGAAAGCCCCCGACTACCAGCCTCTTTAAGTACAACTCAGGGGCAATCCGCAGGTAGAAATCCGTGTTCAAGGAGTTGTGGTGCGTGACGAAGGGGCGGGCGGCGGCTCCGCCCGGAATCGGGTGGAGCATCGGCGTCTCGACTTCCACGAAGCCCCGCTCGGCCAGTTCGCGGCGCATCACCTCAATAAGCCGGCTGCGCAGAAGGAGCGTCCGGCGCGCAGCCGGCGAGACCCAGAGGTCTACGTATCGGCGGCGGTACCGGACGTCGACGTCGGCGAGGCCGCGCCACTTATCGGGGAAGGGCAGGCGCGCCTCCGCCAACAAGCCCCAGCGGCTTACCGCCACAGAAAGTTCCCCCCGGCGGGTCTTCAGGACTTCCCCCGAAACCCACAGCCAGTCGCCGATGGAAAGCCCGCAGAAGGCTTCGTAATCGGGGGTAGACGCCTTCGTTGCGAAGAGTTGGATGCGCTCGCCGCTGGCGTCATCAAGGGAACCGAAGCAAATCCGCCCCTGAGAGCGCCGCAGCATGAGCCGACCGGAAACGGCGGCTTCCACACCCGATTCCTCCCCTGGCTGCAAACCCCCGTAACTGGAGTGCAGGTCGGCGGCAGTTGCGTCGGGGCGTAACGGACGCTCCTCGGAGGAGAGGTTTTCCGCCCTGCTCGCCAACTCCGGCGCAGCAGAAGACGCAGCAAGGGACGCGTCTCCAAGGGGTGCAGCCCCCGACGCGGAAGGTGACGCTGAGGGTGCACCGACCGGGGGGGCGCCCCGATCACGAACCTCGCAGCCGAGGTTGTCGATGAGCCGAGTTTCGCCGACGCTGACCGCCCCCAGCAGCCGCAGATCACCCCAAAGAGGATCCACCCCCGCAAGAGAGTCCGCATTAACCACCACCGAGTAGTGAGGCGTGAGCGCCGCCTCGCTTGCGAGCACTTCCGCCATAGCCGCTTCCACGACTCGTTGACTGCGCTCGCCAGACCGAATCAGTTCCGCTCCACGGCGCAGGCAGCGGTTCAGGGCGAGGGCGGACTCCCGCTGCGACGGCGTGAGGTAAGCGTTGCGGCTGGAGAGCGCCAACCCGTCCGGGTCGCGCACCGTCGGACAACCGACCACGTTCACTGGAAGGCCCAGGTCGCACACCAAGCGACGCACCACGACCAACTGCTGCCAATCCTTCTCGCCGAAGTAAGAACGGCATTCCCCGACCGCCCCGAACAACTTCGCCACCACCAGTCCCACTCCTTCAAAATGGCCCGGCCGCTGCTGAGCCTCTAGCACGGAGGAGAGAGCACCAAAATCCATATTCAGAACGGACGGCGAAGGGTACATCTCGGAGGTGGACGGAGCGAACACGGCGTCTACACCCAGTTCCTCGCACTTCCGCAGGTCAACAGTCAGATCGCGGGGGTAATCGGCGAAGTCTTCTCCCGGGCCGAACTGGGCCGGGTTCACGAAAATTGACACCAGCGTAAAGTCGTTCTCCTCTCGGCTGCGGTGTATCAAGCTGAGGTGGCCGTCGTGCAGCGCTCCCATCGTTGGCGCAAAACCCAGGCTTGCGCTGCGCCCGCGCACTTCACGGGCGAAGCAGCGGACCTCCTCAAGTCGTTTCAGGATTTTCAACTCCACGTCACTCACACAACCGCGGTCGGGAAACCAGGACAAGCCCGCTCACAGACAAACCCTGCGTCGGCGAGAACTGCGGAAACCGAGATTCACGCGGACTGGGCGAAGACGGGTGAACGGCCAAGGTTGAGTCAAGGGTGCTAGTCGTCGAATAACCGACCGTAGAGGCGCACGCCGGAGTGATCAAGCCGCTCCGCCGCTTCACGCCATTCTTCCGCCAGATCGGCTAGGGGCACCATCACAAACGCCCGAGCGGACATTCGAGAGTGCGGCACGTGGAGGTCATCCTCGTCAACCGTCTCGCCATCCACCCAGAGAACGTCCACGTCCAGCGTCCTAGGCCCCCAACGCTCGCGCCGGACGCGCCCCGACTCAGCCTCCAACTCCAGGGCGCGACCTAGGAGTTCCCGAGCCGAAAGGTCGGTGTCTAGTTCCACGACGAGGTTGAGATACGGCCCCTGAACCGGCCCGCCCACTGGGTCGGTCTCATAGACGGGCGAGACTGCCTTCACGTCGGGCAGAGACTTCACCGCCTCTTGCAGCTGGCGGCGGCGGTCTCCGAGGTTGGAGCCCATGCTCAAGAATGCGCGCGCCACCGAGACCCCGCCAAGAACGGGTCACGAACCATGCTTCAGACCGCTGGCCGCAAAATTCATCACGATCTCCCGCCCGGCCTGCCCCATAGGCCGCTTGAGGATTTGCTCCACTGCCGCAATGGCATGCGAGGGGTCGGTGACGCGGCCTCTCCAGAGGCCGTAGCCGGCCAGGAACCCCGCCACGACGTCGTCTATCTTCTCACGATGCATGAGCAGCGTCTCGCCCTCGGCCATCGCCTTGGTGATGCCCGCATAGGCGTCGGCCAGATCTTGCGGCGTCGGCGGGGTGGGGACGAGGAAGTGGAGGTAGTTCAGTTCCTCTTTCTGGTATTCGCTGACGTTCTGCGGACCGGCTATCAGCGACACTAGGCAGGAGAATTCACTGCGCCTGAACCAGATGATCTCTTCGGTTCGACGCACCGGACGATGATCGGTTCCGCAACCTCCCAGGCGCTCGCAGACGGCAAGCTTGTCCTTGATGATCCACGTCAGGTCGCGTGGGGCGACTCCTAACGCCCAGCGTCCTCTCATCCGCCAGCCGCTCCCAGGCGGGGCGCGTACGCCGAAGAACGGGCGGTGAGCGCAGAAGAAGCAGACCGCAGGAACGGCAGCGAAGGTGACCGCGGCGAGGTGGAAGCGCCCGAGGCGTTCAGCGACGCAGCAGAAGCAGACGCCGAGAGCCCAGATGTCACCGGAGGCGGCACCGGAGGCTTGACGCCGAGAGTGCGGGCGACGTCCACTATGTCAGCCACCTCCGTGCAGCGGAGCGCAGCCGCTCCGGCGGCGGCCGCCCAAGCGGCAATGACCAGCGCTGCGTCCATTCCCTCGTCCGGGGCATCCAACTCTTCACGGCCGGCTTGAGGAAATGCGCCTTCAGGGGAAGGAACCCCCGAGGCAGGGGAAAGCTTTGAAAGGCGGCCAAGGAGCGCGGCGGCAAAAGTTCCCCGGCTCGCGTCGACCAGAACGGAGGAGCACTTCTCTGTAAGCACCTCTAGACCGGCGAGCAGATCGAAACTCTCCTCAAACGACTTCCCCGCCCCGAAACCCGGGTCGAAGTAGAACTCGGCGATCCCGGAGCGGCTCGCCTGCTCGGCGAGTTCGCACATGTAGCCGCAGACCTCGCCGACGATATCTCCCGGGCCTGGGCTCTCACGCCCGAAACCGGAATGCGCCGCCACCCAACCCGCGCCGCAGAGCGAGGCGGTCTCGAGCAGAGCGACGGAAGAGTCCCTGATGATCGACGCACCCGCCTCCACCGCTGACAGCGCCGCTTTCGCCGAACTCGCGGCAATCGAGATCTGCGTCTCCCTGCTCAGGACGCTGATCACTTCTAGAACCTGCTCCGAGCAGGAGGTGGGAACGTCGGGCGCTGCGCCGGCGGGCGCATCTAGGAGAGCAAAACCCTCGCCTCCCTCGTCGCAAACCTCCACTATGTCTGCGCCTTCGGCGATCAGGCGGCGACCGCGATCTACCGCTTCGGGCAGGTCAAAGCCCCCTCGGCGTCCGAACCGAGAATCCGTGAGTTCCTTATCCGGGGCTAGCCGTTCCGGCGCGAGCCGCAGAACGCCCACAATTTTCATGCCCATGAATCGATTACCTGCCCTCCGCCAGCCGCCTCTTTGGTATTACCCGATGGCGTCTCAGGCTACCGGTCGCCCGTCTCACCCTTAGCTCCCGCCTCAAGAAACAGCCGAGAGCCAGAACGACGAACCCGCCAGTGCGAACCCACCTCGGCGGCCCGCGCCCCTCCTGCGGCCACGTTAAGAACGCGCTCAACCGCAGCCCGCTCCGGCGGGTGGACAGACCCGCTGGCGCTCACGATCCAGCGGCGGATCGCCCAGGAAGCCAGGGCGGGAGGCAATTCGGCGAGCGCCCGGCAGTCGGTCGCATCAACGTCTTCGCTGAGTCCGTCCAGAGCCTCTACCGCCTCGCGGGCAAGTTCCGCGTGGCGGCAGAGCAAGGGAACCACGTCGCGCTGAAACACGTCGTTCAACAGAGGCAGCACCTCGCGGCGCACGCGATTGCGACGGAAGGCTGGGTCGCTGTTAGAAGGGTCGCAGAACGGCTTCAAGCCAACTTTTTCGCACACATCAGCGGTCTCCGAACGGCGCAGCCCGAGGAGGGGTCGGCGCAGGTCTGCCCGCATGGCGGCCGCTCCGGGCAAACCCGCTCCCCGCAACAGGTTCAACAACAGGGTCTCCGCTTGATCGTCAGCCGTGTGACCGAGCATGGCCGACGGCGGCAGTACTGCGTATCGGGCCTCGCGAGCCCGCTCCTCAAGGTTCGGGCCGACTTCCACCGACGCCGTCACGGAGCGAAAGTCCGCTCCCAGACGGCGGGCGGCCTCCTCTACCAAGTCGGCCTCGCCATCGGAGCCAGAGCGCAGCGCATGATCCACGTGCACGACCTCAACGCTCAGACCGACATCCCTTGCAAGCACGAGCAGAGCCAGCGAATCCGCCCCTCCGGAGACGGCGCAAGTCACGCTCTCAGGCGCAGAAGGAAAGCGACAGCGACGCAGGTAAGAATCGAATCGAGAGGCCGTGAGGGCTCCTAGACAGCGGCGCCCACCCTGGCGATCCACTTCTCGGGCTCCCGGATCTCCGAGTAGGTGGGCAAGAACTCCGGGCCTTGCCAGGCCTTGTCCACAAAATCCAGGCCGGAACTGCGCTCCACCGCCTCTATGAAGTCCTCGCCGGCCTGGTATTGATTCATCTTGGCCTCAATACCGGCAATCCGGGTGAACACCTTCATCAGACCTCTAGCGGAGTTGCGGCGCGCCCGGAGGACCCTTCCAAATCGCTCGGCCTCCGAAAGCCCGTCAGCGCCGGCGCGGTCCATGGTCACGTCTCCGTGACCTTCCAGCAGACTCATCATGCCCGTGAGTTTCTCTATGGTTTCCTGCTGCTCGGGCGGCGCCAGAAGCGAGGAAAGGCCGCCATGAAGAAAGGGATCCTCCCCCTTGCGACGGGCCTCAAGGATACGAACGACCGCATCAGCCAAGCCCCCCGCGTCAGGCTCCACCACGTCGAGCACGTCTTCTACGAGTTTCAAAAAGTGCTCGCGCAACCAGGGAATGCCGGTGAACTGAGCCCGGTGGGTGACTTCGTGGAGCGCCAGCCAGAGACGGAACTCATGCGGCGGGAACCCGTGCCTGCGCTCAAGCCCGGCGACATTGGGACCGACGTAGTAGACCATGTCGCCCTGATCAGGGGTGTCGTCTTCGATGATGAGCAGGTCGTACTGACCCAGAACGCGGGTCGACATCCAACCCAGCACTACGCCCACCTCGAAACCGGCGATCCTGCGCGTGACTTCGAGTTTCGTTCCCGCTTTTGTTCTGTTCGCGGCGAGCCGATCGGTGAGTGGACGGAGCAGACGCTGAAAAGAAGCGATGTTGACGTCGATCCAGGCGGCGCGGTCGACAACCCTGGCCCGCGCCCTGCCCTCAGTCGAGATAAGACCGGTGGCTTCTCCCACCAGAAGTTCTGCCTTGGCGGTGGCTGTTCGGAAATCCTCCGCCATGGTGGCGACCTCCCGCCAGCGCGGCACGGGGTAGGGCGCTCGACGCGAGACGCCTACGGCGACCCTCTGCGCCAAATCCCAGTCCACCGACTGGGGCATCAGGACTCTTCTCTTTCCCTGCCCTCAGGTGGATAGCGGGGCTTAATTACTTTGATGCAGTAGCCCGCTATTGCGGCCAAGATCGCCGCAATAGCGCCAGCAACCAGAAGCGGGGCGATCCACCAATGCCAGACGACAGCCAACATCATCAATATCCTAGATGTCCTCTTCCCGCCTGGCGTGCACCAAAACTGCCTGTCGGGGTGAAAAAACCCCACCATCGGCAGACTTGACAGAGAGCGCCTTTAAGGGCAGCGCCGCCCTCCCGACGGCTGCTCGGTGAAAGCGCACCGCCCTCACTCACCGGCGATTCCAGGGAGGGGGCTTCAGGTCGCCCACTTCCAAGGAGTCCAGCTCAACCCTTTCAAAGGCTTCGGAGATCCGTATGCGAAGGTTTTCCGGGGCCTGGACTCGGCAATGCAGGGCAAACACCTTCCGTACGTTCAATTCCAGTTCCAGAGCCTCTAGGCAAGGCGGACACTCCTGAAGTTCCCGCCTCATAGCGTCCGCCCGAGCCGGTTGGAGAATGCCGTCGGTGGCTTCCATCAGAATGCGCTGGACATGTTGGCACTCAAACGGGACTCCGCTGCAATCGCCGCGAAGCCGTTTCGGGGAGTTGCCCCCTTCCGTCGGTCGATCGCTCACGCCGACTCCCCCGCTAGAACGCCGACCTTCTGAGGGGCGGGCGGCGAACTCCGCTCCTCATCAAGAAGACCGCGTGCCTTCCCGAACTCGTACAGCGACTTCTGTAACCGCTTCCTCCCTCTGTGGATGCGGCTCATCACCGTGCCGGGGGGCACATCGAGTATCTCGGCTATCTCGGAGTAGGTGAAGCCTTCCACGTCTGCTAGCAGCACAGCAAGGCGGTGTATCTCGGGCAGAGACTCCACGGCCTTGTGTACCTCCTCGGAGGTCAGCGAGGAAAGCAGTTCGTCTTCTGCGCTCCGGCCCAGAGAAGCGCTTCGGCCGTCCCTCCCCAAGCGGCGGTAGAGATACATGTTGTCGATCTCCGCGAGTTCGGATTCCGCTGGGCGCCGGCTGCGCCGTCGGTAGTTGCTTATGTGGATGTTGGTAAGGATGCGAAACAGCCAAGCCCGCAGGTTCGTCCCTTCCGTGAAACTTCCGAAGCTCTTGTACGCCCGCATGTATGTCTCCTGCACGAGGTCTTCGGCGTCGGCGCTGTTCCTCGTCATGCGACGGGCGACGGAGTAGAGCTGATCCATGAAAGGCATCGCCTCTGCCGCGAAGTTGGCTCGGTCGGCCACGCACTCAGCCTACCGGCTCAGAATGACCGGCAAGAACGAGCCCGGGCGGGGAATCGAACCCCGGACCTATTCATTACGAGTGAATCGCTCTGCCGACTGAGCTACCCGGGCAAGCGCCGCAAATATCCGCCTCACCCACAAGACTAGACGGAAGCGGCCTGAATTGCTCAGGCTGCCCCTCGGGCTAAGCAGGCGAAAGGGCTACTCCAAGGCTCCTAGTTGGAACAGAAGATTCACCAGCAAGAGCTTCACGTTTGGTTTGGAAAAGAGATCTTCGTTTGGGTTGAAAACTAGCGCCTTGGCGGCGCTGTTAATGAGATCAATGGCTTTTGAAGCTTTGGCGCTGTCTGCCCCCAACAACTCGGCCGAATAAAAGTTGAGCATCACCGCCAGCCCGTAACGCAACTCCGCTTCGTTCAAGCTCCGACCCAGGCGGTTCTGCCGCTGAGTCCGCTCAGTGCTGGTCTCCATCGCAGCACAATCTTCAGCCTCCCCCCCTAAGCGCTCTGCTTTGGCTTTAGCGGCAGCCTCGGCGGAATTGACCAGTTCCAAAGCTTCGTCAGCGAGCACCGCAACCACAGCCCCTCTGGCCTCTAGACCATCAAGCAGCGAACTCCAGTCGGCGCTAATCGTGGACTCCAACAACTTGAGCACTCCTGTAACAGCTATGCGATTAAGCAGCGAACTCCAGAATTCGAAACGCCGCCTCAGATCGTCTTCGCTCAAATGCTCCGCCAAGCGGGAAGCCCCGGGCGAACGACCTTCCACAGGCAATATCCACTCCGCAACAAGCATCTGATGCGCCCTCTGCAGCTCCCAGGCTGCGGGAATGTCCCATTCGGGGGCCGCTTCGGCGGCGGCGACTGCTGGGGACGCGCCGGCGGAGCCCTCAACAGCGTCAACTGGAGAATCCTGGGGCGTACGCCGCGGCGGGAAGGTGATCTTGAGGCAACGAGACGCCACCGTTACATGATCTGGGCGCACGTAGTCCGCCAACAGCAGCATCACCACCGAGGAAGCAGGCTCCTCCAGAGTCTTGAGAATTTTGGGGGCGACGGTCGTGTGAGCAGTGTGGAACTGCTCCACCAAAATAATTTTGCGACCTCCCAGAGTGGGCTTCCGACCGGCTTCGGCGATCATGCGGGCAGCCTGCTCGGCGAGGAGGCCGCGACCGCGAGGCGCTACGACCACGAAATCGGGGTGCAATCCCCTCAGAGCGCTCCGCTTCTGCTTTTCAGCGTCGCCCGGATCGGAAACGGCCGCCGCTATCAGTTTGGCAGCGAAAACGCAGGCAGCCTCCCGCTTTCCCGCGGCGTCGGGGCCTAAGAAAAGATACGCGTGAACGGGCGAGGCCAGCGAAGCCTCCAACTGTCCGGCCAAACCCGCCTCCTCCACCAGCGGGGGCCAAGCAACACCAATCGCAGGAGGCTCAAGCGAGGGCTCGGCAGACGAGGACTCAACAAGCGAGGAGGCGACGTCCGAAGGATCGAGAGACACAGGCTCACCGGACGGAGGATCGGCGCCCGAGGGATCGGCGCCCGAGAGGTCGGGAGACGGAGGGTCGGCGGACGGAGGGTCGTCGGACGAGGGGTCGGCGTCCGCCAATTCGAACCCCAGCAGTTCCAGGGGTTCCCCCAGCGTCGGCTGATCGGCTGTTCCCATTGACGACGGATGCTTAGACAACTTAGAGGGGCAAGGGCGCCTCTGCGCTACCAGCCCAAGCGTTCGGCTGCCGCCCCGCGGACGGACGCCGAGACTTCGTCGGGGTCACGGTCGGCGTCTACAACCACCCAGAGTTCCGGCTGGGCGCCCGCCAACTTCAGGTAGCCCTCGCGCACCCGATCCTGAAACGAAGCCCCGGCGGCTTCAAACCTGTCCTTTTTGCGCTGCTCGGGAGCACGAGCACGAGCACGCTCGGGGCAGATGTCTAAGAGCACGACCAGGTCGGGAAGAAGAGCCTCGGCAGCCCAAGTGGAGAGGCCGCGCAGGAACTCCAGATCGAGACCTCGTCCGCAGCCCTGATAGGCCAGGTAAGACCCCGAATAGCGGTCGCAAACCACGTCGGTGCCCGCATCCAGGGCAGGGCGAATCACCTCCTCAACATGCTGGGCGCGGTCGGCAGCTAGGAGCAGCGCTTCGGATCGGTCTCCGATAGGCGTGCTTGAGGAGAGCAGCAGCCTGCGCAGTTCGCCCCCCAGCGGTGTGTCGCCCGGCTCAAAAGTGAGCAGGGCGCCGCGGCTAATGGCCAGCCGAGAAGCCTGAGTGGACTTGCCAGCGGACTCTCCGCCCTCAAACACCACGAACTTAGCGCCAGAACTCACAGCCGAAACTTGACCTTGACAGTAGGGATCATTGCGTATCGCCGCCGGACGGGGAAGCACCTTCGGGAGAGTCGGCTGTGCCGTCAGACTCTCCTGCGGCGCTCTTCTTCTGCAGTCGGCGCACCACCAACCCCGCCACCACAATCACCACCCCGGCCAGCCAAAGCGTGAGACGAACCCCGGGAAGCTGAATGGTGACGCCGACATCTATGGAGCCGTCGAAAATCCAGTTGGAGAGGGCGTCTAGGCCAGAGGAGAGCGACGGGCCGAGCACCAACGCCAAGACCAGACACAAGCGCACGATGGAATAGAGACCGGCGAACACGCGCCCGCGCAGTTCGTCGGCGGTATTGGAATGAAGCAGCGTGAAGCCGAGCACGTAGACGCCTCCGGCGCTCATACCCAAACCGCCCGCCATAAAAGCAACCCCGGTCAGGGAGTTGAGCGAAGCGGCCAGAAACAGGAAAACGCCGGATGAAAATACGGAGAACGCAAACGTGACATCCTTGTTGAGCTTTTGCTGCACCAGCAGAAGCGCTCCTACACCCAGGGCAACGCCGACCCCCAACCCGGTCGTCATAAGACCCCAGGCCCTGTCGGCTTCCGGCCCCGCTATCCCGACAACCTCTTTGATGTAAATCAGGCCCAACGGCACCAGCATGCCTCCACCGATGAGCCCCATGGCCAGTCCTACGCCGATGGGGCGTACCGTGTCGTTCTCAAACACGTACTTCCAACCCTCGCGGACCTCCCGCAGGAACTGCTTCCAGACGATCGAAAGCCTGTGGCCTAGACGGGCGGAGCTAGAGCCTCCGGGTCTGAAACGGGCAAGAAATTCCCGCCAGCCGCCCGACGGCTTTGGAGTGAGCGCCCGGGCGGCGGGCGAAGAATCGGGGAGACGTATAGCGAACAACAAGAGCGCCGAAACCAAGAAGGTCAAGGAGTTGATGTAGAAAGCGAACGCCTCCTTTTCCAGTCGAAGGGCTTGCGCAAAGCCCGAGTTCTCCAGCCCCTCAGCGGCGCTCTGCACGCCAACCAGCACAAGGGAGGCGATCGGGAACATCCCGTAGGTGGCCAGCATGGAAAGGGAGTTGGCCGTGGTCAGGTGCTCCCTCTTGAGCAGGTTGGGGACTAGCGCCTCCTTGGCCGGAATCCAGGCGAGCGTGAAGGCCTCGATCACCAGAGAGGCCAAGACAAGCGCCCAGAGGCTGTTCACGAACGGAACGAAAAGAAAGATCCCAGCCCTAGCTACGTCGCAGAGGATCATGAGGCGGCGGCGGTCGAAACGGTCAGCCAGAACCCCGGTCATCGGAGTGAAGAACAGACCCGGCACCAGACGGGTGGCCATCACTATGGCGATGGAGAGGTCAGCGTTGGCGCCGACCCGCCCGGCGACGATGGCCAGAGCCAGAAACCCCAGCCAATCCCCCAGGGAAGTCACCAGTTGAGCCGACCAGAGGTGCAGAAACTGGCGGGAGCCGAACACCCGATCTATAAATCCCGACCATCTCTTGCCTAGGTTGGCGACCCAGTTGCTGATTTCGTCCGGAAGCGGATCTATAGGTTCAGGTCGGTAGTACTCCTCCTCGTAGGACTCCTCCTCCGACGCCACGGGGCGAGACCCTCTTAACGGGGACGACCGGAGGTACCGCCTGCCCCGGAGCGTCTCCTCTTTCCCGAGGACTGCGAGGCGGACGCCTGAGAACCCGAGGCGCTTCTGCGGGCTCCCGATTTGGTCTTGGCTCCCCCGCTTCGGCTGCGAGACTTCCCACTCGCCGACGAACGTCGTTCAGATAGAAGATCGGAGGCTCGCTGAAGGCTCAACTTCTCGGGATCGTCGCCCTTGCGCAAGGAAGCGTTCACCTCTCCGTCGCTCACATACGGGCCGAATTGTCCGTCCTTGAGGACGATTTCCTTGCCCGTCCGAGGATCGGGGCCGAGTTCGCGTAAAAGCCCGCGAGCGGCGCGGCGGGAACTCTTGGGACGCGAGAGCAGTTCCAGGGCTTCGTCCAGGGTTATCGTAAAAAGCTGTTCCTCGGTATCTAGGGAGCGAGTTTCTTTGCCCTGTTTGACGTAAGGGCCATATTTGCCATTCTGGACGGTCACGGCCTCACCGCCGTCGCTGGCGGCGCCGAGAGTGCGCGGAAGGCTCAGCAGTTTCAAGGCTTCGGAAAGAGTGACGTTCTCAAGCTTCATGGACTTGAACAAGGAGGCGTACCGGGGCTTGCCCGCTTCGTCGCCGGACGCCGGACCGAGTTGGACGAACGGGCCGTAGCGCCCCTCCTTGGCCGTGACTGGAAGGCCGGACTCGGGGTCGTCGCCTAGTTTGCGAATGGCGCTGGAGGCTTCCAACAATTCCAGGGCGCGTTCAACAGTCAGTTCGTCGGGCGGCAGAGCCTCCGGCAAGTCGGCTTTCCTATCCCCGCAAGAAAGGAACGGGCCGTAGCGCCCGAGACGAATCTCAATGGGTGTTCCCGCCGCATCGACGCCAATCGGAACGCTGCCGATAGCCCTTGGATCGATCTCGTCAAGACGCTCGGAAACCAAGGTCTTAAGGCCGGGCCCGCCCGAATCTCCGAAATAGAAACTTCGCAGCCAAGGAATGGACTCGGTGGAGCCGTTGGCGATCTCGTCAAGATCGTCCTCCATCCGGGCGGTGAAGGCGTAGTCAACGAGGTCGCCGAAGTGATTCTCCAGCAAAGCCACGACAACAAAAGCGGTGAACGCCGGAACGAGCGCCTGCCCTTTTTTCCACACGTAACCTCGGTCTTGGATGGTGCCCATGATGCTGGCGTAGGTAGACGGACGGCCCACGCCCAGTTCTTCTAGCTTCCGTACCAGGGTCGCTTCCGTGAAGCGGGCGGGCGGCTTGGTCTCGTGACCCAAAGCTTCCGGCGAGGAGAGTTTCGCACTGCCCCCTTCGGTAACCGCAGGCAAAACCTGATTGTCCGAGACGCTCTCGGCGTCTTCACCGTTGCCGCCGCCTCGCTTGGCGGCTTTCTTCGATTCGGGAGGCAAGGCCGCCCGAAAACCCTCGTGGGTGATGACGGTGCCGGAAGTGAAAAAGATGGCCTCTTCCCCTCGGCTGCTTTGGGCAGTGATCTCTACGCTGACGGTCTTGCCGACGGCGTCGGTCATCTGCGAAGCCATGGTGCGCCGCCAGATGAGGTCGTAGAGCCGCGCCTCGGGCGCTTTCAAGCGCCCGCGCAGTTCATCGGGATGACGCATCCTCTCTCCCGCAGGGCGGATGGCCTCGTGAGCCTCCTGAGCGTTGCGCGCCTTGCGAAGGTGAACACGCGGCTTGGCGGGAAGGTAATCCTCCCCGAAACGGCGTTTGACCTCTTTGCGGACGGCTTCCACCGCCGAGGCGGCCAGGGTGGTGGAATCGGTGCGCATGTAGGTGATGAAACCTTTCTCGTAGAGGGACTGGGCCAGCTTCATGACCGCCTTGGAAGACATCCCTAGGCGTCCGGCTTCCTGCTGCAGGGTGGAGGTGATGAACGGCGGAGGCGGCGTGCGCTTGTAAGGCTTCTCCCGTACCGACGACACCTCGCCAGCGCTCCCGTTCAGATCTTCCCCTAGTCTGAGTGCCTCGGGTTCGGTAAGAACCAACAGACGGGGCGACTTAGACTTCCCGGAGGCGTCGAAATCGTTGCCCCGAGCCACCCTTGCGCCGTCGAGGCTGTTCAGCCTGACTTTAAAGCCCGCCGCCGGAGCGTCCTCCCCGCCTCCCTCCTGCCCCTCGGCGGTCATGAGCAGCGACCAGTAGGAAGCCGGCACGAAAGCCATCCGTTCCCGTTCCCGCTCCACCACCATGCGAGTGGCCACGCTCTGCACCCGCCCCGCAGAAAGACCACTCGCAACCTTCCGCCAGAGCACGGGCGAGACCTCGAAACCGTAGAGCCTGTCGAGGAGTCTGCGCGCCTCCTGGGCGTCCACCAATCGGCGATCAATGTTCCGCAGGTTCTTGAGGGACTCGGAGATCGCCTCGCGGGTGATCTCGTGAAAAACCATCCGATGCACCTGCACCCGAGCCGGGGGGGAGAGAACTTCCAGCAGGTGCCAGGAGATGGCCTCGCCCTCGCGGTCCTCGTCGGTGGCCAGATACAACTCGTCGGCAGCCGCCGCGAGTTTTTTCAGCTCGCGTACACGCTTCTTGTCGCTCTGGGGAACCACGTAAAGGGGCTTAAAGTCGTTGTTGACGTCTATACCCAGGCGCGCCCAGGGCTCGGACTTGTAAGTGGCGGGGATTTCCGAACTGCTGCTCGGCAGGTCGCGAACGTGCCCGTAAGACGACTCCACGACGTAGCTGTCGTCGAGAAATCGGGAAATGGTGGCTGCTTTCGTCGGCGATTCGACGATTACCAGTCGGTTTGGCATAGTTGATCTTGACTCCGATTTTCGCTGCTTAGGTCAGAGGGGTGGGAGGCTTGCTCCGATAGTCGAGACTCGCAGAATCTCAAGTGGGCTGGCGAACGTCGTCGGCTGACTCACGATTGACGCCGCCGGGGGGCTTGGGGGTTCGCCGAGATGCAAACCAGAGCACCCCGAGTCCCCCGAGGAAGGCTATTAACGAACCGGCCAGAACTCCCACTTTGGCTTGATCGTCGGCTGGAGAGACGGCCCAGGGTGAAACCTCCTGAGAGGAGCGCTCTTCGGTAGACGCCCCCGATCCCGAAGCCGCGTTTGCGGCCGCCACTTCCTCAAGAGTCTGCTCGGCGTGCAAGGGCGCGTCCTCTTCAAACGCTAGGACAGTGACGAACAACGAGACGGTGAAACCGATACCGGCCACGATGGAGATGCCCACAACATGCAGATAGTTCACGCCTTCGGGCAAGGAACCCAGCTTGAACTTGGCGAACAGCCAGGTGAAGAACGTCACTCCGACTGTCTTCCCCACCACCAGGCCCAGAACGATGCCCAGCGTGACCCGCGATGTGAGGGAGGTGGATAACAGGTCGATGCTCAGCACCACTCCAGCGTTCGCTAGGGCGAAGAGTGGAACGATCAAGTAGCTCACGTAAGGGTGCAGGATTATTTCCAGCCGCTCGGCCACCGAACGCGACTCCGTGATGCTGAAACCCGCCCGCCGGATGTCCGTCAGGGTGATTTGCCTCTTCCGCTCCAACCAGCGCGCCACAGAGCGGGCTTTCGACTCGCTTTGAAGAGGCATGGCAGGCGTGAGCAGCCCAAGCGCCACCCCGGCGATCGTGGCATGCACCCCCGATCGGAACGTGGTCCACCAGACAATGAGACCCAAGGCAACATACATGGGAACATGCCAGACGCGAATCCTCGTCAGAACCGCGATCAACACGCAAGTTCCAATCGCCGCCAGCAGCCAGCCGATGGAAATATGGGAGGTATAGAAAATTGCGATCACCAGGATTGACCCGATGTCATCCGCGATAGCCAAGGACAGAAGAAATATCTTGAGCCAGGACGGCACCCTCTTGCCGAGCAGCGAGACGACTCCGATTGCGAAGGCGATGTCGGTCGCCATGGGGATGCCCCAGCCATTCAAATAGTCGCCTCCGGCGTTGAACGCAACGTAGATAAGCGCCGGAACGATCATTCCACCCAAGGCGGCGCCCAAGGGCAATAGCACGTTCCTCAGATTGCTGAGTTGGCCTGCCACCATCTCCCGTTTGATCTCCAGGCCCACCACAAAGAAGAACAACGCCATCAACGCATCGTTCACAAACGCGTGAAGGTCTCTGTCGAAAATGACGAAGTCCTGGAAACTGAGGTAGATGGGGGTGTGCCAAAAATCAAAATATCCGTCGCGAGCAGGAGAATTAACCCAGATCAGCGCCGCGGCGGTAGCTAGCAGGAGGAGTATCCCCCCGGAGGCTTCGATGTGGAGAAAACGCAGCAGAGGGCGAGCCAAGATGCGCGCCAGAACGCTGTCGCGCCCTAGCCAGGTGAGGTCGACGTCGGGAGGCTTGGGAGTTATTGAGTCGACGTCGGGAGCAGAACTCGATTCGTGCTCAGAGGCGCGGCTGGGGTCGGAAACGACATTCCGCGGGGGCTGGGGTTGCTCTGAGACTTCTGGTTCGGATTCGTCTGGGGTCATGACCTCTGCTGGGTTCGTGCACCTGCTTGGCAAAGCAAGGAAGCGGCGATCCCCCAGGCGGGGAAATAACTGGCCGCCGAACGGGGGCGCACGGAGTAAAGGGTAGGCAAGCTACTCGAAACTACGGGTAATTGAAGGAGGAATCGGGGCTCGTGTAGACCACGAGACGGACTTCGGTGCCGTCGCTCGTGGGACGGATGGAGTGCTCGTCAACCATAGAACGCATCAGGGCGAGCCCCAAACCGCTCTCGTGCTCAAGCCTTCTAGGGTCCTCGGGGTCGGGCAACTCAACGACCCCGACGGGGTCAAAGCCGCCTCCATGGTCGATGATCCTTACCTCTACTCTCCGGCGCCCGGGTGTGCAGTGCACTCGAATTGGCTTGAGCGAATTCCTAGCCGAGGATGCCGTCATGGAGTTCGTCACCGCCTCGGACACCGCCACCCGCAGGTTTTCCAAGCGCTCGGGCGACACCTGTGCTCCTCGAGCTACCGCAGAAACCACCAGGTCGCGCACCACCGCTAGATATTCGAAACTAGCTGGTACGTCCAGTTCTACGCCGTCTCTCCAGTCGCCGGCAGTTGCCGTCACAGTTGGTGTCCCCCCTACTCAGAAGTCTCGCTGAGCGAGCAATCGCAGCGTAAACGATATCGCCGAGACGCTCAGAAAGGAAGGAAGAGACGGACAAGCCGGTGGTGCTGAACGGGGACGGCCAGCGCGGCGGACAAGTCGGAATGGCCGAACCCGGGGGGATTGCCGTGCGTCTCCTACTCTGTCCGCACGACCATCTTCTCCGAGAGCGTGATCTCCTCCGCTGCCAGCCGGAAGGGGGCGAACAATATCGGTGATCGGTACTCCAACCTGACTTCCACGCCCCCTCCCGCTTCGGCTGCGTCGACGACGCTCACCTTCAGCCGCTGTGGATCCAACTGAGCAGAGGCGCGCGCAGCGAGGATCGCACGGGAAGGATCGTTTGTAACGGCGACAGCCCGGGCGGCAGCGCCCGCAGCGTGGGCAACCATGATCTGATCCCGCACTAGGAAACCCACTTGCACGCAGAGCAGAACCATCAACATCAGAGCTGGAAGCACCAACGCCAACTCCAGAGCGGCCTGACCCCCATGCCGATCTGCGGCGGGGGACGGAGACGCCGGTCGGTTCAATTAACGAGCTTGGTGATGGAACGCATCACGGCGTTGAAGAAGCTGCCGATTCGCTTGGTGTCGGTCGCCCAGGCCACGAACAACATGGCCAGGGCAGCCGCCCCGAGGATCACCAGCGCATACTCGGCGGTGGCTTGACCTCGACAATCCGATTCAACTAAGCGGACGTTGCCGCTGCGGGCGGCGGCAAGCCGAAGCGTCAAGGCGGCCCTGCGGTTTTCGGCGGCCGACGAAAGCCGTTCGCAGAAGAAAAGCAGGGCGCTCTGGGCGGCGACGGCATGCTTGAGAACGGCGTACTTCATAATTTTCATGACTTCCTCCTTGTGTGGCTTCCTGATGTGTGGGGTTGACGGGAGAAACGAGCAAGGGGAACAAGCAGGGGGAGTGGAGAGTTACACGACAAGCCGTCAGAAGTCGAGGAAGTCCAGCGAACCGGCCAACGAAGGAACGATGGTCAGCAGTACAAATGCGGGAAGCACGCAGATCGACAAAGGCGCCAGCAGTTTGAGCGGCACCATGCGCGCCGACCGCTCGGCCTCTCGCCGCTTTTCTAAACGCGCCTGATCGGCGGCCTGCGAGAGGCTGTCTGCCAGCGAAGTTCCGTAGCGCAGTGAGTTCACCAGCGGTCTTACGAGTTCCCGCAACTCCTCTCCGTATGTTTCGGGCAACTCCTCAAACGCCTCGGCGACGTCGACTCCCACTCTGATCCGGCGGCGGACGCATTCCAGCGCTTCTCCGAGGCGCCCCGGGCAGCGAGGCGCCACCTCATCCAGTGCCTGCCGGACGCTGAGGCCGGCGCTGACGCTCAGGGCAAAGAGATCTAACACCTCCGGAAGTCCGTTTCGCAGTGCGACCGCCGACTTGCGGCGGGAGCGGACGCGACTGCGACACCCCCACAACCACGAACCAGCGCCCGCTATAACACCCAGACGTAGATCCACCGCCCCCCCAGCCGCAGCAGCCAGCAAGGCCAACCCCAAACGTCGATCGGCGAGCGGGTCGGGGGCGCGGCCTGACAGAGAACGCAGCAGCCGCCCTAGTCGTGCTGCAAACCTCAGCGGAAAACGTCCTTCCGTCTTCGGAGTTGGAACGGCGGAGGTTCTTGAACCGAGTTGGCGGCGGCGTTCGGCCAAGGCAGGGCGTCGGCGCAGTCCGCTTAGACCCATGGCTGCGCCCCAGAGGAGAATCAATACCCAGAAGATCGCCAGGAAGTTCATCCAGCCCGAGTGATCCGGTACATCCAGAAAAACGCCGCGGCGTCGAGCAGAATGCCTGCCCCAAGACAGACAAGTCCCAAGGAAGAGCCCAGGAGGAAGCCCAACGTGCTCCCGCCGATCAAGGAGTCCAAGAGAAGAAAGCCCAGCGGCAAAAGGGCGATGATCAACGCCGAGGCTTTTCCCTGTAAAGAAAGCGCTGCTAGTTCGCTGCGTGTGTTGCGGCCGGCGCGCAGGGTGGACGCCACGCCGTCAATCGCCTGAGCCCGCCTTCCGCCGGCGGCTGCCCCGATGGACAGGGCGGCGACCGCCAAGCCGACGTCCGGGTGGCTTCTCCGCATCCGCCAGCGCTCCAAGGCAGCCGGCAGCGGTCTTCCTGACTGAACGTCTCCGAGAACGACCGCCAACTCCTCTCGCAGAGGGGGACGAGTCTCCCGATGGGCTTCGGCGATGGCAGCCAAGGAGGAAACGTCGGCGCGCAGACCTTGAGCCACCCGCTCCAGGAACCCAGGCAGAGAATCCAATACAATCCGCTCGCCGCGGCTGCGCAAGGCCGCCAGCAGCAGAGGCGGCCCCAGAACGCCCGCAACAAAACCCAACAAGGCGACGGAGGCGGATCCCGCAACCAAGCCAGCTAGAGCCCCCAAGGCAGCGGACGCCGCCCAGACCTTGTAGGCGCCCGCCTCAGCGCAGTTAAGAGAAGCCGCCGCCATCCAGCGGCGCAAGGGTCCTATCCCTTTCATCGCCAGAGCAGAGGACGAATCGGCGTCTTCGCCGCGACCCCAGTCTTCGCCGCGACCCTCCTTAGACGGAGGATCGAAGCAGCCATCACGCCCCCGGCAACGCATCAACACCTTCCTGCGAGTCAGCACAAAGAGCAATCGGCGGATCAGGAATGCCGTAAACAACAAACCGACGGCCGCCAGGACAGAAGAAGCCATCAAGTATCCAGCCAGTCCGTTTCGGGGGGGCCGACGTTCGGATCGCGCCCGGGGCGCTGAGGCAGAGAGACGAGTTCACCCGAAGTGGTCAGCACCTCCGGCGGCCCCGCAGGGTCGCGAACCTCGGCTACTTCGGTGACCTGCCGACGGCCGCCCGGCTCTCTCGTCAGGTGAACCACGAAGTCGAGTGCGGAAGCTATCTGCTCGCGCAGTGCATCCAGCGGAAGGCCGCTGTCGGAGGTCATCGCCATGCTCTCAAGACGCCGCAGGGCGTCGGATGCGCCGTTTGCATGACAAGTAGACATGCACCCGTCGTGACCTGTGTTCATGGCCTGAAGCAGATCGAACGCCTCGGCGCTGCGCACCTCACCCAACAAAATTCGATCGGGACGCATCCTCAGGGCATTGCGCACTAAGTCTCTCACGGTCACCGGCGCCAGCCCTTCCACCACGCGCGGGCGCGCCTCTAGGCGCACGACATGATCTGAATGGAGGTCGAGTTCAGCTGCATCCTCAACGGTGACGATGCGGTCTCCCTGCGAAATCTCGCCTGCCAGCGTGTTCAGGAACGTGGTTTTTCCGGCACCGGTGCCGCCGCTGAGAAGAATGTTGGCCCGCGCACGCACCATCCACCTCAAGAGTTCCGCCGTGGAGCGGGAGGCGAAATCCGAGACCTCCATGCGACGCGCCTTGAAGCGGCGGATGCTCAGGTACGGGCCGTCCACGGCGACCGGAGGCATCACCACGTTCACACGAGACCCGTCCGGCAGCCGAGCGTCCACCAGCGGAGAGGTGCGATCCGCCCGCAAGCCCAAAGGGGAGACGATCCGCTCTATGAGTTGGCGAAGCGTGGAATCGCCTATCTGGAGATCGATTCGCCTCAGAGACCCGTCCGATTCCACCCAGACTCCACCCGAGAAGCCGTTGACCATGATCTCGTTCACCGAAGGGTCTTCCAGCAGTGCCTCCAGCGGACCCAGTCCGCTCAGGCGCGCCAGAACCCTCCGGGTAAGTTCACGCTGCAGGTAAGGGCTGAGCAAGGGCGACCGCCTATTGACGATTTCCCTGACGCGTTCGGGGTCAGGCAGCGCACCCGGAGGCGAGGAATCCACGACCAACCGATGCAAGTCGTTCTCCTCGTGAGAGAGGAGGTCGCCGTTCAGTTCATCCACGCCTTGATAACCGCCTTGCCCAAGCCGCTGGGCAAGCGCCCTGCCAAAATACCTGCATCAACGGCCCGGGCGACAGCAGGATCGACTTCCAGCCGCATCACCAGGGGCGCACCCACGACGTCCTCAACGTCTCCCGGTGTGAGGGCGCGTCCTGATTCAACCAGGAGCACGACTCCGCTGGGCTGCAGGGGCGCGCGGGCGGCCCGGCGCAGCGCCAGGAAGCATGACCGGGTAACTAGCCAAGACCGACTGGCCTGAGCCACGACGGCGCGCCGAACGTCGATGTCGTTCGGCTGACTCTTCTCGCTGCCGGGCGTTGGCGGATCGCCGCCGGGCCGCCACAGGCAGCCGCAGTCAATGACCGTCTTTCGATGCTCAGAGGAGAATTCCCGGGCCATTACTTCTGCCCGTTCGGGATGCCGCAGAGGGCCCATACCTCTAGGCAGAATCGAAAGCCCTTCAGCGGCTTCCTTCTCCAGAAGCCGCAAGGCGTCGATCCTCACCTCGCCGGAGGTGCTCAGCCACTCCGCTACTCCTGGCGATGAGGGCTCTGGTATTCCCAGGACGGCCGGGGCGTCGCCGTCGAGGTCGACGAGCAGCGCCCCTGAATTACTCTCTGCCGCCGCTTGACGCGCCAGCAGAGCCGCCGCCACCGACGTTCCCACTCCACCCTTGACCGACCAACATGCAATGCTCATCCCGACTCCTTTCGATTTGGTTTCGATTGTTCGGGGGAAGGAACGGAGGGGAAACCAAGCCAGGAGGCACCCGCCTGCGACAGGGGGAATCAGGAGGATGAAGCGGACTTCAGGGGCTGAAGAGGACTCCAGCCAGGAAAAAACAAAGTGAACGCCGCCGACCGCGGACGGCGTCCAGATTAAAGAGGGGGAATCGACCCTAGTTTTAGAGCTTCAGCCTCAAAGGCTGAGCAAAGGGTCGGGTTGCGGGCGGGCGGCGGTCAGATCGGAAGTCGAACTTTGAAGTTCAGACTTCCCGAACCTTCTTAGCTACCCAAGCAATCAGGGCCGCTACCAAAACGAACAGGAAAAACTTCCTCACGAAACGAATTATACGGCTCGGAGCATTTCTTGCAATGCGGAATCTTTCGACTTTGCGGCGGAGGTGGACGGGAATCGAACCCGCCGGATGGGGATCGCCCATCCCACCCGCTTTGAAGGCGGGGGAGCCCACCAGGCGCTCGGACACCTCCAGCGTCAACCCTACAACCCCTTCGCCCGCCGGCGAACGAGCCCCGTCTGGGGGACTTCAGACCGTGAGGAGTTCCCTAGCGCCCCTGTCGCAGGACGGATGACGCAGTTTTGACATGGCCCGGGCTTCGATCTGGCGGATGCGCTCCCGGGTGAGGTTGAAGTATTCCGCTACTTCCTCCAGAGTGCGCACCCCGCCTCTGTCTAGTCCGTATCGGTGCGTCAAAACCTCACGCTCCCGCTCGTTAAGGGGCGAGAGCAGCCGCTGAATCTCCTCAGGCAGCAACTTGTTGGCCGCCACCTCAAAAGGTGATTCAGCCGAACGATCTTCGACTACATCGGCCAGGTTGGCGTCTCCGTCTTCCCTCAGCGGCTCGGACAGCGAACGCAGGTCGGAAGCGAAGCGCATGGCTTCAATCACCTTGTTCTCAGGCATGTTGATCTTCTCGGCCACCTCTTTGAGGGTTGGGCTGCGACCGAGATCGATTTCCAGACGGGCTCTAGCCTTCTGAACGCGGCTCAGAGTATCGCCTGCATGGACAGGCAGGCGAACAGTGCGTCCGGTGTTGGCTATCCCCCTTGTGATGGCTTGGCGGATCCACCAGGTGGCGTACGTGGAAAACTTGAACCCTTTGCGCCAGTCGAACTTTTCTACGGCGTGAATGAGCCCAAGGTTCCCCTCTTGCACTAAGTCCAACAGAGGCAGACCGGAAGCCTGGTACTTCTTGGCAATCGACACCACAAGCCGAAGGTTGGACTGCACGAACTTCTTCTCGGCCTTCTCCCCCTTCGCTACCGAGCGCTCTAGTTCAGCGCGGCGCGCCTTGCTAATCGAGGGCTGCTTCCGCAGTTGCTCCTTGGCTTTCTTGCCCGATTCGATCTGCTTGGCCAGTTCCACCTCCCCTTCTTTGTTGAGGAGCGTGTGCTGGCCGATTTCAGACAGGTAACGCCGGACAAGGTCCTCGTCGTCGCGTTCTACCCGATCTCTGATCATTAACCCTTCCTCCCAATGGGTTTCCGGTCATCATCCCGGAGGAACGGCCTCACCCGACGGAGGCCCCCTAGCGCGCTTACTTTACAGATTCGCCGCTCCGCTTCAACGCACATCCCCCCCGCCCGAAGGCTGATCAAGAACAGATCGACGCAGTCGTTCGGTCTCTGCGGCAACCAAGGAAGGGAATTCCGGATCGGTGGATTCCGCCAAAAGGCCAGCCATCAGTCCTTCTCCGGCCCCCTTGAAGTACCTCAGATCACGCCCGATGAGATCGGCGTGACGCAACTCCGGCCCTTCGGAAAGGGAGGAAAGCTCAGCCGAGAAATCGTTCAAAGACTCGACGAGCGCGGGTAGAAGCGCCTGGTTCAAGACCGCCAGACGCTCAAACGTAGAAGGGAGGCTGGAGATCCGTGTATCCGACCAATCCTTCCATGCAGGCGGGGGCGCGACACGATCAGCAGCGGTCAACGCCGGCGAGTCGGGCAGCATCACCTCCCAGATGAAGGCGTGTGCTTCTGCTTGGCGCCCCAGGACGTGAAAGTGCAGCCGCGCCCCGCGGGCGGGCTCATCGCACGCCCAGTCGGCGAGGACGGCTGCTAGACGGCGCTCCCACCATGCGTACTGCCCCACGCGATCAGCCAAGTCCTCGATCAGGAAACCGGTAATGCTCACGATCTCCCCCTGACGCTGCGGTAACGGTTGGTGATGGGCATACGCCGATCCTTACCAAAGGCTTTTTCGGTCACGCGCAGGCAGGGCGGGCTCTGCCGCCGCTTGTGCTCAGCGGCATTGAGCAGGCGAGCCGCGCTGAAGACCAATTCGGCGTCAAGTCCTTCGGCAAGGAGTTCGGCAGGCGTCTTGTCGTCTTCCACCAAAGCCCTCACGACCGGATCAAGGACCGCATAAGGAGGAAGGCTCTGATCGTCACGCTGATCTTTCCGGAGTTCGGCAGTGGGAGGCTTAGTGAGTATCCGCTCCGGAATCGGGGGGTGGTCTGTCCCGGAGTTTCGGAAACGGGCAAGATCGTAGACCTGCATTTTCCAGACATCCTTGATAACCGCCAGCGCTCCGGCTGTGTCGCCGTAGAGCGTGGAGTAGCCAACGGCGCTCTCTGTCTTGTTCCCAGTGGCCAGAACCAGCCAGCCGAACTTGTTTGACAGGGCCATTAGTAAGACAGCGCGTATCCGAGGCTGCAGATTCTCTTCGGCAAGGTCGTCGGACAGGTCGCCGAATTCCGGCTTTAACAACTCCAAGACGGCGGCATGAACAGGCTCAATAGGAATCACTCGAACCTCGGCCCCTAGATTCTCGCAGAGTTCTTCGGCGTCCTCCATGGAGTGCGGGGACGTGAAACGGGACGGCATAAGAACGCAGCAAACCTGCTCCGGCCCGAGGGCGTCGCAGGCGATTGCGGCGGTGAGGGCGGAATCTACGCCGCCGGAGACGCCCAGGCAGACACGATCAAAACCGTTCTTGCTCACGTAGTCTCGAGTGCCCAGCACCAAGGCCGAATACACCTCGGAGGGGGAGGAAGAAACCGACCGGTGCTCGGGTGGGCGCCCGGGGGGGAGCGCCTCCGACCTAGGACCGCTCGACCTAGGACCGCTCACGCTCACCAGGTCGATCCCCGAATCCGGCTCCCTCGCACGCTCGGGGGCTTCAACGTCAACCACCAAAGTCTGCTCAGCGAAGGCCTCGGCGCGCGCCAAGCAGTCGCCGGAAGCATTGAACAGCATCGAGTTGCCGTCAAAGATCAGTTCGTCCTGCCCGCCAATCAGGTTGACATAGGCGATCGGACAGCGTATTTCGGCTGCCCGCCGGCTAAGAAGTTCCATGCGTTCGGCGACTTTCCCCTGGGAGTACGGGGATGCGTTGAGATTAAGGATCATCTCCGCACCGGCTTCGGCCAGTTCGTTGACCGCTCCCCCGTCTATCCAGAGGTCCTCGCAGATGGAAACGCCCAGGTTCACACCGCCGATCCTGAACAGGGGGCCGGCTTCTCCAGGGCTGAAATACCGCCTCTCGTCAAACACCCCGTAGTTCGGAAGTTGAGACTTCCGAACGAAGCCCGCCACGGCCCCCTCCGCACAGATGGCAGCTGCGTTGTAAACGACTCCTAGCCGTTCGCCGCCTAACGGCAGACCCACCACGGCAACGCATCCATCCGCAGCAGCAGCAGCCAACTTCTCCAGAGTGGCTCGGCAGTCCGCTAGAAAGCGCGGCTTGAGCAGTAGGTCTTCGGGCGGGTAGCCGCTGACGGCCAACTCGGGAAAAATCGCAACATCCGCCCCGGAGGCTTCGGCTTCCCGCAGTCCCGCAAGAATGCGCTCTAGATTGCTTTCAAGATCACCGACAACGAGATTGACCTGGCACAGCCCGATTCGCAGCACGACACCCAAACTAGAGAAAGGATGCAGATCCCTGCGCCGGGTGCCGACGGCCTAGCCGTCGGCACCAGAGCGTGCTGTTGGGGTAAATCCGCCTGAACGTACGATTAAACCGAGTAGTAGAGCTCGAATTCCATGGGGTGAGGACGCATGGCGACATCGAATATCTCGCCCCGCTTGAGCTCAATGAACGAATCCAGCACATGGGTGCTGAAGACGTCGCCCCGCTGCAGGAACTCGTGATCGGCTTCTAAAGCGTCGAGGGACTCCCACAGGGCACCCGGCACTACATCTATGCCCTCTAGCTCCTCCGGGGAAAGGTCGTAAAGGTTGACGTCTAGGGGGTCGCCCGGATCAATCTCGTTCTCTATGCCGTCAAGACCTGCCATGAGCATGGCAGCAAACGCCAAGTAGGGGTTGGCCGAAGGATCCGGACAGCGGAACTCAATTCGCTTTGCAACCGGGGTCATGGAGTACATCGGGATACGAATGGCCGCAGAACGGTTGCGCTGAGAGTAGGCAAGGTTCACCGGAGCTTCATAACCGGGAACAAGCCTCTTGTAGGAGTTGATGGTGGGGGCACAGAAGGCGAGAACCGCCGGAGCGTGCTTTAACAACCCTCCGATGAAATGAAGCGCCATCTGAGACAGGCCGGCGTAGCCGTCTCCGTAGAACAGCGGATCGTCCCCATTCCAGAGGGATATGTGCGTATGCATTCCCGACCCATTGTCTTGGTAGACCGGCTTGGGCATGAAAGTGACCGTCTTCCCTGCCTTGGCAGCAACGTTCTTGCAGACGTACTTATATATCTGAGCCTTGTCTGCCATTCTCTTCAAGGAGTCGAAGCGCAAATCAATCTCGGACTGACCTCCGGTACCTACCTCGTGGTGGTGAAGTTCAATCTCTACGCCGCATTCCTCTAGGACTTTGGTCATCTGGGAACGCAAGTCCTGACCCGAGTCACGCGGGGCGAGCGGCACGTAACCGCCCTTGTAGGGGATTTTGTGTCCGGTGTTGAGGGCGCCCTGGATGTCGGTCGACTCCAACGAAGCCCAAGGTGCCTCAACCGAAGCGATCTCGAAGTGAGCACTGCTGTGGGTGTTGCCGTAGACGACGCTGTCAAACAGGAAGAACTCAAGCTCAGGGCCGATGAAGCAAGTCTCGGCAATTCCGGTATTGAGCAGATGCTGCTCGGCTCTCCGGGCAACGACCGAAGGATCTTTGTCGTATTCCTCTTGGGTGACCGGATCGCGCACGCTGGCGGAGAGGACCAGCGTCTTGTACTTGTAGAACGGGTCTATGAAGGCGTTCTCTGTGTCGGGAATGAGCAGCATGTCCGAGTCGTCAATGGGCTGAAACCCTTGGATGGACGACCCGTCAAAACCCAATCCATTGGCGAAGACGCTCTCGCTGAACTGCGAAACAGGAAACGTCATGTGCTGTTGCTGGCCCGGCACATCAGTGAAACGGACATCAATAAATTCGACTCCCTCATTGGCTGCGAGAGTCACTAAGTCAGCAGGCGTAGTCATTAAAACCTCCAATTCATTAACAAGGACTACTTAAGACTGAGTGGGCATCCCCAGACTGCGAATCTGGAAATTTCCCCGGAGCAGTATAGCTAAGTCAAGAGAAACTACGCTTCCTGCGCTTCGACTCCCTCCGCTCCGGGGGCTAAGTCGGCGGACGCTTCGGGGAGCGCCGGTCTCCGAAACGATCGGTAGGCCAAGCAGGCGGGCAGCCCCGGGCCAGCCAAGTTGCAGCCGCTACCGCCGCGAACACTGCATCGGAGCCGTTCACAGGCGCTTCCGTGCTCGGGACTATGCGCACTTCTACCTTCGGAGAAGACAACGCAGGAACCACCCCGAAGGAACGCACCGTGAGATCCGCCACCGATCCTTCGGGCGTGACGGCGACGGCTTCCGAAGTCACTAGACCGTACGCCATGTGGGCGGCCCCAATGCAGTAGGAACGCAGCGTGACCGCATCCAACGCCACACCGCAGCACACCTCCACTTCAATGACCTCCTCGCTCCCAGGACGCAGCCAAGCCATTGCCTCCCCGCCGCCTGGGAACTTCACCGGTTCAAGCCTTCCTTGCGCTCCAGCCAGCAGCGCCGTGACCTCCGCAACCACGGCGGCGCGGGCGTGCATCGTCGTAGGCGGGCCGGGCACTTCGTATTCTTCGACCTTTAGGTCAGTAGCCGCCGCAGCCGCAACTTCGGGCAGACCCCGGGTTCGAACCGCCCGCAGAACCCCTCTGCCATCGGGATTCGCTACCCCCGCCAAAGGCGGACGCTTCGGCCCTAGGCGGACTGCGTCCTCGCGGGAATACAGGACGCGCACCGCTCGGCCGGTCTCGTCCGCCAAGCGCCGTGCGACAGCCCTAACCTCGCTGGAGCGCTTCCCGCCGAAGGCGCCGCCGTTGCCTAGGGGATTGGCGGGCTCGCCTCCTGGCAAGCACCAGGAGGCGTCGAGCTCCAGGTAAGCGGGCTCCACCCAACTAGTCCTCAGGGTGCTGGCCCAGTCGCCTGGAGGCGCTTCCAAAGGCGGTTCGGGGAGGAGGGTGCTGCGCCGCCCGGCCGGCTGGCCTGCGGCTGCGCGCGCCTCTGAGATGCTCTCCCCCAGCGCCCAGCCACCACCAGGGACAGGCACGGCAACCAAGGCTCCGAAAGGCGCAGCGTCGTCCCCAAATCCACCCTCTCCCAGCGCCACCGAAGCGCCCACCGACTGCGGACAGCCGCCCTCAAGCTGCGCCCTGGCCGCAGCGGCGCGAAGGTCTCGCCGGCGATCTGCCGCCGGAGGCCAGTCCTCCCCGCCGCCGGCGGCAACGGGGGCGGGCGGCTTTGCGGCCGAATTCGAGTTCTCACCCGAAAGAGAGGGGGAGGAGTCGTCTGAGCAAGCCGCCGGCGGGGGCAGTCCATCATCCGCCTCCGCCACCTCATCCCAGGCCTCAAGAATGGTCTGCCACCCCGTGCAGCGGCAGAGATGGGCAGCCAGGGCGCGGCGAGGGTCGCCTTCGGACGACGACTTGCGGCGAAGACCTTCAAAGCGAAGGATGATCCCGGGCGTGCAGAACCCGCACTGGCTCGCTCCGGTGCTGCAGAACGCCTCTGCCCACTCCGCTGCGGCGTCTCCCAATCCCTCAAGCGTGGTCACCCGTCTGCCCGCAACCCGGCGAGCCGGCGTGACGCAGGAAACGCGCGGCATCCCGTCCACTAGGACGGTGCAAGCACCGCACTGACCCTGGGGGCTGCAGCCGTCCTTCACGCTGCGGATTCCCAGGAATTCCCGCAGCAGCCACAGCAGCGATGCGCCTTCGTCCGGAGCAGTCACCAACCGATCATTTACGTGCAGCGCTATCTCTGGGCTAGAAGCGTGCAAGCGACCGACTTCTTGCGGATTCGGTTCTAGAGAATCGGGCTTGAGACGCCGAGACGGCGGCGAAGCATCCCCCGATTCAGGAAAGGGTGCCCCCCTGTGAATGAACTTGGCGCAGGTCGGCTAGCTGAAGGACTGACCGCAACCGCAGGTGCGCTGAGCGTTGGGATTGTCGATTGAAAAACCTGCGTTCTGCAGGCTGTCGCTGTAATCGAGGGTGGCGCCCTGGAGAAGCATCGCACTGGAAGGATCCACCATCACCCGGACTTCTCCGAAGGTTGCGGCGGCGTCGTCCTCGTTTACCTCAGAATCGAAGAACATTTCGTAGTTGAAACCCGAGCAGCCGCCTGGTCTGACCGCCACGCGCAGAAAGAGGTCTTCCTCGCCTTCCTGGCCTTCCTGTTCAAGCAGTTCGCCGACTTTCTCTGCGGCCGTAGGGGTCAGCGTGAGCATCCTTTCACCTTTCTGTACTTGGTTCTCAACTCTTGAAGATGGTCTCGTAGATGACCTCGTCTTCTGGTCGTTTCCCGGTCGCTTCAGGGCCTCCCCCAAGTCGTCTCCCCGTGGAGAGTCAACTAGAACATCGACCCGTCAAAGAACGATTACTAGTCTATCCGTCCGCCTGCAGTCTTGTCACACCTTGCGCGTCGGAGGGGCGCCTTAGCACGTCGGAGGGACTCGCTTAAATACACTCCCAACATGACTGCTAGCCCGTCGCCGCCGAACGCCGAGCAGATAACCGACCTCCTGCGCGACGTAATCGACCCAGAACTTGGCAGCAACATCGTCGAGTTAGGAATGGTCAAAGGGACCGAAATCGACTCGAACGGATGCGTGGAAGTGACCATCGCCCTGACCACGCTCGGCTGCCCGCTGAGGGCGCAGATACAACGAGACGTCAAAGACCGCATCGCAACCCTCGCTGGCGTAGAGAGTTGCAAAATCAACTGGACGGAACTCACGCCTGAGGAGAAGTCCAAGACCATGGCCACCGCCCGCAAGAACGTGGCGGAGCGGGCTCCAGACACCGAAATCCCCTCAACGACTCGCGTCCTGTTGATTTCATCCGGGAAGGGGGGGGTGGGGAAGTCCTCCATCGCAGTAAACCTCGCCGTGGCGCTTGCGGAGAGCGGGCGCAGCATAGGGCTGTTGGACGCAGACATCTGGGGATACTCGGTACCCCGGATGTTGGGGATCAGCGGGCGGCTGGAAGGAACAGCCGAGCAACGGAAGATACTCCCCACGTCTCTCAAAGTGGGCAAAGGAACCCTCAAGGTGGTCTCCATGGGCCTTCTAGTGGAAGACGAGCAGACCGCCCTCATGTGGCGCGGCCTCATCCTGAACAGAGCCGTGCGGCACTTTCTGGAAGACGTGCTGTGGGGGCCGATGGACTTCCTCGTCGTGGACATGCCCCCCGGCACGGGAGACGTGCAGATGGGAGTGGCCAAACTCCTCCCGCGAGCCGAGATGATTATCATCACCACCCCGTCTCGCAGCGTCCAGAACGTGGCGGCGCGAGCAGCCCGAATGGGGCGCAACAACTATCTGAGGATTGCGGGCGTGATAGAAAACATGACCGCCTTCACGTCTTCAGACGGCGCGAGGCACGAACTCTTCGGCAGCGGCGGAGGGGAATCCTTAGCAGCCGAAATCGGAGCGCCTTTCCTCGGCGGGGTGCCGATCGACCCTAAAGTCTCCCCTAGCAGCGATGCGGGAAAGCCGTTCGTGCTCGACGACGGGGAAGCGGCAGACGCCATACGAGCCGTGGCGGAAAAGCTCATCACCGAAACGGTCTCAGCAGGAGCGCTGGCCTCGTGCAGCGCCCAGCAACTGCTGGGATTCTCCGCGGGAGTCCAACCCGGCGAGCCAACCGAATCTCCGGTCAGCATCACCTGATCAGGATGGCCGAAGACAAGAACGGCGCCGCGGGAAACTCCCGCCCGCCCGGGGTGGACGCTCTGGCTCGATCCCTGGCCGACACCGGAATCCCGCACCCTCTCCTGGTCGTTGCCGCCCGGCAAGCCATCGCTGAAGGCAACCCCAGCAGAGCTCGAGCCATCGCACTCTCGGGAGCCGAGGCACTTCTGCAACCGGTAATCAACGCCACAGGAGTCCTTCTTCACACCAACCTGGGTCGGGCGCCGCTCTCCGCAGAGGGGGCGGACGCTGCGGACGCTGCAGTCCGCTACAACAACCTGGAATTCGACACCGCTCAAGGAAAGCGCGGACGGCGCGGCGCGCTCACTGCCGAATTGCTAGCACAACTCTGCGGCGCAGAGGCCGCCCATGTGGTGAACAACTGCGCGGCGGCAGTGACCCTCGTTCTCGCTGGGATGGCCGAAGGAAGAGGGGTAGTCGTTTCGCGCAGCGAACTAGTTGAGATCGGCGGGGGATTCAGAGTTCCCGAAGTCATCTCCGCGGGGGGGGCTCGTCTCATAGAAGTCGGCACCACCAACCGCACCCGGCGCGCCGACTACCAAAAAGCCCTGGACGAACCGAGCAATGATGCCGCCCTGTGTCTCAAAGTCCACCAGTCCAACTATCGCATCGTGGGGTTCACCGAAGCTGCCTCCACTGCCGATTTAGCCGACCTCCCCGCTCCCTTGGCAGTGGACATAGGCTCCGGTCTCCTCGATGAGGCCTGTCCGTGGCTGCGCTCCGGCAAACCCCCCTGGCTGCAGAGTGAGCCCGCCGCCCGCCAGACTCTCGCATCCGGCGCCGACCTAGTCACCTTTTCGGGCGACAAACTCCTAGGCGGACCGCAGGCGGGGATAATCGCCGGCAAGGCGGAATACGTCAAGCGGTGCTCTCGGCATCCGTTGGCGAGGGCTTTTCGGGTTGGCGGGCTGATCCTGGACGAACTTCAATCGCTCGCCCTCACTTACCTGCGGCGGCGCGGGGACGACATCCCCTTTTGGCGGATGGCCGCCCTGTCGCAGGACGAACTCCTGAAGAGGGCGAAGACCCTAGGAGTCGGGACTCCCGTAAAGATGACCGCCACCACAGGGGGGGGAACTCTCCCGGGCATCGAGATACCCTCAGCCGGCATCAGACTCGACGGCGACTTCACGCAGTGGTTGAGAAACACCTCCGGGGGGCGTCCGCCGATCGTCTCAAGGGTCTACGAACGCAAGACCTACCTGGACTTGCGAACGGTAGACCCCCTCGATGACGCCGTCCTGGCCGAAGCAATCCCTGAAGCGCTGAAGCACCCGACGCTGCAGGCGGCGAGCGCTTGAGGCAGTCATGCGCGTCGTCGCCACCGCAGGTCACGTAGACCACGGCAAGTCCACCCTGGTAAAAGCCCTCACCGGCGTAAATCCCGACCGCTGGGATGAGGAGCGCCGGCGGGGCCTGACGATCGACCTGGGGTTTGCGGCAGCGGAGTTGCCGGGCGGAGAGACCTTCGCCTTTGTGGACGTTCCAGGGCACGTTCGATTCATCGCGAACATGCTGGCCGGAGTGGGCGCGGTGGACGCCTGCTGTTTCGTGGTCGACGCAAACGAAGGCTGGAAGCCGCAGTCAGAAGAGCACCTTCGCATCCTGGAATTGCTTGGGATCAAGCACGGACTCGTTGCCCTTACCAAGGCCGACTTGCTCGATGAGGAACTGCTGGAGATAGCCCAACTCGAAGTGGCCGACCGCCTAGCGGACACTTTTCTGGCCGAAGCGGAAATAGTGGCCGTGGACAGCCTCTCCCTCAGAGGGATACCCGAGCTGCAAGGAGCATTGGCAAGGCTGCTAGAGCGCACGCCGGCGGCGGCGGACGAAGACAGACCCCGGCTGTGGGTAGACCGCTCTTTCGTCATCCAAGGATCGGGCACGGTGGTCACCGGCACGCTCACAGGCGGAAGCCTGGAACGCGAAGACGAAATTCTGCTGTGCCCTGGGCAGAAGAAGGTAAGGGTCCGTGCGCTCCAGTCGCAGGGAGCGGCTCGGAACCGAATTCCCCCCGGTTACCGAACGGCCTTGAACCTGACTGGGGTTGCGCGCCACCAAGTTCGGCGAGGCTGCGCCCTGGTGCGAGCGGGTCAGTGGCACATGACCGGTCTGATCGACGCCGCGCTGCAGGTAATGGATAGCGTCACGCACCCAATCTCGCACCGCGGTGCTTACTTCGCATACCTGGGATCCGGGGAGTTCCCTGCGAAAATTCGCATCCTTGGGGCGAGGGAATTGCAGCCGGGATCCGAAGGGTTAGTTCGCATCTACCTGCCGCACCGCCTTCCGCTGCGACCGGGAGACCGCTACGTGCTGCGCGAGAGCGGGAGGGGGGAGACCGTGGGCGGCGGTGAGGTGCTGGACGTCGACCCTCGTCTCCCCGCCTCTCGAGCCAAACCGGATCGAAGACCCGAGAGGGTCGTGGCGGAGCGCGGCTGGGTGCTTGCCGACGACCTCATGCTTCTCACCGGGGAGCGCCTCACCCCCGACGTCGGGGAATGGGTGGTGTCTCCGCAGGCTCTCAGCCGCGCAAAAACCGACCTCCTCGCTCGAATTGAAGGCGCCGGGGCGCTAGGTCTAGACGTCGCCAGGCTGTCGGGCCGGGAAAGGGCGCTGCTAGACGAACTAGACGGCATCATCACCGGGGGCGGACGGGTGAAGAGGAGCGGAATCGAAGACCCCTTCGAGTCTCACCCCTATCTAGACGCCTTGAAGGCTCAACTCTTCACCCCTCCTCCTCCCGACGGAGTCGACCCGGGAGAGCTACGCGAAATGCAGCGTCAGGGGCTCATTTGGATGCGCGACGGCAAGTTCTTCGCCACCGCTGCAGTAAAGAAAGCCACAGCGGCCATAGGCGAACTGCTAGCGGATCACCCGGAAGGGTTCACAGTCGCTGAATTCCGTGATTTCTTGGGTACCACTCGAAAGTACGCGCTTCCGCTGCTAGCAGAACTCGACGAAAAGGGAGTAACCCGGCGCAACGGCGATCTGAGGGTCGCGGGACCTCGAATGGAGTCGCTGCAAGCCTGACGAAAGTGATGCTGCGACTAGAAGGTCTCAGCGGGGCAGGCTGCGATCTAGAGAAAAACCCTGCGTTCCCGTTCGGTGAGCCCTCCCCAAATCCCGTGCGGCTCTTTGATGCCAAGGGCGTAGTCGAGGCACTCTTGGCGCACCTCGCAGCGCGCACAAATCGCCTTGGCACGGCTCTCCCTCTTGAGTTGATCTTTCTTGCGTTCCGTAGTGCTGGGAGGATAAAAAACGTCCGTGTTGGGGCCGCGGCACGCTGCTCGAACCTGCCATGGGGTTTCCTCTATTTGTGCGCCCATACTTCTTCCTTCACCCCGGAAGGCTAAGGCTAGAAGCAGAAGAGGTGAGTACGACTTCTCAACGTCTGTTATAAAGAACTGCTTCGGGGTTAGTTGAGGCGCAAATTTCGACGTCTCGGCATCGGGTTGGTTCGGACGCTCCGACAGGCGCTGGCGGGGCCGCTGCTGCGTCTACGGCTCTCCGGACTCCTTAGACGCATCGGACGCCTCAACATCAGACGTCGGAGAAACCTCCAACAGCAATCCGTCTATCCCCGTGACCTCAACTACGCCGCCAGCCGGTACGGGAGACGCTCGAAAGGTCTTGGCTCGCCAGAAAGCTCCGTTTATGTCCACCACCCCAAGGGGGTTCACAGGCTCGACGGCAGCGCCCCGCAGTCCGATCATCCACTCCCTGCCGATCGTGGGAGTCGAAAAGCGCGAGCGTATGAGCGGAGGCATCCCGCCGACCACCCCCAACAGAAGGCACCCCAACCCTCCGAGCATCGGCACCCAAGACATAGAAACCCCGTTATAAAGCGTCAAGGTGCCAGCAATGACGCTCCCCGTTCCGATGATCGTCCATAACCTCGGCACCCCGGTTTGAACGTCGATCGCGAAGGCAAAGAAACCGAAGATAACGAGCGCCACCGCCCAAAGGTTCACGGGCAATGTCACCAAGCCGTAGGCAGCCAGTACACCGCTGACGGCCGCTACAGCGCCGGCCACTCCGACGCCTGCCGTGTACAACTCGAGCATCACTAGGAAAAGGGAAGACAACAAGAGCAAGTACGCCACCGGGGGTGACGCAACGGAGTGCATGAGTCCGCTGACGTAGGAGAGCCCTACGAACCTGACGTCGGTGAGCGGCGTTCTGCGAGGCTGGCCTTCCTCAGTCTCCACAACCTGGGTCTCAAAGCCCAGATCTTCCAGGGTCAGCAGGAAGTCCCCAAGCGTTTCGGCGGGCGCAGGCACGATTCCTAATTCCAGTGCCTCGTCGTGTGCGACTTTGCTCGACCGCAGAACCTCCGCCGAAGAACCCCACGGGCTGCCGGAGAGCACGGGAGCACCCGTCTCGCCCAGCCAAGCCCCGGGAGCCAGACCCACGCGGTCGACCAGACCGAGCAGTTGCGCCGTCTCCCTTCCGGCTCTGGCTCCGGAAGGCCCCACCCAGGCAGTAACCGGTACGGGAGAGTTCTTGATGGCCGCCGCCAGTTCAGCGAGTCGTTCGGAATCGACTACAGCGCGAAAGCTGTCAACCCTCAAGACGATCGCCAAAGTGCCTTCTTCGGTAGAAGCCTGAACTATCCGGCCTTGAACAAAATCCGCCAGGATGGGGTCGAGCAGCCCGGCCATCTCCACCACGACCACCTTCTTGTCGCCGTCCGCAGAATCAGTCTGAGCCTTACTCGGAGCGGCTAGAAGTCCTACGCCCAGAGGGGCGGCCGCCAGAAGCACCAACAAGAGTCTTGACGCTCGACGGCGGCGGGGTCGAGCGTCAGAACCTTCGCGTTCTGGCAACGAACCTCAGTCGTCGCCGCTCGGCGTCAGGGCTTCGACTGCGTCGTCCACGGTTTCCACGACGGGCACGATGCGATCGAAACCTGTCGTGTGAAGCAGCCGAACCAGAGAAGGGTGGGAACAAGAGACTGCGACCTCGCCGCCGTTCTCCCGAACACGACGAATGCCGCCGATCAAGGCGCCGAGGCCTGCGGAATCCATAAACGGGACCCCCGAGAGCTCGATCACTAGGCTTTCTGCCTCAACCAAGCCTTCAAGCGCTTCCCGAAAGTCGGCGACCGTGTAGGCGTCGATCTCTCCAATCGGGCGGCAGACAGGCTTTCCTTTGGCCTCGTATTCTTGAACTTCGAGCACACCTCACCTCCTGAGTTGGATGGGAAGGCTACAGCAAGAGCAGCCTCCTAGTAGCCTCCTAGCCGTGGCAGAACTTCTTTTAGCCACGGACGCCGCCTGGATCTTCGACGAAATCTCCGCGGCTCTATCAGACGAGAATACTCGAATCAGCCGAGTAAGCGACGGGCGCAATCTTCTCCCCGCGGCAAAGGAACTCGACTGCGACCTTGTTATATGCGACATGCAAATCGGCAGTATGGGGGGAATGGCGGCGTGTCGAGAACTGCGGCTAGAGAGCGGCGCAGAGCGTCTGAAGCGGCAGAAAGTGCTGTTGCTCCTCGACAGAGAGGCCGACACATATCTCGCACGTCAGGCAGGAGCCGACGGCTGGCTCATCAAGCCCCTAGACGCCTATCGCCTGAGGAAGGCGGCGGGCGCCCTGCTCAAAGGAGATTCCTACTTCCCCCCGGACGTCCCCTGAGCCTCGGAAGGGGGGCCGCCCTTAGTATTCTCATAGTCCAGCGGGCAGTGGCGCAGCTTGGTAGCGCGCTTCGTTCGGGACGAAGAGGTCGTGGGTTCAAATCCCGCCTGCCCGACCAGCCATGGTGACGCTTGCTAAGCGGCTGCAGAACCGTCTGGGATTTTCGATCAGGACGCTCCTGTCGGGAAGTCCCAGCAGGAAGTTCGTCCCGGATCCCCAACGCCCTGGGATTTTCCCGCCGGACGGGGCTGCCTACCGAATACACGCAGAGGCGTCAATGATGATCGGAGGCATAAGGGCCCTGCTTCTGCAGACGCTGCACCCCGTGGCCATGTACGCCGTAAGCGAGCACTCCGAATTTCGATCTGATCCCTTGGCTCGGCTGCGGCGAACCGTCTACTTCCTTGGGACCACCACCTACGGGAACGCCGCGCAGGCGGACGCCGCCCTGGAGAGAGTGAAGCGGATACACGAAAGCGTGATCGGCGTGACGCCCGGAGGCGTTCCTTACAACGCCTCCGACCCGCACCTTCTCGCCTGGGTGCACGCCACCGAAGTGGACAGTTTCCTCACCACTTATCGGCTCTACGGCAGGAGACAGCGCTCATCCGATTTGGCCGACGCCGACGCCTACACAGCCGAGATGGCGGTGATCGCCGAGGAGTTGGGGGTGCACGACCCGCCGCGAAGTTCATCGGAGCTTCAGAACGTGTTGGAGAGTTTTCGCCCCGAGCTAGCCGACACTCCGCTGAGCAGGGAAGCCACCGAGTTTCTTCGCAACTTCCCCTTTCGGCGCGGGGCGCGCATCGCCTACACCGTGCTGTTTGCAGCGGCCGCCGACTCCCTGCCCGACTGGGCCAAGGAACTGCACGGATTCAAGACGCGGAAGACGTCAGGAATTCCGCTCCGATCAGCCGCCCGCCTGCTGATTAGAGCGCTTGACTGGGCACTCAAGGGCGCAGACGACCCAATAGTTGACTCCCCGGCGCGCCCGGACGAAGAACCGGCGCGCCCAGCCGAAGACGAAGAAGACAATGCGGCGGGGAGAGCCTGTCAGGGCGGGCAGCGGACAGCAACCCGCCGGTAGCCTGCAATTGTGGAAGTCGCAGTCATAGGCGCAACCGGACAGGTCGGAAGCGTCATGTGGAGGCTCTTGACCGAGCGAGGTTTTCCGGTCGAGAGAATCCGTTTGATGGCCTCGGCGCGTTCCGCCGGGCGGCGCCTCGCCTACGACGGCGGCGACATCATCGTGGAGGACGCCGCTACGGCTGATTACCGGAGCGTGGACATTGCCCTGATGTCGGCCGGGGGGGTCACGTCCCGGGAACTGGCCCCTCACCTAGCTTATGCAGGGGCAGTGGTGATTGATAATTCCTCCGCCTGGCGCATGGACCCCGACGTGCCGCTGGTGGTGCCCGAAGTGAACGCATCGGCGCTGGCGAACATCTCCAAGGGCATAGTGGCCAATCCCAACTGCACGACCATGGTAGCGATGCCCGTGCTCAAACCTCTTCACGACTTCGCAGGGCTGCAGACGCTGAAAATCAGTTCTTACCAGGCGGCCTCGGGTGCAGGGAGGGCGGGCGTGGAAGCCCTGTCAAGCGAAATACTCTCCGCAGGGGACGAAGCCGCAGAACTCGCCTTCAACGGCTCGGCGGTGGAGGTTCCCGCCTCGGGGCCTTTCGCTGATGCTCTGGCCTACAACGTGATCGCCATGTGCGGCAGCCTCTCCGAGGACGGCAGCGGAGAGACCGACGAAGAACAGAAGTTGCGTAACGAAAGCCGCAAGATACTGGATATCCCCGACCTGAAAGTTTCGGCTACGTGCGTGCGCGTTCCAGTTTTCACCGGACACGCCTTAGCGGTTAACGCCTGCTTCAAGCGCCCGATCTCCCCCGAGCAGGCGCGTGAGTTGCTTGAAAAAGCCCCCAGCGTCGTTCTAGACGATCTGCCGACGCCTCTGAAAGCGGCCGGAGCCGACCCGACGTTCGTAGGCCGCCTGCGCGAAGACCCCACCGAAGAAAACGGCCTAGCGATGTTTATAGTCGGCGACAACCTCCGCAAAGGAGCGGCGCTGAACGCCATTCAGATCGCCGAGGAAATCGTTTCCCGACTCCCCGAATCACCTTTGCGAGACACCCCGGGCGCCCCTGAGGCGGCCGGGGGCGCTTAACCAACCGCTAGCGCGGCGGCGGCGCCCGCCCCGGCGGCGGCTGCGGGCTCAGGGCGCCTTTTGCAACTCAAATGCGTCGTGAAGCACTTTCACGGCCCCGATCATGTCTTCCTGACGCACTACGCAGGAGATACGGATGGCGGAAGTCGAGATCATCTCAATGTTGATGCCGTTTTCACCGAGCACTTCGAACATGGTGGCGGCCACGCCCGGGTTGCTCTTCATCCCGGCTCCGATGAGGCTCACTCGGGCAATCGCCGGGTCTTCGTTCACCTCGCCCGCCCCGATTTCGGCGCCCAGAGAGCGCGTCACCTCCGTGGATTCGTCTAGTTGACCGCGAGGGACAGTGAAGGAGATGTCCGTCACCCCGTCAGCCGAGACGTTCTGGACGATCATGTCCACGTTCACGTCCAGATCGGCCAGCCGCCTGAACAGCGAGCCCGCTATGCCGGGGCGGTCAGGCACTCCGGCGATCGTGATCTTCGCCTCGCTGTCGTCGTGCGTCACCGCCGAAACGATTGGCTGTTCCATTCGTGGATCCTCCTCTCCGATCCAGGTGCCCGCCTCCCACGTAAACGCCGAACGCACGTGCAGCTGAACACCCTTTGCCCTGGCCACCTCCACCGAGCGCATCGCCGGCTTGGGGCAGCCAGTGGCCGTCATCTCCAGTATCTCGTCGTAGGACAGGCGTCCGATGCGGCGCGCCGACGGCACCACCCGGGGGTCGCTAGTGAACACACCCGACACGTCCGTGTACAACTCGCAGGCAGCCGCGCGGAGCACGTGAGCGAGCGCCACGGCTGTGGTGTCCGACCCTCCCCTGCCCAGGAAAGTCACTTCGCTTTCGTGAAACATTCCCTGGGATCCGGCGACCACCGGAGTCCGCCCAGCGACGAGCGCCTCCTTCACCCTGTCGGGGCGTACCTCCAGTATTCGGGCGTTCTGGTGGGTGTCGTCCGTGACGAAACCCGCCTGTCCGCCGGTGAGGGATTCGGCGGGGACGCCCCTCTCTATCAGCGCCATGCAGACAAGCGCAATCGCTTTGCGCTCCCCCGCAGTCACCAGCATGTCCATCTCTCGACCTGGAGGGGAATCAGCCACGTTCCCCGCCAGCCGAAGCATCTCGTCGGTCTCGCTGCCCATGGCGCTGACTACTAAGACGAGGTCATCCCCCGTCTCCCGGCGCAAGCGCACCTGCTCGGCCACCTCCCGAATGCGCTCAGGCGTGGCTACCGAACTCCCGCCGAACTTCTGAACCAGCAAAGGCATCGACGTCACGCTAACGCCGGAGGGCGCTGACGGCAGCGATATCGATTCCTAATGACAACGCCTGCTCGCTAGCGTTAGGAGGGTGGGGACTGCAAAACGAGCCCGTCAGAAAGCAGGCAAGGATTCCAGGAGACAAGAGCGAAAAGCAGCCGCAGTGCGCTCCAAGAGGATTCGCAACGTCATTCGGGTCGCCGTCCTAGCCGGGATTGCTGTAGGTCTGTTCTTCCTCATCAGTTACTGCAGTCGCAGCGGAGAAGAAGACACGACCTCCGAAGAACCGGATATAGCGACGGCGCCCACCATGGCATCTTCGCCCGAGCAGACACCCCCGCTAAGCACAGACGATGAAACACCGGAGGACGAAGAAGTGAAACGTTCAGGCAAAAGCCCCGTCTACACGCCCTACGGACCGCAAGAGTACGGCACCGGTCCGTGTGCGCCGGCGGCGGGAGCGACAGAACCGAAGCTGGAATTCGGAGACAACGCCCCTGCCCTTTGCATCGACCCAGGGAAGTCTTACACAGCCGTCTTTGACACCACCAGCGGCATGATCAGGGTGGCTCTGGACTCCGCCAACACGCCGGGCACCGTAAACAACTTTGTAAACCTCGCCCGCTTCGGTTACTACAACGACACCCTCATCCACCGCAGCGACCCCAGCATCGGCATCCTGCAAGGCGGCTCTCCGACCACCAACTCTGCAGCCGACCCGGGGCCTGGATACCAGATCTGGGACGAGGGCACAGGTTTCAGGTACCGCCCGGGGCAGTTGGTGATGGCTCGCACCAACAACCCAAACAGCGCGGGCGCCCAATTTTTCTTCACGGTCACTGAAGACGCCTCCCTGCTCGACAGCCAAGGCACCTACGTGGTGTTCGGGGAAGTCACGGAGGGCTTGGAGGTGCTAGAAAGAATTCTCGCTAGCCACATGGACATACCCGGCAACCGCCTAGGCGGGGCACCCAACCCTGAAGTGAGAATCCGAGTGACCATAGAGGAATCCGACGGGTAGCCCTCCCATAGCCCCTCTCAGGGCTCGTTGAACGGCGCCTTCCTCTCAGGCGGAGCGGGCTATGCCGGAAACCACCTCTACCGGCACAAAGTTAAGCAGATAAACGGTCCCTCGATCCAGATGAAGAAGTTCGAAACCGGCCTTCCAGAGGGCGCCTGAAATATCCCGAGACGCCGAAACCCCCCAAATGAGGCGCACAGGCCCGTCCAGCAAGCGCCTCCACCGAGCCGCCCCGCCGTCGAGTTCTACAAATAGAAAACGGCCTTCCTTGTCCAAGTCGGCGTGGACGGACTTCAAAACAGCGCTCGGATCGACTGCAGCCGAAAGGGCGCCGAAGGAACACACCGTGTCGAACGCGCCCTTCCCCGCATGGCTCGGGGACTTCGCAACCACCAACTCCGAGGCGCTCTCGTAGGCAAAACCGGTCGCCAACGCCCCCCTCAGATCAAGCACCCTTCCCTCGGCCCTCAACTGAGCGCCGTGCACTAAGGGAAGCACCCGCCGGGCCAATCCCGTGCAATCAAACGACGGAGCCCATCCAGGGACCGAAAGAGATCCTCGATCCGTCACTGCCACCAACGCCCGGAGAATCTCCAAGTTGGCTTCGGAGCAACGGAAGGAGCACGCCGAGCGGGCGGGGGTGCCTCGGCGCCGAACAGCAAGTGGGGAGCGCACCGACTCAGCGCCGCAACGATGGCAGCGACCTCCTCCTCAGAGGCGGGCGGCGAAATGGCGATGTTCCTCGGCAAGGGGGTTGCCTCGGCGCTGACCGCCGAGTTCATAGCGGGATGATGCCGTGCTTGCGCCGCGGGCGCTCGCGAATCTTGGAGCGAAGAACCTCAAAACCAGCGATCACCTTGCGACGGGTCTCCGACGGGTCGATGACGTCGTCTACGTATCCCCGCTCCGCAGCGACGTAGGGGTTGGCGTATTTCTCCGCGTAGTCCTGCACCAACTCCCGCCGGAGCGTTTCGCTGTCGGAAGCCGACGCCAGTTCGCGTCTGTTCAAAATCTCCACCGCCCCTTGAGGCCCCATCACGGCCAACTCCGCCGAAGGCCAGGCGTAACAAAGATCGGAACCCACCGACTTGGAATCCATGACCACGTAAGCACCCCCGTAGGCCTTGCGGGTGACCACCTGAATGCGCGGAACCGCTGCCTCGCAATAGGCGTAGAGAAGCTTGGCGCCGTGTCGGATGATGCCGCCGTGTTCCTGGTCTACGCCTGGGAGGAAGCCTGGAACATCCACGAACGTCAGCAGCGGAATGCCGAAGGCGTCGCAGCAACGGACGAAGCGGGCCGCCTTGGAGGAAGATTCGATGTCAAGAACGCCCGCAAGCACCAAAGGTTGGTTGGCAACCACGCCGACGGGGTGTCCATCCAAACGGACGAATCCGCAGAAGATGTTTTGCGCCCAGTGTGGAAAGCATTCAAGGTAATCCCCGTCGTCCGCCACAGCAGCGACGATTTCCTTGACGTCGTAGGGCAGATTCGGGCTGTCCGGCATTATCGCAAGCAGTTCAGGACAAGAGCGTGCGGGGTCGTCAACCGGGTCTAAGCAAGGGGGCCCCTCCAGGTAGTTGGAGGGCAGGTAGCCCAGCAGTTCCTTCACGGCGTCGAGGGTCTCGTGCTCGTCGTCTCGCACGAACGTGGCCACTCCTGACTTGGAGGAATGGCTGGCAGCCCCCCCTAGTTCTTCGAGGGAGACCTCTTCGCCGGTGACCGTCTTCACGACGTCCGGGCCTGTGATGAACATGTGCGAGGTCTCGCGCACCATGAAAATAAAATCGGTCATGGCCGGGCTGTAGACAGCGCCGCCTGCACACGGGCCGAGCACGACAGAAATCTGCGGGATGACTCCCGAGGAACGAACGTTGCGGGCAAAGATTCCGCCATAGGAGTCCAAGCTCACTACGCCTTCCTGGATGCGGGCGCCTGCGCCGTCGTTGAGGCCGATCATCGGAGCGCCGACCGATGAAGCCATGTCCATGACCTTGTGTATCTTCTCAGCAAAGACCTCCCCCAGAGAACCGCCGAAGACGGTGAAATCCTGGGAAAAGACAAACACCTTGCGCCCGTTCACAGTGCCCCACCCGGTCACTACTCCGTCGGTGTAGGGGCGTTCGGTCATCCCGCTCTCCAGCGCACGGTGACGCGCCAGCATGTCCAACTCGTGAAACGAACCCGGATCGAGCAAGTAGTCAATGCGCTCGCGCGCCAGCAACTTGCCCCTTTCGTGCTGTCGCTGCTCGGCTCGCTCCGAAGAAGGTCTGAGCGCTTGGCGCTTGCGCTCGTTCAGCTCTTCTAGGCGGTCATTCATGGAATGGGGGGACATAACACCCCGAATCGTACAAGTCCCTCCGAAGAGCCGAAGTCCCGCCCTCCTCGGGGGCGCAAGCGGAGCGCCGAAGTCGCCTGGGAAGTTCACGGCAGGAATCTCCGCCGCCCGGCGGAGCGCTCGGATATCGTGCCGGGAGTGTCGGACGTGCTCTTCTTCGCAGGTTGTCTGATGAAATTGATGCAGCCGGACACCTGTGAGGCGTCAGTTCAGGCTCTGCGCCGAGCAGACCTGCGCCCCAAGGTAGTAACCCGCGCCGTCTGCTGCGGTCAACCCGCCTACAACTCGGGTTTTCTTGACGACGCCAGACGAGTAGCGGAGCACACCCTGAAAGCGATTGCGAAAACCACAAGAGACGCCAGAGAAAACGCTGAGCAGCCTTTTGTGGTTGCTTCTGGATCGTGCGCAGCGATGATCTCACGTCACTGGCCAGAACTCTTCCAAGGCACCCGGCGCTCCGAAGAAGCAATAGACGTAGCAGCCAGGACGGTTGAGCTGACGGTTCTGCTCGCGAGCAGGCTCACTAAAACGCCCGAGCGCCGGGGAACGCAGACAAGGAAAGCAGACGGAGAGTCGGTGGTGGTGCTCGACTCCTGTCACGCCCTGCGCGAGTTAGGAGCCGACGGGGCAATCCGCCAGGTTCTCACCTCAGCCGGATGCGAACCCGTCACTGCGGAGGGCAGCGACCGCTGCTGCGGCTTCGGGGGGTTGTTCTCCGTCAAGATGCCCGACGTCTCCGCGGCGATGGCAGACGAGAAGCTGGATCTCCTCTCTTCAACGGGCTGCGAGACGGTCGTCGGCTGCGATCTGTCCTGCCTCGTCCATCTCCAGGGCCGGGCCCAGCGACGCGGCCTGAAGTTGGAGTTCAGGCACGCCGCCAGCGTGCTCGCCGACCGCGCCGAAGTTCGCAACAGAACTTCACAACAACAGTGACCCCGGAACTAGCCCCGGAAGTTGAGCGAGCATCGTTTGACGCCCGCGCCCGCGAAGCTCTCAACGACGAACGGCTGCGGGAAGCCGTGGCCTACAACACAGAAGTCCTAGGCGAGAAACGCAAGACAGCCGTCGCCGAACTCGCCAACTTCAAACAGATGAGCGACGCTGCGGCGGCCATCAGAGAATCCTCGATCTCCCGGCTGGGTACGCTCCTCGACCGCTGGTCACAGAACCTCACTGCGGCGGGCGGCCGCGTCCACTGGGCGCGCAACGCCGAAGACGCCGTGGCGGCTGTCGGGTCAATCCTCGCCCGCAGCGAGGGCGCCCCCGGCGCGATCGTCGCCAAAGGAAAATCCATGGCCTCCGAGGAAATCCACCTCAACGAGGCGCTGATAGAGGCCGGAGCCGAGGTGGTGGAGACCGACCTAGGCGAATTCATCATCCAGTTGGCCAAGGAGCCGCCCTCGCACATCATCGCCCCTGCGCTGCACAAAGACCGCTTCGAAATCGCCGACCTCTTCACCGCCGACAGCGGGAAGGCCGTGTCTTCAGAGATCTCCGAAGAGGCTTCATACGCCCGCGACCGCCTTAGGAAGGTCTTTCTAGACGCCGGGGTGGGGATCACCGGAGTCAACTTCGCCGTAGCCGAGACCGGCTCAATCTGTCTAGTGGAGAACGAGGGAAACGGACGAATGTGCTCGAGCCTGCCGCGGGTTCACGTAGCCATCATGGGCATGGAGCGGATCGTGGAGAGCCTTTCGGAACTCGACGTAATGCTGAACCTGTTAGCTCGATCAGCCACCGGACAGGGATTAACCGTCTACACGAACCTGATCACCGGGCCGCGGCGGAGCGGCGAGGTGGACGGGCCGGAAGAACTGCATGTGATCGTCCTCGACGGAGGACGCAGAGCGGCCTTGAACGACAAGTTTTCTTCGGCCTTGCATTGCATCCGTTGCGGCGCCTGTCTGAACGTCTGCCCCGTCTACCGCCAGGTGGGGGGGCACGTCTACGAATCGGTCTACAGCGGCCCCATCGGGGCGGTGCTTACGCCCATCTTGCGACCAGACGAGAGAACCGCCGTGGAACTGCCCGAAGCCTCCACCCTCTGCGGAGCGTGCACCGAGGTCTGCCCCGTTCAAATACCTCTCCACGATCTGCTGGCTCGCCTGCGCGCTGAACATTCCGTCAAAGCCGCCTCGCGGTCGCGCCGCTGGGGCTTCAAACTCTGGTCGCTGGCTTGGTCGCGCCGCTGGGGGTGGCGTATCTCGCTCACCTTTGGACGCCTGACTCTGAGATGCGCCGAGCGCTTCGGGAAACTGCCCGCTCTGGGGTGGCTGGGGGCATGGCAGAAAGGCCGAGACCTGCCGAGAGTCGACTCCGGCCGCGGGCAGGCGGCAGGGCGGCGGGACGGAGAGAGAAGGGGGATGAGCCGCACGTGAACGAGGGGTTGACTCTGCCGCAGCACGAGATGGCCGACCGCACCTCCGAGGAGGCCAAGAAGAGTTTTCTGTCCGGGCTGCCGACCTCCGGCCCCAGTGACAGGGCGCCCACTCCCACCCCGGAGCCGCGATTCGTCAAGCCCCGCAGGAACGTGGAAGGATTCGCAGAGGCCTGGGCGGCGCTGGGAGGCACATCCCAACGCCTCTCGCAGGGTGAAATCGCTGCTGCCGTTGCGGCCTACGCGAAAGGCCGCGGAGCGATCTTGGCCGCCGAAGGCGCCGTGGAGGGGCTTGTCCCTGAACTGATCTGGCCCGACTGCGGGCTAGAGGCTGCGGCGAGCGCCGCTGTCGGCGTGGTGCGGGCAGAGGGCGCCGCGTCTCAGACCGGGAGCGTGATCATCCGATCAGACACCAACGGAGGAAGATCCACCAGCCTCTTGCCACCTGCTTGCGTGTTCATTATTGAAGAAAAAAACATCATGGAAACCATCGGAGATTTTCTGCGCAGCCTCACCTCTCTTCCGAGCCAGGTGGTAGCGGTGACAGGTCCCTCCCGCTCCGCCGACATTGAGAGCACGCTCGTGGTTGGAGTTCACGGACCCGGCGAAGTCCACGCTCTGCTCATCAGTTAATGCGACAGCGGAGCAAACCTCCGCGAAGCAAGCCTCCGAAACTCCTGAGAGCGACCCTCGCAGCGGCGCCAACTCTGGGGGTAACCCGCCTGCCTGCCCAACGGCGGGAGACCCCGGCTCTTAAAGAATCTTGATCTCTATGTCTACGCCGGCGGGCAGGTCTATGCGCTGTAAGGAATCGACTGTCTTCGGAGACGAATCCACAATGTCCAAGAGCCGCTTATGAATTCGCATCTCAAAGTGCTCACGGCTGTCCTTGTCCTTGTGGGGTGACCGGATGACGGTGAATCGGTGCCGTTCCGTAGGAAGCGGAACCGGCCCCTGCACCTTGGCCTCAGTGCGCTTGACGGTCTGGACGATCTTGCGCGCAGACTGATCGATTATCTCGTGGTCGTAGGCCTTTAGCCGAATACGGATTTTCTGAGCGGCAGCCATCTGGTCTATTCCAAAATCTTGGTGACTGCGCCGGCGCCCACGGTGCGCCCGCCTTCACGGATAGCGAACCGCAAGCCTTCGTCCATGGCGATCGGGGCAATCAATTCCACCGTCATCTGCGTGTTGTCTCCAGGCATGCACATCTCGACGTTACCTAGGGATATTGAGCCGGTCACGTCGGTGGTGCGGAAGTAGAACTGCGGGCGGTATCCGTCGAAGAACGGCTTGTGTCGGCCGCCTTCGTCCTTGGTCAGCACGTAGACCTCCGCCTCAAAACGGGTATGCGGGGTTATGGATCCTGGCGCAGCAAGAACCTGACCGCGCTGCACCTCATCCTTGCCAGTGCCCCGAAGCAATGCGCCTATGTTGTCGCCCGCGCGGCCTTCGTCAAGGATCTTGCGAAACATCTCCACACCGGTGCAGACCGTCTTGCGCGTTTCCTTGATGCCGACAATCTCCACCGAATCGCCCGTATTCACGATTCCCTGCTCAACTCGTCCGGTCACGACCGTGCCGCGCCCGGTAATTGAAAACACGTCCTCTATGGGCAGCAAGAAGGGCTTGTCTACGTCGCGCACCGGCTCGGGGATGTAGTCATCCACGGCCTTCATGAGCGCCACGATTCCTTCCGCCGCCTCGTCGTCGCCTTCCAGAGCCCGCAGCGCAGACACCCCAACGACGGGAGTGTCGGCGCCCGGAAAGTCGTACTCGCTGAGCAGTTCACGCACCTCGAGTTCCACCAGTTCCAGGATTTCCTCGTCGTCCACGGCGTCGACCTTGTTGAGTGCAACCAGAATGCGCGGCACGCCCACCTGACGCGCCAGCAAGACATGCTCGCGAGTCTGCGGCATGGGGCCGTCGGCGGCGGATACCACGAGAATAGCCCCGTCCACCTGGGCGGCGCCTGTGATCATGTTCTTGATGTAGTCGGCGTGACCCGGCATATCCACATGGGCGTAGTGCCTGTTGGGGGTTTCGTATTCCACGTGAGCTACGTTGATCGTGATGCCCCGCTCGCGCTCCTCCGGAGCCTTGTCGATTTCCTCGAACTCGGTGAACTGGGTGGAATTCGGATCGCGCTGCGACAACACCTTGGTGATTGCCGCTGTCAACGTCGTTTTGCCATGATCAATGTGTCCCATGGTTCCAATGTTGACGTGGGGCTTTGAACGCTCAAAGACTTCCTTGGCCATTTTTCTTTCTTCTCCTCTGGCTATGACTGCCTGGCTGTTACCTTGTGGTTAAGTCTGAATTAGTATCTCCGACCGACTCAAATTCCGCGTATTTGAGATACGACCTCTTCCTGCACGGCAGGGGGGGTTCCTCTATACGAATCGAACTGCATGGTGTATGAGGCTCGCCCCTGCGTGCGCGAACGCAAAGAAGTAGCGTATCCGAACATCTCCGCAAGCGGCACGGTCGCAGAGACGACTTGGCTGGAACCTCGAAGTTCCGTGCCCAGCACGCGTCCCCGTCTGCTGCTGAGATCGCCCACCACGTCCCCGAGGTAATTGTCGGGCGTCACGACCTCCACCGACATGACCGGCTCAAGCAAGACAGGGGCGGCTTTCACCGCAGCCTCGCGCAGCCACGCCGACGCGGCCAGTTTGAAAGCCATCTCCGAAGAATCCACTTCGTGATGCTTGCCGTCGATTAGTACGATGCGCACGCCTACCGCGGGGAAACCCGCCAGCGGCCCGGCGGTGAGCGCCTCAACTATTCCCTTTTCCACAGCGGGGATGAATTCCTTGGGAATGACGCCCCCGGTAATCCGGCTCTCAAACTCGAACTCGCTGGACGGATCCAACGGCTCCAAGGAGGCGGTGATCACCGCAAACTGCCCTAAACCGCCGGTCTGCTTCTTGTGGACGTACGTGTGCCCAAGAACCGGGGTGCTGAACGTCTCGCGGTAGGCCACCTGCGGCTTGCCCACGGTGGCATCCACCTTGAACTCGCGCAGCATGCGATCCACGATCACCTCAAGATGCAGCTCTCCCATGCCCGAGATGATGGTCTGGGCGGTCTCGGAGTCGGTGCGCACGCGAAACGTGGGGTCTTCTTCTGCCAAAGCCATGAGCGCCTTGGAGAGCCGATCTCCGTCGGCTCGTGACTTGGGTTCTACGGCCACATCAATGACAGAAGCTGGAAACTCCAAGTCCTCCAGAATGATTGGGTGATCGGGATCGCAAAGCGTGTCGCCAGTTCGCGTGTTCTTAAAACCGATCCCCGCAATGATGTCGCCCGGGCCGACCTCCTCCTTATCAAAGCGGTCGTTTGCGTGCATCTCCAACAGCCTCGCCACACGCTCGCGGCGGCGTGTCCGACTGTTATAGATCTGACTGCCCTTGAGGAGTTTTCCGCTATAAACGCGGAAATACGTAAGACGCCCTACGTGCGAGTCGGACATGATCTTGAACGCAAGAGCGGCAAAGGGATCCGAACTGCTGGTCTCCCTAACCGCTTCAGTTCCCCCACGGACATCTCTGCCGACCACCGCTGGCAAATCCAGCGGCGACGGCAGGTAGTAGACCACCGCGTCCAAGAGCGGCTGAACGCCCTTGTTCTTGAAAGCCGAACCGCACAGAACAGGCACGAAGTCTCCGGCCAAAGTGCCGCGGCGGATGGAACGGCGCAGGTCTGCTGCCGTTATCTCCTCTTCCGATACGAACTTCTCCAGGATCTCGTCATCAATTGAAGCCAAGGAGTCGATGAGCCCATAGCGACGCAGTTCTGCTTCGTCGGCGACGTCGTCGGGAACGTCCATCTCTTCCCAGGTGACGCCCAGATCCGGCTTGTTCCACACCAGGGCGCGCATGCTCACTAAGTCCACGACGCCGCAGAAATCGGCTTCGCTCCCGATCGGCAACTGCAGCACCAGCGGCGTGCAAGCAAGGCGCTCACGGATGGCGTCCACGCAAAAGAAAAAGTCCGCTCCAGTGCGATCCAGCTTGTTGACAAAACAGATTCGAGGAACTCTGTACCGATCAGCTTGGCGCCATACCGTCTCCGTCTGCGGCTCCACCCCCGCCACCCCGTCAAAAACGGCTACGGCTCCGTCGAGAACTCGCAGCGAGCGCTCCACCTCCATGGTGAAATCCACATGCCCTGGAGTATCAATGATGTTGATGCGGCTGTCCCGCCAGTTGCAGTGCGTCGCAGCGGCGGTGATCGTTATGCCCCTTTCCTGCTCCTGGGGCATCCAGTCCATCGTGGCCGCACCCTCGTGGACTTCGCCGATCTTGTAGTTGACTCCGGCGTAGTACAGAAAGCGCTCGGTGATGGTGGTTTTACCGGCGTCAATGTGCGCCATGATGCCGATGTTGCGCAGGTTTTCTAGGTTTTCCTTAGACATTATTCTGCCCTCTAAGTGAAGATCCCAAGGGCGGCGGATCGTTCGTGCGGATGGTTCAGGTACCGGCCTATTCGTCCGCACCAGAACGGAGACGGAACGGAAAGAATCCCGACCGGTGGTTCAGCAGGCATCCCCAAGGGCTGCAGATTGAACGGATTTGAACAGTTCGGCTCGGCGGCCCCAGTCGGTCTGCCGAGCCGTAATGAGAAAATTAAACGACGCGGCGGCTCGTGTGGTTCATGGCAAGCTCATCTCGTGCATGTCCAGGGGGCGGCTACCAGCGGTAGTGGGCAAAAGCCTTGTTTGATTCTGCCATCTTGTGCAGGTCTTCCTTCCGCTTTATGGACGCTCCCGTCTCATTCGCCGCATCAAGCAACTCGGCAGCCAGCCGCTTCGACATTGTTCGCTCTCTGCGAGACCGGGAATAACTGACAATCCATCGTATGGCAAGCGTCGTCTGCCTTCGTGGATTCACGTCCACGGGGACTTGGTACGTGGCTCCGCCGACGCGGCGGCTGCGTACCTCAAGTTGAGGCTTTACGTTCTCCACCGCCCGCTCCAGAACGCTCGAAGCCTCAGCGCCCGTGGTCTTGGCCACCGAACCGAGAGCGTCATAGACGATCCTCTCCGCCAAAGACCGCTTGCCGCGCTGGAGTACCTTGTTGATGAGCTGCGTTACCAGCACGGAGTCGTAAACGGGGTCGGGCGGGAGTTGACGTTGGGCGGGGGGGCCTCTACGGGGCATAAGCTCAACTCTTCTTGGAACCGTAACGGCTGCGCGCCTGACGACGATCGTCTACTCCGCTGGAGTCCAGCGCACCGCGAATGACCTTGTAGCGAACTCCTGGAATGTCCTTTACTCGCCCGCCGCGCACCAGCACGATGGAGTGCTCTTGAAGGTTGTGTCCTTCACCCGGAATGTAGGCGGTCACCTCCACGCCGCTGCTGAGACGGACTCGAGCCACCTTGCGCAAGGCCGAGTTGGGCTTCTTGGGAGTAGTGGTATAAACGCGCGTACACACCCCTCTACGTTGAGGCGCACCCTGCAGGGCAGGCGTGTTGTCTTTGCGCGACTTGGTCTTGCGGCCTTTGCGCACGAGTTGTTGAATCGTCGGCACGACGTTCCTTAAGCTCCTTCGACTTTTTCTAAATTCTCCAACGCAAGCAATTCCGAATGCCTAGGCGGTCGGCTTGACGTCCTGACGTCCTCACTCTCAACCCGCGCCGGCGGCGCATCGGAGCAGCGAGAACCACTCACGGTGACCATTTCAGAATACTGACCAAACAGAGGCTTTCAACAAGCACCGGATCTATGAGACTTCGGCGTAGGCGTCGGCGGGGCCGGGCGCCTCAACTTCCTCAGTTGCCTGGGCTCGCAACTCGTCCACCACGTCCGCCTCGTCGGCGGCCAGCATTTCAGAAGCCATCTGATCTTCGTCCCAGCCCGGTATCGACTCCCCCTCCGAAGCGTCAGAGGTCAGGTCGCTCTCGTACATGTCGGAGTAGACCTCTATCGGCTTGTAGTCAGGGGCATGCGGAACAACCCTGTGATACGCCCCGACGCCAGTTCCAGCCGGAATGAGCTTGCCGATCATGATGTTTTCCTTAAGCCCGCTCAGATCGTCGCTGCGAGATTCGATAGCCGACTCTGTGAGCACCTGAGTGGTGGTCTGGAACGAAGCCGCCGACAGCCAGGAGTCGGTGGCCAGAGAAGCCTTGGTAATCCCCATGAGTTCCGTGCGCGCGCTGGCCGGGCGCAGACCCTCAGTTATCAACTTTGAGTTGACTTCCTGATAGTGGCGCAAGTCCACCCTGTCAAAGGGAAGGAAGTCCGAATCGCCGGATTCCAAAACTTGCACTCGGCGAGTCATCTGCCGAACTATCAACTCAATGTGCTTGTCGTGAATCGGAACGCCCTGATCCCTATAGACCTTTTGGACTTCATCCACCAAGTACCTCTGCACTTCACGGATGCCCTTGATCTCCAGCAGTTCCTTGGGATCGGGGTTTCCATCCACCAGGATGTCGCCGGCTTCAACACGCTCGCCATCCTCCACGACGAGCGAGAGTCCGCTAGGTACTTTGTAGTCCTTGTGGTTGTCGGTGCCCCCGTCTCCGATGATGCCGAAACGCTGGTGCTGCCCGTCGGACTCCTGCATCCATAGAGCGCCCGAGGAACGCGCTAGAACAGCCTTTCCCTTGGGAGTGCGGGCTTCAAAAAGTTCCACCACTCTGGGCAACCCGCGGGCGAGATCGCTCACCCTGCGGCCGAGTTCCATTGCCCCGCCTGTGTGGAAGGTACGCATGGTCAACTGCGTCCCGGGCTCGCCAATGGATTGCGCCGCTATCACGCCGACCGCCTCGCCTACCTGAATGAGCGAGCCCGTAGCCAGCGACATCCCGTAGGACTTGGCGGAGATGCCTTGAACGGAGTTGTCGGTGAGCGGTGACAACACACGAACCCGATCTACGCCGCTGTCGGCTTCCAGGCGGTGCATGAGGTCGCGGGTGACCATCTCCCCCCGCGGAAGAACCGTCCCGTCACCCAGGGTCACGTCGTCCGCCAGCACCCTGCCGAGCAGCCGATCGGAAAGGTAGAGGCGCTCGTGACCGACCTCCGGGCGGACGTTTTCAATGTAGATACCAGGGACGGGGCCGGGCTTCTCAAACGGATCCTCGTCGTTGACGATGAGTTCCTGTGCCACGTCCACTAGACGGCGGGTGAGGTATCCGGCGTCCGCGGTGCGAAGGGCGGTGTCAACCAAACCCTTGCGGGCGCCCGGTGTGGAGATGAAGTACTCCAGCACCGTTAGTCCCTCACGGAAGTTGGACTTTATGGGACGTGAGATCATGTCCCCGCGGGGGTTGGCCACCACGCCGCGCATTCCGGCGATCTGACGAACCTGCATCATGTTGCCTCGGGCGCCCGAATCCACCATCATGTTGACCGAGTTCAGTTCTTCGGCTCTCAGAGCGGAGATCATGTCCTCCTGCACTTCGTTGGTGGCTTCCAGCCAGGTCTCGATCTCCTTCTGGCGCCTTTCCCCATCGGTGATGACTCCGCGCCGGAACTGAGCTTCCGTCTGTTCTGCCTGGCGTTCATGGCGGTCCAGGATTTTCTGCTTCGTGGCGGGCACTTTGATGTCGTGGAAGGAAATAGTCACCCCGGACTGCGTGGCGTACCGGAAGCAGAGATCCTTGAGGCCGTCCAAACTGCTGGCAACCTGCGCCTTGGGGTAATTGCGGGCCAGACGATCCACTATCTGACTCACCTCCGACTTGGCAAGGTGCTTGTTGACGAAGCCGAAGCCTTCGGGCAGCTGCTCGTTGATCAGGACGCGCCCGGCGGTCGTGGGTTCATAGGTCGGTGAATTGCCGTTTTCACTGGAAACCACGCGTAACTCAGGGATGCGGAACTGGATCGGAGTCTGAACGTCGATCAGCCCGGATTCGACCGCCCAGCGCACCTCATCAACGCTGCGGAACGTTCTCGGCGGGGCGTCATCGGCGGCATGCATCCAACTCAGGTAGTACGAACCTATGAGCATGTCCTGGGTGGGCGTCACTAGCGGGGAGCCGTGGGCGGGGGAAAGAACGTTGTTTGCCGACAGCATCAAGATGCGCGATTCCGCCTGAGCCTCAGCAGACAGAGGCAGGTGCACAGCCATCTGGTCGCCGTCAAAGTCGGCGTTGAAAGCCGAACAAACCAGAGGGTGAATCTGGATGGCCTTGCCCCCCACCAGAACCGGTTCGAACGCCTGGATGCCCAGACGATGCAAAGTGGGGGCGCGGTTCAATAGCACCGAGCGCTCGGCGATGACGTCGTCGAGTACTTTCCAGGCTTCTGGGTGACGCCGTTCCGTCATGCGTTTGGCGGACTTGATGTTGGCCGCCCGCTGCTTAGACACGAGTTCCTTCATCACGTAAGGCTTGAAGAGTTCAAGCGCCATCAACCGCGGCAAGCCGCACTGGTGAAACTTCAGCGACGGACCTGCGACGATCACGGAGCGGCCCGAATAGTCCACGCGCTTGCCCAGCAAGTTCTGACGAAAACGCCCTTGCTTGCCCTTCAGCATGTCGGAGAGAGACTTGAGATCGCGGCCTCCCGAGCCTTTCACCGGCTTGCTTCTCCGGGCGTTGTCAAACAGGGCGTCCGCCGCCTCCTGCAGCATCCTGCGTTCGTTGTTAACGATGATCTCCGGTGCACCAAGATCAATCAGGCGGCGCAGGCGGTTGTTTCTATTGATCACCCGCCTGTAGAGGTCGTTCAGGTCGGAAGTCGCGAAACGACCCCCGTCTAGCTGGACCATCGGGCGCAGATCAGGCGGGATGACCGGAATCACGTCCAGAATCAGGGAAGAGGGGTCGTTTGTCCGCCGGTTGCGGGCGTCGCGGGAGTTGAAGGCGCTGAGGATACGCAGACGACGGATGGACTTCTGTAAACGCTGTGCGGAAAGAGGTCTCTCGCCTTCCTTCGGATTTATCTGACCTCGCAAGGTCTTTTCCTGCTCTTCCAGGTTGAGTTCAGCAATGAGATCTGCCACCGCCTTAGCGCCCATCCCCCCTTCAAAGTATTCGCCGTAACGACCCTCAAGTTCCCACCAGAGTTCGTCGTCATCAATGATCTGCCTCACGAAAAGGTCCTTGAAAGCCTCGAAGACATCCCTGACCCGCTCGCAGTCGGTTTCCTTTCCCTTTTCGAGCGCCTGAAGGTCGGCATCAGCATCTTCTTTCCGATGGCGGATGTCGGCTTGCTTGCGGCCAGCAGACTCCAGGCCTGCTAGTTCGGACTCCAGTTCCTGCTGGCGCTCCGCGCGGAGTTGCTCATACGTCGCCTCTATTTCCTTGATCTCAGCCTGCATCTCCTTCTCAAGGCGTTCCAGATCGTTCTTGCGGCGCTCTTCGTCCACTTTCACCACTAGGTGGGCGGCGAAATACACCACCTTCTCTAGCTGCTTGGTCTTGACCTCCTCCTTGGGCTCCGTCCCCATGAGCAGGTAGGTCAACCAGGAACGGCTGCCGCGCAGATACCAGATGTGCACCACTGGATCGGCCAGCTCTATATGCCCTATGCGCTCCCGGCGCACCTTGGAACGGGTCACCTCCACGGCGCAGCGCTCGCAAATGATGCCCCTGAATCTGATGCGCTTGTACTTACCGCAAGAACATTCCCAGTCCTTCATGGGACCGAAGATCTTCTCGCAGAAAAGTCCGTCCTTCTCCGGCTTCAACGTCCGATAGTTGATGGTCTCAGGCTTCTTGACTTCGCCGTTGGACCATGTGCGGATGGAATTCGCCGAAGCCAGACCGATCCGCAAGCGCCCGAACTCGTTTACGTCCGGGCCGCCGCTGGCTACTTTAGGAATGTTGTCCATGACTCCTTTTGAATGATCTTGCTGCGAACTGCGTCCGCTCTCTGAACTAGAACCGAACTGCACGGCGGGCGTCCTCCTCGTCGGAACCTCGTTCGGGTCTGGAAATGTTGATGCCCAGCTCCTCCGTGGTTCTGTATAGCTCTTCATCGATTTCGCGAATTTCAACTTCTTCGTCCCTGAAATCAAACACGTCGACCTGCAGGCACAGCGCCTGCATCTCCTTTATGAGAACTTTGAAACTCTCCGGTATTCCCGGATCGGGGACGTTCGCACCCTTGACAATGGCTTCGTAGACCTTGACCCGCCCTAACACGTCGTCGGATTTCACCGTCAATATCTCCTGCAGGCAGTAGGCGGCCCCGTACGCCTCCAACGCCCAGACCTCCATCTCGCCGAAACGCTGCCCGCCAAATTGCGCCTTGCCTCCTAGGGGCTGCTGGGTGATCATGGAGTAGGGACCCGTGGAGCGGGCGTGAATCTTGTCGTCGACTAGGTGGTTCAGCTTGAGGATGTAGGTCACCCCCACCGTCACGGGATGATCAAAAGGTTCGCCGGTGCGGCCGTCGTAGAGGATCGCCTTTCCGGTCTCATCCAGGAGACGCTCCCCGTCGGGGGACTCGGGGGTGAGGTTTTTAAGCAACGTCTGGATTGAAGGCTTGCCGCCAGAGACAGCCGAGTCGTCCCACCTAGCGCCGTCGAACACCGGAGTTTCAATGAAAACCGCAGGCGGCGTGGTGGGGCGGGTCTTCCTCTCGGACGCAATCACGGGCGCCTCGCCGACCTCCTCCTCATCCACCGACCACCCCCAGCGAGCGGCGTAGCCCAAGTGCGCCTCAAGCACCTGACCCACGTTCATCCTCGACGGCACGCCGAGCGGGTTCAAGATCAAATCCAACGGAGTTCCGTCGGCCAAAAACGGCATGTCCTCAATGGGCAGGATCTTGGCGATCACGCCTTTGTTGCCATGCCGGCCGGCCAGTTTGTCCCCCACGCTTATCTTCCGCTTCTGCGCCACGAAGATCCTTACCAACTCGTTCACGTCGGGAGGCAGTTCGTGCTCGTCAGAACGACGGAAGATCTTTACGTCGATGACCTTGCCCGACTCTCCGTGCGGCACTTTCAAAGAGGTGTCGCGCACCTCGCGCGCCTTCTCTCCGAAGATGGCGCGCAGAAGGCGCTCTTCGGGCGTCAGTTCTGTCTCGCCCTTAGGCGTGACTTTCCCCACCAGGATGTCCCCCGATTCCACGGCTGCGCCTACACGCACCATTCCTTCTTCGTCCAAGTCGGCAAGAAGTTCTTCGGGGAGGTTGGGAATGTCGCGGGTGATCTCTTCAGGACCGAGTTTGGTCTCCCTAGCGTCGATCTCGTACTGGTGTATGTGGACGGACGTGAACACGTCGTCGCGCGCCAACCTCTCGCTGATGATCACTGCGTCCTCAAAGTTGTATCCCTCCCAGGACATGAACGCCATCAGCACGTTTTTGCCCAAGGCCAACTCGCCGTGATCGGTCGACGGCCCGTCAGCGAGCAACTCCCCTTTACGCACCTTCTGACCGACTTTCACCAACGGAGTGTTGCTCACACAGGTGTCCTGGTTGGAACGGCCGAAGCGGGCCAACTTGTGGTTTTTCTCACCGAGGGTCTTGTACTTGATTGAGATTTGGTTGGCGTCAACGAAAGTGACGACGCCGTTCTCGTCCGCCCAGATGAGACCCGCGGAGCCACGCGCCGCAGCGGCTTCGATGCCCGTGCCTATGTATGGAGCTTCCGTCCTTTGCAAAGGAACGGCCTGACGCTGCATGTTGGCGCCCATGAGCGCCCTGTTTGCGTCGTCGTGCTCAAGAAAGGGGATCAGCGCGGTGGCTACAGACACGATCTGCTTGGGAGATACGTCCATCCTTTCGACTTCATCGGGAGGCGTAAAGACAACTTCTGTCGTGGCGCCGAAGAAATGTTCCTGCTCGAGTTGAAGCTTGAGGTCGGCAAGGGAGGCCGACTGAGGAGACCTGCGAGCCAGGACTCTTTTGTTGCGGAAAGTTCCGTCGGGCAGCAAAGGGGCGTTGGCCTGAGCAACCACGTACTCTTCTTCCTCGTCGGCAGAGAGATATTCCACCTCTTTGCTCACCACTCCGTCTTTGACGACCCGATAAGGCGTTTCAATAAAGCCGTACTCGTTGAGGCGGCCGTAGGTTGCCAGAGCGCCAGAGAGCCCGATATTGGGACCTTCCGGTGTCTCTATTGGACACATCCTTCCGTAGTGGCTGAAATGGACGTCGCGCACCTCAAAACCCGCTCGTTCACGCGTCAAACCTCCCGGGCCCAGCGCAGAGAGACGGCGGCGGTGAGTGAGTCCCGACAGAGGATTCACTTGATCCATGACCTGGCTCAACTGGCTGGAACCGAAGAACTCCTTGAGCGAGGAGACCAGCGGGCGGATGTTGATGAGAGATTCAGGGGTAATGGCCTCCGCATCCTGGGTAGTCATGCGCTCACGCACGATCCGTTCCATACGCGCAATCCCCTGCCTGACCTGGTTCTGCACAAGTTCGCCCACCGACCGGATTCGGCGGTTGGCAAAGTGGTCTTGGTCGTCTAGGCGATAACCCGGCTCGTACTGAAAGAGGTGAAGCAGATATGTTGCAGTGGCCAACATCTCCGAATTGCTCAACACCGACTGCTCTTTTTCGGGATGTTCCAACCCGAGGTCGAACACCTCATTCAAGCGGTCTATCTCCTTGCCCAATTTGCGGTTGAGTTTGTAGCGGCCCACCTTGGAGAGGCCGTATTTTCGGGGGTCAAAAAACGCTCCCTCGAGATAATTGCGCGCTGCTTCTACATTGGGTTGCTCCGCCGGACGCGCTCGCTTGTAGATCTCGATCAGAGAGTCGTCTTTGGTGGGGGCTAAGTCCTTGTCGGTTTGCCACTGCTCTTCAAGAAACTCAAACTGACCGACGAAGCGTTCAAGAAAACCCGGATACTGCTTTTCGTCTCCAAAGCCCAAGGCGCGTAAGAGTATGAAAAGGCTCATCCTCCGCTTGCGCGCAATGCGCACCCCCGCGGTGGGATGCTTCCCCGGGCGGTGCTCAATATCAAACTCCACCCATTCCCCGCGAGACGGATGAATGGTCCCGGTAACCAACTGATGCTTGGAAGGATTTCTGAGCCGGTAGCGCTCGCCGGGCTGGAAAATCACGCCGGGAGAACGCACCAATTGCGAAACGATGACGCGTTCGGTGCCGTTGATGATGAACGTGCCTCTCGGAGTCATCATGGGGAAGTCCCCCATGAAAACCGTCTCTTCCTTGATTTCGCCCGTGTTGGCGTTTAAGAAGCGCGCGAGAACAAACACTGGAGCGCTGTAGGTAACGTCCTTTTCTTTGCACTCCTCAACGGAGAACCGAGGCGGCGGACACAGGTATTCGTCTTCAGGATCGAATTCGAATTCCAGCATCAACTTTTCCGAACTGTCTTTGATAGGGCTGATGTCCTCAAAGACTTCGCCGATGCCCTTCTTCAAAAACCAGTTGAAGGAATCCTTTTGGATTGCCAAGAGGTCTGGAAGATCCAGAACGTTTTCGAGATTGCCGAAGGAATAACGCTCACGACTCAACAGATATGTACTCAAGTAATCCTCCAGGCAAGGCAAGTAAACCGAAACGGGGCGCGCGCGATCAAAACACCAAAAAAACTAGGCGCATGGCGACTAGCAGAGGATTACAACGTAAGTTGCGACGGCACGGCCTGAGAATCTTAGTGGATGCAACGGCGCGTTACAACCAGTAATTTGAACAAATTGAAGTTTATTCCTGAATCAACACCTAATGGGGTTTAAGGTTTAAGCTCAGCCGAGGTGTAATCCGCTTACTCTCCCTTGAGTCCCGCCCCGACTTGCCCGAACTGGTGCTACGGCGAAATGGGCAGGCTATTCAACTTTAATCGAAGCACCTACAGCCTCAAGGGTTTCGACCGCTTTATCGGCTTCTTCGCGTCCCACTCCTTGTAAGACGGGTTTGGGAGCGGCGTCGACGAGTTCTTTGGCTTCCTTCAATCCGAGGTTCGTAAGGCTGCGAACCTCCTTGATGACCTGAATCTTCTTCTCGCCGATCTCGACCAATACCACGTCAAAGGAGGTTTGCTCTTCCTCAGCAGGAGCCTCCGCCTCGGCAGCGGCAAGCACTGGAGCAGCGGCAGCCGCCACCGGAGCAGCAGTCACGCCGAACCGCTCCTCAAACGCCGTGAGGAGTTCGCTCAACTCCAGGACGGTCATCGAAGAGATAGTTTCGAGGACTTCTTCAACTTTTGTCATTATGTTTCTCCTGATTTTTTGCGATTCGTTTTGTGGTTAGGCTCGCGAGGATTCTTTGGACTCCCCGGAGCTGTCAATCAGAGCACGCAGAAGGCCTGCGAAGTTCTGAGAGTGGGCTCCCAGCAAGCCGGCCATCTCTCTCATAGGCGCTCCCGTCAAAGCAGTCAAGCGCTGCAAGGGTGCAGCGATGGCTCCGAGGGTCTTGGCTCGCATCACGTCGACCGACGGCAGTTTGGAAAGCTTCTCTACTTCCTCCGGGCCCACGACGGAAGCGCCGAGAATGCCGCCCTTGATGATCAGCTTGTCGAAATTGCTCTGGAAATCCATGAGAACCTTGGCGACAGCCGCAACGTCTGGAGAGTTGCCGTCGGCGGACGCTTCCACAAACGCCAACCCTGTCGGCCCTACCAACAAGTGCTCGCACTCCACATCGAGTTGACGCGTGGCAAAGCGAACCATCGTGTTCTTGTAGACGACAAAACTGCCCCCGACAGCTCGAAGAGACGACCTCAATGTTGACATCGCCTTGGTGTCCAAGCCGCGGTACTCAGCGAGAACTACTCCGTCGCTGGCACTGAGGCGCTCGCGGATTTCATCCACGATGGCAACCTTCTCCGGGCGCGGACCTCTGCGCTTGGGAGCATTGGCGTGATCTTCTTGAGAGCCCTCTGGCAAGCTTCCTCCGTCTCGTTCGGTCGCTTGAACTCCGGTGTCTTGACTTTCGCAAGCGCGAAAAAAGACGCCGAGAAAGACCGCTCAGCGCCGTGATTTAATGTCACCACATCAGTGACTTAATGTCACCTCATCAGGCGAGCCACGGCTCATTCAACTCTTGCGAGCACCGGAAGTCTTCAGCGAACTAATTCTGTTGTAAATACAAACCCTACCGGGAACAGTGGACTTCTCCACCCGCCGCGACGCCGACACGACGTCGCTCGTAAGCAGCCGCTCTGAACCTCCGACGGCGGCTAGAAGTCGGCGAGGTTGATCTTGATCGGGGGGCCCATAGTGGAACTCAGAGTGATTCTCTGCAGATACCGGCCTTTAGCTCCCGATGGACGCACCCTTTGAAGTTCCTCAATCACGGCCTTCAGATTGTCAAGCAGATCGGCGGCGGAGAAACTGACTCTTCCGATCGGAACATGAACGTTTCCCTGGCGGTCGGTGCGATAGGAAACCTTACCGCCTTTGAAATCGCCTACAGCCGAAGCCACGTCGGGCGTCACCGTGCCGCTCTTAGGATTTGGCATGAGTCCGCGCGGGCCCAACGTCCTGCCCAACTTCCCCACCTTCGGCATCATGTCGGGAGAGGCGATGGCTACGTCAAAATCCATCATCCCGCCCGATATCTGCTCCACCAAGTCGTCCGCTCCCACGATGTCGGCGCCGGCCTCTCGGGCTGCTGTGGCTGCTGCGCCTTGAGCGAACACCGCCACGCGCACGTTCTTGCCGGTGCCTGCGGGCAGCGAGACGGTCCCTCTCAACATCTCCTCTGCCCGGCGGGGATCTACGCCTAGGGCCACGGCCAAGTCCACTGTCTCGTCAAAACGCGCCGGAGGCAGGCTCTTCAGGACTTCAATCCCCGCTTCAACATCGTAAAAACGAGTCCTGTCATAGGACTTTGAGGCTTCTTTGTAGCGAGCAGCGGTCTTAGACATCGATGATTTCCTTGATTTTCTTGTCTTGCGAACTGCGCGATAAACGGCCGATCAGCGAGTCACTCGCACGCCCATGCTGCGGGCCGTGCCTGCGATCTGACGCTTGGCTTTCTCTAAATCGTCGGTGTTGAGATCAGGTAGTTTGACCTCAGCGATCGAGGCCGCTTGAGCGTCGGAAATCACTCCGACCTCCTCCCTGCCCACTTCGCTGGCCCCGGATTCGATGCCTGCAGCCTCCCGTATCAAGTAGGACGTGGGCGGCGTCTTGAGGATGAAACTGAAACTCCTGTCCTCGTAAATGGTGATGACCACCGGGATGATCTGACCTGCTCTCTCAGACGTCTGTTCGTTGTACTGCTTGCAGAAGTCCATTATTGCCACGCCGTGAGGGCCGAGAGCGGTGCCGACCGGCGGCGCCGGGGTGGCTTGACCGGCCGGTATCTGGATTTTGACTACTGCTGCTACTGGCTTAGCCATTATTCAAGTCTCCCTGAGCCTGTTTGAGCCTGCAGCCGCCGACTTGCCGGAACACGCGCCGAGCGGCACTATTGCTTGGCAACCTGGGAGAACTCCAGCTCCACCGGAGTTTCCCTGCCGAAGATGTTCACGAGCACCTTCACCTTCAGTTGCTCAGCGTTGATCTCAATGATCTCCCCGGAGAGTTGAGCGAAGGGGCCTTCTCGCACTCGAACGTTCTCACCCACCACGTATTGCAGCCTCGGGCGGCTTCTCCTGACGATTTCTTCCCCGCCGGGCTTGGCGCCTAGGAAGTTCTCCACGTCGCGTTTTGAAAGCGGAACCGGCTTGGTGCCGTGCCCCACGAAGGCCGTGATGGAAGGCGTTCCTTTGATGATCGTGTAAGACGTGTCCGTCAGTTCGCAACGGATCAGGAGATAACCCGGAAAGACCCTCTTGGGCACTACGACTTTCTTACCGGCCTTGAACTCCACAACGTCCTCGGTGGGAATAACCGCTTCGTACACCAAGTCTCCGGCGCCGAGACTTTGCACTCTTGCTTCAAGATCCTGTTTGGCCTTCTTCTCGTGCCCAGACTGGGTGTGCACCACGTACCACTTGCCAGGAAGCCCGCCGGGGCTGCCCTGAGATACGGCGGGCGGCGGCGCTTCGGCGGGCGCTAAGACATCGTCTTCGTCTAAGACATACGGAGTTTGAGCAGCAGGAGCCTCCCCGGTGGACTCAGAGGCGGGAGAACCGACGCCTGCGTCATCGGCTGGCTCCTGAGTATCCGCTCCGCCGAGCGGGCCGGAAGGCAGGATAGCGACCGACGAATGGTCGTCAGGGTGCTTGCTGGAATCTGCGTCCATCATCGTTCAAAAAGCTTCAGGATGGCTTCGCCGAAACCGAAGTCGAGCAGACCGATGAAGGCCGTGACAAGGGTGACCACGACCAGCACCACGATGGAGTAGTTGACGACCTCCGATCGTGTCGGCCAGGAGACCTTGCGCAGTTCGGCGCGCACTTCACGCATGAACGCGGCAGGGGAGGAACGCTCCCTAGGGGCTTGAGACTGTTGACGCTTGCGCGGCGCGGGGGCGCCGTCTTCGTCGATCTCGCCCTGCTTGCGCGCCATTCGGCGAAATTGTCTGTTCATTTCCATAGCAGGGCAGGAGGGACTCGAACCCCCAACCGCCGGTTTTGGAGACCGGTGCTCTACCAGTTGAGCTACTGCCCTAGGGGGCCATGCCGACACCTTGAAGCTGTATGAAAAGGATACCGCCAACGCGGCAAGAGCACTCCCACGCAACAATCGCCAAAAGTCGCAAGTATCCGTAGCGACGGCCAGAATCGAACTGGCGACCTCTCGATTATGAGTCGAGCGCTCTTACCAACTGAGCTACGCCGCTGAGAGCTCCCTGAGAGAATCGAACTCTCGACCTTTTCCTTACCATGGAAACGCTCTGCCGACTGAGCTAAGGGAGCGGTGCTAAAAGCATGCCACGTCCGAGCGTCCAGCCCAACCCTAGAAAAACACTAACGTTAGGAAAGTGCACATCCGCAGGGCGGAGCTCGACGACGCCGAAGGCATCGCAGCCATCTACAACCACGAAGCTGTGGAGCGGCTCACCGTCTTTGACCTGCGGGCGCGCACTCTTGAAGAGCAGAGGCAGTGGCTTCTGGAACGATCGGGGGCGCACTCCGTCATCGTCGCTGAAGAAGACGGCGGCATCGTCGGGTTCGCCTCTCTCTCCCCTTTCCGCAGCCGTCCGGCTTACAACACGACGGTCGAGTGCTCCGTCTTCGTCCGAAGGGATCACATCCGACAAGGCATAGGGAAAGCGCTCCTTACAAGGCTCGTAGGGTTGGCTTCCGAACACGGCTTTCACTGCATGATCGCTCGCATCGCAGACGGCAATCAGGCCTCCATCGGACTCCACCAACAATGTGGATTCTTCCTAGTCGGCGTAGAACAGGAAGTTGGGCGCAAGTTCAACCGCTGGCTAGACGTAACCGTCATGCAAAAGTTGCTCTAGCACCCGGCTGCCGCTCTCCTCTAGCCACTCCCGTCCATGCCCGCAGCCGGTGGTGCGGTGAACAGGGATATCGTATGAGCAATAGAGGGTCGGTGCCCGAGCGGACAAAGGGAGCAGACTGTAAATCTGCCGGCTCAGCCTTCGGAGGTTCAAATCCTCCCCGGCCCACTGTCAACGCTCAGCGACCGCTTGATAGCGCGACGCTTCAAGGCGCTACTACGTCCGGTAGCGCTCTTTCCACTCCTTTGAACGCAGACGTCGGACCCGCTCTTTCGTGGCTGGGTGGGTAGAGAACATCCCAGCAAACTCCATACGCTGACCCGAAAGCGGGTTCACTATGTAGTGGGAGGCCTGCTCTCGCGCCACTGGGGTGGGTATCCGCCGACCCGCCCTCTCCAGCTTTTCCAAAGCACTGGCCAACGGCTCGCCGTCGTTGAGGAGTTGAGCGGCCTTGCGGTCGGCCTTGAATTCCCGCGTCCGGCTGATCGCCGCCTGTACGAGCATGGCCGCTATGGGAGCCAGAATCATCATGACCAACAACGCAATGGGATTGCGGTCGCGGTTGCCATCCCCCCCATGAGGAGCGAATATGGCTGCGAAGAAGGCGAGACGCGCCACAAGGGTGATCATCATCGCTATTGCGGCGGCCACGGAACCAACCAGGATGTCTCTGTTCTTTATGTGCATGAGTTCATGAGCCAGCACTCCCCGAATCTCTTTCCAGTTGAGGTGCTCTATGAGTCCCGCCGTAATCGCTACCGCGGCCTTGTTTGGGCTGCGCCCCGTAGCGAACGCATTCGGCTGCGGATTGGGGGTTACATAGAGACGAGGCATAGGAATTCGTGCTCGCTTGGAGAGATCCTTGACAATGGCGTAGTACTCAGGGAACTGCTTCGCATCGGCGAGTTGGGCGCGCGCCGAGGCAATAGCCAGTTTGTCGGAGAACCAATAGGAGAACCCCACCAAAGCGAAGGCGATCACCGCGCCGATGATCAAACCCCTCCGACCAAAAAAGCCGCCAACCCCGATGGATACGCCCCCTAGCAGAGCGAGCAATATGAGCGTTTTCACGTTGTTCTTCACTGCTGACTCCTGTTTGGCTGACTCCTATTTATTTCGGACCGGCTTTGTTTTGGGCCGGCCCCAGCAACCGGGTGGAAACGAGAATCGTACGCCGTGAACCGGCCTGGGAGAATTAACGCTAACAAGCGCCTGTGACTGCGCGGCGATGAGGAACTCACGCACCCTTTCAACGCTTCCTAGAAGAATTTGATTGCATCCCCCCCTCGCAGTCAAGGAGCCCGAGCAGTTCAGCTTTACGAATCTTTCCTGTAGAGGTGCGGGGAAAATCCTCTACGAAACTCACCCAACGCGGGCTGGCCCGGCTCTCCAGCCTCTCTGCCACCAGTCGTCGAACGTCGTCTCCTGCGAGCGTGCTGCCCGCACGCACTTGTACTGCTGCGGCGACGCTCTCCCCCCACTCGGAGTCCCCCACCGCAAAAACGGCAGCATCCACGACTTCAGGATGGGCGGTAATAACGCCCTCAACCTGAGCTGGATAGACGTTCACACCTCCGGAGATAATCACCTCTTTGGAACGGCCTGCGAGCTTCAGATAACCCTCGGAGTCGGCGACGGCAAGATCGCCGGTCAAGAGCCAGCCGTCTCTGAAGGCGGCCTCCGTGGCGGCGTGATCTCGCATGTAACGCGACATCACCTTGGGGCTTCGGAGCGTTATCTCGCCGACCTCACCGGCGGCGACGGGCGCCCCGCAGGAGTCGCGCAAGACCACCTCCACTCCAGGTATCGGCGTTCCGCAAGAACCCAGACGAGGATCTTCGGGCGAACTCAGCGCTGCGTGGTCGGAGGCGGTGAAGCCAGTCACCAGCGTGGCCGCCTCGGTGAGGCCGTATCCGTGGTAAAGACCGCACGGAAGTTCTTCCGACATGCGCCAAATCTGGTCGTTGCTTGAGGGCCCTGCCCCATAGACAAGCAGACGCAGAGAAGCCGCCCGGGAAGGATCGAAGGCCGGATGGTCCAGCAACCGGGAAACCTGAGTGGGTACCAGCACACCATGGGTGACCGCGAAGGTCTCCACCGCCCGGAGCCAAGTCTCAGGATCGAAACCCCGCATCACGACATGGGTGTGCGCACCGAACAACATGGTGAAGGTTCGTATGGCCGCCGTTGCGTGATACATGGGCGTGGCACTCAAATAGACCTCAAAGTTTCCGAACTCCTGAGAACGCGCCGTCACGGCGGCGTTGCAGACGACGGCGGACTGGCTGAGGCAGACACCCTTAGAACGACCTGAAGTGCCGCTCGTGTAAATGACAAGCGCAATGTCCTCCCCGTCGGGCTGCGGCAGGGCTGCCACCGTCGTGTTAAGCGCCCGACGGTACTCGCCGCTGTCGGAGGAGATCACCTCCAGAGAGGTCGAGGCGAGCAGTTCGGAGCCCTGCTCGTCGGCCAAGCCAAGGACGGGATCGGTCTCGGCGATCCGATGCTCAACTTCCGTCCGGGAGAGACCGGCCGGGATCGGAACGCAGGCGGCGCCCAGCCTGGCCGCGGAAAGGTAGGCGTCCACCGGCGTCAGACCGTTGTCGGCTCTCAAGAGAATGGAACTACCGGCTTTGACGCCTCGAGCAGCCAGCCATGACGCCAAGCGTTCAATGCGGGCGGCCAAGCTTCGGTAGGTGAGCGACTGCCCGTCGGAGACGACCAGGGCTTGGCGATCCCCGAAACGGGTGGCCGCCTCGGAAAGCAGCGCGGGGATGGTACGTCTCGCAAGAAAGGAAGAGGTCACAGGAATACCGACATCCGCATGGGATCAGACCCGGGTGGATAAAAAGGCAACCGCCCGGCGCCCTTCATCGCCGCCCAGCGCCCCTCAGTCGTAGTAGCCGGAATGGATGTAGATGCAGCGCAGACCCTCATCCCTGTACATCGAAGCGATAACCGGGTCGTCGTCAATGGCAAACAGGAATCTGAACCCAAAACGGCGCAACCTTAGCAAGGAATTCCGCTTCCATCCGGCCGCCCGGACGCCGACGTCCTCGGGGCCGCGGAGAGCAAGTAGATCCCAGCGGACATCGTTGCGCCTCAACCAACTCAACGTGGACTCGCGCGCGCTGAAAGGGCGGGCGGTAAGCAACACCACCTGCAGACTCCCTTTTAGACTGCGCACCAACTCGGCTTGCTCCTCAAGCACCGGATCGTCGCCGACGCCAGCAAAAAATCCACTCCAATCGGGGGGCTGGCAGTCGATGTACCACTGCCGGGCGGAGGCGTCAGCCAGCACGCCGTCGACGTCCACGATGACGGCTTCCTGCGGACGCAAGGGTTGTTCACGCCATGCCCAGTGGCTTGGCAGCTGAGTCATTCCTCCTCAGGTACGACCGCGGCGCGCTCTCGGATCTCAGCAACCACGGAGGCGTCAGCGAGGGTCGTGGTGTCACCTAGATCCTTGCCCTCTACCACGTCTCGGAGCAGGCGGCGCATAATCTTGCCGCTTCGGGTCTTAGGCAGGTCGGGTACCAGCACGACGGCTTTGGGGCGAGCCACGGGACCCAGTTTTTTGCCCACGTGCAGGCGTATCTCCTCGCGCAGTTCGTCGTCGGGCGCAAAGCCGGCCCGCAGAATTACGTAGCCCACGATTGCCTGACCGGTCAAGGCGTCCGGGGCGCCCACCACCGCAGCCTCAGCCACCGAGGGGTGATCCACGAGCGCCGACTCCACTTCGGCGGTGCTGATGCGGTGCCCCGAGACGTTCATCACGTCGTCTACCCGTCCCAGCAGCCAAAAGTAGCCCTCCGCATCTAGTTTCGCCCCGTCACCGGCAAAATACCGGCCGGGGAAGCGAGACCAGTACGTATTGAAGTAGCGCTCCGGGTCGCCCCAGATTCCCCGCAGCATGCCCGGCCAGGGGCGGACGAGGGTGAGGTATCCCCCGCCTTCGCTCACCGGATTGCCGGCTTCGTCGACGACTTCGGCGAAAACGCCCGGCAGCGGGTGGGTAGCCGAACCTGGTTTGGTGGTCGTCACGCCCGGGAGAGGGCTGATCATCTGTCCGCCCGTCTCCGTCTGCCACCAAGTGTCCACGATCGGGCAGCGCTCACCGCCGATGTGGGTGTGATACCACATCCAAGCTTCGGGGTTGATCGGCTCTCCCACCGTCCCAAGCAGGCGCAAGGACGACAGGTCATGCCGGGCGGGCTCTTCGGCGCCCCAGCGCATGAAGGTGCGGATGGCCGTAGGAGCCGTGTAGAACTGCGTGACGCCGTAGCGCTCCACGACGTCCCAGAGGCGGTCTTTCGTCCAGGACGCGCGATCTCCGACGCGAAACTCCCGGCGAGGCGTGTCGGGAGTGCCTTCGTAGATGACCGACGCAGCGCCGTTGGCGAGCGGTCCGTAGACGATGTAGCTGTGCCCAGTCACCCAGCCGATGTCGGCGGCGCACCAGTAGACGTCCTTTTCAGGATGAAGGTCAAATACGTAGCGGTGGGTGAAGGTCGCATGGGTGAGATAGCCGCCGGTGGTGTGCATGATGCCCTTCGGTTTGGCGGTCGTACCTGACGTATAGAGCAAGTAGAGAAGGTGCTCGCTGTCGAAACCCTCCGGCTCTCCGGTATCGGAGTCAGCGTCCCCGTCCCCAGAGGCAGATTCCATCAGTTCGCTCCACCATAGGTCGCGGCCAGCCTGCATGGAAACGTCCAGCCCGCAGCGGTCCACCACTACTACCCGTTCCACCGAAGGCGCCGACCCGGTGGCCAAGGCAGCGTCCACGTTGGCCTTCAACGGGCTGGGCGCACCCCGCCTATAACCCCCGTCTGCGGTTATGACCAGACGAACCTCTGCGTCAGCGCAGCGCTCCGCAATGGAATCGGGGGAGAACCCCCCAAATATCACAGAGTGCGCCACCCCGATGCGGGCGCAAGCCAGCATCGCCACTGGCAATTCCAGGATCATTGGCATGTAGATCGCCGCCCGGTCGCCCGCACGCAAACCGAGCCCCTTCAGCACCGCCGCAAAGCGGCGCACCTCAGATAGGAGTTCCGCATAGGTGATGCTGCGGGCGTCGCCGGGTTCACCCTCCCAGAAGAACGCCACCCGGTCGCCGCGGCCTGCTTCCACGTGGCGGTCAAGGCAGTTGTAGGAAACGTTGAGCCGTCCACCCACGAACCAGCGGGCGTCCGGCGCGTTCCATTCCAGGGTGGTGTGAAAATCCTCCGACCAAGTGAGCAACTCACGCGCTTGGCGCGCCCAGAACGCCTCGTAGTCGGCTGAGGCTTCCTGATATAGAGAGCGGTCGGTCAGCAGGGCGGCGGAGCGGAACTCCTCCGAAGGCGGGAACTTGCGGTCTTCGCTATAAAGGTCGTCTATGGCGGGGTGTGTCATGGTGTCCTCAAGTTGCGGCGGAGCCGAAGAGCGAATGCGGCTGAGCCTAATACGCGCCAGTGCCCGCGGCCAGAGGACGGGCGCTGGGCGGGCAAAGGGCAGGCGCTGGGCGGCTCATGGCCGACGCCACTCCACGACAGAGAAGGCTCCCAGACCGGATGGGTCGCAGAGCGCTTCCGCCTCAAAACTCCGGCTGCGGGCCTCCAGCGCCGCCAAGTCTCCTGCAGCCGCCCGCTCCTGCCAGATGGACGACCCTTCGGCCACTAGAGCCTCAATCCCGAGGTCGCTCAGGAACGACGCCTGATCGCACAGCGACGCTCCCGGGTGAGCAGCGAGGATCTGGTCGATAGGGACTTCCACGGTTATGTCCTGGAGGCCGACCTGTTGAAACGGCGAGACGCCTGCGGCCTGACCCCTGTAAGTCCTCAGCCAGTCACCGGGGGGGCGGGCGGCGAGGGAGGCGCTCACGTCGGTGTAATCAATGAGAATCAGACGGCCTTCGTGGAGCAACTCCAGCGCACGTCCGACCCAGCCGACCGCCGCTGCAGCCAGGGGAAGCCGCGCCCCTGCCGAAGCATCGGGTGCCAACGTCTCAGCAAGTTCGCAGTCCGCGGGCGGAAGCGGGCGGATGACTTCCTGCCAGCCCCCCGAGGGGGCAAGAGCAGCGGCGGGCGGCGGCGCGCCCGGGCGGCAAGGGGAGCCGCTGCGGTGAGCGCCGGCGGCGGAAGCGTCGACGGGTGCTGCGTAGACCTCGCACCAGCCCTCAGCGGTGCGTTCAAGGAGGCGGACGGGCAGGTTGTCGAGAAGTTCGTTGGCAAATATCAAGCCAGCGAGAGGGGATTCCGGCAAGTCCGCCCGGGACTCGACCGCAGCGCCGAGCGCCTCGGCCCGCTCCGCCAAGTCTGCGTGTCGGCGGCGCAGGGCGGCAGAGCGCTCCACGAGCACGTAGCGCAGAGACGTCAAACACCGCGGCGCCGCGGCCAGCACCGCCCGAGCCAACGTGCCTGCGCCGGCTCCAGCGTCAACAAACGAAAAACTCTCGGGACGACCCAGTTCGTCCCAGGTGCGGTCGACCAAGGCGGCGGCGAGCCTGCCAAAAAGAGGGCCGACTTCGGCGCTGGTCAGAAAGTCGCCGCGGCTGCGGCCCGCTTGACCCCCCTCGGACGTGTAGAAACCACCCGGCTCCCCGTAAAGAGCCGTCTCCATGAACGAATCGAACCGCAGCATCCTGCAGCCTCACCGCCTGCGGAACGGAGAGTTCCGAACTTCACGCCCCCAGGGCGGCGGGAAGCAGAGAAACTTCGGTGAGGCGGGTCACCGTGAACGGCAGAACGCCAAAAATCAGGGTGGCCGCTGCGGTGAGACCCAGAGCAGAGCGCAATGAGAAGGGCAGCAAATTCTGAGAGTCGGCGGGCAGAAGCGGCTCCGCTTCCGCGGCGGGCGGCGTCCAAGGCTTCTCAAACCACATGCGGGCGGCGATCTTGCCGTAATACCCCACTGCGATTACCGCGTTGACGGCAGCGACGGCAGCGAGAACGTAGCCGGAGACGTTGTAAGACGAGACCAAAGCCTTGAACACCACGAACTTGGCGAACCACCCTCCCGCGGGAGGAATACCGGCCAGGGACGCCAGAAAAATCGTCATCAGCACGGCCATGGGGGGGAAGGAACGGAACAAGCCGTCGTAGGAAGCCACGTCGCCCGTTGCGGTACGTCGAGCGACTGCCATAATCACCGCAAAAACCCCCAGGTTCATCGCCGCGTAGATAACCAAGTAGGTCAACACCGCAGATACGGCTTCGTCGGCGGCAAGCGTGCTGCTGCCGGCAATCGCGAACGGGGCCAACATAAATCCGGCCTGCGCAACGCCGGAGTAGGCCATGAGCCTCACTATGTTCTTCTGACGAAGCGCCATGAGGTTGCCGGCGGTCATAGACGCCGCCGCCAGGAACCACATCATCGGCCCGTAAATTTCCGCGTGCTCCCAAAAACCTACGAAAACGAGCACCGTCAAGGCCGCGAAGCCAGCCGTCTTGGACGCCACCGATAGAAATGCCGTTATCGGAGTGGGCGAGCCCTCATAGACGTCGGGCGCCCAGGTGTGAAAGGGAAAAGCGGACACCTTGAAGGCGAACCCCACGACCACGAACACCACCCCCAGAATCACCGCCGCGCCGGCGCCCTCCGATGCATCAAGTGAGGAGGCGATTTCGGCAAGGATGGTGCTGCCGGAGACTCCGAAGAGCAATGACATCCCGTAAAGCATGATCGCCGAGGCAAACACCCCCATCAGGTAATACTTCACGCCCGCCTCGTTGCTCCGCAGATCCCGCTTCTTCCACGCTGCGAGCAGATAGGCGGGAATGGATAGCAACTCCAAGGCCACGAAAATACTGATGAGGTCGCGGGCTGAGGCCATCACGATCATGCCGAGAAGCGAGGAAAGCATAAGGCCGTAGTACTCGTTGCTCCAGTAGCCGCCTTCAGCCACGTAGTTGGTGGACATGAGCACGACCACGTAACCGGAGACGACAAACAGAGCCTTGAGAACAAGGGCGAAGCCGTCAACCACGTAAGCCCCGCCGAAGAGCACCCTAGGTTCGGAAGCCACGCCGGCGGCCAGGAGCGTGAGAATCGGCACGAGCACTCCCAGCAAACCCAGACCGGCCAGAGCCGAAGTCACGTTCCGACCGCGCTCTGCCAAGATCACGTCCAACGTGGTGAGCAAGGCTCCCACACCCAACAGAGCGAGTTCGGGAGCCAGGGCGTGCCAGTCAATGTGAGGCCGGACGAAACCGACCACTCCCAGCAGTTCAAGCGTCACGACTCAGACCTCCGAAAATGACCGGCAGACCGCCTGGATCTTTCCGACCGGGGTGAAGACGCCAGAGCGCGACGGCCCGATACCGGCCAGAACGATGCGGAGCGGACGGAGAAAACGTCTCCACCTCTCAGCCGGCGCGGTTCTGTCGAGCCTCACGGCGCCGCTCCTCAAAACAATTCACGCCGCGCTCGTCGGTCAGGCAGTCCTGCGCTGAACCCTGCACCGACTCCACCACGAGCGACTCGCGCACCGCCGGGTCGGTGGCTTCGTGCAGCAAACGGGGGTAGAAGCCAAGCACGACGATGAGCACGAGCAAGGGCGCCCAAGACACGTACTCCAGGCGCTTGATGTCCTTGACGTCGGGCGAATTCTCAAACTCTTTGCGCGCCTTGCCAAACGCTGTCTTCTGAAGCATCCAGAGCAGGTAGCCCGCGGCCAGAACGGTCCCGATCGCGGCGATCACCATGTAGGCGCGGAAGAGCCCCTTGCCCAGGATTTCCGCCGGATTGTAGGAGGCGAGTATCGCCGGGAACTCGCCCCAGAATCCAGCCAAACCAGGGAGCCCGAGAGAGGCCATTACGCAGAACCCCAGAATCCACCCCATGCGAGGCGCCTGAGTGAGGAGACCGCCGAGGCGCGACATCTCCAGGGTGTGGTAGCGGTCCTTGACCGAACCCGCCAGGAAGAAGAGCATCCCTGTGATGAGGCCGTGAGCCACCATTCCGAACACAGCGGCGTTGATGCCGAACGGGGTGAGCGTGGCGATGCCCAGCATCACGAAACCCATGTGCGCCACGGAGCTGAAAGCGATGAGCCTCTTCATATCTTTCTGCGCCAAACAGCCCAAGGCTCCGTAGATGATTCCGATCACTGCCAGCAAACCGATCACCGGCGCCCAGGCGGCGGCGGCTTCAGGGAGCATCGGAATGGCGATCCGGACGAACCCGTAAGTTCCCAACTTCAAAAGTACAGCCGCCAGGATGACCGACCCCACGGTGGGTGCTTCCGTGTGGGCGTCCGGCAGCCACGTGTGGAACGGAAACATGGGCACCTTTACGCCGAACCCCAAGAACATGCCGGCAAAGATCCAGAGTTGGCTGCTGCGGGCGATGGCGGCGGTTGCTCCATCGGAAAGAGCACGCATGTCGAACGTGCGGGCGGTCTCCAGGCCGGCCAGAGTGCCGTCCGCCAAGAAGAACATGGCCAGAAAACTGATGAGCATGAGCGCTGAGCCGAACAGCGTGTAGAGGAAGAACTTGATGGAGGCGTAGCGTCGATTCTCCCCGCCCCAGACGCCGATCATGAAGTACATAGGCAACAGCACGACCTCAAAAAAGACGAAGAACAAGATGAGATCCTGCGCCACGAACGTCCCCACCATTCCCGTTTGGAGAATCAGCAGCAGCGTCAGGAACGACTTCGGGTTGCGCGGTTCGGGAAAGTGGTCAAAGGAATAGACGATGCACAGCGGCACGACCAGGAGCGTCAACAGCAAAAGCGGCAGGGATATGCCGTCGAGACCCATTATGTAACGGCTGTTGATGATGTTGATCCAGGACTTGTCCACCACGAACTGCAGGTCGCCCGCCCGAGAGACATCGAACCAACTCAACAGAAAAACTCCGACCAGCGCCGCCAGCAACGACGAGAGCATCGCTGCACCCTTGATCGCAGCCTCGTGCCGCCGGGGTATGGCCAAGAGCACCAAAGCCCCAAGCATCGGCAGGAAGGTGACAAGCGTCAGCCCCCATCCGTTTAGAAAATTTTGCATCAAAAGCCTCCTATAAAACCAAGATGAGTACGACGGCGATCAAAGCCGCCGCTGCGAACATGACGCCGGCGTACTGCTGTACCTTGCCGGTCTGCATCCGACGGATCTCCTCACCAGCCCCGTGCGAGGCCGCTCCGGAAGCGTTCACGACTCCGTCGATGACCTTCTGATCCACTTTGTCGTAGAGCACCCGCCCGGCGGCGACGGCCTTCCGCCCAGCCTCGTTCACAACTTCGTCGATCCCATGCTGGTTGATCCAATACGCACCCCTGGCCACGGGGCCCGCCGTGCCTTTGGCCAGAATGCCGGTATAGAGGTGATCTAGGTAGTACTTGCGGCGGAGCAGAACGTGCAACAGCCGAGCGAAGCGAGACCTGCTGGTGAGTCCGTTCGGGAGTTCGGTGGCCGCCCGACCGGCCGACGACGGCAGCTTGACAAAGTAGTAATAAAACGCCGCGCCAACGCCCACTAGAACCACAAGAGTGGAGATGGCGGCCAGCGTCCAACTCGGCACGGCGTGCTCTATGGCAGGGAAGTAGCCACCCTCAACCGCCCTAGGTTCCACGTAGTGGCCGAAGCGCTCTCTCCAGCCCTTCGGCACGATCTGGAATCCCTTCGGGAAGTTCGTCCAGCCTGCGCCAACGGCGAAGACGGCCAGTATCCAAAGCGGAATCGTGATTCTGCGCCCCGATTCGTGGGGATGCCCGTGCCCTCGGTAGGAGCCGTAGAAGGTCAGGTAGATGCATCGGGTCATGTACGCCGCCGTGAGGGCGGCGGTCAGCATTCCCATCGCCAGGACGACGGTGTAAGCGCCGTTCCCTCCCGTGCCGCCGAACACCCCCCATCCTCCGGTGCCCGCCAGGATCTCGTCCTTAGACCAAAAGCCGGCAAGAGGAGGGAGTCCCGCCAGGGCTGCCGAGGCGATCACGAAGGTGCGGAAGGTGTGAGGCATGTGCTTGCGGAGACCGCCCATGTCCTTCTTCATGTCGAAGCTGTGGACGGCGTGTGAAACGGAACCCGAACCCAGGAAGAGGCAGGCCTTGAAGAAAGCGTGAGTGAAGAGATGGAACACCGCCGCCGTCCAAGCGCCGACGCCCAGCGCCAAAACCATGTAGCCGAGTTGGCTGATGGTGGAATAGGCCAGAACCCGTTTGATGTCGGACTGCACGAACGCCAGGGAAGCCCCCACCAGCGTGGTGATCCCGCCCATGAGCGCCAAGACGTTCACAGAGGAGCCCGCAATGGAGAGCCCCTCAAAGAAGACGGGGTAGAGGCGGGCGACCATATATACCCCGGCCACGACCATCGTGGCGGCGTGGATGAGGGCGGAGACAGGCGTAGGGCCGGCCATGGCGTCCGGCAGCCAAGTGTGAAGAAAGAACTGGCCCGACTTGGACATCACCGCCGCCATCAGGCACAACGCAGCCGCCAGCAGCGCCCCGTGCGCCAACGAACCCTTGGTGGCAAGCGTGTTGATGCCCACGACCGAGAACGTCCCGGCTGCGAAGAACAAGATGCTCATCCCGATGAGGAGTCCGATGTCGCCTACACGATTGGTGAGAAACGCCTTGAGGGCAGCGTTGGAATTGGCCTTTTCCTCCCACCAGTGCCCAATGAGCACGAAAGAGCAGACCCCCACCATTTCCCACCCCAAGATCATCTGAATCGTGTTCTCCGAGAGGACGAAGAAGAGCATTGACGCCGTGAAGAGGGAAAGGAAAGCAAAGAAGTGCGTGTAGCGGGCGTCACCCGCCACGTAGTCGGTGGAATAGACGTGCACCAGCAGCGAGACGACGCCTACTACGAAGATGAGCGCCACAGCGAGGCCGTCAACGAGCGTCCCCATGGTGAACGAAACTCCCCCCGATATCCACCAAGTCCAGTTGTTGACCACTGGCTCCACCGCTGCTTCACCAGCGCGGTTGACCGAACCGATCCACTGCCCGGCCGCTCCGAGGCCGAGCAGCAACGACCCCGCAGTGGCGGCGATGCCCACCCCGGCGCCGCCGCCGGGCAGACGCTTCCCAAAGAAGAGGATGATCAAAAACGAGAGAGTCGGCAAGGCGGGGATGAGCCAGGCGTTAGAGAGGAACCACCCGCTCGCCGAGACCGCTTCGCCGCCCGCTTCGGCGGCAAAGACAGCGGCCGCACCGCCGCCAGACAAGAGACTCACGACCGCCTCAACCCTTCATCATGTCCACGTCGTGGACATCCACGCTGCGGCGGTTTCTATAGAGCAGCAGCAGGATCGCCAAGCCCACGCCGACCTCCGCCGCGGCCACAGTGATCACAAAAAGTGCAAATACCTCTCCCGAAACCGAGGAGATGTAACTCCCGAACGCCACGAGGTTTATGTTCACGGCATTCAAGATCAGCTCTATCGACATCAGCACCAGGACGCCGTTGCGGCGCGCCAATACCCCGTAGGTACCTATGGCGAACAGAACCGCCGAGAGCACTAGGAACTGGTTAAGCCACATGCCGACTACTCCCCGACTACTCCCGCCGGGCGACGACGATGGCGCCGATCAGCGCCGCCAGCAGCAGCACCGAGACAGCCTCAAAGGGGATTATGTACTGGGAGAAAATCGAGTCGGAAACCTCAGCCGTGGTGGTGCGGGTGTCGGAGCCCAGTTCTACGCCGCCAAAGCCCGCCAAGACGGAATAGATCGTCACGCCCGCCAGCACCAGGGCAGCCACTATTGCGCCCAGCCGGTTGCGGTGGTCTGTCTTCTCCTCGTCTCCTATGCGGGTGCGCGTGAGCATGATGCCGAACAGAAAGAGGATGATCACCGCCCCGATGTAGATGAGTATCTGCGTGATACCCACGAACTCCGCACCCATAAGAAGAAACAACGCCGCCACCCCCGCTAACACCGCCACTAGGTAGAGGGCGGCGTGGACCACGTTTTTAGTGGTCACCAGGCGGAGAGCTGCAAAGACCATAAGGGCTGCGATGACCCAGAAGGCGACGTTCTGGGCGACCAGCAGCCCGAACGTGCTCACTCTTTAGCACCTCTCACTGAGGTACCGTCCGCTTCTTCTGCGAGGAGCCCGTTTCGTAACTTTCAAACTCCGGGACGGTGTCCATCCAGTCAGCCAGCCGATCGGCGTCGTGCAGCAGATCGGCTATGCGGGGCTCGGAGTACTCAAATTCAGGGCTCCAGAAGAGAGCATCAAACGGACACACCTCCACGCAGATGCCGCAGTACATACAAAGGGCGTAATCAATGTCGAATCGGTCGATCTTGTTGCGCTGGCGCGGCTTTCCCCCTGGGCGGCGGGGCGGGGCGAGTTCCTTGTGCCCCTCTATGTAGATGCACCAGTCCGGACACTCCCGAGCGCAGAGCATGCACACAGTGCAGTTGTCGTGGTGAAGGCCGATCACTCCCCTGGCCCTGGTAGCCGGCTCCTCCTTGACGTGCGGATATTGCACGGTGTGGGCGCCGCGGGTGGGCGACGGCACGGGCTTGCGGAGACCGTCCGGGAAAAGCGTCCTAATCATCGTGCGGGCGGTCACTCCCATGCCTTTCAGCAGTCCAAAGCCTCTCATTTCTGCCCCTTTACATCAAATTGGCGGCTCGGCCCGGCGGCTCGGCTTGGCGGCGATATCGCATCCATCAGACGAGCACCTTCAACACGCCGGTTATAACTATGTTCAACAGCGACAACGGTATGAGCACCTTCCAAGCCAACTTCTGGAGTTGATCCTCCCGAAGGCGGGGAAAAGTGAAACGGAACCAGAAGATCAGCGCTGAGACGGCCATGATCTTCACGAACATGACGAGAGGGCCGAGCAAGTTCAGCCAGCCGGAGTCCACTGCGAAGCCGGGCACGTACCAGCCGCCGAGGAAGAGCACGGAGGCGATGCCGGCGAACGCAAACGCCGTTCCGAATTCGGCCATAAAGAAGAAGAGGAAACGGAACCCCGTGTACTCAACCTGGTAGCCCCCCACGAGTTCAGACTCAGCCACGGGCATATCAAAAGGCGGCTGGGTGAGTTCGGCCTGGACAGCCACCAAGAAAATGGCGAACCCTACGAACTGCGTGAGGATGTAGGGAAAGCCGATGCCCCCCCATCCGAACAACTCTCCGGTGGCCTGCGCCGCGACGATCTTGTTCAAGTCCAGCGTCCCGGCCTGAATCACGACTCCCATAACGGCCAACACCAGAGGGAGTTCGTAGGCGATGAGTTGTCCGGCGGCGCGCATCCCACCCATCAGGGCGTACTTGTTCGCCGAGCCCCAGCCCGCCATCAGAACCCCGATCACCGAAAGAGAAGCCACCGCCAAGGCGAAGAACAAGCCAGCGTCCAAGCCGCTCACTACGGCGTCCGGACCCATGGGCAGCACCACGTACAGCAGGAAGGTCGAGACCAGCACGACCGCCGGCGCCAAGGCAAAGACGACGCGGTCGGCGCGGCGAGGAAACACGTCCTCTTTCTGCAGGAACTTGAGCCCGTCGGCCAGCAGCTGCAGAGTGCCGTGCGGGCCGGCTTCCATCGGCCCCAGGCGGCTCTGCATGAAGCTCATCATCTTCAACAGGAATACATACCCCAGAATGAGAGCGGCCGTGGGAATGACGATGGCCACGACCACCAATTTGATGGCCGTCTGCTGCCAGTAGGCCAACTCCACGGCGAAGATATGCGCGGCGGGATGAATCATCGATCAATGTCGCCCAGGATGAAATACAAACTGGCCAGGATGGTTATCACGTCCGGCACATAGACGCCTTTAAGCACCCAGGGCGTCACGGAGATATTGCTGAAGGACGCCGAACGTATCTTCACCCTGAACGGCCCGAGGTCGCCCTTGCTGATTACGTAGTAGCCCATCACCCCGAGGGGGTTCTCCGTCGCCGCGTACGCCTCGCCCGGGGGCACCTTGATGATGCGCGGCACCTTGGCCATTATGGGGCCGGACGGCAGGCCGTCAAGGAGTTGTTCCACCATCCAGGTGGCTTCGCGGGTCTCTTGAAGGCGAACCCAGTAGCGGGCGAAGGAATCGCCGTCGGGGTGCGTCCAGACCTTCCAGTCCAGGGACTCGTAGGCAAGACCGCATGGGTTGTCTCTACGCATGTCCCAGTCCACGCCCGACGCCCGCAGATTGGCGCCGGAAAGTCCGTAAGAGAGCGCCACGTGATCTGGTATCACCCCCACGCCGCGAGTGCGCACCTCAAAAATCTCATTCCCCATTAAAAGTTCTTCCAACTCGTCGCAGAACGTGCGCATCTTGGCCATTACAGCCTTGGTCTCTTCAATCCATCCCGAAGGTAGGTCGTCCTTGAGCCCGCCGATGCGGTCGAAGTTCGGGTGAAAGCGTCCGCCCGTTACTGCTTCTATCTGGTTGAGGACGAATTCGCGGTCGCGAAACGCGAAGAAGACGGGCGTGAGGGCGCCCAACTGCACGCCCATGTCGCCTAGGAACAACGAAATGTTGGCTATCCGGGAGAGCTCAAAGAGGAGCGTGCGTATCCACACCGCCCGAGGCGGCGCTTCGATTTCCATGAGACGCTCGGCAGCCAGGATGAATGGCACCTCATTGGCGAAACTGCCCAGCCAGTCGATGCGGTTAATGAGGGTCGTGACCTGCGGATAGGTACGCACCTCAGCCAATTTCTCATAACCCCTGTGCATGTAACCCATGACGGGCTCCGCCATAATCACCTGTTCGCCGTCTAGGCGCGCCACGATCCGTAAAGTGCCGTGGGTGGCGGGGTGTTGCGGGCCGATGTTGAGCGTCATGCCTTCCGTTTCCAACTCCACGTTCACGCGGGCGTCGGCAGCAGCGGCTGCTATGTACTGACGCTGCTCCTGTGGCGTGAGGGTCACTACTCAGCCGCCCCCCCCGCCGGAGGATTCGGCGTCGGAGGGCATTCCTTCCACGTCAACGAGACCTGGCCAGGGCTTCACCCTCCTAGCAAGCAGGGGGAAGTCCTTCCGCAGAGGGTGGCCTTCAAACTCGCTTGGCAGGTAGATGTGGCGCAGATCAGGGTGGCCGACGAAGGCGATACCGAACATCTCCCAGGCTTCCCGCTCGTGCCAGTTGGCGCCGGAGTAAACGGGAATCCAGGTATCCACGGCAGGGTTCTCGTTAGGCAGATCGGCTTTTACAGTCACGCCTAGACCGTTATAAATGTTCATCACACGAGCAAAAACCTGCAGCCTGGTTTCGCCGCCGGTTACGCCGCTTTGGATCGTCAGGTCGCGGGGTTCGGGGCCGCCGTCGGGCCAGTCCTGTTCAGCGTCCATGTCCTTTCCATAGGGAGAAGGCAGCCAGTCAATCGCCGAGAGAAAGTCAAACCACTCACAGCCCAAGCGATCTCGCAACTCATAGCCCGCCTGTTGCCAAACTTCGTGGTGAATCCGAATCCACAGGTCGTCCTGTACGTGGAAAGCAACCAAAGCCTCGCCCAAGGACTGCCCCAGCGTCGCGACGGCTTCGCTCCGGAGAGAATCTTCGGCCGAAGGAACTGGCGCTGCCGACTCTTCCGCAGCGGCCACCTCGGCAGAACCTGCGGGCGGGCTCAAGGAATCACTCCACCACTATCGGATCGCCCGTCCAGCGGGCGGCGATGTCCTCGTTAGCTATGCGCTCCTGCAACAGAACGATTCCTTCCAACAGAGCCTCCGGGCGCGGGGGGCAGCCGGGCACGTAGACGTCCACAGGGATGATCTGATCCACTCCCTTGGTCACGGAGTAGGAATCCCAGTAAGGGCCGCCGCAGTTGGCGCAGGAACCCATTGAAATCACGTACTTGGGGTCGGGCATCTGCTCGTAAAGCCTCAGCAGAGAAGGCACCATCTTGTCGGTGACAGTGCCAGACACCACCACGAGATCGGCTTGACGAGGACTGGCAGGAAACGGAATGACCCCCAGGCGCATCACGTCGTAACGGGGAGAGCCGAACGCCGCACCCATCTCTATAGCGCAACAGGCCAGACCCCACTGATAGACCCAGAGGGAGTACTTGCGGCTCATGTTGAGCAGCTTCGTTAGCGGAGCGGGCATCTTCCCGCTCTCAACGAGTCCCACTACGTCAGACCCACTGCAGGACGCGCTTGCGCCACGCGTAGAACAGTCCTAGAGCCAGAATGAAAATGAAGATCGCCATCTCCACGAGCCCGAACACGCCGTAGGCGTCCAGCCGGGTGGCCCAGGGGAATATGAACACGGCTTCCACATCAAACATCACGAAGAGCAGCCCAAAGAGGTAATAGCGCAGTCTGCTCTGCGACCAGCCCTCCCCGACCGGATCGACGCCGCTCTCGTAACTGATGTACTTCTGCCGCTGGGGGCGTTCGGGGCGCAGCACGGAGGCTAATCCAAGCATCAAAGCGACCATGATCACCGCCAGCAGGGCGAAAATGCCGACCGTCAGATAGCTGCGCAAGAAGTCCGACACGAAAGGGAATCCTACTCAGCAGAGAGGTCGAGTAAAGGACACCAACCCCGGCGGCTAGCCAGTCGGGCGGTCGGCGCTAACGGGAGCGCCAAAGACGCGGGCGTTTTCGCGGTACCACTTACGGATCAGGGCGTTGAGAGAGCCGTCGGCTTTCATAGAGGAGATGGCGGTGTCAAGCTTTGTCCTGAGTTCAACGTCTTCTGGCCGGAACCCCATGCTCGACCCCAAGTCGGGGAATTCCACGTCTTCACCCACGATCTCCAAAGCGCCGTTGCTCTCAGCGACGATCTTCTTCAAGCTCTCCTTGTCGTTCAGCAGCGCGTCGGCGTCGCCGCTGAGGACGGCCTCTACGACTTCCTGCTGCGTGTCGTAGGTCACGAGCGTCGCCGAGGTTTGGTTCTCTATGTAAGAAGCCTGAACGGTCTTGCTGAGCGTCGCCACGACACCATTGATCACCTCAGCGCCAGAGCGCGCCTTGGCCGCATAACCCGACGGAATAGAGGGCTCATACGGCTGCGAGAAGTCGATTATCTCGTCTCGTTCGGCAGTGTTGTACATCAAGTTCAAAATGACATCAAATTCCCCTGCGAGAAGATTTGGAATGAGGGTGATCCACTCGTTCTCCACCCAGACGCACTCGAGTTGCGCACGGCGGCAAAGTTCGTCACGCAGTTCGGGTTCAAACCCATCAATCTCGCCGTCGTCGTTGACGAAATTCGCAGGCGGGTACTGAGGGTCTATCCCGAATCGAACGGCTTCGTCAAGATCGGTGATTATCTCAGGGCGTTCCGGCGCAGGCTCAGAATCTGCGGCGGTGAGGGAGGCGAAAACCGCAGCGAGCAGGATGGAAGCAGCAACCGCAGCAAGGGGAGAAATAGTCATCAGGTGTCTCTGGCGCATGTCTTCACTCTATGCCCAGAAGCGGAGATGGAGTGTGCCAGCGCACTACGCTCTGACCGACCTGACAGCAGATCTACTCAGGCAAGGGCAGCCGTGCCGAGCGGACTCGGCGCGACACAACTACAACGTCTCGCGTCGCCCGCGTCCAACGTCAACTAGCAGACGCCGGGCGGCGGCTTATTCGGGTCACCTTCCGATATAACCGATCTAGCGGGTTGAACTAAGGGGAATCGCAATGGAAATAAGGGGAATGGCAATGGAAACGAAAATAGCTGAAACACATCGCAGCGCCGATGCCGCCGATCCAGGGGGACTGGGGGGCTCGCCGGCCGAGACGGGCGCGTCATCCCCCGCGCATCAGGTGCTGCGTGAGACGTTCGGTTACGACACTTTCCGCCCCGGGCAGGAAGAGGTCATCGACGCCCTAGCCAACGGCTCAAATGTGCTTGCGGTCATGCCGACGGGGTCGGGCAAGTCGTTGTGCTACCAGATACCCGCTCTGCTCAGAGGAGGGCTCACCCTAGTCGTCTCGCCGCTCATAGCTCTGATGGAAGACCAGGTGTCGGCGCTAGAGCTCGCAGGCGTAGAAGCGGCAGCCATCAACTCCAGCAAGACCCGAGAGGAAAACCTAGACATCTGGTACAAGGCGATCGAGCGCCCCGCTGCACTGCTCTACCTCGCCCCCGAAAGGCTGATGACCGACCGGATGATCTCAGCGCTCCAGAAACAACAAGTGCGGCTGCTCGTCGTGGACGAAGCCCACTGCATATCCAAGTGGGGACCGGCGTTCCGACCCGAATACGAGGCCCTAGCAGGTTTGTGCGGGGCATTTCCTGGCGTCCCGATCGGAGCATTCACCGCCACGGCGGACGAGACAACGAGACTGGACATCACCCAAAAACTCTTCGCCCAACCCGGGAAGACGTTCGTGTCGGGCTTCGACAGACCGAACATTCACCTCTCGGTCGAAAGAAACTCACCTAGGCGCCGGATCGTTCAGTACGTGAAAGACCGAGCCGGCCAGAGCGGCATCGTCTACTGCCTCAGCCGCAAAGACACCGAGAACGTAGCTGAGTTGCTGAACCAAGCTGGCGTAAAGGCCCTCCCCTACCACGCCGGAATGAGCACCCAAGTCCGCAGCGAACACCAAGACGAGTTCATGACCAGATCGGGCTTAGTGATGGTCGCCACGATCGCCTTCGGCATGGGCATAGACAAGCCGGACATCCGTTACGTGCTTCACAGCACGATCCCGGGGAGCGTAGAAGCCTATTACCAGGAACTTGGCCGAGCCGGGCGCGACGGAGAGCGGGCTGAAGCGTTGATGTTCTACGGCCTAGACGACATCCGCCGCAGACGAGGAATCATTGACGCCGACGGCCACGGCAACGAAGACCACCGAAGGCGGGAGCACAAACGTTTCGACGCGTTGATCGGCTACTGCGAAACTGCGAAGTGCCGGCGGCAGGTGCTGCTTGGGTATTTCGGCGAGGAAGTCCCCCCGTGCGGAAACTGCGACCTGTGCGAAAATCCTCCAGAGGTCATAGACGGACTTCAGCCTGCCCAGAAAGTGCTGGCCGCGGTGCAAGAGACAGGCCAGCGATTCGGGCAGGCGCACGTAATCGACGTCCTGCTGGGAGCCGGCAACCAAAAGATCCGCCAGTTCAAGCACGACCAACTCCCTGTCTACGGAACAGGAAGCGAATTCAGCAAAAACGAATGGAGGTCGCTGGTTCATCAACTCGTGGCTGCAGGCTTCCTCGCCATTGACTACAAGGGATACGGGGGCCTGTCGCAAACCTTTTTGGGCGGTGAGTTGGAGAAAGGCAACGTCGGTTTCAACTACCGGCGCGACACCATGACACGCCGCCGCGCCCCAAAGCCGAAGACGGCGGACATCGACCGGCAAGAGCCTCTAGCCCAGGAGAGCGAGAACGAACGTTCGCTGTTCGGGCGGCTGAAAGAACTTCGACTCAGACTCGCGAGAGAGCGCTCCGTCCCGGCCTTTGTGGTGTTCCACGACACAGCACTTCGGGAAATGGCAGCACTCCGGCCAAAAACCAAACCGGAATTCGCCGCCATTCGCGGGGTCGGCGCGCACAAACTAGAGGAATTCGCAGACGCATTCCTAGCCGAAATTCATGCTTTCGAAAATGAGGGCTCCTAATTCTCGTCAGTTGGGGCTCACCCCACCCCACCCCCGTAGCGGGTCATTGTGGACCCCAACAATCCACTTCCACATCTACACTGGCACGGACACCGCAGACGTGGAAATAGCCTGCGCTGATGTTGGAGTACCTCCGCTCAATACCTCTGCGGTCGATCGGGGCCGGCAGCACCTGGCTTCGGTCATGCAAGTCCCAACACTCGACGTACCCGCCGCTTCGGCCGCATGCGTGCCAGCCTCCCACTTCTAAGGAGTCAAATCGCTTCCCACCGGTTTCTTCCCCGTAGACGTAGTTCCGAAGTCCCCAGCATTTAACTTCTCCTGTTATACTTAAAGCGCACGCCTGAAACCTGCCCACCCCTACATCCACAAACACCCCCTCCGGCGGAGACAAGAGCGACCAGTTGAAGATATCAGACACCCGGACATCCTTTTCGTTCTCCAAGTTTTCATTCCCCCAGCAGGCTTCTACAACATACCGCCCCCGCACCACAACACAATAGTTCCCCGAGGTAAATATTCCATTCCCCCAGCAGAGCAGAGAACCGTCCGCCCTCAACCCGCACGAATAACCCCAATCAACCGAAGAGGGGTAATAGCTCCCCCTATTCGGTTTCTGGAAAGGCCAAGAATGGTCATGCCCGCCCCAGCCGGCGGATATGAACACTAACGGTTCCCTCGGGGCTATTACTTTGCTGTGCCGCCGGGCGTCATCGCCGCCCCAGCACTCCACTTCACCCGAGACGCGCAATCCGCAAGTGAAATTAACTGAGGCTGCTAATTCGGTGAACTCCCCTCTCGGGGGGCTGGCTTGCCCGAACTCATCCGACCCCCAACACTCCACCGCACCGGTAGGTCGCAGCCCGCACGCATGATCGCCGCCAAGGCTCAAGGAGGTGAACACCCCGGAGGGGGCTTCTGTTTCCCTAAACGATGTGCCCCCCGAATGAAACCCGGAAGCCGATATCCGCAGCATCGCTGGAGGGGCGGGTGTTCCCCACACCAAGGCGAAGCACCGAACTGCCCCATCAACGAATAAAGCACACGCATTCATACCATCACTACTTGAAGCGAATTCGAACTGGAAGACATTCTCCAACATATGAAGTTCCTCATAAAACGCAGTCAAGCTATCAGGAATCCCCAAGTCCCTCCACCAACAAAGCAGGGTGTTATCCACGCGAACCCCGCAGGCATCCACCAAACCGACCTCCACTTGGATAAACTTTTCCCCTTCCGGGGGGCTTTTCGCGCCCCATCCCCGAATATCTCTGTTCCAGCACTCCACTTCTCCACCCCGGCGCCGACCGCAAGCGTACTCATGCGATCCCAGGGAGATCGACTCGAACTCACCCTCAGGGGGCTGCAGATATGTCCAACCCCGATTCACCTCGCTTCCGATGTCGTAATCCCCCCAACACTCCACCGAATTATCCAAGCGCAACCCGCACACATGTCCCCCGCCTCCGGCGCTCACCGCCTTGAAAGCCCCCAAAGGAGGAAGTTGCTCACCTTTCCCAAATCTCTTAAAACCATTACCCCAACACTCAACCCCGCCCAACGGACGCAGACCGCACACGAAATCATCACCCGCGGAGATAGAGGTGAACTCCCCACCCGGGGGGAACACCGCCCCCGCCCAGCGAGAAGACGTACCCCAACACTCCGCCTGACCCCCAGGGCGCAAAGCGCAAGCGTGCTCTATTCCCACGCTGACTGAAACGAACTCCCCACCCGGGGGCGGTACAGACGCCAATGGGCTAGCTCCCCAACACTCCAACTCCCCGTCAGGGCGTATACCGCACGCCGCCTCACGGCCCGCGTCCACCGCCGCAAAACCCCCTTTTGGGGTCTGCACCGAAGGCTCCCCCCAATAATCATAGCTTTCCTCGACGTATTCCACGCCCGAATCGTAATCATAAAACACACCCAAACCGTAATCATAAACGGACTTTGGAACGGGCTTTAGCGTGGGGCGGAACGGCTCCTCCCAATACCAACACTCCACAGCATCATCCCTCTCATACAAACCACACGAATAATTCACCCCAGCACTCAAACGCTCACGCGCACTCCACGGAACATCAGAAACAGAAACAGGCAACTCCGGAACAGGCAAAGTAGGCTGAGTGTACACATCAGCAGGAGCACTAGTCGACGTCACAGGCGGCGCCGTAGTAGTCGTCGTAGAAGTGGCAGCAGTCGTGGCAGCAACCCGCGCAGGCGTCGGGTTGGGCGGAACTTCAGGCGCAACAGCAGGCGGAGGCGCCGGGCTTCCGCCGCCGCAGGACGCCGCCAACAGGACAGCAACCAACCACAACAGCAACCAGGTCTTGCGTCTCACCTTGTTTCTCCCTTCAACAAGGATCTTCCTCGTCACACCCACGAACTCAGTCTCCGTTTGGTTCATAGTTGCGAAAGTTGGGGGTTCGTTTACTTGAGGGAGCGGGGTATTGCGGGACCCCAGCATTCTGCGCCTCCCCAGCCCAAGGCGCAGACGTGGAAATAGCCTGCGCTGATATAAGTGTATCTCCGCTCGTAACCTCTGCTAGTGGTCGGGGCCGGCAGCACCCGCCTTTGGGTATCCAAGTCCCAGCACTCGACTATCTCGTCCGAGTCCAGGCCGCAGGCGTGCCACCCCCCTACTTCTAAGGAATCGAACCGCTCCACCTGCCCGGTTTTCTCTCCATAAGTGTAGTCATCTCCCCACCCCCAGCATTTAACTTCCTTAGTTACGCTTAAAGCGCACGCCTGAAACCTGCCCACCCCCACGTCCACGAACACGCCCTCAGGCGGAGACAACAGCGGCCCATCCTCGTTTCTTAGGCTGTCGTACAGTTGGATGTCGTCTTCGTCTAAGCGAACTCCTTTGTTCCCCCAGCAGAGCAGAGAACCATCCGCCCGCAACCCGCACGAATAACCCCAATCAACAGAAGAAGGAGAATGCCCCACCCTATCCGGTCTCTGGAAAGGCCAAGGATGATAATGCCCACCCCAACCGGCGTCTACGAACACTAACCGCTCCCTCGGGGCTACTACTTTGCTGTGCATCCATTCTCTGCCGCCTTTGTCCCCGCCCCAGCACTCCACCACACCCGAAACGCGCAGCCCGCAAGTGAAGTTAACTGAGGCTGCTAGTTCGGTGAACTTCCCCTCGGGGGGGCTGGCTTTCCCATACTCGTCCGACCCCCAACACTCCACCGCACCACTAGGACGCAGCCCGCACACGTGATCGTTGCCCGCGCTCACCGCGGTGAATACGCCTGGGGGGGATTTTGTTTCTGTTCCCCCGAAGAAGCACTGAACTGTTCTATCAACGAATAGAAAACACGCTCCCTCCCAACCCATTTCGTACTGGAGGACATTCTCCCACGTATCACTCTCCTCACTAGACGAACTATCATTGACCTCTAAGTATCTAGACCAGCAAAGCAGAGTGTTATCCACGCGAACTCCGCAAGCATGCGACCCCCAGACCTCTACTTGGGTGAACTTTTCCCCTTCCGGGGGGCCATCCGCGGGCTTAGCTTGCCCTAGATATCGCCTGCTCCAGCACTCCGCTTCCCCGCCCGGGCGCAGACCGCAAGCATAATCACCCACTCCCAGGGAAACCGATTCGAACTCTCCCCCAGGGGGCAGCAGATACGTAGAAGCCGCAGAATCATAGTTCCCGAGGTCGTAGTTCCCCCAGCACTCCACGGAGTTATCCAAGCGCAGCCCGCACACGTCTCCCCACCCTCCGGCGCTCACCGCTTTGAAAACCCCCGGAGGAGGCAGCGCATCCCCCCTCCCCGAACTCCTGTAACCACCTCCCCAACACTCAACCTCACCCGACCGGCGCAAACCGCACACAGCATCCTCGCTCGCGGAGATTGAAGTGAACTCCCCCCCGGGGGGGAACATCGCCCCCGCCATGCGGGTAGACGTGCCCCAACATTCCGCCTGACCCTCGGGGCGTAAAGCGCAGGCGTGTTCTATTCCCACGCTCACTGAAACGAACTCCCCACCCGGGGGAGGCACAGAAGCCAACGGGCTCGCCCCCCAACACTCCAACACACCAGAGGGGCGTATCCCGCACGCCGCCTCACGACCCGCATCCACCGCCACAAACCCACCTTCGGGGGTCTCCACAGAAGGCTCCCCCCAACCATCATAGGCTTCCTTCCAACCAAGAGCAGCGGGGGAATCTGTCGTGGGGCGGAACGGCTCCCCCCAATACCAACACTCCACAGCGTCATCCCGCCCATACAAATCACACGAATAATTCAACCCAGCACTCAAACGCTCACGCTCAAGCCACGGAACATCAGAAGCAGAAACAGGCAACACCGGAACAGGCAAAGTAGGCGGAGTATACTCCTCACCCTCCGGAACCATCCTACCAGGCGGCGGAACCATCCTCCCATTCAAAGGCACCGGGACCTCAGGAACACCAGTCGACGTCACAGCCGGCACCGTCGTAGACGTAGTCGTCGTCGTAGTTACAGCCGTAGTTGTCGTAGGAGTAGTCGTGGTAGTGGTGGTGGTGGCACGCGTAGTTGTCGTCGAAATAGTCGTAGTAGTGGTTGTGGCAACATCTGTGGTAGTAGTTGAGATCCCCACGACGGAAGCCGGAGGCGCCTCAGTGGGAGGAATCCCCGTCTCGGGCCGAGGCGGGATGGAAACCCTCGTGGGCGCCGAGGCAGGCGGAACTTCAGGCGCAACAGCAGGCGGAGGCGCCGGGCTTCCGCCGCCGCAGGACGCCGCCAACAGGACAGCAACCAACCACAACGGCAACCAGGTCTTGCGCCTCACCTTGTTTTTTCTCCTTTCAACAAGGATCCCCCTAGTCACGCCCACGAATTCATTCTCCGTTTGGTTCATAGTTGCGAAAGTTGGGGGTTCGTTTACTTGAGGGAGCGGGGCATTGCGGGACCCCAGCATTCTGCGCCTCCCCAGCCCAAGGCGCAGACGTGGAAATAGCCTGCGCTGATATAAGTGTATCTCCGCTCGTAACCTCTGCTAGTGGTCGGGGCCGGCAGCACCCGCCTTTGGGTATCCAAGTCCCAGCACTCGACTATCTCGTCCGAGTCCAGGCCGCAGGCGTGCCACCCCCCTACTTCTAAGGAATCGAACCGCTCCACCTGCCCGGTTTTCTCTCCGTAGACATAGTCCCCGTCCCACCCCCAGCATTTAACTTCCTTAGTTACGCTTAAAGCGCACGCCTGAAACCTGCCCACCCCCACGTCCACGAACACGCCCTCAGGCGGAGACAAGATCGGCCCATCCTCGTTTCTTAGGCTGTCGTACAGTTGGATGTCGTCTTCGTCTAAGCGAACTCCTTTGTTCCCCCAGCAGAGCAGAGAACCATCCGCCCGCAACCCGCACGAATAACCCCAATCAACAGAAGAAGGAGAATGCCCCACCCTATCCGGTCTCTGGAAAGGCCAAGGATGATAATGCCCACCCCAACCGGCGTCTACGAACACTAACCGCTCCCTCGGGGCTACTACTTTGCTGTGCCTCCCCTCTCTGCCTCCGCCCCAGCACTCCACTACGCCCGAAGGGCGCAATCCGCAAGTGAAATCGACTGAGGCTGCTAGTTCGGTGAACTCCCCCCCGGGGGGGCTGGCTTGCCCGTACTCGTCCGACCCCCAGCACTCCACCACACCACCAGGACGCAAACCGCACGCATGACCGCTGCCCATGATCGTATTGCCGCCCACGCTCACCGAAGAAAACACACCCGAGGGGGCTTCTATTTCACTCAACGGGCCGTCAAATAAGCACTGAACTGTTCCATCAACGAATAAAGCGCACGCACCCCCCCCGACACCGAATTCGAACTGGAGGACATTCTCCAACATATGAAGTTCCTCATGAATCTCAACCAAACTATCAGTGATCTCAAAGTGTCTCCACCAACATGACAGGGTGTTGTCCACGCGAACTCCGCAGGCGTTCGACCATCCGGCCTCTACTTGGGTGAACTTTTCCCCTTCTGGGGGGCTATACGCGGGCTTAGCTTGCCCTAGATATCGCCTGCTCCAGCACTCTGCTTCCCCGCCCGGGCGCAGACCGCAAACGTAATCTTCCGCTCCTAGGGAAACCGATTCGAACTCCCCCCCAGGGGGCAACAAATACGTAGAAGCCGCAGAATCATAGTTCCCGAGGTCGTAGTTCCCCCAGCACTCCACGGAGTTATCCAAGCGCAGCCCGCACACGTCTCCCCACCCTCCGGCGCTCACCGCTTTGAAAACCCCCGGAGGAGGCAGCGCATCCCCCCTCCCCGAACTCCTGTAACCACCTCCCCAACACTCAACCTCACCCGACCGGCGCAAACCGCACACAGCATCCTCGCTCGCGGAGATAGAGGTGAACTCCCCCCCGGGGGGGAACACCGCCCCCGCCATGCGGGTAGACGTACCCCAACATTCCGCCTGCCCCCCGGGGCGCAACCCGCAGGCGTGCTCTATCCCCACGCTCACTGAAACGAACACCCCACCCGGGGGAGGCACAGAAGCCAACGGGCCCGCCCCCCAACACTCCAACACACCAGAAGGGCGTATCCCGCACGCCGCCTCACGACCCGCATCCACCGCCACAAACCCACCTTCGGGGGTCTCCACAGAAGGCTCCCCCCAACCATCATAGGCTTCCTTCCAACCAAGAGCAGCGGGGGAATCTGTCGTGGGGCGGAACGGCTCCCCCCAATACCAACACTCCACAGCATCATCCCGCCCATACAAATCACAAGAATAATTCAACCCAGCACTCAAACGCTCACGCTCAAGCCACGGAACATCAGAAGCAGAAACAGGCAACACCGGAACAGGCAAAGTAGGCGGAGTATACTCCTCACCCTCCGGAACCATCCTACCAGGCGGCGGAACCATCCTCCCATTCAAAGGCACCGGGACCTCAGGAACACCAGTCGACGTCACAGCCGGCACCGTCGTAGACGTAGTCGTCGTCGTAGTTACAGCCGTAGTTGTCGTAGGAGTAGTCGTGGTAGTGGTGGTGGTGGCACGCGTAGTTGTCGTCGAAATAGTCGTAGTAGTGGTTGTGGCAACATCTGTGGTAGTAGTTGAGATCCCAGCAGCGGAAGCAGGAGGCCTCTCGATGGGGGTAACCTCCGCCTCGGGAAGAGACGGAGGGGAAACCCGAGCGGGCGCCGGGGCAGGCGGAACTTCAGGCGCAACAGCAGGCGGGGACGCCGGGCTCCCGCCACCGCAGGACACCGCCAACAGGACAGCAACCAACCACAACAGCAACCAGATCTTGCGTCTCATTGAATTTTCTCCCTTCAACAAACGTTTACTAACAACAATAGAGGCCTCACTGGTGGATGTACGTAACCGGCGTCCCCAACGTCCACTTATGATCGCCAACCAAGCCCGAGTTAGGACCCAAATTCAAAGTCATCACAGCGTGCGCTAGACCTGCAGCCGAAACCGGGTTGAGAGACTTACCCGGATCTCTTTGAGGGTCACCCCTAGTCACACCCACGAACACGAACTCATGCCCCTTCTTCATCAAAGCCGCGATAGACGAAGCTTTCAAATCAATAGAAGTTAGCATGGAATTATTATTATCCACAGCATCCTCAACCTGTTCCGGGGTAAACACGACAGGCTTGGTGCCGTTCATGAGTTGTGTGAATGCATTGGGGTTAATGTTAGTGCCTTTGGGTGCGCGGTGCAGTATTACGTACCTGTACGCGTTGTAGTAATTGTTGCCGTCTAAGTCTTGAGGGGGTGAACCCACAACAAAATGCTCCTTCCCACGTCGCCCAGCACCAATGCTTAGCCTTCCGAATGCGGGGGGGTGGTAGATGGCGTGTAGGTCTTCTTTGTCTCGTTTCGTGATGGTGTCTGATCGGCAATTGGTGGCTTCGGGGTCTTGGGTGTTGACTATTCTTTGGTAGTCGCGCCAGTCTTGGTTGGAGCCGTAGGACATGAGCGAACTTTCGGTGGTGTCCTCGCTGATCCAGTGGCAGCCGCCGCCGTAGTCTGCGAGGCGCAGGTAGTGTCCTAGTTCGTGGGCGAACGCTCTGTCGGTCAATCGTTGTATCATGTGTGTGACCTGGGCTGTGACCTGGACGCCGCCGGTTTTGCGGGGGAGCAGGCTTCCATGGAAATGATTGTTCACGCAACCTCCTGCTGTGATCGATTCACCTCTGCAGGGTGACACGTTAGCGGCGCAGTTAGCTGCAGTTTCGATCGAACGAGCGGTCGCGTCAGTCGTAGAATGCCTGGTAGATGCGCAACTGGTGTCGTCGCAGTCGTTGGGCGAAGCATTCGTTATAGGACAACAAGCTACACCCTGCTCATCAGTTATAGGGCAACAGGACGCCTTTTTACCCGGATCCTTCACTATTTCATCAAGAGTGCAACAGCCGCCGCCCGCGGCGGCTGTTGGACAGCAAGCGGTGCCTGAGGCAGTACTTACGGGGCAGACGAGCCTGTAATCCATGAACACTGCTTCAAAACCCTGATTGTCGCTGAGCATCTCGCCGCTGCCTCCTTCTTCCCCGCAGTCAGCGGGCACAGAGGCAGTGCCGCTGAACTCGAACTCCCCAGCGGGAGCGTCACCACTACGGGGCGTGGGGCTTTCGCCGGGATTGTTTAGTTGGTTGTCGGCGAGGGCTGCGTTCCAAGCAGCGACGACCCTGTTGAGGGGTTCTACGAAGTCTGCTGCGCTAGTGCATACCCTGATCGTCAACCCCAGTTGAATCCGCTCGCTCATAGCCGCTAACTCATCAGGAGGCATCCTGTAAGGACGCCAAACATCATCTTCAAAATCTTGGTCAACTTTCGGGTCATCAACCCGCACGGGTTCGCCGCTCCCAGAGATCACTCTAGTGAGGTTTCGATTGTTTTTCGCGGTGACCCTCACATCGTATTCTGTTCCTTGGGTCAGCCCGCCGATCCGATAACCGTTGTGCGTGCGAGCTAGTTCGGCAGCAGAGGTCATCGTTGCCGCGTCTGTCCAGGTGCTGTCAGAGTCTAGTTTGTAGGTGACTTTGTATTCACTCAGGGGTGCTCCTCCGTCGCATTCCGGGCGCTTCCAGTACACATACAACTGATCCCCACCCGCAGACCTGCTCAAGATGAGCCCCTCCCGGGGCGCGCCTGGGGCGGTTACCGTCCCCCCGGGGGCGTCCGAGGCGGTGTTGCTTACTCGTTCTTGAGCGCTTTTCGCGGCGGTGACGCTCACGTCGTGTGTGCACATGTCCAGGTTGGGGATGTGGCGGGCGTTGAGCGTCCAACCCGTGTAGCTTGAGGGGAGGGGGATGTTGACTGCGGCGGAGGTCAGTTCCGCTGAGGGCGTGGACGCGGCGGCTCCGGTTTTTTTCCATTCTAGTTTGTACGTGTCGGGGTTGAAGGCCGCGGTGCGCTGCCACCAGGCTGCGGTGATGCCTCCGGTTGTGGGGTGGAGGGTGAGCGTGGGGGCCTCGGCGGTAGCGTCGGTGGGTAGGGCGGGGATGGTGGTGCATCCGGCGGCGGCGCTGAGGCGGGCTTGCCCGGTGGGGCAGGTGACCGCGGTGGTGGAGACCCAGGCGCTTTGGTTATCGGGGATCTCGTTGTCGGCTGCTACTTGGATTTCAAGGCGGGCGCCTGCTGTTGCGGCGGCTCCGGCGAGGCCGGTGATGGTGTGGGTGAATTCCCTGCGGGGGTCCCCGGCGGCGGTGGCGGCGGGTTTACCGTCTGCCCAGGGGATTTCTTCGGTTTTCCAGGGTGTGGTGCTGCCTGCGGGCCGCCACCGGAGTTGGTAGCCGGTGACTGGGTGGTAGTTGTCCCAGTCCGCTTGTTCCCAGGCGACTTTCACGGCCCCCGCCCCGGAGGGGGAAGCGGTGAGGGCTTGTGGAGGATGAGGAGGGAGGATGCAAAATCCTGTGCCTTCCACGTGGGTGTACCCCCGCCCGCAAGCGGCTTTAACAGTCTCATAGGCGAAGCGGCTGGTCCCCGCGGCGTTGACCGCGGCCACTCCCACCTGGTAGCGGGCGCCGACCGCCAGCCTGCGGATCCTGAACCCCCCACGCTCTGCTTGAAGGTGGATCGTGGAGGAGGGGGCGCTCGACCACCCGGCGAACGCGCCACCTAAGCGGCGCCACCTCACAACATACCCTGTAATCGGCAAGCCCCTGCTAATGAAACTCCCTTTCCCCCAACTCAAGTCTATTGTCCCGTGCCTAGTCCCGGGGAACGTTTCAAAACTCAAGACCGAAGACATATAAATCCGAGGAGTCGGGGGGGCGGGAGTGGAACAGTTCAAACTATTCCCAAGACGGAGCCGCCCCTGCGGACAGGGGCTGACGCAGAACCCCGCCACCGGGACGCCGCCCTCCGAGCAAACAAGAGGAGACGCAGAGACGGGAGGCCGCGAAACCTCATCACAATCCGCGCAAGGCCTCGCCACCACAAAAACTGTTTCCCCATTGAACCAAGTGTTCGACCCCAGCACCCCCACCTGATAGGCGCGCCCGTTAGTCAACCTCACCGCTGACGGCGCGACCGCGGAAGGCACGTTCTCGTGCGTGAAAGTATACGACCACGTCCTGAACTTTTTCCCGTTGACCACCTCCACGGCGCCCCCCCTCCAGGAAAGCAACTCTCGAGCTAGAACATACCTCTTCGTGAAGATCGTCGAATACAAAAAGACGTCGTAATCAGTGCGGAAAATGGAAGCGTCCTGCCTCCAGCTCACCGTCAAAGACCTGTCCCCCGAAACTACTTCCACCCCCTCAGGGACAGGCGCCTCTGCGCAGACATCCGCAACGTACGACATCGGGTCAGGGCAAGGCGACCCGCTCCCCCTAGCAACAGGCGAAGACCCCGCCTCGTTCCGCGCCTCCACCTCCACATCATAAAGCACATGGTCCACCAACCCCCCAATAGTATGAACACCCTCCACCGAAACACTCCCTAAACCATAAGAAGGATCATAACTTCCAATAGTCTCATAATCTAAATAGGGAATTTTGCTGTCCTTGTAAAGAACACCGCCCCCCTGATCCGCCACGGTCTCAGACCAACTATCAGAAGACCCAGACCTCCTCCAACGCACCACATAATCAGACACCGGTTCCGGCGAAAAACCAACAGACCACCCGCCCCGCAACTGCAACTCACCCTCACCGTCCCCCACCTCAAGTTCAAACCTCTCAGGCGCCCCCACGCACACCCCAGTCACAGGATCCAACACCTGGCGCCAAAAACCAGGCTCCGCCTCCGTGCGGCACTCCTCGGCCAGCAGCGGCACGCCGTCGCGCAACACCGCGGGGCTGCGCTTGCCCGAAGCGCTGTAAGACTTCACCATCACCTGATAAGACACGCCCCCCAAAAGGCCGCTGATCACATGAGAAGACACCCCAGCGCCCTCCAACTCTACGGAATTCCAACCACTCCCGACGTCTAGTTCCCCCCGCTCTCGGCGCCACTGCACCACAAATCCCGCCACCGCAGCATCCCCCGCCGACGGCGCAGGCGCCCCCCAAACAGCCGTCAACGACCCCTTCCCCGGCGTTAAACTCAACACTCCAGGCGCGGGAGGAAGAGGAGGCGGAGGCGGAGCACAATAAACATACGAAACAGACGCAACCACCCTCTCCCCGGCGCTGCACGGCTGCAGCGACCGCACCACCCGCCGCCCCTCCTGAAAACCCCCGCCCCCGCCAGGAGCCCGGTTCCTAGCCGAAAGCTTAATCTGATAATAGCCTCCCCCCACTAAGCCAGTGAACTCGTAACGCCGCGCGGAAGCCCCCAAGCGCACCACCGTCCACTCCCCGCTAGTGCCCTCGCGCCACCTCAGCACGTAACCAACCACCGGGGAGCCGCCGTCGCTGGCTGGAGGCCCCCAACTCAACGCCCCAGAACGCACACCCAACGACACGCTCACCCTCACAGGAACGCCAGGAGGATCCCACACCACAGGCACACTCGCCGCAGCCGGTGATGTTGACTGCTGCGCCGCCCTAAACGCCCGCTCGCACAACCCAGACGAACGCAGCACCCAACCAGGAGAACAAACCCGCACCGGCTCCGCGTACTCAAAACAACTAGACCCCACCAAAACCCCGCTGCTGCACGAATACGACACAACAGGAGGCGCTGAACGCTCCAAACCGGTCACCCTAGAACACGAACCCTCAGACAGCACCCAACCCGACCGGCAACCGAACACCAACCTCCCGAACTGCGACACCCCACCAGCACCCACATAACGACACGACGGCGGCACACCACCAGGGGAACACGACCCCACAGCCGCCTCCACCTCAACCACCTCAACCACCCACACGCACACACGAGAACCCCCCGAAACCCTCAAAACACCCTCCACACAAGAAAACGACGCAACCCCCTCACCCAAAACCCGCCTGCAACCCCAACCAGACGAACCCAAACCCACACTGAAACGCTCAAACCCCGACGGACACACCAAAAAAGACACAACAGACTCCACACGCACACACGACGACCCGCCCCCAGACAACACAAAACCCGACGGACACTCAAACCCACCAGAACCACCAGACGAAGACCCAGACTGAGACGAGGAAATGGAAGACGACGCACTCGCAGGCTCAGACGAAGACGATCCCACGACATCCCAATCTACGGAAACCCCACCAACAACAGGCTCTCCACCGCCTGAACCTACAGACACCACCGCTTCGGCGACGCCAGCAGACGACACTAGCCACCCAGGCTGAACTAGCCCAGGCAGAGCTAACGGCCGCTCAGCACCGAACCGGGCCGCGAACTCAACCTCACCCTCCTCCGCTCCCCCCAGCGCCGAAACATCATCCACAGACAAAGCCACCGGCGCCACCAACGACGCAGCCAGAACTACGGCCACCACTAAGGCCCTAAGTAGGATTAATTTTCTGCTTGAAATCTCTTCAAGCAACGACATAGCCGCCTCCGATCTTTGCAATCGGGCTGCGCGAATATTTTCGTAACTCTGCCACGAGAGGGGAAGAACTCATTGCAAGTAGCCTCAGAGCATTCGCACCGGGTCTCTGCCATCCCAGCCGCGGGCGGCGTCTGCGACCATCTCGTAGAACTCCCGCAGGCGCCCGCTGGGTTCGTACAGTTCGGTGAAGTGTCCTCGCTCGGCGAGCGTGTCTATGTAGTGGAAGCGGGTCAAGCCGTAGGCGTTGCCCGTCGCAGCAAGCGGGTAGCCTGCGTCTACATAGTATGCGGTGGAAGCGTTGAGGTCGTCCACGAAGCAGGCGACGTGGTGCAAGCCCGTCTCGCCCGGTCGGTGAAGTTCGTTGATCACCGACGGGCCTTTGGTGTGATCCTCAACAAACTCCAGCATGATCGTCCCCCACTGCCCGCAGGAAGTGCTGTGATCAAATTCACCGGGCTCGCCGCGATAGGTGACGTCTTGAACGGGCACGTGCTTGCGGACGAAGAAAGGCCCGGCGCCGAACTTCTCCGCCCAAACCGCCGAAGTGGCTTCAATGTCGTCGGTTGCGTAGGCAACCTGAACGATCGATCCCGCTATATCTCTAGAAGTTCCCATATGTCTACCTTAACGCACCACAAGCACGCCTGCCCCCGCACTAGGCGGCGGATGAGCGTCCAGCCAAGGAAAGCGGCAAGAGGCCTGCCAAGATGATCTCCCGTAACAGAAAGGAGAGAGAGTTCAAGAGGCCGCTAACCTCACCGCCGCCCAGCAGTCGGATGTTGTCCCTAGCGGCGGGAGTGTTGCCGGAATTCAAGCCGCCCGCCGCCGTTGACGCAGCCGCCACGGCGGGGTTCGCCTTCGTGGGCATCTGGTTTGACCCGGACGCGTGGTCTCTGCGCCAAAGCAAGGAAGTTAAACAACGGCTAGACGACACCGGGCTGTCCGTACTAGACGTAGAGGCCGTATTCGTCTCACCTGAAGGGGACTACGGCGACCACCTCATCGACGCGGCAGCCGAGTTGAGCGCCCGCAACATCCTGACGGTGAGCCGCGGGCTGAAGGTGCCTAAGTTTGCGGAACGCTTCAGCCAACTATGCGACAAGGCTGCAGAGGCGGGAATCACGGTGGTTATTGAACCCACTCGGTTGTATTCGATTGACTCCATTGCCGCCGCCGAGCGAGCGTTGACGCTCGCCGACCGACCGAACTCCGGCATCTTGTTGGACAACCTGCATCTGCATCGGGCGGGAGAAGCGCCCAATGCAGCCAGACGCCTAGACGCCCGACAGATTCCGTACGCCCAACTCTGCGACGCTCCGAACCGACCCGCCCAAGAAACTCCGAAAGGTCTGTTCGCCGACGCTAGGGAGGGGAGGATGCTCCTCGGGGAAGGCGAACTCCCCATTGCGGAATACCTAGACAGCCTCCCCGCAGGCACGCCGCTGTCTCTAGAAATCCGCTCCCGACGCCTGCGCGAAGACTTCCCTGCAGCCCAAGACAGGGCGATCAGAGTGTTTGAGACCAGCGTCAACTATTTAGCCGACCTCCGCCCACCCAGAGACTCCTTAACCGGCGGCTAGAGCCAAGCCAGAAACTGCTTAACCAGCGGCTAGAGCCAAGCCAGAGACTGCTTAACCGGCGGCTAGAGCCAAGAAGGCGTCGCTCGCAAGATTCAGCACAGGGGCAGGCCAGACGCCGAAGAACAAAGTCGCCGCAGCGCAGGCGGCCACCACGAAACCCGTCGACCGAGGAACAACAATCCGCTCAGCGACGGGAGAAGCGTCGGAAGTGGCAGCGCCTTCTTCCGAGGTCGGGCGCACCAAGTACATCCGCACCACGAGGCGGAGATACAGGAAAGCCGCCGCCACTGCGCCCAACATGGCCACAGCCGCCAGCCAATAGGTTCCCGACGCCACCGCCGCGCCTATTACCTCAAACTTCGCCCAGAAACCGGTGGTAAAAGGCAAGCCGGCCTGCGCCAGCAACAAAAAGGTGAAGCCCAACGCCAAGGAAGGCGAGCGCCGCGCTAGTCCGTCGTAGAGCGAGAGAGGCTGCTTGCCTTCGGGCGTCGTGGGCATCATAGAAACCACCGCAAAACTTCCCACGACCAGCAGCGCGTATGCGCCTAGGTAGAACAGCGAGGCCGAAGTGCCGGCTGCGTCGGAAGAATTCAGCCCGACCAAAACAAAGCCGGCGTGGCTGATAGAAGAATACGCCAGCAATCGGCGCACGTCTCCAGTAATTGAACCCGCCGCCGCGCCGGCCAGTATCGTCACCACGGCAACAGCCGCAACGATCGGACGCCAGTCAGAAGTTCTTTCAGCGAAAGTTCCGGCGAACAGGCGCAGCAGAGCGGCAAAACCGGCTGCCTTCACCCCCGCCGCCATGTAGGCCGTCGCAGGCGAGGGCGACCCTTCATAAACGTCCGGCGTCCAGGCGTGGAACGGCACCGCCGCCACCTTGAAGAATAGTCCCACCAGAAGCAAGGAAATACCCGCCAGCAGCATTGAATTGGAAACAACACCCTCGGCGGACATCAGATTCCCTATGGAGTTCAACTTCGTAGAGCCGGCAGCCCCGTATATCAGTGCTGCTCCGTACAGGAAAAAAGCAGAGGCAAACGCTCCGAGTACGAAGTATTTGAGCCCAGCCTCCTGCGAAGCCGTCCGCCTGAGATCGATCGCAGCCAAGACGTAGGCGGCGATTGATAACACCTCCAAACCCAGGAAAATCACTATCAGGTCGTTGGCTGACGCCAACGTAACACCACCGGACGCAGACAACAAGAGCAGGACGCAAAACTCCATAGGGGGAATGTCTGCCCTGCGAAGTGCGTCAGGGGTGAACAACAAAGCCAGCAGAACGGAGAGCACCACAACGCCGCTCAGAAAAACGGCAAAGCCGTCAACCAATACTGTCCCTGCGATGGTCGAGATAGGGCCGAGGGTTGGATCCTGCACACGTACCCAAAGCCAGGCGATGCTGCCGAACGCTCCCAGGGTGGCAGCAACGCTCAGAGCGACCGGACACCACGACGGCATGCGCCTGCGAGCCAGCGTGCCAAGCGTCAGCAGAAGCAGGCCGCCGCCACCGAGAAACAACTGCGGCAGAAGCGCCGCCCAGTCAACCGCAGGAGTCATGGCGACTCTCCGGAAACTCCCCCGGCGGACGATTCAGCGCTTACGGGGGAAGCGTAAGTCTCAACGTGTTGCAGGAGCGCATCTACGGAGGGCTCCATACGATCCAATACCGGACGGGGATATATGCCCAAGAAAAGGATTAAGGCCAGCAGAGGAGCGATCACCAGACGCTCCCGCCAACCCAAGTCAGCTATTTTGAGGTTCTCCCCCGAAGCGCGGCCCCAGAAGACCCTGCCAAACGCCCAAAGCATGTACACGGCAGCCAGTATTACGCCGAGCGCAGCGGCCACGGCCCACCATCTGTGAGCTTCAAAAGCGCCCAGCAACACAAGAAATTCACCCACGAAACCGTTCAAACCAGGTAGGCCTATGGAGGCGAGCGTGACCAGAAGGAAAATCGCCGCCAAAACTGGAGCGGGACGCGCCAGTCCACCCAGCTCGGATATCTCCCGGGTGCGGCGGCGCTCATATACCCAACCCACCAGCAGGAACAACGCACCAGTGGTGATCCCGTGGTTGACCATCTGCAGCAGGCCGCCGCTGAGACCCTCCACGTTGAGGGCGAACACCCCGAGAATGATGAAACCGAGGTGGGCCACCGACGAGTACGCAATCAAGCGCTTGAGGTCTCGCTGCATAGCGGCCACCACCGCCCCGTAAAGGATGCCCACCACGCCCAGCGTCAACATCAGAGGGGCGAAGAAGCGAGAGGCTTCCGGAAACAAATACAGGCCGAAGCGAACTAACCCATAGGTGCCTAGCTTCAACAACACGCCGGCGAGTATCACCGAGCCCGCGGTAGGAGCGTCGGTGTGAGCGTCGGGCAACCAGGTGTGCAAGCCCACGAGCGGAACCTTCACTGCGAAGCCCAAGGCGAAGGCGGCGAAAATCCAGCGCGCTGCCGAAGTGGAGATCGCCTGCGTCTCGGCAATCTCCACCAAGTCAAACGTGAGCCCGCCGCCGGTCGCCGACGAATGCAGAAACGCCGCGGCTAGGACGCCCACAAACATGAAAGCAGAACCGAACATAGTGAACAGGAAGAACTTGACCGCCGAATGGCGGGAGCGGCCGTGCCCCCACTTTCCGATGAGAAAGTACATGGGAATCAACACGACCTCAAAGAATAAGAAGAACAGCAGGATGTCCAGGGCTAAGAAGACGCCTAGGCAACCGAATTCCAGCACCAGCAACCAAACAAAGTACGCCTTCGGATCACGATCGGGAATTTCGGCTAACGCGGCAAGCGGGAACAACAGAGCCGTCAAGGCCAGCATGAACAGGGAGATGCCGTCCACGCCCAGTTTCCAGCTGAAGCCCAACCGAGCGACCCAGGTCTGCTCCACCACCAATCCGAAGCCGGCGGTGTCCGCGGCGGGGAAATCTACGACCAACCACGCTACGAGGGCGGCAGTTCCGAGCATGAACAACAAAGCGACTGGGCGCAGCATTTCGGAGCGCGAGCGCCCCAGCATCAACAGGACCGCCGCACCGATCAGGGGCAGCAAGACCAGTGCGACCAACACACCCCCGAAGGTGGCCGACGTTTCGGCAGCCGCTGCGACCGCCCGAACGCCGCTCATCCGACGCCCGCTCGAGCCAGAAAATAGACGAGCAAAGCCAGAGCCCCGACGGCCAAAGCCAGTGCGTAACGTCGGATGAAGCCGTTCTGTATCCGCCGCAGCAGCGCTCCGGCGCGCCCAGGCAAGGAAGCCACCGCGCTGACCGCGCCGTCTACCACGGCAGAATCGAATTTGGCCAAGGCGGCGAAGAGGTTACGGCCCGGGCAGCCCACGAAACCGCTGATGGCTTCGTCGTAACCCCAGGCGCGGGCGAATACCTTGCGTTCAAGGACTTCGGGGGCAATGCGGCGCCGCAGGTAAACCACTAGGGCGACGGCGATGCCCGCCGCGGCAGCGGCTGTCGCCACCCCAGCCAGGACCCACTTGGTGCCGCCGGCGTATCCCGCTTCGGCGGCGTGGTGACCCAGGGAGGGCTCAAGCCAGCGGCCCAGAAACTCAACGCTGTGCGAAAACGGCAAATTGAGCACGCCAGCGATTGTGGCCAAGACCGCCAAGACCACCAGCGGAACCTTCATCAACTGCGGTGACTCCGTTGGGCGAAAGTCCTCCGAGGCGGCGGCGTCCTCCCAGCGGCGTTCCCCGAAGAAGGTCAAAATCATGAGCCTGCTCATATACAACGCAGTGAGCAGGGCGGCCAACAACAACAACGCCCAAAGCACTTTGTTGTAACCCCAGGCTCCGGCGAGGATTTCGTCCTTAGACCAAAAACCGGAGAACGGAGGGACGCCTGCGATAGACAACCACCCCACCCCGAAAGTGATGGCCGTGACCGGCATACACCGCGCAAGACCCCCATAGTGCCGCAGATCCTGACGCCCTCCCATTCCATGTATAACCGAGCCCGCTCCGAGAAACAGCAGCGCCTTGAAGAAGGCGTGGGTGACCATGTGGAATATGGCCGCGGTATAGGCACCCACCCCCACGGCGGTAAACATAAACCCCAACTGGCTGATTGTTGAATAGGCCAGTACCTTCTTGATGTCGTTGGCAGCTAAGGCGATGGTGGCGGCCAAGGCGGCCGTGGCCAACCCTACGCCGGCTATTAGGTCGCCCAACCAGGGGGAAGCCTCCTCCAACATAGGGCTGAAGCGCACCAACAAATACACGCCAGAGGTAACCATGGTAGCAGCGTGTATGAGCGCAGACACCGGCGTGGGGCCGGCCATGGCGTCCGGCAACCACACATAAAGAGGAAACTGCGCCGACTTCCCAGCGGCGCCTAGCATCAAGCAGAGCAGAATGGCTGAGACAGTGCTCCCGGACGCTTCACCTGTCAGAATGCCCGCGTAGTTGAGCGTACCGTACGCCCCGAAGGCGAAGAACATGGCCAGAAGAAAGCCGAAATCGCCCACACGATTCGTGATGAAAGCCTTCTTGCCTGCGACTGCGTTGGCCTCTTCTCCGTACCAAAACGAAATCAGCAGATAAGAACACGCACCAACCCCCTCCCAACCGAGGAAGGTGAGCAAAAGATTGTCTCCCAGCACTAGCAAGAGCATGGAAAATACGAACAGGTTCAAATACAGGAAGTAACGGGAATAATCCTTGTCTCCATGCATATACGCGACGGAGTAGACGTGTATGAGAGTGCTGATGCCGGTGACGAAGAGGATCATCGTCACCGAAAGGGGATCCACTAGAAATCCCGCGTCCACCGACAAGCCGCCGATAGGAATCCAGCTGAACAGCCTGACCGTGACCGAGCGGGCGTCGGAAGGCAGGCTGAGCAATCCACCCAGGACGAGCGCAGACGCCGCAAAGGAAACACCAACAGCGAGCGATGCCAACCACCCTGAACGCGGTTCGCCCAGGCGGCGTCCGAATAAGGCCAAGGCCGCCACTCCCGCAGCGGGAGCAAGCGGCACGAGCCAAACCAGTTCAGCCAAACCCACGCTAGACCACCTCAGTCCCGAAGCGTAGAAACGTCGTCGGCGGTTGAGCCGGGACGCCGGCGCATCACGGCTACTACGATCGCCAACCCCACGACGGCTTCAGCGGCTGCTACGACTAATACAAAAAGAACGGAGATCTGTCCGCCGAGGTCGCCCAGACGACTTGCCAAAGCCACGAAGGTAACGCTCACGGCGTTCAGCATGAGTTCCACGCACATAAACATGACCAGCGGATTGCGGCGCACCAGCAACCCCACGGCTCCCAGGGTGAACAGGACGGCACCCAAGGACAGATACCAGAACGTGCCGACCATCGTTCAGACGGGGCTGCCCGTTCCTTCGGCAACGTCGGCGGCTTCTTCTAGAGTACGAGGCCGCCGCGCCAAGACCACCGCACCCACGACCGACACGGTCAACAAGAGACCGGTCAATTGAAAAGCCCAGACGTAATCGCCGAACACGCCCTCGGCGACCTGGCTGATATTGCTCGCCGCCTCACGACCCTCGCACTCCAGAGCAGACGACGTGACGTTTGGCGGCAGTTCGTTCACGGGCAACCCTATGCAACTCTCAAGAGCGGGTAAGTCGCCTGGCGGCGTCGGGGAGGAGGTATCAATTCCGACGACAAAAAGCAATACCAACACCAAAACACCCACACCAACGGCTAGCGCCAGAGGGCGCTGGCCGCCGATCGGCTCTACCCGCAAACTCTCGGCCCTGTCCACTCCCAGGAGCATGATGACAAACAGAAACAACACCACGATCGCTCCTGCGTAGACGACCACTTGAACAACCCCTAGGAACTGTGCGTCCATGCTCAAAAACAACACGGCTACACCAAAGAGGGAAGCCACCAACGCAAGAGCGGCGTGGACGGGGTTGCGGAAGACGATTACCCCCAAAGCACCTGCCAGAATTATCGCAGAACAGACCGCGAAGACGGCAATCTCCATTAGGTTGCCCGGTCCTCCGGGGCGGGTACTTGAGCCTCCTCAACGCTCGAGCGGTCACTTTCGGGCGGGGCGCCCGAGTCGGGCGTGACCTCCAGGGCAGGCTCGACCTCCGAGGCGTCCAAGGTGGTCGAAGCGGGCGTGACCTCCGAGGCGTCCAAGGTGGGCGAGTCGGGCGTGACCTCCCGGGCAGACTGCCTCAACTCGGGCGGGCGAAGCCCGTAGCCCAACTCGGGCGACCACGCCGCCCGGCCCTCCCAATCTGCAGCACCGGAAGAAGAAGTGGCGCGCATCCAAGCCGAGGTGTTGACGTCTTCGCCTGGACGCCAGTCCTCCCAGGGTTGGGGGCGCGGCCTGCCGTCGTCGCCCACCAGCAGTTCATCTTTAGTGTATATGGCGTCGTTGCGGGAAGTAAAGGAGAACTCAAAGAGCTTGGATTCGGTTATGGCTTCGGTAGGGCAAGCTTCCACGCAGAGGTCGCAATGAATGCAGCGCAGGTAGTTGATCTCATATACGTAGCCGTAACGCTCGCCCGGAGCAACCGGCGCGTCCGGAGGGTTGTCGGCGCCTCTTACGTATATGCAGCGTGCGGGACAGACTCCGGCGCAGAGTTCGCATCCGATACACTTTTCCGTGCCGTCTGGATAACGACCCAGTACGTGCCGCCCATGGAACCGTTCCGGTTTGGCGCGCTTCTCCGCCGGATAGCGGCCAGTGACGCGCTTCTCAAATAGTTTGGCGAAAGTAACCCCAAATCCTCTAAGAAAACTCAAGATCGCTCCTCTTCTCCGTTAACGGAGAGTTTGTCGTAAGAAACCAAACCGTATTCCTCCTCCAAACGAGCACGGGCTTCCCCTCCTGCGCGAACCGCACGCCTCAGTATGAGAGCGGCCGCCAGACCGACAGTTACACACACCACCACCACCAAGGCGGTATTCCAACCACGATCCCGCCCAACTCGGAGAGCGCCCAGCAACAGCAGCCAGCCCAGGGAGAGCGGAATGAGCAACTTCCAACCCACGTCCATGAGTTGGTCGTAGCGCAGCCGTGGAAGCGTGGCCCTGAACCAGACAAACATGAAGAGCAAAGCCACCAACTTCAGGAAGAACCAAACGACTCCCCAGAGCCAGTCAACGCCCGAAGTCAGGACGGGGCCGTCTGGGCCGCCGAGGAACAAAGTCACGATAATGGCCGACATCGTGATGACATTCATGAACTCGGCTAGAAAGAACAACGCGAAACGGATGGAACTGTATTCGGTGTGGAAACCGCCCACTAGTTCCTGTTCGGCCTCAACTAGGTCAAAAGGCGGACGGTTGAGTTCAGCCGTGGCGGCAATGAGAAAGATCAGCGCCGGAACCACACCGGTCACCCAAAGGTTCCAGCCGTAGCCCGCTTGGCTTTGCACGATGTCATGCGTAGAAAGACTGCCCGCCTGCAGCAACACAGCCGCCAAAGACAACCCCAAAGCGGCTTCGTAGGAAATCATCTGAGCCGACGCCCGCACCGAACCCAGGAGCGAGTACTTGGAGCCCGACGACCACCCGGCCAGCATGATGCCGTAGACGGCCGCCGAGGAGAGGGCCAGCACCAGGAGCACGCCGATGTGAGGATCGGCTACCTGCAGGTAGGTGACATTCCCCCACCATTGAACGGTGCCGTCGCCCGTGACGAAGTTGCCTCCCACCGGTACCACGGAAAACACCAAAAAAGCGGGCACCAAGGAGAGGTAAGGAGCCAGCCGGTAGATGAAACGATCGGAGTTGGCAGGTCGAAGATCCTCCTTAAAAAAGAGCTTCACTCCGTCGGCCAGCGTCTGCAGGATTCCCCACGGCCCCGCCCGAGCAGGTCCTATGCGGTTCTGCATATCTCCCACCAACTTGCGCTCAAACCAAATCATGAGCATCACGGCCACCAGAAGCAGGGCGAACGCACCGGAGACCTTGACGATCAGGATCAGGAACTCGTCAAGACCGAAGCCATCGACGTAAGCAGGATCTAGGGCGAAGATGCTCACTACAACTCTGAGGAAGCTATGCGGACCTCGCAGATCGGCTCTTCCACCGAGATGAGATCGCGCGGGTCAGCGCCAGGGGTGTTGAGCGCCAGTGCCGCCACGGCAGGAGGAACGCGTCCGTCCGGCGCTGACGGGAGGGTGATGTCTCCCGAAGACGAAGTCACTCTCACTAGGGCGCCTTCACCGACGGCGAGACGCTTGAAGTCGGCGGGGTTCAGCCGCAGGCGGGCCGGCGCCGCCTTACCCGCCAGGGAGGGGCAGTGAGAGACGACTGTGCCCTTGTCGTAGAGGGTGCGGTCGGCCACGAGCCGGAAGGAGTACCCATCAAAGGGTGTCACGGACGCGTCGGGCACAGAGAGGTCTGCGAGGTTCAGAACCGGAGGAAGGGGGGCGCGCTCCTCCGAAAGATCGGGCGCAGAGTTTGGCATCAGCACGCCGTCAAGGTCAGCCCTCACTGCGTCATAGGTGGCGCCTGCGTGCAAGGGTGAGAGCCGGACGACTTCCTCCCAGATCTGTTGAGGTGAAGACAAGCCCAAGTCGCCGCCTAGCAAATCGGCCAACTCCGCGGCCACCTGCCAGTCCCTTCGGACGCCCGACGGGGGAGTCACCTGGCGCGTCACGGCGGTAGCCCGGCCTTCAACGTTCACGTGGGTGCCTTCACGCTCGCCGAAAGCCGCCACGGGCAGAAGCACGTGAGCACGGCGGGACGACGCCGTGGGGAACGCGTCCAAGGCGATGATCGCAGGAACCGAGGCGAGAGCGGCCTCCACCAGGCGGCGATCAGGAAAGTCGGTCACCGGATCGGCCCCCAGCAAGATCAGTACCTTGATCTTTCCAGCAACTGCGGCGCGCAGAATGCCCGCTGCCCCGAGCCCCGGTGCGGCGGGAACAGCACCCCAGGAGCGACGGTACCAACCGCCGGCGGAAGCCAAGGAGGTGCGACCGGGCAACAATCCGGGGGTCAATCCCATATCAAGAGCGCCGCCGCCGCGACGCAGAAGCGGGAGAAACTTTGCTTGCGGGAAAGCCCGAGCCAGCAGGATTGCGGCCCGCTCCGCCGCCGCAGCCGACTCCGCCTGCGACGTGCGGCCGAGCAGAACGGTGAGCGGAGCGGAGGCAAGGGTCTCTGCCGCAGCAGAAAGTTCCTTAGTCGCCAAGCCGGCGAAATCCTCCCCTCTAGGCGTTTCCAGTAAGGCTTCCACCACCCTTGCGGCGTCGCCTGGCCTCACCCGCAAGGAGTGTGAGGCCAGCGGCGAAAGGCTGGTCGCCAGCGGCGTGAGTTCCACCAAGGAGACGTCTCCGTCGGCCAAAAAGCGCCGCAACCGAAGATAGAGAGTGCCGAACTCTTCCCGGAGGTCGCCGGAGAGCGCCAGAACGACGCCGCCCTTCCGGCAGGCGTCGGCTATGGCCGCCCTCGGCAGGGCGCAGACCGTCTCGCCCGATAGACCGTCGCCGAGGCATGCGTCCACGTTGTCGGTGGCGATGAAGCCCTTGGCGAACTTCACCCAGGCGTACTGATCTTCGGCGCAGAGCCCCGCACCGCCCATGACCGCTACGGACTGCGGGCCGTGGCGGTCGACCGCCGACCGCAAAGCCTCGGCAGCCGAACCGAGAACTGACGCCCATGAGAGCGGGGTCATCTCCCCGTCCTCGGAGCGGCCCATCGGTTCGGTCAGGCGTTCCGGGCTGTGAACTGCCTCAAAGCTGAAGCGATCCCGGTCGGAAAGCCAACCCCAGTTAACGGCTTCGGAGTCCACCCCTTGAATGCGAAGTATGCGATTGCGCGAGGCGTGCACTGAAATCCGGTCACCGAGGGCGTTGGGGTATGTGGAGACCGTCTCCGACAGATCCCAAGGGCGCGCCTTGAATCGATAAGGGGTAGCGGTGAGGGCGCCGACCGGGCAAATCTGAACCGTGTTGCCGCTGAAGTAAGAATCGAAAGGCTGGTCGGGGAAAGTGTTGACCTGGGTGTGGCTGCCGCGATCCTGAAAACCGATAAGGGGTTCCCCGGCCACCTCGTCAGCAAAACGAGTGCAGCGATCGCAGATTATGCAGCGCTCACGGTCTAGAAAAACGAGGTCGCTGATCGGAATGGGCTTGGCGAAGTGCCGCTTCTCTTCGGTAAACCGGCTTTCGCCCGGGCCGAAAGCCATCGTCTGATCCTGAAGGGGACACTCGCCTCCCTTATCGCACACGGGGCAGTCCAAAGGATGGTTCAGGAGCAGGAACTCCAGCACGCCGTCCTGCGCTTTGACCACGGGCGGCGAAGCCGTCTCAACGACCATCCCGTCGCTCACGGAGAGCATGCAGGACGGCTGCAGCGACGGGCCGCGGCCTGTGTCTACCTCCACTAGACACATTCGGCACATGCCCACAGAACTCAAGCGGGGGTGATAACAGAATCGCGGAATGTACGCGCCCTCCTGCTCGCAGGCGTCTATCAGGAGTTGGCCAGGCGCAGCGGCAGCCGACCGCCCGTCAAGGGTGAACTCCACCGCCCGCCCGCCCGGAGCGTCGCGAGCCATCTCGCTCAGCCTGCGACCGCCGTCAGAGACGGCAGGTGGAGGCGCCCGGGCAGGTAAGCCTCAAATTCATGCCGGAAACGGGCGAGCGCCGAAGCGATCGGAGAGACAGCGGAAGGCCCCAGCGGACAGATCGTCGTCATCTTCGGCGGCCAAGAGAGGCCTGGACTGATGTTGTCGCAGATGTCGGTGAGCAGATCGATGTCTTCCGGCCTTCCACGACCCGCCAACAGACGTTCAAGCACCTGCTCCAGCCAAGCCGTGCCTTCGCGGCAAGGAGTGCACTTTCCACAGGATTCACGGGCGAAAAAGCGGACGAGATTGTGGCAGGCGCGGGGAACGTTGGTGGTGGCGTCCATCACGACAATAGCCCCGGAGCCCAACATGGAACCGGCGGCGTCCACTTTCGCCTTGTCCAAAGGAAGGTCAAGGTGCTCTTCAAAAAACCAAGGAGCCGATGCGCCCCCGGGTATGAACGCCTTGAGAGGGTCGCCGGTGCGCATCCCGCCGGCGTAGCGGTCATCAAAGATGATCTCCCTGAAAGTCGTGACGCCGAAGGGAACCTCGAACACGCCCGGGTTGCGCACGTGCCCTGAGACCGTAAAGACCCGAGTCCCGGACGACGGCGGCGCTCCCTTGGCCGCGAACGCTTCGGCGCCGCGGCAAATGATCCAAGGCAGGTTGGACAGCGTCTCTACGTTGTTGACGATGGTGGGCTGCCCGTAGAGACCTATCGCAGCCGGGAAATAAGGGGGCTTCAGACGGGGCATCCCGCGGCGGCCTTCCAGGCTTTCAATCAGCGCCGTCTCCTCCCCCACAATGTAGGCACCCGCACCGGGCTGAAGCACGATGTCAAGGCAAAAATCGCTGCCGCAGATGTCGCGCCCCAGGAAACCCGCTTCGTAAGCCTCGTTCAGAGCGGCGGCGAGACGCTCTGACGCCAGGGCCATCTCGCCGCGCACGTACAGAAAGCACTGAGCCGCCCCAACGGCGTAGGCGGCGATCAGGCAGCCTTCTATGAGTTGGTGCGGGTCGGTTTCCATAAGCAGGCGGTCCTTGTAGGTGCCGGGTTCGCTTTCGTCGCCGTTCACGACCAAGTAGCGCGGCCAGACGTCCGGCGGACAGAACCCCCACTTGACGCCCGCAGGGAAACCGGCACCGCCGCGGCCGAGAAGACTGGCGGCCTTGACTTCTTCCCCAACGGCGGCGGGCGACCGCTCCAACGCCAAGCGCAGACCTTCGTAGCCGCCGCTGGCCAGATAGCCCTCCAGCGTGTGACCGCCGGGAAGGTAGCGGCGCCGGGTCACGATCAAGTCCGAAGGCTCCCCGGCAGTTGGTTCGCCGGCGGCGGCGGGCGGGTGGTTTTCAAGTTCGGACATCAGACCTAGCCGCCTTCGTCAACTTCGCCCACTTCGTTGCGGGTGAGCCACCAACTCGGGGGGCCTGTGCTTTCAGGAGGAGACACGCCGGCGGCGCTCTCCGGCGGGATGATCTGGCGCACCGAAGAGAGAACTCCGTGGCGCGGCAAGTCCGGGCGAGCGCCTGTGCTCAGGTCGTCCAGCAGGTCATCAAGCGTCTCGCCGTCAACTCGGTTGAAGTAGCGATAGTTCACCTGAAGACAGGGCGCCTCGCTGCAAGCCGCCACGCACTCCACCGCCTCAAGGGTGATCGACCCGTCGGAAGTGGTACCGCCCAGGAAAATCCCCAGCCGATCTGCGGCGCGCTCGGCAAGTTCTTCTGCGCCCAACAAGAAACAACTGATGCCCCGACAGATGTTCACCTGATAGGTGCCAACCTTGGAACGTTTGAACATTTCGTAAAAGGAGCAAGTGCTGAGCACTTCCGAAGGAGTCGTATCCAGCAACTCAGCGATGTGCTGCATGGCCGACTCGCTCACGAAGCCGTCTTGAGCCTGAGCTAGATGCAGCAGCGGAATGAGCGCCGAGCGGGGCCGCGGGTAGCGCTCAATGATTTCCAGAGCCAACTTTTCGTTCGCGGCGCTGAGACGAGACATCAGCGGTCCACCTCGCCCATTATCGGGTCTACCGAGGAAATAATCGCCACAGCGTCGGCAATCAGACGGCCCTCCATCATGTACGGCAAGGCCTGCAGGTTCCAAAAACTGGGCGCACGAATGTGCATGCGAAGAGGTTTGGAGCTTCCGTCGCTGACCAGGTAGCAACCCAGTTCACCACGGGGGGACTCCACCGCAGCGTAAACCTCGCCTGTCGGTACTTTGAAGCCCTCCGTGAAGATTTTGAAGTGATGGATGAGCGCCTCCATCGATTCGTCGATCCGCCCGCGGGGCGGCGGCGTCACCTTCTTATTCTGAATCCGAAAGTCGCCGGACGGCATCCCGTCCAGTATCTGACGAACCAGGGAGATGGACTCACGAATTTCGTTCAAACGGATGGCGTAGCGGTCGAAACAATCGCCGAAAGTGCCGCAGATCACGTTGAAGTCAAGCTCTCCGTAATCCAGATAAGGGACGTGGCGGCGCAAGTCCCAGGAGTAGCCGGTGCTGCGCAGGATGGGGCCGGTGACGCCCAACGCCAGGGCTTCTTCGGCTGAAATCACGCCGACCCCGGCCAGACGCTCACGCCAGATGGGCTGGCCGGTAAGCAGGTGGTCGTATTCAGTCAGCCGGTCGGAAATGACCTCCAGGAGAGCAAGCGTGTCTTCCCTCCAGCCGGGGGGCAGATCGGCGGCCACCCCGCCGGGACGGATGTAGTTGTGGTTCATCCTCAGGCCGGTGATTTTTTCCAACAGCCTCAGGGTCTCTTCCCGCTCACGCCAGCCGTAGAGCATCATCGAAACCGCGCCGATGTCCATGCCGTTGGTGGCCTGAAAGAGCAGGTGCGAACTGATGCGGTTGAGTTCGCACATGAACATGCGTATCCAGCGCGCTCGAGGAGGCGGTTCAAGCCCCAACAAGGACTCCACCGCCAAAGAAAAGGCCAGTTCGGTGAACAGGGGGGCGGCGTAGTCCATGCGGGTCACGTTCGTAGGCCCCTGCAGGTAGGTCAGCGTCTCGCCGGTCTTCTCCATGCCAGTGTGCAGATAGCCGATGATGGGCTTGCAGCGCACAACCGTCTCGCCGTCGAGTTCTAGCAGCAACCTCAGGACGCCATGGGTGGACGGGTGCTGCGGCCCCATGTTGATGATCATCCGGTTCGGGGCGGAGGGCTGCGCCGTCAGCGCCTGGGCTTCGCCTATGCGGAAGACGGGCGCGGCGGAACGGGTGAAAGGGCGGAGCAGTGTCACCGCACATCCTCCGATGCCTTAAAGCGAACCGGGACTGCTCCGGTGTCAAAGTCCTTGCGCAAAGGATGGCCGTGCCAGTCCTCGGGCATGAGAATGCGAGTGAGGTCGGGGTGGTTCTCAAAGCTGATACCGAACATGTCGAAGACCTCGCGCTCGGGGTTCTCCACGCCCGGGTAGAGGTCGAAGAGCGAAGGAACGGAAGGGTCATCGGCTGAGACCTGAACCCGCAGCCGGACGCGGCAGCGGGCGGAGTGGGAGAGAAGCGTCACGATCACTTCAAAGCGCTCGACTTTGACGCCTTCAGGGACTTCCGGGCGGTCGGCGGCACCGAAGTAGTCCACGCCGCAGACGTCCACGCAGACACGAAAGCCGTCCTCACGCAAAGCCCCAGCCACCTCCAGGAGTTGAGAGGGAAGAACGTGCAAGACCGTCGTTCCTGCCGGATCAAGGGTTGATGGGACGCCGTAGGCAGACTCGCCTGCGGCGAGGGTTTCCTCGGTGCTGGCCAGCGCTTCGCCGCTCATGAGCGGCGGGCCGGATGCTGAAGCACCATGCGCGTAGCCGTCTGGCCGTCCCGCTGCTCCACGACAATGTTTGCTCCAGCCTCCTTGCTGCGGCGCTGAGTGAGTTCACCCTTGCGAATCTCCTCGTGCAGGGTCAGGATGGCGTGCAGCAAGGTCTCCGGGCCGGGCGGGCAGCCTGGGGCGTAAACGTCCACCGGCACTACTTGGTCAACCCCTTGAACGATGGCGTAGTTGTTGAACATTCCCCCGGACGAAGCGCAGACGCCCATAGATATAACCCACTTTGGCTCCATCATCTGGTCGTAGATGTGCCTCAGCACGGGCGCCATCTTCTGAGAAACGCGACCCGCCACGATCATCAGGTCAGCTTGACGGGGAGAAGCCCGGAACACCTCCATGCCGTAGCGCGCTATGTCGTAGTGCGAACCTCCGGTCGCCATCATCTCAATCGCGCAGCAGGCCAGACCGAACGTGGCCGGCCAGCAACTCTGCGAGCGCGACCACTTGACCAACTCCTCCAGTCTTCCGGTGGCGAAGTTGTGAGGAAGTTCCGCCAAACCTCCCCAGGAACGGGGCGCCTCACCGCCGCTCATCGGATGACCTCCACATCGGCGGCGGGAGAGGGCTCTGCTGCGGGAGAGGGCTCTGCTGCGGGAGGATGCGAAGCAAACGCAGCGGAGGACGACAGAGAGGAGACCAGCCCGGGCTCGGTCACCTCCGGCCCCAACCGGTGGATAGTGGTTTCAGCGCTGCGGGCATCGCTGGGCGGAACACCTGGGTGCTCCTGGCTTCCAGGCCCCCACTCCAGCGCCCCTTTGCCGATGAGATACACGAACGATTCGAACACCGCGAACGAAAAGATCAGTATCGCCACCAGGCCGAACAATCCCAGAGAACCATGCGCCACCGCCCATGGATACAGAAAAACGATCTCCACGTCAAAAACAATGAAGATCATGGCGATCAGAAAAAACCGCACCGGAAACCTCTCTGGGGCAGAGCGTCCAGGCACGATCCCGCATTCGTATGGGGCGTTCTTGGCCTTGGTAGAGCGGCGCGGGGCCAGCAATCGAGAAGCGGCCAGGCTGAGGCCGCAGAAGACTACCGCCAAGACCCCCAAGGCAAAGATCGGCGCATATTGACCCATGTTGAAGCCTGCGCTGGCCGAGCGGACAACGGCCTACGTAGAGGCAACTTCAAACGCTTCCACTACCCGACGAACTCTTCGGTCGCGCCAGTGGAGGCTGAAGATCAACGCCAAGAAAATCAGGCCTGAACCGATGGTCACAAGTGCCGGCACAAGCCTCAAATTACCCAGATTGCGAACCATTACCACCGAAACGGTTTCAGATTCAAAGTCCAGTTCCGAAGCAGGCGGAGCTTCGCCCACCACCTGAGCCCTGGGAATGGCTGGACGAGCTTGCACAACCACGTAGTGCGGAGGGTTAGTCAAGCGCGCCGAGTTGCTGATCTTGTTGGCGACCCTATCCCAAGTCCCGTCGCTGGAACGCTCCGGCTTTCCGCCGCGACCGAAGGCGTCAACGAACACATAAGGCGCAGTGGCGGAAGGAACTTCACCCTCAGGCGTCAGCACGGTCGCGGGAGCGTCGGCAAACACTTCCCGCTCTTCAATGAAAGCTCCCGCTGCGGCAGTGGCCTCTCCCGCCGCTGCCGTGGAGAGGAGTTCCCATTCTCCCAACTCCAGATAGCCCTCAGAGCGCGCCCAGGAGATCACTTGAGGTGCGTTGGCGGCAAGGGCGCTGAGCGACATCTTGTCGATCTGAGCCTCCCGTCTAGCTATCTGATCTTCAGCCGCGGCGTCCAGTTCGGCTGCTGTACGGCGGCGAGGGTCCTCTTCGGCCAGCAGAGCGTTTCGTTCCCGCAGCGACGTCCGAATCCCCTCGGAATCCACGGTGGCCAACTCGGCCGTCACATCGGCGCGGTCGGCGCCGGGATAGGTCAACAACAGGCTGACTGCCCTCGGGAGGCAACCCTCCCCAGGAGGGGTGAACGTCCAAGAAGTCTTGGAGGGGGGGAAGATGACGCTGTTGTCGCAGTTGGGGTCGGGCAATTCGTCCACGCCTCCTACATAGGCGTCCTCTATGCCTTCGCTCTCGTACCCTGCGGCGTCGCGGAAACTTGCCTGGTATTCCCAGGACGGAGAGGCCCCCGTGTAGCCGATCCCCTGCAGCCACCAGATTAAGGCCATGATCGTGAACCAACCGAAGAGTCCGGCCAGGGCGATTAAGGAACCAAGACGGACGCCGGTGTTGGTGACCAGCAGCAGCCAGACCGTCCCCACCAGCAGCACGCCGGCCAGGGCCACTGTGAGAAAACCTCGGACTTCCGGATCCCAACCGATCCCCGCAATAGTTGCAGCCGAAAACATCACAACTGCCGCTCGTAGGCCACGATTGCGGATATTTGGTCTTCAGTGAGCAGCCCCTCCCGCTCACCGCAGAAGTCGTTCCGCTTGATCAGGTCTCTTTCGCCGGCGTCCCGGTCGCCCACGCAAGCACCGAACGACGGCATCTGACCGCCGCCGTCGCCCTGACCAAAACTTCCATATTTAACGCCGTTCTCGCTGCCGCTGATCACGAATTCCTCATGTTCGGGCACGGTGTTGAACTGCCGCAAGGTGGAGCCGTCAATTAGCGGCGGAGCAAAGCCGCCGCCGCCTGAGATTTCCGAAGGAACGAGAGGATTGTTCTCGGCGATTTCATCGGCGTCGTACGACCACCCCGGCGTGTGACAGCGGGCGCAGCCGTACACGCCGCCGTCGGCTTCGTTGTTAAAGAGCATCCTTCCCAGACGAACGGGGTCGGCGCCCGACGCCGCAAGGAGGTCTCCGGCGAGTTCGTCTACCGCCTCGCGAGAAGCGTCTTCGCCAAGAAAGGCGGAGGCTTCGGAACGGGCCTGCGAGGTTAAACCGTCCTGTACTCGCTGGCGAACCTCGGGGGTGTCTATCTGCTCATGCTCAATGTAAGCCACGATTTCATCGATCTGCTGCGAACTAAACGGCCCGCCGCCGGCAGCGCCCCAGGCGGGCATCGGCGTGTTCGGGCGGCCGTAGTTCAAGACGTAGCGGACTTCGTCCGCCGAGTAGCGAAAGAGCACGGCGCCGAGCGAAGGAACTTTCCACTTCACCGCCGCTAGGAAGGCGCCGTTTTCGTCCACCAGCGTGTGGTCGCGCAACCCGCCAGGGCCGGCGACCGTCCCGTGGCAGGTGGCGCAGCGTTCCTCGTAAAGCTCTTCACCCCGATGGATGGCGATTTCGTCGCTCAAGACGACGAGGCCGTCTTGACGGCCCGGCTCGCCGAGCCAGTAAAGAGGCAAGCCGACGGCGATGATAACGATGCAGACCAGCCCCGCCGTCAGGCTCAGGTCTAGTTTCTTGCCTTCCAGTTCTTCGTCGTCTAGATACGGACGGCGGTTGAGCGCAAGTTCCGTCTCCGACCCGGTCTCGCCTCGTCCAGTAAGCCAGTTGAATATCCAGTAGCAAATGAAGCCGCCCACCGCCACGGCGGCCAAGACGACGCCAATCGTGCGCTGGGTGGATGCCGCCAAGACGACGCCGATCACGAATTCACCTCACGCGTGAGAACGAGCCGAGAGCGACGCCGCCCGCCGAAAGCTCCGGTGCGCTAGGAAAACGCTTAGGTTGGCGGCGTCTTGGGGAAGAACTCACTCCGCCTGACCAATGCAATTCGGCCCCTGCGCTTCCTGCCGAGTCGTGTCCGTGCCGACCTGGCGGCCCGGAATGATCTTTCCCGTGTTGACCAGGAACTCGCCCCGGTCGTTGACAGAAGTAGCAAAGTGATCCATACCTCTAGGGGCAGGACCGCCGCGCTTCTCACCGACCTGGTTGTACTTCGAGCCGTGGCAGGGGCACTCAAACCACTGCGAACTGACGCAGGAAGGGACGGTGCAGCCCAAGTGAGGGCACTTCCAGTAGAGAGCCACCAAACCCGCTTCCATTCCAGCCAGCACATCCGGGGAATAAACTTCACGGGCCTTCGGCAACGCGCTCTCGGGATACTCAGTAATCCACATGCGCCCTTCTGGCACCTTCAAAAAGCCGTTCTCGTCCCGAATTTGAGACTTGAGTTCGTCCACCTTGCCGGCGTTAACCACCGAACCAAAACCGGTTACGAACGGCGGCCAAAGAAAGGCCAGCATGGAAGCCCCGAAACCGGACAGGCCGACCACCATGAAACCCACTATGGAGCGGTTGAGAAACTGCCTGCGAGAGACTCCCACAGCTTCTTCATCCGGAGGAGTCCAAGGCTCCAGATCGGCGGGAGGCGCAGGCGGCTGAGCCGCTTCTCTGCGAGCTAGGACAGCAGCCCGCTCAACCTCGCGACCGGTAATCGCCGGCAGCGTCGCAGCGTCCACGTCGTCGGCGTCTTCGCCCGCAGCGCGGGCGGCTGCGTCGCTGCGTCTCGCTGCCCGGGAAAGCCGGGTGGCCGCGCCGCGTACCTCTTTCCGCTTGTAGACAGCGAGGATCATCACGACCGCAGCCAGCGTCAGAAGGGGAATAACAATCGCAAGGACGATCATGAGGCCTCAGGTGTCTCAGCTGTCTTCCGCAGCGGCGGCATCCGGACGGCTGCCGTCCCTTCAGCTCGACCAACGAGCATCGCGTCCATCAGAAATCAAAAAACAGGCCGTCTTGCCAGGGGAAGATGAAGTTGAAGCCGGGGCCGCGGAAGAACGAACCGATTATCACTAGAACCGCCCAGAACATCAGGTGAATGGTCATAAGCGACACTGCGAATTTGCGTTTCTCTGGAGCATTCTCTTTGTTGCGATCTATATAAGGGGTGAGAATCAGCAGAAAGAGGGCAATCCCAGGAATTGTTACTCCGGCCACCATGGGGTGAAACATCGTGAGCAGTTCCTGGAGTCCAAGAAAATACCAGGGCGCCTTGGAAGGATTGGGGGTCTCGTTTACGTTGGCTAGCTCCAGGAGAGGAGCGTTCACGAAAACGGAAAAGACCAGCAGGAAAGCCGTGACAAGCAAGGCTGCCACGAACTCCACTAAGAGCAGATGCGGCCAGACATGCACCTTGTCGGAAGGCTTGGCCTTTACGTCCTGGATGGAACCCGACTTGACCACTGTAAGCAAGCGCTGGGTGTGCCCTCCCGGCCCGGTGGGAGCCATCCCCCCTGGCGGCGCCGCAGCCGGCGGTGAAGGCGTCGCCGACGGGGCCGGGGCCCTTGACGCCTGCTCGGCCAGGGAGCGGGTGCGATCGAGCAAGTGGGGCGGGATTTTGTCCGGATCGCCCGAAGCGGCAGGCGGCTGACCCGCTGGAGTCGAAGCGGCGGCAGGCGCGGCGTCGGGCGCGGGAGCGTCAGCGGAAGCGGGGGCTTCCTGCGCGCCCTCCCCGGCAGACTCGCGCTCTAGACGCTCGCGAGCTTCCTTAGCCCGCTGCAAGAGATGTTCTGGGACTTCAGGAAGGTCTGCCATTGATTACAGAGGCCCGGAAATGCCGCCGTCCTTGCGCACACGCCAGAAGTGGACGGCCAGGAAAATTATCAGGACAAACGGCAGCATCAGCACGTGCAGCACATACCAGCGGAGCAAAGTATCAGTGCCGATTTCAGGGCCGCTAAGCAGCACGAACCGCACCTGGTCTCCAAAAACAGGAGTGAACCCCATCATGTTGGTGCCCACTGTCACCGCCCAGAGTGCCAACTGATCCCACGGCAGCAGATAGCCAGTGAAGGAAAGCAGGAGCGTGAGCGTAAGCAGGATCACGCCCACCACCCAATTGAATTCCCGCGGCGGCTTGTACGCGCCGTGATAGAAGACCCTCGCCATGTGCAAGAACACGGTCAACACCATCAAGTGTGCGCCCCAGCGATGAATGTTGCGCACGAGCAGTCCAAAAGCCACTTCCGTCTGCATGACGTAGATGTCGTCCCAGGCCTGCACTGCGGTGGGTCGGTAGAAGAACATCAGGAAAATTCCGGTGACCGTGAGCAGGATGAACAGGAAAAAGCTCAACCCGCCCAGGCACAGCGTGTAGCTGACACGCACTCCGTGGCGGCGCACCTTCACCGGATGAAGGTGGTAGAGCACGCTGTTCATAATCACATAGGAGCGGTTCCTCGGGCTGTCGGAATAACCCTTGCGGAATATGGAACCCGGGCGGAAAATAGAACTCCAAGCCTGCGAACCCTGGACTTTCTCGCCTAGACGCTTGATGTCCTTTCCGGATGGAAGTTTTGGTGGCACGATGCTCTGATCCGTCTCCTACAATCTCGGCGATCTTGTCCGGCGGCTAAGCCAGCCGCATTCCGTAGCCGTAGCCGTAGCTAGGCATCCGCTGATGAGTATCTCCGCCCGGCGGTGCATCTCCGACTTTCCCCATAATGATGACTCCCGTGGGGCAGCGGTCTACGCAAAGAGCGCAGCGCGTGCAGACGTCGTCGTCTATGGTAAAAATCACGTGGTCGGAGGGGTCGGCTCCTGGGCGTTCCGTGCCTATCGCCGCATCCACGGCGTCCGGGGTGACCATGTGTATGCACTTCCAGGGACAAATGTCCACACAGCCTTCGCACATTATGCATTCCGACTGATCGATGTGGATGAACTGCTTGGGTTTCACAGCCTTAGACAGCCAGTCGGCGTCAACTTCGGCAAGGACATAGTCGTCGCGAAATTCGGGCATGGGAGGGTTGGCGTCGGTGGAGGCCATCAGTTGGATTCTCCTTCTTTAACGAGCGGGCGTCCGTAGGTTGAGGCCGGAACGGGTGCTCGCTCCGCTGGACGTCCGCGGTTCTGCCAGATGTTGCCAATGGCCACTTGAGCCACAAGGGCTAGACCGTAGATAAGCACGGCCACTATGTCGCGCACCACACGGTAGTTCAGCTCAAACGGCAGCGACCAAGACAGCAGTCCTTGACCCTCTGCCCACCACGAAGGCAGGATAGGGCCGATGAACTGCCGATCTTGACGCCAGTTCAGTTCGTTGTCTGCGAAGGCCAGCCACCAGTGCGGCACCACGCCGTAAACCCAGAACATCAAGAAAAAAACGAAGAACGCCCCAACCATGGCCTGACCCCAGGTAACAGGCGCGTCGTCCCGCCGGCGACGGGCGTATTCCACGACCCCGACTGCACCGAGGCAGAACACGATCCATGAGCCGGTGAAGGCGACGTTCAAATAAGGAGGGTCGGCGTCGCCAGTAATTCCGATCCACAGCATTAAGCCTCCGAATAGCAGAACAGAACTGCCGATTAAGGCACCGTGGAACTTCTTAGCTGCGACATCAACGGGGCGGATTTCTGTCACGTTGCTCCTTGGCTGTTCCTTTCGTGGTTTATTGCGTGGTTCATCGTCGCGATGCTAGTCATGTAATGATGATTCTGCCGTGTCCGACCATTTAAGGCAATCCATTTACGTCAATCGGGGCCGGACGAGCCGACGCAAGGGCGGCCGGCAGGTGTCTAGCCGGGGGTATGACAGCCAGGCTGCCCTAGCGGGGCTGCTCGTGAAAATGCTCACAAGAAGTTTACTCACAGAGCAGGGAAATGCTTTATTTTGACGTTTCGGCCCGAGACAAGGCAGCAACCGGAGAGTTGAGACAGGCGAATACACCAAGGTATCAACGGGGTCGGGCGGAGCACAGAATTCTGGCTGCGACTCGAAAACAGGCAACGGCGGCGCAACTCTGAGTGAGTTAAGCAATTCGCTAGGATTACACAAGCCCGACACAAGACACCCAGACAGACACTTAGGACGTTGTGGTCGAAGTCCCTGAATACCTTCTAGAACGCTCGCGCCAGCGGCGTCTGGAGCTCACCGGCAGCGCCGGGGAATCCCCCGCGCCCGCCGACGCTCCCGCTCCTGCGCAAACGGCTGCTGCCAGCGCTCCCGCTGTGGCAGCCGCTCCTGCGGCGCTGCCGGAAATACCGCCTGCGCCGCCTCCGCCTCCGCCTCCCAAGCCGAAGCCATGGATACAGGCCGCACTCAGCCGCAACAAGATCCCTTACTGGGTAATGCCGGTTCTGCTGTTTCTTCCGATCTGGGCGTACATCTATGTCGGAACGTTGGAAGAACCGACGCGTGCGGTCACCGGCATCATCGCCGAGGGCCAGGAGGTTTTTCAAGCCAAATGCGCCGCTTGTCACACTGCGTCCGGCGGGGGGTCGAGCAGCGGCCCCAAGTTGAGCGACGGCGAAGTCCTGCTGACCTTCCCTGACGACGCAGAGAACCTGGGGCTCGCGCAGCATGTGCACTGGGTGCTGCAAGGAACTAACGGGATCGGAGAAGGAAATCCCTACGGCGCACCCGAAAGGGAACGCACCGCCGGCTGGTTTGCCAACATGCCCGGCCATGCCGGCGATCTTTCTGCCCGGGAAATCCTGGCCGTGGTTCTCTATGAACGCGTCACCCACGGGGCCAGCGAACTGGCCGCAACCCTGGCGCCCATCACCGACGACGCCCTAAACGCTGGAACGCTGGAGTTGCCGGAGAACTTCTCCGAGGAAACCTCCGTGGAAGACACAGCAGCCATCTTGGCGCCCCTGCAGCCTGCGGGCGAACAGGCTGCAGGCGAAGGCGAATCCTGACGAGCACTGACCGGCGAGATCTTCTCGTCGTGGGCGGCGGCCCGGCGGGGGCAGCCGCAGCTTTTTGGGCGGCATCCGGCGGGCTGGATGTTCTGGTGCTGGAGAAGAAGGACTTTCCGCGTCCCAAGACCTGCGGCGACGGACTCACCCCCAGATCCGTCAAGCAACTGGCCGACATGGGCCTAGGGCCGCAACTGGAGGAGTACCACAAGTTCAAGGGGCTGAGGACTTCGGCCCACGGACGCACTCTGGAACTTCCCTGGCCGGATCACTCCATCTTCCCTTCCCATGGCTACGTGGCTGTGCGCAGCGAGTTGGATCAGATGGTCTTGGAAAACGCTCAAGCGGCAGGCGCTCAAGTGCGCTACGGCGCCGAGGCCGTGTCGCCAATCCTGATTGATGGCCTATGTAAGGGAGTAGTCGTCCTCGACCGCGCCAGCGGCGAGCGGAGCAACGTTGAGGCCCGCTACCTGATCCTCGCTGAAGGCGCCAACTCGCGAATTGGACGAACTCTGGGCTGCCGCCGGGATCGGTCGTACCCCCAAGGAATGGCAATCCGCACATACTTCGCCAGCCCCCGCCACGACGACCCCTGGATTGAGAGCGTGCTAGACGTGCGCGACCGCAATGGCGAGCCGATGCCGGGCTACGGCTGGATTTTCCCGCTCGGCGACGGCAGCGTGAACATAGGGATCGGACTGCTGTCCACCTACAAGAACTACCGCAGCGTGAACACGAGTTGGCTGATGGAAGAGTGGACGCACGCCGTGAGGGACTTCTGGGACATCAATCCGGAAGATCCCTTGAATCCCCCCGTTGGAGGTCGGCTGCCCATGGCTGGCTCTGTCGAGCCCAAGGCCGGGCCTAATTTCCTGATGGTCGGCGACGCAGCCGGTTACGTAAACCCATTCAACGGAGAGGGGATCGACTATGCCTATGAGACTGGGCGGCTGGCCGCTGAACTAGTGGCAGAATCTGTGATCTGCAACGACGGCCTGACCTTGAGCTACTACCCGGAACTTCTACAGAAGGAGTACGGGCTCTACTTCAAAGTCGCCCGGCTCTTCGCCCAAGTCATAGGGCGGCCGAGCCTCATGAGTCGGCTGACCCGTGCGGGCATGCAATCACAGGCGCTCATGGAAGGGGCGTTCCGCATAATGGCCAACCTGATGGGGGAAGACGAGAGCGGCCCTGCTGAGAAGGTCTACCGATCTCTGGCGTGGGCGGCCCGCTTCTGGCCGGAGTAGAGGGAACGCTTAGCCGGAGTAAGGGGAGCGAAATGAGCAGCGCTGCCCGCCAATAGGGTTTCCGCACCCGGGCCTTACACGCAGGAAATTCCCCGGATCCGAAGAGTTGATGGCTGAGCCGCACGAGAGGTGGTCGGAAGTACCTAGCTAGGCACCACCAATAGTTATTCCCGCAAATCTATAGCAGCCACCCAAGTGTTATTATCCCCTGGCGTATCGTCTTCAGAACCTTGAGTCAATGTGATTTCCTCAAACTCAACATCATATTTATAATACACTGGCCGCTCTATCCCGTCCTTCGGCGCAGTCCGCCCGGTGTGCTCACGTAAAGATGCGTACCCAACACTGGCACCATTGATCTCTCTTGATGCTACCTTCTCAAACGCTCTGACGCAGACAGATACGGACTCATCTATTCGCATTAGAAACCACAACCCTCCCTCAGTGTGCCAAACAAAAGCTCGGCAACTAGACACGCTGCCATCAGTGCTTCCTACAAGATTCCCTGCCCTCTCGCAATCATGCTCATAGCAAATATGCACATGAGATGTTCCCTTAGCTATATCTTCCATCTGCTCTTCCGCTGAAGCTTGATCAATATAATCCCACACTTTTAATCCCCCTTCATAATCATAACCTGGCAAAGCCCTATCCTCCCGCCATAGATTCTTGTTATACGTTGTTCCCAACCCACCTATCCAGCGTGCTTCCTGATAATCATCTCGTATCCCCATTGCATAGAACGCGTATTCCCAAAACTGAGAGGCCGTTTCTTCTGTCTCCGAACATTCATAACTGTCAGACTCTGACACATATATCACCACCAAGCTTGACCCGCATTCGGGCGTTGGATAACACCGGCGAGTCCCGCTAGAATCTGTCCTATCAATCCATCCGGCCCAGCATGGAAAAATCGCCTTTCCCGTGGACTCCCTTAATTCGTTAATGCATCTTGTGCCTGCGCTCACTATAGGGTTTCTATCTGTCTCTCTAATAGATATGATATACGACCAAGTGTCATTAGAACAGACCACATAGTCGTATTCCATTCCTTTCGCTGTGCAAACACTTTCACTGTCCAACCTGCCTGTGATTTCTATCAAATTGAAAACCACCCCAGCTTGTAGTATGTCATCTGATGCTCTCCGAAATCCTTCATTAGCATCCACTAATGGCGAAACTATGTCTTCGCATCCTCTCAGCATTAAGATGTCCGAAACCGACACTTTCACACACCGCCACCTTGTGGTCTGCCACTTGGCTATTTGTAACCATGCGCAATCGGGAGGGGAAGGCCGCTGCGTGGTCGTTGTAACGGCGGGGCATAGCCATGTTTCTTCATCTATAAGCCACTGGGGAATTTCCCCGTTGCCGCATTTGGGTTCAGGCGGTCGTGTTGTGTCAGGCGGGACGATTGTAGCTGTGTCTGTGTTTTGGCTGCACGATACTAATATGGAGGCAAGTACCGCAGATGCCACCAGTGTTACCATTAAGGTGTTTCTCATTGTTTATCTTTTGTTGATGGGCTAAAGCTAAGGGGATTATATTCAAAGGTTACGAAATACTTATTCTGATAGACACAAACCCTATAGTTATTCCCGCAAATCTATAGCAGCCACCCAAGTGTTATTATCCACAGGCGATTCATTTTTGGAACTTTGGGACAATGTGATTTCTTTAAACTCAACATAGTATTCATAATACACTGGTCGCTCGATATCGTCTTTCGGCACGGTCCGGCCAGTGTCCTTACTAGAAGATGAGTACCCAGCACTAGCACCATTAATCTCTCCTGATACTACCTTTCCAAACGCTCTGACGCAGACAGGTACGGACTCTTCTATCCGCATTAAAAACCATAACCCTTCCTCGGTCTGCCAAACAAAAGCGTGACAACCAGACACGTTGAAGTCAGTGCTACCCAGAAGATTCCCTGCCTTCGCGCAATCATGCTCATAGCAAATATACAGATGAGATTTTCCTGTACCTATACGCAGCATATGTTCTTCCGCTGAAGCTTGACTCATAAACCTCCATTCTCTTAATCCCCACTCGGAATCTGTCCAGGTCAGCTTCATGTATGCACTACCCAGCCCACCTATCCAGCGTGCTTTCTGATAATCCCCTTGGATGCCCCTAGAGTGAAACGCGTACTCCCAAAACTGAGAGGCCGTTTCTTCTGTCTCCGAACATACATATCTGTCAGACTCTGACACATATCTCGCTACCAAACTTGACCCGCATTCGGGCGAAGAATAACACTGGCGAGTCCCGCTAGAATCTCTCCTCTCAATCAATCCAGCATCGCAGTCTAGTTCAAAAAGTGGCTCTTCCGTGCCGGCTCTTATTCCGTTGAGGCATCGTCTACCCGCGTTCACTACAGGATTGTTAGCTGTCTCTTTGATAGATGCGATATATGTCCAAATGTCATTAGAACAGACCACATAGTCGTCTTCTATTCCTTCCGCTGTGCAAACGGTTTCGCTGTCCAGCCTACCTCTGATTTCTATCAAACGGAAAACCATCCCGGCTCTCCTTATGTCGTCTGCCGATCTCCTATATCCTTCGCTTGCCTCCTCTGACGGCAAAGCCGAGAATTCGCATCTCCTCAGCATTGAAGTGTTTGGCGTACAAGACCAGAGAGACGTTTTGGAATCCCACGAGGGGTTCTCTATTCTGCTGCAAGTCAGGCCCGCTTCCGAAGACGACATTCTCGCGCACTGCCATCTTGTGGACTGCCATTTAGCTTCTGTGTGGCCTTCGCATTCGGGAGGGGACGGTCGCTGTGTGGTCGTTGTAACGGCCGGGCACAACCATGTTTTGTCATTTGTTAGCCACTGGGGAGTTTCCCCGTTGCCACACTTAGGTTCAGGCGGGCGGGTCGTGGTGGGTATCGTTGTTGTTTCTGTTGTCGGAGCAAGCGGGACGATTGTGGTCGTTTCGACGATTGGGATCGTTGCCGCGCTCGTGGGAACGGGCAGGGTTGTGTCTGTGTTTTGGCTGCACGATACTAATATGGAGGCAAGTACCGCAGATACCGCCAGTGTTGCCATTAAGGTGTTTCTCATTGTTTATCTTTTTGTTGATGGGCTGAAGCAAGGGGACTATATTCAAAGGTTACGAAATATTTATTTTGATAGACACAAACCCTATAGTTATTCCCGCAAATCCTTAGCAGCCACCCAAGTATCGTTATCCACAGGCGGATAAGGGTAAAAGGTTAGTGTAATTTCTTCAAATTCAACATCATATTCATAATAAACTGGTCGCTCTATCTCGTCCTTCGGCGCGGTTCGACCAGTATCCTCACTAAGCTGACTGTACCCAACACTAGCACCATTAATCTCTCCTGATACCACCCGCTCAAACGCTCTAACACAGACAGGTACGGACTCGTCTATTCGCATTATAAACCACAAACCCTCCTCGGTATGCCAAACAATAGCTACGCAAAGAGACACGCTGAGGTCAGTGCTTCCAATGAAATTCCCTGCCGTCAGGCAATCATGCTCATAGCAAATATGCACATGAGACGTTCCCTCACCTATACGCTCCAGATGCTCTGCCGCGGATGCCTGATTCTGATAAGCCCACACTTCTAATCCTCCTTCGTAATCTTCGCCCAGCACAGCCATATCCTCCCGCCATATATTCTTGTTGTATGTTGCTCCCAGCCCACCTATCCAGCGTGCTTTCGCAAAGTCACTTAGGGTACCCATAGCGGAAACTATGTATTCCCAAAACTGAGAGGCTGTTTCTTCAGTCTCCGAACATTCATAACCGCCAGATTCTGGCACATATATTGCTACCAAGCTTGACCCGCAGCTAGGCGGGAGATAACACTTGGGAGTCCCACTGGAGTCTGTCCTCTTAATCCCTCCAGCGGTGCAGGTAACGAGATCGGACGTTGTCGTGTCAAATCGGAAGCAGTTGCTCAAGTAATGGTGGTCGTCGCAGGGTTCGGAAGCGGGCGCTGTTGAGTCTTCTGGTGTGAAAAGAGTCTCCCCCGTGTCTGACCTTATTCCATTGAGGCATATTCTGCTTCCGTTCACAACGGGGTCTTTATCTGTCTCTCTGATTGGTCTGATATACATCCAACCCTTGTCATTAGAACAGACCACGTAGTCATATTCTATTCCTTCTGCTGTGCAGACGTTTTCGCTATCCAGCCTGCCTGTGATTTCTATCAAACGGAAAATCAGCCCGGCATTTCTTATGTCATTTGCCGATCGCCTATACCCTTCGCTTGCATCCACTGACAGTGAAACTGTGTCTTCGCATCTCCTCAGCATTGAGGTGTCGGGCACACAAGACCAGAGAGACGTTTCGGAATCCCACGAAAGGTTTTCTATTCTGCTGCAAGTCAGGCCCGCTTCCGAAGAGGACATTCTCACGCACTGCCACCTCGTGGACTGCCATTTAGCTTTTGTATGACCTTCACAATCGGGAGGGAGCGGACGCTGCGTGGTTGTTGTAACAGCCGGGCACAACCATATTTCTTCGTTATTAAGCCACTGGGGAGTTTCCCCGTTGCCGCATTGGGGTTCAGGCGGTCGTGTTGTAGCAGTTGGGACGATTGTGGTTGTTGCCGCGCTCGTGGGAACGGGCAGAGTTGTGTCTGTGTTTTGGCTGCACGACACTAATATGGGAGTAAGCACCACAAACGTCGCCAGTGTTGCCATTAAGGGGTTTTTCATTATTTACCTTTTTTGGTGGGCTGGGGTTATACAAAGATTATTCACGCAAATCTATAGCAGACACCCAAGTGTTGTTATCCACGGGCGCATAGTCTATAGAGCTTTGAGTTAATGTGATTTCCACAAACTCAACATCGTGTTCATAATACACTGGCCGCTCTATTCCGTCTTTCGGCGCGGTTCGTCCAGTGTCCTTACTAAGAGATCTGTACCCAGTACTAGCACCATTGATCTCTCCTGATGCTACCCATTCAAACGCTTCAACACAGACAGACACAGACTCGTCTATTCGCATCAAAAACCACAATCCAACCTCGGTATGCCAAACAAGCACTCGGCAACTAGACACGCTGCTGTCAGTGCTTCCCACGAGATTCCCTGCCTTCTCACAATCATGCTCATAGCAAATATGCACATGAGACGTTCCCTCAGCTATACGCCCCATCTGCTCTTCCGCAGAAGCTCGATTCATATAATCCCACACTTCCAATCCCCCTTCATAATCCTCACCTGTCTCAGCCATATTCTCCCGCCACAGATTCTTGTTGTATGTTATTCCCAGCCCACCTATCCAGCGTGCTTTCTGATAGTCGCCTTGGATGCTCATAGCGTGAAACGCGTATTCCCAAAACTGAGAAGCTGTTTCTTCCGTCTCCGAACATACATATCTGCCAGACGCTGGCACATATATCGCTATCAAACTTGACCCGCAGTCAGGAGGAGAATGACACCAGCGAATCCCACTGGAGTCTATCCTCTCAAACCAGCCGGGATTGCAGGGTTCATAAACAGATGTTGCAGCGTCTTCTAATGTGAAAAGGGGCTCTCCTGTTGCTTCTCTTATTCCATTGAGACACCTTCTGCCGCCGTTCACTACTGGATTTTTGTCTGTTTCTCTAATAGATGTGATATATAGCAAAGTGTCATTAGAACAGACCACATAGTCGTGTTCTATTCCTTTTGCTGTGCAGACGGTTTCGCTGTCCAGCCTGCCTGTGACTTCTATCAAACGAAAAACCAGCCCGGCTTGTCTGATGTCGGCTGCCGCTCTTCTATATCCTTCGCTTGCCTCCCCTGACGGTGAAACTATGTCTTCGCATTCTCTCAGCATTGAGATGTTTGGCGTACAAGACCAGAGAGACGTTTTGGAATCCCACGAGGGGTTTTCTATTCTGCTGCAAATCAGGCCCGCTTCCCTAGCTGTCATTCTCACGCACCTCCATCTTGTGGACTGCCATTCGGCTGTTGTGTGACCTTCGCATTCGGGAGGGGATGGCCGCTGCGTGGTTGTTGTAACGGCTGGGCACGACCATATTTCTTCGTCAATCAGCCACTGGGGAGTTTCCCCGTTGCCGCATTGGGGTTCAGGAGGGCGTGTTGTGTCAGGCGGGACGATTGTGGTTGTTGCCGCTCTCGTGGGAACAGGCAGGGTTGTGTCTGTGTTTTCGGAGGGTTGTGTTGCGGCGGGTATCTTTGTTGTTTCTGTTGTCGGAGCAGGCGGGGCGTTTGTGGTTGTTCCGACGATGGTGAGCGTTCCCACGGGAGTGGAGACGGGCAGGGTTGTGTCTGTGTTATTACCGCACGATGCTAATATGGAGGCAAGAATCGCAGACGCCGCCAGTGTTGCCATTAAGGTGTTTTTCATTGTTTGTATTTTGTTAGCGGGCTAAGACAAAGGGTTTGTATGCAAAGGTTATGGGCGAAATAATTGGGTCTTCTAAGAATGTCTAGGTCGCAATCTCATTGTGATTTCTGCACGACTTGAGCATCTGCATAATTGAATCGCTCAGGCGGCAGTGGTGGACATCTCCTTGGCGGCTTCAGCAACTGCGGTAATCGTGGCGGAAACATCTGCATCGGTGTGAGCAGTGCTCAGAAAAATAGCTTCGTAAGGGCCCGGGGCGAAGGCAACCCCTCTGCGCAGCATTCCGTGAAAGAACTTCGGGTACCATCCATTTTCGGCGGAAGCCTGAGCCTCGTCGAAATTTTGCGGCGCAGAGTTGGCGAAGAACAATCCCAGAAGCGAACCTACTCTCGGTGCGACGGCTGGAACTCCCGCTGCAGCGAACGCCTGTTTCAAGCCTTCCGCCAACTTCACTGCTAAGAATTCCAAGTGCTCGTAGACCTCCTCGTTAAGCCGGGCCAACACCGCTAAGCCCGCAGCGGTGACCAGCGGGTTGCCAGAAAGAGTTCCCGCCTGATACACGCCGCCCAGGGGAGCCAAATGGCGCATCAGTTCCTGTGAACCGCCGAACGCTCCGATTGGAAGTCCGCCGCCGATCACCTTGCCGAAACACCACAGATCGGGGCGCACTCCATAGAACTCGGTCGCCCCGCCGGGAGCGAGACGAAAACCGGTTATTACCTCGTCAAAGATCAGCAGCGCACCGACCCGGTCGCATGCCGTCCGCAAGCCCGCCAAAAATCCCGACTGCGGGGCGACCAATCCCATGTTCGCCGCCACGGGCTCCACGAGGACTGCTGCAGTTTGATCATCTATACGAGGGATCACGTTGAATGGTGCGACCACCGTGTCGGCCACCGCCGAGGGGGGCACGCCGTCGCAGCCACTGAGACCCTGATTGGCTACGCCGCTGCCGCCCGCGGCAAGCAGAGCGTCGGAGTGGCCGTGATAGCAGCCTGCGAACTTCACGATCTTGCTGCGACCGGTGGCGCCGCGGGCTAAGCGCACCGCGGACATGGCAGCCTCCGTGCCGCTGTTGACCAGACGGATCATCTCCAAGCCGGGCACTCGGGCGCAAAGTTCGGCGGCCAAGCGCACCTCACGCTCAGTGGGAGCGCCGAAACTAGTTCCTTCGGCAGCGGCGGCGGCTATGACTGCGTCCAAACCCTGAGGGGCATGACCCAGAATGCCCGGGCCGTAACTCTGGACGTAATCGATGTATCGGCGGCCTTCAACGTCCCAGACGTACGCTCCGGCTGCCCGCTGGACAAAATAAGGAGTCCCGCCTACAGAGCGAAACGCCCTCACGGGGGAGTTGACTCCGCCCGGCAGCACGTCGCAGGCGCGTTCGTACAACTCAGCGTTTGTGCAGTGGGGAGCGTCGCGGGACACGTCAGTCAAGCTCGCAACCCCCTTGCGGTAGTTCAAACCGACTCATACAACGAAGTTTCGCACCGGGAGCGGGCCGCTGGAAGCTAGGAGGGCGGAGGTGGAGTTCAAACCGACTCATACAACGAAGCCCCATAACCGCCAGCAAACCGTTCAACAAGCCGCATCAAGACTGCAAGGACTGCGCCAAGTCCTTGGCAAAGTACGTCAACACAAAGTCCGCTCCCGCACGGCGGACGGCGGTGATCTGTTCAAGTGCCGCGGCGTCGCCGTCCAGCCAACCCTGCTCGGCAGCCGCCTTGATCATGGCGTACTCGCCTGAGACGTGATAAGCGCCTAGGGGTACTGAAACCGCCGCCCGTGTGCGGGCGATCACGTCAAGGTAGGTCACGGCGGGCTTCACCATCACCATGTCGGCACCCTCGGAAACGTCCAGCAGAACTTCGCTCAGAGCCTCGCGAGAGTTGCGCCAATCCTGCTGGTATCCCTTGCGGTCGCCGCTGCGGATGGTCACGTCCACCGCCTCGCGGAACGGGCCGTAGAGCGACGATGCGTACTTGGCGGCGTAGGCCAGGATGGCGGTCTCGGAGTGGGCAGTTTCATCCAGCGCCGAGCGGATAGCGGCGACCTGGCCGTCCATCATCCCGCTGGGAGCGACGACGTCCGCTCCGGCAGCGGCCTGCGCCACAGCGGCCTTGGCGTAGATCTCTAACGTTGCGTCGTTGTCCACCGAGCCGTCAGAGTTGAGGACGCCGCAGTGGCCGTGGTCGGTGTATTCGTCCACGCAAAGATCGGCCATCAAAACCGTCTCACCACCTACAGCGTCGCGCAACGCACGCAACGCCACTTGCACTATTCCTTGAGGATCCCAGGCTTGCGACCCGACTGAATCCTTCTTCAGCGGGACGCCGAAAAGAATCACTCCCCCCACGCCCAGCCGAGCTAGGTTTGCGACTTCTTTGCGCAACGAATCGGTCGTGTGCTGCACTACGCCTGGCAGCGACGAAACGGGCTGCGGATCGGAGATGCCCTCCCGGACAAACAGGGGAGCAACCAGGTCGGCTGGACTCAAGGAGGTCTCGGCCACCAACCTTCGGAGGGCGGCGGTATTGCGCAAGCGACGCATGCGGCGCTGGGGAAATGCCACTTAAGACAGCCTACGGATTAGCAGCGGAGCAGGAAAAGGGCGAAGCAAAGCAAGCACGCCTTGGGGAAAGATCAACTCGCACGGAGTGATGCTCTAAAGGTCGCGCGCAGCGAAGCCGCGTGTGCTTCCAGGGCGGCGAGCAGGCCGGAGAAGGTGTGATCGGAGGCCTCCACGTCTATCGGCAAGCCGCATTCGTGGGCGGCAGCCGAAGTAATCGGCCCGATGCTCGCAACCAAACCCCTCGGAGGAGGCAGTTGCTCGCAGTAACTATGTACGACCGAGGGCGAAGTCAACAGAACGGCGTCGCAAGCCAGAACGGCCGATTTTTCGGCCTTGCTCAGACGCACTCGCTCAGTTCGATAGGCAGCTACGACGTCCACCTCCCAGCCGAGCGCTCTCAGGCCGGCAGGCAACGCCTCCCTCGCCTCGGCGGAGCGGGCCAGCAAGGCGCGGGCGGGCGGCACTCCAACGAACTCCTCCAAGAGTCCCTCGGCCACATAACGCTTGGGCAACAGATCCACTGCCTTCCCCACATCCGTAAACCTCCTTGCCGTTGCCGGACCGATAGCCGCAACCGCCCGAAGCCGGGAAGGGTCGCCCACCGCCTCCAGCAACTTGTCGGCCCCGGGCACCGAGGTCACGATCACCCAGTCATACGAACGAATCTTCGCAGCTGCCGTACGCAGCGCTTCACCTGCGTCGGAGGGCGGACAGATGCGGATCAGAGGCGTGCACACCGGCGTCGCCGCCGCCTTGAGCACTTCTGCAGCGGAACGGGCTGCTGCGCCGCAAGGACGAGGCACCAGCACCCGCCAGCGGGAAAGAGGCAGGTGCGCAGCGGCGGAGCGCTTTTCAATCAAGGTTGGTGCGCCTGATCTATTGGTACGCCTGATCTAGGAGACTCTTCGCCAAGACGACGCCCAGCCAGCGAGGGTCGTTGCCTTCCAGGGAATCACGGCAGACACCCCCTCCAACCTCAGAAGCCAGCACGGCCGTCAAGCTAATGCGACCTTGCGAAATAACGGCGTGAGCCCCGGCGGGAACGCTGCAGTCTCCTCCTAGGGCTCGCAGGAAAGACCGCTCGGCGTCTACGCAGAGCCGGGAAGGGGCGTGCTCAATTGCCGCTAGGAGTTCACGCACCTCTTCGTCGTCGCTTCGGCATTCCACGGCCAGAGCACCCTGACCTGCTTGCGGAAGCATCTCTTTGATGGTAAGCGGAAACAAGTCGTCGGGACGAATTTCTAAACGCTCCAGAGCAGCCATGGCCACCACGATGGCGTCAAAATCGTCAGCCTTGCGGAGACGGGTGTGAATGTTCCCCCGCAGGTCGGCAAATCGCAGATCGCTGCGACGGGCCGCAAGCTGCATACGGCGGCGGGCAGAGCCGGTAGCCGTCAGCGCTGCGTGAGGCAGTTCCTCCAGACCGCAGCCGACCAAGGCATCCCGAGCGTCCGCTCGCGGAGGAACCGCAGCTATACACAAACCCTCAGGCAGCGACGAAGGCAGATCCTTGGCCGAGTGAACTGCGAAGTCCGCCCGGGCAGACAGCACAGCAGCGGAAACTTCGCCCGTAAAAACTCCCTTTCCGCCAAACTCAGAAATCGGGACGTTCGCTCGCCGATCTCCAGTCGTCTGCACGGGAACGACCTCAAGAGCCAGTCCCTCAGCAACCAACAAACGCTCCACCTCGGCTGTCTGCTGAAGTGCCAGCGGACTAGAGCGAGTGGCAACCCTCAAAGTCCGCGGCTTGGCCGGGCGCGTCAAACGACCAAAATCAAAGAGAAAAACGGAGAATCAGAGCGAGAACAACTCCCGCAGGGCGCTGGCCAACTTTTCCTCACCGCGCTCGTCGCCCGCCGCCCCGCGCAGACGGACGGTCGGCTCGTGGAGAACCTTGTTGACGATCCCATGCACGAGAGATTCCACTGTTTCGCGCTGCGCAGAGTCCAGAGATTCCAGCCGCGTGGCGAACCGCTCGAACTCGCTCTGTGAAATATCGCAAATCCGACGGCGGAATTCGTCTATGAGCGGGGTCAACGAACGCGCCGACGCCCGCTCTTGATACTTAACCACCTCGGCTTCCAAGAGCGACTCCGCCTCCGACAGGCTTTCAGGGTGGTCTGCGGCGGCGCGCCCAGCAAAGAGTCCGATGTCGTCCATGTCCCAAAGAGTCAGGCCGTCAAGCTCCGCAGCGGCGGGGTCTACGTCACGCGGCACGGCCAAGTCAACGATTAGCAGCGACCGCCCGGCCCGATCTTCCATGACTTTGACCAAGGCATCGGCGTCAAGGATCGGGGTTGCAGCCCCCGTGGTCGTGAACAATACGTCGGCTTTGATTAGCTCAACAGAGAGTTCATCTATGTCAACCACTCTCAGTCCGCCGAAGGAGGCCAACTCCTGTGCTCGCTCCGGACGGCGGCAGGCCAGAACGAGGGCGGCATCAGGCGGGGCGGGCAACAACTTCAGCAAACCGCGTCCCATCTCCCCGGAACCCAAAACCACGATGCGGCGGCGCCCCAAACCTCCCAACTCGGAAGCGGCCATGCGGGCAGCGACATGAGGCACGGAGGAATGATCCCCGACGAGGCGGGCATCGGCGCGAAGCCGCCGGCCAACTCCCAGAGCGTAGGAAAAAATCGGGCTCAGGTTTTCTCCAGAAACCCCGGCAGCCTCCGCCGTCTGCCAAGCACCCTTCACCTGACCTTGAATCTCCTTCTCTCCAAGAACCGCCGAGCGCAGACCGGCGGTCACAGCGAAGAGATGCCGGACGGCGTCGTTGGCATAGAAGGAATAGGAAAAATCGGTAATGTCGCGGGCGGCGTCGGGCGGCGAGGCGGACATCAGATAGTTCTTGATCGGCTCATAACCCAGGTGGAATTTTTCCGAGACGGCATAGATCTCCAGCCTGTTGCAGGTAGACAGCAGTACCGTCTCCTCCACTCCGGGGAGTTGCGCTAGATCTGCCAAGGCGCTGGCAACCCGCTCAGGGGGTGTCCTGACTTTTTCCAGCAAGTCGATTGGAGCGGACTGGTGGCTCAGTCCAACTACAAGAGGGGGCACGCCGAAATCTCCATCCGATATTCAAGCACGACAAGCCATTCTACAAGTTCTCAGAAGCGCTCAGCCTGTAGCGGCCCGAAGCGGCGCTCAGAAACGCTTAACTACTGCCAGGATGAAAGGCTAACTATGCGATTTATAGACTCTGCGGAGTGACCCTTCACAGTGCCTTTGCCGGTGCTGCAGGGCTGATCTCTCTTGCCTTGACCGGGGCGACGTTTGAACGCTGGTTGAAGCAACGCACTCGGCACCTGGCCGCATGGACGTTCGCTCTGCTGCTCTTCGCAGGGGGCGCCATGGCGGCCTGGTTCGGAGCGGCAGTGGGTTGGACAGAACCGACGTTCCGAGCTTTCTATCTTCTCGGAGCGATTCTGAACGTGCCGGTGCTGGGCGTCGGAACGATCTACCTGCTAGGCGGGCGAAAAATGGGAGACCGGGCAGCAGCGGTGACAGCGCTGCTCTCAGCGTTCGCCATTGGCGTGCTCTGGACGGCACCTATGAGCGGCGACCTCGCTGAAGAGGTTCTGCCCCGGGGAAGCGAGGTGTTCGGAGTTCTGCCCCGGGTCTTGGCGGCGGCGGCTTCAACTAGCGGAGCGATCGTCGTGGGCTTAGGAGCAGTCTTGAGCCTCTGCCGTCTGCGAGGAAAGTCAGGCGCAAACTCACGCTCGGTCGTACGTTTAGCAGTAGGAAATTGCCTTGTGGCGCTGGCCATCATCGCTCTGAGCATGAGCGGAGCGTTCAACTCCATAGCCGATGAGATGACGGTCTTCTCCGTCTTGTTGGCGGTTGGAGCAGCCCTGCTGTTTGCAGGCTTCATGGTCGCCACCAGCGCAACAGCCAAACGGCTTGGGGAAGAACGACCGAAAGAAGAAGCTCCGGCCTAGGCCGCCTCAGCCGGCGGCGCCTCAGCGGAACTGGATGAAAACGTTGATTACGGCGGCAAGCAAGACGGCGATGAGCAGGACGGCGAGCACGATGGTCGTCCCTCTTCTCATTGCTTTCCCCCTTGCTTGTCCGTGATCCGTCTCGGCGGCGTGATGCCCTTCAACCTAACCGCCTGCGAAGCGCCGGAAGCCGACGCAGCGGAAATGGTGACCGCATCCGCCTCTGCCAGAGACAACTCGTCGGCAGCCGAACGCTTGTACAGGGCTATAGCCAACAGCCCGTAGGAGTCCTCCAATAGTCCGACATCGCCAGTTGCGAGATCGGAGTAGACCCTGACGCGGCGGGCGGCCCGCAGGCCGTCGGTAAAGCGCAAAGTCACTCTTTCCCCTAGTGGATCGAGATCGGCAGGGGAGACGTTCAACTGCGCATTTCCGAAGCGGTCAACCCACAACACTTCGGCTTCAATGCTCCCGTCCGCAAGACGGGAAGCAGGAAAAATCCCCGGGCGGAGGCTGTCCGGAGAAATGGAAGGGCCGAATTCCTCAAAGGGCGCTCCGGCGGCCAAGTGGCCGGCAGCCGGAGCGAAGAGGTCGCGCCCGTCAAAAGTGGAACCTGGGGTGGAAAGCCGATAGTTCTCATTGGTCAATTCCACCACCCGGCGCGCCCCGCCGAGCAGGCCCACCGCTGGTGCCAACAAGCCGTTATCCGGGCCGAGCAGCACCGACTCCCCTTCGCCGACCTCAACTGCGACGGCGCGGCGGGAACTGCCCACGCCCGGGTCTACCACCGCTAAGACCACCCCCGGATTCAAGTATTGAGCGGCCCGGGCCAGCGTCAACCCGCCAGCGCGTACGTTGTAACGGGGAATGTCATGGCTTATGTCAATGATGCGAACAGACGGTGCGATGGAGAGGACGACCGACTTACAAACGGCCACGAACTCATCCACCAGGCCGAAGTCGGACAGAAAAGAAACGGTGCGGTAACCCGCAGAAACTGCGTAAGCGCCGCCGAGGGGCGTCGCTCTCGACTCAGGCTGAGACAGACGATCCCCCTTTCTGGACTAGCCGTCGGGCGCTCGTCCTAGTTCGGCGCTGCGGCGGGCGGCGATTCTCACGGCTCTTTTGACGGCGGCACGAAAACCTTCCTCTTCAAGCGCCGCAATGCCGGCAGCCGTCGTACCGCCGGGCGAAGTTACGTCTGCTCTTAGTTCGGCGGGTGGGGCATTAAGGGCGGCAAGCATCTCTCCTGCGCCTCTGACGGTCTGGCGCACCAGAACATCGGCGACCTCCGGGGGGAGATCCTCGGCGATGCCGGCGGCGGTGAGCGCTTCAGCCAAGAAGAAAACGTAAGCCGGGCCGGAGCCTGAAAGCCCTGTGACTGCGTCTAGCTGAGACTCTTCTACCACGCACGCAACTCCGACGCTGCTCAGTATTTCAACTCCCCAAGAAACGTCCTCGGCAGACGCAGAGGAACCTGGGGCCAAGGCCGCTGCTCCAAAACCCAACAAGGCGGGGGTGTTCGGCATGGAGCGCAGCACGCGAGCGCCCTTCTCTAAGCCCGCCTCCAAGGTGGAAAGCGTGACGCCAGCGGCCACCGAGAGGACTCGCGACACGCCCTGGGACTTCATCGCGGCCAGAGCGTCGTGAACGTCGTTGGGTTTTACCGCCAAGACCGCGTCGGCTGAAGGCTGCGGCTGCTCCCCGACCAGCACCTCCGGATAAAGCTCTGACAACTCCTCCCGCCGAGCGGGCAGCCGTTCGGCGACGGCGAACTCAGCGAAGCCGCCCCACCCGGAAGCGACCAAACCGGCAAGAAGAGCCTCTCCCATCTTCCCGCAGCCGATGAACTGAAGACGCAACGACGAAGCCGATTTCACAGCTAGACCCTATAAGCCGACGCTTTGTTTCTCTTGACGCTCTGGTTCTCTTCTTGGAAGGTTCGGTCGGGGCTGACCCACTTCCCCGCGTAAGCCAGCCCCGACCACCTGCAGGAATAATTATTATACTCGTAAAAACTATTAAAACAACCTAGAATTAAGAGAATTCTCAAAATGACTTAAAATACAGATAAATGGCTTCAAGCGGCGCACTCTACGAGGCGGGAGTGGCGCAACTGCTCATATTCTGCGCTGAGTTGCCTAGCGGTGGACTCCCAGGAGTATGCCGAAGCGACGCAGGGGGCTTCGGCGGCCATGGCTGCCGCCAAGCGGCGATCTTCAAGAATCTCGCGAACTCGGCGAGCCCAGAGTTCTGACTCTCGGCCGCTGAGGAGAAACCCGGTGCGGCCATGCCGGACAAGCGCCTTCAGGCCTCCCACCGCAGCTGCCACTACCGGTATGCCGCACGACGCCGCCTCCAGGGCCACCAGGCCGAAGGATTCGCTCCGACTCGGCACCAGCACAACGTCGGCGGCACGGTAGTAGGTGGCAAGCAGATGATGCGGCTGAGATCCGTAAAAAAGCACCCGATCGCAGTTGCGGGCTTCCTCGCATCGTTGGCGGACTAAGGCCATGTGCTCTTGACCTGCCCGCCCGCTAGGGCCGCCTACCACCAGCAGTTTGGCGTCGGGGATTTCCAAGCTCCCCAGCGTCTCCACTGCAAGATCCAGTCCCTTGAGCGGTTGCACCCGCCCGACGAACAGGATGACCGGCTCTTCTCCGAGACCCAGCGCTCTCCGCGCCTCACGCTGAACTCCCGGAGAGAAAAAAGCGCGAGAGACGCCGGGGGATACGACCTTCAAGCGCTCCGGCGGGGCGTCATAAAAACCGACGAGTTGATTCACCTCTACCGCACCGTTGGCACAAATCACATCCGAGCACTGAACAATCAACTCCTCTTCAACCTCCCGAAAAGGAACCTCGCTTTCCCCGACAGACTGCTTGACCTTCGCCAGAGTGTGGAAGGTTGACACTAAAGGGCAGTCAAGCTCGTGCTTGAGGCGGTGACCGGCCATTCCCGAGAGCCAGTAGTGCGAGTGAATCACGTCCACGCCGCCGCGGGCGTAAATGTCCTCAAGCACCCCGTCGGTGTAGGCGTCAACCACGGCGGGGAGTTCTTCTTTCTCCAAGCCCATGGCACCCGCCGAGACATACACCACCCGCACCCCTGGTTCCACTTGAACCTCCTCTGGCAAGCCAGGATCATTTCGACGGACGTACAAGGTGCAGTCTGCGCCTGTGTGCGCCAGAGCCGCGGTGAGTTCGCGCACATAGACATTCATCCCGCCGCCGTCGCCCGCCCCTGAAGACGACAAGGGGGAGGTGTGCATGGACAAGACGGCTAAGCGCAAGGCATCCATAATCACGCCGCTCCGCCGGAAATCGGAGGAAGAACGGCAAGTTCGTCCTGCTCGTTCACCAGATCACGCGGAATCGAAGGTTCGCCGTTGAGCCAGACGCGGCAAGACGCTAGCTGCATTTCAAAGTCCCGCCCAAATCGCTCCACGGCGGCGGTCAGAACCTCTTCTACGGTCGATCCGGGCAAGCAGACCTTGGCTGTACCTGCAGCTTGGCGCGCCGAGGCGAATAGCAACAAAGTAGGCACGAACTGAGCGTATAGCGTTGTTGCACGTGACTCGTTTTCTAATGATTCGGCACGCCGAGAGTGAATGGAACGCTCAAGGCCGCTGGCAAGGCCACGCAGAGGTCCCTCTCAGCAAGAGAGGCGAATTGCACGCTCAAGAAGTCGGCCCTCTTTTAAAGGGATTTGATGCGATCGTCTGCTCCGATCTGATGCGCGCCCGCCAGACGGCCCAGATCATCGCAGCGGGTGCTGGCATAGAGCAGGTGAGAACCGAACCGCGTCTGCGCGAACGCGACGCTGGGCGCTGGCAGGGATTGAGCCGAGACGAGATCGAACGGGGGTGGCCTGGATTCCTCAAGAACGGGCAGCGCCCCGACGGGTACGAACACGAGGAACAACTCCTGGCTCGAGTTGACGACGCCCTCGCCGACATACTCGCCGCAGAAGATGGGAAAAACAAGAAAAACGGGCGCAAGGTGTTGATCGTCACCCACGGAGGGGTGATCCACGGATTGAAAATGAGGGCGGGACTGCTTTCATCGCAGATTCCTAACCTCTCAGGGCACTGGTTGGTGCCGCGGGAGGGGGTCTTGGTCGTCGGAGAGCGAGCGGTAATCGGAGACCCAGAAAAGTACAGCGCAAACCCGATTGAAGCAGCATTAAATCCCGAGTGAGTCCGAATGTCGCACCGACCGGCAATAATTGATAGTGCCCCCGTAGCCTAGCCCGGTCAAGGCAGCGGACTTTTAATCCGTTGATCGTGGGTTCGAATCCCACCGGGGGTACGAGAAGGGAAGGGAAAGAGGGAAGGGAAAGAGAAAGTCAACGCCTTCTTTGAGCCGTGCAAACTAGAAAGATCCAACCGAGACTCATAGCTGTATTGACCGCCGCGCTGGGTTTCTTGGTGATGTTGACAGCGGCGGTTTCTTGTTCTTCCAGCACGGAATCCCCCGCCATCATTTCCGACGTGGACTCAGTGCCCAACGTAGGGCCGGGCACCACTCAAAACGTGGATACGACGAGCAGTAACGACGGAGGTGCGGACGACGAGGGGGACGGGGAGAGCGAGAGAGACGAGGACAACGGAGAGGACGGGGGGGACACAGGCACAACCTCGGGGGCGGCTGAGCGGGAACCGGGGACATCCCTTACAACCCAAACCTCGGAGGTCGGCGACCCTGAGCCGACCGACGACAACGCAGAGCCTGAGGGTTCATCCGCCAATTCAACTACCACCACATTCCAAGTTGACCTGGAAGAACCGGCATTCAACGCAAACTCGCCGGTTTCTACTGTCGGCATCGGGGATGTTTTTTTCGGCATGAAACCGTCACTCGCGGCTAGGGAAGCTGAAACCGAGTGGATAGGAAGTTCTCGCAGCGGCTCGGATTGCTACCTAATCCAGCCCATTAACGGCCCCGAAGACGTGAAGCTATGGGTATACAAAGGGCACATAGAAGGAGTCTCGGTAGAAAATTCAACCATCCGCACCTCTTCGGGCTTGGGGGTAGGTACTACTCAAAGCGAACTCCGAGAAGCGTTCGGGGCGAAACTTGTGGTCGGCCAGCACCCGAGCAGGGCGGCGTGGACTCAAGCCGTGTTCACGCCGGAAGACGACAGGGATGCATCGTTCAGGGTTCTCTTTGATCTAGACGAAAGCGGCGAAGTCGTCCGGTACTGGTCGGGGAGAGTAGATCTAGCCTTTCTGAGCGAAAACGAAATGTTTGATAGAGAAGAATGTTGAAGACAACTCCCCGACGGCCAGGCGCCGCCGAGAGCGGCGCAACCGACGTTTTTGGCTTGCGGGTGCCCGCCCATCCGTCATTCGGACAACTAGCAGCCGTCGCCGCACTCGGGTTGGCGAAGAGACGAAACTTCTCCGTAGACGCCGCAAGGACTCTCAGCACAGCAGCGTCAGCAGCTGCCGAATGCCTCATCGGGCCTTCGCCCAGATTTGGACGTTTATACATCAAATACGAAATCAGAAGCAACTCAATACTCGTGAACTTTGAACTCCGGGGCGGGTTGCGGCGAGGGAAGATTGCGGCTGGACGACTGCTGGCATTTCGATCTGGGCCGGGGCGACGGGTGGACGACTGGGGATCTCACCGCAACCAACTCTGGTTTCTGCTGCACAGCATTTGAGCTGCGGCGGCGCCGAACGGCGGACTTAAGCCACCGATTCCGAAGGTTGCTGATAGCCCCCCGTGGAGCCGAAGCCTCCGTTACCGCGCTCCGTCTCAGAAAGCCCCTGGACAACCAAGAAACTCACGACGGGTACGGGCATGAACACGATCTGAGCGATGCGGTCGCCTCGGCGCACGACAAATGTTTCGCTGCTGTCGGTGTTGAGCAAAATCACGGCCACTTCTCCCCGATAGCCGCTGTCTATCAAGCCCGGCGTGTTCAAGCAGGTAATCCCGTAACGGCTCGCCAGGCCGCTGCGGGGGAGAACGTAGCCCGCGTAGCCCTGGGGGATGGCCATTTCAAGACCCGTAGGAACGAGTTCCCTGGCGCCGGGAGGCAGTTCCACGTTAACATTCGAGCGCAAATCCATTCCTGCGTCACCAGGATTGGCGTAGTCGGGAAGTTTCAAGTCTTGGTCTAGACGCTTTACCTCTATCGTCACCTCAGACACGCGGCGCTCCTTTCTTTTTGTCTACACGCTAACGCGTTGAAAGTCGGGGACATGGAAAAATTGACTTCCGCACTCCGCCGTCCGCAAGCGGGCGATGCCCTGCGAGGCAGCGCGTTGGTTAGCATCGGGTAGTGCTTGTTTGGCTGGATCTTGAAATGACCGGCCTTGATCACACGCGTGATCAAGTCCTGGAAATTGCCGTTCTGGTGACCGACGACCAACTCAATCCCCTAGATGAAGGTCTTGAACTCGTCGTACACCAACCGACGGAGATCATGAACCTCATGGGGAGCGTCGTAAGCGATATGCATCACCGCAGCGGTCTGACGTCGGCCGTCCGCTCTTCCGACCTCAGCTTGGAGGAAGCAGAGCAGCGAACCCTTGACTACATCAAGAAACACGCTGAGGGCGGCAAGGAACCGCTCTGCGGAAACAGCATCGGCATAGACCGCCGGTTCTTGGACGCCTGGTTGCCGAAAATTGAAAAATATCTGCATTACCACGTTATTGACGTGACGTCCATCAAAGAACTGGCGAAGCGCTGGTATCCCGCCGAAGCCGAGCGGCAACCCCAAAAGAAAAAAGGACACAGGGCGCTGGACGACGTCCTAGAAAGCATCGAGGAACTGCGCTACTGGCAGACGGCCGTATTCAAACCGCAAGGCCCGCAATCCGACGGAACGGCCAGCACCTAGGCCGGCGGCGATGACGCCACACCGCCCGCACCGGCAAGAACGAGACCCGGCCACAGAGGAGATCACCGAAATAGCGCCAGGGGTGCTGCGGTCGCAACTCCCAGTGAAGCTGCCCGGGCTAGGTCACGTCAACTGCTACCTGCTGGAAGACGAACGCGGGGTTGCCGTAGTAGATCCCGGACTGCCCGGGCCGGAATCTTTCAAAGCTCTCCAAAAGCGCCTTCGCTCCGCGGGGTACGACCTCAAGAATGTCCACACCGCGATCATCACCCACTCGCACCTCGATCACTTCGGAGGCGCGGGCAGGCTAAGAAAACTGACCGGGGCGGAAGTCGTGGCCCACAAGAATTTCCGACCGGTCTGGGACACAGCGGAAGTCAAAGAACCCGCCGAACTGCCGGACGCTCCGAGAGACGCAGAGGGCGGCGAGCACCAGGGCGGGGGCGATCCCGATCTGGAAGGCGGCCCGGACGGCCCGGACGGCCCGGACGGCTCCGAGGAGGACTACTGGCCTCCGTGGAATCCGGTACGCACTACTCCCTGGGGTTCGCAGCGACAGCCCCTGCCTTCCGACATGGCGGCGCTTTGGAAGGCCGTGGAGGCTGACGACCCCGCCTGGTTCCGCACACCCGAAGTCAACAGGAGCGTCGCAGACGCAGAAGTGATCCGGCTAGCGGGACGCGAATGGCAGTGCGTCCACACCCCAGGTCACACCGAAGATCACATCTGCCTTTACGACCCCGAATACGGCCTCATGATTTCTGGAGACCATGTCCTGCCCACCATCACTCCTCACATTGGAGGCATCAGCAGCCAGCCCGATCCCCTGGCTAACTTCTTCAACTCCCTCCGTCGCATGCATGCCTTCGGAGGCGTCAAAGTAGTGCTGCCCGCACACGGCCATCCCTTTACGAACCTCTACACCCGTTCCGAAGAGATAATCGGACACCACGAACACCGACTTGAGATAATCCGGGACGCCGCGGTGGAACTCCGAAGGGGCACGGTGGGCGACTACATGAAGCGCCTGTTCTCCCAGAGGGTCTGGGGAGACTTGGCCGAAAGCGAGACGTACGCACACCTTGAGCACCTGAGGCTGCGGGGAGAAGTAGTGGCCGGAAGCCAAGACGGGCTTCGCACCTACTCGCTGCTGTGAAAACGGCGGCGCTTCTTCTTGGCATAGCTGCCTTCACTGCCGCCGTCGCCGTCTCCTGCGCGTCTGCCGACGAAGCCGTCCAGACCGAGCCTCCAGAGACACTCCAAGCAGCAAAAACGTCGGCGGCGCAACCCCCGAAGGCCGGCGCACTGACTAGCCGGTTCACGTACTTCAACGGCGAAGAAGGGTCGCTGCAGGACTTTCTGGGCACGCCGCTGGTAGTCAACTTCTGGGCGTCCTGGTGCGCCCCGTGCGTAGTGGAAATGCCAGCATTTGAGGCTGTCTATCAGGAATTCAAAGGTCGAGTGGCGTTCCTGGGGTTGAACATAAACGACGACCCCGAACTCGCCTTGGAGCTGGTTGAAAGAACGGGAGTGACTTATCTCGTGGCACAAGACGACGGCAATGCAGTAATGAACGCTCTTGGAGCCGTTAGCATGCCTACAACCGTCTTGATTGCCCCCAATGGCGAGACTGTGGCAATCCGGGGTTCCAGACTTCGCGCCAAAGACCTGCGAAAACTCATAGAAGAGAACCTGGAAATCAGAGGGCGCCAAGCGGGCGGTCAAGCCGTAGAAGCGGCCGAGATGGAGGCCCCCGAAGCCAGATGAAGATCACACCATGAGCCCCACTTCAAGCGCAGGCGGCTTGGCAGGGTTCGCCCTCACGGCGGGCTTTATCGCCGCCTTCAATCCCTGCGGCTTTGCGATGATGCCCGCCTATCTCTCCTATTTCTTGGGCTTTGACGCCAATCAGAAACCCTCCCAAGCGCAGAACATCCTGCGCGGCTTGAAGGTCGGGCTCACGCTCTGCGCCGGCTTCCTGCTCGTCTTCGGAGTTGTGGGTTTGCTGGCCGCCACGGTCTTAGGTCAGAGCGCTCTGGGGCGCTGGACGGCGTGGGTCACTTTCAGCCTAGGCATCCTCTTGGGACTTCTCGGGCTGGCGATGGTGATCGGATTCCAGCTAAAAGTGAACCTGCCGCGCTTCCAGAAAGGGGGAGACAGCCGCAGTCTGATGTCCATCTTCCTGTTCGGCATCTCCTACGCCGTTGTGTCTCTGGGCTGCACGCTTCCGGTCTTCTTCGGCACGGTGGTGCTGGCCTTCACTTCCCGAAACTTCGGAGACGGGCTGCTCGTCTTCACTTCCTACGGCGCAGGACTGGGCGTCGTGATCCTTGTGCTCACCCTAGGCACGGCGCTGGCTCGTAACGAGATCGTGGGAGGAATGCGCCGCATCCTCCCGCACATAAACCGCATTTCCGGGGTTTTCTTAGTGCTGGTCGGCGCCTTTCTAACAACCTACGGTTGGTGGGAAGTCCAGGTCTTCAGAGGGGAACTTCCCAGCAACAAACTCGTTGAACTGAGCGAAGAACTCCAGACATCCCTGAGCAACTGGGCTGGCGCGGCGGGGCCGACCAGGCTGGCGGTGGCAGGTCTTTTCATCTTGGCAGGCATCATTCTCTGGGCGATCAGGACGGACTGGAAACCAAAGACACGCAAGATCGTCCTGGGCGGCTTCTTGCTGACTTGGGTGCTCATAGAGTCCATCGCCTACCGAGGCGATCTATTCGTTCTGCCAATTCTGCGGACGATCGCAGACATCCCCTTCCGTATTGGCAACTGGTTCACCGATCCGCTGCGCTGGTCGACGCTCTTTGAGGTAATCACCGCGATTTTCGTAGGTTTCATCATTTACTGGCGCGTCAAGAGGCGGCTGAAGCAGCGAAGGGACGCTAAAAGCAGCGGAGAAGAGAAGCAGAAAAGCGTTTCTGAGCGCCCCGGCGAACGCTCTCAACCCGCCGGGCGGCCCTAGCTCACAGAGTTAAACAGACGGGCAGGTTGGGGAAACCGACTAATTTCCCCCCATCACCTCAACGCCGTTCATGTAGCGCCGCAGGGGGGGCGGAACAGTGACGCTGCCGTCAGGATTTCTCCACGTCTCCGTCAGGGCGGCCCACACTCTAGGCACCGCTAGCGCCGAGCCGTTCAGAGTGTGCACCAGGGCAGGACGGCGGCCGTCCCCCGGGCGGTAGCGGACATTGGCACGACGGGCTTGGTAGTCGGTGAACCAGGAAACGGAGGAGCACTCCAGCCAGCGGTCGACGCCCGGAGAATAGACCTCCAAGTCAAAGGTTCTAGCCGAGGAGTTTCCCAAATCACCTGTGCAGATGTCAACCACCCGGTAGGCCAAGCCCAATTCAGCCAGCACCGAAGCTGCCCGATCCAGGATCTCCTGGTGGATCGCCGGGGCCTGCTCAGGAGTGGAGTAGGCCAGGATCTCCACCTTGTCAAATTCGTGAACGCGCAGCAAGCCGCGGGTGTCTCGCCCCGCCGCACCAGCCTCTCTACGGAAACATGAAGTGTGAGCCATCAGCCGCATAGGCAAGTCCCCCTCATCGAGGATTTCGTCCTTGCACAGCGAGGTAAGCGGAACTTCACCCGTCGGAATGGCCCAAAGGTCGTCGCGGGTGAGGTGGTAGGCGTCGTCGGCGAACTTGGGAAGATGCCCGGTGCTAATCATCGTTTCGGTATGAACAAGCGTGGGCGGGCGGATCTCCTCATAGAGGTCGGAGTTGCGATCCAAGGCCAGCTGAACCAGAGCCCTTGAGAGTTGCGCCCCGGCGCCGCGGAACATAACGAACATAGATCCCGACAGCCTTGCGGCGCGTTCCAGGTCGAGCCAGCCCTGCTCGGCGGCGAACTCCCAGTGCGGAACTCTCTGATGATCCCCGTAGCGCTCAGGGGAGTAGCCCACCACCTCCAGCACGGGGTTATCTTCGGCAGTGGAACCTCGTGGACACTCGTCTGCAGGAAGGTTCGGCAGAAGCAGCATCATCCCGCGGATTTCTTCAGCCAGAGCATCGGCGTCATGCGTGAGCGCCTTCGCCTCGGCTCCTAGTTGGCGGCTTCGCTGAGTCGGCGCTTCGGCGGCGTCGCCGCTGCCTTGAGCGCGCAACCGCCCGACTTCCTCAGAAAGGGTCTTGATTTCGTGGCGCAACCCGTCCCGCCGGGAAAGCAGATGACGGCGACGGGCATCGCAGCGCAGAATTTCGTTGAGCTGTTCCGCTTCTACGCCGCGCGACGACAAGGAGTCGCCGACGCCCTCAGGGTCGGAACGGAGCGAACGAAGATCCAGCATTGAAAGGAACGTTGCCCGCGGGCTGATTCTGCCCGAACAGGGGCAGCACGCCCTCAAAGGCACTAGCGGGTCTAGACAGCGGAGCCGGCTGGGTCGCCGGCGGCGAGTTCGGCGGCTGGGAAGCCGCGGCGAACGCACGCCTGCCGTCGGCGGAGACTTCAACCTCAAATAAGGGTTCGGACGAAGCTGCGGGCGCAAAGCCTCCCGAAGTCAACTCCGCGCCGTTGCGCTCAGCAACCTCTGCAGCCGCGTCAACTCCGAATCTTGAACCCGCCAGGGCAGCGGCGTCGGCCACCGATTCCAACCGCGCCGTCTTCACCGCCTCACCGCCCAACTGACCCATCAGCAAAGCCACTCCCGCCAAGAGAGCCGTCAACAAGACCATCAACGGAAACGCCTGACCGCTGTCGGTGTCAACAAGCGGCGCTCGGCTAATTGAGAGACACTCCGATTCGCAACGGACGGGCAGAATCATTCCACTGCCTAGGGCGAAGCAGCCGAGGGGCTCTCAGCTTCTCCTAAAGCAAGTGTCCCATCCTCGGCGGGGGCGCCGCTGTCAAAAGCGTCAGCGTCCTCCTCTTCAGCGTCCTCCTCTTCGTCAAGAGATTCAGGAACCAGGGTGACGGCGCTCACGACCTGACCTGGAACAAGGCTCATGACCCTCACCCCGCTGGCGTAACGACCCTGGATGGATATGTCCGCAGACGGCACCCTGACGGTCGCCCCGTTATCGGACATCAAAATCACAGCCTCTTGGGAAGCGCCGCTCTCTTCGTCGCTTGCTTCATCCGTCTCAACTTGTTCCGAAGCAGTAACGGCAAGACCCGCAGCGACGTTGCCCTTCTCTTCACTGAGTTTGATTCCTTTAACGCCGTAGCCGCCGCGGTGGCGGGTTCTGAACTCCCAGAAGGGCGTGCGCTTGCCGAAACCCTTCGCCGTCACGATCAACAGCGATTTTTCGGGATCGCAATCCACCAGCGCCACCACGGAGTCGCCCTCGCGCAGACGAATGCCCCGTACGCCTCTCGCAACCCGACCCATCGGGCGCACTTCAGAGGAGTCGAAACAGACGACCTGACCAAAGCGCGTCAGCAAACACACGGCCATCAAGGACGGCTCGGCGCCCAATGAACGCGGCTCCGGAGGGGCGTTCGCATCGCTGAAGGGCATGACCGCCACGAGTTCATCGCCTTCGCTCAGACGAATTGCGCGAAGGCCGGAAAGCCGAGAACTGTCGTACGCCTTAAAAAGCGTCTTCTTTACCTGGCCGCTGGCCGTGGCGAACATCAGGTATCGATGGGTCTCGTAGCTGCGGGTGTCTATCACCTCGGCTACCCGCTCTCCATCGGCTAGCTGCAGCAGGTTCACGACGGCAGTACCGCGAGCGGTCCGACCCGTTTTGGGGATTTGATGCGCCCTCAGCCGGTAGACCTTCCCATGGTTGGTAAAGAACAGCAGGTAGGCATGAGCCGAAGTGAAAATGACCGTGGAGACGACGTCTCCTTCCCTTAACTCCGTACCTTTGACCCCTTTGGCGCCGCGGCGGTACTTGCGGAACTCGTCCGCCGAGACCGTCTTCACGTAGCCCTCAGCCGTCATGATGAACACGAGATCCTCGTCTTCAATCAGATCTTCAAGATTGAATTCCCCTGGATCGGGAATCACCTCCGTCAAGCGGGAAGATTCGAAAGTGTCGCGCATTGCCGTGAGCTCGTCCCTAATGACGCCGCGCAGGCGGGCTTCGTCCGCCAAAATCGCTTCCAACTCCGCAATCTCTACTTCCTTTTCGGCTAGTTCAGCCTCTAAGTCGCTTCGCCCCAAGCGGGTCAGGCGCCCTAGCTGAAGATCGAGAATGTGCGTCGCCTGAACCTCGGAAAACTCAAATGGTTCGTCCATGAGCTGAAATAGAGCGTCCCCCCGATCGGCGGCGCCGCGGATCAGGGCGATGATCTCGTCTAATTCGTCGACGGCGCTCAGCAGACCCCTCAGAATGTGAGCCCGTTGACGAGCACGCTCAAGCCGGAACTCGCTGCGCCGCCGCACCACTTCGATCTGGTGGGCCACATAAGACCTCAGCAGCCCTTCCAAAGTGAAAGTACGAGGAGAGCCTCCTTCCAGCGCCACCATGTTCGCAGAGAACGTCCTTTGCAGCGGTGTGTGCTTGTAGAGATTGTTCAACACGACCATGGCTTGAGCGTCGCGGGTGAGGTCAAACACCAAGCGCGTGACGCCCTTGGCCGATTCGTTGCGAATCTCGCGCACTCCGGTCAGTTCTTTAGCTTCCACCAACTCGGCTGCTCTTTCTTCAATGGCTTCCACGCTCACCTGATAAGGAATCTCAGAAACCACGATCTGGGGCACACCATCGGTGGTGACAACCTCTGCGCGACCCCTCAGGGTAAACGAGCCGCGTCCGGAGCTGTAGATATCTTCAATTCCGCGAAAGCCCAGTATCTGGCCGCCCGTGGGAAAGTCGGGAGCTTTCACGAAGCGGCGCAGATCCTCATAGGTTGCCTCGGGGTTCTCAAGAAGGAACAAAACGGCGTCAACGACTTCGGCGAAGTTGTGAGTGGGGATGTTGGTGGCGACACCCACTGCGATTCCGTGAGAGCCGTTCACCATCAAGTTAGGGAAACGGCACGGCAGGACTTCCGGTTCACGATGCCTGCCGTCGAAATTGGGGGCGAAATCGATCGTCTCCTCGTGGATGTCCGCCATCATGGCCATGCTCAACGGGGAAAGCCGGCACTCCGTGTATCGGTAGGCCGCCGGGGGATCACGAGGCGAGCCAAAGTTTCCGTGCGGATCGATCAGCAGTTCTCTGAGGCTGAAATCCTGCCCCATTCTCACCAGGGCGTCGTAAACCGCGCTGTCTCCGTGCGGATGGAACTTAGCGATGACGTCGCCGACCACCGTCGCGCACTTCACGTGTCCTCGATCTGGACGATGGCCGCTCTCCGACATTGACCACAAAATCCGGCGGTGCACCGGTTTAAGTCCGTCCCTCACATCGGGCAGAGCGCGAGACACGATAACCGACATGGCGTATTCCAGGAAAGACTGCTCCATCTCGGTTTGAACTTCCACCGACTCGACGGTTTCAAGGTCGGTTTCCTCGATATCAGGAAACCCGGGGGTGCCCTCGGGGTTGCGATCCAATTCTTCTGGCGGCATTGCGTTCACAGGGTCAGACGTCCAGGAAACGCACGTCACCTGCGTTGGCAGAGATGAACTCCCGCCGCGACGCCACGTCCTCCCCCATCAGACGTTCAAACACCATTGATGCCGCAGCGCCGTCTTCAAGCGTGACTTGAAGAAGTGTGCGCCTGATCGGATCCATAGTGGTCTCCCAAAGCTCGTCAGCGTCCATCTCGCCAAGACCCTTCAGGCGCTGAAACTCCTTGCGATGACGAGGATGAGCAAGCAGAAACGACTCCTTGGCGCGATCATCCTTGAGATAGATCTTGTCCTTGCCCACCTCGGTGGAGTAAAGCGGCGGCTGGGCTATGTAGACATGCCCGCCCGCCAGCAGAGGGTGCATCTCCTTGTTGAAAAAAGTGAGCAAGAGCGTGCGGATGTGGCTTCCGTCCACGTCCGCGTCACACAGGAGAACAATCTTGCCATAGCGGATCTTCTCAGCGTCGAAATCGTCGCCCACTCCAGCCCCGATTGCGCTGATCAAAGCGGTGACCTCTGTGTTTTTCATCAAGCGGTCAACACGAGCTCGCTGAGCGTTCAAAATCTTCCCGCGGATCGGGAGTATGGCCATCGTCCGGGGGTCTCGGGCCTTCTTGGCAGACCCGCCGGCGGAATCGCCTTCCACTACGTAGAGCTCGCACTCGTCGGGATTGCGGGAAGAGCAGTCGGTGAGTTTGCCCGGCAGACCCGCGCCTGAGAGCGCGGACTTGCGACGGGTGGCTTCTCGAGCGTGGCGGGCAGCAAAGCGGGCTTGCTGCGCGGCCTGTGCCTTGAGTATCACCCGGCGCGCCGACTGGGGATTTGCGTCCAGCCAGTCCTTCAGATGAGCATTTGTAGTGCGCTCCACCATGGAGCGAATCTCTACGTTCCCCAGCTTGCTCTTGACCTGACCTTCAAACTGGGGATCCAAAAGGCGAACGCTCACGATGGCGGCCAGGCCTTCTCGTATGTCTTCCCCCGCTAGGTTTCCTTCGGAAGCCTTCAAGAGTCCTTTAGCTTCGGCATAGCGGTTCAACGCACCAGTCAGCGCCTTGCGGAAACCCTCCTCGTGCATCCCCCCTTCGGTCGTGGCGATGCCGTTGGCGAAGGAGTACAAGCCGTCAACGGCGTAGCCGGTATTCCACTGAAAGGCGACTTCCACCTCCTTGTCGGCTTCGGCTTGGGAGAAGTAACCAACCTCCTCAAACAGCATTTCTTTTGAAGAATTGAGATGCGCCACGAAATCGCTGATGCCGCCTGAATAGCAGTAGACACTGGGCGTAGGCGGCGGCTCCGGACGGCAGTCTCGGAAAACGATTTTCAGGCCGGCATTAAGAAACGCCGTCATTTGCAGACGCTCCTTCAAGCGGGCGGGCAGGAAACCCAGTTCGTCGAAAATCTCAGGATCCGGCCAAAAGCGGACGATGGTTCCCGTCGTTTCCAGAGGAACAGTGCCTACTCCCCTTAGCGGATGTTCCACTTCGCCGCCGTTCACAAAACTCATGCACCACTTGGTTCCGTTGCGGCAAATCTCCACTTCCAGCCTGCAGGAAAGCGCATTGACAACCGAAACTCCCACTCCGTGCAGGCCGCCGGCGATCTTGTATCCTCCGCCGCCGAACTTCCCGCCTGCGTGCAACGTGGTCATGACCACTTCAAGCGCCGACTTCTCCGGGTTCTCGGGATGAGCGTCAATGGGAATTCCCCGGCCGTCATCAATAACTTCACACCCTCCGTCCGCTAGCAGCGACACCTCAACGGACGTGCAGTGTCCTGCCATGGCCTCATCCACAGCGTTATCTACGACCTCATACACGAGGTGGTGCAAGCCGGTAGCCCCGGTAGAGCCTATGTACATTCCAGGGCGGCGGCGTACGGCTTCCAGCCCTTCAAGAACGGCTATGTCGGATGCTTCGTAAGAGTCGACGGCTGTCATTCCTTCTCCGAGATGTTTCGCAGCCCCGCGGATGCGCGGCGGCGGGGATCGCTTTTAAGCCTCAACTGGCAAATCAAAGGGGCAAAACCCTGTTCAAACAGGTCATGCCCAACAAGTCCGACCACTGTTCAATCTTGTGACCAACATCTTGAAATCAAAGACTTTCACGCGTCGGTCAGTCTACCATCTCAAGCGCCTATTTCACAGCTAATAACGCCTGAAAAGATTGGGGGAAACCGCAACCTAATTCTAAGGGGAACGCACCGATCCAAGCCTGACTTTGATCTCTTGCACCCGGTCGGCCCCAAGCCCTGCGTTCGCCGCTTCCAGGATCGTCTGCGCCGAGAAGCGTATCTCGCTGCACCAGGCCGCATCGTCCGCTTGAACGAACAAAGTGCCGTTAGCAAATCGGAGCGGCGAAGTGTGCCGAGCTGCTTCAGCGCCTACGAATTCGGGCCAGCAACGGACGATGGTCAGATAATCATCAAGGTCGCCATCACCGAACCCCAGACCGGAGAGTACCCGTCTTAACCCCAGACTCAGATGTCTCACACCAACTCCCGCGGTGTCTTCAGTTCCCGCGGTGTCTTCTGAGCAAGCACAAAGCGCCTCCGCCACACTTATGAGCAGACTACGCCTGCTGACGGCGCGCCCGCCAAACTCTGTACGTCCACCATCATGCTAGGGGCAGGTAAATTCGGTACTTCCTCCGCAGTGGCCAAGAACACCTGGCCACCTGGCAAAAGGTCGGGCAGCAGTCGCTGCCGAGTCCTGTCTAACTCAGAGAACACGTCGTCTAGAAGCAGCAACGGAGGCCCTCCTAAAGAATCTGCCAAAGCTCCATGCAGCGCCAAGCGGAAGGCCAGAGCAAGGGCTCTCTGCTGGCCTTGGGACGCATGGGTTCTAGCCAGGAAACCTCCCAGCACCCAGCGGATGTCGTCACGATGCGGACCCACGCTCGTGGAACCTCTAGCGACATCTTCGCCGCGGACTTCCCGCAGCGACTTGGCGTAGCCTTCCGCCAGCCAGTGGGGCTCATAGATCAACTCCACGTCAGCAGGCTGGGAGGGATTCAAGCGAGCGTAGAGAGCCGTCATGCGCGGCTGAATCAGTTCAAGCGCCTTTTTTCGGTACTCAGCCCAGGTCGTGCCGAGAGCAGCTAGACGCTCGTCCCAGACGTCCAAAGTGCGCGCCTCGGACGCCCCAAGAGGCCCCCGGCGCTGACCGGCGGTCAAGCTGCGCAAGAAAGCGTTGCGCTGACGCAAGCAAGTGCTCAAGCGATTTTGGACTTCCTCCGAAGCAGGGAACAAAGCCGCCGCAGCTTCATCGCAAGCCTCCCGCCTCGCAGACGGCGAGCCTTTCACAATGCTCAGGTCGTCCGGCTGGAACGACACCACGGCTACCTGCTTTCGTAGATCTGCTGCTCTTCGCAAGGTTTGGCGGTTGAGCAACGTCCGGCGCTGCTCAGAACTGCTAGGGATCTCTGTTTCTACCAGAAGCGAGCGTCCAGATAAAACAAACTCTCCGCGCACTATCGCCGCCGGAGCGCCGTGCCTGACCAAATCGCCTGTTGCGGCGCCACGAAAAGACTTCAAAGACGCCAGATAGCCGATCGCCTCCAAGAGCGAGGTTTTGCCTGATCCATTGGATCCGGTTAAAACGGTTAAAACATCGGTTAATTCTAGCGAAATACTCCGATAAACCCGAAAATTGGTCGCTTCTAACCAAGTAAGCAGAACAAACTCACACTACTCGCACTGGCATGAGTAAATAAAGAAAATCACTCTCGTCTTCTTTGTCCCCCTCTTTGTCATTCTCTTCCTGCAATAATGCTGGCTTAAGAGCGTCGGCAGTCAACAAAGTGATTTTTTCGGACTCCAGAACCTTGACTCCATCATTGAGATATTCAGCGTTGAACGCAATCAAAAGATCTTCCCCCTCGTAACTCATGTTTTCAATGATGGCTCTTGCTTCACCTACTTCCGTAGTGGAAGACAAAGTAAGTGAACCTTCTTTCATATTAATTCTAATTGGGGTGTCTGAATCTCCAACCAAGCGTACGCGCCTTATGGCATCAAGCATTTCCGAACGATCGGCCACGAGTTTATTCGGATGATCTGTTGGGATCAGACCTTCATAACTCGGAAACTCTCCATTAATTAAACGAGTAGTAACAGTGATGTCTTCTAGATCAAATACCGCTGTACTCTCGTCTAAACGGAGTATTAATTCCTCAGAATGTTCAATCAGCTTAGTGATCTCATCAAGAGCACGCGAAGGAACGATTACATCTTCTTCGTTAACGTCAATTGCCAAATTGCTTAAATAGCTAAGCCCCAAGCGATAGGAATCAGTCGCAACTAGGCGCAGATCAGCATCTTTCGTAGCGAGCAAGACACCCGTCAGAATGGGGCGTGAATCATCTTTTCTAGCAGCCGGAATAACCTGCTTCAGGCCTTCAACGAACTCGGCAGTCTTCAAACTGACAGGTTCAGCTTCCACAACTGGAACTTCAACGTAGTCACTAGTAGCCATGGCCTTCACGATGAACTCCGATTTATTATCGGCAGACTCAATCACTACGTTCTGCTCGGAGAGTTCCACATCCACTCCACCAGGTGGCAGAGACCTGATTACTTCTACAAACAGCTTCGCAGGTACCAAGACCTCTCCACTCTCAAACCCTGTCACTTCCAGACGCGTTTGGATGGTCAAGTCCAAGTCGCTGCCAGTGACAGTCAAATGGTTACCGTCTAGCTCAAGCAACATGCCCTGATAAATGAAAGAGTGACCTGCTTTTGAAGTCGCTCTGCTGGCATATCCGATTGCTCTCGCAAGGCTAGCTTGCTCACATCGAAATTTCACAGGTTTCTCCTTTCACTATTTGTTGTATGTATAAAATTAGTTGTAGTTATAGGGCTTGTTAATTGTGAATCAATCGGCGATATCCCTGCTAGGGATTGGTATTTCTGGTGTGGATTGTTCACGGAGTTACTCAGTGCCCTCTTTGAGACTTGATTTGCGTGGTGAATTTCTGCCGCAATGGTCAAACCCTGTCAATAGTTTGTTCACAGGGTTATTCCCGTCTGTGAAAATATTTGCCGGGAGCTTATGCCGCCAAGTCATCGGAAGCGCCCCCAAATCTGTTTCTGATCATCCGACTTAGCTGGGCCACCATTCGATAGACTTCTTGCTTCTCTGTCATCTGCTTTTTGATTTTTGTGGTTGCGTGTAAAACGGTGGTGTGGTCTCGCCCGCCGAACTTTTCGGCGATTGCTGGGAAGCTAAGATCTGTCAGTTCTCGTATCAGGTACATTGCTGTGTGTCTTGCCTGGACGACTGGCTGGCGGCGGGTTACTCCAGTTATGTCGTGAATGGGAATGTGGAAATAGTCTGAGCAGGTTTTTAGTATGTCGTCTGGTTTGATTGAACTTTGGAACGAGGATGGGAATAGATCTTCGAGCTGCTCCTGTGCTTCTAATATTGATATTTTTCTATTATTGAGTGACGCATAGGCGCATACTCGATTCAAAGCTCCCGTTAATTCACGAATATTGTTTGGAACTTGTTCTGCAATGTAGAGAAGTATTTCTTTGCTCACACGTTGACTGTCCGCCTTACTTATCCTATGTTCCAGAATTGCCAGGCGAGTTTCAATATCAGGAGGCTGAACATCGGTGATAAGACCCATTTGAAAGCGACTTTTTAATCTGCTTTCAATAGTCGGAATCTCGGCAGGGAGGCAGTCCGAGGTTAGGACTATTTGATTATCCAGTTCATAGAGAGCGTTGAACGTAAAAAAGAATTCCGATTGCAGCGTTTCTTTCTTTGCTAAGAATTGGACATCGTCAAATAAGAGAACGTCTGCTTTTCGGTAGCGTTCTTTGAATTCGTACAGTTGTTTTGTTCTGATTGCTTGTACAAATTCGTTCATGAATGATTCAGTTGGAATAAGGTAGACAAGAAGCGTGGGATAGTGGTCTTGAACATAATTGGCTATCGCACCTAGGAGGTGAGTTTTTCCGAGTCCAGTGCCTCCGTAGATGTAGAGGGGGTTATAGGCCTCTCCCGGTTCTTCGGCTACTCGGAGAGCGGCGGCGTGGGTGAAGTAGTTGGAAGGTCCGCTGACGAATTTTTCAAATGTAAATTGGGGGTTGATCTTTGATTTGGCTGAGGGTTCGACCTTGGGCGTCGCTGCCCGATGCATGTCAGAAGTCGGTGCGCCGTGGCCGTCGCCGTGAGGAATGGTCAATTCCGGATAGTCATCATCGTCCATTTCTTCGACGATTTCAACGTTGATAATCAGGGAGTCGAGCGCTCCCATTGAGACTGCTTCTAGTTCATCGGCGATCAGGGGGGCGAAGCGGCGTTCCAGCTTTTCCTTGATGAAGGGGTTCGGGACGCTGACGATGAGGCTGGCGCTCTGGATGGCTTGAGGGATGACGTTCTTGAAGGTGGACTGCCAGACCATGTCCGAGACCTGCTCCTTGATGGTGGTGGCGCATTCGTTCCAGATGTCTGCGGGGTGCTGGGGGACTGGCTCGTTCAAGGGAGGCTTCTTTCTCTTGGTGCTCGTGACTGCGTAGCAGTCTTACCACACGGTTCTAAATTTTGCTGGCGGGCGAAGCGGTGGTGCGGGAAGGTCGCCTCTGGCTTTCCGGAAAATCTACACGCCTGAAAAAAATTCGCAAGCCGTTTTTGGCAGCAATTCGCAATTGCTTGCTCGGCCATGTGTTGCGGTCGCCGGTGTCAGCCTCTAGCGTCAATCTGTTAGCAGAGTTCCGGGCAGCCCCTTCGTGCGCCCGTCCGTCCGGAACGCCGCAAGTGCTTAGATTTACGGGAGTTCGGGCGAAGTCTGGAATGAGGAGGATTACGAGTGAAGCGAACGTATCAACCAAAAGTGCGCCGTCGGGCGCGTCGCCACGGCTTTCGCCGCCGTATGAGCAGTCGAGGCGGCCGAGCAATCCTGCGCGACCGGCGCCGCCGGGGACGCAAGAGGCTGTCGGCCTGATCTGGCGTATCCGGACTTCCTCCACTTTCAAGGAACTCCGTCTGCATGGGACGATCCTGCGGCAGGGGCCTTTGGAGTTCTGTTATCAGACGGACGGGCGTGCTCTTCCGCCTAGGGTGGCATTTGCCGTCGGGCGCCGTGTGGGCTCGGCCGTGTTGAGAAACCGACTGCGCCGCCGTCTCCGGGAGATTCTCAGACGCCTGTCCAGTGCCAACCCAGATTCGTTTCCCAGCGGGGACTACCTTGTTCGGGTGTCTCCCGCGGCGGCGTCGTTAAGTTGGTCGGACTTGGAACTGCTCGCCGCCAGGGCGCTTGCGGAGATCGTTCAGGGGCGGGACGCTCAAGAGAAGGACGCTAGGTGAGGTTGCCTTCCAGAATTTTGCTGGCTCTGATCCGTTCGTACCAAGCTTTCAGCGCCGGTACGCTGCCCCGATGCCGCTTCCTGCCTACCTGTTCTGCTTACGCTGCCGAAGCAATTGGGACGCACGGCGCCGCCCGCGGAACTTGGTACGCGGTGCGCCGCTTGGCCAAGTGCCGCCCGCTCGGCCCATTCGGACATGATCCCGTGCCTTCTCCTAGAGGTCTTTCGCAGAAATCTTCGCTTGAAGGGGATGCTCGGATGGTGAAGTGTCAGCCGCCTCTCGGTCGGCCAACTCCTTTTAGACGGATCTAGGCGAATAGTCCATTCATGGCAATCTTCAATCCACTATTTGACGCCGGGGCCTGGGCTCTCGCCTTCTTCTACAGCTTCTGGCCTAGCTATGCGGGAGCGATCGTCCTGCTGACCGTCTGCGTTATGACGCTTCTGACGCCTATAACGATTAGAAGCACGAAGTCAATGCTGGCCATGCGCAAGCTGCAGCCGCAGGTCAAACGGCTTCAGGCGGAATTTCGTCACGACCGCCAGCGCCTGAACGAGGAAATGATGGCGCTTTATCGATCCAACAACGTGAATCCTCTAGGGGGTTGCTTGCCTCTGCTCATGCAGTCCCCAGTTTTTATAGTCCTTTTTTGGCTGCTGCGGGGTTTGGCTAGGCGAACCTCCAATCTGGGTCACCACGCCGCCGCAGCGGCGGCGGGTGCCGCGAGGGCGGACGGCCAGCTGGCCTTGGTGGATGCGCCAAAATTGAACTTCAATCCGGATTATCTGAATGCAGACAGCCAGCTTTACAAGGATCTTGTAGCGACCAACGAGATGCGGTCTTGGGGTCTAGATCTTGCCGAGACCGCTGGTTCCGCCATTTCGTCTGGTTTCGTCCGAGGCCTCCCCTACATTGGATTGATTCTGTTGGTGGCGTTGCTGGGTTACTACCAGCAACGTCAGATCAGCGGGCGGAGTTCCAGTCTGCCTCAGACGCCGCAGGCTCGATTGATGATGAAGGTCATTCCCATCATCCTTCCTGTGATTTCCTTCGGTCTGCCCGCTGGCTTGGTGGTCTACTACGTGGCGCAGAGTTTCATTCGCATAGGTCAGCAGGCGTTTATTACAAGAAAGTTCTATAAGCCCGGGACCGATGAAGAACCCGGAAGCGAAAACGAGGCGGGCGAAGACGTCGTTTCTCCAGCACCTGACGAAGAACCCTCAGGCGGTTTGGGGGAGAGACTGGGTCTTTCTAAGCCGCCAGACCCGTATCGTCATGGGAGGATCCGTCCCGTGAGCGGGCCGCCTCCCAAGCCTAAGCCCAAGCCCCCAGCGGTGAAGACTCCTCCTCCGCCGCCGAAGCCAGTTCCCGAAAAACAGCAACCGAAGAAGAAGCCCAAAGAGAGTTCCAGAAAACGCAAGAAGAAAAATGAACCGCCCCCGAAACCCACTTCAAGCCGAGTGACTCCAAAGGGCGCGCAGCAGCGTAGAAGCAAAAAACGAAGAAGGTAGATAAATTATGGAATGGATAGTTGTCGAAGCCATCACGGTGGAAGTAGCCAAGGAGTTGGCGCTTGATCAGCTAGGAGTAGATGAGAACGAGGCCGAGTTTGAGATAATTGCGGAACCCAGCACAAGTTTGCTAGGTATACGTAAGAGGAAGGCTCAGGTACGAGCGCGTATTGCTCCCCGTCCTGCTCCAGAATATAGAAAGGGGCGGTTTCGGAAACAAAGAGGGCAGAGTTTGAAGTCTCGCCAGTCTTCGTTTGAAGCAAAAAACAATACAAAGCGGTCTTCTGCCAGGACGCAGTCCTCAGGGAAAACGAAGGATGAGCGAACTAGTACTACTGGAAAACCAAAAAACAGCCGAGAAAGGAAGACGATGACCGAGGTAAATGATGACGGAGTAATGCAAGACACCGAGCAACAGAAAGTTGCTCGATCTTTTGTAGAAGGGGCGGTGCATGCGTTTGATCCGCAGGCCGTCGTTAACGTTTCTAGTCGGGAAGGAATTTTGCACTTAGACGTAGAAAGCAATGATCCCGGTCTGATGATTGGATCTAAAGGAGCCACGCTTGCAGCTCTGGAGGACTTGTTGCATGTATGCATACGGCGAAGCGCTCGCGGGCGCAGGTACTCGAGAGTGCGGCTGGACATAGGCGGTTATCGGAGATTGCGAAAGGAACGTTTGGAGGACTTCGCTAGAAAGATCGCAAGAGAAGTTTGCGAGGTTGGCGAAGCTATTGCCTTTGAGCCGATGAATTCTTTGGAGAGAAAAATCGTTCATGACGCCGCTATGCAGATTGACGGGGTTCAGACCCGATCCGAAGGCGAAGATCCTCGCCGACGTGTGGTAGTGTTCCCGGTTGACTAACCGAGTGCGCAGGTGAATTCCGACGAATCGGCGTTATGTAGAGTTTTTGAACGAGCTCAGAAGCTTGGCCTTATAGGTCGTTCGACCACTCCTGAGAAGGAGATAGAGCATGCGGACGGATTAGGGAGATGCTTGGGTGATGCTGGGGGATCTTTTTGCCTTGACTTGGGCACGGGCGCTGGTCTCCCCGGCCTCGTTCTGGCGTGTCGTTGGCTGGGTACATCGTGGACTCTGTTAGACAGACGAACGCGCTGCGGGGATTTCTTGGATTGGGCAACGGTCGTTCTAGGGATTGAAGATCGGGTTGAAGTCTTGGTGCAGGAAGCCCGCTTGGCGGTCAGGTCTTTGTCGCAAAGCTTTGACTTGCTGGTTGCTCGTGCTTTCGGGCCTCCGATGAAAACGGCGGAAGCAGCGGTCGGCTTTATGAATCCGATGCTCGACTTATCATCACCGAACCTGAACGCCCCGACTTCAACAGATGGCCGCTCGAGCGCCTGCGCACGATAGGCTTGTCATTGCGAACCCGCCATGAAGGCCAGCCCGCGTTTGTGGAACTGCGCCGCCTTCGGCAATAGGGGGATACTGCTTGGGGATAATTTGTGGAAAACCTGCTTATAATGTTTTCCTGCATATCAAAATGTTTCACGTGAAACATTTTGTCTTGCTTATTTGTTCGTTGCTAAAATTTATATTTACTTGGGATTGGACATGATCAATTCCAAATTGGGTATTGACAATCTCGTCTTCGTGCGAGAAAATAGTCCCTGGAAAGGGCGCAACAAGGGAGGAGTTTCATTGATGGCAAAATCAAAGAAATCCCAGGCCAGAATGCTGGCAGTCGCTAATCAAAAGGGTGGCGTAGGGAAGACCACAACTACGATCAACCTAGCCGACTGTCTCGCCGACCGCGGCAACAGGGTGCTGATCGTAGACTGCGACCCGCAAGCCAACGCAACGACGGGTATAGGAATCGATCCGCGAAGCGTGGCTTCTTCAACCTACGACGTGATCGTTGACGGTAAGCCTTTGCTGGATAGCGTCATTTCCACTTCTTATGAGAATCTGTGGATTTTGCCTTCAAACTTGGATCTTGCTGGAGCGGAAATAGAGCTTCAGTCCGCTTTCAACAGGGAGCGGCGTCTTCAGACGGCGCTGAGTGAGGCGGTGGAAGAGTTTGATTACATTTTCGTTGACTGCCTTCCTTCGCTGGGCTTGTTGGCGGTCAATGCCTTGACGGCCGTCAAGGAGATATTGGTCCCCATTCAGTGCGAGTATTACGCTCTTGAAGGTTTGATGCAGCTCAAGATGCATATAGCCCAGGTTCGCCGTTACCTCAATTCCGACCTGGAGTTGGCGATGATGGTTCTAGTAATGTACGACAGCCGTACGAAACTGTCTTTGCAGGTAGCGAAGGAAGTCTGCACACAATTTGGAGATATCGTAGCGAAAGTGAAGATTCCGCGTTCAGTTCGGCTGGCCGAAGCTCCTTCGCATGGAGCGCCGATCAGGGTTCACGCCCCGAAGTCAACTGCAGCACTTGCTTACCGTCTACTAGCAGAGGAGTTTGAATCCAGATGAAAAGTACACAACGCGGCCTCGGACGCGGAATCAGAGCGCTCATACCTGAGGACGGAACAGTGAACTTCGGTTCATATCGGGAACTGGGGCTATCGAGCATCGTTCCAAATAGTCATCAGCCCCGTGAAGTCTTTGATGAGGAATCTCTAGAAGGCTTGGTTGCTTCGGTGAGCCAACTCGGCGTGCTCCAACCCATCTTGGTCAGGCAGATTGACACTCAGAAGTTTGAGATTATTGCTGGTGAGCGTCGCTGGCGCGCCGCCAAACGAGCCGGTTTAGAAACCATACCTGCTCTGATTAGAGACGCGGCCGATCAAAGATCTCTTGAGGAAGCGCTCGTTGAGAATCTCCAGAGAGATGACCTGAACCCCATAGAAGAGGCCTTGGCCTTCTCCCGACTGCAGGAATTTGGGTTAAAGCAATATGAGTTGGCCGAGAGGGTAGGTCGCAGCCGCTCGGCGATAGCCAACTCGCTGCGCTTGTTGCAGCTTTCTCCCAAAGTGCAAAAATTGCTGGTAGGCCAGGAAATCTCCCCCGGCCACGCCCGAGCGTTGCTTGCGGTGAAAGATGCCGACGCTCAGGTTTCCCTAGCTAGGAAAGCCTGCAAAGAAGAATGGACTGTAAGACAGTTGGAGTCCTGCATTAGAGAGGAATCAGGAACTTCATCATCAGAGCATGTCCCCGGGCGCAATAATGGCAAGGAGCCGCCCACACAAGGGAGGGATGCATCCGCAGTTTCAAAGCGCCCCGTTGTGATTGCCGAGCTTGAGAATCTACTTGCTGAATACCTTTCAACTTCCGTGGAAGTGGCGTTTGGCTCTAAGAAGCGCAAAATTACAGTGAATTTCGCCGACCTGGCCGATCTGGAGAGAATTTACCGCCAAATCGTTACATGAATCGGCGATTCCTGTTTGCGGGAACCTCGTAAGCTGCGGTGGTACGCGCATTGCCAGCGCCGTCTGGTCTGGTCAATTCAAAAAAGTAATTCAGATTGTGAACAAATCTGTGAAAAACTGCGTGGGGTTATTGAATATCTTTCTCAACAGGGTTTTTCATCCATACGGAAAAGCCGTTGGAGACGCCGCGTGCTACCAACCCTTGAAGTTCTAGGATTTTGCTGCGCGGCCCTAGGCGACACTCAACGGCCGGCATTTTACTCTCTCTGAGCAGGGGATTCCGCATTCCAACTACCCCTATCTCCTGACCTTTCAAGACCTTTTTCAGCACCGATTGGAGGATTTCAGCCAACTGCTTGCCGCCCTCGGATTCGAAGCCCGCAGTAGAGAAATAAGCCAACTCGCTGTAAGTGTCTTCGTTTAGGTGCAGGCTAAGGCAGGCGTTCGCTTGGAAACTGTTGGCCTCTTTAGCCAGTTTTGATCCGTCCGTTTCGCAAAGCAAGGCGACTGTAGCTCCTTTGCGCCTCAAGGTGCGGACGACAGCGTTCAACACCGATGTCCAGAGAGATCCGCAGATCGCAAGTCTTGCTTCGGAAAGGCTGCTAGGCCCGGCTCTTAGCCTTTCTCGCTCTAGAAGCATGCCCATGCTGTGGCTGTCGCCGGGTTTGATCTGAGACAGCGCTTCTACGGTGTCGGGCCCGCAAATTCCGTCGCTGTTCAATCCCATGTTTTGTTGAAAAAGTCGGATTGCGGCGGACGTTTCGGGTCCTAGTATGCCGTCCACCCTGCCTTCGTGAAATCCGAGAGAACCTAGTTGCCGCTGCAGCTCAAAGACGTCTTCTCCTCGCTGGAAAGGAGACCGCAGATACAAGAGACGGTCGCCTAGCCGGTGACCTGCTTCCACCAAAGCGGTCCAAGTGGCTTGTCCGCAGACGCTGTCTGGTTCTAGACCGTGTTCCTGTTGGAAGCGGCGAACGGCGTCGGCTGTCTCGCTGGTGAAAAGGTTGGAGGCCGGGGAGACGCCCGTCTCTCCGATCTCGGCTAGGCGGCGGTGGAGTTCTCTTACAACCGCCCCTCGGTCGCCTAGGGCGATCCGTATCGCCTCATTGGTTATGAATCTCTCCTCTATTCAAAGAAACTCGGCAAGATCGGCGAGGAGGGCTGCTTTACTTTTTGCGCCAACTATGCGCTTTGCGGTCTCGCCGTCTTTGAAGACGAGCAAAGTGGGGATACTCATGACTTGGTGCTCACGCGCTATGTCGGGGTCGTTGTCCACGTTCAGTTTTGAGATGGCGATCTTGTCACCATGCTCGCTGGCGATTTCTTCAAGTATCGGAGCGATCATCTTGCACGGGCCGCACCATTCAGCCCAAAAGTCCACCACAACAGGTACTTCGGAAGAAGCGATTTTTTCAGCGAACGTGGCTGAGTCTAGGGTGGTGATTTCTTCTGCCATGGGTTCTCCTTGGTTGTTTGGGTTTGTGCAGCTAAACGCTAGCCTCAGCCGCTGCGTTGTTGCGGCTGTTTTGGGTTTCGAGCCAGCGCTCGGCGTCGATGGCGGCCATGCATCCGCTTCCGGCGGCGGTGACGGCTTGCCGGTATGTGTCGTCCTGCACGTCTCCGCAAGCGAAGACCCCCGCTACGTTGGTGCGGGTTGAGCCAAGTTGGGTAAGGAGATAGCCGTTCTCCTTCATCTTGAGTTGACCTTTAAACAGGTCGGTGTTTGGTCGGTGGCCGATGGCGATGAACAGGCCGCCTAGAGGCAGGTCGTGCTCTACGCCGGTCTTCGTGTTGGACACTCTCACGCCTTCCACTCGTTCGTCTCCGTTAATAGCGGACACGACATGGTCCCAGAGGAACTCGATGCGATCCGACGCAAAGGCGCGTTCTTGCATGATCTTGGAAGCTCGGAGCTGATCTCGTCGGTGAATGACGGTCACCTTGGATGCGAACTTGGTGAGAAAGAGGGCTTCTTCCATGGCGGAGTCGCCCCCTCCTACGACGGCGATCTCCTGGTCTCTGAAGAAAAATCCGTCGCAGGTGGCGCAGGTTGACAGACCTCGACCGATGAGACGGGTTTCCTCTGGCAACCCGAGCATCAGCGACTGGGCGCCGGTGGAAATTATTACGGAGGCGGCTAGGCAATCCGGCTCGCTGTCGTCTTTCCCAGCCACCCAAAGTTCAAAGGGATGGGTGGTGAGGTTAACCTTCGTGACTTTTTCGGTTCGCATCTCGGCGCCGAAGCGCTCGGCCTGGGCGCGGAAGTCCATCATCAAGTTGGGGCCCATCACACCTTCGGGAAATCCTGGGTAGTTTTCTACGTCAGTGGTCAGCATTAGTTGACCGCCCGGCTGATCGGTAGTAGAGGAGGGTTCGCCTTCAAAGACCAGCGGAGCAAGGTCGGCTCTGGCGCAATAGATGGCTGCCGTCAGCCCGGCGGGGCCTGCTCCGAGTATGACGACTTCTCGTTCGGTAGAACTCATTGGCAGTCAGCGTATTTCTGTTGCTTGATTGGCGTTTGCTCTGCCGAGTTCATTCCTGCTTGGAAGCAACTCGCGCCGGGCGCTTGGCCCAGATCCAGAGACCGAGGGCGGTGAAGACGCCGCCGAGAATGGTGTAGGCGGCCCAGACTTCGGCAGGCAGATAGGCGTCGATCAGCCGGATGCTGCTGATTATCAGCAATATCCCCGCGGCGAGCGCCGCAACGGCGGCGATTGATCCATAGACCAGGCGCCGAGCTACATTCGCCGTAGGGCGATCCGTCGCTTTGCGAACTTTGCCCAGTATGCGGGTGACGCGCTCGGCGGTTCGCTCTGGCCAGTCCTCGGGCAGACCTGGGACTGCTTGCTTTTTCCAGTCTTCCATGAGTGTGTTCAGTTTACCGCTTGCATATCGTCATTCCTGTTTGGAAATCGCTGCTTGTGCTTTTGCCGGTAAGTCGGCATTTTATTGAATTACATAGATGTAATTAAGCCTGACAATGCCGCTGTTGGCAAGGCCGCAGTTATTGACTTTTTGAACCTACTCTTCGGCGGGGACTACCGCTATTTCGCTTATCCGAATCTGGTTGGTTAGAGCGGCGGCTGGTTCGTCGATCCAGAGGAGTATGGAATTGGCGTTGGTTCCGCCCATCTTGAAGATTGCTTCCCCGTTCTCAATGCGGCGTCCGTCGACGATGTTGCCCCAGTCGGAGCGTTGCGGAAACGCCGCTTCGGCTGCGTAAATCTCCGCAGACCACCCTGAAGTGGGGGAGCGCACCAGGACTTCCTGCAGCGGGATGGCCTGATTTAGCTTCATCACCAAACCGACGCCTCCCACGGTGAGGTTGCCAGCGATAATGCCGGGCGTTTCCCAATAAGTGCTCGCATCGCCGTCGTAGACCGCTTCGGGCTCAGTCCCAAGTTGTCCGCTGGGCGCATCCTCAGCAAACGTGGTCGCATAGACAACGCTTATGAGCCCCTCCCCTCCGCTGTTCGTTACCTCCTCGGGAGGCGCCGCCTCCTCGCTGTCTTCTGTCTTGTCGGTCGTGTTGCTGCCCGTCTCATAGGTGGTTGAACTCGTGGTCAAGGTTCCAATTGGAGCGGAATTTTCGGGGCTGCGGATAGTTCTCTCGGGGAGGTTGTTGCCTGAACTCAGCAAGGAAACCACGATGCCGGCTGCCAGCGCCACTATTCCCAGAACGATAAGCCACCACCTCACCCTGCTTCGTTTGCGCTGCCATTCTTCTGGGCCGGGCGGCTCGGGGCGGCTGGCGGCGGTTGACTGAAGCGCTTGCGGCTTTGCGGCGGGGGTGGCCGTCTTGCTTTTCGACTCCAACTGCTTGCCGGCTGAAAGCAGCGACGTCTTTACCTGCCCGAGGGTGGGGCGATGGCTTCGATCCTCAGCGCAGGCGGCTGCGAGGAAAATCAAAAAGTCGTCGGGCAGCTTGGTCTCTTCCGTGCTGAGACCGAGGAGAACCGCGTCGCGGCTAGAAGCGTCTAGACAAGCCGCCAGCAACTTCCCAAGGGCGTAGACCTCCGCCGGCTCGTCGGCTTCCGCCTCTGCCGGCAACCTAGGGTCGGAATAGACCCCGGGCAGCACGGCGCCGCTCGACCCCAACCTCCAGACGCTCCCGAAGTCGGTTACCTTGATCACTCTGTCGACGCATACCCAGACGCTTTCGGGGCGCAGATTCTGGTGGAATATGCCGTGCTCGTGAGCTGCAGTCAGAGCGTCTACTACCTGTGTCGCCATGCCGATGCTCTCGATTGGAGGCAGCGCCCCGCGCGCTCGCAGAAAATGGGTGAGGGGCTTGCCGCGCACCTTCTCCCTTACGGCCCCTGTCGCCGCGTAGTCCTGAATTGTGTCGTAGGTGGCCATGATGTTGGGATGGCTGAGGTTCGCCATGTTCCCTATTTCTCGGCTGAAACGTTTTTGACCTTCCGCGCTGGCGGCAACCTCAAGCTTCAGCAGTTTGACGAATACTTCCCTGTCGAGTACTTCGTCGCGCGCCACCCAAGTGTCGGATCCGATGTCCGACTCCACGAGTTTGCGCAGCCTGTAACGCTTCTTGAGCAGGCGTCCTGGCTGCATTGCTGGGGTCTGCTCGGCTGCGGCTTTCGGGAGGAGCCGAATTCAGATGGGCGCGTCTGTTGTGTAGGTAACCCCTACGACACCTCCACCTGCGTGCGTGCCGATCACCGGCCCGATACCGCCGATCCGGGCGCCTGATATGTCCATGGCGTCGCCCAGGGTTTGCAGGAGGAGGTCGAAGTCGTTTGCGTTGCCGTGTCCTAGGTAGAGATCGGAGATGGGTTGGTCCTTGAGCAGTCGGTCGCGCAGCCATTCAAAGGCCCGGCGGCGAGTTCGGGGTTTCGCGGCTTCCAGCACTTCGCCGGTGCTGACGTCGACTATGGGTTTGATGGCCAAAATGTTTCCGAACATCGCCTTGGCGCCGCTGACCCGTCCGCTTCGCTTCAGGTTCTCCAGAGTGTTGAGCGCTCCGAAAAGGCGGGTGCGCTGCGCCTGAGTTTCGGCGAGTTCGGCCAAGGCCTCTAGCGAAGCTCCTTCGGCTGCTGCTTTGGCAGCATTAATGGCAATGCTGCCAAGTCCACCTGTCAGGGAGCGGCTGTCAATGCAGCGCACGGGTATTTCGCCCTTCACGCTTTCCGCGGCTTTCACGGCCGCCTGCCCTGTGGCGGAAAGTGCGTAGGACAGGTTTACACAAAGCACTCCTTCTGCCCCTTCCTCTGCGAGTTTGCGAAAGACCGTCGCGAACGGACCTTCCCCGGGCGCCGCGGTGGTAGGAAGTTTCTGGCTGCCGGCCATCATCCGATAGAAATCCTCGGACGAAAGATCTTTGCGGTCGAGGAACTCCTCGCCGTCGATGATGACGGTTAGCGGCACCATCGTGATGCCCAGTTCTTCGAGCAAATCTTCCGGCAGGTCGCAAGTGCTGTCGGTGACTACGCGTACGCCAGTCATAACACCCCCTGGTTGTTTAAGTCACGTGTCGGTCGCGTGAAAAGACTTGTTCGTATAAACATAGTCTTCAATAGGCTTGTATTATGTCCGTTTTGTTTCTGACAGACGAACGGTTCTTGGAGCACGATCCTGGTTCGTTTCACCCTGAAACCCCTCGCCGCCTCGCCGCCGTGACCGCCGGCGTGCGCGCCAACGGCTTGGACGACGCCCTCATCCCGCATGCGCCGAAGGCAGTCACCGACGAAGAACTGTTCGCTGTCCACGGCGCCGGAGTGCTGGATCGGCTGGCGTCACTCGGCGTTTCTTCTGGAAATCCTTGCGCCTTAGACGCCGACACCTACGTGAGCGCCGGTTCGCTGACTGCTGCCCGAGTGGCGGCAGGCGCTGGGCTTGCGGCCATTGAAGCGCTGTCGCACGACGCCGTAAAGGGAGCTACGGCCGCCTTTTGCGCCGTGCGTCCGCCCGGGCATCACGCCACTGCAGTGCGCTCCATGGGGTTTTGCCTGTTCAACAACGTTGCGGTGGCTGCCGCTCGCTTGAGGGCGATGGGGGAAAGGGTGCTGATCGTGGACTACGACGCCCACCACGGCAACGGCACTCAGGACATTTTCTACTCATGCCCGGAAGTGTTCTATGTGTCAATGCATCAGTATCCGGCCTATCCCGGCACGGGCGCACTTGACGAAATCGGCGTAGACGCAGGCCGCGGCACAACCTTGAATTTGCCGTTCCCTCCAAACACCACTGGCGACGTTTACATGCGAGCCTGGGAGGAAGTGGTGCTGCCGGCGGTCGAAAGTTTTTCACCTAGCTGGCTGTTGCTCTCCGCCGGCTTTGACGCTCATAGAACCGATCCCCTCACGTCTCTCGGCTTAAGCAGTGGAGATTTTGCGGACTTGACGGCTTCAGTTGCGTCCGTCGTGAAACCCGGTCGCGTAGTGGCGTTTCTGGAAGGCGGTTACGACCTCACCGCCTTAGCCGCTTCGTCCGCGGCTTGTCTAGCGTCGCTGGCCGGAGAGGTTCTCCACCTTGAGCCTCCGACGTCCGGAGGCCCGGGGAAAGAGGTGTTGATGGACGCCTCTAGCGTTCGCGCTGCAATCTGATCAGTTTGTGTTTCGTCTAGAGGAAGGGGAGATGCCCGATGCCGTCTCCTGGCGTCGCGGCTTCGTCGCGGTTCGCCGCTCAGAGGTAAGGCGCTTCGGATGGCGGCCTCCCCGATGAGCCGCTCGTCGTTGTCGCTTGCGGTTGATGAGTTAGCGCCCTGGGGGCACTCTTTCGCCGCAGCGGGGGGCTGGAAGCTCTATCTAGTGGGGGGAATCGTGCGAGACCTGCTTCTGGGGATGGAGTTCGCCTTTGACACCGAAGTGGATATGACCACTGACGCCCGCCCCGACGTCACCGAAGAGGTGCTGAGAGGCTGGGCGGACTCCGTTTGGACGCAAGGCAAGCGGTTCGGGACGGTGGGCTGCCGCAAGGATGGGCGTGTTGTGGAAATAACCACTCACCGAGCGGATGCGTACAAAGAGACGTCCCGCAAGCCCGCCGTCGTCTTTGGCGCTGACGTGTGTACAGATCTGTCTAGGCGGGATTTCACGATAAACGCAATGGCGGTTCAGTTGCCCGCCCGCGGCGGCGCGCCGTCTGAAGCACAAACTGGCCGCACTGAACCTGAGATCATCGATCCTTTCGGTGGGAAAGCCGACTTGGAGCGCAGGGTGCTGGAGACGCCGCTTGAGCCGGAAGTTTCCTTTGCCGACGATCCTCTTCGCATGATGCGGGCCGCCCGCTTCGTCGCTGCGCTCAATGTTGAACCGACACGATCGGTCACAGCTGCTATGACGAAACTCGCCGCCCGGCTGCAAATCGTGTCTTCTGAACGCATCAGCGCCGAATTAAGGCTGCTGTTGCTTTTAGAAGATCCGGCGCCGGGTGTGCGTTTGCTGGCTGAAACTGGCTTATTGCGACAAATTTTCGGGGGAACGTCTGAACCCGCCTGCCTTCGCTCACCTCTCCCGCTCGCTTCCCTCACCCCAAGCTTGTCTCTTCGCCTCGCTGCCTTGCTGTGGGGAGTTGAAGATATGGATGAGACGTTGCGGCGCTTGAACTTCTCTTCCTCCGACGTTCGGGAGAGCGCGGCGTCCGCCCGGGCGGCTGCGTCGCTCTTGGAGTTGGCGAACTCCGCCCTCGGTCGGCAAGCCTCTACCTCGGTCGGTCATTCGCTTCCAAAGAGCGCGTCCCGTCCGGCAGGCGAGGAAACCGAGGAATTGGGGCATGCGCCAATTCAGGACAGCAACGTGCGTCGATGGGCCGCTGAGGCCGCCCCCGTAGCAAGCCAGTCTCTGGAACTCGCTGCCGCCGCCGCTTCGTGCGCTGCCCCCGCAGGGGAAGCCCAGCGCTGCCGCTCTTGGCTGGATTCCTTCGCTGAGCATTTTCGCCGTCTGGATTTTGAGGAGAATCTCCAGGATCCTTCCGCTGCGTTGACTGGAGAGGAGGTCATGGCCGAACTAGGTATTCCGCCCGGCCCGGCGGTGGGGGCAGCCTTGAGGTATCTCGAATCCTTGCGCATCAACGAAGGCCCCCAGCCGCCAACTGCGGCCAGAGCCCGCCTCAGGGAGTGGCATGCGCTGCGCCCATGACGGATTGACGCACGCTGCGGTTACGGTGTTGGGCGTGGACAATCCCCTTCCCCACTCTGCTCTGGTCGCTGAGTCCACGGTTGACTATCGGCTGATGCGCAACGCTGCCATTGTTTCAGTGCAAGACGGGAGCATCACTCGTGAAAGCGTTTGCTACGCCCACCCTGAGCTTTTGCGGGCGGCGCATTCCTACAGCGAGCCCACTGGGGATGATTGCCCTCTTTGCGGGGATGGCGTCTTAGTGCTGGTCAGGTATGTATTCGGCCCGCGCCTGCCGTCCAGTGGGGTATGTGTTCTGACCGCTCAAGACTTTGAGCGCATTCGCCGCAGGAAGGGCAACTTTTCCTGCTATGTGGTTGAAGTGTGTGCAGAGTGCAGCTGGAATCACCCCCGCATACGCTTTGAGTTCAGGGGGGCGCAGTCCTCTAGTTCGGCTGCTGCCGGCGCCTAGCGGCCGCTCAAGCTCCCGTTGCCAGCGGGCGGTTGGGGTCTGCTCCCCAAGCCGACCATGATCCCACGAACAGCCTGCCCGGCTGCAGTCCAGCCAGTTTGAGAGTGAGTAGGTTCAAGCAAGCGCTCACCCCTGATCCGCAATAGGCGATCACCGAGGTGTCCCCTTTGATTCCGCAGTCGGTGAAGTGCTGACGCAGCGACGCTGGAGACCGCAGCGTGTCGTCGGGATTCAAATTGGTTGAATACGGTGAGCTGACTGCCCCCGGGATGTGTCCGAAGCGCACGTCGATCTCGTTTGGCTGACCTTGAAATCGTTCGCTCGTCCGGGCGTCGAGTATCACACTTTCGCTGTCACTGCGAAGTCGCTCCACTTCGTCCGCCGTGGCCACCGCTTCCGCTGGCCACGGCCTAGGTGTGAAGTCGGCTTGGCGCTCTGCAGGGGCGGCTTCTTCCGCGGCGGAGATCAGAGGACCTCCCCATTTCCGCAGACCTCCGTCGAGCACCGCCGCTTCTTCTCCCAGCACGCTCAACATCCACCAGAGGCGGGCAGCCACCATTCCGCCGCAGTCGTCGTACGCCACGACCGCCTGTCTGTCTCCTATTCCGCAGCGGCTCATAGCGTCGGCAAACGCCTTTGGGTCGGGCAAGGGGTGTCGTCCGCCCTCGGGCGTGGGAGGGCCGGAAAGGTCCTCGTCGAGGTCCACAAACACGGCACCGGGGATGCGGCCCCTTTCGTAGGCGTCGCGCCCGGATCTGCCGTCGAGGTACCAGCGCACGTCCGCAACCACGACGCCAGAGCGGTTTTCCCGCAGCCAGTCCGCATTCACTATTCCGGTTGAGATGCTCATCCGATCTCCTCTTCGTTATCCATTTGAGCGTCTTCTTGGCTGCCGTCAAGCTCCGGTGAACGTTGCTTTTCCAGGCCCTCGCTCCAGGAAACTCGTAATACCAACTTGAGCGTCTGCGGTGGAGAAGGCAGCGGCGAACTCTTCGCTCTCAACGTCCAAGGCTGAAGCGAGTGGCAACTCAATTCCCCGGTTGATGGAGCGTTTGGCGGCGCGCAGAGCGGCGGGTCCGACGGCGAAGCGGCGCGCCATCTCCAGGGCAGTCCGATAGGCGTCTTCAGGAGCAGTGACTTGATCAGCGAGCCCTATGGTCAGCGCCTCCTTGGCTTTGATCTGCCTGCCGCTGAAGACGATTTCCTTGGCTCGGCTGACACCGACGAGGCGCGGAAGTCTTTGTGTTCCTCCGGCACCTGGGATGATGCCTAGAAGGATTTCCGGCTGACCGAACACGGCGTCTTCGCCTGCCACCCTGAAATCGGCGCACATAGCCAGTTCGCATCCGCCGCCAAGGGCGTATCCGTTGACCGCGGCGACGCTGATCTGGGGCAGGTCGGCTAGTCGGGCGAAGGCCTCGTTCATTCTTTGCGAAGTTCTTTTGGCGTCTTCGTTGGAGAAGTCCAAAAACTCCTTGATGTCTGCTCCTGCTGCAAAAATTTTCTGACCGCCCCAGAGCACGAAAGCTCTTACGTCCTCTGAATTTTCCAACTGCTTGGCAACCTCGAGTATTTCTTCGGTTACCTGGCTGTTTAGAGCGTTCATCGGCGGTCGTTCAAGCAAAACGGCGGCCACTCCCGGCGCTGCGTCCTTTTCCAGTCTTACGTAGTTGGGCATAGCCCCAACCTAGTTGGCAAGAAGACTTGCGAGCGCCCAAATGGTGGCTAGAGCGCCCACGGCAATCATGGCAAGGCATCTTCCGAGAGGCGGTCTGATCAACTCTCCGCCCTGGCTGCCCGGGGGTCGCGGGCGTACCAGAGCCAGCAAATTGCCTATTGCCAGCGCAGCGCCGAGCGCCAGCACGAGCCATTGCAGGAGATCGTCCCCCAGGAAGTACATGAGAACGTCCTCAGCCGGTTCAGAAGTTTTCCGCTCCGGGGTCGCTTGTTCTGCCTGTTGGTTCGTTTCCTATGGCTTGGGGAGCTGCGTCCACGAATTTTGTGAAGGTCGGCAGGAATATCAGTTTGATCAATCCGGTGGGTCCGCTGCGGTGTTTGGCGATTTGAAGTTCCGCAATGCCGCGGTCTTTGCTTTCGGGGTTGTAGACCTCGTCGCGATACAAGAACATGACCACGTCGGCGTCTTGTTCGATGGCGCCGGACTCGCGCAAGTCGGCGAGCATCGGACGCTTGTCCTGTCGGGCTTCGGGTGCTCGACTGAGTTGAGAGAGCGCTAGTACGGGGCATTTGAGTTCGCGTGCGAGCGTTTTCAGCCCGCGGCTGAATTCAGAAACCTCTACTTGACGGTTCTCGTTTCTATTTCCGCCGAGCAGAAGCTGCAGATAGTCAACCACCACCAGCGTGAGCCCTCCGGCTTCAGCGTGTCGTCGTCTGGACTTGGCGCGCACTTCCAAAATTGACATGCTGGGGCTGTCGTCTATCCACAAAGGCAGTTCCCCCAGACGTCCCATGGCGGTGCTGATCTTGCTCCAGTCTTCGTCGTTCAGCCTGCCCGTCCGCAGTCGGTCGGTTTGTACTCGGGCTTCCGCGCCCAGCACTCTCTGAGTAATTTCGCTGTGGCTCATCTCCAGGGAGAAGAAGAGCACTGGATGCGGTTCTTTCTGTTCCAGATCGCTTCCTTCTCCATTTTTTGCCAACTCGCTGTTGTAGTTGTCTGCAGATCCTTTGGCGGCGGCCACGGCGATGTCCAAAGCCAGAGATGTCTTGCCTATTGAGGGGCGCGCCCCCAGCACAGCCAGGGAAGAGGGTTGCAGCCCGCTCAGTTTCTTGTCTAGATCGATGAAGCCTGTCGTGACTCCCGTTATAGAACTGCCGCGCGAATAGAGCTCCTCTAGTTCGGTGAGAGCACCCCCTAGGAGCGCGTTCATTCGCTCCATCGTGGGATCGTTTTCGTGCTCGGTCGCGTGGAAAATCAAGGTTTCGGCTTGGTCAAGTGCGGCCCCCACGTCCGCCGGACGCGAGTAGGCGAGTTCGCTTACTTCACCCGCGGCTCTTATCAATCTCCGCAGCCGAGCCGTTTCCGCGACGATCTTTGCGTAGTACGCTGCGTTCGCTGCCACAGGCGTGGAGCTTTGCAGTTCTATGAGGTTTCTCAACCCGCCGGTCGCTTCGGAGAGATCCATTCTTTCGAGTTCTCCGTGCATCGTGACCGTGTCGACTGGCTCGCCTTTTGTGTACAGCCCGATAGCGGCGTTGAAAACGTGCTGGTGAGCCGGGCGGTAGAAATCTTCCCCGGACAGAATTTCCACGGCGTCTGCCACCGCATCTGAAGTCAGCAGCATTGCCCCTAGAACGGCTCGCTCGGCGTCTTCGTCGTGGGGCGGTACACGCGCCCCGGCGACGGCTTGATTGGTGCGACTTTGGTCTAAATGCCCTCTGCGCCTAGCATCGGCTGCTCGGACCTCTGAGAAGGGGGGAGCAATATCTGTGCTCATGGCCATATTCGCATTGTGACATGGGGGTATGACCATCTAGGGGCTTGGGCGTGCGTGCGGGCGGGAATGCCTGTGATTCGGATTCCCGCCGCGCCGCGTCCGCAAGGTTGCGAGAGGAGAATGGGTCTCAAGTAAAGGTTCCTTTGGAGAACAAGCCCGAGTGGGGGATAGGGGCCGAGGAGTTCGGCCAAGGGGCGTTTCCGCCCGTGCAACTACGTTCCTGCGGTTTCCTTTACGGCGCAGGTCAAGGAGCGCAAGCTTGCTTGGAGTTTCAAGCTTGCGATGCTTCGGTTGAGGTTAGAAAGGTTCCTCGTTGGGGTATTGCTCGCCGGGGCGCGTACTGCCCGCGCCGGCTTGCGAGGAGGTTTTCTGATGGCTGAACCCGTTGCCGGACCGAGGGTTCTTGACGATTTCGGCCTTTGCCCAACGAAGACTGGGGGCGACGTCGTCGGCTCTGATCTCCACCTTGCTGCGCCTCTGGCCGTCCTGATTGTCCCAGGTCTGTTGGTCAAGCCGCCCGAACACGACCACGCGGGAGCCGCGTGTGATCGAATCGGCCACGTTCTCCGCTAGTGATGACCAGCAGACGACGTCGAAGAAGGAAACGTCCTCCATTTGTTCGCCGTTGCGCTCGTAACGGTGGTTCCAGGCCAGACCGAACTTGCAGCACGCCGCTCCCGATGCGGAAAACCGCAATTCGGGATCTCTGGTGACGTTGCCCACGACGGTGACTGTGTTTCCAAATGCCATTTTTTCTCGCTTTCTGTGTTGCTAATACTAGGCAATAACCATGCTTGCACCGGGGGGCGAATCGCAAGTGGAAATGGCGTGGATTTGTTCTCTTATCGGGGGATTTCTTAGTGAAAGTAACGGTGGATAAGACTGGGAAAAGCACTCCTGCTGTGGAACACCGCCGTTATTGGCGTTTTTGCCTTCGGCAAGTCAGGTGATTTTTCTTGTTTCTGCGCCCGCGGCTTCCTACGGATATCAGTCCTATGCGCCTTCTGAGGCGACTACTTCCACGGAAATATCTACCGAAATTTCCTCGTGCAGACTTGCGTGTACGGTGTGGACGCCCACTTCTTTGATCGGCTCCGCTAGCTCAAACACGCCCGCCGGCAAGGTCGTGTTGACCTGCTCTTCGATGGCAGCGGCCAGGACGCTGGCGTTCACCGACCCGAAAAGCCTGCCTGCCTCGCTTGCTCTCGCTGAGATGATGATGTTCTTCCCTGCCAAGCGCTCCGCCATTTCCCTGGCTTCCTCTAGGCGTCGGCGGTCTTGTAGTTCACGTGAGCGTTTCATGGCGTCGGCCTCGGCTATTGAGCCTTTGTTGGCCTTGACGGCGAGACCCTTGGGAATGAGGTAGTTCTGGGCATAGCCGTCGGCGACGTCGCAGATGTCGCCCTTGCGCCCCAGCGGCTGCACCGAAGTGAGCAGAACTACCTTCATGCGCTGCTTTGAGGCGGCGCTGGCTCGCTGCTGGACGGCGCTGGCTCGCTGCTAGGCGGCGGGGGCGTCTCCTCGCTCCCCACCTCTTCTTCGCCGCCGGTTGGCTCGTCTAGTTCTTGAGCGGGGATCGGCTGCTCCTCTGCGGGTTGCGTGTGCCTTCCGTCTTCTCCCTCTTCGCCGGGTTGCGGCTGCATAGGTTCGTCCTCGCCGTAACGAGGTCGGCCCGCACCTCTCTGGGTAGTGACTCTGCTTGCGTAGGGCAGCAGCGCCATCTCTCGGGCTATTTTGATGGCGCGGGCGACGACTCGTTGCTGTTGGGCGTTGTTGCCAGTCACTTTTCGCGCCCGTATTTTGGCTCGATCCGACATGAAACGTCTCAACAGGTTTACGTCCTTGTAGTCCACGTAGGCCAGGCGTTCTGTGGTGATGATGCTGACTTTTTTCTTGCCCCGCCGCGAATACTCACGGGTTCTGGGGCGAGATCTAGGCTTTCCCATCAGTTTGTTTCCTTGGTGGATTGTTTTTCGGCTTCGGTCAAAGTGATTCTTGAGAAAAGATCCCGTCGGCGAGCTTCCCGATCCGGGAGTCGGATCAGTTTGTGCCGCACGACCGGATCGTCTAGCCGCATAGTGCGTTCGAAAGCGTCCAAGTCGGCGTCGTCGGCTAAGAACTCGACGACGACGTAATAACCCTCGGATTTGTGGTTTATTTCGTAAGCGAACTTACGTCTTCCCCACTTGTTTACTGTCGCTATACGACCGCCGTTGGCCGTCAAAGTGTTCATTGACTTCTCAAATGCGTCGTCAACAGCTATTTCAGTGAGATCACCGTCGTAGATGATCATGAGTTCGTACGCCTTCATCGGGCGGCGTGCACCTCCTGTGGTCCTGTGGTTCAGGGCTCCGCCGATGCACAGGCCAGTTCGGCTCTCTGTCGTCGGAGCAGGTCGGTTTTCCTTGAACGTTACCGCTGCTTTGCCCGATCTGTGTCCCTCACGGCTGGTCTGCTTGGCGCCGAGCGGTTCTCCGATAGAGAGAATCTGTTGTGAGAATCTGTTGTGATGGTTTGCTGCTTGCTGTCAGATCTCAGTTGCTCCGTTTACACCGTAGGACTCCGCGGCTGCCGGAAACGAGCCTGAACGAACGTCTGCTGCGAAGTTCTTGACGGCTTTCACCGTCTCTTCGTAGAGATCGGCGTAAGTGCGCACGAACTTGGGGCGCAAGTCTCGCTGCAGTCCCAGCATGTCGTGGTAGACGAGAACCTGCCCGTCGCAATGGCTGCCGGCGCCGATACCTATCGTGGGTATGCCGATCTCGTCGGTGACCATGCCCGCTGCCGGTGCGGGCACTCCTTCAATGACGACGGCGAAGCAGCCTGCGTGTTCCAGGGCTTTGGCTGTACTCAAAAGGTCTTGGGCCTCCTCCTCTGTGCGAGCCTGAACTCGGAACCCTCCCATTGAGTGAATTGACTGAGGAGTGAGGCCGATGTGTCCCATTACAGGTATTTCGGCGTTGACGAGAGCTTCTACCATCGCCAGCCGCTTGCAGCCTCCTTCCAACTTGACGGCCTGCGCCCCTGAGCGGATGAGTCGGGCGGCGTTGGAGATCGTCTCGGCCGCCGAGATGTGGTAGCTGAGCCACGGCAGGTCGGCCACGACCACCGCCGCGGGCTTGGCGCGTGCCACGGCGGCGGTGTGATGCGCCATGTCGTCCACGCTGACTTGCAGCGTGTCTGCATAGCCCAGCACGACCATGGCGAGCGTGTCACCCACCAGCAGAATGTCTACGCCTGCTTCGTCCGCCATTTTTGCGCTCGGCGCGTCGTACGCGGTGAGCATTACCAAAGGTTTTCCTCCGTTGCGCACCTTGTGCTGGCGGATGGAAGGAATTGTGAACGAAGAGTTCATTGGAACAGCCTTTCTTGTCCAGCGCTCATCGGCTGCCGGCAATGCTTGAAGGGTATCGGGTAGGTGCTGTGCTTCTACAGGCATTGAGTTTCAAGGACTTCGCAGCCGCGTAGGCAGCCACCTCGGCATCACTTAGTTCTGGCCGTCAAGTTAAAGCCGGAAAGCCCCTCGACAACTTCGCGTAGGCATCCACCCTCGGCATCACTTAGTTCCGGGTTTTGGCAGTTCCGGTTTTGGCAGTTCCGGCCATTCGTTTGCGGCAGCGGGTTCTTCTTAGGGGATACCTCTGATGTACTCTTGCTGAATGAAGCTGCGGCCACTTACTAAGTGGCGTGAGTGGAGTCTGCGCCGCCGACTTGCCGCCGTCGGCGGTGTGCTGCTGATCGTTGCTGGCCTAGCTGTATTGCTGATCTGGCTGCTGTTCTTCCGCGGCGACGCCCCGCCGCCCCCTTCAGTGAGCGAACGCATCTCCTCCCTTTCGCCGACAACTAGCGAAAGCGTCGGCACGGACACTTCTTCGTTGCCTGCGGAGACTGCCGCAGTTGCTCCTTCGCCCGCTTCTCCGACCTCAGCGGCCACGGGGCAGGACGTCTCTCCGCAGACTCCTAGTTCTTCTGTGCCGACTTCCGTCTCGACCTCGAGCGTTCCGCCTACGGATTCCGAAGCTGCACCGCAGGCTTCCGTTGATGGCGTTTGGACGATCGACACGGAGATCGGGAACTTTGAGGACTTCAGCAGTTCCTACGCGGGCTACCGAGTCGGTGAGGAGTTGGCGAACATAGGTACGACCGAAGCCGTTGGCAGGACGCCGATGGTCAGCGGTTTTTTGGAAATCGCTGACAGCACTGTGACCTCGGTCGAAATTGAAGTAGACCTTCCGTCAATAGTCTCCGACCGCTCGCGGCGGGACGGCTTGGTTCGTCAATCGCTTAGGACAGATCAGTTCCCGACAGCGAGGTTCTTGCTGACAGAGCCGTTGGAGATCGGTAGTCTGCCTGCCGAGGGCGAAGAGGTGCGCTTGACCGCTGTCGGCGACTTCTCGGTGCATGGCGTAACACGCCCGGTCACTGTTTCAATAGGAGCAGCCCGCTCTGGTGGCTTGATAGTGGTTGGAGGTTCTTTCGAAATTCGCTTTGAGGACTACGACATCGTCCCGCCGCGAGTGCCCATCGTGCTTTCGGTCGCCGATATAGCCAGAGTGGAGTGGTTGCTGAACTTCACCCGTTGAAGGTTCGCAGCTGAGAAAGAAGGGTCATTCAACTGAAACTCAAACCACAGAGCGGGTGAGGGGAATCGAACCCCCGTATTCAGCTTGGGAAGCTGATGTTCTACCATTGAACTACACCCGCCGTGTGGAGCTGATGGGACTCGAACCCACGACCCCTTGCTTGCAAAGCAAGTGCTCTAGCCGACTGAGCTACAGCCCCGAATTGCTTGATTTAGTGTACTCTCGCCGGTGAGTTCAAGGCGCTAGCGGCCTCCCGAAAGGCCTCTCTTCCCGCCAAGACTTCAGAAAGCTCTCCGCTAGATAGCAGCCTCCCATTACCGCTCCTTCTTGATGGGAGACGATTTCATGCACCAGGGCTTTGATCCTGTCCATCGCAGCCGACTTCACGGCTTTTTCCGTGATGGTTTCGTTGGCTAAGCCGGCTAGTTCATCGGGCCAAGCCGCGAACAGAGGTCCGCCTAGACAGGCAAAGTCTGGAAGGACGACAGCCCCTGCGGCTTGCAGCACGACCAACGCCCTTGTGGAGAACGGAATGGGGTGCAGAGAAGCTACTGCCTTGACGTTTAGTTTGGCCGCTTTCGTGTGGTTCAATACGCCCATTCTTGAGCCCAAAAAAATCACATCGGCGGGTAACTCCAGGACGTCTTTGACGTTGCTGCCGTTTAGGTGAGGCGGGAAATCCTCTCCGTGCTGTTTCCAGAGTTCGCGGACGGCTGCGAACTCCAAACCTTTGGAGTTTGAGCAAACCCCTGCGGGGGTAGCTATGCCCACAACCGCCGCTCCGGCTGCCCCTGCAGTTTCCGCCGCTGCTATTGCGCACGCCCCTCCACCCTCGATGACCACGCGCATGCCGTCTAGCCCCCCTAGAGCGGCTTCGGCAGCCGCTGCTGCCCCCTCTCCTAGAAGTCGGTCGCTCAGGCTCATTCCGTCGGCGTCGCTTAGTCGGATCGGGTGGCGCGGATCTTTTGCGGCCAGCGGCTCAAGATCAACGAGATTCACTCCCTTGCCAGGATCGGGGAGAAAAGCGCCTTCTTCTACAAACGAAGCGCACTCCTCTGTGAATGCTTTCAGAGCCGTGGTGCGGTCTTCGGGTTTTGCGTTGATGGCCGCTGAGGCTCCAGAGCATTTGAGTCCGAAAGCAGCGAAAGTGTAAGTAGCCGAGCGGGCCAACTCCTTAGCCCCGCTAGGGAGGATCTTGGGAGCTAGGCGCACCAATCCAGATGCGAGTTTGGCGTCGGGAAAATCCACCGTTATGAACCCCGACCCGTCGAGGATGCGGTGGGTTTTCATGGGGTCTTCGCCGCTGCTGCCTCGCTGCGCGTCGGTTTTTTGGCTTGCCCGTCAGCCATTTTCCTCCTCTGGGGGGGTTTCCTGACCGTGGTTCTCGCTGTCTTCGCCCCCTGCTCTTTCAGCGGCTGCTGTCAAGTCGGATTCCAAATTGGAGACGATCTGATTCACTTGTATCTCGGTGTGGTAAAGGCGGTCTTGACAGAATTTCAGAAGTTCTTCCGCCCGCTTCACCTTTCGAGTCAGGTCGTCCACGTCCACTTCGTCCTTTTCCAAATTTGCCAGTATTGATTCCAACTCCTGTACGGCGGCGTCGTAGCTGTCGGCGTCGGACGCAGCAGCAGCGTCGTTTTCTTCGGAGGCGAATGGATTTGTCATTGCCAGTGTTTCTCCGCTATTGAGTCTTCGGGCGGTGAATTGCAAGGAAGCAATTCTGTTACTTTGCATTTGATTTTTCCGTCCAGCAACTGAGCACTGACGCTACTGCCTGCCTCCGTGTCGCCAACCGAGCGCAGAAGCCGTCCCTGTTCGGTGCTGAGCGTCGTCCACCCCCTTTTCATCATCCGCTGCGGATCATGGATTTGTGTTCGCTGCTTGAGGCTTCTCAACTGCTGCCTTGCGGTTTTGAGAGTCCCTGCTGCTTCCGAGCAGGTTCGGCTGGCAAACATCTGAAGTTCCCAGCGCCGCACCTCCAGTCGAAAGCGCGTCCTTTCTCTCAGAAGTTCGCTCTGACGTTCTAGGGCGAAACGAGAACTACGGAGGCGGCTTTTTGACGCCCGAATTATTAGGTCTGCTGCGGTGAGCAGCTGCCCCCGGGCTTTCCCCACGGTTTTGATGCCCGCTTGGGCTGTTCGATTGCCGGCTGCCGCCAGCCGATGACGTTCCTTGTCTAGCCCGGTCGCCGCCGCTGCGCATATGTCCCATTTGAGTTGCATCGTCGTTTGGCGAAAACTTTCGACCCGATCCACAAACTCAACGGCGCAGGCGGTGGGAGTTTTGAAGCTTGAATGAGCCACCGTGTCAACCACCGAGTTGTCTGTCTCGTGTCCTATGCCTGTCAGAACAGGGACGCCGCATCGGGCGACGGCATAGGCCGCCTCACGACTGTCAAATGCTGACAGATCGGTGCGGCTGCCGCCGCCGCGTACCAGGGCGATGGCATCCACGCCTTTGCTTTCCAGTGCGGCGAGCGCGGCGGCAATCTCAAGCTCGCTTCCGAAGCCTTGGACGGGCGTCCGGGCGAAGAGGATTTGCCAGCCCATTCCGCTGCGCTCTAGTTCGCTGCAAAAGTCGGCATAAGCAGCGCTATTAGGACTGCTCACCAGGCCGATTCTCAACGGACGGACGGGCATCGGGAGCTTTTTGTTGCGATCCAGCAGGTTCTCCTTGAAGAGGTCGGCGAGCAGCATGTCGCGGTCTGCTGAGAGTTTTTCCAACGTGTAGTTGGGATCGATGTCGTGCATGTGCAGGCTCAGTTGCCCGCCGCGTATCCAAAATTCCACGGACGCCTTGATACGAACTTCTACGCCGTCGGTCATGTGCCCGCGCGCCGACGGGCCGAGGACACGATTGACGTTCTTTCGGTAGCTGTCGAACAGCGCCACGCGCAGAGACGCCTTCGGAACTTCCCCCGCCGGAGTTGGCTCAACTAGGTTGAAGTAGACGTGGTTTGCGTTGGAGCGGCTCAGGTCGCGGATTTGACCTCTAATCCACACATCCTCGCGAAACGCCATCCCTAGGACGTCTTTTAGTTCCCACGCCAGTTCGCCTACTTCGTAGGTGCGGGTTGACTCCGCCGGCACTTGTGGAACAATCCCCTCCTCGCTGCGTCCGTCGCTGGGCGTGAGATTCATTTCCGCGCCGACTCTCTCAGGAAGGTCCGGTAGAGCGACGTGTACAGCCCGTCGTTGGAGAGCAGTGCTTCGTGTGTGCCAACCTCTACCAAGCGCCCCTTGTCGAGCACCACGATCATGTCTGCGGAGGTGATGGTGGAAAGTCGATGAGCGATCACGATCGACGTCCGGCCCCTCAGGGCTGCTCCCAAGGCTTTGTGAACGGCAGCTTCGTTCTCGCTGTCGAGGTGGCTGGTGGCTTCATCGAGAATTACCAGAGCAGGGTCTTTGAGCAGCATTCTGGCGATCGCCAATCGCTGTTTCTCCCCCCCGGAGAGCCTGTATCCGCGTTCGCCTACCAGGGTTTCGAAGCCGTTCGGCAGTCCTTCTACTACTTCAAGGACTTCGGCTGCTCTGCAAGCTTCAACGAGTTCGGAGCGTTTGGCGTCCGTTCGTGCGTAGAGCAAGTTGGCTTCTACGCTGTCGTGAAAAAGGTGGGGGTCTTGCGGTACCACGCCGATGGCCGATCTCAGAGTTTCGCCATTGAGGTCGCGCACGTCGATGCCGTCTATCTTGACGCAACCTCGGTCTACGTCGTAAAGGCGAAGTATTGTCAGCATTAAAGTGGTTTTTCCTGCCCCGGAAGGCCCCACTACTGCTACGGATGTTCCCGGTTCGATCTCCAGGCTGACGCCGGCTAGAGCAGGGTTAGGGCGTCCGTTGCCGGCATGCGCTCCCCTCTCGCCGTCTTCAAGCGTGTAGATAACGTCTGGCTTCTCGTGCTCCTTGGACAGAGAGGCTAAGTGTCCTTTGTCCTTGGGGTAGGTAAACCATACGTCGTCTAGTTCAAGCCGCCCGATTGGACGTTTCAAGTCTTGAGCGTTCGGCCGGTCGCTCACCGAGTTGGGGGTGTCGAGTACCTCAAAGACTCGCTCAAAGGAGACCAAAGCTGTCACGATGTCGACCCTTGCGTTTGTGAGGCTGGTCAGAGGCTGATAAATACGGGCCGCTAAGAGTCCCATGGCCGCCAGCGTTCCGATGGTTACAGAGCCTGAGATGGCGAACTGCCCGCCGACCCAGTAGACAACCGCGGTTCCGACGGCGCCTGTGAGGGTCAAGGCAATCAGGAAGGTGCGTCCGTAAAGGGCGACTCGTATTCCCAGGTCTCGCACATCCCCGGCCTGCTCTCCGAAGTCTTCGCGCTCTTTATCGTGCCGTCCAAAAAGTTTTACCAGCATCGCCCCTGAAACTCCCAGCCGTTCGGTCATGAGGGAATTCATGGAGGCGTTGTGGTCCATTTGCCGGCGCGTCAGTGCTTGCATTTTTCGCCCGACCCTCTTTGCCGGCCAGATGAAGACAGGCAAAAGCATCAGAGCCATCAGCGTCAGTTTCCAGTCGAGGACGACGAACATCGTGAGCAGTGTGATTACGAGCACGCAGGCGTTTGACACGAGTTGCCCGAGCGTTCCGGTCATTGCTCGTTGAGCTCCAATCACGTCGTTGTTGAGTCGGCTGATGAGCTTTCCCGTCTGAACGTCGGAGAAAAAGGAGACAGGCATGCGCTGAACGTGGTCGTAGAGCGCTACGCGCAAATCGAAGATCAGACCCTCGCCGATGCGCGCTGACCACCATCGTTCTGCCATCGCGAGTCCCGCTTCGGCGAAGGCCGCCGCCACTATCAGGCTGGCCAGCAGATTCACCATTCCGCGGTTGCTTTCCGCAATGGCAACGTCAATTATTTGCCTGAACAGGAGGGCAGGCACTTGACTGAGCAGCGCTCCGAGCAGAATGACTGCCACGAAGCCCGCGATCATTCGGAGATATGGCCTAGCGAACTCCAGCACCCGCCGGATGCTTTTTCGGTCGATTTCCCTGCCGCGCACTCCTGATGGATCGCTGCCTAACAGTCCAAAGGGGTGGTTCAGCATGCTCATGGCGCTAGCCGCTCACCCAACGAATAGGGCTTGGATTTCAGTCGTCCGTATGAGCTTTCTGGCGTGCTGCTTTGACTGCTGAAAGAGCGCTGAGCACCCGTCCGTAGCCGGTGCATCGACAGAGGTTGCCGGAAACCGCCTCGCGGATTTCAAGCTCTGTGGCGTCCGGTTTCTTCTTCAGCAAGTTCTCGGCTGACACGATCAGGCCTGGCGTGCAGAACCCGCACTGGACTGCTCCATGCTCCACGAAAGCTTGTTGAATGTCGGAGAGTCCGTCGGTGGGTGTCAGTCCCTCCACGGTCGTTATGTCCCTCCCTTGCGCAGCGGCGGCGAGCACTAGACAGGAGCAGACCGCTTCGCCGTCCAGAAGTACTGTGCACGACCCGCATTCCCCCTGGTCGCAGGCGTTCTTGGTGCCGATTTTTCCGAGCCGCTCACGCAACACGTAGAGGAGGCTTTCTCCGATCCAGGCGTCTGCAATATTGCAGACGCGACCGTTGACTCTAAGTGAGTAATCCAAGCCGAACTCTCCGCTGCTTGGCTCTTGAACAGCGTCGGTAGAGTTCACCCGAAGGCCCTTGCTAGCGCTCTTTGGGCCATGACTCCGACTGCGTGACGCCGGTAATTGGCAGTACTGCGGTGGTCAGTGATGGGGGAAGCTTCCTCTGCGACTAATTTTCCAAATTCCAGCAGGACGTCTTTGCCGGGCGGCGGCGGCGGCGACGTCCAGTCCAAATTTTCCGAAATCCAACCCTCGGCCTTCCTGGCACGCAGCGGTACTGGCGACACCGATCCCAGCGCTGTCTGCACTTTCTTGGCGTCTTTGTCTACCACCAAGGCGATCGCTGCTATTGAGATGACCATGGCGTTGCGCACTCCCACCTTCAGGAATTCTTGGGAACCGTTGACCTCTTTGATGGAGACCCCCCGGATGATTTCGTCGCGAGCAAGAGTTGTCTTCTTGACTCCCACGATAAGGTCGTTTAGGCGGATTTCTCTTTCGCCGCGCACGGATCGGATGCTCACGCGAGCGTCGAGCGCTGCTAACGGCGGCAGTGTGTCGCCCGCCGGCGACGCCGTGGCTAGATTTCCCCCTAGCGTTCCTGCATTTCTTATTTGCGGGGACCCGACCGTGCGGGCAGCTTGCGCTAGGGCAGGGACATATGCGGCGAAGAGGGGGTCTTCCATTTCTGCATATGTCATAGCGGCCCCCATTTCAATGCGGCCACTTTCGCGCCGCCAGCCCTTCAGTTCAGGCACTCGATCCAGTGCGATTACGAAATTAGGCTTGCGACGGTGGTAATTTACGTCCACCATGAAATCCGTGCCTCCTGCCAGCAGGACGGCGAATGGCTCGTCTGCAAGCCGTTCGCAGGCTTCATCCAGTGTCTTTGCGATGTGCACGCTCACCCTTTAAGCATGCCTGAAAACGTGTGGTTCGCGAGGTCGGTGAGCGCACTTCCTCCGCGAATGCTTGATAGCATGCCCAAGGAGCTATGTGTCAAGTGAAGAAACATGTGAAGAGATTAGGCATTGCGCTGTTGGGGATTTTGACTGCGGGTCCGTTTGCTTTCTCAGCGGTCTCGGCGCAGTTGAGCGTCCAGCCGTGTTTGACGTCGCCTACAGATGTGGAGAAATCCGTGGAAGTGCGCGCCCGGAAACTGACATCTGGGAGCGTGGAATTCGGTTTGCGCATCAACGGCGAAACCTCTTGGGAGCCTCAATACCGATATTTTCCGTACGCATCGGTGGACAATGGAATCTGGGCGCACTCCAGCGAGTGTCGTCTCTCCGACGGCAGGCTCATAGCGATTCGTGTGCGGAAGCTTGCTTCAGGCAACGTGGAATTCTTGCTGCGAATTAATGATGCAGGTACATACAGCACCTGGATTCCTGAAGCCCGTTTCTTGGTTTACGAAGCTATCGCAATCAATTCCTGGTTCTCTTCTTCCAGGTTCAAGATCGTAGACGACTTACCTTCAGCCCCCGCTATGCAGCGGCTTTGGCGTAACGGCGAGTTTGCGCCGTTGGAGTACGACCTTATCGGCAACAGTGTGACAGTCTTTACCCAACACAAAAGGGACGATCCCGAGCAAATCGATGTAGAAGCGATGGTTGAATTTAATCGCTATTTTGACTACACACATGGAAACAGGTTTGATCCATCCAAATGGGTAGGTATAGCACAACCGTGGGCGTCCAGTTCAAGTGTGAACAGGCGGTTCCTTGGTCATTTCATCAACAACTACAAGTCTCGCGACGATATTTCTGAAGAAGCCAAAATATACGTATTGAACTGGGATGAAAACGACGTGTTTTATCTTTACTCACATCGCCAACCTGTAGGCGTCGATGAACTGTCGGCCGCTACAGAAGTAAGCATGGAAGAGTTTGAGCGTCAGATATTGATGGCCCAAGAGGTCGGTGGCAATACGACTTTTGATGTTAAGTATGACCCGAATGGTGCGAGTATCTGGAGGTTGTATCCACACACTGTGTTTTGGAGCGTGGATATGAGTCCTAAGTCGAGTTCCGAGACTTCTTTCAGTGAACTTTGGGGCGTAAAAGCTGTCCGCGACTCTTCTAGCGAGCATAGGAACACACGAAGAATAGTTGCGCTGGATCCGTTCGGCGGGCATGTAACCATGAGCGTTGAAGTCGTGGGCATGTTCATATTAGAAAACGGGCGATTGGAATTTCCCCGTGCGCAAATTGATCCTCAAAGATATTCCGCAATTTCTGAACGGGGGGGCGGAATTATTGTCTACGTAGATATTTTTGACGCTGAAACCGGACGCTTGCTTGAGCAAAAAATCCTGAGTACCGGAGAAAATGGGCTTGCCAGATTTATTGTCCAGAGGCCGCGTAACGGCCATGACGTAGTGGTTCAAATGTCAAGGGGCGGTTTTCGCTCCCCGTATTGCCGTTCGCGCACTGGCGCAAGCCGCCACACGGTCAATACCAGGGCGCAGTGTTTGCAAGAGATCATTTCTTGGGACGGCGATTATGTGTCAAGCCATTCAAGCGATTTAGAATTCATTCCGTTGGAGGAGTGATTTAGAAGTTCCATGTCGCAGGCTCTTTTTGCTCGCCGGAAAAAAGTGTCACCCGACTGGTTGGCTCATTATCACGACGAGCCTTTGGAGTTGGTCCGCGGCGATGGCTGTCGAGTTTGGGACAGTGCAGGCAACTGCTACCTAGACTGCTTTGGGGGCATTCTCACCACCTTGACTGGCCACGGGACTCCGGAGGTGGTTGATGCCGTCAAGCGTCAAGCCGCTCGAATTTTTCACACTTCAACCCTCTATCTGAGCGAACCAATGGTGTCGCTTGCGGAGCGGATAGCTGAACTCAGCGGCATAGAGGACGCAAAAGTCTTTTTTACCACTTCAGGCACCGAAGCCAACGACACCGCACTGCTGCTAGCGACCGTTTGCCGCAGCTCTAATCAGATACTTGCAATACGTAACGGCTACCACGGGCGTTCTTTTTCTTCTCAGGCGGTGACCGGTAGTCGTTTCTGGTCTCCTTCGAGTTTCTCCGGGCTGTCCGTCGCCTTCGTGCATGGCCCCTATCGGTTACGCAGTCCTTGGCCGGATGTTTCCGATGAGGACTACACGTCGGCTTGCGTTCAGGATTTGCGCGACGTAATTGAAATGTGTACCACCGGGAATGTCGCAGCGATGATCGCCGAACCGATTGCTGGAGTAGGCGGTTTCTGCACTCCGCCCGACGGATTCTTCGGTTCAATGAAAAAAGTGCTTGATGAGTATGGCATCCTGTTCATCAGCGACGAAGTGCAGACGGGTTGGGGCCGCACCGGCGAGCACTTCTGGGGTTACGAAGCGCACGACATCACTCCCGACCTCATGACCTTCGCTAAGGGAGTGGCCAACGGCCTGCCGATTTCCGGCGTTGTGGGCCGAGCTGAGATCATGGATTGTCTGGAAGCCAACTCCATTTCCACGTTCGGCGGCAATCCGCTGGCTTGTGCAGCCGCCCTGGCCAATCTGGATTACATCTTGACTAACGACCTGCAGACCAACGCTGCGAAGATGGGGAATCGCTTGAGACAAGGTCTCGAGGCCATCGCCGAGCGATCCCCTGGGGTGGCCGAGGTGCGCGGCAAAGGTCTTATGCAGGCTCTGGAGATGACGATTCCCGGAGGTTTGCAACCCGATGCTCCTGCGGCTTCAAGCGTTTTGGAATCTGCCCGCACCGGGGGTCTGCTCATAGGCAAGGGAGGTCTCTACGGGAATGTTCTTCGCATCGCTCCCCCGTTGAGCGTTACCGCTGCAGAAATAGACGAGGCACTGAACATACTTAACTGCGTTATTCCGCAGCAGTAGGAAAATGTCAAAAACTTGTCAGGAAACTGGTCAAGGAGTCAGTCCGTGAGGAAACTGGTGGCGGATGGAACGGTCATCTCCTCTGACGGCTGTGTACAAGCCGACGTACTTATATCCGGTGAGAAGATCGAAGCGGTGATCGATCCTCACTCCGTCCTGTCTGAGAGTTTGCGCGCCTCCGCCGACGTCGAACTGATCGACGCAGCCGGGCGCTATGTCGTGCCGGGCGGCGTTGACGTCCACACTCACATGGAGTTGCCGTTTGGCAATACGTTCGCATCAGACACCTTTGAGACGGGAACGCGGGCAGCAGCCTGGGGCGGCACGACGACGATCATCGACTTCGCCACTCAAGGCAAGGGAGAAGACGTTCGCAACTCTCTGGACAACTGGTTTGCCAAGGCGGAGGGCCAATGCGCCATTGACTACGGCTTTCACATGATCCTGGCCGACGTGGACGAAAAGTCGCTCAAGGAAATGGACAACCTGGTGGACGAGGGCGTTACCAGTTTCAAATTGTTCATGGCTTATCCAGGTGTGCTCTACAGCGACGACGGACAAATACTTCGGGCGATGCAGCAGGCTCACAACAACGGCGGCCTGATAATGATGCACGCCGAGAACGGCATAGCCATTGATGTTCTGGCATCTCAGGCTGCCGCACGCGGTCTGACCGCACCCGTTTATCACGGCCTCACCCGGCCGCCCCGGCTGGAGGGTGAGGCTACGTACAGAGCGATTCAACTGGCGGTCACGGCGGGGTCGCCCGTCTATTTTGTGCATCTTTCAGCCTCCGATGCTCTTCAAGCTGTGGCGGCTGCCCGCAACGAGGGTTTGAACGTTTTTGCGGAGACGTGCCCTCAGTACCTCTATCTCAATCTGGAAGATCATCTGGGTGTTGAAGGCTTCGGAGGTGCCGGATACGTATGTTCGCCGCCGCTGCGCTCCAAGCATGAGAACCACCACGCCGACCTCTGGCAGGGGCTGCGCACCAACGACCTGAGCATCGTTGCGACCGATCATTGTCCGTTTTGCATGAAAGAGCAGAAAGAATTAGGACGAAAGGACTTTCGCCTTATTCCCAACGGCTTAGGCATGGTTGAGCACAGGATGGATCTCATTCACCAGGGCGTAGTGGCCGGCGAGTTGTCGCTGGAGCGCTGGGTTGAGACCTGTGCTACGACTCCTGCCCGCATGTTCGGTTTGTATCCCCGAAAGGGAGCCATAGCTCCTGGAAGCGACGCCGACATAGTCGTGTACAACCCTTCCGTCTCAACCTTCATCAGCGCCGCTACCCATCACATGAATCTGGATTACTCCTGCATGGAGGGTTTTGAACTCTCGGGCGCCGTGGAGAAGGTGTTGTCGCGAGGACGCGTGCTCATCTCTGATGGCGCCTACCGCGGCAACCCGGGCGACGGAACGTACCTGCAGCGCTCTCTGTCGCAGTACCTGATTTGAGTCGGTGTTTGGAAACTCCGCTACGCGGGATTGCTAGTGTTCTTCCTTGAGGCATAGACAACGCAGGGATACTCAACGCAGGAACACTCAATGAAGCGCATTCACCATTGGATAAACGGGGAGGAATTTCCCGGTGAAGCCCTTCGTTCCGGCCCTGTGTACAACCCTGCAACCGGCGTACAGACCGGAGTGGTCGACTTTGCGTCGGGCAGGGAGGTGGACGCCGCCGTTGCCTCTGCCAAAGGGGCTTTCGAATCATGGCGTGAAACGCCGATAAGCCGCCGCAGCGAAGTCATCTTCCGCTTCCGTGAACTCGTCCTCCGTCATCGCAACGACATTGCTCGTCTGCTTACTGCTGAAAACGGCAAGGTGCTCTCTGACGCCCTTGGCGAAGTCGGTCGGGGGCTGGAAAACATAGAGTTCGCCTGCGGCGTTGGGGAGTTGCTGAAGGGCGGATATAGCGAAGGGGCATCTTCAGGCGTAGACGTCTATTCCATCCGTCAGCCTCTAGGAGTGGTCGCCGGGGTGACTCCCTTCAACTTCCCGGCCATGGTGCCGCTGTGGATGCTGCCTGGGGCACTGGCTTGTGGGAACGCCTTCGTTCTCAAGCCTTCTGAAAAAGACCCTTCGGCGCCTGTCTTTCTTATGGAACTGCTGGCCGAGGCGGGACTTCCGCCGGGCGCAGCAAATCTGATTCAAGGAGATAGCTCCACTGTGGAAAGGCTGCTCGATCACCCCGACGTGGCCGCCGTGAGCTTCGTCGGGTCTACCGCTGCCGCCCGCAGTGTCTATGAGAGGGGGACACACAACGGCAAGCGGGTTCAGGCTCTCGGGGGAGCCAAGAACCACATGGTCGTCCTGCCCGACGCTCAGATCGATTTAGCGGCCGACGCGGCGGTGAGCGCCGCCTACGGCTCCGCCGGCGAGCGTTGCATGGCCATATCCGCGGTCGTGGCGGTTGGCGGAGTCGGAGACGTTCTGGTTCCTGCAATAGCCGCTCGGCTGGACAAGGTGAAGGTGGGCCCAGGCGACGACCCCGATTCGGAAATGGGTCCCCTTATCACTCGGGAGCACCGCGACCGGGTGGCAGGTTACGTAGATTCCGCCGCCGACGAGGGCGCAACGATCATCAGAGACGGCCGAGGAGATGACATCTGTGAATCGGACGGATTTTTCCTAGGGCTTTCCTTAATTGACGACGTGACAACGGGAATGTCCCCTTATCGGGACGAAATATTCGGCCCCGTCTTGTGCGTCTTGAGGGTGGATACCTTCTCTGAGGCGCTGCAACTTCTTGCCGAGAGTCCTTGGGGCAACGGTGCTGCCGTCTTTACCCGTGACGGCGCTGCCGCCCGTCGATTCCAATCCTTGGCGGACGCTGGAATGGTGGGGATCAACGTGCCCATTCCCGTGCCAGTCTCCTACTATTCGTTCGGAGGCTGGAAGGGGTCACTCTTTGGCGACACTCATATTTATGGACCTGAGGGAATCCACTTCTACACTCGTACGAAAGTGGTCACCGCACGTTGGCCATACCCTTCTAGCAGTGTCGTTGATCTAGGATTTACCCCTGGCCGGTAGCCGCCCCCACGGGCGGCGGGTTAACAATCGAAAGGGTAATGAGATGGACTTCGGAGTTGTTTTTCAGTCGGATCCACCCGTTTGGAGAGTGGTGGAGCTTGCTCGAGTGGCCGAGACATTGGGATTTGAGTATGCCTACACCTTCGATTCTCACGTCCTTTGGCAAGAGCCGTATGTGATCTATTCTCTCATACTCAACTCCACTCATCGGATGAAAGTCGGCCCTATGGTCACCAATCCTGGCACCCGTGACTGGACAGTGACAGCGTCGCTCTTCGCAACGCTCAACGACGCTTTCGGGGAACGGACGGTCTGTGGCATAGGTCGAGGAGATTCCGCTAGGCGCGTCATCGGGCAGCCTCCCTGCAGCTTGGAGACGCTGTCGTCGGCGATGTCGGTCATTAAAGACCTCGCAGAAGGCCGGGAGGTCGACTACAAGGGCACTACTTTAAAGTTTCCTTGGCGTAAGGACGGAAGCCTTCCGGTTTGGATGGCGGCCTACGGCCCCAAGGGTTTGGCATTGTGCGGCCGACAGGCCGATGGCTACATCCTGCAGCTAGCCGACCCCGACATTGCAGCGTGGACAATCGCCGCTGTCAAGAGCGCGGCTGCCGAGGCGGGACGCGACCCCGATGAGCTCACTTTTTGTGTGGCGGCCCCTGCTTACGTAGGCGACGACGCGGCGCATCAGAGGGATCAGGTGCGCTGGTTCGGCGGCATGGTTGGCAACCATGTGGCCGATTTAGTGAATCGTTACGGTTCCAGCGGCGTTGAAGTCCCGAGAGCGCTTACCGACTACATCAAGGGACGTACCGGTTATGACTACAGCGAGCACGGGCGTGCGGGCAACGTGCACACAGAATTCGTACCCGATTCCATTGTGGATCGTTTCTGTATTCTGGGTTCCCCCGAAAATCACGTGGAAAGACTCTTGGAACTTCGGGAATTGGGCGTTGATCAGTTTGCTGTCTATCTCATGCACGATCAGCCCGATGCGACGTTGAGCGCCTACGGAAGATTAATAATTCCGGAACTGCGAGGTGGATGACAACGGCGCCGGGCGCCGCCGCCTGCGCACGGCTTTAATCTTTGTTGTCTTCCTGGTCTTATTGGCGTTCTTGTACACCGGGTACAAGGCGTTCGGTCAAGCAATCGACGACGCACAGCGCGACTGGTGGTTCGTGGGTTCGTTTATGCCCCGCAGCGACGACCACAACATGCCGCCAGTGCTGGACATCCTTAGAGAATTCGGCGAATCGCCGCGTGAAGGCATCCAGACCAACGGCCGCCACGTTCTCGGGGGGGCGCTGTTCACGCTTCGGGAATCGGCCGTGGGTTTTGCGGCAGGGGTAGTCCTAGGTCTTTTTCTTGCGGTCGTCTTGCTGCAGTCCCGTCAGGCTGAACAGGGGATTATGCCCTATGTGATCACAAGCCAGATAGTTCCGCTTGTGGCGATTGCTCCCATCATCGTGATCTGGGGGCGAACCAATTTCAACTTTCTGCCTTGGGAATGGCAGGACTGGATGTCGGTGTCGATTATTTCTGCGTACCTGACATTTTTCCCGGTCACCATGAACGCTTTGCGGGGAATGCAGTCTCCCTCCCCGGAGGTGATGGAACTCATGGCGTCCTATGGCGCCTCCCGACTGCAACGGCTTAGACGGCTGCAGCTTCCGGCCTCTGTGCCGTATTTGTTCCCCACTTTTCGAATCGCCGCAGTAGCCAGCGTGGTCGGAGCCATTGACGGCGAGATTTCGGCGGGGGTGCGCGGAGGTCTAGGGAGGCTCATCCTGGACTTTGCCGGAAAGTATGTGACAGGGCCGGAGCGGCTCTATACGTCCATCATCGGTGCGGCTGCGATCGGTCTCTTGGCGGCAGGCGTGGTCGTTCTTGCCGAACGTGTCACGCTGAAGGTAAAGGGGCAGGCTGCGTGGTAAAGCCGGCGGCGCCCGAAGAGCCCCTAGCGGTTGAGGTTGTCGGGGTGAACAAGACCTTCAATCCAGGGCATTCCAGCGAGGTTCAGGCGTTGAAAGACTTGGACATGTCGATAACGCGGGGAGAGTTCGTGTCGATTATCGGACCTTCCGGGTGCGGCAAGAGCACGCTGCTTAGGTTGCTGGCAGGACTGCTGCCCCCGACCACTGGCACGGTGAGTATCAACGGAAAACCTGCTCTTGCGGCGCGCAAGAATCTTGAGTACGGAATCGTATTCCAATCACCTGGTTTGTTGGGTTGGCGCACGGTTGCCAAGAACGTGGAGCTTCCCCTTGAGATCATCGGGTGGTCGAAGTCCCGCCGTCGCGAACGATCAGCGGAGATGCTGGAACTTGTGGAGCTTTCAAGTTTCGCCAAGTACTTTCCGCAGCAACTTTCCGGCGGCATGCAGCAGCGGGTGTCTATTGCCCGCGCCTTGTCCTTTGAGCCGTCGCTTCTCCTCATGGACGAACCCTTCGGGGCGCTTGACGAGATAACCCGCGAATCTATGCAGAATGCGTTGTTAAGAATCTGGCGGGAGTTTGCAGTGACCATCGTCTTCGTGACCCATTCAATTCCTGAAGCAGTGTTCTTGTCTACGTCTGTTTCGGTTTTGTCCGCCCGCCCTGCGAGGATTCTGAAAAATTTACCCACTGAGCTGGGTGGGCACAGCCCTAGCATCAGAAGCGAGGAAAAGTTTTTTCACCGCGTCTCCGATGTGCGCGAGGTTCTGCGCAGTTAGCAGTTTTTCCGAATGAACCGGCCAACTTCGCCCACCGCCTCCGATGAGACCTCGCCCATGTCGCGGCGAGGTCGAGCAGCCATCAAGTTCCGTCTTTTCGCGCGAACCTGGTTGCCGTCGGTGATGTTCGGGGTAGCGATTCTGGAGATTTGGGAGATTGGGCTTTGGCTGATCAATCCGGAGAGGTTTGCCTTGCCGCGTCCGTCGGACATCGCCCTTACGCTCTCAGAAAACTGGTCGGTCATTTTTGCGGCCACTCGAGTGACCGGCTTCGTCATCGTTTCCGGGCTGGTGGGTGGAGTGGTGCTAGGGGTGGTCATGTCCTTCTTGGTTGCCCGTTTTCGCGCCGCAGATGAGACGCTGACACCGTTGGCGGCTGCGATCAGCGCCATTCCGATCATCGCTCTGGCGCCGTTGTTCAATAACTGGTTGGGGATTACCTCTTCCCGTTCCAATCAAGCCGTCGTCGTTCTGATGGTGTTTTTTCCCATTTTCGTCAACACGACCAAGGGTTTGACTCAGGTGGCGGGCGAGCAAGTGGAGTTGATGCGGTCGTACGCCTCCAGCGCTTGGCGGACACTCCGTACTGTGCGCATTCCCAACGCCCTTGCCTACTTCTTTTCCGCCTTGCGCATCGCCACTTCGCTGGCGGTCATGGCTGCCATTCTCGCCGAGTTTTTTGGCGGGCGGCAAGACACTCTAGGGAACTACATCTCCCAGAACGCCCAGTTCACTCGTTATGAGGAGGCTTGGGCGGGCGTCGTGGCTGGCAGCGCCACGGGTTTGATTCTGTATTACGGTGTAGCTTTATTGGAGCGGCTTGTAGCACCCTGGGCGAAGCTTTTTCGGGGTTAGCCGCTGTGGTTTGAGGCATTGAAGAGACTTTTCGCTTCCTTGAGCCTGGCCGTCCTGCTTCCGGCCGCCTGTGGAGGTCAACCCCCGGTGGCTGTGCCTGAGTGGTGCGACGGTTTGACCAAAGTCACGCTTCAACTCCAGTGGTTTACCCAGGCTCAGTTTGCGGGCTATTTCGCGGCTCGCGACAATGGCTACTACCTTGACGAGTGCATTGATGTGGTCATCTACGAAGGCGGCGTTGAGATCGTCCCGATCGCCGTGCTGGTTTCTGGTGGAGCGGACTTCGCCGTCTCCTGGGTGCCGCGGGCGCTCGTGCCGCTGGAAGAGGGTTCCAACGTCGTCAACATCGCCCAAATCTTCGAGCGCAGCGGCACGGTTCAGGTGGCTTGGGCGGATTCCGGCATCAGGACGGCAGAAGATCTGAAAGGCAAGGTGGTGGGGAACTGGGGCTATGGAAACGATTTTGAACAGAGGGCCGGGCTGCGCCATGTCGGAATTGACTTGACGAAGGACGTCACTCTCGTTCAGCAGAACTTCGATATGGCGGCCTTTCTGAATCGGGAGATTGACGCCGCTCAAGCGATGATCTACAACGAATACGCCCAAGTACTTGAGGCCGTCAACCCGGATACAGGCCAGCGCTACACGCCGGCGGACATGGTGATAATTGATTGGAATGAAGTGGGGACTTCGATGCTGCAAGACTCCATATGGGCTGACGCCCGCCGGCTGAATGAGGAACCGGGCTTTCGCGAGACGTCTGTGCGCTTTTTGAAAGCTTCTCTGCGCGGTTGGATTTGGTGCCGTGACTTTCTCAGTGAATGTGTGGAAATCGTTCTAGAGCACGCTCCGACCTTGGGTCGGTCGCATCAGACTTGGCAACTCAATGAGGTCAACGCCTTGATCTGGCCTTCCTCTAGGGGCGTAGGCGTGATGGTGGACGAACTATGGGATCGCACCGCGATCGTGAGCGTCGTGGAGGAGATTTTGGGCGATCTGCCTCCCGACGGTTCATACCGCGCCGACCTCGCCGAAGAGGCCGTCGCCCGCCTCGCCGAAGAGGGATATGACGTTTACGGTGAAGGCTGGGAGCGTTCGATAGTGAGCTTGCACACGGGCGGTGAGTAGATAAACCGCTACAAGCCGGGCGGTCTGTTTGGCGCTCTCGGCTTCCCCTCGGCTTCCCCCTCTCCCTATTTCGGCAGGTATCGGGAGATCGGTTTGGCTAGCATTGCAGTTATCGGAGAGGTGGCCGAGTCCGGTTGAAGGCGCTCCCCTGCTAAGGGAGTAAGGGTCTTATAGCCCTTCGTGGGTTCAAATCCCACCCTCTCCGCCAATTTTTCTTCTGCATAAAGGCGAGGATTAGTTTTGGCGCCGCCGTAAGGGGCGTGCTCCTAGGTTCGTTTCTGCGCCCGTTCCGCTTCCCAGATTCTCGTTCAAAGGGCTCAGACGGTTTCCAAGAGATTCTTGAATGCCTCAAAATCGGGAAACGAAGTCTGAGTTCCGATTCTCTTGACGCTGTCGGAGGCGGCCTCTATCGCAATGCGCACGGCTCGTTCTTCGTCGATGCCTCTGGCAATTGCATATGAGAAGACACCCACAAAGGCGTCACCCGCTCCAGTGGTGTCCACGGCCTTAACCGCCGGTGCCGCTAGCCGCATAACGTTTCCGTCCTCGTTGACTAGGGCTGCCCCTGCTTCTCCCAAGGTTACGACCAGTCGACATCCCGTCGCTTCGGCAATCCGACGCAGACTCAGATCGCTGAGGTCTCCTTCGTTGCCCGCAATCCTGGCGAACTCCATCTCGTTGGGGATAAGCCAGTCGGCGGCGTCGAGCAGTTCTGGCAAGAGATCCGCAGCGGGAGCTGGGTTCAGGATAGTGACGGCGCCGCGTTTCTTGCCCTCCCTGAAGGCCTGTGCGGTCGCTTCCTGGGGCGTCTCGAGTTGCCCCGTCACCACGTCGGGAGCGGGGCCTTCAGCGACAGCCCGTGCGGCCACTCCGCCCTCTAGCGCATTGTTGGCGCCGTTTATTACGATGATCCTGTTCATTCCCGCTGCGTCCACCCAGATAGATGCGATTCCGCTGGGCATGTCCACTTTGCGGGCGTGCGAGATGTCGATGCCGTGTTTGCTGAAGTTCTTTAACGTCCTCTCGCCGTAGTCGTCTTTGCCCACGCAGCAGACCATGGTGACATTGGCGCCGCAGAGGCGCGCCATCACCGCCTGGTTTGCCCCCTTGCCGCCGAAGCCCGTTTGAAAGGACGTGCCTGTCAGCGTTTCCCCCGAAGCGGGAATGCGCTCAGCGAACGCGATCAGGTCGGTCATGACGCTGCCCACCACCACGATGAGAGGTGCGGGTGAACTCATAGAGCTCCCGCAGCGCCGGAGAGAGGAGCGAGACGTTCTGCGACCATGCGATTGGGGTCGCGCGAACCGCAAGCGTGGGCGGCGTTCGTTCGCACTAGACCGATGAGCGGCGTTGAGTTACGCCCCTGGCTGTGCGGCCACTTCTTCGCGGGCTTTGCCGCTGCGATCTGGCTGTTCATTTATGTGGATGATGGTGAAGGCGGCGCCCTGTGGATCTTCGACTACTGCGAAGCGTCCCGGCGGAATGTCAATGGGCGAAAGGAGCACGGTTCCTTTCAGTTCGGTCACCTTTGCCGCTGCAGCGTCGCAGTCATCAACGGCAAAGTAGGTCATCCAGTGGGGCGGCACTTCGTCCGGCCATTTTTCGTCCATCCGGATCATTCCGCCGACTATGTCAGAGCTCTCGCTGCTGCCCGCTGTTGTCCACCACGAGCCCAGTAAGAACCAACGATAGGAGAACCAGGTGTCAGAGAATTCGACTATGTCAGAGCTCTCGCTGCTGTCCGCTGTTGTCCACCCGCGGTAGTCGTACGGAGTGTTGACATTGGGGTCACTCACTTGTAGAGCCCCCCAGCCAAAGATTTTTCCGTAGAACTCCTTTGCCTTCTCCGTGTCTCGGGTTACTAACTCGCTCCAACAGAGTGCGCCGTGCTCGTTGACGACCTCGGCTCCTATGTGCTCTTTGGCCTGCCAGATCGAAAAGTGTGCTCCGGTGGGGTCTGTAATGACGGCCATGCGTCCGGCCTCCAACACGTCGCAGCCCTCCATGAAGATCTCGCCTCCCGCTTCACGGGCGGCTGCCACTGCCTCGTCGACGTTCTCGACGGTTACGTACGTGCTCCAGCAAGTCGGCATTTCTCCCCATGTTGACGCGCAGCCGGCGACTGCATGCTCGCCTTTCATAAAGACTGTGTATCCCATGGCTTCAGGTTCAGGGGATGTTTCCGCAGTCCAGCCGAAAAGTTTGCCGTAGAACTCCTTTGCTGCTTCCATGTCGGACGTTGCGAGATCCGTCCAGGAGGGGGTGCCGTGTTTGTAGGAAGTACGAATTGGCATGTTGGGTTCCTTTCTGGGCGGGCCGCTTGGAGCCCTCTTGCATAGTCTGCCATCATGTCTACAAGAAAAAGGACTGAATGCGAGAGGAGCCCTTGCCCCGATGAATGTCCAGCGTCCGCCCCGTTTTTCGACCGGAGACAGCTTGGTGTGGGAATCCCCCGTAATGCAGTCCCTGCACCATGTGATTGAGGCTTCCTCTTTCGTGCGGACTTCTCAGAGCGCCGCCGCCCGGGTTGCTTCATGGTTGGCACCTGAGGGCTTTGAATTTCCCTCTGGCCAGATCGATGGATCGTTTGGTGTGTTCAATTCGTCGGAGGAACTAATTGACGTCTATTTCTTCTACGCATTGATGAATTTCGCCTTTTCGGATTTTGATACTGGAGAAAAGTTCGTCACCGAATACTTGGGCAGGCAGTGGTCGGACTCGGAGGCCATGTTTGCCTGCACGCACCGCGCCCTCGCAAATGGGGTGCCGCTGACGGAGGGGGGTTATTTAGCGGAAATGGCGTTGAGTGACTTAGAAGAGGTTTTTGGCGGGAACATCACGCTGCCGATGAGTCTGGAGCGGGTGGAGATTCTCAATAAGGCTGGGGAAACGCTGGAGGAGTGCTACGGAGGCGCCGCTCATCGTTTCGTGAAGGACTGCGCTCCGGCTCTATATGCCTCGGGTGATGGCTTGCTTGAGCGGCTCGCAGAGGAGTTCCCTAGGTTCGCCGACGTCAGCGACTACAAGGGAACTGAAGTCCAGTTTTACAAACTGGCGCAACTCTTCGGTTGGACGCTTTACATGCCTCTTTATGCCGTTGGGGATTTCGTTCTAGAGGATCTAGGAAAGATGACTGCCTTCGCTGACTACATACTGCCCGTAGCGTTGCAAGCAATGGGGATTTTGTCTTTTGCCCCCGAATTAGAGCATGCGATTTCATCAGGAGAGCACATCCTTGCCCAGAGCGAAGCCGAAGTGGAAATCCGCTCGCACACTCTGTATGCCATGGCACTTCTGACCGATGCGGTAAACCGTCTTCGCCCCCCGGGCGCAGCGGTGTCGGTTCCGCAGGTCGACCTGCGCCTCTGGCGCGCCTATCACGCCACTTTTCGGCCTCACCACCTCACCCGGACAATCATGTACTGAACTTCTGGAGCTTTTCCGAAGACCTCTCGCTCTAGGTTGTGTTAGCCATGGTTAAGAGATATAGTTAATCAATATTAACAAAATTGGATTCGGCGGCCTTGCCGTTCCATTACGAAAAAAGAGAATTGGAGAGTTCTATGAATAACCACCACCCGATGAGCCGCCTTCTGTCTTTACGGCGGCGTTTCTCAGCAAACCTGCGTCGACACTCGTTGCTGGCAGCGATCTGTCTCACTCTGCTCCTTGTTCCCTTAGCGGCTTCCTGCAGCAGTTCCGAGCCTTCTAGCACCCCTGAGCCGCCTAGCACTTCTAATGAAGGTGATTTGCCGGTCTTGATGAGCGAAGCGGTTACGACATACGCAGATGGCGTCTACTCGTCTTACTCTGTGAGTCTTTCTTCTGCCAAGCAGATGGACCAAGCAATCGACAGATTCTTGGCGTCTCCTAGTCCGGCTTCTTTTGACGGCGCCAAGCGAGCTTGGCTGCGAGCGCGCGAGGACTACGGCCCGACCGAAGCATTTCGCTTTTACGGAGGCCCTATAGATGATGATGAAACCGGAACCGAAGGTCTCATTAATGCTTGGCCGCTGGACGAGAGCTACATCGATTACGTCGTGGGCAACCCGTCCGCGGGCATCATTAACAATCCGGATGAGTTTCCTGTAATTGACGCTGACTTGATCCTCTCGCTGAACGAGGAAGGTGGCGAAGCAAACGTTTCCACGGGTTGGCATGCAATTGAATTCCTGCTTTGGGGACAGGATCTCAGCGAAGACGGCCCGGGCGTGAGGCCGTTTGAGGACTACACGACCAATCCCAACGCCGCCCGTCGGGGCACCTATTTGTCAACGGCTTCAGACGTGCTCATCGGGCACTTGAGCGACCTTCAAGCCGCTTGGGCACCCGGTGGGAACAACTATCGAAGCGAATTTTTGGAGTTAGACAGCAATGCTGCCATGGTCAATATCATCACCGGGATCGGTGAGTTAAGTCGCGGCGAACTAGCGGGCGAGCGGATGAACGTTGCTTATTCAGAGCGTTCTGAAGAGGATGAACACTCATGCTTTTCTGATAACACCAATCTTGACATAGTCGCCAACGCCTTGGGCATCCAAATGGTGCTTCTAGGCGAATATCCAGGAGGCGTCAGCGGTACGGGCGTGCTGGACGTTGTAGATGCTGTGGACTCCGATCTTGCCGATCGACTGAGAGCAGAAGTAGGTGAAAGCTTGAGGGTTCTCAGGGCAATCCCCGCTCCGTTCGATCAGCATCTTAGAGAGGACGTATCCGACGATGCGCCTGGGCGCAGATCTGTCCTGGCCGGTATTGAGACCTTGGAAGCTCAAACCGAAACCATCGTTGCCGCCGCAGCGGCCATGGGAGTTGAGATCAGCGTCAGTTGATCTCGCTGCAGTTCATTTACGGGTGCAGGTGCCTCGGCTGACGTGGAGGAAAAGTCGTTATCGACTCTGATTCTCACCTGAAGGGCGCGGCGAGTTTCCATCCGCTCGCCGCGCCCTTAGTTCTGCTCTTGGCCGCTGCTTTCTTGACTGCGTGCGGCGGCCCTGAAGCAAACTCTGAGCTAACCTCGGCTCTCGGCGGCGACACCACGAGGACTCATGTTTCACAGAACTCTTTCTCGTTGCCTGCCCCCCTGATTTCAAATCTCGAACGCAGGGAATTCGAGGTCGGGGATAGTTTCTTTACACAGAACTGGGTGACGGCTCCTGCTTCCACCAAAGCTCGCGACGGTCTGGGGCCAACGTTTGTTGCTCAGGCTTGCTCTTCCTGCCACACGCGCGGCGGACGAGGAGTTCCTCCCGCTCCGCTAGAGGAGACGGCCAATTTGGGTTTGGTGCTTCTCTTGTCGGTGCCGGGCGCTGACCCCATTACCGGATCACCTTTGCCTGTCCCCAACTACGGGCAAAAGCTGCAGGACAGATCTATCATCGGTGTTCCTGCGGAGGGACGCGTTCAGGTTTCCTATGAAATGATTAGCGGCAAATACGGTGACGGAACTATCTACGAACTGCGGGTACCAACCTTTGAGGTTGTGGCGCTGGAGCATGGACCGTTTCCGGACGGGGCGATGATCGGCCCTCGCTTGGCGCCGCAGGTGATTGGTCTGGGTTTGCTGGAAGCTATAGAGGCCGAGTCGATTCTCGCCGCCGCCGATCCCGACGACGCCGACGGCGACGGTATCTCCGGGCGCGCCAACATGGTTACCGATGCCCGCAGCGACTCCTTGGTGCTGGGAAGGTTCGGCTGGAAGGCCAACGTTCCAACCTTAGAACAACAAGTGGCTCTGGCTTTTCTCACCGACATCGGCGTCAGTTCGGACCTGCATCCGGCGGAGAACTGCCCTGGAGTCCAGAAGGAGTGCGCGGCTGCACCGAACGGGGGTTCGCCGGAACTAACCACCTCGCGGCTTGAGGCGGTCACTTTCTACATGAAGGTTCTCTCCGTGCCGGCTAGGCGCAACGTTGATGATCCGGATGTTCAAGCGGGAGAGCGCCTATTTACGGAGTTTGGCTGTGCTTCTTGTCACACCGTCACCCAAAGAACCGGGGACTCCGATATTGAGACCTTGGCGCATCAGGTTTTTCATCCATTCACCGACCTCTTGCTCCACGACATGGGAGAAGGTCTTGCGGACAACCGCCCTCACTTCGCCGCGAGCGGTTCGGAATGGAGAACCCCGCCCCTCTGGGGCATCGGCTTGCTTGACGAAGTCTCTAGGGGTTCGGTGCTCCTTCACGACGGGCGGGCGCGCAATGTTTCCGAAGCCATTTTGTGGCACGGAGGCGAGGGAGAGGCCAGCAAGGAAGCGTTTCGACTAGCTGACGCAGAAGAACGAGCTCAGATCTTAAAATTCTTGGATTCGCTATGAAGTTGTGTGGAATATTCGTGTCTGCGTGCGTTCTCGCTGCGGTTGCTGCCGGTTGCGGGGCCTCTCCTCCTTCGCGTTCGGAGGTCTTAGACGACATTGCCGAGGGGATGATTATTCCCGCGTACGAGAGCCTCGCCGAAAAAAGCGCCGAATTTCTTCAGGAAAGCCGAGAATTTTGTGCGAACCCCAGCCTCGAATCGCTCACTGAGGCGCGAGAGGCTCTGATGAATGCTCGATCTGCATGGAAAGAGACAGAGGCGGTCTGGGTGGGACCAGTAATGTCCAGGCGGTCTTGGGCAGTGATCGACTGGCCTATCAATGTGGGTGACATCACAAGGCTTCTTGATGACGAGAGCGTTGTCCTAGATTTTGATCGGCTTAGCAAACGAGTTGGCGCCGATCAACGCGGCTTCGGAACGGCGGAGTATTTTCTCTACGAGAGCGGTGCCGGACAGGATGTGCTGGCGAACTTCGCCAACCCGCGGCGTTGCAGGTATCTGACTGGCGTCGCCGAAGTAGCCTCCGCCGAGGCCGACTTGCTCGTTCCGGACTGGGCGATTAGCTGGGATGACGGCGGTCCTTACAAGAAAATCCTTTTAGACCCCGACGGCTCCGGCATGGATGCCTTGGTGAACAATCTGATCTTCTTACTTGAAAGGATTACCGACCTTGAACTGGGAAATGCTCTCGGTGAAATGGGGGGCGAGGTTGATGTTCTGCGAATTCCAGAGGGGCCTGCCGGACTTGGAGCAACCGACTTGCGAGACCGCCTGCTTGGGGCGAGGAGGGTGCTCATAGGCGACGCCAGCACTTCCGGCCTCGGGCCTCTGCTCGCTCCTGACACTGTCTCCCAGCTTGAAGAGCAATTCAATGCGGTTTCTGAAGCGGTTTCAGCCGTCGGCGGGCCTTTGCGAGAATCTGTGCGGAATTCCCCTGAATCTGTAGCCCGGATTTCCGAAGGCGTCAAGGCCATCAAGCGCACAGTAGCTACCAACGTAGTAAGCCGCCTAGGGGTGCGGATCGGGTTCAGCGACGCCGACGGAGACAGTGCAGGCTGAGGCCTTCTAGCACCTCATTTCTTTCCCGTGCGTCGGCTGCGGTCAACCGTCCGGTTGTTGCCGAGAGCGCCGCCGCTTTCCGCATCTGTTACGGCCTGCTTGCCGTATTCAGTTCGCTGCGTTTTTTGTCGAAGGGCTGGGTGGAAACGCTCTATCTCGCTCCTGCTAATCATCTGACTTACGTAGGCTTTGGCTGGGTGCGACCCTGGCCTGCGCCGTGGATGCATCTACACATGGCCGCCTTGGCGGTGGCTGGTTTGTGCATTGCGCTTGGTTACCGGCATCGCCTCGCCGCCGGGTTGTTCACCTTGGGTTTCGCCTACGTCGAACTGATCGACGCCGCCTTGTACCTCAACCACTACTGGTTCATGACGCTGGGGGGACTTTTGCTGTCCTTCCTGCCGGTACATCACCGCTGGTCGCTTGATGTTCGCTCATCGCGCGTAGTTGCCTCTCCTGTCGTCCCTGCAGGGGTTCTTTGGGCTTTGCGGGCTCAGGTAGGAGTGGTCTACCTTTTTGCCGGTCTGGCGAAGCTCAACCCCGACTGGTTGCTGCGGGCTCAGCCGATGCGTCTCTGGCTTTCCGACCGCACCCACTTGTGGGGTATCGGCGGCTTGTTGGACGAACCCGCCATTGCCTATTTAGCTAGCTGGGCTGCCGTTTTCTTCGATTGCACGATCTTGATCTGGTTGCTCTGGCGCCGCAGTCGTGTCTGGGCGTACATGACGCTTGTGATATTTCACTTCATGACCTGGGTTTTGTTTCAGATCGGCGTGTTTCCATGGGTGATGATCGCCGCTGCGTTGGTATTTTTTGAGCCAGACTGGCCGTCGCGATTAGTTGAGAAGCTTCGGAGCTTCGCTCCGTTGCGCCGCTTGGCTCAGATGCCGGCGGGTGCTCAGCGGCGCTTGCATGGCGGCTCGATCACAGGTGCTCGAGCATGGCGGATTAGCGCAGCAAGCAGCGAGGCAAGCAGCGGGACAAATAGCGACGAATCGTCTAGAACACTTGCGCATGGCCGGTTGCGTCTCGGCGGGGTGATGCTTGTAGGGCTGGCATCGTTGATGGCGCTGCAGGTTGGCCTTCCCCTGCGTCACTACGCCTACCCGAGCAACGTTCGTTGGAGCGAAGAGGGTTATTACCTCTCTTGGAGGGTCATGCTTACGGAAAAGGCCGGTCACGCCCGGTTTCGAGTTACCGATCCGGCTTCGGAGCGTGAATGGGAGGTTTCCCCTGAGTTGGTTCTCACGGATTGGCAGGCGGCCACGGCCGCTATTCGCCCCGATCTGATCCACGCTGCTGCTCATCTCGTGGCGGCTCATTTCCGCGAGAACGGGGTCGCCAACCCCGAAGTGCGTGCGGAGGTATGGGTTTCCATGAACGATCGTCCGGCGCAACGCATGGTGAATCCGTCCGTGGACTTGGCTGCTGTGCCTCGTTCGTTGGCGCATGCCAACTGGATAATTCCGCTGAAGGAGGGATAGTCCTTCAGTTCCCGTTTCAGGTTTCATCCGATGTCGGCGTCGGGTAGAGATCTGCGGTGCTCTGCGGAGGGTGTGGGATTCGAACCCACGGTGACCGCGAAGGGCCACAACGGCTTTCGAGGCCGCCCCATTCGTCCGCTCTGGCAACCCTCCTTAGACAAAGCTAGTTCTTAGCGGATTAAACCCCAAAGGTACTTAGGTTCAGCTGAGGCCGCGACTTGAGCAGGTAAGTGTGTTCCCTTCACCTTTTCGCGGCAAAGAACTCACGTAGGAGTGTCGCGGCCTCTTCCGCGAGCACTCCTTCTTTTACTCTCACCTCGTGGTTGAGACGGGGATCAACGGCCAAGTTGTAGAGAGATCCGCATGCGCCCCCCTTCGGATCGCGTGCGCCAAAGATGATCAGGCTTACCTTGGCCGCCAGCGCCGCTCCTGTGCACATAGGACAGGGTTCCAGCGTCGAAATGAGCGTTGCCCCGTCGAGTCTCCAAGTTCCGGCGCCGCTAGCTGCGTCCCGCAACGCGAGAAGTTCAGCGTGAGCCGTCGGGTCGCCGCGCATTTCTCGTTCGTTGTGCCGCCTAGCTGCAACCGCTCCTTCTCTCAAGACAACAGCGCCTACGGGTACGTCACCATGTTCGGTTGCGGCGGCTGCTTCCTGCAGCGCAAGACGCATCGCGTCTAATTCGGATTTCCGTCGCGACTTCACTGCTTCTTCAGCGGAGGGAGTGGGATTCGAACCCACGGTGGCCTAAACCACACACGCTCTCCAGGCGTGCCGAATCGTCCGCTCTCGCATCCCTCCCGGATACTCTTCGCCGCATTACTTGGTCGGCCGTCAGCGCAAGAACTCCATTGCAGGCTACTCTAGTAATCGCATCTGCCCTGTCTGCCTCGGATGGGTCCTGTGCAACCGGGACACGTGAACCGAGTCAGGGCCGGGAGGCAGCAGCTCTCAGCGGAAGTTCCGGAGTGCCGCAGGCAGCCTGTCTGGGCGCAGGCAGTGGCAGGTGTTTGACTTGTCGGAGGTGACGTTGGGGTCTTGGCGTGGGCTGTTGCCATTAGGCTTCGGCTTGTGCTTGGGTTCTTTAACATTCGGAGGGTAAAAGCACTGGGATCGAGGTCGTGAGCGCCTCGGAATCTTCTGGCGTGCGCCCCCCGCCCTCTTCTGGCGTGCGCCCCCCGGAATCCGTTGGCCCTCCCCGCCCGCCCCGCCCAGCCTCTGGTTCTCCCGCAGCTCCGGGCAGTTCCGATGCTCATCGTTCTGCTGCTGGGAGTCCCCCGAAGAGGTCTAAATCCAAGACGTCCGAAGGTGGATCGGAATCTCCCCAACTTGGCGCTATTTGGCGCCGCCCGCGGCTTCAAGTGCGAAGCGTTCGACGCATCCTTCGCCGTGTGGAGCTTTGGTCGGTGTTGAAACTCTCGCTGATTTTTTACTTTTGTATGTGGGCAATTCTGCTAGTTGCTGGAGTAATACTCTGGAATGTGGTCGATTCGCTTGGTTATGTGGAAAGCGCCGCCGATTTTATAGCCCGTATTTTTGCCCTTGAAGAGTTTGAGTTCAATGCTCGTCAGATATATAGGATTTATGCTCTCGGAGGGTTGCTCGGTGTATTAGCCGCCACTTTATTCAATGTGTTAGCGGCTGTTTTCTTTAATTTGATCAGTGAGTTGGTAGGCGGAATTAGGATCGTTTTGGTTGAAGAAGAATCCACTCGCTTTCGGCCTGCTCGCCGGTTTCAGAAAGTGCGTAGAAGGTAGCCCCGGCGCGTTCTAATCGGTTTAGGATATTCATATAGCCCACATTTGGGAGGTTTCTAGTGATGCACAAAACCAGGCTTATATGCTGGGTGATTACGAGTCTGTTGCTAGCGGGCTCACTAGCGTCTTGCGGCGGTGGAACCTCAGAGGAATCCCCCGCAGACACAGGGTCAAACAATGTTGCTTCCGCGCCTTCCAGTGCTCCATCCCCCTCTCGGCTCCAGGAGATCAAAGATCGCGGTCATGTCATTTGTGCAGGTCGTAACGACATTCCAGGCTTTGGATATCAAGATTCCGAAGGAAAACTCGTGGGCTTTGACACGGATCTGTGTAGAGCCTTGGCGGTGGCCGTACTCGGCGATCCTGCAGCCATCAACGTCAGGTTGATCAACGCGGCTGACCACGGCCCGACTATCCAGTCAGGTGAGGTTGACGCGCTGATTCGTACCATCACTACCACGACCAAGCGGCAGGTGCAATGGGGCAATTTTGCACCGGTCATGTTTTACGACGGTCAAGGTTTTCTCGTGCGAAAGAGCTTGGACCTTCAAAGTCCGCTGGAATTGGAAGATGCTCGAGTTTGCGTGGCGCAGGGAACCACTACCGAGGCCAATTTGCAGGACTTTTCGGAGCAACATAATCTTGGTATCCAACCTGCGACGTTTGAAGAAACCGATGCAGCCAAGGCCGCCTATGAAAGCGAAGAATGCGACGCCTACACGACGGATACGTCGGCTCTAGCGGCATTCCGTTACGGGACGATAAACCCGGAAGACCATGAGATTTTGCCTGGGACTATTTCTGAAGAGCCTCTGGCTCCAGTGGTTCCCCACGGGGACGAGAACTGGTACGACGTAGTGATCTTGGTGATGACGATCCTCATTTATGCAGAGGCTTACGGGATCGATTCGACCAATGTACCGACGGAGCCGACCGGCAATCCCAAGATCGACAGGCTTTTTGGTTTGACGACCAATGATTTCGGTCAGGTGGACGCGAACTTGTCGTTGACGGTGGCGCAGGATGTCATCCGCGCTCTAGGCAATTACGGGGAGATCTACGAGCGCAACCTGGGTTCGGAGGGAATTGGCTTGGTGCGCGAGGGCAGCCGCAACGCCCTTTGGGCGCAGGCTCCCTGTACGGAGTGCCCGAAGGGAGGCCAAATTTTCGCCCCGCCGCCGAGGTAGGCGTCTTCGAGCAGAACTCCATTGTTACCAAATAGCCCGTTGGGCGTTACCGTGACAGGTCGCGGGGCTATAGCTCAGACGGTTAGAGCGCACCCCTGATAAGGGTGAGGTCGCTGGTTCAATTCCAGCTAGCCCCACTTTTGAGCCCGCTTTCGCGGTCAATGTTCGTTGCCCAGGGTACGAGGATTAGCCGCCCCGCTCGCTTCGCATCCTCATCATTGATTCCCAAAGCAATTCTTTGAGCTAGAAGGTCGGTGCGTTAAAAGGTCAATGAATGGTTTGCTATGATGCAACCTGCAGTTGCTGCGACCGTGGTCAATGCCACGGATTGTTCCCCACGAAAGGTGGTCATGTTGAAACTTAAAATTCTTTGTGCGGTGGTTGCCCTAGTGGCTCTCACTGGTCTGCTGGCCTCTTGCGGCAGCGGAGACGATCAGGCGTCTTCTGGTGGCGAAGGGACTACTACGAGCGAATCTCCAGGTGGAGGCGAAGCAACGCCGCCTGCTCCAGAAGAGGGTGCAACGCCGCCTGCTCCAGGTGGAGATACGACGACGTCTGCTCCAGAGGAGGCTGTCACGCCGCCTGCTCCAGGTGAAGGTACGACGACGTCTGCTCCAGAAGAGGCTGTCACGCTAACTCAAGACGGCAGCAACCGACTTCAGCAGATCAGAGATCGCGACCAAGTGATCTGCGCTGGCCGCAACGATGTGCCGGGCTTCGGTTTCCAGGCCGCCGACGGCAGTCTTGTCGGTTTTGACGTCGACCTCTGCCGTGCTATCGCTGCGGCGGTGTTGGGAGATCCCAGAAAGATTGATACTCGTTTCATTTCCGCCGCCGAAAGAGGCCCCACCATTCAGTCGGGCGAGGTGGATGCACTGATTCGCACCGTCACGTGGACGACCTCACGGGACGCCGCGTGGGGCAACTTTGCCCAAACGATGTTTTACGACGGGCAGGGCTTCTTGGTCAACAAAGCCCTTGGCCTCAACAGCGCCCTTGAACTTGCTGGCGCATCGGTTTGTGTAACTCAGGGAACGACCACCGAACTCAATTTGCAGGACTTTTCCGCGCAGAACAACCTGAATATTCAGGTTGCGACGTTTGAGGAGACGGACGCCGCAAGGGACGCATATCAGAGTGGGCAGTGCGACGCATACACAAGCGACCGTTCCAACGTTGCTGCAATTCGTTCCTCTACTGCCAACCCCGATGATCACGTAATCCTTCCGGAAACGATTTCAGAAGAGCCTCTCGGACCTGTCGTGCCGCACGGTGACGAACAGTGGTTCGACATCGTAAAAACGGTCATGGCAATTTTGATCTACGCAGAGGCGTACGGGTATACCTCGACCAGCGTTCCGTCTGCGGCCACCGGAAATCCCAAAGTCGACCGGCTATTCGGATTTGCCAGTTCGTTCGGCCAGGAAGACCTGGGCCTGAGCCAGACCGTGGCGCAGGATGTGATTCGCGCCGTCGGCAACTACGGCGAGATTTATGAGCGCAATCTCGGCTCAGAAGGTCTCGGCCTTACGCGGGAGGGCAGTCGCAACGCTCTCTGGGCAAACGCTCCTTGTTTGGACTGTCCTAAGGGCGGCCAGATATACGCAGCGCCGCTGCGATAGTCAGATAGAGATTTAAAACACCGGTTCAGGTGGATACGGGGGAGAGGCGGTATCTCCCCTGGATCCACCTATGACCGTTAAGACGGGTTGACGCGGATGGCGGTGGGGGGAATCGTTCAAAAGGTGCCGTTCTGGCGCAATTCCCAGGTTTTGCGCTGGGTTGCCCAGATTGTCTCGGGGGTTGTGGTTGTCGGTTTGGTTACGTGGCTGGCAATCAGGATGGTCAGCGCTATTGAGGAGCGGAACATCCCGGTTGGGTTTGGCTTCCTTTCCCGGTCTTACGGAGGCCCGATCGGGCATCACTTTTTTCCTTACAATCCGTCGACAACCGCCACCGACACCGCCGACACCTTCCTCTACTCCCTCTTCGCGGCCGCCGGCAATACGGTGGTCGTTTCAATAATCGGGGTTGTCTTAGCGACTATCCTGGGAATTCTCATCGGGGTAGGCCGCCTCTCAGGCAACTGGCTTGTTTCGCGGCTCTCGCTGTCCTACGTTGAGTTTTTTCGCAACGTTCCTCTGCTGATTCAGCTCTTTTTCTGGCTAACGGTCATTCTTGCCCTCCCCCCGGTTCGTTCGGGAATTCAAGTGGGCGACTTATTTATAAACAATGCCGGCATTTCATTTCCTTGGCCGTCGCCTACCAGGTTGGCGCCGACCGTTTCCTGGCTTGTTCTGGCCTTTTTGTCATTGGTGGCCGCCTACTTCGTCTACCGCCGGCGTTCTCGCTTGGAAATCCGTACTGGACACTCGTTTTACCCCATCCTTTCCGGTTGCATCGCCGCTTTGATCTTGGGAGCAATGGCTTGGATCTTGGTCACCGCGATCACCGACACCCTGCCGTTTGCAGTTACGTATCCAGCACCTCAAGGCAGATTCGGGCGCATTTCCGGCGGAGCCACGGTGCCCGCCGCCCTCATCGTGCTGCTCATAGGTTTGGTGATGTACACGGCGGCTTTCATTGCCGAAATCGTGCGGGCGGGCATTCAATCGGTTCGTAAAGGTCAGAGAGAGGCCGCTCGTTCCTTGGGTCTCAACAACGTTCGCTCTCTCAGATACGTGGTCTTTCCGCAAGCGATGCGAGTAATCGTGCCGCCGCTGATCAGTCAGTTTCTTAACCTCACGAAGAACAGCAGCCTGGCGGTGGCCATCGGGTACTCCGACCTTCTGAGCGTCGCAAAGACCATGACTCAAATCGGCCCGGCGATATCGATATTCATCCTCGTGCTTCTGATTTATCTAGCCATCAGCTTGGCGTATTCCCTTGTTGGGAACCTCTACAACCGGACGACGAGGATCAGGAACAGATGAGCGCCCCACAGCCTTCCGCCGGGCAGGGAGCGGTTCTTCCCCCGCCGCGCACCGAACGGGGAGTGATTGGTTGGCTGCGCGCCAACCTCTTCGAAAACTGGCGCAGCAGCCTGCTTACGGTCATTGCTGGCGCCGCGACCGCGGCCGCGGCGGTCTACGGGCTGCGGTGGATATTTTTTCAGGCCAACTGGGAAATAATTTCGGAGTTGGGCGGGAGAATCGCCATAGGCAACTACAACACAGTGGACTCCTGCGCCTCGCAAAACTGCTTCTGGCGGCCGCAGGTCGTGTTGCTGGGGTTCATCCTGGTGCTGGGAATGGCCTGGGGAGTCGCGGGTAAAGGCCTGACCAAGCGCATCGCAATTGGAGTTGCGACCGTCCTAACGCTGCTTGCCTTCCTTCCTTACAGCTGGGAGGACATGGGGATGGACGTTCGTTTGTTGCTGGGGGCAAACCTCCCTGCGCTGGGGTTGGGATGGTTGCTAGCCCGTTATACGCCGCTTCGCACCTACCTGAGGATCAGCCTGTTCGCAGTGGCTTGGTTCGTGGTCTCAATGGTGCTGCTGCGGGGCATTTCGGGAGTGCCTGGGTTGGAGGGGGTTTCTATCAATAATTGGGGCGGCTTCATGGTGAATTTGATCTTGGCCGTGGGTGGTATTGCGCTGAGCCTCCCCATTGGGATTCTTCTGGCGCTCGGGAGAAGCAGTCAAACCCCAGTGGTGAATTTGCGTCTACCCGGCGGGCATCGCTCAATAAAGTTGCGCCTGCCTGTCGTTAAGACGCTCTGCGTTGCGTTCATCGAAGTGTTCAGGGGCGTTCCGCTGCTCGCCTTGTTGTTTCTTTCGCAGTATTTGCTTCCCCTTGCTATGCCTGAAGACTTCTTTCTTACAAGGATCCCTCTGCTTCGCACCGCAATCGTGATCACTCTCTTTAGCGCTGCGTACATGGCCGAAAACGTGCGCGGAGGGCTCCAAGGGCTGCACCCCGGGCAGGCCGAGGCTGCTCGGGCTCTTGGGCTTTCTGGTTTCCGGACAATTCGGCTGATTAGCTTGCCGCAGGCTCTCCGAAACGTGATCCCAGCGATAGTCGGTCAGTTCATCAGCCTCTTCAAAGACACAACCCTGGTCTACATAATTGGCGTGCTTGAAGTGGTGGAGATCGGGCGGTCATACATTCAAGGGAACATCCAGCGCTTGGCAGATGTCGACGAGGAGTACTTCATTTTCGTCGCCGTACTCTTCTGGATATTTACCTATGGGATGTCTCGCATAAGCAGGCGAATAGAAGACAGACTCGGTGGCTCCAGCCGAGCTAGGAACTAGTTAAACAAGAAGGAAGTTGTATGAAACTCATCCCCCGCAGAGAGTTCCCCCGCCGTTCCCCCGCCGCCGCTGCGTCCGGCGCCGCCGGGGAAAGCTCGCCGCCGGCGAACGACGACATAATCATCTGCCGCGACGTGCATAAGTGGTTCGGCCAGTTTCACGCTCTGCGCGGCATTACCACCACGGTTCGGCGCAGCGAGGTGGTCGTGGTGTTCGGCCCGTCGGGATCAGGAAAGTCCACCTTCATCCGTACCATCAACCGCCTCGACGAGCACCAGCGCGGCGAGATCATCGTAGATGGCATCACGCTCAGCAACGACGTCCGCAACATCGACGCCATCCGCCGCGAGGTTGGCATGGTCTTTCAGTCGTTCAACCTGTTCCCGCATCTCACAGTGCTCCGCAACATCACCCTGGCGCCTATGAAGGTGCGCCACCTTACCGGAGACCAAGCCGAGGAAGCCGCCATGGAATTGTTGCGGCGAGTAGGCATTCCCGAACAGGCAACCAAGTTTCCCGGGGAACTCTCAGGAGGTCAGCAGCAGCGCGTGGCCATCGCTCGTGCGCTGGCGATGCAGCCCAAGATCATGCTTTTTGACGAACCTACCTCGGCCCTGGATCCAGAGATGATCAAGGAGGTGCTAGACGTCATGCGGGAGATGGCCGGCACGGGCATGACGATGGTCGTAGTGACTCATGAGATGGGTTTCGCCCGGGAGGTGGCCGACCGGCTCATGCTTTTTGACGAGGGACAGATCATGGAGGAAGGCACTCCTGATCAGATATTCGACGCTCCTAAGAATGAACGCACCAAATTGTTTCTTTCGCAGATTCTCTAGCAGGTTGGATCGCTCGCGCCAAGCACACGCTCGGCAAGCAGTTTGAAATTCCCTGCTAGCGGCCTCTGCTTCAGCGATCTTGTTTCATATCGTTGAGCCCGGCCTGTGAGAACAGTTTTGGCTCGGGCGGCGTCGTTATTCTTGAGCCTGCTCGCCACGCTGATAATTGATCGATTGCTTCAGCTGCGTTCTAAGGTGCGCCAGCCGCGTCTTGGCGGGTGGCGTCCTCTTGAGGGCCCCGAACTGAGCTGAGGTTCCGCAGTTGCGCGTCGCCGTAGTCGGCACCGGTGCGGTTGGCGGCAGGGTGCTCCGTCGTTTAGCGGAGGAAACTGCCCTCAGCGAAGTCTTAGTGTGCGGGCACCGCGAGTCCGCATCGGAGGACTTTGCCGGCGCTGTACGCGGAGTTCAGCCTTGTAGCGCCGCCGACCTTCATACGGCTGACGTCGTGGTTCTGGCAACACCTGCTGGGACTCATTGGCCGCTGGCGGCGCGTTTGATACAAGAACGAACAGCGGTCGTCTCCGTCTCCGACCATCCCGACGAGGTGCGTGGTTTGCTGTCAATGGATTCGCAAGCCGCTTCCTTGGGTGTGCCCATGTTGCTGGGGGCTGCGTTCTCGCCCGGGCTGTCGTGCGTGCTGGCTAGACACGCTTCCGCGGACTTCGACGAGGTTACGGCGGTTCATGTTGCCCGTCACGGCGCCGCAGGTCCTTCTTGCGCACGCAGTTTCCATAGGGCGCTCAAGCGCCCTGGCTTCCTTCGGCGCGACGGAGTTTGGCTTCGCAGATCCGGTGGTTCGGGACGCGAGCTCAGTTGGTTCCCCGACCCGATCGGCCCGGTTGACTGCTATTTTGGTGAACTCTCCGAGCCGTGGCTGCTGGCCGGAGCATTTTCAGGCGCTGGATTCATCACTGCCCGCCGGGCTGCCGCCCGTCAAGACCGCTTGACCTCCTGGCTGCCCATGCTGGCGCCGCCAGCGTTGGACGGGGGGCTGGGTGCAGTGCGGGTGGAGATTAGCGGCGTCATCGCCGGGGAGAGCGTGGTGAAAGTAGTGGGGTCGGCTCACGGCCCGGCTGCGGCTGCGGCTTCCGTGGCAGCGCAAGCGGCGTTAGCTTTGTGCGCCGGGGAGGCGCTTAGACCCGGCGCAATGGGTTTAGCGGAAGCGCTCAACCCGCTGAAGTTCCTGCAAAGCCTCAAATCTGAGGGCATAAGTCCGGTTCTGTTTGAAGGCAGCGGTCTCTAGAGGGCCGCCAAGGTGTTTGCTAATTCTTCGTGAACTCGTCCGTTGCTAGACAGAAAGTCGCACGCCGCTCCTGCGCCGCTCCGGCCTGCGACCGCTGCGGCCACCGCCGTGTTGGCGTCTCCCATATCGCTGGTGGTGATGCGCCCGCCCGCTTCTGGCACGATCACTAGCATGGGCGCCGCGTCCCAGGGAGAAAGCCCAGGATCGATCATGGCATCCGCCCTTCCCGTAGCAAGGAGTACGTAGCCGTAGCCGTCGCCCCAGGTGCGGGTGACTCCCCGTCTCTGAGACAACCAGGCCCCGAGTTTCGGAGGCAGGTACTCAAGCCCGCTTGTGGTGATGCAGGCCGTCTCCAGGCGTTCGGTTGAGCTGACCCTTGCTGGCTGGACTTCCTTGCCTCTGCGGTGATGCGCCCCCAGACCTCGTCCTGCCCAGACTGCTTCGTCCAAGGCGGGCACGACCGCCACACCCAACTGCGGGCCGGTCGAGTCCATCATCGCCAGCAGAGTGGAAAACAAGGGGACGCCATGGACGAAAGAACTAGTGCCGTCGATGGGGTCGATCGTCCAAAGTCGTCCGCTCGTTCCGTGCTGGCGTCCGTGTTCCTCCCCCACGATGCCGTCCTCCGGAAAGAGTTTGCGCAATTCCGAGCGCATGAACTCTTCCACCGCCAAGTCGGCTTCGGTAACGAGCGACCCGTCGGGTTTGGTCTGGGAACTCCGGAGTTCGCCCGAAAACCACCTGAGGCTGAGCCGCCCAGCCTCCAGAGCGAGGTCTACGGCCAATTCCAGCAGTTCCGGTGAGACACCTGTTGACTTAGAGGAGGCGTCGTTCAGATGGCTCATGCTGGTCAGGTTAGGAGGGCGAGCCTGCCGTTTGTTAGGGTAAAAAAGTGAAGCGTAAGGAGAGAACGGCCTCCGGGCGCGCCGCCGGGGATCGGAGCAGAGGGAATCTGATCGCCGAGTTGAGCGAGGCCACAGCCGCCGACCGCGTTCGCGTCGATCCCCTTGAACTGGCTATCTACGGGCGAGACGCCTCTCTGTGCGTCGGCGACGAGCCTTCCATAGTGGTTTTTCCCACCACCACCTCCGAGGTGGCGGAGACGGTCAAAGTGTGCAATCGTTATCAAAGGCCTTTCGTGGCGCGCGGTTCCGGAACCGGGCTGGCGGGAAACGCAGTTCCACTCGGCGAACCGGTGGTGATCGTCACGACGATGATGAACCAAATTCTTTCCGTGGATGTTTCTGAACGCGTCGCTTGGGTACAGCCGGGAACGTTGAACCTTGACCTGACGCGCCACGCCTCCACCTGGGGGCTTCATTACGCTCCTGACCCGTCCAGCCAGCAGGTATGCACCATCGGCGGCAACGTGGCGACCAATTCCGGCGGCCCTCACTGCTTGGCTTACGGTGTTACCGGCGCCCATGTCCTGGCGATGGAGGTCGTGTTGCCCGACGGCGAGATCACTCAGTTGGGCGGGCTGGATCCCGAACCCGTCGGTTACGACCTGCGCGGCGTATTTGTGGGCAGCGAGGGGATGTTAGGGATTGCAACGGAGATCGCCGTGCGACTCATGCCAGACCCGCCTGAAGTCGCCACGATGCTGCTGGATTTTGAAGAGGTGTCGGCAGGTGCTGCGACCGTTTCGGCCATCATCGCCGGAGGTTTAGTTCCGGCGGCGATGGAAATGATGGACGCCAACGCAGTAAAGGTGGTGGAAGCCTATGTCAAGGCGGGCTATCCCACCGACGCCGCGGCTGTCCTGTTAGTTGAGGTGGAAGGGCTGTCCGGCGGGGTGGAGGCGGCTGTGGAGGATATTTCCCAGCATGGACGGGAAAACGGCGCCCGCCGTGTGCGTCTGGCCGCCGACGACGAGGAGCGGGCCTTGTTGTGGAAAGGCCGCAAGTCGGCCTTTGGGGCAGTGGCGCGATTAGCCCCCGACTACTACCTGCACGACACCGTGGTTCCGCGCACCCGCTTGGTGGAGGTTCTGGAAAAGGTGTACGAGATTGCTGCCCGCTACGACTTGATCGTCGTGAACGTGTTCCACGCGGGCGACGGAAACCTGCATCCGCTGCTGGCGTTCGACGGCCGCACCGACGGAGTGATGGAGAGCGTTCACGCTGCAGGTGAGGAGATCGTGCTTGCTTCGCTGGCAGCCGGCGGTGTGCTGAGCGGCGAGCACGGAATCGGACTGGAGAAACGCGACCTTATGCCCAACTTGTTTTCGCAAGCCGACTTGGCCGCGCAGGATCTCTTGCGGGTCTGCTTCGACCCGGACGGACTGGCTAACCCCCACAAGGTGCTTCCTGCCGCCTCAGGCTGCGGTGATCTTCGCTCGCAGATCGACGTGCCTGAGGGGGCTTGGGTGTGAGCGCCGCCGTTCCGAAGCCGTTCTGCGAGCCGCTCCATGCCCTGGCCGACGAAGTCGGGTCGTGCGATCCAGTGGTTCCTGTCGGTGGACGCACCCAGTGGGACGTAGGCGGCTTGCCCGATCCGAGAGCGCGGGAGGTCACCGCTCCGAGCGGCATTCTGGAGTACGAACCAGCCGAGATGACGATTCGTTGTCTGGCTGGAACCACCTTGGCGGAACTTTCGGCGGTGCTGGCGTCCTCAGGTCAGATGGTGACGCTGGAATTGCCGCACGCCGAGGGCGCCACGGTGGGCGGTCTGCTCTCTGTCGGTCGAAGCGGCATCAAGCGTCTCGGTTACGGCCCGATCCGCGACCTCCTGTTGCAGGTCGTTTTTGTGAACGCTGACGGAGAGCTTGTCCGCAGCGGCGGCCCCACGGTCAAGAACGTGAGCGGTTTCGATCTTTGCCGGCTCATGGTCGGGTCGCTGGGTACTCTGGGCGTGATAGGGGAAGTCATCCTGCGCTGTTCCCCGAAACCCGTCGTAAGCCAGTGGTTCTCGGGCGAGGCCGACCCGTTCGAGTTGCTGGCACGTCTTTATAGACCTGTCAGCATCCTCTGGGACGGCTCTCAGGTATGGCTGTGCCTTGAAGGTCACCCCGCCGACGTGGAATCTCAAGCAGCGTTGGCTTCGCTGGAGCCATGCCCCTCTCCTCCGCTCCTGCCCTGCGGAGGACGGCTTTCGCTTCGCCCTTCGGAGTTGAAGACGCTGACGGGAGAGTTCGTGGCGGAAGTTGGAGTTGGCGTAGTGCACTCGTCTTCTCCGGCGCCTTCTGCAGCGCTGGAGGCCCGCAGTTTGGCGTTGTGCAAAGAAATCAAGCGGCGTTTCGATCCGCTCGGACGTCTCAATCCAGGCAGATCGGCTTGGAACAACCTGTGAGCGTTGCTTTCTCGTCCGCTTCTTCTGCCCCGCCGGCGACCGGCTCTCACCGCCCGCTGGAGCTGAAACTCAACGAAGACGAACTAGCGACCTGCGTGGCTTGCGGCTTGTGTCTGCCTCACTGTCCTACCTACAGGGTCAGCGGCGCTGAAGGCAAGTCGCCTAGAGGCCGTATCGCCTTGATGCGCGAGGTTGTGAGAGGCGGTTTCATTACCGAGAAATTCGTCGACCACATGGACTCTTGCGTGCAATGCCGGGGGTGCGAGACTGCTTGCCCCGCTGGCGTTCCGTTCGGAAAGTTGATGGAGGAGACTCGGGCTGCGCTCGTTCAGAACACCCGGTACCAGCCCTTCTATCAGCGGTTGGGGTATCGCCTGCTGGGGCACCCTCTCTTGCTGCGAACCCTGAGCGTCTTGGCGGCGCTGGCGCAGAGGATGCGTCTGTTGCCGCGGCGTTTGAATTTACCGCGGCTGCCTTTGCGTCGTCCCGTGATCCCGCTTGACGCCGCCGCCGCCGGCGAGCCGGTGTGGTTGTTCACCGGATGCATAATGGACGCCTGGATGCGCTCTACCCACGTCTCTACTGCCCAAGTAGTAGCTATGGCGGGCGGCCGGGTTCAACTTCCCCCTCCCGGTGCGGGCTGTTGCGGGGCGCTTCATGTTCACGCTGGGCTCCGCAGTCAAGCGCAGAGGTTGGCTCGTCGTTGTATGGAGGCGATGCCTGGCAATGCCCCGATTTTGGTCAACTCGGCCGGTTGCGGCGCTGCGCTCAAGGCCTACGGCGACTTGCTCTTGACACAGGAGGCGGAGGACTTCAGCGGGCGGGTGCTGGACGTGCACCAGTGGTTAGCGCCCCGGATGGGCAGTCTGGCGGCTTCGTATGCGTCTGCTCCGAGCGCACGCTTACCTGTCGCCGTGCAAGACCCTTGTCACCTGCGGCACGTCCAAAGAACGCACATGGCGGTTCGGAATGTCCTAGAACCGTTTGCGGAGATAGTGGAATTGGACGATGAGGGCCTTTGTTGCGGCGCAGGCGGCGCCTACAGCCAACTTCGGCCAGCCGACGCCGCGGCCATTCGAGATCGCAAACTCGCAGCCATTTCCCGCAGCGGGGCGAAAGTGGTGGTTTCAGCCAATCCGGGTTGCGCCATTCACTTGGCCTCGGCAGGCGTGGAGGTGCTTCACCCGTTGGACTTGGTAGCCGGACGGCTGTACTCTCGGCGGGAGACGTCCCTTTGATTACCTACGCGGTAACCCCTTCGCTGCGGTAACCCCTTCGCTCTGGCGTTTGGCGTGTTGGCGCGCTCGGAGGGACTCGAACCCCCAACCTTCTGATCCGTAGTCAGATGCTCTATCCAAATTGAGCTACGAGCGCACGATCTCAAGGTCGTGCTGTAAGTATGCCGTCCTTTGACAATTTCGCGCCTTTCTTCGGCAAGGTGTCAGGCAAACTTCGGCGCGGAGGGAGGGGGATTCGAACCCCCGGGGCCATGAAACCCAACGGTTTTCAAGACCGTCGCAATCGTCCGCTCTGCCATCCCTCCTCAGTCAAGGCTAGCGGGACGGCAATACCTGCGAATTTCTTTGAGCCAGTGCCTCTCTCGCCGCCAAGCTTCTCCGACCTCTTCCCGCTGACGCCTGGCGTCGCCGCCGGCGGACGGGTAGGAGCCTAGGAACTTCAGATCGGCGTGCTTGGTTTTGATGTTGAGCAGGCAGTCGCCCACTAACTCGTCGCTGATGTGACCTTCGAAGTCAATGATGAAGCAGTAGTTGCCGAGGGATTTCTTAGTGGGTCGAGATTCCAACTTGGTCAAGTTAATAGAACGCGCCGCGAACTCTTGCAGAATGCTTAGCAGCGATCCAGGTCGGTCTTGGCGCTGGAAAATGACGATTGATGATTTGTCGCGGCCGGTTGCCGGCGGAATCCCTCTTTCTTGCTTGGCCACCGTCACGAAACGGGTCTGGTTACCCTCCTGCTCTCCGATGTCTGAGCGCAGGATTTCCAACCCGTACACCTCAGCTGCCCGAGCAGAACCGATCGCCGCCGTCTGCTCATCGCCGCCGCTGGCCACCGCGGCGGCGGCCGCCGCAGTCGACTCGGCCACTCCGCGTCCGGCGCCGGGCATGGATTCATGCAGAAAGCGGAAGCACTGCCCTAGAGCGTTTGGGAAAGACCACACCATATTTATTTTCGGCAGTTTGGTTCCTGGCAACCCCAAGAGATGCAAATGAACCTGCATGATCATCTCGCGTTGTATGAACAGTTCGTACTCAAAAGCCAGAGCGTCGAGGGTTGCGTTTACCGTACCTTCGATGGAGTTTTCCAGCGCCGTAAACCCCAGATCCACCTCTCCGATGGAGACGGCGTCGAGAATGTGTCTTATGGAAGGTTTTTGGACGTGTTCAGCGTCGGCTAGGGAGACCTCCCCACAGAGCGCCTCTTCGCTGAACGTTCCGGCAGGCCCCAAATAAGCTACCTTGCGTTCCTCGCGACCTCCTAGAGGGGTCTGCTCGACCATAGATCTCAAGGATACAGAATGGGCTAAGGCTCATTTAAGGAAGGATCTTGAATGAACGAACCGCCCGACGGTTCCGCACATAGGCGCTCTCAGCCGCCTGAGAGTCGTTTTTACTTTCGCCAACTCCTGTCCGGACGGGACTTCGGCTCGTCCGACGACCGATTAGCCCTGCAGATGCAGAATTTCGTCTATTTGTTGGGAGATCGTGACACCACCGACGCCTTGGTGATAGATCCTGCCTACGACCCTCGTTCCATCGTTGATGCCGCAGCCGCCGACGGGATGAGGATCAGCGGAGTTCTTGTGACTCACCACCATCCTGACCACGTCGGCGGAGACCTGTTTGGCCACCCGATTTCTGGTCTCGCTGAACTGCTCGAAATCGTTTCGGTGCCTGTACACGTGCAATCTGCGGAGGCGGTTTTCGTGAGCGCTCTCACCGGTGTCGACCGCGGCAGTTTCATTTGTCACTCCAGCGGAGATGTGGTGAGCGTAGGAGGATTCTCCGTTGAACTGATTCACACGCCGGGTCACACGCCAGGCAGTCAGTGTTTTCTAGTGGAGAACCGCTTATTGGCGGGAGACACTCTGTTTCTTGAGGGCTGCGGCCGTACTGACTTTCCGGGCGGCGACGCAGAGGAGATGTATGCGAGCTTGACGCAGCGGTTGGCGAAGGTGCCTGATGGCGCATTGCTCTTCCCCGGGCATGACTACTCTTCCCGACCTTATGCTTCCATGGAGGAGGTACGTAATTCCAACAGCGTGTTCGTTCCGCGCTCTTCGCGGGAATGGCTAGCTATGTTCGGGCGTTGAGTCCGTGTTCTGAAGAGCGAAGGTGATTGCGCCTTCCTAGGCTTCGCAGTTCAGGGAGATTTCCACAAGCGTGAGGCAGCAAAGTCGTAGAATGTCATGCGGGTAATTGTCGCGGCGCAACCGAGAACGCAACCTAAAGGCGGCTTTTTGCGCCCGGTGAAAAACAGGAGGAGAGTCAGTTGACAGATCAGGGATTTGTCCGAAGGAGAATGAGCAGCGTCGCGCGGTGCTGCTTGGTACTGCTAGCGGCGGTTGTCCTGTTAGCGGCTAGCTGTTCCTCAAGTCAGGAAAGCCCCACCCTTACTTCATCACCGCCTGGTGAAAGCCCTCTCCCTGCCCCACCGCAGGCTGTGGCTTCTCCGGCGACTGCTGCTGCCGTAGATGACGTCGCGACCTCGGGTGAAGATGACGCAATACCGATAACCGACATCGATGATCTGCCTCCTCCTATCGATCTTCCCGACCTTCCCGTTGCGCCGACCACGAGCACTACGGGGGTCCCAGAGTTCATAGATCCAGACAGCACGAAACTGGATCCTGGTGAAGCGCCTGTGTCGGATTCTTTTCCTCGGATTCAGGAGTTGGCTGCTCCTGCTTGGCAGTCGCAGCGGATTTTGGTGGCGCGGGCGGATTGGCGGGAGATTGTTCCTGTGTATGACGCTCCGAACGGGTCTGCGATTTCCTTTAAGGACGGACCGTTCTGGAGTTATACCTATAGGGGGAATCCGATAGTGGTGCGGGTGATGCAGGGCAGCGAGGGGGACGAGTGGGTGGAGGCTGAGTTGCCTATGCGTCCTTGGGATAATTTCAGCCGCCCGAACGGGGTTCGCGGCTGGCTGCGGACGGAGAACTTTGAGTGGCGCACGGTGGATCATCACATCCAGATCGATCTTGCTGATGAGAACGGGAATCCGAGGGTGGACTTCTGGGACGGCGATACCTGGATCACGGGCACGTATGCCATCATCGGCAAAGCGTCCACCCACACACCGGTGATGGATTCATTCGTCGTGGAGAAGTTTCCGGGTGATAACCCCGTGCTTGGGAACCATGTCGTGATGCTTTCGGGTTTCAGCACTACGCATGAGTTATTCAACGGGGGACTCCCCAGAATTGCCCTGCATGGAACGCATATTCCCGAACGGGTGGGAGAGCGCCTTTCAAATGGGTGTATACGTATACCCAACCAGTGGATAGATCTGATCAACCAGCAGGCTCCTCTGGGGACGAGCGTCCGCATCATCGCCTAGTTTTATTGCCCGCTCCGGCTCTTCCCTGGGGTGTTCCCGGGGAGTGGATTTCCCGAGAGAGTCCCAAGGAATTGGCTATTGAAATGTGCTTGAGTGCCCAGTAGGGTGAGGGTTACCGACTTTGGCTGCTGGGCGGATCATGCGGCAGGGAAAGAGTTCTCGCTTGTCCATCTATTGATGTGGAGGCGAGCAAGCGACAGACTGAGGAGATATGAACTTGCGATCTTTCCCGTGTTCTAAGGCGCGGAGCTTTGTGCTGCGCTCGCTAGTGCTGTTTGGGGCAATTGCGTTGTTGGCCGTGAGTTGTTCAGGTGTCGGCGGCCCCACTCTTAGCTCCACCCGCCCGCCGACTTTGTCTCAACTCGCCGTGCAACCTCGGCCAGCGCCGAAAGCGCCTGAACTCTCGACTCCTTCGACGACCGAGCCACCACCTTCGGAAGTGAACGTAATTCCGGTTTCAAGTACGCCCTCGACTACTACTTCGGTGGCCGCGCCCCCTCCAGCGCCGCCTAGCCCGCCCGTCACTTCGACGACAGCCGCTGCGGTGCCTACTACCACTTCAACCACCGCTGCGGTGTCTCCGTCGCGGTCGCCCTTGCCGTCTATTCAACCGAAGCCTGCTCCTGCTTGGCAGTCGCAGCGGATTTTGGTGGCGAGGGCGGATTGGCGGGAGGTCGTTCCTGTGTATGACGCTCCGAACGGGTCTGCGATTTCTTTTAAGGACGGACCGTTGTGGAGTTATACCTATAGGGAGAATCCGTTGGTGGTGCGGGTGATGCAGGGCAGCGAGGGGGACGAGTGGGTGGAGGCTGAGTTGCCTATGCGTCCTTGGGATAATTTCAGCCGCCCGAACGGGGTTCGCGGCTGGCTGCGGACGGAGAACTTTGAGTGGCGCACGGTGGATCATCACATCCAGATCGATCTTGCTGATGAGAACGGGAATCCGAGGGTGGACTTCTGGGACGGCGATACCTGGATCACGGGCACGTATGCCATCATCGGCAAAGCGTCCACCCACACACCGGTGATGGACTCATTCGTCGTGGAGAAAATCCCTGGTTACAGTCCTGGAGTAGGCACCCGCATTCTGATGCTCTCAGGTTTCAGCACTCGCTACGAGTCCTTTGGCGGAGGGCTCCCCAGAATCGCCTTGCACGGAACCCACATTCCCAACAGAGTGGGCGAACACCTTTCAAACGGATGCATCCGTATTCCCAATGGCGTTGTGGAGTTGATTAGCGATCAAGCTCCTCTGGGGACGAGAGTCAACATCATCGCCTGAACTTCACATTTTCGGCCGCACGCGCGGTCAGGCCGGAGCTAAAGAAAATGCGGTCGGGGATCTGCGGTCGGAACTGATTGCCGTAGACACACCCCTGTGCTGATGTAATGTCTCGTTAGAACTTGACGCGTCGGCAATAGCCCGAAGTCGGCGAATTCGTCGACCTTTACCTGTAACGGAGGTTCAGGGAAGTGAAAAGTCGTGAGATCCCGGGAGGAACCAACTGTCGGCGTCTTTTGGCGCTCAAAGGCCGAAGGCCTGCTCTTTTTGCGTTTATCTCCGCAGTGATGTGCCTTCTTATCGTTGGGGCTTGTTCCACCGAGGAGACGCCGACTGCTACAGAAACCCCTCCTTCAACTACCTCGCAGCCGGCGCCCGAACCCTCTCCTCCATCCCCGCCGAGGGTCACCCCCACAACCCAAGCACCTCCGCCGCCGACGACAACTTCCACGCTTCCGCCGCCGACCACTGCTACGACCGCTGCTGTGAGCACAACGGTTCAGGAGCCAGTCGACTCACCCGAAACCCCTGTCCGTCCGGCGCTTCCGGAAATAAAGCCAAAGGCGTCCCCTGCTCCTAAGCCGTCTCAGATACTTGTGGCCGATCCCGACTTGAGGAGGACTGTTCCAGTGTTTGACGCGCCGGACGGGACCGAACTCAATTTGAGGGACGGACCGCTCTGGGGTTACACATACCGCGGGAATCCGTTGGTGGTGCGCGTGACTCAGGGCAATGAAGGGGATGAGTGGGTGGAGGCTGAGTTGCCCGTGAGAAGCCATGATCAAAGCGCCCCTAGCGGTGTTCGCGGCTGGTTGCGGACGGAGAACTTCACCTGGCGTACGGTCAACCACCACATCCAAGTCGACCTCTCTGATGAAAACGGCTACCCGAGAGTCGATTTCTGGAACGGGAATACCTGGGTGACAGGGTCGTATGCCATCATCGGACGTCCTGGGAACACAACTCCGGTTATGGACGCCTTCGTAGTTGAAAAGTACCCGGCGAGCAGGGATCTAGGGACGCACGTACTGATGCTCTCCGGTTTCAGCACAACCTTCCAGAACGACGACGGCGCACTTCCTCGCATCGCCCTGCACGGCACGGACGTGCCAGAGCGCATAGGGGAGCGAATTTCCAACGGCGACATCAGAGTCCCTAACGCGGTCGTGGGAGCGATTTATTCTCAAGCCCCCCTGGGGACGAGAGTCACCATCATTCCTTAGCGCCGCCTGACCGCTTGCTTTTCCCGCCCCCGCTTGACTGCGGGAGTCTGCAGTCTTTAGTGAAGCGCTTGCGCTAGAGCGTCTATGACTTGTTCTAGTTCACCTTCGCTGATGACGAGCGGGGGGCAGATCGCCAGCGCCGTGCCTATGGCTCTAAGAATCACGCCGTTGTCCATCAGTTCGTCGCGCACAGCCACGGCGTCTCGGCCAAGTTCGGCTGCCCAGACCGCTCCCGCCCCTCGGTAGTCCACCAGCACCTCGTCTTCGGCGAGCGCCCGGAGGCCTTGCTCAAGGTGCGCGCCGATGGTGGGAACTCGATTGAGAAGCTCTTCCGACTTTATGAGCGCAAGGTTCGCCACGCCGGCGGCGCAGGGAGTCGGGTGTCCTGAGTAGGTGTAGCCCGTGCGAAGCACGAATCCCGCCTCAGCCTCCAGGGTTTCGCAAACGCGACGCGAGAGAATCACTCCAGCTAAGGGAAGGTAACCCGAAGTCACGCCTTTAGCGAAGGTCATGAGATCGGGGGTGACTTCGTAGTACTGCGCCCCGAACCATTCGCCGGTTCGTCCGAAACCGCAGATCACCTCGTCGGAGATGAACAGGGCTCCGTTGTCATCGCAGAGTCTCCGCAGGCCAGCGAGGTAGCCGTCTGGCGGCGGCCACACTCCCCCTGCGCCTTGTATGGGCTCGGTGATCACCGCCGCAACCCGACCGGCGTTCGCCGCGAAGGCCACCCCCGCTGCTTCGAGGTCGTCATAGGGAACTTCTACGAAGTGGGGCACGAGATCGCCCCAGCCCTCTCGGTTGCCGGCGATGCCCTGTGCGGCTGTTCCGCCGAAATTGGTGCCGTGATAGCCGTTCGTTCGCTTGATCACTACCTGCCGATCCTCTTCGCCGCGCAACCGATGCCAGAGGCGGACAAACTTCAGCGCGCTGTCAACTGCTTCCGACCCGGAGCAGCACAAAAATACCCTTCCGTCCGGGAGAGGCGAGAGCTCCGCAACCGCCTCGGAGACTTGCTCTGCGGGTTCGTTCGTGAACGGAGCAAACGTGTTGTACGCTTCGATCTCCTTCATCTGGGTGGTGACAGCGTCGATGATTTCCGCCCTGCCGTGTCCGACTTGGCAATACCAGAGGCTGGCCATAGCGTCTATGTATTCGTTGCCTTTGTCGTCCCAGAGGGTGCATCCCCGCCCTCGCACGATCTTCCGGAAATTGCCGCCCGCCGGAGGCGCAAAAGCGTGTAGGAATGCGTTTTTCATCTGTGGTTGGCCTTTCTGTCTTGATTAAGGCTAACTTCTCTTAGTAATGATTCTTTCTGACCGCTCCATCCTTGAGTGTCTGGAGACCGGGCGCATTTCCATCGCTCCGCTGGCGGCAGACGCGGTTCAGCCCTCTTCGGTGGATCTGCGTCTGCACAACATTTTCAGAGTTTTCCGCAGCCACACCCTGAGTCATATCGACGTCAAGCAGAACCTGGAATCGCTTACACAGGTGGTCACCATCCCTGAGGCATCGGCCTTCATCCTGCACCCAGGGGAGTTCGTGCTGGGATGCACTCTGGAGAGGGTTGCCTTGCCGGACGACCTAGTGGCACGGCTGGAAGGAAAATCCAGCCTGGGTCGGCTGGGCTTGCTCATACATTCCACTGCGGGGTTTGTGGACGCAGGCTGGAAAGGGCAACTCACGCTTGAACTCTCAAACGTGGCGACGCTGCCGATCACTCTCTATCCAGGCATGAAGATCGGACAGATCAGCTTCATTCAGATGACCACGCCTGCTCTAAAACCCTACGGTTCAGGAGGCATCGGTTCGAAATATCAAGATCAGAAGGGACCGGTGCCCAGCCGCTACTGGGAAAACTTTGTCCCGCCCTCCGCCTCATCGGCGGGGAGCGCTCCGCCGGGAGATGTTGAGGAACCCGCCAGTAATAAGTTTTGACGCCGCCCCCGGTGTCAAGCGGCGTCTAGCCGTCGCTTTCGGTCCCCTCCATCAGATCCCGCGCCTGGACATCCCATCGCCACCTGCTGACCCGTCCGGGGGTTCCTAGAGCTTCTTCCAGGGCTCTTATTCCGGCTTCGTCCATCTCCGCTAGGTGGGCGTAGCGGGTGATCCCCCTGGCCTTCAGGACGCTCAGAGCCATGGGGTCGGTGCCTCTTATGAGCGCGAGGTTGTCTGGCTTTCCAGCGTCAGGGCTTTCTTTTTTGGGTGAGGTGTCTGCTGCTGCGGCGCTCTCGCCAGAACTTTCTCCAGCGCTTGGCGTCGGCGCTGCTGCCGTTCCGGCCCACGCCCCTGCCCATGCAGGCGTTTGGGCTCTCCTGCGGGGCACGAGCCTTATCGGTTCTGTTAATGGGAGCGCCGGAATTCCTTTGACAGGCTCCGCTTCTTCACCGCTCCCGGACGTGTATTGCGCAGACCCGAATCTCATCGCTTCGCCTCGCGTTTCTTTCGTGTGGATGCTGAAATCGTAATCATCGCCGGGGTTTCCTGCGAATACGCTCACTGGCAGTTCCGCCTGGCTGGTCTTCGCTTCCGCCTCTGCTTTTTCTAAAGCCTCCAATACGTGCAAGGCGATGTCACCGACTTGCACTTTTTCCGCTTCGCCGCCGGATGCGGCCACCCCATCGGAAATCATTATGTAGCAGAAGGGACAAGCCGTGGCGATGCGAGTGGCTCCGGTGGCCAGCAGTTCCTCGGAGCGCTCCAGGTTCACCTGCTTGCCGATGGTTTCCTCCATCCACATACGTCCGCCTCCCGCCCCGCAGCACATGCTCGACTTGCCGTTGCGTTCCGCTTCCACCACTTCGATACCGCCGAGGGAACCCACCACCTGCCTAGGTGCCACGTAGATGTCGTTGTGCCGGCCCAGGTAGCAGGCGTCGTGGTAGACGAGCCGCTCTTCCAACTGGGTCTCGCTGAGGTCCAGCCGCCCGTCCGCCACGAGACGCTCCAGCAGTTGGCTGTGGTGGATCACTTCGTAGTGACCGCCTAGTTGCGGATACTCGTTGCCCAGCGTGTTGAAACAGTGCGGGCATTGTGTGATGATCTTCCGCACCCCCATTGCGTTGAGCGTCTCTATGTTCTGCGCCGCCAGCATCTGGAATATGTATTCGTTCCCGGTCCGCCGGGCTGGATCGCCGGTGCACGTCTCCGAGGGTCCTAGGATGGCGAAGTCCACCTCGGCGCGACGCAGAAGTTCGGCCATGGCAGCCGTGACTTTGCGGTTCTTGTCGTCGAAACTGCCTGCGCAGCCCACCCAGTAGAGGTATTCGGCTTCCAGCGGACTGTTCCCGTCCACCAACCTGACCCCTTCAAGCCCGTCCGCCCAGTCCCCCCTGGCGGAGCCTGACATCCCCCACGGATTGCCGGAGTTTTCCATGGAACGGTAGGCGTTTCCGAGTTCGGCCGGAAAGTCGCTCTCCATTAACGAGAGGTAGCGTCTCATGTCGAGAATTTTGTCGAGGATTTCGATGTTCACAGGGCAGGCTTCGTCGCAGGCGCGACAGGAGGTGCACGACCAGACTTCCTCTGAGGTGACCCTTTCGAAGACGTTGTCGGCCTTGACGCTCAGGTCTGCGTCCGCGCTCAGCGGGGGAGAGGTAGGAGGTGATCCCGTAGCCGCCATGACCTCCCCTGTCTTGAGGACGATCTCCCTGGGGTCCAGGGGTTTGCCGGTTGCGTGCGCCGGGCAGACGACGGTGCATCTTCCGCACATGGTGCACGAGTCCAAGTCAAGGAGTTGCTTCCAGGAGAAGTCGGCGATGCTGGAGACTCCGAAGGTTTCCAAGTCGGATTCCATCAGGTCTTCCATCGGTTTCATGGCGCCCTTGGGTCGATCTTTGTGGCTGAGGTACATGTTTGCTGGCGATGTGAACATGTGTCGCAGCATCGTTACTGGTATCAGCAGCACGAACAGCACGAAAGAAACTGCGTGCAAGATCCAAAACGCCTGATGCCAGCCTGCGGTGCTCTCCACTCCCGAGAGGCCGCGTGCCAGCCAATAGCCGACAAACGACCACCGCTCAAACTCCGGAACGCCGTCGTTGGCGATGCGAAACGCCTCCGTACCGAAGCCTGTGACGCCGATGGCAAGCATCGTGAAGAGAATTAAGGCGTGCTCCGGCCTGCTCTTTGTTCGAGCTCGATATGGCCGCGTCCGCCGAGGGCCGAAACGTCGTGCAATAGCCCAAGCCACTCCTACGACAAAAACGACTCCGGCTATGTCTCCCACTGCCGAGTATCCCTGGTAGACCCTCCCGTGCAGGAACTTGGCGGACTCAGGAAGTTGGTGGTCGATTTCTAGGGTGACCGTCACTCCGACCAGTACCAGGAAGCTGAAGTAGATGAGGGAATGCATCACTCCTGTCGCTGGGTCTCTTAACAGGGTTTGCATGTAAAGCCCGGCGCGGAGGTTCTCCAGCCGCTTCTTTATGTTGCCGCGATTGGTGGAGCGGTCTTCTCTGCCCCCCCTTTCCCAGTTGCGCACTCTCGATCCGAACAGCACCGCGGCGTAAACGATCGCCGCCGGAACGAGCGTGTAGAACAAAACCTTCAGGGGAGCGGCGATGTTGCCGAAGACCTCCCTCGTGACTGCACTCGGGGTTCCGAATCCGTTAATAGCGGCGGCGATTCCTGAAGCAACGGTGATGACGGCCACCGCCGCGCCGAGCGCTACGACAACTCGACTGGGGTGAAGCTTTGTTTTTTTCATCCCGTCGTGAGGATACGACGCTGGAGGGTGGATGCTGTGGCGTTCACGGAAACTGCTGAGCCCTTTGGAGTTCTTGTTCAGTTCCCCCCGTTAGTCGCTTAGCGACAACCGGTGTCTTTAGCGACAACCGGTGCCTAATGACGGAAGCCGATTTATTTGCATGAATTCGGCTTGTTGCTACACTCCTCCCCGCTTCAACGCAGCCGTCTACTCGGCTGAATCTTGTGTATCAGTAAAAACATGGAGGAGTTCATGAAAAGGAAAATAATTTTTGGTGTAGGGGCGACTTTGGCTTGCGTGGTGTTCGCTGCTCTGCCGGCCTCAGCCCAGAGTTCAGCGGCGGCCGATGCAGTGCAAGCCGTGGTGGACAACCTCTGGGTGTTCATAGCAGCCGTTCTGGTGTTTTTTATGCAGGCCGGCTTTGCTCTAGTGGAGTCGGGAATGACTCGCGCTAAGAACGTCATCAACATCATGGCCAAAAATCTGGCCGATGCTTCCGTAGGCATCCTGGCTTTTTTGATTGTTGGGTACGCGCTGGCCTTCGGCGGTTCTGGGGCGTTCTGGGGGACTGAAGGCTTTTTTCTGAGTGGCAGCGACCTCTTTGCGTCAGGGTCTAGCGGGGTAGGGAATCTGAGTTCTGCCACATTTTTCCTTTTTCAGGCGGTGTTCGCGGCTACGGCCGCCACGATCGTTTCCGGCGCCATGGCGGAGCGCACCCGATTCAGTGCCTACCTCATAGTCAGCTTGGTGATGACAGCCCTTGTTTATCCCACAGTCGTGCACTGGACGTGGGGAGGTGGATTTATCGCCGACATAGAGATTTTCGGGGCTAGGTACAGCGATTTTGCCGGATCCACGGTGGTTCATTCAACGGGCGCTTGGGCGGCGCTTATGGGTGCTTGCTTCCTGGGGCCTAGGCTTGGATGGTCGCCCAAAAGAGGCATACCTGGACACTCAATTCCGCAAGTGGTTCTGGGTGTTTTCATACTCTGGCTGGGCTGGTTCGGGTTCAACGCGGGGTCAGAGTTGGCCGCGGACGGCGTGGTGATGCTGGTGGGTATGAACACGGCGATTGCCGCAGCAGCCTCTACGTTGACTGCCGGCGGGATCTCTTGGGTTAGAACAGGAAAACCTAACTTGCCCGCCGCAGCCAATGGGACCCTGGCTGGGCTAGTAGCCATTACTGCGGGTTGCGCCACCATGAACGTGCTCGGCTCATTAGTAACTGGCGTAGTGGCTGGTGCGCTCCTGAACGTTTCGGAGCGGTTCATCGCCCGCCGAGGTATCGACGATCCGGTCGGGGCTATATCAGTGCACGGTGCTTGCGGAATTTGGGGAACGCTGGCCATCGGCTTGTTTGCCCGCTACGACGACGCTTTCTTGGGGCGGGAAAACGCAGGATTGTTCTACGGCGGCGGCGGCGGCCAACTCCTAGTGCAGCTGATCTTCATACTCATAGTCGCCGTCTGGGTTCTTGCCACCATGAGCGCGCTCTTTTTCCTGCTCCGCAAGCTGAACGTTTTGCGGGTTTCGCCGAGGGTGGAGACGGAAGGCATGGATCTGCTCGAGCACGGGAGCAGCGCTTATGGGGTTGATCCGTTTCCTGACAGAACCAGGACTACAGACCCCACCGAGTAGGTTCGCTTCCCCTCGAGGGGTTACCCGCGCCTCTGCGCTCGGAACTGATCTTCTATCTTGAGGTCTAGGCGGCTTAAGGTCGTCTAGACCTCAGAGAAAGCGTTCGGTGAGCGGCAGTTTCTCGCTAGGCAAGAGGTCTATGCCGATCGTGTACAGGATCGGTTTGCCGGTCGGGATCTCAACTCCGCTTATGTCTTCGTCGGCTACGCCGTCGAGGTGCTTGACAAGAGCTCTCAGGCTGTTGCCGTGGGCGGCGATTAGCACGCAACCGAAGCGTTTCAAGTCTGGAACGAGGCGGTCGTACCAGTAAGGCAGCAGCCGCCCGAGCACGTCGCGGAGAGCCTCGCCTGCCGGCATGGCTTGCGGGGCAATGTCCGCAAATCGGGGATCTGCATTGGGATTCCAGGGATTCGCCGCCGTAACAGGCGGCGGGGCGGTCTTGTAACTCCTTCTCCAGAGGCGTACCTGTTCGTCTCCGTAGCGTTCGGCGGTTTCGGCTTTGTTCTTGCCGGTCAACTCGCCGTAGTGACGTTCGTTGAGCCGCCAGTGCTTCCGCAGCGGTATCCAGTTGCGCCCGGTTTCCGTCAAGGCCATGTTGCATGTGTCTATGGCTCTGGTGAGGACGGAAGTGTGCGCAACCGCGATCGGCAGACCGCATTCGCGAATTGCTCGTCCTGCCGCCGCCGCTTCGGCTCTTCCCTCTTCAGTGAGCGGCGCGTCCCACCATCCGGTGAAGCGGTTTTCCAGATTCCAGGTGCTCTGGCCGTGTCTGAGGAGTATCAGGGTGCTTTCCATTTTTCTCCGGTCATTCTTGCCTGCTCAATAGCAAGTACCCAGCGTCTGCGCTGCGTCTGCGCTGCTTTGCGTCTGCGTCCTATTGCTAACGTTTCTAATCTTGGCGCGCGGGCATTCTGCTTGTTTCTGCTCGGCGGCTTCTGAACCTTCGCAGGTCGCAGTCCACGTCAGGGGAAGCATTATGGCTTGATCTGCGTTACATGGAATACGCATGCATAGCCTGAATGTGGAATCGCTACAAGACTCCGCCTCACGCCGGCAACTAATGCGGAATAGTCGTCCGCCTAATCAGTAAAGACGGGAGAAAGAAAAGAATGGGAAAAGCAGTAGGAATTGACTTGGGAACCACCAACTCGGTCGTGTGCGCCCTTGAGGGCGGTGACCCGGTGGTGATTGCCAACGCAGAAGGCGACCGTACGACACCTTCGATCGTAGCTTTTGCTGCCAGCGGGGACGTGCTTGTTGGGAAAGTAGCCAAGAATCAGGCCGTCACCAACGCTGAACGCACGATTCGGTCCGTGAAGCGCCATATGGGGGAACCCCGCTCCATCCTTGAGGTGGAAGACAAGAAGTACATGCCTCAGGAGATCTCGGCGCGCGTACTCATGAAGCTCAAGAAGGACGCTGAGACCTACTTAGGAGAGGATGTGACCGAAGCCGTTGTGACTGTTCCTGCCTATTTTGACGACGCTCAACGCACCGCTACCAAGGAGGCCGGTCAGATTGCAGGGCTGGAGATCCTGAGGATCATCAACGAACCCACTGCTGCTTCCCTCGCCTACGGACTTGACAAGCAGGAAGCTGACGAGACGATCCTCGTGTTCGATCTCGGCGGCGGAACTTTCGACGTTTCGGTGCTGGAAATCGGCGACGGAGTATTTGAAGTCAAGTCCACGAGCGGTGACACCAAACTGGGCGGCGACGACTGGGACGAGAAGATCATCGACTGGCTGACGGAGAGTTTCAAGGGAGATCACGGGGTCGATCTTTCCAAAGACAGCATGGCTCTCCAGCGCCTCAAGGAGGTGGCCGAGCAGGCCAAGATAGAACTCTCACAAAAACTGGAAACTCAGATCAACCTGCCCTTTGTGACGGCCACCGACGCCGGCCCTATCCACCTCGATTACAAACTCACTCGCGCTGCGTTCGAGGCCATGACCTCAGACCTTTTAGAGCGCTGCCGCCGCCCCTTCGGACGGGCGCTTGAAGACGCAGGCCTGTCGAAAGGCGATATCGATCACATAATTCTCGTGGGGGGTTCCACTCGGATGCCTGCCGTTACCGAACTAGTGAAGGAATTGACCGGCAAAGACCCCCACAAGGGAGTGAACCCCGACGAGGTCGTGGCCATCGGTGCTGCCGTTCAGGCGGGAGTTTTGAAAGGCGAAGTCACCGACGTGCTGCTGCTCGACGTCACGCCTCTCTCGCTCGGCATCGAAACTAAGGGAGGCATCCTTACGAAGCTCATTGAACGCAACACGACCATTCCCACGAAGCGCTCTGAAGTCTTCACCACGGCCTCCGACAATCAGCCTTCGGTGGAGATCCACGTGCTCCAGGGAGAGCGTGAGATGGCCGAGTACAACAAAACCCTCGGCAAGTTCCAGTTGGTGGATATCCCCCCCGCCCCCCAGGGCATCCCGCAAATCGAAGTGACCTTTGACATCGATGCCAACGGCATCGTGCACGTTTCCGCCAAGGACAAGGCCACCGGAAACGAGCAGTCCATAACGATCACCGGCCAGTCGGCTCTCGACGAAGACGAGATCGAAAAGATGGTTCGTGACGCGGAGGCGCATATTGAAGAAGATCGGCGGCAGCGCGAGACCGCAGAATTACGCAACGAGGCCGACGCTCTGGTCTATCGGGCAGAGAAGTTCATCAAGGAGGCGGAAGACGGCGAGGGAGATTCCGACACTTCCGAACTGAAAGATGCAGTAGCCGCCGCCAAGAGCGCTCTAGAAGGTGACGACAACGATTCGATCCGCTCAACGACGGACTCCCTGCAGAAGATTTTGGAACGTTCCGTCTCCGACATGTATTCGGCCGCCGCTGCGGCGTCCGAAGAGGCGAAGGCCGACGATTCGAGTTCCGCTGGTTCAGATGAAGAGATCATTGACGCCGAGATTGTGGATTCCGACGACGACGAGGACTCGAAGTGAAAAACGCCGCAGTTTCGCCGTCCGACGCCGACGTGGATCCAACTGACAAGGTGGCTCCAACCGCTGAAGAGGATCCAACCGCCGAGGAGGAGGCGGTTGTCCAAGACAGCGAGTCTGAAGTTCAGAGCTTCTCAACAGCCGAGCAGCCGTCCGCTTCTGCTACGGACTCTGCGGAAACGCCGCCTGCCGCCTGCGAGCGTTGCAAGGAACTCGAAGAGGAACTGGAACAGAGCAAGAACAAAGCACTGCGCCTGCGAGCGGATTTGGCCAACTACAAGCGCAAGGATCACGAGCGCCGGCGTGAGGCGGTAGAGCAGAGCGAGTTGGATCTGCTGCGCCAACTCCTGCCTGCTTTAGACGCTCTGGATGCGGCCTTTGTCCATCACCCCGAAGTGGTTGAACCGTTGCGGGTTGCTTTTCTCAATCCGCTTCAGAAGGTAGGTCTGGAGGTCATCTCCGCGGCGGGGCAAGACTTTGATCCCACCTACCACGAGGCTGTTTCCCTTGGAGAGACGGATGGCGCAGAACGAGAGGTGGTCTCTGAGGTGTTCCACAGCGGATACATCTGGAATGGGCGGGTGCTGCGCGCCGCTCAGGTGAGGGTTGAGAGGTGAGCTGCATAGGCAGTGAAGCGGTTTGCGGATGAACGAAGTCAAGCAGGAGTGGTTTCAGAAGGATTATTACAAGATCCTGGGAGTCCCTTCTGGCGCCTCCGAGGATGATATTTCTAAGTCCTTTCGCAGCCTGGCGCGCAAATATCACCCCGACAAGAACTCGGGGGATTCCTCCGTTACCGAACGTTTCAAGGAAATCACCGGCGCCTACGACGTGTTGGGCGACCCTCAGAAGCGCAAGCAGTACGACGAGGTGCGTAGGATGGCTGCTCAAGGAATGCCTTTCGGGTCGACAGGCCCTGGAGGGTCTCGGTCTTTTCAGTTTTCGGCTGGCGGAGGTCTAGGAGATTTGTTCAACGACCTGTTGGGGGGGAATGCTCAACGCATGCACTTCGACGTAGGAGCGGCCGGCGCGGACTTTCCGATGAGGGGATCGGATCTCCACTCCCGCCTGACCATTACCTTTGAGGAGGCTGTTGAAGGGGCAACCTTGCCGCTTAAGGTTGGTTCAGACGCCAAGCAGATGAAGGTCAGAGTGCCTCCGGGGGTGGTGGACGGTCAGCAGATTCGCTTGAAAGGAAAAGGTTTGCCGGGGTCCGGCGGCGGGGGCGCCGGCGACTTGTACGTGACAGTGGGGGTGAGACCGCATCTGGTTTTCGGGCGCGACGGCAACAATCTCACTCTCGAGGCTCCGGTCAGCTTGTCTGAGGCCGCCCTAGGTGCCAAGGTAATGGTTCCCACTTTCAACGGTTCTTCGGTCAGTCTCCGCATCCCTGCGGGTACTCAGCCTGGTCAGGTCTTGCGCGTGCGAGGGCGAGGGCTCAGGCTGAACGGAAAGAAGGGCGATTTGCTCGTTACCGTTAAAGTTGTCGTGCCCTCCAAACTCACTTCCTCTCAGAAGCGCGCCCTCGAGCAGTTTTCCGATGCCAGCAACGGCGCCGACTTGCGTGAGCACTTAGGAGTGACTTGACAACTGCCTCCGTCTTGAGCGAACCTCGGTCTGAAATCTCAGAAGGGCTTTCAGACCGTTTCACGTCCTCTAGGCAACTCACTGAGGAACTTGCTGCCCCGCTTTCCCCCGAAGACCAGTGCATCCAATCCATGCCGGATGTGAGTCCTACCAAATGGCACAGAGCGCATGTGACTTGGTTCTTTGAAACTTTTGTTTTGTCTAAGCAACCTCACGGCTTCCAAAATCCAGATCCTCTCATGGGCTACCTGTTCAATTCCTATTATGAGTCCTTGGGGACACGTCACCCTCGGGCGGCTCGCGGGATGCTCTCCCGCCCGTCGGTTAAGGAAGTCGGCGACTACCGGAGGAGAGTGGACTCTTTGATGGGGGATCTGCTAGCGGGCGAGTTTTCTCCTGAGGTGGCCGCATTGACGGAGTTGGGTATTCAGCACGAGCAGCAGCATCAGGAACTGATGCTGATGGACATCAAGCACGTTCTAAGTCGAAACCCCGCCTTTCCTGCGTACCTGTCTGCCCCGGCAGTCACCGAGGTGACTGCCGGCGAGGGCGGCGGTCCCCGTTGGGTGAGCTTTTCAGGAGGCAAGGTGGAGGTGGGAGCCGCCTCTGACGGGTTTGCTTTTGATAATGAAACTCCCGCCCACGAAGTCTTGTTGAAGCCCTACGAGTTGAGCGACCGGTTAGTTACCTGCGGGGAGTGGCTGGAGTTCATGGACGACGGCGGCTATCAGAACCCCCTCTTGTGGCTTTCCGACGGTTGGTCTGCTGTGCAGAATTCAAACTGGCGCACCCCGCTCTATTGGACGGGCGAAGCAGGCAACTGGAAGGTATTCACGCTCTTCGGCTTGAGGAAGGTGGTTCTTTCGGAGCCTGTCTGTCACGTCTCCTACTATGAAGCAGACGCCTTCGCTCGCTGGGCGGGTGTGCGATTGCCTACCGAGTTTGAATGGTCAGCCGCCGCTATCTCCTCCGCCGCCGAGGCGGCGAACCTGCTTGACCTGAGCGTCCTGCAACCGCGCCCCATCTCGGTTCTGCCTGCATCCGATTCCGCCCCGCTCCGACTGCATCAGGTTCTCGGGGACGTTTGGGAGTGGACTTCCAGCGCTTATGCTGCTTACCCAGGTTTCGAGCCAGCCCCCGGTGCGGTGGGAGAGTACAACGGCAAGTTCATGGTGAATCAGATGGTGTTGAAAGGCGGGTGTTGCGTTACCCCTGCAGATCATGTTCGAATCTCCTACAGGAATTTTTTTCCTCCGTCTGCGCGGTGGGTGTTCTCTGGTCTTCGGCTGGCACGCGACCTGCGATGAACGCCTCTGGTCTCCAGCCGGTTTCGGCTCTCGGCTCAGCGGCTTAACATTAAAGCCCCTGCCTGTTAGAAAACCCTCAACCCTCCCGAGTTCCTCCGCCATGAACCCCATGACTCCTTCCTCTCCAATAATCCGCGTCTGCATCGACGAAGGCCATCGTGAACGTGCTCTTCTCTCCGACGTGGACATCGGATTTTCTTCTTCGCCCAAGGAACTTCCCCCAAAGTGGTTCTACGACGACGAAGGTTCCAAGCTTTTTAACCAGATCACGGAGTTGCCCGAGTATTACCTGCACAGGCGTGAGAGGGAGATCTTGGAAAGCAAGGCGGAAGTCATCGCTGGCCTTTCCTCGGCTGACACGCTCATTGAACTGGGGTCGGGATTTTCTCCAAAGACGCGAATGCTCTTGGATGCCATGCGATCTACGGGCAACCTGCGGGGTTTCGTGCCGTTTGACGTGAGCGAGGCTTCTTTGCGCAGCACGGCTGCTGGAGCGGCTGAGACCTATCGGGGTTTGGACGTGTACGGAATCGTGGGGGAGTTCGACCTCCACCTCGGGGAACTTCCTTCAACTGGCCGCCGTCTTTTGGCGCTCTTGGGGGGCACCATCGGGAATTTCCACCCCGCTCATCGGAAGTCTTTCTTAGACGCAGTCTCCGCCCTCTTGCGCCCAGGCGAACTCTTGCTCCTCGGCGCCGATCTTGTCAAGGACCGCGGCAGGTTGCTGGCGGCTTATAACGACGCTGCTGGATTGACCGCAGAGTTCAACCGCAATGTCTTGAACGTGATCAATCGACATCTAGGCGCAGACTTTGTTGTGGAGCGTTTTACTCACGTGGTGACTTATGAGGAGGAGTCGGAGTGGATCGAAATGAGGTTGCGTTCCGACGTTGATCAGGAGGTGTTCATCCCCGCTCTGCGCCGCCGGATTCACTTCAGCGCCGGGGAAGACATTCTGACGGAGATATCCGTAAAGTTCCGTCTAGCAGAGGTTCATTCCGAGCTGCAATCGGCGGGATTTGAGGTCGTAGAACAGTGGATAGACGACGCAGGTGACTTCTCCTTGAGCTTGGGACGCCTTATGGACAGGCCGCCCGTACGCCCATCCGTTTTGTGAGTTATTGAGATGCCGGCAACGGTGGTGGTAGGCACTCAGTGGGGCGACGAAGGCAAGGGCAAACTCACCGACCAACTGGCCAGGAACATGCATATGGTCGTTCGTTATCAAGGCGGCCACAACGCGGGCCACACGATCGTCGTCGGAGAGGAGACTTTCGCTCTTCAACTTGTGCCTTCCGGTGTGTTGTATGAGCACGTAACGCCGGTCATAGGTAACGGAGTAGTAGTAGATCCGTTCGTTCTCATGGATGAACTAGCCAAATTGAACGAGCGGGGCGTGGACACTTCCCGTCTTCAAGTATCCGGCAACGCTCACCTTGTACTTCCCTATCACCAGCAGTTGGATGCACTGATCGAACGCCGCTTAGGCGCTAACAAACTAGGCACGACGAAGCGGGGCATAGGGCCTGCTTACGCAGACAAAGCCGCTCGGGTGGGATTGCGGGTGCAGGATTTGTTGGACCCATCTATTTTCAGAGAGAAACTGGAGATGGTATTGCGTGAAAAAAACGCCATGCTCGCCAAGGTATATAACAGGTTGGGCTACGACGCAGGAGTCTTGGCCGACAAGTACCTGGGAGAGTGCCGCCCGATTCTTGAACCGTATGTCGCGGATGTCGTGAGCAATTTGCATGAAGCCCTAGAAGCAGGCCAGAATGTGCTGTTGGAGGGCGCGCAGGCGACTTTCCTCGACCTCGACCACGGGACTTACCCTTTTGTAACGTCGTCGAATCCTCTAGCCGGGGGAGCTTGCGTAGGGGCTGGGTTAGGGCCGCGCCACATTGATAATGTGATCGGCGTCACCAAGGCGTACACCACACGCGTCGGTTCGGGTCCATTCCCGGCTGAACTCTTTGATGAAGTGGGGGATGCCTTGGTAACCGCGGGCGGCGAGTTCGGCACCAACACGGGCCGCCGCCGCCGTACGGGTTGGCCCGACGCCGTGATGCTGCGCCAAGCCGTGAGGCTTAACTCCATTTCAGAATTGGCCGTAACCAAATTGGACGTGCTGGACGCTCTGGAGAGGATCAAAGTCTGCGTGGCTTATGAAATCGACGGCAAGGTCTTCAGATATCTCCCGTATCACCAGTCCGACATTCACCGGGCAGTGCCTGTGTTCGCGGAACTATCCGGCTGGCAGACCTCCCTTGCGGACGCAACGGATCGGGCGCAACTTCCCGCCGAAGCGGCTGATTACCTGCGGTTCTTAGAAGAAGAAGTGGGCGTTCCCATTACATTCGTAGGTGTAGGCCCGAGGCGCAGTCAGTTCTTGAACTGGCGGGCATCCTCGGTGTTCTAGCGACCGGTCGCTATTGGAGGATGATCCCAAACCGTCTAGCTGAGCGCTACGCCAGCCGGGAGATGACGGCAATTTGGTCACCTGAAGCGAAAATTCGCAGGGAACGGGAACTCTGGGTGACCGTCCTGGAGGCTCAACGGAGCCTCGGAGTACCTATTCCTCCCGACGCCGCCGACGCCTACCGGGCGGTCTTAGACGACATAGACCTGGCGTCTATCAGGAAGAGGGAATTCCGTACTCGCCACGACCTCGCATCCCGGCTGGAAGAGTTCTGCGCGCTGGCGGGCTGCGAGTACGTTCACTTGGGGCTGACCTCCCGGGACCTCACGGAGAACGTGGAGCAGACGCAGATACGCGACAGCCTGCGTCTCTTGCTGCACAAGTCGGTGGCTGCGTTGAGCCTTTTGGCTAGTCGGGCTGAAGATCTTCTTCCCGTCGTCTACGCAGGACGCACGCACAATGTGCCTGCTCAGGCTGCATCGATGGGCAGGTTTTTTGCCGTCATCGGCGAAGAACTCTTCTGGGCCGTGCGCCGCCTAGAGGAACTGCTCGAGACCTACCCGCTGCGCGGCTTGAAGGGGCCGGTCGGTACGCAGAAGGAATTACTTGATCTGCTTGACGGCGACGAAGCCAAGGTGGACGCTCTGGACGAGGCGCTGGCCGAGAGTCTGGGTTTCAAGTCCAGGATGGACGCCGTGGGGCAGGTCTATCCCCGATCTTTGGATTTTTCGGTAGCCGCGGGCGTCTTTGAGTTGGTGGCTGCTCCCGGTAGTTTTGCTACCACGCTGCGTCTGATGGCCGGAGCGGAGACGGCCACCGAAGGTTTTGCGGAGGGTCAGGTGGGCTCTTCGTCTATGCCGCACAAAATGAACGCACGCTCCTGCGAAAGAATTTGCGCGCTGATTGAAGTCATGCGCGGCCACCTCAGCATGGCCGCCGGCCTCTCCGGCAGACAATGGTACGAAGGAGACGTGAGCTGTTCCGCTACGCGTCGGGTGCTCTTCCCCGACCTGTTCTTGTCTGCCGACGGAGTGTACGAGACGCTGCTCGCCGCAGCGGGGGGAATGCGAGTGCTTGAGCAGCCCGCCGCCGCAGAACTTCGGCGCTGTTTGCCTGCCATGAGCAGTTCTGCCTTGCTGGCTGCTGCGGTTGCCGCCGGAGCGAGCCGTTCCGAAGCGTATGCCTTAGTCCAGTCGCATTCGCAGGCGGCTTCAGAAGCCGCTCGCAACGGCACCAACTACGACTTCGCCCGCCAACTGGGAGCTGAAGAAAGCTTTCCTCTAAGCGTTGAAGAAATACGGTCGGCGATCCAGCGTGCGGCCGTTCCGGGACGCGCCAGCACGCAGGTGAAGAGGTTTACTCGTCGTATAGATGAATTGCTTGTCAAGTATCCACAAGCAAGTGAAATAAAAGCCGGAGCGGTTATCTAACTACTTTGTAACCGCTCCGGCTTGGTTTAGAACTCTCAGGCTTGGGTGGTTAGTGTTTGATTCCAGCCGATTTCAGGACTTGCTTCTTTACGCCGACTGCTTCCCAAGCTCTCATCGAGATGTGTTTGCGATCGCTGTATGACTTAGCGACTTTAATGAATTCGGCTTCCAGTTCTGGTTGCTGAACCATTTGGCTTAGTCTTTCCAACTCCTCTTCAAGGTCGAACCTCTTTTGGATCAGATCAAGTCGCTTAGTTGAACTTGTGGCCGTCTTGATTTCTTCTTTGACCTTGTTGATCCGCTTTTCGAGGACTGAGGGGCTTGCTTTCTTTCGGCCGTCGACAGGTTGGTTACCTTCCAAAGTATCAAGGTACCTACGGATGATTCCCGTCTCTTTTCTGCCTCGATCTATTGCTTCTCTATGCTCTGGTGACAAAGGAACACCTTTTCTGCTGCTAGAGCCTGGACTTCTTTGAGGTGACATTGGTTTCATCTTCCTTTCTTACAATCACTTACCCAACATACTAACGAGAGATTTTGCAAGTAGCAACTTATCTTTAATTAAAAGACCTCTAAAGTGTCGGGTGAACATACTGAATTTCCTACTTGTGCAATTCGGTTACGAATTCTTTCAAAACAGCGCCACCCAATAATTATACCCCCGAAGCCAAGGCGTCAAAACAACTCTGCGCCCGGAGGGTTCTGCTTAGTCGTTCTAGGCTGCTCTTTGCCATCGGGATTCTTAGACATTCCCTGCGCAAGATTCCCTGCGAATCCCCTGCCTCAAACGAAAATACACTGGTGGTCGGGCCCGGCGTCGATCCGGGGACCTTCCGCTTTTCAGGCGGACGCTCTTCCGACTGAGCTACCCGACCGCTTGCGGTCCTGACGGGATTTGAACCCGCGGCCTCCGCCTTGACAGGGCGGCGTGCACTCCAAACTGCACCACAGGACCTAGCGTTGGCATTCTACCGGTTCGTTCACCTAGGCAACTCATAGCCAGTAACTAGCTCAACTCAGACGAGGGAGCATCCAGTCGAGTGTTACGCGGTTGAAATCTTCAGGATTTTCCATCGTCACAAGGTGTCCTCCGCCCGGGAATACGACTAGTTCCGATCCTTTGATTGCCTCGTGCAGCTCTTTGGAGCATTCCAGTGGCAGGATGTAATCGAGCTCACCCACGGTGATGAGAGTGGGAACCTTCACCCTGTTTGCCTCTTTGCTCAGGTCGTGGCTGAGGTTTGCCTCGACTTGACCCAGCAACCCGTCCAGGGTTGCGGAATTCGCCTGCATGTGAGCGAGGATATTCATAAGCATCTCAAAGTTCTGTTGCATGAATGTCGCACTGAAAAGCAGAGGAAGCGTGGCTTCGTAATAAAAGTCCGTCCCGCCCGTGAGTAGATATTTCTTAAGTAGGCCGAGCGAGTATGAAGTGAAGCCCTTTGTGGCTATCCAACTCGAGTGCATCTGCAAGCTCAGCACACGTTCAGGGTGATGGATCGCGAGGTGCAGGGCGATCGCCCCTCCTAATGACGAACCAGAAAGGTGAGCCTGCTCCGCTCCTACCTGATCCATCACGGCGAGGGTGTCATAGGCCATCTGTTGCACGGTGTACGGGGGACTGGTGGTTTCACTGCGCCCCACACCCCGTCCGTCAAATATCACGCAGCGCACATGCGGGGAGTAGACGTCTACTTGCGGCATCCAGCGAGTCCCGTCGGCGCCGGTTCCCCTGATGAGTACCAGAGGCGGACCCGGCGCTTCGCCGTGGACCTCGTAGTAGATCTTTGCGTTTTCTGCTTGCGCGTAAGGCATTTGAAACCTCTTTGTTGGCTTTAGACGGGTGCGAGCGGAACCGAATCTGAAGCTAGTTGGAAAGCAGAGGCAACTGCGACGGCCAAGTTTTCCCGACCGCGCCCGGCGGTGAACTGAACCGCCGCGGGCAAGCCGTGGTCGTCCAACCCGGCGGGCACCACGGCCGTGGGCATTCTCGTCAGGTTCATAGGCACAGTAAAGCTCATCACCACTTCCCGTATGCTTTGCTCACTTCCGTTTAAGACAGCCGTGTCGCTGCTTGCGACACGGCTAGGGGATACGGCGGAAACCGGGCTGACCACGGCGTCTAGGAGTCGGAGTTGCCGCGAAAATGCTGCGGTTATTCGAGTTTTCTCGATCTGTGCCGCCACGTATTCCCTGGCTGTCACCTGAGCGGCTGCCTCAATTCGGGAGCGCACGTCTGCTCCGTAGTCGTCGGCCCGCTTCGGGAATAGCCCAAAAACCTGATTATGGACGTAGTAAGCCTCTGCCTTTTGCAAGGTCTCGAAGGTGCTTCTGACCTCGGCTGCGTCTGGCAGGGGAATCTCTACGATCTCGGCTCCTAGTTCGTTCAGTACTTGCAGTGCCCGCGAATAGACCGCCCCCACCGCCGAATCGAGTTCCACTTCAAAGAGGTTTTCTGACACTCCCACTCGGGTGCCCTGAAGCGTCGTCGGCGGTTCCAGCACCACCGGGTAGCCGCCGTCGGTGCAGTCTGGATCTGTGCCGTCCGCTCCGCTCATGGCGACCACGAGCAGTTCGGCGTCTCGAATGGAACGCGCCAGGGCTCCCGGAGTGTCTAGGGAGGGGGCTAGCGCCGCTCCGCCGGTTCGTGGTATCCGACCGAAACTGGGCTTCAACCCTGAGACTCCACAGAAACTCGACGGGATGCGGATGGAGCCCCCCGTGTCGCTGCCTACGGCGGCGGGAACCATCCCGGCGGCGATGGCCGCCCCCGATCCACCGCTGGATCCGCCCGGGATGCGTGAGAGGTCCCACGGGTTGCGGGTTCCTCCCCGGAGTTGGTGTTGAGTAGTGATTCCCCACCCAAACTCGTGCGACCGCGTGGTGCCCACGATCACAGCACCACTGCGCCGAAGCCTGCGTACCAACTCTGCGTCGTTGTCGGCTATCCGACCTGCCAGCGTGTCAGATCCGTAGTCGGCCGGTGCGCCCTTTACGTCGAAGAGTTCTTTGACCGCCACCGGCACGCCGTGCAGTGGACCTCTCCAGAGGCCTTTCCGAAGTTCTTCGGTGCGCGCTTGCGCTTCGGCGGTGGCGGTTTCCTCCAAGACGCAGGTGAAAGCTCGGATCGCAGAATCTTTCTCGGCTATGCGATCCAGATGAGCCTGAAGGGCTTCAAGCGGGCTAGTTTGCCCTGAGGCAAGCAACTTTGAGAGCGTCGCAACCCCCAGTTGCCAGAGTTTGGTCACTTGTCTCGGGGTATTTCCGGCACGGCCTTGTACCCGGCGCGCTCTAGCGACGGCGCGCCTCCCAGCACCCAGAGGATGACCATGGCTTCTTCGGGGTCGCTGCCTGCGGAGTGGGCGGTGTTGGCTGGAACGAACACCACATCCCCGGCGCCGATGGTGTAGTACGTATCGCCCACCCTGTGCCAGCCACTCCCGGAGATCACGATCACCACTTCCTCCGCGTCAGGGTGCAAGTGGTGCTCGTGGGTTTCCCCTGGCGGATAAATAGTTTGCCCTACCATCACCTCTCTGGATCGCTGAATGTCCTCCGAAATCAGCGTCCTCACATCAAGGTGGGCGAACGCAGTTCCAGACCAGTCGTCGGGTTCAACTTCGTCGGCGCGCACCACGTACTTTGCGCCCCGGTCGTTATGGCTGTCCACGATCGGTAGGATAAGCTAAAAAGGTGGCTAAGCGCTCTCCTTCCAAACGCTCTTGCCCGCTGGACGCCTCCGAGATTCTTCAGTTTTATGAGTCGGGTTACATCCGTCCCGGCCGCGTTCTTGACGAGGAGGAGGTTTCAACTCTCTACTCGCTCATCTCCGATGCCTCAGTGCGCGAGCGGAGTGAGGGCCGCCGTTACGACCTGCTTGATCCGTGCCTCTGGCCCGACACGGGCGATCCCCCTCCGCCTGAGGAGGAAAGCGTGGACTTCCTTTTTAATCTCTGGCTGGAGTATCCGGACATTCGCTGCTTCGTCTTCAACTCCACGCTGGCTCTCTGGGCGTCTCAACTCCTCGGTACGACTGCTGTGAGGCTGTTGGAAGACAATGCAGTGGACAAAGCGCCCATGTCTGGGGGCGATCTGAAGTGGCATCAGGATTTCCCGTACTGGCCGCTTGCTCAACCGAACGCGCTTACGGCCTGGATAGCCCTGGATGCAGCCGACGGGGAAAACGGGGCCATGCGCGTGGCTCCCGGCAGTCACCTCACCGGCGAACGCCTTCCGGTTGTGTTCAGTTCAGGTACCCCCTACTTGGCCGAGAAACGTCCGGCTGTGGTAAAGCCAATCGACAGCCCCGAGGCTCAGGGCTTTGACGTGGAGACTGTCAGCTTGGGTCCGGGTGAGGTATCGATGCACTCCTCGCTGCTCTGGCACGCCTCCGGGCCGAACAACAGCCCCCGGCCCCGAAGAGCTCTCATCATCCGTTACGTGGCTGACGGCACAATCTGGTTGGGATCCCAGCGCTACGAGTACAACTACAGTGACGAGGAGGTTGGCATTGACGCGGGCAAACAGATCGGCGGCAAGTACTTCCCGCTCATTCCTTTCTCTGGGGATGCCTGAGCCCGCCCCCGCTCGGCTGAACGGGATTATCAACGCTCGTCTGCTTACCTGCGTCGACGAGACGGTCATCAACAACGGAACTGTGATCTTCGATGGTGAACTCATTGCCTGGGCCGGGGCGAGCGAGGAGATTCCGCCCCATCTAGCCCCCCTCAACGGCTTGGCAGCCTCCCCCGGGACTCTTGACGCAGGCGGAGCGACAGTCATGCCTGGACTGATCGACGGGCACATGCACATCAGCTTTGGTGAACCGCGCACCGAGGAAGAGCTCTACATTTACACTCCGTCCCCCTACCGGGCGATCCGGGCCGCGGCCAGCGCCGAGCGGGTGCTCCTAGCGGGAGTTACTAGCGCCTGCGACCCTGGCGGCCCGACGGGTATCGCCTCCGCCGTGCGGGACGCCACCGAGGCGGGACTGATTCAGGGGCCCCGCTTGGCCGCCGCCGGAAGACAGATTACAACCCAGCAAGGCATCGGCGACACGCTCCCCCGATGGGTGGGCATCGAAGAATCCTCCTTCGGGGCGCTGGTTCGTGGGCGCGACGAACTCCTTAACGAGATCCGCAATCAGGTCAAAGACGGCGTCGACATGATCAAGATCGCCGGTTCGGGGCCGGGAACCACCGAGTGGGGTGCTTTCCGGCTAGAGGAGTTAGAGCTTGCGGTCTCCGAAGCTCACCGCCTGGGACGACCTGTAGCCATGCACGCCCGGGCGCGCCAGTCGGTGGCCGATGCCCTGTCTGCAGGTGTGGACTGGATAATGCACGCCTCTTACATGGACACCGAGACACTCGAGGCAGTGGTAGAGAAGGGAACCCCTTTGATGCCTGCACTCACCCTGCTCGTCAACTCGCTGGAGGCCGACGGAATGCATCAACACGTGCGCGACGCCGTCGCCGCTGAGATCGACGCCGCCGTGTCGATCCTTTCCAAGGCTCATGAGATGGGAGCGACGCTGCTAGCGGGCTCCGAGAGCGGATTTGCCATGACCCCTTATGGGCAGTGGCACACCCGCGAGATCGAGTTGTTCGTGAGCCACCTAGGGATGACCGACGCAAAGGCCTTGTTGGCGATGACCAGAGACGCCGCCGTAGCCGTTCCCAGCCTCACGGACATGATCGGCACGCTGAGCCCCGGTAAGTACGCCGACGTGCTTGTGGTAGACGGACGGCCTGACGAGGACGTGTCTGTGCTCTCCGACCGTGCTCGCTTACTGTCGATCATTAAAGGAGGCGCTCTCGTGCGTCCCTGGCGACCTGTCGACCTTCCAAGCCGAAGGATGCCTTTCGAGTTGGCTAGGCCGTATACTCCCTCCCCGCTGGAGCGCGAGATTTCGTGAGAGACCTCCGAGGCCTCTGGTCTCTGGAGGGTCGCTGCGCGGTAGTTACGGGTGCTGCTCAGGGGTTCGGAGCCGCTATCGCCCGCAGGTTGGCCGAAGCGGGAGCGTCTGTGGGCGTTGCCGACATCAACGAAGTAGCCGCCCGAGACGCCGCCTGCCGCATTGCGGAGCAGACCGGCGGTGTCTGCGCTGCCTTTGGAGTTGATATTGCCGATGAGAAGTCCGTGGAAAGTCTTTTTGAAGAGGTCGCGACGTCAATTGGAGAGGTGGATGTTCTGGTGAACAACGCCGGCGTGTTCTCAAATTTTTTAACTACAGAGATGCCCTCTGAGGAGTTCGATCGAATAATCCGGGTGAACGTGACGGGCACCTTCCTGTGTTCGCGGGCAGTTGCCCGTTCAATGAAGCAACGCGGAGGTGGAGCGATTGTGAATGTCGCCTCCGTGGACTCCCTTGCGCCCTCGGCGGAGGGGCTCTTGCACTACACGACCTCCAAACACGCCGTCGCTGGACTTACGAGGTCGTTGGCTATGGAACTGGCGCCTTCGGGCATCAGGGTTAATGCCGTCTGTCCTGGGGCGGCCATGACCGAAGGGGCGGTTGCCCTCCTCGAAGGTGACGCAGAGGGGGGGATCGACCTGGAGGCACAGTGGCAGGGAATCGTCGAACGCACTCCGCTTGGGAGACTCTGTGACCCCGACGATGTGGGGCGCGCCGTTGTTTTCTTGGCCTCCGACATGTCTTCCCACGTAACCGGAGCGCTGCTTCCGGTGGACGGGGGTATTCTTGTAGCTCCTCTGGAGGGCTACGTTGAGGCGCACCCGGGGCAGAACTGAGGTGTCACCTGGCTTCGGTTCACTTTCTTCGGCGACGGACGAGACTGGTGTGGTCGGAGCGGCTTCTGAGGCGTCTATGCAGCCACACGAACTGGATGAGTCCGACGCCGGTGAGGCGGTCCTTGAAGTCCGCAACCTAGTAAAGTCGTTTGGAGCGGTAAAAGCGTTGCGAGGCGTCAGTTTCGGAGTACGGGCCGGTGAAGTGCTGGGGCTCATTGGCGACAACGGCGCAGGCAAGTCCACGCTGGTGAAGTGTGTGGCCGGGATCATCAAGCCCGACGCCGGGGAGATTCGTATAGAGGGTGCAATCGCGGACTTTTCCTCTCCCAAAGACGCCCACGAACTCGGTATAGAGACTGTGCATCAGGACTTGGCGCTCATCAACTCTCTGGACGTGACCGGCAACCTGTTTCTGAACCGTGAAATCATGTACAGGCCCCGTTTCCTGGGTTGGATGAATAAACGGAAGATGCACCGGGAGGCCAAGAGCATCCTAGAGAGTCTCCACATCAACATTCCCTCGGTGCGCTATCCCATCGACAAACTCTCCGGCGGTCAGCGTCAAGCGGTGGCGGTTGGCCGCTCCGTGGCCTGGGGCCGGAGGATAGTGCTGATGGACGAACCTGCTGCGGCTCTCGGCGTAGAGCAGTCCCAGCATGTCCTGGAGCTCATCTCTACGCTGCAGGATCGCGGTCTAGTTGTGCTTTTGATCAGCCACAACATGCATGAGGTGCTAGCGGCCTGTTCTCGGGCGGTCGTGCTGCGTCACGGCTCGGTAGTGGCCGACATCCCACTTGAAGGCGTAGACACCCGCCATCTGGTGCATCTCATTACCACCGGGCGCGCTGCTGAGGTTGACGTCGTGGAACGAGCGGAGGCCTAGGAATCTGCGGAAAGGAGACCGAAGGGATGCACGGTGCCCGGGCAACAGCGTCCTATGTGTTTCGCGTGTTCTTCGCGCCGTCGTCGCCCGAGATCTGTCAATCGTTGTTCGCAGATGATTGACAACGTTTTAGAGTAAGGTTAACGCGGCCGGTACCGGTGCTCCGGGGAAGTAGCGCTGAGGAACGCTGCAGGAACGCTGAGGAAGAAAGAACGGAGAAGTAAATGGCGACTCTGCTTGTTGGCTACGACGTTGAAGCCTTTGCCATAGGAGAGGGGCTGGCCCGCCTAGGTGATCATGGCTTTTCCCACGCCCTCGAACCCGACTCTACAGAGGCGGCGATGGAGGTGATTCTGAGCAATCACGAGCGCTTCGACGCTCCAGCCACGCTGTTCGTGTGTGGGCGCACTCTGGTGCACAACGTGGGTCTCTTTAAGGATCTGGTGAATCATCCTCTTATGGATATTCAACAGCACACCTACAGCCATACGCTCTTCAAGCCCGACTATTGGAAGGACGGCGTGTTCCTGTCATCCCCCCCGGAGGCCGTAGAGATGGAGGTGTCCATGACTTCCGCTGCTCTCAAGCAGTACCTCGACGTGGACTGCATCGGGTTGCGCACACCGCACGGATACCATCTCGGCCTTACCGACTGTCCCGAAAAACTCAACGTCCTTGAGCGTTGTGGCATCAGATACGTAAGTTCCTGGGGGCGAAACGAACACGGGGAGAATCCCACGCCTTTTTCTGTTCAGCCCTTTTGGTACTCAGAACAGGGGCACCCTGAGATTCTCGAGATTCCATTCCAGGGCTGGCTCGACGGAGTGTGGTTTGAAGAGAAGGGGATTCACCTTGGCAGGGAGTACGCAGAGGTGCTATGCGACTCCATTAACGAGATCGTAGAAGGCGATTTGGTCTACGGAGCTTGCTTCCACGACTGGACGATGCTGCGGTATGACGAGGCCGGGACGCGTTGGGTTCATTCTCTCTTGTCGTACGCGAGGGAGCAAGACGTGGAGATTGTCTCATACTCCGATTACTACTATTCGCAGGCTCTTGTCGGAGCGTGAATCGGCATCTTCGCAATTATTATCTTCGCAAATTGATTGTCTAAACCGAAGACGATCAGAAAATAAGGGGAGTAACCCATGTCCAAAAAATTCATTTGTCTGATTGTGGCTGCACTAGGGGCGATAGCGCTGCTTGCGGCTGCATGTACCAGCGATACCTCCGAACAGGACGCGGCCGTTGCAGAAGCGGTCGCGTCTGCGGCCACCGCCCGCAACGAGGCTGAGGCGGCCGAGGATGAGGCCGACGCCGCCCGCGCTGAAGCTGAAGAGGAGGTCGCCGCCGCCCGCGCTGAGGCTGAAGAGGCTCGCAAGAGGGCTGAAGACGCAGCTAGCGGAAGTGAAAAAGATAAAGCGGATGCTGAGGCGGCTCAAGCGGCTGCCGATAAAGCGCAAGCGGATGCTGAGGCGGCTCAAGCGGCTGCCGATAAAGCGCAAGCGGATGCTGAGGCGGCTCGAGCGGCTGCCGATAAAGCGCAAGAAGAGCTTGAGAGAATGCGTAGGATAGCCGCCGGGGACAGCAAGGGGACTATTGCGTTCAGCTATGGAAACGAGACGGCAGGTATCTATCCCATCGTGGCCGGTCCAGCTCGACTTCAGGCTGAGGCGCGCGGCTACAGATTCCTCGAAGGGTCGGCCAACGGCGACTGTCCCAAGCAGGTTGACGACGTGGAGAACTTTATTACTCAGCAAGTCGACGCCATCGTCGTGCTGCCGCTCTGCGGACTTGAACCTCTTCAGCCGACTATCGATAAGGCCGTGGCAGCGGGCATCGTCGTCGTGGGCTACTCCACTCCAGTGCCAGGAGGCTCCGCCGCCATCGTTTACCAAAACGTTGAAGGCGCCGAAAAGGTGGCAGCCGAGGCTCTTCGCTGGCTGGAGGAAGACTTTACTGGAGACTCCGACGACTTCTCCTGGGTGCTGTTCACCTTCGACCAGTGCGGTTCGGCGTGCACGCAGCGGACCGACCCGATAAGGGAGATAATCGTTGAAGCCACCGGCGTAAAGCCGCTTGAGGCCGCAATCGTGGCGGAGGCTCCGGGTCTTGAGACGACCGAGACTTTCTTCCAGTCCAACCCCAACATCGCAATGATCATCGGGATTAACGACGCTGGGGCGCTGGGCGCCTATCAGGCGGTGCTGGCTCAAATCGAGGCCGGCAGGGACGCCAGCGAGTTCTTCGTTGCAGGGATGGATGGTCAGAACGAGGCTCTGGAACTGCTTGCTGCCGGCGGTGGCGAGGGTGGCATCTACCGGGCCAGTGGTGCGCTGATCCTCGACGAGTTAGGAAAGGCAGTCGCCAACCTGCCCATCGACATCCTGGAGGGCAACCGTGGAGACAACCTGGAGCTTCCCTACGAGTTGATTACCCCATCCAAAGCAGCAAGGGCGCAGGAGATTCTTGACGCCTACGAAGCGTTCATGGGTAACTAATTCGTCAACACCCCACTACAACTGACGCCCTCCGGGACTTGGGCAAGGCCGAGTGAACTCTGCCGCCGCCTCTGATCCGGGGGGCGTCTCCACTGTCAAGGGGACAGTTGGGATAGATCCCGAACCGATCCCAGCGCGAACTAGAGCATGGCTTTTCCGCAACGGGATCGTTCTTGCACTGGTAACCGAGGTTGTGTTCTTCTGGGTGATGTCCGAGAAGTTCATGACGGCGAGCAACATTCGACTCATATTCCTGCAAGTGTCGGTAGTGGGGATTATGGCCGTGCCGTCGGCGCTGCTTCTGCTGTCGGGGTACATCGATTTCGCCCTAGGAGCGACGCTCGGCCTTTGCGCTGTCGTGCTCGGTGAGCAGATGGAGGCTGGGGTCCACGCAGTCGCTGCTTGCGCTGTGGCGATTGCGGTTGGAGCGGCGGTGGGGACTGCCCAAGGCTTGCTGGCCACCAAGCTGCGTTTTGCGCCCATCATCGTGACGCTAGGTTTTTATACGGCTGTGCGCGGCCTCGTCTACGTGGTAAGCAAAGCACAGCACACCAGCGGCTGGAGCGAAACCTTTCAGGATCTTGGTCAAGGGCTCTTCTTCAACACGGGCATCCCTAACCCCACCGTAATCTGCGCAGTGGTGTTCATTGTCGGTGGGTTGTATCACATGAAGACGCGTTGGGGGCGTTATGTGGTCGCTCTGGGAGTGAACGCCGAGGCTGCTCGACGGGCGGGCATCAATCCTCATCGCCTGCCGCTCATTCTCTACGTGGTCACGGGAATCGGTGCGGCGGTCGGGGCTGTCGTTATGGTCTCTCGGCTGAACTCGGCCCCTCCCACTTTGGGGTCGGGCGACGAGATTAAGGTGCTTTCGGCCGTGCTTCTGGGCGGGGTGGCCTTTGGGGGCGGCAAAGGAAACCTGCTCGGTGTGGCTGCCGGCGTGCTCTTCATAGGAGTCCTCAATAACGGCCTGCTCCAACTCGGCGTGTCTCCCTACTGGGTGAGCGTTAGCTCCGGCGCGGCCCTGGTGGCTGCGGCTGCTATCGATGCCGTAAGCAAGTATCTGGAGCGCCGTGCCAAGGGAGGCGGGCCGTGAGAATCAAGCATTTGCGCAGTGACCGGAGGGTAGACGCTGACGCTGCTAGAACTGATCGGGCAACCTTGCCGTGCGTGAAGTAGTCCTGCCCAAGACGGGCATGTACGAGGGCGATGTCACGCTGCTTGCTTGGCTGGTGGAAAACGGCGCAGCAGTTCAGGCCGGTGACCCGATTTTTCTGATGGATAGCGATAAGGTCGAAATGGAAATCGAGGCTGAAATGGACGGCTGGCTGCACCAGGAAGCCGCTCCCGAAACCGAGGCCCCAATCGGAACCCGCATCGGAGTCATCTGCGAGAGCGAATCCGAACTGGCCCAGTTTTCAGCCAGTTGACTTCCATGGACAGCTTCAATGAAGGGAAGGTTCTCGAGGAGGGCCTGCGGTCAATGATGCGCATTCGCCTCTTTGAAGATCGAGTGCTGCAGGAGTTCGCCAAAGGCGAGATGCCTGGTTTCGTCCACACCTACCACGGTTCTGAGGCTGTGGCTGCCGGGGTGGCCGCCCACCTCAGGGACTCCGACGTCATCACCAGCACTCACCGCGGCCACGGCCACTGTATTGCTAAGGGTTGCGACTACTTGTCAATGATGGCTGAGCTCTACGGGCGCGAGACTGGGCTTTGCCGCGGGCGCGGCGGTTCCATGCACATCGCCGATTTCGCCAGAGGCATCCTCGGAGCCAACGCCATCGTGGGCGGAGGCATCTCCTTGGCGGTGGGGGCAGCCTTGGCCGCCTCGGTTCTGGGCGACGACCGGGTGGCGGTCTCTTTCTTTGGGGACGGAGCTGTTAACCAGGGGATCTTTCACGAGTCGCTCAACCTGGCGGCTATCTGGCGGCTGCCAGTGATCTTCGTCTGCGAAAACAACGGATGGGCGGAATCCACCCCTGTCTCCTACTCAACCAGCGTTGAGGACATTTCGCAGCGAGCCCACTCCTATGGCATACCTGGAGTGACCGTCGACGGCTCCGACTACCTTGCGGTTTACAGGTATGCATCAGCAGCCGTCGAACAGGCCCGCAGCGGCGGCGGTCCCACCCTCATTGAGGCCAAGGTTGTGAGGATGCGAGGCCACTACGTGGGCGACCCCGAACAGTACCGGTCGCGCGAGGAGCGTCGCCTGGCCAGAGGAGAAGACCCTGTTGCGCGTCTTCAGGAAGCTTCGGACGTTGACCTGAAAGCGTTTGCGGAAGAGACGACGAAGGAACTGGACAAGGCCGTGGCGCAAGCCAAGGCCGACCCTTGGCCGGATCCGTCGGAAGTAGGGCTCTATGTGCTTGACATGACCTCCACGCCTCCCCCTCCAGCGCCGCCCCCGCCGGGGCAGAGGACGGGAACGTTCCGCCAAGCCGTTCACGAAGCGCTAGTAGAAGCCATGCGAGGGGATCCCTCTGTGATCGTCATGGGCGAGGACATTGCCGGCGGGTCAGGGCTTGGGCCGCCGCACGAGGGCGCAATGGGAGGCACGTTTGGGATTACCAAAGGGCTCTTGGAGGAGTTTGGCTCGGAGCGGGTCCGCGACACTCCGATTTCAGAGGCTGGTTTCACCGGCGCAGCCGTGGGGGCTTCCCTTGCCGGCCTGCGGCCTGTAGTGGATCTGATGTGGTCGAGCTTCGCTCCCTACTGCTTCGATCAGATCTTCAATCAGGCAGCCAAGATGCGTTACATGTTCGGCGGCCAGACCGACGTCCCCTTAGTATTGCGAATGGCTGCAGGGGCGGGGCTGCGTGCTGGGGGACAGCACTCCGACACCCTTTATTCCGTATTTGCAAGCATTCCAGGAATCAAGGTCGTAGCTCCGGCTAACCCCTCCGATGCCAAGGGCTTGCTTTTGAGCGCAATCTCCGACAACAACCCTGTCGTTTTTCTCGAGCACATGAGCCTCTATCGAACCAGCGGAGCTTTACCGGAGGGAAGCTACGAACTGCCCCTCGGCAGCGCTTCAGTCGTTCGTGAAGGCTTCGACGTGAGCCTCATAGCGGTTTCCGCAGGCGTCCCCATGGCGCTCGAAGCGGCCGACCTCCTTCGGGAGGAGCATGAAACGTCCGCAGAAGTAATAGATCTCCAGACGATCTCGCCGCTGGATACCGAGACGCTGAACGCTTCGGTTGCCCGCACCGGGCGGGCACTGGTGGTGGACGAGAGCCCTCCCCGCTGCAGCCTCGCTTCCGAGATTGCGGCGGTGCTCGCCGAATCCAACTTCGGTCGACTGAAGTCACCGGTCGCCCGCGTCTGTGCCGCCGCCGCACCTGTTCCGTTCAGCCCGCCGCTTGAAGACGCTTACTTGCCCTCGGTGGAGAAGATCGTTGCGGCGGTGCTCGAGATGTAAGCACCCCCAACGGGATTCGAACCCGTGTTACCGCCTTGAAAGGGCGGCGTCCTAGGCCGCTGGACGATGGGGGCGTATTTGAAAAGCCTAAGTAGAAAGCCTAATAGGATTCCGACTGCCGGCCGCCCTCGGCGGCGGGCACTCAGCCGCTAGGGGCAGCGCCGGTTCAGTTCGTTGCGGCGTAGTCCCCGATGAGTTGTTCTTGCAGGGCTGCGAGAGGCCCGTAAATTTGTTTATAGAAGCGCAACGGCTGGCTGAAGGACTTTTTGTTGATGTCGAGCGGGGAAAGCACACATTCTGCGGCGTGTAACTCTTCGGCGGCCTCCGACTCCGTACTAGTCTGCTTCTCCTCTCTCGCCTCTGCGCCCGTTCTCACACCCAAATACTCGGCGTAGATCTGTCGAATCACGGTCAACGCCCGTATGCATGACTCCACTTCTTCGCTGCTTAACTCTTCCGCGCCAGCCATGGCGATCAGCGATTCAATATCAGCAATGCGCTGTTCCGAAAGCTCGGTACCGATCAACTCTTCGAACTCTTCCTGAGCTTTGGGATCTTCTGCGTACGCATCGGGGGTCAGTCCGCGGCCAACCTCGCTGTTGGACGCCAAAATGGCGAGCACTTCCCTCCCGCAGAAAGCGATCAACTCCTTCCACTCCGTCCGCAGGGAGACTTTGTAGCTGCCGTCTTCTTGCAGACTGAGCGCTGTGTCGGTCATTCGCTCGCAGGTCGTGAAGCTGAAGAGGGGCAGAGCATCGGGATTACAAGCAGGATTGCGGTCAGTCAGCCTGCTGCATAGTGGCCCAGAGGCCGTGCTTGTGGAGCCCCAGAACGTCGAGTTCGGCTTTTTCTTTGCTGCCTTCCGAAACCACCGCTTTGCCTTTGTTGTGGACGTCTAACATCAGTTTCGTGGCGTGCTCCGTGCTGTATCCGAAGAGTTTCCGAAACACGAACACAACGTAACTCATCAGGTTCACCGGATCGTCCCAGACGATGACGAGCCACGGGCGGTCAAGCCCAGTGTGGCTGTGGGTGACACTTTGTCGAATCTCCGTGGGGGCGATTGTGCTCATGACGCGGCCGCCGATCATGCTAGTGAGCCGACGAGTTTGTCCGAGGAGGATGCGTCTTCCTCCCGGGCAGTTTCTCTGTCGTGTACTGACAGGTTGAGCTGAAGCACAAACGTCCATAGCACCACGGCGCCCGCAATGTGGATGCCCACGAGGATCACCGGGACGCCGGTGAAGTACTGGGTGTATCCCACGAAGGCCTGTATTGCTAAGACCAGCAGAACTCGCCGCGCTTTGCCTGCTGCTGCTTCGGGCTTCCACTTTTTCCAACTGCCCGCCCCTCGTTCCGTGAAAGCCCAGAGACCGAGCGCCAGCACCGCAACGAGGATCATCGCCGCGCCGTGGTAGCGAGCAAGCGTGGGGATGTGCAAAGAGAATCGAACGACCTCGGGATCTCCTCCGTGGGGTCCGGCGCCTGTGAGCAGCGTTCCGGTGACGACGGCGGCTGCCGTTGCGAGCACCAACAACTTGGAGACGTGCCTTAGCCAAGGAGCCGTCTTTTGCTGCCCGCCGCGTTGGTGACTGCGTCCGAAGTCCGGCTTCTTCGCCAGTCGGTGCAAGATCACGGCGTTAGCCACCAGAACCATCGAGACCAGGAAGTGAGCCATGACCAACCGCGGAGAGAGATGATTCAAGACAACTAAAGCGCCTAGCCCTACTTGGGCAGCCACGCCCGCGACGAGCCCTAATGACCACCAGGTGAGGTCTCGTCGTCTAGGTCTGCGCACGAGCGATCCCAAAACAGCCAGTATGACCGCCACCGAAACTAGACCTGTGATGACCCTGTTTACGAACTCCACCATCGCGTGATATTCAAGGCTCGCCACGAGTTGGTTCTCTTCGCAGTTCGGCCAGTCGGTGCAACCCAGCCCCGATCCGGTCAGCCTGACCGCTGCGCCGGTGATGATGATCACGACCAACGCCCAGAGGGTGGACACCGTGATGCGACGGTAGACATCGGGTGTTACGCGCAGGCGTGCAGTGAGGTTTTTTACTATTTCCGGCAGCCTAAACAGCCCCTTCAGTTAATCGGTCTTGTCCAATAGCGGGCAAGTGGGCTGGATGAGTCCTACGATTATTGCGATGCGGGAGATCAAAGCGCGCCCCAAGGTGCGTTCGAAGGCGGGCGCCTACCTTTCCTTGACGAAGCCGCGCATCGTTGAACTCTTGGTCGTGACGACCGTTCCCACGATGATCGTAGCCGCGGAGGAAATGCCCGACTTCTGGTTGATCGTCGCAACCGTGGTCGGCGGAGTGCTGGCTGCTGGCGGCGCCAACGCCATCAACATGTTCATCGACCGTGACATCGACAGCGTCATGCAGAGAACTCGCCGCCGTCCGCTGGTGACCGGTGAAATCACTCCGCGGGCTGCCTTGATCTTCGCCATCGTTCTGGAGGTAGTTGCTTTCGTATGGCTGGCGCTTCTAGTGAACCTTCTCAGCGCTATCTTGGCGGTCAGCGCCACGCTTTTTTATGTCTTCGTCTACAGCCTCTGGCTCAAGCGTCGCTCCGAATCCAACATCGTCATCGGCGGCGCCGCGGGCGCCGTGCCTGTTCTGGTCGGTTGGGCGGCCGTCAATAACAGCCTGGCGTGGCCGCCGGTCATCTTGTTCGCCATCATCTTCGTCTGGACTCCGCCGCATTTCTGGGCGCTGGCGGTTCGTTATCGCGAAGACTACGCAAGAGCGGGTGTGCCGATGCTGCCGTCCGTGGCGCCTCTCCGGGCCGTATCTATCCGCATTCTGATTTACACGCTCTTGCTCTGGGGACTGAGCGCAGTATTCGGACATGTGGCGGACATGGGAGTGCTCTATATGGCTGTTTCGCTGGCTGCAGGAGCGGTTTTTACGGCCTTGTCCATTCGTCTGTTGCTCAAAGCGACCCCTGAATTTGCCATGGCTCTCTTCCACTGGTCGATTACCTACGTAGTGGTGCTCTTTGGCGCCATTGCGTTAGATCAGTTTGTTTCTTAATGCCGGCTTCGTGCACAATTTGCAGTCGGTTTGTCTTGCTCAGGTAAAATCCAACCTTGGCGCACCGGCCCGCACCGGAGGAACTGCTCGTTCGCCGGGCGTCCTACCTTTGACTCGTCAACCAGCCGCCAGATCGCCTGTTACCCATGACCACACTGGAAAAATCTGAGACAGAAGCCCCAGTCCGCACGCCGGCTGGCGACGCCTCTACCCCGCGTGGCCTAGCTGGCTTGTTGTCGAGCGGCGACCACAAGACGATCGGCCGCATGTGGGTGGTCGCATCCTTGTTGTTCGGATGCTTCAGCCTGGTCTGCGGTCTGCTGCTAAACCTTGAGAGCACTCAAACTCCAAACATCAACGTGTTCCTTGGCATGGAGTCCTACTGGCAGGTCTTTTCGCTCTATCGGGTTGGGATGGTTTTCCTGTTCGCGGCGCCCCTCTTCATCGGCTTGGCCACCTACGTGGTTCCTCTGCAGGTGGGAGCGTCTTCGTCTGCTTTTCCACGCGCCGGGGCGGCGGCGTTCTGGCTTTGGCTGCTAGGCGCCGTCATCGTCATAGCGTCTTGGGGTATCGACGGGGGCTTGGCGCCCGGGGGCGCTCAGCGTTCTGTGGAGTTGTCGCTTCTGGCCTTGGCCATGGTCGTCTTGGCGTTGTTGATCGCCGTCGTGGTGTTGCTGACCACGATCCTCACCCAGAGAGCCGAGGGGATGAAGCTCACACGAGTCCCTGTGTTCACTTGGTCGATCTTGGTGGCAGGAGCCGTGTGGTTGTTGAGCCTCCCGGTGCTTCTCGCCAATCTCGTGGTGATGTGGGTGGATCTTCGGGGCGCATCAGCGTCTCGCTACGGCGTAGGCGAAAATCTCTACGAGCAGATTTCGTGGGTATTTGAACAGCCGCAGATTTTTGCGTTCCTGATTCCAGCGCTGGGAATCATCCTTGAGATCGTTCTGCTTGCGTTCGGCGTTTCCCGCCGGAATAGCGGCTTGGTGCTGATTCAACTAGGTCTGATAGGGGCCTTCTGCTTTGGCGCCGAGCTGCAGAGCTTTTTCAGCCCTACGGCAAACACCACTCCCGTTTATGTGGTGGGCAGCATCCTTCTGGTTCTGCTCTTGGTGTCGGTGCCTCTCATGCAGTTGCCCAAACTCCGCCGCTTAGAGCAGTTTCCTTCCCCTACTGCTCACCTGGCGCTGGCCGTCGTTGGGACGTTCCTGGTGCTCGCCGCCGCTGCCATTGCGTTTATTCGTGTCTTGGGGGGGGCAGTCGGCTTCCTGCGCAGTTTCGACTGGGCCAACGCCTCCTGGCAGTCTGACCTTGATTCCGCCTTAGCGCCGCTGGATGATCTTCGCGGCAGTGCCGCCGCAGGAGCGCTGATGGACATCGTCTTGGTGGCGGCCGTCACTGCCGCCTTCGCCGGGCTCTTCTACTGGGGCCCCAAGTTGTTCGGAAAGACGTTGCTGCGTCCTGCTGGGTTTGTCGCTCCTCCGGTCTTGCTGATCGGCGGTCTGGGTCTGGGAATAGTGGGTCTCGTGGCAGGCTTCGCTGGTCAGCCAGAACTTCCCACCCGGGAATCCACCTCCTCCATTGCTCAGGGCGTCAGCACGCTCACAAGCGCGTCCGCTGTCCTGGTGCTTCTGATCGTTGGGATGATCCTGCTTGCAGTGCTCTTAGCGGTCTTCGCTCTGTTCCGCGGCGCCACAGCGGCGGCCAACCCTTGGTCGGCGCATACATTGGAGTGGTCTGCTGCCTCGCCTCCCATACTCGGTAACTTCGCCTCTGCGCCCCCGGTGGTGACCTCTTCTGTTCCTCTGTTGGACTCCCCTTCGATAGAAGGCGCTGAATCGGAGGACGCCCCCGATTCTGTGGAGGGTTCCCAGCCATGAACCCCGAGACATCCGTAGCGCCCTCCGCCCCCTCCGCTCCCTCCGCCCTTATGGAGAACGTTCCGATATCGGTAGCGCCTAGGCGACGCACCCTGCAAGTGGGCACGGGTTTCGCCGCCGCCGGCGTGCTTATGTATTTCGGCGCGTTGATTGGCATTTATCTTTCGGAAAGAAGCGACTTCCGTGCCGCCAATCCCGGGGAATCCTGGATACCAGCCGGGGCGGACATGCAGCTGACCTCTCCAACAGTCATCGCCTGGACGCTGCTTCTGAGTGTCGTGACCATGCAGTGGGCCGTGCGCTCGGTTGCCGTGGGCGACCGCCGGCACGCCTTGATCGCATTGCTGATCACCAGCCTCTTCGGTGCGGCGGTGATCAACGGGATGGTTTTTTACTACAGGCAGATGGGGCTAGAAATAGACGGCGGCTCGACCGCAGCGCCGCTCGTCTACGTCGTCGGGGGCAGCCACTTGTTTTTCCTCGTCGTCGCGCTCGTCTTCCTATTCATCATGGCTGTGCGTGTTTTGGCCAGCCCTCAGCCCAGCGTCCACGTCGACGGAATGGCGGCTGCTGCTCTTTTCTGGCACGTGCTGGTCTTCGTGTTCTGGGTCATCTGGCTTGCTGTCTACGTGACGAAGTGAAGACGAAATGAAGACGTCGAATCCACCCCTTCCCGGAGCGGAAAGATGCTGACTCCCGGCTTCAAGCTCTTCTTCGGTCTAGCCGTCCTGGCGGTGACGGGTGCCATCGTCTACGGCGTTGCGACCGGAGATCCATCGGCTCCCGATTATCTGGGAATAATTGACCGTTCGTCCTGGAAAGGAGTGTTCAGCCTGGGCTGGCAGGGGGGCGTGGGAGAGCACACGGGGTACGTGATCCTGGTGTTCACGGCCATCACCGCCGGGGGGCTGGCTTGTCTGTTGGTGGCGTTCAGGGACGCCGACGCTTCTTCGGTGGGCGAACTTGCTGCGGATGGCAAGATTCCTCCAACGCAGGCGCCGCCCCAGCACAGCTACTGGCCAGTAGTCGGAGCGTTCGCTGTTGCTGTGACGGTGATCGGGCTAGTCACCCACTCTGCGCTCTTCGTGGTCGGCTTGATACTGCTGGGGGCTGCGATTTTTGAGTGGATGATCTCCGCTTGGTCAGACAGAGCCACATCTGACGCGGCGGCAAACCGCGAGCTGAGGAATCGGATCATGCAGCCGATCGAGATTCCCGTGCTCGGAGCGTCGGGCATTGCGGTGCTGGTTTTGGGAGGTTCTCGCGTGCTGTTGGCTGTGAGCGAGTTCAGCGCCGTTTGGATTGCGGCGGGCGTCTCAGCGGTGATTTTGGCTTTCGCTGTTCTGTTTGCCGCCCGCCCGAAGATCGGCAAGTCGGCCATAGCAGGAGTTCTGGCGCTGGGGGCAGCCGCCGTGGTGGCTGCCGGAATAGTCGCCGCCGCAATCGGCCCTGCCGAACACGGCGGGCATGAGGGCGAAGACGATCACGCCACTGAACAAGTTGAGGAATCGGCGGAGGCCGTGGAAACTTCTGGGACGTAGGATCATTCCGAGTGATGGTGAGCGCTTGAACCGACTAGGTCACCACAGCACCCCCTCCCCGCTGTGCTATCCCTGCCCGTCGGCGGACTCCAACGACGGCGCTTCCCGCCGCCGTTTCTTCCGCCGCGTGAGCATCTCGGCTTTGGTGGTTGCGCTCTCGCTGACGGCGGCTTCTTGCGCCCGCGAGCATCCGCTGGACACGCTCGCCGCCGCCGGGCCGGATGCAGCGGAGATCAACAGCCTTTTCTTCCCCGTTCTGGGCGTGGCAATTGCGGTCTTCTTCTTGGTTCAAGGGGCGCTCATCTACTTGGTCGTCCGCTATCGGGTGCGCCGCCGCTCTGCTGCCGCCAACCCCGAAGAGCATGTTTCAGAGGGGGCTGAGGAGGAGACCGCTGAGGAGGAGGCTGAGGAGGAGTACCCCAAGCAGGTTCACGGAAACCTCCGCCTGGAGCTGGCCTGGACCATCATTCCAACGATCATCCTGGCGATCATCTCCGTTTTTACTCTGACCACGCTCTTTAAGCTGGAAGAAGTGTCCGCCGCCCCCGACGACATGCGCGTGACCGTCGTCGGTCAGCAGTGGTGGTGGGAGTTTCAGTACCACCTCGACGGCAACACTTCCACTCCGCCCGACATCGTCACTGCCAACGAGTTGGTCATCCCCCTCGGTCAGCAAGTCCCTCTTGAGATCACATCTCGCGACGTGATCCACTCTTTCTGGATCCCGCGCCTCAATGGGAAACGCGACGCCGTGCCTGATGCGCTGCACCCGTGGGTGCTGGAAGCCGATCAACTTGGCCGTTACGCAGGTCAGTGCACTGAGTTCTGCGGTCTTTCGCATGCTTATATGCGGATGTACACCATTGTCTTGACTCCCGAGGAGTGGGAGGTTTGGCGAGAGGCGCAGATGCGTCCTGCTCCACTGCTCGCCCCGGATGAGGAGGGATATGAAGGACAGCAGCTTTTTCTGGCCAACTGCGCCAACTGCCACGTGGTCAACGGGGTGAGCGACACCAACCTAGACGGCTTGCCCGATGACCCCGCCATCTACGCGGCTAGCAACCAAATCACCAGTTCACTGGTGTCGGGCGCCGCTCCGAACATGACTCACTTCGCAAGCCGGGCTTCGTTTGCGGGTTCCATATTTGACCTCTATGAGGATCGCGGGAAGTACGTACCGTACACACAGATATCCGAAGCGGCGAAGCTCAACCGCGGAGACTTGAATGCCTGGATTCGCAACGCCGGAGATCGCAAGGCCAACAAATCCGACGGCGGACTGGGCATGCCCGCTTTCCCCGGCCTCAGTGACGCAGAGGTCGAGGATTTGGTCGATTACTTGGCAACCTTGAAGTAGTTGCGATTCATATGAAGAAAATACGAATGAGAAAGCAGTCACTCAGAGGAAGATCGGAGTTTCCGGAGCAATGACTACTACCTCCGAGCCTCAACTTCAACTCACGGCGGGCGAGCAGACGATTCGTCCCTCCTCCAGTCTGGGTTTGCTCGCCCGTCCCAAGGGTGACACCGGCTGGAAGAGTTGGTTGTTCACTGTTGACCACAAGCGCATCGGCATTCTCTACGGCGCCTCGGCGCTGTTTTTCCTGCTATTAGGCGGTATTGAAGCCCTTCTCATCCGCTTGCAGCTCGCCGCTCCGGCTGGGAGCGTGCTGAGCGAGGACGCTTACAACCAAGTCTTCACGATGCACGGCGTGACCATGGTTTTCCTCGTGATCATGCCCCTCGCAGCTGCCTTCGCCAATTATCTGCTTCCCCTGCAGATAGGCGCCCGCGACGTTGCCTTTCCACGTCTCAACGCCTTCAGTTTCTGGTGCTTCCTCTTCGGAGGCATCTTCTTGAACACCTCCTGGCTGCTCGGCGGAGCTCCCGACGGGGGTTGGTTCGGCTACGCCCCAAACAGCGGGTTGGTCTTCTCACCTAGCCACGGGATGGACTTTTACGCCCTTGGGCTGCAGATAACCGGTATCGCCTCCCTGGTGAGTGCCATCAACCTGATAGTGACGGTGCTCAACATGCGCACACCGGGCATGTCGCTCTGGCGAATGCCGGTGTTTTCTTGGATGCTGCTGATCGTGCAGTTCCTGCTGCTCTTCGCCATTCCGGTGATCACAGTGGCGCTGTTCTTGCTGATGTTCGACCGCCTCTTCGGCGCCAACTTCTTCAACGTGGCCGCCGGGGCAGATCCGCTTCTCTGGCAGCACCTTTTCTGGATTTTCGGCCACCCCGAGGTGTACATACTCATCCTTCCCGCTTTCGGGATCATGTCAGAGGTAATTCCGACGTTCAGCCGCAAGCCTCTCTTCGGCTATCCGTTCATGGTCTTTTCAGGCATCGCCATCGGCTTCATGGGCTGGGGTGTCTGGGCGCACCACATGTTTACCTCCGGCATGGGGCCGATTTCCGTTGCGGCCTTTTCGCTCTCCACGATGTTCATAGCCGTGCCGACAGGAGTGAAAATACTCAACTGGATGGCGACGATGTGGGGTGGAAAAATCCAGTTCACAACTGCCATGCTCTTTTCGATCGGCGCAGTGTCCATGTTCACCATCGGAGGACTCTCTGGTGTCACTCACGCCGTCTCCCCCGCCGATACTCAGCAGACCGACACCTTCTACATAGTCGCTCACTTTCATTATGTGATTTTTGGCGGATCGCTTCTCGGCATGCTGTCGGGGTTCTACTTCTGGTGGCCCAAGGTCTTTGGTTACAAGCTCAATGAGCGGTGGGGCAAGGCCAGTTTCTGGGTGTTGTTGGCCGGCTTCAATCTCACTTTCGGCCCCATGCACATTCTGGGTCTTCAAGGCATGTCGCGACGCATTCACAGCTATTCAGGGGAAGCCGGTTTTTCTCTCTGGAACGCAGTGGCCACTGCTGGAGCATTTCTGACCGCAGTCGGTTTTCTGCTCTTCGCCATCAACATCTACATCAGCCGACGGGGCTACCGCGCCGGGACGAACCTTCCGGTTGGCCCCGACCCCTGGGACGCTCGCAGCCTGGAGTGGATGACTGCTTCGCCAGTGCCCACCCACAACTTTGACAGTGAGATCCAAGTCAGCCGTCAAGATGAGTTCTGGCACCGCAAGTGGGAGATCACCTCCAGCGGAGCGGTGGTCCGCCGTGCAAAACCCGAAGACGTTGCCCACGACGGCAGCGCTACGGGAGTACACCTGCCTTCTCCGTCCTACTGGCCTATCGTGTTGGCGCTCGGTCTGCCTTTGGTGGCTTACGGCCTGATCTTCAACTTGTGGATCACTGCCGTGGGGGCGCTTGTAGTAATAGGGGCCTTCTATGGCTGGGTGTTGGAGTCTCCTGACGATCCTGAGGCTCACACCGATGGCCATGAACTTCAGGTTTCCGGCAACGGCAGCGAGGTGTCCATTTCAGGAAACGGCAGCGGTCAGGAGACGGAATCCGCTCTAGCCGCCTCTGAGGTCAGCGAAGAAATTGCGGGGAAGTCCAATGACTGAACCATCAACGGTCACCGCGCCGGCTCCTGCGCCGGTCGAAGAACTCTCCGAAACCTCTTCTCCTTCCGCGAGCGAGGGGGGCCACCACCCGCCGACAACCACGGGGCTCTCCCACAACAAGCTCATGATGTGGTTGTTCCTAGGCTCGGAGTGCCTGCTGTTCGGCGCCCTTATCTCCACTTACATGTTCGCCAAGTCCAGGCTTCCGGATGGAGAGATCGGGCCCCTAGACGTCTTCGACATCCCCTTCACGTCCGTCAGTTCGTTCGTGCTGCTGATGAGTTCGTTGACCATGGTCTTGGCCCTGTCCGCCATGAAGCGCGGAAATGAGCGGGGCTTCAGAACTTGGATCACCGCAACCGCCTTGCTAGGGGGCACCTTCGTGGCAGGTCAGGTGTACGAGTTCACTGTCTTCTACAGCAGCGGGCTGGGGTACACCACCAACATTTTCGGCTCGGCCTTCTATACCCTGACCGGCTTTCACGGCGCTCACGTGAGCATCGGCATCATCATGCTGATGTCGTTGCTGGTGATGAACCTGCGCGGGCGCCTCGGCCCCGACCGCTCGGAGTCGGTTGAACTAATCGGCCTTTACTGGCACTTCGTCGACATCGTGTGGATTCTCATCTTTACGATCATCTACCTGTTTCCGCAGTAAGGGGGTTGGCAGATCGTGAGCAGCACTTCGACAACCCTCAGGTCGGAAGAAGAGATCCTCTCTGACGAGACGATGGGGGACTCGTCTGTGGAAGCTGACGCCAGCGCTTCTCAAGGCGCCCCCGCCGACCCCCCTGAGGCCGCAGCAGAGCACACCGAACACGAGCATCCCTCCGACTGGCAGTACGTCAAGATTGCCCTAATCTTGGCCGTTCTCACCGCCATTGAGGTCTTTACTTACTTCCAGTCGGTGCACCGCATGGGCGATGCTGCGCTCTATGTTCTCTTGACCGTTCTGATGGTCTTGAAATTCGTGTACGTGGTGGCGTGGTTCATGCACCTCAAATTCGATTCCGTGCTCTTTAAGCACATTTTCGTCACCGGGATCTCTCTGGCGCTCGGGGTGTATCTCATCATGCTCACTGCGTTTCGCATCTGGACATAACGGCGCTTGCCGCCGTGTTTATTGGGGCAGCCGATTACGAGCTCTGGGCATGGCGCCCTCATCTGGAAGTCTGGGTGTTGGTGCTGGCTGCTCTGGGGGTGGGGTACTACGTCAAGCGGGTATTGGCGCCCGCAGTTCCCGGCGGCGCAGGGGCGATTACCCGCGGGCAGAAGATCTGCTACTTCCTGGCCATAGGTTTCTTATGGCTCGCCAGCGATTGGCCGGTTCACGACATTTCTGAGGAGTATCTCTACTCCGTGCACATGATCCAGCATCTACTCATCACGATGGTGGTGCCTCCGCTCCTATTGCTGGCCGTTCCCGAATGGTTGGCAGAGAGGATTGTGGACGTCCGCCGTCCCTGGGCGAAGCGTTTGTTTCATCCAGTCGTGGTCGGAGTGGTTTTCAACGTCTGCCTTGCCGTCACTCATCTGCCCCTGGTAGTCAACTTGAGCGCCACCAACGGGCCTGTTCACTACACGGTTCATCTCGTGCTGTTCGTCACCGCGCTTGGGATGTGGATGCCGGTCTGCGGGCCGCTGCCGTCGTTCCGGCTGCGTCCGTTCGGCAAGATGTTCCACCTCTTTGCCATGTCCGTGCTCCCGACCGTGCCGGCAGGTTTCCTGACCTTCGCCGGGAGAACCTTGTACGAGGCCTATGACAAGGAAGTGAGGCTCTGGGGCATAGCCGTGACCGTGGATCAACAGGCGGCCGGTCTGATCATGAAGATCGCCGGAGGGGCGTATCTCTGGATGATCATCGCCTTCATATTCTTCCGTTGGTCGCGGCAGCAGCAGCGCCGGGATTCTGTGCTTAGCCGGGCGGTTGCGCCCGCCGACGCCGCCGAGAGGGCTGCTGTGCCAGCCGCCGATACGCTCGCTTCTGATTCGGAAGTTCTCACTTACTCTCAGGTAGCAGAGGCATTTGAAGCTTCTTCCCCGCCCCTAGAGGAGCCGACGAATTAGCTGCTGCCGTCTTAAGCGCCGCCTTGCGGCTACCCGAACAGCACTTCTATAAAACAACCGACATATTGGAGGAACTCAAATGAGACTCTTGGAGAAAACTTGCGTAGTAACCGGCGGAGCCAGCGGAATAGGGGAAGCCATCGTCCGCAGATTCGCAGCCGAAGGCGCTTCAGTGCTGATCGCCGACCTGAACTTAGACGCGGCGTCGGCGTTGGCGGACGAAATCGGGGCTTCGGCTGTTCCGATGCGCTGCGATGTCCGTTCCGAGGACGACGCCGCTGCCGCCGCTGCCGCCGCTCTCGGTGCTTGGGGCCGCGTTGATGTGCTTATTAACAACGCCGGTGCGGAACTCAGCCGCACCTACGACGAGATGAGCGTTGCGGAGTGGGACAACATCCTTGACACCGATCTAAAGGGGCCTTGGCTCATGTGTAAGCACATCGTTCCCCACATGGTTGAGCGCGGCTCCGGAAGCGTGGTCAACATAGCGTCTTTGAACGGCTTGGTGGGGTTTCCGCTTTCTACCGCCTACGGCAGCGCCAAGGGTGGTCTGGTGGTGTTCACGAAAGACATGGCTATTGAGTTGGCGTCTTCCGGCGTGCGGTTCAACTGCATCTGTCCAGGCGTGATCGAGACGCCCATGATGGAACGCTGGACAAATCTGCAACCCGACAAAAAAGCCGCCAAGCAGTTGCTGATAGGGGCCATGCCGATTGGACGCTTGGGTCGACCTGAGGAGGTGGCCGCAGCGGCGCTGTTCTTTGCCTCTGAGGATTCCACTCTCTGCCAAGGGTCGGTGCTTTCGGTCGATGGCGGTTTCGTTGCTCAGTAGGGTGGAGAACGGCCAGGGTAAGCAGGAGTTTCGGAGAAATTCGTCATAGGGTTTAACTAGGCTCGTTTCTGATGGCCCACCAAGCCCTGTACCGACGCTATCGACCTTCCAAATTTGGTGAGATTGTCGGTCAGGCGCACGTGGTGGCGGCTTTGAAGAACGCCGTGGCGTCCGACCGTGTGGCGCACGCCTATTTGTTCAGCGGACCTCGCGGCACCGGTAAGACCTCCACTGCTCGCATCCTTGCCAAGGCCCTCAACTGCCTCAATATCCATGAAGGGGAGCCTTGCGGCGAGTGCCAATCATGCGCTGCGTTCGCCGACGGAACCTCATACGACATGCACGAACTTGATGCTGCCTCCCACAATTCCGTTGACGACATTAGAGAACTGAACAGCCGCGTACTCATCGGCAGCCCTGGCCGCACCAAGGTGTATGTGCTCGACGAGGTTCACATGCTTTCCTCCAACGCGGAAAACGCTCTGCTCAAGACCCTCGAAGAGCCCCCTGAACATGTGGTTTTCCTCTTGTGCACCACAGAGCCCCACAAGGTGGCTAAGACCATCAGAAGCCGCACTCAGCACCTGCTATTCGGGTTGTTGCCGGAAGACAAACTCTCCGAACACGTTCTGAGCGTTGCCGATTCCGCTGGAATCGACCTCTCCGAGGACGGCCTTGCCTACGTGATGGCTGCGGGCGGGGGGTCGGCTAGAGACGCTCTTTCTGCTCTCGATCAGGTTGCCGCCGCCGGGGCCGCTCCGGAAGTCTCCGACAGTGTGAACGAGGTGCTTGAGGCGCTGGCTTCTGGCGAGGAAGCCGCCGCCTTGGCGGCAGCGGATCGCGCCTTGAGGTCTGGACAGGAGCCAAGGGTCTTGGGCGAAGCCTTTCTGCAGTGCCTTAGGGACGCATTCTTGACCTCCCTCGGTGTTTCGGGGCATGCCTCCCCGGCTAAGAGTTCTGCTGCCGACGCGTTGGCGCAGAAAATGACACCCAGAATGCTCACGCATTCCATGGAAACTCTGGGTGAAGCGCTGGTCGGCATGCGAACCGCCCCCGATCCCCGGATCGACTTGGAACTGGCCCTCGTGCGTTTGTCCCGCACCAATATGGGTCTTGGTGTGGACGCTTTGGCTAGCCGAATCCAGAAGCTTGAAGAAGCGTTGGAGCAGATGCGCCCCGGCGTCATCGAATCTAAGCCGGCGACTTCAGCACCATCTTCTCCATCCGCTCCTTCTCAGCGGGAGCCTCGTCCTGCTCGGAGTGCGTCTGCTCCCTCCCAGCGGACGTCGCCACCCGCCGGGGGTGACAGCCCTCCTGCGGGTCCGGAACAGGCTCGCAGGGAGTTAGAGCGATCGGCCAGTCAGGGTAAGAGATCTTCGCCTTCAGTTGAGCGCCCCCGAACTGAGCGTCGAGTTGAGCACCCCCCAGTTGAGCGCCCCCGAGTTGAGCGCCCCCGAGTTGAGCGCCCCCGAGTTGAGCGCCCCCGAGTTGAGCGCCCCCGAGTTGAGCGCCCCCGAGTTGAGCGCCCCCGAACTGAGCGTCTCCGGAACGTACTACCCGAGGATCGCCCACCTTCCGCTGCTGCCAATTCGGATTCGTTTTCCCGAGACCTCCCCCGAGACGTTGCGCCCGAGGATGAGCCACCTCCCGCTCGGAGCGCCCCCGAGCCGGCGGACGATCTCCCAAGCGGCGAACCCAAAGGCCCCCTCGGCCTCTCTCCTGCTGATCCCGCTGCCGATGCCGTTGGAGACGCTGCTCCTGCTGCCTTCGCCGACGCTGCTCCCGACGACTCAGACGCTTCAACGTCTACGCCCCCCACGCGAGAAGAGGCAGTCCTGGCCTGGTCGTCCGACATCCTAGGGGCGTTTCCCAAGTCCGTTGCAGCCTCCCTGAGCCATGGTCGTTTTTTGTCGAACCGCGGCAAGAGCTTGCGGCTAGGGTTCGATCACCAAGGGCCGCTGCATAGAGGAATGGCTTATCGCGAAGACGTAGAGGCGGCTTTCAGCCGCAGATTCGACCGGAAAGTGTCGGTCGAATTCGTCGTTGATGACGGCAGTTTGTCTGTGCCGCCCGGTTCTTCCATGCCCGCCTTGCCGTCCGGTTACGAAATCGTCTCGCCTGCCGACATCGCAGCGCCGCGTCAGCCGACATCGAACAGGGGGTTTGAACAGATGAAGGAAGCGTTTCCGGGGGCGAAGGTCATCGATCAGAGTTCATAGCCGCTTGCCGTCTTAGCGTTACTCACGTACATGCCCCTCGGTACTCATTCCCCTTACCCCGCTGCTATCGGCGAACTCATCGACCAATTTGGGCGGCTTCCCGGAATCGGCCCCAAGTCGGCGCAGCGCATCGCCTTTTACCTCCTGCGCGCCCCTTCCGAGGAGGCGGACTCCTTGGCGGCGTCAATCCGCGAGGCTCGGAGCAGAGTCCGGCTTTGCGAGATCTGCTGCAATCTCTCGGTTGCGGAGAAGTGCGGCATTTGCTGCGATAGCCGCCGGGACTCTCGAAGGATCTGCGTAGTAGAAGACCCAAAAGACGTGACCGCCTTTGAGCGCACGGGCGAGTTCAACGGTCTGTATCACGTGTTACAGGGTGCTTTGAATCCTCTTGAGGGCGTCGGCCCCGATCAGTTGAAGATTGCCGAGTTGTTGAGACGCGTGGAAACAGAAGACATAGAAGAGGTGATTTTGGGTACCAACCCCAACTTGGAAGGCGAAGCCACTTCCATGTACTTGGCAGGGCTCTTAGGCGAATTCGGCTTGACCGTGACTGGCTTGGCAAGAGGCCTTCCGGCGGGGGGTGACCTGGAGTATGCCGACGAAGTCACTCTCGGGAGAGCATTGACCGGGCGACGGGAAATGTCTCCTCACTGAATTCCGCCATAATCCGCCATAAACAGCTAGAGCGCCACCGGAGGCCTTCGACCTGCCAATGACGCTCTAACCGTCGCACCGGGGAGGGGAGACTCACTACCATTTGGAGGGGTTTTTCCCTTTTTGGGAGGGAGAACCCGGTGCTTTACACCTTTATATTACAGCTTGTGCGCGTAAATGTCAACATTTTCCGGCAAATTGTCGCAATTCGTTCTTATAATCAAGAATTTTCAGAAATCCCTGGTACAAGGCGATTTTTGACGTTTAAATTGTTACAGAATCAGTAATTCAGTGTGCGAAAGTTGCAGATTGCTCTAAAAAGGGCCGCACTTTCGCTGTCGCCCCGCCGGATTTATGAGTTCCAGATTGTCCGAACAGCGAACGCCCTAAGGCTTGCCCCCCAGTTCCCGAGTGTCGGCCCCCAGTCTCCGAATGTCGCCCCCAAAATCAGGATCGAGAAAGGGTCAAACGCGTACTAGCACTGCGTCGCCTTGCCCGCCGCCTCCGCAGAGTGCCGCTGCGCCCGTTCCTCCCCCTCGTCGCTGAAGCTCTCTGATCAACGTCAACAAGACCCTGTTTCCTGAAGCTCCGATGGGGTGCCCCAAGGCGATCGCTCCTCCGTTTACGTTGACTACGTCGTGGGGAATGCCGAGATCATTCATAGACGCCAGCACGACGGCAGCAAAAGCTTCATTGATCTCAAACAGGTCAATGTCTCCTAGCGACAGGTTGGCGCGTTCCAGCAACTTCATGATCGCTGCCGAAGGTTGATGCAGAAGCGAGGAGTCAGGCCCGGCTACCTGGGCATAGGAGATGATCTCGGCCGCGGGATCAACCGAGAGCCGTTTAGCAGCTTCTGCCGAAGCGACCACCAAGGCCGAAGCTCCGTCGGATATCTGTGATGCGTTGCCTGCGGTGATGTTTCCGGCGGAGTCGAAGGCGGGGCGTAGGCGGGAAAGGCTTTCTGCGCTTGTATCGGGCCGCACCCCCTCGTCGCTGCTGAAGAGGATCGCATCTCCCCGCCTCTGGGGAATCTCCACAGGCACGATTTCGGCTTCCATCAGGCCGTCTTTTTGCGCTCGAGCGGCACGCTCGTGGGACGCGGCGGCGAAGGCATCTTGCGACTCGCGTGAGAGGCCTTCCTTAGAGGCGTATCGTTCGGTGCTCAGCCCCATAGAGCAGTGGTCGAAGGCGCAGGTGAGGCCGTCGCTCATCATGGAGTCGGTCAAAGCGGCGTCGCCTAGCTTGAGCCCGTTCCTTACGCCATTTGCCAAGTACGGGGCTGAAGTCATCGCTTCCATTCCCCCCGCCACTACCACGGAGGCATCGCCGGCGGCGATCATGCGCTCGGCTAGGTAGACGGCGTTCAGTCCCGACAGGCAAACCTTGTTGACCGTCGACGCTGGAACGCTCATGGGAATTCCCGCCCGTGCGGCTGCCGCTCTGGCCGGCGCTTGTCCTTCTCCTGCTAGCAGCACTTGCCCCATGAATACGTAGTCGACTTCTTCGGGCGGTACTCTGGCGTCGTCCAGAGCTGAGGAAATCGCCATGCTCCCTAGTTGGGTTCCCGAAAAGGAAGCTAACGAACCGGAAAGTTTTCCTATGGGGGTGCGCGCCCCTCCGATGATTACGGCTTTGCTCACGTTCAGCCTCTTGAGTTGTCGGTCGTTTGTTGTTGCTACAGGCTACCGGCGCCGTCTTCGCCGTAACCGCGGCAGAGACGCGCTAGTGCGTATTCTGCGGTAAGAATCCAAGCATGTTGTTGACAGAAATCGATCACATAGCCATTGCCGTGAGCGACCTGGATGCTGCCGTGGACTACTACGAACGGGCGTTCGGTGCTGTGGTAGAGCACCGCGAGGTGGTGGCTTCCGACTTCGTGGAGGAAGCACTGATCAAGGTGGCCGATTCCTACATACAACTCACGGCGGCCACCTCCGAAGATTCTCCTATAGCCAAGTTCATTGAACGCCGCGGGGAGGGGCTTCACCATGTCGGCTATCGAGTGGACGACTGCGCCGCCGCCCTGGCTGCGATGGTCTCCGCTGGCGCCAAGCCCATCGATTCAGTTCCTCGTCCGGGTTCGAGAGGCACGACCGTGGCTTTCGTCCATCCCAAGGGGAATTTCGGCACTTTGGTTGAACTGGTTCAGGTGTAGTGAAGTTTCGTCCCGTAGCTTCCCGAGGCGCTTTGGAAAGGGTGCAGATCTTGCTGAGCAGTCAGAGGCCGCATTGATGATCGTCCACCTCATCGACGGCACTTACGAATTGTTCAGGCAGTTTTTCGCCCGTCCGTCGCATCGCACTGCCGACGGGCAGGAGGTAGCGGCGGCGAGAGCAGTTGTGGGCGGTTTGCTGCGGCTGGTGGAAGAAGGCGCAACCCATCTGGGGATGGCCACCGATCATGTCATCCCGTCGTTTCGCAATGAACTCTACGAGGGCTACAAGTCGGGGGAAGAAACTCCGCCGGAGTTGTTTGAGCAGTTTTCTATCGTGGAGAAGCTTGCCTGGGAGGGCGGCTTTTGCGTTTGGCCCATGATCGAGTATGAAGCCGACGACGCCCTGGCCACGGCCGCCGCTAGAGCCGCTGAGGATCCTGATGTAGAGAAGGTGATGATTTGTACTCCAGACAAGGACTTGGCGCAGTGTGTGACCTCCGACGGGCGGGTGGTGCAGTTCGATCTGCGTAAAGGGCGCATTTTCGATCGCTCCGGAGTGATCGATCGCTTCGGCGTCCCGCCGGAATCAATTCCCGACTACTTGGCGTTGGTAGGAGATACAGCCGACGGTTTCCCCGGCTTGCCGGGCTGGGGCGCTAAGTCCGCAGCGGCGGTGCTCGCAAGATACGGAAGCATAGAGAATATCCCAACGGCACCTGGACGCTGGGACGCACCCGTTAGAGGAGCGCCGAAGTTGTCGAGAAGCTTGGAAGAAGGCAGGGAGGATGCCGCTCTCTATCTGCGGCTGGCCACTCTCGTTAGGGACGTGGAAGGTGTATTAGACGATCCCGAAGGCGTAGACGCTCTGAAGTGGCGCGGACCCCGCCCGACCTTCGGCGAGATATGCGCCCGCTATGACGCTGAGCGGCTTGTTGACCGGGCTTCAGCTCTCACACCAAAGAACTCTTGAAGTTTGTCATCTACGATTGCTACTGATCCCTTTTGAGAGGTTTGGCCACACTCTTTGACTATAGCGTTAACTGCTTTTTCCAACTCTTCACCACTTCTAACGGAATATTTTGATTGCCTATTTTTCCAATTCCATACAGTCTTTTCCAATTGCTTTTTATCTTGAAGAATGTCAATCCAATTGTCTGGAAGTAAAAAATTTCGTCTAATAAAGGGTGGTATATAGATTTCTTTACCCTCTAGGTTGACTAACACAGCTTCGGAATTAACGAGAAAGTTCGCCAAAACGCTTAAAACATTACGATTTTTCCGTAGTTCGCTCCACTCTAGCTCCGGAAAAGCAGCTTTGTATATGCGCTTAAATTTTTCAAGCGAACCATGAGACAATCCAATAATTACTTGAATTCTTTCTTCCGTATCTTTGCCTGCATTTAGATAATTTACCATTATCTCTGAGGGAGTTAGGGCAGCCTTTTCAGTCTTAATCAGTGGTATTCGCTTAACTTCCTCTTCAACTTCCGAGTGGAGTTCTTTTTCGAGTTCAGGAAAGTCCAGGAACACTTGCATTCCTTTTCGGAATTCTTCGAAGGTCAGTTTTTGAGGCTCAGGCGCCATTGTGACTAGGAATGTCGATGTCCCTGATGGAAACAACTTTCTTGAGGTGGACAGATACGTAAGTGTTGTTCTGCTTTACCTCTTTCGCCTCCTCAAGCCTGCTCTGGGCAGCCTTGCAGTATTCGCTGTCAATATCAGCACCTATGTACCTGCGCCCCATTTGTTTAGCCGCTACTGCCGCTGATCCTCCGCCGCAGAATGGATCAAATATTATGTCGTTTTCGTCGGTTGTCATCAGAATTATTCGTTCAATGAGGTGTATGGGCAATTGGCAAGGATGAGAATCAATTCGCTTAGAACTATGGCGGACTCTGTGAATGTCGTCCCAAACATCGCTGATCTGATAGCCAAACTCATGACGTAGATGTTCTTTGCCCCCGTAGTCTTTCAGAAATGTGTTGCATTTTCGGCATGACTTATGAGGCGCTCTGACATCATAAAATTTACTTTGTCTATTTTTTGTGTAGAACAGTATCCCATAGTGGGCGGGCTGCAGTGTTTTCCCTAGTGGTTGGCCATTAGAATTCCACGCTATCCAATGGCGAAATTCTGCTAGCTCGTTAAGAATTGGAGCTGTGTGTGCGAGCAACTTTGGAATGTTGTATACAAAGATACTGCCGTCATCTCTGAGAATTCGGCAGGCTTCTCTCAGCCACTCTTTGGTCCATTCCATGTATTCTTGGAATGGTAAGTTGTCGTTATAGGATAAATAGTTCAGGGTTGTTGCTTTGCTGTTTTGGTATTCTGCGTTTGATGGCCGGAATGATTTTCTATTGCCCCGGAGGCGGCAGAGCGTATGCTTCAAGCGCGGTGCGCCGCCGCTCCTTGAACACGGCTTCCAATCCTCCTGCCATCCCTGTCTGAGGGTCAGAAACCGACCGTGGCCAGCGATTACACCGATATTGAAGTTGACGGACGCTCCGTCCGTATCTCCAGCCCAGGGAAGGTCTATTTTTCCAGGGGCGGCGAGACCAAACTCGACCTCGTTCAGCACTACTTGAGCGTGGCTCCTGGGGCGCTGCGCGGCGTCTGGTGCCGCCCCACCGTGTTGCATCGCTTCCCCCACGGTGCCGAAGGGAAGAGCTTTTTCCAAAAGCGCGTCCCTGAATCCCGCCCCGATTGGCTCCAGACCATGCTGGTCGTCTTTCCGTCAGGGCGCACGGCCACCGAACTCTGTCCAGTGGATGCAGCCCATCTAATATGGGCCGCGAATCTCGGCTGTTTGGAATTGCATCCTTGGGCGGTGCGCCGTTTCGAACCCTCTTGCCCGGACGAACTGCGTATAGACCTGGATCCATCCCCAGGCGTGGATTTCGGTTTGGTGCGGAAGGCAGCCCTCTTGATCAGAGATCTGCTTGGCGAACACGGCCTGGAAGGCTGGCCTAAAACTTCCGGAGGGCGGGGTCTTCACATAATCGTGCGAATTCTTCCAAGACACGGCTTCGCCCACCTTCGTTCGGCTGCCCTGGCTTTAGCCCGCCAATCCGAGCGAGCGGCGCCGGAGGTCATTACCACCGAATGGCAGAAAAAGAAGCGGGGAAAACGGGTCTTCTTTGACTACAACCAAAACGCTCCCGACCGCACCCTCGCTTCCGCTTACTCTGTGCGCCCCAGCGCCCAAGCGCTGGTGTCTACGCCACTGCGCTGGGAAGAGGTTCTCGACGCCGACCCTCGAGACTTCACCTTGACTTCGTTCCCGCAGCGATGGGCGTCCGCCGGCGACCTAGAAGCCGGAATGGATGATCGTTCGTATAGCTTGCAGCCCTTGTTGGACTTGGCTCAGCGCGATCAGGAGGAGGGGCTTGGAGACGCCCCTTGGCCTCCATACTTCCCCAAACCTACATAAATCGGGGGCATCGCCCCCTCAGCGGCTAAGGGATACGTTCGGAAAAGATCTTTTCCAGTTCCACAGGAGGGACTTGCTGGAGTTGAGCGTAAGTGCAGCTCTCCGGAGGACGGTCTCTGCGCCAACGCAGCAGTCGGGACATGTGGCGGAAGCGTCCAGCGGTGATTGCGTCGTATGTCACCTCCGCCGCGGGCGCTCCCCAGATCGGCACCCAGTCACCGCCGCCCTTAGCACCCCGCCATCGGTTGGGGGCACCCGGTCTGCGCCCGCCGGCGCCTGCGACGGGCTCCCGCAACCAGGGGTGTTCCGGGTGCTCGCAGCCGCGTGGAGCGCATTCGCCAAAACGAAAGGGCTCCAGAAAATCCGCTAGTTCGCCTCTGACGGCTTTGCTGAAACCCCCCGCAGCGCCCACGTAGTTGAGCAAGCCATCCTCGTCGTAGAGACCCAACAGCAGCGACCCCGGGCCGTCCCCGTTTTTGTGAACCCTGTATCCAGCCGCTACGACTTCTGCCGTTTTCTGATGTTTGAGCTTGAACTGAGCGCGCTCTCCATCGAGGTAGGCGCCCTCAGCGGGTTTGATGATTATTCCGTCAAACCCCGCCCCCTCAAATCTGCGAAACCAGTCGTCTGCCGTCGAGCGGTTGGTCGTAGACGGAGTCAGATGGATCGGTGGGCGGAACCCGGCGGCGACTTTCTCTAGGGTGCTGCGCCGTTCCGCAAACGGCCTCTCTCGCAAATCGCGGTCGCCCAGAGCGAGGATGTCAAATACCGCAAAGCGAGCAGGCGTCTCAGTGGATAGCAGTTTGATGCGGGATGAAGCCGGGTGGATTCGGGCGCTCAGGGCGTCAAAGTCAAGCCGCTTTCCGTCCTTGGCAGGCACGACCAACTCGCCGTCGAGCACGCACCGTTCCGGCAGTCTTGTCCTGAGAACTCCCCAGAGTTCGGGGAAATAACGGGTGAGGGGACGCTCGTTGCGGCTGTGTATCTCTAGTTCGCTTCCATCTCGAAAGATCAGCGCCCGAAAGCCGTCCCACTTGGGTTCGAACCAGAAGTCTCCCGCATCCGACGCAGGCAGCGAATCCACTGACTTGGCCAGCATGGGGGAGACCGGAGGGGCTACCGGTAACTTCACAGCGCTGCGCTCGGCGCCTTACGCCTCTTCCTTGCCGCCCCTAGGAGTGCTGTGGAACTGAACGCCGAAGGAGTTTTGAGTGCCGCACAGATCATCCGAGCGCCACCAGCAGAACTCCAACCAAAGCAATAGCCAAGCCCACCCACTGCATCTTCCCCATGTGGTCTTTGAGAAATATCCAAGCCCCTATGGCGGTGAAAGCGGGGGTGAGCGACGTGAGAGGCCCCACGATTGAAAGGAACCCCAGCGCTAGGGCTTCTATCAACATGACGTGGGCCGTCAGCAGGAGCGCCCCGGCAATTAGCGCAGGCAGGAAGTCATGTGCTTTTTGCTTCAGCAGGATCGTGCGTTCTCGCCCCTGGGCGCCCTCGGCGTTGGCAGCGCCACTGCGGTGCTGTGCAATGTCTTCGCTGGGAGAATCTGAGGGAATGCCCTCTCCTTCCCTGTTTTCCGCCGACTCCCGCGAGTTTCGCCGCCGGGAACGGTTGCGAAGAGTCAGCCAGAGCACGGCTCCCCCTAAAAGGCCGCTGGCCACGACTCGAACCATGAACACAGGCCCCCACCCCGCTTCCCCTCCGATCTCGTCGAGCAGGGTTTGGAAAACTCCAAAGGAGCATCCGGCGAGCGCCGAGGTCAGGATTTCCCCGCCCGGTCGGAGGCGCCCCACCTCGGCGACACCGCTGGAGTCACCGCTGGAGTCACCGCTTGGACGTGAGACGACGATGGTAGCTGCGATGGCTAAGATTGCTCCGGTCAGGGCTACTGCGGATGGGCGTTCGCCGCGCCCTAGGCCGAGGGCGACCGTGAAGATCGAGACGACCGAGGCAGTCACAGGAGCTACCACCGTCATGCGTCCTAGAGCGAGCCCTCGATAGAGAAATCCCGTCCCGCTCGTGATAGCTAACCCTGCCAGCGAACCCAAGGCGACCTCCCTGGCGCTTCCAACGGGTTCCCAGGCGGCTAGGAGGTAGACGCCGAGCATCACCAGACCGGTGATTTGGGCTGCGGTGATTGACCTTAGCGGGCCTACCTTCCGTCCTGCCGCCCCCCCAAAAAAGTCCGCTGTCCCAAGGCTCGCTGCCACGAGAAGGCCGAGGAAAATGTCCACGCAGCCAAACTACTCTTATTTTGAGGTACAAGGTTGGTCTGCCGCGGGCTTTGCGCTGCTTTGCGCCGCTGCGCCACCCTCGCTCGCTGCTGTTGGCGGCGTTGACTTCGGCGCGGCGAGTCCCTGACATCGGCTATGAAAAAGGTCGTGGAGAAAAGGACCGTCTTCGCAATCGCCGTCGGCGGCGCACTTGGTGCATCGATGCGCTTGTTGGTCGGTTTCGCTTTCGGGGTGTTCCCCGTCGACGCCTTCGAAGTCGTTACCGGTCCTTCTGCCGCAGCTCAGTTCAACACGCTCGCAGTCAACGTTGTCGGAAGCGCCTTGTTAGGTTGGCTGGTTGCGGAGATGAGCAATCCGTCGGCGTCCGATGTTCGCTGGCAACGGCTTCTCGTTGCTGCCTCAACGGGGTTTTGCGGCAGTTTCACCACTTTTTCGACGTTTGCGCTCATAGTTGCCGAGCACCTGACATCAGGCCAAATCGTTATGGGCGTCCTCTATGGAACTGCTTCCTTGGCGCTGGGACTGCTGGCGGCTCTCCTCGGCGGGCGGCTGCGCCGTGGAATGCTTGACAGGAAAGCGGCGAGGGCTGCCGAGTGATTTTGCCCTTTGCCTGTCGCCGGGAGTTGCCGGTGCTCTCATCGGAAGGGCCGGCGCGATGACGGCTGTGCTGGCGGTCGCTTTCGCGGCTGCTTCCGTCGGCGGCACCCTCATTCGTTGGAAACTCTCTAGCGCCTGGAATCGGGCTTCGTTTCCCGTCGGCACGTTCACGGTTAACGTTTTCGGCTCGTTTGCGCTGGGTTTATTGGTGAATTTGAGCGCCGCCGCCATCGTGATCCTCGGGGTCGGTGCGCTTGGTTCGCTCACGACTTTTTCGACGCTCTCCTTGGAGGTGATCCAACTTTGGCGTCGCAAACCCGGCTATTCGATCATCTACGCCATCGTGACTTTGGTGGCTGGGACAGCTGCTGCCTACGCCGGGATAAGGACAGCGGCTGTTTTCTGAGAGCGGCTGCCGCTTGCGAGCCGGGCCTCTTGCGTCTTGCGTCAACGCTCTGCCTCTTAGCGCCCCTTCGGTTCTGGGTTTGCGCCCCCCCTCTACCCGAGGGCTATGAGCACCTCTACCCGAGGGCTATGAGCAGAATTCCCGCCGCCGCCAGCACAAACCCCACTATCTGGCCTGAGTTCATCCGTTCCTTCAAGACCGCCCGTGCGAGGAGAATCGTCGTCGCCGGGTAGAGGGAGACCACCGGCGCCACAAGGCTGACGAATCCGCGTCGCAGAGCTTCGATGAACAAGCAAGCTCCGAGGGCGTCGAGCAATCCGTAACTGAGTATGAGCAGCCATCCAGTTTTTCCTGGGTCTGGAGGTTTTTTGTTGTGAATGCCCGCCAACGCCCAGATTCCGATTAAGACTCCGGTCGTGAGGCGGGTAGAAGCGATCGGCCACACCCCGCTGTCGCTGCTGGCCTCTGAGAAGAAAACCTGCGTCAGCCCTAGGAATGTTCCCGCAATGACACTCAACCCCACTTCGCGGGCGCGTCCTGCTATCTCGTTGCGGGAAAGACGTTCTGGAGACTCTTTATCTTCCCCCGTCTCGGCCACCTTTGCGATCATTATGACCGCGAGGATTGCCAGAACAACGCCGAACAGGGCGAAGAGGGCAGGCCGTTCGCCTCTGATGAGTCCGTAGAAAACGCCGACGCAGGCGCCCGTGGCCGCAGTCGTCGGCGCCACTACCGACATGCGTCCGACTGAAAGCCCTTTCACCAAACCGGAAATCCCGATGGCCAGTGTCGTCCCGGCAAGGACGCCCAGAAGAAGATCGCGCCCGCCGGCGATGCTTCTGTCGGCGACTGCTAGGTAAACGCCGACGCCCAGCAGACCGAACAACTGGGAGACGGAGACCACCAGCGCAGTAGTGGTTCGCCGCCCGGCCAGTCCGCTCAGAAAATCTCCGCTTCCGAACGAGACGGAAACGCACAAGGCGAGGATTATCGCCACGCGATTATCGCCACGCTGGGGTTAAGTCATTCCGTGATAGTGGGGTGAGCGTAAGGGCTCTGCCGCCTGGCGGCGGTCAGGCTGTTTGCTTGTTTCCGCTCTTCGTTGAGTTGGCTTTTTCGGCGTCGTTTTCCCCCTCGTGCCCTTTTTCGTTTGTAGGTTCTTCCTCAGGCGAGTGCTCCCCGGCGTCTTCGCCGCCCGCCGCGGCGGTTTCCTCAGTCGTCGGGGGATTGTAGAAAGCGGCAAGCACTGCGCTGCCCGCGAGCACGCCTCCGCCGGCCGATATGGCAAGTCCGTACCAACCATCAAATATCCTCTCAATTCCTATCGCATAATCAAGGGAGTACCCTCCAGGCCCGATCATGCTGATAGTCACAGCGATTGTCGCAATTATCGCCGTGTATTCCCAGCCGTCGTTGAATATCAGGAATCCTTTGCCTCGGTGAGCAACCAAGCAAGCGACGAACATCAGAGCCACGATTCCCCCTGCCGCAAAACTGCTGACGAGGCCGAATGCCAGCAGATAACCAAAAGTAATTTCGGAAATTCCGGCAACCCGAGCGTGGAGGTGGCCAGGTCGCATGCCCGTTTTTTCGAACCATTTTGCAGTTCCTTGGATCCCGTTAGAGCCGAAAAACTTGGTATAGCCATGAATGATGATTGTTGTGGCTAGAACAATACGAAGTATGAGAAGCGCCGTGTGGACATGCGGGTCTACTTGCTCAAAAAACATTTTGCTGTACCTTTCGTTGGGAGGCTTTTTGGGTTGTGAGGGGTTCGGGCTTGACCCTGATGCTAACCCTATCTTGAGAGCCTGTCATCTTGAGGTGAATTGCGGTGATCTGGAGCCGCAATCCGCTCCGAGGGCAGCCATCTCGGCAAAGCCGCGCGGCGTCCGGAGGTGAATCGTGAACGATGACCCCCTGCTCATCGCCGCCGTCCGCAGTCCTTTCGGGCTCAGACATGGTCGGCTGGCTTCTTGGCATCCCTCTCAACTCTTGGAAGAAGTCTGCAGAGGAGTGATCTCTAAGTGCGAAGTTTCCCCTGATGAAATCGACGGGGTGCTGGTCGGCTGCGCCACGACCGTAGGCGCCCAGGCGGGCAATTTGGCTGCTCATGCCGCCGCCGCCTGCGGCTGCCGCCCTGAGACGCCTGCGGTTGTCGTGAGCGCCGAGGACGTTTCTTCCTTGACCGCACTTGTCTTCGCTGCCGACGCCGTGTCGTCGGGGCGTTTCGGTTTGGTCTTAGTAGCCGGAGTTGAAGTCATGAGCCTTGTTCCAGTGGGGGCGGAACGTTCGTACCGAGGATTTGGACGCCCCGCTTCGAGGATCATCGACTCTGCTTCTGCCTGGCCGCCCCCTCTTGCCACCGAATTTTGGGCAGAATCGCAGGGGATAGGGAGAGAGGCGCTCGAAGCGGTCGCAGCGGAGAGTCGCAGCAGAGCGGCCGCTGCCGCCGCAGCCGGCTGTTTCCAAGCCGAGATACTGCCGTTGCGCCATCAATCCGGCCAACTTCCTGAGGTGATTTGCGAAGACGAACTCTTCTGTCCGGAAGACCCCTCCAATTTCAAGGGAATCTACCGGGAGGAAGGTCTGCTAACAGCCGCAACGACAGCACCCATGGCCGATGGAGCAGCAGCCGTTCTGATCGCTTCTTCCGCAGTTTCCAAGCGTCTGGGGTTTCAGCCCGCTGCACGCGTGCGAGCACGCGTTGAGTTGAGGAGTTCGCCGCCCTCCGGTGTAGGTGCTGCAGCACTTGCCGCCAAGCGCGCTCTGGCGGCTGCCGGCATTGAGTTGGCGGACTTGGTTCGCGTTGAACTGGGCGAGCCCGCTGCCACTAGTCTTCTGAACTGGCGGGTCAACTTTGGGGAATCGCCTGAGGTGTTGGAGAATCTGAATCCCGACGGAGGGTTGCTGGCGCTTGGCCACCCTCAGGGAGCCACGGGGGCCGCACTCATTGCGCGGCTGCTAAGAGCCTTATCGGAAGGAGCAGCCGGGGAACTCGCCTTGGCGGTCTGTGAGGCTTTTGACGGTCAAGCCACCGCCGTAATCTTAGAATCGTGAGCAGCGTAAGCAGCGGAGTCCTGAGCGCAGCGGAACTCTCGCTGCCCTTGTCGTTGGCGGTGGTGCTGAGCGGCCTGCTCAAAGTCCTGATCGCCGTGGCCATCGGCCTAGTGATTTTATGGCTGGGTCTGACTCTGTTGCGTATCTTCTCTCAGAAACCTCCACCTCCGCCCCCACCCGGGAAGATGCGCAAAGTCCGGCTCAATTACCGCTGCTCAATCTGCGGAGCCGAAGTGCGGATGACAAGTGCTCCGTATGAGATCCCTGATCCCCCCCGGCACTGCGGAGATGACATGACTCTGATCACCCCTGTAGATGATTGAGGCGACCGCCCCTCACGCCAGTAATTCCCGGCGATCTGTCGCAGTTGCAAAACTCTGAACAGGTCATAAGTGCGCACTTGACCGCACCAGGGGTTGTTCACACCTGTGGATAACTATCTGGATAAGTTACATGCGTGTAATTTTCCAGGCAGCGAGTTGACAAGCGACTTGTGAGAGCGCCGGACGATTTCCCGGAGGTGGCTGGCGGAGAGGGGAGTCAGTGCAACTGAGTGGCGGTTACGACTCCAGCCAAGATGAGTCCCAGTCCGCCTAGAAGCCACCAGTTGTTCGCTCCGCCTGGGAAGACGCCCAGGTAGTTGAGGATGATCACCACCGCACCGCCTACCAGAAAGGCGAATAGCAGAATCGGTACCCAGATTGGGCTCTTTTTAGTCTCGGGAGGCAGGAAGCTTTCTCCTGCCGGTCTAGTGCCTTTTGGAGTTGTTCGTCCGCCTTGGACTCTTCGCTTTGGAGGGTTGGGCATATGGCAAGGATAGACATTTCAAGAGAGGTTTGAGGGCAGTCTGCTCCGAGGAGTTCCTGACAAGCCTAATAACCTGCTAGCCTGCAGCCGTGTCCAAGCGAGTGCTCGTTCTTGATAACTACGATTCTTTTGTCTACATCCTCGTTCAGTATCTAGGGGAATTAGGCGCAGAGACCTTCGTGCGCCGAAACGACAAAGTAGACGCAGGAGCCATCGCTGAACTCAGCCCGGATGCGCTCCTGATCAGCCCCGGGCCTGGTCGGCCTGAAGATTCGGGAGTTTGCTGCGACTTGATCCGAGACTTTGCTGGCGTCATCCCAATATTGGGGGTTTGTTTGGGGCACCAGTGTATTGCTCATGTGTATGGTGGGGAGATAGTTAGAGCCCCTGTGGTTATGCACGGCAAGGTTTCGCAGATATACCACAAAGGAGCAGGGGTGTTGCAAGGGTTACCTGTTCCTCTTTCGGCTACCCGGTACCACTCTCTAGTTGTTGAGCCTTCCTCCGTGCCGGATGAACTTGAGGTAACGGCGCGCACCGCCGAAGGGGTGATCATGGGCATTCGCCATAGGTCGCTATTGATAGAAGGACTGCAGTTTCACCCCGAATCGCAGAAAACCCTCGCCGGCCGCGATATTTTGAGCAACTTCCTGCAGCTGTTTTGATCTGAGCCAGCGGACGCTTGCGTCCGTCAGTTCTGATCTAGGGGCGGCGGCGGAGGCAGTTCGGCAGGCGGGCTCTCGCCTCCGTTCGGTGCGCCCGTGTCGACTTCAGAGGTGCTTTGCTCGCCTTCGGTTGCGGTGTCCGACTCCAGGGCGCCTACGTACAAAACCACTTCGGTTTCCGTTGCCAGTTGCACGCCCGGCGCCGGTGTTTGTTCCAACACCCGTCCGATCATGGTCTCGTCGAGTGTCGTTCTGATTCGCGTGGTATAACAGTTTTCACACCACTCGTCTAGTCGAGTCGTAGCGGCCCTCAGATCCTCGCCCACTAGGTTGGGCATAACCGATGGGCCGAGGGAAATATACAAGAGGATCTGGTTGCCGGGTGTATGAGGCGTGCCTGCCGGGGGCACGGTGCGCGTGGCGTGATCCCTCGGAGCGGCCTCGGAAGTCTCCTGATTCATCACCACCACGAAGCCGGCTGCTTCTAGATCAGCCCTAGCGTTGTCCCTCGGACGGCCTTTGACTTCGGGTACCAGTATGTTTGCAGGACCCGAAGAGATGTCAAGAAAAACGCTTTCACCCATTTCAATTTTGCTTTCAGGGACGGGTTGTTGTGACACAACTTCCCCTTTGAGTTGGTCGCTCGTGACTTCCGTAGCGATTCCTTCAAGCCCCAAGTCACTCAGGAGGCCTAGGGCCGCGGTGGCCGTCAAGCCCACCAGACTGGGTACGGGAACACTGCCCGCTCCGGAACTAACCGTTAACGTAACGGTAGACCCCACTTCTGCTCTGCTGCCCCCTGGGGGGGTTTGTGAACTAACCGCCCCTTCAGCGGTGCGGGTATTTTCCTGGTATGTTAGTTTTACTACAAACCCGGCGTTTTCTAGCGTACGTACTGCCTCGTCTCTTTGGAGTTCAAAAACAGATGGAACCGTTTCTAGGTTGGCTGATGGCGCATCTGCGGTTCCTCCGTCTCTCAGCACGTTGAACAATACCACGACAAGCACGATCAACGTCACGATCAAGACAGCGAAACCCGCGTAAAACATACCCGACCGACGCTGACGTTCTAGGAAGACAGTAGTATCGCCTCCCCGTTTCCGAGTCCTCTTGTTTCTCTGGCTGTATCCGGGGGGTTGACCTGAGGCGCGCAGGTATTCCGTCCCCACGCGCCTCCTGCGCTGCGGTGCAGCGGCGGAACTTCTTCTGTTTCTCTCCGCGGCCGGTGTTCTTTTGCGTTGACCCGAAGGGGGCTTGCCGGCGGAGGGCTCACTCTTGCTTTTGACTTTTTCTCTGATGTGCCGCAGGTGTTCAAGTACGTCTTCCGCTCGGTTGTAGCGCTCTGCGGGATTCTTGGCCAGCAGCCGCATAGTCGCCGATTCCAGTTCTTGAGGCACCCGAGCGCCTGCTTCGCCGAGTGGTCTTGGGCGCTTTCGGGCGTGCTGATATGCCAAGCTGGCCGCTGAATCTCCTTCGAACAGCGGGCGTCCCGTCAAAGTTTCGTAGATCACCACCCCAAGGGAGTACAGGTCGCTTCTAGCGTCTACCTGTGCGCCCCGCGCTTGTTCGGGTGATATGTAGGCGGCGGTTCCCACGACCATGCCGGCCTGGGTGAGATTGCTGAGTCCGCCGCCTGTCACGGTGGCGATTCCAAAGTCGGCCACCTTGATGCGCCCTTGCGAACTCACGAGCACGTTTCCGGGCTTTATGTCGCGATGTATGATTCCGTTTTGGTGGGCGAACGCTAGCGCTGCGGAAACGCCTATACCCACGCCCAAGGCGGCGTCTGGATTCATTCGCCCCCGGTCGGCGAGCAGTTCCATGAGGCTTTGACCTTCTACGTACTCCATGACGATGAAGTAGTTGTCCCCTTGCCGACCCCAGTCGTAGATGGCGATGATGTTGTGATGGCTGAGGCTGGCCGCGGCCCGAGCCTCGCGCCTGAAGCGCTCGGCAAAGGATTCGTCCGCGGCGAATTGGGGATGCAGCATTTTTATGGCCACGAGTCGGTCAAGCTGCAGGTCGCGTGCCAAAAAGACGCTGGCCATGCCTCCTCGGGCGAGCCTTCGCACGAACTCGTATCTACCGCCAAGCACGGGAGGAGAACTAGATGGCATGGTTAATACATTTTAGGAGAGCGTTAAGACGCAACAATTGACGCTCCCGCCGCTGCGGTCGTTCACCGCCGCCTCCGTGTTCACAGCCGCCGCTGCTGACGTGCATCCTCAACTGACTTTCTCGGTTTTCATGACGTCTGCGACCACCACTGTGATGTTGTCCCGCCCGCCGCGGTCGTTGGCCTGCCGTACCAGTTCGTCTGCCGCTTCATCGGGTTTGTCAAGCGACCTGAGTACCTCTGCGATCTCTTCGTCGGTCAATTCGCCTGTGAGGCCGTCGCTGGTCAGTAGATAGCGGTGGCCTTCCACTGCCTCGTGTTCCCAGGTGTCCACTTCTGCGGGTTCGGGGAACACCCCGAGTACTCTGGAAAGGCTCATAGGACTCATGGAGTTCATGGCTTCGGCCGGACTGCATCCGTAGTGTCTGATCAACTCGTTGTAGTTGACGTGATCCCAAGTCAGTTGTTCCAAGTCTCCGTCGGCAAGCCTATAGATGCGTGAATCCCCGACGTTGGCGAGAGCGACCACGCCCTCTGGGTCCAAAGCCAAGGCGCAGAGCGTGGTGCACATCTCGCTCAATTTGATGTCTGATGCCGCTCTGTCCAGCACTGCGAAGTGTGCGGCAGCAAAAGCTTGGCGCAGAGCCTCCGCCGTGGATACCTTTTTTCTTTTTTTCGTTCCGCCTCTTCGGTTGCGTCCCCCGGCGCCCTGGGACTCTGCGAAGTCGGTGAGCGCTTCAATGGCGGCCTCTGAAGCTGCATCGCCGCCCGCGTGGCCTCCCAGCCCGTCTGCTACCGCTAGCAACTCTTCGTGTACTAGGAAGGAATCCTCGTTCTGCTCACGGATGCGTCCTACATGCGTGCAGGCTTTCGCCGAGAGGGTGAACTCGCCGATCGTCATGCCTTGTCCCAATGTGATCGTTGCGGCTTCGCCAACAATCCGGCGGTGAATTCGCTGCCGCACCTCATAACTAGAACTCTCGACATTAGCCTTGATAACTCAGCGCGAGTGGCGGAATTTGGTAGACGCGCAGGATTCAGGTTCCTGTGTTCGATAAGGACGTGAGGGTTCAAGTCCCTCCTCGCGCACCGATCGAGTGGTTTATCTGCGAAAATTCCAGCATTCCCCAGCATTCCAAGGTTTCTTCAAAGGCTTTTCACGACTTTTGGGCAGGGTGGCTGCCCCCCGAATCCTGCGCCGAACTGCCGGCGTCTGTTGCCGTGCGTCCTCCTTCGGCAGGCGTGCCTTCGGCGGGGACCATCGGCAGAAGCTTCCCCCTCTTGCCCTGATTGATCAGGTGGGTGGCCGCCCTTTCGAAGTAATTGATGAGTTCCGCCTTTACTTCCTCTGGGGAGTTTGAAATTTTTACGGCGGCGGACATGTGTTCCATCCAGGCGTCTCGCTCGGCTTGCCCGATGACGAAAGGTAGGTGTCGCGCCCTCAGCATCGGCTGCCCCCTGACGCTGCTGTAGAGGTTCGGGCCTCCCCAGTACTCCACGAGGAAAGCGGCAAGATTCGCCTTGGAATCGGTCAGGTCAGCGGGATACAAAGGTCGCAGCAGGGGATCGTCGGCGACTCCTGCGTAAAAGCGCTCCACCAAAGACTCGAAGAACTTTATCCCCCCTGCTTTAGCGAACAGCGTTCCCGTTTCCTCGCTTACGGAGTCCGGGCATCCCATGTGTTCATTTTTCCATATTGAGTCGCGTGTTTGTCGTAGCGTGTTGTCTCAGCGTCCGTAGCGTGTTGTCTCAGCGTCCGTAGCGTGTTGTCTCAGCGTCCGTAGCGTCGAATTGTCTCAGCGTCGTGTTATCAGCGCCGAATTGCCTTGCCTCCCTCGCCGCACACCGATGCTAGGCCAAGAATACGCCCGCCGTCCGCTGCGGCTTTCCCTGAAAGCAACTACTCTTAACGCCATGACACTTACCCAACTCGTTGAACCATCACATACAGCCGTCGTTCTTCAGGAATGCCAGAACGGAATCATCGGCGCCAACTCCGGTCTCCCAGCCATGGCTGAGGCAGCTAAGGAATCGGGTTGCATTCAAGCCGTGGCGCGCCTTGTTGCTGCCGCTCGCTCAGCAGGGGTGCGCGTTATCCACAGTGTTTTTCATCAGCGCGAAGACGGATGGGGTGACAACACCGACTTGTTGCTCTTCAAAGTCATCGAGGAATCCCCGGTGAAGTTGTATGCGGGCAGCGAAGCAGTCCAGCCCATTGACGAAATCGGGTTGGATCCTGCCGACTTTGTGATAGTGCGTCATCACGGGATGTCGCCTTTCCCTGCGAGTGAGCTCAACGCAGTGCTCCGCAACGAGGGCGTAAACACGATCATCCCCGCAGGCGTCTCGGTGAACTGGGCCATTACCAACCTCACCTTCGACGCCGTGAACCGGGGTTACGACGTCGTTGTCCCCCGCGATGCGGTGACGGGTATTCCGGCGGAGTACGTGGAGATGGCCATCGAACACTCCCTGGCGTTCGTTTCCACGATTGCCACCACCGAAGAGATAGTGACTGCTTGGTCTTAACCCCGAGTGTCCCTAGGGGCTCGAGAGAGGAGCGCTCCGAGGCGTTGGCAGGCCTCCGTTAGCACCTCCGTGCGCTTACAGAAAGCGAAACGCACAAGCGGGCCGCCAGCGTCCTTGTCATCGTAGAAGACGACGCTCGGTACGGCTGCGACACCACATCGCTCCGGGAGGGAAGAGCAGAACTTCACTCCGTCGGTCTCGCCAAGCGGCCCTATATGAGTGGTCAAGTAGTAAGTACCCGAAGAGTGTCGTACTTCGAGGCCGGCCTCCTTCAAACCGCGGCTGAGGAGGTCGCGTTTGGAGCACAAGTCGTCGGCTATACCCCTGTAGTAGTCGTCGCCAAGGGCTAGACCGCGGGCTATGGCGTACTGAAACGGCCCCCCGTTCACATAGGTGAGGAACTGCTTTGAGGTGCGGACGGCTCTCAGCAGTTCAGGAGAGGCGCAGACCCATCCGATCTTCCATCCGGTCGCCGAGAAGGTCTTGGCGCCGGAACTGATGGTGATCGTCCGCTCCCGCATTCCAGGGAGCGTTGCCAGCGGTATGTGCTCTCCGTCAAAGACGAGATGTTCGTAGACCTCGTCGGTCGCGACCAGCAGGTCGCGGCGACAGGCCAGGTCGGCTATGAACTCCAACTCGTTTCTGCTGAAGACCTTGCCGGTGGGATTGTGAGGCGAGTTCAACAGAATTAGTCGGGTGCGCGGCCCCAAGGCGGCTTCAAATTCCTCTGGCGCAAAACGGGAGTCTGCCCCCTTCAGCTGCACAGGCTTTCGCCGTGCGCCCGCCAGCGCAATCGTGGCCGTGTAGCTGTCGTAGTAAGGCTCAAAGCAGACCACTTCGTCTCCCGCTTCGCAGAGGGAGAGCACCGTTGAGGCGATGGCTTCGGTGGCTCCCGCCGTGATCAGCACTTCCGTGTCCGGGTCGTAGTCCAGGTCGTAGAAGCGCTTCTGATGTTCGGCTGCCGCTCGTCGCAATTCCGGTATGCCGATGCCGGGCGGATACTGATTGTGCCCGTTGCGTATCGCCCACACGGCGGTCTCGAGGACTTCGCTCGGTCCGTCGGTGTCGGGAAATCCTTGCCCCAGGTTGATCGCTCCCGTCCGCATCGCCAGGGCAGACATCTCCGCAAATATGGTTGTGCCGAATTCCTGCATCCGCTCGATGAGGTAGGGGTTGTGCCGGGGCATCACATGAGCCTAGGAGGAGAGCCAATTTTCAGACTAGACGCCTCAGCGCCTGGACGTCCCAACGCCTCAGCTCGCCCTGGTTTTGGAGTTCAGTGTCTCGTGGGACTGATCTAAAAGGAGCTGAAGCTTTTTATGTAGAGAGGCGGTGAAGGCGCGTCGGTTCTCCTTGCGGCCCTTCTCTGCGTCTGAGTTCCGACTGGGTGATGTGACGGGTTCTCCCACCGTGATCACGATTTTCCGCATGCGGGGGAAGATCGCCTTGGGCGGCATGGCTTCTTCGGTTCCAGCGAGTCCGATGGGGATGACCGGCGCCCCAGAAGAGACAGCCAGATAACTGCACCCGTCGAGTATTTTTTCTACCACCGGCCCGGAGCGTCGCGAACCTTCGGGGAACACCAACAAGAGTTCTTTCCGCCGCAGAATCTCCAGAGCGGAGTTCAACGCGAAGCGGTCCATCGAACCCCGGCGGACGGGGAATGCTCCGATGGAGGTTGAGAACCACGCTCTGAACTTGCCTTTGAACATTGCGTCCTTCGCCATAGAGCGCACTCGTCGGCGGCAATAGCTGGAGATGAGGGGAACGTCCAGGTTGGAGCGGTGCACTGGCGCCAGGATTGCTGCTCCCTCTGCGTTGAGGTGCTCTCGTCCCCGCACGCTCACCTTGAAGTAGCAGCGGGCAAGCAGGAAAGAGAAGTTCCGCGCCAGCCAGTAGACAAGAATCGAGGTTCTCCTGTCGGCGTTCCTGAGCACGCGTGCGTGAAGGTTTGTGGACATCGCACTCTGTCTGCGTCCGCGCTCAGATCGTTTTGGAGGGTCTGCCCGGGCCTTCTGCATCCCGTCCGAAAACGTCAGCGTTCAGACGAGCGCGGTTCATCAGTTCGGCCACTACATCACCTAGTTTGGCGGGATCGTCAGGCTGGACGGCGGTCGGGCCGCGGTGCCAACCCTCTGCTATGGCGAGCCGGTCACCGCTCACGTCGAAAACCCTGCCAGTGACTCCGGACGATTCCGGGCTCGCCAGCCACGCGGCGATGACGGCGATCCAGCGCGGCGACCACGATTCCTCCCGCTTCTTGGCGTCCTCTGCCCCGAACAGCGGCCTCGTCAGCCTGGTGAGGGCGGCCGGCGCAATGCAGTTCACCGTCACGCCGTAGCGAGCCAATTCGAGGGCAGTGATGATTGAAAAGGCGGCGACGCCCGCTTTCGCCGCTCCGTAGTTGGACTGTCCGGCGTTGCCGTAGATCCCCGACGGGGAAGTGGTATTTATCACGCGGGCGTCCAGCGTCCTGCCCGCCTTTGCCTGCTGCCGCCAGTAGGCCGCCGCATGGTGCGTGGGAGCAAAAGTCCCCTTCAAGTGGACCTTGATTACGTCGTCCCAGTCGCTCTCGCTCATCGAGAAGATCATCTTGTCTCGCAGGATGCCGGCGTTGTTGATGAGTATGTCCAGATTTCCGAAGGCGTCAACAGCCTGGTTAATCATGTTTCCGGCCTGACGGAAATCGCTCACGTCGTCGCCGTTCACTTCGGCTTCACCGCCGTTGGCGCGGATTTCCTCCACCACTTCTGCGGCGGGCGAGATGTTCGCGCCCCCGCCGCCGGGATCGCTGCCAAGGTCGTTGACGAGAACCTTGGCTCCCTCGCTGGCCAGCATGAGAGCGTGCTCTCGTCCGATCCCTCGGCCCGCTCCCGTCACGACCGCAATTCTTCCTTTGCAAAGTCCGCTCATCTTGATTGTTCAACCTCGTTCTAGCCGTTAGATGCCGTTTGCCTCGATCATGCTATGAGGCTGCGGAGTGTCGGTGCGTTGGGTTTCTGCGATCCGACGCCATTTTGTGCAACATTGCATGAGATTTTCCTCTAACCTAGTTGCGAAATTGTCAGGATCGAGATGTCGGGAGGCAGTCGATGAAAAAAATAGGGATGCGCCGGGAGGCGTTTAGGTTCAAAGCGAAGCTAGCTGTGCTGCTCGTTGCGGGAGTTCTAGCGGTGCTCTGGGCTGCTCCGGCGACAGCGGACGAGCACTTGCAGATTTCCATCGAACCGGAGTCGGTTCCAGCCGAGGCGGGGGATGTCACGATCACCGTGAGCGGTACGAGCCCTAGCGGGCCGCTTAGTCCCTTCTTTGTTACCAAGTGCCCAGGCGCCGGAGGCGACCCGACAAGGCTCGCCGCAATCGCCGAAGCAGGCGGTGATGTGAGCACCATGCTGGCAGCGGCAACGCAGCTTTGCCCCAGCATTATGGCTGACGCCGCCTCTCCGGACTGGGACGACGGAGACTTTTCGCATGAAATAACTATCTCTATAACCGACGACGACATCGCAAACGGAGCAGTGGTAGTGCTCGCCGCCGGCCTGTCCGGCACCGACCCGGTGTTTGCTTTTCTTGCGCTGCAGGTGGGGCCGACACCCTCTCTAATAGCAGAACCCTCCCTGGCTGACACCGGAGCAAACAGCAGTTTGTTGCTCATCGTTGGAGTTTCCGTGCTTGCCGCCGGTTTGTTGGTCTTGGCGCAGGGCCGCCGCGTACGCTCTGTTCACTAGGTAATTTCCAAGGCCAGCGTTGCTGGAGGTTTTTGCCTTAAAGCGACCCCGAATTGGCCTTTTCGGCCTGCTCGGGGTCGCTTTTTTGGTAGTTCTGACGGCGGCTGCCCCCTCTTGCGGGGGTTCAACAGACACCGGCTCTACTTCTTCAACTTCGGCCCCGTCGCCGACTCTCCGCTCCGGAACGTCAACTTCCGCCGTCTCCGTTACGGAGGGTGTCCCCGCGACGCAGTCCCCATCTCCTCCTCCGACGACGCAACCCCTCTCCACCTCTGGCGGATCGTCTCCTTCTAGCACATCCGCTTCGTCTAGCACTTCGCCGCCCCCGCCCCCACCTTCGCCCTCTACCTCCGAGGTTTCCACTTCTGAGGTTCCCACCACTACTTCTTCCGTCCCCCCGTCATCCACCACGACCACTACCGCAGTTGCGAACGCTGAGGTGGTGATTGCATTCTCAATTCAATTCGGGCAGATCACCGCCGAACGCCGGTACGCAGCGAACCTGGGCGACAAGGTCACAATTCTGGTCATTTCGGACGTCGCCGAGGAGTTGCACGTACACGGCTATGACCTCTTCCTTGAACTGATTCCTGGCGAGGAGGTCGATCTGGAGTTCATCGCTGACTTGCCGGGCGTCTGGGAGGTGGAGTTGGAGGGTGCGCATCGGCTGTTGTTCGAACTCGCCGTGTCTTGACACCACTCGCCGTGTCTTGACATCAGCAACTCTCAGAGCTTCTATTCCTAGTTCCCTGGTCTTGACCCGGCGTTGACTTCTCCTCAGGCTCGAGGTTTGCATGGGTGTTAGGCGTTGACTTGACGATGACAGCTACTTTCGCCCACGGCATCGGTGTTCGGGGAGACCTGCCCCTGCCGGTCTGGATGTTCGCCTACATGGCGGCGGCAGCGCTCCTCGTTTCGTTCATCGTCTTGAGCATGTACTGGTCGAAGCCCAAGTTTGAAGGACGCTGTCTGGAACGCCCGCTGCCCTCGCGTCTTCAGCCGGTTGCTCGTTTCGCAGCGCTGGGCATTCGGCTGCTAGGTCTCGTCCTGTTTGGCGTGGTGCTCGCTGCGTCGCTCTTCGGGGAGTTGGGGCCCAACGCTACGATTGCCCCGGTCGCCGTCTACGTGGCGTTTTGGGTGGGTCTGCTGCTGTTTTCCGCTGTTTTCGGCGACGTCTGGCGGCTGCTCAGTCCCTGGGAGACCATCGCCTCTGCAGGGGCCTGGGTTCGCCGCCGCTTCTTCGCCCGCGTCCGCCCGTCTCAGCGCTGGCGTCCGACCTCTTCTCAGAGCGGCTGGGTGGCTGCGGCTGCCCTTCTTGCCTTCGCCGCCCTGGAACTCGTGCATCCCAATCCGTCGGGAACCCGGCTGTTGGGCGCCGCCATCTTGGGCTACTCCGTTCTTATGCTGACCGCTGCTTCGCTGTGGGGGAAGGAATGGCTGCGGGAGGGGGAGGGCTTCGGTGTCATCTTCCGCCACATCGGAGCCATGGGCGTTTTCTGCGCTGACGCTAGCGGCCGCTTGGCCGTCCGTCCGCCGATCGTCGGGCTTGCCGGCATGCGAGTTTCGCTGCCTCACGCCTTCGTGATCCTCATCGTGCCGGCGACCACCAGCTTTGACGGCATTTCGCGCACCGACTGGTGGCAAGGTCTGCTGGGCGCTCGCATCGGCTGGGAGACCGTCGGCTTCGGCGCTTACGGCCTGATTCAGTCCTCGCTTAACTTTGCAGTCTTCTACATAGCAGCCATGGCGGTCGGGGCGGCTCTTACCAAGACCCCCTTGAGAGACATGCTGACCGGCTTCGCCCACTCCCTGGTGCCCATTGCGCTGGCTTACCACGTTGGGCACTATTTCTCCCTGATGGTCTTTGAAGGTCAGAACTTCCTCACTTTCTTGTCGCGACCTTTCGGTGGGAGCGCCGACCTGTTCGGGACGTCCCATTTTCAGATCAACTACCGCCTTCTGGCGCCGGCCGCTATCGCCTGGGTGCAGTCACTCACAACGCTTTTCGGTCACTTGGCCGGCGTGGTCTTGGCTCACGATAGGGCGGTCGCCAGATTCGCTCCCCGTGAAGCTATGCGGTCTCAGGTCGCCTTGATGCTGGTGATGGTGGGGCTGACGGTCGCCGGGATGTTCCTGCTGCTCAACGCCTGAGGCGGCGCCTGGCTTGCGCCGCCTGCCTCTCGGCTGGCCTCGGCTGTTTTTCTGTTATAGCTTGCTGTTGCTGATGAGCGGCTTCCGCGGTCTTGGTAAATTATTTTTGGTAACGTGTTCGTGTGAGCAGTTGTTCGTTTTTGAAGCCGCTGGTTCATAGTCGCCTAGCGCGTCCGCTGCGCTGCTGAGAGGTTGGCTGCGTTGAGGTTGATGGTCAAGGAGGATCTGAAGTGAGTGCGCGACTAGTGGGAGTTCTCTCGGTTGCGGCGTTGCTGGCTGTTGGGTGCGCTTCGGGCACTTCCGTCGGCTTGGTGACCGACGGCGAGTCGGCGTTGGAGGGGTCTCCCGGCGGGTCGCCGAGCAGGGATGATTTGTTGGCGGGCGAGTTGCCTGTGGGGGAACTTGTGGCGGAAGGTTTTTTGGACGGCGCCGGGGTTTTCGCCGGGTCTGCTGGCGAATCGGGTTCCGAGTTCCCCTCCGCCTCCACCGGCGGGGGTTCAGGGGATTCTCTTGTGTTGGTGAGCGTGGGAGTCTCGTCGTTAACTCTTGGTTGGGGGGAGGGTTTCGCCGAGGGCGCTTCGGGTTTCCGGTTGCGGTGGCGTGTGCGCCCGTTCGAAGAGCCCGAGGAGGGGGAGGGGAACGAAGGCGGGGAGACTTGGAGCGTGGTTGATTTGCCTGCGTCTACTCGTTCTTACACGATCACTGGGCTGGCGGCTGGGGGTCGTTACGTGGTGAGGGTGTCCGTCTTGGATTCCTCTGGGCGTGAGGTTTCTTCGGCACGCGGAGGTTTTGAGACGTTGGCGCCTCCGCCTGAGGCCCTGTCGGTTTCTGCGTCGGGTCATGACGCTGCAGTGCTGCGCTGGTTGTCGCCCGGGTGGTCGCCGGCGGGATATGTGCTGCAGTGGAGAGTGAGGGGGGAGGAGTTCTTCGTCGGGCGTTTGCGGCTGCCGCCTGGAAGGGTGGAGCAGATAGTGGCGGGCTTGCAGGGGGGGTCTAGGTACGTGTTCCGTTTGACCGCTCTCACGCCCCATGGTTGGCAGAGCTTGCCCGCTCAGGCGTCGCTGCGCACCCCGCCGGCCCCCTCTGGAGGGTTGAGCCTTGCGGTTCGCGTCCCTCCAGATTGCACTACGGGGGAGGGGCGCACGAGGGAGGTCTTGGACTTCGATCTGTTGGAGAAGGTGGGCGGCGAGTTGTATCCCTCGGGGTCGTACATCACGACTGACGAGGAATTGGATGCTTTGTGGAATTCTCCTGAAGTGCGTCGGAGAGTCCGCGAAGGCGTGGAGTCGTTCACCCTCAAGTGGGAGGTCTCCGGCGGGACGCCTCCCTACAAACTGAGTTTCCACGGCGTCGAAGCCTCGGGGGCGTCGGGGTCGGCGGAAGTCACCTGCGCCCGTGAGGGCGTCAACCTCAACAACATCGCCAACCCGGACGCTCAGGTCGTCGAGGAGGGGCCGAAAACTATCGTAGTCACCGCCACCGACTCCGCCGGCGTCACCACCACCGCCACCGCCGTCGTTGAAATCATCAAGGCCATCCGCCAAGATGAATATGGGGCGGTCATCTCCTCCGGCAGCACCCACCTCTCCGGGTATGCCTACGCTCAAGTCCCCGAAGGCATGCAAATCGTATACGAAGGACTATGGGAAGCTTTCCCGGGACACGGGAGTTCTTCCGAGGACGGTTTCGTGACGTTGCGTTCCGCCTATCGGCAGGTCACCGACGGCCCTAGAGCCACCGGTGTGCATGTGGACGCCACTACCGGAGAGGAAGTAGAACGATACGTAGTCATGCTCACTACAATCAATGGGCGGACCGAATGGAGAAAACAACAAAATCTGGAACTCACTCCGGAGGAAAACGCACTCTGGGACCAATACTTCAATTCCCTAAGTTACGTTCCCCCCTCAACATCTGCGGAGGTAGAAAGGATGTATGAGGAAGTAGATAGAATATATGAACTTCTACAAGAAGCAGCGGATTCCTTGAACGAGTATTACGAGGAACATGGAATTGACGAGAAATTAGAGTTTCCTCGCCCTTTACCCCAGGGGCCGGCAGGCCCTCTGGAACACAGGCAAGAGTAACACATTTCACTGCCTGCCCCGCAATTCAAGACAGATTGCGAGAATTTGATCAAGATATTTCTAATTTAAAAACTCACATACTTATCCTAAACGCTCGTATTTTAAGTATAAATGCTCATATTTTAAATCTAGAGAATCGGCCTAGAACCCCCGAAAGCAGTGCTGAGATAGTATCGCTTAAGAATACTAAGGCGGAAGCGAGGGAAACGATATTGGACTTGCGTACAGGGATAGGGGACTTGCGCGAGAGGCGAGTTGGTACATTGTCGGCTTCCCGTTGGCGCCCGTATGGTGGCTTGGCGGATGGGAGTGAGGGTTTGCCGTGTGACTCGCTTGTGAGTGTTCATCCTAGACTGTTGTTGGGAGAGTCGATCAGGGTGTGCGTATCGGAGGAATCTGGGGATACTGCTTTGAGGAATGAGTTGCTTGATGCGTTGGACGTGGCAGTGGGCGGCTGGAATGATTTGCTGTCCCCGAATCGGAAGGCGCAGCATCCGGAACAGCAGAGGGGTCTTCCTTTTGCGGTGTTCAAGCTGGTGAATGATTCTAATGGCGTCTGCCCTGTGGGCGGGAACGCTGAAGCCCGGATAAAAGACGAGAGAGTTGCGGGTGGGGCATGTTCAAATCCGTGTATTCTTGGATTAGTCTCTTTAAGTACAAAAGGCAATCCTCCGAGGATTACGGGTGATTTGTTTGTGGTAAAATACTCCGATGCCATTCATCCTTTAGTGAGTACTTTACGTCATGAATTGGGTCATTTATTGGGATTGGGGGATTATGATTACGGGTGTTGGCGTTTGGTGGGTGCTGGTGGTGTTCAGTATTCGTCTGTGATGAGTTACGGGCATGACTCTTCTTATACGGCCCCTGGCGGGGGTTCGGATTCTTTCCGTTGTAAGTCGAATACCGTTACTGCTAGAGATTTGGCGGATTTGCATGCGGTCTATCATCCTGGCGTGGTGCCGCGTCAGGTATTGGAATCGATGGTAGTGGTGCCGGTGTCTTCCTTCGGCGCTGAGGGGCGTTGGTGGGGTGTGCGGTGGGACACCCCACCAACGACTTTGACTCAGTTGCTCAATTACTTGCCGGGTGATTACAATGCGTGGTTTAATTCGCCGTGGGTAGGGTTATTCAGGAGGGTTCTGCTGGATCAGTCGCGGTTTATTAATGGAGTAGGGGGTTGGGAGTTGGTTGAGGTGGCTGAACCGGCTGAAAATGTTATGGCGTTACCTTTGGAGGAGAATCCCGCTGGTCGGGAGTATATGGTAATGGGATTAACGAGGGGAGATCATATGAGGAGCCCGTCTTTGACGTTCACCGCTTCGGCGCATGAGACGGTCCCTGGAGGGAGTCTGTTGCCGGGTGGAAGCTTCCCTGAACAGGGATGGACGCTAGGGGATCGCCCGTTGAAGACGGTTAGATTATCTGCGCCTGCAGGAGAGCATGCGGTTCGTGCCAGTCCTGCAAGGTTTGTGAATTACGGTCTTACAGGCCCTGGGGAGTGGCGGTTCGCGTTCTGGTCGTGGAGGTTGTCACGTTTGAGTGTAACGCGCGGGGGTCCTGTGAGCCTTTTCCCGGGCGACGTTGTGGTGAGTTACGGTCAAGTGTTCACGTCTTTCGCTGATAGCCCGTTCGCTTCGTTCTCGGAGATGACGGTCACGCATGGGGGAGAGACTTTCAAGGTGAAGTCCTGCGACCAGCATTTCTACAACGTAGACCGTTACGAGTGTGTGGTACGGGGTGCGTTCACCCCCAACGCGGCGCGCGTCCCGACGAAAGTGGTGGTGGCATCCGAAGATTCTTCTGCTTCTTCCCCGGCGGGAACGCATTCGGTGTCGTTGGACGGTTTCGGATTTGCGTCCTATGATGGGGGTTCGGGCGGGGAGTGGCAGTACACTTTCTACGGGAGGGGTTCGTTGTTTACCCCCGACCGAGGTTCCACGGTGCGGATTGCCTCGGGCGACATGCTGATCAGGCAAGAGAAGGCATTCACGTCTTTCGCCGACAGCCCGTTCGCAAATCTGTCGCCCCTGAGGGTCACCTACGGCGTTCAGAGGGTGAGCGTCGCTGCTTGTTCTCAGCACTACTGGTATGCAGGTTCCTACTATTGCCTAGTCAAAGGAGCGTTCACCTGGCGGGCTTCTTCCCCGACTCCGACCAAGATCACCGTTAACCTCGCCTCCGAGGCCGCCACCGGGCTCGCTGCTCCGCCCAGCGCCGCACCCCCGTTGCCGGCCACAGGGCGGGAATCCTCCCAAGAGGCTTCCACGCAACCCTCCACCTGCGTCACAGTCATCAACCAATGCCACCCAACCACAACTACCACTACTCAACCCGAACCAGCGTCCGACTACCAAACCACAACTACGACCACCACCACGACTACAACTACGACCACCACTACAACAACGACTACGACCACCACTACAACAACGACTACGACCACCACTACAACAGAGCCCGCAATCGCTCCGAACCCTAGCGCAAAGCAAAGAGGCGGACCCTCCTGGTCGCACTAAGCCTCTGCCCAAGACAGCATGTTTCCCTACCGCCCCTCTGATCGGCTTATCCCGTAGTGGTTGGACGTACTCACTGAAGGTCATGACGTGTTCCCTGAGGTCTCGCGCAACCAATTTGGGGCGACGGCGTTTCGTGCGCCGCCAGGTTGGCTGTGCTGCGGTTGATGATCAAGAAGTGAGTGAGCGACTAGTGGGAATCCTCTCGGTTGTGGCGTTGCTGGTTGTTGGGTGCGCTTCGGGCACTTCCGTCGGTTTGTCGATTGACAGCGAATTGGTCTTGGAGGAGTCTCCTAGCGGGGGGCAGAGTGGGGGTAATTTGTTGGTGGGCGAGTTGCCTGTGGGGGAACTTGTGGTGGACGGTTTTTTGGGCGGTGCCGGGGTCTTCGCTGGGTCTGCTGGAGAATCGGGTTCTGAGTCCCCCGCAGGAGGGGGCGTTTCCCCCTCCTGTTTGTTCTTTGACAATATTTCTTGTCCAAATGGCGAGGACGCTTCCATCGGCGAAGGTATTCCCGCCGGAGAGGGTCCAGAGAATTCTCTCGTGTTGGTGAGCGTGGGGGTCTCGTCCTTAACTCTTGGTTGGGGGGAAGATCTCGCCGAGGGAGCTTCGGGTTTCCGGTTGCGGTGGCGTGTGCGCCCGTTAGAGGAGCCCGGGGAGGGGGAGGCGAACGCCGCCGGGGAGCCTTGGAGCGTGGTTGATTTGCCTGCGTCTGCTCGTTCTTATGCGATCACTGGGTTGACGGCTGGAGGTCGTTACGTGGTGATGGTGTCTGTTCTGGATTCCTCAGGGGGTGAGGTTTCTTTGGTGCGCGGGGGTTTCGCAACGTTAGCGACTCCCCCTGTGGCCCTGTCGATTTCTGCGTCGGGTCATGACGCTGTGGTGCTGCGGTGGTTGCCGCCTGGGTGGTCGCCGGCGGGGTATGCGCTGCAGTGGAGAGTGAGGGGGGAGGAGTTCTTTGCTGAGAGTTTATGGCTGCCACCTGGGAGGGTGGAGCAGATGGTGGAGGGTTTGCATGGGGGAGTGTCGAGGTACGTGTTCCGTTTGACCGCTCTCACGGCTGATGGTTGGCAGAGCCTACCCATTCAGGCGTCGCTGGGCACCCCGCTGGTTCCCTCTGGAGGGTTGAGTCTTGTGGTTAGCGTTCCTTCAGATTGCACCACGGGAGAGGGGCGCACGAGGGAGGTCTTGGACTTCGATCTGTTGGCGGAAGGGTTGAGGTCTCTGGGGCCGGGGCTACCTCCCGACAGGGAATTTAACGAGGAACGTGATGCTTTGTGGAATTCCCCTGAAGTGCACCGGAGAGTCCGCGAAGGCGTGGAGTCGTTCACCCTCACATGGGGGGTATCCGGTGGGACGCCTCCCTACAGACTGAGTTTCCATGACGTCCTGAGTTTCCATGGCGTAGAAGCCTCGGGGGCGTCGGGGTCGGCGGAAGTCACCTGTGCCCGCGAGGGCGTCAACCTTGACGATCTCGACGACCCAGACGTCCAGGTCGTCGAGGAGGGGTCGAAGACTATCGTAGTGACCGCTACCGACTTCGCCGGCACCGCTGCCACCACCGCCACCGCCGTCGTTGAAATCATCAAAGACATCCGCGAAGATGAGTATGGAGCGGTCATCTCTTCTGGCAGCACCCACCGTTCCGGGTATTACTACGCTCCAGTCCCCGAAGGCATGCAAATCGTATACGAAGGACTACTTGACGGGCTACTTGCAGTTCCCCCGACGAAAGGGGTTTCCTCCGATTTCGTGCCGTCGCGTTTCGTCTATCGGCAGGTCACCGACGGTCCTAGGGCCACCGCTGCGCACATGGACACTGTTACTGGAGAAGAAGTAGAACGATACGTAGTCATGCTTACTACAGTCAATGGGCGGACCAAGTGGAGCGAACAACCAAACCTGGAACTCACTTCGGAGGAAAACGCACTCTGGGACCAATACTTCAATTCCCTAAGCTATCTTTCCCTCTCAACGGCGGCTAAGATTAATTGGACGTATGAGGCTATCAGAGTAGTAATGCATGGCCTGGAAGAGACTTACAAGGAATTTGGAATTGATGAGGAAATAGAGTTTCATTACCCTTTGTCTCGTAGTTACCCATATAATTCCGCACGGATATCTGACTAGTAATTGACAGCACATTCGATAAAAAAGTAGAGTTTCCTCGCCCTTTATTCCGGAGCAGTTAATCGAAGGATAAAGGGTAATCGTAGTGCCGGAGCTTCCCTACCGCCCCTCGCTTGCCCCTTCTGACGCCTTGTTTGCGAGAATCTCCCACTCGTCTAGGAGGCTGGAGTCCACCTCACCGATGAGTGTTCTCAGCCAGTCTGCCAACTCCTCAACGGCTTCGGTCTTCCTTTCGTCCGGCACGTTCTGTCGCAGCCCGCGGTATACCTCGGTGAGGTAGCGCAGCAGCAGTCCCTCTGATCGGCTTATCCCGTAGTGGTTGACGTACTCACCGAAGGTCATGGCGCGCTCCCTGAGGTCTCGCGCAATTGATTTGGGACGTACGTTCTCGCCTTCCACCCACGGGTGGTGAGCGCGGAACACGTTGAACGCCCCATAGAGAAACTCCCGCAGAGGTTTCGGGTGTTCCACCTCCTCCAAGCGCTCCTTCCGATCCTCGTAGGGCACCCTCTCCGCCTTGAGTTCCGCTAGCAGTTCCTTTCGCAGCAACTCCGTCTGGGCCTCTAGGATCACGCTCGGGTTCTCCATCACCGACTCCATCACCGACAGCACGTTCAGGTGATAGTCCTCCTCGTCCGGTTCTAGCACCCCAAGGGCTTCCATGGCGAATAACGAGAGCGGTTGGTGCAGGGCGAAGTTGTCCTGGAGATCCACGGTTACGCGCACGCGCCGTTCCTGCTCGTCGGCTTCCGGCAGTTCTTCTATCACCCCGACGTCGCGCAGCGAACGGTAAATGCCGACGGCTCGGCGGATGTGACGGCGCTGCCGCCTACGAGGCTCGTGGTTGTCTAAGAGCAGCCGCCGCATGTCCGCGCAGCCGTCGCCCGGGCGGTTGAGCACGTGCATCAGCATCTGGTGGTTAACGGCGAAACTCGAAGTCAGTTCTTCGGGGTCGCTCGTCGTCAGCTTGTGAAAGGTGTCTTCGTTCCAGTGGGCGTAGTTCCGCTCCGGCGGGCTCTGCTTGACCGACTTCCGGCGGCGCTTCGGGTCGGCAGCCGATTTCTCCTCGTTGATCCGGTTCTCGATCCAGTGCGCAGGCGCTTGCACCCTCACGAAACCTCTCTCGTCAAATCCGGCTCTGCCCGCCCTCCCCGTAATCTGGTGAAACTCCCTGGCGGTCAGGAGCCGAGTCTTCTGCCCGTCAAACTTGCAGAGCTGCGTCAGAAGCACGGTGCGTATAGGCACGTTCACCCCTACCCCTAGGGTGTCAGTGCCGCAGATGATCTTGAGCAGCCCATCGGCTGCGAGCCGTTCCATCACCCGGCGGTACTTGGGCAGCAGTCCCGCATGGTGGACGCCGACTCCGTGGCTGATGATGCGGCGCAGGGCCTTACCCGCAGGCGTGCCGAAGTCGCCCCCGGCAATCGTCTCCGCAGTCCTCTTGCGCTCCTCAGGAGTCAGGACGCCGATGCTGGTAAACGCCTGGGCAGCCTCAGATGCCTCCCTCTGCGTGAAGTAAACCGCGTAGACGGGCGCCCTGTTCCGTTCCAGCAGGTCTTCTATACAGGCATGCAGTCTGTCCTTTCCGTACTCAAAGAGCAGAGGCACTGGGCGCTCCGCGGACCGGACAGTGACGGTCGTCCGTCCTGTCCGCTTGGTCAGTTCCTCTTCAAACCGCCGAGTCGTTCCAATGGTGGCCGACAGCAGGATGAACTGGCAGCGAGACAATTCCAGCAGCGGCACCTGCCACGCCCACCCCCTCTCCGGGTCAGCGTAGAAGTGGAACTCGTCTGCGATGACCGCGGCGATTTCGGCTTGAGGGCCGTCCCGGAGAGCCCAGTGCGCCAGTATCTCCGCCGTCGCACAGACAATCGGAGCCTGCGGGTTCACTGCCGCGTCGCCGGTGAGCATCCCTACCCGCTCGGCGCCAAAGTCGCGGCAGAGGGCGAAGAACTTCTCACTCACCAGCGCCTTGGTGGGTGCGGTGTACACGCTGCGCCCCCCCGCCGCGGCTGCAGCGAAGTGACCGCCGACGGCTACCAGCGACTTCCCCGACCCGGTCGGGGTGTTCATAATCACGTTGTTGCCCTCAAAGATCTCCAGCAAGGCTTCCTCTTGGGCTGGGTACAGGACGATCCCCGAGTCGCTCACGTAGTTGATGAAGGCTTCAAAGGGATCGGGTTCTCCCAGTGCTTCCGCTAGCAGCATGCTCGGCCGCTCCGTTTGTTTGCTGGTTGGATAATCGCTGAAACCTTGATATTTTGGTTAGCAAAAGAAACTTTTGATTCTCTTCTATGTATGTTGATGGAATACCACCGCAGAACTGAACGTTTCACTAGTTGAAAGTTAATTAGTGCATAGATGATGAGATGAAATAGAGGTGATTCGATGTCTAGCAACGGCCATGAAAATTCTGGAAACGGCCACTCCTCGGGAAACGGCCAAGCTCCTGTCTTCCGCACTTTCCAGCGCCGCAACATGGAGCAGATTCCTGGCTTTGACAAACTCAGCCCGCAGCGTCGCCGGGTAGTGGACGTGGTCTCCCGCGTCCTGCCTTTCAAGACTAACTCGTATGTGTGCGAGCAGATAATCGACTGGTCGAACATTCCGGATGACCCGATCTTCCAGTTGACCTTTCCTCAGGAGGGGATGCTCGCCCCCGAGCACTTCGCTGAGATCGCAGCCCTCGTAGACGCGGACACCCCCCCGAAGCAGATCGACGAGGCCGCCCGCCGCATCCAGCGCAGTCTCAACCCGCACCCCAGCGGGCAGGTGGAGATGAACGTTCCCCGCATCGGCGATGAGGCTCTGCCTGGAATGCAGCACAAGTACGCGGAGACGGTGCTGTTTTTTCCGTCGCAGGGTCAGACCTGCCACGCCTATTGCACGTATTGCTTCCGCTGGCCGCAGTTCGTGCAGCTCGACGACCTGAAGTTCGCCACCAAAGAAGGTGAAAAACTGGTTAGCTACCTGCGTGAACACCCGGAGGTGACCGACATCCTTTTCACCGGCGGCGACCCGATGATCATGCGTACCGCGGTGCTGCGCCGCTACATCGAGCCGCTGCTAGAGCCGGAGTTTGAGCGTCTAACCATTCGGATTGGCACGAAGGCTGTCGCCTACTGGCCTCACCGCTTTGTCGACGACAAGGACTCCGACGACACGCTGCGCCTCTTTGAAGACATCACTGCAGCCGGACGGCACCTGGCGATCATGGGTCACTACTCCCACCCGAACGAGTTGAAGCCGGAGATCGCTCAGAAAGCCGTGCGCAACATACTTGGCACTGGGGCGGTCATCCGTTGTCAAGCGCCGCTCATCCGCCACGTCAACGACGACTCCGACGCCTGGGCGGAGATGATCCGTCTTCAGGTCAAGCTGGGATGCGTTCCCTACTACATGTTCGTAGAGCGAGACACCGGCGCCAAGCGCTACTTTGAGCTTCCGTTGGTGGAAGCCTTGAAGATTTACAACGGCGCTTATCAGAAGGTTTCCGGTCTTGGACGCACCATTAGAGGGCCGGTGATGTCGGCAACACCCGGCAAGGTGCTCGTGGAGGACGTTGTGAACGTCAACGGGGAGAAGGTCTTTGCCTTGCGCCTGATTCAGGGGCGCAACCCCGAGTGGACGAACCGGCTGTTCTTCGCCGCCTTTGATCCGGCGGCGGTCTGGTGGGGCGACTTGAAACCCCCCGGATTTGATGACGGGTTCTTCTTTGACGACGAACTTCACGAAATGCACTTGTCCGCAGCCGCAAGAGCCGCCGAGGTGGTCACCAGAGCGCCAGTGCAGCTGAGTACGAAGGCTTCCCCTGCAGCGAAGACCCCAGCAGCCGCTTCGTAACGCTCATTGGCTTCAGCGCATTAGCTGTTGACTGAGACAGCAGCCCCATAATCCTTTGGCCGTTTCGTAGGGGAGGTATGGGGCGGGGAGGAATTTACCACTCCGCCTATCTGCTAGCCGCCTATCTCAAACCCCACCACGGCTCCGTCACCCTCGGCGTTCTCAGCCCAGACTCGGCCGCCGTGCTTTTCCACGACCTGTTTCACGATGGCGAGCCCCAACCCCGACCCCGACAGGGACTTCGTCTCCACGGAGCGATAAAAACGGTCGAATACATGGGGCATATCTTCGACCGGGATGCCTTGCCCCTCGTCGCGCACTTCAAGGCGTCTGCCGTCTACGATCACCCGTACCGATGAATTCTCCGGACTGAACTTCAATGCATTCTGGATGAGGTTGTCGATCGCCCTGCTCAGCGCTTCGGCGCGGCCTTTCAACACGTCGGTGGATAAGACTTCCACCTCTACTTCCCTGTTGGTGCGCCGTCGAGCCCTATCGGCTGCTTCTTTGGCCAGGTCGGCCAGGCTGACCTCTCCGAGGGGCTCGTTCATTCCGTCGCCGTTCCCGTCCCCGCCCGCTAGCTCAAGCAGTTCCTCCACCAACTTGCTGAGTTGCCGCAACTCTTTTGACGTGTCATCAAGAATCTGACCTTTTTCCTCTGGGCCTAGGCGTTCAGCGCGCTTCATCAGATCGACGTTCGCACGGACGCTCGTGAGAGGGGTGCGCAGTTCGTGACCTGCGTCGGCCACTAGTTGCTTCTGCTGCCGACGCGACAGGCGCAGCGTCTCGAGCATTGCGTTGAAACTGCGCGCCAAACTGCCTACTTCGTCTTTCCGTTTGACTTTGATGGGCGTGGCCAAGTCCTGCGTGGCCGCCACGCGTTCGGCGGCTTGGGTTAGTTGTCCGATGGGCTTGGTTATTCTGCGCGCCAACATCCAAGCCCCCGCACCAGATATGACCGCCACTGTTGCTCCTATGAAGATGCTAAGCAACAGCAGGTCGCGCAGAGCCCTGTTGGTTTCGTCAAGGTCTCTGGCCACTTGAACCGCGCCGCCGTACGGCAGGGGTCGGGTGAGCATTCGGTATTCTCGTTCGTCCACTCTCACCGTTCTGTATTGAGGTTTGCTCTTCGTCGTGGTGGCGATGTGGTGGTCGGCTTGCTCCACCGGGAGGATGATTTCGCTGCCAAGCACGGGATACGCCATTTCGTCAATGACTTGCACCACGGCATCAAAGTTCAGCGGGAACGTGTCGAAGGGTGAGAGGATCAAGGCTGGAGCGTAATCCCAATTAATGTCAAATTTCGAATCGAATCCCGGCTGACTGACCGGTTCTCCCATAGTCGCGTGCTCAACTTTCGAGGGAGGAAGGACTTTTGTGTAGGGCTTATACGCTTCGAGCTCGACTTTATATTCAAAACCGGGTTCTTCTTTGTCGGCGATCAACGCAAAGATGTCCGAAACGGCCGAGATCTGCTGGGCGCGGTTTCCGAGGAATTCGTCGACTTCTTCGTGCAACTCGCTTCGTGTCACGAAGTAGACGGCGATGAGCGCAGCAAGGGTCGTCGTGAATACTACGAAAAAGACCGACAATCCAATTCGCGTTCGCAAGTTCATGGTCGTCTCACCACATAGCCGACGCCTCGGACTGTGTGAATTAGTCGAGGCGAATCTTCGCTCTCAATCTTGTGGCGGAGGTATCCGATGTAGACGTCAAGAGACTTGGAACTGTCTTCAAAGTTGTACTCCCAGATCGCCCGGTAGATGGCTTCTCTGCTCATAACGACGTCTGCGTTGAACACAAGCAGTTCGAGCAGGTCAAATTCGGTTTTCGTGAGTTGAATCGTTCTCCCGCCGCGTCTCACGGTGCGCCCTGTCCTGTCCACTTCTAGGTCGGCCACTACCAGGGTGGTCGCTTCTTTCTCGGTTTCGTTCTCCCCGACGATGCTCGTGCGTCGAAGCAGCGCCCGAATGCGTGCAAGGAGCTCTTCGAGAGCGAACGGCTTGACGAGATAGTCGTCGGCTCCGGCGTCTAGCCCGGCCACCCGGTCGCCGACTTCCGCTCGAGCGGTCAACATCAGAATCGGCCTGTTATTTCCGGATGCCCTCAGTCTGCGGCAAACCTCCAGCCCGTCTACATACGGCATCGTTATATCCAGGATGACCAGGTCGGCAGGCTTGGCGGTCAACATCGTCAACGCTTCGGCGCCGTCGCTTGCCCTGCTCACGTTGAAGCCTTCGTGGCTAAGCGCGCGAAACATTACGTTGCTGATGCCCGGGTCGTCTTCGGCTACCAAGATCGTGCTGCGTTTTGCCATTCCAAAGTTGACGGTAGCCCGTTGAGAGGGCGTGGACTGCGGGGATACGGACTTTCTTACTATTTTCTTGCCATCCCTTAAATCCTTTCTTGGTTTCGGTCGTCAGGCTGGTTGCGTGCCGCAGAAAGCGGCGTAAAGACAACCACATGAAGGAGTAATCATGAAAACAAATGAAACCGGCCAAGCGGTCGAGCAGACCTGCAGCCGATCAAGCCAGGAGACCACCCGAGGGAACCCAGATGCCCCCAGGCGTCGCCGCTTCCTCGTCGTGCTCGCTGTCACGGCGGCGTTCGCCGTGGCGGCCATCGGCATGGTGGCGGCCTTCGCGGCTCCGTCTTCGGCTGACGACCCCGACGACTTGGACGCTCCTAGCACCCACGCTCAGGGTGACTCCGATGACTCGGACACCCAGGGTGACCACGCCCAGGACGAAGACAGTCAAGCAGACCAAGACAAAGCGACCCTGTGGGCGGAGCACGCAGCGGAGGAACTGGCCTCAAAGGCTTTGTTCCTTGAGACTTCGATGGAACCACTCCTTGAGAAAGAGGTAGGCGCGCTTTCCGAAGACCTCAGATCTGTCCTGAGTCCGCTCGTTGACGACGGAACGATCAGTCAGGCACAACTTGAGGCCGTCATCGACGCTGTCGTGACCTCCGTTCGCGAAAAGCATCAGGCAATGGTCAGTTGCTTCAGCGAATTGCAGGCTTTGGACGTTGATGCCTTAAGGGCCTTGAAAGTCGGCGACTCAGAGCCTCCGGAGGAGTGTGCTGAAATCTTCTCGGAATTTGAAGAGGAAGGCTTTCACGGCGAGTTGTCTGAGGACAAGGCCGACTTCCTGAGTCACTGACCTTGACTTCGCCCGGACGGCGGCGTTCGGGCACAGCCGGGATCTAAAACCAACTTGAGTAAAGGTGCATCCGGTAACACCCGGATGCACCTTTATTTTTTTGTCCCTGGGTTTTGGCACGCGTAGTTGCTCTGATTAGAACAATTCGGATGGCTGGGGATCTACGGGTGGCTGGTAATCTATGAGCGGGTAATATCCGGGTACTTGCCCATGTTGAGTTTTGAGATGCACTTTTGCCTCTGGACTTCCGCAAAACTTTCCATGCGACCACCTGATTTCAACAATTCCATTTATTTCGTGCGAAGATTTGTTTTTTTTGTCTAGACATTGTGCCCTCCAGTTGACTTGAGGCTGTCCTTTTCCTGCGGGGAAAATATCAAAAGATTGCAATTCAAATTTCCTGTTCCATTCCCAGGGTGTGCAAACTCTAATTCGCAAGTCGTTTCTATCGTTGCTTCCGAGAATAAAATATGTTGCGGGATAGATCCTGAGTAGTCTCCACAACATTCTTACTGGTTTATCTAGGTTATTAAATGCTTCTTTCCATTTGTTGCTAGATACACTGCTAACCTTGGATATGAGTTCCTGATAGCTTTCCTTAAGAGGAGGAGGTAACCTTGATCGGTACGGTTTAAAACATTTTTGTAAACGTTCTTTTTGAGTATCTATAAGTTGGTCTGGAGTATCTGGCATGTTTGCTAAGTCAAAGAAACTAATGGACTTTTCGTAAAATGAATTATGTTCTTCGCGTGCCACGTGTTCATACCAATTAAGTTTCTTTTTAGAGGACTGAGGGACCAGTGCGTTGACGAATATACGTGCAGGGGCGGCATTATGGAGCAAATTGGATTTATATTTGCAGCTAATGTAAATTGTTCTATTAATGACAATGTCTGAAGGGAAGTTTTCGTCTTCAGGATTTTTTTGGTTAGCAGTCCATTCGATTCTCCTTACAGTTTGACCCAATAGACCATCCGGATGATCCTTAAAGTATTTGCCATTGGAGAAAGCTTTCTGAGCGCATTGGGCGAATTGCCCTTCGTCGATTATTTTGTCGAGATCCGACCAAATAGTTGCATCAATTTTTATCTCTTTAGGGCGGTTTTGGCATGCTTCTTCTAGGGTTGGGTATTTTGTCATCCCAAGTGCGGTTGCCAACTCGGTTATCTTGGTCCGATCATTGGACATTAGAGTTCTACTGCTGTGCCTCTTGCGTCTCTATTGCTTCTTGAATTCGTTTGTTGGCAATTGTGATGTATTCGGGGTTGGTGTCAAGACCAACAAAGTGACGGTTTCTGTTTATTGCTGCAACTGCAGTCGTGCCTGCACCCATAAATGGGTCAAGAACTAGGTCTCCTTCATATGTGTAGAGTTCAATAAGTCGCTGAGGTAGTTCTACCGGGAATGGCGCCGGATGGCCGACGCGTGTAGCAGATTCTGGTTGGAAACTCCAAATGTCGGTTGTTGCTTCCATGAACTCTTCAGCTGTAATAGATGTTTCCGAAGGAAATCCTTGTTCTTGTCGCTCCCTCTGGCTTAGCGTTCTGCAAAAGCGTCCTTTGGAGGCGATCACGATTCGCTCGGTCAGGTCGCGCAAAACTGGGTTGCTTGGCTTGCGGTAGCTCCCCCAGGCACAGTTGCCGTTTGCCCCATTCGCTTTTTTCCAGATAACCTCACCGCGCAGCAGCAAATTGAGCCGATCTTGGAGGATGTGGATCACGTCCGCAGAGAGCGACCGGTACGGTTTACGCCCCAGGTTGGCGACGTTTACAGCAATGCGACCGCCCGGTTCGAGCTTTTTGACGCATTCCGCGAACACATCGTGCAGCATCTCCAGATATTCGCCGTATGAGGCGGGCACGCGTCCCTCTCCAAGATCTTCTTCGTATTCCTTGCCCACGAAGTAAGGAGGAGAGGTAACTACAAGGGCTACTGAATTGTCGGCTATTTCGCCGTACTCGTCCATTTTGCGTGAGTCACCTACCCAAAGTTGATCCAGGCAGGCCGGAGGTGCGATTTTGTTGTCCTTACTCACTTTCGGCATAGGGAAGCGGTCGTAGAACGCCGAAGAGTCATGCCCCTCGCGGCGACCCACCCCAAAAGCCGAGGTAGCAGTTCTGGCTCGTTTCCCCTCGGTCATGCCGACTCTTTGTTGATTGTCTTACGTACGATTACGGAAGGTCGCCAAGACCGGAGTCGCCCCCTCGGTCATGCCGACTCTTTGTTGATTGTCTTACGTTCGGCGCACTTGCCATCATCTACACATAGTTGACTTACACGAGAATTAAAAAATTCATCGGGCGGTGTCCAGATCTTTGCTGTGGAATAGTGTTTTGAACCCAGCCAAGACATCAAGCAAAAACACTAGTGCAAGGGGTGTGACAATTGGGTGAAAGGATGGAGGGGGGGTGGAGTGGTGCGGAGAGTCGGCGGGATTGTGCCGAACTTGGGTGTGCGGTGAACTGGCGGTGAGGCGAGTTGGTTGCGGCGAGTTAGGGGGTTGTCGAGCTGGGTGTGAGGCGAGTTTGGGGGTGTGCCGATTGGGGGTGCGGCAAAACTCTCAGCAGCCTTCAGCGGCTTTCCCAGTCCAGGTCGGAGAGTTCAGCCAGCGCCAGGATGAGAGCCTGCGTGCCCTTCTTCCCCCGTCCGCTGCGGAGGAGACGTTCGTACAACTCGCCGGCCAGGCGCAGCCCAGGCATCTCTAAGCCAATCCGTTCGGCTTCCTGCAGGGCAATCTCCATGTCCTTAACGAAGTGTTCGACGAAGAAACCTGGCTCGAAGTCGCCGGACATCATGCGTGTACCCAGGTTGGACAGCGACCAACTGCCGGCAGCCCCAGAAGCCACCGATTCCATGACAGCCTCCAGATCAAGACCTGCGCGCCAAGCGTAGAGCAAAGCTTCGCATACGCCTATCATCCCCGAAGCGATGAGCGTCTGGTTAACGAGTTTGGTGTGTTGACCCGCCCCAGGGCCTCCCTGATGCACCCAGGTGCGTCCCATCGCCGCCCAGCATTCCTCCAGGGCAGCCGCGACCCCGGCGTCGCCGCCGATCATGATCGACAGCGTTCCGCTGCGGGCCCCCACGTCCCCTCCCGACACGGGTGCGTCGATCGCAGCCGCGCCCCGGCTCGCTGCCACTTCGGCGATCTCGACCGCCAGCGACGGCTCGCTGGTGGTCATGTCCACGATCACCTCCCCGCCGGAACAGCCCTGCAGCACCCCGTCGTTGCCCAGGAAGACCTGCCGTACGTCGGAGGGGTAGCCGACGATGGCAAAGACGACCTCTGCAGCCTCGGCCACTGCCCTAGGCGTCCCGGCCCAGGCGGCCCCTCTTTCTAGGAGCGGATCGGCCTTGGCTTTCGTGCGGGTGTGGAGAGTTACGTCAAACCCAGCTTCCATCAGCCGCGAGCACATCGACGACCCCATCACTCCGGCACCGATCCAGCCCAGCGAAACCCGTCCGGGGGCGACCAGTCCCCTGGTCAGACGCCCCGCACCGGTAGATCGTTCAGACATCATCTGCGTCCGTCGCGCCGTTTCGCTGCGCTGCTGCGCTCATCCGCCCGCCGAGCGCTGTCGCCAATTCCCGTCGGAGCGCCGTTACTTGATGGCCTGTGGGTTAAGCGGAGAGCCCACCGCTCGCGGGATGACCAACGGCGGAGCAACCAACTGAAATTCGTAGACGCCGTCGTCGGCGCAGTCTTCGGCTAGTTCGTCCAAGTACCAGATCTCACCTACAAACAAGCCCATGTTCACGATCATCACTAGGTGCACAGGCTGAAAGCTGTCGGGAATCTCGTTGGGGCGCACCTCGGCCCCCCAGGTGTCGGTGGCCAGGGCTGCGATTTCGTGCTCCGCCAGCCAGGGGGCGGAGAGCAGCGAAAGTCCGGGCGAGTCTCCAGCCGAATATCCATCCCAACCAGGAAGGTTGCGCCTGCGGGCCATGTCGCCGGTGCGGATGAGGACGATGTCGCCTGTCCCAACCTCCACGCCGTGGTGGCGGCACGCCTCGTCTAGCAGATCGCCGTCGATGGGGTCGCCTGGATCGAGGTATTCAACTCCCAGAACTCTAGGGATGTCCAGCAACACTCCTCGTGAGACCACCGTCTTCTGGTTTTGGATTCCGCAGACGTCCGCACCCTTAGCGGTGACCAGGTTGGCGTCGTAGCCGTTGTACATCTTTCCGTGATGGAAGATGTGCGAAAGGGCGTCCCACTGCGTGCCTCCCTGGAGGAACAGGAAAAGCGAGTCGTCGGCGACTCCCCAATTCAGCGGCCAGTCCTGCTTGCCGGCGACGTAGTCGGTGCCGGTGGCCACCATTGAGTGGACCGGGTTGACTCGTCCGAAAGCGCCGGTTTGCGGCCCTGACCCGTCTAGCGGGAGTTCTAGTGAGAACACCTTCCCGCTGCGCACCAACCCCGCTGACTGGCGGATTTTCTCGGGCGTGATGAAGTTGAGGGTGCCGACTTCGTCGTCGTTCCCCCACCGCCCCCAGTTGTTGAAGCGTGCGCAGTACTCCTCAAGGAGTTCGTTAGTGAGTTCTTGACGGGGGATGGACATAGTCGGGCTCCTTTGTGGCTAATTCAACTTTAGGCTAACGAGATTTCAGTGGCGGCACTAAATGCTCGAATCCCCGATACTCCATCCCCGATATTCCAATACACCCAAACCCCGCTCACTGCTCCGGAGGGCGCTTGGCATTTCTAGCCGCCGTCCCCCGGGGGGTCTCCAGCGCCGCCCGAGAGGCCGAGGTCGAACAGGCGCCTTACGGCGGCGGCGTCGAGGTCGCCCAACCCGCTGGCCGTTCCCCGTTGATAGATCGGAATGGCGGCGTCTAGGAGCGGAGTCTCGACCCCTAGTGTGCGCGCAAACTCGGCGATGATCTCGGCGTCCTTTTTAATGATCGCCAGCCGCGCTGCAGGGTCGTAGTTTCCCTTCACCATCATCGCCCCGCGGATCTCGAACATGCGTGAACTGCCCACGCCTGCTGCAATCACCTCCTGCGTAACCGACGGGGCGAGTCCGGCTGCCGCCCCTAGAGCGTGCGCCTCGGCTGCGGCGACCGTGTTGACCGCCACCAGCAGATTGGCTACGAACTTCATCCGCGAGCCGTTACCGAACTCGCCGAGGTAAAAGGAGCGGGCGGCGATCACTTCAAAGACCGCCCGAGCCGACTCATAGGCAGACCGGCTGCCGCTTGCGTAGACGATCAGGGTTGCGTCTGCGGCCTGCAGACCAGTTCCACTCACGGGGGCGTCGAGCATGTCTACGCCGACGGCAGCTAGGCGCTTCTGGGATTGCTGCTTGATTTCAAGCGGCAGGGTCCCCATTTCCACCACTACGACCGCCCTTGCGGTCGCCCGGTCGGCATCCCCTTCCCCAGCCGGCGCCCCGACCGGCGCCCCGACCGGCGTTCTGCTCGCTCCGTCCGCTTCCCCCGCAGCCGCCCCGTTGTCTGACCCTCCCTTTTCGTCTGCGTCGACGGAGGAGTGTAGGCGCTCGCCCCCAGCGGCGATCTGCTCGGCGACCTCCGAGAGGGCTTCCCCCGACGGAAGCGACAGCAGCACCACGTCACTGAGGTTTGCTACTTCAGCCGCGGACGGCAGACCTACACCGGAAAAGCTGCTCTGCCGCTCGTCGTCTGTGTCGTATCCGTAGACCTCGAAGCCGGCCTCCAGCAGGTTGGCGGACATAGCGCCGCCCATGATGCCCAGCCCTATGACGCCCACCCGGGGCCGCTCCGTCGTCATGGCCGCAACCCTGTTGTCATAGCCACTCGCCTTCGGGGGATCTCAGCGGTTGGTTGATCGCAGAGCGTCCTCCTCATGGCCGCAGAACCGCCACCCTGCCTTCGTCGCCGTCGACTGCGACGATGCGGAACTCTTCGGCATGCGCTCCGCTCGTGCTCGTCATGTGGTCTCCCTTCCGTCCGGCGGACTCCGCCCCGTCCGGCGGAGCGGAGCACCCTGGCGGGCCGGCGCCGTTGAGCAAGTCGCCTATCGGACACCCGACCACGGCCGGGACGGCGAGCGAGCGGGCTACCTCCATCAAGTGGGCGGAAGGCGCTCCTCCCAGGGCGACTAGCCCGGCGGCGTCCCAGAGCAGGGGGGCGAAGTTCGGCAGCGGATACTGCACCACGATCACGTCCCGGGGTCTTACGTGATCGGTCGCCGAGGGCTGCCCCACCCAACTCAGACGCCCCGCGCCTACACCTCCTGATGCGGCCAAACCGCTGCGCGCTTCACCGCTCAGCGCTGCCACTCCCGCCAGGAACGGTTCCCAGCGGTCGCGTCCCACACGTCCGCTGCGCGGCGGCTCGGCGCCGCTCAGCACGTCGGCCAGTTCTTCGGTCGTGTGATACCAGATGCGTTCTGGCTGCGGAAGGGCAGCAGCCAGGCGTTCCAGAATGCTTAGCAGCCGCCGACAGGCAGCAGGGTCAACCTCCTCCAAGGCGCTCAGAGCCTCCAGAGATTCGTCGGGTCTGTCTCCGCGAAGCCGGCGAAGCGCCGCGGCGGCAGTGGCGGTCGCCTGCTGCGTCGGTCTGCCCCAGGCGGCAGCGGTGAGGTCGTCGGCGAGTCTGCGGGCTTCGGCAAGCAGATCTAGGGGGTCTCTGCCTGCTCCGCCTGCCGCAAGTCCGTGGGGTTCGGCGTGCGTCCCGTGTCCCCCGTGCGTCTCTCCCGTCCGGTGTGTCCCGTGCTCGCTTCCTGTCCGGTGCTCGTCCTCGGGGCTGTCCGAAGTGCTTCCCCCGTGGGTCTCGGTGTCCTCGTTCCCATCCCAGGCCCCCCGCCAACTCAGCACCAGTTCCTCTCCCAAACTGCCCGGATACTCAGCCACCAACCGCGCCATCTTCCGCGCCTGGGGCAATCCCAGCGCGGCTGGCAGTACCATCCCCCCGCCGTCTCCGCCCTCCTCCGCGTCCCTTCCTTCTACACCTTTACCGCCGCCGGGAGAGGGCGTCTCCATTACCTGAAGCAGCACGAGGTTGTCTCCGCAGGCCGCCCATTCGATGAGATTGCATCCCAACTCGGCTTCCACTCGTCGCGCCAGCTCCGCCACGCGCCCCAGCAGATCCTCGCCCAAGAGGGCCGACGCTTCTGTTCCGCTGACCTCTCCGTTCGCTGCGACGAACCCCTGAACCCCAGGCACCCACCCTGCCAGCAGGTCACGCGGCGACCCCGCCACCGCCGCCACGCTCACGATTCCCCGTCTGTCCACGCTGGCGCTGCCGCCGTAGTCTGGGGATATCTCAGGCTGTATGAGCGCTCCAGCCAGCGCACTCTCCGGCTTGATTCCCACCGCCTCAAACCTGTCCAGGGTCTCCATAGCGAAGACGCCCGCCCAGATGCTGCGAATGGCTTTCGGGACTTCCTCCCGACGTAGCTCTGACAGGGATGCGAAAGCCCCTGCCCACCTCCCGTCGTGTTCCAGCACGACCGATGAGCGCACGATCAGCGGTTCGGGGAGTTGCTTGGCCGCCTCATCTAGTTCGCGGATCAGCGGTTCGGGGAATTCGGTTTTCATTATGGCCAGTCGAGCGGCCCCAGATCCCCGTTCGTTCAACACCGCCGCGGCGGCGCTGAGCGTAGTTGCTGAGGCTTCCACTGCCAGCGTGAACCCGTCCAGAACAGGCAGGCCTGCGTTGAGCGCCCTTGAAAGGCCGGCCGACTTGCCCCCCACGACGGAGATCTCCATAGCGGAAGAGTCTCCTAACGGGAGCACTCGACGTTTCATCGTCTACTCTGTCGATTCCGATCCGATGCGCCGACCTGATGCCACCGACCTGATGCCGCTTGCCCGACGCCCGTCTAGACGCTCGTCAGGCGCTTGATCTCAGCCGCCCGGCAGCGCTCAGCCGACGACGGTTATCTCTTCAATCGGGAACGTGGAGATCATTTCGATGCCGGTGTCGTTCACGATCAGCATCTCCTCCAGCCTCACCCCGAACTCGTGGAGTTTGCCGTGCTGGGTTTCGAGGGCGAAGACCATTCCAGGCTCCACTTCCAAGGGGTGGTCCAGAGACCAGATGCGAGAGATCACCGGCAGGTCGTACTGCGCTAGTCCCAGGCCGTGGCCCCAGAGGTTGGCTGCGGCTTCGTCTTCTTCTTCGTAACCCCAGATTTCCTTGGCCGACGGCCAGACCGAGGCGATGTCAGCGGTAGTCACGCCCGGGCGAGTTGCGTCGATGGAATCCTGAAGCCACTTCAACGCCAAGTCGTAGTACTTCTTGTGCTCGTCGGTGGGTTTGCCCCCCACGCAGTAGGTGCGGTAGACGCACGACTTGAAGCCGTTCCAGGTGAGGGCGGCGAGGTCGATAATCACGAGTTCCCCTGGTCGGATGATTCGGTCGCCGTGGTTTCGCCAGTTAGGCCAAGCATTCGGACCTGAGGAGACGATCACGTCTTCCACGTTCTCCATGCCAGCGATGTTGTAGAGCTGTTCCATGCCGAAAGCAGTGACCTCGTTTTCGGTCAAACCCGGTTGCAAGAACTGGCTGAACTGGTAGTGAACGACATCGCAGATCGACCCCACCATGCGCATGGCCTTCTGCTCGTTGGGGCTCTTGATGGCTCGGGCTTCCATCATCGGGGTCATCCCGTCTGTCCAGCGGATGCCTCTTTCCTCAAAAACTCGGATCATGTTGAGGTCCATGAAGTCCACGCCGAGGGGTTTGTCGGCCACTCCAGCCTCTTCAATGTCGGCCATCAGGGCGTTGGTGAACTTCTCCACCTGGGCGCTGGCCGCCGGCCCGGCAGCCCCTTTGATCCAGGCGTAGGAGTAGCGGACGTTCTCTTTGGGTATCCAAGGGGAGTGTTCCCTGATGTGGTAGCCGATGTCGCCCTGCTCATAGAGAATCGGCTCTTTCCCTTCCACGAGAACGGCGTATCGCAGGCCGGGCTTGAGTTGATTCCACCCAGGCGTGAGCGTGGAAGTGACGTAGCGGATGTTCTCGTCGTACATCAGCAGCATGGCTCCGAGTTCGTGTCGGGCCATCGCCTCGCGCGCCCGCTTCAGCCGCCACCGCCTGACTTCGTCCCAGTTGATGCCTTCACGCCAATCGGTGCTCATTACTCCGAAAGCTTCTTTCATTGCTTTGCTCCTCTCTGGGGCTTGGAGGGTTGCTCTTGCCACCGGCTCTGCGTCAGCCTCTCGCGGCGGCCATATATCGGTCTCTGCGAACCTAGCTCTAAGGTTGATGTTAGTCAGACAAACGACGGTTGGCTTCCGTTAAGATGAATTGTCCAACAGATTTCTTTGCTTGCGGGCTTGCGACGGCGTAAATGCGCCCGCCGAGCATCTTCGTGTCGGTGCCGCACAGACTCGGGGCGGCTGATGCGCCCGAGCACTTTTTCGCCGTGCTGAGACACTTCAGGTGCCGGCAGTTTAGCGAAAGCTATCTTCCCAGGTTTTGCAGTCGTACAGATTTCATTGGGTATAAGCTTTCCTCTTGCATTGGAGTTTCCTAGGGACGGAGTATCCCTAGTGGTCTAGCAGTGCCCTCTAGCCACTTGAGTGGGGGCTACTTTTGAGAGTTGAACTTTACGAGCTTTTGCCAATCGATTGAGCCGTCAGGTTTGCAGAAATCTTGAGTGAAGTTGGCTGTCATTTTGTTGATGGTTTGAGTGTAAGTTTTGTCGAAGGTGGCGGTTTGCTGTTTGGCTTTGTTGCCCAAAGGGACGATGATTCTCGTGTACAGGTGGGGGTCGCCTGAGACGAATTCCCAGAAAGCTTGACCACAATACTTGAAGTATTCGCCTTTGTCTGGCTTCGTGTCTCGGCCGTAGCAACAGCCATTGACCGCCACAATGTTCAGCTTGGAATTGCCGGTTCGAAGAGTTCGCTTGGCAGCGGTGAAGTCTTCCCTCATTTTGCGGACTTGACTGCTGTTGCCCCAGTTAGGCCCAGATTTGATGGTGACGATATAGCGGATTCCGCTTTCGTTGAACTCAAGGTCGATGCCCCTAATTCCAGATTTTTGTCCTTCATAGACTTTGCCGTTGATGAAGATGGCTAAGCCTTCTAGCCAGTCGCCAAAAAGGGTCTCTTCGCTGGAAGACACATGAGCGTCGGTGAAGCCTCTCACGATCTGCTCGGCTGTGAGCAGGTATTTAACCTTAAATAGGTACGGATTTTTTCTGCGCAGGATTTTGGCTAAGTCTAACCTGCTTAAACTGTCTAGGCGCTTTTTGTGGAAAGTGGATATGTTGTCTGTGACATACTGCCTCACATCGGCAAGGTCTAATTGTTTCATTCTTGGTTGGTGTCAGTTAGGCAGAGTTGTGGGGGGTTTAGGGTGTCTTTGGCGAGGTCGTGATATTCAGGCATTATCTCTATGCCTATTGAGTGTCTGCCCATTCTTTTTGCCACGATGTTTGTGGTGCCTGAACCCATGAACGGGTCAAGCACGGTGTCGCCTTCTTTGGTGAAGAGTTTGATGAACCACTCGGGCAGAGACTCTGGGAAAGCTGCGCTGTGGTTCTTGTTGCTGCATTCTGTTGCTAGGTGGAGAACATTGGTCGGATAGGCCATGTCTCTGCCCACCCAATTGGAGATTTTCTTGCCGAAGCCGCTGCCGGCTTTTGATTCGTCGCGAGTCTTGTCTACTGCGCTCAAGTTTCTTAGACGAGCATCCTTCCAACCGCCCGTAGGTAACATCACCTCTTCCTGATACATAGCGAACTTCTTGGACTTGGTGAAGTGCAACAAACGCTCCCAGGCGTCTCTGAATCTGTTGGGCCATTTGCCGGGATAGCAGTTCTTCTTGTGCCAGATGTACTCTTCCGTCCAAAGCCAGCCTTGCTCTCTCATCGCCATGATAAGTTCCATTACATAGGTGCTCCGCTCGCCATTTACCACTCGTTCCTTGATGTTCAACACAAACGAGCCTGAGGGCTTCAGCACTCGCAGTAGCTGTTCGGAGACAGGCAAGAACCACTCGACATATTCATCGGGCTGAACGCCCCCGTAGGAGTTTTGGCGTTGGTCGGCATACGGCGGGGATGTAAAAACTAGATCTATGGAAACATCCGGGATCGCCAGCATCTCTAGACGACAGTCCCCGAGTATGAGGTTGGCTTGCGTTTCCACTACAGCAACTGCCTTGAAGTCTTAAGATTTGAACTTCTCATGCACACATATTACGGAAGTGTGTGACAACCGTTGCGCTACCCGCACGCTTCGCAGGTTCGGGGGTTTTTAAGAGCAGGCTCGGGTGGGGACAGTGTAGCTGCTGTTTATGCTGCTAGTGGGGCTGATTTCAGCGTCTGTCCAAAGCCGCCGCCCCAGACGAGAATAGCGTCGGACTGCCGCTCCTGCGCCAGCCGCGTAACGGCCCCGTTGCTTGCAGTTCGTTGTTGGGCCGCCCTGCGCCGTCGGCGCTAAGGCGACATCACTACTTTGAGTGCTCCGGGTTGGCGCACTGCTTCAAATGCGGCTGTCGCGTCGTCCAAGCTGAAGCGGTGGGTCACCAGCGGCTCGGTTTGCACGACGCCTTCGGCCACGAGGTTTATGCCTTCGTCGTAGTCGGCACCTAGCGCCCCCCGCGGGCTGAGCAGGTCGAGTTCCTTGAAGTAGAGGTTGTAGTAAGGCAGCCCTGTGCTGCCTGAGGTGATGATGCCGAAGGCGATCACCACGCCGCCGGTTGCTGCGAGTTCCAACGACATTCCCAGCGTTGACTCGATTCCCACCGCCTCCACCACCAAATCAGCGCCCATCCCGTCGGTGTGCTCATTCACTGCCTCGGCGGCTTCGCTTGGCGATACGGCTGCCGCCCCCCATTTGCGGGCTAGTTCCTGTTTTTGCTCGGAGCGTGTTACGCCCAGCACTTCTAGTCCACGTGCAATCAGCAGTTGTACGATGAGCTGACCTGACACCCCCAGCCCAATGACCACGGCGCGCTGCCGGGAGGTCATCGCCGGTCGGCGCAGGGCGTGAACACACGTCCCCAGGACTTGGAGCAGCACAGCTGCGTTCGGGCTTACGGCGTCGGGTATGGCGTGCAGGCGGTGGCTGTGCACAGCGATTAGTTCCGCAAACACGCCGTCGGCGTCCCGTCCCAGCAGCCCGCCGTTGAGGCAGAGATTTGAACGCCCCGCCTTGCACAGCCGGCAGTCGCCGCAGATCACTCCCGGGTCGATGAGCACTCGCTGCCCGACGGCGAAATCGCTCCCTCCAGGGTGATCGACCACGCCGACAGCCTCGTGCCCCAGCGTGATGGGCGCTTTGACAGGGATGTGCCCGTCAAGGATTTTTGTGTCGGTTCCGCAGAGCCCGAACTGGGTGGTGCGGACGAGCACAGGAGCGTCGCCGGGGGAGCCGCCCGTACCAACGCCGCCGCTGATCGGCGGCACTTCGGCGAGGGCTGCCTTTCCGGGTTCTTGCAGTTGAATTGCTCGCATGGGGATTAGTTTCTGTAACAGTCCTGCAAGGGCACCATTCTTGCACCAAGGGATTGGTACCTCTGTTCATGGCAGGTCAGGATGAGAACTTGCATTTTCTTGGCCGCCTTGCGCAGCGCGGCCGACATCAGCCTAAAACGCTCGTCGTCGCTGTTGACAAGTGGGTCGTCCAAAATGATCGCAACTGGTTTGTTGTCTTCCTGGAGGATTTCCCCAAGGGCAAGTCGTGCAAGAACTGCGATCTGCTCACGCGTCCCCACGCTCAGACTCTGGAACGGTTCCTCTAGGCCGTCTCTTTGCAGCGAATCGATCTCTAGGCTGTCAGCGTCCAAGTTGAGACTCGTGCGGGGTAGCACGTATCTCATGTAAGGCTGCAAGTGCTCTCTGACCGGCGCTATGAAAGTCTCTTTCGCTTCGCGTTCCGCCTTTTCCAGAGTTTCCTTTAGTAGTCGCCAAGCCTCGGCGTCTACTAAGAGGCGCTCCAGAGTTTGCTCTGCTTGTGTGTGTTTACTGCGTTCTTCTTCAACTTTCTCTCCCAGGCCGGTTTGCCCAATCGTTCGCAGTTCCACTTCCAGGTCGCGTGCCTGCTGCTTCTCTCTATCAATTTGTTGTTTTAGATTTGAAAGAACTTCCTGAGTTCGTTCTCGTTCGCTGCGTATGAGATCAGGTGACATTGCGTCAAGTTGTTCTGTGAGTTTGTCCAAAGCAAGCTCGCGTTCGTCGCGTCGTCTTTCGGCTTTGCTTAGTTCTTCCTTTAGCTGCTCGTCAGACTTGTTGGCACGCTCTGTATTAATGTCCTGCTCAAGGCTTTCCATGTCTCGTTTAGTTGTTTCAAAGGAAGTACTGTTTTTGATCCACTCTTCTTTGGCTTCGGATAATTTCTTATTTTCTGCTTCAAGGATTCTCTCTGCCATTTTCCGCTCATTCTCGGCCTCTTCCTCGGCAGATAGGGCGTTCTCTTCCAATCTTTGCGCTTCTTGTTTTGAGACGGGATGCTCGTCTTCGTCAACCGTCATGGATGCTAAAGTCTCACGTTGGACTTTAATGTCGCTCTCTAAATGTTCCAATCCTTCTGGAACGATTCCATCTAGTAGTGCTTGCGCCTTTTCTCTTTCAATAAGCAGTTCGCTTTTTTTACGAAAGTTTTCTTCGGCTTCCCCTATAGAAGAATAACCAAGTTCGTCCAACGAAGATTTCAAATTGCTCTGAAGGTTATCAACTGTAATGCGACTGAGGCGTATGTCTTCGCCGCCTGGAGTTACTGTTAGCTCCCCAAATCCTTCTAGCTCCAGGGATGTCCGTTCTTTAATTCTGAGGGGAATGTCGGTGTCCACAATCAAGTCGTCAGTCCAGTCGTCAACGGTCACAATTTGGTCATCTGTGGGTGAAAATTCGATCGTGGTTGCGACGGCCTCAAGGGCAGCTCGTTTCCTGTCTAGTTCGGTTGCAATTTTCTTCAAAGAAACCAAATTTTCTTCGGTCACACCAATGGCTTTTGCAGAAATTCTGTAGTTGTCGACCTCTTCTTTGACCTTCTGTGCTCTATCCAATCTTTCTTCTAAAATGCCTAGTGATGCGAGCGCTTCTTCTCGTTTGAGTCTACGTTGAGCAGCTATTAGATCGCTTCTTGCCTTTTCGAAATCTTTTCTAGCTTCCCTCATTTGTTCTTCGGCGAGACTTTGAGATTCGGTGGTTTCTCTGCGTGCTTCCTCAGATTGTTCCAGCAATTTCTTGGCATCAAGTATTGCCGATTTGTACTTTTTGAGCTTTTCGATCTTTGAATTCCGATTTGAGTGTTCATTTTCGATGATCTCAAAGGACTTTTCGGCCGCGTCTAACTCTGCCGATGCTATTTCACATTTGCCCTCTGTTTCTGCAAGGATTTTTTCGGCGTTTGCTGCTTTTTTTTCTTCGTTTTCGGCGTGACCAAGCGTGTCTTCTTTTTCGTAGCGCTCAAGCTTTTCTTTTATAATTTGCAATCGGTCGACTTTGCCTTCGTACTCAGAAAGTTCACTTTCGAGCTTGTTAACCTCTTTCTGCAAAGCTTCGACTTTGTCCTGCGCGTCCTTCAATTTTTGCTTTTCGCGGCCTGTTGGCGTGAAGTACTTGCTGTAGCGCTCATCGATCGCTTCTAGCAGTTTGCGCCCCCTTTCACCGCCTGTTACCTGCCCGACTTCGCCCTCAATGGCTTCGTGAACTGAAGAGAGAGTGTCTTGATTTAATTCAAGCGGATTGAACGCTCTGCCCTGTTCCACCCATAACAGACCTGAAAGCCCGTGATGTTTCTTTGAAGTTGCTCCTCGGGGAGACGTAAATCCTAGTATTTCTCTTAGTTTTTCTTCGGCGGCGGCGTTTTGCCATTTCTGTGAATTGCTTTCAAGCAGGGCGCTTGGCGATTGTATGAAACCTTTCTTGAGACGGTACTCCACATCGTTTGCTTCGAAGTCAACTCCTATTTCGGGGCGTACTTTGGAGCCGAATGGCAGCATCCCTTTGGCGGCTTTACCCGAATAATTGTGACGTTCAAAGAACGCTGCTTGCAGCGCCTTCAACATGGTTGACTTGCCTTCTTCGTTTTCGCCCACGACGACCGTCAAGCCTGTCCCGATGTTCTCAACCTCCACGTCCAGGAGTTTGCGGAAATTCTTGACTGCTATGCGCCGTATATGCATTTGGTCAGTTCCCCATCCGAACATGCATCTCGTAAAGCTTTAGAAGAGCTTCTTTCGCCGTCTTGGCTTCCGTGTCGTATGAGTTGGACGCCTTTGCGCGTAATTGTTCCACTGCAGTACGCACAAACCCGCTTAGGTCGATTCGGTCGAGATCATCCTGACTTGGTTCGGGCGTCAAGTTCATTTCGATTTTCAAGTAGCGCAGAAGCGCTTTCCATTCCTCGATCACTCCTCTTAGCCGGTCATGGAGCGCAAAGTTTACGACCCCTGAAAGCTCTAGGCTCAGAAGCGTGTCTTGCGGGTTTGGCGCCAGCGTTTCTAGCCGTTGTTCCAGGTTCTTCAGGTCTTCATCGGAGTAGATCGTAATCTCTTCTTCTTTCCACTCATACCGCCCCACGCGGACTTTCTCCACCGAAGGAAGCGTTCCTGCCCGGTCGATGCTGACGACTAGGACGTTGCCGGGATCTTTGGATCTGAAGCGGTCTGGCTCTGGAGTTCCGGAATACCAAGTGCGGTCGTTGATCTGGAGTGTCCCGTGCCAGTCCCCGAGGGCCAGATAGTCCAGTTCCGCCGCTTCGGCGCGGTTCAGCGCAACAGGGTTCGGCGTATTCGAGTCAGGCAGGAATTCCCGCACCGAGCCGTGCGCCATGCCCACTCGTATGGCCCCAGACTGTGGCTCGCAGTGGTTGAACCAAGCGGTCAGGTCGTCGACTTCATGCCGCCTCTCCAAAACGGCAGGCAGGATCGTCAAAGCACCTTCCTTGAGCCTCAGCGGCTCTTCGGGCTTGAGAAGGAAATGCAAGTTTCCGGATTCCTGATTCTTGCTGACCAAGATGCGCTGAAAGCGGCTCCAGACGGATTCTGCGAGGGCTGGATCGTGGTTCCCGGGGATGAAGACCCAGTCTCCTTTGAACGTTCGGGTGGCGTTCAGCGCCTGGAGAATCGTCTTATCCGCTACGGCGTTGGAGTCGAAAACGTCGCCGCAGACGAGAATAGCGTCGGCCTGTCGCTCCTGCGCCAGCCGCGCAACGGCCTCCACGGTTGCGATTCGCTGCTCGCGCAGCGCAGCGCCGTCGTCGCCTGGGATGCTGGCGAATTGCGTTCCTAACTGCCAGTCGGCAGTGTGAATTATCGTGGCGCCCATTCAGCCCTTCATCGTATAGTGCTGTCTGTGTCTAGCCAACCCCTTGCATCGCCGCAGTTCTAGCGGGTCACTCGTAGGCCCTAATCCCGGGCCGTAATCCCGAAGGCTTATCTACGCGCTTGTTAATAATTGTTAATAAACTTTGCTTAACGCGCTAGAATGTCCAGCAACAAGGCGTCTATGGTCAGTCTCGGCGACCTAACGGCAACGACAATCGGCTGGTGCCGGCCAGCCTGTCACAGAAAGATGGTGGAAACCAACAATGGACAACGCCGTAATAGTCAACCCTATGAAGAAAGTCATGCTCTTAGTTCCGATTTGCGCGTTGGTGTTGCTGTCGGTCTCGGTGTACCTGATCTCGCGCAGTTCAGACAATGTTGCAGACATTTCAAACAATGTCTCTGATGTTTCAGTGAATTTCGAAAGAGCCGCAAGCAACGCCATTTCCCTGGCTGAGGATATGACACCTACAATGATTGAAGGTCGGTCTTACATGGCCTTTCCCGAGGAGAACGTCTCTCAGATAATCGCAAACCGGGGGGTGCTGATTGCGGAACGTGACGCAATGCAAGATGAGCGGGACAAACTAAATGCAGAACGCGACAGGCTCACTAGAGACACGACGATCACGATCACCCTTGCGATGTTTTTTGTGGTAGCATCCTTTGTGTTGGCGTTTTTTCTTCCCGGATCAAAGCCGGAGACCGTTGAAGAGGCTGAGGCCAAGTCTTCTGAATGAACAAAAACCCTTATGATTACTTTGCCGGGAGTCGACGTTGGGCATCTAAGTCATTTACCGCCGAGACTGCAGAAGGGTCAGACCCGATGCGTCGGATTATGTTCATTGTACCTATCTGCGCCTTGGTGCTTCTAGCGGTCTCGGTGTTTCTGATTACGGAGTATTCGGGTAACTCTCGAGTTCTTTTCGATTCTTGGCAAGACCGGGACAACTTCTACTTCCATGCTGATGAGTTGCACCAGAATTACGAAGATTTGACGCGTATGGCGCGAAGTTACGTAGCCACCGGCGACGAGCGTTACCTAGGGTACCACCAGGCGATACAAGATATTCAAGCTGGGAAAGTACCTCGCCCTAGAGACTATAACCTGGCGTATTGGGACTTCGTTCTCGACAGCAACAGTCCATCTGGGTCGAGTGGTCAACTGGAACTAGAAGGCCAGACTGTTCCGCTGCTCGACTTGTTGGTTGAGACTGGCGTAGACGGAAACGAGACTTCGTTGTTGCATGAGGCTGAACACAATTCGTCAGTTCAGATTGAAATGGAAAGCTCGGCAATAGCCGCCGCTCAGGAAGGCAATTCTCAAGAGGCGAATGACTTGTTGTATTCCGCAGAGTACCTGCGCGCAAAGGCGCAAGTGATGAATCCCCTTCTAGCAGCCGTACAGTCGTATGACGAAGGGTCGCTCTCGGAGATATCCGAATTGGAAGAGCGAAACAACAGGCTAAGAGTCGAACTTCTTGTGATCGTCAGCCTCTTGATTTTCTTTGTTGTGAGCTCTTTCGTGCTGGCGTTTTTCATTCCCCATTCAGGGAAGAAGAAACCGAAGGAAAAAACAGAAGAGACATCGGACTGAACTGCTTATCTGCCTCAGTCCTATGACCCCTGCGCAACTATGCGTAACGACTAAGGGTCGGTACAGCCAGATTTTCCTAAGCGACACGTTCGTAGGGTGGCAGCCTTGTTCAAACCATCCGCCCCGGCGGTTCTGGAGGCAGACCTGAAGGCATGCCCCTCAGTCCTTGGATGCGGGCGCTGCGTCTGAAGATGAGAATCAGCAGGTAGGTCTGCAGCAGGGTGGCGGCGGTCAGCGTCAGCAGGCTGGCCGAAAATCCGCCTCCGGCGTCTGCGATTGCGCCCACCGTCAACGGGCCTGTGAAGCCCCCTATTTCGCCAGCGCTGAAGAAAAGTCCGCTGGCCACCCCCATGTTTCGACTGTCGGTGCCGGGCACCCGCATCAACACCATCAGCGAAAGGCCTACGAGTCCGAAGCGGAAGAAACCCACCAGGGCCACGAACGGCGCAGCGGCCATTCCTGAGATGACGGCGAGCATCGCCACCGTCGCCGCTAGGCAGAGGGACGTCACTACCGGCAGCCAGATGCGATTGGAGTCCTTGCCAAGGTGGGGAAGCAGGAGAGAGCCCGCTGCGCCTGCCCCATATGAAACGGCGGTGATGAAGCCTGCGGCGCTGGCCGACACACCTCCGTCTTCAAGGATCTTGGGCATCCAGTTGTTCAGCCCATGGTTCACGAAAAACACAGATACGGCCAGCAAGAGCACCAACTGCATGGATCGTTCGCGCATGAGCGTCATCGATGGCGACCTCCTCGGCGGCGCCGCCCCTTGAGTTTCTGCGCCAGACGACCTGTCCAGCGCCCCCTCGCCCGTTTCAGCCGCTTCTGTTCCCGTTGCGTCTGTCTTGCCATCCATCGCCGCGGCGTTAGTTCCCCGCGCTGCGTCCGTCTCCCCCGATCCCGCCATAACCTCCGTTCCTCCGGGCGCTTCCGCAGTTCCGTCTGCCCCCTCCCCTCCGGCGCTGTTTCTGTTAGGAAACGTCAGCCACAGCAACCCGCTCCCGGCGGTTGCCGCGGCCAGCACGAAAACCACTCCTCTCCAGGTCCCACCCACCAAAGGCAGAATCACGCTGTTCGCCAGCGCCAAGGCGACGATCTGGCCTCCCATCGGCCCAGTCAGATACAGACCCGTGGCCAGCGCTCGTTCCCGCTCCGGGAAATGGGTGACGACGAGTTTCGGCGCCCCATTGGAGACGAGTGGAGCGCCCAACCCGAAGACGCCGACAGCAATGAAAAGGTCGACCCCGTCGTTCGCCATCGCCCGTAACACCCCCGAGAGGCACATGAGGGCGGTTCCCAGGAACAACGCCCATCGCAGACCGATGCGGTCTAGCAGCCAACCGCAGGGCAGTGAAGCGATTATGAACACCAGCGGCCAAGCCCCCAGGATGGCGCCCAGGCTGGATTTGGAAAGTTCCAGTTCGGCGCTGACCGGCGTGAGCAGGGGAGCCAGAGAGGTGACGATCAGGCCGAAAGAGAAGTAGACCACCCAGAGACCGCCCAGCAGTATCCAGCGCTGAGAACCAGGCGAATGCCGAAAGTCGGGCGAAGGTTCGTTGTTGGATGGCTGCTCGCTGAATGAATCAGGCGGCCGTTCGGCGCGGGGCTTCGCCGTTCGGTCGGAAGGCGAGTCGGGCTCGTCGCCTTCCAGAGGATCGGGCGGGCTCAATAGCCCAGAAATTTCAAGGCGTTGCGGGTTAGTTCCTCTATGTCCAGTCCGGCTTCCCTAGCTGCTCTAACAGGATCTTTGGCGGCCATATCAAAGGGGTAATCCGACCCCAGCGCCAGCTTGTCCGCCCCGGCGGCTTCAGCTAGGAAGCGGGCGGAGGCGGGGCTGTGAGTAAGCGTGTCCGACCAGATGCAGCGTCTGAAGATCTCACTGGGCTTCTCCCTGCAGTCGGCGGAGACGTCCGGACGCGCCGACCACCCGTGATCCCAGCGCCCCAGTATGTAGGGAGCGCACCCGGAGCCGTGCAGGAAAGCCAACCTCACGTCCTCGAGTTCGCTCACTAAGCCGGACAGGATGGCGGCGCCGATGGCTGCAGCCGTCTCCGTCGGGTTGCCCAGCAGGTTGATCAGGTAGTGGTGCCCCAGCCCCGGCCCGGGGAGCTGCATGGGGTGCACGATCATGCACATGTCCAGCCGATGAGCCTCCCGCAGAGCAGTCTTCAACGGATCTTGTTCGAAAGACACTCCATTCACCAGCGGCGGGACGGTGAAACCGCGGATCATTTCAAACTCTTTCAGGCGGCGCATTTCCTCCAAGGCCGCGTCTAGGTCGGCCAGCGGCAGCGACCCGAGCCCGCGCAGCCGATCGGGCGCCTGCTCGCACAAGCGCAGGAGTCCGTCGTTGACCGAGGCGATGTACGTCGCGGCCCTCTCCCCCGAAGCGTCAAGCGCAAACGAGAACGGGGGCGGAGACATGGCGCGCACGGCCAAGTCGTGAAGGTCCATGTCTTCGAGGATCAGATCTAGCTTGTGCATCGTGTCGGTGCGTATCGACAAAGAAAGGTTGCCTAGGTGCAACTCTCCGTTAACTTCCCGGAGGACTAATTCGCCGTCTGCGGTGGGGATAATTAGGCAGTCGTCCGGCAGGACATGAGCGTGAATGTCAATTGGGCCTGGTTGCATGGCTTTCTCCAGCATTGGTTGACGGTTCAGAGTGGTTGACGGTTCAATCAACAGCGTTCGGTGCGCGGACATGGCACGCTAGCAGCGCTCCGCTGTTCGCAGCCGCAGCTAGTTAGTTTTGGCGCAACCCAGATTGCGGAGGCGCCCCAAGCAGAACCTAAGCCGCCGCTTGCGGCCCAATACCTGGAATTGTGCCCTCAGGCAGGGAAAGCACGTGCTCAGCTATCTCTTCTGGTTTGGACAGCCATACTTCGTCTCGACTGCTGCTGATGTGCTCGAGGGCAGCCCGCAAGTGCTTCAGACGGAAAGGCTGGCCAACCAGGAAAGTGTGCAGGGAGATTGAGCACACCAGAGGCTGCTGCGCCGAAAGACGGAGCATCTCGTCGAATTGGTCGGTTACCATCTCTGCGAACATAGGTCCGGTGTGATGGCGCAAGACCAGTGCGCCTACGTCGTTTAACTCCAGCGGATACGGGATGCTGAGCAACGGGCCAGACCTCGTCTTGAGCCAGATCGGCTGGTCGTCGCACGGAGATTGAAGCGTGTAGGTGTATCCCGCCTCCACTAGAAGATCGCTGGTCACCGCCGACTCTGCGATGTATGGGCCTAGCCAGCCTTTCGGTCGCCTGCCCCAGTGCTTCGTGATGATCTCCGTCGTCTCGGCGATGAGGCGGGCCTCGTCCTCCTCCCAGAGGCCGTCGCTGCGTTCGGAGTTCGTCCGGCCGTGAGCGATTATTTCGTCGCCCCGCTCGATGATCTTGGCAATTATGTCGGGGTAGAGCTCCATTGCGGTCGCGTTTACGTTGTGCGACCAGGGGAAGTCCAGGTCGTCGAATACGTCGAACATTCTCCAGATGCCGACGCGGTTTCCATAGTCACGCCATGCGTAGCTGCGGTAGTTCGGGGGAGCACTCACAGCCGAGTCGTTAAGACCGATGCCGGCTTTAAAAGCGAAGTGCTCTATGTTGTTTGATAAGCACACGGCCAGCCGAGTTCCGTTCGGCCACTCATAAGTGGGACGGTCGTTGATCGACACGTAGTCATAGCGGTTGTTGGCGGGCAGTTTCATGAACTTTCCTTTTGGAAGTTGTATTGGCGGTTAAAGGGTTAAAGTTGCCTAGCTTCAGGCCAGGAACGCCTCAATGTGGTGCAGGATCGTCTCGGCTGAGGTCGTGAAATGCCCCAGCACGTCGGTCAATTCGGGAAGCGGGACGACTTCGGCATGAGAGGGAAGAAGCGCAATAGCCCGCTCTGTCTGCTCGATGAGGTCGTCGTGCACGTGCAGCACCAAGAGCGGCTGGCGCAGCGTGGAGAGTTGTTCCCCCGTTGGGCTGTCAAACACGGCGTGGTGCGCCCACCACGGGTGTGGCTGAGTCAGCAGGTGGTCGACCATGAATTCATGCAGCAGGTCTGCAGGCCAGTCCTGAGATCGCTCGGCAGCCCCGCCGAAGCCACCCTTCTGCCACCAGTCCCAATACCAAGCGAGGTGCGAACCGTCGGCGCTTGGTTCCGGTTCGTGCAGGTAACTGTCTTTGAAGGCGGGAACTTCTTCGGCTGAAAAGACCGGGGCGGTGACCAACGCTATACGGCGCACCCGTTCGGGGAATCGGGCAGCTATGTCAGTGGCTTCGCAGGAGCCGGTGTGAATACCCACCACGTCAAATTGCCCAACTCCCACCGCGTCCAAAGCCTCAAGGGTGGCGTCGGCGTATTCGTGCAGGCTTAGCTGACTTCGGGGGTGGTCGGAGCACCCGGAACCCAATCGGTCGGGTGCGATGACCTGTCGCCTCCGGGAGAGAGTGGGTGTGACGTGTCTGAACATCCGCCCAGATGAGAGGCTCATATGCAGCAAGACCAGCGGCGTTTCAGGGTCGCCTGAATTGTCTGCAGGGTGGTTGCCCCGGTCGCCGTCCCGGTCTCCTGCCGAGTCCTTGCGCGCACCGGTGATTCGCAGGTGCACGTGACCCTGGCTGGTGTTAACTAGTCTTCGGCTGGTTTCCTTAGCTTCAAGCATCGCCCCTGCCTTTCACGAAAAATGCTACCACTCTGGCGAGAGTAGGCTTTCAGGATTACCGACACAACAGGAGGTGGTTACCGATGAGACGCGGTTACGCAGACACTCAGGTCGGGCAGATTCATTACAGGGAAGCAGGAGAAGGCCCGCTCATGGTTCTTCTCCACCAAACCGCCAGCAGTTCAGTTATGTTTTACCGCGCAATCCCGCTGCTTGCTGAGAAATACCGCGTGGTTGCGATGGACAACCCCGGGTTTGGAATGTCGGATCCTCCTCCCTCTCAACCCACAGAGGGAATTCCGTACTACTCAAGAGCACTCACAGGAATTCTCGACCACTTCGGGGCGCAGCAGGCTCACATTGTAGGTTTTCACACGGGCGCGAGTATTGCGGTGGACTTCGCCGCTCACTCTCCCGAAAGGATGAAGTCGCTTGTGATTGCGCCCATTCTCGCTATTAAGTCCGAAGAAGAGCGTCAGGATTGGCTCAGTCGTGACGACCTCAAGAACGACTGGGTTCCTGACGGCAAAGGCGAGTTCGTGGCAAAAGACATTCTGGACTATGTCGCCCACTTCGCGACTGAAGGCGACGGCGAGACCTACCTGCGCGAACTGATTGCCAACTTGCAAGCCGGCCCGAAGTACTGGTGGACGTACGAGGCGGTCGTAAAGTACGACCACCACTCGGCGTACGCCAAACTGCGCTGCCCGACGTTGGTGTTGAACGTAGAAAATGAGGTTCTTTATACCTACACGAAGGAGGCCCATGAGGCCATTCCGCACAGTCAGTACGTCGAAATTCCCGGACCTGAGCCAAATATCCGCGGCTGGGTTGCGGTAGTGCCTGAGTTCCCCAGGGAGTTTTCCGAGGCTGTGCTGGAGTTCGTGGATCAGCACGCCTGAATGTAAAATCTCTGCCCTGACCAGCACTTTCTGATCCCTAGATCCCGAATCATGCCGTCACGCCGCGAAGGCAGGTGGGTGATGGCCTCCGGGGCGCTGACAGCCATGGTGCTCAACCTGGATCAAGCCACCGTGCTGTTGACATCCTCGAGAATTGCCGAGTCTCTCAACGCCGATCTGGCCGGCACACAGTGGATGTTCACCGGGTTCCTGCTACCCCTAGCGGCGTTCGTGATAGTCGGCGGCGGACTGACCGATCGCTTCGGAGTTCTTCTGACCCTGCGAGCAGGTCTGGGCGTCTTTCTGGCAGGGACAATCGGCAGTGCGTTAGCGACAGGTATGGAGATGTTGATTGCTATGCGGGTGCTTGCGGGCTTGGGGGCGTCCCTTGCCTTCCCTGCCTCGGTCTCCCTGCTGAGGGCTTTCTTGCCGCCTGGCCCTCAGTCGTCCCTGGCATTGGGATTGTGGTTCAGCGGAGCTCTGGGCGGTTCGGCTGTCGGGCCGCTCATTGGGGGTTTGTTATTGCGCAGTTGGCCCTGGTGGTCGGTCTTCGTGCTCTCGGCTGTCTGCGCCGTGATGGCGATGCTCCCCGTGGTTCTGCTAATCAGGGGCGGACCGCAGTCAAATCCCGCCGCCAAACTGCTGTTAGCGCCCTCCTTGGGCGGGGCGCTCGGGCTGGCTCTGATCGCTTGGGGGCTCATTAACGCCGGAAGCGACGGCTGGCTGGCTGCAACGGCTCTGTTGCCGATGCTGCTGGGTTTAGCGGCGATGGCCGTAATCGGCCTTTTTCTCCGTTTCCGAGGAACCCCTCCCGATCCCTCCGTCGAATCGAGGGTGGACGCTCGGAGGCTCGTAGGTGGTCTGGGAATAATGCTGCTGGCCATCCTCCCCGTGGTCGGGACGATGTTCTTCCTCCTTACGTACCTGCAGAGGGTGTTTGACTATTCTGTGCTGCTCGCCGGGGCGGCGTTCATGCCGTTTGGGGTGACGGCCGCCCTGGTCGCCCCTTTCTCGGTTCGCCTGCTGGAAAAATTCGGTCCCGTAAGAATGCTCGCTTCCGCCATCGCCCTGGAGGCGGCGGGTCTGGCAATTCTCTCACGCGTGGGGCCTGCCACCTCTTACCTGAGTGTGGGGCTGCCTCTTGTGCTAGTCGGTGCGTCCATGGCTGTCTTCCCCTCCGTCTCGCTTCACATGGTGCTCAACTCAGTGCATAGAAAGAGGAGCGGCCTAGCCACCGGTGCGCACACAGTGGCCCTCCAAATCGGGCAACTCCTCTCTATAGGAGTCATGGGTTCGTTGGTCGCATCCAGAGTGGGCGGCGCATATCGCTCTCAGTTGGAGGAAGTCGGCCTTGACGCAGATGTTCCTTCCGAGATCGTCGACGATTTGGCGCTCGGTATCAGCGCAGCCCCGCCCGATGCGCTCCCTTCCGAAGCGTTGGAATACGAACGAATAGGAGAGCAGGTCTTCATGTCTTCCGTCGGGCGCTCCACCCTGTTGCTGCTCTTGTTCATCGCAGGGATTTCACTCTGCGCGATCTTGGCGTCCCTTCGCAAGAAGAGCCCCCGGCCCCCAGTCCCCGCTTAGCCTAACTGCCGGAACTTAGCGATGATGCTCTCGTTGCTCAGTACGTCGGCGTACTTGGCATCAAGGTCGAACAGGCTGACGTCGTGGCTGATGCGGCTTCGGTCGTAGACGCACTCCTCGGCGACGATGGTATTGAAGTTGTAGGAGAAGGCGTCCACCGCCGTAGCGCGAATACATCCGCTCGTGGTGCAACCCGCAAGTATCACCGTGTCGACCCCGAAGTCAACTAGGTAACTCGTCAACGCCGTTCCGAAGAAGGCGCTGGCGTGACGCTTAGGCAGCAGGAGGTCGTCTGCTTGAGGAGCTAGTTCCTCTACGAAGTCGTACCCCTTGGCGGAGATTGAAGTTACCAGTGGGTTGATGTCGCCAAACCGTCCTCCATCAATCGCCTTCTTTGGCGCTACGTACGGGTAGACGATGGGGGTTTCCGCCGACCGCGCCGCCGCGATCAACCCGGCGATATGTGGAATGGCCTGCCATGCCGCTTCGCCGCACGACGTCGGATACATGCTGGCGATGGCCTCCCGTATTGGAAGGGGGTGCTCTCCGGCCGTCCGGTATTGAACGTCAATGACCAACAGAGCCGGGCGCGACCCAAACCCCGACGAGCCGCCGAAGCCGGAGAGTTCATAGATCGAGCGATCTTCGGTAGGTATTGACTGCATCCAGGATCTGGCGCTCACTTCGTCTCCTTTCAACTCAGGCTGTCTTCAAGTTCGTCAAACTGCTGTAAGTTGACGAGTTCCTGTCGTTCGTTCCAGGGAAGAATCCGCTCAAGGAGTCCTGCTGAAGACCCGTGCTCCCGCAGGTGCGCAAGAGACTCTTGCCCCGAAGCGAGCATGGCCCGCAGCAGCAGATTGGCATGCAGCACCAGGCCGTAGCCCATCTCTTGCAGCTGAGCGTGAGCGACCAGCGGCGTCTTCCCGCCCTCCACCATGTTCACGATTACCGGCGCCGCCTCCAGCGCTGCGGGGATTTGCCTCAGTTCCTCCATGCTGGCTGGCGCTTCCACGAAAATCACGTCCGCGCCCGCTTCGGCATACGCCCGCGCCCGCTGGAGGGCAGTCTCAAACCCCAGCACGGAGTTGGCGTCGGTGCGTGCAACTATCACTAGATCGGGGTCTTCTCTGGCTCGTATGGCCGCGGCGATCTTTGCGGTCATCTCCCCTATCGGAACAATCTGCTGGCCGCTGAAGTGGCCGCAGCGCTTGGGCATTGTTTGGTCTTCAATCTGCACCCCCGCAGCGCCGGCGCGTTCCAACAACCGAACGGTGCGCATCACCGAGAGCGGACCTCCGTATCCAGTGTCGGCGTCGACGATTACAGGGATTTCGACGGCGTCGCAAATATTTCTGGTTTCATTTGCTACTTCCCCCAAAGACACGAGCCCAATGTCGGGCAGTCCGAACTGCGAATTTGCCAGCCCGGCGCCGGTAATGAAACAGCACTTGAAGCCTGCCCTTTCAACGAGTCGAGCGCCCAGGGCGCTTACCACCCCTACCACAACAGTTACGTCGCGTTCATCTAGCAAAGCCCGAAGTTTGGCGCAAGGTGAGGAGCCAAGTTGCCCTCCGATACCTAATGGGATTCTCATAATTTTTGCCTACTAGGGTTGCAGTAATGCGGGAGCGATGGCAATGAGTGCACGGCAGTGGTGCTGGCTTATTGCTAAACGTATCATTTTTACAATTCCGATCCTATTCGGAGTAGCTACAGCGACTTTTTTCCTTACCCGGCTGGCGGGAGGCGATCCCGCCTATCAAATCGCCGGGTCTTTTGCCACTGAAGACGTAATTGCCGCCGTCCAGGCTCAAATTGGCACTGACCGCCCGCTCGGCGAGCAGTATGCGGCATTCTTAGGCGACATAATCCGCGGCGACTTGGGAACTTCGATCTTCACCGACCGCCCGGTCGTTTCCGATCTCGCAGATCGGTTTCCCGCCACGCTCACCCTGGTGGTTCTTGCCCTGGCTGTCTCCCTTGTCTTTGGCTTGATCCTGGGAAGCTTTGCGGCGTATCGCCGAGGAAAGGGGGGAGACAAGGTCGTGAGGGTGGGCAGTTTTTCGGCGCTTTCGGTGCCGGACTTTTGGCTCGGCCTGGTTCTGCTGTTCCTGTTCTTTTTTAGATTTGGGCTTGCCCCAGGCCCCACGGGGCAAATTGCTCTCGGCGCCACGTCCCCCCGTGAGATCACCGGATCGGCGATCTTCGACGCTGCCATCACCTTGGATGCTGCCGCCTTCCGGGCCGCTTTGCACCAACTCTGGTTGCCGCTCATGACGATGGTCTTCATCTTCACCGCCCCCATCACCCGCCTAGCCCGCTCGGCCGTCATTGAATCCCTAACCTCCGACGCCATTCTCTTCGGTCGCGCTTGCGGGCTGCCTCGACGCCGCCTCTGGTCTTATGCCACGCGCGCTTCCCTGCCACCCGTGGTGACGTTCGCAGGGATCCTCTTCAGCGTCCTGCTGGGCAGCGCGGTGCTCGTTGAAACGGTCTTTTCCTGGGGAGGAGCTGCGCAGTACGCAGTGGGGGCCATCCGCAGGAACGATTTCCCGGCTATTCAAGGTTTCGTGCTAGTCGCCGGGGTGTTTTCCGTTGCCATCTTCCTGGTTGTGGACTTGCTGTACAGGGCCATTGACCCGAGGGTGCGCCTTTGAACGAGAGTACGCCTTTGAACGCTCAGAAACCCGCATTCGCCAGACTGCTGCGGCAAATTCGCCGCGCCTCTAACCCCTCGCTCATCTGGGGGAGTCTGATCATCGCCGCCCTGGTGATTTGTGCTTACCTTGTGCCTGCGCTCTCCGAATTTGAGGCGTTAGCGGCCAACCCCAGGGAGGCGTTGCAGCCCCCTAGTGCACGACACCCGTTCGGCACCGACCGCTCCGGCTTTGACATCTTTGTTCGGGTTTTTCAAGCCCCCCGCATCGATCTCTCAATAGTGGTTCTAGGCGTAGGGCTGGGGGCTGTTCTGGGGAGTGTGCTCGGCGTGCTGGCAGGATTCTCGCGCCGCTTTCTGGGGGAGATCTCAATGCGCCTTGCCGACATTGTGCAGGCGTTTCCGCTGCTGGTGTTGGCTATAGCTCTGGTCTCTCTCGGTGGCAACAGCCTTACCAACATCGTGTTTGTGCTGGCCTTCGTAAACGCCCCAGTGTTTATGCGGCTTACCCGCAGCCGAGTCCTTACCGTTCGAGAGCAGCGCTATATCCAGGCGGCGGTTGCGCTGGGTAATTCGACGCCCAGGCTCATCTTCCGCCACGTTCTCCCAAACTCAATGGGGCCGGCCGTAGTGCAATTCGGCGTCTCAATGGGCTACGGCATCCTCACGCTTGCGGGATTGGCGTTCCTTGGCGTGGGTGTTCAACTTCCGACGCCCGAGTGGGGTTCGATGATTCTCAGCGGTTCCAGCTACATAACGACCGGGCAGTGGTGGATTTGGCTGTTCCCCGGGATCTTTCTGGCCATCGCCGTGTTCTCCTTTAACTTGCTGAGCGAGGGCATTGAACAGGCCAGGGAAGTGCATGCCAGATGATGAGCGCAGAGCCCAGCCGCCCACTCAGCCGTCCAATTGTCAAAGTTGAAAACCTTTTTGTTGAACTCGTCCGAAAGAAGGCACCCACCCCACTTCTGCACGACGTAAACCTCTCTTTAGAAGAGTCGAGCATGCTCGGACTAGTTGGGGAGACAGGTTCAGGAAAGACGATGACCGCCCGGGCGATCATCGGTCTGCTGCCGCCGGGGATTCGAATCAAGTCCGGCTCGGTAACGCTTGGCGACCATGAACTCATCGCCGCTGCTTCGACCGTAATGCGTGAAGTTAGAGGCGCTCAAATCGGGATGGTCTTTCAGAATCCTCGAACCGCTCTCTATCCGATGTCGCTCGTGGAGACTCAGATGAATCGCGTAATGCAAGCTCACTTGAATCTGACGCGCCCTGAGCGGGCAGCCCGCATTCACGAATATTTGAACCTCGTCGGGATTGACGACGTCAGACGTGTCGCCCGCTCCTACCCGCACGAATTGAGCGGAGGGATGGCTCAACGGGTCGTCATTGCAACTTCTCTGATCTGCGAACCGAGCGTGCTGATTGCCGACGAGCCGACTACCGGCCTCGACGCCACCATCCAGCGCCAGATTTTGGAACTCATCGCTGATCTGCAGGCCAAGTTGTCGCTCTCGGTGCTCATGATCACCCACGATCTGGGGATTGTGGCGCAGTACTGCGACTCGGTGTCGGTGATGAACGATGGGCGAGTCGTTGAACACGGCCCTAAGCATCAAGTCCTGAAGTCTCCTGCCCACGAATATTCAGAACGCCTGATAGCGGCTTCCGACCTGCGTCGCATCCGCAAAGCCAGGCCATCGGAACTCCAATGAGCAGCCCATCTCAGAGTCAGGCAATCGTAGTTGAGGGTCTTAAGAAGACTTTCCACACGCGGCGCGGCATCCCCAATCTCGTGGCGGTGGAAGATGTCTCGTTTTCGGTTGAGACAGGCAAAACGCTGGGCATCGTCGGAGAGAGCGGATCGGGCAAATCCACCGTTGCGCGCTGCCTGCTCGGTCTCACGCCCGTCGATGGCGGGGAAATCGAGGTCTTAGGACGCAGTCTGGCGCAAGCCTCCGCCAAGCAGGTTCGATCTTGGCGCAGTGAAATGCAAATCGTGTTCCAGGAGCCTTACGAGTCTTTGGATCCCCGCTATCGCGTACATCGGACGGTTGCAGAGCCGCTGCTGCTGCACACCGATCTGCGCGGCAACGACCTCGAGCGCAGGGTTATTGAGTTGCTCGAGCACGTCTCGCTGCATCCCGACTTGGCGGGACGATATCCACACGAACTCTCCGGCGGTCAGCAACAGCGGGTAAACATCGCTCGGGCTCTGGCTACCTCGCCAAAGGTTCTTGTGCTTGACGAGCCCACTGCTTCGTTGGACGTTTCCGTTCAGGAAGGCGTGCTGAGACTCCTGCTTGCGCTTCAAGAGGAGTTGAGCCTTACCTATGTACTCATTTCACACGACTTGACGGCGATCCGAGCGGTGTGCGACCAGGTAGCAGTGATGTACGCAGGACGTTTCGTGGAAATAGGCCCTGTAGATGAGGTGCTGTCCAATCCCAAACATCCCTACACGGAGTTCCTAATCGGCGCTGAACTTTCCGTTGACCCGGACGTCCCTCCCTTAGCGGGCGTTGTGCGAGGCGAAGTTGCGACCTCCGATCGTCCGCTTGGATGCTTGTTCGCCCCCAGGTGTCCGATGCGCGCCGATGAGTGCGAAGAAGCCAGACCTCCCTTTGTGAGCGCGGCCCCCGATCATGTGGCTGCATGCCTCTTCGTGGATCGCTCCGCTGAACATAGTTGACTCAAACGAGCCCAGGTCGATTCGGCTGAACTCCCGCAGTCCGCTTGGGAGTTGTCAAGTTGGGATGCATTCATTTTTTGCTGATAGCATTTTCAATCCGCCCAAGTTACTGGTCTGTCGTAATGCGATAGGCTGGTTATTTTGGATTTATTTTTCGCAACACAGAGGGGAAAAACACAGTGACCAAATTGCTATTCGCACGGTTCTCGCCGCGCAAAGTATCGCGCAAAGCATCCGTCAAAACTCTCTTCGGGGTTGTTTTGCTCACGGTTGCCCTGATTGGCGCTTCTTGTGGGAGCGCAGACACCACCGCCGAGCCGGCCGAGCCCTCTCCATCGCCTGCGCCTGAGACTCCCACTGAAACGACTGCTGGAACGACTGAAACCACTACTGCAGCGGAGACCTGCCCGCCGCCTGCCTCAACCTCTTCAGCAGCTGCATCAGGAATTCCCGACGAAGTCGTATTTGCTCTGGCTGGTCCGGTTTTGGCCATAAACCCTGACGGTCCTGGCCAGAACAACCTGCCTTCTGTGGGTATTTTCTTTGCCGCCTACGACAGCCTCACGAGTTGGGAGGTGCCCAGCGACTCTGAGGCCCTGTTTGACACGCTTGCACAAGGCAACGCTGCTCAGGCGTTTCCCGAGTTGGCTGAAAGCTGGGACATCTCCGAAGACGGAACTGTTTTCACATTCAACCTGCGACGCTGCGTGATGAGCGACGCCGGCAACGAAATGACAGCCGAAGACGTGCGCTGGTCGCTGGAGAAGGCAATTTCCGCTGGCGCCACTGGCGCCTTCTGGGTCTCTCTGGGAGGCCTGACGAGCATTGATCAGGTGACCGTGATAGATGACTACACGGTTCAGGTCTCTGGCGTGACCTCCGACAAGTTCCTTCCTTCCCTGGGCACCGGATGGCTAGTCATCTACGATTCTCAAGAGGTCAAGAAATACGCTTCCGACGAAGATCCGTTTGCGAATGAGTGGCTCAACCGGAACGCCGCCGGCTTCGGCCCGTACCGAGTTGTGGAATTCGGTTCAGACGGCGAAGAAGTCATTCTTGAAGCGCGCGAGCAGTACTGGGGCGAGCAGCCCGCACTGAAGCGGGTCACTCAACGGAGTGTCCCTGATGCCAACGCCCGCCTGCAGCTCCTGCTCAGCGGTGATGTTGCTTTTGCTGCTGAACTCACCAGCCTCGGTGTTGAAGAGGTGAAGAAGTCCGACGGCGTCGCGGTCACTAGTGTGCCGACCACCACCGGCGCCTTTCTGGCGCTCACCTATGCCCCCCCGTTCGATTCCCTCCCCGTCCGAGCGGCAATCGCACAGGCAATTCCCTATCAGGACATTATTGATGCAGTGTTCCAGGGAGAAGCGACACTCTGGGATTCGATTCTCATTCCGCCGGTTCCGGGCTACACCAACGATTTCTTCCGAGGGCAAGATATGGACGCCGCTCGGGCAGTGCTTTCCGAGCTAGACGCCCCGCTCACTCTGGCTTACGCCGAAGGTCTGCCGTTGGATGAGGAAATCGCTATTTTGGTTCAGAACTCCATGCGCGAGGCCGGTTTCGAACTTGAAATCGAAAAACAGCCGCGAGCTGTATTCGACAAGCGCAAGTACGACCGAACCGGAGAACTGCAGTTTTTTGTTGATGTGCTCGACTCCCCTGCCTTTTTTGACGCTCATTACTACGCGTTCCTCTACGGCGGCGAAGGCGGCTTCCTCAACTGGTTCGGCTACAAAAGCGAGGAGTTGAACGACGCTCTAGGCAGAATGCTCGATCCCGCCACTATGGACGCCGCTGTTCGGGATGCGCAGCGAATTTTTGCCACCGACTACCCAATCCACCCGATTGCCTGGACGGGACTCGACTACGCGCACGCCGACTATCTGGAGTTGGCCAGCGTTGTTACCGGTAACGGCCTAGTACGCATACAGGACTTCAAGCCGGCTTCCTGAGCGGAGTTTGGCTGTGCTGAGTTTTCAGGCGAACTGGGTCAAGGGCATGGGAAACTGAGACCAGGAGTTTCCCATGCCTGCGCTGCCCGCCCCCACCCAGGAAGTCTCAGCACGTTTTGACTTTCTTGAAGGTCTAAGGCGTTACAACTACGCTGTTCACGTAGCGGGCGTTCTCGACGAATACGAGCAGAACACCGCCGCGCTAGAGGCCTCCGGCGTCGGCAAACCTTCAACGATGGCGGAAGCAGGAGACCTCATCGCAGACACCCCGCTTTACCAGTTCGCTGCCTGCATCCAGCGCCAGGCTCAGCAGTTGGGATGGGCGGCCGCCGGGGAGTCTCTTCAAGGTCACACCGAGTTCATCCAGCGGCAAATCGATACTCTGCCCGCTGAACCCGTCGGGCGTCTTCTGCTCGACCCTGAACTGGACCTGCCCAAGTACTACACGCACTGCGACGACGAAGGTCTAGACGACATCCACCTCGTAGCGGGGGGTTACTGGGGAGACCCGTTGGTTGGCGCCGTCTATGAGAGAGGGGGTGCCCTCTACCGCCTCGCCTGGAGGGTGGGTTATGCGGGCACCGCTCCCGGGGCTCTCAAGGCTTTTGCGTCAGCCGCCCCGGGGGATGACTACCGGCGAATACTCGACATGGGATGCTCATTCGGCGGGCTCACGATGGCCTTTCGCGAGGTCTACCCCGATGCCGAAGAAGTGGTGGGGATCGATCTCTCAGCCGCGGCGCTTCGCTGGGCGCACCTCACGGCGGAGGAGCGAGGCCTCCCAATTGCTTTTGAGCAGCGCGACGCAACTAACACGGGTTTTTCGTCGGAAAGCTTCGATCTTCTGACAGGTTTTCTGCTTCTGCACGAGTTGACCCCCGACGCTCTCGACGCCATCATGGCCGAGTCCTTCAGAATACTTCGACCAGGTGGTCACGTTCGCTTTCTAGACGTCCCGCCTTATGAGGTACTCTCTCCGGAAGTTGCCTTCCTGCAGTCGTTCGATTGCCGCGGCAACGGAGAAACTTACTGGGACGGGTTTCTCTCACGCGACTTCAAAGCCCTGCTGCGCGAGATCGGCTTCGTTCAAGTCTCCGACGGGCCGCTCGACTACGCCGAGCCGGGCTACTGGGGTACTGCCGCCCTGATGCGCGACGGCAAGTTCCGACCGGAAAATCGCTGGGTGACCGAGGCGTTCAAGCCGACCGCCTAGGCAACCTGCGGAGGAGCAAGTGCCGGAAGATCACCGCCCCGAGCCGTATCACGCTTTTGACGATCCCGTAAACGACCGCATCCTGGGAGTTGTATTAGCGCTGGCGACTGAAGTGTGGCTATTGCGAGACCGCCTGGGGTTGCTAGAGGTGGCCATTTCCAAGCGCGGGTTGGACGTGTCTGAACTCATAGAAGAGTTGGCAGCCGACCCCGAAGCGTCAGCGGAGAAGGTCGAAAGTTTCATTGAGCGAATAATGCGACCCATAGTTGATTACAAGCACACTTCTGCGGCTGCGCAGTCTTCGCCTCATTCCATAGGAGAAGAATCGGAACTGCCTACCGGTTCCCATTCTTTGCCAGCAGAAAGCTAATGAGCGCGGAATCCAGCCGCCGCAAACCCCAGTTCTTCAAAATCCACAACGTTCCCACTCTGGAGATTTCCTCTCCCGGGTTTCTCTCGGGTTGCCTCGGGAAACTGCTCTCGGAAGATCCCCAAACCGGTCAGCGCACTTATTTCTTAGAGCTCTCCCCGCGCTGGAGTGCGCCTTCCACGATATTTCCATCAACTCTGGAACTTTTTATTTTGGAAGGGGCGATTAACGTGGGGGATTCGGAACTGGGAGCGGGAGCGTTCGCTGCTTTTCCCAAAGGATGTCTTTCTCCGAGCATTTCCACTGCCGCCCCGGCGGCGGCCATTGCCATCTGGAGTCCGCACTTTCCCGAAGGAGAGTACTACGGAGATGAGCCCCACATCCTCAGGACTGCCGAAGCTAATTGGAACTTAACCGAGTTTCCGGCCGAGACATCTTTGCCGGGGCGTCGTCACGCCGTCAAGTACAAGTCGCTGCGTTGGCCGGATCCTATCGTCGAGGACACCCACGGCGGAAGGATGGGACTGCTGAGGCTGGTGACCTTAGCGGCGGGTTTTGTGGGCGACCATCGGCCGGAGTCGCACCCTGACTGCTGGGAGGAGATCATCTGGCTGGGGGGCGATTTCTTCATGCCGTCAACCGGGCGGCAGGCACTCGGAAGCTATCTCGGAAACCCGCGGGGTCACATTCACGGCCCTCTCATGACGCAGAGAGGCTGCATGCTCTTGGTTCACACCGACGCCCCGGCGAGCTTTTGCTTCCATGAACCTCCTGTTGAGATCACCCTCGTGAACTCTTATATGGACGGCACCTCCTGGCTGCACGAGCCCGTTCACATTGCCAATTAAGCCATGCCGCCTCCCTGCTGCTGCGATCCTTGTTGCGCCCCTTTGGGGGGCAACAGCGTCGGCGCGGAAAGCGCGGTCTATATCGACCTATATAGTTCTTTGCGAAGAAATCATGTCAAATACCGAGGAGGTAGACGGCCGTGACTGATGTTTGGGTAGGAGTTGACACAGGCGGAACTTTTACTGACTTGCTCGCATTCGACGGAGAGGGCAGGTTGTTCGCCGCAAAGACTCCGTCCACCCCCGACGACGACACCAGGGCGTTCCTCACCGGGCTCTCCGCTTTGCAGTCGGAGGCCGCCTTTGCGCCTGCCGATGTGGTCAGTCTGCATCACGGGACCACCGTCGCACTCAACGCAGTTCTTCAGAAACGTTGGCCCCCGCTGGGTCTTATCGTCACAAAGGGCTACAGGGAGATCATAGAAATCGCCCGGCAGACCGTCCCGGGCGACTGGGGCGCCATCTACACCTGGGTCAAACCGCCGCGTGTGGTTCCTTTGGAAAACGTTCAGCAGGTGCGCGAACGCATCACTCACACCGGGGACGTCCTTGAGGAACTAGATGAAGACGACGTGCGCGCCGCGGCGGAGTTTTATAAAGAAAAGGGCATCGCAGCGGTGGCCATGTGCCTCATGCATAGCTATCTAGACCCTTCGCACGAGCGGCGGGCGCGGGAAGTTTTCCTTGAGGCTTACCCCGACTGTTTCCTCACAGTTTCTTCGGACGTACTGCCGGAATTCCGTGAATATGAACGAGCCATGACAACGTGCCTGAACGCCGCCCTGATGCCTCTCGTGGCAGATTACCTAAACAACCTTCAGAGCAGCTTGAACTCCGAGGGCTATTCCGCTCCTTTGCTGCTGATGCGTTCGTCTGGCGGCCTGTCGCAGAGCGACAAAATCGTGGAGCAGCCGGCCACCATCGCCTACTCAGGGCCGAGCGCAGGGGTTCTCGGAATGGGTTGGCTTGCCGAGAGCATCGGCGAAGACAAAGTCCTGACGTACGACATGGGTGGTACCTCCACCGACGTCGCCTTGGTTGAAGACGGCCAACCTCTGCTCACCACCTCCGGTTTGCTCGACATTTACCCAATGGGCGTGCCGTCCATTGACATAGTGTCAATCGGCGCTGGCGGAGGTTCAATAGCCACCCTCGGTACGGGCAACCGTCTGCGGGTAGGGCCGGAAAGTGCGGGCGCTGATCCTGGGCCGGTCTGCTACGGGAAGGGTGGCACAAGCCCCACCGTCACCGACGCCAACCTTGTGCTAGGGCGCATCCCCGCCTACCTACTGGGAGGCGACATGCCGCTCGACGCCGACGCCGCCCTGGGCGTGGTCAAGGACACAGGCGCCAAGATCTCCCTGAGCCCCGAGGAGTTCGCATACGGCATTCTCCAGTTGGCCGCCGCCAAAATGGCGGGTGCAGTGCGACAGGTTTCTATTGCCCGCGGGCGTGACCCGCGTGAGTACTCGTTGTTCGCCTACGGGGGAGCCGGGCCTCTGCATGCAGCCGAGTTGTCCGAGCAACTTGGAATTCGCAAGATCGTCATTCCCCCCAGGCCGGGTCTGGGCTCTTGTCTAGGACTCTTGGCCGCCGACATCCAGGCCAGCGCCGTCCAGACAGTCAACTCAAGAGCCTCGGAGTGCATTCCGGCAAATCTCGAAGCCGCCCTCGTGAAGATGGAGGGCAAGGTTGATGCAGAAATCAAAGGCCAGGGGATCACGGAAGCCCACACCAGAAGATTCGCCGATCTTTGCTATGTGGGAATGGCGACTGAGCTCACCGTCCCGATCCCCCCTGGGCAGATGACCTCCGAAAGCGTCGAGGCCGCCGTCGGGGCGTTTCACGCCGAGCACCGTCGAACCTACGGATACGACTACGTGGGTGAGCAGGAGGTCGACATAGTCAACCTCAGGGTGCGAGGCACCGGGCCGCTGCAGCACATAGAACTGGCTGCGGACGTCGTGCGCGAGGGCGAAATTAATGACGCACTGATTGAGGAGCACGAGGTCTACTTCGGGCCGCGCTTTGGCAGGCAAGCCACCCGCTTCTACTCACGCAACAAGATCGCGACCGGCAAGGAGTTCACAGGCCCCGCCATTGTGGTTGAATACGACTCGACCGCACTGGTGCCGCCCAACGGAAAGGCTCAGGTAGACGATCTCGGCAACCTGATCGTCTTGCTTTCCTGACCCGTCTGCCGAGTCCAACAGGCAACACCAACGATTCAAAGCAAAAGGAGGTTTGATGACAACCAACACATCAGGCAACGGCTCAGAAGTAGTCAACGAGTTTGAGCCAATCCTCTTCGAGATCATCGAGGGAGCAATCGAATCCGCTCGCCGTGAGATGGAGATACAGGTGGAGCGGACTGCCCGCTCCACAATCGTCCGCGAGCAGCACGATCACCGTTCGGGCATCTTTGACGCCCACGGCAACAGCGTCACCGCCCTCTCGTTCGCGTCGGTGCCGACCCCTGTAATGAAGAAGTTTGCCGGCAACATCCACGCTGACGACGTCTTCATTTACAACGACCCCTACAAGTCGGACGGGGGCATAACCCACTTGGGCGACATCTGCATTACAAGGCCGGTAATTTACGAAGGCCAGATTGTCGCCTACGTGCAGGTGTTCGGCCACGTCAACGACCTCGGCGGATTGACTCCCGGCAGCGTCCCCCTGACCGCTTGGGAGATCTTCCAGGAAGGCTTCACCGTCCCTCCGGTCAAGCTCTACGACCGCGGCGTCCGCAACGAAGCTCTCTACGAAACAATTCTCAACAACTCCCGGTTTGTGGAGGATCTGCGCGGCGACATCGACTCCTTCGTCAACGCCTGCGGGATCGGCGTCATGCGGGTCGTGGAACTCTGCGAGCGTTACGGACTCAAAGCTCTGGAAAAGACCTTTGAGGGTTTGCTTGACCGATGCGCCCGCAGCCTGCGCGAGACGGTTCTGCCGATGATCCCCGACGGGCAGTACACCTTTGAGGACTACTGCGAGTACGTGAACGTGCAGCCGCGGGAGCCGCGCCACTACGTAAAGCTCCGCGCCACGATGACCAAGACCTCAGAGGGCATCAACTTTGATTTCACCGGCACCGACCCGCAAATCAAGGGATCGCTGAACTGGCCTGCCAACGACCGCTACTACGCCAAGTCGCTCGGCACTCTTTTCATCGCCTTCGCACCCGACATGGTGATCAACGACGGCGTCAATGAGGTAATCACCTGCACGTTGCCCGAGCGAACCGTGCTCAGCCCGGAGTGGCCTGCAGCCTGCGGCTGGCGCACCTTTCCGCTGCTGCGCATCCTCGACGTCGGTCTTGGAATCCTCGGCAAGGCCTCTGGCGGTTTCGTTCCTGCCCCATCCGAATCGATCTCCTCATACGGCCTCCATGGCCTCAACGCTGAAGGCGAGTACTTCCTGCTGCGCGAGATCACAGGCGCCGGCTCGGGCGCAAGGCCGTTCGCCGACGGCGCCGACACGGTGGACGTAGCTCCCGAATCCAAGAACATGCCCGCTGAGTTTGCCGAGACGAACTTTCCAGTCCGCATAACGCGCCTGGGGTTGCGACGGGACTCCGGCGGCGCTGGAACTTTCAGGGGCGGACTGGGCTACTACAAGGACATTGAAATCCTGATTGAAGGCGAACTCCTCATTCACTCCGACCGCGCCACCCTTCAGCCGTGGGGCGTCAACGGCGGCAAGGCCGGCAAGGGTTCGGTCTGGCTGCTCAATCCGGATACTCCCGACGAGGAGGTTCTCCCAGGCAAGTCCGACGCCATCCCGGTCAAGCCGGGCGACGTGCTGAGGGTTCTGAGTCCGGGCGGTGGAGGTTGGGGCGACCCGCTCAACCGCGACGCCGACTCCGTGCTGCTCGATGTCAAGCGAGGTCTAGTTTCCCAAGAGAGCGCAAAAGACGACTACGGGGTGATCTTCCAATCAACCGACGACGACTACGAGTTGGAATTGGACACCGAAGCCACCGAAGCGCAGAGGGAAAAGATCCGCGCTGCTCGCCCGCCGCAGAAGATGTTTGACCGGGGCGAGAACTACTACAGGCTGGTCTCCGAGGGAGAGATCACCCCGACGACCGGCGACGCTGAAATGCTTGTTCCTGCTCCTGCAGGCTGAGAGATGCGCGTCGCGGCGGTTCAGATCGGCCCCGTCTCCGGCAATGTCGAGGCCACCTTGCGCAAAGCCGAGGAGTGGCTGACGCGAGCCGGGGAGCAAGGCGTTCAGTTGGCAGTAATCCCTGAGGGTTACCTGCCGGGCTTCGCTGAGATTCGAGCGGCCAAGGCGTCCGGTGACGCTGACCGCCTCGCCGAGGTGTTCGCTTCTTTTGAAACCGTGCCAGGGGCGGCCACCGAACGAGTTGCCGCAATAGCAAAGCGTTTCGGCATGGTCGTCGCCTTCGGAATGCTCGCCAACCTCCGGGCGGGGGAGCGTCCGGCGAACGTTTCGGTTCTGATTGACGCCGACGGCAAGATCAGCAACGTTCACCAAAAGATTCACCTGACCCCCACCATCGAAGCCCCCGACTTTCAATCCGGCAGCAGCATAGACGCCGCCGACACTTCCCTAGGGCGCATCGCCAACATGATCTGCGCCGACTTTTCGCTGCCGGAGACGACGAGAATCCTGGCCATCAAGGGGGCAAAGATAATCTGCGGCTCGCTGGCGGCGTTTTACGTAAGCGATCCCGGCGCCGAGCAGGTCGTGCTTCACTTGTACCTGCACTCGCACACCTCCACGGCGCGCGCAATCGACAACTCTGTGTACTTGGTAATGGCGAACATGGCCGGTCGGGACGGGGACTTGGACTTCTTCGGCCGCAGCAGGATCATCAGTCCCCAGGGTCAAATCCTGGCGGAAGGGGGTGAAGGCCCGCAGCACCAGGAACTCGTTGTGGCCGACATCACCCTGGACGAAGATCAGGGCAATCTGCCTTTCCGTCTCATAGACCGCCGCCGCCCCGATCTCTATGGTGACATCCTTCAACCCAACCCCAATCTCCAAAGCGTCTCCTGGCGGGGCTGAGCATGGCCCCCCATCCGCTCGATCCGCTTTCGGCTGAGGAGATCAAGGCGGCTGCGACAATCATCCGAGCGGGGTTACCCGAGGGCGAGAGGGTTAGATTTGCGTTGCTTTATTTGGAGGAGCCCCCGAAAGAGAAGGTCAACGGGTTTACGCCGGGCGATCCCATCAGCCGTAGAGTTCGGGCAACGCTGCTGAATCGCAGCGACGGATCTGTCTGTGAAGCGACGGTTTCGCTTGACGACGGCGCAATCGTTTCCCGCCGTGAACTTCACGGGGTGCAGCCTCCCATCCTGTTAGAGGAGATCCTGGCGGTGGAGCGGATTGTCAAGTCCAATGAGCAATGGTGCGAGGCGGTGCTCAAGCGGGGGGTGACCGACTTGGATCTCGTGCAGGTCGATCCCTGGTCGTCGGGGGATTTTCCGATAGAGGGCGTAGATCCCGACCGCAGAGTGGTGCGGGCCGCTTCCTACGTGCGCCTGAGCCCTGCAGACAACGGCTATGCGAAACCCATAGAGAACGTGCTCGCCGTCGTGGATCTGAACAACGAAGAGGTTCTCAAGGTGTTTGATGGCGAAGTAGTGCCCGTGCCGTCGGAGTCGGGCAACTACGACGCCGACTCTCAGGCGACGCTCCGCACCGATCTGTTGCCGCTGGACATCATCCAACCGCACGGGCCGAGCTTCACGATTGAGGGTTCGCTTGTTCGTTGGCAGAAGTGGAGCGTCCGTGTGTCTATGCATCCTGTCGACGGACTGGTTCTACATCAAATCTTCTACGAAGACGACGGGAAGCGCCGCTCGGTGATGCACCGTGCGAGCCTCTCGGAGATGGTCGTTCCCTACGGCGACGCCACCGACGCTTTTCACTGGCGCAACGCCTTTGACGCCGGCGAATACGGGATCGGACGCAATACTGGCTCGCTCACGTTGGGTTGTGACTGCCTCGGCGAAATCCGCTACATAGACGCCATTTTGGCTGACGACAACGGCGACCCGTACGTCCTCCGCAACGCCATCTGCCTCCACGAGGAGGACTATTCCATTCTCTGGAAGCACTGGGACTTGCGCTCGGACTCAAGCGAAGTGCGCCGCTCGCGTCGCCTAGTGATTTCGTCCATAGCCACGCTCGGCAACTACGAATACGCCTTTTACTGGTACTTCTACCTGGACGGGCACATTGAGTTTGAGATCAAGCTCACCGGCATCGTGCAGACGCGAGCTCTTCCACCTGGAGGAGAAGACCCGTGGGGGTCAAAAATTGCGCCGCAACTGAGCGGGGTCAATCATCAGCACATCTTTAACATGCGCCTGGATTTTGCGGTGGACGGCGAGGAGAACTCCGTTGTTGAGGTTGACACCGTTGCTCACCCCCCAGGGGAGGACAACCCGCATCTGAACACTTTCGGGGCGGTTGAGAAGACGCTGACTTGCGAAAGCGAGGCGCAGAGAAACATAGACCCGTTTAGAAGTCGGTATTGGAAGGTTCTAAACCCGCACGAGTTCAATCGTCTAGGCAAACCCGTTGCCTACAAACTCGTCCCTGGGGCTAGTTCTCTCCTGCTGGCTTCTACGGATTCCCGGATTGCCGAGCGGGCTCGCTTCGCGGAAAAGCACCTCTGGGTCACTCCTTTTCACCCCGACGAGATGCATGCCGCTGGCGACTACCCCAATCAAAGTTCCGGCGAGGGCGGGCTGCCGTGCTGGACTTCGGAGAATCGCAACCTGGTCGACACCGACGTCGTACTCTGGCACACCTTCGGGGTGTCGCATATAGTTCGGACGGAGGACTGGCCGATAATGCCGGTGGAGAGCATCGGTTTCCACCTGGTGCCGGTGGGCTTTTTCGACCGCAACCCATCTCTGGACGTTCCACCTCCCGTCGCCTGCCATGCCGGGAGCGGTTGCGAGGACGACGATTAGCAAAAAGTCAAAAAGTCAAGCAGTCAAGCAAACGAAACAACCAAGAAAGGAAACTCAAGGATGAGTCACAGAAATCGGGACGCCCCTCAGTTCTTTGACGTCTGGGCGCTGGAATGGGGAAGAATCTCAGGCCCGAAGTTCTTCCACAATCTGGATGTCAGAATTATGTCAGATCGCCCGGAGACCGGCGACGGCACTTACATGGTCAAAGCCCCTGCCGGATGGAATCACACAGAGAAGGCGGACGAAGCCGCATTGGAGATGTTCGTCGTAGAAGGCGACGTGACCGCCAACGGGCGAACGATAGGAGCGGGCGGCTACGTGGCGGCTCCCCTTGGCTGCGGAGAGGTGGAGCTTTCCTCCAACTCGGGTTTTCAGGCGTACGTGTTCTGGAACTCCACGTGGGTTAAGGGCTACTACTACGACAACAAGCCGTTCATCGCCAAAGTCTGGGAGATCGACTGGATCTTGACCGAGATGCCCGGGCTCCGGCACGGCATCATGCACAAGTCTCTGCGCTGGCCTGACCCTGCTGAGGGCTTATTTCACGGCGGGCCTGGCGGCATGCTTAGATTCATTCACATGGCCCCGGGTTTTGGCGAACCCCGTCAGGAGGTCCACTATGACTGCTGGGAGGAGATGGTTTGGCTGGCAGGCGACCTGCTTATGCCCGAGCGGGGAATGCACGCACCCGGTTCATTCCTGGCCAATCCAGCAGGCTTGAAGCACGGCCCCCTGTTGACTTCCAAGGGAAGCCTTCTGATGCTGCATTGCGACGGGCCGATGGGAGCTGAATTCTCCGAGGTGATAAACGAAGATGGCGAGGAAGTCGGAACTCAGATTGTCCGGGAGTTCCACGACGGTCAGTCCTGGCTTGAAACCCCGGGTCATACCGACTGGGAAAACCGATCAGAGTACAGGCTGTTCCCCAGCACGGAGCCGGCATATGCGGTTCGTGCTGATTAGCGAATAACTGTCAGCGGCAACGAAGGTTAGAAGTATGAAAGGAGTAAGGGAGCAATGTCCGAATTGACAAACGGAGAACTAGTCCGGAAGACCTATGAGGCGTTCAACAACCGAGACTTTGAGGCGGCTGTTGAATGCGTAGCCGACGACCTGGACTGGCTGGAAGTTCCCAGCGGACGCAGATTTCAGGGGCCTGAGGGTCTCCTGCGCGAATACCGCGAGTGGGCTCGGGCGTTTCCTGATGGCTCCGTTGAGATCACCAATCTTCTTGAAAGCGGGGATTGGGTAACAGTGGAATTCACGGTCAGAGGAACAAACACCGGCCCCATGATGGGTCCCGACGGCGAAATGGAACCCTCTAACGCAAAAGTGGAGTTGCAGTCCTGCGACGTTCTTCACGTCGCCGACGGGCGTGTGACCGGTGGGCGAAGTTACTTCGACCTCAACACAGTGACACGCCAAGTAAAGCCTGACTAAGCCACGGCCAGCAGCGGGTGAGGCGCGGCGACAGCAGCGGCGAAGAGCGTCGCTGCGAGGAGCTAGCTGCTTCTAACCGCTTCTATCGAAGCTTTGCTCTGCAGCCACCTTGAGAATTGCCCGCTCCGTTTCAATCGGCAGCGGGTATTCGTCGACCCCTATGTACTTCTTGGCGAGAGCATCTATGTGCTCACGCGCCTGCTGCCCCCGCACGACTTCGACGACCCGCCCCCTCACCTCTGACCACAGAAAAGGATCATCCTTCACCAAGATGGTGACGGTGACGCGAGGATCTGCCTCCAGGTTCTTGAACTTTTTGCGGTGAATTTCGGTGTTAAGCAGGATGTACTCCCCGTCGCTGTCTACCCAGAGTGGATGCGTCTGAATGAGGCCCGACGGGAGCAGCGTGGAGACTACGCAGAGGTTCGGGCCTTTGGCCAGTTCGACCGCCTGTTGGGAAAGTGCCATCTTGGGAACTCCTTCTGTTTAGGGTTGCTCAATTGAAGTTTGGCACAGATTCTTGGACTCTGTGTATGTACGGCATAAACAAGGAGGTTGGCGTCAACGATCATCGGTTGCGTCTAGAAATTCAAGGACTTCACCGATGTTGCTCACGTCCATCCGCAGTCCCGAATCGGCGGTGCGGTGCACATAGGGCTTGCGAGGGAAAACGGCTTCGTCAGCGTCGAGAATCACATCCGGCGGGGTCTGCTCGTCTGGTCTCAAGTCAGTATCCGCGGGAGCAACTCTGTCAGCGTTGCGAATCTCGTCCTGCGGGTGCGCATAGGACTTGCGAGCCACTTGACGAATTAGCCGATTGACGGCTTCGCTTATTCCTACTCCCTCTTGACGACTGAAATTGTCAACTGCTGCGGCTACATCCTCATCCAGAGTTATTGTCGTCTGCATGATGCAAAAATAGCATCATGCTGTTCAGTTTTAGCATTGCAAGGTCTGCCGAACCCTGCTCTAGCAGTCGGTGACTTTCCCCGGTTTGCGCCAATCCTGCGGGCTAGCTGAATGCCGGCTTGCCGGTGAGTGCCTGACCGAGGACGAGGGTGTGGATTTCGTGCGTACCCTCGTAGGTGTAGACGGTTTCTAGGTTGTTCATGTGCCGCATCACCGGATAGTCGAGCGTGATGCCGTTGGCGCCTAGGACGCTGCGTGCGCTCCGCGCCGTCTCCAGCGCCATCCGCACGTTATCTAGTTTTCCGAAGCTCACTTGCGCCGGTGTGATCCTTCCGGCGTCCTTCAACTTGCCAAGGTGCAGGGCAACCAACAGACCTCGCTGAACTCCGATCATCATCTCCACGAGTTTCTGTTGCGTCAGCTGGAAACGGCTGATTGCCCCGCCGAACCCGCGGCGCTCGCCCGCATAGGCCAGGGCGGTTTCGTAGCACGCCCGAGCCGCACCGACCGCCCCGAAAGAGATCCCGAAGCGGGCTTCCGTTAAGCAGGAAAGCGGCCCTCTCATGCCTCGCACGCCCGGCAGGACGGCCCCGACGGGCAGCCTCACATCTTGGAGGGTCAGTTCGCTGGTTATAGAAGCCCGCAGGGAGAGTTTCCGTGGGATGTCGGCGGCGGCGAACCCGGGCGTGTCGGTCGGTACGACGAATCCTCTCACCCCATCGTGGGTCTGCGCCCAGACGATGGCGACGTCGGCCACCGATCCGTTGGTGATCCACATCTTGGAGCCGTTCAGCACCCAGTCGCTGCCATCGCGTACGGCTCGGGTGCGCATGCTGGCAGGGTCGCTTCCGCTGTCGGCTTCGGTGAGCGCGAAACATCCGATGATCTCGCCTTTAGCCATCTGCGGCAGCCAGCGCTCACGCTGCTCTTCGCTGCCGTACGCCCAGATCGGGAACATCGCCAATGCGCCCTGGACGCTCACGAAACTGCGCAGCCCAGAGTCGCCCGCTTCGAGTTCCAGGCAGGCCAGGCCGTAGGCGGTGGCGCTGCTGCCGGCACACCCGTATCCGCTGAGGTGCATGCCCAGCAGACCGAGTTCGCCGAGCTCGCCAGCAACCTCGCGAGCGGGGAAATACCCCCGCTCGTACCAGTCGGCGACGTGCGGGAGGATTCGCTCCTCCACGTACCGGCGCACCGTCGCCCGCAGCAGCAGTTCCTCTTCATTCAGGAGGGAGTTAATGGCAAGAAAATCGCGGGGGGAAGCCGAGGCGCCCGTTGCGCCAGAGACATCCCCAGAAGCGTCGGTTCGGCTAGCCGCCTCTTTGTCTTGACCAGATGCTGTCGGCACAACACTAAATTACATCGTGATGGCAAGGCTTCGTGAACGGCAGGGCACTCGTGAGCGGCAAGGCATCCGTTATGGCTACGTTGATGTCGGACTACTATCCTTATGCGCTCCGCCCGCACATCTGGCAATTCCTTGATGTGTGCAGCAGCCAACCTTGAGGATGCCGGCAAGTGACTGCGTTTAGGCCGAAGTTGATTGAAGTGGCGTTGCCGTTAGATGCGATCAACAAGGCGTCTGCGCGGGACAAGTTGATTCGGCACGGGCATCCGGCGACGCTGCATCTCTGGTGGGCGCGCAAGCCGCTAGCTGCTTGCAGGGCGGTGCTCTGGGCTTCGTTGGTGGATGATCCCTCGGCGCACCCTGAGCAGTTCCCGACCGAGGAGGATCAGGCTGTTGAGCGGAAGCGCCTGTTCGGGATTTTGGAAGACCTTGTGGTTTGGGAGAACAACAACAATCCTGACGTTCTAAAGGAGGCGAGGGCAGAGGTAGAGCGATGCTTTGATGGCGAGTTGCCTGCAGTGCTTGACCCGTTTGCTGGCGGTGGGTCCATTCCGTTGGAGTCTCAGAGGTTAGGACTGCAGACGTTGGCGTGTGATTTGAATCCGGTGGCGGTTTTAATTAATAAGGCGATGTTGGAAACTCCGCGGCGTTTCGCCGGTCGTCCTCCGGTGCATCCGGTTGCGGGGAATGTTCTTGATAGTTGGAGTAGGGCTCAGGGTTTGGCTGCTGATGTCAGGGCGTACGGTTCTTGGATGCGTTATGAAGCCGAGCGCAAGATCGGACACCTGTATCCGGACGCTGTTGGCCCGACGGGGGAGAGGTTGCCTTCAATTGCTTGGATTTGGGCCAGGACGGTCAAATCGCCCGACCCGGCTTGGGGTGAGAATGTGCCCTTAGTTAGCTCTTGGGTTATTCGTAAAAAGAAGGGTAAGCCTGAGGTGTGGGTGAAGCCTGTGGTTGATTCTCATAGCAGGACTATCAGTTATACGGTCAACTACGGGGAGGGGGTAAGAGCCTCTACGGTAAGGAGGGGTAACGGGACTTGTGTAGCCACCGGCGCGGCGATTCCGGTGGAATACATACGAGCCGAGGGTCGAGCGGGCCGCATAGGGACGCACCTTATGGCTGTAGTGGGTAAGGGGGTTAGGGGGCGTGTGTATTGCGAGCCTTCGCCTGCGGATTTCAATGCCTGTCGGGAAGCAGTCAAATTCTCAGCAGATGCGTGGAAACCTGCCGGAAATCTACCTCCCAGGGGTAAGGGCTTGGGATTCCGTGTGCAGAATTATGGTTATGAGGAGTGGTGGCAGTTGTTTACTGACCGCCAACTTCTGGCGCTAACCACATTTTCTGATCTTCTTGGCGAAGTCCACGGTCGGGTGCTCGGAGACGCTAAAGCGGCTGGTCTGACCGATGACGAGGTTCATCTGCGGGAAGGGGGAACAGGCGCTCTGGCTTACGCAGAAGCGATCGTGACCTATCTGGCTTTAGTGGTCGACAAGTGCGCCGCTTTCTGGTCCAACCTTGTCATCTGGCAATCTGTTAGAGAAACTTTGGCACACGTTTTTGGTCGACAAACGATTACTATGGTGTGGGATTTCTGCGAAGCTAATCCGTTTTCGTCGTCTACTGGGAATTGGATGTCGATGGTGAATTGGGTCGGTAAAGCGGTCGATCATCTGCCTTCCCTGGGTGAGTCGGAAGTATGTCAACGGGACGCGCGCGCTCGGGTGCGTAACGCGGAAGACGTAGTGGTTTCTACTGATCCTCCTTACTACGACAACATTGGTTACGCTGATCTTTCTGATTTCTTTTATGTGTGGCTGCGCCGTAATCTTGGGGATATCTGGCCTGATGAGTGCGCTACGCTTCTCACTCCTAAAGCATCGGAGATGATTGCGGATCCGGGCAGGCACGAGAGCAAGCAGGATGCGAAGGAGTACTTCGAGTTGGGGATGGCCGAGTTCATGTCTGAAGTTGCTTCATCGCAGCATCCTGACGTTCCTGCCACTATCTACTACGCCTATAAGGCCACGGAAGACACTGAGGACGGAGGTGTCCGTTCCACAGGTTGGGACACTTTCTTGCAAGCGATAATTGATTCCGGGCTTCAAGTCACAGCTACCTGGCCATTGCGAACCGAACAACAAGTCAGATTACGTTCAATAGGTTTTAACGCTCTCGCCTCCTCTGTTGTCTTGGCCTGCCGCCCCCGCCACCGGTCGGCCCCCTTGGCCACTCGAAATGAGTTCATTGCTGCGCTCCGTGAAGAACTTCCCGATGCGATCAAGGTCATGCAGTCGGGCAACATCGCTCCCGTGGACTTGCCTCAGTCCACCATCGGGCCGGGGATCGGGGTGTTCTCCCGTTATTCCAAGGTTGTCGAGGCCGACGGCTCTTCGATGCCAGTGAGCGACGCTCTGGCGGTCATCAACGAGGTGTTAGATGACGTCCTCCATGGGGAGGAGTCTGAACTCGATTCCGACACCCGCTTCGCTCTTGCCTGGTATGAGCAGCACGGTTTCGAGTCCGGCCCGTTCGGCGACGCCGACTCCATTGCCCGAGCCAAGAACACTGCCGTGGAAGGAGTGGCGGAAGCGGACATCGGGGAGTCCCCTGGCGGCAAGTTCCGCCTCTTCGGGCGTTCAGAACTCAATGAAAACTGGGATCCCGCTAGCGACACCCGACCGACCGTCTGGGAAGCGCTTCAGCATTTGGTGGCGAGGCTGGAACGCTCGGAGTCGCAGGCGGCGGAGTTGCTGAGGGGCCTGAGGCGCCTAGGCGACGTAGGCGATCGAGCCCGCCAACTCGCCTACCTCCTCCATAAGATCGCCAGCGACAAGCGATGGGCAGACGAAGCGCTCGCCTACAACAATCTCATCTCCACGTGGCCAGTGCTGCGAGAACTGGCATCCAAGTCCGAACAACTCCAGTTTTGATTGCCCCTCGTGGGTTCGAGATTCTGTCCTGTTGTCCGCGGCTTCGAACACGTCGAATCGAACCAGAACCTCACTGGCGAACGCAACTCCACGACCGGACGCCCCGTACGCCCGAGTGAACATGTCGAATCGCCCCAGACCTTCACCGGCGAACCGCAGCTTGTCCCAGTCGTCGCACAGTAATGGGAGCACGCCTCCAACGGCTATGGAAGACTTAGGAAACTGCTGAGTTTCAATGCAAACCATGCAAAATTAAGTCCATCAACCCCCGGCAGAAACCCCCGCAGAAGCAGTTCAAGCGAAGAGCCAAGAGCATTCCCCTAGCGGCGGCTGCTGCTCTCGCTGCGGTCGCCTTGTCTGTCCTGGGAATGCAGCAATGGCCGCCTCCTCGCGGCGCGAGCTACGCGGCAGTGGAAGCTACGGGCTGCGGCGGTACGGACGTCGCTTCCGCTTTCGCTGTCTACGACGACCTGCTGATTTCCACCGCCCACCCTCTCGCAGGGAAACACAGGATCACGGCGGTTACCCCTGACGGGCTTCGGCGCAACGGCTTCGTGGTGGGCTTTGACGCCGAGCGTGACATCGTCGCCGTCCGAGTGCCCAACCTAGCGGCTTCGCCGCTGCGCCTAGCCGAAGGCGACCCCCCTGGATCGGACGCCCCCCAGAGCACGGGCGTCGTGGTCTCAGTGCAACCCGGCGGCTTCCTTCTTGAAAAGCCCTACGAAGTGCTCCGCCGCGTTCGAGCCGAGGTCGACGACCTTTACTTCACGGGCAAGTCTTACAGGCGAGCCCTGCAGCTGAAGTTCGCAGGTACGCCAGGGGATTCCGGCGCCGCCGTGCTCGGTGAAGACGGCCGGATAATAGGGATGGTCTTCGCTGCCTCCCAGGACAGCCTCGGGACGGGGTATGCAATTCGTTCCGTAGAGATCGCCGAGTTCTTAGACGACCTCGGTCGGTGGCCGCTGAGGTCGGACTGCCGCTAGGCCGTTCCGCACCCGCGCTCCTAACATCGCCCGCAAGCACCTTGCTGCCGGCTCTCATCTTCGTCGCTGGAATGGTCTGGTGTAAATCGCCTTTAACCTATGTACCTTAGGATGCTGTTCATTCCAGCAAGCAGAGTCAGCAAACAAGGAGCAGCCGGAAGGAGAATCGATGAAAATTACAATTTCCGTCATTGCGCTGGTGGCGGTGGTCGTGGTTGTCATTTTTTCCATCAGGTCGGTGGGAGAAGACGTGGAGGATGTTCGAGCCGGTTTCTCGGGCAGCCAGACGGCCCCGACGGATGTGCCTGGGAACCAAGTCAATGTTTTTGATCAGGGCGAATGGGAAAGGCCAAGCTATTCCCAAATACCGCCCAGAGTCCCGGAGAGAACTGAATTTGAGACTGAATATTGCTGGCTAGAGAACATTAGCGAAGAATCCACTCACTTCCGGTGCAGGGGTAAAGTCGAGCTTCCTTCCGAAGGTAACGTGAAGATCAAGTGCGAAGGCTTCGCTAGCGAGGACCAAGCCCGTCGCAGAACCCCGCTGGTGACTGCAGAAGGACAATTTGAGATCGGACGCTTGTTGCTGCTTTATTGGGAGGTCGGAAAATCCTATCCTTCATCAAACCCGGAAATCGGCGCTGGACGCTGCGGCGTATTTGAATGGCCGTCCTGACCTGGTCGAGACGATCACCACTCTACGGAGTCCACCACCATTTTTTCACCCTCTAGCTGCGAAACAGGATTAGGCAGTGTGTGGAATTGCGCGAAATTTTCTTGGGGGAGAGTGGGCTGTATAGTTGCCCGTATAATTGCTCTTGGACATTAGTGAAAGCAAGGTTAACATAGTCCGATTACTCAAGAAAGGGCGAATGGAATGCAACACGAGAATTTAGGGAAGTCAAGATTATGCAGAGATCAGGGCTTCTGTAGCAAATTGATCATCAAGAGATGCCTGAGTGTAGGACTTGTGCTGTCGCTGGTGGCAAGTTTGGGGGTCCTTGGCGCCTCGTCCGCCTCGGCGCAGACCACTTCAGGGCCGGTGGCGCAAATTTGGGCTAGTAAGCAGGCTTCCGGTAACGTGGAATTCGGTTTGAGCGTCACGTCATCTGGCGCTAGAAGCAACGTAGCGCTTACAAGTCGCTACTTCTTGTACGATGCCCCTTCCACGGAGGTCGGCACGTGGTACTACTCAGAGTGGAAGGTCATAGGAGCCGATCCCTATAACACCGTTGCTAGGGTGCAGGTGAGAAGGTTGGTGTCAGGTAACTTGGAGTTCGGACTGCAAATCAGAGGGCTGGGAGCTGTTGGAGAGTCCGCCAGGCAGGAGTGGTTGCCGAGGGCGCGCTATTTCCTCTACCAAGCTACTAGTGAAAATTCCGTGTCCTACTCCGACAATTTCGTCATCAGTTCGTATGCGCGTCCGTGTTTGAACGGCACAGTGTTTAGCAATCCTAGAGCCAACCTTGGTTTGGGGGATGACTGTGCCACACTCCTAGCTGCTAAAGACACACTCCAAGGCAGTTCCAATGTCCTCAGCAACTGGAACACAAGTACTTCTATAACTAGTTGGACGGGAATTCAATTAAATGATACAAATGACCGTGTTGATACACTGGCTTTTGGCAATTATCCTGGGGACACTGGTGGGCTAACTGGCTCGATTTCACCTCATCTGGGCGCTCTCAGCGGATTGAAGTACTTGAATCTCGATCATCCCGACAACAACCTAACCGGCACAATCCCCAGGGAATTAGGCAATTTAACAAATGTTGAACAGCTGCATCTACGCAATAACAGTCTAACTGGTTCGATTCCCTCTTCACTGAGTCAACTACGTAATGTTAAAGAGATTTATCTTGAGCTCAATAATCTGAGCGGAACGATTCCGTCTGAGTTGGGAGACTTGAGTAGCGCCAAACTGCAGTCTATAAAATTCTACCGTGGGCAAATAGAAACATCGCCTCCACGCGCAAGCGATAACCCAGGCTTGAGCGGATGTGTGCCGCGTTCCTTGGATAGCACTAACAGTGCAGGTGAAACAATTGCCGTTTTCCGCGGTAACCTGCCGTGGTGTTCGAGCGCTGTGGCGCAAGTCTGGGCTAGTAAGCAGGCTTCCGGTAACGTGGAGTTCGGTTTGAGCGTTACGTCGGCTGGCGTTAGACGTGACATTCCGCTTGCCAATCGCTTCTTTTTGTACGGCGATCCTTCCACGGAAGTTGGCACGTGGTACTACTCAGAGTGGAAAGTCATAGGAGCCGATTCCTATCGCACTGATGCTAGGGTGCAGGTTAGGAGGTTGGTGTCTGGGAACTTGGAGTTCGGATTGCAAGTAAGAGATCTGGGAGTTGAGCAGGGCGATAACAGATCGTGCTTGCCGAGTGGACGCTATTTCCTCTACCAAGCGACTAGTGAGAACTCCAAGTTGTACTCATCCAATTTGAGCATCAGGCCGCAGATGTGTTCGTGAACGGCGCAGTGTTCTCTAGTCCAGGGATAAAATAAAATTGGTTCTTGGTAACAACTCTCTGACTGGTTCAATACCTGTTGGGTTAGGAAACCTGACCAAGTTGAACGACCTGAAGCTGAATGGCAACCCCGGCTTGAGAGGTTGCATACCGGTTGCCTTACACAGGGCTGGAACTCAAGTTTCCGCGGCAATCTGCCGTGGTGTTCGAACTGAACTAAGAGTTGTTAACTTAGCAGAACACTTGTGAAATAGGGGGGGGGGGGGGGGGTATAATTGCGCATTCGCCATCTCAGAAGAGGGAAACATGAGCAAGAGCAAAAAAGAAAATATGCAGGTAAGCGAGAGCGAACAAGGCCCGTTCTGGAATTTCGAGTCTTCGGTGACTAGCCCCCGGGGGGTGGGATCGCCCAAGAAGTGGCTGGGCGCAGGGCTGGTGCTGGCGCTAGCGGCGAGTTTGGGAGTCTTGGCGTCGTCCGCCTCGGCGCAGACCACCTCAGGGCCGGTGGCGCAAATTTGGGCTAGTAAGCAGGCTTCCGGCAACGTGGAGTTCGGTTTGAGCGTCACGTCGGCTGGTGTTAGAAGCGACGTTCCGCTTGCCAATCGCTTCTTCTTGTATGGCGATCCTTCCACGAGAGTTGGCACGTGGTACTACTCAGAGTGGAAAGTCATAGGAGCCGATCCCTATCGCACTTATGCCAGGGTGCAGGTTAGGAGGTTGGTGTCTGGGAACTTGGAGTTCGGATTGCAAGTAGGAGGTCTGGGGGTTGAACGGGGCAGAAACAGATCGTGGTTGCCGAGCGGGCGCTATTTCCTCTACCAAACCACTAGTGCGAACGCCAAGCTGTACTCATCCAATTTGAGCATCAGATCGCAAGCTTATGTGTGTCTGAACGGCACAGTGTTCTCCAGTCCAGGTATAAATAAAATCGGTTTAGCGAGCGACTGCGAAGCGCTCCTAGCCGCCAGAGACATATTCCAAGGAACCTCCAACGTCTTCAGCAACTGGAATGCAAGCACTCCAATAGCTAGTTGGAGGGGAATTTCCTTGAATGCCACAAGTGACCGCGTTACTGAACTGAATTACGGCAGGTTTGTGAAAAGTCCGTCGGGCTCTGAGTTAAATGGTCGGATTCCGCCTCATTTAGGAGTACTCAGCGAATTGACGAAGTTGCTTCTTGATAGGAATTCTTTGACTGGTTCAATTCCTGTGGAGTTGGGCAACTTGACCAAATTGACGGAATTGGTTCTTGATAGGAATTCTTTGACTGGTTCAATTCCTGTGGAGTTGGGTAATCTGACCAAGTTGACGGCGTTGCACCTCAATGACAACTCTCTGACTGGTTCAATTCCTGTGGAGTTAGGCAATTTGACCAATTTGACGTGGCTGGAACTCGCTAACAACTCTCTGACTGGTTCAATTCCTGCGCAGTTGGGCAACCTGACCAAGTTGACTCATCTATATCTAGATACTAACGAACTGACAGGCTCTATACCACCTCAACTTGGCAATATTCAAGGAAATCGTTCTCCAGACGACCATGGTCTCACAGAAGTTGATCTGAGTGACAACAATTTAACTGGAGGGATTCCTGCAGAGCTAGGGAATCTTACCGAGTTACAGACTCTGGACTTGCGCAATAACAATCTGACTGGTTCGATTCCGCCGTCTATCGGTCACATTATTACTTTGATCGATTTCCACGTTAATAGCAATAACTTGAGTGGTACTATTCCGGCTCAGTTAGGAAACCTGCGTTCTTTAGACGCTTTGACTTTGTACACTATCCAGGGCGTGACAGATACCCCTAGTCCTTCTGACAACCCCGGCTTGAGCGGTTGCATACCAGATGCCTTAAACAGGAGGGTAACTCAAGTTTTCCGCGGCAACCTGCCGTGGTGTTCGAGCGCTGTGGCGCAAGTCTGGGCTAGTAAGCAGGCTTCCGGTAACGTGGAGTTCGGTTTGAGCGTTACGTCGGCTGGCGTTAGACGTGACATTCCGCTTGCCAATCGCTTCTTCTTATACGGCGATCCTTCCACGGAAGTCGGCACGTGGTACTACTCAGAGTGGAAAGTCATAGAAGCCGATTCCTATCGCACTGATGCTAGGGTGCAGGTTAGGAGGTTGGTGTCTGGGAACTTGGAGTTCGGATTGCAAGTAAGAGATCTGGGAGTTGAGCAGGGCGATAACAGATCGTGCTTGCCGAGTGGACGCTATTTCCTCTACCAAGCGACTAGGGCGAACTCTAAGCTGTACTCATCCAATCTAATCATCAGGCCGCAGATGTGTTCGTGAACGGCACAGTGTTCTCTAGTCCCCGAGAGAGGTGCTCGCCCAAGAGGTGGCTGGGCGCAGGGCTTGTGTTGTCGCTGGTGGCAAGCTTGGGGGTCTTCAGCGCTTCATCCGCCTCGGCGCAGACCGGGCCTGTGGCGCAAGTCTGGGCTCGTAAGTTGCCTTCCGGCAACGTGGAGTTCGGTCTGAGCGTCACCTCGGCTGGCTCTAGACACAATGTTTCGCTTGGCAATCGTTATCTCTTGTATGGCGCTTCTTCCACGGAGGTCGGCACGTGGTACTACTCAGATTGGCAAGTCATAGGAGACGATCCCTATCGCACTTATGCCAGGGTGCAGGTAAAGAAGTTGTTGTCGGGTAACGTGGAGTTCGGGTTACAAATCGGGGGTCTGGGGTTTGAACCAGACAGCAAAAACAGAGTATGGGTGCCGCGTGCGCGCTATCTCACTTACCAAGCCGCTAGTACGAACTCCGTGTTGTACTCATCCGATTTTAACATCAGATCGGAGGCTCATGATTGTTTGAACGGCACTGTGTTCTCTAGTCCAGACATAAATAAAATTCTGTTAGCGCACGACTGCGCAGCGCTCCTAGAAGCCAGAGACATGCTCCAAGGAACCTCCACCGCCTTCAGCAACTGGAATGCAAGCACTCCAATATCTAGTTGGAGGGGGGTTTCTTTAAATACTGCAAATGACCGCGTTGGCAAACTGGAACCTCGATCGAGTGCTCTAAGTGGTCGGATTCCGCCTCATTTAGAGATACTCAGCGCATTGACGATATTGAATTTCGATGATAACTCTTTGACTGGTTCGATTCCTGTGGAGTTAGGCAGTCTGACCAATTTGACGTCGCTGTACCTTGGTGAGAACTCTTTGACTGGTTCGATTCCTACGCAGTTAGGCAACCTGACAAATTTGACGGTATTGGAACTCCATGAGAACTCTTTGACTGGTTCGATTCCTGTGGAGTTAGGCAGCCTGACAAATTTGACGTGGTTGCAACTCGATCAAAACTCTTTGACTGGTTCGATTCCTACGCAGTTAGGCAACTTGACCAAGTTGACTGATCTTTATCTAGACGTAAATGAACTGACCGGTTCAATACCAACTCAACTTGGTAACATTCAAGGAAGTCGCCCCGAAGGCGCCCAAGGTTTCACAGCCCTTTATCTGAATGACAACAATTTAACTGGCGGAATTCCCACAGAGCTAGGGAATCTTACCGAGTTACAGTACCTGAACTTGCGCAATAACAATCTGACTGGTTCGATTCCGTCGGATATCGGTCAAATTACTGACTTAATAGAGCTCCACGTTAATAGCAATAACTTGAGTGGTGCTATTCCGGCTGAGTTAGGAAATCTGCGTTCTTTATTGGCTTTGACTTTGTACAGGATCCAGGGCGCGACAGATACCCCTAGGGCGGATGACAACCCCGGCTTGAGCGGGTGTGTGCCGGCTGCTTTAAACAAGCCTATCATTCAAGTTAAGCGCGGCAACTTGGAGTTTTGCCCCCCGAGTTGATCCACGAGTTGATCTAAATACTTCTTGTTTGAGCTTGCGCAGTAGGTTTGCGCCCAGAGGGCTCTAACTTTGCTTTGGCAGCGTACAGCCTTCGGCAGTTTCTAAGGCTGGGGTCTTGCGTCTGCAGCGGAGGTCGGTCTGCAGCGGAGGTCGTAGGTGTTGAGCTCCACGTTAAGGTTACGTTAATGTCCTGAATCTGAGCGCCGAGCGAGTGTTCAGAGTTTTGAGAACTAGGAATCGCTAATCCAGCTCACTAGTTGCGAAATTGGGGGGGAGGCGGGGCGGGGGGAGGAGGGGTATAATTGCGCCATTATCTGTTTCAGGGAAGGGGAACATGAGCAATTGCACAAGTGAAATCTGCAGGTTAGCAAGGGTAAGTCTGGGGCAAGGGCAAGCCTGGAATTTCGAATCTTCCGATAACCTCTCCTCTCCCCTCCGAGAGAGGTTGCTCATGAGGTGGCTGGGTGTAGGGCTTGTGCTGGCGTTGGTGGCAAGCTTGGGGGTCTTCAGCGCCTCTTCCGCCTCGGCGCAGACCGGGCCTATGGCGCAAGTCTGGGCTCGTAAGTTGACTTCCGGCAACGTGGAGTTCGGTTTGAGCGTCACCTCGGCTGGCTCTAGAACAATGGTTTCTCTTACTAATCGCTATTTATTGTATGGAGATTCTTCCACGAGAGTCGGCGCGTGGTACTACTCAGACTGGAGAGTCATAGGAGACGATCCCTATCGCACTTATGCCAGGGTACAGGCTAGGAAGTTGCTGTCGGGTAACGTGGAGTTCGGATTGCAAATAGGGGGTCTAGGGTTTGAAGCGGACAGCAAGAACAGAGTGTGGTTGCCGAGTGCGCGCTATCTCACCTACCAAGCCACTAGCGCAAACTCCGTAGTGTACTCATCTGATTTTAACGTCAGGTCGCAGGCTCATGAGTGTTTGAACGGCACTGTGTTTTCCAGTCCAGACATAAGCAAAATCGGTTTAGCGCACGACTGCGCAGCGCTCCTAGAAGCCAGAGACATACTCCAAGGAACCTCCAACGCCTTCAGCAACTGGAACGCAAGCACTCCAATGGCTAGCTGGACGGGGCATTTTGCCTTTGATCCTGCAAATGGCCGCGTTACTAGCTTGATTTATGGGTCGAGGAGCCCTAGGATAAATGGTCGGATTCCACCTCATCTAGGGGCACTCAGCGCATTGAAGGCATTGTCTCTCGGTCATCAGTCTTTGACTGGTTCGATTCCTGTGGAGTTAGGTAACCTGACCAATTTGACGCAATTGAGTCTTAGTAACAATTCTTTGACTGGTGAGATTCCTGTGGAGTTAGGAAATCTGACCAATTTGTCGTGGCTGCAGCTCAGTAACAATTCTTTGACTGGTGAGATTCCTGTGGAGTTAGGCAACCTGACCAAGTTGACTTATCTTTATCTACACGAAAACCAATTGACCGGCTCAATACCAACTCAACTTGGCGATATTCAAGAAAATCGCCCCGCAGGCGCCGGAGATTTCACAATCTTTTGGCTGAATAACAACAATTTAACTGGCGGGATTCCCACAGAGCTAGGGAAACTTACCAAGTTGTACGAACTGAGGTTGCATAATAATAACCTGAGTGGTTCGATTCCTGCGTCCATCAGTCAAATTACTAGCTTGATTTCAGCCCGCTTGGGTAGCAATAACTTGAGTGGAAGTATTCCGTCTCAATTAGGAAACCTGCGTTCTCTAACAGACTTGTATTTGTATGATATCCAGGGGTCAACGGGTACCCCTAGAGCGGATGACAACCCCGGCTTGAGCGGATGTATACCGGCTGCTTTAAACAGGTCTTCAACTCAAGTTAAGCGCGGCAACTTGCCGTGGTGTACGAGTTGATCTAATTACTTTCTTGTTTGAGCTTGCGCAGTAGGTTTGTGCCTAGCGGGCTCTAACTTTGCTTTGGCAGCGTACAGCTATCGGTAGTTTCTAAGGCTGGGGTCTTGCGTGTGCAACGGAGGTCGGTCTGTAGCGGAGGCCGTAGGCGTTGCGCCCCGTTAGTCCTGAATCTGAGCGCCGAGCGAGTGTTCGAAATTTTAAGAACCAGGAATTGTTAATCTAGCTAAATAGTTGTGAAATGAGGGGGGGGGGGGGGGTATAATTGCGTCATTATCTGTTTCAAGAAAGGGAAACATGAGCAAGCGCGCAAGTGAAATCTGCAGGTTAGCAAGGGTAAGTCTGGGCAAGGGTAAGCCTGGAATTTCGAGTCTTTCGATAACCCCCCCCCCCCCCCCTCCGAGCGAGGTTGTCCATGAGGTGGCTGGGTGTAGGGCTGGTGTTGTCGCTGGTGGCAAGCTTGGGCGTCTTTGGCGCCTCGTCCGCTTCGGCGCAGACCGGGCCTATGGCGCAAGTCTGGACTCGTAAGTTGCCTTCCGACAACGTGGAATTCGGTTTGAGCGTCACCTCGGCTGGCTCTAGAACCAATGTTTCTCTTACTAATCGCTACTTCTTGTATGGCGCTTCTTCCACGGGCACGTGGTACTACTCAGATTGGCAAGTCATAGGAGACAATCCCTATAATATTTATGCCAGGGTGCAGGCTAGAAAGTTGCTGTCGGGTAACGTGGAGTTCGGATTGCAAATAGGGGGTCTAGGATTTGAAGCGGACAGCAAAAGCAGAGTGTGGGTGCCGCGTGCGCGCTATCTCACCTACCAAGCCGCAAGCACGAATTCTGTGCTGTACTCATCCGGCTTTAACGTTAGGTCGCATGCTCATGAGTGTTTGAACGGCACTGTGTTCTCCAGTCCAAACGCAAGCAAAATCGGTTTAGCGCACGACTGCGCAGCGCTCCTGGAAGCCAGAGACATACTCCAAGGAACCTCCACCGCCTTCAGCAACTGGAATGCAAGCACTCCAATAGCTAATTGGACGGGAATTTCCTTACTTGATGGAAACAGCCGCGTTATCGACCGCGTTACTTCACTGTCGCATGGCACCTACGACACGAGGGCCTCTACGGTAAGTGGTCGGATTCCACCTCATCTTGGGGTACTCAGCGAATTGGTTACCCTGGATCTAAGTGGAAACTCTCTGACTGGTGAGATACCTGAGGAGTTAGGTAACCTGACTAAGTTGGTTTTCCTTTACCTGGACGCAAACCAACTGACCGGCTCAATACCAACTCAACTTGGCGATATCCAAGGAGGTCGATCCTCCCCTACCGAAGGTTTCACAGAACTTTATCTGAGTGAGAATAATTTAACTGGTGGGATTCCCACAGAATTAGGGAATCTCATCGAGATGCAAGCACTGTTTTTGAACGATAACAACCTGACTGGTTCGATCCCCTCTTCCATCGGTCAAATTGCGCATTTGTTAGATGCCGATTTTAGTGGCAACAGTTTGAGCGGATGCGTACCGGCTGCCTTAGACAGGGGTGGAACTACAGTTGAGCGCGGCGGCCTGTCGTGGTGCACGAGCTAGTTGGAACACTTCTTGCTTGAAGTTGTGTAGTCGGGCTTGAGGGGGTCGGACGGGAAAACTCCCGTTCAGTCTTGAATTTGAGCGCCGAGCGAGTGTTCAGAATTTTATGAACCAGGAATTGTTAAGTTAAATAGTTGCGAAATGAGGGGGGGGGGGGGGGGTATAATTGCGCTATTCGCTGTCCTAGGAAAGGGAAACATGAGCAAGCGCGCAAGTGAAATCTGCAGGTTAGCAAGGGTAAGTCTGAGCAAGGGTAAGCCTGGAATTTCGAGTCTTTCGTTAACCTCTCCCCCCCCCCCCCCCTCCGAGCTAGGTTGTCCACGAGGTGGCTGGGTGTAGGGATGGTGTTGTCGCTGGTGGCAAGCTTGGGGGTCTTCAGCGCCTCGTCCGCTTCGGCGCAGACCGGGCCTGTGGCGCAAATCTGGATTCGTAAGTTGACTTCTGGCAACGTGGAATTCGGTTTGAGCGTCACGTCAGCGGGCTCTAGAACCAATGTTTCTCTTACTAATCGCTACTTCGCGTATGGCGCTTCTTCCACGGGCACGTGGTACTACTCAGATTGGGAAGTCATAGGAGACAATCCCTATAATGTTTATGCCAGGGTGCAGGCTAGGAAGTTGTTGTCGGGTAACGTGGAGTTCGGGTTGCAGATTGGGGGTTTGGGGTTTGAAGCGGACAGCAAAAGCAGAGTGTGGTTGCCGCGTGCGCGCTATCTCACCTACCAAACCGCTAGTGTGAACTCTGTGTTGTACTCATCCGATTTTAACGTCAGGTCGCAGGCTCATGACTGTTTGAACGGCACTGTGTTCTCCAGTCCAGACATAAGTAAAATCGGTTTAGCGAACGACTGCGCAGCGCTCCTGGAAGCCAGAGACATACTCCAAGGAACCTCCACCGCTTTCAGCAACTGGAACGCAAGCACTCCAATAGCTAGTTGGACGGGGGTTTCTTTAAATCTAACTTGGTTGAGGCTTCCTTTAAATGCTTCAAATGACCGCGTTACTTTACTGTCGCATGGCGCCTTTGACCTGCGGGTCTCTAGGCTAAGTGGTCGGATTCCACCTCATCTTGGAGTACTCAGCGAATTGAGTGTACTGGATCTAAGTTCAAACTCTCTGACTGGTTCGATACCTGAGGAGTTAGGTAACCTAACTAAGTTGGCTCTCGTTTACCTGGGGAACAACCAACTGACCGGCTCAATACCAACTCAACTTGGCGATATCCAAGGAGGTCGTCGCTATCCTACCGTAGGGTTCCGAGAACTTCATCTGAATGGCAATCGTTTAACTGGTGGGATTCCTGCAGAGCTAGGGCAACTCTTTGAGTTACAGCGCCTGTATTTGGATAGTAACAACCTGACTGGTTCGATTCCCTCTTCCATGGGTCAAATGATTAACTTGATAAACCTTGACCTTACAGGCAACAGCTTGAGCGGATGCGTACCGGCTGCCTTAAACAGGGGTAGAACTACAGTTTCCCGCGGCACCCTGCCGTGGTGCACGAGCTAAAGCCCCTAGGAGATTTCATACTCCCGTTTTAGCGCCAGAATGCGCTCAGCGGACTCGTAGATGCGCTCCTCGGCCAGGGTGCCGTCTTCAACGGCTTCCAAGATGGCGTTTCTCACTTCGTAGACGCTCCTGAGGTTGTAGTCGCCCGCCTGATTGGCGAGCAGAACGACGTCCACCCCCGCTCGCACGGCTTCCACCGCCGCTTCGGCGAGTCCGTATTCTTCGACGATGGCGCCCATCTGCATGTCATCGGAGATGATCACCCCGTTGAAACCAAGTCGTCCCCGCAGGAGTCCGTCGATGATCTCCTCCGACAGCGTGCCGGGCCGCCCGCTGACGTCAAGGCTTCTGTTCACGATGTGCGCCGTCATTATCGGATCGCCATAGCCGCCGCTGATGAGCGTTTCGTAGGGCGCCAGTTCCGTTTCCTTCTGGTATGTCTTGGTCACGTCCGTCACGCCAAAGTGAGTGTCTCCGCTGGCGCTTCCGTGTCCGGGAAAGTGCTTCAGGGTTGGAATGACGCCGTGCTTCCTGAACCCCTCAGCGAACGCGGCGGCATGCTCCGACACGACATCGGGACTATCGCTGAACGACCTGCCCAGCTTTCCGATGGCGGGACTCTCGGGGTCTACGTTGACGTCGACCACCGGGGCGAAGTTCCAGTTGAGCCCGGCTTCGCTGAACTCGGCGGCGAGTTCAGCGGCGACACGCTCTGTCTCCGCCACAGCGCCGCCGCCGAGTTCAGCAGCGGAGGGCACCACCGCGGTGAACCCGTATTTCTCCTTCAGTCTGTTCACCAAACCCCCCTCAGCGTCGGCGCCGACGAACAGGGGGATTGACGAGGCGCCTTGCAGTTCTTCGGTCAGGGCGAGCAGTTGTTCAGGCGATTCGATGTTGCGCTCTATTTCCCCTTTGCTCGCTGCGTCGTAATCAAAAAGCACAACGCCGCCTGGGCGGACGTCATTCAGCAAAGCCTCTACACCCTCCGTGAGCGAGTAGCCGCGGAAACCCACCATCAACATCTGACCGACTGCCTCCTCCAGACTTAGCGCCTCGGCGCTTTCTGGTATGGCGGATGTCGCCGTGTCGGGTGCAGAGCTTCCGCAGGATGCGAGCGTCGGCGCAAGCACGCCGAGCACCGCAGGCAAGAGACGAAGAGTTCGCTTCACCTCACACGGCCGTCCAGCCGCCGTCCACCTTGATCGCCGATCCGGTGATCATCGCCGCCGCATCCGAGGCCAGGAAGACCACCGCTCCGGTGACGTCGCCTACATCGGCTAGCCGACCGAGAGGGATGCGCCCGAGGGTGTCGGCGCGGAAGTCCTCGTCTTCAAAGAAGGGAGCGGTCATCGGCGTCAGTACGAAGGTGGGGCAGATGGTGTTCACGCGTATCCCGTGGGGCGCCAGGTCGAGCGCCATGGCCTTCGTCATACCCTCCAGAGCGTGCTTGGAGGCGCAGTAGAGCGTCCGGCGCTGTCCCCCCACATGCCCCATCTGCGAGGACATATTGATGATGCTGCCCCTCGCGCCTGCGTCCACCATCTTGGCTGCCGTAGTCTGCGCCACGAAAAAAGCCGCTTTAACGTTCACCGCCATTACCGCTTCGTAGTCGTCCTCGCCCACCTCTAGGAACGGCTTGGGTCGGTTCGTGCCTGCGTTGTTCACTAGCACGTCCCAATGACCCGGGGCGTTCCCCAACCCCTCGGCAACGCCGGCGCGGTCGGTGCAGTCGCAGACCAGAACGTCTGCCGTCCCGCCGCCCGAGACGATGACCTCAGCCACCTCTTCTAGGTCGGACGCCGTCCGGCTGAGCAGCGTTACCTCCGCTCCCGCCCGGGCTAGCGCCTCGGCGCAGGCGCGTCCTATGCCTCTGCCTGCTCCGGTTACCAGCGCCCTGCGCCCCTGCAGGTCAAGAAGCCTCTCCGCCGCGCCGTGATGCGTGTTGCCGTGTTGGCGGCCTTGCGTCATTTCCGTCTCCTTGCCCTTTGCGCCCATTGAGCGACAGCCCGCGTCCGCCGCCGTTCAGGCCGCCGGACTCAGCCGCCGCACTCGGATGTCGGCCTGCTCCTGGTGGCCGGCGAAGCCCTCTAGGGCGCACAGCCTTGAGCAGTACTCGCCGATGAGCACCGCCGCCTCGTCGGTCAGCACCTTCTGGTAGGTGCAAGTCTTGAGGAACTTGCCCACCCAGAGACCGCCGGTGTAACGAGCTGCCCGGCGGGTGGGGAGGGTGTGGTTGGTGCCGATCACCTTGTCGCCGAAAGCCACGTTGGTGCGGTGACCCAAGAACAGCGAGCCGTAGTTGGTCATACCTTCAAGGAAGAAGTCGGGGTCGGCCGTCATCACCTGGACGTGCTCCGAGGCGATCCCCTCGGCCAGCGCCAGCATCTCATCTGAGTCCTCGGCCACGATCACCTGTCCGTAGTCTGACCAGGCCTTCCCAGCCACTTCTCCAGTAGGCAGCACGCCGAGTTGGCGTTCCACCTCCAGCATGGCCGCCTCCGCCAGCTCCTGCGACGTGGTCAGGAGTATCGCGGGCGAGGTGGGGCCGTGCTCCGCCTGCCCTAGCAGGTCGGTGGCGCAAATCTCGGCGTCGGAGGTCTCGTCCGCGATGATCAGAGTCTCTGTCGGCCCGGCCAGCAGGTCGATCCCCACCCGTCCGAAGAGCTGGCGCTTGGCCTCTGCCACGAACGGGTTGCCCGGCCCCACCAGCATGTCCACCGGGGCGAGGCTGGCCGTGCCCAGCGCCATGGCGCCGATGGCCTGCACGCCTCCGAGGCAGTAGATCTCGTCGGCGCCGGCGAGGTGCTGCGCCGCCACTATGGCCGCCGAGGGGCGTCCTTCGAAGGGCGGGGCGCAGGTCACTATGCGCTTCACGCCCGCCACTTTTGCCGTGACTACCGACATGTGGGCGGAGGCGACCATCGGATACTTCCCTCCAGGCACGTAGCAACCCACCGCGCCCACGGGAATGTTGCGGTGACCCAGGACGACCCCCGGCAGCGTCTCTTCCTCAACGTCCCGGAGGGCGGATCGCTGTATCTCAGCGAAGTTTCGTATCTGCGCCTGGGCGAAACGGATGTCGTCCAGCACGCTTTCGGGCACTTCGTTGAGGCAGGATTCGACCTCTTCAGGGCTGAGCCGGAAATCCTCTCTGTGCCAGTCGTCAAAGCGAATCGACAATTCCTTGACGGCCTCGTCTCCGCGGAGTTCTATGTCTGCGAGGATCGCCTCTACCGTCTCCCTGACCTTTGCGTCCTGGGCGCGTTTTTCCTCTTCGGGGAGTCCTTGCTTGAGCCAGCGTGCCATCGTTTTCTCCTTGTGGGTTGCGGGTCTGCTTTCGTCGGGGGCGGGGGGTCGTGTCTGTTTATCCCCCCTGTGGGGGATAGCGACAGAGTAACGATTTCCTATCAACCGTACCGCCTGCAGACCCGCTGGGGGGTCGGCCTGGGCGGGCTAGCCGGCAAGCCTGGATGCCAGCCGGCAAGCCTTCGCCCCGCTCGCTTGAACTAGCCCGCTTGAATCAATCGGCGTTCGGCTCACTTGCCGCCCAACTCGTCGGAAAATTGAATTTGAGACAGCACCCGCTTGAAATCAGTCGGCGTTCGGCTCACTTGCCGCCCATGGCGGATCCACGGATCTGATTAAAAATAAATTGGCGTTCGGCCGGCAAACTCCCGGCCGATCTGCTAGACATAGTGACAGGCGTAGCGAAAGCGACGCTCCAAAGGGAATTCAAAGACACGAAAGCAGGGTGGAACATGTATCCGTCGTCTTTTGACTTGACCATCGCCCGCTCAGTAGACGAAGCACTGGCGGCGCTTCACGAAGGGGGGGAGGACGCCCGAGTTCTGGCGGGCGGCCAGAGCCTCATTCCGATGATGAAGCTTCGGTTTGCGTTTCCATCGCTGCTGGTGGACATCAACGAGATTTCTGAACTTTCGGTGCTGGAGCGTTCCAACGGGCATCTTCGCATCGGGGCGACCGCTCGCCACGCGGAGGTCGCTGCCAGCAGCCTGCCGTCCGGGGCGGTGGCCGCAGCCGCCCCCTGGGTGGCCGATCCACTGGTGCGCAACAGGGGCACCCTCTGCGGTTCGGTCGCCCACTGCGACCCCGAAGGCGACTGGAACTCCGTCCTGCTGGCGACGGGGGCAGAGGTCGCGGCCCGCGGGTCTTCGGGTGAGCGCTCCATCCCGATTGGCGACTTCGTCCTAGGGCCGTTCACGAACGCCCTCAAACCTGGCGAGATGGTCACTGAGGTTCGCGTGCCGATTCCCAGCCGAGCCAGCGGCGGCGCTTACCTGAAACTCGAACGCAAGGTAGGCGACTACGCCACGGCTGCCGTCGCTGTTCATCTAGAACTCGACGACGACGGACGGATTGCGGAGGCGGGCATCGCCATGACGTCCGTAGCGCCGTCTAACCGCAAAGTCCCCGAAGCCGAGGGCGTCCTGCGCGGCGAATTCCCCAGCGAGGAACTCTTTGCCGAGGCCGCCTCCCTCGCCGCCGCAGCGTCTGAACCTCGCAGCGACGTCCGAGGGTCGGCGGAGTGGAAGCGGAACGTGGTGCGCGTCTATACCAGGAGAGGGCTGGATCAGGCGTTGAGCCAAGCCCGCTCAGCCGCCTGACGCCCTGCCTCAGGCAGAACCAGGCGGGTAAGTCTCGCTGGGCAAACCAGCCGCAAGAACCGAGAGAAACCAGAGAACCAGAAGAAAGGGATCGGAGATGGAGATCAGCGTCAACATAAATGGCACCCCCCAGACGCACGACGTGGAGCCGCGCCAACTGCTAGTGGATTTCGTCCGCTCGACCGCCGGGCTCACCGGCACCCACATCGGCTGCGACACCACTAGTTGCGGAGTTTGCACCGTCCTGCTCGACGGCAAGCCGGTGAAGTCGTGCACCGTCTTCGCCGCCCAGGCCGACGGCCACGACGTCACCACGGTGGAAGGGCTCAAGTCCAACGGGGAGTTGCACGCAATCCAGAAGGCGTTCACGGCGGAGCACGGGCTTCAATGCGGCTTTTGCACGCCTGCGATGATGCTCGTGGGCGCCGCCTTCATTGAGGAGAACGACAATCCCAGCGACGAGGAAGTCCGCTGGGCAATTTCCGGCAACCTCTGCCGGTGCACGGGCTATATCAACATCGTCAAGTCGATCCAGGCTGCTGCAGCAGAGAGGAGAACACAATGACTGCCGACCACACAACCGCCTCCCAGACCCTTTCGACGCCCCCGGAAATCGGGGGGATCGGACACAGCGTCCCCAGACAGGAGGACGCCCGCCTCATTGAAGGCCAGGGCAACTTCCTAGACGACATCTCCCTGCCGGGAATGCTCTACATGGCCATCCACCGCTCCCCGCTGGCGCACGCCCGCATCCGGGGGATTGACACTTCCGCCGCGGCTGCCGTCGCCGGCGTAGTGGCGGTGGTCACCGGCGATCTCATGGCACAGCACAACTTGGCTTGGATGCCCACCCTCTCCGGCGACACGCAAGCCGTCCTCGCCACCGACAAGGTGCGTTACCAGGGGCAGGAAGTTGCCGCCGTGATCGCCTCCGACCCGTACACCGCCGCTGACGCCGCTGCGCTGATAGAGGTGGACTACGAGATGCTGCCCGCCGTGACCGGCCCTCAGCAGGCGTTGGACTCCGACGCCCCGCTCATCCGCGACGAGAAGGAAGGGCAGACCAACAACCTCGTCTACACCTGGGAGTCCGGCGACGCCGGCGCCACCGAGGCGGCCTTCGCCCAGGCCGACCGGGTGGTCACCCTGGAGACTCACTACCCTCGCTCCCACCCTGCCCCGCTGGAAACCTGCGGCATCGTGGCGGACGTCAACTCCGTGACCGGCCAGGCCACGATCTACATGACTTCGCAGGCGCCGCACGCCCACCGCACGCTCTTCGCCCTAGTGGCTGGGCTGCCGGAGCAGAACATCCGAATCATCTCGCCCGACATTGGCGGAGGCTTCGGTAACAAGGTGCCCATTTACCCGGGCTACGTGGTTGCGACCGCTGCGTCTCTGCTGCTCGGTACGCCGGTGAAGTGGATCGAGTCGCGCACCGACAACCTCATCTCCACGGGGTTCGGACGCGACTATCACATGCGGGGCGAGTTGGCGCTTTCCTCCGAAGGGCGCATCCTAGCCCTCCGGGCGGACGTGCTCTCTGACCAGGGGGCGTTCTACTCCGACGCTCAGCCGTCCAACTTCCGGGCGGGGTTGTTCCACGTGGTCACGGGCTCCTACGACTTCCCAGCAGCCCACGTGACCTGCCGCGGTGCGTTCACCAACAAAGCCCCGGGCGGGGTGGCTTACCGCTGCTCCTTCCGCATCACTGAGGCTTCCTACCTCATTGAGCGGCTAGTTCAGAACGCGGCGTATGAGATCGGCGAAGACCCCGCCGACTTCCGTCTCAAGAACTTCATCAAGCCCGAGCAGTTCCCGTACACCACCCCCACCGGTTTCACCTACGATTCCGGTGACTATCCCACGGCCCTGCGCAAGGCAATGGACGAAGTGGGTTACCAGGCGCTGCGAGCCGAACAGGCGGAGGCTAGGCGGGAGGGGCGTCTGCTCGGTATAGGCATCGCCCATTTCACCGAGGCGGTAGGCGCCGGCCCCTCGCGCACCTACGACATAGCAGGGTTGAAGATGTTCGACTCAGCCGAACTGCGCGTACATCCCACCGGCAAGGCCATCCTGAAACTCGGCGTGAAGACGCAAGGACAGGGACACGAGACCACCTTCGCTCAGATCGTGGCCAACGAACTCGGCATACCCGTGACCGACATCAAGGTGGTGCACGGCGACACCGACCACACACCCTACGGTTTGGGTACGTACGCCTCGCGTTCCACCCCGACCGGAGGTGCAGCCACGGCGATGATTTCCCGCAAACTCGCCGGCAAGGCCCGCACGATTGCGGCGCATTTGCTGGAGGCGTCCGAGGCGGATCTTGACTTTTCTGCCGGCGTCTTCTCCGTGCGCGGCACACCCGACCGCAATGTCACCATTCAGGACGTTGCGTTCGCCGCCTACACCAACATGCCCGAGGGTTTGGAACACGGGTTGGAGGGTAGTTACTACTACGACCCGCCTAATCTCACCTACCCCTACGGCAGCTACATCGTGGTTGTTGAAGTAGACCCCGAGACGGGCGTTTGGAAGGTAGATCGCATGGTGGCGCTAGATGACTGCGGGGTGCGGATCAACCCCATGATCGTGGAAGGGCAGATACAGGGAGGCCTCACCGAGGGCTTCGCCAAGTCGTCTATGCAGTGGATCACTTTTGACGACGAGGGCAACTGCATCGGATCTAACTTCATGGACTACCTCGTGCCTACGGCGTGGGAAACGCCTCGTTTTGAACTGCTAGAGACGTGCGTGCCCTCCCCGCACCATCCCATCGGGGCGAAAGGCGTGGGGGAGTCGGCCACCGTGGGATCGCCCGCGGCGTACGTGAACGCAGTGATCGACGCCCTAGAGCACCTGGGCGTGCGGAACATTGATATGCCAGTGCTGCCGGATCGCGTGTGGGAGGCGCTGCAGTCGGCTTCTTAACCAGACGCCCGCTCGGGCGTTGGGCCTAGCCCGTGAGCGTCTCTGTGCTGGCCGAAGCAACGGCTTTGGCCGAAGCCCGCACCCCGTTCGTGCTAGCCACAGTGGTCTGGCGTCGGGGGCCGTCTTCTGGTCAGCAGGGCTCAAAAGCGGTCATCCTCGCCGACGGCACAGTGCGGGGATGGCTGGGCGGCGCTTGTGCGGAGCCCACCGTGGTGCTGCAGGCCCGCGAAGCTCTGTTGGACGGACAACCCAGATTGCTGATGCTGGGCGAGCGGGAAGGCGCTGGCAGCGGCGGCGCTAAAGGCGCTGACGCTGACACCAAGGGCGCTGACGGCGGCGGCGCTGACACCAAGGACGCTGGCGGCGTACACTCCGTGCCCATGGCGTGCGAAAACGACGGGGCTCTGGAGGTTTACCTGGAGCCCGTGCCTCCCTGTCCGCAACTCGTCGTCGTGGGGCGCTCGCCCGCTGTTCACGCCCTGGCGCTGATGGGGCAGGCGCTGGAGTGGGAGGTGGTGGTGATCGACGAGGGCGGCAAACCCGACGAACATCCCGTCCCGGCTCTGGTGCGAACCACCCTGGACTTCTCTGATTTGGGAGTGGGCGTCTCCTCAGCTGTGGTTGTCGCCACCCAAGGACACTACGACGACTTGGCGCTGGAGGCGGCGCTGGAAACGGAAGCTTCCTACGTGGGCTTGGTGGCCGCCCCCAAGCGCGCCGCCGCTGTGCGGGAGCGCCTGGCAGACAGGGGCGTGCCGCCCGATCAACTGACCCGCATCAACGCCCCCGCCGGGCTGGACTTAGGGCGCCTGAGCAACCGAGAACTGGCCGTCTCAATACTGGCCGATCTCGTTGCGCTCCGGGCGTCGGGGCGTCTAACTCTCGGCTCAGTTCCGGCTGAAGGCGAGACGTCGGTTGACCCCATGTGCGGCATGACCGTCCTGGTCGCCGACGCCAAGTACTTCTCAGTGGACGCCGCCGGCGAAAAGGTCTGGTTCTGTGCGCCTGGCTGCAAGCAGACCTTTGACGCTAGGGCGGTGAACGCCGCGGGTTGAAGCGCCAAGCCCCTCTGCATCATTGTCAACAGACCCCAGTTTTTAATACTGGTCCGGCGAGCCGCTGCGGGTTGAAGCGGTAAGCCCCGATCGAGCCGTCCGCTCGATCCTCCCGTTTGAGGTCTACGCCCCCAGCCGCGCCCGCGCCGATGCGCTGCGCTCTAGGAGGTGAGGCGGCACCAGCGCCCGCAGTCGGGTGGCCGGGCTGTCGTCGTCTCCTCCGTCTGCTGGGGAGCTTTGCTCGTCTGTCGCCGCAGCGGCTGGGCTTGCGGCTGCGAGTGCGGCCGCTTCCGCCTCGGCTTCACGCTTGGCCTTGGCCTTTTGATAGAACTTCCAGTCCGCCGGTCGCACGAGTTGGTCTTCGTCCAGCGAGCCGATCTTCACTCCGTTCTCAAAAAATACCCAGTACCTGCGCCAAGTGAACCCGTTCACCAACTTCACCTTTCCGCGGGTGCGGGCAGGCACCCCTGGCAAGTCCTGGGTAGACAGAACGATCTCGTTTCTTGTGAAAGGTCGTTCGAGCGTGCTACCGGCTCTGCGCCAGCCCATTTTCATCTCCCGTGAGTTGACTTGGATTTGCTTTAGGTCGGTCTTCGGTATTTGCTGCGTGTGACACTCCGAAACAACATACCGTATCGCCATGGCTTGGCGACCTGACGAACTCCCCGCCGCGGCTCTGGACTTCCTGGCCGAGCGGCACTTGGCTGCGCTGAGCATCCCCCGGCCCGGGAAGCCGCCCCACGTGACGCCCGTGGGTTTCACCTGGGATGCCTCCGCTGGGCTGGCTCGCATCATCACGTTCGCCGGGGCGGTCAAGGTGCGCTTGCTTGAGGGCGCATCTGGTGCGCTCGTGGCGATCAACCAGGTGGACGGGGGACGCTGGCTGACCCTGGAGGGTTCCGCCGTGGTGACCGCCGACCCGCTGCGCTGCGCCGAAGGCGAGAGACGTTACGCCCAGCGCTACCGCCCGCCCAGCAACCGAGGCTCCGACCGCAGGGTGATAGAGGTGTCGGTCGACCGCATAGTGGGGCGGGCCTAGGGGGCGGCGGAGCACCCGATGACGGGGAGCGGGGGGTGCGCTTAGGGGGACGTATGAACAGAGGAGCGGAGCGCCCGGGGGGGCGGGGGCGCTGCTTCCTGAGGGACGGCTAGACGCCGTAGCCCCCGTCTACGTCTAAGTACTGACCGGTTACGTAGCGCGCTCTGTCGGAGGCTAGGAAGCAGACTGCCTCGGCTATGTCCTCCGCCGCCCCGAATCTGCCCAGGGCTATGTTGCTCAGAGCGATCTCCTGGGCGCGCTCGTTGAGTTCGCCGGAGGCCATGAGCACCTCGGCCATACCGTCGGCCATCAGCCCCGGGCCTACGCAGTTCGCCCGCACTCCGTAGCGCCCCTCCTCTCTTGCCACCGCTCGAACCAGGGCTTCAACAGCCCCTTTCGGCGCCGAGGAGAGGGCGTCTCGTTTGGGAAACCTTCTATTTGCGCAGGTCGTGACCGCCACGAGGCTGCCCGCTGCCACCCGCAGGTGGCCGAGCGATGCGTGCAGAAGGTTGTAGAAGGCCAGGATGTCGTTGCCGCACTGTTCCCAGAACCGCTCCGGCGGCACGTTGGAGACATACTCCATCGGCACGTGCGGCCCCGAGGCGTAGACAACAGTGTGCAGCCCTCCGTCTGCCGCTGCTCCCTCCACTGCCTGTTTCACGGCCTCAGAGTCGGAGAGGTCTAGCTGCAGCGCCCGAGCCTGCCCCCCTGCTGCAGTCACCTCTGCCCCTAGCGCCTCAGCGGCAGCCTCGTTGGAGCGGTAGGTGAATACCACATCTGCGCCCCGTTCGGCCATCAGACGACAAATCGCCGCCCCCAATCCACCAGAGCCCCCCGTAACCAGAACTACGCCATCCTTAGTCAAAAAATCACTCACAAAACCCATCCCGTTCCGTTATGAGAACCACTACGCCAGAATATCTCCACCGAGGAAGTTCCGTCCGCGCTGGCGAGCAGCTTCCATCACGCTGAACGATCCAGCAGCCGGATCGACCACGATGTCGCCCGCCTGCGTGACTGCCGCGATCAGTTCGCCCTGCAAGTTAATGGGCTTGCAGTGCGGGGCGTGCTTGCCGTTGGTGGTCTTCTCCTTCCAGATGTCGGGAATGGTGTGGATGCTCCACACGCCTTTGGCGCGGCGCGGGGCCTTCTGCAACACGACAAGATGCTCGCTGGTGCGGCGGGTGCGGTAGCCCATTCCCATCCTCTCCTTGTGCCAAGTCACCAGATCGACCACTTCCAGGCTAGTGCCGTTGAGCCAGCGTGTAAACCCCTCGCAGAGGTGGAATTTGTCCATCCACAAGAACAGGTGCCCCGACCTGATCAGTACGCGGCTCAGTTCGCTCACTATCGCCCCGATGACTTCCTCGGTCATCTGCGGCAGATCACAGCGGGCCTTGCTGCGCCCTTTGCCCTCGTTGCCGTAGGCCAGTTTGTCGAGCACTCCGCGATATTGCGGGTCCAAGAACGCCGCGGGGATGCTGGCCTCGGGGATGCCACCTAGCAGTTCCAGCGCGTCCATCGTCAGACGCTCGTTGAGCCGATGCGTTGGGGGCAGGTCAATGTCGGGCGCCTCAATGGTGCGCTCACCTGAGAACACCGAATCGGGCGAGCCCTCAACAGACGGGATTATCTTCTGTGGACAGGTCATGCAATCAACTCCTCAGATATTCTCCCAGCGCTGTGTGACACAGCGTGATGCTCATTTGGTTTGGCCACTATTATTGACTTCTCCGCCAATTGGTTTTGCAGGATCGTCTTTATTGACATGTCCCGCTTGTTTCTTTAATGAGGATCTGCCGAATTCATGCTTTTATATCTGCCTGATTTCATAATAAAACATCTTTTATTATCAGTAGTTCGTGAGACTTTTTAACATACTGATTGACACCGTTTTCTATTCTGTTTTTTCCTATGCGTGTTTCTCCTTGTCCAAGAGTGTATTGCCATTCAACTTCCACTATGCGGAAGTCTGAATACCAACTTCGTATTTGTTCGCAGTCGTTGTAAGAGAGTATGAAGCCACCTTGATGTTCGTGCAGAAGGTCTCGTAACAGTTTGTGCTTGAACCCATTGTGGTGTACTGGAAAATTCCTTTGCGGATATATCCCTCGGAACATTTGACTGTCGCCGTCTAGATAGTACGGGGGGTCGCAGTACAGGAAGTCGGTCTTATTTTTGGGTATAGATTCTTCAAATGAGCCACACGAGACTCTCAGGTTGGGACAGCGGAAGTTACGTACTTTGCCCAACAGACGTTCAAATCTAGCAGTTTCTTCATATATCTTTGACATCCAGCCTAAGAATCCCGGGCCATAACTTAGGTTGTGATTGAACCAATAGTGCGCTGCTAGGCCTATTTTGTCTTTAATTGGAACGGAGTTATCCCAATGTGCGCGTAAGCTCTTTTTGACCAGTGAATAAGTTGATTTATCCGGCTTCCAGTCGGCAATTCGGTCTGCCAAAATGTCTGGTTCCGATAGTTGAACTTCCCAATAGTTCGTCAAAATATCGAACACATCGTATCCCTGCACTTGAATGTCAAGTTCGTTTGCGCATGCAATCTCTACCGAGCCCCCTCCAAAAAACGGGGACACTATTCGGCTGACGTTCCTTGGCAAATTTTCAATAATGTGACCAACTGCCAAGCTCTTCCCACCCGCATAACGGAGAGGAAGACCGTTGTAGCGGCTGTAGCGATAACGTCCTTGACTTTTAAGTCGCGCCAAGAACTCATCATGGGCACATCCCGCATCCTCGCTACTTAGTTTCGCTGTCGGAGGAAACTTATTTGCAGCGTCTTTACACATCGCCGCTGAGGGAGGGGAGGAGAGTTCGGCCTTGACCGCCGACACCGCTAGGCCTGCTGGACTTCCGCTTAGGCTTTGTTCCACGTGAGCAAGATATTAGACGGGTGTGACAATGGTCTTGCGGTAATTCACAATGTTCTGCGGAAATTCTGTGGACAGCCTGTTGGCAGCCTTCCGACAAACGTTCCCAGCAAGCCCCTAGGTGTTTCCTTGTTTGATTAAGGATTGAGTGATTGGCTGGGCTTTGCCCCCTCAACTCTGGCGGACTTCCGACTGGCCGTTGGTCAGTTCTCTCTACCGTCCGGCATTTAAAGTCTGCGGCTTGCCAGTTTCGTATTCACCCTGTGTAGGGGCGGCTGTACCTGAGCCGGACTAGCGGTATCTCTCTAGAGCAGCGCTCCTGGTACTCGGCGTAGACCGGGACTTCGGCCACCAGCATGCTCCACAGCCGCTCACGTTCCTTGCCGGTGAGCGTCTCGGACGTGCACCAGAACACCCGATCCCTGTCTCGGGTGATGACTTCAGGGTTGGCTTGGAGGTTGCGATACCAGTCGGGATGGTGTTCGGAGCCGGCGAAGGAGGCTGTGACGACCATCGTCCCTCCGTCAGGTATGTACGGCAGAAAGACGGTGTGCGGCTTGCCCGACTTGCGCCCGATGGTGCGCAGCAAGACGCCAGGCCGCCCGATAAGGGTCGACCCCACCCGACCAGCGGTCAGCTTGTAGATAGCCACATGCAGGGCAGAAATCCACGGGATCAACCAGCGGGGAGTGATGTGGGACAGGTCGGTTGTGCGCTTCCCTTTATCCATTATCGGGTCACCTCCCTCCTTAGCGTAGCGTCGTGGTTGGCGGGATGTTCCGCAAGCATATCCGTCGGCGTGAACGGCGGGCGCTTTGGCGTAGACTGGGCGCAATCACCGTGTCCCCCTCTGGAGGTCTGATGGAACGCACGACGGCGGAGCAGCACATAACGAAGGAGCACCCAGCTTTTCAGGTCTCAGCCAGCCGGCGTATGCTCGCCCGGGCGGGATGCGAGAGTCGGGTGGCGGGGCAGGTGGCGCTGCGTGACCCCTCAGATCGCGAGTTGTTCTGGATATCGCCCTGGGGATATTTTGATGAAACGCTGCCATCCCACGTCGTAAAGGCAGACTTCAACTTGAAGGTAGTGGAGGGCGCCTGGGATGTCTCCCCGGCGGCGGGTTTCCACGCCGAGATACTGCGCCGCCGCCCGGACGTCGGGGCGGTCATCCACACGCACTCGCACTATGTGGAGGTGCTCAGCACCACCGGAGCGGGAGTGGGTATGTACTCTGCCGACGCCTGTCTTTTCTACGAGGAGCAGACGCACTACTTTGACGACGGCATTCGTCCCGTGGTTGACGGCGTTCGCATGGCCGACGCCCTAGGCGATCGCGGCGTCCTCTGGCTGGGCAATCACGGCGTCGTGGTTGCCGCTGACACGTTGGCTGCTGCGACGGTTCTGGCGATCACGCTCGAAACCGCTTCCCGCTGTCACTACGAAGCCCAACTCCTGGGCGGCAAGGAGATGCCGACCGCTGAAGCCGTCCGCCTTAAGGGTCTTTATCACGAGCACTTCATTCCCGCGATGTGGGAGGCTAACTGGCGGCGTCTGCCGAAGAGTGACCCGGATTTGTTTGCTCTTCTGGAGGAGTAATATCTTCCTCGCTTGCCTGCTGGGTTGGTTCGGGTTGCTCGGGGGTCGGTTGGGTTGGGTCGGCGGGGGATTGAGGTTGTTCGGTGGTTTGTTCGGTGGTAGATGCGGGTTGTTCGGTGGTTGGGTCGGGTTGCTCAGGGGTGGGTTCGCCCCAAGCTTCGGGGTCTGGGATGCCGTCGATTGGGCGCTCGCAGACTAGTTCCTCTTCGCCGCTCAATAATAAGTAGACCCGGCAGGCGGCAAGCGCCACCCACTGCAGCGACAACTCGTAGTGTGCGCCTCGCCTGCTGCGGGCGGCCATGCTGAACCAACCTCCGTCGGGCAGCGGGACAATCCCCGCGTCTAGGATAAGGCGGACGCTGCAGCAACTAGGCGGCAGCCAGCCAGCTTTGTGGGCGACCTCCTCAGCGACCGCGGATGGCAGCCGCTGGGTCATTGCGCCGTCAACGGTGTCTATCGTCACCCCATCCTCGGTCTCCTTCAGCCAGTCGATCAGCGCCATCGTTTCCTCCCCGTCCAGCAGTTCCCCCTGCCATAGTCGGGCGTAGAAGCGCGCAAGGTCGGCTGTGGTCGTGTAGTTCTCGGCTGCTTGGTTTTCGCCGATCTCCGGCGCACGCCGCTGCGCGGCTTCGCTGTCGCCTATCGGGAAACGCCACGCCAGCAACCGGGTGTCTTCCAGTTCGGCGACCGCATCCGTCCACTCATTCACGGCGCTTACTCCCCAGGCGCCCTTCCCCGGGGATGCGCCTGCCTCCGGGGGTGCTGCCTCCCCTGCAGAAGCGTCCTCTTCCGGGGATGCCCCCTCCCCTGGGGGTGCGCCTGTCTCCGGAGATGCTGCAGCCGCAACGTTCACTCCTATCAGGTCAATGATCTCACCCGCCGCTTCGTTGCCGGACTCCGCTAGTGCTCTCTGCGCAAGGGGCTGCACGGTCTCAATGCTTAGGCGGCTCAGAGCTGCAGCCACCCACAAAGATTTGGCGGCGCTTGCTGAACTATGGCGCGTGTCTGCGTTAACACCGGCGCTCACCCCCTCGTGCGTGATTACCGCTAGGGCGATCTCCGCCTTGTCGTCCCAGGCGACGGCAACCTTGGCGAGCCGATCTAGCTCAGCCTGCAGCCTCTCTGTTTCCTCCGAGGGCGGCGCTTCGGTAGTGCTGGTGGTTGTCGTGTCAGCGGCGGCGCCTGCTGAAGAGCCGACCTCTGCTTCGGGTTCTGATGGCGGCGGAGACGCCGGAACGTCCCCTTCAGATTGGGCATTGACTGCGCCCCTGCTGCTTGTGATGTCGGCGGTACTGGTCGGCGGCGCCTCCCTGCTGGAGCTGCAGCCCGCAGCGAACAGGGCTGCAAGAGAGAGGAGAGCACCCATATACAAAAGCCGCCGAAGCCACCTGGGGGGCGCGGCTTTGGGTTTGCGGGCGGTTAGTGAACCCATATCTCTTCTTCCAGCCTCCTAGCTGGAAGAAGGCTCTATGACTACCTTGATCGCCCCTCCGGCGCGGTCTTCTGCGGCGGCGAACGCCTCTTCAGCGGCGTCCAGCGGGAATCGATGACTGATGATCGTCTCCGCTAGTTCGGGGATGGTCGCCAGAAGCTTAGAAGCATCTTCTATGTCGCGCCCCTCCGAGCCTCGCCCGTACATCGCAGAAGCGACCAGGCTTAGTTCTTTGAGCGCAACTTCCATCTTGGGCGCCACCAGATCCCTGGTCAGGTAGGAGGCCAGAACGAGCACAGTGCCGTTGCGCCGCACCCGCCGGACGGCTGCGGCCATGGCTTCCGGCGTCCCGGCGGCGTCGACCGTCAAGTCGAAGCCCCGGCCCGCCTCGTCGGTCGCCTCCAGCAGTTCTGCGCCTAGGCGCTCCGCTGCGGCTTTTTGTGCGTCGTGGCGCGCAATCAAGCTCACGCGTGCTCCCAGATGCCTCGCTGTCGCAGCCGCCGCCAACCCCAGGGCGCCGCCCCCCACGATCAGCAGCCGGTCGTCCGCCCGCAGCCCCACCCGCCTGAAGCCATGCAAGCACACGGCCAGCGGTTCTACTAGACAGGCGTCGGCAGGGGAGACCCCCCCAGGCAGTCGAACCAGCCAAGCGGGATCGACCGCCACCATCTCGGCCATGCCGCCGTCCGCGCCGAAACCCAGGATGTTGCGAGCAGCCCTAGGGCAGACGTTGTACCGCCCGCTCGCACACCACTCGCATCGCCGTCCGCACGTCCCTACCGGCTCGACTGCCACGGGAGTTCCGTCTTCGGTAATCCCCCCGATCTCGTGTCCGAGCGTCACCTCAGGATTGAGAAACCCCGCCGCCGCCATGTGCAGGTCGGAAGCGCAGATGGCCGCCGAGACGACCCGCACCAGCGCCCGTCCCTCGCCGTCTGAGCCCCCTGTCGGCGCCGGGACGTCGACGAGTTTCATGCGCCGGTCTTCGCAGCGAACAGCTTTCATGGCCGAGCCACCCCCCCGGCGCAGTTGCGGCGGATGTTGTGGAGGGGGAAGTTCAAAGGTCTTGCGCCTTGCAGATCAGGAAGCCGTCCACCCCGTATCCTGGAAGTAGACATTACGTAAAGAATACACGCTGAATACACGCTGAAGGATAGACGTTCCCGCCCAGCCGTCTGCCGCGCCGCCCGCTCACCGCTTCTTAAAGACAGGAGAAAGATGCCAATCAACCCCGACGCCCTCGGAGCTAGCAGCCCCGCCGTTGAAGTCACCTGGGACGCCGACGACTGCCTGCTGTATGCCCTCGGAGTGGGCGCTGGCATGACCGACCCGACTGGCAGCGAACTGCAGTTCACAACGGAGAACTCCAAAGATGTAACTCTGCAGGCGCTTCCCACGATGTGCGTCGTGTTAGGAGGAACGCTGGGAGGCGGCCCTGAAAGTCCGCTGCGCCGCCTGGGCAGTTTCAATCCGGCGCTCTTGGTGCACGGCGAGCACGAGATCGTTCTGCACCGCCCGCTGCCCGTCTCCGCCGCCGCCCGCAGCACATCCACGATCACCGGGTTGTACGACAAGGGCAAAGCTGCCCTGGTAGTGATCACCTCCACAACCGTTGACGCCTCCGACGGGCACCCCCTCTTCACCAACACGGCTTCGCTGTTTCTACGCGGCGAAGGCGGATGGGGGGGCGACCGCGGCCCCTCGCGCCCGTCGGTATCTCCGCCCGAACGCCCGCCCGACCACGTGGTGAGTTATCCGACGCGCCGCGACCAGGCGCTGCTCTATCGTCTCAACGGAGACCGCAACCCGCTTCACTCCGACCCGCAGTTCGCCGCCCTCGGCGGGTTTGACCGCCCCATCTTGCACGGATTATGCACGTACGGCTTCACCGGTCGCGCCTTGCTGCACGCCGTCTGCGACAGCGACCCGGAGCGCTTCGGGGGCATGAGCGGACGCTTCACCGCGCCGGTCTTTCCAGGCGACTGCCTAGACGTGAAGATCTGGCTGGAAGAGGACGCAGCCCGTTCGGACGACGCGGCGGTTTCGCCCGCGGCTTCCCCAGCGGAAGACAGCCAAGAATCCGCCAGCGCCGAAGCCCGGCGCGCCCATTTCCAAACCTGGGTCGGCGACCGCCTAGTCCTTTCCAGCGGCACCCTCACCTACTCGGCCTGAGAGGCGCCTAGCTCCGCCCTTTTGCACCCCTCCGCCACCTTCGGCGCTTCGGGCTTACCGGCGGGGGGGAGGGGTCGGCAACTCCCTCCTAACCTTCTAAACCACCTTGCCTGGGTTTAGAACTCCGCCTGGGTCTAGCGCTGCTTTTAGTCGGCGCATCAAAGCCAACTCCTCCGGACGCCACCTCTCCAAGTCACCCCTTCTTAGCTGGCCTATCCCGTGCTCGGCGCTGAACGAACCCCCTAGGGCGTCGGTGGCGGCAAAGACGGCTTCGGTCAGTTCCTCTTCGGCGGCCAGAAACTCGGCGGCGTCCGACCCCTCAGGCGGCAGAAGGTTTAAGTGGACGTTGCCGTCGCCGAGGTGTCCGAAGGCGTTTATCCGCACACCCGTCAGGACGTTTTGTACAGCGGGGACGGATCTGGCCAGGAACTCGTTAATCAACTCCGGCAGCACTGAAACATCGTGCTTGATTGACACCCCCACGCGCTTTTCAGCCTCCGACGGGGCGGTGCGAAGCCGCCAGAGAGCGGCTGCTGCAGCCGAGGAGTCAGCAATAGTGGCGTCGCCTATCAGGCCGTCCTCTAAGGCGGACGCCAGGGTTTCCTCCAAGACGACTTCTAGGTTGCTGTCCGCCCCCGAAGACGTCAACTCGTACAGGACTAGAGACTCCAGGTGTGGGGCGTAAGCGTCTTGATACCCCTTGCTGTGCGGGCTGGGGGGCGGCGCCCCCTTCCCCGCCTCACCTGCTGCGATTGCCGACTCAACCCCGAACGGGTCTCGGGCGCCCCCTGGCATCTCGCACGCCAGCCTGCGTGTGGTCGGGCTCATCCACTCGCAGGCGGTCACGTGTCCGTCGGAGGCGTCCTGCAGCTTGCTCAGAACTTCTAGCGCCTCTCTTGGCCCGGCGACGGCAGCCACGCACGTGACTCGACTGCGCGGCATCGGATACAGAGCCAGGGTGGCCTCACAGATCACCCCTAGGGTGCCTTCGCTGCCGATGAACAGGTGCTTGAGGTCGTAACCGGCGTTGTCCTTCCGCAGCCCCCGACCTAGCCGAAGCACCTCGCCGTTGGCCAGCACCACCTCCAACCCCAAGGCCAGGGCGCGGGCGTGGCCGTATCGCAGCACCGCCGTCCCGCCGGCGTTGGTGGAGAGCGCCCCGCCGATCTGAGCGCTGGCTTCCGCCCCGAAACTGAGCGGGAACAGCAAGCCGCCCTCGGCTGCTGCAGCGGCTACTTCTGCCACGGTGGTTCCCGCCCCGACGGTGATCGTGCGGCTGAGCCGGTCAAGGCTGCGCACCCCACGCATCCGACGCAGGCTCAGCACCACGGAGCGCACGGGGGGTACAGGCAAAGGGGCTGCCGTAGAAGACGAGTCGCCCCCCGCCGGAGAGACCTCAGCCGCCAGCGGCGTCGCACCTCCGCACAGGCTGGTGTTTCCCCCCTGCGGCACGACGGCGACCCCCTGAGCGGCGCAGAATTTGACGACCGCAGCTACTTCGTCGGTGGAGCCGGGCGACACCACCGCCAGAGCCGACCCCGTGAACCGCCGCCGCTCGTCCGTGAGGTAAGAGGCGGTCACGTCGGCTTCGGTGAGCACGTGTCGGCTGCCGACGACCTCGGCCAGGGCGGCCAGGAAGGCGTTCAAACTTCTTCGTCCTTGTCGTCGATCGCCTTGGTCGGGTACAGCCAGAAGATCAACCCCGCCGTTGCAAAGAGTACTGCTGCTCCGATACCCATTGATAGCGTCATACCCGACTCGAATGCGCCGATTGCCGCCTCCGTGAGCCTGGCCGCCTGCTCGGGCGGCAGATTTTCAGCTACCCGTAGAGCACCCCCCACGGAATCGCCCGCTAAAGAGACCATCTCATGGGGTAACTCCACTAGGTTGCTGCCAATTCTCTCCCGGTAACCCACCGCCAGCAGCGACCCGAGCACGGCTATGCCGATGGCGCCCCCTACCTCTCGGGTGGTGTCGTTTACCGCCGAACCCACACCCGCCTTGTGTTTGGGCAGTGAAGCCACGATTGCGTGGGTGGAAGGCGGCATTAGCAGGGCCAAACCCGCTGCCATAACCGCCAAAGCCAGAACAACCCAGGCGTAGTGGCTGGCCGCCGACAGCAGCGCCAGTATTCCCAACCCCAGGCTTCCCAGAACTAACCCGACTCCAAGCGTGATGCGGGGGCCGAATTTGGTGGTAGCAGCGGGGCTGAGCGGTGCGACCAAGAGCATGGTTATGCCTGCCGGCAGCGTCCGCAGTCCGGTGTCTAGGGCGCTGTGTCCCTGGGCGAACTGGAAGTACTGGGTCATCAGGAAAAACATCCCGAACAGGGAGAAGAAAACCATTGTTATGGTTACCGAGCCGAGGGTGAAGTAGCGGCTGCGGAAATACTTCGGGTCGAGCATCGGGTAGGGGTTGCGGCGTTCCCAGCGCACGAACAACACCAACACAACGATCGACCCCAGGAACGTTGCGAGGATCGGTGTGCTCATCCAACCCCGTACGGGGCCTTCTATGATGGCGTAGAGCAGCCCGCCCAGCCCGACGATAGAAAGCGCAGAGCCGACGGGATCAAGCGGGCGGTGTTCCTCGTCGCGGGAGGTAGGCACGATCAGGATTACGGCGGCGAACAGGAGCGCTGCGATTGGTACGGTGATGAAGAACACCGACCCCCACCAAAAGTACTTCAGCAGCAGACCGCTTCCGGTAGGGCCGATGACGCCGCCGATACCCGCGAACGCCGCCCAGATGGCGACGGCCCTTGGGCGTTCCTTGGCAGGGAACACCACGGTGATGATAGAAAGCGTGGCGGGCATGATCGCCCCGGCGGCGGCGCCCATCACACCCCGGTATGCGATGACCCATCCCGGACTAATGGAGGTGGCGGCTAGGGCGGAGAACCCTCCAAAGAGCGCTAGCCCCGCCAGGAGCATGCCTTTGCGGCCCCAGCGGTCGCCCATGGCCCCTAACGGCAGCAGCAACCCTGCAAAGGCCAGGGCGTAGGCATCCACGATCCACTGAAGGTCGGCTCCGGAGGCGTTCAAGGCGCGCTGCAGAGAGGGGAGGGCGACGTTCACCGAACTCACGCTGGCCACGACGAGGACGAGGGAGAAACAAAGGACGGCGAGAATCCACCAGCGGCGAGGATTCGGCTCGCCGGCGCGGCTCGCCGGCGGCGCCGCCTCGATTGTCTGCTTCCGCTTCATCCCGCTTCCAGCCGCCAGAGAGCTTTCGTGGTCATCACGTAGATCTCGCCGTCAGGCCCCTGGCCGAACGACGTGACGCCGTCTGGAGCGGTCAGCCCCAGAGAAACCGCTCCCGCCTCGGACGTGAACCCTCGGATCACGCCGTCGCAGTAGTCGCTGAACAGGTAGACACCCGTCAGCCCTCCTATGCGTTCGCCTCGGTATACGTAGCCGCCCGTGATTGAGCAGCGTCCGTCCACGCCGTGGCGGTACTCGTGCGTGGGGCGGACATGCCCGTCCGGTTCAATCTGCGACCAGAAAGGCTCTGAGCCTTCGTAGGCGCTCCACCCTAGGTTGGCGCCCGCGCCCCCGGCTGGCAGGCGGGTGATTTCCTCCAACTTGTCCTGCCCCACGTCCGCCACCCAGAGGTCGCCGGTAGCGCTGTCAAAGGAGATGCGCCAGGGGTTGCGCACCCCCCAGAGCCAAACCTCAGGCGCCCCTTGCGCGCCGTCGGCGTAGGGATTGTCTGCCGGGATGCTGTACGGCCTGTCGTCCGCCGCTCCCGCCTCTCCCGTCGCCGGGATGGGATCGATGCGCAAGACGGAGCCCAGCCATCCTCTGGGGTCTTGACCGGCGCGCAGCGGGTCGCCGCTCCCGCCCCCGTCGCCGAAGGCAAAGTAGAGGTAGCCGTGGGGGCCGAAGGTGATGTCGCCCCCGTTGTGGTTGCCGTAGGGCTGCTGAAGAGACAGCACCTGACGGCCTTCGTCGTCGCGGACGCCGCCGTCGGCATCCAGCGCCCACTCCGTCAACTCGCTTATCTCGCCTTGTGCGGTTGAAGACGTGTAGAGCCGCTCCCCGTCGGGTGAAAACGTAAGACCCAGCAGCCCGAGCTCGTTGTGCGCGACCACCCTATTGCTTATGTCTAGGACGGTCTGCTGCCTGAAGTTCTCCACGGCTGCTCCATCCACCCCGCCCCCTTCGGCGCTCAGACGGACTACCTGGCCTTCCCGCAAGGCGACGTAAAGCGCATCCTCCCCTGGTCGCACGGCCAGCGCCAGCGGCTGCGGCAATTCCGCAATTTGGATGAGTCTGAGCGGTATCCGCTCGGGGAAACGAGGGACAGGGGGGGCTGGTGCAGGAGGTACCGCTTGAGGTTGGGGTGCGTCGCTGTCGGTCGCTGCCTGCGACGTCTCCGGGGATTCCGTCTCCGGGGATTCCGCTTGCTGTTCGGGTGCTTGGTTTTCAGCCCCTCCGCCCGAGACGTCCTTCGGCGGAGGCTGGCCGCCGGATGCCTCGCTCTCCTCGGTGCCTTCGCTCTCTTCGGGGCTTTGGGTGACTTCGGGGCTTTGGGTGACGACGGGTGCAGACGGCGCGGCCCCGCCCGAGGACAAAGAAACGCTCCCTCCGAGGTCGGACGCCGATTCGCCCCGGCAGCCGGCAAGGAGCAGCACCCAGATCAGGACGGCTAGTGCGGCTGAGGCAGACAGAATGGAGTTTCGCAACACTCTAAAAGCCTAGATAGGGGAAGTCATCCTTCCAGTGCCGACGTCGCAGAGCGGGACGGACTTCCAGGGCCGACGGCGGTGAATACACACAGCCCTTCACTCTTCGGCTCTACCCTGATGACGTGGCTGCAGCGGACATTGGAGAACTGCCGAAGTTCCCAGCGCCCGACCGCGCCCGCTGGGAGGCGGCGGCTCGCAAGGCGTCGGGCGGTTTGCCTCCCGAAGACCTGACGCCGACCTCCGCTGACGGCATCAATATCCAGCCTCTCTACACGGCGGACGACGCCGACCTCGTACACCTCCGCCCGAACCTGCTCGACGCACCGCCATTCACCAGGGGCGTCACCCGTCTGGGGGGGCGTTGGGATCTACGACAGCGCCACGACCTGGACGGCGAGGTTTCCTCGTCGGCCGTCTCCCCGTCCGTCTCGCCGTCGGAGACTGGAAGTGCGTACTCTCCGTCGGCAGTCGCCGAGGCCATTAGGGAAGACCTGAACGGGGGCGTGACGTCGATCTGGCTGCGGCTGCTTTCGCCCCCCGCTGCGGACTCGCTCGGAGAAGCGCTGGCGGGCGTAGACCTGCAGGAGACGCCGGTGGTCGTGGACGGGGGGCCTTGGTACATTGCGGCTGCCCGTGCGTTGAGCGAAGCCACCGACGACGCTCTTACCCTCGCTTCTGCTCCCGCCGACCCGCTCGGCGCCCTGGCTCGCTACGGCTGGCTGACCGAGCCTCTTGACGCAACCTTGGACGCCTTGGGAGAGCGAATGGCTGACCTAATTCGCCGTCTGCCCTCTTCGGTGAAGACTTCGGAGGCTTCCGGTGGAGCGGCTCAGCAGCCGCCTCGCCCGCCGCGGCCCCCGCAGTCCCTCCGAGCGCCGCAGCCCACCCGGGCGATCTGTCTGGACGCAACTCCCTATGCCGACGCTGGCGCCTCGCCCGCCTTGGAGATCGCCTGCCTGCTGGCTTCCGGCGCCGCTTACTTGGAGGCCATCTGCGCCCGAGGTGTGGACGCAGCTGCCGCGGCGGCGCTTATGGAGGCTCGACTCTCCACCACGACCAACCAGTTCACCTCGCTGGTCAAGCTGCGCGCCGCCCGCACAGCCTGGGATCGCCTGCTGGTTGAGTGCGGGGTGCCGTCCGCTCTTCGCCTGCCGCTGCGCTGCTGGGCGGTGACGTCCGAAGCGGACATCGCCGCCTTTGACCCCGCCGTTAACCTCGTCCGCGCCACTATCTCGGCGTTCGCCGCCGTCTGCGGCGGAGCAGACTGTCTGAGCGTGCTGCCGGGGGCGGACGCGGCGGTCAACCCCGCTGGGCGCGTCCCCGCCGGGCGCTTTCGTACTGGCGAGTACGCCCGCCGCCTCGCTCGCAACGTCAGCCACCTTCTGGCCGAGGAGTCCCACCTTGGTGCCGTGAACGACCCCGCCGGGGGATCGTGGTATGTGGAGACCTACACGCAGCGTCTTGCGGCGGCAGCTTGGGATCGTTTCAGGGAGATCTCTGCTAGGGGAGGTCTGCCCGTCTGTTTGCTGGACGGTTCCCTCGCAGCCGACGTTCTGTCTGCTTGGCAGCAGCGGCTGGACAAACTGGCTGCTGGCAGCGAACGGGTGGTGGGCGTCACGCATTATCTCCCCAAGTCGGAGGGCGCATCCGCTGTCGCACTAGATCCCGTATCGGGTGCGGTCGCCCCTGTATCGGGTGGTGCTGCTGGCGCTGCCGCCGCACCGGGTGGTGCCGCTGTATCGGATATCGCCGCTGGCGCTGCCACCGCGGGTGGTGCCGCCGCTGGCGCTGCCGCCGCATCGGGTGGTGCCGCCGGCGGGCTTGAGTGGAGCGTCCCTGAGCCTATGGTGACTACTGGCGTCAGCATCCCGCCCCTGCCCCTGCGCCGTCCCCAGCCCGATCACGTCCCTGCGAAGAGCAACGGCTGATGAGCGTCCTCCCCGACTTCGCCTCCATTCCCTGGGAGCAGACTCCCCCCGCTCCTCCTGCGTCCGCTCTTCCCGTGTCCCCCGTTCCTCCCGCGCCCCCCACGCCTTCCGATCCTTCCACCCCTTCCGATCCGCTCCAAACCCCCGAAGGCATACCCATCAAATCCGTCTACAACCCCTCCGATATTGCAGATCTGGACTTCGTTCACACCTACCCGGGCATCCCGCCGTACCTCCGCGGCCCCTACGCCACTATGTACCTCACCCGTCCCTGGACGATTCGCCAGTACGCCGGTTTTTCCACGGCAGAGGAGTCCAACGCTTTCTACCGACGCAACCTCGCCGCCGGTCAGCGCGGCCTCTCAGTGGCCTTCGACCTCCCTACGCATCGGGGATACGATTCCGACAACCCGCGGGTAGCCGGCGACGTGGGTATGGCCGGGGTGGCCGTCGACTCCGTGGAGGATATGCGTGTTCTTTTTGAAGGTATACCACTGGATCGAATGAGCGTTTCCATGACTATGAACGGCGCCGTCCTGCCGGTTATGGCCATGTACATAGTGGCTGCGGAGGAGCAGGGTGTTAGTCCAGAGGCGCTCACGGGAACCATACAGAACGACATTCTCAAAGAATTCATGGTGCGGAACACATACATATACCCACCCCGACCTTCCATGAGGATCGTCTCCGACATCTTCGCGTACACCTCCCAGCGGATGCCCCGCTACAACTCCATATCCGTTTCCGGCTACCACATGCAGGAAGCGGGTGCGACCGCCGATCTGGAGTTGGCGTACACGCTGGCTGACGGTCTGGAGTACGTCCGCTGCGGGTTGGACGCTGGACTAGACATAGATGACTTCGCCCCCCGTCTCAGCTTTTTCTGGGGTATTGGGATGAATTTTTTTATGGAAGTCGCCAAGTTGAGGGCGGCCCGCCTTCTCTGGGCGAGCCTCATCGCCCAATTTGAGCCTCGCAACCCTCGCTCTCTCTCGCTCCGGGCGCACTCCCAGACCTCCGGTTGGAGCCTCACCGCAACTGACGTCTACAACAACGTGGCGCGCACCTGCCTAGAAGCGATGGCCGCAACCCAAGGGCATACCCAGTCGCTGCACACCAACTCATTTGATGAAGCCCTGGCGCTGCCTACCGACGAATCGGCCCGCATCGCCCGCAACACCCAACTCGTCCTGCAGCACGAAAGCGGTACCTGCGCGCCGGTCGACCCCTGGGGCGGCAGCTATTACGTGGAGCGTCTTACGGCTGATCTGGCTGTCCGGGCTTCCGAACACATGAAGGAGGTGGAGGAGATGGGGGGGATGGCCGCCGCCATAGAAGCCGGTGTGCCCAAGATGCGCATAGAGCAGGCAGCCACCCGCACTCAAGCTCGCATTGATGCCGGCCTACAGGCGGTGATCGGCGTGAACCGCTATCAGCTCTCAGAGAGCGACGACGTGGAAGTGCTGAGAATCGACAACGCCGAAGCGGTAGCCGCTCAGAGCGCCCGGCTGAGGCAGGTGCGCGCCGAGCGCTGCGCCGAGCGCTGCTCGGGAGCCTTGACCGCCTTGACCGCCTGCGCCGAAGACGGACGGGGCAACCTCCTGGATTTGGCAGTGCAGGCAGCCCGCGCCCGGGCGACCGTCGGGGAGATTAGCAGCGCCCTGGAAGCGGTCTGGGGTCGGCACAGGGCGGAAATCCGTAGCATTTCGGGTGTGTACGGCGAGATTGTCGACGACGGCGCAAGCGTGTCCTTTGAAGCGCTGCGGCGCAAGGTGGAGTCGTTCGCCCAAGCTCAGGGCCGCCGCCCGCGCATCCTCGTGGCCAAGATCGGCCAAGACGGCCACGACCGCGGCCAGAAAGTGGTAGCCAGCGGTTACGCCGATGCTGGGTTCGACGTGGACATCGGGCCGCTCTTCCAGACGCCGGCCGAGGTCGCCCGCTCGGCGGTTGAGAACGACGTGCACATCATCGGGGTGTCCTCCCTGGCGGCTGGGCATCTCACTCACGTCCCCGAGGTTCTAGCGGTGCTGTCCGAGTTGGGACGGCCAGACATAATGGTGGTGGTGGGCGGCGTGATCCCTGAAGACGACGTGCCTGTTCTGCTGGAGGCGGGTGTCTCGGCGGTGTTCGGCCCGGGCACTTCCATCGCTGCCGCAGCGGAGGAACTGCTCGACAGGTTGCTTCGGCGGTTCTCATGAGAAGTCGCGGTCTGTAGGCGTGAGCAGCCGCTCTCTGCCGCCGGCGGACGAATATATAGAAGGGGTGCGTTCCGGCAGCTTGAGTTGGCTGGCCCGCGCCATCACCCTCGTGGAGAGCACTAACGAAGAACATCATCGCGTGGCGCTGTCTGTTCTCCGCAGCCTCAGCGAAAGCGCCGACGGCAAGCCCGAGGCAGCCGCCGCTTCTGCGCATCGGGTCGGGGTGACCGGCGCGCCCGCTGCGGGCAAGAGCACGTTCCTAGATGCCCTGGGGGAGCGTCTCTGCGAGCAGGGTCGTCGGGTGGCGGTGCTGGCTGTAGACCCTTCCAGCGCCGTAGGGGGAGGTTCTATTCTGGGCGACAAGACGCGCATGAGCCGCTTGGCCGCCAACCCGTCGGCGTTCGTGCGTCCTTCGCCGTCGGGCGGCGCTCAAAGCGGCGTCACCGGCACCACCCTCGAAGCCATCCTCCTCCTGGAATACGTCGGCTTTGACGTTATTTTCGTGGAGACCGTGGGAGCAGGCCAGTCCACTCTGGGGGTGGCCGACCTCACCGACAGCGTGCTCACCCTGGTGGCTCCAGACGCCGGTGACGACCTGCAGGGGATCAAGCGCGGTCTCCTGGAGCTAACCGACGTGTTGATGATCAACAAGGCCGACGGCGAAGGGTTGCGGGCGGCTCGCCGCACGGCGGCCAACTACGAATCGGCTCTGAGGTTGCTGCGTCCCTCCGTCGGTGGCTGGCGGACGCCAGTGCTGACGGCCAGCGCCCTTGAGGGCACGGGCATAGAGGAGGTCTGGGAGCGTCTCTGCGAACACCGCAGCGCTCTCTCGGTGGGCGGCCACTGGGCAAAACGCCGAGGAGAGCAGCGAGTCCGCTGGATGTGGCACCTCATTGAGAGGGGCGTGCTCGCCGCCTTCCGCCGCCGCTCGCAGGCGCCCGCCGACATCGGCGAGATCATTGAGGATGTTCGGTCGGGCAGGCTGCTGCCCGCTCAGGCCGCCGCCCGCATGACATCTTCGCTAGGCGCTTCATGAGCGCATAGAGCGCTCTGGGCGCTCTGCGGCTTTCTTACTGAATCCTTACTTCCCTTACCTTAATTTAGGCGTTTCTCGGCTAATATTTTCTTAGTGAGCACCGCCATTTCGGCAATTGAAGGGAGAGACCATTGAAGCAGGCAAGGAGAGCAAGCCGGGAGCAGACAACCCCTAACTTCGGGCGCAGTGGCCGTTTCCGCAAAGGCCGAGGCAAGTTGGCGGCTGCCTTGCTGTGCCTGTTTTCGCTTGCGGCAGTCGGCTGCATGCGTGCGGATATGTCCATCGTTGTAGACGATTCCGACGTTGACCTCGGAATCCGGATGACCGCAGCGCCGTTCCTTGCCAATCTCAGCGGAGACGGACTCTGGGATAGTGTCCTGGAAGACTCCGAATCGTTCTTGGAAATAGAGGGCTTCTCGGATTTCCAAGTGGAGGAAGTCTCTGATCCGGACGGCTGGACGGGCGTTTTCGCGAGAGTCAAAGTTCCTACTGCCAGAATGCTCACAGAGACCATTTACAGGTCGCCTACCGACAGACCTCAGATAAAGAGGACAGCCACTGGGTGGCATTTCTATTGGCAACCCGGCGATCCCCCCGATTCGATGGGAATGAACGACTCCTTTGGCGACTTCAATCCTCGCAATAGAGTTGATGATTATTCCGGGAAGGCCATTGATCCTTCCTACGAGGGCAAGGCCATTGAACCTTCCTACGAGGGCAACATTCCCTGGAAGTCGTCTGAACCTTATAGCAAAGGCTTTGGCGTCCCTGACAAAGACTGCGACTGTCCGAGAAAGGGCTTCGGCCCTCGCGGCGAATTTGATTCTTTTAGGAAAGACGACTTTTCTAAAGAGGACTACGAATCATTTTGGAAAGAGTTTGGTGAATCCTCCTGGAAAGATTTTGAGACACCCCGCAGTTCTGAAGATTACTCCTGGGATGATTTCAATTCTTTTTGGGAAGAGTTCGCTCCTCGCTTCGGAGATACTGAACCCTCTTCGGAAGGTTCTGATCTGTCCTGGGAAGACTTCATTTCCTTATGGGAAGGCTTCACTTCTGGTCTAGGGGGATCCGGTCTTTCTGAATCCGGTCTTTCCGTAGAAGACTTCGGTTTCCTCCAAGAAGGTTCTGACCTTTCTTTGGAAGATTTTCTCCCCTTATTGGAAGATATGGCCCCGCTCTTAGGGGACTTAGACATTTTCCAAGATGACTTAGACATTTTCCAAGATAGCGAGAACCGTCGTGATGAAGACCGCAACGATTCTGCTTGGAGGCCAACCAATTACGCGAGAAACGAATCGGATGTTTCCCGCACAGATCTGCTTCTTGCCATGGAAGACGAGGACTGGCACGCGGAGGACTTCGGTGAGGATTCCGACGTCTTTGACATGGAGGACTGGGACTGGAGCGACTGGGGCTTGGATGACTGGGGCTTGGACTCAACAGACTTCGAGTTCAGCATGAGATATTCGGTAACTCTTCCAGGACAACTCGTAGAGAGCAGCAGTGACAACGTCACATTCGACGGAGACAACTCCACTGCGTGGTGGAGTGTTGACATCAATGATTCCAATGTGGTGCTCGAACTAACAACCACAACTGAAACCACGGACTCACGGGACAGGTTGGGGTTGTCCTGGATTCTGGTAATCATCTTCGCCGGACTTGGCTTCATTGCTCTAGTGACCTTCCTTCTGATCTTCCTGAAAAGAAACAGGAGCGGCAAGGTTGAGGAACCTGAGCAGCCTGAGGACGACAGCCCAGACGACGGCGATTCGGACGATTCCCCAGAGGGCGATCTCTCAGAGGATGATGATCCCCAAGATTCCTCAGAGGATGACTCCCCAGACGACGACGATCCGCCCGACAGCCCGTCGGATGATTCCTCGTCTCCAGACTCCGATTCTGAGGATTCCCCCGCCGCTTCGGATGACTCCACCTCGGACGACTCCTCAACGCCCTGAACCCCTCTTCCGACCGATGCCATATATGTAATCACATATAATTGCGCGCGGCGGCGTAGAATGCAAGGCGTGCGCGAGGTTGACCCTGCCCGCTGGGGCGTGTATGCGATCATTCGTGAGGCTCGCCGCGAAGCCAACTTGACGCAGGCGGAGTTGGCAAGACGTTCGGGAGTTTCTCAGTCACAAATCAGCCAGTACGAGCGCGGCTTGGTGCTGCCGGAGATAGCGACTTTGACTCGCTTGGTGGAGGCTTGTGGCATGACCCTCGATCTGCAGCTCCGAGACGGCCCGCGGGAGGAAGTCGTTTCATCCACAGCCCTCTCTCAGTCGGTGACCGAGCGTTTGGACGCCAACAGTTCCTGGAGTGCGTTCATAGCCGACCTAGCCGCTGAGGAATCTGATGAGAAATCCGCCTGATGAGCGACCCCGACGCCCCTCCACTCCGAGTTGACGAAATCATCCGCACGCTGAACCGCAGCGGCGTTGAGTACATAGTGATCGGAGGACTGGCCGCCGCCGCTCACGGTTCAGCGCAGGTAACCCGCGACCTCGACATCATCCCCCGCTGGAAAGAAGAAAACCTCGACCGACTAGCCGACGCACTGAAGGAGATGGGAGCCAAACTCCGTTCTGGCGGACGCACTCCTAGCGACCGTGAGTTGTTGGAGGTACCGCTAGACGGAAAGTGGCTGCAGAATGTCTCCATTTCGACATGGCGCACCGACTACGGCGACGTCGACGTCATCTCTTCAACCCCTCGCCTAGGCGGAGGTCGATTTGCCTATGAAGACCTTTTGACAAGTCGGGACACGATGAATTCGCACGGACTGACCATCTCAGTGGTTGGGCTAGATGATCTGATCGAATCAAAGCGGGCGCTCCGGCGCCCTCGTGACCTAGCAATGCTCGACGAGCTTTACAGAATAAGAAATCGCAAGTCCTTAGATGAGCATCACGAGGGATCGGCTGGAGAAAATCCGGAGACTAAGGCCTGCTGATGGAGTTCAGATTGGGAGCAGTTAACTCACTAGAGGTTGAGTAAAGAGTTGTTAACCAAGAACAACAGAGTTTCTAAGTTAAGATTTCTGGTTAGTGAATCTTACGGACACCCTTTCATGACGGACTTAAATGCGGCTAACGCCCGTTCACCGCGTCGCATCAAGTTCGCCCTCCCCTTCTTCCTCCTCCTACTCTCGGTCTTTGCCTTCGGGTGCATACGCTCCAGCATGGTGATCGTGGTTGAGGAATCCGCCGCCGGCTCCCCGTCCGCGGAATTGAAGGTACGCACCCTCCTTTCCCCTGCGGTGGAAGAACTACTGGCGATTTTTACTGATTTTACTGAACAGGTGAACTCGTCGAACATTACCTTTGACCCACCGCTGGAGGGAGCCTCTTGGATTGCGTCCGACCCAGACGGCTGGGAAGGCATTGCCTACGACGTGAGAGGCCCCCTTGAAGACGTCCTTGCCATAAGCCCCGTGTCAGCGATGGAGGACATGGCTTCTCAAGCGGGTGGCGGATTGTCTCAGGAGGAAGGCGACAACCTGGCAGATGACAACCTGACAATTGAGAAGACGGACAACGGCTGGAACTTCAGTTGGCAAGTAGAAAACACTGCCGAAGGCGGCCTGACAGATCAGATGGAAGCCGATCTCTCAGCGGTGGGCATAGACCTGGACACGTCAGGATTTGAGTTTGACCTCTCCGTTTCTCTGCCTGGCGTACTCGTGGAGACCAACAGCGAAGACGTTTCGAGCAGCCTAGACGCCACCACTGCGCGCTGGACAATAAGAGACATGAACGCCTCGCTGGACTTCACTCTGACCACCGAAACCGAAGACATCTCCGAGGAGAGTACGGAAACCGAGGAGGATTCCGGAGGGCTGGGCATCGCCTGGGTTCTGACGATCGCCTTCATCGGGATAGCCCTGATCACCCTTTTCTTCTTCCGCATAGACCGCAAGATATCGGTCTGAAGCAGCGGGCCGTCCGCCCGCAGCGGTGCGTCTCCCTTAAGGGCGTCCGCCCCGCCTAAAAGTCTTCGTCGAAGCTTACTTCACCCGGCACGCCCACTTGGTAGGCGGAGACCGTCCGCTCGAAGAAGTTGGTCAATCCCTCCACGTCCTGGAGGTCCATGAACGAGAACGGGTTCTTCGCCCCGAACCGCCGAGGAAGGTCGAGCTGCAAGAGGCGCTGGTCAGCCACGAACTCCAGGTACTCACGGGTGGCTTCCAGGGACATCCCTGTCATGCCCTCGCTGAGCAAGTCCTTGGCGAAGTGATACTCGCAATCCACGGCCTCAGCCAGCATCTCTCCCACTTCGGCGGCCATCCGTCCATCAAAGAGTTCGGGCTGTTCGGAGCGCACCACTTTCACCACTTCAAAGGCGAAGTTCATATGGCAACTCTCGTCTCGGAACACCCAGTTGGTGCCGTCGGCCAAGCCGTTCAGCAGGCCCTTAGAGCGCAGGAAATAAACGTAGGCGAAGGCAGCAAAGAAAAACAGCCCCTCTATGCACGCCGCGAAGCAGATGAGGTTCAGCAGGAACTGCCGGCGCTGCCCGGGGGTCTCTAGGCGGTTCAGCTCGGCTATCGAATCGATCCAGCGGAAACAGAACTCAGCCTTACGCTTGATGGAAGGGATGTTCTCCACTGCTGCGAAGGCGGCGTTGCGTTCGTTCATGTCGGGTATGTAGTTGTCGAGCAGCGTCAGGTAGAACTGCACGTGCAAGGCCTCTTCGTAGAGCTGGCGTGACAAGTACATGCGAGCTTCGGGTGCGTTTATGTGCTTGTAGAGGTTCAGCACCAGGTTGTTGGCCACTATGGAGTCACCCGTGGCGAAGAAGGCCACGAGCCGCTGCACTAGATGTTTTTCTGGAGGAGCCATTTTCTGGTTGAGATCTACGATGTCCTCTGAAAAGTCCACCTCGTCTACTGTCCAGGTGTTCTTGATGGCGTTGCGGTACATGTCGTAGAAGACCGGATAGCGCATGGGGCGAAGCGTCAGCTCAAAGCCCGGGTCTAACAGATTGGCCTGTGAGAGCGCCGCCGGCTCCTGCTCCGTGTAGATCGGTGCTTGTGCTTGAAACGGCCCCTTAATTGGCTTGTCCACAACCGTCATCTGTCTGCCTTTCGTTGGTGTTTCCGGCTTCTTTGCTTTGTTTGCGTTCGCCCCCAACCGCCAGCGTTTCTCGTCCTGTCCGCTCGTTGACCGCCGCCCCCGCTTCTCCCCGCGCTAGTCGCAGGCTTCGCAGGTCTCCGGATTTTCCAAGGAGCAGGTCATGGCCAGCTCGTCGGAGGTGCCGTTCGCAGAGGTCTGGTTGATGTTCGTGGCTGCCTTTGAGCGCAGGTAGTAGGTGGTCTTCAGACCCTGCCTCCAGGCGTAGAGGTACATGGAGGAGAGCTTCCCTATCGTGGGCGTTTCCATGAAGAGGTTCAGCGCCTGGCTCTGGTCAATGAACGCCCCCCTCTCGGCGGCCATGTCAATGAGCGATCTCTGCGGAATCTCCCAGGCTGTGCGGTAGACGTCCTTCAGGTCGTCGGGAATGCCCTTGATGTTCGCAATTGAGCCCCCGCTGCGCTTGAGGGTTTCGACCATGCCCGGCGTCCACATTCCTATCTCCTGCAGGTCGCGTACCAAGTAGCGGTTGACCTGCAGGAACTCTCCGGAGAGCGTCTCCCGCTTGAACAGGTTGGAGACCTGGGGTTCAATGCACTCGTAGCAGCCTGCGATGGAGGCGATGGTGGCGGTCGGCGCCACGGCGATCAGCAGGGAGTTCCTCAACCCATAGGCGGCGATGCGGTCTCTCAGTTCTTCCCAGCGGGCTTCGTCGGTCACCGGAGCGTCCCAGAGATCCATCTGCAGTTCCCCTGCGTTGACGCGCGTCTTCTCGTAATTGAGGTGCGGGCCGTGCTCTCGCGCCAGGTCGCAGGACGTGGACAGCGCCCAGTAGTAGATCTCCTCGGAGATGCGCCGCGAGATTTCACGGGCTTCCTTGCTGTCAAAGGGCAGTTTCATCTGGAAAAAGACGTCCTGCAGTCCCATCAGCCCCAGACCCACCGGCCGCCAGGATGCGTTAGATGTCTCCGCCGACTTGATGGGGTAGAAGTTGAGGTCGATCACCCGATCCAGGAACTTCACGGCTGTCCGCACGACCTCGCCTAGGCGGTCGTACCGGAACTCGCCGCCGCTCACCAGCCTGCCCACGTTCACCGACCCCAGATTGCAGACGGCCGTCTCCCCGTCGGAGGTCACCTCCAGAATTTCCGTGCACAGGTTGGAGAGGTGCACCACCTCGTCGCCGCCCGTCTGGTTGCACTTGAGGTTGGCCGAATCCTTGAAGGTCATCCAGCCGTTTCCGGTCTGCGCCAGGGTGCGCATCATCCGCATGTAAAGTTGGCGCGCCGGTATCTGACGCTCGTAGAGGCCGTCCTCCTCGGCTTTGATGTAGGCCAACTCAAACTCCTCCCCGTATAGGTCGGTGAGGTGACCGACCACCTTGGGGTCAAAGAGCGACCACTGCCAGTTGTTCTCAACGCGTTCCATGAAGACGTCTGGGACCCAGTTGGCTAGGTTCAGATTGTGGGTGCGCCGCGTCTCGTCGCCGGCGTTGTCACGCAGTTCCAAGAACTCTTCAATGTCGGCGTGCCAAGTCTCTAAGTAGACGCAGGCCGCCCCCTTGCGGCGTCCGCCCTGGTTGACGGCCGCCACGGAACTGTCGAGCGTCTTGAGCCACGGGACGATGCCGTTTGAGAGGCCGTTGGTGCCGCCGATGAGCGAGCCGCGACTGCGAACTCGGCTGTACGACATCCCGATGCCGCCCGCGTGCTTGGAAAGTTTGGCGACGTCGGTGTAGCGGTGGTAGATCGACTCAAGGTCGTCGGCGGGGGAGTCCAGCAGGTAGCAAGATGACATCTGCGGATGCGTCGTGCCCGAGTTGAAGAGCGTGGGGCTCGAAGGCAGGTACTCCAGGGAGGAGATCAGGTTGTAGAGGCCGACGGCCTCATCTGCGTCGTTGGACAGGCCGCACGCCACTCTCATCAGGAAGTACTGGGGGGTCTCGATGACCATGCGGGTGGTCGGATGGCGGATCAGATAGCGGTCGTAGACCGTCCGCATACCAAGGAACTCAAACAGATCGTTGCGGTAGCTGTTGATGGCGGCGTTCAGAGTGCGTGCGTTGGCCGCTGCGAACTCGGCGGTTTCAGCGCCAATCAGCCCGAGTTCGTGTCCGACGGTCACCGATTCGGCGAACGACCTGATGCCGTGGACGCAGACTTCTTCGTCTATGTAAGTTGCCAGCAGCCGGGCGGCGAGCCGGGAGTAGTTGGGCTCGTCCACCACCAAGGAGGCGGCGATTCTGATGGCCAACTCGTCGAGTTCAACAGTGGTCGCCCCGTCGCACAGCCCGCTGATGGTGCGGGTAGCCACCCGCATGGGATCGACGTCCTCCAGGCCGGCGCAGCATCTCTCTACTCTGCGGATGATCTTGCTCGGGTCGACCCTCTCGTAGCTTCCGTCCCGCTTTTTAACGCGCATGAGCGTGGACGCCCCAGCGACCTCGGCGTAATCGTCGTTTTCCCAAAACGCTTCGTTGGATCTGCTCCAGGGGGCGGGTTCCGACCCGTTAGAGGAGGGTTCTGCGCCGTTCGTACTCGGCAGTTCGGGAGCTTGGGTTAATGCCGGTTGCGTCGTCACGGCGACGATCCTCCATTTTTGTGTGGTCGGTTTTGATGCCTGAGTACTCGGTGTGGAAAAGTTGTGAATAAACAGGTCATCTAGCCGGAGCAGGTCGCCTGGCCGGATTGAGAGATGCAAGGAGCGATTCGAGTCTCAGAACCGGGTAATTACACGTAGTGTAATTACCCGGGTGTAATTTATTTTGAGTAGCATATAAGAAGTAGAGCAAGAATTGGGGAATAAGAGGAATCGGGGGGTAGGTCGATCTTCCGTGCCTGGTCAGTCCGGATTAAGTGTTGCACTTGGATTTTCTGTCGGGAAGAACCCCCTTAGTCCTCCCTACGTGCCTGGTCAGTCCTGATTAACGGTTGAGCCCCGGGCTTATCCGTTGGGAAGAACCCCCCTTAGTCCTCCCTACGTGCCCGGCACGGGGAACGGCGCATAGACATGCTCGGCGGGATCGGGAAGAGCCCACCTTATCCTCCCTGCGTCCCTGGTCAGTCCTGATTAATGGTTGTATTTTGGTGAAAAGCCAAAATGGGAAAACCCCGATCTGCGGCCCGATCCGATGGGCTAGATCTCCGAGATTTGCCCGTTGCGCAGCGTCATTACGCGGTCAGCCTTCTTTAGGGCGTCGGGGTCGTGACTGGCCATCACGACGGTTGCTCCGGTGGCGGCGATTAGTCTGAGCAACTCTGGTTTGGCGGCGGCATCAACCGCGGAGAACGGCTCGTCGAGAAGCAGGACGGACGGTCTTGCCGCCAGCGCCCTGGCCAGCGAGACCCGCTGCGCCTGCCCGCCTGAGATTCCATCCGGGCGGTCGGAGGCGACCTCCCCCATACCAACGGACTCCAGGGCTGCGAACGCCGCCGCCCGAACTTTTCGCTTGCGGGCTCTGCTGAAGACGCCGACCTTGGCGCGCCTGGGGTGCGTCTTGTCCTGTTCCTCTGTCTCGTCCTGCGCGTCTACTTTGTCCGCCTCGGCGGTTCTGACCCGCGCTCGGTGGAGGAGACCGAACTCCACGTTCTCCAGTGCGCTCAGGTGGGGAAAGAGCCGCACGTCCTGGAAGGCGCACCCGACGTCGCGCCGCTCGGGGTGTACCCAGATCCCCGCTGCCGGGTCGTCCACCACCCTGTCGCCCAGCACGATGCGTCCCCGTTCGAGCGGGAGCAGACCCGCTAAGGCGTGCAGCAGGGTCGTCTTGCCGCTCCCGTTGGGGCCGGTCAGCGCCAGCAACTCACCCCGATGAGCGGAGAGTTCCACGTTGAGCACGAACTCCTCCACCCGCACGCACACTTCCGCGTCTATCCCCGTTGAGGTGGCTGCGTCCCGCATCATCTAAGCCAGTGATCCCGCAGGCCGATCAGCACGCCGATGGAGACCGCCAACAGCAGAACGCTTAGGGCGACCGCCTCCTGAGGGCGCCCGGACTCCAAGGCCGCGAAAGCAGCCAGCGGCAAGGTCTGCGTGCGCCCCGCTACGTTGCCGGCAAAGGTGATAGTGGTTCCGAACTCGCCCAGCGCCCTCGCCCAGGCCAGGGCCGCCCCCGCCGCCAGCGACGGACGGATGAGAGGCAGCGTGATCCGTAGAAACACCGCCGGGCGGCTCGCCCCCAGCGTGCGCGCCGCCTCGGTCAGCTTGCTCGGGAAACTCCGCAGGGCGGCCTCAACGGTCACTACGAAGAAAGGCAGAGCCACGAAGGTGGCGGCCAACACGGCGCCCGCCGTCGTGAAAGGGAGCGACCAGCCCATCCAGCGGTCGAGCCATTGTCCGATCAGACCCCTTCTGCCTAGGGCGAACAGCAGCGCCGTTCCCCCGACCACCGGAGGCAGCACCATCGGCAGCAGTATCAAGGCGCGCATGATGCGGCGGGACCATCGGCGGGAGCGAGCCAGCATCCACGCCAGCGGCAGCCCCGCCAGCACCGAAATCGCCGCCGCGGCGAAGCTCGTGACCGCCGAGGTGCCTAGTGCGCCGAGCACCCTGGGAGACCCCAGCACGCCGGGCAGGTTCGACCAGGGCGTGCGCTGCAGAAGCCCGAATATGGGCAAAACCAAGAACGCCAGGGGGATCGCCGCCGCTAGGACGACCGGCCAGGCCGTGCGCTCCTGGAGTTCTGGCCTAGACCTTGTTCTGAGGGCGTTCCCCCCAGCCCCTCGTCTGTTGGGTTGCGGCGTTTTCGCTGGCCAGGTGAGTCTGTTCCCTCTCCCGGCGGGGGCGTTAGTCCCTGCTCGTGAGGCTCTCACGGCGGTAGAAATCCCGCTTCTGCCAGGATTTCCCGGGCGGGCGGCGACATAACGAAGTCTGTGAACTCCGCCGCCGCGGCTTTCTCGCTGAGTACGGCCAAGAGATAGGACGCAGCAGCCGGATGCCGCAGCCCGATGCCGAATACGTCCTCGCCGCCCGCTGCTAGGTCGGTGGCGTAGACCAGCCCGGCGTCCACTTCTCCCAGCATCACCTTGGTGAGCACCGATCTGACGTTGGGTTCATGGGTGTCAACGACCAGACGAGCCGCGTCGCAGCCCCCCCGCTCTCCGTCTTCAACCCCAGCGTTCCCGCCGCTCCCGCCGTCTTCAACCCCAGCGCTCCCGCCGTTCCCTCCGTCTTCGGAGCCCCTGCTTGACGGGCAGACGCCCATCTCGGCGCCGGCGGCGGTCAGAATCTCCTCAGCCAGGGCGCCGCAAGGCACTTCGGGGTCGCACGCCGCCACCAGAAGGTCGGGTTTGCCCAGCGAAGCCAGCCCGTTTATGCGCCCGGGATTCTTCGTTGGGACGGCCAGCGCCAGCCGATTGCGAGCGAAAGCGACGCCGATGCTCCCCTCTGAGTCTTCCTGCCCGGCCATCTCCCTCAGCAAGTCCTCCATCACCCGTTCGTTGGCCGACGCGAAGACGTCAGCGCGCGCCCCAGCGGCGATCTGCGCCGCCAAGCGGCTGCTGCCTGCGAACTGCAAGACGACCTCCACGTCGGGGTGATCACGCTTGAACGCCTCGGCGATTTCGGCGAAGACGTCGGTGAGCGAAGAGGCGGCAAAGACGTTCACGCTGCGCTCCCCAAGCCCCCCGCCGCAGCCGCCGGCCGCCGCGACCCCGGCCAGAGCGGCAGCCGCCAGCACTGCCTTCGCTCCTAGACGCGCCACCACTTGGTCGGCTACCGCTGCGGACGAGGTCGTTCCACTATCACGTTGGTGGATTTGACGACAGCGGCAGCCGCCACTCCAGGCTCCAACCTCAACTCCTCGGCGGCTTCTCGTGTCATCAGCGAGACGAACCTGTGCGATTCCGACAGGATCTCGATCTGCGCCATCACGTCGTCTGTGACCACCTTTGTGACCAGCCCTTCGAAGCGGTTGCGCGCCGAGATGCGCCCGTTTCTGTCTCCTCCGTCGGCGTCCTTTTCCGTCCTCGCCAACGCCAAGCGGGCGAGTTCTGCTCCCTCCACGAGCCGCTGCCCGCCGTCGCTGCGCCGCGCCGACAGGACGCCGTCATCCACCCAGCGCCTGACGACGTGTATAGACACCCCTAGCAGCCTTGCTGCTTCTCCTATTCTGAATAACTCACTCATACTAGGTATTATAGCAAAAAACTTGGATTAAAGTAGCTTTTCGCAGTTATTTGAGAGCGCTTGGTCTTCCTTCTCTTTGGCCGCCCTGTCCCCGTCCAGTCCGCTCCGTCCGTCCAGTCCCTTGCCTCTCCTTGGTTGCCCTGCCCCCACCCTTCCTTGGTCGTTCCGTCTCATTGAGGGATGTAGCATTGCCGGCAAGCCATCAGCCCCCTTTAGCTTCCTAGCCCCCCTTTAGGGGCGTACCCGAACGAAAGGCTCATTTCCTTGCCTACTTCCGACATCCCGACCGACCTCAGCGCCTGCCGATGAACGCCTCCCTCTACTTGGCTCAGCCCGCTGAAGACACCGAAGCGGTCACCACCGTCACCGACGCCTGCGGCGCCGACCCGGGCTGGCTGTGCCGCTGGATGTTTGAGCGCACCGGCAACGAGTTGTTGTCCTCCGCCTCTGAGTGGCTGATCCACCGCCCGCTCAAGATCATCTTGATTCTGCTCGGGGCGTTTTTGCTGAGCCGCATCGCCCGCCGCGCCGCCCGCGGCCTCGTCGGGCGCATCGCCAAGACCAGCACCAGCGACAAACTGGCAGGCATCCGCTCGCGAGGCCCCACCAGGTTTCTTGCCGACGAAGAGGAGAAGGAGAACTCTCGGGCTCAGGCACGCGCCGACACTCTCTCTACGGTGCTCAGCAGCCTCATCTCCGTCGTCGCCTGGGGCGCTGCCTTGCTGATGATCCTCGGCGAGTTCAACGTCAACATCGGCCCGCTCCTAGCGGGCGCCTCTATCGCAGGCGTGGCGATCGGTTTCGGTGCTCAGTCCATCGTCAAGGACTTCATCTCGGGGCTCTTCATGCTCATTGAGGATCAGTTCGGCGTCGGAGACACCGTGGACTTAGGGCACGCCTCCGGGACGGTGGAAGCGGTCACGCTGCGCTCCTCCACGATCCGCGACGTAGCCGGGACGGTCTGGCACATCCCGAACGGCGAGATCAGCCGGGTCGGCAATAAGTCGCAGATCTGGTCACGCGCAATGCTCGACGTGGAGGTGGCCTATGAGACCGACCTCCGATTGGCCGAAGGCGTGATCCAGAGGGTCGCCGACGAACTCTGGGAAGACCCCGAGTGGGGCGGCGACGAACTGATGGGGGAGCCCGAGGTCTGGGGTATCCAGTCTCTGGGGGCCAGCGGCATCGCTATTCGTCTGGTAGTCAAGACGCAACCCGCTATGCAGTGGAAGGTTGAGCGTGAACTGCGGATGCGCATCAAAGAGGCCTTCGACGAGGCCGGTATTGAGATTCCGTTCCCTCAGAGCACGATCTGGCTGCGGCACCAGGGCGAGTTCTCGCCTGCGCCGCCGCCTCCTCCCGAGTCGGTTGCTACCTCCGAGCCACCTCGTTACAGAGTCAGCAAGGGCGCCGGAGACGAGCAAGACGCCGACGAATAACCCCCGCAAGGCGTCCCGCAAGGCGCCTTTGGCGGATTGACGCCCAGAGGTAAGCCCACCTAGCGGGCGTCCGCCTGAGCGGTCACCCGCTGGGAAATCTCACCTCCACGACGGGTTGCGAATCGGTGTCTTCGGACGCAAGCAGGAGCAGTTCCGATATCACGCCGGCCGCGCAGAGATCGTTTTGAGCCGACTCCAGGTTCTGGAGGTACTCCCCCCCGGCGGTCACCCTCAGCTGCTCGACGGGGGAGCGCAGCGGAAGTCGAGCCTCGCTCTTGGCCTTCCGCACTTCGCCTAGCACTTCGGTGGCCGCTCTCAGCACCTCGTCGCTCGCCTCCTCGCCCGCTTCGCCATCTTCGCTTGCCGGACTCGCCTGCCGCCCCTGGCTTCCTATCTCGTCAGCGTCGGGCCACTCTTGGATGTGAACCGATCCCTGGTGCCACCAACTCCACGTCTCTTCGCAGACGAACGGCAGGAACGGAGCAAAAAGCCTGATCAACACCCCCAGAGCTTCTCGCAGGGTGCTGCGGGCCGCCTCTGCGCCGGCGCCCTCCCCGTAGGAGCGGTTTTTTACCAACTCCAGGTAGTTGTCGGTGAAGTCCCAGAAGAACTTCTCCGTCCGGTCCAGAGCGCGTGCGTAGTCAAAGGCGTTGAAATCGGCTGTGGTCTGTGCAACCAAGCGGCGCAGCCGTACCAGCAGCGCCGCGTCCACCGCCTCGGGTGCGATTGCCCCCTCCGATGCCCGCCCGTCGTCCATCCCCGCCCCGCTGGCGCCAGCTTCCCGTTCTTCGCTGCTCCGATCTTCGTGGATCTCGTCCTGCGCCCCGTCGGAGATCCGCCCAAGTACGAAGCGGGAGGCGTTCAGTATTTTCATCGCCAGACGCCGCCCCACCTTGAACTGACCCTCATCAAAGGCGGTGTCGGTGCCCGGTCGGGCGCGGGCAGCCCAGTAGCGCACGGCGTCCGCTCCGTAGTCCTCCAGCAATCCGATGGGGGTGATCACGTTTCCCTTTGATTTGGACATCTTCTTTCGGTCGGGGTCGAGCACCCAGCCGGAGATGGCGGCGCGTTTCCAGGGCAGTTGGTCGTGCTCCAGGTGGCTGCGCACAGTGGTGGAAAACAGCCAAGTGCGGATGATCTCGTGCGCCTGCGGACGCATGTCCATGGGAAACGTGCGTTTGAACAGGTCGGGGTCGGTTTCCCACCCGCAGGCGATCTGAGGCGAGAGCGAAGAGGTGGCCCAGGTGTCCATGACGTCCTTCTCGCCCACGAATCCCCCCGGCTGCCCGCGCTGGGACTCCTCGTAACCCGGAGGCGCTTCCCCCGCAGGATCCACGGGCAGGTCGCTTTCCAAAGGCAGCAGGGGATCTCGGTCGTAGCGCGCCTCGCCGCCTTCATCCACTTCGTACCACACCGGCAGGGGCACGCCGAAGTAGCGCTGCCGGCTTACCAGCCAGTCGCCGTTCAACCCGCTCACCCAGTTGGCGTAGCGCACCTGCATGTGCTCCGGCACCCAGAGGAGTTCCTCGCCTCTGCCCAGCAGTTCTCCCCGCAGTTCCTCGCTGTGCCCGCCGTTGGTGATGTACCACTGGCGCGTAGTGATGATTTCCAGCGGTCGGTCGCCCTTCTCAAAGAACTTCACGGCGTGGAGGATCGGCTCTGGCTCGCTCAGGAGATCGCCGGAAGCGTCAAGCAACTCGGCGATGCGCCGGCGCGCTCCCCCCACGGTGCGCCCGGTTAGTTCGGCGTACGCGGCGCGCCCTCCAGCGGAGTCCAGCCCCGCTGGAGGATCGGCCAAGATACGCCCGTCCGTCCCGAGTACCGCACGCACCGGCAGGTCGAGATCCCGCCACCAGACGATGTCGACGGTGTCGCCGAACGTGCACACCATCGCCGCACCAGTGCCTTTCTCCGGATCGGCCAGGACGTGAGGCAGGAAGGGCACCTCCACGCCGAAGAGCGGAGTGCGCAGCGTTGAGCCGAAGAGTTCTCCGTAGCGCTTGTCTTCGGGGTGCGCTACCACGGCCACGCAGGCCGCCAGCAACTCCGGCCGGGTGGTGGCTATGGCTACGTGACCTTCGCCTCTTGTTCGATGAAACGCCAGGTTGTGGTAGGCGCCCGGGCGCTCCCGCTCTTCCAGTTCCGCCTGGGCCACGGCGGTGCGAAAGGTCGCGTCCCAGAGGCAAGGGGCTTCCGCGGAGTAAGCCTGCCCCCGATGCAGGTTGCGCAAAAATGCCAGTTGGGAGATTCGCCGAGAGCGGTCGCTGATGGTCGTGTACTGATACGACCAGTCCACTGAGAGCCCCAAACGTCTAAAGAGGTCTTCAAACGCCTGCTCGTCCAGGGCTGTGAGCTCGCGGCAGAGCTCTATGAAGTTCTGCCGCGAGACTGCCTGCGGCTCGGCGGGCGGATCCTGCGGCGGGGTGAAGTCCTCGTCGTAGGGCAGAGTCGGATCGCAGAACACGCCGTAGTAGTTCTGAACCCGCCTCTCGGTGGGAAGTCCGTTGTCGTCCCAGCCCATCGGATAGAAGACGGCCTTGCCGCGCATGCGCTGATACCGGGCGACGATGTCGGTGTGGGTGTAGCTGAAGACGTGACCCACGTGCAGCGAACCGCTTACCGTGGGGGGAGGGGTGTCTATTGAGAAGACCTCCGAGCGCTCCCGGCTGCGGTCAAATCGGTAGGTGCCTCGTTCTTGCCAGACGGCGTCCCAGCGTTCCTCTAAGCCGTTCAGCCTCGGACGCTCCGGCACTCTGAGCCTCGGACGCGTCCGGATTCCTCCGCCCCCGTCGGCGCCGCTCGTCGGTTGGATCCCGCTGCTTGAGGTCAAAGCGCCCCCCCTTCGCCGCCGCTTGGCGGCACGGACTTAGCGGATGTGCTTTCGGCGTTCATTTCAGCGTTCATGACGGCCAGAAAGCTAGCGCTCCATGCGCCGTCGGGCGAATTCAAACAGGGCGGCTGCGCCCGCGACTGTCACGTTCAATACCCCCAACCGCCCTTCCGTGGGGATGCGAACAAGGAGGTCGCAGCGTTTGCGGGTCAGCCGGGAAAGTCCGCGCCCTTCGCTCCCTAGCACCAGCGCCGCCGGAGCGTCTGCCAAGTTGAGTTCCCAGATGCTGTCCTTCGCCGCTGCGTCCAGGCCGATCGACCAGACCCCTCGCTCGGCCAGTTCCGAGAGCGCGGATGGGATTCCGCTCACGGGAACGAAGAACAGGTGCTCCGTGGCGCCCGCCGCCCGCTTGGTAACTATTGGCGTGATCCTTGCTGACCGATGACGCGCCAGCACGACCACCCGGACGCCGGCGCACTCAGCAGTTCTCAGCAGCGACCCCAGGTTGCCCGGGTCGTCTACGCCGTCTAGGAGCAGCAAGGGGGGCGCTCGGTTTCCGGTCGGGACGTCCCGATGCGCCAGAGCGTCTTCCAGTGAGTACGTCGGCAGGGGCGCGGTCAGCGCCAACACCCCCTGGTGAGAAGCGGTCTCTGCCAAGGTCTCGATCTTCTTGCGGGGAGTTTCGTGGATCTTGACGCCCGCTTCGTCGGCAAGATCGATGATCTCCTCCAAGATCCTGGCAGGTTCAAGGTCGGACGCCAGAAGCACTTCCCGCACCGGTCGCCGTCCGGCTAGCAGGAGTTCCTTTACCGACTGGCGACCTACAACCTTCTCGCCTCCCAGGTGTCTGTTGCGTCTGTCCGCTCCAGTCCGCTCTCCGGCGCGCCCGCCGGGGCGCCGCCCGCCGCGCCGCGTCGGGGTGCTCCCGCGCTGGCTGGCTGCCCGGTTGCCCGCCCTCCGGAGATTGGGCGCTCCGCTTTTCCGTCCGCCGCTCACGCCAGCAGCGCCGCCGCCCAACAGGCGATGCCTTCCCCGTTTCCTAGGGCGCCCAAACCCTCGGCGGTCTTCCCCTTCACCGAGACCGGCGCCCCCACCGTCTCGCTGAGCCTGGCTTGAATCTCTAAACGCCGCGGGGCGATCTTGGGTCGCTCGGCTACCACCGTGCAGTCCAGGTTCTGCACGGTCCAGCCGGCGTCGGCAGCCCTCCGCACCACCTCGCGCAGCATCCCGATGCTGTCGGCGCCCTCCCAGGCGGGCTCCTCGTCGGAGAACCAGGCGCCCATATCCCCCAGTCCCGCCCCCCCGAGGATTGCGTCGCAGCAGGCATGGGCGATCACGTCGGCGTCGCTGTGCCCCCGCAGCCCCCGCTCCCCCGGAAAGTGCACGCCCCCCAACAGCAGCGGACGCTCAGGGTCTTCGCTGAAGGCGTGTATGTCATAGCCGTATCCCACACGCATTGCGACAGACGCCCCCCGTTCCCCCGAGCCCCCCCGCCGCCTCTTCTCGGCGCGCCGACGGCGGATGCTCGCTCGTTCGAAGGCTTTGAGGGTTAGCAGGTTTCCTTGGCCAGGCTGTCGTTCCCGATGACTATCAGCACGTGGGCGTCCTGAAGATCTTCCACGGGGAGAGTCGACGGCATCGGTGACAGGTTGACGTGCGCCAGCCCGATTTCCGAGGCGATCACCTGAGCGTCGGCGGAGTAGTCCGGCTCGTAGTAGGCGACCGAGCCGTCTAGCTGCACGTCAGCGTTGGCGTTGACGGGCGTTTTCGTTACGTATCCCGCCGCGCTGAGAGCGTTGGTTTGGTATCCGGCGGCGCCGCAGACGTCCGTGCTGTTGGCTACTAGCACTCTGACTTCGCTGCGGGAGTGGACTGTCGGGATCGGTTGGGTAGTCGTGGGCGCCGGGGGAGTCGTGGTCGTGGTCTCCGACACGACCGGTGTCGGGGGCTGTGTCGTCGTGCTTGGCGCCTCGGTGGTCGTCGGCGCGGGGGGCGTGGAGCCTGCATTGCCGTTTCCTGCCCCCCCGGTCGCCGTGGTCGCCACGTCTGGTGCGTCAAGCCCGCGCGCTAGCACGACGACTCCGATCAGTACGGCTAGCAGTACGAGCAGAGCGCCTTTGACGGCGTTGATGTTCACGTGCTTACCTTCGGCGATTTCTCAACTCGGTGGACACTCCGATTTGTTAGCAGAGACTCTCAACCTTTCACAGCCGGACTCTCACGTCGGGGATTTTGTTTCAGATTAGACTAGTAGAAGCGGGGACAAGCGTATTCCGCCCGAGTAGCTCATTTGGCTAGAGCACCGGTCTTGTAAACCGGAGGCAGTGGGTTCGACTCCCACCTCGGGCTCCTCGATTCTTATCTTAGAGTCCCTGTTTCCCTCGCAGTGCCTCCGCCAACCTGTAGCCTCAGGCGAGTGTCTACAAGAGTGTCTACAACAGTAAGGATTCCTACGACCCTGCGCCCTCTAACGGCAGGCGCCTCGGAAGTGAGCGTTGACGGGGCAACGGTGGGAGAGGTAATAGAGAGGTTGAACGACGCCCATCCGGGGTTGCGCGATCAGGTGCTCGATTCCGACGGCAGCCTCCGCCGTTTCGTGAACGTCTTCCTCGCTGATGAGGACGTCCGCTTCCTTGACGGTCTTCAGACCCCCGTCCCCCAAGGCAGTACGGTCGCTATCGTCCCGGCAGTGGCCGGCGGTTGAGGCGGCACTCCGGAGGTTGGCATTGCCTCCGGTATCCTTCTAGGCTCTTAGCAGTCTCAGATAGAGAGTGCTAGAGAGCGCTAACTATCACACGAAACTTCCAGGGAGGAAGCAACAATGAGCAAAATCATCGCTTTTGACGAGCAGGCGCGCCGCGCCCTCGAGTCGGGAATGAACCAACTCGCCGACGCCGTGAGGGTGACGCTAGGCCCCAAGGGTCGCAACGTTGTGCTTGAGAAGAAGTGGGGAGCTCCCACCATCACCAACGACGGCGTGTCTATCGCCAAGGAAATCGACCTTGAAGACCCGTACGAGAAGATTGGCGCAGAACTCGTCAAGGAGGTCGCCAAGAAGACCGACGACGTGGCCGGCGACGGCACCACCACCGCCACTGTCTTGGCTTGGGCCATGGTGCGTGAAGGGCTGAGGAACGTGGCCGCCGGCGCCAACCCCATGAGTCTGAAGCGGGGCATAGAAGCAGGCGTGGATGCCGCCGTTGAGGCCATCCGCAACCAAGCCGTAGACGTGGAATCAAAGGCTCAGGTGGCTCAGGTGGCGGCCATTTCCGCAGACGACGACGAGGTGGGCGCTCAGATCTCCGAGGCCATCGACAAGGTAGGCAAGGACGGCGTGATCACAGTGGAGGAGTCGCAGACCTTCGGAATGGAAATGGACCTCGTGGAAGGTATGCGCTTTGACAAGGGCTACATATCCCCCTACTTCGTGACCGACCCCGACCGCATGGAGGCGGTGCTAGAAGACCCTTACATCCTGCTGGTGAGCTCGAAAATCAGCGCCGTGCGCGACACCGTTCCGGTGCTTGAGAAGGTCATGCAAGCCGGCAAGCAACTGCTCATCGTGGCTGAGGACGTGGAGGGCGAAGCCCTCGCCACCCTGGTCGTGAACAAGATCCGCGGCACGTTCATTTCTGCCGCCGTGAAGGCTCCGGGCTTCGGCGACCGGCGCAAGGCCATGCTCGCCGACATGGCCGTACTCACTGGCGGTCAGGTTGTCAGCGAGGACGTGGGGCTGAAGCTTGAGAACACCACCTTAGATCTGCTCGGTCGCGCCCGCAAAGTCGTTGTGACCAAGGACGAGACCACGATCGTGGAAGGCAACGGCTCCAAGGCCGACGTGGACGGCCGCATCCGTCAAATCCAGCAAGAGATTGAGAACACCGACTCCGACTACGACCGGGAGAAGCTTCAGGAGCGCCTCGCCAAGCTCTCTGGCGGCGTGGCGGTGCTCAAGGTGGGGGCGGCGACCGAGGTGGAGCTCAAGGAGAAAAAGCACCGCATTGAAGACGCCGTGAGCACCACCAAGGCGGCCATTGAAGAGGGCGTCGTGGCCGGCGGGGGTGTGACACTTCTTCGCGCCCAGAGCGCCGTCCGTGAAGCGGCCGAGGCTCTCTCCGACCGCGACGAGGCCACCGGCGCCAACATCGTGGCGAAGTCGTTGGAGGTACCCCTCTACCAGATCTCGGTGAACGCCGGCCTAGAGGGCGGGGTCGTGGTGGAGCAGGTGCGTCAGAAGGAAGGCTCTGTCGGCCTCAACGCCGCCACGGGCGAGTACGAAGACCTCACCGCTGCGGGCATCATCGACGCGGCCAAGGTCACCCGCTCGGCGCTTCAGAACGCAGGCTCGGTGGCCGGACTCTTCCTCACTACAGAGGCGGTCGTGGCCGACAAGCCGGAGGAATCCCCCTCTGGCGCTCCGAGCATGCCCGACATGGATTACTAGGCCGAAGTTCTAAGAGGTCCTAAAAGGGGCGCCTGCAGGCGTTACTCCGCCTGCAAGCGCCTTCCAAACTTCTCGCCCGGCCCCCGGTCGCCCGGGCTGATCGGTTGCCAGCTTTGGGTCGCCGGCCCCCTGGTGCTCCGTCTTCAGAGAGTCGCGAAACCTCGTTCAAGGTCGGCGATGATGTCGTGGATCGACTCGAGCCCGACCGACAGCCGCACCAATCCCGGGTGAACTCCCGCGGAGAGTTGCTCCTCTTCCGTGAGTTGCGAGTGGGTGGTGGAAGCCGGGTGTATCACCAGGCTGCGCACGTCGCCGATGTTGGCCACATGGCTGTGGAGCTCCAGCGACTCCACGAAGCGCTGTCCTGCCTCGCGTCCGCCCGAGACGATGAACGACGGGATCGATCCGTAGCCTCGCCCCGCCGTGAGGGTGCTCGCTCGCTCGTGCCACGGACTTGACGGCAACCCCGCGTAGAACACCTGCTCCACTTCCGACCTGCCCTCAAGGTACTGCGCTACGGCTAGTGCGTTGGAGCAGTGTCGCTCCATCCGCAGACTCAGCGTCTCCAGACCCTGCAGAAACAGGAACGAGTTGAACGGCGAGATGGCCGGGCCGACGTCTCGCAGCAACTGCACCCGCGCTTTGATGATGTAGGAGCCAGCCCCCAGCGCAGGCCAGTAGGCCAGTCCGTGGTAACTCGGATCGGGCTCTGTGAAGCTCGGGAACTTGTCTCCCGCTCCGAAGTCAAAGCTTCCGCCGTCCACGATCACGCCTCCGATGGAGTTGCCGTGGCCTCCTATGAACTTCGTGGCCGAATGCACCACGATGTCCGCCCCCCACTCAAACGGACGAACGAGATAAGGAGAAGCCGCCGTGTTGTCGACCATCAGGGGCACGCCGTGCGAGTGCGCCAGCCCCGAGATGCCTTCTAGGTCGAGGAAGTCGTTCTTGGGGTTGCCGAACGTCTCCCCGTAGAAGCACTTCGTGTTGGGGCGTACCGCCCTCTCCCATTCGTCTAGGTCGTCAGGGTCGTTCACGAAAGTCACCTCTATGCCCATCTTGGGCAGCGTGTAATGGAGCAGGTTGTACGTGCCGCCATAGAGCGAAGCCGACGAGACTACGTGGTCTCCAGCTTCGGCCAGGTTCAGGATCGCCAACGTCTCGGCGGCTTGACCGCTGCTCAGCGCCAGAGCGCCAGGTATGCCCACTGCGGTGGAAACAGCCCCTTCCAGACTGGCGATTCGCGCTTCAAACACTGCCTGAGTGGGATTCATGATGCGCGTGTAGATGTTGCCCATCTCGGCTAGGGCGAACAGGTTGGCCGCATGCTCGCTGCTGTTGAAGGTGTATGAGGTGGTCTGGTAGATCGGTACTGCGCGGCTGTTGGTGGCTGCGTCCGGTTCTTGTCCGGCGTGTATCTGTCGGGTCTCAAACCCTTGATCGTGTTGAGGCATCTGCCTTTTTCCTGTCTTTCGTTTGGACGGCTAAATTGAATAGATAATGCTATGTTGAAGTTGGCAAGTTCAAACGTTTCATTTTGCCGACCTAGAGGCCGCGCCCCCGCGAGCCAAGGCGGTGGTGTCTCATGGGAGGCCGAGAATTGAGAAGCATTGATTTGCCGACACAGCCGCTGTCTTCGCTTTATTCTGTCGCCGGCGGGCGGGCAATTCAGCGAAAATTCCTTAGGCGAGGCGCATCGTGAACGTAGACGACGTCCTGACCCCCCGCGGGCGGAAGTGGAAAAAGCGCCTAGACGTGCCGGTCATCGTTTCGGCTCTGATGGTTCTTCCTCTGCTGATTTTTGAGCAGCAGTTGGGGGAGTCGTCCTATGCGTACCTCTGGGCTGCCGACTGGGTGCTCTGGAGCATCATCGCCGGGGAGTTTCTGTTGATACTCCGGATCACTCCCAACCGGAGAACTCTGACCGCCCGGTCGTGGGTCGACATCACTGTTCTCGTTCTGACGCTCCCGGCGTTACCGAACATCCTGACCGGGTTGGGGGTGCTGACCCGAGACACGTCGATCGAGGTGCTCGACCTTCTGCTGCTTCTTCGCTTGGCTCTGGTTGTAGTCCGAGTGCGCCTGGGGCCGAGGCGGCTCTTCGGGGCGTTCGGGCTGGGTTACGGGATGGCGCTCCTCTTCTTCCTAGTGCTCACGGGCGGGAGCCTGCTTTCCCTGGAGGAGGACTACAGCTTGCCCGAAGGCATCTGGTGGGCAGTGGTGACCGTCAGCACAGTCGGCTACGGCGACGTAGTTCCCGACACGGTGCTCGGGCGTATCCTTGCCACTGTCCTCATTCTCCTCGGCATAAGCTTCATCGCTCTGCTCACAGGCGCCATCGCCGCCCGCGTCAGCGGCCCTGGGGGGCGCGCTGAATCCGAGGAATTGTTGGACGAACTCCAGAAGCAGAAGGCTCAAACCCTGGTGCTGCAGAGCCAAGTTTCCCGGTTGGCAGAGCAGGTGGAGGAACGGAACGTGTCCGGCGAGTTGCGAAGCCTGAACGACCGACTAGATGACCTGGAACTCCTCTTGCGCAAGAGCAAGGAGCAATAGAAGTTAAGTTGAGATGGAAATTATTCTGAGAGAGAAGAGGAGATGGATCGGCTCATTAGTTGAAAAATGGGGGGGGGGGGGGGGGGTATACTAGACAATTGTGATGAACCCAAAATGATGAGGTGCCAACTATGAAATCTAAAAAATCGGTTGTTGCATGGCGGGCGCTATCTGCGGCGTTTCTGGTTCTTTGTTTGCTCGTGACATCGTTCGCCTCGGTGCACTCGGCGCAAGCCCAGTCCGCTCAGGAGAGTGGCACCCAAGTGAGAATTTGGGTGCGTAAGTTAGAGTCCGGGAATGTGGAATTTGGTCTAACGGAAGTTGGTCTACCGGGAGGCCCACGGGTGCGTGAGCCGCACTCGAGGTACTTGTTGTATGCAACTGCCACGGTAGGGACATGGTATTACTCTGGGCGTGAAGATGTGGGGCCTGGTTTAGCCAAAGTCCGTGTCCGGATTCGCGCTCGGAAGTTGGCGTCTGGGAACGTGGAGTTCGGTCTTCGCGTTGCTAACAGCGAGGTCTGGGTTCCTCAAGCGCGCTACCTTGTGTATGCAAGTACTTCAGCATCCGATGACCTATTGTATTCTTCTGTTTTCCACACGGGCCCAAGCAGAGGCTGTGCGAACGGAATAGCGGTTCCAAATCCCTTGAATCACCCTGAGTTCGTGGAAGATTGCAATGTCTACCTGTCTGCCCTCGATTCGCTCCTTGCAGGCCATAGATATCGTCCCGGAGACGTACTCAACGGAGGCACCGCCAACGCACACTACATACTGAGCGACAACTCTCGGTTCCACACAGTCATCGAGCACCCCGCACATGAGTGGACTTCCTTAAGTCAGCATGTTTTCGGCTGGCGTCTAGGATACCCTCGCCTTCCTTTCCCAAGTAATCCGGTCTTAGACGAAATTCAGATAGTAGCTCGTCCCTTGGGCGGCACTCTTCCTCCCGAATTATTTAGTGAGCTTGAGTTGTCTGCTGTACGAATTGCTTACACAAATCTATGGGGTCAAATTCCTTCAACATTGTTCGATTCCTCTAATTTGCTAAGATTGGATCTAAGCGGGAATGCATTTACTGGTGTTACTTTAGAGCCCTTTACCAGGTTAACAAATCTAACACAATTGAACTTAAATTGTACCCCAATGATTGGCGGTATTCCAGATAGTATAGGTAATTTGGTAAAGTTAGATCGCTTGTATTTGGGGAATAGAGCAATAAATGAAAGTATTGCTACTGGTCCTGCATGCAGTAATACCGTAGGTCAACGAACTCGGCTTGGTGGAGCGATTCCATCAACGATAGGAAATTTAACGGACTTAGCTATTTTGAACATAACTGATCAGAATCTTACTGGCACAATACCAACTTCTATAGGTAATCTAAAGAACCTATTTGATGTTGATTTGAGTTCGAATAGGTTAACTGGTAGTATTCCAACTGAGATAGGTGACATTGCCACGCAGAGATTTGGTTTATTATGGGATTCTAACCTTCAGAAGTTAGACCTCAGTGACAATCAGTTGAGTGGTAGTATTCCCTCTACGCTGTCCAGGCATAGGGAGTTAGAGCACCTTGATCTGAGCAATAACTCTTTGACCGGCGACATTCCATCTTCGCTGGGTCTTATAAGGAATGTCACACAACTCGATCTTTCGGGCAACCCCGGCTTGACTGGATGTGTTCCGCCAGGGATTCTTAATCCTCGTGTGAGTAGAACTAGTTCCACTATCAACATAGGAAGTTTGACCTGGTGTACATCATCGTGAGTTGATTAATCATCAACCATAGTTGAGTAAATTGAGGCGTTCCCCAGTCGGCTGGGGGGCGCCTCAATTTTTTGCTTCTAGATACCTCTGAGCAGAACTTCCACCTTCTTACTCAATCTAAACGACCAGATCTTGCAGCCCAGCAGCCGGATGGGGTTTTGCTCCCGCATCCTCACCTTCATCCTCAATCTAAGCGACCGGATCCTGCAGGGGCGTTAGAGCGGGCGAGCGAGTGGGCCTTTGGTGGTGGCACAGTTATGCGGCTGAGGGGACGATGCGAAGTTGGAAGCTATCAAAAAGCAAAGAGGGAATGAGTCGGATTAATACTTGGAAATGGGGGGGGGGGGGGGGGTATACTAGATGACTATGCTTAATATAGAGATTCATAATCGGCAATTTCGCAAACGTGGAAACGCTTCTGGTGGGAACGCTTCTGTTCGGTCGCAATGTCGCTCAAAGTTCCCCCCCTCCCCCCGAGTTATTGGGAAGTTGATCAGTGGAACGTTCTTGATCTTTTGTGTGCTGGGGGCTTTGCTTGCACCGGTGCAGGCTCAGTCTTCTCAGAGTGTTTCCGGAGCCGGAGTGTCGATCTGGGTTCGCAAGTTGGCGTCGGGCAACGTAGAGTTCGGCCTGTTGGACGACAACACCAACGAGCCTGCTCTGACTTCTAGGTATTTACTGTATGCGACCGCTCAGCAGGGCAGGTGGTACTACTCAAATCAGGTTAAGGTCGGTGAGGTGTCGGGCGCTCCGGTTATGGTTAGAGTTCAGGCGCGTAAGTTGGAGTCGGGTAACGTAGAGTTCGCTCTCCGCATAGCTGATCATGAGGTTTGGTTTCCTAAGGAGCGTTTTCTTACCTATGGGCGAGTGTCCAGTACTGACGGCCCGTACTACTCTTCCACGTTCGCAACGAGTTCGGTCGGGTGCGCTAACGGCATAGCCGTGCGTACTCCCTCGGGTAATCAAGCCAGCAGTTGGGTGCAGTTTCGAGCGTCGGTCAAAGAATGCGATGTTTTGCTTGAAGCGTACGATCTACTGCACGGCGAGGGTGGTGCTACCACCTTGAACTGGGGGCTGGCAGCAAATATGGAGACTGAGTGGCGAGAAAATCCTGGCCGAGCGCCATGGTATCTCTCGGGGATAGGTTATTTAAATACAGGGGTTCTCCTTATATCTAGTAGTTGTACTCTCGGTAGCTTGTGTATGGCGGGAGGTACTAAGTATGTGTCGCAGATTAAGATAGATGGTGTTGCGCTGAAAGGTGTGTTTCCTGCTGCTAGCCTTGCTAAATTGGATAACTTATGGAGGGTGGAGTTCAGCAATGTTGATATTGGCGGCCCGATTCCGGCACGAGTAGGCTCCATAAAGAATCTGCTCTACTTGTTCTTAAGTCAAAATAGATTGACAGGTCCGATCCCGCCTGAAATCGGGGAACTTACTAATCTGATTACATTAGATTTGAGTAATAACAATTTGACAGGCGGAATTCCTGCTGCATTGGGTTCACTAGTAAATTTGACAGTGTTGAATATCTCAGATAACCCCCTAGGTGGGACTATTCCAACCCAACTTGGGCAACTCACTGAACTTACAACTCTTAATCTTAGTAACAGCGGTCTTACCGGAGAAGTTACTTCTGTGTTAGGAAACCTCAGCAAATTAAAGAAGCTTTACCTAAACGGAAACAGCGGCTTGACTGGTTGTGTCCCTCAGGCGCTAAACAGGTTTGGAGTTACTGTCAATAAGGGTCATTTGTCCTGGTGCTCTTCGTCTCCATAACCGCCAACTCAGACCTGGGCGGCGGCGCGTTAATTACTCAAATTGGGAAGACGCCAAGGTGCACGTCCTTACGCACACGCCTCACTACAGCAACGGGGTCTTTGAAGACATTCGGGCCTATGCCACCGACTGCGGCTCGGCCGTCTTCCGGCTTGCGCCCCACATCCGGCGTCTTTTCGCAGCGCCAAGATCCTCCGGATCGAAATTCCATGTAGGCCCGAGGAGAGCAACATTAGCAAAGAGGCAATAAGTCGGATTGATACTTGGAAAATAGGGGGGGGGGGGGGGGGTATACTAGATAGCCATGCTCAACATACGTGAACGACCTTCATCTCTAGTGAGGCTGTGTCTTGCTTCGATCTCGCTGGTGGCGTTGGCGGGGTCTTTGCTCGTTTCCGCTGTAGGGCCTGTTCAGGCTCAGGAGGGGGGGGGGGGGGGGTTAACGCGCAAGTTTGGGCTCGGAGGCTGGCTTCTGGGAACGTAGAGTTCGGGCTCAAGGTGGTTGATCTGTCTACTGGTTCGTCCTCGTTCAGGTTACCCACTGAGCGTTATTTGCTTTACAACTCTAGTGCCCTTGTGGTTAGCCAGTGGTATTATTCGTCGTCTGAAAGGGTGGGGTCAGGTTCTAGGAGCGCCGTCTTGCAGGTGATGGCGCGGAAGCTAGCGTCGGGTAACGTGGAGTTCGGTCTGCGCATTAATGGGGACAAAATCTGGTTCCCGAAGGCCCGGTTTTTCCTGTACGGGAGCACCCCTGTTAATTCTGTGCTTTTCTCCTCGGAGTTCAGCACATATTCAGAGGGGTCGGAGTGCTCCAACAACATTGTTGTCCCTAGCCCGGAGGATAACTTGGGTCTAGTGAGGGATTGCATGGCCCTCCTCGACGCATTCCGACTCGTGGATCAGACTGACACCTATAAGGGACATCGGTCCTACGGTCTCAACTGGAGTAGCAACCTAGCAATTACAAGCTGGAAGGGCGTCTATCTGACTAGATCCACACCAAAGCGGGTTGATAGACTGTGGTTGCGAGGATTGATAGGAGCGTTTCCACGGGATCTTTTGCGGTTGGAGGAATTAACCGAATTGTGGATATTACGTGGTCAATTGATCGGAGGAATTCCAGCTGAAGTATCCGGAGTTAAAAACCTAGCCGTACTTCACATTTCTGATAGTGGTTTGAGTGGGTCGATTCCTTCTGAGCTGGGTAATATGTCTAAATTGAGAAACCTTGACCTTTCTGATAATAGTTTGGGTGGGTCGATTCCTCCTGAGTTGGGTAATTTATCTGAATTGACAAACCTTGACCTTGCTCGTAGTGGTTTGAGTGGGTCGATTCCTTCTGAGTTGGGTAATCTGTCTAAATTGACAAGACTGTATCTAAACAGTAATGCTTTGAGTGGGTCGATTCCTTCTGAGTTGGGTAATCTGTCTAAATTGAAAAACCTTTATCTGAGCGGCAACAATTTGGAAGGCAGCATTCCTGCGTCGCTAGGTAATCTTGGAGAACTCATCTACTTGTATCTAATGGACAATGAGTTGAGTGGCTCTATTCCGGCGCAATTGGGGAATCTTGCAAAAATGGCTTATCTCCGCCTTGAAGAAAATAACTTAAGTGGCACTGTTCCTATCTCACTGCAAAATCTTGCGAAACTAGTTACGTTGAATGTTTCAGACAACAACTTGAGCGTGTTTGGTTTGACAAATATGACAGGAATGGCTAGGTTACGCTATTTATATCTTGAGAATAATGAATTTTCTGGGCAAATTCCGACTGCAATTGGCGGAGCACCAGGCACTCGTCTTTACGTAACACTTGACAATAATAGCCTCAGTGGCCAGATTCCGTCGGGGCTTGGCAATCTTAAGTCTTTAAGTCTCTCTAACAACAGTCTCACTGGAGAAATCCCTTCAGATATTCGCACCTCGTCTCGCCTAATTTCTTTAAACCTTGCCGACAACCAACTTTCGGGATCTATACCCACCGACTTGGGTAGCGCGAACAAGCTATATCATATAATTCTCAGTGGTAATGATTTTACTGGTACAATTCCTACCCAGTTGGGTAGTCGTACTGAATTAGCGACTTTGGATCTTAGTGGTAATAGTTTGAGTGGTGGTATTCCTACGCAGTTGGGCAGTCTTCCTTATTTAGAGACTTTGAATCTTGGTGGTAATAGTTTGAGTGGTGGTATTCCTACGCAGTTGGGCAGTCTTCCTTATTTAGAGACTTTGAATCTTGGTGGTAATAGCTTGAGTGGTGGTATTCCTACGCAGTTGGGCAGTCTTCCTCGCCTAGAGACTTTGGATCTTAGTGGTAATAGTTTGAGTGGTGGTATTCCTATGCAGTTGGGTAGTCCTGTTAGGCTGTCTTCTTTGGATCTCAGTGGTAATAGTCTGAGTGGAACTGTCCCCTCGCAGTTGGGCAGTTTAGACCTTAGGGTTTTTTACTTACAAGGTAATACTGGGTTGACTGGCTGCCTCCCCGCTGCTCTAAGGACCTATCAGCAGAATGTCGGTTCAAGGTACCGTCCCCGATACGAAACGCGCGATATTGATGTTCAAGTCCCGCCTAGCCTGATGAGCAACGGGGCGATTAACTGGTGCACTTCCTAGAATTTGAATTCGCATCCTCGGGTAGGTAGCAAACGCACGCTTCGTCCTTAGGGTCAGGGTAGGTCAGCAGCGCAATTCCCGGTCACTTAGTCGTAACCGGAAGCCACGAGGGGCGGCTGACTTCGTACTCGGCGATGGCGGGGAGCGCCTCAAGTCAGTTCAAGGTCATCTAGCCCGTTCAGGAAACTCTCCTGGACAGCTGCCTCGAGCGGAAAAGGTGTAGCTAGGGCGGGCGGCTGGAGACTCTAGAGGAGGAGCAACATTTTCAAATGCGGGCTGCTAGCCTTCGTGTAGGAGCACACCACACTTAAATTCAGAATGGAGGTAGTGGCTTGCGTCTAGTGGCAGTTCCTCAGCGTGAAACGACCTTCTCTCTAGTGAGGCTGTGCCTTGCTTTGATCTCGCTGGTGGCGTTGGCGGGGTCTCTGCTCGTTTCTGCTGGAGGTCCTGTTCAGGCTCAGGGGGGGGAGGGGGCGGTTAACGCGCAAGTTTGGGCTCGGAAACTGGCTTCTGGGAACGTAGAGTTCGGGCTCAAGGTGGTTGATCCGTCTACTGGTTCCTCCTCGTTCAGGTTACCCAATGGGCGTTATTTGCTTTACAACTCTGGTACCCTTCTGGTTGGCCAGTGGTATTATTCGTCGCCTGAAAGGGTGGGGTCAGGTCTTAGGAGCGCCGTCTTGCAGGTGATAGCGCGGAAGCTAGCGACGGGTAACGTGGAGTTCGGTCTGCGTATTAATGGGCTCAGAATTTGGTTGCCGAAGGCCCGGTTTTTCCTGTACGGGAGCACCCCTGTTAATTCTGTGCTTTTCTCCTCGGAGTTCAGCACGTATTCGGAGGGAACGGAGTGCGCAAACAACGTTGCTGTTCCTAGCCCGGAGAGCAACTTGGGCCTAGTGAAGGATTGCATGGTCCTCCTTGATGCATTCCAGTTCATGGATCAGACTGACCTGTATAAGCGAAGTCAGTCGTCCGCCCTTAACTGGAGTAGCAACCTAGCAATTACAAGCTGGAATGGCGTCTCTCTGACCGCATCTACACCACAGCGGGTTTATAGACTGCGACTTCGAGGGTTGGCAGGGGCGTTTCCACGGAATCTTTTGCGATTGGAGGAATTAACCTCATTTTCGATTGGTCGCAGCGAATTAATCGGAGGAATTCCAGCTGAAATATCTAGAGCTAAAAACCTAGTCTACCTTAGCATCCGTGAGAATGATTTGGGTGGGTCGATTTCTTCTGAGTTGGGTAATCTGTCTAAATTGACAAGCCTTACCATTTCTCATAATGATTTGACTGGGTCGATTCCTTCTGAGTTGGGTAATCTATCTGAATTGACAAGACTAGATCTAGGTTATAATGATTTGGGTGGGTCGATTCCTTCTGAGTTGGGTAATCTGTCTAAATTGACAAGACTCATTCTGAGAGGTAACAATTTGGAGGGCAGCATTCCTGCATCGCTAGGTAATCTCGGAGAACTCACCTCGTTGTATCTAAATGAAAATGAGCTGAGCGGCTCCATTCCGACGCAGTTGGGGAATCTTGCAAAAATGACTCACCTCGCGCTTCAAGAAAATAATTTAAGCGGCACTGTTCCTAGCTCACTGCAAAATCTTGCGGACCTATACGAGTGGGATGTTTCATACAATAATTTGAGCGTGTTCGGTCTGACGGATATGTCAGGAATGAATGCACTAAGATATTTATATCTTGACAATAATGAATTTTCTGGGCAGATTCCTGCTGCAATTGGCGGAGCACCAAATAGCGAGCTTCGCGTAAGGCTTGACAATAATAACCTCAGTGGCCAGATTCCGTCGGGGCTTGGCAACCTTTATTCTTTAAGCCTCTCTAACAACAGTCTCACTGGAGGAATCCCTACAGACATTCGCACCTCGTCTCGCCTAGTTTATTTGAATCTTGCTAATAACCAACTTTCGGGATCTATACCCACCGACTTGGGCAGCGCGAATGTGCTTCTTACTATAGATCTCAATGATAATGGTTTTACTGGCACAATTCCTACCCAGTTGGGAAGTCGTACCAGTCTATTGAATTTGAAACTTGGTGGTAATGGGTTGAGTGGTAGTATTCCTACGCAGTTGAGTAGTCTTACTAGTTTACAGACTTTGGATCTTGGTGGTAGTGGTTTGAGTGGTGGTATTCCTACGCAGTTGGGTAGTCTCACTCGCCTAGAGACTTTGGATCTCGGTGCTAATAGTTTGAGTGGTGGTATTCCTACGCAGTTGGGCAGTCTTACTCGCCTAAAGATTTTGGATCTTGGTGGTAGTGGTTTGAGTGGTGGTATTCCTACGGAGTTGGGTAGTCTTACTAGCCTAGAGACTTTGGATCTCAGTGGTAATAGTCTGAGTGGATCTGTCCCCTCGCAGTTGGGTAGTTTAACTAAACTCGGCGTTTTTTACTTACAAGATAATACTAGTTTGACTGGCTGTGTTCCCGCTGATTTAGAGACCTATCAGCATAATGTAGGTACGTGGTTTCCCCAATACGAAGCGCGAGATGCGGATGTTCAAGTCCCGCCTAGCCTGATGAGCAACGGGGCGGTTAACTGGTGCACTTCTTAGAATTCGAATCCGTATTCGCGGACGGATAGCAACCCCACGTCTCGTCCTTAGGGTCAGGGTCGATCAGCAGCGCAACACCCGGTCACTTAGTCGTAACCGGGAGCCACGAGGGGCGGCTGGCTTCGTACTCGGCGATGGCGGCGGAGTGCCTCAAAGTCAGTTCAATGTCATCTAGCCCGTTCAAGAAACGCTCCTGGACGGCTGCCTCGAGCGAAAAAGACGTAGCTAGGGCGGCGGCCGGTGCTTCTACTTGAAGCAGTTGGATGTCCACGACTACTTCAAGTGAGGGGTCGTTGGCCACAGCTGCTAACAGAGCTTTCCCGAACTCAGCGTCTACCACCACCGGCACCAGCCCGCATTTCGTGGAGTTGTTGCGGAATATGTCGCCGAAGCGGGGCGAAATGACGGCACGGAATCCGTATTGTTGAACTGCCCAGACGGCGTGTTCTCTTGAGGAGCCCGTGCCGAAGTTGGGGCCTGCTACCAGAATCGTTGCGTCGGAGTAGCGAGCGTCGTTAAGCACGAAATCGGGGTCTTCACGCCACGTTGAGAAAAGCCCCTCTCCGAAGCCGGTGCGCTCCACCCGCTTGAGCCAACTGCTAGGGATTATCTGGTCGGTGTCTACGTCTGAACGATTCAGCGGCAGAGCTGTGCCCCTCACTACGTTTATTGCTTCCATGCGTTGCTCTCCTGCTCGGGGTTTGCCCTTAAGTTCCCTGTTTGCTCTTAGCTCAAGTCGCTGGGGGTGGCGAAGTGTCCGGCAACGGCGGTAGCGGCCGCCACCGCTGGCGAGACCAGGTGCGTGCGGCCGCCTCGTCCCTGCCGTCCTTCAAAGTTGCGATTGCTGGTGCTAGCGGAACGCTCTCCCAGCGAGAGTTTGTCCGGATTCATCCCTAGGCACATTGAGCAACCCGGCTCGCGCCAGTCAAACCCGGCGGTTGTCAGCACCTCGTGCAGACCCTCGGCTTCCGCTTGCGCCTTGACCTGGGCAGAACCAGGGACGACCAGAGTGCGAACACCTGGGGCAACTCGCCGTCCGGCGGCCACCTCAGCCACGGCGCGCAAGTCTTCAATGCGGCTGTTGGTGCACGAGCCGATGAACACCGTGTCCACCGCGATCTCGCGTATCGGCGTGCCAGGCGACAACCCCATGTATGTCAGGGCTCGCGCCGCAGCGTCTCTCTCCCCGCCGGTCGCAAATTCGTCGGGGGAGGGAACTTTGCCAGCAAGCGGAGCAACGTGGGACGGATTTGTGCCCCAGGTGACGTGCGGGGGAATCTCGGCGCCGCTTAGCAGCACCTCACGGTCGAAAGCCGCCCCGTCGTCGCTGGCCAGATCTCTCCAGTCGGTCATCGCCTGATCCCAGGCTGCACCGCTGGGAGTGTGCGGGCGCCCCTCCAAGTAGGCGAAGGTGGTCTCGTCCGGGGCGATCATTCCCGCACGGGCTCCCGCCTCTATGGACATGTTGCACACAGTCATCCGCCCCTCCATGGACAGGGCTTGGATCACCGGCCCTCGGTACTCGATCACCGAACCGATGCCGCCGCCGGTGCCTATGCGCCCTATCACCGCGAGGATTACATCCTTGGCCGTTGAGCCGAGCGGGAGTTCGCCTGTGACCGTCACGGCCATGGTGGCGGGGCGCGCCTGGGGCAGTGTCTGAGTAGCCAGCACGTGCTCCACCTCGCTCGTGCCAATGCCGAACGCCAGAGCCCCGAAGGCGCCGTGGGTGGATGTGTGGCTGTCGCCGCACACCACGGTTGTCCCTGGCAGCGTCAGCCCCAGTTCCGGGCCGATCACGTGCACGATGCCCTGTCGTTGGTGCCCCATCGGGTAGAGAGGCACGCCGAATTCCTCGCAGTTGGCGCGCAGGGTTTCAATTTGGAGGCGGGAGATCGGGTCGGCGATGGGGCCGCTGATCGGGGTCGTCGGCACGTTATGGTCTTCGGTGGCGAGGGTGAGATCCGCTCGCCGCACCCGCCTACCGGCTAGACGCAGTCCTTCAAACGCCTGAGGGGATGTGACTTCGTGGATGAGGTGAAGGTCGATGAAAAGCAGGTCCGCTCCGTCGTCGCCTGAGTGGACTACGTGAGCGTCCCAGACCTTCTCGCTGAGGGTGCGGGGGGCGCGGAGGGTTGAGCTTGGGGCACTCATTCTTGTTCTCGCTTCACTCTTCTTCATCGGCGGTCTCCGTGTCCCCGTAGAAGGGTGACACGGAGACCAACTTTACTTCTACGTTGCCTGCCGGTGCTTCGTAGCGGACGACGTCGCCCACCTTGGCGCCGAGGACGGCCTGACCCAGCGGAGAGGAGGGGGAGATTACTTCGTGGGCGTCGGGTCGCTCCTCTATTGAGCCGATCAGGAACTCCTCGGCTTCATCCTCCCCTGCGAAGCTGAGAGACACGACGACGCCATACTCGGCTCGATCCGACAGAGATGCTTCCACGACATCGGCTTCTTCGAGAAGGCGCTCGAGGTGCATGATGCGTCCGTTTACCTTGCCCAACTCTTCTCGCGCGGCGTGGTAGTCGGCGTTCTCCGACAAGTCGCCGAGCGCTCGGGCTTTGGCCACCAACTCGGTGAGTTTGGCTTTGGTCGGGCCGGAGAGTTCCGCCAGTTCGGCTTGAAGGCGTTCGTAGGCGGAGCGCGTGAGGCGTTGCCCGCTAGCCGGAGTTGGGCTGGGAGCGGGTTCAGGTGGAGGGGAGGCTTGCATAAGTCAGTGGCGTCGCTGCGCCCGGAGGGTTGGGTTGCAATGGGGCTTGCCCGTGCTTGTCTGGATGTTTCGTCGGGAGACCATCATGGCGGAGTTCGCGGTGGAGGGAGGCATGTTGTCAATCTATCCGGGTGGGTTGCGCGGCGGTCTGTTGGATCTAATGGTTCGTTAAGTTTTGGCAAGTTCGTTAAGAGCACTTAACGAAATGTTGTGGATACTCCAGAGAGAAGAGTAAACTAGATAACTAGTAATGTAGGTTAAACTCTAAAGGAATGGAGGTTGGTTATGGCAAGCAAGGAAAAAGTAACTAAAACGAAGTCTGCTGAACTTGGAGTTTGGCGGAACCGAAAGGCCTTAGTTTCTCGAGTGTCTAGCGTAGGTTTGACTCTGACCCTCGTGGCAGGTTTTACGTTCGCGTCGGCATCGTCGGCGTCGGCGCATCCGCATGAGACGAGTAGCGGTGCTGAAAATGAGACGAGCGGTGCTGAAAACCAAGTGCTGATCTCAGCTCAAAAGTTGAAGTCGGGTAATCTGGAGTTCGGCATTCGCGTCGGGGGCGAAGAGTTGTCTCCGAAGCTGCGAAACCGCTACTTGCCGTATGAGAGGGTCGTGGTCGGTAAGTGGTACTACTCGGAAGAGAGGGTGGTTGGGCAAGGTGGCTGCAGTGTCCTCGTGGAAGTTCAAGTTCGGAGAATGCCCTCGGGGAATGTCGAGTTCGGGCTTCGCCTAGATCGTCGTAGGGAGTGGCTGCCTCGGGCGAGGTTTTTCCCCTACGACACGCCTGTCGGCCAGGTGTTGCTCTCTTCGATTTTTGACACGACCGAGTACCTGATAGGTTGTAACGATGTAGGCCCCCCGTCCCCCCCTAACATTGTCATTCTTGTAGAATCGTAAGTAGGAAGCAAGATGCGAGAGGTGTGTTATGGCAATCAAGGAAAAAGTAACTAAAACGAAGTCTGCTGAACTTGGAGTTTGGCGGAACCGAAAGTCCTTAGTTTCTCGAGTGTCTAGCGTCGGTTTGACTCTGTCCCTCTTGGCAGGTTTGACGTTGGCGTCGGCGTCGCCGGCGTTGGCGCATCCGCATGAGACGAGTGACGGTGTTGAGAACCAAGTGCAGGTCTCAGCTCGCAAGTTGAAGTCGGGTAATCTGGAGTTCGGCATTCGCGTCGGGGGCGAAGAGTTGTCTCCGAAGCTGCGTAACCGCTACTTGCCGTATGAGAGGGTCGTGGTCGGTAAGTGGTACTACTCGGAAGAGAGGGCGGTTGGGCAAGCTGGCTGCCGTGTCCTCGTGGAAGTTCAAGTTCGGAGGACGCCCGGGGGGAATGTTGAGTTCGGGCTTCGTCTAGGTGGTTATGAGGAGTGGCTGCCTCGGGCGAGGTTTTTCCCCTACGACACGCCTGTCGGCAAGGTGCTGTTCTCTTCGATTTTTGACACGACAGAGTACTTGCCAGGTTGCGAAGACGATACAGGTCCCCCCGGGCCCCCACCCATTGTCATTATTGAGTAAGACTGAAATGGGTGCAGTGATTTCTGAACCTAATACCAAGGCAGGTTAAATCCCCGATTGGGCAACTTCTGACAAATAAACGACTCCAGATTTCGGTAGATTGATGCTCGTGAGCACCTATCGCATTGGAGTTCTAGGAGGCGACGGCATCGGCCCGGAGGTGGTTGCCGAAGGTCTTAAGGCAATCGGGGCCGCCGGCGTAGGCGTTGAGAGGGTGGATTATGACCTCGGCGCCGCCCGCTGGTTGCGCGACGGCACGGTGCTGCCCGAGAGTGTGCTGGAGGAATGGCGCTCTCTCGACGCCATCTACGTGGGGGCGGTAGGAACTCCCGAAGTCACTCCTGGACTGCTCGAACGCGGCCTGCTGCTGCGTATGCGCTTTGAACTCGACCTCTACGTGAACCTGCGACCCTTTCGGTTGCCGTCGCGGGGCATCCACATGGACGTCGTGAGGGAGAACACCGAGGGTACGTATGTAGGTGAAGGCGGGATTCTTCGCAAGGGTACGTCGCATGAGATCGCCACCCAGGGGTCGGTCAACACCCGCATGGGTGTGGAGAGATGCGTGCGCTTCGCCTTTGAGTTGGCGGCTTCTCGTTCTGTTTCTAATGCTGCTTCGGGTGCTGCTTCCCGAGATCGCCCTGCTGTAACGCTGGTGCACAAGACGAACATCATGCCTTTCGCGGGCGACCTCTGGCAGCGCACCTTTGACGAAGTCGCCGAGGAGTTCCCGGATGTAGCGATCGACTACAACCACGTGGACGCCGCCTGCATTTACTTCGTGAACTCGCCTGAGCAATACGACGTGATCGTGACCGACAACCTCTTCGGCGACATCCTGACTGACCTCGGAGGGGCGGTCAGCGGCGGGATAGGCAAAGCCGCCTCAGCCAACTTGAACCCCGCCCGAACCGGCCCTTCAATGTTTGAGCCCGTGCACGGCTCTGCCCCCGGCATAGCCGGAAAGGGGGTGGCCGACCCTACCGCGGCGGTGCTCTCAGCGGCGATGATGCTTGACTTCCTGGGAGAAGCGTCGGCGGCTGCGGCCATAGAGGAAGCCTGCGCTTCGGTGAGCGAGGAAGTGACGGGCACGACCGCAATAGGCGACGCCATCGCGGCGGCGATAGTCAGCTAAAGAAGACTTCCGAAAGGGAACACATGCCAATTCAACCCGTCGCAAAGATCTGGATGGACGGCGAGTTCGTCAACTGGGAAGACGCCAAGGTGCACGTCCTTACGCACACGCTTCACTACGGCAACGGGGTCTTTGAAGGCATTCGGGCATATGACACCGACCGCGGCCCGGCCGTCTTCCGGCTCACGCCCCACATCCGGCGTCTCTTCGCCAGCGCCAAGATCCTCCGGATCGAAATTCCCTATAGTCCCGAGGAACTGGTGAAGGCCGCCAAGGAGACTGTGAAGGTCAACAAGTTGGGCTCATGCTATGTTCGTCCGCTTGTTTACTTGGGCTATGGCGAAATGGGGCTCAACCCCAGTTCGTGCGTGGTCAACGTGTCTATAGCGACCTGGAGTTGGGGGGTTTACCTGGGGGAGGATTCCATTAACTCTGGTGTGCGGATGATGATCAGTTCCTGGCAGCGGCACGACCCCAACGCAATGCCGCCCGCCGCCAAAGGGTGCGGTCACTACATCAACAGCCAACTCGCCAAGCTCCAGTCCATTGACTCGGGCTACGACGAGGCCATCCTGCTCTCGCCGCAGGGATACGTGAGCGAGTGCACGGGCGAGAACCTCTTCGTGGTGCACGACGGACGTATTATCACGCCGCCCACTTCCGCCGGGGCTCTGCGCGGCATCACGCAGGACGCCGTGCGGCGGATCGCAGAGGACTGCGGCATTCCCTATGAGACCGACAACCTCCTGCGCAGCGACCTCTACACGGCGGAAGAGGCGTTCTTGACCGGGACAGCGGCGGAAATTGTGCCCATCCGCTCGGTGGACGATCGGCTGATTGGCGATCCGGGGCCGATCACCCGCCGGATACAGGAAATCTTCTACGAAGCGGTGAGCGGCAAACTGGAGCGCTACCGGGAATGGAACGAATATGTCGATGAGTAGGCCGGAGGCTGACCTCGCTGAGTCTCCTGCCTCCGGTGAGTCTCTGGGCGCATCGGAAGGCGGGGCGCCGCCTTCGTCGGCGTCGCGCGTCCCGGCTGCCGTCGAAATATACGACACGACCCTGCGCGACGGAAGCCAGCTTGAGGGCATCTCCCTCAGCGTGGACGACAAACTGCGCATCGCCCGTCAATTAGATCGGCTTGGCGTCCACTACATAGAAGGCGGCTGGCCAGGCAGCAACCCCAAGGACGACGAGTTCTTCGCACGCGCCCGTGACGAACTTGATCTGAAGATCAGCACCCTTACGGCGTTCGGGTCAACTCGGCGGCCGGGCGGCAATTGCGAGACAGACGCCACCCTGTTGCGCCTGCTCGATGCCGGAGCGGAAGTGATCTGCATCGTCGGCAAGTGCTGGGACTACCACGTGACCGAAGCGCTCCGCACGACCCTCGTCGAAGGCGTCGCCATGGCCGCCGACTCGGTGGCCTACCTGGTGAGCGAAGGTCGGCGGGTTTTCTTTGATGCCGAGCATCTCTTTGACGGCTACAAGTGCAATCCCGAATACTCTCTGGCGGTGCTGGCAGCGGTAGAGGCGGCGGGAGCGGAGCGGTTGGTGCTTTGCGACACCAACGGAGGCTCGCTCCCCCACGAAGTTTTTGACATCGTCAGCGAGATCGGTGCACGCATCAGAGCGCCGCTGGGGGTTCATCTGCACAACGACACGGGCTGCGGGGTGGCAAACGCCCTGGAGGGGGTGCGAGCTGGCGCGGTTCAGGTGCAGGGCACCATCAACGGCTACGGCGAACGCACGGGAAACTGCGACCTCGTGCCGATCATCGGCAACCTCACCCTGAAGATGGGTGTGGAGACCTTGCCCGCTGAGCGTCTGGCGGAACTCACGTCGGTGTCTCGCCAAGTGGCGGAACTGGTGAACCGCTCCCCCGACCCGCAGCAGCCGTACGCGGGGCGGTCGGCGTTTGCCCACAAGGCGGGGCTGCACGCCAGCGCCCTGGCTCGTCGCTCCGACGCCTACGAGCACATCGCCCCGGAACTCGTGGGCAACGGCTCCCGCTTTGTTGTCTCGGAGATGGCGGGGCGGACTTCGGTGGAACTCAAAGCCCGCCAACTCGGTATAGAGATGGACGCCGCAGCCGTGGCTGAGGCCATTGAGAATCTCAAGCAACTGGAATACGAGGGTTACCACTTTGAGGTGGCGGACGCCTCCCTGGAGTTGCTTCTGCGGGCGGCTGCAGGTTGGGAGCAGTCGTATTTCCGCATGGAGTCGATGCGGGTGGAGGTGGCCCAGCACGTGGGGCGTGAGGGCGAACCGGTGTTGGATCAGTGCGAGGCGTTGCTGAAACTCTGGGTGGGTGAGCAGCGGCGCATTTCAGTCGGGGAGGGCAACGGGCCGGTCAACGCTCTCTACAACGCCCTGGTCTCTGCCGTGGGCGACTACTATCCGGCGCTCACTCGCATAGTCCTGACCGACTACAAGGTGCGCGTGTTGGACACTTCACGAGGGACGGGGGCAGTTACTCGAGTGCTCATCGATTCCACCGACGGGGTGAGGACTTGGACGACCATCGGCGTGTCGGAGAACATCGTGGAGGCGTCTTGGCAGGCTCTGGTGGATTCGCTGGTTTGGGGGCTTCTGCACGGGGAGGCGGAAGCGGAAGGGTAAGAGGGTCGCCGCCCTGGGCATTCAGTGCCCTGGGCGTTCAGTGCGTCAGTTCTGCTAGGGCCGCGGCGAGGGGTTCCAGGATTTGTGGGCGCAGAGGGGGCATCAGGTAACAGATGGACAGGTCGGCTCCTGCGTCGGCGAAGCGGGCGCAGGTTTCTGCAGTAGAGCCCGGGGGGGTGTCGTCCTCAACCCAGACGTGCATTGAAGTCGTGATATCTCCGGGGTCGCGCCCGATCTCCTTGCATCTTTCTCGCAGAATCGCATGCTTGGCTGTGAACCTCTCTGTGTCGGAGCTTGGGAAGTCCCACTGATTGGCGTAGCGAGCGACCAGGGGCAGGGTGCGTTTCTCTCCTTCGCCGCCGATACAGATCGGAGGGTGCGGCACCTGGACGCCCTTGGGGTTGTTGCAGGCGTCCGCCAGCGTGTAGTAACGACCTGTGAACGTGGAGCGTTCCTCTGTGAATAACTTGTGGATTACTTCGCAGGCTTCCTCTAAGCGGTCAAAACGTTCGCTCAGCGACCCCAACTTGATGCCGTAGGCGTCACACTCTTCGGTGTTCCAGGCGGCGCCGATGCCTAGCGTTAGGCGCCCGCCGCTGACGATGTCGAGCGTGGAAGCCATGTTTGCTAGCACGGCGGGGTGTCGGTAGACGATGCCCAGCACCATGCATCCGACTCGCAGGCGGCGGGTGGCTTGCGCCAGGGCTGTGAGAGTCGTCCAGCCCTCCAGGCAGTTCCCGTTTGTGGGCGGGACGGTGGGGTAGAAGTGATCGAAATTCCAGGCGGATTCGAACAGATCGATCCCGTCGGCAGCCTGCCAGACGGCGAGCATTTCTTCCCAGGTCGTGTGCTGGGGGGCGGTCTTGATGGCAAATCGCATGGTGGAAAGGATAATTGAGGAGCAGGCGCTGCGCCCGAGGGGGCGGGCGGGAGGGAGCGGATCTTGTGCGCACGCTGCGGGGTGATCGGGGTAAGTTTGGTGACATGGCTCAGCCGCCTTTTGTGCCGCAGGGAGGCCCGCAAGCCGTCCGTCACTATTCTTCGCCCCCCCAGCGGGTGCGCTCGTGGCGGGCCAATCGACCGGGGGATCTGCCGAATTCGCCTATGCCGGCGGGCGGCGGATACGGCCACCAGGGACCCGACCAGGGTTACGCCCTGAACCTTGCCAAGCGATTCATTCCGCTCCTGAAGCTGCAGCCGGGGGAGTCGGCTAACGACGTGGTGGCTGGCTGTGTGACGGTGGCGTTGAAGCGGGCTTCTCTCTTCGGACGTGCGCCCGTGGTTGAGGATCTGCGCGTCGCATTCGCTCACTGGGGCTTTCTCGACCCCCCGGCGGTCGGTGCGTCCTCTGAGGCGTCTGAAGATTTGGAAAGCGTTGGGGTATCTGAGGTTGGCGGTGCCGCCGACGCGCTTGAAGAAGATTTCGTTGAGACGGCTGCGAGTTCCGAGCCTGAAAGTATCTCGGAGCGGCGGGCGCTTTTCTCCGGCGCTGGCGGTCACGACGGCTATGCCTGCCGCCGCCGCATTGCAGATTCCGTGTCGCCTTCAGACCTCGGCGTGCCCGCCGCCCTGTGTGAGTGGCAGCGCTCCTAGTCCGTCTTTTGGCTTCTTGCGTCGTTGGTGGACGTTGGTGAACGTCAAGATGAGCCGCCCGCGTCTAGGGACGCCGCCGGGACTGCGACCTGCTCCTTGACTGCTCCCGTTCGGGTGCGTTTCGCCCCGTCGCCCACCGGTTTCTTGCATGTCGGCTCCGCCCGGACTGCCCTATTCAACTGGGTCTTCGCCCGTTCGGTGGACGGAGAGATGCTGCTGCGGGTGGAGGACACCGACGCCTCTCGCAACAGGCCGGAGTTCGTTGACGTCATCTACGACTTGCTGGGTTGGTTGGGTATCAACTGGGACGACGAGCCGACTTTCCAGTCCCGTCGCCGCGACGATCACCGAGCGGCCGTGGAGTCGCTTCTAGCCGCCGGGGACGCCTACCTATGCGACGCAGAGAACCGCCCCGTAGACGCCTCGGAGCTGTCTGAAGGGCTGGCGGTGCGCTTCCGAATGCCGCCGGGGGGCACCGTCGCTTTCACAGACCTAGTGCGCGGCGAGGTGCGCTTCCTCACCGACAAGTTAGAGGATTTCGTGATTTGGCGGAGCGACGGTACGCCCACTTTTCTGCTGGCCAACGCCGTGGACGACGCCGCTATGGGTATCACTCACGTTCTTCGCGGCGAGGACTTGCTGTCGGGAACGCCAAAAGCGCTGCTGCTGCTAGAGGCGCTGGGGGAGCGTCCGCCCGTCTATGCGCATCTGCCGCTGTTGGTGAATGCTCAGCGCAAGAAGCTTTCCAAGCGGCGCGACGACGTCTCAGTGGCCGAGTACCGCAGCCGGGGCTACTTGCCCGAAGCGGTGGCGAACTACTTGATGCTGCTGGGCTGGGGGCCGCCGGACGGCACTGAGATACGCGACATGTCTGAGATCATCTCGCTGTTCCGGCTGGAGGACATCAACAAGGCACCGGCGTTCTTTGATCTGAAAAAATTGACGCACTTTAACGCTTTGTGGATTCGGACTTTCCTGAATGATATTGAGTTGATAGATAGAACTGATGAGTGGCTGAGAGGTGAGCAACAATCTGAGAGCGGGGGGAGGTCGCCGTTAGGCGAAGCGCAGGAGGAGGACTCAACAGGCGATCCGCCAGCTAGTCCCCCCGCGGATGGCGATCCGCCAGCGAGCGAGGTGACGCTACCGCCTGCGTTGTCCGTCCTGCTTGAGAAATACAGCGAGGACACCCTCAAAACTATCCTTTCATCAATTAGGCAAAGAGTGCGCACTTTGGCTGACGTGCGCCTTTTCTTGGACTCATTTATTTATCCGCCGGAGCCTCCCTACCTTCCTGTCTTGGACGAGGTGCTGCAGCAACCGAAGGCTGCCGAACTGCTAGCTGAGGCTGTGAAAATTTTTGATAAAGATGCGCCCGAACACGTGACCTGGAAGGCCGAAGACATCCATGCCGCGGCTCGCCGCCTAGCCGACAAACACGACTTGAAGCTGAGAAAGGCTCAGGCCCCGTTGCGAGTAGCCATCACCAAGAGGTTGGTGGGGCCGCCGTTGTTTGAACTCATGGAACTGTTGGAGCGCGACGAGGTGCTGCAGCGGCTCAAGGCTGCTCGGGAATCTTTGCTACGCGAAGAAGAAGGACGTCGGGACGCTGAGGAATTGCCCAGCGGGGAAGACATCGCTGAGTACATCGGCCTTTCCCCTGAGATCGATCCGTAAGCAGTTCAACCGTCAGCTCAGGGAGGCTTGGTCTAGCTGAAGGGAGCAGTGGCGTGCTTTACGAAGCCTCTGGGATCTCCGAAAGTCTCACGATATTCGCCCCGCCGTCGTAGGCCTTGTAGGCGCCACAGGCGCTGCAGGTGGCTTCTAGCACGCGCGTGCCGTCGGCGAGGTGGTTGATCTCGTATTTTGTCGGCGTCTGGCACTTGAGATTCGGGCAAGGCCCATCTATCAGGTATGACGACATGTCGCTTTGACCTCCTGACTGTTTTCTGCGCCTGCTTCTATTGCGATGCCCTTGATGCTCTCAATGTCTTTTCAAGAGCATCCTGACGAAAGCATCTTGAACTGCGCAGAAATACTCTGAGCGAATTGCGCTGAGCACCCCGTACGGGATTCGAACCCGTGTTACCAGATTGAGAATCTGGCGTCCTAGGCCTCTAGACGAACGGGGCTGGAGGGCTTGGTTTTCTGAGGTTACAAGTTGGCGGAGCCCGATGAAATTCGGGTGGCTTGGCCTGTCATCAGGGATGTGTGGAGTTCGCTGGGCGTTCGCTCGCCCGGGGAGGGCGGCGATCCCTCCGCTGGCCGTCCTTGGCGGCTCAGGTCGCCTCCCTAGGGATAATTGCTCGGGGGGGAGGACTCGAACCCCCAATATCGGGACCAGAACCCGGTGTGTTGCCTATTACACCACCCCCGAAGGTAATCACGCCTGCATTCTACTCTTGGAACCGGCCCTCTTGGGTCTGCCCCTTTGAGGGAGCGGTTTGCTTGCCGCCCCGCCGTATTGTCAAACTCGATTTTCGGGGGATTCCCTTAAAGGATTGGGAGCCCCGTCTGCGTTTGCGTGTTCCGATGATTGGTGTCCCCGTCGGGCTGGCCGGATTTGAACCGGCGACCCCCTGCTCCCAAAGCAGGTGCGCTGACCAAACTGCGCCACAGCCCGCCTATGCGGCTTTCAGCCTAAAGCCCTCTTGGATATTTCCCCTAGACGGCTGTTCTTCCCGTTGTTTAGATTGAGGTTTCCTTGCTGCTCGGGGTTGGGAGGGTTGAGCAGGGCTCCCGACGCTAGAGCAGGGCTTGCTCGACCTTGCTGGTGGCTTCTTCCTCGGACGTCTCAAGCGCGAAACTCAGTTCCGAGATCAGCACCTCTAGTGCTCTTTCGTGCAATGACCTTTCCCCTGCTGAAAGCCCCTTGTTGCGTTCGCGCAACGCCAGGTTGCGGACGACCTCCGCGACGTGGTAGACGTTCCCCGACTTCAATTTCTCCTGATGGTTTTTGAAGCGACGGCTCCAGTTGGCGGGCTCGTGAACGTCGCGCTTGCGCAGAACGTCGAATAGGTCTTCCACCTCATCGGCGCTGATTGGCCAGCGCACGCCCACCTCTTCCACCTTGTCCGCAGGCACGGAGAGGATCATCTTCCCGCGGGTCATGCGCAGGATGAGATATTCGGTCTCGCGCCCGAACGCCTTCTTCATTTCCTTGCGCTCAACGATGGCGGCGCCGTGGTGCGGGTATACGACCCGAGCTCCCACTTCGTAACTCATAGTTCTAAATGATTGAGGTTTTTTGATTCAGTGCGCTTCATCGGGCTCTCCTTGTAAGTATGACACATTTTCCAACTGCAAATGTCACGGACTGCCCCCCTGTCTGTGCCGTTCTAATGCCCATCTGGTGGTTTCTTGCTTCTGTCGTCGAGAAAACTCAGGCGACTTTTCAGACGGTCTTGCTAACTAGCTTAAGTCGCATTATGACACTTTGACGCGTCCTGCGGACTGCGTCGGCGCCCGGATGTTGGCGGCGGAGTTGGCGGCGCCTGAGGGCAACTGGAACGGGTGGACGCGACCTCTGAGCAGAGTGGTGCGTGTAGCCTCTGCGCGTGCGCATCGCCCTGGGAGCCGACCACGCCGGCTACCGCTACAAGCAGGAAATCGCGTCCTGGCTCAAGGGGAAAGGCCATGCAGTCATTGACCTCGGCGCTCACGGCGAGGAGCGTGTGGATTACCCCGACTTCGGGGCGAATGTGGGTCGGGCTGTGGCGGACGGAGGCGCCTCGTTGGGGGTCTGTATATGCGGCAGCGGGATCGGCATCGCAATGGCCGCCAACAAGGTGAAGGGCGTTCGAGCCGCGGTGGTTCAAGACACGGCGTCGGCGCAGGTCGCACGCCGACACAACGACGCCAACGTGATCTGTTTCGGCGAACGCCTGCTCGCTCTCAACGTCGTGCTCGAAGCTCTTGACGCCTTCCTTGAGGCTGAATTTGAGGGCGGACGACACAAAGTGCGGGTGGACAAACTCAACGCGCTTTGAGCTCCGTCCCCGCCTCTCCCTCCCCCCTCTCTGCCGCTTGGGCGTCTGGCCGCTTTGCGCCGCTCAGCGAGGAAGTCCTCCAGCGCTGGAGCGACTTCTGCGCCTGGGAAACGGAGTATTTCCCGAACCACGTAGGAATGGTGGTGGAGGAACTGCGGGTGGACTATGCCCGTCTGCGTCTGCCGTGGCAGCCGTTCCTAGGACAGCCCGAAGGCGCAATGCACGGGGGCGTCATCGCTGCGCTCATAGACACTTGCGCCGTGCCGGCGGTCGCGACCGCTTATGAGGCCCGTCCGCAGATGTCCACTGCCCAGATGGACGTGCAGTTCCTGTCAGCGGTCAGGAACAGCGACGTGACGGGGGAGTGTTGGGTAACCCGACGCGGGCGCTCGCTGGTGTTCTGCAACGCGGAAGTCCGCAGCGCCTCCCCGCCTGCCTTAGCAGCGACCGCCTCGCTGATTTTCCGCATCTTGACTCCCTGAGGTCAGCCCCCAGCCTCGCCCGTTTACAGACCTAGACCCTTTCCGATCCGCAGCGAGCCTTGGCGGAGGATCTCAACCTCCCCGTCTAGCCATCGCACGACGGTGGACGCCTCTCCCGTCAGCCTCCCCCCGTCCACTGCCACTGAGACGCCGCTCCTCAGCGTCTTGAGAACTTCACCCACTGTTGGGGGGGTGGGCTTTCCGTGCAAGTTTGCGCTCGTGACGGCCAGCGGCCCGACCCGTCGCAGCAGGCCGCGCAGCCAGTCGTTGTCGGGGCAGCGCAGTCCTAGGGTGCCGCCGCTGCCTCCCAGCGCCCAGTTCAAGGTCTTGCGCCGCGGGAGTACTACTGTGAGCGGGCCAGGCCAGTGCAGCTGTGCAAGTTTGACTAGGGCTTCCGGAGGGTCTTCAGCCAACTCAGCTACGTCGGAGGGGTCTGCCACCAGCATGGCGACTGACACATCTGAGGGTCGTCTCTTGAGCTCAAAAAGGCGGTTGACTGCGGCTGAACTCGTGGGCATGGCCGCTAGTCCGTAGACCGTGTCGGTGGGCAGCAGTACGACTTCTTCGCCGCTCAGCGCCTGCGCCGCCGCATCGGAAGCCTCCGACGGGTGATCCTTTAGCGAATACACGTTGACCCGAAGGTTTGCGCATTTGGCGGAGGCGGGTTCCGGCGTAGGGCGGGGGGAGCGGGGGGAGTTCAAGGGTGCGGTTTACCGGAGGCGGTTTGACAGACGGACGAGGTTGCGGTTTGGAGTGCGTACGGGGAGGTGTCCGAGGCGCGGCGGGCGACCAGCACTCGGTCTCGGCAGGTCAGATCTTGATGAATGCTGGCGTTCGCCAAGCCTGCTTCGGCGGCCATGGCCAGCGCAGCCTCGGCGCCGCTCTCCGGCGTCTCCAGCACCACCGCCCCGCCAGGCGCTAGCCAAGCGGGCGCGCCGGCAAGGATGGTGCGGATGTCTTCTAGTCCGGTCGCTCCAGACCTCAGCGCCAAGGCAGGTTCGCATTCTCCCACGCTTGGAGGGAGGGGATCGCCCTCGGCTATGTAAGGGGGGTTGCTGACCACCACCGAGAGCTGACCGCGCAGTTCATCGGGCATCGCCTCATACCAGGAGCCGACCGACAGACGCACGCGCTTGGCGCTCTCGCCCAGCCCGGCTAAGTTGGCGCGGGCAACCGCCAGGGCGGCGTCGGAGACGTCGGTGCAGTAGACCTCCACGCTGGGGTGCTCGGCGGCCAGCGAGAGACCGATCGCTCCAGACCCGCAGCCCAGGTCGGCTGCCGCCAGCGTGCCTCCCCGCCTGTTTCTTCTGCCGCTGCTGCCGCTGCCGCCGTTGCCGCTGTCCCTGCCGGGGGGGCTGCAGCGCTCTCCCCTTTTGTCTAATATTCCTTCGCTTGTGTTTTCGCAGCGGCGGAGTTCTTCCAGGGCAATTCCTGCTAACACCTCGGTTTCTGGTCGGGGAATGAACACGTCTCTGTTCACCATCAAGTCCAGCGTCCGGAACCCCCAACTTCCCAGGACGTATTGCAGCGGCTCCCCGTCGGCGCGCCGGCGCAGCATCGACTCCATTGCGGACGCGCCCCGCGCTCCGACGGGACGGGAGAGCACAGTGAACCACTCCGAATCTTCGCATCCGAGCGCTGACGCAACCATGCGCCGAGCTTCGCCGGCGGGATTCTCAACGCCTCCGGCGCGCAGCCGAACTTCGGTTTCCTTCAGAAATTCTTCCCACAGCATCTAGTTCTTCCCACGGCATCTTGGCTAGCTCGAACCCGTTCGAGCAGCGCCCGCTGGCGTTCCTGGCGCCTCGATCACTCCGTCGCCGCATCCCCTCTCTGCTCCGCCAGCGCCCGTTCTCGCTCGTCTTCGGTCAGGGCTTCTACGATCTCGTCGAGTTCCCCGGAGAGTATTCGGTCGAGTTTGTACAGGGTGAGGCCGATCCGGTGATCGGAGACCCGATTTTCTTTGAAGTTGTAGGTGCGAACCTTTTCCGAGCGTCCGCCGCCGCCGACCTGGCTGCGCCGCTGCTCCGACGCCTCTGCGGCTTGTCGTTCTTGCTCTAGCCGAAGCAGCCTTGCTCGCAGCACGCGCATCGCCTTGTTGCGGTTTTGAAGTTGGCTCTTCTCGTCCTGCATGCTTATCACCAATCCCGTAGGCAGGTGCGTGACCCTCACTGCGGAGTCGGTGGTGTTGACCGACTGCCCGCCCGGCCCCGAAGATCGGAAGACGTCCACCTGAAGGTCTGCTTCGTCAATCTTCACCTCTACCTCGTCCGCCTCGGGCAAGACGGCCACGGTGGCGGAGGAAGTGTGGACACGCCCTTGAGATTCCGTTACTGGCACCCGCTGCACCCTGTGCGGTCCGCCCTCAAACCGCATGGCAGGCCAGACCCCGTCGCCGGTTAGCTGAAACGCTACTTCCGTGATGCCGCCCAGCCCCGAATACTGAGATCCTAGAACCTCCACCTTCCAGCCCTTGCGGTCGGCGTATCCCTGGTACATGCCGAAAAGGTCGCGGGCAAACAGGTTGGCCTCCTCCCCCCCCTCTGCGCCTCTGATTTCGACGATGACGTTCTTGTTTTCGTTGCCGTCGCCCGGTATCAGCAGAACGGCGATTTCCTCCTCAATGACGGCAATCCGGTCGGATGCCGCTTCAACCATCCCGCGGAGTTCCGCTGCCTCCCCTTCCTCTTTGAACGATATTTCGGCGAGCAACTCCTCAGCTGCCGACCTCTCGCCTCTTGTTGCTTCTGCTTCGCCTGCAAGGTTGAGGATCTCTGAGAGTTGCTTGTGACGCTGGGCGGCTTGACGGTAGGCGTTGCGGTCGCTCAGCAGTTCGCCGCTGGAGAGTTGCCGTTCTATCTCCCGGAGTTCGGCGGCTAGCCCTTCAAATCCTGCGGGTGCTTTGCGCTCTTCGCCGTCGGAGTCGTGGTTCACAAGCAGGGCGTCGCCGCAGCCGCCGGGCGTTCGTTCGTTCCGTCCTGCGTCTGCTTGCTCAGCCGTGGGCGCTCAGGTCCCGCTCCGCTTGCCGTAGCGCCGCTCAAAGCGCTCGACGCGCCCGGCGGTGTCCACGATGGTCATCGTCCCGGTGAAGAACGGGTGGCTGGCGCTGGAAATCTCCACCTTTGCCAGCGGGTAGGTGTTGCCGTCGGTGTACTTGATGGTCTCGCTGGTTTCTACGGTGGATCGGGTGAGGAATTTCTCTCCCGATGAAGTGTCTAGGAATACGACCGTCCGGTATTCGGGGTGTATGTCTGCTTTTATTTTTTGTCTCCGTTCTCTTCTCGTTCGTCTAGCAGGCTCTTCGTCGCCGTCTTCAGTCTCCCATCGGCCCCCGCGCCACCTCCTCGAGGAAGGAGTTGTTGTTGGGGAAGGTCTTGAGTCGGTCGATCAGGAGTTCTAAGCCGGCTGCCCCGTTGCCGCCGTGGTCGCTGGCCAAGCCGGACAGCACCCGCCGCAGTTTCCAGACCTGCTGCAGCTGACGCCGCTCAAAGAGCAGTTCCTCGTGGCGGGTGGAGGAGGAGTCCACGTTTATCGCCGGATAGATGCGACGCTCGGCGGAGCGGCGGTCGAGGCGCAGCTCCATGTTGCCGGTGCCCTTGAACTCTTCAAAGATGACCTCGTCCATCTTGGATCCGGTCTCCACCAGGGCGGTAGCCAGGATCGTCAGGGAGCCGCCTTCCTCCATGTTCCGCGCTGCCCCGAAGAACTTTTTGGGCGGGTAGAGGGCGCCGGAGTCCACCCCGCCCGACATTATGCGGCCCGTGGCGGGGGCGGCGAGGTTGTAGGCGCGCGCCAGCCTAGTGATGCCGTCGAGCATGATCACGACGTCCTCGCCCATCTCAACTTGGCGCTTCGCCCTCTCTATGGTGAGTTCAGCCACCTGGGTGTGCTCTTCGGCAGGACGGTCAAACGTAGAGGCGGCCACCTCGCCCCTTTTCAGCCAGCGCCGCATGTCGGTCACTTCTTCGGGGCGTTCGTCCACTAGCAGCACCAACAGCATGCATTCGGGGTTGTTGGTCTCTATGGAGCGGGCGACCTCTTTCATGATCGTGGTCTTGCCAGCCTTTGGGGGCGACACGATCAGCCCCCGCTGTCCCTTGCCGATCGGCGAGAGCAGATCGATGATTCTCGTGGTCATGTTGGCGGTGTCGCCGTCGCGCTCGAGCCGAAGTTTCTCGTCGGGGAACAAGGGGGTGAGTTCTTCGAACTTGGGTCGGTTCTTGGACTCCTCGGGTTTCATGTGGTTGATCGAGTCGAGACGAAGCAGCGGCGGGTTCTTCTCGCTGCGGCCGCCCGGGCGGGAAGCGCCGGTCACGTGGTCGCCCTTGCGCATCCCCCACTGGCGCACCTGCTTCATTGAAACGTAGATGTCGTCGCGGCTGGGAGTTTGTGCGTTGATGCGCAGAAACCCGTAGCCCTCGTCGCGTAAGTCGAGGTAGCCGCTCACGTCTTGGAGGTCGCCTTCCCAGAGATCCTCGTCGCGCCCGCGTCCTCCTCTCCGGCGTCGCCGGTTTCCCGCGTCGTTGAAGTCTTCTCGCCGATTGCGGTCGTTTCGGGAGGGCGCATCTCGGCGTTCGCGTTGTTCTTTAAGTTCCTGCACGGTGTCTCTCTGTTCCTGTTGCTCTCGTTCGGTGTTTTCCCTGGTGCGGATGTTTTCCCTGGTGCGGGTTGCTGTGCTTTTGGTCGCGACGGTCGTGCGGCCTTCGTCGGTGCGGTTTGGCGTTCTTGCCGATCTGATTGAGTCCGACGGCGCTTTCCTCCCGCCGACGCCGTCGCTGGCGTCCTCGCTCTGGCCGTCTACGGGGGGACTGTCGGCCCTTGGGGGCTTTGAGCCTGCAGCCCTGGGAACTCCGGTCGCCTCACCCCGCCCGTAAGAAGGCGCTGCCCGCTCGGATGCGGACGTTCTGCTGGAGACCGCCGGGGTTGCTGTGGCAGCGCTCTCGGATGCAGCGCCCGCCCCGCGTCGCCTGCCTCCGTTGATTTCTATCATCGGGTCTGCGGGCGTGTCGCTTACGCTCCCAGTGCAGGACTTAGCTTGCTCGCCGGCGTCTGCTGCCTTGGTTGCAACGTCTGTATCCCGTTTGGCGCCCTCCGCTTTGGCGCCCTCCGCTGACTGGGTCTCGCCTTCCGTATCAGACGATCTGTTTTCGCCGTCACCGCCGCCTTCGCTGAAGCCTGCTAGACCTACGATCAGGTCTACGAGCTCCGCTTTGCGGATTCGGGCAGGAGGCCGCCCGCCCATCGCAAAAGCGATGTCTATGAGTTCGTTTCGGCTTTTGGATTCAAAGATGCTTCGCTGGGATTCAAGGGTTTCGGAGCTCAAATCAACCTCGCTTCCCCTTAAGCGGCGCACCAAGCACGCGCCGCGACTTGCTGGGGCTTGGGAATGGGAAACTCCCGGACTACTCACCCGCGAGAAGCACTCGCGAGACTCACTGGTTTCCAGAAGTGGTACCCATCATACCACCGCAGACCGCCGTCGCAACACCTTCTATGTGACATTAGGTGACAGCGATCTTTGGTGACAGCGATCTTTCGGACAAAACAGCTTAGGCGCCCGGCTGCACCCGGGGCGCCCGGCTTCACCCTCTAATGAGTTCTCCCATGAGTTCGTGTCCTGCCGTCGTCGGAGTGTTCGCTGCTCCGGCTTCGCTGTAGACACCGCCCGGGTAGTCCTGTTCGGAGTCGGCCAACAAGTAGGGCACGGCTTCTGGTGTGTGCGTGCGGAGCGCCAGCGGTGTGGCGTGGTCGGGGAGCAGCAGGAGCCTCCACGGGCCTAGTTCGTGGAGGCCTGCCGTCAAGTCGGCGAGAATGCGCTTGTCCCAATTCTCAAGGGCGATGATCTTTTGTTGGAGGTCGCCTGCGTGCCCGGCTTCGTCAGTGGCCTCCACGTGGAGTACGAATAGGTCTGCTCCGTCGGCTAAGCCTTCAAGCACGGCGTCGCGTTTGCCTTCGTAGTGGGTGTCGTACCAGGCGGTAGCGCCCGGCACGTCCACCACTTTCATGCCGGTTAGGACACCGAGGCCGCGCACGAGGTCGACGGCGCTGACCATCCCCGCCGAGACCCCGTACTTCTCAGCGAACACAGGCAGTTGCGGGGCGCAGCCCTGCCCCCACAGCCAGATGCTCGTAGCAGGCAGATCGAAGCCGCTCAGCACTTCGCGGGAGGCTTCTGTGAGTTGGCGTAACTTTCCGGACGCTCTGCCGGTGGGGAGCACGGCCTGCTGTCCTGTGATGTCGTGCGGAGGAATGCAGTCGGCGTCGGCCCAGGAAGCTGGGGCGACCACGCAGTGTCGGTACTGCACTCCGGCGTGAAATTCGACTTCTCCGCCTAGTTCGTTGTTCAGGGCGGCGATCACCTCGGCGGCTTCTTCGGTGGGTGGATGCCCACCTGCGTAGTCGAGCATGACGTCGTCGTCGCTCAGCGTGACGAGGTTGCAGCGGTAAGCGACCTGATCGGCTGCGAGTTCTACGCCCATAGCGGCCGCTTCAAGGGGCGCCCGTCCTCTGTGGTACTTCTTGGGGTCGTAGCCCAGTATGGACATGTTTCCCACGTCGCTTCCTGGCGGCATCCCAGGAGGTATGACGAGGGCTCGCCCTATTCGGCTGCGTGCGGCCAGGGAAGCCAGGACAGGCATGTGTGCCGCCTCCAGCGGTGTGCGTCCATTGAGAGCTTCGACAGGCCGGTCGGCGCATCCGTCCGGGATGCAGACAACGTATTTCATTCCGCTGAGTCTGCCATGGGGGCTGGGCTTTTCCATTACTCCGACTGCCTTGCCGGCCCCGTATGCCTTGCGTGCGCCGTATGTTAGATCACTTGATTTCTTCACCCTTTAATGCTGAGGGGCAAAACGTTGTAATTGGGAGAATGTTGTAATTCGGGGGGGGGGGGGGGTATAGTATCTTTCTATGACTGATTTAAGCAAGCTCAACTGTTCCAAATCACTTGGTGCTTGTTCATGGCCCAAGGTTCTGTTCAGCGCTCTTGTTGCAGCCTTAATGCTGATGACGTCGCTGGCTTCGGTATCGGGGGTGAAGGCCCAGTTGGACACAGACTCAGATGATGCGTCCGTTACTGAGGCTGTTACTGGTTCTGTAGTGCAGATCTGGGCGAGGAGGCTGCTTTCGGGGAACGTGGAGTTCGGCCTGCGCGTTGACAACAGCGATGTTCCCTTGAAGTTTCGGTATTTGCTCTATGAATCCGCCGTAGTAGACAAGTGGTATTACTCGGAGCCCGTGGTGGTGGGCAGGACCGGTTGGCAGGCCAGCGTAGAGGTGAGAGCGAGGAGGCTGCCTTCAGGGAACGTGGAGTTCGGCTTGCGGATCAACGGTACGGAACTCTGGGTGCCCGTTCAGCGTTACCTTCTTTACGAGGAAGCCGAAGGAGACACCAGCCGCCGCTACTCCTCTATCTATTACACCAAACGAACAGGTACGGACTGCTCGAACGATATTGTCGTTCCCGCTCCCGCTTCCAATCCGGGGTTGGTGAAGGACTGCGAGGCACTGCTAAAGATCAAGGACTCTCTGACCTCCAACGATGAGGAGAGTTTGAGCAGTTGGTCGATCGACAGGCCAATCACTTCGTGGAAATATGTCTACACAGACAAGGTGACATCGGGAGGTAGTTTGGTAGACAGGGTCACCACGCTGCGCCTGTGGGAGCCTGCGCTCAGCGGAGTGATTCCGCCTGAAATCGGAGACCTAGAGTACCTAGAGGTCTTGACGCTCACGGACTTGTACGGAAACAAGAACATAACCGGCGCAATCCCGGAGGAACTCACCAACCTCTCAAGACTCCAGGAACTCCGCTTGTTTGAGCTCGGGTTGACCGGTCTGCTGCCTCCGTCGATTGGGCGTCTAGGGAATCTGAGGGTGCTGTTAATTGAGGGTAGTGTTATCGGTGGCGGCGGGATTACGGGTCAAATCCCCTTGGGAGTAGCGAGCCTCTCGAATTTGGAGGTGTTGCACCTCGGCGGGAACAAGCTGAACGGCGCCATTCCATCCGGACTAGGCAACCTTTCAAAGTTGAGGACTTTGAATCTCAGCAAGAACGAGTTAACTGGACAGATCCCTGTCAGCTTGACCCGACTCTCTGCCCTGCAGAGGCTCCACTTGGAAGAAAACAGGTTGAGTGGCTGGATTCCCTTGGAAGTCGCCAACTTGACTAGCCTGCTGGCCCTTCACTTAAACGACAACCAACTGGAAGGCTTTATCCCGGCTTTCTTGCCATCCACGTTGGTGGACTTGGAGTTAGAAAACAACAGACTAGTCGGGGCCATTCCACCATCACTCGGGGATCTCCCCAACCTGGAAATAGCCATTTTCCGTCGATCAGCAAGTCCTGGGGATAATCCCGGCCTCACATGCATTCCCAAAGGCGTAGAAGCAGCGTTTTTGACTTTGAAGGAAGGTCTGAGGGAGTGTCCGTAGTGAAGTTGGTCTCCCATTGCTGGAGGGCGTCAGCCTTGTCTAGCGACAAACTCTTGAAGCGATCCTTGTTCGGAACGCTCCTGGCGGTCTGTTTGTTTGCGGCGTCGTTGGCGTTGATATCTGGGGCGCAGGCGCAGTCTGGTTCTACAGCGCAGATCTGGGCGCGTCGATCAGCGTCCGGGAACGTGGAGTTCGGCCTGCGGGCGGATGGCAGCGATGTGCCCTTGACTAATCGTTATCTCGTATATTCGAACGTCAGAACTGACGTGTGGTACTACTCCGAGGTGAGGTTGGTGGGCGCGTCCGGTTCTAGGGCGGCCGTAGAAGTGCGGGCGAAAAAGTTGCCGTCCGGGAACGTGGAGTTCGGCCTGCGGGTGGGCGGCACTCGAGAGTGGGTGCCTAGGGAGCGTTACTTCCTGTATGCGGGAGCCGCGGGGGACACCAGCGAGCGCCGGTCTTCGCCGTTCTCTCTCGCTGGGCAGGGCTACTCACACGACAGTGCCCGTGACCAGGACTGCCTAGACGGGATTATCGTGCCGGCCACTCCCGTTGGTAATTCCTCCATGGGCTTCAACTTGGGCTTGGCGCAAGACTGCGAATCCATTCTAATCTGGAGGGCGAGTCTGACTTCTTGGAGTGGTGGCCACTTAAGTACTTGGAAGAGTGGCTTGGACATAGATTCTTGGGAAGGGATTCAGACTCAAGGAAATGTTAATGGGTTCAGAAGAATCAGCAGATTTAGGGTGAACCACCTAACCGCCGGTACGATTGTTGCCCCTATTTCCTCTATAGTACCGCTACTAGAAAATCTTGGGAAAGAGGCTCGTGAGAATATAGATCATTTTACCATAGATGCCAGTAACGCTCAAAGTAGCATAACCGGCGCAATACCGGCGGAACTTGGCAGACTTGTGAACCTGAAGAAATTAGAATTGATCGGACTTGATTTGACCGGTTCGATACCTGACTCAATTGTTGGGATAAAAAGTCTGGAACATTTCCAAATCTCCAACAGCGGAATTACCGGGTCTGTCCCTTCGTTTGCGGACTCCCGAAACTTGGTGTTTTTGCATCTTGATGGCAACAAGCTAAGCGGTAGTATTCCAGCGGCGCTAGGTGAATATTCAGGCCGGGGTTTTACCGAGAACCGCCGTCGTCTGACTACTGTGGATCTCCAAAACAACCAGTTGACCGGTTCGATTCCGGGGGAATTGGCTATTCGAGCAGCAGGTCCCGTCCCTAGGACCAACGCCGCCGGCACCCGGGGCTTGCAAAATATCAGGGTGTACGGGAATGATCTGAGCGGGCCGATTCCGGCAGAGTTTGCGAATTTCCCAGGTCTGAAAGTGGCGGAGTTCCGAAAAGCTGCCACGGGTGATAATACTGGACTCACGTGCAAGCCCGCGGGCTTGGAGATCGGCGGCACGGGTATGACCAACCTGACGATCTTGGAGGTAGTGGGTCTCTCCGATTGTCCGTAGTTAGTACCGATTGTCCGTAGTTGAGCCCGGTCCCTAGCCCTGCACCCTTGGAACTCCATCAATCTAGTCGTTCGTTTACCTTGAGCCTTTAGTCGTGAGAAGGTTGGCTCATCGTTGCTGGGCGCGTCATCGCTGGAGCGCATCGGGTTCGTCTAGAGGCAAACCCCTGAAGCGGTCTTTGTTCGGAACGTTTCTGGCGGTCTGTTTGTTTGCGGCGTCGTTGGCGTTGATATCTGGGGCGCAGGCGCAGTCTGGTTCTTCGGTGCAGATCTGGGCGAGGAGGCTGACGTCTGGGAACGTGGAGTTCGGCCTACGGGCGGATGGCAGCGATGTGGACTTGACTAATCGCTATCTCTTATATTCAGCCGCCACGTTGGGCGCGTGGCACTACTCTGAGGTGAGGTTGGTGGGCGCGTCCGGTTCGAGGGCGGCCGTGAAGGTCCGGGCGAGAAAGTTGCCGTCCGGGAACGTAGAGTTCGGTTTGCAGGTGGGTGGCACTCGCGAGTGGATACCTCAGGAGCGTTACTTCGTGTATGCGGCAGCCGCGGGGGACACCAGCGAGCGCTGGTCTTCGCCGTTTTCTCTCGCCGGGCAGGGCTACTCATTCGACAGCGCCCGTGATCAGGAGTGCGTAGACGGGGTTGTAGTGCCGACCGCTACAAGCCCCAGCCTGGGCTTCAACTTGGCGTTGGCGCAAGAATGCGAATCTCTTCTAATCTGGAGGGCGAGTCTGACTTCCTATAGTGGTGGCGATCTAGGTAGTTGGGGGAGTGGCGGGAGTATACTCAACGGAGATTGGTTGGGGGTCATTCCGCCATCTGCGGCAAATGATGGTGGGTTCAAAAGAATCACCAGGCTTAGGTTGCGCTTCAATAGAGCCAACGTTACGGCTGTTGGCTCTATTTCACCGATACTGGCCAACCTTGAGTATCTGGATCATTTCACCATAAGTGACACTATTGGGACAGCTACGATAACCGGTACAATACCAGCGGAACTCGGCAGACTTGAGCGCCTGAAGCAACTCGAATTGGTCGGACTTGAGTTGACCGGTTCGATACCTGACTCACTTGCTGGGATAAGAAGTCTGGAAAAATTCCAAATCGCCAACAGCGGAATTACCGGGTCGGTTCCTTCGTTCTCTAACTCCCGGAACTTGACGTTTTTGCATCTCAATGACAACAATCTAAGTGGCAGTATTCCAGCGGCGCTAGGTTCATTTAGCAGGTCTGACGTTCCACTCGAGAATCGCCGTCGCTTGACTACTGTGGATCTCCAAAACAACCAGTTGACCGGTTCGATTCCGGGGTCATTGGCTATTCGAAAAGTAGGAAACGAGCCCCGGGGCTTGCAAAATATCAGGGTGTACGGGAATGATCTGAGCGGGGCGATTCCGGCAGAGTTTGCGAATTTCCCAGGTCTAGTAAAGGCGGAGTTCCGGAAAGCTGCTACGGGTGACAATACTGGGCTCACGTGCAAGCCCGCAGGCTTGGCGATCGGTGGCACGGGTATGACCAACCTGACGACTTTGGATGTAGTAGGTCTCTCGGATTGTCCGTCGTCTTGATCAAGAGCTGAGCTTCGCCTCCTCTTCTAGCTGCTCGCTCTGCTGTTAGCGGCTACGAAGCGTTTCACCGTTTCCAGGTCGTTCGGAAACACGCTAAAACGGTCAGGTTGCGGGGGGGGGGGGGGGGTGTATAGTATCTTTCTATGCTTAACTTAAGCCAGCTTAACTTAGGTCGCGTTAACTGTTCCAAATCACTTGGTGCTTGTTCGTGGCCCAAGGTTCTGTTCAGCGCTGACATCTTTAGGTCATTCCCCTTCAATTTCCAATCCGTATTCTCAACCTAGGAGGTAACTGATGACTAGCAAGTACATCTTTAGATCATTTTCTCCAACTCCAGTAACCCAGGCTCTCGTCGTGAGAAGGTTGGCTCTTCATCGCTGGAGGGTGTCGGCCTTGTCTAGAGGCAAATTCCTGAAGCGGTCTTTGTTCGGAGCGTTCCTGGCGGTCTGTTTGTTTGTGACGTCGCTGGCGTTGATATCTGGAGCGCAGGCGCAGTCTGGTTCTTCAGCGCAGATCTGGGCGCGTCGATCGACGTCCGGGAACGTGGAGTTCGGTCTGCGCGTTGACGGCAGAGATGTACCTTTGGGTAATCGTTACCTGGTATATCCAAGCGTCAGTACTGACGTGTGGTACTACTCCGAGGCGAGGTTGGTGGGCGCGTCTGGTTCTAGGGCGGCCGTGGAAGTGCGTGCCAAAAAGTTGCCGTCTGGGAACGTGGAGTTCGGCCTTCGTGTGGGCGGTAGGCGAGAGTGGGTGCCTCAGTCGCGTTACTTCCTGTATGCGGGAGCCGCGGGGGACACCAGCGAACGCCTGTCATCGCCGTTTCCTCTCGCCGGGCAGGGCTACTCATACAGCAGCGACCGTGATCAGGACTGCCTAGATGGGATTGTCGTGCCGGCCACTACTATTCACAACGGCGTCGACCTAGGCTTCAACTTGGGCTTGGCACGAGACTGCGAAACTCTTCTAATCTGGAGAGCGAGTCTGAGGTACTACAGCCGCAGCTACCTAGGTACCTGGGGGAGCGGCCGCAGCATACTCAACGATGCTTGGCTTGGGGCGTGGTCGCGATCTGATCAAGCTAGTGGGTTCAGAAGAGTCGACAGACTTGAGCTGATTCTTGATAGCAACACCAGTGCGGCTGTTGGCTCTCTTTCACCGATGTTAGCCAACCTTGAGCAGTTAGATCATTTTGTCATACGTGACACTACTCCGCACGCTAATATAAGCGGCTCAATACCAGCGGCACTCGGCAGCTTGAGACTGAAGAAATTTGAGTTGATCAGACTTGATTTGACCGGTTCGATACCTGACTCAGTTGTTGGGATAAGCAGTCTGGAACATTTCCGAATCTCCAACAGCGGAATTACCGGGTCGGTCCCTTCGTTTTCGAACTCTAGAGACTTGACGTTTTTGCAACTAGACGGCAACGAGCTAAGTGGCAGCATTCCAGCGGCGCTAGGCACATTTACGAACAATGTGGCGGGTATATCTGAGAACCGCCGTCGCCTGACTACCGTGAATCTTCAAAACAACCAGTTGACCGGGTCGATTCCGGGGTCATTGGCTATTCGAGCAGCAGACGCCGTCCCCGGCACTGGCAACCCCGGCACCCGGGGCTTGCAAAACATCAGGGTGTACGGGAATGATCTGAGCGGGCCGATTCCGGCAGAGTTTGCGAATTTCCCAGGTCTGAAAGTGGCGGAGTTCCGGAAAGCTGCCACGGGTGATAATGCTGGACTCACGTGCAAGCCCGCGGGCTTGAGCATCGGTGGCACGGGTATGACCGCACTGACGACTTTGGAGGTAGTGGGTCTCTCGGATTGTCCGTCGTCTTGATCAAGAACTGAGCTCGCCTCCTCTTCTAGCTGCTCGCTCTGCTGTTTGCGGCTACGAAGCGTTTCACCGTTTCCAGGTCGTTTGGGAACACGCTGAAGCGTTCAGGTCGTTCGTGCAGGTCGGCTAGGCGGGGAGGCAACTCGGGCCGCACCCCCGTGGCTTCGTACACGGCGTCGGGGAATTTTGCGGGGTGCGCCGTGGCTATGGCCACCATCGGGGTGTCCATGTTTCGTCGGCAGCGCCGGGCGGCACCCACCCCCACCGCCGTGTGCGGGTCGATGAGGTTGCCGGTGCTCTCGTAGACGTCCGCGATGATTTCTGCGGTGGCGTCTTCGTCCACCCGAGCGGCCGACCAGAGAGCGCTCAACTCAGCCATCGCAGCGGAGTCAACCTTCGCCGCTGCGCTGCGCCGAAGTTCGGTCATCAGCGCCGCCGTGGCCGCGGCGTCGCGTCCGTGCGCCTCAAACAGCAGCCTCTCTAAGTTGGAAGAGACGGCGATGTCCATGCTCGGTGACATCGTGGGTACGACTTCCTTGACCTCTAAGCGCCCCGATGCGAAGAAGCGGGTGAGGACGTCGTTGCGGTTGCTGCCCACCACTAGTTGAGCAATCTCCAAACCCGTGCGCGTCGCCGCATAGCCGGCGTAGACGTTGCCGAAGTTCCCGCTCGGAACGGCGAAGGCAGGCGGAGTCGCGGCCTCCGGGAGGCGGGCCGAGGCTGCGTAGTAGTAGACGATCTGCGCCAGAACCCGGGCGAAGTTGATGGAGTTGATGGCGGCTAGGCGGTGACGGCTGCGGAACGACTCGTCTGCGAACATCGCCTTGACGATGTCCTGGCAGTCGTCAAAGCTGCCTTCTACGGCGACGTTGTGGACGTTCTCCGCGGGCACCGTGGTCATCTGACGGCGCTGAACCTCGCTCACCATCCCGCGTGGATGAAGGATGAACACGTCCATGGCGGAGCGGTCTCGGCAGGCTTCGATGGCGGCAGAGCCGGTGTCGCCAGAGGTGGCGCCCACGATCGTCACCCGCTCGCAGCGGCGCTCCAGTTCGTACTGCAGCAGCCTCCCTAGGAGTTGCAGGGCGACGTCTTTGAAGGCCAAGGTGGGGCCTCGGAAGAGTTCCATGAGCCAGACGCCGCCGCCCAGGGCGCTCAGGGGCGCTACGTCGGGATGGTCGAAGGCGGCGTAAGACTCCTCCACGAGATCGGCAAAGACTTCCCGGGGGATCTCCCCGGCGACGAACGGGTACATGACCTCAACGGCCAAGTCCACGTATGAAGGGGTCTGATGAGCAGGGGGGCGGGGCGCGGGGCGCGCCGCCGGCGCATCGCTGGAAGACGCTTCGGTTTTGGCAAAAGTGCCCGGAGGTATAGGCGTCAGCGACGGCCAGGACGAGGGCACGTAGAGGCCTCCGTCGGGAGCAAGACCCCGCAGCAGCATGTCGCAAAACCCGAGAGGGGGAGCTCCCCCTCTAGTAGATACGTAGCGCAAGCTCACTTACTGCCCGCCTGTTTCGGTCGCACGTCCGTTTCCGGTCTCGTCGTCTTGGTTGTCCGCCCCATTCTTTCCGCCGCTGGTTTCTGGACGTCCGCCCTTTTGAGCGTTCGCCTGTTTTGTTACCGATCTTCGGTGATCACCCGAATCACGCTGCCCACCCGCCGCACTGCGTCTAGCCCGCGCAGTCCGGAGATGGTGGCGCGCATGTCTTTTTCGCGGGCGGTGTGGGTGATGAATATGAGGCGGGCCTCCGACCCCAGTCCTTCCTGTTCCATAGACAGGATGGAAACCCCGTGCGAGCCGAACACCCCGGCCACGGCGGCCAGCACGCCAGGCCGGTCGTCCACCTCCAGCGACAAGTAATAGGCGGTCTGCAGTTCCTCAATGGGGCGGATCAGGAGCGGGCGGAGGTTGCCCCCGGTAGTTATGTGCTGTTCGGGGGGGCGGTCTGCGCGGCTGGCGGCTTCGTCCACGACTTGGGGGGTTGAGCGCCCTCCGGCGTGCGTCTGGTTGTTCCCGGCGGTTGTGTCCGCCCGCCCGCCGCCGCCTGCTTGGGCTGCCCCGCCTGTTTGGGCTGTCTGCGCCGCGTCTATCAAGTCGCCTAGTACTGCGCTGGCCGTGGGGCGCCCGCCCGCCCCTCGCCCGTAGAGCATCAGTTCTCCTACGGCTTCGCCCTCTATGAACACGGCGTTGAAACTCCCCCGCACCGAAGCCAGGGGATGCGTGAGCGCCAGCATGGCGGGATGTACGTGAACAGCAACCGCCGCGTCCTCGCCGTCGCCAGAGCGTTCAGCGATCCCCAGCAGCTTGATCGCATAACCCAGCCGCCGGGCGAAGACGATGTCGTCGACGCTCACTTGGGCGATGCCTTCCCGATGCACGTCGCTGCCTTTGACGCTCCCCCCGAAGGCGATGGACGCCATTATCGCCACCTTGGCAGCGGCGTCGTGTCCTTCCACGTCGGCGGTCGGGTCTTCCTCGGCGTAGCCCCGCCCCTGGGCTTCGGCGAGCGCCTCGGCGTACCCCACTCCGTCTTCGCTCATTCGTCCGAGGATGTAGTTAGTAGTGCCGTTCACGATGCCCATGACGCGTCGGATGGATTCGCCGGCCAGCGACTCGGACAGAGCTCGAATGAGAGGGATGCCGCCCCCCACCGCCGCCTCAAAGAGCAGTTTGGCACCCGAAGCGCTTGCGGCGGAAGCTAGTTCGGGGCCGCAAGCGGCGAGCAGTTCTTTGTTGGCGGTGACCACTGACTTGCCGTCTTGCAGGGCGGCGAGCAGCAGTTCGCGGGCAGGGTGCAGTCCGCCGATGAGTTCCACGACGACGTCTACGTTGTCGCCGCCGGCGGCTGCGGCTGCGTCGGTTGTGAAGATTTCGGGTGGCAGGGCGACCTTGCGGGCGGCGTGCGGGTTGCGCACCGCTGCGGCGGTGATGTGGATGTCCACTCCGAATTTGGCGGCGATGCGGCTGCGGCGGCGCAGGATGAGTTCGGCCAGCGCAGAGCCCACGTTGCCGCATCCGAGCAGGGCGACGCGTACCGGCGTGGGCGGGGCGGACTGGCTGGAGGGGGGATTGGGGGCAGGGGCGTTCATCAAATTTCCGGGGGGGGGGGGGGTTGGGGCGTGGGCGGCGGCGCGAGCTAAGTGTCTAGGCGGGTGAGGTCTTGGTAAGTCTCGCGGCGAATTACTAGGCGTGCGCAGCCGTTGCGCACGAAGAGCACCGCCGGGCGGGGCACCTTGTTGTAGTTGGAGGCCATGGAATAACCGTACGCTCCCGCAACTGGTACGCCGAGAACGTCCCCGACTGCGACGTCCGACGGCAGCCATCCTCTTTCCACTAGGACATCGCCCGATTCGCAGTGTTTGCCCACCACACGCACCTCCTTGGGTCGCGGCGCGCCGACCGCCCGCGGCAAGAAGACCTCGTAGCCGCTGCCGTAGAGCACCGGGCGCGGGTTGTCGCTCATGCCGCCGTCCACGGCGGCGTAGGTGCGGATGCCGGGGAGTTCTTTGATCGTGCCCACTTTGTAAAGGATTACCGCCGCCGCCGCCGCAATAGCCCGCCCCGGCTCGGCGGTGATCCTCGCAGTCACTCCCGCCTCTGTCGCGGCGGCTGCCACCGTCTCTGCCCATTCCCCGATGCTGGCTGCCTGCTCGCCGTCCACGTAGGCGACGCCGAGCCCGCCGCCTATTGAGAGTTCCGCGAGACCCAGCGGAGCAGCAAAGCGCGCCAGCACGCCGACCGCTTCGGCGAAGGACTTCAGGCGAAAGACCTGGCTGCCGATGTGGGCGTGGATGCCCAGCAGTTCCAGAAACTCGGAGGAGGCGGCCCGCCGGACGGCCTCAGCCGCTGCAGAGGTCCGCACGGTGAAGCCGAACTTGGAGTCTTCGCCGCCGGTCTCCACGTAGTGGTGCGTGTGGGCTTCCACCCCGGGGGTGACCCGAATCAGCACGCGCGGGCGCATTGAGCGGCTGCGGGCCAGCGCTTCTAAGCGGTCGAGTTCGTCGAAACTGTCTATGACTATCCTCCCTGCGTCCGCTTCTAGCGCCTCGGTCAGCTCCAGCAGTGACTTGTTGTTGCCGTGCACCACCAGCCGCTCAGGCGGGAAACCTGCGTCCAGAGCGGCGTAGAGTTCGCCGCCGGTGGCCACGTCTAGGTGCAGCCCTTCTTCGGCCACGAGCCGCGCCATGGCTCGGCACAGGAACGCCTTGGCGGCGTAGGCGGCTCCGTCCCCGAACGCCGAGCGGGTCTCGCGGCAGCGCGCCCTGAGATGTTCTTCGTCGTAGACCAAAAGCGGCGTGCCGAATTCCTCCGTCAACTCCAGCAGGTCGCAGCCCGCCACGTGCAGGCGTCCGTCTACCTCGGCTGCGTTATCCGGGAGCAGGTGTCTCCGCAGCGCTGTGGCCATTCGTCTACCGCTTCCCTGCTCGCCGGCGTTGTCCCTTCACATAGACCTCGGCGCGCTCACGCCCAGCAGACGAAGGGCAATCACCAGCCCGATGCGGGCTGCCTCAGTGAGCCACAGCCTGCCGCCGCGCACCGGGGGGGAAACGCCGCTGCCCAGAATCGGGCAGTCGTGGTAGAAGCCGTGGAAGTCCCCGGCCAGGTCGCGCACCCAGGTGGTGAGTTTGTGCGGGGCGCGTTCGGCTGCTGCCGCGGCCACGACGTCCGGCAACTCCCCCAGCGTCCTCAGCAGCGCCAGTTCACGAGGGTGATCCAGCACCTCCAGGTCGGTTTCTTCCAGCGGCGGACGACTCACCGCCCGGTCGGAAGCCTCCCGCAGCAGCGAGCAGATGCGGGCGTGGGCGTATTGAACGTAGAAGACCGGGTTTTCCATTGACTGCGAAGCGGCCAGGTCGAGGTCTATGACTTGGCGCTTGTCCAGCGACTGCAGCAGAAAGGTCATTCGGGCGGCGTCCGCTCCGAGCAGGTCCACCAGGTCATCAAGGAGCAGGAGGTCTCCCGCCCGCTTGGAGATTCTGCTCTCTCGTCCGCCTCGCATCACCTTCACTAGCTGACCCAGCACTATCTCGAGCTGTTCCCGGCTGTGCCCCAGGGCGCGCATGCCGGCGGCCAGACGCTCTACGTAGCCGTGGTGGTCGGAGCCCCAGACGTTTATGAGAAGGTCGAAACCCCTTGAGAACTTATTTTGGTGGTAGGCGACGTCGCCCAGCAGGTATGTGGCTTCGCCGTCGGAGCGCACCAGCACCCTGTCTTTGTCGTCGCCGAACTCGCCCGAGCGCAGCCAGAGAGCCCCGTCGTGCTCGTAGACCACGCCGGCGCGCCGCAACTCGGCCAGCGAGCGCTCAACGTCTCCCGCTTCGGCCAGGGAGCGCTCGCTGAACCAGGTATCAAAGGTCACGCCCAGGCGATCCAGACTCGCCGAGACGTCGCGGCGGGCGCGGGCGTATCCCCATTCCAGGGGGTCGGCGTCGACGGGCATCTCGTCGGCCCATGCGGTGATGTAGTCGCCGTGGTAGCCGTCTTCGGGCGGCTCTTTGCCGCAGCGCCGGGCGGTCAGGGAGGCGGCGAAGGCTTCCATCTGCCGTCCTCGGTCGTTGAGGTAGTACTCGCGGTGGACCGAATAGCCGCAGCGGTTGAGGATGTTGCAGAGGGCATCCCCGTAGGCCGCCCAGCGTCCTCCGCCGAGGTGAAGCGGCCCAGTGGGGTTGGCGCTCACGAACTCCACGTTCACACGCACGCCAGATCCGAAATCCCAGCGTGCGTAGCCTTTCTCTCCCAGTTGGATGACCTTCCGCAGCACCTCGTGAAGCCAAGCCTCATGTAAGTAGAAGTTCACGAAGCCGGCGCCGGCAGCCTCAACGCGCCGGACGTGGCGGGGTGGTCGCTCGCCGATGCGCTCGGCCAACTCGACCGCTAAGCGGCGGGGGTTGCGTCCGGCTGCTGCGCCCGCGGCTAGGGCGACGTTTGAGGACAAGTCGCCGTGGGTCGGACTGGCTGGCCGTCCCAACTCGATGGATCCCGGCGGCGGCACCTCAAGCGCAGCTAGAGCGTCACTCAGGGCCTTGACGATCCTCTGGCGCATCACGGGTGCTCCGTTGTCGTGTTTTTTGGCGTCGGGGCTGTTCACTAGCTGTTTGAAATAGGATTTCCCATATTGGGTGTGAAGGGAGGAAAGACGGGCATCCCCGCTCTGAGCCTCCCTGAGCGTATCCTGCTTTGACAGGCGGAAGGGGCAGACACAGCCGGCCCTCGTAGCTCAGGGGATAGAGCAGCGGCCTCCGGAGCCGTGCGCGCAGGTTCGAATCCTGCCGAGGGCGCAGAGGTAATCCGATTAAGACAAACCAAGACCCGAACAAACGGAAAGGCGGGGATACGAATGAATTCCACAGGTCGCTTGGCCGGCAAGACGGCGGCCATCACCGGCTCCGCCAGCGGTTTCGGAGCTGCGGCGGCGCGGCTCTTCGCAGCGGAAGGAGCCAGGGTGGTTCTCGGCGACATCCAGGCTGAGGCAGGCGCTGCGGCTGCCGAGACTTTGGGTGACGCCGCTCGTTTCGCCGTCTGCGACGTCACCTCAGAGGACGACGTAGGGTCGCTGGTGGACTTGGCCGTGGAGAGTTTCGGGCAACTCGACGTGATGTTCAACAACGCAGGCATCGTTGGCGCACGGGGAGCAGTGGACACCCTTTCTGCGGAGGACTGGCAATTTACCCTTGACGTGCTGCTGAACGGTACTTTCTATGGCATGAAGCACGCAGCGAGGGTGATGAAGCCGAGAAAGACGGGTTCGATTGTGAGCATGGCGTCCACCGCCGGCGTGATAGGCGGACTGGGGCCGCACGCCTACGCCGCGGCCAAACACGCCGTGGTGGGGCTCACCAAGAACGTGGGCGCTGAACTTTGCCGCTACGGCATTCGGGTGAACTGCATCGCTCCTCACTCCATGGCTACGCCCATGGTGGCGATGGCGCACCTCGGCGACCCCGGCGACATTGAGGGCGTAAGGGAGCACCTAGCGGAGATATCGCCGCTGACCGGAAGGCCGGGGCTGCCTGAGGACGTGGCAAACGCCGCCCTGTGGCTGGCCAGCGAGGAGTCCGGTTACACGAACGGACACTGCCTGACGACCGACGCCGGCGTGACCACGGGATCCAAGGGAGAAGACCCCGCCTACACCGAAGCGATGCCTCTGATGCGCGAAGCCGGCCGGATGGGACGCCCGTGAGCGGGGACGGGCCGGCCATCCCCGCTGCTTCTGCCGGGGTCTCGGCGGCCAACGCCGCTTCTGTCAAGCCGCCCCGCTGGACGTTTCAGTGGAAGGAACTCCACGAGGAAGTGATCACCAGCGGTCTGTGCACAGGCTGCGCGGGCTGCGTTATCGCCTGTCCTCACGACGTCATCGGTTACAAGCACGAACCGGGGGAGTATTACCCGTTCCACCTTGAGGAGGAACTCGGCCCCAGCAACTGCACGCACGGGGAGAAGGGCTGCACGTCCTGCACTCGAGCGTGCCCCCGCTTCAGAGCCTGGGAGCCGGAAGCCGACGAGCACCTGTTCGGCCGCCGGCGCAGCGGCGACGAGTTCTCAGGCATCTACAAGGACATCATCCTCGCCCGCGCTAGCGACGACTTCATCTATGAGATCGGCCAGGACGGCGGGCTGGTCTCTGCCATTCTGATCTGGTGCCTGGAGAACGGGATCATAGACGGCGCCCTGGTCTCGCACCTTGAAGGCGCCGAGGGCGGCTGGAAGGCGATCCCCGCCGTCGCCGCCAACCGGGAGGAAGTCCTGGCAGGGGCGGGCAGCCGTTACACCTACTCGGCTAACACGGTTGCCTACTCCTACGCTGAGGAGAGGGGCCTTTCCAGCCTGGCTCTCGTGGGGATGAGTTGCCAGACCTCCATCGGGCCGGTCATGTGGCACCGCAAGGTCGGCAAGGTGGGGAAGCGCATCAAGCTGAACATCGGGCTGCTGTGTTCCAAGTCGTTCGACGATTCCCTGTTTGACGGACTCTTCTGGATCAAGTACGGACTGCGGAAGCAGGACATCAAGAAGATGAACATCAAGGGCGTCTTCCAAGTCTGGACGCACGGAGGAGAGTACTACGAGATCCCCCTTAAGGACTGCCACGCCTGGACTCGCGAAGGCTGCCACCACTGCCCCGACTTCGCCGCGGAGCACGCCGACATCTCCACGGGCGGCATTGGCGACGAGACCGACTGGACGCTGACCGTGGTGCGTACCGACCTGGGGCGGGAGATCATCGTTCGGATGCTGGAAGAGGGCGTGATCGTTGCCAAGCCCGGCGACGCTGACGAGGCCGCCATCAAGCTGATGCACAAACTCTCTGCGAAGAGCAGAGCCCGCTGGCCGGATTGGGCGGCGGGCGACGCCGCCTTGAAGAGGTAGCCTCCTCAGCCCACTCCTGCCGCATTGGCGATGCATTCGCGCATTATCTGGCGGAGCGTCTGACCGGTGTCGTCCTCGTTGATCTGGGAGGCGTCGCCGCGCACCTTGGAGTCGAGTTCCTTGAAATCTTCAAAGGACACTTCGGTGATGACTCTCGTCCAGGCGCACCCGCAGGCGCTCGGGATATCTGCCGGACGCACGGTTCTGTCCTTTTCGGCCTGTTTGGCGCAGGCCTCGGTGTAGTTTTTTCGGACTGTCTCGTCGTAGGAAGTCGGCTCTCCGGAGTTTCCGCAGCCGGCGGTGAGGATCAGCAGGGTCAGGACGGCAGCCGCCCGCAGGTTGCGCTTGGCTGAACGCTTCGGGTCAGAGGAGGCGTTCAGGGGCGAGCCCTTCAGGCGGGCTGAATGGGCTGGGCTTTGGCGGGCTGGGCGGGCTTGGACTTGACGATCTGGGAGGTCTGGGATTCCTGCGGTGCGCACGAAACCGCAGGCTAGCGGAGCAGCCGGAGAGCTTGGGCGAAGACGGCGTCGAGCATTTCTTCGGTGAGCCTGCCAGTGAAGGTGTTTTGCTGGCTGACGTGGTAAGAACACAGCAGGACGGGCGCCTCGGGCGCCTCAGGCGAACTCATCGGCTGCACCTGCAGGCCGTGGGCGAATGCCGGTCGCGGGCGGACGCCGAAGTGGCGCGCCAGGGAGACGTAGGCCAGCCCGCCGAGCGCCACGATCACCTGAAGCGAACGCAGAGCCGCCAACTCACGCTGGAAGAACCCCAGGCAAGCGGCCTGTTCTGCGGCGGTCGGCTTGTTAGCGGGGGGAGCGCACTTCACCGGCGCCGTGATGAAGGCGTCGCGCAGCACGAGCCCGTCGTCTGCGTCGGTGGAATTCGGCTGGTTGGCGAAGCCCGCTCGCCAGAGCGCCCGGTAGAGCCAGTCGCCTGAGCGGTCGCCCGTGAACATGCGTCCGGTGCGGTTAGCGCCGTGGGCGGCGGGCGCCAGCCCCACCACCCCGAGGCGGGCGCAGGGGTCGCCGAAGCCCGCTACCGGCTTCCCCCAGTACTCCTGTTCGGCGAAGGCGGCGCGGCGCGTGCGGGCCACCTCTTCCCTCCAGGCCACTAGCCGCGGGCAGGCGCGACAGGAGGTGATCTCGCCAGCCAATCGGTTGAGTTCGGCGGAGGCGGAGAGTTCGGTTCCGGCGTCGTCGGCGTTGGGTTCAGCGTCGTCGGCGGCGGAGAGTTTGGCGTCAGCGCCGTCGGAGGCTGCGGCTGCGGCTGCGTTGGCTTCGGTTGCGATGTATGAACGCTAGGTTGAGCAGGCACATGTCCCCCTCCTCAACCTCTGAAGAATGCGTTTCCCCGGAGTCGGGCTCCGATGGCGACCAGCACCCCTCGCCGCTCACCCTGGTGCTGCTGGTCAGGCACGCAACCACCGAAACCACCGGAAAGTTGCTCCCTGGCCGAGCCGGCGGCCTTCACCTCTCTATGTCAGGCCGAGCCGAAGCCGCCGCGGTCGCCGAGCGAGTGTCACAGGTTCCCCGGCTGGCCTGTGTCTACTCCTCGCCCATGGAGCGCGCCAAGGAGACTGCAGAGCCGATAGCAGCCGCCGCTGGACTGCTCGTCAAGGAAGAACCCCGTTTGAACGAGTGTGACTTCGGCGACTGGACGGGGCGCAAACTCGCCGACCTTCGGGAACTCCCGGAGTGGCGGACGCTCCAGCGCCGCCCCAGCGGTTTCCGATTTCCAGGCGGGGAGTCCTTTCTTGAGATGCAAGTCAGGATCTCCTCCGCCGTAGAGGAGTTGGCGGTTCTGCATCGCGGGGAGAGCGTCGTCGTTGTCTCTCACGCCGATCCGATCAAGGCTGCGGCAGCCAACGCAGCGGGCATGCACCTTGACTGCTTTCAGCGGCTGGTTGTCGCCCCGGCTTCCGTCACGGCCCTGGCTTACGGTGGCTACACGCCTCTGCTGCTCACCCTAAACTCGTTGGTAGACGATTTGAAGACGCTGGGACTCTCATGAGCCAAACTTACGAATTTTCTAACTTAGACGGGTTTTCTTGCGGAGCGATCGGCCCCAAGGGAAGGAGGGTTTTCTACGTGCAGCTGCGCGGGGGTGAGATGGTGCTCTCTTTGAAGATGGAGAAACAGCAGGTGGCGGCGCTGACGGATTTTCTCTACAACACTCTGGCGGATGTCTTTGGCCATCACGTCCCTCCTGAAGGGGAGAGAGAGGAGGAGGCCGGTTTCCTGGACAGCTTCGGCGGCGGCGAACTCCCGCCCGAGGGTTCACGCTCGGACGAAGCCTCGGAGCGCTCCGATGCCTTCCTATCCGACTACGACGAACCGTTCTTTTCCGAGCCCGACGAGCCCGACTGGATCGTCGGCAAGATCGGAGCCGCCTACCAGAAGGACGAGGACTTCATCGTCCTCTGGATGGAGGAATTGGCGGACGAAGATAGGGAAATGCAGTCGATCGCTAGGTTCTCTCTGCAGGTTGAGCAGGCCTCCAACTTCGTCCGCCAAGCCCGCACGGTCATGGCGGCGGGCCGCCCTCCCTGCCCGTACTGCAGGGCGCCGCTCAACTGGGAAGACGGCTTCTGTCCCTGCTGGAACTGATTGCTGCGGGATTTGGCCGATTCGCCTATTCGCGCCCGCCCGCCGGTCCCCGAGCAGGAAGCCATTGAGGAACTCCATACCGCCGAGGTAAAGGTGCTGGGGCGTCTGCCTTGGAGTTCCAACGCCACGTTCCTAGTAGACCTCCAGCGCTCAGACGGATCTGTGCGCCTGCAGGGCGTATACAAGCCGGAGCAGGGCGAGCGTCCGTTGTGGGATTTCCCGCCCGGGCTCTACAAGAGGGAGGTGGCCGCGTACGTTCTTTCACGCCACCTGGGCTGGGACTTGGTGCCGCCCACGGTGGAGCGGGACGCTCCGCTGGGACGCGGGTCGCTGCAGCTTTTCGTCCCGGCCGATTTTGAGCAGCACTACTTCCTGTTGTGCCGACGTAAGGAACTCTGGCCTTCGCTGGCGAAGTTGTGCGCTTTTGACGTGGTGAGCAACGCCGCCGACCGCAAAGGCGGGCACGTGCTCCTTGAAGGCGCCGAGCGCATCTGGGCGGTGGACAACGGGCTTTGTTTTCATCAGGAGTTCAAGCTTCGGACCGTGGTGTGGGACTTCGCCGGCCAGCGGCTGCCGGAAGAGGTGGGCGGCACCCTGAGACAGCTCTGCGAGCAGGGCAGCCTCGCCGCCGACCTAGACGGGCTGCTGAACGCTTCTGAGCAGAGCGCCCTCTTTGAGCGGGCGGATGCGCTGGTGCGCCTAGGACGCTTCCCTGAACCCTCCTCCAGGGGAGGGTTTCCCTGGCCGCCCGTGTAAGGCACTTCGGGCTTGTGGCGGCTCTCGCCGCTGGATTTCTGTGGCGGCTCTCGCCGCCGCCCTCTCTAGCGCGACTTCAAGGCGTCGATGAGCCTGGGCAGCACCTTGTGGACGTCGCCCACGATCCCTAGGTCGGCCACTCCGAAGATGGGAGCGTCGGGATCTTTGTTGATGGCGATGATGGCCTTGGAGTTCTTCATCCCTACCAGGTGCTGAGTGGCACCCGATATGCCGCAGGCTATGTAGACGTCGGGCTTGACAACTTTGCCGGTCTGTCCGACTTGGTAGGAGTAGGGCACCCATCCGGCGTCCACTATCGCCCTTGAGGCTCCGGCTGCCCCGCCTAGGAGTGCGGCTAGTTCCTCCACTAACTGGAACTTCTCGGCGTCTCCGAGGCCGCGCCCGCCCGCCACGACCACCCCAGCCTCGTCGAGCTTGGGGCCCGTGGACTGCTCTACGCGGCGATGGACGATGCGAGCCGAACCTCCCCTGCCGAGATCGCCCACCGGCAACTCCGAGACGACCGCCGGCGCTCCGCCAAGGGCTTCAGGCGTGAAGGACTTGGGACGCAGAAGGAATATCTGCGGGCGCACGTCGGCAAAGCGCGTGCGGACGTTGGTTGTCCCCCCGAAGACCGGCTCGGTGCCCGTGAGGCAGCCGTCTTCGTCGTGGAGTTCGGTGATGTTGGTGATGACAGGGACGTCCAACTTGGCCGAGAGCCGTCCTGCGACGTCCCTGCCGTCGTAGGTCGTGCCGAACAGCACGACCTCGGGCGGGCCGTCTTCGGCGAATTGAGCGGCCAGGGCAGCGGCCAGCGGTGCCCCGGCGAGAGCGTCGGGGCTCGCCGTCAGGTGGTGCAGGCTTTCCGCTCCGTGCTCCCCCGCCGCGGCGGCCATCGCTTCGCTCTCCGCCCCCATGGCGAAGGCCTCAACCTTTCCGCCGCCGGCAATGCTGCGAGCGGCCGCCATCAATTCCAATGAAATGGGAAGCAGGGCGCCGTCGGAGCCCTCCCCGGCGGGCTCTGCGTGCACCCAGACGCGCCTCCCGCTCATCGTCTGGCTCCCGCCCCTGATCCTGAGACGATCCCGCCTGCCATTACAGAACCTTGAGTTCTGTCAGGAGGGCGGCGATGCGTTCGTGGCCGTCCCCGTCGTCTTCGTAGATTTCCCCGCTGGCGCGGTCTGGGGCGGGCGTGATTTCGGTGATGGACTGACGGGCGCCCGCCCAACCGACTTCGGCGGCTTCAAGGCCCAACTCGGCGAGGGAGAGATGTTCAGTGGGCTTGGACTTGGCGGCCATTATTCCCTTGAAAGAGGGGTATCGGGGCTCCACCACGCCCGCTGTCACGGAGACCACCGCCGGAAGGGGGCACAGCACCTCGTCGCTGCCTGTTTCTGTCTGACGCTGGACTTGCAGAGCGAATTCCCCGTCCTCTGTTCTCTTGACCGACTTGGCGAAGGTCACGGAAGGCATGTCCATCAGTTCTGCCAACTGGGCGGGCACGGTGCCGGTGTATCCGTCGGTGGACTCCGTGGCGGCTAGCACGAGGTCGGGCTGCACCCTGCGCAGGGCGGCGGCGAGCACCTTGGCCGTGGACAGGGCGTCGCTTCCGGCCAGCGCTTCGTCGCTCACCACCACGGCGGAGTCGGCGCCCATGGCCAGGGCGGTGCGTATCCCGCCGAGCGCCCCGTCGGGCGCCATGGACACCACGGCTACGCTTCCCTCCCCGGCGTCTTCTACGAGCTGAAGGGCCATCTCAACGCCGTAAGAGTCCGACTCGTCAAGAATGAGTTTCTCGCTGCGCTCGAGGGTTTTGGTCTGCTCGTCGAGCCTGCCCGGGTTAGCGGGGTCGGGTATCTGCTTCACGCAGACTGCGATTTTCACCCTTTGATTGTGTTGGTTTTTCTCGCAGATAGCAACTTTGAGAAACGTTTAAGCGGGATCCCTCGCGTCCCGCCGGGCGTCCGCCCCAGGCAACGTCAGACTGCTCGTACGGTTCCTAAGATGGCTGGAAGCTCGACTCCCGCTCGGAGAACGCCGCTCTGAAACTGCTCCTTATAGTCAACCCCTCCGCCTCAGCGGTCTCGCCTCGGACGCGCGTCGTGGTCAACCGGATGCTTGCCGCTCGCCACGAGGTGCGCACTGTGCTGACGACTCGCCGTGGGCACGCAACGGCGCTCGCCCGCCGCGGCGCCCGGGAAGGAACCGATGCGGTCGTGGTGCTCGGCGGGGACGGCACCTTGAACGAGGCCGCCAACGGCCTAGCGGGAAGCGGCACTGCGCTCGCAGCGCTCCCTGGAGGGTCTACCAACGTGTTCGCCCGCACGCTCGGGCTGCCAGACGACCCCCTTGACGCGGCGGAAGCCACCCTTCGGGCGCTGGAGGAGGGGAGCGTCCAACCCGTCGGACTGGGGGCGGTCAACCGGCGCTACTTTCTTTTCCACGCGGGGCTGGGTTTTGACGCCGCTGTGGTGGAGAGGGTGGAGTCGCTCAGCGGCCTCAAGCCCGCCCTGAACCACGCACTATTTGCCTGGGAGACGATCTGGACGTGGCTGAGGCACTTTGACCGCAGCCGTCCGTATTTCCGTATTGAACTCTCCGACGGGCGCTGCGTGGAGAACGGCTATTTCGCGGTTCTCATGAACACCAACCCTTACACCTATCTGGGCGAGCGGCCTTTCTCCTTAGCGTCCGAAGCGACGCTGCGCTCACCGCTGGTCTTGCTCTCAATTCGGCGCTTTTCTGCTGGGAACTTGCTGCGGCTTGCGTATACGTCCTTGCGGAGATCCGAGGGATTGGTCGGCAACCCGCTGGTGCATCACGCAACCGACGTAGTTGAAGCCCGTATGGTCGGTCACCGCAGGGTGCCGGTTCAAGTGGACGGCGATTTCGCTGGATATTACGAGAACCTGCGGCTGCGCTACCACCGGGAGGCTCTCCGGGTGGTGCTGCCCGCCGTCTAGAGCCGCCGCGCCGCCTGAGTCCCCGCCGCGGCTTACCTGCGGCGGCTCCCCTTCCCGTTGCGGCTTCCTTTTGCCGGCTTCCATTGCTTGTTTCTTGTGCCGGCTCCCGCCGGCGCGGCGGCGCGCTAGGAGTTCTTGGGGAGGCCGCCCGCGAATTCGTCTACGATCCTCCGTGCCAGCGGGCAGTCGTCGGTGATGACGCCGTCGGCGCCCGTTGCCGCCAGCTCCTTCAGCGGTTCGGAGTCGTTGACCGTCCAGGGGAAGACCTTCAGCCCCGCCTGCTGGGCGCGCCGCAGGAGGCGTTCGTTCAGCGCCGTGTAGTAGGGGTGTATGCCCCAGTGACCCGCGTCGGCCACTCTCTCAATGCTCTGCGGTACGACCATCGGGTCGAAGATCAGAAGCGCCGTGCAGACCTCCGCGGCGACTCGGCGAATCATCTCTATGGTGTCGAAGTTGAAGGAAGAGACGACGACCTCACCGTGGTCGCGATAAGCCGACACCAGCCCTGCCACCGCCACGGGGATGGTGTCTTCGTCGTCGTAGCCCGCCTCGGCGGGATCGTTCTTTATCTCCACGACCACCCCCATTCCGTGGCAGGCTTCCACAGCCTCCGCCAAGGGCGGCACCCAGTAGGGAAACTCATCGGTGGAGGTCTCCGCCACCAGCCTGCCGTCCGGCAGGTGGGCGTTGTGGTGGACTACCAGCACGCCGTCGAGGCTTCGCCGCACGTCCAGTTCAACCCAGTCGGCGTTCAGCTTGCGGGCTCGCTCAAAAGCTTCAATCGTGTTCGGGCGCACCCCGGGGCCGGTCGCTCCCTGGTGGGCGATCACCAGCATGGACAGGTCAGGTCAACCGGCGGGGGAACCGGGGTTCTGGCTCAACCGAACCCTATGGAGGGCTCCCGTCCAGCTCCGCCGATTTCCACGTAGGCGATGCGCGCCGCAACCACGCCGATGTGCTTGCCGCGCCGGTCGGTCAGCCAGAAGACGCCCGCCCCATCCTCCAGAGCGGTCTCAAGGTTGGATCGGATCTCGGCCTCGCTGCAGTCGGCATCGAGTTCCACGGAGATCTCTCGGGTGCTATCCGACACGCCGATTCTGACTATCAACTGCTTTTTCTCTTCAGTTTCTCGGCTGCGCCGACCCTTGGTGGACATCGTCAGCCGACCAGACGCAACTCTGGGTTGTAGCGGCGCTTGGGTGCGAGTTCCACCGCCACCGTCTCGGCTATCTCGGCGAAGATCCGTCCGGCTTCGCTCTCGGGGTCGGACGCTGCCAGCGGGACGCCCGAGTCGCACCCGACCCGCAATTCAGGCACCAACGGGATCCTGCCCAGCAACTCCACTTCAAGGCGTTCCGCCAGTTCCTCGCCACCGCCCGCTCCGAAGAGTTCGTAGCGGCGCCCATCGTCGCCGGTGAACCACGACATGTTCTCCACGACCCCTTTGACCTCCAGGTTGACCTTGCGGGCCATGAAAGCCGCCCGCTGCGCCACCCGCTGCGCCGCCGGCTGAGGCGTCGTGACTACGTAGACCTCGCTTCGGGGCAGAAACTGCGAGAGCGATATTGAAATGTCGCCCGTGCCCGGCGGCAGGTCGATCAGCAGAAAATCGGGCTCGTCCCAGAAGACGTCAGTGAGGAACTGCTCCAGGGCCTTGTGCAGCATAGGGCCGCGCCAGATAACCGGCTGATCCTCACGGGCGAAAAACCCCATGGAGATGCATCGCACGCCGTGCGCTTCCGGCGGCACCAGCATCTCCTCTATCACGACAGGCGGGCGGTCTATACCCAGCATCCGGGGGATGGAAAATCCCCAGACGTCAGCGTCCACCACCGCCGTCTTGCTGCCGCGGGCGGCCAGGGCGACGGCCAGGTTGGCGGTGACCGACGACTTGCCGACGCCTCCCTTGCCCGAAGCCACCAGCAGCGTGCGGGTGCGCGAGGCCGGATCGGCGAAGGGCACCTCTCTGCCCTGCGAGTGGCCGACAGAAGGGTTAGACCCGGCCGTGGCGGCGGGGTCGCCTATCAAGCTGGAGCGCAGCCGGGCGCGCTGGTTGTCGTCCATTACCCCGAGGGTTACCTCGACTGAGCGGACGCCGTTGAGAGGCTCCACGGCTGAGGAGACCCGCCTTTGAATTTCCTGACGCATGGGGCAGCCCTCCACCGTGAGATCCACCTCCACCCTCACTTTGCCGCGTCCGCTTATGTCCACCGAACGAACCATCTCAAGCTGGACGATGCTGCGGTTCAGTTCGGGGTCAAGTACGTCGTCGAGGGCTTCTATTACCTGTTCTTTAGTGACGGGCATGGGCATCGCTTCCGGATTGAAGGAGGTGTCCGAGTGGACGCTTCCAGGCTAGCCGGCGGGTTGGGTCATTCGTTGCGCCGCTTCTCGGCGGGGGTCATTCGTTGCGCCGCTTCTCGGCGGCGATTCTCTCTCGTAGTTCCTGCACCGCTTCGCCCAGGGCTTCTGGCGGCTCCGGCTCCAGATCATCTAGGACGTCGAGGTCGGCCTGGGCGTCCGGAAGGCGCCCTTGGCGGTATGCCGCAAGTGCGCGCCAGTAGCGGGACTCCGGGTCTTGCGGAGCCAGTTCCACCAACCGATCCAGCGCCTTTACGCCCTCGTTGAAGAGTTCTTCGAACTCCATGAAGCCCTCCGAGGTGAGCTGCACCCCCCTGCCGAGCAGGGCAGTCAGGTTGTCGGGGTCGGACTGGAGCACTAATTGATAGAGGCGGGCGGCTGCCACAGCACGGCCCTGGGAGTCCAGTCGCCAAGCGGCCAGGGAGAGCACCTGCGTCTCAGCCGTTGCCGCCAGGGCGTCAAAGGCCGTCCAGTCGTCGGAGTCCGTCGGTTCGTTGTCTGCCAAGCGCTCGGCGAGGGCTTGCGAGAGGCCGTTGCGTACCTCCGAATGCAGGTTGGAGCCTTCTACGAGGACGGTCACCTCCGGCGGCGCTTCCAGGGTGTCTAAGACCCCGAGATGCTCGGCGGCCTCTTCGTAACTGCCTCTTCTTTCTGCGACCACCGCTGCGAACACGCGAGCGGCGGGGTCATCGGGGTCGCTGAGGACAGCTGCAGCGAGAGTCTCCGCCGCCGTCGGGAGATTCCCCGCCAGGAACTGCCCCCAACCCCGCAAAGCCAAGGCCTCCGCGTTGGCCGGCTCAGAGGAAAGGATCTCGGCGTAGACGGCGTCGGCTTCCTCATAGCTGCCGGCGACCATCAGTTCCCGGGCAGTGAAGAGTTTCCCCCGGACGCTCTGTCGGATATCGCCGGTGGCGGCGTCGCTGGAGGTTCGGGTCCCCAGGGCGGACGCCAGGACGAAGCCGGTACCTCCGGACAACATGGCCGCCACCAGCAATATCGCCAGGGCGCGCCTCAGGGTAAGGCCGCGTCGCCGAGGGGAAGAGGTCGAGGCTGCTCCGGCTTCGGGGCTCGCTTCGGAGGTCTTTCGAGAAGTCTCGCCGCGCTTGAGCTTGAAGGCGAGCGTCAGGGCCGCAGCGGCCAGGGCACCCGCTACTACGGGGATGATCCAGACCAGGCTTGCCAGACCTCTCGCAGGGGGTGTCAGCAGGATTGCCTCGCCGTAGCGCGCCGCATAGACCGCTCGTATATCGTCGCCGCTTTGCCCGTCGGAGATGCGGCGGCTGATGTCGGCTCTCATCTCTCTGGCCGCAGTGACGTTGGATTCTGCCACCGATTCTCCTGAACACTGCGGACAGCGCAAACTTTGAGCGACTGCGAGAGCGCGCTCGGCGTCGGTGAGTTCGCCTCCCGCTGCGAGAGAGCCGTAGGAGATCATCACGACGAAAGCTGTGGTCAGGGCCGCCCAGGCGAGGCGGCGGACGTTCAAGATCCGTCGGAAGCGGTAGAGGCGTCCGAAGGTCATGGCAGCATCACTCCGGGCGTTCTTGCCCTCGGGCGTTCGCGGCTGCGGTCTCGAGGTCGGATATTCGAGCGTCTAGGGCGTCGGCGGTGACGCCGTAGGTACCTACGAGTTTGTCCGTCACGTATCCGGCGGGCGAGATTATGTAAGTCTCGGGAACGTTGGTGACTCCGTAGTCCACCCACGTCTGTCCCACCCCTTCGGCGATCACTGGCCAGTCGCCACCCCTGGTGTCAAAGAACTCTTTGACCTTCTGCGGGTCGTCATCAAAGGCGATGGTCACCACGATGGCGTCGCCTGAGGCTTTGTGCCTGGAACTGAACTTCACGAGCTCGGGATGCTCCACCCGGCAGCCCACGCACCAAGTGGCAAAGAAATTCAACACCACCCAGCGCCCCCTGTGAGCGTCGAGGTCGAAAAAATCTCCGTTGATGGTTTCGCCCTCTATGTCCGGAGCGGGTTGAGCCACCGTGGAGCGTCCGATGAGGGCGCCCTGGCGGGGTTCGCTGATGGCGAAGACGACGATCAGAATCACCATAGAGACGGCGACGGCCAAGGCTGCAAGCCGGACAGATCGGGAACCCCAGTTTCTCTCTGGGGGGGTGTCGGGGGTGTCGCCGTTTGAGCGTTTCTTGAGAGGCTCTTGGACGTTTGAGGAGTCGCCCTCGCTGGGCCGCGATGCCGCCTCGCCGTCATCCGACGCGGAGAGAATCTCTGCCGCCGTCATTTGATCGTTGCCGCGGGGGCGCTCGTTGGCGCTGCCGCTGTCTTGGGCTCGGATGCGGGCGCTTCGCTCTGGTCTCGGCGCCCCTTAAAACGCAGCGCTGCCGCCAGGACGCCCATCAGCATCACGCCTCCGCCCACCCACAGCCAGACGACCAGCGGCTGGCGCACCACCCTGAGCACCAGAGTCTCGCCCGTCTGGGAGGGCAGTCGAATGACGGCCAGTTGAACGTCGCGCAGGACGGAGTTGAGGGTGACTGGATGCGCCACCACCTGGCCGCGGAGCGCGTAGCGGCTCACGCCCGGGGTGGCGCAGCAGTCTCCGTCCACGGCCACTCTGGCGCGAATCTCCACCCGCTCGGGATGGGCTACCTCTTCGGTTCCTAGGAAGGTGAGTTCGTGGCCGGCGAAACTCTGCGTCTCGCCTTCGTCCAACTGGAGTTCCTTCTGCTGAAGGTAGGAACTGCTCGCTGCCAGCGCCACGGCGAGGATCGCAACGCCGAGATGGGTGATCATGCCCCCGCTTCCTGCTCCGGTCAGCCCCCGCAGACCCTGTCTGCGGACGGCTAGATAGAGGTGCCGGACTGCGCTGCCGGCCGCGAAGCCGCCCAGGGTGAAGGCGAGAAGGGGAGCCAACCCGCGCGCCCCTAGCGCCAGAGCCAGCGCCAGAGCGCCGACCCCGGCGGCGGCCGCTCCCAGCAGCCGACGAGAGGCCAGCTCCGCCGAGGTACGCCGCCAGTTCAGCGCCGGAGCGGCGGCCATCAGCAGCAGCAGCGTCAGTCCCACTGGCATCGTCATGCGTGAGAAGTAGGGCGCCCCGACGCTGAGGCGTTCGCCCCCGGCGGCCTCCACCACGAGCGGAAACACCGTTCCCAGCAGCACCACCAGGGCGAAGAGGGCGAAAAGCAGGTTGTTGATGAGAAACGACCCTTGGCGGCTGAAGAAGGCATCCACTCTTTCTGCGGAGCGTAGACGATCTCCGCGTATGCCGATGAGGGCGGCGGCTGCCGCCGCCGTGAAACCGAAGAACCCCAGCAGCCATGGGCCGATCCCGGAGGTGGTGAAGGAATGCACCGAATCGAGGATTCCCGAACGGGTGATGAACGTGCCGAGGATGGTCAGGCAGAACGTGGCGCTCACCAGCGAGAGGTTCCATACTCGCAGCAGGCCGCGGCGCTTCTGAACGAGCGACGAATGTAAGTAAGCGGTTGCCGTCAGCCAGGGCAGCAGGGAGGCGTTCTCAACTGGGTCCCAAGCCCAGTAGCCGCCCCAGCCCAGGGTGTCGTATGACCACCACGCTCCCAGCACGATGCCGGCGGTGAGGAACCCCCAGGAGAGGAGACTCCAGCGCCGCGTCTTTTCCAGCCAGGCTTCGTCGGTACGTCCGGTGATGAGCGACGCCATGCCGAACGCGAACGGCACGGTGAAGCCCACGTATCCCAGGTAGAGCATCGGCGGGTGGATGATCATGAGAGGGTTGTCCTGCAGCAGGGGGTTGGGGCCAGGGCCGTCGTAGCCCGGCGGCGGATCGAAGGAACGGAAGGGGTCTGCCGGGCCGACCATGAGGGCGAAGAAAAAGACCGCTGCGGCCAACCCGCAGATCAGCGCCCAGGAGGTGAGGTGCCCGTCGGGCTGCGAAGCGCCGCTCCGCCGTCCGAAGAGCCAGGACATCATCACCAGGTAGCCAGCCAGCACCAGCCCCCACAGGAGAATGGAGCCCTCCAGTGCTGCCCAGGCCGTAGCGAAGTTGAAGAGCCCGGCAGTCCGGGAACTGCCGTTGGCGGCTACGTACTCCACGCTGAAGTCGCGGGTGATGAGAGCTCGCTCCATGGCTGCGAAGGCGAGGACGGCGCCAACCAGCACTCCCCAGACGAGGAAGCGGCCCAGCCGAGCGAAGCTCTCGTCGCGCAGGGCAAGACCCGCAGCCAGCACGAGGATGCCTGCTGACGCTGAACTCAGAGCCAGGACGACCCCAACGTCTCCCAAGACCAGGTTGCTCAAGGGAGCGAAATCCTCAGCAGCCCCCGGTATCGGCGGGTACTAGGCGTTCGGGGTAGTCGTCCCTGTACTCGTTGTCGTGCTTGACCAGCAGTCGGTCGCTGGTGAAGTAGAAGCCGTCGTTGGCGCCGCAGTTGAACTTCTCTAGATCTGGCGGAACGCCCTGACGCCAGCGTCCTTCCAACACCACCGGCACGCCCGGGGCGAAGAGGTCGGGCGGGGAGCCGGCGTGCACCACGTCGGCTCTTACTCCGCCGAACGCCACCGTGAACGCCACCGCCTCCTTGAAGTCCACCCGCGTCTCTGTCACGCTGCCGGCCACAGGAGTGCCTTGCATGCGGAAGCGGCGATCTTCTAGTTCCGAGCGCTTCTTGACGGCTTCGTCCACGTTCCAAAAGAACAGCGAAGCGCCGGAGACGAGCTGCAGGAGAGCAAAGGTTGCGCCGGCGGCGACGGCCAAGCTCAGCAGTGTGATGTAGAGGCGGCGCTTCTTTGAACGCCTTGGGGGGACGGGGACAGGCGTTAGGTCTAACTCGTCGGTCGCAGCGTTCAGTGCGCTGTCCGCCGCCTCGGGCTCTCCAGCCGTTTCCCTCAGTGCTTTGGCTGTGTCCTCTAGATTGCCGGGAGCGCCGTCGTCTGCGGGTTTCCGGTCATCATTCATCGGCTTTCTCTTCGTCGGGGCCGGGGGCCTGCAGCCAGCGCCGCCGGGTCGAAGGTACCGACTTGCTGAGCCGTCTGCCGCGGAGCAGCACCAACGAGGCGTAGGACGCCAACCCAAGGACTCCTACTGCCCAGCCGGCGGCTATGTAACCTGCGTGTGTCAATGCTTCCTAGCCTCCTCTTGGAGGGTTTCCGTCTGTAGGCCGCCCCGTCCGTCCCCTTCCAGGGGCGTTGCCCGATGCGCTTCCTTCCGGCGTTCCTCTATGGCCGACTGCATCGCCCAGTGTTCGGCTTCTTCTTCCAGCCAAGCCACCCTGAATCGGTGCAGCACCAACCAGGCGAAGGCCAGACCGCCCACCACTATGCCCAGGACGAGGGTAAAAAGCGTGAGATCCTCAATCCGTAACTCAGCCAGGGTGGACTGCTGATGCAAGGTGCGGTTCTCCCACCACTCTACCGAGCGGTTCACAATCACGATGAGTACCACCCCGGCCAGGCCGAGAACCGCCGACCTGCCTGCCCGCGCCGACTGCGACGCAGCCGTGGAGCGAACCGCCGCGTATCCCAGGTAAATCAAGAAAAGCATGAGCGTGGTCACCAGCCGGACGTCCCCCCAGTCCCACCAGGTGCCCCAGACCGGGCGGCCCCAGATCATGCCGGTGAGGAGGGTGATGCCACAGAAGACTAGACCGATTTCCGCGCCGGCGTGCGCCAGGCGGTCCCACCACGCCGACCGCTTCCAGAGGTAGAAGGCGCTGCCCAGGGCGCAGAGCCCGAACCCCGCATACGCCCAGATGGCAGAAGGGACGTGGACGTACATGAGTCGGACTGCGTCGAACTGGCCGATCGGCGTTCCTTCCGGCCCTAGCCGGCTGTCTTCCGGGCTGAAGACAAACGCAAACAGGCACAGAGACACCACGCCCGCGAGCAGGGAAAAGCCCAGAATTTTCGTGGCGCGCGACCCGGTGTGGGCAGGCGGGGCAGCTTTACCGCTGGCGAGGGTTCTCGCCGGCGGGCCTAGTAGCGACCTCACATTGACCTCAGGATTCTGTTTCCAGGAGCGGCCCGTAGGCCAGTCCGCCTCCCAGGGCGTAGATAAGTGAGCAGATGGCGGCCATGCCGAACCAGGCCCATCCGTTCACAGCGCTCGTGCCCATGGCGTCTCCGAACGCTCGCGTGGCTGCGATCAGAACCGGAGCGAAAACGGGAAGCAGAAGCACCGGCAGCAACGTTTCGCGCACTCCGCCCGCCGCCAACACGCCGTAAAGTGTACCGGCTCCCGCTATCCCGACCGTTGCAGTCGCAGCCGTGGCTGCCGCCAACCCCAGGTCGGCCAGGCCGGCTTCGTAGAGGATCGCCACCCCGGCCAGCATCAGGATTTCCAGCACCATCAGGTAGACGAACAGCGCCAGGGATTTGCCGGCGAAGATCTTCGGGGGGGCTACGCCGGAGAGCCGCATTGCGTCGGACATTCCGCTGGAGCGTTCCAGCGAGACCGACCTCTGAGCGGCCAGCAGGGCGGCCAGCAGAACTGTCACCCAGTAGAGACCGGGACTGAAATTTCTCAGGGCGGAGCGTTCGGCGTCTAGGGCGAAACCCAGCAGCACTAGCGTGGTCGCAGCGAACGGGACGATCTGATACAGAAAGACGCGTGAGCGCAGTTCTATGCGCAGATCCTTGGCGGCAATGAGCAGGACGCTACGCATCGGGGGCAACGCCGCCGCCGGCGGATTCGAGGACGCTCCCGGGTGTTTCCTCGAGCACAGCCCCTCCGGCCAGGTGGACGGTGCGTGCTATGCCCCCGGTAAAAAAACCTTCGTGCGAAGCGACGAGCACAGTGGCGCCGCTGCCCTGGGCTTCGAGCAGCAGCCGCTCGATTACCTCGCGCCCTTTGCCGTCCAGGGTTGCTCCGGGTTCGTCCAGCAGCCAGAGGAGGGGGCGGCGCACGGCCAGCAGCGCTACGGAGACCCGCTTGCGCTGCCCTGCAGAGAGCTTTCTAAATCGAACGTTCCAAAGGTTTTCGTCCACCTCCAGGCGGCGGAGGGCGGCGTGCGCCGTTTCCTCCGGTGCTCCCCAGAGTTTTGCCCAGAACTCCAGGTTCTCAGCCACGTTGAGGTCTTCGTAGAGCATCGTGTGGTGAGCCGTCAAGCCCACCCGCGAGCGCACCTCCCGGCTGTCGCAGGCGAGGTCGCAGCCCAGAACTTCGCCCTCTCCCGAAGCGAGCGCAGCCAAACCCGCGCAAAGCCGCAGCAAGGTGGTCTTTCCTGCGCCGTTTGCTCCTCGCAGGAGCACCAGTTCGCCCAGCCCGACCTTAAGGTTCACTCCCGTCAGCGCCGGGTAAGAGCCGTAGCAGCAGACGGCGTCGCGTAGTCGAATTGCGTCGGTCACTTCGTGCATCTGCTTCGGATTCCCCCAGGCTAGCGCCGGAGGATTTGGGGCTTGTTAGGAGATCTGGGGCTTGTACCATCGGTGGAGTGAATCTCCCAGGGGCGCTGTCGGTCATAGGACGCATTCTCGTGCTGCTGGGCTCCGTCTTGGTGCTTTTTGTCGCTTACCAACTATGGGGGACGGGGCTGTTGCAGGCTCGGTCGCAGAACGTCCTCTCCAGCGACTTCGCCGAGCGCCTTGAAGCGGTTGCCGCTGCTGCCGATCCGTCTTGGTCGGGGGAGTTCCCCTTCGTCGGCGCGGCGCCATCATCTGTCGCTGAGGATGACGCCGCTCCCGACTTCACCGCCGAGTTGAAGGCGGACGCGGACGCCCCCGCGGCAGTTGCTCCAGAGACGCCCGAGACCCTTAACTCGAATAACGACTCGGAGACCATCCCCGCCGAGCGCTTGAATCTCTCTGAAGCGCCAGAAGACCCTGTTGTGGTGAAGTCTCTTGCTCAGCTAGCGGCCTCCCGTTCCACCGTCACGCATATGACTCCGGAGGTGGAGGGTCACCTGGAGATGCTCTACCCCCCCGACGGCCAAGCCTTGGCGCGCATCGTCATCCCGAGGATCGAAGTGGACGAGGTGGTGGTTGCGGGCGTGGGGGTGGACGCCCTCCGCCGAGGCCCTGGCCATTACGGCTTCACTCCGCTGCCAGGTCAACCGGGCAACGCCGGTATCGCCGGCCACCGCACCACCTACGGCGCTCCCTTCGGGCGCATCGACGAGTTGAATGTGGGCGACTTCATACACGTACAGACGCTCCAGGGGTCGTTCACCTACCGGGTCATCCCTCCGGTGGTCTCGGAGATTTTGGAATTTGAAGTCGGGCATCGGATAGTCCTCCCGCACGAAGTGGGGGTATTAGAGGACTATTCCGACAATCGGCTCACTCTTACCTCCTGCCACCCCAAGTACAGCTCTTCAAGGCGCATAGTCGTTCAGGCCGTCCTGCAAGGCGACCCCGTGGTGCGCCTGCCCCGCCCCGGGGCAGAACCGGAACCCGAGCCGCTGAGAGCATTGGCCGACGAGCCGCCCGCTGCGCCCGCCCCCGCCGCCGACACGAGCGTCGATTCCGACGGCAGAGAGGAGGCCCCCGAGGCGGTCAGTTCCTCCGGCGGCTCTTCGAATGCCGGATCTTCTGCCACCGACTCGGCAGCGTCTTCGAATGCCAGCTCTTCTGCTGCCGACTCGGCAGCGTCTGCCGATGCCGGCTCCCCAAACGTAGATGAGGTTTCCAGGGACTCGGCAGCCGCTTCCGCTGCTGAAACCCTTCCCGGTGCTTCGCCGACGGCTGCATCAACCAACAGAGGGAGCACCGCCCGCGCCGCCGAATCTCAAATCCCCGACGGCTTCGGCGCCGGACTCGACGGCGATCCGAGAGCGGTCGCTCCGGCTGTCCTCTGGGGGTTGGCTGCTGCCGCCGTCTGGGTCGCCGGGACGATCTGGAGCCGACGCTGGCGCAGACTTCCAACCTGGAGCGTCACGATCGTTCTGTTTCTGCTGGTACTCTTCGCCGCCTTCACCCATGTTGACCGGGCGCTGCCTTCCTTCTGACGGCCCGACTCCGCCAGCGACCGCAGGACCTTTGGGCAGGGCGCTCCTCCGACGGAGTGGCGCGGCTGAGATTGTGCTCTTACGGGTGCTCCTCCTGGCGTCCGTCCTGGTGCTCCTCGGGGCATCCTGTGCTTCAAGGGAGGACTCTTCGGCAGATCAAGCGGCGCCGCCGGTGAGAATTCTGGCGCCGGAGCAGGACGAAAGCACCCGAGGGACGGAAGCCTCCGGCGTTCGCATCGTGGGTGGCGACTATCCCTTGGAGGGCCGCATCCTGAACGACCCCTCGGATCTTTCCGTCGGCGATTGCTTTAACGAATACATCGTCTATTTCACCGAAGTCGAGCCTCAGGAACTCATCACTCTCGTGGACTGCTCCGTAGCACACGACGCAGAGGTCTACCACCAGTTGGTTCACCCCGCAGATGCGGAAGCTCCCTATCCGAGCAGCGAAGAACTAGACGAGTGGGCGGAGCGTCGGTGTTATGAAAAATTCGCAAACTTCGTAGGAGAGGAATACGAGTTGTCGCAACTGGGCATCGGCTTCAGACCACCCACCGACGAGACGTGGTCAGACCCCCTAAGGCCTCATAGGGAGGTCATGTGTTATGTGAATGCCTGGGAGGGTGGGCGCGTGATGGGCTCGGCGCGGGGGAGTGGGATCTAAAACAGAATCGCCAGTCCCGCCCAACTCTGCGGGACAGCGCCCACAGCCGCAGCGTTGTCGCAGTCCCAACTCTCGGCCAACCCCGACGCTTCGGAGCCCGCTCGTGAGGCGCTGGCCGCGGAAGCGGCCTGTGTGTCCAACCCTCCGCGGCGCATTCCCAGCCAAAGCAGGTAGTTCAACTGCGGCCAGGAGGCCCCTCTCCAATAGGTGCCCGAGTCGTAGGCTGCTTCGGCTCGATGGACGCCCGCCATGCCGAACTCTCCGCCGAACCCTTCCGCCGAGAGCAACTCCGAGGCGGCGGCGGTCAGGCGGCTCTCCTCGGACTCCACGAGGATCGCCAGCATGCCGTATGCGGTGCGGATGAGTCCGGAGCCGCCTTCTGCTCCTCCGGCGTCGGCATAGCAGCCGCTTTCGGCGCACCAGCGCCCGCGGACGGCGTCGGCTAGGCGGTGTGCGGGCGCTGTTTCTAGAGCGTCGGTGGCTTCGGCCAGTTCTAGGGCGTTGAACGCTGTCAGGGCAGAAAAGCCGACCGACGCCGCCCGGAACTCCCGATTACGAAGCGGAGCGCCGTTGGAGTCCCGCTCGATTCTGGTCATAAGTTCCTGCTTGCGCTTCGCCCAGAGCGACGGCTCAAAGCCGCCGCGGCAGTAGTCGTCCCAGCGGGGGTCGTCGTCTGCCCCCGACTCCCAGGGGTGGCAGATCTCCAACAACCCCGAGGCTTCATCCCGCTGACGGCGCTCCAACAAGAAACGCAGAGCGTCTGCTGCCTGAGCGATGAGTCGCTCCGGAACGTGCACCCCTCGGCGGCAGAGTTCCGCCACTGCGTGGCCGTACATGGGGGGGCCGGTCAGGGAGGATGCGCCTCGGCGCCCCCAGAGGTCTTCGTGGCGGCGCGGTTGCTTTTGGTAGCGCATGTGCGGGACGCACCCCGAGGCGTCGGCTGCGACGAACGCCTGCGTGAGTTCATCTACCCCGCGGTCGTCGCCCAGTTCTGCCCAGATGAGGGCATGGAAACAGGAGTCCCAGAGCCACTGCCAGGGGTAGCGCTCAGGATTCGGTGCGGTGTAACCGCTCCCCGGGGGTATGTCCACCCAGTGGAGCCGCATCATGTCGTGGACTCGCCTGCGGAATTCGCTCAACTCTGCGCTCCGGCGCGCTGCGTCTTGGGCGGCATCTCGGCGCGCTGCGCTCGGTTGGGCGGCGGGGCGGCGGTTTGTTTTGTCATGAAATCCCCTTCAAACGTCCAGGCTCCCCTTTCGGCGCTCGTCTTGTGCTCTGCGACGGCGCGTCTGGCCATATCTCATTACCCGATCTCGGCGGCCGGTAGCGTCATCTCGTGCCTACTTGCGCCATCGCATCTTTCCGTCTGGGCGGGCTCGACGGTGTCTCGGTGGTCGCCCGGCGCTGGGGGAGCATCCTGGAAAGACAAGGGTGGCGTGTCGTGACGGTCGCGGGTGAAGACGGCGCCGACCGCGTCGTCGGCGGTCTGGGCTTGGATCCGTCTCAATTTCCGTCTCAATTTCCTCCGTTGGCAGGGTCTGCTTCGGATAGGGCTAGGGCGCTTGAGGGCGCTCAGGCCGGCTCAAGCGCTCAGGCGCCGAGTCCAACCGACGCAGGATGGGACTCCGAACGCCAAGCACTGCTAGCTGAGCGCTTTGAAGCGGCTGTCTCCGACGCCGATCTGGTAGTGGCGGCGAACCTTTGCAGCCTTCCCTTGAACCTGACCGCTTCGGCCGCCGTCGCTCGGGTTCTGGCCGGGCGCAGAGCCATTCTGCATCATCACGATCTTCCTTGGCAGAGGCAGCGGTTCGCTCACATCACCGAACTGCCCCCCCTTGACGATGCCTGGAAGCACGTTGTGGTGAGTGAACTCACGGCAAAACAGATGGCTCAGCGAGGCATTGAGGCGAGAGTTGTCTATAACCCCTTTGAAACCCGCCCGCCCGCCGGGGACCGCGACCAGATGCGCCGCCGACTCGGCGTCGAGCCCGATGAACTGCTGGCCGTCCATCCGGTGCGCGCCATAGCCCGCAAGAACATCCCCGCAGCGTTGAAGGTCTGCGAAGCCCTGGGCGCCTCCTACTGGCTGACCGGGCCGGCCGAGGAGGGCTACGACGGGGAACTTGAGGCCGTTCTGGCCAGCGCCGCCTGTCGCGTGCTGCGCCTCCCCGCCGCCGATCTGGCAGATCTCTACGCCGCCGCCGATCTGGTGGTCTTCACTTCCACCTGGGAAGGCTTCGGCAACCCGCCCGTGGAGGCCGCCGTCTGGAGGCGCCCTGCTGTGGTCGACGGCTACCCGGTCGCCTCCGAACTGCGCGCCCTGGGATTTGAGTGGTTCACTCCCGGCGACATTGCACTCCTCCGCCGCCTCCTGTCTGAGCGAGACAGCAGCGAACTGAAGGGGCTTCTCGCCCGCAACCGCGCCGCAGCGGAAAGACACCTCTCTATGGAGGTAATCGGCAGACAGATCGCCGACCTGCTGGCCGAGATGGGCTTTTGAGATCAGGGCAAGTCTCACCCCTAGCCTAGACTTGCGCTCATGAAGATCGTGGAGTGCCGAGGCGTGGTCAAACGGTTCGGTGCTACGACTGCCCTGGTCGGCATGGACGCCGACTTCCATTCTGGGATCACCGGGCTGCTGGGGGCGAACGGCGCCGGGAAGACCACCCTGATCACGCTTATGCTCGGGTTGCGCCAAGCCGACGGTGGCAGGCTCTCTGTGTTGGGCGACGACCCCGCTAGAGCAGGGCTTGAAGTGCGTCAGCGCCTGGGCTTTGCACCTGAGCAGCGGCTCTTGCCCCCCGACATGACCGCCTTCGACCTCGTCGCTCACATGGCCGCTATGCACGGACTGCCCATCCGTCAGGCGACTCAGCGCGCCAGCGACACTCTTTGGGAGGTCGGCCTGGGAGAGGAACGTTTCAGGCCGACCGGCGAGATGTCCACCGGTCAGCTGCAGCGCGTGAAGCTGGCTCAGGCCACCGCCCACCACCCCGAACTGCTCATCCTTGACGAGCCGACCGACGGTCTTGATCCCGTGCAGCGGATCGACATGCTGGAGGTCATCAAGCGCCTCTCTGACGAGCACGGCATCAATATTCTGGTGAGTTCGCATCATCTTGCGGAGGTTCAGAGGATCTGTCGCAGCGTGGTGATCCTCAACGAGGGTCAAGTGGTTCGTTCAGGGATGGTTGATGAACTGCTCAAGTCGTCGGGGCACTACCTGGTGGAGGTGAACGCCGGAGCGGAGGAACTGGCGTCTTTGCTCAGAGGTTCGGGTTTTTCGGCCGACGTAAGCCCGGGCGGAACGATGGTGCGGGTTTCGCTGTTCCGATCTGGGGAGGAAGAACATTCTCCTGCCGAGGAGGAAGCTGTGCAGCGCCGCTGCGTTGACAGCATTCGAGACGCCTTGGTCTCCCTGGAGCTGGAACTCATGTCGATGATGCCCGAGGAACTCTCGCTTGAACAGATATTTGAAGAGGACTACAGGCAGACCGACCCCGCTAGGGCGAGAGTCGGCGACCCCATCACGGGTGCAGCGAGTTAAGGGGCGGCAGTGACCATCCACTCTCCCGAGTCGGAAACTCAAATCTACGGGCAGGGTTTCCGTTCCTACACCGGGCCTCGCCGGGCTCCTTCGCGAGCCGTGTGGACTCTCTGGATTTACACGTGCGGACGCGTGCTGGGCCGCAGGCGCAAGTTCCGTCACAAACTCGTGCCGATCCTCGCAGCGCTGTTCGTCTGGGCTGCGGCGGCCATTTTTGTCATCATTAACTGGTTTAGCAATCTCCTCGACGAATATAAGTTCGTTTTCACCGAGGTGAGGTGGTTTTATCAAGTAGGGGTTTGGGGCATTTTTTTCCTGGCGATAACGATCCCTGCGCGAATTCTTTCCCAGGATCGCAGCGGCGGGCTTTTCGCCCTTTACATGATTTCCCCCATCACCAGACTCCGTTACACCTCCGCCCAGAGTTCGGCCATCCTAGCCGTCATGGTGCTTCTGTTTCTCCCTGCGCTGCTCTTTATGTTTCTGCTCTATTCGCTGCTCGGCAGCGGGGCTGGAAGCGGGATGGACTTTCTGGACTTCCTCTGGCGCGCCCCGGTGGGGTCGGTTGCGATCGCCTTGGTGCCTGCCGCAGTCGGAATGGCAGGGGGATGTTTGGTGAAGAAAGGGGGGGCGGGGAGTCTGATCAGCGTGATTTTCTTTTGGGTACCCTCCTCGGTGCTGGGCATATTGAATGAAGTCAGGGGCATAGCCGAGGAGTATTACCTCTTGAGCCCGTTTCACCTGACGTACGGAATGGGCAGGTACGTGTTCCAAAACGAGGGTGACAGCGAAGGAGTGGAAATCCTCGGGAACGTCTCCTCTCACTGGGTCATACTGGCCAACCTGGCATGGGCAGCAGCGGGGTTCGCCTTCGTCTGGTGGAGCAGCCGTAAGTGGACGGAGAGCCGATGAACGCCGCCGCGGGAAACGCTCCGATGATCGAAGCCTTGAACGTTTCCAAGGAGTTCGGCGACCTCGTGGCGGTTTCCAACGTGACGTTCAAGATAGGGGCGGGCGTGACTGCGCTCCTAGGCCCCAACGGAGCTGGGAAATCAACCCTCCTCCGAATGCTCAGCGGCTTGGCTTCGCCTAGCTCGGGCGAGGTTCGCGTGCTGGGCAGAGATCTCCGAGGCGATGTGATGCTGCGCAGGCACGTAGGTCTGGTGCCCCAGCAGGAACAACTCTTTGAACACATGCGCCTCGGGGAGTTCGTTCGTTTAGCGGCAGACCTCTGTGGCCTAGCCGATTCGAGGACGGCGGCGGAGCGGGCCATCTCGCTGGTGGGTCTCGACCCGGGGGACAAGCGCCGGTTGAGCACCTACTCCAAAGGCATGCGCCAGCGCGCAAAGATAGCTCAGGCCATAGTCCATGAGCCGTCGATACTTTTTCTTGATGAACCCTTGACCGGCCTGGACCCGCTGCAGCGAAACCGACTCATAGACCTGTTCCACACGATCGCAGACGCCGGGCGTTGCGTGCTGGTGTCTAGCCATGTGCTAGAGGAAGTGCAGCGCATGGGGTCGAACGTGCTGATCATGGGAAACGGGCGGCTTCTGGCGGAAGGCGATTACAAAGCGATCCGCGATCTGATGAACGACCGCCCGCGTCGCTTCGGCGTCGCTGTGGAGAGCCCTAGGGAGTTTGCGGCCTCGCTGTTGTCCCGCGGGCTGATCGAATACGTTGAAGTCGGCCCCTCGGGAGCGCTGGAATTAGCCACTCAGCAGCCGCGTGACTTTTTCTCGCAGATAGCTCCTATCGCAAAGGAAAAGGGTGTCACGCTCTCCGAACTTCGCCCCCTCGACGCCGACCTGGAGTCGGTGTTCTTGTACCTGTTGGAGCGCAGCCGGTGAGAACCGAGACGTCGATGATCCGCCGGATTTTTCCCGTCTACAGGTGTGTCCTAGGCAGCGTGCGGCGCGACAAGCCCAAGATGTGGGTGTTGGTGGCGGTCTTCTTGGCGATAGTCGGCATGATGGTCGGCTTCCGACTGGGATTATATGACTGGCAGGTCTCGGGCGCCCAGTCTTTTTACGTCATCTGCATGCAGCTCTTGCTGCCGTTTTGCGTCCTTCTGGTGGCGGCCAACGGTGCTTATTCAGAGATGCGCGACGAAGGGACTTTGGTCTATCTGTGGATGCGGCCCATTTCACCTGTGATTTCCGTTGCAGGAGGTTGGGCTGCGGTGATGGCGGCGGTTTTCATCGGGGTCGTGCTTCCCATAACGGTGGGAGGTTGGGTGTTGGACGAGCACTTGTTCATTCCCGCGCTAGTGGCTTTGGCCGCCTTTTCTTCCATTTTTCTAGCCTTGGGCATGGTGCTCAAACGCCCGATGCTCCTAGGAATGTTCTACATCTACATCTGGGAAAATGTGATAGGCAACCTCAACCAGAGGTTGGGTCGCATGACCGTACTTCACTACGTCAGAAGCATCTCCGCCAAGTCAGAAGACTTGGATTTTGCTACCTACACGGTGTTGGAGAAGTCCGTCGGGGTGTCGATCCTGGTGCCTTTATTGGTTGCGCTCGTTTTCTACGCCTTGACGGTCTGGCTCTACAAGCGGGTGGAAGTCCCCTAGAAGCCCCTCCTAGAAGCCCCTCCAGGCCACCAACACACCGATAGACGACGTTTCAGCTTCACTGATAATTACTGCTGTACCTAGAAGAACAAAAAATACAATTATCAGGACCAGTGGGACCGGAGCAATGCAAAGTCCGGCTATAGCCAGCCCGCGATGCGGCCTGTTTTCCTTGTTCGCTTTGCTCAGACCTACGGCGGAAAACACGATTGCCAGAACCAACAGTAAGAAATTGACGAACGGTATCCAGAAGAGGACTATTGAAACAAGGGAAAGCACGAATCCGGCTATGGCCAAGGGGTTCCCCTGCTGCGACGGCGCCAAATTCTGGTTGAATGTTCTTTGAGCCATTTGAGCGCTGCTCCGATCTCTAGTCGGCTCCCAATCGCGGTAAGAACCGCCGGATTGTTGAGGGGGCGCCCAGTTTTCCACCCCTCCTGCAGAAGAACCTTGCGTCTGTCTGCCCCGGAACCCTTGGTCTCTTTCGCCTCGGTTGCGTTCGTGTTCCCCGTTGCTCATGCCGTGTCCTGTTTGTGTCTCGTCTTGTCCGTCCAGAGGCGGGCGTTCCGAAGGCGCTTAGCACCGTCAGATCTAGCCCTCAGTTCTAGCCGCCCGAAACTCCAGCCGCTGCCAGCCTAGTTTATTCGCAGCAGCGCTTCGGCGGCGGCCAGGTCTACGGGCGTAGTGATCTTGATGTTGGTCGGATCGCCTTCCACCAGCCGGATAGCGCCCCCTGCCGCCTCTAGAAGGCTGGCGTCGTCGGTGGCTTCCCCTTCGCCGCTGTGGGCGTCTCGCAGCGCCTGAGCGCGGAAAGCTTGAGGGGTTTGCACAGCGCGCAACTCCGACCGATCCAAAGCCCCTTTCCTGAGGTGGCGGATGCTGTCGGTCACGGCCACCGTCGGGACGGCGCAGTCCGCTCCGGCTCGCACCGCGGCGGCGACTTCTGAGTAGAGGGAAGCCGAAGCCAGCGGCCGGGCAGCGTCGTGCACAACTATCACCTCCGCTTCTGCAGGCGCGGCCGCAAGGCCGCATCGCACCGACTCCGAGCGGGTTGCTCCCCCGGAGGTGCAGACGATCCCACGATCCTTCTCACCCGCAGAGCGTTCAAGCATCTCGGCGAGTAGTTGGTCAATCCCCGGAGAGTCCACCTCGGGCGGCAGCACAAGGATCACGCCTTCTGAGGCTTCTACTGCCGTTGTTAGAGAACGTTCCAGCACGCTGCGCCCCCCGAGCGGCTGAAGCAACTTTTCTCCTCCGAAGCGCCGCCCGCTTCCGGCGGCCAGCAGAACAGTCCAGACGCCCGCGGGATCCAGGCGTCCCTTTCCTCCAGGAACCCCTCTAGCTGACAGCGCCGAGGCCCGAGAAATCGTCCAGATGGGGATGACCAGAGGCGGCCTCTTCAGCTCCGAAGAACGCCGTTGACATCCCCAGGGAGGCGGCAGCGTTCAGGACTTCCACCCTGGTGTGGATGAGAAGGCAGTTGGCCGCTGGAATGCCCGTAGAGGTTTCCAGCATCCTCAGGAATTCTGGCTCGGTCTCGCTCAACCGCAGTTCGCCGCTGATCAGGAGGGTGTGAAGGTTGCCGACCTTCTGAGCGCGCAGAAGTTGCCTGATCCACCCCCCGACGCCGTCGGCCACGCCGGCTGTGTAGATGCCCCCGCTGACTACCCGCTCAAGGAACTCCTTCGCTCCCGGACGGACACTTACGTTTTGTGCCGCAGGTCCTCCTGCAGGCCAGTTCGCTTGCCCGTCCAGCCCGCAGTCCGACCACAGCGACTCAGGAGTGGTGCGCCCTAGGACTGCCTCCCGGTAGGCGGCGGCGATCACGCTCTCGTCTGTGGTGCTGCCCATCTGCCTAGCGAACGCCGTCAGGAGTTCTCTCGGGGGATCGGGAGGTTGCAAGAGAATCTCCCAGACGCCCACGCAGAGCAGCCTCAGTTGCCTGGACGGAGACGGCTGACTCACGACGTCAGGGGGTACTGCTGCGTCAGAGGGCGTGAGACTACCATCTGCCCACTTCAAGTCTGCTGGCACTGTTCCAGCGGGCACTGCTTCTGCATCAAAGCTTTCTTCGTCGTCGGCGTCTGCATCCACGCCTGCCTTCACGCCGTCGTCCGCTTGGTACTCGGCGTCGTCCGCTTGGTACTCGGCGTGAGAGTCGACGGGGGCGTAGGCGTAATCATCGGCTGCCTGCTCTAGCGAAGCGTCGCGGGGATCTGCGAAGGAAACGAACTCTTCCTCTTTCAGTTCTACGGTGGGCGCTGCGTCTCGCGCCTCAGCCCTCTTTCGAGCGCGGGCGGCTCTCTTAGCCCTCCGTTCCTCTTTAGCAGCCTTTCGCAGCAAGGCTTTGGAAGAAAGTTTCTGCTTCCTGCGTACGTACCCCCACTTCATGATGCTCAGCAGCACCGTCACTACGAATAGCGCCGCCGCCGCATAGGCCAAGTAGCGGATCGTCCGCGCCGTTGAGTTGTCGGCCTCCGAGAGCACTCGTATGGAAGCTTTGCCATCCCCAGAGTCGTCGAGTTCGATCACGTTCGGCCCGGAGTTCTCGGACGGATCGCCCGGCAGCAGAACTTCCAGGCGGAAACTCATAGTCTCGACTAGAGCCGCGACGGCGTCTTCGCCCGCCGCCCCGGAGATGTCGAAGCTTTCCAGGGTGCGCACGAAGTCGAAAAGACCGCTCAGCCCGCCTCCCCCTACGCTCGCCGCCTCCGGCCCGGCGTTGACGGCGTTCAGAACCGCCGCGACGGCGTTCACTTCTCCGCTCAGCGACCATTTCTGACGGGCGAAAGTGCTCTCACGCTCCAGCTCAATATCGGAGAAGACGCCCCCTCCAGCCGCCTCGGCCAGCACAGCGGCCAGTTCTTCTGGATTCCCGAACGACTTGGATGCCCGAAGCCAGTAGAGGTTGTCGACTTCCCTCGTGAGACCGTCGTAGCTCCACCCCGCATCTTTGAGGTCGTCCAGGTTCACCAGGCGTTCGTAACCCCGCGCCTCGTCTTCGCCTCCCAGGGCGTTGGCGGTGGGGACGTCAAGGCCTACGCCCACGCTCACCAGACCCGAGCCGTCCTCCTCAACTTGGATCGTGACCTCCGCCCCCACTTCGCAGGCGGCGGCGACCAACCCCAAGACCGCTGCAGCGATAACGCAGAGCAGCCGCCGCGCCCGCCCCAAGCGCCGCTGGCGTTGAGCGCGGAATGTTCCTACGGCGGGAAGCAGAGCCTGATCTCGCACATCAAAGAATCTCAGAACGGTCGACAACGGCAATTACGACTCACCCACGACCGGCCAGGGGCTCTAGCGGGCGAGCATCTCCTCAATCGGGGGAGCGGATTCCTGCGGGGAGCCCCCGACCCCATCAATGGCCTTGAACGCAATCCGCTGCTCATTGGGATTGTCGGGATCTTCTTCTGTGTCTACGATCACGATCTGGCCAGCCTGAAACTCCCGGTGAAGCAGAAGTTCCGATAGCTGGTCCTCCACTAGGTGTTGGATGGCGCGTCTCAGCGGGCGAGCCCCCATGGTGGGGTCATAGCCCTCCGAAGCTAGGAGTATTTTTGCCTCGGGGGTCACTTCCAGGCCGATCCCCTGAGACGAGAGCTGTTCCGCCAGCCGACCGATCATGAGGTCGACGATCTGAGTGACTTCCTCGGTGCTGAGTTCGTGGAAGGCGATCACTTCGTCCACCCGGTTCAGGAACTCCGGCCTGAAGTGGTTTTTCAAGGCCTCTGTCACCTTTTCTTTCATGGCTTCGTAGGTCAGAGCCTTGTCCGCCCGGGCAAATCCGAGCGTCGCCTTGCGCAGGTCCTGCGTCCCCAGGTTGGAGGTCATTATCAGCACGACGTTCTTGAAGTCCACGGTGTGGCCTTGATTGTCGGTGAGGCGACCCTCTTCCATGATCTGCAGCAGCGTGTTGAAAACGTCGGGGTGTGCTTTTTCGATCTCGTCAAAGAGCACGACCGAGAACGGCTTGCGCCTCACCGCCTCGGTGAGTTGCCCGCCTTGGTCGTAGCCCACGTAGCCGGGCGGCGCGCCCATCAGCCGCGAAACGGCGTGTTTCTCCATGTACTCCGACATGTCAAGACTGATCAGTGCCTGATCGTCGCCGAAGAGGAACTCAGCGAGAGTCTTGGCCAACTCGGTCTTCCCCACCCCCGACGGACCCAGGAAGATGAACGATCCCGAGGGTCGCTTCGGGTCTTTCAACCCGGCTCTGGTGCGGCGAATGGCCTGACTCACCGCTTTGACTGCGTTGTTCTGGCCTACCACCCTTAGGTGCAGGGCTTCTTCCATCCTCAGCAGTTTGGCCGTCTCTTCCTCGGTGATCTTGTAGACGGGGATGCCCGTCCAGACCGATAAAACCTCAGCGATGCCTTCCTCGTCAACTTCGTCGAAGAGGTCGAGCCCGGCTTCGGTTGAAGCGGCTTCCACCTGGGAGCGGCGTTTCCGCAGTTCCTTCTCCTCGTCGCGCAGGTTGCCGGCTTCCTCAAAGTCCTGCGTCTCAACGGCCTTCTTCTTGCGCTCCGCAACGTCGCTGATCTGTGCGTCTACCTCCAGCAGGTCAGTGGGAGTGTCCATGCGCTTGAGGTGCATTCTTGAGCCGGCTTCGTCGATGAGGTCGATGGCCTTGTCGGGGAGGTGGCGGTCGGAGATGTAGCGGTCGGCGAGGTTGGCGGCGGTCACCACGGCCTGGTCGGTGATCGTCACCCTGTGGTGGGCTTCGTAGCGGTCGCGCAAACCTCGCAGTATCTCTATCGTCTGGTCTACGTCCGGCTCCTCCACAGTTATGGGCTGGAAGCGCCGCTCAAGGGCGGAGTCCTTCTCTAGGTGCTTGCGGTATTCGTCCAGCGTGGTGGCGCCGATGGTCTGCAGTTCGCCCCGGGCGAGCAGAGGCTTGAGTATTGAGGCGGCGTCGATGGCGCCTTCGGCCGCCCCCGCCCCCACCAGCGTGTGCAGTTCGTCAATAAACAGAATGACGTCACCGCGCCCTTTGATCTCTTTGAGAACTTTCTTCAGCCTCTCCTCAAAGTCTCCTCGGTAGCGGCTGCCCGCCACCAACGCACCGAGATCGAGTGTGTAGAGGCGCTTGTTCTTGAGCGTGGACGGGACGTCGTCGTTGGCGATCCGCTGAGCCAGCCCTTCCACGATGGCCGTCTTTCCCACGCCGGGTTCCCCGACGAGCACCGGGCTGTTCTTGGTGCGCCGCGACAGCACCTGCATGACCCGTTCGGTCTCACGCTTACGTCCGATCACCGGGTCGAGTTTCTTGTCTCTGGCCATCTGCGTGAGGTTCCGCCCGAACTGATCGAGAATGTGAGAGCCGTCTCTCTGCTTGCGTCCGCTTGGGGAACTCTGCGGCTTGTCGGGACGCTCTCCGCTGCTGGAGTAGCCGGAGAGCAGCTTTATGACCTGTTGACGCACCTGGGTGAGGTCTGCTCCGAGATGCGTCAAGACCTGAGCCGCCACCCCCTCTCCCTCGCGGATGAGACCTAGCAGGATGTGCTCTGTGCCGATGTAGTTGTGTCCCAACTGCAGCGCTTCACGCAGCGAAAGCTCCAGCACCTTCTTGGCGCGGGGCGTGAAGGGGATGTGCCCCTTGGGTTCGTTGGCGCCCTTGCCGATGGTCTTCTCCACCTGCACGCGCACTTCTTTAAGTGAGATGCCCATCGCCTCCATGGCGCGGGCGGCCACCCCCTCGCCTTCGTGGATGAGACCTAGCAGGATGTGCTCTGTGCCGATGTAGTTGTGGCTCAAAAGGCGCGCTTCCTCCTGTGCCAGCACCACCACTCTTCGGGCTCGGTCTGTAAATCTCTCGAACATCTGCTGCTCCTTCTAAAGCGCATTCTAGTGGCAGGTGAGGCTTTGGCAGTCATACCCCGGCATACCCGCCGGCATACCTGCCGGGGCACCCGTCGGCGCACCCGTCGGCGCACCGCCGGAGACCTGACTCCTGCTCGCAGAGACGGGCTCCACGTCTTAGCCTCAGAGTGTGATAACGCCTGACCCGCTCCGATTATTGCCGTCTCTTGCGTCGGACCTGAATCGGGTGGAGGAGCGGCTGCGTGAGGAGGTCACCTGCGATCTTGAGTTCCTTTCCGACGTGGCTTGTCATCTCATTGAAGCGGGAGGAAAGCGCGTCCGCCCCGCCCTCGCCATTGCCTCGGCTGCTTTGGGCGCAGACCCTGCGATTGGCGCCTCGTCCTTTTCGTCTCGGGCTTGCCCGCCTTCCCCTGCGGAGGTTTCAGCCGAAGCGATCAGCGGCGCTGCGGCGGTGGAACTGGTTCACCTGGGGTCGCTTTACCACGACGACGTCATGGACTCGGCCAGCACCAGGCGCAGCGTCAGCAGCGTCAACGACCGCTGGGACAACCTCGTCGCCATCCTGGCGGGCGACTTCTTGCTGGCGAGGGCGTCGCAAATCGCCGCCGCCCTCGGCACGGAGGTGGCCGGGCTTCTTGCCGCCACCATCGGCAAGCTCTGCGAGGGGCAGATCCGAGAACACCAGGACGCATTCCGCACAGACCGCAGTCTGGAGAACTACCAACTCTCCATTGCCGGCAAGACTGCTGCCCTCCTCGCTGCGTCCTGCCGGATAGGCGGCATAGTGGCCGGGCTTTCGGAGTCGGTTAAGGATGCGCTCACGGATTTCGGGCATGGATACGGGATGGCGTTTCAGATCGTAGATGACGTGCTGGACGTCGTGGCCACGGACGAGCAGTTGGGCAAGCCAGCCGGGGCCGATCTGGCCGAAGGAAACTACACCCTCCCGGTGATCCTCACGCTGCAAACGCCGGCAGGCGATGAACTGCGCCGCATCCTGAGCCTCTCACCCCCCCTGACCCCGGAGGATTCGAAGCGGGCGGGAGAACTCATCTGTTCGGGCGGCGGAGTCCAAGGAGCTCTAGACGTGGCCGCCGACTGGGGCAGACGGGCGACGGCAGCCGCAGAGGCGCTGGGGGAGTCTCCGGCGGCCAAGGTGCTGAAAGCGGTTTCCGCTCACCTCCTCGACCGGGCGAGTTCGCACCTTCTCAACAGAACGAATTAGTCCAGGGCCCGCGGCCGGGAAGTCGCTAGGGGGCTGCGGCCGGGGGCCGCCGGGGGGCCGCTAGGGGGCATCTGCCGGGGGGCCGCTATTTGGTTCGCTGCTCCCTCCGCCATCCCTAGTCCGTGACCAACCCCCCGGTTTCGCTGGGATGTTTGCAGTTCCGAATCGAACCGCTATCGTTAGCACTTGACTAAAGAGAGTGCTAACCACCCAAAGGAGGGCATGCCAAATGAAAATCAAGCCTCTTGAGGACCGCATCGTCGTGCGTCCTAACGATTCTGAAGAGGTAACTGCCAGCGGTCTCGTGATTCCCGATACCGCCAAGGAAAAGCCCCAGCAGGGCGAAGTCCTATCAGTGGGTCCAGGCAAGCGCTCGGAGCAGACCGGAGAACTCGTCCCTCTTGGCGTCTCCGAAGGCGACACTGTCGTCTACAGCAAGTTCGGAGGCACCGAAATCACCGTGGACGGCGAGGATCTGCTCATCCTCTCCGCCCGGGACGTGCTGGCCATAGTTGCCTGAAGGGAAGCCGGCAAGTCATGACATCCATACTCAAATTTGACGAAGAGGCGCGTCGCAGCCTGGAGTCCGGCGTTAACCAACTCGCCGAGACGGTCAAGGTCACGCTCGGCCCCAAGGGCCGCAACGTGGTGCTCGACAAGAAGTTCGGCGCACCCACCATCACCAACGACGGTGTGTCAATAGCTCGCGACGTGGAACTCGACGACAACTTCGAAAACATGGGCGCCCAGTTGGTGAAAGAAGTGGCCACCAAGACCAACGACATAGCGGGCGACGGCACCACCACGGCCACCGTCTTAGCGCAAGCTCTCGTGAACGAGGGGCTCCGCAACGTGGCCGCAGGCGCCAGTCCGATGGGCCTCAAACGGGGCATAGACCGGGCGGTCGCCGCCGCCGTGGAGAATTTGGCTTCCCAAGCGGTCTCCATAGATGACAAGCGTGAGATCGCACAAGTGGCCTCCCTCTCCGCTGCCGACTCCGCCGTGGGCGAGGTCATAGCCGACGCCATAGACAAAGTCGGCAAGGACGGCGTGGTGACGGTGGAGGAGTCCAACACGTTCGGCATGGAACTCGACTTTGTAGAGGGCATGCAGTTTGATAAGGGCTTCCTCTCGCCCTACTTCGTGACCGATCCAGAGCGGCAGGAATCGGTGCTCGAAAACCCGTACATCCTTTACAACCAAGGCAAGGTCAGTTCGGCTCAAGACCTCCTAGGGGTGCTTGAGAAGGTCATGCAGACCGGCAAGCCGCTGCTCATCGTTGCCGAGGACGTTGAAGGGGAGGCGCTGGCCACCTTGGTGGTCAACAAGATCCGCGGCACGTTCAACTCCGTGGCCGTCAAAGCTCCTGGTTTCGGCGAAAGGCGAAAGGCCATGCTCGCCGACATGGCAATCCTCACCGGTGGAGAGGTGATCTCGCCGGAGGTCGGCATCAAGCTCGACTCCGTCACCTTGGACCTGCTGGGTCAAGCCCGCAAGGTGGTCATCTCCAAGGACGACACCACCATCGTGGAAGGAGCGGGATCCTCCGCAGACGTGGAAGGCCGCATCCGCCAGATTCGTCAGGAAATTGAGAACACCGATTCCGACTGGGACCGCGAGAAACTCCAGGAGCGCTTGGCCAAGCTGGCCGGGGGCGTGGCCGTGGTACAGGTGGGCGCAGCCACCGAGGTGGAACTCAAGGAGAAGAAGCACCGCATCGAGGACGCCCTATCCGCTACTCGGGCTGCTATTGAAGAAGGCGTGGTCGCCGGCGGCGGCACTGCACTGCTGCGCTGCCGCAAGGTCGTAGGGGCAGTTGCCGACGCCGCCTCAGGCGACGAGGCCACCGGCGCCCGCCTGGTGCACACCGCCCTAGGCATGCCCGCCAAGCTCATCGCCGCTAACGCCGGGTTTGAGGGCTCGGTGATAGTGCGCCGAATAGAGGCGGCAGAGGGTTCTACCGGTTTCAACGCCGTCTCAGGAGAAATGGAAGACCTCTCGGCTGCTGGGGTTATCGATCCGGCAATGGTCACGCGTGCGGCTCTGCAGAACGCGGCCTCCATAGCTGGACTTCTTCTGACCACCGAGTGCCTGGTGGCGGAGAAGCCCGAACCCCCCGCTCCGGCGCCTCCCGGAGGCGACATGGGCGGAATGGGGGGCATGGGCGGAATGGGCGGCATGATGTAAGGAGACGCAAGTCCCTGGGGACCCCATGTGTGGTCCGTCAATTAACTCCCTGGAGGTCAACTAGCCTCTAGGGAGTTTTTCTATGTGAGGGTTCTTTGTAGGAATCTGAAAGGCGAGGGGAGAAGAATTGAGAAAGTGGAAGAGGATAGTTTCGGGTGTCTGCAGTGTTGTCGGTCTTTTCGCCGGGCTTGCGGCGTTTTTCGGTGCGCCCGTCCCCGCAGGTGTGTGGTGTGCGGCTTCGGTCGGTGAGCGGCACTTAGATGGCGGCGCCGCCACTGTTCCGAGTGCGTCTGTCAGCGTGGACACGGAGGACTGCGTAGAGACCTCCGATCTCACCGTCCTCGTGACCGGCCCCGCGGACGATGGCCGCATTAACAACTCGCATCATCGGTCTGCGGTGAGTGCCCGTAGTTGGTTGATCACAGTTACTCCGAACGGCAGGGGTTCGGACGGAAGGGCCGAGACAGCGGCCGCGGAGTGCGTTGAGGTCAAGGGCGAGGCCACTGACATTGGGCGCGGCGTTTCTGAGATCAGGTTCAAGTTGATTGCCCGCGGGCTCAACGCCGCGGACGGCAGTGCTAGGAGTTGTCAGTACGACGTCGGCGTCACCCTCCCGGATGGCTATGTGGAGGTCGTAAAGGGCATCATTCCTGTGGAGGGCTTCACGGGCGGGGCAATCCAAAAAGAAAAACTAGAAGAAGTCGTCGCCAAGAGCCCCATTCCTGTGGAGGGCTTCACGCCTTTGCCGAATGGTGAGTCCATTGCCGGTTTTATCCTCAAGGTCGCCCGCAGAGAGGTTTATGTGGTGCAGAACGTGTCGGGCGGCGGCGGCAACGACAGCAACTTAGTGGAGTACGACGCACGACTCACTTGTTCCACTGGGGGCAAGCAACTCTCTCTTCCACAGATGATTGAGAGCAGTTCGTATGCCGAAGTAAAGGAACGACGACTGGGGTCTCCCCCTCCACCCACTGGACCTTCATGTTGCCCTAGCTCGGACGCTGAAATAAAGCCACGACGGTTGGTGTCTCTCACCGAGGGAAGGTTCGACGCGACGGCAGGGGTCGCCGGTTCCGTGATTACCGCCGACGGTTGGTATGCCTTAGTTGCTAACGCAGTGGATGCCAACGGTCGCCCTTGCGCGTTTCGTGTGCGGGTTCGCGCGATCAGTCCTCGCTTTTCGGACGAGGAGGTTCAAGCCAGCGGGGCGGAAGAAACCGTTTTGTCTAACTGCACGGTAAAGGAAGACTCTTTGAAGATCGACCTACCGACAGCCGAACCTCAGAACATCCTGGAGTTCTTTTTCACCTGCTTACTCCCCGAGGGTGATACCCCCGCCGGCTGATCCGGACGGCAATTTCAACGAGGTGCCGTTTAAGCGCACTGTTTGAGGGGAACAGCAATTATGCTGTAGGTGATTCTTGACAAATCCCCGCAACAATGTACGGGCGTCTGTAATCAATCTGAATAAAGACGTTGCAATTGTCGCCAAGCAGTGTAAAGTGTGGGGAAATGTTGGAAAAACGGCCGGGTGCTAACGATAGTCCCGGCCCTGAAGTTGGATAAATAAAAGGAAGGGAACAGCGAGAAAGATGAGAAAGATTGTTCTAAGCGTCTTGAGCGTGGCCGGGCTTCTGGCTGCGTTGCTGGCGCTCACGAGTGGGTCTGTGTCCGCGGAGACCGGGCTCATTACCGTTGAGGCATCTGATGTTCGAGGTGGGACGTACACCGTTGCTTGGAAAGCCAAGGGCGGCTGCAGTTCTAGCTCGGACGGCAGTGTGTCTAAAGCGGTCGAGGCTGGTGCTAGTGGAGGGGATCTGACTATTGGTGCGTTTAACACGAACAACAACTGTCAGTACGACTTCACGGCTACTTACGTCACCGATGCTGCTGCCGGTTTCAACTTCCCTGGCGCCAGTTTGGTTGCTAAGGGCACGCGGTGCGCAGCTACGGTCACGGCTAGTGGTGTAGACGGTGATCCTGCCACCACGGCCACCGCGGTAGTTGAGACGTCTGACACCGACTGCGTGAACGCCCCAGAGATTACGTTTACCGTCACAGGCCCAGCTGATGACGCTGACACCACTAGGGATGAATCTGCTGATCGGGCTGCGGTTGCAGCTAGGAAGTGGGTTGTCACGGCTAAGCCAACTGGCAAGGGCGTTGACGGCGAAACGTCATCCGCTGCCGCTGAATGTGCTGAGGCTTCCGGCACTACTACTGTGACCGGCGGTGTGCAAACAGTAGATTTAACTCTGATTCAGGCCGGTCTTCTCAAAGAAGGTGTCGCAACGAGTTGCCAGTACAGTGTTAGTGTTACTGTCCAGGATGGTTTCGAAGAGAACGCCCGGGATTCTTCGGTAGAAAAAGAATATAATCCCGCGGACGGTGATACTAGCTTCCTCCTCAGGGTTGCCCAGCGTGAGGTGTTTGTGCTTCAGAGCGTGACAGGTGATTCCGGTGGAGGCAGTGTGGAGTACACCACGCAACTCTCCTGCGTCGCACCTGATGCTGATGTCTTTACTTTGCCTCCTGCCCTCGATGCGACTGCTACGCCAGGTGGCATTGTGACTGTGAAGGGTAAGACGTTGGTGCCTCTTAACGCTGGCCGCTATGACGTGTCGGCGGGCGTTGCGGGTTCTATGAACAGCGCGATGACAGGCACGAGCGCCCGCAAGGCAGTGATCTCCAGAGCTGTGGCGAACGACGGCGACGGTTGTTCACTCGCTGTTACGGCGAAGGATTTCCCGTCTAGCTGTACGGTGGCGGATGCCTCTCAGACGGTCAATTTGGTGACGGCCAAGTCTCAGAGCACTGTGGAGTTCTCCTTCCGGTGCACGGTTGCCGCGCCTACCACAACGGCTGCGCCCGCGCCTACCACAACGGCTGCGCCCGTGACGGCCACCACCTCGGCCCCGGGGGACACCGCGACTCCTCCCGCGCCTCCTGGAACTCCTGGTGATGGCATGCTGTCGCCGGATGACGTGACTGGCGGCGAGACCCCGGCGACTACCCCGGCGGCTACCCCGACGACTGCGCCGATGAGTGAAGGGCCTGCGGTCGAAGAAGTTGCCGGCTGATCCAACTTAGCTTCCAACCCTGAAGAGGGGGCAGGCTCGAGGGCCTGCCCCCTCTTCGCGTCTAGCGCTTTGGCGACCGGCCCTATTCGGAGACTTGCCTGCGAGCGGCTTCCCGGGAACCTGTTTGGCGAGAGCTAGATGTTGCGTTTTCGCTCTAATGGCGTGGGGTTTGTGGTAAATCGGATAGGGTATTGCAACAACCTGCCGTTTAGACTAACCTGTAAGTATTGTTGGAGAAGCGGTCGGGCGCTCAGATGGAGTTCCGGCCTTAAAATTGGATTAACAAAAGAAAGGGAACAGCGAGAAAGATGAGAAAGATTGTTTTAAGCGTCTTGAGCGTGGCCGGGCTTCTGGCTGCGTTGCTGGCGCTCACGAGTGGGTCTGTGTCCGCGGAGACCGGGCTCATTTCCGTTGAGGGAAACGATGTTCGAGGTGGGACGTACACCGTTAGCTGGAAAGCCAAGGGTGGTTGCAGTTCTTCGTCGGACGGCAGTGTGTCTAAAGCGGTCGAGGCTGGTGCTTCTGGCGGAGATCTGATTATTGGCGCGTTTAACACGAACAACAACTGTCAGTACGACTTCACGGCTACTTACGTCACCGATGCTGCTGCCGGTTTCAACTTCCCTGGCGCCAATGTGATTGCTAAGGGCACGCAGTGCGCAGCTACGGTCACGCCTATCGGTGTAGACGGTGACCCTGCCACCACGGCCTCCGCAACAGTTGACACGTCTGATACCAACTGCGTTGACAGGCGGGATGCCACGATCTGGGTCAGAGGTCCAGCTGATGAGGACAGCGACGATCGTAAAGCAATCCTGGCTAGGAAGTGGGTAGTCACGTTCACACCGAATGGCAGGGGCCATGATGGAGAGAGAACATCCGTTGCCGACGAGTGTGTTAAGATTACCGCCAATGTCGACACCCTGACTTCGCATAGCCGGGAAACAACTCTGAAGGTTGTGCGCCGAGGCTTGACCAAGGAAGGCGTCGAGACGGGATGTCAGTACGATGTCAGTGTCGCTATTCAGGACGGCTTTGAAGAGAGCGCTAGGGAGAGTTCCCTTATCAGAGCTTGGTATTGGGGAAGTCCAACTCTCCTTACCCTCCGTTTGAAGGTTTCGCAGCCCGAGGTGTATGTGATTCAGAGTGTGACGGGTGATTCCGGTGGTGGCAGTGTGGAGTACACCACGCAACTCTCCTGCGTTGCACCTGATGCTGAGATTCTTGTATTGCCTCCTGCTATTGATGCGTCTGCATCGCCAGGTGGCATCGTGACTGTGCAGGGCAAGACATTGGTGCCTCTTAACGCTGGTCGCTATGACGTGTCGGCGGGCGTTGCGGGTTCTATGACCAGCACGATTGCCGGCACGACCGACCGCAAGGCCGTGGTCTCCAGAGCTGTGGCGAACAACGGCAACACCTGCTCGCTCACCATTACGGCGAAGGATTTCCCGTCTGACTGTACGGTGCCGTCTGCCTCTCAGACGGTTAATTTGGTGACGGCCGAATCTCGGAACCAGGTGGAGTTCTCCTTCCGGTGCACGGTCGCAGCGCCCACCACTACGGTTGCGCCCACCACTACGGCTGCGCCTACTACTACGGCTACGCCCACCACCACGGGAGAGGCTCCTCCTAGTCCTCCTCCTGCGTCAGGTGGAGACAGTATGCTGGCGACGACGGACGCGACTGGGGCGACGGACGCGACCGAGACGACCTCACCGATGACTGACGACCCGATGAAGCCGGATAAGGATACACCTACCGGCTGATCCAACTTAGCTTCCAACCCTGAGGAGGGGGGCAGGCTCGAGGGCCTGCCCCCCTCCTCGCGTCTAGCGATCTTTCCTGATACGCCAGGAAATCCGCCATCGGCCCCGCGTGATCACGTAATATTTTTAATCATTTCCATCTAGGAAAGGAAGGGATGCGAAAATGAGAAGAGCAATGGTTTGCGCCGTGGCTGCCGTCGGGATGTTGACGCTGTCTCTGCCGCTTTTGGCAGCTTCCGCGGGCGCGCAAACGACGCGCGTGGGTACCATTACGAGTGACAGCCAGAACGGGACTTACGTGGTCGCCTGGGCTGCGCGTGGTGGCTGTAACGCTGCCTTCAACGGCTCGGTAACCGGCACGGTGACCGGTGGCTCCTCTCAACTCCTAGGTGCTTACGCGGTGTCGGTTGATTGCAATTACACGTGGACGGTCACTTTCACTCAGCCGAACGGAAACCAGTGCACTGCCACGGCCGCCGGAGGCACTGCAGGCACTCCTGCCGTGACCGTTTCGGTTGATACTTCTAAGTGCCTCACTCGCGCAGCAGCCGATACGGTGACGATTAGCGTGATTGGCGAGGGGGACAGCGCAGACGCCGTCAAAGCCACGATCTGGAATGTGGTCGCGACGCCAAGCGGCAGATCCGCTAACCCTAAGGATTGCAGCACGCAGCGTTTCGTAACTAAGTTGTCATCCAATCAGCAAAAAGCTGACCTCAAAGGGCTGATCCTGACGGGCATCAATGCTGCGAATTGTGAATACAACATTGCAGTTGAACTCAAGCCCGGCTTTCAGGTGGCTACGAGCAACTCGAACGTCTACAGAGCCTGGGAAAGCGGAGACGGCGATCAGACCCTAAAGCTCGCTGTCTCGACCAGAGGTGTGTACGTGACGCAAAGCGTGACAGGACAACCTGCCGACAATTCGCAGGTTGAATACACCAAGACCGTGAGTTGTGCCGCAGATCCAAGTCAGGTGGGGCCAGATCTCCCTCCGCCTGTTCCCAGTGCACAACAAGGCGGAATAACCATAGTGCCTCAAAAGACTCTAGTCACGCTCCAAACGGGAAGTTTTAACGTTACTGCTGTACTCTCCACGCAAAAAGATTCCGGTGGGAGGCCGGTCATTTTGCAAGCAGCGGTCGACGGCGACGGCGACCCTTGCGTACTTTCCGTTAGTCTGGGGGCGTTGCCTGCGGGGTGCACAGCGGATTCAATGTCTAAGAGGGTGAACCTAGCGAGCGCTGGCAGTTCGTCGCGTCTGGATTTCGTGTTTGTGTGCACGGTGCCGACGCCGAGCACGACTACGACGACGACTGCGACTACGACGACGACCGCGCCCCCTCCGACCACCACGCAGGTAGTGACTCCGACCACCACGCCGGATCAGACGATGTCCGCAACAGACGTCACCACTACCACTACCACCTCCCCGACAACGACCCCGACGACGGCTGTGCCGTCTGGCCCCCGAGTGGACAGGCCCACGGGCTGAGGCGGCTCGGTTCGTACGCAACTCCGATCCAAACATCAGCGAAGGGGGCGGGCTTAAAGCGTGCCCCCTCCGCTGTAATTCGGCTGCGTCCTTGGAACACTTGCTCTTCCGAAGGAAGGGTGGGAGTATGATTTTGCAAGCAATCTCTTTGGATGCAACCAAACAAAGTGTGGCGTTCCATTAGGAGCAGCTGCAAAGGAAGGAGTTTTCCCATGAAAGCCACGAGACTTGTGAAGCGTCTTCTGCTGCTGGCTCCCTTGCTTGCCTCCACGGTCGTAGCGCCCATGGTGGCAACTTCTCCGGCGTCCGCTCAGAACACGGCCACCTTCGTCTTGCAGCACGTTCCTGATGGCACTACAGCGAGGTGGGAGGTGCGAGTTGAGATCAACCCGCTCGGCGGCTGCCGTCCCCGTGATTTCGTTTACACCCCCACTTGGATAGCCGAAGGGAGTTTGTACGCAGCTCGTGTGAGTGACGACTGCCGTTACGGCCTCACAATGGAAGCACGAGAAGTGGGCAACAGCAACAGAGGTATTTGTCTTGTTGAATGGGCCTGGGGAGCGAATAACGCCAACCCAGGCGCCCTTACTTTTTCCACGGACATGTTGCAAATCGGCGACATAAGTTCCCTTGCTGAGCGCCTTTTTGTGCGACATGAGGGTGGGGGCAATCCATCTTGCGCAGCCGTCCAATCGAGCCGATTTCGGATTGTTGGACAGGACGTTGTCACGGCGCTTCCCACTCATTCCGCAGATTCTGCCCTGACTGTCCGTGCCGTGCGCGCCGCTGCGTTGACGGAGTTCAGCGTGTTAGTGGAGCCGGACTACGATTCGCCCAGCGCAATCCCGCCAGGCTGTCACGCGGCCGAGACGATCAAGGTGAAGGGGGACGGGAGTGACAGGAGGCTAGCTATGGCTGCTGCTACTCCTGCAGGGGTGGCCTGCACGTATCGCGCCAAGGTGACTGCCGCGCCTTCGCCCTTCAAGATCGTGAGCACTTCTCCGGTCTCTTTCGTGGCGGGCGTCTTGGTCAACCTGAGCTCCAAGGTGGCGCTTCCTCTGGCCAGAATTGCCATCATTCAGCAGGTTTCGGGTTCAAACAATGAGGGCGTCGTTTCATACAAAATAACTCGTTCCTGCTCGTCGGGATTTGACTTACCAATTGTCATAGGAGGGACTAGCGGCGTCTACAGGCTGCCTGGAGGACTTACGGTCGCGGAGCTTAGAGAAGGTCGTTACACGGTGCATTACCCTGGTGCGCCCCACTTCGGGCCTGCCTATACCTACCCGGTGGCGGCAAGCAGCGACACATCCAACATCATCGCAGGTTGTTCCGTGAGTACGACGATCAGCGAAGTTCCGTCCAACTGCAGTGTCGCCGGCCCTCTGACCCAGACCAAAACGTGGAGTACCTCCCGACCGATCGAGACTTACGACTTTGAATTCCGTCTGACTTGCCGACCTGCGGTGACTCCGACCACTACAAGCACTACGTCCGTCACTACCACAACGGTGGCGGCGCCTCCGACTACTACTATCATCGCCGGCGGATGCACCGGCGACGCACGCGGGGAAAATTGCATGTCCGCCGTAGACCAGCCAGTCACGCCTCCACAAGCGTCTACTGTTACCACCGCGACTGCTGTTCCCCCCCCCAGGATCCCCGACGTTCCGACCGGCTGACCCTGTCGAACGACTTTGGATTTGATGCTTCCGGCCAGTGAAGGTGAGTGGCTGGTCGGAAGTTCTCTGGAAGAAATAGCGGAGACGGCTTCGACCTGCACCCTCTGCGCCCTCAGCGAAGAGAGAAAAAACGTCGTATTCGGAGTGGGCGATCCCCATGCCGATCTGATGTTCGTAGGAGAAGGCCCGGGTGAGCACGAAGACAAGCAGGGACTGCCTTTCGTGGGGCGTTCAGGGAAACTGCTCGACAAACTGATAGCGGAGGAGTTGGGTCTGGAACGCTCGCAGGTCTACATCACCAACGTGGTCAAGTGCCGCCCGCCTGGAAACCGAGATCCTCGTTCAGAGGAGATCGCAGCTTGCAGACCTTTTCTCAAGCGCCAGTTTGAGTTGATCGATCCCAAGGTCATTGTGTCGCTGGGCAATCCTGCTGCTCAAACCCTCTTAGGTACTCGGGTGGGCATTTCCAAACTTAGAGGTCAGCGATACCGCTTCGGCAAAGCTGTACTCGTGCCCACCTATCACCCTGCGGCGCTGCTGCGGGGCGGGGCGGAGTTGCTTCCCCAGACGCGCGCCGATTTAGTGCTGGCAAAGCTCTCGCTTCAAGGGTGAAGTCCTGCCCGCCGTCGGCTGGTGAGCGTTGCGGCGCGTTCTCACGCCGTTGATGGACGACTCCGAGGGCAGGGCTTCCAGCCTGTCGGCTGGAGTGAGCGGCCTAGACGACCTGCGCTGCCTGGCTGAAATCTTCGCAGGGGTGTTGAGGGAGGGCGACGTGATAGGTCTCAACGGACACCTGGGGGCGGGCAAGACAACTTTCGTGAAGATGCTCGCCGAGGCCCTGGGCGTCACCGACAACGTGAGCAGCCCCACGTTCACTCTGGTTCACCGCTACCGCTTGCCCCTGCGCTCCTGCTGGGACGACCGGAGGGGTGAGGTTGCGCGCACCAATCCTGCGAGGGGGCGTGCTGTCCGCTACCTGCACCACGTGGATGCCTACAGAATTGAGACTCCACAGGAAGCTGACGATCTGGATCTGCCCGACCTGCAGGACGTGCAGGACATCCTGGTAGTGGAGTGGGCGGAGCGTCTTGCGCTTCGGTCGGATCGACTCGACGTGGAACTGAGTTTTGTTGAGGATCCCGCTGATTCCTCGTCTAGAGAGTTGGTGTTTTCGCCGTTGGGGTCGTGGCGGGATCGTCCACTTCCTTCGCTGCTGAGACCCTGGTTGCTCTAGGCCCTTCACGTCGTGTTGGTTTTAGCGGTTGAGACTGCGACCAATCTGAGTGGATGCGCCTTGGCGGACGAGACCGGGGTGCTTGCGGAGGTGCGTCTGCTTCCGGGGCGGCGCCACGCCGAAGCCCTAGCGCCTCAAATGCGTTTTGTATGCCAGCAGGCGGACGTTCCCCTTTCTGCTATTGACGCCGTGGCGGTGGACGTCGGCCCGGGTCTCTACACGGGGCTTCGGGCAGGTCTGGCCGCCGCTCAGGCCCTGGCCTTCGCCCTCAATGTGGGGGTGGCGCAGGTTTTTAGCCTGGAGGTGTTGGCTTCCGGGGCGGGTCGCAGTTGGAGCAGCGGAGCCCGCACTCGGCGTGTCCTTAGCGTGCTTGACGCCCGACGGGGAGAGGTGTACTGGGCGTGGAGTTCGGTCACTGCAAACGGCGATGTGGCGGAGTTGAGTCGGCCTTGTGTAGGGAAACCGGAAACTCTCGCCGCACAAATCGCCGCGGCGTCTACTCCTCGGGGCAAGGCGCCGTCGGAGGGTTGTGATCCGATCTTGCTGGTGGGCGAGGGTGCGCTGCGGTACGCCGACCTGCTGGCGTCCCCGGCGCACACAGAACTGGCCGCAGCGGAGTTGGGCTTGCCTTCCCCTGCCGCAGCGGCGCTGTTGGGCAGGGCGCGGGCCTTTGCGGGCGATATGGTCAGTTCCGAAGCCGTCGAGCCTGTCTACCTGCGTTCTCCTGACGCGGTGCCGCCCGCTGCTCGCAGCGTTGACCCATGAGCACCGCCGTCCTAGGGATAGAAACTTCCTGCGATGAGACGGCAGCGGCCGTGGTGGATGACGGGCTGCGGGTGCGCTCTTCGGTGGTGTCTAGCCAAGTCGACCTGCATAGTCCTTTCGGCGGAGTAGTGCCGGAGATCGCTGGCAGGGCTCATCAGCGGTTGCTGCCATACGTCGTGGCGCAGGCGCTGAGCGTTGAGCAGCAGTTGAGCGGCGCCCCCGCCTCTCCGCCCCCGCCGCGGCGCATCGTTCCGGACGCCGTCGCCGCCACTGCCGGGCCTGGCCTGACCGGCGCCCTGGTGGTGGGGGTCTCGGCTGCCAAAGCGCTCTCCCTGGCGTGGGACGTGCCATTCGTGGCCGTCAACCATCTTGAGGCGCACTTGTACGCAGCCTTCCTGGAGAATCCGGACATACCGCTGCCCATGGTCGTGTTGTTGGTGTCGGGCGGCCACACCATTCTGGTGCACATGACCGACCACGGGCGTTACGAACTACTTGGCCAGACCGCCGACGACGCCGTAGGCGAAGCCTTCGACAAGGTTGCCCGTCTCCTCTCTCTGGGATATCCGGGCGGGCCGATCATCGACCGCCTAGCCGCCGAGGGCGACCCGGAGGCGATGGCGTTTCCCAGGCCGATGCTGGGGAAGGGTTTGGACTTTTCCTTCTCCGGCCTCAAGACGGCGGTTGCTGTCTATTTGCGGAAGCACCCCGACGCAGTCCCCGCCGACGTAGCGGCTTCCTTTCAGAGAGCGGTCGGGGACGTCCTGTTGAGTAAGGCGTCCGCTGCTATGCGTGAATGCGGCACGCGCAACCTGACACTGGCGGGAGGAGTGGCCGCCAACTCTGAGTTGCGCAGCCGTTTCGAAGGCCTTGATGCACAGACGTTCCTGCCTTCCCGGGCGATGTGTACCGACAACGCCGCAATGGTGGCTGCGGCGGGCTGGTGGCAACTGCAGAGGGAGGGGCCTTCGCCGCTGCACGCCGGGGCGGAGCCGAGTTGGGGGATAGGTGCCTAGAGCCCGATCTTCTGAAGCCCGATCTTCTGAAAGGATTTAGCCAAAGGGACTGATTCAAGCCGCCTGTCGGAGGGAATCCAAATCTCCCTCTGGCTGGACTTGCACTTTGCCGTTGCTCAGAGCGGCCTTTAGCAGCAGTCCGGAGTGCAGGTCTCCGCTCAGGATGCCTCTGGCGATCACGTCCTCTAGGCGGCGGCGAATCACCCTGCGCAGGGGGCGCGCTCCGAACTCCGGTGAGTAGCCCTCGTCCACCAAGGCTTCTAGGGCTTCGGGAGTGATTTCCAGGGCGAGATTGCGTTTTGCCAAGCGCTCGTTCAGTTGAGCGATCTGAAGTTCGCAGATCTGCAGCAGGTCTTCGCGCTTCAGCTCATCAAAGCGCACGATGGCGTCGATGCGGTTGATGAGTTCCGGACGGAAGAAGTCCTCGATTTCGCCCTGCAGGTTGGACGACATGATCACGATCACGTTGCTGAAATCCACTGTGCGCCCCTTGCCGTCGGTGAGCCGCCCGTCGTCGAGGAGCTGCAGCAGCACCCCGAACACCTCAGGGTGGGATTTCTCTACTTCGTCTAGCAGTATCACTGAGTAAGGGCGGCGCCTGACCTTCTCGGTTAGCTGTCCACCCTCTTCGTAACCGACGTACCCGGGCGGAGCACCGATGAGACGGCTGACCGAGTGTTTGTCGAGGTACTCGCTCATATCAATTCGGATCATCGACCGCTCGTCGTCGAAGAGGGCTGCGGCCAAGGCGCGTGCTAGTTCTGTCTTTCCGACTCCGGTGGGGCCTAAAAAGAGGAACGAGCCGATCGGGCGGGACGCCTCGCTCAGTCCGGCGCGGCTGCGGCGGACGGCGTCGGCTACCTCCGAGACGGCTTCGTCCTGGGCTATCACGCGCTGATGGATTTCATCCTCCAACTTCAACAGCCGCTCGGATTCGGTTTTGAGCAGGCGGGCGACGGGGATTCCGGTGGACTGCGCCACCACCTCAGCGATGTCGGAGTCGTCCACCTCCTCCTTGAGCATGCGTCTGTCGATCTGCAGTTCGGCCAGCGTCTTGGTGGCGTCGGCTACCTCCGCCTCGGCCTTGGGGAGTTTGCCGTAGATGATCTCGGCGGCTTTTGAAAGGTTGCCCGTGCGCTGATGCGCCTCGGCGGCGCTCTGGAGTTCGGTGACCGTGCGCTTGAGCCCGCGGAGATTGGAGATGGCTTCCTTTTCCGACTCCCAGTGCGAGCGCATCTCGGTCAGTTCCTCGGTCAGTTCCTTGAGCTCGTCGTCTAAGACGGCCAGACGTTCCTTTGAGGCCGAATCTTTCTCCTCGGCCAGGGCGACACGCTCCAATTTGAGTTGGCGCACCTTGCGGTCTACCTCGTCGACTTCCGTAGGGAGGGAGTCCACTTCCATTTTTAGCATGCTGGCCGCTTCGTCTACGAGGTCGATGGCCTTGTCAGGCAGGTAGCGGTCAGACACGTAGCGGTCGGAGAGTTCGGCCGCCGCCACCAGGGCGGTGTCTTGAATGCGGACGCCGTGATGGACTTCGTAGCGCTCCCTGAGCCCGCGCAGTATGGCGATGGTGTCGTCCACAGAGGGCTCACCCACCAGCACCGGTTGGAAGCGGCGCTCCAGGGCGGCGTCGGTCTCTACGCGGCTGCGGTACTCGTCGAGCGTCGTAGCCCCGATCAGGTGCAGGTCGCCCCTCGCCAAGGCTGGCTTGAGCATGTTTCCGGCGTCTAGAGCGCCTTCCGCTCCCCCTGCGCCCACCAGCATGTGCAACTCGTCTATGAAGGTGATGATCTCTCCGTTGGATTCAGTGATCTCTTCTAGGAGCACTTTGAGGCGCTGTTCAAACTCGCCGCGCAGAGACGACCCAGCCACCATGCCTGCTAGGTCGAGGGAGATCAGTCGGCGGTTCTTCAGGCCGGACGGCACGTCGCCAGTTGCTATGCGAAGCGCCAGACCTTCCACTATGGCGGTCTTCCCCACGCCCGGCTCCCCGATGAGAATCGGGTTGTTCTTGGTGCGGCGAGAGAGTATCTGGATGGTTCGACGAATCTCGCTGTCCCTTCCGATCACGGGGTCGAGCTTGTCGTCTTTGGCTAGGGCGGTGAGGTCGCGTCCGAAGACTTCAAGAGCGGACTTGCTCTGGGGTTGTTGATCGGGTGTCCGTTGTGCGTGCGTCGGCAATGTTTTTCCTCGCTCTTCCTCGCTTTTCCTTGCTCTTCCTTGGCTTTTGCGTTTCAGTAATACCGAAGGGCTTTGCCTAAATGAAACGCAAAAGGGAGGCAAGATATTCCAGCACGGCTGTTCCGCCTGCGGCAAATGACCGGCAGCGGCTGTTCGCCCGTGCTAGCTATGCCCGTGCTGAACCGGCCGCGGCCAGCGGATGAGCTAGATATTCAGCGGGCGGCCCGCTTGCGGAGGGCGGAGAACGCCAAGTACTGAGAGACCACCCCTACCGCCAGGATCGCTCCGACCGCCTTCGCCAGCGCTACTCCGTCCCAGCCCAGGAAGATCGTTCGCATTCCCTCCAGGATGTAGGTGACGGGATTCCAGGTGGCCACTGCAGAAAGCCATCCGGTCATGGCTTCGCGCGGCAGCCAAGCGGGCGTGAGAAAAACGAACGGGAAGAAAAGCAAAAACGAGTTGTTAACGGCGGTGGGGTTGCCCGTACGCAGGGCGATGGCGTAGGGGAAGCCGGTGAACATCAGCCCCCAGAGCGTCGTGAGCACGATTAGCAGCAGCGCTCCGGCCATTCCGGTGCTGAAACGAACTCCCCACGCCAGGCCGAGACCCACCACCGGTATAGAGAGACCTACCAACACCACGGCGTCTGCGACCAGCATTCCGAGGAGCAGAGCCCATCGGTTCAGCGGGGTGAGCAGCAGCCGGTAGAAGTATCCGCCCTGGATGTCCATGACCAGACTGGGCGCACGGGAGAGGCCCGTGACGGTGGTAACCAGCGCAACCGGCAACTGGAAGGCCTTGTAGTCCAGTTCCTGCGCCATGCCCCCGGCCAGCACCTGGAGGGCGCCTATCGTCACTGCGTAAAAGAAGACCGGAACGAACAGCGCCGGAAGAAGAGCGGCCATATCCCTCGGCAGCAGCCGTACTGTCCGGCTGGAGACGTGGCGAAGATCCGTCCAGAACCCCCGTGGTCGTGCGCCTATCTGATCTGAGGCGGTTTTAGAGTCTCCGCTCATTGAGGTCGTTTGAAGGCGGATGCCGCCGGGCTCTGCGTCGCCGGGCTCATAGTGTTTGAGGCCTCCGATCCTGATCGCCCGCCGCGGCGGTCTTGGGGGGAGATTCGAGCGGATCTGGTTCTTCGTCTACTTGAAGTCGGCGGCCGGTCAGGCTCAGGAATACGTCGTCGAGCGTTGGCTTGTGGAGCGAGATCTCCACCACCGGCAGTTCTGTCCCGGCCAGGGCCAACGCCACTGGGCTGATCGTCGCAGCGCCGTTGTCGCACGCCACCGTGACCTCCGAGCCTTGGATGTCCACGTTGGTGACACCGGGCAGTTTTTTCAGGGCGTGGACTGCCCTCTCGGAACACTCTCCCGCTATGCGGACGCTGATCACCTCGGCCCCTATGTTGCGTTTCAGCGTCTCGGGGTCTCCCTCCGCTCTCAGTCGCCCCTCGTCCATGATCCCCACTCGGTCGGCTAGGGCGTCGGCCTCTTCTAGGTATTGGGTCGTGAGGAAGATCGTGATGCCCAATTCGGAGTTGAGTTGGCGCACCTGTTCCCAGACCGCGGCGCGTGAGACCGGATCCAGGCCGGTGGTCGGCTCGTCGAGGAAAAGGATGCTGGGATTGTGCATCAGGGAGGCCGCTACGTCGAGCCGCCGCTTCATCCCTCCCGAATAGGTGCCGACCCTGCGGTCAAGGGCTGACACGTCCAAAATAGGGGATACTTCCTTGATGCGGCGTTGAATCTCGCTGCGGTTCAGTCCGTAGAATTTTCCCTGGTAGATGAGTATTTCTCGTCCCGTGAGTTTGTCGTCTAGAGCGGTTTCCTGCAGTGTCACGCCAATGCGAAGCCGCAATTTCGCCGATTCCTTTACGATCTCGCAGCCGGCCACTCTCGCTTCTCCGCTGCTGGGTTTCAGCAGGGTGCAGAGCATCTGAGTGGTCGTGGACTTACCGGCTCCGTTGGGGCCTAGGAAGCCGTAGATCTCGCCTTGCGGAATGGACAGGTCAAGGTCGATCACGGCTGGGAGGCTGCCGAAAGATCGGCTGAGTTTGCGGGTGGAGATGGCAGTACCGTTGCTGCTGTTCATAAGTGAGGGAGAGGGGCTGTGGGGGAGGAGGCTGTCCAAAAATGCCAACCCACAATGCTATCGCTGGTTCGTTCCCCGGTGCTGACGTCCGGATGACTCTTGCCCCTTCCCTAACCCCGCTTTACTCCTTCGTTTCCTGCGGATTCGCTCCTCGGCGCTGGCACGTGGACATAAGTGGACAATCTCTCCGACTACGCTGAATGTGCACGCTGAATGCGCACAACAGGAAACCGAAACTTAAAATGAGCATGGAAATACACAAAGTAGGAGTTCTGGGAGGGGGGACGATGGGTTCGGGCATTGCCGAGGTGTGCGCTCGTTCGGGCGTAGACACCCTCGTGGTGGAGGTCGACCCGTCCGCCGTTGAAGCTGCGGAGAATCGCATTACATCTTCCCTGGGACGGGCGCTCGCCCGAAACCGCTTGAGCGAGACCGAGCACGCAGAGGCAGTCTCCAACTTGTCCTACTCCACCGATTTGGCGGATTTCGCCGACCGCGACCTGGTGATTGAAGCGATCGTGGAGGACCTCTCTGAGAAACTCCGGAGCTTCGCTGCCCTCGACGAGGTGCTTCCCCCGCGGGCGGTGCTGGCTTCTAACACCTCCTCTATCTCCATCGGCTCGCTGGCTGCCGCCACTCGTCGGGAGGGTCAGGTTATCGGGATGCACTTCTTCAATCCCGCCACTGTCCAGCCTCTCGTGGAGATCGTCCGTTCCCTGGCCTCTGAGGAGGCTGTCTGCGCTGCTGCGGCCGATTTCTGTCGCCACACTCTGGGCAAACAGGTCATCGGTTGCGCCGACAGGGCGGGTTTTGTGGTCAATCGGCTGCTCGTTCCTTATCTACTTTCCGCCATAGCGTTGGCGGATACGGGTTTGACTACTAAAGAAGACATTGACGCAGGCATGAAAGGCGGCTGCGCCCACCCGATGGGGCCTCTGGAACTCTGCGACCTCATCGGCCTCGACGTCATAGCGGCCGTGGCTGAGGTTATGTACGAAGAGTTCAAGGAGCCTCTCTACGCTCCACCGCCCCTCCTGAGAAGGATGGTGGAGGCGGGCCGCCTGGGGCGCAAGTCCGGGCATGGGTTTTACATTTACGACTAGCCGTGGGAGTCTGGCTGTGAAGCGGACGATGCGATGCGGAGTTCTTCGTCAGTCGGGAGGAAAGAAGCCGGGAGCGGATTGCCTCCGCCCGGCTGGGGAGGCTGTCTCCGGGTGGATCTAGCGATGAGCGGGCCGAACCAATGAGCAACTCAGAATCGCCGCCGCAGCGCGAAAAGCTTTCCTGGCCGGAGTACGGGCTGGCCGCCCGCGAGATGGGGCGCAAGGTAGTGGATTCCGGTTACCGCCCCGACCTGATCCTCTCCATAGCACGCGGCGGATTGTGTTTTGCCGCCTCCTTGGGCTACGCCCTGGACATCAAGAACATCTTCGTGCTGAACGTGGAGTACTACACGGGCGTAGATGAGCGGCTGGAAGTGCCGGTGATGCTGCCCCCTTACCTCAAACTCGTAGACCTCGACTCCGCTCGGATGCTCATAGCCGACGACGTGGCAGACACGGGTCACACCCTTGAGATGGTGCGCGACTTCTGCGCTGGCAAAGTGGGGGAGGTGCGCACCGTGGTGCTTTATGAGAAGCCGCGCTCCGTCGTCCGCTGCGACTACGTGTGGCGACGGACGTCTAAGTGGATTGAGTTTCCCTGGTCGGACGAGCCGCCGTTGAAGATGGACGCCGCCTCAGCGCTGTCGTCTGCCCGTCCGGGAGCGCCCACTGCGCCCGAGGGCACTGCGCCCGAGGGCGAACCCGACCCCTCCGGAGAGTTCCATCCCTCCTCGGGAGGAGCCTGATGAGTCCGAGCCCCACGCCGACTTCCGCCGGCGCGACCATCCTGCGGCGCACAGCGACCGGGGGAAAGGTGGGAGAAAGCGTCCCCCGCCCGGATGGAGCTCCGAAGACGTCCGGGTCGTTCATGTTCTCTTCCGACCTCTGGTCGGACGGGATGCTCTGGGGTCAGACTCTGCGTTCTCCTCACGCCAGCGCCCGCATTCTCAACGTGGATGTCGCAGAGGCTCTTCGCATCAATGGAGTAAGGGCAGTCCTCACTCACGAGGACGTCGGAGGCAGCGGCTTCTACGGACTAGACCGCCCCGACCAGCCCGTCTTGGCGAAGGACGTGGTGCGTTACTGCGGCGAACCGGTTGCCGTGATTGCTGCCGACCACCCGGAGACGGCCCGCCGGGCGGCGGACGCGATCAGGGTGAACTACGAACCGCTGCCCGCCTGCTGCGACGCAGAAGAGGCTCTCAGCGCTGCGGCGTTGCACCCTGACGGCAACGTCATCCGCACGCTCACCATCCGCCGCGGGGATCTCAACGCCGAAGGAGAAGTGCAGGTGGAGGGCAGTTACGAGGTGGGGATGCAGGATCAAGCCTTCATGGGCACCGAATCCGGCATGGCGCTGCCCAGCGGAGACGGCGGGGTAGAACTCTTCGTCTCTACTCAGTGGCTGCACGCCGACCAAGAACAGATTGCGGCGGCGCTGGGTCTTCCCACAGAGGCTGTCCACCTCACCCTCTCGGGGGTGGGGGGAGCTTTCGGCGCTCGTGAGGACGTGACGCTGCAGATACACCTGTGCATGCTGGCTTTGCATACGGGGCGCCCTGTGAAGATGGTCCTCAATCGGGAGGAGTCGTTCTTTGCTCACGTCCACCGCCATCCCGCACGGCTCTGGTACCGCCACCACGCAGACGCCGACGGGCGCTTGGTGAAGGTGGAGGCCAAGGTGCTCCTAGACGGCGGGGCGTACGCCTCCACGACCGGACACGTGCTGGCCAACGCCTGCTATTTCGCGGCAGGCCCTTACAAGGTGTCCAACGTCTTGGTGGAAGGCTGGGGGATGCGCACCAACAATCCTCCCTGCGGGGCGATGCGCGGCTTCGGCGTGGTGCAGGTGTGTTTCGCCCACGAAGCCCAGATGGACCGCCTGGCGTCAGCCCTGGGTCTGCACCCCCTTGAACTGCGCCGCCGCAACGCCCTCTCCCCGGGAGACCGGCTGATCACCGGACAGGAGATAACCGGCACCGCCCCGGTGAGAGAACTGATTGACGCCCTTGACGAAGCGCCTCTGCCGGTCGTCCCGCCGCCCGAGGCCCTGCAGGTAGGCGACATGGCGCTCCCTGGCGGAGCAGGCCGCACCGCGGATGGAGAGTCGGTCAGACGCGGCGTCGGCTACGCCGTGAGCATCAAGAACCTCATGTTCTCCGAGGGTTTTGACGACTACTCCACGGCGGCTTGCCGCTTGGCCGATGGGGTGGCCACTATCTCCTGCGCCTGCGTGGAGGTGGGGCAGGGATTCGTGACCCTCGCAGGGCAGATAGCCCGGGAGATCCTGGGCGTCGACGAAGTGCAGATAGCCCCGGCGGACACCTCAATTCCTTCGGCGGGGTCATCCTCGGCCAGCAGGCAGTCGTGGATGTCGGGAGGGGCGGTGCTCAAGGCTTGCGAAGCCGTGCGCGACGACGTTTTGGCGCATGCCGCAGCCGAGGCGGGTCTGCCCGTTGAGCACCTGGCGCTGCGAGACGGAGAGGTGGTCTCCTCCGACGGCGTCTACTGCGTCGGCTTGGAGTCCCTCACGGCGGACAGGTCGTTCAGCCGCCAGGTGGAGTTCCATCACGCCCCTACGTCCGCACCGGACGCAAACGGTCAGGGAAACGTGCACGTTTCCTTCGCCTTCGCCGCACACAGAGCCGTCGTCGACGTGGACGTGGAGTTGGGCTTGCTGCGCGTGGTGGAAATCGCCACAGCGCAGGACGTTGGCAGGATCTTGAATCCCACGCAAGCCCTGGGTCAGATCGAGGGCGGCATCGCTCAAGGGCTTGGTCTGGCCGTCATGGAAGAGATGGTGCTTGACGAGGGAAAGGTTCGCAACGCTTCGTTCACTGACTACCTCATCCCCACCGCCTTAGACATGTGCGACGTGAACGTCGTGCGTTTGGTGGAAGAACCGGAACCAGGGGCGCCTTTCGGAGCGAAGGGCATCGGCGAACCGCCGACCATCTCCTCCACCCCAGCCATAGCGGCTGCGGTGCGGCAGGCCTCGGGGCTGGAGTTGAATCGAGTTCCTATCAGCCCGGCTGACGTGGCGCTGGCAAGGCTGCCCGGCAGCAGCAGAGGTTCGGCCCTCATCGCCGCTGCGGGCCGCTGAGACGAACCAGCGAGGAGATGAAATGACCAGAGAAGTCGTGTTGGGAGTCGCTCAACTAGGCCCCAACGGCCGCCGCCAACCCAAAGCCGAGGTGGTTGAGAGAATGCTGGTGCTGCTGCGGCAGGGGGCGGGACGCGGCTGCGACCTGGTGGCCTTTCCCGAACTGGCGCTAACCACGTTCTTCCCCCGGTGGTACATCGAAGACCTCGACGAGCTGAACTTCTACTACGAGACCGAAATGCCCGGCCCCGAGATCAAGCCCCTCTTTGACGAAGCCCTGCGCCTGGGGGTCGGTTTCGGCTTGGGGTACGCCGAACTCACCAAAGAAGGCAACCGCTACAACAGCTACGTCTTGGTGGAGCGGGACGGGTCTAGGGTGGCCACCTTCCGCAAAGTGCACATTCCCGGGCACGCCGAGCACGAACCTTGGCGCCGCTTCCAGCACCTTGAGCGGCGTTATTTCGAGTCGGGGCCGGAGGGTTTCGGCGTCTGGAGCGCTTTCGGCGGCGTCGTGGGGATGGCCATCTGCAACGACCGCCGCTGGTCGGAGACATACCGTGTCATGGGTCTCCAGGGCGTGGAACTCATACTCATCGGCTACAACACGCCTCTGCACTATGCCCCCGATCCCGTTCAGAGTCCGCTCAGCTCTTTCCACAACCACCTGGTCATGCAGGCGGGCGCTTATCAGAACGGAACGTGGGTGGCGGGGATCGCCAAGGGCGGATGCGAGGAGGGGGTGGATTCTCTGGCTCAGAGCGCCGTTTATGCCCCGTCCGGGCAGATCGCCGCCCAGGCGGTCACCGACGGCGACGAACTCCTTGTCGTGAGTTGCGACCTCGACATGTGCGGCAACTACAAGAGCACCGTGTTCAACTTTGACCTCTACCGCGAGCCCCAGCACTACTCGCTGATCGCTGCCGTTAAGCCCCGCTCCTACTCGCCTTTTGACGCCGGTGAGCAGGCGGGCGGCTCGCCGTGACCCTCCTGAAAGCCAACGGCTCTCCCACCCCCTCGGGGGCGGCCGCCGCAGCGGGGCGGCCCCCTGACAGCCGCCGGGCGGACGCCGTTGAGTTCGAACTCAACGGGGAAAGGGTTGCCGCCCGGAGCGATCATCCTCACCTGCTGGAGGCTCTGCGCACTGAGTTGGGGATTATTTCCCCCAAGGACGGATGCTCCCCGTCGGGTCAGTGCGGCTGCTGCGCCGTGCTCATCAACGGGCGAGCCCGCGTGGCTTGCCAGGTGGACATGGAGAAGGCAGCCGGGGCGAAGGTTGTGACCTTAGAAGGGTTCTCCACGGAGGAGCGCCAGCGTTACGCCGACGTCTTCGCCGCTCGCGGCGCCCTCCAGTGCGGGTTCTGCACACCGGGCATCCTGGTGCGCGTCAAGGCGCTCCTAGACCGCAAAGGGTCATCACTTACCCGAGAAGAAACCTCTCGGCACCTGGGCGGACACCTCTGCCGCTGCACCGGCTACGTGAAGATCCTTGACGCCGTGGAAGACCTCGCCGCCGAAACGGAAGTGTCGGTTACCCTCGCCGGAGCCCTTGGAAGCGGGGGCGTCCGCTACGAAGCGCACGATCTGGCCTGCGGCTTTCGCCCCTACATAGACGACATGAACCCGCCCGGCTGCCTGCACGCCGCCCTGCGGCTGGCCGACCACGCCCGAGCCGACGTGCTGAGTATCCGTACGGCTCCTGCTCTTGCGGTCGACGGAGTAGAGGCGGTCTTCACCGCAGCAGACGTTCCGGGAGCCCTGCGGGTGGGGCTGATTCACAAAGACTGGCCTGTTTTCATCCCCCCTGGCGGGAGAACTTCCTACCTGGGGGACGTTCTGGCGATCGTGGTGGCGGTTGACCGACCCACGGCCCGCCGGGCTGCGCAGTTGATAGAGGTGGACTACCGTCCGCTGACCCCCATTACCGACGCCCGCGCGGCCCTGGACGCCGAAGACGCCGTCTGGGAACTCGACGGCAACGTGCTCTCGGTCTCCAGCTATTCCCGGGGCGACGCCGCGGTGGCGCTGGAGCGCTCGTCGCATGTGGTGCGGGAGACGTTCCAGACCCAGCGTGTCGAGCACGCCTACCTAGAGCCGGAGTCCACGCTGGCTGTTCCTGCCCCCGACGGATCTTTGCACGTCTACTCCGGTGGTCAGGGCGTCTGGGACGACCGCGACCAGGTGGCTTCGGTGCTAGGGGTTCCCCCTCAGCAGGTCACCGTGGAACTGGTGAGCAACGGCGGAGCCTTCGGAGGCAAGGAGGACATGAGCAACCAGGCGCAGACCGCCCTTGCGGCCTGGCTGAGCGGACAGCCGGTGAAGTGCACTCTCTCCAGGGAGGAGTCGTTGCTTATGCACCCCAAGCGCCACCCCATCCGCATGGAGTACGAGGCGGGCTGCGACGCCAGCGGAAAGCTCACGGCGCTGCGGGCGCGGATGATCGGTGACTCCGGGCCGTACGCCTCGGTGGGCATGAAGGTCTTGGAGCGGGCGGCGGGACACGCCAGCGGTCCGTACGCAGTGCCGAACATCGACGTCCGTTCCACGGCCGTGCGCACTAACAATCCCGTCTGCGGCGCGTTTCGAGGTTTCGGAGCGAACCAGGCCCAGTTCGCCATGGAAGGGGTGATGGACCGGCTGGCGGCTGAGGTTGGCATAGACGGCTGGGAGATGCGCTCCCGCAACGTCGTCGAGCCGGGCGACGTCTGGGGGCCCGGTCAGATCATGGACGACGGCTGCGAGGGCGCACGCGTGTGCCTAGAGGCGGCAAAGCCGGACTACTACGCGGCCAAGGCCGAAGGGCGGCCCGTGGGCGTGGGGCTGGGTCTGAAAAACTCCGGTCTGGGCAACGGCTTTGTGGAGGTTGCCCGGGCGGTGGTGCGTTTTGACGCCGACGGCTGCGTGGAGGTGCGCCACTGCTGGACGGAGATGGGTCAGGGGGTGCACACTGTGGCGATCCAGGTGGCGGTGACCGAACTCGGGATAGAACCCGAGCGGGTGCGAGTGGTGGTGGACACGTCGCGAGAACTGGGAGCAGGTCAGACGACCGGCAGCCGCGGCACCCTGATGGGCGCGGGGGCGGTGGCCGACGCCTGCAGGAAGGCCCGCGAAGGGGGCTGCGAGGCGGGCGTTGATTACGAGGGCGTCTACGTCGTGGACTGGACGAACTCGCTCGCCGACGACGTGGAGAACCCCAAGATCCATTCCTGTTTCGGGTTCGCTTGCCAACTCGTGGAACTTGACCCCTCCAGCGGCAAAGTGAGCGGTGTCCTGGCGGTGCACGACGTGGGCAAGGCGGTGAACCCCACCCTCTGCGAAGGTCAGGTGGAGGGTTCCGTCCACATGGGGCTGGGCTACGCCCTGACGGAAGGGTTCCCCACCGACCTCGACGCCCGTCCGGTCAACACAACGCTGCGAAGCCTGGCGATCCTGCGCCCCAAGGACATGCCCCCCGTGAGCGTGAAATTGGTGGAAATCCCTCAACCCGACTCCCCGTACGGCATCAAAGGGGTGGGGGAGATCGGCTTGGTGCCGACAGCCGGTGCCGTCGCCGCTGCACTGTGGGACTACGACGGGCAATGGCGCAGCGAGTTGCCGATGCGCAACCCCGCCAACCGCGAACGTTTGTGAGTTCGTCTACCCTCGGCGGCCTGCCCGCAAATACGACCCCGGGGCTGGTCTGCGCCCATCACCATCTCTACTCGGCTTTGGCGAGGGGCATGCCCGCCCCGCCTCGTCAGCCCCGCAGTTTCCGCGACATCCTGGAGTTGATCTGGTGGCGTCTCGACCGCGCCCTCGACCTGGAGATGATTCGAGCCTCCGCCCTCCTAGGAGCGCTGGAGTGCCTCGCTGCGGGTTGCACGGCCATCGTCGACCACCACGAATCCCCGAACGCCATTGAAGGCTCGCTGACGGTGATCGCCGAGGCGTGCGCCGACGTGGGGGTGCGGGTGAGTTGCGCCTACGGCGTCACCGACCGCCACGGCCCCGCCGGAGCCCGTGCGGGGCTAGCCGAAAACGAGCGTTACCTGCGGGAGGGAGGGAAGGGTTACGTGGGCGTCCACGCCGCCTTCACTTGCACCTCCGAGACGCTGACCGCCGCGGCTGCCTTGGCCGAGGACCTGGGGGTGGGTGTTCATGTTCACGTCGCTGAGGGGCCGGACGACGATGGGGCGCCCGCCCGCCTCGCCGCCCTCAGCCGAGACGACTGGCTCCTGGTGCACGGCGTGGGCATCGGGGACGACCACGAGTTGGCGGGCACGTTGGTTCACAATCCCAGATCCAACATGAATAACTCCGTGGGCTACGCCCGTCCGAGTCGGTTTGAGAAGGTGGCTTTAGGAACCGACGGCATCGGCGGGGACATGCTGGAGGAGTTCCGCTTGGCGTACGCCTGCCTGCGCTCTGAGGACGTGACCGCCTCTCCCGCGGAGCCCTGGGAGTGGCTCGCGGGCGGCTGGGAGCTCTTCCCCGAAGCGCTTTCCGACCGCGTGACCTGGGACTATTCCCCGATGAGTCCCTGGCACCTAGCGTTCACGCCCGGCGTGCGTCCGCTGCGTGTGGAGTCCGGCGGGGAGACGCTCTGGGAGGGCGGGCGCCCAACTAGGGTGGACGCAGAGGAAGTGCGTGCCAAGGCGTCGGAGCAGGCTAAGCGTCTGTTCCGGCGGCTGGAAGAGATCGACTAGGAGTTCTGAGGAGTTCTGGTGACCGCCCTCCAAGGTCGAGCAGCCCTTTATTTGCAAGACGCCCATTCCTTGCGTGAAGCCATGGAACACGTGAAGGAGGCGGAGAGGCTGGGTTTTGAAGCCGTCTGGCAGGCGGAGAGCAGGCTGGTGCGGGAAGCCACAGTGCCGATGGCGGCTTACGCATCCGTCACTGAGCGCATCAAAGTGGGCTCCGGCGTGGTCGCCTCCTGGACGCGCAACCCGGCTCTTCTGGCGTCCACGTTCTCTACCCTCGACGACCTGGCGCCCGGTCGAATACTGCTGGGCATCGGAGCGTGGTGGGATCCCCTGGCGCGTAAGGTGGGCATCCATCGCCGCCGCCCGCTGCTGCAGATGCGTGAGGTGGTGGAAGCCGTCAGGGCTCTGCTCGCCGATCAGAAGGTGACCTATGAGGGAGAGTTCGTCCACCTTGACGGCGTCGAGCTCGACTACGTATTTCAGGAACGCCGTGCCAAGGAGGTGCCCATCTACATCGGCGCCACCGGAATGAAAATGATGGAGCTCGCCGGCGAGATCGCCGACGGGGTGGTGCTCAACTACTTGGTGTCGCCGTCCTACAACGCAAAGGCGATGGATGCACTGGAGCGCGGAGCAGCCAAGGCGGGACGCTCGGTGGATGACCTGGACCGCCCTCAGTTGGTGGTCTGTTCAATGGACGAAGACCGCGCCGCCGCCCTTGACGCCGCTAGGGAACTGGTCACGCAGTACCTGGGACAGCAGCCGCACATAATGGCCGCTTCCGGTGTGCCGGAGTCCCTGCTCGAAGAGGTGGGGCGGGTGCTCACCTGGCCGGCCACGCACGAGCAAGTCGTGGAGGCGTCGAAGTTCGTGGGAGACGACGTCGTGCAGCTGATCTGCGCGGCGGGTACTCCCGAGGAGTGCGTGGAGAAGGTGAACCACTACCTAGAGGGGGGCTGCACGTGCCCGATTCTCTACCCGCTGGGGGGAGACGTGCAGCTGATGCTTGAGACGTTCGCCCCAAAGACGGGTGCGTCCGGTTTACCCGGCGGTGTGTCCGACCTTTCCGGCTCACCCGCAACCCCCTCCGATTCCACCGCAATCTGAAACCGAGGAGGCAGACAATGGAGCATCTTGAATACGCCTCGCATGACGCCGTGGCGCTGGCCGAGTTGGTGCGGAGCGGACAGGTGAGCCCTCGCGACCTCGTTGAAGCCGCAGTCTCCCGCATTGAAGCCGTTGACGGAGAACTCAACGCCGTCGTCCACCGCAACTTTGAAAGAGCCCTGGCCGACGCCGAGAGCAGGGAGTTGCCCGACGGCAGGTTCCGAGGCGTTCCCTTCTTGCTGAAAGACCTGCTCCCGGCCAGCGCCGGCGACCCTCTTCACCTGGGCATGAAGGCCCTGAAGGAAGTCAACTACGTACACCCTTCCGACTGCAACCTGGCTTCCCTCTACCGCAAGGCGGGTTTCGTGTTTCTCGGACGCACCAACGTGCCCGAGCTAGGGCTGGTGGCGGCGACCGAGCCGGTCGTCTACGGCCCGACCGCCAACCCGTGGAACAAAGCCCTTGCGACGGGGGGGTCATCTGGCGGGTCGGCGGCTGCGGTGGCTTCCGGGATGGTGCCGGTTGCTGGCGGCAGCGACGGAGGTGGCTCCATCCGCATCCCTGCTGCCCTCTGCGGCTTAGTGGGCTTGAAGCCGTCCACCGGGCGCATATCCAAAGGCCCGCTGAGCGAAGAATGGGGGTTTTCAGTACCTCATGTTTTGTGCCGGTCGGTTCGGGACTGCGCCGCCCTCCTTGACACCGAGGCTGTGTGGTTCCCAGGCGACGGCATCAGACTGCCTCTGCCGGAGCGCCCTTACGCCGAGATCATTTCTGAGCCGGTCGGCCCGCTCAAGATCGGTCTGCGAACGGCTCACCCCGCCGGAAGTGGCACCGAAGTACACCCTGACTGCTCCGCCGCGGCGGAGCGGGTCGGGAACGTCCTGGAAGGGCTGGGGCACGTGGTGGAGACGGCCGGCCCGAGCGCCCTCGACGGCGACCTCATTCACCCGTTCATCACGATCTGGGGGGCGAGTTTGGCCTTCACGCTCGACCGCCTGGCGCTGATGGTCGGGCGGGAACTCACCGCCGATGACATGGAGCCCGCGTCCTGGATGATGGCAGAACGCGGCCGGCTGGTGTCGGCCCGGGAACTGCTGGCGGCTACAGACGCCGTGATGCACTTTCGCCGGGCGATGGCGGGTTGGTGGGCGGATGGCTGGGACCTGCTGCTCACCCCCACTACGGCAGCGCCCGCTCCGCCCTTGGGCAGCCTCATGTGCACGCCGGAAGACCCCATGCGGGGTTTCAACGGCTCTATCCCTTACGCCGCTTTCACTTTGCCCTACAACATGACCGGACAGCCCGCCGTGTCGCTTCCGCTGGGTCTCGACGGAGGCGGAGCGCCCCTCGGCGTCCAACTAGCGGCGGCCTTCGGGCGCGAAGACCTGCTGCTGGGAGTTTCTGCTCAACTCGAGGCGGCCGAGGGTTGGTCGCTGCCCGGGGTGGGCGCTCTGTCATAGAGTGGAATGCAAGCGCCCGAGGCGACGAAAATCAGCAGGGAGGACACGATGCCGCTGAAAGACATCCGCACCGGCTACACCTACGACGACGTGCTGTTGGTGCCTAGGCGCTCTGCGGTAAAGACCCGACGCGAAGTCAACCTGAAGACGCGCCTCAGCCGCAACGTGTTCCTGGATCTGCCCATAGTGGCGGCCAATATGGACACCGTCTGCGAGTCGGGGATGGCCATCGCCCTAGGGCGCTTGGGGGGCATCGGGATTATCCATCGTTTTATGCCAACGTTGATCCACGCCCTTGAAGTGGAGAAGGTGAAGTCGGCGGACGCGGACCTGCCCGTAGGGGCTGCGGTCGGTACGAGTCTGGACATGAGCGAGCGCGCCAAGGCGTGCGCCGCGGCGGGCGCAGACGTGCTTGTGCTCGACATCGCCCACGGGCACTCCGCCCACGCCCTTGAAGGCGTCAAGCGTCTCAAGGACGAGTTCCCCGAAGTGGACTTGGTGGCGGGCAACGTGGCCACACAACAGGGGGCAGCCGACCTGGCTGCGGCGGGCGCCGACGCCATAAAAGTGGGAGTAGGGCCGGGGGGCGTGTGCACGACTCGGCTGGTTGCTGGGGTGGGGGTGCCTCAACTTACGGCCCTGGAGGACGCCCTTGAGGGAGCAGGCGACGTTCCGGTGATGGCCGACGGAGGCATACGAAGCGCGGGCGACATCGCCAAGGCGCTAGCGGTCGGGGCTTCCTCGGTGATGATCGGCAGCCTCTTCGCTGGCACTAAGGAAAGCCCAGGCGAGGTGGAGCACTCTTCAAAGGGGCTGGTGAAGCGCATCAGGGGCATGGCCTCGCGTGAGGCCGCGGATGCTCGGGCGGAGCGCCACGGGGAGGAGTTAGACGACGAATACTTCGAGCACCGAGCGCCCGAAGGGGTGGAAGGGCTCGTTCCCTACAAAGGCGAAGTGGTCAAGGTGGTGGGCGGTTTGCTCGGCGGCGTAAAAAGCGCCATGAGTTACTTAGACGCCACCGACTTGGCGGAGTTCCGGCGCAACGCCTCCTTCGTGCAGGTCACGGCGGCGGGTCTGGCTGAGAACTACCCACACGCTGTCCTGGGTTAGAGATCTGCGGCGGGTAGCCGACCGAGAGCAGGCAGAGCCCCTGCGGGGGGGCGACTGTTCCTACGGAGGAGCGGTCGGGCGAACGGAGCATGGACTCGAAGTCGGCAGGGGAGAAGCGCCCCCGCCCGACGTCCACGAGCGTCCCCACGATGGAGCGCACCATTTGCCGGCAGAAAGAATTGGCTTCCATCTCAAAGCGCAGTTCGCCCGAGGCTAGACGTTCCGCTGAGGCTCGCATCACCCGGCGCGTCGTGGGGGCGTCCCGCAGCACTCCGTCCACATTCACCCGTGAGCGCCGACAGAACGTGGCGAAATCCCACTCTCCCAGCAGCGAGGCGGCCGCCTTGGATATGTCGGGCAGTTCCAACGTCTGTGGGACGTGCCAACTCCAGCGCCAAGTGAACGGGTCGGACTCCCGGCGATTACAGATCGTGTAGCGATAGCGCCGAGACGAGGCGCTGAAGCGGGCGTTGAACCCCTCTGGCGCGACCTCCGCGGCGAGCACCGCAATCTCGGGTCCGCACATCCCGTTCAGCGACGCTCTCAGACGCTCCAGCGAATCCCCATCCTCAGTGAAATGCACCGGCGACTCGAAACTCACCACCTGCCCGGCTGCGTGCACCCCGGCGTCCGTGCGTCCCGCAGCGGTCAGGTTGGCGACGCTGCCGCCTAGCCGACGTTCCAGCGCCTCGGTCAGCACGCCCTCAACAGTGCGAACGCCCCGGTTGGAGGAGAATCCGCTGAAACCGCCCCCGTCGTAGGCCAGCACCAAGCGCAGCAGGCAGGCCACGCCGCCGGTCTCCCTTGGCTGGTCTAGACCAGTTCGATGCGCGCCATGGGAGCGTTGTCGCCGTAGCGGTTACTGATCCTCAGGATGCGCGTGCATCCTCCTTGGCGGTTGGCGTAGCGAGGGCCGACGTCGGTAATGAGTTTGTCCGCTATTTCCCGGTCGTTCAGGAAAGCCAGTATCTGGCGGTGATTGTGCAGTCCGCCCTTGCGGGCCTTGGTGATCATCTTCTCCGCCACCGGCTGGACAGCCTTGGCCTTGGCTTCCGTGGTGACGATCGACTCGGCGGCGATCAGCGACGCCGTCAGGTTGGCCAGCATCAGGCGCTGATGCTGGGAGGAACTTCCCAGACTGCGCCCCTTCTTAGGTTTACCGGGCAATTAAATCACCAAGACTTCCGACAACCAAACACCCGACGGCTGAAACCTAAAAGCCTCTTAGGCTTCGGTTTCCCGCACCCCGGTTTCCAGCGACCCCGCCAGTGTCAAGCCCCGGGCGTCGAGGCGTTCCACCACCTCGTTGAGTGCTTTTTCACCGAAGTTGGGAAGCGCCAGAAGCGCCGAGGGGGTCAACTTCACCAGATCGGCGACCTTTACGACTTCAGCGCGTTTGAGGCAGTTCAGCGTGCGCGTTGAAAGCCCTAGTTCTTCTATGTAGGCCAGAAGTTCCTCCGACAAGCCTTCGTCTTCCTCAATGTCGGCGACCACCAATTGATTGCCCCGCTCGTCCAGACTCTCAAAGAGTTCCGAAAGCTGCCTGAGCGTGCCCCCCGCCGACGACAGAACCTCAGCGGGCGTCAGCGAACCGTCCGTCAGAACGTCCAGAACCACCGTGTCGGAAACGTCCCCCTGCTCGCCCGGTTCGCTCTCCACGCGGTAAGAAATACGCCTGACCGGAGAGTAAATGGCGTCAACCGGAATGTCCTGCACCCCCACCTCGGGCGTACGCACCTCAGCGCCTTGATAGCCGAATCCCTGCTCCACGGTGGCGTCTAGCACAAACCTGGCCCCCTCAGACAGCGTGGCGATGTGCACGTCCTTGTTGATCACCTCCACCTCGGGGTTCACGTCGAAGTCCGCTCCGGTCACGTTCGCCGGCCCCACGACGTCCACCCTCAGCATCACCGGATCCTCAGAGTGGCTCTTGAACACGAGGTCCTTGATGTTCAAGATGATGTCGGAGACGTCCTCAGTGACGCCCGCGAGGGTGTCGAACTCGTGCAGCGCATTATCGAAGCGCACCCAGGTCACCGCCGCCCCCGGGACGTATTGCATCATTACCCTGCGGAGGGCGTTGCCCATCGTGTGGCCGAAACCCGGGGGGAGCGGCCCGAAGTTGAACAACTGACGGTTGCCAGCCAGATCGTTCGGCTGGATCGTGGGACGTTTGATTTTTAGCATGCAACTACCTCTCTGAACTACTTGCTGTAGAGCTCCACGATCAGGTTTTCCCTGATGGGCTCGTCTATTTGTTCCCGCGTCGGCAGCGCCAGAACCTTGCTCTCCCACCCTTCGGCGGATACCTCTAACCAGAGCGGCGCAACCCTGTCCAGCAGATCTACGTTCCAGCGCACATGGGCGTTTTCCCGGAAGCGCTCCGGCACAGAGACGACCTGTCCGGCTGAGACCCTGTAGCTGGGGATGTTGACCCGCTTTCCGTCGACGAGCACGTGGCCGTGCAGCACGAACTGCCTTGCCTGCGGGCGCGTGGCCGCCCAGCGGGAGCGGAAGACAACGTTGTCCAGCCTGCTTTCAAGGTAGATGAGCATGTTTTCGCCGGTCACGCCGCTGCGGCGGCTGGCCTCTTTGTAGAGGTTGCGGAACTGCCGTTCGTTCAGCCCGTAGGTAAAGCGAGCCTTTTGCTTTTCCTGAAGCTGGAGCAGATAGTCGGAGGGCGTGGTGCGGCGTCGTCCGTGCCCGTGTTGACCGGGCGGATAGGAACGCTGCTCAAGCGCTGTTCGCTCACCCTTGGTGCCGAAGATGTTGGTATTGAGACGACGGGACACCCGCGCCTTCGGTCCGGTGTAGCGGGACATCAGACCCTCCTTCGCTTGGGCTGGCGGCAGCCGTTGTGGGGCAACGGCGTCACGTCCTTGATGCCCGTGACTTCAAGGCCGAGTGTCTGCAGGGAGCGGATGGCAGTCTCCCTGCCCGAACCAGTCCCCCGCACCTGCACGTCGACTTTGCTTACCCCGAACTCCATGGCCTTGCGGGCGACTTCCTCGGCGGCCATCTGAGCGGCGAAGGGGGTGGACTTGCGCGAGCCCGTGAAGCCGACGTTGCCGGCCGACGACCAGGCGAGCACGTTCCCCTTCAAGTCGGAGACCGTGATGATCGTGTTGTTGAAGGAACTCTTGATGTGCACCACGCCGTGGCCTATGACCCGGCGGTCTCGGCGGCGTGGGCGTCTTTGGGGTTTGTCGGCCATCTTTCGCTTCTACTTCTTCTTCATGACGGACTTCTTGCCGGCCACGGCCCGGCGCGGTCCGCGTCGCGTGCGGGCGTTGGTGTGGGTGCGCTGTCCCCGCACGGGCAGGCCCTTGCGGTGGCGGATGCCCTGATAGCAGCCCACCTCTATCTTGCGGCTTATGTCCCCGTTGACTTGGCGGCGCAGGTCGCCCTCAACTTTCAGGTTCTCATCTATGTAGGCGCGCAGGCGCGCCACCTCCGCATCGGCAAGATCCTTGACTCGGACGTCCGGTGAGATGTTCACGGCTTTACATATCTGGGCGGACACGTTAGGCCCGATCCCGTAGATGTAGGTAAGCGCCACGACCGTGCGTTTCTGCCGGGGGATGTCTACCCCCACTATGCGCGCCATCTCAGCCCTGCCTCTGACGGTGCCGCGGGTTCTCGCAAATGACCCGGACGCGGTTGCGTCTCCGCACGATCTGGCACTTCGGACACATGGGCTTGACGCTCGGACGGACTTTCATGCTCTCTTCTTTCGACTCGGTTCCAATTCGGTTGGTTTCACTTGTACCTGTAGGTGATGCGGCCGCGAGTGAGGTCGTAGGGGGTCAACTCCACTTGCACCCTGTCACCTGGGAGAATTCGTATGTAGTGCATCCTCATCTTTCCGGAGATGTGCGCAAGGACTGTGTGCCCGTTGTCGAACTCCACTCGGAACATGGCGTTCGGGAGGGATTCCAGAACCTTGCCTTCCATGAGGATTGCGTCCCCTTTGGACTTCGCCAAACTCCACTCCCCTCAGTTGAAACGGGCTGTCCGCCCGCGGACGCGACCGATAATTCTAGGGAATTTCGCACCTGAGGGCAACATTTCGGAGCTCAGCGCCCGCTGGGAGAACCCGATGAACTTCCCCGGGGACTTCACGCAATCGCCTCCACGGCGGCAGACAGGCGCCCGAAGACTTCTTCAGGGTCGCCCACTCCGTCTACTTCCACGGCCAGGCCGCGCTCTGAGAACCACGTCAGCAGCGGAGCGGTCTGCTCCTCGTAGAGCTCAAGACGGCGGGCGATTCCTTCGGCGGTGTCGTCGGGCCGTCCCCGATCGCGCATGCGGCCAGAGACCTCAGCCACCCCCACGGAGAGAACGACCGCCCCGATCAACCCCCCGTCGGGGACCATCGCCTCCAGCGCTTCTGCCTGGGCGGGGGTGCGGGGAAAGCCGTCGAGAACAACTCTGCTGCCTGCCGGAAAGCGGCTCAGCCTCTCACTCACCAACTCGCACATGACGTCGTCAGGCATGAGTTCGCCCGTCTGCATAATCGCCGCCGCCCTGCGCCCGAGCGGAGTCTCTGAAGCCGCTGCAGAGCGCAGCAGGTCGCCCGTGGAGACGTGCTCAAAGCCCAAGCGTTCCACCAGCAAGGCGCACTGGGTTCCCTTGCCAGAACCCTGCCGCCCCGAGATGACGAGCACCTTCACATCCGCCGCGCCGCCGGGGCTCATTTCAGGAAACCTTCGTAGTTGCGCAGCATGAGTTGGCTGTCTATCTGTTTCATCGTCTCAAGCGCCACGCCCACGGCTATCAGGATGGAAATCCCCGTGAAACTGAAGATGCCCTGCGTGGAGGTGGGGACGATGTTGCCGATGACCACTGCCGGCGTCAGCGCTATGAGGGCGAGGAAGAGCGAGCCGGGCAGGGTGATGCGCGACAGCACGTGGGCGAGATGACGCTCGGTGGGCCGCCCAGGACGGATGCCTGGAATGAACCCTCCCTGCTTGCGGATGTTGTTGGCTTGTTTGACGGGGTCGAAACTGATGGCGGTGTAGAAGTAGGCGAACCCGATGATGAGCAGCCCAAAAAAGATCAGGTAGAAGGGGTCGTCGTAGCGCACAAGGTGGTCGTTCACCCAAGTGCGTACGGATTCGCCCCACCCGGAAGAGGGCAGAACCACGGCAATGAGCTGAGGCAGGTAGAGCACGGAACTGGCGAAGATGATGGGGATGACCCCTGACTGGTTCACCTTGAGGGGGATGTAGGTGCTTCCGCCGGTGGTCATCCGCCGCCCCACCACCCTCTTGGAGAACTGCACTGTGATGCGGCGCTGACCCTGCTCTACGAAGACGATCAGCACCAGCAGCACCAAGTACATGGCGAGCACTTGGATGATGCCGACCCAGCCGGAGTTGCCCTTCACCGTGGCGAACTGGCTAGGGAGCACGCTGACCACCGCCGCAAAGATGATGAGCGACATTCCGTTGCCCACTCCCTTCTGTGTGACCAACTCTCCCATCCACATCAGCAGAGCGGTGCCAGCCGTGAGGGTGAGCACGACTAGCCCCACGCGCGGGACGGTGAAGTTCGGCAGAAGATCGGGGATGCCGGTGCCTCCGGCCAGACCACCGCCGCTGTTGTGGAAGAGGAAGGCGAACCCGGTGGCCTGGATGAGGGCGATTCCGATGGTCATGTAGCGGGTCCACTGGTTGATCTTTCGCTGACCCACCGCGCCCTGCTGCTGCCACTGTTCGATTCTGGGCACAACCACGCCCAGCACCTGCATGATGATTGAGGCGGTGATGTAAGGGAACACACCGAGAGAGAAGATGGCGAACTGGGTGAGGGCGCCGCCTGAGAAGAGCTGGAGGAAGTTCAAGATGCCGCCGTCCTCGGCCGCTTCCTGAAGCGGCCTGATGGCCTCGAGGTTGATGCCCGGAGCCGGAATGAACGCCCCAATCCTGTACACCACGAGCATGCTCAGGGTGAACAGAATCTTGCCTCGCAAATCCGCTATGCGGAAGACGTTGAGGACGTTCTGAATCACCTTGCGGAACACGTCGCCTCCTTGCGCCTAGCGGTTGGTGAGCGCATTTCCCCTCGCAGGCGGGCGGCGGTCTCCCCAGGGTTTGGGCAAGACCTCAACCGCCGCTCCCGCTGCTTCTAGAGCGTTCAGAGCCGTTTGAGAGAAGGCGTGCGCGCTCACCTTTACTTTGCGGGTCAACTCGCCCCTCCCCAGCACCTTTACCAGAGCGCCCTTGCCTATGAGTCCGCTGGCGTAGAGGGTCTCAGGGGTCACCTCTGACAGCCCCGAAGCTTCTATGACGTCGAGGTTGATGGGCTGGTACTCCACCCTGAACGGGTTATTGAACCCCCGCAGTTTGGGCACACGACGGGCGAGCGGCATCTGTCCGCCTTCGAAACCGACGGGCACCTTGTTCCGAGCGCGTTGCCCCTTGGTACCCCTGCCGGCGGTCTTGCCGCCCTTGCCGCGGATGCCCCGGGCCATACGCTTGGGCGGCCGGCGGCTTCCCTGGGCGGGCTTTAGGTCGTGAACCTTCATTGCGCCGCCTTCTCCTTCGTCGCTGCCTCTTTCGCCGCCTTCGCCTGCCCTTTCGGCGCTGCAGCCGTCTCTTTCACCGAAACCAAGTGCGACACCTTGAAAAGCATGCCGCGAATCTCTGGGCGGTCCGGCAGCGTGCGGGATTTTCCGATCCTCCCTAGCCCCAGCGCTTGCAGAGTGCGCCGCTGAGCAGGTGGACGACCGATGCCGGAACGCACCTGAGTCACGAGGAGTTCAAGGCCCCCGTTGCGCTGACCGGCTGTCTGGCCGGCGGTCTGCTTGCTCATTCCACCCGGCCCGTTTCCCGGTGGGCTCTGTCGCGCTTCGTTTCGTTATAGGCGGCGAGCAATCCCGGGGGCACGAATTCCGAGGGGTGGCGGCCTCTCAGCCTCCCCACGCTGTCGGGCTTCATGAGCGACTTCAAGCCTGCGATGGCCGCCCGAGCCACATTGATGTTGTTGGAGGAACCCAGGGACTTGCACAGGACATCGCGGACACCCGCCTCCTCCAGAATGAGGCGTGCGGCGCCTCCGGCTATGACTCCCGTGCCTGGAGCGGCGGGCTTCAGCAACACTTTGCCCGCCCCCCAGCGGCCAAGCACTTCGTGGACTATCGTGCTGCCGGCCATCGGTACGTTGAAGACGTCCCGCTTCGCTTCTTCAGTGCCCTTCTGGATGGCCAGGGGGACTTCCTTGGCCTTGCCGTAGCCCAGACCCACGTATCCATCTCCGTCGCCGATCACCACCAGGGCGGAGAACGAAAAACGCCTCCCGCCCTTGACCACCTTGGCAACTCGGTTTATGTGAATGACCCGGGAATCGTTGAGGCGAAGTCGAGCGCTCTGCGGTTCAGGAAGAGCCATTTCAGAACTCCAGTCCCGCTTCGCGGGCGGCATCAGCCACCGCAGCGACGCGCCCGTGGTACTGAAAACCGCCCCTGTCGAAGACGGCCGTGGATATGTTCGCCTGCAGGGCGCGCTCCGCTAGGAGGCGTCCGACCGCAGCCGCCGCGTCCATCGGAGACGGCGAAGAGTCCTTGATGTCCCCCTCCACGCTCGAAGCGGCCGCCAGCGTCCTGCCTGCATCGTCGTCTATGAGTTGGGCGCTGATGTGGCGGCTCGACCTGAACACCGCTAGGCGCGGACGCTCGGCCGAGCCCGCAATTTTCTTCCTCAGCCGGTGATGCCTGCGTAGGCGGGCTCGCCGGCGGGTGGCTGAAACGTTGGTCATCTGACTGCTGGACCTCCTCTTGAGGGTCTTGGCGCGTGCATTTTCGGTTAGGTAGCGGCCTTGCCCGCCTTGCGGCGGACGACCTCTCCGACGTGTCGTATCCCCTTGCCTTTGTAAGGTTCGGGCTTTCGCAACGCCCGAATCTCGGCCGCCGTCTGCCCCACCTTCTGCTTATCTATGCCGCAGACGCGAATGAGCGTGGGCTGCGGTACCTCGAAACTGATCCCTTCGGGTGCTTCCACCTTTACGGGGTGGCTGAAGCCCAACTGGAGTTCCAGTTTTTGGTCTCCCGCTGCGGCGGCCCGGTAACCCACACCCACGATCTCGAGTTCCCGCTGGTAGCCCTGGCTGACGCCGACCACCATGTTATTCAGGAGCGCCCGCGTGAGCCCGTGGAGGGAGCGCGACTCGCGCTCGTCGTCGCGGCGCTCCACGCGGATCTCTCTATCCTCCTGAGACACCTCTATGCCCTTGGGTATGGACTGGCAGAGTTCCCCTTTGGGGCCGGTGACGACGACCTTGCCCCCCCCGATGTTCACGGAGACTCCTTCCGGTACCGGAATCGGGGATTTGCCTACTCGCGACACGCTCAACGACCTTTCTGCGTCAGTCCGCTACCAGACGTAACAGAGGATCTCGCCGCCAAGACGGCGGCGTCGGGCTTCTTGGTCGGTCATCAATCCCTTGCTGGTTGAGAGCACAGCGATGCCCAGCCCCCCCATGACGCGGGGCACCTTGTCGGCCTTGGTGTAGACGCGACGACCTGACTTGGAGATGCGTCTGAGTTCGGTGATCACACGCTCTCGCTCCGGGGAGTACTTCAGATCGATGGTGAGCAGTTGAGCCGGTCCGGCGCCCCCCCCGACCGCGTAGTCGGCTATGTACCCCTCGCGCCTCAGAACCTCGGCCAGCGCCTTCTTCATCTTGGAATACGGCATCTGCACCTCTTCATGCATGGCCAGGTTGGCGTTGCGGATTCTCGTGAGCATGTCGGCGATGGGATCGGTCATGGTCATCTGGGCGCCTCCTACCAACTCGACTTGGTGAGCCCCGGGATCTCTCCGGCGTGGGCCATCTCACGCAGGCAAACTCGGCAGAGCCCGAACCTCCTGTACACGGAGCGCGGGCGCCCGCAACGGCGGCAGCGGGTGTACTGCCGCACCTTGAATTTGGGGGTCTTGGCTTGTTTGTTTACGAGGGCTTTCTTTGCCATTTATCCTTCCGATGCTTCCTGTGTCTGGGTCTTATCCTGTCTTGCTTTATTTCGCTGCGAACCTCTCCGTTTGGTGGTTTCGTTTTCTCCTCGGCCACCTCTCGTGCGTATCTGCTCGCCGCCTCTGGGGGCGTCTCTCATGTCCGGTCAGCCGCCCTGGTGCTCTCGCCGCAGTGGAAAACCGAACGCTTCGAGCAGCAGCCGGGCGTCGTCGTCGTTGTTGGCGGTGGTGACGAGGGTGATGTCCATTCCCCGGATGGTGTCTATCTTGTCGTAGTTGATCTCCGGGAAGATGAGTTGCTCCCGCACTCCGAAGGAGTAGTTCCCGCACCCGTCAAAGGAGTTCAGCGACAGCCCTCTGAAGTCGCGAATTCGGGGGATGGCGAGGTTGATGAGCCGATCTAGGAACTCCCACATTCGATCCCCCCTCAGAGTCGCCTTTACTCCGACGTTGCTCCCTTCTCTCAGTCTGAACCCCGCTATCGACCGACGAGCCCGCACCGTCACGGGACGCTGTCCTGATATGACCGACATGTCGGCGACTGCGCCTTCGAGCAGGCTGGCTTGGCGAGTCGCCTCTCCGACGCCCATGTTCAGCACGATCTTTTCCAAACAGGGCACTTGGTGGACATTGCTTAGGGCGAGTTCCTCCTGCAGACGGGGGCGAATCTCCTCCCTGTAGAGCACCTTCAGCCGCGGAGGCGTCCTATTGGGTGCGGCCCCGGCGTCTGCGGGGGCGGAGGCGTCGGGGGCGCTCACTGCGCTCACGGAATATCCGCTCCGGTGCGCCTGCAGATGCGCACCTTCTCCCCGTCGGGCGTGAAGCGGTACCCGACCCTGGTGGGCTTGCCGTCATCTGGGCTGATGACGGCTACCCGGGAGATCGGAATGGGCATGTCCTTGTCGATGATGCCTCCCTGCATGACGCCCGCCCGGTTGGGTTTCTGATGCTTTTTCACGACGTTCAGACCGTCCACGAGCAGAGTGCCCTCCTCCGGGAAAACAGCGGAGACCACGCCCTGCGCCTTGCGGTCCTTGCCTGAGAGCACCACCACGCGGTCGCCCTTGCGTATCTTGGCCATCAGAGAACCTCCGCCGCTAGAGAGACGATGCGCATGAAACGTTTGTCTCGGAGTTCGCGCCCCACAGGGCCGAAGATGCGTGTTCCGCTGGGCTGGTTCTGTTCGTTGAGCAGAACTGCGGCGTTCTCGTCGAAGCGGATGTAACTGCCGTCTAGCCTGCGCTTCTCCTTGCGGGTCCGCACCACCACGCAGCGCACCACGTCGCCTTTCTTCACTGACGCCCCGGGGATAGCCGACTTCACTGTGCCCACAAAGACGTCTCCGATGGAGGCGTAGCGGCGTCCCGAGCCGCCTAGCACCTTGATGCAAAGCACCTCCTTGGCGCCGGAGTTGTCCGCCACTTTGAGGCGGGTTTCTTGCTGAATCATGGGGAACTGCTACCTTGCTCTTTCCAGTATTTCGACTAGCCGCCAGCGCTTTTTCTTAGAAAGCGGACGGGTCTCAGCCACCCTGACTTTGTCGCCGACGCCGAGTGCGCCCTCGGCGTCGTGGACATAGAGACGGGTGCGGCGCTGCACGATCTTGCCGTAGTTGCGATGGCGCACCCGTTCGGTGAGGAGCACCACGGCGGTGCGGTCCATGGAGTTCGACACGACCACGCCTTCCCGCTGTTTGCGGCGGGCTCGTTCAAGATCGGGGGAGGACACAGAGGCCGCGGTGGCCTCAGTGGCCGCGGGAGGCGTGTCCGCTGAACTTTCCGCCCGGGGGTCCGCGGCGGCTTCTTCAGGAGCGTCTTCGCTCACGGCGGCGTCTTCGCTCTCAGGAGCGTCTTCGCCCACGGATGCGTCGTCCGTTTTCGGAGTGGAGTCTTCAGGCATTTCTCTTGCTCTTGTCTTTCCGCGGCTTCTTGCGCTGCTCGTCTTCTGCGGCCTGCGATTCTTCGGGCGGGTCGCTTCTGTCGTCCGCCGCCCGTTCGGAGGATGTCCCGCCCTCCGAGGAGAGCGACCGCTCGGCCTCTTGGATTTCACGCACTCTGAGTTCGGTGTGAATACGCGCCACCTGCCTGCGCGTTTCCTTGAGCATGTTCATGTTGTCGAGTTGGCCGGTGGCGTTCTGGAACTTCAGGTTCAAGAGTTCGTCCTTGGTTTCGTCAAGCATTCCGAGGAGTTCCCGATCTTCCATCTCAGCCAGGTTTCGTCTACGCGCCATCGAACTTAGATGCCTTGGTGTCGCGAGATGAACCGGGCTTTCACCGGCAACTTCTGGATGGCGCGGTCGATAGCCTCGCGCGCCACGTTCAGGTCGGGGTAGGACAATTCAAACAGAACCCGCCCCGGGCGCACGACCGCCACCCAGCGCTCCGGGTTGCCTTTGCCCGACCCCATCCGAGTCTCTGCCGGCTTCTGCGTCACGGGCTTGTCGGGAAAGACGTTGATCCAGACCTTCCCGCCCCGCCGGACGTGGCGGGTCATGGCTACACGAGCAGCCTCGATCTGAGGCGCAGTGATCCAACCTGGCTCCAGCGTCTGGATGCCGTAGTCGCCGAAAGCCAACTCCGCACCCCCTTTGGTCATTCCCTTGGTGCGCCCGCGGTGTTGCTTGCGATAGCGGGTCTTTTTGGGCATCAACATGGCTAATCGGCGTCTCCTGGTCGGAAATGGGGAACTTCCTGCTGGCCTCGGGCGACCCGCTCGAGTTCCTCTTCCTGCTCTAGCAGGCGTTCGAACTCTTCATCGGCCTCCGCTACTAAGGGGCGCATCTCTTCGAGTTCGGTGGGGTACTCCTGCTCGGTCTCCTCGCTGCGGCGCCGGGCGGAGGAAGCCACGATCTTCCGGGCGCGAGTGGGGCCTGCCGTTTCACCTACGGCCATGGCTACCTCACGATTGATCTTCTCCTCGCTGTCAATCGCATATGGAAGGATGTCGCCCTTATAAGTCCAGACTTTCACGCCGATCCTGCCGTAGGTGGTGTGCGCCTCCCGGAAGCCGTAGTCGATGTCGGCGCGCAGGGTGTGCAGAGGAACTCGACCTTCCCTGTACCACTCGGTGCGGGCCATCTCCGATCCTCCTAGGCGCCCCGAGCACTGCACCCGAATGCCCTTGGCGCCCGCCTTCTGGGCGTTCTGGACAGCCCGCTTCATAGCCCGCCGGAACGCCACTCGTCCGGTCAGTTGGTCGGCGATGCCCTGAGCTATGAGAGCAGCTTCCAGTTCGGGTTCCTTGATTTCCTGCACGTTGAGTTGGACTTTCTTGTTGCCGGTTATCTCAGCGAGCCCAGCGCGAAGCCGATCTGCTTCCGATCCCTTGCGGCCTATGACGATCCCCGGACGGGCGGTGTGCACGTCTATGCGAAGTCGGTCTCTCGTGCGTTCCACCTCAATGCGGCTGATGGCGGCGTGAGGAAGTTCCCCCATCAGGTAGTCGCGGATCTTCCAGTCCTCAATCACGAACTCCTGGTACTCCTTGCGGGTGGCAAACCAGCGAGACTTCCAGTCAGTGGTGATGCCGAGTCGGAATCCGTAGGGGTTGACTTTTTGTCCCATCAGTTTTCCTCTGCTTTCTTTCCGGCGTTTCCGTCGGCGTTCTTTCCAGTGTCCTTGTCGGCCTTCTTACCGGCGCCTTTTCCGGTGTCCTTTCCGGCCTTCCCCCCGGCCTCCTTGTTGGTTTCAGAGGGCTCTGCTTCGTCCTCGCGTCCGTCAGCTTCAGCGTCAAGGGCCTCGGTGCCGTCGGTGTCAGCAGCAGCCTCCGCGGCGTCGTCGTCGCCGGCGTCGTCTTGGGGGTCGGCGTCAGTGTCAGCCTCCTCAGCGCTGCCTTCGGGGGCGTCGTCGGATTCTGCTGGGGCGTCGGGAGCGTCGCTGCCTTCAGCGCTGCCTTCGGCGTCGTCGGCCTCGTCCGTTTCCTCCTTCGCAGCAGCCGCCGCACGGCTGGCCTCAACCCTGCGCCGGCGGGCTTCCTGAGCCGCCGAACTTCTGCTCGCTCTTATCTCCCGCTCCTCCGCGGTGAAGCGTCCTAGCACCACGGTGATGTGGCAAGTCCGCTTGAGGATGGGGGTCGCCCGACCGCGCGCCCTCGGTCTCCAGCGCTTGATGCTCGGCCCCAGGTCGGCATAGCACTCCAAGACGAAGAGGTCTTCGGTGTCTAACTGCTTGTTGCTCTCGGCGTTTGCCCCCGCCGATTCCAGGCACTGCAAGACCTTCCCCGCAATGCGCCGCTCCGAAAACTTGAGCGTCTCCGCCGCCTGCACATACGACTTGCCTCGTATCTGCTGGAGCACCACGCGCGTCTTTGAAGCCGAACCGCGCACGTAGCGGAGCGTGGCGCGTGCGGCGACGGGCGGACGGCTGCGGACGGCGGCTGCGTTGGCCATCAGCGTTTGCCGCCCCGTTCCTGTCCGGCGTGATAACGGAACGTGCGGGTGGGGGCGAACTCCCCTAGCTTGTGTCCGACCATGGTTTCGGTGATGTAGATGGGCACGTGCTTCCGTCCGTCGTGCACCGCAATCGTGTGTCCGACCATGTCCGGGATGATGGTGGATCGGCGCGACCAGGTTCTTATGACCCGCTTCTCGTTGGCATCGTTCAGAGCGTCCACCTTCTTGATCAGGTGGGCGTCCACGAACGGCCCCTTCTTCAGGCTTCTCGGCATTCGTCCTCCCTCGTGTTCTCGTCTTCTCCCCAGGCTGCCCTAGCGACGGCTTCCCCGCTTGCGGCGGCGGCGCAGGATCATCTGCGAAGACTGCTTCTTGGGGTTGCGCGTGCGGCCTTCCGGCTTTCCCCACGGAGAGACCGGGTGACGCCCGCCGGAACTCTTACCCTCGCCCCCGCCGAGAGGGTGATCCACCGGATTCATGGCCACGCCCCTGGTCTGAGGGCGTACACCCTTCCAGCGGTTGCGTCCAGCCTTGCCCACCTTGATTAGTTCGTGCTCGGCGTTGCCCACGGCGCCCACGGTCGCTCTGCACTCAATAGGGACCTGACGCATCTCCGTGCTGGGCAGCCTCAGCATGGCGTGGGGGCCTTCCTTGGCTACGAGTTGGACGCGGGAACCAGCCGAGCGGGCCAAGCGTCCGCCCGCCCCGGGCTTGAGTTCAACGTTGTGGATGACGGTGCCTACCGGGATGTAGCGAAGCGGCAGGGCGTTGCCCGGTCGTATCTCCGACCCCTGACCAGAGCAGAGCACGTCCCCCAGCTTCACTCCTTCAGGGGCGAGGATGTAAGACTTGGCGCCGTCGTGGTAGTGCAGAAGCGCTATCCGGCAACTCCGGTTGGGGTCGTACTCAACCGCCGCGACTTTGGCGGGCACACCGTCTTTCCTTCGGTGGAAATCGATCATCCGGTATCGGCGCTTATGTCCGCCTCCTCGGTGCCTGGCCGTCTTGCGCCCTGCGTTGTTGCGTCCGCCCTTGCTCGTTTTGGGGGAGAGCAACGACTTCTCGGGGGTCGACTTGGTGATTTCCGAGAAATCGTGGGCGGTCTGGAAGCGGCGTCCCGGACTGGTAGGCCTTCGGCGATGGATGCTCACTGGATCAGACCTCGAAGAGTTCGATGCTCTCGCCCTCGGCGAGGGTGACCATGGCGCGCTTGGTGTCGGGCCGTTTCCCGTAGTTGCGGCTGCGGTTATTGCGGATGCGCTTTCCCTTTCTACGCAGGGTGTTCACCTTCACGACCGTCACGTCGAAGACTGCCTCCACCGCCTGAGCGATTTCGGGCTTGGTGCTGTCTGGATGTACCTTGAATGTGTAGACGCCGTCTTGGATTAGCTGAAAGCCCTTCTCGCTCATGACCGGTTCGAGCAGAACGTTCCGCGGGTCTTTCATGACTGGCTCCCGTTCTCGGATTGATGCGCCTGGGAGCGCTCGTTGACCGACGCCAGGGAGCTTTCCGTGAAGACCATCACGTCGCTCAGCAGCACGTCGTAGGTATTTAGCTGATCGGGGGGGAGCAGGCTGACTCTGGGGATGTTGCGAAAACTCTTGCCAGCCAGTTCGTCGGGCCGTTCGAGCACAAGCAGCACTTTGCCCTCCGCCCCGACAGCTTCCAGTTTGTGCACTGCCTCGGCTGTGGAAGGCTGATCAAACCGCCAAGCGTTCACCACGATGATCTTCTTGGAAGACGCCCGGTCGGAGAGCGCCGAGTTCAGCGCCAAGCGCTTCATCTTCTTGGGTGTCTTCTGGGCGTAGCTACGCGGTTTGGGTCCGTGTGCGACGCCGCCGCCGCGCCAGAGCGGAGACCGGATCGACCCGTGCCTGGCGCGCCCGATGCCCTTCTGACGCCAGGGCTTCCTTCCGCCGCCGCGCACCTCCGAGCGGGTCTTGGTGCTGTGCGTGCCGCGGCGCCGTGCAGCTAGTTGTGCGGTAACCACTTGGTGCATGACGGCAGGACGAGGCTCAATCCCAAAAATCTCAGCAGCGAGTTCCACGCTCCCGACCTCTTCGCCTGAGTCGTCGAGCACCGGAATCTGCAGGTCACTGGCCGGCATGGCTCAGCTCCTGGCCTTGCCCGCCTTGACGGCGTCGCGGATGACGACGTTGGCGCCCCTGGGGCCAGGCACGGAGCCCTTCAGCATCAGAAGGCTGCGTTCGGCGTCGGAGGTCACCACCCGAAGGTTCAGCGTGGTCGTCTTTCTCCCTCCGTGAAGCCCTGGCATCTTCCGACCCTTGAATATGCGCGAGGGCGTGGCGCACTGACCCACCGCTCCGGGTTTCCGGTGAACCTTGTGCGTCCCGTGCGAGGCCCCTTGGCCGCTGAAACCGTGCCGCTTCATCACGCCTGTGAACCCCTTGCCCTTGCTGACGGCGGTGACGTCCACGAATTCGCCTTCAGCGAGGATGTCGACGCCGATTTCCTGGCCGACCTCGTACTCGCTCACGTCGTCTAGCCGCAGTTCCACAAGGGCTTTGCCCGGCTCGACGCCGCGGGCTTCAAAATGCCCCCGTTCGGGGCTGGTGAGACGTTCGCTCGCTGCGTATCCCCAGGTGACCTGCAGGGCGGAGTATCCGTCGGAATCAATCGTCTTGAGCTGAACGACGCGGCAGGGCTCTACGCGCAGCACCGTTACCGGAACGACGCGACCGTCTTCGCTCCAGACCTGGGTCATGCCCATCTTCTTTCCGATGATCGCCTTTGATGCCATTTTTAGTGTTCTGTCTGTTTGCGTCGTTTCGTTCTTGATGTGTCCGCTCAGGTCGGCTGTCTTACCTGGGGTTTTCCCTCGCGGCGGAAGGGCAGAGGGCTTGCTGGCTCTTGCGTTGTTCTTAGGACTTTTTCGGATCGGCTGCCTGCGCCGCGCACGGCGAAAGGCTTCTTTTGGGGGCTCTCCACGCTGCTCTGCGCCGCTGGCGCTCCGGCTAACGCGGATGCTCCGCCGGGGCTTTCGGGCGTTCCGACGAGCCACCTGCGGAGCGAAATAAGTTTGCTGGGCGGTTCCTCTCGACTTTCCATTCCGACGAGGCCTGCCCAGACGTCGTACTGGTGTTCTGACTGATTCAGAGGGGACTGGCTGCCCACAATCGTTGTGACAACGTTGTGGCAAGCCTGTCCCTTTCCGGGGCTAGTCCTGAAATCTCAAGAAAGCCAAGTAGAAGTATACCGAATCCAGCATGCATCAACTACTCCGGGGGCATCCGAATACGATTGATTGACTCCTGAACGACCGCCAAACCACGGAGGAAGACAATGCACGCAATAGAAGTTTCCGCCTATGGAGGACCTGAAGTCCTTTTGCTCAAAAATCTGCCCGACCCTGCTCCCGCCGAGCACGAGATGGTCATCGACGTGGCCGCCGTCGGCGTGAACTACTTCGACGTCTATCAACGCAGCGGGCTTTACCCCGTCTCTCTCCCGTACGTGCCTGGAAGAGAAGGCGCCGGCGTGGTTTCCGCGGTCGGCTCAGATGCGGGGGAATTCAAAGTGGGCGACCGCGTGGCGTGGGGGACAGGCATCGGTTCGTACGGGGAACGCGTCGCCGTTGCTGCCTGCGACGTGCTGGCGGTGCCCGACGGCGTGTCGCTGGAAACCGCTGCTGCTGTGATGCTCCAGGGAATGACGGCCCACTACTTGGCAATCTCCGCATTTCCGCTTCAGGAAGGGAGTCGCTGCCTTATTCACGCAGGGGCGGGAGGCACCGGCCTTTTGCTTATTCAAATTGCTAAGCAGCGCGGTGCGGAGGTGTTCACGACAGTGGGCAACGCAGCCAAAGCGGAGTTGGCACTGGCCGCCGGCGCCGATCACGCCGTGATCTACAATGAGACGAATTTTGCAGAGGCGATAGAGGAAATAGCCGGGCCTCAGTGCCTAGATGTCGTCTACGACGGAGTCGGGGCTTCGGTTTTTGAAGACGGCCTGAAGATGCTGCGTCCGAGGGGTCTTATGGTCAGTTTTGGAAATGCCTCCGGCCCGGTGCCGCCGGTTGCGCCGCTGGCGCTGGGCACTAAGTCGCTGTTCCTCACTCGTCCCCGCCTAGACGACTACGTGGCTGACCGAGAGGAGTTGGAGTGGCGCGCCGAAGACTTGTTCTCCTGGATCGCCTCCGGCGAACTCAACGTGAGGGTCGGCCTGGAACTGCCTCTCGCCGACGCCGCCGAAGCGCACCGCCGCCTAGAGGGCCGCGAAACAACCGGCAAAATCCTCCTGCGAACCAAAGGATAATTTCCCCTTCCGAGCGATCTATTGCCGATGTTCTGGCAGCCAGCCTTCTGGTGCCCAGAGTTCTATTCCTTCATCATTCACCACAGGGTTCGGAAATAGACTTGAGCGGATATTGGATATGGAGATTACAAAGCGCTCATCTGCGACCTTGCGTAGTTCCCTGGACACTCGCTTTGGGGGGGATGCTAAGACGATTTGCTTATCGGAGTAACGGTTGTGGATAGCTTCAATTGCCGGCACCAGGTCACTGTCTCCTGAAATGATTAAAGCTTTGTCGAATTTGTCATCGATAGCGTCTTCGAGTAATCGAACTGCGATATTTACGTCTGTTTTCTTCTCTTCCTGTTTTGCCCATTGACATCCACAGGAGCGGCATTTAACCGGTTTTGACAAGAAATGCCCAAAGTCGAATTGGATCCCACTCAGAGTTCTCAGAGCATCGATGAAGACCGCTTGCCTGCTGGATTTGTCGGGGTCCCCCTTGACCATTGTTGTGAAATAGCGCACTAGCTCAAGGCGGTGCGTGGGAGGAAGAATGGCTTCGCAAAGAAATCTTATGTTGAGCCAGCGATAGGCAAGCATCCTTGCAGCTCTCAACCCGTAGTAGAGGTTGAAACCATCGACGTAACCGATAACTCGCTTAAGTCCCATCGATGTCAAGAATAGTTTGTAATTGTCATAGTTCTTGGTATAGTGAGTATCACCCCCCTAGGGTGAGTAGCCCTAGCCTGACGCCCCCGGCCCAGTGCCCCTGGGTCGGGGGCGGTTCTATTGCAGATGAGCAAACTCTTCCGCTTGTCTGCTTTCTGTTCTGCTATGAGTTGAGCTCGCTCCGTCCGAGTGAAGTCGTAAGCAGGTCACTGAGGTTCACTTGATGTCTGCGCTGAAAGGTTGAGTAATTTGTTAACCTCAGCATCAATCATCGTCCTGGCGAAGAGTCCCACCGCAGCGGAGTTTTTCGGCTGATGGTTAAGACTGTTGTCTAGGACTCTTCCCTTGATTATTTGCAGGAGGACAAAGTGAGCGCAACTCTGGTGCTGTGCAAGCCCGACGCTGTTGAGCGGGGACTCGTCGGGGAAATCATCACCCGCATTGAACGCAAGGGGCTGCGCCTTGCTGAGGCGCGTTTGCTTCTGGTAGACGACGCTCTGGCCGCCGCCCACTACGCCGAGCACGTCCACAAGCCCTTCTATCCTGAACTGCGAGACTTCATAAGCCGCTCCCCGTCGCTGGCGCTGGTGGTAGAAGGCCCCGAAGACACCGTAGAGATCGTCCGCACTCTCATGGGGCAGACCGACCCTTCGACCGCTCCTCCAGGGACCATCCGGGGCGACTATGGCACTCAGATCACCGAGAACCTGGTGCACGGCAGCGACAGCCGCGCCTCAGCAGAACGCGAGATAGCAATCTTCTTTCCCGACCGCGCTCCTTAAGACGAGACTTCCCGCCGACTGACGTTGACCACGTCCACCGGTGACAGCTAGTTCACCCCCTGAGACGAGACTTCCCGCCGACTGGTGTTGAGGAAAGGGGAGAGCGGAATTCGAGCCGGCGAGAATCCTCAAACTTGGGAATCCTCCCGATGCCTAGTGTGGGTCTCTTGAGCTGAGATCCCCCTGCGACCCACTCGGGGCTGCCTCAGCGGTGGATTAAGGGTCGTCGGTGCCAGTAGGCCCGGTTTGTCCGGTTTCCGTGTCGTGGTCGGTTTGTGGGGGTTGTGGTGGTGTGGTTGTGTTGAGGCTTGTGCTGGTTGTTCCGCCGGCGTTTCGTGTCCAGATGTCGATTCGGTAGGTGGTTGCTGGTTGCAGGGTGTTGATGTTTAGGGTTGTGTTGGTGATTCCGGTGAATACTTGTGTGTGTTTCCAGTGTCTTTCTTCTTGGTTTGTGCCGGTGAAGAATTGTTGGGTTATGTGCACTTCGTAGGTTTCTGCGGTGTTCACGGGTTTCCAGGTGAGGGTCATGCCGTGGGCGGTGGCGGCGGGGGGGAGTACTTCTGCTTTGGGGGGGCGTTCAGGTGTGATCACCCAGTTCCCGGTGGAGGCTAAGATCACGAGCCGCGGTTGGGACCATTCGGATGCCCCTGCATTGTTCACGGATCTGAGTTCTATGGAGTACGCTCTGTCGAGTTCTAGTCTTTCGAAGGTGTATTCGTTGAAGAACCTCCCGTTGACGCGGACGGGTTCCCCGCCGTTGAGGCGTAGTTCGTAGTTTGCTTTTCCGTTCACGGGTTCCCAGGTGATTTTGATTCCGTCGTCGGGGTCGTCGCGGTGGGCTTTGAAGTTCGGGACAGGCTCCACTGCGAGAATTTTGGCTAGCTCCGGGAGAGGGTGGGTTCTTTGGTTGGTCCAGCATTCCACCCCTCCGGCGGGGCGTAGCCCGCAGGTGTTGTATGTTCCTGCGGTTAGTTGAGTGAACCCGCCTGCTGGGGGAGCCGAGCGGCTGTCGAACAAGGAAGACCCCCGGTAAGGGGCTATGTATCTTAGTTCCCGCCTGTTTTCGTCGTTTCCTCTGAGGGGCTTGAAGTAGGCTTTGCGGGGGTCGTTAGTGTCTCTGCCCCCCCAACATTCCGATTCGCCTGTGGGTCGCAGCCCGCAGGTGTGGTCTGCCCCCGCCGTTAGAGATGTGAACACCCCCGACGGGGCGACCGACTGCCCCCAGTAGTTATCGCCCCAGCAAACGACCCCGCCGCCTGTTTCTTCCCGTGTTTCTAGCAGGGCGCAGGCGTGCCTGTACCCCGCGGTGAGTTGCGTATAGCGGCCTTCCGGAGGGCTGGATTCTCCGAGTTCGCTGCGCCCCCAGCAAACGAGATTACTCCCATCGGCAGTGCGGGAGAGGGCGGAGAGCAGCCCGCAGGAGAAACCGTCCCCCAGCGCCAGGTCGGTGAACTCGCCTTCCGGGGGGGTGGACTCCCCGAACTCGTCGCGCCCCCAACACTCCACTTCTCTTGAGGGGCGCAGCCCGCAGGTGTGCCGGGTGCCAGCGGCTAGTCTCGTGAACTCCTTCCAGGGGGGGCTGGATTCTCCGTGCACGTTGTCTCCCCAGCAGACGACATTGTCCCACTTATCCGGCCGTAAACCGCAGATGTGCCCCGGCCCCACAGCCAAAGACCTCAAGCGCCCGTCTACAGCGGGCGCTCCTTGACACCCCCACCATTCGGCTTCCACGCTCTCACACGCGAACCCCCAGCACTCCACCTCCCCGTTGGGGCGCGTGCCGCAAAAGAATCTGCCCCCAGACTCCACCCTCACGAACTCCCCTGCAGGGGCGGAGGCGGCGTGAACCTTCACCGGCGCCCCGGGGGCGCACTCAGCGCCCCACCAGTAGCGATGCTGAGTTTCGCACTTGATGTCCGGCGGGAACTCCCAACAAGCTATCCCCCCTTCAACCAGGATGCCGCAACCGTGGAAATGACTCGCTGCAACCGAAACGAACTCTCCCGCGGGAGACAACGACGAATAATGCTCAAAATCGAACTCACAATCCCCCACAATCCAGTCGTGTTCTTCGCTGACGAACACCTTTAGCCCGAGGAAACTGCAAGTATGCCAACACTCCACCCCGCCCCCCGGGCGGACACCGCACGTCTCATTCCCCCCCGCGCTAATAGAAACAAACTCACCATCAGGAAGACGATCCACGTCAATAGCCCACGACCTTTCCCGCGTAGAATCCGGAGAGCATGCGACCCATGCGTGCACGAAGTCGCTTGCGTGCACGAAGTGGCCGCAAGCATGCCAACACTCCACCTCACCGCTCTCCAAGAGACCGCAAGCGTGCTCATCCCCCACTGCTATCTCCACGTAAGCACCTCCCGGGCCCGCCGGACGCTTCTCCAACTCACGAACTTCAGCCTCATCAAGAGTCGCTAAGATAGCCATATTCTCCTCCGGAGAATCACCAATTTCCCCCCAATGCAATATATCAGACGGCCCCCAACGCGCCCCCCAGCATTCCACCTCTCCGCTCGGTCTAAGCCCGCACGCGTAAAATTTGCTTACCTGGACATCGGAGAACTCCCCACCCGGCGGCTCAATAGTGCTAAGAGCCGAGATATCGGAAACACCCCGAAGAGGGGAGGGTTCATAATCTGAAAACGTTCCCCAGCATTCTATTTCCCCTCTTAGGCGTAGCCCGCATGTGTACCAACTCCCGACGCTCACCGATTTAAACAATCCCTGTGGTGGAGGCTCCCAACCTGCCCCCCAGCATTCGATTTCGCCGGCGCCGCGTAAACCGCAGGCGTGGTGATCCCCCACGCTCACCATTGTGAAATCTTCACCCGCAGGTAACCCCCAAACCGAATCGTAACCCCAGCACTCCAGCACGCCGCTGGCCCTCACCCCGCAACTCATTACACCCACGTCCAACGACACGAAACCGTCCTCAAGACCCGTTGAGGGCACGTCTTCGGGCGTTCCGGCGGCCTCTGCAGCACTCTCCCGCAACGCACTCGCAGGCGGATCCTCAGCTAGAACCTGGGAAGGGAAACCCGCCAGCAACACCCCGGCGATTACCGCTGCGCGCCAAGTCAAGATCATCCTCGGGCGCACTCCAGGATCCTTCTTAATCACGCGCGTTATCCGGTTTCCGTGTAGTGGTTGGTTTGTGGGGGTTGTGGTGGTGTGGTTGTGTTGAGGCTTGTGCTGGTTGTTCCGCCGGCGTTTCGTGTCCAGATGTCGATTCGGTAGGTGGTTGCTGGTTGCAGGGTGTTGATGTTTAGGGTTGTGTTGGTGATTCCGGTGAATATTTGTGTGTGTTTCCAGTGTCTTTCTTCTTGGCTTGTGCCGGTGAAGAATTGTTGGGTTAGGTGTACTTCGTAGGTTTCTGCCGTGTCTACGGGTTCCCAGGTGAGGGTCATGCCGTGGGCGGTGGCGGCGGGGGGGAGCACTTCTGCTTTGGGGGGGCGTTCAGGTGTGATCACCCAGTTCCCGGTGGAGGCTAAGATCACGAGCCGCGGTTGGGACCATTCGGATGCCCCTGCATTGTTCACAGATCTGAGTTCTATGGAGTACGCTTTGTCGAGTTCTAGTTTCTCAAAGGTGTATTCTAGTCTTTCAAAGGTGTATTCGTTGAAGAACCTCCCGTTGACGCGGACGGGTTCCCCGCCGTTGAGGCGGAGTTCGTAGTCTGCTTGTCCGTTCACGCGTTCCCAGGTGATTTTGATTCCGTCGTCGGGGTCGTCGCGGTGGGCTTTGATATCCTGGGCGGGCTCCACTGTGAGGATTTTGGCTAGTTCCGGGAGAGGGTCGGTTCTTTGGTTGGCCCAGCATTCCACTTCGCCTGTGGGGCGCAGCCCGCAGGTGTTGTATGTTCCTGCGGTTAGTTGAGTGAACCCGCCTGCTGGGGGAGTCGAGCGGCTGTCGAACAAGGAAGACCCTCGGTAGGGGGCGACGTATCTTAGTTCCCGCCTGTTTTCGTCGTTTCCTCTTAGGGGCTTGAAGTAGGATTTGCGGGGGTCGTTAGTGTCTCTGCCCCCCCAGCACTCCGCTTCGCCGGCGGGGCGCAGCCCGCAGGTGTGGTCTGCCCCCGCCGTTAGAGAGGTGAACACCCCCGACGGGGCGACCGACTGCCCCCAGTAGTTATCGCCCCAGCAAACAACCCCGCCGCCTGTTTCTTCCCGTGTTTCTAGCAGGGCGCAGGCGTGCCTGTACCCCGCGGTGAGTTGCGTGTAGCGGCCTTCCGGAGGGTTGGATTCTCCGAGTTCGCTGCGCCCCCAGCAAACGAGATTGCTCTCCTCGGCAGTGCGAGGGGGCGCTCTGTCAGCAGTTTGGCTGCCACCTCTTGCCCCTTCGGCGGGATTGCTCCCATCGGCAGTGCGGGAGAGGGCGGAGAGCAGCCCGCAGGAGAAACCGTCCCCCAACGCCAGGTCGGTGAACTCGCCTTCCGGGGGAGTGGACTCCCCGAACTCGTCGCGCCCCCAACACTCCACTTCTCTTGAGGGGCGCAGCCCGCAGGTGTGCCGGGTGCCAGCGGCTAGTCTCGTGAACTCCTTCCAGGGGGGGCTGGATTCTCCGTGCACGTTGTCTCCCCAGCAGACGACATTGTCCCACTTATCCGGCCGTAAACCGCAGATGTGCCCCGGCCCCACAGCCAAAGACCTCAAGCGCCCGTCTACAGCGGGCGCTCCTTGACACCCCCACCATTCGGCTTCCACGCTCTCACACGCGAACCCCCAGCACTCCACCTCCCCGTTGGGGCGCGTGCCGCAAAAGAATCTGCCCCCAGACTCCACCCTCACGAACTCCCCTGCAGGGGCGGAGACGGCGTGAACCTTCACCGGCGCCCCGGGGGCGCACTCAGCGCCCCACCAATAGCGATGCTGAGTTTCGCACTTAATGTCCGACGGGAACTCCCAACAAGCTATCCCCCCTTCAACCAGGATGCCGCAACCGTTTAAATAACTCGCGTCAACCGAAACGAACTCTCCCACGGGAGACAACGACGAATAATGCCTAGAATCGCTCTCACAATCCCCTTCAAGCCAGTCGTGTTCTTCGCTGACGAACACCTCTAGCCCGAGGAAACTGCAAGTATGCCAACACTCTACCCCGCCCCCCGGGCGGATACCGCACGTCTCATTCCCCCCCGCGCTAATAGAAACAAACTCCCCGTCAGGAAGACGATCCACGTCAATAGCCCACGACTTTGACGGATCCCTCCGAGAGCATTCGAACCAGCCACCCACGAAGTTGCCGCATGCATGCCAACACTCCACCTCGCCGTTCTCTAAGAGACCGCAAGCATGCAAATTCCCCACCGCTATCTCCACGTAAGCACCCCCCGGGCCCGCCGGACGCTTCTCCAAAATCCTATCATAAGCCTCATAAATAACCGGCGTAATAGTTTCAGATTCCTCCGGGTCAGTAGCCCAGTGCGCTATGTCATATTGCCGCTGAAGTATCCCCCAGCATTCTACCTCTCCGCTCGGTCTAAGCCCGCACGCAAGATCCCTGCCCACCTCTACCTGGGAAAATGTTCCCTCTGTAGGTTCCCAACGATGCTCCGATTCATACCAATAATTATACAAAGTCCAATTATTATACCAAGTCCCCACTAGAAGACCCCAACACTCCAACTCTCCTCCGAGACGCAACCCACACGCATATGAATAGCCGTATCCTCCACCTACACTCACCGATTTGAACAGCCCCCCTGGGGGAGGCTCCCAGATTCCTTCACCCCAGCATTCGATTTCGCCGGCGCCGCGTAAACCGCAGGCGTGGTGATCCCCCACGCTCACCATTGTGAAATCTTCGCCCTCAGGCAAACCCCAAACCGAATCGTAACCCCAGCACTCCAGCATGCCGCTGGCCCTCACCCCGCAACTCATTACACCCACGTCCAACGACACGAAACCGTCCTCAAGACCCGTTGAGGGCACGCCTCCGGGTGTTTCGGCGGCCGCTGAAGCACTCTCCCGCAACGCGCTCTCGGGCGGATCCTCAGCTAGAACCTGGGAAGGGAAACCCGCCAGCAGCATCCCGGCGGCTACCGCTGCGCGCAAAGTCAAGGTCGTCCTCGGGCGTACTTTAGGATCCTTCCTCGTCTTAGGTCGCCTTCCTTGCGACACATAGGAACTTCTCATCGCCCGTCGCGCTTCTACTTGAGGTTGCCTTTGAGTGGATCGAACGGTCCCAGTTCAACTCCTGGGGGCAGCACTCCGTCCAGGGGATCTTGGTTGGTTTCTTCGGAGGATCCGCCGACGACTGTCGCTGAGGAATCCACCATAAAACTAAACTCGTTGCTGGTGTACCATCTGTTTAGTCTTGCAAACGTGTATTCTAGCCTGTTTTCTGCGGGGCATATACGAGTGGTGGATCCGTGAGGCAGGAAGCATACTATTAGGTCATCCGTGTAGAAGGGTAAGAAAGTCTTGCGTGCTACGATTTGGCCTAGTCTCTGCGAGGGCGAGGCGGTCGTGCGTGTGATTGTGCCGATTGTTGTCCAGGCATAGGTGAAATCGCTGTATCTTTTGCTGGTTCCCGCGTAGATCCTGATTTTGTTTTCGGTGAGGAAAGCGAAGAGAAGGTTGCGATCCGTGGTGAAGTGGCTGAACCTTAGCATCTCTATTGTGCCGGAGATCTGCTCAGAAGTCCGTCTGTTTATTAGGGTCGACCACGCGGACTCCCCGCCGGCGTTGACCGCCCTCACCTGGAATCCGTACAGCACCCAGGAATCCAAGTCGGAAATTTTCTTGGCAACACCAACGCTAGGAGTGTTCGAATAGGTTGTGTCTCCGGTGGGCTTGTAGCGTATTTCGTAGCTCTCGGCGCGGGCAGAAGCGTTCCAGGTTAGAGACACGCTCTCGTTGTCTGCAGCTGTGACGCGCAAGCGTGTGGGCGTAGCAGGCGGCAGAGGGTGGGTGCTCAGAGAAATTGCTGCCCAGTCGGAGTATGAGCGCGTCTCGTCGTTTCTTGTAACAACCGCTCTTGCCTCAAATTTGTATTTTGTACCGGCGCTCAGTCCAGTGAATACATGCGAGGGCGTGCTACCTGGTTTTGAGACTGGTGTACCGCCGTCTCGGCGCACCTCATATGAAAGCGAGCCAGCAGTTTCCCATTTCACGCGGTTCCAGGTGATGCCCACACTGTTCGCAGTAACTGAGGTCTTCCGCAGGTTAAGCGGAGTCGCCACCATGCGGGGAACAGCAGAGACCGAAGAGGAAGCAGAACTCTCATAGCTAGAACCCACGACAGCTTTGACAGTGAAAGAATGCGACACGTCCGCGCAGAGGCCGTCACCCCCGGTGACCTCTGTGGAATGCTTCGTGGAGGCGTCCGCGTCTGGGGCGTTGGGGAGAGCATAGGACGTTGAGCCGTCGGAGCAGCCGCTGACTGTTTCGTCGGTGTCCCAGGCTATCTTGTAACTAGCAGCTCCAGGAACCGACGTCCAGTTTAAGACCACGGATTCCGCCCCGGAAACCGCGGACAACCCGGTGGGGATAAGGGTAGGCGGGCCGTAGACTACAGCCGGCTCCCCTAAGGTCCATTCCTTCCAGTGAGCCGGGATGGGCTGACCCCCCCAAACGTCGGTGCTCTTATCCCCCCACTCGGCGCCGACTTCAGGCACGTATGCAGGTTTTGTGGAGCTAAACGCCACGACTTCATCGTCGGATTCAACATCGGTAGTGCCCTTGTTATCCACGGAGAATTTCATTATTGAATGCTCAGAACCAGCCGATGCCGTGCTGTCGCGCCTTATATCCCCCTGCGTTATCCCGACCACGATGAACTCCATGCCGTTAATCAGATCGTTCGCAGTAGCGCCAACGGAACGCTCGGGCAAATCGATCTTCGTATTAATGTCCAACCGATCGAACTTGGCGACAAATTCAGGGGCAGAAGACGACCCCGCTGTGCGCCTCAATACTATATACTCGTACGCGTTGAATTCGGGTGTAGTATCCCCGCTAGAGGTAGGTTCCTTGCTGTCGGAGGCCGGCTTACCAATGTTCAACGACCAATTTCCACTACTCTGCTCCAAGCCAACATTTAGCCTGGCATCCACATGATATATCTGGTGCAGATCACTCAAGTCACGAGACGTTATTAACTCCCCGATGGGGCGCTCAACTTTTGCGGAAGCGCAAGGCATCCACGGGTAGGCGAAAGTGCTTTGCTCGCCTTCTGCAAAACTGCTGCAATCTTTAGCGTAATCTCCGAAACCCAGATAATGCCCTAACTCATGTATTAAGACCCGGCGGAGTTCGAATTTTTCTGTCACACCGCGTACGTTGACACGCAAAGGGAAAACCCTGACAATACCACCTGTTAGCAATCGTACACGCCCCTTACTTCCCCAAGGCGAAAAACAACCTCTAGCCTGATCTGATGTATTACACTTTTCTTGGTTGTCTCTGAAATCCCAGATTTCTATACTGTCGAGATCGCAGATTGATGCCTTTGAGAGAATCAGATTCTTATCAGTCCCAGAAAGAATCCTAGGCTGACATTCATTACCGTTCCTGTCACATATTTTGGGTATAGTATTAGATGATGACGTAGACGCAGAAGAACAATTTTTAGTAGAACGCTCTCGACACTCCCAGTCGTTTACATCTCCAGTACCTGACAGCCTAAAAATGTCGTGTGGGATGTTGCTGAGCGCGGAGCGCCAGGCTTCGATGGATTCCACTACGGCGTTCTTTAATTCAGTTCGGCTGGCAGCGTCTTTGTAGTGCATGCACACGTCGATCGGGATCCCGCGAAGGAATTTGGAAGCAAGATTTGCTGACCTATTTTCAGGCAGTCCGGGATACGGCTGCCAGTCCAGAATCACAGATTGAAGTGTGGTGTAGCTGGAGGGTTGGAAGGCTGTTCGGACGAGTGAGTTGAAGAGGAGGCGCACGTTTCTTGTGACCATGCTTGCCCCTAGCGCTCCTGAGGTTTGGGGGGTGTTGGTGGTTTTGATGCTGCGTAGTATCTCTGATCCTGTTGAGTCCAGGACGATTGTGGAGCCTGAGGCGGTGTCTGTGAACCAGTGGTAGCCCCCGATTGTGCTGCGTCCGGTGAAGCGCAGGGTCATTCCTGCGGGGAGGGTGATCAGCCGCCAGGCTTGTGGGCCGCCGATGTAGTAAGTCTTTCCTGGCTGCATAGTGCCGTTGTTGTATTCGGTGGTGTACGCGTTTTCCACCACTTGCACTACCACCGAGCCGTTGGCGGTGGCGCCCGCGCTGTCGGTGACGCTGATCCTCATTGTTTTCGGCCCCGACTCCACGACGTTTACCGAATGGTGTACTGTAGAGAGGTTCAGCCCTGTTAGGGCGCAAGTGATGTCCACGCTGCCCGTGGCGTCGGATGACGTCCATCCCGAAGCGTCGGGTGAAGTTACAGTATAGGGGGCTGTGCCTCCCTTTATTGTGTACTTGACGTTGGCGGAGGGTACGCCCACGCGGCCTCCGGTTGCGGACAGCCTCCCCTCATGGGCGAGGCAGTAACTGGGTGCGGAGACGGTTGCGCTTAGCGGGCCTGTAGAGGCGGGCGGATTGGTGGGGGTGCTAGTGGTTGTTGTGGTTGTGGTTGTAGCCGTGGTGGTTGTGGTTGTTCGACATTCCTTGTGGGTGGGGGAGTAGGATTCCCCGGTGGGGCAGGGCATGCCTATTATCCTGCTGTCTAGGCTTGAACCCACCATGTTTTTGGCTGCCACACCGATCCGGTAGTCAGTGTTGTTGGCCAGGCCGGTGACGGTGTGGGTGTATACCGCCCCGACCCCTGGTAGAGTAATTTGTTTGAGTTCACCCAGTCTCAGGGGGATGGTTGTCCACTGCCCCGGCCAGCTAGCGAGAAAGGCTATCTCGTAACCGGTAATGAGGTCCCCGCCGTTGGAAGCAGGCTGCTTCCAACGCACGGTCAGGCTGCCGTTCCCTGAAACCGCGCTCACGCTGCGGGGTTCAGAAGGAGGGGTTACGCACCTGTTCAGAGAGCGAGAATAACGTTTACCAGAAACGCAGGGAACGCCGCTGGTTGCCGTGTAATCGCTCGTGGTTGCGAAGGTGTCCGCGGCCACGCCGATTTGGTAGGAGACGTCGTTGGTCAAATATTTTAGGCGGTAAGAACTCATTTGAAAACTGTCCGCTCCGACGGTGACCGGGGTTTCGTACGCTAACAAGGTCGTCTCTGACCAATTCCCTGAAGTTCCCTGCCTCCACCGGATTTTATGATGTATTGGCCTCGTGCTGCCGGCGGGTCTGCTCCAGTACAACATGAGTGAACCGTCCTCCGAAGCGACACGCAGGTTTGTGGGCGTACTTACTGGTTTGACGCAGGCGTCGTTCGTGGCGTCATCGGGGAAGACCTGTCCGCTCGGGCAGATGGCGAAGTCTCGCCAGGTATCCGCGCCATAGCCTTTGCTGGTGACGGCTGCCAGCTTTAGTTGGTATCGTGTACTGCTGCTCAACCCGGTTATCGTGTACGACCATGTGCGCACTTGCGACGACCCCATGGTGGTTGAGGTTCCTTGGTCCCAGTTTATGATGGCCACTGATCGGTTTCCCGACGGTTTTGACCGCCAGGAGAGCACGTAACGCAACACTGGTGATCCGCCGTCGGATTCCGGAGCTTTCCACTTAAGAGTGTATGTGTTAGTGCCGTACGACCCGCTTAGGATGGGTGGACGTGAAGGCGTTCCCAAGCACTTGCCTGCCGAGGCGGAGTACGTCTGATTTGCCAAGCACGTGTCAAGGTCGACCGACGCGTAATTTCCTATACCCGAAGAGTTCCTGGCAGCCACCTCTATCACATAACGAGTATCCAACCTAAGATTTGGTAGACTGTGCCCCCATCGCAACCTCCCGCCTATCCAACTCGTTCCCCTCCCCCGTGAGTCTCCGAACTTTACTGTGGCCGTCGACCAAGCGTCGCTTGAACCTTTGACTTTCCACCTAAACGTGTAGTCAATGATCGGTGAACCGCCGAAGTCCGCAGGCTCATCCCAGTACGGTGTGATTGCATGAGGGGCTCCATGGAATGTACCAACACCAACATACCGAGGTTTTGAGGGAGGCGATCTAAGTTCGCAACTCAGCCAAACCCGGGAATAGTAACGTCCTGCTGGGCAAGGGGCGCCATGCCCGTACTCATACTGGGAACTCCCGTACTGGTGGGTGCCGGTCTCACTGTTCCGAGCCGACAGTCGAACTGTATAGTCGGTACCATTCTTTAATCCCTCGATGGTGTGCGACCACTCCCGCTCACCGTCGAATCGGTCTTTTGAGGAAGTTCCCCGATCCCAGGGCACCGTAACACTCGACCAGTCCTCCGACGACCGAAGAGGCTTCCATTCCAACTTGTAACTTTCGATAGCAGCCTCTTGCGATCTTTCCCATGGCCGAGCGTGATCGGAAAGCCAGTTTACACTCAACGATCCGTCTCCCGATCTGACATCCAACAGAAACGGGCGTTTCGGTACTCGATAACACCTTTCTCTAATCCTGGAATAGTACTCCGAATAGTACTCCAGGGATAGACAGGAAGCGGGTTGCGTGCGACTCGTCGTACAAGCATAACGACCGTAGCAGAATTCCCCTGGCTTGGCGGCTGCCCCACTCCCAGCCTCGTTGAGGGCTGATACTTGCACTTCGTAGATTGTGTCTTCGAACAAGCCGTTGATTCCGTGCCAGTATAAAGCCCCCCTAGACGAAGACACTGTCAGACTATTTAAATCCGCGACCCTCAACTCCTCCGACGACCAAGCCCCACCTCCTTTCCTGCGCCACGAAACCCGGTAGCCGGTCAACGGCGATCCCCCGTCGGAGGACGGTGCCCGCCAGAAGACCGTCAGATCGGAACGCAAGTAAGTTATCGCCCCCTTGCCCAAGGAGATCAAAGTAGCGTCCCTCGGAGCGGAAGGGGCGGAAACGCACTTTCTCAACGAAGTTGAGTACACTTGACTCGCTAGACAAGGGCGAAACGATTTGTTTACGGCGGAACTGCTGTAGGACGCGTTCTTAGACTTTAACCGCAGCATATAATTGCCGCCGCCGGTCAAACCGGTGATCACGTAAGAACGACTCCCCGCCGGCAACTCCACCGGATCCTCAGGCTGCCAACCCCCGCTCCCTAGGCGCCACTCCACCGAATACCCCACAATAGGTGAACCCCCGTCTGAGGTGGGCGTATCCCAACTCACCACGGCCGACAAGGGGCCGGGCTCCACGCTAGGGTTTGTCGGCACCCCCGGTTTCCCCACTGCTACGGTGGTCGTAGTTGTCGCTGCTGCGGGTGGTGCAGCGGAATTCGGGACGCCCGAGGTGACCACAGGGAAACTTGCATGCGACGCGTTCCGCGCCCGCACCCGCAAGTAATACTTCACTCCGCCGGAGAGGCCCGACACGACATAGGACGTAACTGCGGCACTTGATATGAGCGTCGAAGACCACGGGCCCCGCAAGCCCGTCCTCCACTCCACCTTGTAACCCAACAAAGGTGAGCCCCCGTCTGAGGTGGGGCGTGTCCATGAGAGGTTCAAAGATCCCGCCACGCCAGGAGACGCCCGAAACGAACTCGGGCGTCCAGGACGCCCCACCGTTGCAGTCGTGTCGCCCGAGGAAATGGCGTCTCCCACCGGCGCCGGGGGCGTCCTTAAGGTTCGTTGACATGATCCCGACATCAATACCCAACCCTCAGCGCACGAGAGTACCGGCTCTACGAACCCGTAGCAACGTCCACCGACCAGGGCGCCCGCATCGCAGACCTCCTCCACCGCCGGGGGTACGTGCTTAGCGGAAGTGAGCGTGCGCGAGCACGTGCCGCCGGAGAGATTCCAGCCCTGCTGGCAGGAAAAGACCATCGTCCCGAACCTCACCACCCCGGCGCCATCCACATATCGGCAGGACACCGGAACCCCAGAAGGAGAACACGAACCCACCGCAGACTCCCACTGCACCACCTCGAGTTCTACCTCGCAGACATCCCCTCCCCCGGTCGAGACCAAGGCGCCTTCCGAGCACGAGAACACCTTCTTTGCTTCCCCTAGGTCTACCCGGCACCCCCACGCGGATGCGCTCAAGCCCTCCACGCTGAAACGCTCTGCACCAGCCGGACACGCCAGAAACGCTGCGGTCCACTCTGTCCGCTCACACGTCGAGCGATCCCCCGACAACTCGAAACCATCAGGGCAAATCACGGCTGAGGACACTGAAATCACCGAATTTCCAGAATCCGAAGCGCCTGCACTTGCACTCGGGATATCGGTGGTGAAGCCCTCAAGCTCCGACCCGCCGACGCCTCCGACCGAAGCATCAAGCGAGGAATCTCCCTCGCCTACACTGGCTTGAACCCTGTCCCCTCCGCCCAAGAGATCCGCCGTGGGCGCAAACGCAGCCGCCAACAAAGCAACCGCCAAGACACAAGAGAACAGAAGACCCATTCCCGCAGGCGGACCCCGAAGCACTCCAAGATTACCCAAGAGACGGCTGCCTAAGCGGCGCGACGAAAAGCACGGGCGATCTTCCCGCCTAGCCGGGCGCCCAAAATAATCAGCCTCCTCGCCCCAAGCTTCCTTACCGTGAGAGCGCATCGGTGGCATTGTTAGCGTCCGAAGTTGAAAGTGCTGATCTCGGCTAGTTGTTCGGCTAGGAGCGCCACTGCTCCTTCGAACAACTGCTTGCCGGCTTCTGCGCTGGCTTTTGTGGGGTCGCCTATGTGTCCGTCCGGGCCGAAGTCGTTCGACAGCCAGCCGAAACTCACGCCCCCGCCGAAGCGGACGTGCTGGTTATCCGTCAAGCCTTCGGGCACTTGTCTGACGGCTTTGTCCATCCGTACCAATTCGGGGCGCAGGTGAAGCATCACGGAGGTCTCGTCGTGTCCGCCGTGAATGCCCATGCCCAACTCGTTCGCGCCGGAACTCGAGCGTCCGCCGTGGTCGGGGGGCACGAATGGGTGCACCAGGAAAGTCCTCAGCCCGAACAATCGCCGCACTTCCCGGCACGCCACCCCCAGCAGGGCTGTGTTGCCTCCGTGGGCGTTTAAGAACACCAGCCGCTCAGCCCCCGTCGTCGCTGCCGAGGAGGCGACGTCCCGCACCACGGCCAGCAGCGTCTCAGCTGAAAGCCAGAGCGACCCGGGCGACCAGGAGTGCTCGTCGGACTTGGAAACCGACAGCGTGGGCAGCACCCAGACGTCCAGTTCTTCCCCGCACTCCGCCGCCGCGGCCTGCGCCGATTCGTGCGCAACCACATGATCTACTGAGAGCGGAAGGTGCGGCCCGTGCTGTTCCACCGCTCCGATCGGCCAGAGGAGCGTGGATGTGGGGCGCACGCGCTCACGCACCTCAGGAAGCGTGAGGTCTTCCAAGTTGCGCTCGCTGACTGGGAGACTCATATGTTCACCTTAGTGCGCGGCTGCGGCAGGGGTCGGGTGCGGGCCGCCATCGGCCTTGATTGTTAACTAAAGGCGACAAATTATGGGTCGCTAGCACATCGGGGAATTTGTAAGAATGTCCGCTGACACGCGTCTCTTCGGAAAGCATCTCTACGCTCATCTCACGCAAGATCCCAAGCCAACGCTTCTACCCCTAGTCATTATTTACCTGGCCGAATACACAGGCTGGGCTAGTTTGGAAGTTCGTGAACAGCGAATTCTCATTAGGTCCGGAGTTTCTGCCTTCGGCTAACTCGCTTTCTTCAAACGACACCCAGCGCGTGCTGAAGGCGGTTGATCGGTACCTCAATAATCCAGAGTCGCCCTCGCTGCATCTTGAACCGATCAGTGGCAGAGCAGGGGCGCAACGGCTCTGGAGTATTCGGGCGTCGCAGGAGATTCGCATCCTGCTTGCCCGTCAGGGCCCGCTGACTGTTTTCCTGCGAGCCGGGCGGCACGACGACATCTACCGGCTTGCGGGGCGGACGGCCTTCGTGGCGCCGCTGGACGGAACTCCTGCCTTAATCGGGATTAGCCCCGGGGTTGACGAACTTGAACATCCGCTCCAAGGCGATGCGACCCTGAGCGAAAGCCCTTTAGATGTTGATGTTCAAACGGGTCGGATCTCGGATCAAACTGAACCCTGGGAGCACACCGAGCCTTCGCTATTGGCGCACTGGGCGGACAAGGAGATAGCAGAACTCGGTTTTACGAGCGAAAAGATTGCAATTCTCCGCCAATGTCAGGCGGACAACCTGCTGGATGTCTGGGCGGATATCACCGAAGAAGAACTCGACCTGGTGCTTAAGTGCTGCGAGATCTCACCAGAAGAATGGCGTGAGCAGGAACTGCTAACAGACGAGAATCTGGTCAACGAGCGCTTCCGTGCCGCTGTGGTCGAGCGCGGCGCAATAGCAGGGCTTTCCGAGGTTCTTGAGCCTGACGAAATCAAACGGCTGCTCAAAGCACCTGTTGAGGAGTGGATGGTGTTCCTTCACCCTGAGCAGAGCAGCCTCGTCCACAGGCGCTTCAACGGTCCAGCCAGAGTGCGGGGATCGGCCGGAACGGGCAAGACGGTCGTGGCGCTTCACCGAGCGGCGGCTCTGGCGAAGAGGTTTACCGAGAAGCTCATTCCCGAAGAAGCGCCGATTCTCTTCACGACCTACATAAAAAATCTGCCGCCGGTGTTCAAGAACCTCTATCTGCGGCTTCCTACGGCTGCGAAAGACGCGGTGGAGTTTGTGAATATCCACAAGCTTGCGTACCGGATTTGTGCGGAGGCTGGACGCAAACCCGAGATGGACCCGCAAGTTCACGCTTCGGCATTTGCAAAGGCCTACAAGTCGGTCGTTGTTGAGGAGACGCCGCTGTATCGAGCGTTTGTAACCATGGACTATCTCAAGGACGAGGTTGCGATAGTCATCAAAGGTATGGGCATTGACACGCTGGATGAGTACCTGAAGATCAAGAGGACGGGTCGCCGCACGCCGTTCGGAGAAGCGATGCGCCGGCAAGCCTGGGAACTCAGGGAAGAATACGACCAGCGGCTCGCATCCGAAGGGATCGTTGATTTTGCCGACGTTTTGCGAGACGCTTGCGACATTGCGCAAGAGCGCCAAGAGGCGTCCTACAGCGCCGCCATCGTGGACGAGGCCCAGGATCTGACCCTCGTAGGTCTTCGGCTCGTTCACGCCCTAGTGACCGGAGCCGACGCCCAAGACAGGCCGGACTGCCTATTCGTGGTAGGCGACGGCGCGCAGAAGATATATCCGGGAGGTTTCACTCTCACTCAGGCAGGGATAGACGTGCGCGGAAACAGTTCCGTGCTCGCAGTGAACTACCGCAACACGGAGCAGATAATCACGACTGCCCAGGCTTGCGCTGGGGAAGAGTCCGTTGAGGATCTTGAGGAGGACTACGTTCGGGGCGATGAAAGCGCTCAAGCCAGCCGTGAGGGTGTCAAGCCTCAACTAGTAAAAGCAGGTGACATCGGCGATCAGGTGTCTTACGTAATCAAGAGGATCGAATCTTTGTGTAAGGACGACTCCTTAAGCAAGGGTGACTTCGGCATTTTTGCCGCCACTAACCAAGTCGTGAAGGCAGTCAAGACACAACTGCAAGATGCCGGTTTCCGTTGTCAGAACCTCGAGAGTTTCCAAGGCAAACCCAATACAAAGGTCAAGGTGGGGACGTTCCATCGAGCAAAGGGGTTGGAATTCAAGGTGGTTTTCATTCTCGGTCTGACCGACAGCAAGTTTCCGTCGGCGCGGCGGAGGGGGCAGTCCAAAATTGAGCACGCTGAGAATACGGCGCTGCAGGTCAGCCAGTTGTTTGTTGCCATGACTCGTGCGCGCGACGCCCTCTTTTTGCTCTACGACGGCGAGCCAAGCGAAGTGCTTTACTCTGCCCTTGAGCACTGCGAGTTGGTGGACGCCGACGAGCAGGTTCCCCCAAGCGCCTAGGGGAAGTTGCTCAGGCGGAGAGACTGCTCAGGCGGCGAAGGCGCTCAGGGGGAGAAGGCGCTCAGGAGAAACTGCTCAAGCTTTGGACTATTTCCTGACGGGTTTGTGCGCCCACGGCCATTAGAAACTGGTCGAAGGGGATTGAGCCGACGCCGTTGGGGCTCGCGCTCGGCGACAAAAACCGTGAGGTAGGCGAGACGAAATAGCAGCGGTGGCGAAATTTAGGGTGTTTCTGCGCCAACGCATGCAGGCCCTTCAGGGAGTGCTTAGCGGAACGGCCTATTTCGAATGCCAACGGCTTGAGAGGGTGGTCGTAGATCAAGTCCACCTCCGTGCCTTCGGCGTCTCTCCAGAAGTAGAGTCTTGTCTCTGAATTGACAGCCAGAGAGCGAAGAGCAGAGGCTGCTAGGTTTTCCAGCAAATAGCCTTCATCTGTTTCTCCAAGATCCGGGGGCAGGTCGTACTGAAGTGCTGCGTTCCTTACGGCCCAGTCCATGAAATATAATTTGCGCCCTCGTTTTTGTACGGAGGTTTCACTGCCGGAGTAGTTCGGTATTTGGAAGATCAGGAAAGCGTTCTCAAGATGCGATAGGTAGTTATTAACCGTAGGCATGGAAATCCCTAATTTTCTGCTTAGGTTGGTAGGGGAGACCTGCTTGCTTGCCAAGTCGACAACTGCGTACAACAACTCTTCTAGGTCTTGGGGATTGCGAACTGCGGCAAATTCTGGGATGTCCCGACGCAGGACTCGTCCGACTATTTCGCTTTGTAGCATCTTTTGAGCACTCATCTTTTGTGAGCGCATCCGCTCAGAGACTCTCTCATCGTTCTTCTGCTCAGATATATCCTGACCGAAATGTTCTGCGACGATTTCCGGAAATCCGCCAATCTCGGATAAGGTGCGTCGCAGTTGCGATAAAGACGCGTTTGAAGTTGTTCCCTGGGGGATGTTTTCGAGGGTTTCGCTGAGAGAACCTGCCAACTTGAACGGATATTCGCTAGGAACTTCGAACAGGGTCATTGCGTGCTCCGGCGGTGCTGACCACTCCAGGGATCATCGTGCTTTGAGGGAGATTCCGGTGGTGGTGTCGAGTGGCCGTGCCTTTGACTAGCGAATTGGACGAATTCAAAAAGGTCGTAAGGAGGTAAATGGTGCTCCTCCCAGCGACCGACCCCGCTCTCAGCGTGCCGTGCTCTGAGTTCGCCCGGAGCGCTGGCGGTCGCCACTATCCGAACCGGCCGTCGTTGGTCGTGAAAGGTCTTGAGCCAGCGGTCCCACATCTTGGCGTAGATGACCTCATCGAGCATCACAAAGGTGGGCCGTTCCGTCGACGCCGCGCAGGTCATTATGCAGAATTCGACGAGGTTTCCTAGATCTTCACCTAGCAGATAGGGGTGGTCGACTTGTAGCCTGAAAATTCGACCGGGCTCCACGCCTTCTGATATCAAGCGACTGACTGTCTGATAGAGGACTGTCGTCTTTCCCGCTCGGCGCGGACCGAGAATCAGGTGATGGCGTCTAGGGCGGTCGTTCAAGAGGCGTTTCCAGAGCATCTCGGCCAGCGGTCTGTGGTAGGGGGGAGTCAATTCCACAGGAACATATCCGAGGCGATGCCAAGGGTTTTGATCTTGTATTGCGATCAATAGCTGATGCTGCTTATTGAGCCACTCTTCAAATTGCTGGGGGCTTTGGTCTTGGGGGCTTGTTGCTAGTTGCTCTGGCGTCTGGTTGGTTGCGGACACTGTAGTCTCCTTTCTTGTTGACATTGAATTTCTTGGATAAGTACCTCGTTGCCTTTAGCTGATGTCTGCTCAGCGTGACCCGGCAAGGCTCTAGATTGGATCCTAGCCGAAATAAGCCAGATATTGTGGATTTAAGTTTGTCTATTTTCAAATTAAGTGAAATATAGTATTTAGTCTATCTCTAGATTAGACAAAAAAGAAGCGAATCACTTTGCCTGTCACTCCTGTAGGGGGGGCGGGGTCGGGATGAGCTTGAGCCCGATAGACCCAAGAGAGCCCTCTATGGGATGGACAGGTGAGCGGATGAGCTTGAGTTCGGGAGGGGCCTTCCAGACCCAAGAGAGCCCCTGGGGCCGGGCAGGTGCATGGGTGAACTTGAGCCCCGGGCGTATGCCTGATGAGGCATGCTCGATAGGCTTGACCTTGATGGGGAGCACACCCCCGGGCGCATGCGCCCGCACGCAATGAGCTTCCCGCACCCTCGGGACGCTCAGGCCGCCTTGCCGGATACTCCGTCGTCTAGTGCTCTTCACGCAATGAACTTCCCGTACCCTCGGGATGCTCAGGTTTGCTCTAGAAGAACTCCAGCGGTGTTGCGACCCGACGCACCCCACACTCCTGCCCCCGGATAGGTGACCCCTCCCGTTAGGAACAAGCCCTTGATCGGCGTGCGGTAGCGGGTCAGGTGGCGGGGCTTGCCCAGCAAAGCCGAGAGCGGTGAACCAGTGAACGAAGCCGCGTAACCCCTCGGCAAGTAGAACTGCTCCTCGTAGTCGGGCGGCGCCATCGTCCGCCAGCGCACGATGCCTTCGGAGAAACCGGGCTGTACGTGCTCACCGAAGCGCCGAAGCCAGCGGTCTGGCTCGTCGCTGTGCTCCCAGCCTCCGGTCAAGGCAAAGGGCGTGTAGAGAACTTCTAGGCTGAAGACGTGACCTCCGCCGGACGGGCGCATGGAAGCGTCAAGCGCCGACGGGACGTTAGCGAAGAACACCGGATCGTCGCCCACCCGCCCCTTAGCGGAATCTGCCAAGTTACGGCTAAGCGAGCTCAGCGACGGCAGAATCATCGTGGTAGGGGTTAGGGATTGGGACGCGTCCTCCCCTTCGGGCGTCCGGCGGTAGACGGGGGTAGCGGAAACCACTGCGTCGATCTTCGACTCGTATCCGTCCGGGGCGGGCGCCGCCCACGTTCCTGCGAAGTTATGCGGCACACCGGATCCTTCTAGGCGAACCACCCGGGGGTCGCAGGCCACCACAACACGCCTAGCTTCGATCATCACACCCCCGGAATCACCCACTACCCGCACGCCCTTCAGCGTCCCCCCCGCCCCAACCACTATGGCGTCCACCCGTGTGTCGCAGCGCAACTCCCCGCCGGAACCTCGGAAACTGCGCTCTACGGCGTCGATCAGGGCGCCGCTTCCCCCTGCGGGACGCGCCACACCCACTAAATGACGCAAGACATAACCCAAAGCACCCAAACCCGTACCAGGAGTCGACCCGTCCAAACCCCAGACGATCGGACCGGTAGCTAGGGCTGGCAATACCATGGCTTCGTGGTTGAAGAAGCCTCTCAGCAACCCCGAAGCGCTGAGGCGTGACCACTTGAACAGCCTCGCAGCGGCAACGGCGCGGTTGCTCAGCAGGTTGGAGAGGCTGCGGCGGCTCAGGGTGGTCTGCGCCAACTCGATGATCAACTCGGCGACCGGTCTAGCGGCGCGTACGAAGCGGCGGTAGCCGTCTACCTCCGAAGGGTAGGAACGCCGCAACCCATCTATGGTTTGTTCGACGTCCCGCCAGAGGTACCAGGGTGGGTGATCGTCCCAGAAGAGATTGGACTGCGACGGGTTTACGTCTAGGTACCGCAGACCGTGAGCGGGGAGATCCAGTTCCTCCTCAAGGGGCAGGCTGCGAACCAGCAGGTGGTCGCAGTTGCAGATGTTAACCCGCGCCCCTAAGGCGTCCACGGTTGAAGCACACCCCCCAGGGGTGGGCCGGGCTTCCAGAACCGCCGTGCGCAGACCGGCGCGAGCGAGGTAGGCCGCGCAAATGAGCCCGTTGTGACCCGCCCCGACCACGACAGCGTCGTAGTCCGCCGTGCTCACCCCTGCCTGCCTTCCTGCGTTGCGGCGCCCGGGTAGCGTCGGAGACCGACACCCATCGTTCAGGTCTTGCTCAGACGTTTCGCCACCATTACGCGCAATTTCTCGGCGGCCTCCAAGGCGTCCATAGTTAGCAATTCGCCGTCGCGTACCACTATTTCTCCGCTCACTACGACGTGTTTAGGGCGTCGCCCGGGGTTGGCCCAGAGCAACCCCGCCAGTCTGTCGCCCACTCCGGCGTCGGCCGGGCCGCTCACGTCGTAGCAACAGAAATCTGCCGCGGCGCAACAGAAACTTGTCGCGGCGTTGGGCTCTAGGTGTCCCAACTCCTTCCGTCCTAGGCCGAACGCCGAACCAAAGGTGGCCATTTTCAGAACCTCGCATGCGGTCAGCGGGCGGGAAGTCAAGCCTCCCACCTGCAAAGCCAGGCGGGCGTCGGCCAGCAGGTGGCCGGCGTCGTTGCTTCCCCCTCCGCTGGTACCCAAACCCACCTGAACTCCGGCGTCGAGTAGTTCGCCCACGGGCGCTACACCCCAACCCATCGGGACGTCGCAGCCTGGTGCGTGAGTGACGCAGGCGCCCGAGGCCGCCACCCGAGCCAGTTCTTCCGGCGTTATTTCGCAGAGGTGCGCAAGGGTCACGTCGGGCTCAAGCCAACCCCAGGACTCCAGCAGTTCGAGCGGGCGGCGTCCCCAGCGGCGTTCAGCGCGCTCCACGTCCACCTGCTCGTTGGCCTGAGTCCGCCGCCTTAGTCCGTACTCTTTGGCGACTTCACCGAGGATCTTGAAAGCCTCGCGGCCGTCGGAGTGGACACCCGCCGGGCCGCAGGCGATCTGCAGGTCTCCGTGCGGCTTACCCGCTCCAGGGAGGGAAGCGAGGTAGGCGATGTTTTCGGCTGCCTTCTTAGGGTCGTCTCCGGCGGTACCTCTAACGAACACCAAGCGAACCCCCGTCTTGCCGGCGCCGCGGATCGCGGCATCTGCCAACTCGTTGGGGTTGATGGTTTCCGGCCAAGTCAGGTGATGATCGGCGACGGTCGTAACCCCCGACAGAAGACTTTCGGCGGCGGCCACGGCCGCGGCGGCTTCGACCAGAGGGGGGTCCACCTCAGCGGCGCGGTAGTAGCGGGCCATTGCTGCGAGCCACGCCTCCATGCGAACGCCGCGGGTGCCTTCCAGCGTGCGAAAGGCCGACTGCAGCAGGTGATGGTGGGCATTCACCAGGCCAGGGATCACGACACACCCGGATGCGTCTAGGCGTTGCGGTGGGAATTGCCCTCTTGGGGTGGTGATTCCTCTGGCGGCGGTGTTCTCGTTCAGATCGGGGCCCACCGCTGTCACCATTCCGTGATTGCACAGCAACTCGGCGTTGCGGAGTGCTCGTTGGCCTGTCCAGATGAGTTCGGCGCCGTGCACCAAAAGCTCCATCCCCCGATGGTAGTTGTTGAAGCGCCGGAGCGCAGAACTTAACCCGGGGGGCTGAGTTCAGTCGTGGAGGCGCTGCGCTCTGCGAGCTAACTCCGCGTGGGCTTTCCGCAGGTTGAGGCCGAGCACCTCTCCGTCGAGCACCACAGCGCGCCCCCCCGCGTAGAGGTGTCGAACTCGTCGCTCGCGCCCTAGGATCAACGCCGTCGCATCCTTGGCGATGTCGCCTAGGTCGTCGGCTGGCCAGACCGCCACGTCGGCGGACATTCCGGGCTCTAGCCGGCCTAGGTCGTGCGAACGTCCCAGGCACTTCGCTCCGTCGAGGGTGGCCATCTCCAGGACGTCGGAGGGCATGAGGGCGTCCGCCCGACCTTCTCGCAGGCGCGCCGTGTAGAGAGCCTGGCGCATCTCGGGAAACAACCCGCCTACTTCGTTAGAAGCCACCCCGTCCACGCCCAAGCCCACCGCTGCGCCTGCAGCCCGCAACTGAACCGCTGGGCACATGCCCGCCGCCAGCCGGGCGTTGGAAGAAGGACAGTGCGCCACACCAACACCCGCTGCTGCTAGCTTGGAGATTTCCTCGTTATCAAGGTGGATTCCGTGCGCCAGCCACACGTCGTCGTGCATCCAACCCCAGGACTCCAGAACCTCTACCGGTCGTCGCCCGAACCGCTCAATGCAGTGCTGCTGCTCTTCGATCGTCTCCACCAAGTGGGTATGCATGCGCAACCCATTCCGACGCGCTAACTCCGCGGAGGAAACCATGAGTTCCGTGCTCACTGAGAACGGGCTGCAGGGCGCCACCACGATTGAGACCCACTCGCCGTCGTGATACTGCGACGCCAGGCGCTCGGTGGAAGCGCCTATGTCGTCGAGTTCTTCGACTAGGTGATCTGGCGGCAGCCCGCCGGCGCTTTCACCTAGATCCATCGACCCCCGCGAGAGGTGCAGGCGTACTCCCACCTCGGCGGCGGCTTGAACGATCACGTCAAAAACGCTGTCGTCGCCGCGGGGCACCACGTAGTGGTGGTCGAAGACGGTGCTGGCGCCGCTGAGAGCAAGTTCGGCGATGCCCACTCGGGCTGCTGCTGCGACGTCTTCCACCTCTAGCCGCCCCCAGACGGGGTACAGGGCGGTCAGCCAGCTGAACAGGTCGCAGCCGACGGCCCGCCCCCTGGTCATCCACTGGTAGAGGTGGTGGTGCGTGTTGATGAGGCCGGGCGTGAGGATGTCGCCGGAGCAGTCGATCACCTCGTCTCCGGGGGCGGGGGGCACCGACCCGACCGCTTCAATTTTCCCGCAGCGGATGGCGACATCTTTTCCGCAGCGCGCTCCGCGCAGCACCAGGCGGGCGGGGGTTGAACTCAGCGCAGCATTCGATTCGGTAGACATGGTGGACATGGTCGCCCTGATTGTGTAGCGAAGCTTTGGAGAGCTTTCAAGGAGTAGATGCTGCAGACCTTTCAAGATTTCTGACGAGTTCTCGGAGGTGATCTTATAAGACGGCTTCAGGGTTGAGCCAGGGGGCGCTTTGGGTGGGAGAGTCGATTTCCGTTCCAACTGGGAGGCGTTAGTCAGGCGTCAGTTGTACCCAAGGGGGAGTTTCGTGTCGGCTTTGCCGAAGGGAGTTGGTTGCGCTGCTACTAACAAGCAAAGCTTGCCTAAGGAAAGCTTGCTTACCGGCTTCGACGGGGGGTGGTGGTGGGCGGTGGTTGTGTTTGCTGTTGGTAGGAGGTGTTGTATACGGGTGGTGGTTTGTTTTGGTGTTTGAGAATAGGGTTTGTTTGTGTATGTGTATGGGTGGTAGTGTAAAATGTTGGAAAAGTACGGACACGAAGGCGTCTCTTGACGGCATCTATTGACGTTTGAGAGCGGCTTAGCTCCAAATCGATCGACAGGCAAAAAGGATACGAATGGCAAAGAGGGTACGGCAAAGAGGATGCAGGTCCAGGCACAAGTGATTGGACGTCCGGCCCGCCGGGACTGCCAGAGGAGTCTCCGCTAGATATATCTTGCGGTGTCCACTTGGTTTGTATCCCGGGACATAGAAGGCGGGCCCGCCGGCAGGGTCTCCGTTAGACCGCGACCCAAGTACGGCAGGCGGGCGCAGGCGGGCAGTTGGCGACCAGCGCTGGCGGGCGCTGGCTAACGCAGGCTGGCATGGTAAACTCAAGCCGTTATGGAAGCATCCAGCCTATTCCGCACCCCTCGGCGCCTGTTTCCCCGGCGGCTATTCCTGTGATCGAATCACGAGAGTTTCGCAACTCCCTGGATAGGAGGAGGCGTGAGACGCCGTGTGAGGTGTGCCTGTGATCGAATCACGAGAGTTTCGCAACTCCCTGGGGATGTTCGTCACGGGCGTAACCGTGGTTACTACGAGCAGCCCCGACGGCGACCCCGTTGGGGTGACCGTTTCCAGCTTCAACTCGGTTTCTCTGGACCCTCCCCTGATTCTCTTCAGCATCGCGCACGACTCCGCCAGTTTGGTGTCGCTGCGGGAGGCTTCGGGCTATGCAGTGAACGTTCTGGCGGCTGATCAGGTGGAAATCTCCAACGGATTTGCCCGCGCCGGGAGCGACAAATGGGCGGGCGTGAACTACGAGGGCGGCCTGGAAGGGGCGCCTATCATTCCTGGCGCCCTTGCCGTTTTTGAATGCGTTCCGTACGCCATCTACGAAGGCGGCGACCACGACATCTTCGTCGGGGAGGTGGTCGAGCACCGCTCAAGTCCGGACGCAGACCCGCTGGTCTTCTTTTCCGGCGGCTACCGGCGGCTCGAGCCGCCTAGGGCAGGCGGCTAAGAGCGGGCTTGCTTGGCTTTGTGAAACTCGTTGACCGCTCCGCGGGCTTCAGCGATGGCGTCGCCGATGCTGCGGGGATCGCGTGCGTCGCCTATGCGTACCACTGGAACTCCCTCGGCGGCAGAGCCGCCGGCGGAGGTATCTGAGGCAGACACCTCCACCTCCCCCAGAGCTCTAGGCACTTTGGGTCGAACGGGCTCTGCCACCACGAGCGAAGCGGCGCGCAGAACCGAATGCGTCCCGTCGTCGTCCACCCAGGCGACTCCCCCCGCGACGATGCGCGTGGCTTCCCCCCGCAGCAAGTGCGTAGACCCCAGGCGCTCGAAGTATGCCCGCCTGGTCAGCCCAGCGGTGTCGCGGCCGAAGCGCTCTTTTGAGATCAGCGAGACCTCGCATCCCTCTTTCTTGCACCAGAGGGCGGCTGCCAGCGCTCTTGATCCGCCTCCCAGAACCGCTACGGGCTCCTCCAGACGGGTGGTTTCCTGCGAGGAAGCCTCGCCGCGCAGCAGATCCTCCAGCGTCCAGGCCGGGAGGTGTTCGTAGCCTTCCAGTGCCTCCGGTGCGGTGACTGCTCCGGTCGCCAGCATCAAGGCGTCGGCGCCGGGAACTTCCGGCAGGTCGTCGGCGCTGTGAACTGCGGCTCCCAGACGAACCTCCACCCCCAGGCGCAGCAACTCGCCCTCGTACCACTGCACCAGCCGTTCGAAGTGCCCCAGGGGGGGTGTGAGCGCTGCCAGGAGCAGGGCTCCCCCCAGGCGTTCCCGACTCTCTAGAAGGGTTACTTGGTGTCCGAGTTCGGCGGCGCGTCGAGACGCCTCCATCCCCGCCGGCCCGCCGCCGACCACCAAAATCCGCCCGGGCGTCCCACCGCCCGCGCCGGCAGTCCGTCCGTTTCCGCCCTGCCCCGTTCCGCTTCTCGCCTCTCCGCCGCCGACCGGTCTGAGCGCGCTCAGCGCCTCCCTTCCCACCTCGGGATTCACCGAGCACGAAATGCCTTCCCCGAACTGCAGCTGTCCGGCGCAGCCCTGCACGGTGGCGATGCAGGGGCGTATGGAGGAACTGCGTCCTTCGGCGGCTTTTGAGACCCAGTCGGAATCGGCCAGCAAAGCCCTGCCCAGAGCCACGGCGTCGCAACTCCCCGCAGCGAGCGCCGCCTCCGCCAACTCCGGGGTGGTGATTCGCCCCACCGCCGCCACCGGCACGTTCACGTTTCGGCGTACCTCCTCGGCGAAGGGAACGAAGATGCCTTCGGGGTCGTCTAGCAGGGGGATCGTCCAGGGGATCGACCCGTAGACGCCCGCCGAGACCACGAAACCCTCTGCTCCGGCCTCGGCAAAGCGCCCGGCAGCCGTCACGGCGTCTTCCGGCGTGAGCCCGTCGGCGGTGAGGTCGGAGCCGTTGATGCGGACGATCACCGTCAGATCCTCGGCAGCGGCCTTCACCGATTCAATCACCTCGCAGCCGAAGCGGCTGCGCCCAGCGGCGTCGACGCCCCCGTAGCGGTCGGAACGGTGGTTGGAGGCGGCGGAGAGGAACTGAGAGATCAGGTATCCGTGGCCGCCGTGAATCTCCACGGCGGCGAACCCTGCGTCGGCCGCACGGCGGGCGGCGCCGCCGAAAGCGGCGATCACGTCGGTTGCCTCTGCGGTGCTCAGCGGGCGCGGCGGGACGCGCACGTGAACCGCGGGGGGCAGTACAGAAGGAGCGACGGGCGGCTCGCCAATCACGGCGGGGGAGACCTGCCGCCCGCCGTGCCCGAGTTGGATGGCCGGGACGGCGCCCTCTCCCGAGACGGCCTCTGCCAGAGAGGTCAGGGCGCCGACGGCGTCGTCGTTCCAGAGCCAGGCGATGGCGTTTTCCACGCGGCCCTCCGGCGCCACGGCGGAGAATCCGACCACGGCCAGGGCGACGCCGCGACTGCGGTGGCGGTAGTAGGCCAGGGCGTCGGCGTCGGGCGCCCCTTTCAGAAACCCGAAGCCAGTGGTCATAGCTGAGAGCAGGATGCGGTTGCGAAGCCTCAACTGCCCGACCGACAGCGGGCTGAACAGGATCGGGAAGTGTCTATTCAGCGGTCCAGCCAGATCCAGCCGGTGCCCGAATTAGGAGTCAGGCAGGTGTCAACCTTCCCCGTGCCTGCGATTTCGAAGGGACATGGGTGATTGAAGGTCACCGTCTGGAATGCGTCAGCGGCGCTCCATTTGCCCGGCGACAGCGAGGCCGGGAGCATAGAGGGCACGTCGACCGCTCCGAGGTTCTCAAGAGCCTCAAAAATATCCTGGCGTGAAGGGTTCGCTCCTGCGTCGTAGAGGGCGCGCAGGGCGGTTCGGAGCACGCTGCACACCAGAACGACCATTGCATACTTGTGCGTATCCACAGGGTCGCGGGGGTCGTAGTGGACCTTCGCCTGAGACCTCTCGGCGTAGGTGCGCATGCACATTTCGTCGAACGCCGAAGGTTCGTAATCCTCGTTTCGGAAGTTGCCGACGTCTCCGGTCACCGCCATGATCGTTCCGTTGTACAACTCACCTGACCGGGGGCCGCCGAACTCGGCAACCTTGCTTGCGACCAAGTCGTTCCCCTGATTGTTGAAGTCGGAGTTGTATATTCGGATATCCCCGGGGCGAAAGCCCTGGGTGCGCATCTCACTTATGTAACCGGGCAGGGAGATAGCGTTCAAGGTGGGAAACAACACGTCAACGCGCTCAGTGATGAGGCGCTGCACTGACTCGCCGATGCCAGTGAAACAGATGTTGCCGCCGGCGCAATCGATTACGTCGAAGACAACCACGTCGATTCCTGCCTCCTCCAGAACTTCCATGAGGCTGCTTCTCACCGCTTCTTCCTGCCCAGGAGTGTTGGGGGCTACGATCCCCACCTTCTGTCCTGCCAGGGCGCCGGCGTCGATCAGGTAGCGCGCCAGTTCGCGGAGGTAGGCGTTCTCGGAGGCGGCGAGGGTGATCAGGCGCCCTTCGCCTCGTTCGAGGTACTCCTCGGGGAACGGCAGGCTGCCGATCAGGGCGGCGTCGTGTTCCTCTACCACGCAGAGCACGGCAGTGCCCTGAAAACTCGTGGTGTTCAGGAGGATCACCCCGTTGCGAGACTCAGTGGCCTCTATGCAGGCGGCGTTTCTTAGTGTCTCGATGTCCTGACCTCCGGGGGCCAGCGTGGGAATTTCTACCTCCTCAAGATTGATGCGGCGCCCCCACACCCCTCCGCATTCGTCGTTGACGAACGCGGTGAAGACTTCGAAGACATCCTGCACGTCTCCTACGTCTTCGGCGAAGCCCAGAGCAGAGATCTCCTCGATCTTGGTGCGGAGGTGGACGAAGTTGATCAGTTCGGCGCTGATGCCCTCGTCGGTGTCTCGCAGGAGTTCGGTGGGCGTGTCGTGCGGCAGGCAGAACGCTTCCAGCGACCCGAACGGATGGGTGCGGTCGAAGCCCCTCTGGAATTCGCTGAAGCGTTCACCGCGCGGGTCTTCGTAGACGGGGTTGAGCGGTTCGCCGTTCTGGCCGTTGCCCGAGGTGCCGCCCCCGCTTCCGCCGGGAGGGGTGGCGCCCCCTCCGCCGCCTTCCCCGTTCGTTGTGTTTCCGCCGGGCACCGAGGTGGCCGACGGATCGGTAACGGCTGATGAGTCCGTCTCTCTGTTGGTCTGCTCGCCCCCCTCCGACGAGCAGGCCGAAAGCAAGAGGGCGTAGGCGGCGAGAAGTCCGACCAGCCGTAACGAGGGCCGCAATGAGGATCGATGCATTGAATAGAAATTAGCCTTTGGGTATCGCTCGACTAGGCTTATTTCCGACTCCGCATTCAAGCTGCCAATCCTATGCGCCCGCCCCCCGATGCCTGCGCTGGAGGTATCCCCTGTTGGGATACCTGCGTTGTAGACAAGAGACAGGAGACATTGAAATCCGCGAGTTCATTCGCTCCCGATGAATGATCGCCTCCACCTAGGAGCACCCGCCGAGGACACTGCAGCTCTGACCGCGGCCATCCTCACCGAGGAGGCGCGCCGCGAGTCCCTCCAGGAAGCCCGCGAGCGTCAGCCCTCCCTTCACGGCGGTGTGCTGCCTGGAGTGAGTTCCCGAACGCCCTACCTGGGGTTGCGTGAGGGACTGAGGAGCGGAGGGGCGAGCATGCTCGTCGTCGTCTTCCTGCTCGCAGTGATGGAGGAGGTCGACCGCCTGGTAGTGGTGAGTCTGGCTCCCAGCATCCAGAAAGCCTTCAACATCAGCGACGCGGTTCTGCTGGGCATTCTGAGTTTCGGAGCGCTAGCCGCTGCCGTCGGGTCGTTGCCAATGGCGTGGCTGGCCGTTCGTGCGCGTCGCGTCCGCCTTCTGGCGGTGGCAGCTAGTTTCTGGGCGGTCTTTTCCGTCATCGGGGGTCTCGCGGTTAACGCCTTTCAGTTCTTCGGAGCGCGGATGGGCGTTGCCTTGGGTCAATCAGCCGCTCATCCTCTGCACGGGCCGCTGTTGGCCGACCGCTACCCGATCGGCATGCGTGCTCGAGCGTTCGCAGGGCAAGGGCTGGGGCGCCCGGTCGGCATCGTCGCCGGCTCGGCGCTCATCGGCGTCATAGCCGCCTCCGCGGCAGGCATGGAAGGCTGGCGGCTGGTGATCATCGGCGTAAGCATCCCTACCGCTTTGCTGGGGTTGGCCGCCCTGCGCTTCGTCAAGGAACCAGAACGCTCGGTGAACGAGCGTGCAGCCGTGCTAGGAACTACGCCCCCGGACGCCAGCGGGGACCCGCCAGTGCCCGTCCTCGCGGCCTTCGCCCGACTGCGCCGTGTGCGAACCTTCTATTACCTCTGCGCCGGAGCCGTTGCGATTGGTTTCGCCTTCATTTCGCTGCCGACGCAGGTCAGCCTCCTCCTCGACGCCGAATACGGATACGGCGCCTTTCGCAGAGGGTGGATGATCTCGCTGACGTGGCTGGCGGCGCTGTTCGCCGTGCCTTTGGCCGGACGCGTCTACGACAAGCTCTACCGTCGCCGACCGGAACGTCTCCCCCGGGTGGCGGGTGCGCTGATCTGCATTGCTGGGGTGTTTCTTGCATGCCTCCTGCGTGTGGAGCAGCCGGCCGCCCTGATCTGCCTGCTGGTGATCGTGAACGGATGCCTAGCGGCCGCCCTGGCAGCCGCCGGTCCGATGATCTCCGCCGTCGCCCCCTATCGCCTGCGGGCCGGGGCGTTTGCTCTCTTCGCCGTGTTCTTCTTCGGTGTCGGGGGCTTTCTAGGGGGCGTTCTGACCGGGGCGATCTCTTCTTCTCACGGGGAACGGATGGCGATGAGCGTGTTGGGTGCGCCGATGATGATCCTCGCGGGCGTACTGGTCTTCTACTGCACCCGTCATATGCGAGGCGACATGTCGTCGGCCGTCAATGAGATGCGCCTGGAGCACGAGGAATTCAAACGCACCAGGGCGCATCCCGACCGGGTGCCCCTGCTTTGGGTGCACGGACTAGACGCCGGATATGAGGGTTCGCAGGTGCTCTTCAACGTGGGTTTCAGCCTCGGTCGCGGAGAGACGCTGGCGGTCATCGGCTCGAACAGTTCAGGGCGTTCCACCCTTCTGAGAGCGATCAGCGGCTTGCTGTTGCCCGACAGGGGCTTCGTCCGCCTCGGGGGGAGGAACATCACCTATCTCAGTGCAGAGACCCGCTTCAGGATGGGCATAGTGCACCTTCGTGGAGGTGAGGGGGTGTTCCGTTCCATGAACGTGGAAGAGAACCTCTCCGCCGCGGTGATGCGCTCGGAATTGGAACGCAGTGAGATCGCAGAGAGGCGAGAGCACGTGCTCTCCATATTCCCCTTCCTCGCTGAACGCCTGGATTCTTCGGCTGGGGAGCTTTCGGGCGGGCAACAGCAGATGCTGGCTCTGGCCATGATCCTGATGCATCAACCCTCGGTGCTGATCATCGACGAACTCAGCCTGGGTCTGGCCCCTGAGGCTCTCGCTGGCCTGCTTGAAGTGCTGGAAAATCTCAAGAGTCGGGGACAAGCCATGGTGGTGGTGGATCGTTCCGCCAAGAACGCCTTGAGGCTGGCTGAGCGCGCCCTGTTCCTTGAGAAAGGTCACGTACGCTTCCACGGGACCGCCGACGAACTGCGGGGGCGCAGCGACCTCCTGCGGGCGGCCATGCTCGACAGCGGCTCGCTCTGATCCGAGCCGTTCTTTCCAAGCTGATTCTTTCCGAGTCGTGATCGAGTTCCTGAACTGGAGCATCTCCTTCCAAGACCTTCTCTCTGGAGGAGTCACGGGGCTCACCTACGCAGCCCTGGGGGCAGGTTTCGTGCTGATCTACCGGGCCACCGGGGTACTGAACTTCGCCCACGCCGAGGTGGGGGCGCTTTCGGTGGCGGTATTTGCCCTTTTGGTCGTGAACTACGACCTGAACTGGTGGTTTGCGTTCGTGCTGGCGATACTGGCGGGTGCTGCGATTAGCAGCGTCATAGAACTGACAGTCATCCGACGCTTTTCAAATTCCTCCCGACTGGTGCTGCTCATAGCCACGATCGGGGTCGCCCAACTCCTGCTGCTCGCTCGAATCAGCCTTCCCGGGGTGTCCGTCCCAGGCCCCATTCCCCTTCCGTTCGACGTGCAGTGGCAGATCGCCGGGCAGGTTCGCATCCTGGGGCGGGATCTGCTCGTCCTGATTTTGGTGCCCGCCCTGGTGCTGCTGCTGGCCCTCGTGATGGGGGGCACGCGAGTTGGTTTGGCTATTAGGGCTTCCGCAGAAAATCCTCAAACCGCAAGGCTCTTCGGAATCAGCGTAAGGCGTTCATCCACGGCGGTCTGGTCGATTGCCGGCGCTCTGGCCGCCGCTACGGCGGTGCTCTTCGTTCCTCTTGCCGGCATCAGCGCTTCACAGACAGGCGCCGCCGCCCTGGGCGCCCCCCTGCTTCTGCGCGCTTTGGTGGTGGGTCTTCTGGCTCGTATGCGGTCTCTGCCCCTGACCCTCCTGAGCGGTCTCCTGGTGGGGGTTTTTGAGAGGATCATCCGCAGCAACGTAGATTCCTCCAACCGCTCCATCGTTGACCTGTATCTCTTCCTGGCCATTCTGGTGGTGGTGTTGTTCGGGATTCGGCAGCGCCGCAGGGAGAGCGCCGCCTGGTCGCTTTCCCCCAAGCTCCGCCCCGTCCCTAGCCGTCTGGCCGATTCCTGGGTGGCGCGGAACTTGCAGGCGCTGGGTCTTTGGATGCTCTTCGGCGCTCTCGCCTTGTTGGGTTGGGGGTTGGATTCCCCCTCCGCCCTCTGGCTGTGGTCGGGAATACTCCTATTCGCCATGGCGGCGATGTCCATCACGCTGCTAACCGGCTGGGCCGGCCAGATTTCCCTAGGGCAATTTGCCTTTCTAGGGTTGGGGGCGTTCACCGCCGTGGCTCTCACCAGCGGCCACGATCTCATCCCGTCCGGTCTCTCGCAGTTCTCCGTGGAACTTCCCTGGGGTCTGGCAGTGCTTCTGAGCACCGCCTTCGGGGCGCTCGCCGCCCTGGTGATCGGCCTCCCGGCGCTGAGGGTTCGCGGCCTCTACCTAGCGGTGATCACGCTCGCCTTCGCCGTCGCCGCTTCAAGCTGGATCTTCCCCCAGGAGGTTTTCAGCGACGGGAGCACCGCCGTGCGTCCCGTGAGCGAGCCAGTCTTCGGCCCCTTCGACTTCGGGGAGTCGCGAAAGTCGTTCTACTTCCTCTGCCTGGGCTTCCTGGCGGCGGTCACGATCCTGGTTGCGAGGCTGCGTCGGACGGGAACGGGACGTTCCATGATCGCCGTGCGCGAGAACGAGGAACTGGCGGCCGCGTCCACGGTGTCGCCCCCGCTCATGAAGATCGTTGCCTTCGCCAGCGCCGGGGCCATCGCCGCCCTTTCTGGCGCCCTGTACGCCACGCTGCTGCAGAATCTCAGCCCCTCCAGCACCTTCAGGCCGGAGTACTCCATTGACTTGGTGGCGATCTCCGTGATCGGGGGGATGGGGTCGGTGGCAGGTCCTCTGCTTGGGGCGATCTGGGTGAAAGGGCTTCCTGCTCTGGTTGACGTCACCGCACCCCCCCTGGCAATCCAACTGGCGACTTCCGGGGCGGGACTCCTCTTTCTACTTCTCTACTTCCCCGGGGGGTTGTCGCAGATCGTCTACAACGCACGCGACGGATTGCTGCGCCTCCTAGAGCGCCGCCTCGGCAGGCGCAGTAAGGAGGCAGACGGCCTGCCCCCCAAGCAAGAAGGGGAGGAAGAAGATTTCCTCGCTGCTGAAGGTCGGCTCAACGCCGTTCGTTCCGAAGGCGGCTATCCGTCCGCCGCCTGGCGTCCCGGGGTGGCCTTCCCCGAGGCGGAAGACTTGACAAGCCTCCCGGTCGGGGAATTCTGGCTTTCGGCTAGGGGCGTGAGCGTCCACTTTGGGGGGAACACGGCGGTTTCCCGCGTCGACCTTGAAGCGCGCAGGGGAGAGTTGGTAGCACTGATCGGCACCAACGGCGCAGGCAAGTCGTCGTTCCTCAACGCCATAGGGGGCTTTCTTCCCCGTGCCAGCGGCGTCGTAACGGAGGGCAGAATCGAAGTCCTGGGCCGGAACGTCTCAGGGCTGAGCGCCCACAGGCGGCACCGCCTCGGCCTCGGCAGCAGCTTCCAGTCTCCCCGTCTGTATCCCGACCTCACTGTCGTAGAGACGCTAATGGTGGCGCTAGAGGCGCGGGAGCGTTCGCACCTCCTTCCGTCGTACCTTGCCCTGCCGTCCTCTCTGGGGGCCGAACGCCGCAAGCGTCAAGCGGCACGAGAGTTGATGGACTATTTCGGATTAGGGCGCTTCTCCGATCACTTCGTGTCTGAACTCTCCACAGGCACACGGCGCATAGTGGCGCTCGCCTGCCTGCTGGCCAACGACGCCCGGGTGCTGCTCATGGACGAGCCCACGGGCGGGCTCTCCGGTCTAGAGACGGAGGCGTTCGCCCGTCTCATCAAAAGGCTGCAGGCGGAGATGGGGGCGGCCATCGTGATGATCGAGCACGATCTGTCGCTGGTTATGGACATCAGCGACCGGGTGTATTGCATGGAGGCGGGATCGGTCATCGCTAAGGGTACGCCCGCCGAACTCCGGGACAACCCCAGGGTGGCGGCTTCGTACCTAGGCGTCAGTCACCAGGACTGAGCGTTGGGTGTCGCGCAGCCCGCCCTCACGCTCTTTTGTGTTGCGCATGAGAGCGCCCCCTTGGACTGAGAGCGCCGGATGCAGCCCGCCGCACAGCCCGACCTGAGCCTGCCGGCTGTCGCTGAGGCGATCTCTTATGTATGCGGCGGGAGAGTCGTTTCCGCCGAGCGCCTTTCCGGCGGCTATTCCTGGATCACCCTGAAGGTGGGTTTCGCCGACGCATCGCCGGTGATCCTTCGAGTGGCGCCGCTGGGCGGGACGGTCGAACCCTACGACCCGGCCGCCGAAGCTCTTCGGCTTAGAGTTGCTGCGGGTGTGGTGCGGGTTCCCGACGTATTAGGGGTGTGTTCACTACCCAACCCCATTGGGCGGCCATTTGGTGTGTATTCCTTTCTGAAGGGTGAGGTGGTGCGGCGGCCTTCTCACCCTGAGCCTTACCGGCGCAAGATGGCGGAGACCTTGGGTGCTTTGCACGGCGGGGTGGATGCCTCGGAGGTGGACCCGGTGGAGGGGATCACCGCTGCGTATGAGGCTGAACTGGCGCGCATGGCAGCGAACTACCGCCGCTGTTGGAGGCATCTGGGCATCGACGCAGCTTTCCGCTGGTTGGGTGGTCATATACCCGACTGCCCGCTTCCACCCGTGCTCTGTCACGGAGATTTTCGTCCCGCCAACGTTCTCTGGTGCGGGCCGGGCGAACTCAGCGGTGTGATCGACTGGGAGCGCGCCTGGGTAGGGGATCCTCTCTGCGACGTGGCTTTCAGCATGCACTTGGGGGGTTGGGCTGCAATTGAGGGTTTGGCGCTGGAGGTGTATGTTCGCTCCGGTGGTGCGGGGTTGGATGCGGGCCGTTTGTCTTACGCCCTTCGGTTTGAACGGGTTAGGTCGTATATCTCAGCCATGACCGGTTTGTCTTCTCTGTCTTCCGGACGATCCGACGACCGACGCCTGGAGCGCATTGGGGCTTCGGCGCAGACTGGCGCCTGGGAGTTGGTGCGTTGGCTTGAGCCCGGCCTTCCGTCTCTTGGCGCAGTGCTGGGCGAGCCGCCCGCCGCCCGTTGTCCGCTGCATGAGGGCTCCGGCGCCCCCGCGGTGGTGCACCTGTCGGAGGAGCCGAGTATGTCGGAGGAGTTGAGGGTGCAGCCGCCGTCGGACGCCTGGAACGCGGAGTGGGAGCGTTTAGCCGAAGGGGTTGAGGACTGCGGCTCCGAACTCGTCGGCCCGCTGCGAGAGTTGGGCAGGAGAGACCCAGCGGCAGGCGCAGGCCTGCCGGACGTTCGCTGGCGGGAATCGTGAGGCGGGAGGGAGTTACTGAGAGCGGGCGCGGAGAGCGGGCGAGACCTCCCCGACTGAGCCGTCTAGCCGAAGTCGCCGCCTGCGTACCAGTTTTCGAACAAAGGCCGCATCTCAACGTCGACTATTTCCACTTGCTGTCCCTGTGGGGAGATCACGTAGGCGAAGGCGGCGGGGTTTCCGTCCTCGCCCACGCCTGCGTTCCGCATCCGCCAGCCCGAGGAGACGAATTTTGAAAGGTCGGCGTTGAAGTCCTCCGTCCAGTATCCCACGTGATTGAGCCCGCCGTGGACGGAAGCGTCCCAGAACGACCCTTCCGGGCCTGAACAGAGCTCCACTTGCACCGGGCCTTCCACTGTGTAGTTGAAGTGCACGCTGGTGGAGACCACCTTTCCGTCCACCAGGATGTCCAACTCCAGGTATTGAGGCTTGTACCAGGTGACGCCCGTCGCCTTTGAGTAGTCATCCATCGCCTTTGCTAGGTCGGGAACCACCAAACCTACGTGAAATGGCGTTGCGAAATCCAACATTTGTTAAGTCCTCCTATGTCTCTGCGCTCCTTGTCCGGCGCTGCGTTCCAAGGCTATCGCTGCGTTCTAAGCTATCTGCCGCTCGGAGGTCAGTGAGCAGACAGCAGCGACTTCACCTCGCAGAGACCCTCTATGTGGGTGTCCCATTCCTCGGTGCTGCGGGCCAGGGGCACCATCAGCACGTGCCGCAGACCCGCTTTGACGTACCCGTCGAGCGTCTCGACAATCTCCGCTGGCGTCCCGCAGAGCATCTGTCGGTCGCCGTAGCCGTCGCCCACTTCGCTCCAGCGTCCGCCGCCGCTTAGGGAATCCCCTAGGCGGACTTCCATGTGGATGGAGATCGTCGGGCCGCCGTCTCTGTGATCCCGCTGTCGGCGCTGTTCTGGTTGTTCTTGCTGTTCCTGTTGGTGGGAGCGCAGCCTGTCCAGCCGCTCCTTGAACACATCCAGGGGCGCCCAGGTGCCCATCCAGCCTTCGCTGCGCGCCGCCCGACGCAGGGCGCCGTCCGAGGAGCCCCCCACCCAGATGGGTACTGCTCCGGCGGGAGCGGGTTTGACGCGCACTCCCTTGAAGGAGAAGTGCGTGCTCTTGAACTCCGCAGCGCCCGACCAAGCCGCCCGCCAGCCAGCTATGTAGTCGTCCAGGCGCTGCCCCCGCTGCGCCATCGGCACGCCGCAGGCGGTGAACTCCTCTTCTAGCCAGCCGGCCCCGACCCCCAGGATGGTGCGCCCGCCCGCCAGCCAGTCGAGGGTGGCCCACTGCTTGGCGAACTGCATGGGGTTGCGGTAGGCGGGCACCAGCACGCTCGTGCCCAAGCCCACCTTGCTGGTATGGGCGGCTGCGGCGGCAAGCAACGGCACCGGTTCCGGGAAAAAAGAGGGCATGCCCTCCAGCGAGAGGGGGACAGCCACGTGGTCGGCCGTCCAGACGTCGTCAAAGCCCAACTCCTCGGCGCGGCGAGCCACGGAGACTACGTGATCGCAGCTAGCCGAGCGCCCCAGTTGGGGTAGGTGCAGGCCGAAGCGCATCAAGAGACTGACCTTGGTGACCTTCTCAAGAGGCAACTTGACGTTCCGTGTTCGCTGCGGCGCTTTCGCATCAAGAGCCCGACCTTGTTGACCTTCTCAAGAGAGTTGCTTTCTCAGGAGGCTGACCTCGGCGGTAGCCGCGGGGACGTTGAGGGTCATCCCCCGTGCGCAACTTTGCGCCCGCACCATCTAGGCAGCGTCCCCGTCCAGGCAACGTCCCGTCCCATCTAGGCAAAGTCCCGTCCCGCCCGTCGGATCCCCGCCTGTCCCATCCCGTTCATCGGGTTTCGCATTGTCCCGCCCAGGCAGCGTCCCGTCCCATCTAGGCAAAGTCCCGTCCCGCTCGTCGGATCCCCGCCTGTCCCGTCCCGTTCGTCGGGTTTCGCATCGTCCCGTCCCTCGGATCAGAACCTGAACCTCGGATACGGCGGGTGCACCGAATACTCCACCACCCCGTAGCCGCGTTCGCCAGTCTCAAGCACCTCAAAGTCAAAGAACGGCTCGTGGCAATCCAGGCGGGCCTCGGCGTCGTTCTCGTCGCGCATGAGGCCGTTACGGGTGTGAGCGTGTTTGCGTCCGGTGAGCACCGTGAGCGTTTCGCCGTCGGTCAGTTCGAAGGTCATGCGGAACGACATGGCCGTGCGCTCGTCGTCTTCCATGCGGGGCGTGCAGGTGGCGCCGCGGATGGGGCGGGCGCCTGAGGAGTCCGCCACCCACCCCCCGGTGTGCGCCCTTCCCTCAGGGATGGGCTGGGTGGGGCTCATCCAGCCGAAGGAGTTGAGGTGACGTTCAGGGAGCTGAACCGACGGCCAGAAGTGACCCCAGGAAGCCTGCTGCGTCTTGCGTCTCTTCGGTTCCCAGGGCGAGGGTTCCTTGAACCGGTAAGTCCAGGAGTGGTCACGATGCGACCAGCAGGAAATCTCCCGCCTCTCTCCCGCCCTCGGGCCGCCGTAGGTTTCCAGACTCCCCGAGCAATTGAGGGCCTGTTCGTAGTGGCCGCCGTAGTCTTCGTAGGTCGCCAGCGGGTTGCCTCCCAAGCAGTCGGCGTAGTCGAACGGGTCGAAGCGAGCGTCGAAGCGCAGGTCGAAACCGAACTTGTCCCCGTCGAACTCCCAGCGGTAACTCTCAAAGGGACTCAGCACAGAGAACTTCACCCGCCCGTCGCCTAGTTCATCAAAGGTCGGGTTTCCCTCCAGCGGACGGCGGGACGCCCACTGCTGATGCACCCCGTCTATCACGTAGAAGGCGCTCGCCCTCACGTAGGAATGCGAAAGGCTGGCGTGGATGTGGTTGATGCCGAACACGTCGGCCTCCCGGTCGGTTACCGAAAACCAGAAGTTGTCGCTCCACAGCCCCGACCCGCCCTCGGGCGGAAGGTGCAGGTACTCGTCCTGTGCAGTGATCGTCATAAATGGTCTCCTGGGGCGGGCGGCGGCGCTTTGGCGGACGCCGACTCTAACCCTCGGCTGCTCAGAGCGCCGTCAAGTTCGCTATCAGGTCGTCGGTGAGCGCCGAGGCGTAGCTCTGCAGCTTCTCGGAGTTGACGGATGAGATGGGGTGCGGCACGGACGCCACCTGGTAGTGGGGGGCGCCCATTCCTGCGGCGAACTCTTGAGCGATCTCCGTGAAGGGCTCGGTGAGTATCAGGGTGGACGGGACGCCCCTGTTCTCCATCATCAAGGCGTCGTGCAAACTGCACGCAGTGCAGGCTCCTCAATCGCCCACCCCAGAGATGACCATGCGAGACCGAGCGGCGATGAGGTCGGCGGTGCGGGCGTCGAGAGCGGCGCTGGCCGAAGGTTTAGTGTGGACACTCACCTCGGCTAGGGGAAGGATTTTCTTCACCGCTTCTGCTGCGCCTAGGAGCAGTTGCTTGGCGTTGGGTTTCCCGTTGTCTATCAGGGTGAGGACGCCGAGAGCGCCCTCGTCGGGGAGTTCCCTGGCTGCGAGAGAGATCGTTTCGGAGCCCCCCTCAAAGTCCGGCCTCACGACCCTGATCGTCTTCCGGCTGGTGCTCGGCTGTTGGGCGGTGCTCGGTTCTTGGCCTGGCTGGATGCTCACGCTGCTCTCCGTCTTGAGGTCTTACGGCGTTCTGCGAACTCTACGACGGCTTGTGGAACTTCCGGGGGAGGGCTGTGGATTTCTCGGCGCTTTTGCTGCATTGTGTGCGCCTTCCCCCCGCTCACGTTCAGCCCTGCCGCCGCCCCGTCGTCACAGCCCTGTCGCCGCAATTTGGTAGCCAAGACCTGGAAAGAGGGAAAGCGCAAGCTGGGGTTGGGTTGGGGTTTTGGGGGCCCCAGCTTGCGCTGATCTGTGGTAATTCTAGACGACCGCGACTCCCGCATGCAACCTTAATCTGGAATTTCTTGGGAATTCCTTGGGGGATGGCTGGGAACTTCCTCTGATTGTTCAAGCACTCGCCGCGTCACCGCCTTGGAATGCAAAGTGGGCGCCCAGGAGGGGATGTAAGCTGACCATCCTGCGCCGTGCCCGCCCGCCGTCACCACGAACAGGTCGTCGGGGGACTTCACTGCGGGGAGTTTGCCGTCTGGGCCGGGGGTCATGTCGTGCTGGGAATCCTCTTCAATGATCACGCCCGCAGACCTGATCTCCGTCGGAGAGATGCGGCTGGCTTCCGTCAGATATTCCTGTACCGAACGGCGGCTCCATCCTGCCCCTGTCAAGGCCGCGGCATGTTCCGGCCCTAGCACCACCACGCCCTGACCCCCCTTCCCGACTGCGTAGGTTGCGGGGGAGCGCATGGCGGCCGCCATCGTGTCGAGAATGCCCTTCGGGTCGGAGTTGAGGAGGTTGGCGACCTGGCGGGGGCCTTCCGTTCCCAGGATGGTGACGGTGGAGTCCTCCTGAGCGAAGCCCAGTTCGACGCCCAGGGGCTTCCACGGCTCGGGTGGGGGGTCTTCCGCCAAGCACATAGAGATCTTCCCGGGATGACCTAGGGAGGAGGCGTCGAGGTAGCCCGGGTGGGCGTCGAAAACGTTGCGCGCCACCAGGCGCAGCGTCCTTCCCACCACGGCGTTGGCGCGCCGGCTGCCGCCTAGGGCGTTGTGTTTGGTTGCCATCCCTAGCTCCTCGGTGACCGGCCCGCTGACTATCAGGCAGAACGCCGCCCCTCCGGTGCTGGTCATGACGGTGTGAGCGTTGAAGACCGGCTCCAGCATCGCTCCGAGGGCGGCGACCGCTAGGGGGAAGTGCTCCGGAGCGCATCCGGCCATCACGGCGTTGGAGGCTGCCTTGCGGGCGCTCAGGCTGCGGCTGCGTTGAGGGATTTCTCCGAGAATCTCCTCGCCGTCTAACCCGGCGCGCTCCACCAGAGCGGCCACGCGCTCGGGGGTGGGGGCGACCACGGGCAGGCCGTCTGTCCAACCGCGGGCGCAGAACTCTTCAAAGAGTTGATCTTCGTCTACGTCCAGCGTGTCTTCAGGCATCTGGGGTAAGGGTGCTTGGAGCATTGCGTTAGCCAAGTTGTGGACGGTGCTGAACGTCGCTGACCGGGTGGGGTGGCTCAGGCTGGAGCATTGTGCTCAGTCGAGTTGCAGCCGGGCAGTCGCGGCCACCTCAGCGATGGCGTCTAGTTTCTCGCTTATTTCGGGGTCGATCTCGTCCTCGGGAACGTACTCCGCTAGTTCATAGAAGCTTTTTTTGGCCATCTGGTTCGGAAGTCCGAGGCGCTTGTAGTAGTTCTTGAAGAGTGGCGTCAAGAAGTCGTCGCTGGCTTTGATGTCGGGACCCCAGGGGCTTTTCTGGCCCAATACCGCCGCAGCATCGGCGACCTCGCGAATCGCTTCCTGCATGGCTTCAAGCCTCCTCTTCCGCTCGCCCTCGGCGAGCAGAGACTCGGGCTCCCAAAAGGCCTTGCGGCCGGTCTCTTCTGCAAATCTCTCCAGAGTCGATTGTGAGCACAGATAGTTTTCGATCTCGCGCCGCCCCCACACCAGAACATGGACAGGGTTCAACTTGGACAAGTCAGACTCAATCCGGTCAAAGAGGGCCACTCCCTTTAGAGCGGGCACAGCCTCTTTGAGTCCATGAAAGTGCCGGCTGACTTCCGAGGGTGTATTTCCCACGTAGCGGGCAAAGGCAGAATCAAGGGCTTCGAGCGCTTCGTTATGCCCGAGGCGTTGAGCGAATGCCTGTAGAACCGCCAAGTCGGTAGAACCCTCAAGGTAAAGAACCCACCCCTTCTGGCTTGCAAGCAAGAAGTGCTCGTGTCCAATTTCCCCTAGTGACTTCGATACTTGACTGCCGCGGTTGTCTATTCGACGAGGTCTGCCCACGTTCCAGAAGGCGATCAGCAGATCCTTTTCGGCCGCCTCGTTAAGCAGGACTTCGGAGTGCGTAGCGACTACCACTTGGTTGCCGTTTTCTCTCCCAAGCCTGCTGATCAGGTCGTAGACCTGTCTCTGCCGCAAAATTTCAAGGTGAGCGTCGGGTTCGTCGAGCAGAACGACCGTCTTGGGGTGGCTGTACAAGTAGGCGAGCAGCAGCAGGCACTGCTGCAGGCCCCGACCGGAAGAAGAGAGGTCGAGTGTGGCTCCCCGTCTTTGCTTGGTTTGTGCTTCCTTGTAGGTCATCTTTAGTTCGCCGCGCTCCTCAACATAGATCGGCGGGTTGAGTTCGGCGCCAAACATCTTGCGGATCTGCTCGACCAGCGAACCCCAGATCTCAAGGTTTTGGTCGTATATGAGGAAGCACAAGTTTCGGAGCACTTCGGCGGTTCTTCCTTCGCCGATCCTCACGTTTATGGCTCCCTGATCAAGGCGGGTTTCGTTTGCCGCTAGCCCGGACATCGGCGGGAGGTAGGCGACGTTCGCCGAAGAGGCTTTCTTAAAAACTTCCATCCGGTCAGTTTCTGCTTCTTCGCTGAGTCGCAGCGGACGGCAGTAGAGGGCTTCGGCGTTGTTGTAGTCGAACTCCAGTCCGCATTCCCAAGTTTTGCCGTCGGTTTCCCCTTCTACGGATATGTCGATTCTTATGTTGCTGGTCTTCTGTTTGCCTTCTTCCCGTCGCCCGTACCTAGTGCGTAAGTCTCGCCAGAGGAGGTTTGCAGAAGGAACAGGCACGGCCAACAGGTCGTGGCGGTTAACGGCGACTCCCGTCCGCAACTTTGCGGAGGGTGCCTCGGAGCGTTTTTCCAGCCAGCGCTTCAGCCCGACGTTCCAAAGAGCCAGGGCCTGCAGAGCGGAGGTCTTCCCGGAATTGTTCGGGCCGACGAAGACGACCGGGCTGCCCAGTTCAATCTCGACTTCCTCAAAGCGTTTGAAGTTGCGGATCGTGAGCTTGTTCAGCATGGCGTCGCAGGGATTCGCACGCTCCGATGCTACCTGACGTCCCGCGGTCGTTTTAGAGCGTCGCTGGGCAGTCGGTGTTAGTGCCGTCGACTAGCGACGCCGAAGTTATGGGAGGGCCGGGTGGCGAACCTGGCGGGGGTCGTGGTAAGCGTGGTACCGCCGGCTAGCAATGCCGGAGTTGTTGAGGACTACGCCGCGAAGGTGAAGGACCTGGAGAACCAGGTGGTACCGCCGGCTAGCAATGCCGGAGTTGTTGAGAGGGGTGGAAGACGCCGATGAGAACTCCTTGGATATCCCAAATAGGGCAACTGGAGGGGGCAATGCCAAGCCCGCAAGACGCCCCGCGAGTTGCTTACCAACCAATCGTTTGATAACTAATAGATGTGAACTCCATCTCATCTCGGAGGCATCCTTTCTCCTGCGCACCCGCCTACCCCTCGTGTGATAACCAATGAACTCCCTTTCACCCGAGAGCGCTCACCCTGACCGATCAAAGATCGCTTCGCTTGCTGAGGTCGCCGCGTCTGTGCCCGACGGGGCGACCGTGGCGCTGGGCGGCCTCTCAATGAACAGCGCCCCGATGGCGTTCGTACGCGAACTGCTCCGGCTACGCAAGCGCGACCTGAGCGTCGTGGCCATCGTGGCTGGAATGAGCGTGGACTGGCTGGCCGCTGCGGGCTGCGCCAAGAGGGTGATCACCGGGCTGGTGAGCTTTGAGGGCTTCGGCCTTGCGCCCAACTTCCGGCGCTCCGCCCAGATCGGGGAAGCGCCCGGCGGGCTGGTGATGGAGGAGTACTCCGAGCACCTTCTCATCTGCCGCCTCCAGGCGCAGAGCCAGAAGTTGCCGTTCGTGCCCACCCGTGCCGCTCTGGGAACCGACGTGCTGGCGCTCCACGCCGATACCGGGACGCTGCGTCAGGAGGTCGACCCGGTCACCGCTCAGCCGTACGTGGCGTGCACTCCCCTCGCCGTTGACGTAGCCGTGGTGCAAGTCCACGAAGCCGACGCCCTCGGCAACGCCCGCGTGAACCCCAAGCTCATCTGGATGGACAACGAGATCGTCAACGCGGCGGAGCGCACCATCGTCTGCGCCGAGCGGATACTTGACACTGAGGCTTTCGTCGCCGAGCCGCACCGCACCACCTACCCCAGGTTCATGGTGGACGCCGTCTGCGAAGCTCCGTTCGGCGCCTTTCCCACCTCGTGCTTCCCCGACTACGGCCACTACGAGCCCTTCTTTGCGGAGTATGCGGCGGCGGCTAGGTCGCCGGAGGAATTCGAGGCGTTCTTCGCAGAGCGCGTGGTCAGCCCCGAAAGCTGGACGGCCTTCCTCGATGCCAACGGCGGCCCCAGGGCGCTGATGGACATCCGCGCCGGCGGGGCAGAGTCAGCAGCGGTCGCAGAGGAGGCGGGGCGGTGAGCGGAAACCCGCCGAGAGTGCCGGGTTACGACTGCGGCGTTGACGAACTGATGGTGGCCGCCTTCTCGCGGGCGATGCGCAACGACACCAAGGCATTCAACGGGGCGGTCTCCTTCATTCCCGTCTGCGGTTACCTGCTGGCGCGCCGCACCCACGCTCCTGAGCTCGTCTGGGCTGCGAGTTCCATCGCCCTCGACGCCGACCCCGCCGGAATCGGGTCGTCCACCCTTTCCGACGAACTCTGGGGCGGCGCGTCAATGCTCTGCAACTCCCCGTTCGACTTTTGGACATACGCCGCTGGCGCCCGCTACAACACCTTCGCTTTCAGAGGGGCGCAGATGGACGCCTACGGCAACGTGAACAACAGCGTCATAGGGCCGTACGACGCTCCGAAGGTGCGGCTGCCGGGCGGTGGCGGGATGGCCGACCTGGGCTGCCTGATCCCTCGCATCTTCCTCTGGAGCACCACGCACAACCCCCGCACGTTCACCGAGCGCCTGGATTTTCGTTCCGGCATCGGCTGGGGGGACGGCGGAGATCACCGAGAGCGCTTAGGTCTGCCCGGCGGGCCTCAGCTCTGCATCACAAACCTCTGCGTGTTTGACTTCGAGCCGGTTACCAAGCGCATGCGGCTGGCTTCCCTCCACCCCGGGGTGTCCGTCGCCGACGTGGTGAGCCAGACCGGCTTTGAGGTTTTGCTGCCCGCCGGCGAGGTGCCGCTCACGCCTGCGCCGACAGCCGAGGAACTGCGCATCCTGCGCAGCGAGGTCGACCCTGCAGGGGCTAGGCGTCGGGAGTTCTGAGCGCGGGAGGTTGCTTGGTGGGTGGGGTGTGAACCTTGGGTGAGCGTTCCGCCGCGCAGTTGTGCTGTAGTGGAGACTCCGAGCGCCCGGGGCAGCCGTCCGAGTGCCCGAGGCTGCTTCGAATATTCTGAGCGACCGATGGAGAAGCTGCGGGCCGCGCCAAAATGATGACATGAAGATTCAAGACTCTGTTTGTGTAGTGACCGGGGGCGCCTCAGGGTTGGGGGAAGGCGTCGTCAAGACTGCGGTTCAGCGGGGCGCTCAGGTCGTGATCCTGGACTTGCCGTCGGGCAAAGGGGCGTCGCTTGCCGCTGAACTAGGGGATAACGCTCGTTTCGTCGCGGTCGATGTGACCAAGCCTGAGCAAGTGGAATCCGCTGTTGCCGATGCCGCAGATACCTGGGGGCGCATCGACGCCCTGGTGAGCTGCGCCGGCATCAGTTCGGGCGAGCGGATGCTCACCCGCAGCGGCGAGATGCACACGTTGGAGCACTTCCGTTCTCACGTAGAGGTGAACCTGATAGGCCTTTTCGACGTGCTGCGGCACGTAGCGGCGCGAATGAGCCGGAACGAACCTTCCGACGAGGGAGAGCGGGGCGTGATCGTGAATCTGGGGTCTATAGCGGGTATTGAAGGCCAAGCCGGACAGATGTCCTACAGCGCTTCCAAGGGGGGCGTTATCGGGCTCACCCTCCCTCTCGCCCGCGACCTGGGGTCAAGAGGCATCAGGGTGGTGACCATATGTCCCGGGATCATGGACACGCCGATACTTTCCAGCCTCAGCGGCGAACAGATCGAGGGCATCGTTGAGGGCAATGTTTTCCCGAAGCGTCTGGGGCGCCCTGATGACCTCGCCGAGTTGGTGTGCCACGTCATGGCTAACACCTACCTGAACGGAGCGGTCATCCGCCTGGACGCCGGAATGCGTCTCAACGCCTTCTAAGCGCCGTCAACGTTTGTTCGGCGCGCCTGGGTGTTTTGACTTGGGTGTTTTGACTTGAGCACAGAGAGTCACAGCGCCGGCTGCGACTTGGCTTACGACGTGGTCGTGGTGGGTTCCGGCGCTGCCGGTCTGACCGCTGCTCTGAGGGCGGCTCGGAGTGCTCGCGTGGGGCTGTTCGAAAAAACGGAGTTGCTGGGCGGCACTTCTTCTATTAGCGGCGGGGCTGTCTGGATACCCAACAACCACCTGATGTCCGACGCCGGTTTGTCGGACAGCCCTCGTGAGGCCCTGAGTTACCTGGAATCCTTGGCGTCTGGCAGCCTCGTGGGCGATGTAGCGGAGTCCTTCGTTCGCTCAGCCGGGGAGATGCTTAGGTTCGTGGAGTCAGCTTCTCCGTGCCGCTTCCGCCTGCTGCGGGGATGCCCTGACTATCACCCCGAGGCGGTCGGAGGCTGTCTGGAGGGGCGTTCACTCGAGCCTCACCTCTTCAACCTCTCCAGCCTCGGCGGCTGGGCGGAGCGCATCCGCTGCTACGACGGGCGCCCCCGCCCTTTTCTGCTCTCGGAGATGCCTTTCGGCGGCGGCGCCGAACGCGTGCCGGATGCGGTGGTGCGCGCTCGGATGGAAGGCGGCCTGTGCGGAATGGGGGAGGCGCTGGTGGGTTCACTGCTGTCGGGGTGTCTGGCCGCCGGGGTGTCGGTGCACACGGAGTTCGCCATGACAGAGTTGTGCCTGGAAAAGGGGATCGGCGTCTCGGCGGGGCCGGGGGGTTCGGCGGGGCCGGCGGGGCCTGACGGCTCGGGGGTCTCGGCGGGGCCGGGGGGTTCGGCGGGGCCTGGGGGATCGGGTGTCTCGGGGGGCTCGGCGGGGCCGGCGGGGCCTGGGGGATCGGGTGTCTCGGCGGGGCCGGGGGGTTCGAGGGGTTCAGCGGGGCCGGCGGCGCCTGGCGTCTCGGGGGACGGGAGGTCGCCGAGGGTGGCGGGCGTGCGGTTCGTCACTCCGTCCGGGGAGGTGTTCGTGAGAGCGAAGCACGGCGTGATCCTCGCCACAGGCGGTTTTGAGTGGAACAAAGAACTGGTGCGCTCCTTTCTACGGGGGCCGATGCTGGCGCCCGCCGGCGTTCCCAGCAACGTCGGAGACGGCTTGACCGCCGCCCTTGAAGCAGGCGCTGAGTTGGGCAACACGGAAAACGCCTGGTGGGCGCCGATGGTTGTAATTCCCGGCGAGAACGCCTGGGGCGCCCCCCGAGCGCGTCTGATGCTGGCCGAGCGCACCCGCCCGGGCTCAATAATGGTGGACAGGGCCGCTCGGCGCTTCTGCAACGAGGCTTCCGACTACAACTCCCTGGGGGAGGCGTTCCACCGGCTCAGCCGAAACTCCGACGATCCTGCCGACGCCGGCAGAGCCTGGCTGATATTTGACCGGAACTACGAGCGGCGGGGTTCGCTGGTTCTCAAGGGAAGACCCGCCGACGGCGGAGCTCCGCCGTGGATACACGCCGCCGCGGATCTCAAAGGACTTGGAACGTTGACGGGTCTCCCGCCCGGAGCGCTGCAGGAAACCGTGCGGGAGTTCAACCGCTGGGCGGCAGAGGGGAAGGATCCCGCTTTCGGCAGGGGTGACAGCGCCTACGACCGCTTCAACGGCGACCGCACCCGCCCGGGCGCCCGCGCCACCCTGGCGCCGCTCGAAAACCCGCCGTACTATGCCCTTGAGGTCTGCATAGGAACTCTCGGCACTTCCGGAGGCCCTCGCACCGACGCCCGGGGCAGGGTGCTTTCCCGGCGCGGCGGGGCAATTCCGGGTCTCTGGGCTGCCGGGAACGTAATGGCAGCGCCCACCGGCAGCGTCTATGGAGGCGCAGGAGGAACGCTAGGGCCAGCGATGACCTTCGGCTATCTAGCGGGCGGCGACGCTGCACAGAGCGCCGGGCGCTAGCCGTCCGACTGATCTACCCCCGGGGGCAGCCGGGCGCTAGCCGTCCGGCTCATCCGAGAGGCGGAAGGCCAGCAAGTGAGGTACTTGCCCCAGGTTTCGGTCAGCTAATCCCACCGGGAAAACAACCAAGTCTCCTGCCACAGCCGGCCAGCCGTTGATGCCGTTGTCCGCCTGGTGCTCGATCACCAACTCTCCGGTGCTGCGGTCGAGTACCAGTATCCGACCGAATATGGTGGATGTGAGCAGCAGATCGTTCACGACGGTCGCCCCTCCGATCACGTCTGTGACCTTCAGCCAGTCCAGTTGGTAAATCGACAGGTCGATGAACTCGTCGTCCACCAGGGTGTCCCAGATCACGCTGCCATTGGAGACGTCAATGGCCACCACGTTGCTGGGATGCGTGAACAGTCGTGTGCCCTCTCCGCCGCTGGGGGTCTCGTCGTTTTCGTACGTCGTGGGAGCGTTAATGACCGTCACGTACGCCACCCCGTCTGCCACGGCGATGGGCGTGACAATTCCTCCCTGTGCGCCAGGGAGCACATCGACCGGCTCGTCGAAGGAGGTCAAGTCGTCGTTTTGGCGCTTGCCGACGGAGGTGCGCCAGAGTTCCTCTCCAGATGCCGGGTCAAGCCCCACCACCAAGTTGCCCTTTCCGGCTGTGACCAGCACCTTTCGCTTGCCGTCGCCGTCTTCTAACTCGGCCAGGGCGACCAGCACGTGGTCGCGGTCGAACAGGTCGTGGGGGAACGCCTGAAAGCCCCACCGGAATTCGCCGGTACGGGCGTCGAGGGCGACCGTGCCGGATGTCCAGCGGTTGTCGCCCGGCCGGCTCGCTCCGGCGGGGAAGCCCGGGGCGCCCGGGAAGGGATACGGGCTGCCGACGCCGAAGTAGAGGGTGCCGGTTTCAACATCTAGCGCCGGGGGATACCAGACGCCGCCGCCGCTGTTGAGCTGCGGGTTGCCCCAGAGGTTCTCGTCCTCAATGGTGGCGAACGACCAGACGACCTCGCCGCTGGCCTGGTCAAGGGCGAATATGGTGCCTCGCACGCCGGCGGGGAAACCGCTGGTGGAGGCGAAGACCAGCCCGTCGTAAACGAAGGGCTGGATGTTGAGTTCCGCTTGACCTAGCGCGCTGGTGACGTCAGTTGCCCAGAGTTCGTCACCCGTGTCGGCGTCGTAGGCGGCGACGAGTTGGCCGCGCCCCCGGTTGCCGAGCTTGGCGGCGAAGACCTTGCCCCAGCCCACGGCCACGCCGGTGGGGCCGAACATCACGCCAGCGTTCTGCTGGCCAACCGCCCAGCGCTGCTTGCCGTTCTCCCGGTCGAGGGCGTAGACGATGCCTTGCAGGTCTTGGAAGTAGACGCTGTCGCCGATGATTAGGGGCGTGGTGGCGATGTTCCCTGAGAAGCCACCGCCCGGAGCGTGGAAGCGCCACGCTTCCTTTATGTTCTTGACGTTGGTGGAGTTGATGGGGCTGTTGACCGCCGTGCGCGTGCCGGCGAAGTTTTGGTTGGGCAGCGGCCAGTCGTCGGCGAACTCAACCGCCTCGGGGGGCGGGCCGCTGACGGGAGCGGCGGGGGGAGATGTCTCCGGCTCGCTGTCTTGGCTGTCGGTTTCGACGGGAGGGGCGGTCGCCTTGCTGGAGGTCAAGTCGTTTCTGACGTATGCCGCGAGGGACGAAATTTCGGCTGGACTAAGGCGGTCGCCCAGGCCGGCCATGCTGTCCACCCCGTCCCTTATCAGATCGGCCATTTGGGATTGCGTGTACTTCTCGTTGAGCGCGCCGTCGCCGATGGCCGGGCCGGTGGCGCCGGAGCCGTCTGCGGCATGACAGCTCGAGCAGTTGGTGATGTAGAGGGCGACGACCTCGGCGTCGGGCTGCGTTCTCTCTCCCTCGGGCGCAGTTGTGGTGCTGGTTGTAGGCGTGCTCTGGGAGTCTTCCCCGCAGCCCCCGGCTGCCCCCGCTAGCAGCGAGGCGACGACGACTGCCGCGCCCAACCCGCGCATGATCGGTCGTTTTCTTGTTCTCATGAGGTTGCCTCTAAGCGGTTCCCTTCTCTCTATTTAGGACTAAGGGGTTTGAGCGGAGGTGCTCAGTTTGCCGGCTCGATTTCAAGGGAAAACTGCTCAGGCCGCTCAGCCATCTTCAAGACGCTCTCGGCGTCGAGGGAAACTTCATTCTCGCCTTCAAAGATTCTCAGGCGGTTTTCTGCTGCCAGCATCCAGGCAGTGAGGAACACCGCAACGGCTGCCTTTCGCATCCCGACTGGGGGCGAGAGGAGCAGGACGTGGAGCTGGCCGAGGGGGAGGCGGCGTTTCTGTTGGCTAGCGGCCGCTGAAGAGAGGATGTTCCACGCCGGTCGCAGGGAAGCCTCCGTCGGTTTTCTAAATGCCATGGTGTTACGCCGAGGGTCGTAGCGGTGCAGCTCACCCCTGTGCAGGACGGAACGGTACATGGCAAGTATCGCCGGGTAGCGCCCAGGTCTTCCGAGGCCGAGATCCCTTTTGTCGCTTTCGCTGACCATTGCCTTCAGCAAGTTGGTGCGCGTTCTCTTGCCTTGGCTAGTCAGCGCCGGCCAGTTGTTGATCATCTCGTTGGGCAACTCGGGCGTTGATGGATAGGCGATGTCTGCTACCAAGGAGAGGGTCTCACTACGGGGGCGGGCGGGGAGTTCCAGGTTGGCAGTCCTTGTTTGAGTGACGGCTTGCCTGCTGTCCTCCGGCGCTTCCTCAGCGTCTCTTCTCCCCTCGACGCCTTTCTCTTCCACGCCTTTCTCTTCCATCTGGGTGCTGGCACCGAGCAGCACCCAGCGAGTGTTCCTCGGGCTGAAGGCTTCCTCGGCTGCCGATCTCAGAGCGGCGCGAGCCTCCGTTAGCCGTTTGGTTATATTGGCGTTCCGCGGCTGTGCCAGCGATGCGAGTCTGGCCACTTCACCTGCCGGAGCGAGCAGTGGAGAGAGATCATCTGGGATGACGGCCAGCGTCGGCTTACCTGCTGGGGTGCTCTGACACAGGGGGGGAGGGTCTGTTTGGTTTCCTACCATCAGCAGAACTTTCCCGTCGTATTCAGAGGAGGGAGTGAGCGCTGTTAACGGGTAGCCGCCAAGCGCGTAGTCGAAGGAGAAGACACGAACTAGGTCGTGCTCAGCGCTGTGGCGGGCTGCGACGGCTGGTTGCAGAGGGCAAACGTCTTCGAGCACCCTGAGCAGGGCTTGGTAGTCGGGCTGACCCGGCGCGCTCTGCTGCGAGGTTGTGAGTGTTTGGTTGGTAAGTGAGTGTGCTCTCAGCGTTTTTTCATAAGGGGATGTACCGCCGATAGAAGGCGCGCTCCGGGCGCTTCCGGGAAGGAGCATCAAGTGGGCGGCTTCGGGCATGGCAAGCCATGCTTCGCCTGCGGGGGTTTGGTTTGCGTAGAGGGCGCCAAGAATCAATTCGGCGATGTGGCTGGGCGTATCTGACCAACTCAGCGTGTGATCGCCTCCGCTGTTTTCGATCAGTTGCATGTCGGGCCGCTTGCGAACCTGCTGGCGGAGGGCGGGCAACAATTCGCTTTCGGCGATCTTGAAAACTCGTCCTGGCGCTCCTGGTTCTTCGGCTAAGCGACGGACAGAAATGGAGTTGCTTGAGCTTTGGCTGCGCCGGGCGAAATCGAGGCACGCGTGAGCGATAATCTCTGACGGCAGACCGAGTTTAGGGCCAGGGTTGAAGCGGTAGAACCCGTACGTTTCGGAGTGCTGGATCAGCCGAAGGCTGCGGAGCGGGCTTTCAAGGAATTCCTGAAATGAAAGCGACCAGCGATCTTTGCTCGCCAGCGGCGGTGTGTACGTGAGCAGCATCGTGTCGAGGTCTCTTTTGATTGTGCCTGGGTGGGAAGGCGCCAGTCCGCGTCGGCTAGTTTCTTGGTTACCGCACCTTCAAGTTCGTCTTTGGCGAACTCGGTGTCTTCAAACTCGTTAAACGCCAGCCACCAAGCTGGAATGCGACACACAGGCGCCATCATCCGCCAGTGCAACAGCCAGAGGGAGGCCTGGTCTTCAACGAAGCGATCCCACCCCCGTTCCCCGAGCAGGTCATTGGCGAAACGTGTGGGTATTGCTCTCTTAGGAGTCTGCGCCTGGCTTTCGTGGATGATTTTCGCCGCCAAGCCCCACGTGCGAATGGCTTGGACCATGTTAATGCCTACGCCGATCCGTACTGGAGAGTCATCGGAGGAGAAGATGTGAGGGTCGCTCTCGGTGGCTGCAAAAGCCTTGCGGAACCATCCGTAGCGGGGCGCGAATCCGTCGTGACGGCGGAACTCGGGCTTGGCGGCATCGAGCAGGTTCATTCTGGGGGCCTGCTAGGCAGTGGCGGAGGGCTCTCTTGAGTCACGTCTCCAAGCTAGTCAACAGCTAAGACAGTTTTAGGGAATGGGAAACTGAGGATGGGTGTACTCAACTCTTGCGCACGACGGTTTAGCTGTAGTTGGGTTCTTGAATTACGATTTTACGACGCAGGACTTTCGCCCGATGATCTGGCGAGTCTGAATTCGACCGAATCTGGAAGTTTAAGAATCATCAAGACGCGAGCAGGCGCTACCGCTTCGAGCTTTCTGAGAGGGTCGGAAAGGTAGCCAAGATTCGGTCCTGAATACGATGTCATGGGCCGACTTATTGAGATATTTCTGCAGCCAAGGGGCTTGTCTATTTTGACTCTTATTGATTTGTTGGGCTCGCAACCTAGAGCGTTAGCAAGTTCGGGAGGGAACCCTTCCAGGCTGTAGCCTTTTAAGTAATTATTTTTTACAACGAAGCTCCAGTAAGGAAAACCATCTTTGTCATATCCTTCGATTACGTCATCAAGATGACGGAGGGATATCGAAGATGCATTGGCTAAGCTGACATATCCGTCTCTAATATGGAACTGAGATGTGCTAGCGCGTACTCGCACACTCGCTTTACCTACTCCGAATTGCCTTGATAATTCATCCATCAGACGGCTTAGTTTGGTTGCCCCGCCGTCCTCGTTGATTCGCTGGATGATTTTAGCTGATATCCCTTTGTATTCGTCGTCTATCCATTCCGCCAAACCCCAACGTTGTTTGTCTGCTCGTGAGATGCTGGGAATTACCGATAGATGACCTCCGATCTTTTCCAGAGGGATCTCGCAGTGAGAAGAAATTTCTTCTTTTGTCGCCGGCCTTCCTATTGTTAATAGAGCTGCTTTTACTTGAGTTCCAGCGTTATTACGCAATGCTAGGTGCTCTCCGATGCGCACAAAATAGCAGCATCGAAGCAACATAGGCCAAAACTCTTCCCATGAGTTGTTTGGGAGTTGATCTTTGAGTGTGTTTTCATTTATTAGGCCAACGTCATCTGCAATTAAATTTGCTGTGTCTTGTAGATGTTCGATTAATTCGAGTGCTTGTGCTTTTACACATAGATTTGAATCATCGGAATAGCCCAAGTGATGAATGATAATTTTTTTAACGAAATCTAGTGTTTCTTCGCCGGGGGTGCAGGAAAGAGTACTCGAGATTCTCCTATCGTGGTCTTCGCTTTCTGCTTTCTCCTTGTGCGGGTCCAGGAGGTAGGAAAGAGTACTTGAGATTCTGTTATCAAGTTCTGAGTACTCAATTATAGGTGCTAATTCGCTTCTAAGTAGTTTGGCGATGCTCTTTATAGGGTCAATAACATCATCTAATTTTCGCTCAATTCTCGTTTGGATGCGCCGTACACTCGAACGTGACTGGCTAACTTGTTTCACAATGCTTGTGTAAACAGTCGGATTTGGATGAAAAATCCGCTCTCTCAAGATTAGTTTCTCTGTCGGAGTGAGTCTGTTTGCCAGATTTTCAATTGCTCTAACTGCTTCATAGAACTCATCTTGGAGCGAACTCATTTGCCTTAGCGTCAACGGCGAGATCTGCCAACCTCTGGAGTCTGCATCACTAATTCCGGTGGAGGGGGAGGAAGACTGACTTAAGTCCATGTCCTGCTCCGTAGACGCTGTGCTCATAGCGCACACACCGTGCATTGCATGGAGTCGTCCCCCTTCGCCTAGGGCGTCGGAAAACGTTTCTAGCATGGGTAGGTTGGCTTTAGGTTCAGTGGAGGAGCGTACTAGGGCGACGTCTTCAGTTTGCGCCATCCTAAGTAGTTTACGCGTCCCGAAGAAATTGTGCAGCGTATCTATCCCATTCAAAATACATACGGCGAGAACTACGTTCCAAACGCAAGCGATGTAGTCATTGCGGCTTGCAGTAGTCTGGTCGGTCACCTTCTGGAATATGACTAGCGCACATCGTAGCAGCAGAGCAGTCAGTTGCAAGCTTTAGGTCAGTAGCATAAGTGCATAGCACGTCTAATCTGCCGTGCATACCAAAGCAGACAGGCAAATGGCCTGACCATTGATCAGAATCTTCAGTTAGTGGTACGCAAAGACTTAATTCTGGATTATCAGACGGATTAGGACTATCCAAGGAGTAAACACCGGCAAATAATCTCAAGCGCATGTAATACCATAGTTGAGCTAACTTTTGTAGCTCTTCAGGAATGTCTCCACTCAAAGAATTTCTAGAGAGATTTAAGTCAAGCAACTGAATTAAGTTTCCGAATTCTTTAGGAATTTCTCCAGTCAAAGAATTGTCTTGTAGAAGTAATGTTTGCAAATTCACTAAGTTGCCTAGTTCTTTAGGGATTTCTCCAGCAAAAGAATTGTTATTGAGATACAGATATCGTAGGTTAGTTAGATTTCCTAATTCTTTAGGCAACTCACCAGTTAACGAGTTATTGGAAAGAATTAAGGTTGTTAGTTCTCTAAGGTCTGCTAACTCTTTAGGTATCTCCCCTGTTAACGACTTACGCTCAAGATACAAGTCTGTCACCCGACTGCAGAATAAAGAAACTCCCTCCCAAGCCTTTATAGGGTTATCTCTATTCCAACTACTCAAAGCATTAGACGTTCCCTGTAATGCATCTTTAATTCCTAACAGGATTTCATAGTCTTCGTCTAGTGCTTCTGCTGCAGGATCAAGGAATTCATCCCCGAACCTGTTATTGGTACATCTAGAAATAGTAGAAGTTGGAGTTGTGTCTGTACTTATTGTGCTAGAGGTCGTATTGAGACTGCTACTAGTAGTCGTATCAATAAATTGGGTAGATGTCGTAACGGTTGGGTCTGCCGTTTCTGTTGGTACGCTCACCGGCGGCGACGCGGTCTCACTCGGAGCGGGTTCAGCTGCTAATTCCTGCTCGCTTTCAGTCTCTCCCCCAGGTGCATCCGGAGATGGAGAAAAGATGAACCAAGCCAGAAGACCTCCCAATGTGCCTACCACTGCTATTATGATGATTGTCCAGAAGATTCTTAAGTTAATCATTAGGCGTTTCCTTACTATTCCTTCCTTCTTGCTGTTAATATCTGTACTCGTAGCCGTACCTAGAGGTGCAAAGCGCTTTTTGGATCTCGTCCACTGCGTAACACCCTCTCAGTTCTTTTACTACCGCCAGCACTACACAGGGTTCGTTCGCAGAAAGAATGTTGAAATGAATATCAGGGCAGTTGAAACGCTCCATCTGCGCCAATATCGCCCACCACTGTCGCTCAGAGTCAATCAGTCCACCTACATGCGGATTGTAAGACAGGAAGCTTGCATGCTGGTACAGGTATCCCGGTAGTTCTAGGAGCACCCGGTCAATTTCCCAGTTGTCGTTTACCAGGACCTTGCCGAGCCGTGAGACCACTGCCAGGGTTGTGTCGAAATCCCAGTCGTTCTCTCTTGCCATATCAGCAGCCAAGGAGGCGACACGCTCAAACCTGTTCCCGAACACTTCTAGGGCGAATTCGGAGGCTTCCCGGCATAAGGGCATAGCATCGTAGTTCGGCGAAGGATTCCCTCCCCTGGCGTAGCAGGTTGCTAGATAATGTTGTTCCGCCCAGTACCAGCGCTCGGCTTCAAGTAGTCCCCCTTCATCGCCGTAGCGGCGGGAGAGAAAGCTGAGGTGTTCCAAATATCCGGGCAGTTGCCCTACAGCTTGTTCCAGCATCAGTCTTTCGTAGATCGATGCGTGTTCGCTGTACCTGGATAGTACTGCCAGGATGTCTATGTACTCCCATCCGTACTCTTGAACAGCCTCGGCGGCTATAGCGGTCATGTCAGATAATTTGGGTGTCTCAGGACCGGCATACCAGTCGAACAAGTCTCTGGCGTAGTTGAGGATCGAGTCGTCATCCATGGCAAACCTGTTATCCCATTGGGGATTGACGCTTGATAAGCCTGACCACTTTGAGTGGTCTCCAATCTTTGCGTCGAACACGGTCAATGCTGTGCTTGTGTCCCACACCGGCAACCCAGTTTCCGGTAGCGACGGGATGAGAGTGGTTGCAGTGGTTTGAGGTGAAGTCGTAGTCGGAACTTGCTCCCATTCAACTGTTTGCTCGTCAGTGGCAATAAAGGCGCATGCTCCTAGCAGCACGACGAGTGCCATAGATGTTGCTGGTGCTAGTATTTTTTTCATTGTTTCTCCTCCAAGTAACGGAAGGTCATGTGTATTCGTCGTCATTGGATTTGCGGAAGGCTTGGTCATTTCGGATGTTGTTGCCGAGTCACTTGCCCAGCCTTCCCCCAGTTGTTGAACGCTCCCACCATGTTTGTGCCGACGCCCATACGGACGGGGCGTCTTCAGCGGCGAAGACCGCCAGATCCTCCGCAGCGACCTCATGAGCCTTGCGGAACCACCCGTAGCGGAGGTGGGAGGTCTCCTGTAGGGCGAACGTGGGCGATGTCGCTTCGAGCAGGTTCACCCTGGTCTGCTGGGCAGTGGAGGGGGCTCTTTTGAGTCACGCCTCCAAGCTAGTCACCGGCTATGACATTTTAGGAAGTGGGTACCTGAGGATAGGTGTACTCAACTCTTGCGCACGATGATTTCGCTGTAGTTGGGTTTTTTGTATTCGTAGCGTTCCGGGAAAAAGTAGCGTATCCAGCGGATGAGCGTCTGCCATGCTCTCCCAGCTTGCTCGTACGAAAGCGAGAGTTCTTGTTGCAGGTGTTCCCGTACTTCACCAAATCGACGGGGTTCTGTCACGAATCGATCTATGGCGTTAAAGACTGGAATTGCAAGCAGGGAAACAGCAATCACATTTTTGAACTCCTCTGCGGTCAGCCTTGGGGGAGGCTGCAGGATCGCAAGATCTAGGTTGCCTGATTGAAGAGTTTCAGTTGGGAGAAAGTCGGCTTCGCGAGGCTGGTAGATCCTAAATAGGTCAGCAGGAGAACGACAAGCGGGTATCCAGAATTTTAGACGAAGTTGCGGTTTAGAGAAAAAGTGCTCTTCGAACAAAACGTCTTGATGATTTGCTGGAGGAGCATCTAACTTCCAGTTTTTGGCACTATCACGGAACGTTGTGTAAAGGTTTTCGTCAACCTGGACGGCTGCTTCGAATAGTGTATTTTCGAAGTCTTTCAAGCCCTCCATCTTCAGGTTGGCATTGATGAGAAGCTCAAGGTTGGGTTTCGGGGACCAGCCTAGGGCGGTGCTGGTTAGGTTGGCGGAACCTAAAAGTACGTGTTCGTCGCCTCGAAAATACTTTGCGTGCAAGTCCTGGCGTAACCAAAATTTCCCGCCACGTTCATCAACACTCCTGAAAACTTCCAGATCGCTGACTCCTGCCATGATGTCTGCAGGTCTCCAACGCGTAACACAGTTCAGTTTTATTGTTTTTGGAATGGACACAAGCAACCTTGCGAAAGCCGACGCTTTGATATAAGGCGCTACGAGCAACACCTCTTCCGAAGCCCCTCGACAGAGTTTTTCTAGAGCGGAGCCGGGAGTATCTACCCGGTATTCCATTGGTTTGTCCTAGTTGTTCATTCGTCGCGAAGGAATTGTGCAGCGTATTTGCCCCATTCGAAACGTGTATCTTGAATATCATTCTTTCGCGAAGTGGGGCGTGCTTCATCTTCATACCGCGCCCAAGCCATGAGAAGGAGTTTGAGGCCTTCTCGAGCTCTAGTTAGCCTGTCTAGCAATTCTTCCTGTGATGGTTGACCGTTGGTGGAACCATTGGTTGACTGCTTGCCTGTATCTGATGAGGAGTCAATCGATGAATCTTCAAGCACTTCAACTAGGTTTTTGTAAACAGGATGATTGATATTTAATTTAATTATTATTTCTCCGGCTTTTGGTTTGACTTCAAAAAACGTGCTTCCTGAAAGGTCTTCAGGAACAAAAATATATTTTAACCCTAAATCGATTGTTTGCGCAGCCAATTCGCTTGAGTTTTCTTCAGATAAGCCTGTGATTATTAGTTCTTTTGTTAGTTCATCTTTCCTTTTTTGAAGGGGTAGATGTTCATCTTTATCGCTCTCTCCTTTGTAGCCATCTTTTTTACGTTCTTGAGTAATCCTAGTAGCTATTCTCTCGGGACTATAATTTTTTGCTGCTTTCCTAGTGTTGGACTGTCCTTGTATTTTGATCAACTTACGAATTTCCCCTAGATTCTTGTTGATCAATTGGGCAATGTTAATCAAGGGACCTCTTGGGTCTCCGCTGGCGTTTAGTTCTTCTTTAAATCCAGCAAGGCTTTTTTCGTCAGCCAATATATTTTCAATTTCCAAAGCTATATCCGTAAAGTTTCTTGCTGATTGTTTGTTGTTAGTTACACCAAAAATCTCATCTAATGACGCTGGAAATTCAACCTCAACTCCCCACCAGCGTTCTCGAGTGTCGAATTGACTTACTAAAGAAGTGTCTAATTCCAATTCTCTATCAGCTCTAATCAAGGACACTCCTACATTTCTTTTCGCATGCTTACCGTGATCTAACCTACCTGAAGTACGTTGAGGGCGGGCTTCTTCTTTTGCAACAGTGAAGCGCGTGGTCACAGTATGTTCTTTTCCCTTGGCTAGAATTTTGGTGTGAACTTCCCAATTGTCTCCATGTTCTTTGAACATTGGAGTTTTATCGTAAGGAGGTGGAGTTGAGCTGGGAACCATTCGATAAATTGGGTCATTGACCCTAGCTTGCCTATTTTCATGAAACTCCTCGGGACGGTCTTCCGAAAAACTTATCATACGAATTCGCACATGGTTGTTTGCAATGTACTTTCTGTACATACGACCAACAGTTAATTCTGAATTGTCAATTATTGCTTTAGCGGTTTTCCATAGGCATCGGTCTAAATTGGACCACACAACAAGGGTGCCTGATTCCCCTAGTTTATGTGCAGATGTTTTCCAAGGTGCCGGGATTGCTTTGACTTCTGGTGTTGGAACTGTAGTGAGTTGTCCCTTTTCTACTTCACGAATATCAATGTAGCTGTAGAGTGGCCTGTTGTGGTCTCCTTGCCATGTCCAAACTTCGACTTTGCGGCATTGAGATATGGATGAACTAGGAAGCCCCATTCCAAAACGACCTATTCCGCTGCGATCATCTAAGTACGCTCCGTTGCCAAACTGAAGTGCAATTCTGAGTGATTTCGCATCCATGCCCTCGCCGTTGTCGAGAACCGCAATCTTGTCGATGTTGCGACGTGTGCGTTCTCCGGGAACCTGTCTTTCGCAGCAGTGAATCTCGATGTGAGTGGCTTTGGCTTGAATGGCATTGTCTACGAGTTCCGCCAATGCATAAGTGATATTTCGGTATCCGTTGTCTCGCATTGCGGTAACCGCTAGGGCCGGAGGGATCAGATTATGTGTTTCTTCTTCATTATCGGATTTGCTGAGGGCTTGGTCATCTGTCATTGTTGACTCCTTCTCTCTTAGATATAATTTTCTGAGCTCAACTCGGAGGTTGTTTCTGAGTTACTTGCCCAGACTTCTTCCCAGTTGTTGAACGCTTCTACCATGTTTCCGAAGCCTGGTAATTGTGTGTCTACTATGGTGAAAATTTCTGCTTCGGCGTTGCCGCCGGCGAGCGTTCCGCGAGTTGCCCTTCCTACCATTTGGCTGTAGAGGACGAGCGACTTGGTGGGGCGGGCAATGACTTCTGCACTCGTCCGGGGAGCATCAAAACCGGTCGTCAGAACTCCGTAATTGCAGAGGATCATTGGATCGCCACTGCTGTATTTGTACTCGTTGATGAGACGCTGTCTTTCCTCTAGCCCGGTATTGTGACTGATAGAGCCTGCTTTCAGTCCGCGCGCTTGCAGAACTGTGGCTAGGAGTTTGGAGTGCTGCACTGTGGCGCTGAAGACCAGAATTCGTTCATGCCGACTAGCTAGTTCTTCTACAGTGTTCACTATGAGCATGTTTCTTTGCACATCTTCGGATAGAGAATTGAGAATTGATTCGGGGATGTCCAACGATTTTGCCAGGTAGCTGATTTGGGCGGAGCTTAACTCTTCGCCTTGTGAGTATGGAAGAGAATGGAAAATAGGTTTGGCCAAATATCCTTTATCGATCAAGTAGTCGACCGGACTGTCATAGTCTTGCGTTCTCAGAGTTACCTTGTTGTGATTGAAGAAAGCTGCCAGTTTTTCGTTCTCTTTGGGATCATTCCAGGTTCTTCCGGGTGTGGCAGTCAGTCCAAGTAAGCCAGCATCGTTTCTGTGGACGAGATAATCGAGGAGAAAACTATAGGTTTTGGCGATGGCTTGGTGTGCTTCGTCGATGATGACTAGTGAGGTTCGGTCTGCCAATCGGGTAATGAAATCGCTGTCTCTCTTAGTTCGTTCAAATAGTTTTGATAATCCAGCTACCAAGAAACCGTCTTTGACGTCCTGAATGGAAAGTTCTCGTTCTGCGCCCCAGTATCTATAAATATTTAGGTCACGATCTCCTAAGTACGACCATGCAATTTCGAATTCCTCAGCTGCCTGTTCGCATAGCTCTTCGCTGTAGGCAAGCCAAACCGCCACGCTTGGTTTCTTGTTGAGCAATTCGGAAGAGGCGATATGCATTGCGGTGCGTGTCTTGCCGGCTCCGGTCGGCATGTGAAGAACGACCCGGTTTTTGGCAGAAGATAATGTTGCGAGCACTTCCATCATTGCTTGATGCTGATGATCAAAAAGAGAGTATTTAGGTTTTATGCAAGTGATGGCGGGAGTTTGGATAGTTGTTTCCGACTCTTTGACTCTTAAGTTAAAGAAGTCGAATATTTTTTGCTCTTTAGATGAATTTTTTTGAATAGCAACTTTCTCTAAGACGATGTATGGGTCAGGTTGCGGAGAATTGGGGGCGATCAGATTAGCAAGAGAAGCGGCATCCTCTTGCCGCAGGGACTGCAAGAGGCTCTGGCGAATCTTCTTGTTTCTCAAAATCGATTCCGGTGAATGAAGTTGCAAGCAGAGGCGCTGCAGACTCGAAGGCAGCCCAAGATTCGGATCGAGCGCTCGAAGCAGGCGTACTGCATGCCCCCCGACTAGCTGCTGTATGTCTGTTTCATCGCATCTGGCCAGCAGTTCCTTGAAGTCCACGTTTCGTTCTGTGGTTGGTGTGGTCATAGCGCGCACACCGTGCATTGCATGGAGTCGTCTTCTTCGTCTAGGAAGTCGGAAAGCGCATCTAGCAGGGTTAGGTTGGCTTTAGGGGCAGTGGAGGAGCGCGCCAGAGTGGCATCGCGGCGTTCGATGACGACCGGCTTTCTCGCTAGTAACTGGATGAGCGTTTCTCCTTGGGTCCAGGTGTATGACCGTTCTTTCATCGCTTGAGCGCCGAAGTCGGCCTCCTCTCCGACACCGGCGTCCTGGAGCACCTTTTGCTCTATAGCCACGGCCTGTGCGTAGAGGTCGGGGTGTTTCTCGGAAAGGCCTATCCACTCCGTCTTGCGCTGGAAGAAACAGAAGTAGCAGCCTGAGCGCGTGCGCCACTCGTAGTAGTCCGGCAGCCCGATGCCGGCATCTTCCAGGATGCGGATGACGCCGTCGTGATTGATCCCGTCTTCCTTGAACGGGAAGCGGGTCGTCAAGTTTTGCTTGGTGGAGATGTGCCCTTTGCGGTTCTGTTCGTCGGCTCTGATTGCCACGTAGGAGACCGTCTCGTCGTCGCCTACCCAGTCTTCAATGGGCTTGATCTTGAGATGCCTCGTGCACCAGCGCATCTGCGGGGACGGCAGCGTGCCGCGGAACATCTTGAAGTAATGGTCGAAGTCCCGCTCGGCGTTCAGGTAGTGGATTGGCTTGCCCAGGATCGCATCTAGGCGGGTCAGGTATTCGTAGGTTTCGGGGAGTTCTGCGCCCGTGTCGCAGAAGAAGTACTCCATCTGCGGCACGCGGTCTCGTAAGTAGACGGCGAGAGCGCTGGAATCTTTGCCCCCGGAGATGCCGCAGATGTGGCGTGTTGGTTTAAGCACTGCCCGCCCCCGCTGCGGCGAGTTCTCTCCGCTCTGAGATCTCCGAGCTCCCGTCGTGGGGGAAAAGCCGCTCGGCCAGCACGCACAACAGGGAGTGCTGGGCATGCTCTACACCGTCGGGCGAATCGCTGAGGCCGGCCAGCTCCAGCGCCTGATTCAGGATGTCTTCGTAAAGATCTTTCTGCTTCCCGTCGACGCCGAGCAGGCGAACCACCTCACTGCCGTCAGGTCGGGTGAGGGTCAAGCGCATAGCGTCGAACGGCCCCCCGCCGCTGGCCTTGCTCTCAGCGTGCAGGGCAGCGAGGCGGTGGAAGGCGTCGACCCGCTGAGGCAACTCGACCTCAAAGCGTCGGAGATCTTGGTCGTTCCACTCCGACGGGGCCTTTCCGGAAATGACCGCGGCGATCCGCCTGATCCAGTTTCTGTCCCTCTCGCTCCAGCCGCCCTCGCTCCCGCTCTCTTGGCCAGCGACCTGGCCACCGACCGCGCTGACGCTGTTGTTCCAGCCGCTCCCGTCGCCCGCGTCTCCTGCTAGGGCGATCACGAACGCTCGGGTCTCAGGGTTCAGGACCTCCCCGCTCACGGCGGCGGCCAGCCCGGCTGCGGTTCTGCGGGAGGCAGCGCCGCACTTGGAGAGGAGCAGGTCGGTCAGCCTGCGAAGGAGGTCGTCGAAATGGGAAGTGAGCTCGTCGAGAGCAGCGCTGAGCCTCTCGGCGTAGTCGCGGCGCGCCTTGTAGGTCTTTCTGTCGGGGCGTACTTCCCAGAAGCCGAGCGCTTCGGGAAGCGCTTTGAACAGCAACTCATCCGGCTCGCGGGCAGTGGCTAGCGCTTCCCGTACCTGCAGGGCGTCGCTGCTCAGGTGCTCAGTCTTCAGGGTGTGATTGGGCAGCCGACGGAAACGAGAGAGTATCTCAATTACCACGGCGAGCACGTTGCCCACCCGCCGCCGGGACGAGCGTGAGTTCACTCCGAGTTCTTTGCCGAGCGCCTCCACGACCGCTCGGCGCGCCCCGTCGGTGTTGGCGAAGTGTCTGACGGAGAAATGGTCGGGGTTGCGCGTCAGGCGTTCGGTCAGTTCGGCGGTGAGTTCCGGCTTGAAGGTGTGGAGTTCGTATAGGGCGACGTCTTCGGCGTGTGCCAGCAGACTGGCCGTGAGAAGAAGGGGGATCACCCCGGCTTTCATCCCGATGGGAGGGGCTTGCAGCGCTTCGGCGATGTGCGCAACTTCCACGCGGTGGTGCTTGGCTTGCTGGAAGTGGCTTTCCACGACCTTCCAGGCGGGCATGAGGCTGCTCTCCTCTGAGGGTTCGCTGAAGGCCGGAGCACCTTCTGCGGCGGGGGAGCGATGGAGTCCGGTGCTGGCAAGAAATGACCTGTACATGGCCACCTCCGGCCCGTACCCGGTGAGCCCAAGGTGCGGCTCGCTCGGACGGGTGATCATGGCTTCGAGCAGCAGACGGCGAGCCTTGGCGGCCTGGGTGGTGAGGGCGCTGCGGTTCGACATCTCGTTTCCGGCCTTCGGCGTGTCGGGGTAAGCAATGTCGGCGGCCTGGGAGATGGCGGCGCTGCCGCGTCCGCCCGGAAGCCACCTCGGGCCTTGAGCTTCCAGCAGCGCCCAGCGGCACTCTTCGCTCTCAAAGGCGGCAACCACCTCTTCCTCCAGGGAGGCTTCGGCTTGATAGAGGAGTTCCCCCACTTCGCGGCGGGCGACCCAGTCGCCGGAGATGTCCTCGTCGTCTGCCAAGGCGGCGATGGCGGCCGCTTCTCGGGCGGCTGCCTCGAGCGCTGAGTGGTCATTGGGCACGGCCGCTACGACCGGCTTGGCGCCGCGCCCGGCGCTGCTCTCGTTCTCTGCTGTCGGCGGCGTTAGCAGCGGCGGCGCCGATCCCAGCACCAGCAGGACTTCCCCGTCGTAAGGGGAGTTGGCTGCGAGCGGTTCTACCGGCTCGACGTCATCCACGTAGCGGCGGGCGAACACCCTCAGGAGGTTGGATTCAGCGCTGTGACGGGCGGCGAGGACAGCCCGAGGGGCGGCGGTTCTTGCGAGGATCTGAGCCAGCGGAAGGTCACGCAGCGTCCTGCGTTCGGTTTCGAGTTTCAGTCGTATGTCGATGTCGCTGCCTTGCCAGATCCGATATTCGTCGGCGAACTCGCGGTACGTGACTATTCCGGCTGCTTCCAGTTGTTCAAGGACGGCGTCGGCGTCGGCGTCAAGGAGGCGGAGGAGGGCAGCCGAGGCTCGCAGCGTCCCGCCGGCAGCCACCAGGTTGAGCAGGGCTACGGACTTTGCGAGCTTGCTTTGCTGGGAGGTGAGGCCGTGCGTGTCGGCGAGGCGGGCTGCGACTTCCGCCCAGCGGGCGTTCTGCCCTGAGGCGCTGTCGACGAAGTAGTCGTAGACGGCGTCGAGGCCGATGCTGGGCAGCCCCCGCTGCGGAAGTGGGGTGTTTGCTAGGAAAGCAGGGACGCTCGCCGCCCCCGATCCGGAGAGGAAGGAGAAGAGGGATCGTTCGTGCTGCCCGTAGCGGCTGCAGAGTTCCGGCAGGACGAGGGCGGAGAGCGGATGCAGCGGGTAACAGGAGGCTGTGACAGCGGGATCTGACAGGTCGCTCACGCCCAGAGGCCGCATTTCCTCCGCCCGCCGGCGCGCCCAGCGGGAGATCCGCCGGGATATCGCAGGGGAGGGCTTGAACGCCGCCCCGATCAGGGCGCGGGTCTGTGCCGGGGACTCCACGTGGGCGACGTCTTCAAAGCGTCCTTGCACCTTCGCCCACTCCCGGCGCGTACGGACGTCGGTCTCGGAGAGGTAGTCCTCGAAGGATCGGTGTTGAAGGGTGATCAGGAAGATGGGCAGTCCAGCTCCCTGTCCGGCTTCCGCTAATTGTTGCAGGAGGTAAGGGTCGTTGTTTCTTCCGCTCCCGATGGCCTCGAGGTTCTTGCCGAACTCGTCGAGTATCAGGATCAGCGGAGCGCGTTCAGCCAGGGATTGAGCTAACTCCAGCAGAGCGGACGGGCTTACGCCTTGCCCGGAAAGCGCTCTCGGACTAGCAGGAGTGTTTAGAAGTTGGGGGGAATTATGGAATGAGGGGGGGGGGGGGGGTCTTTTTCGCGGAATGATTCCGATTTGGCGAAACTAGAGGTGCTTGTAGCCGATTCCAGCGCCCGGGCGACGGTCGTTTGGATTGCTTCAAGATCACCTGTGGCTTGACCGACGAAAAAGCCCCGCTTCACCGTTCCGTAGCGCTCGTGAGCCTGCTCGATCTTCGAGCGAACCGCCTCGGACGCCTCTCCGATCAGCCGCAGGGCGAGGGATCGCTCGGGCAAATTCTTGCTGAAAGCGGCGCTGGTCAGCAGGGCGAGAGACGACTTGCCGGAGCCGTACGGGCCGGTCAAAGACCAAGCTCCGCCAGCGCGCCCCTCTGCGGCGGCAGAGGAGATTCGTTCTAGGAAGTCGAGCGCCCGAGCGGTTACCACGTAGCCCTCTAGCGCTTCGGGTCGGGCGGCGTCGCGCTCGAGATTGGCCGAGCGGGCGTAACGGGGGGAAACCCGGACAAACTCGGCCAACACGCTCACGCTCTCGCTCCGCATTCGAGCAGGGCGGTGTCGTGGAGTTGACGTAGGTTGCCGTTCGGCTCTCGCACTATCCCCAGTTCTTCTAGAAGGTCGTCGTGGATCGGAAGGTCTCCCGCGGGGCCGGCCACCCCGCCGGCCTCGCGCTTGCCGTAGTAGTCCCCGAGGATGTCCTCGGCCAGCGTCGGGAGCGGTTTCGACCAGGAGAGGAAAGGCGAGCCGACCGATGCGCCCAGGTTCAGGCCGGGGGTTGCTTCCACGGCCGGCTCCAGGGCAGCGAGGAGTTCGCCTTCCGACAGCCTGAAAACCTTGCCCGGCCAGCCCGGCTCTCCGGCGAGACGGCTGATCGGCACCATCCCGGTGTGGGAGTCTGCGCGGTCGCCCCCCTCTATGGAGTTCTTTCGGAGGACACAGTCCAGAGATGCGAAGGCGAGCACCGACGACGACAGCGACGACTTGACCCCGGCGAAGCGGAGGCGGTCGGTCACGGACGAACGGGTGATGAGGCGCAGTTGACGCAGCGGGCAGTCAAGCAGGTCGTCGATGCCGGAGCGGCTTGAGGCTTTGAGGGACGCAGGGCCGTAGGTGCGCAGCAGAGCCGAGACGTCCTTCTTAATGGAGGTGGCTTTGGGCGTTTTCCACTCCGGGGCTGCTTCCAAGCCGATCTCCGCCAGCGTTTCCAACTCTTCTTCTGTGAACTCTCCTGTGTTTCCTTCGTTGAAGGCCAGCCACCAGACCGGCAGCCGGCAAGGAGGAGCCAGCAGCCGCCAGTGCAGGAGCCAGAGAGTGCCTGGGTCTTCCATGAAGGGGTCACAGCCGGACTCGCCGAAGAGTGCGTGGCCGAACCTGGTGGGGAGCGTCGCGGGCGACCGCGGGGAAGGAGAGTTTGGGTCTTCGGTGAGGATCTTCGCCGCCAAACCCCAGAAGCGGATAGAGCGCACCATGTTTTTGCCGACGCCCATGCGGACGGGGGCGTCCTCGGCGGCGAAGACCGCCGGATCCTCCGCCGCGGCCTCATAAGCCTTGCGGAACCACCCGTAGCGGGGGTGGAAGGTCTCGTGCCGGGCGAACGTGGGCGTCGCCGCTTCGACTAGGCGCAAATCAGAGCACCTCTTTCATGCCATCCAAGTTAGTAAAGGGGTGCGACAACTTGAGGCATTGCCATTTCGCTGGGAGTGGATCACTTCGTTTTGAAGAGACATTTCAGGTCATTTCACGCACGAACTGCACTGCTTCTACGATCCTCTTGACGGCCAGTTCGACGTCCTCCGGCGTGGTGAAGCGTCCCAGACTGAAGCGCAAGGACTCATAGGAGGCCTGTTCGTCGAGACCCATCGCCATCAGCACGGCGGAAGGCTCGGGCGACCCCGAGCTGCAGGCGCTTCCCAGAGAGACGGCGACCGGATTGAGGTTGGCGGCCACGGCCTCGGCGTCGGCTCCGGCGAATCGGATGTTTGCCGTGTTGGGAAGCCGGTTGGAGACGTCGCCGTTCTGAGTCACCCCATCCAGTCTCTGTGCCAGTTCGCCCGTGAGCCTGTCCCTGAGGTCGGCTACCCGCGTCGATTCGGCTTCCCGCTCCGCCTCGGCGATTTCGCTCGCCGCCCCGAAGCCCGCGGCGCCCGCTACGTTCAAGGAACCCGACCGCAGGCCGCGCTCCTGCCCTCCTCCGTGGATGACGGGGGAGAGTTTCCGCAGCGCTGCTCGTGATCCGGCCAGGGCGCCCACCCCTCCAGGGCCGCAGATTTTGTGGGAACTCAGCGACACTAGGTCGACGCCCGCTTCGGAGAGGTCGAAGCGAAGCCGCCCGACGTGCTGGGTTGCGTCGCAGTGGAAGAGGGCGCCGACGGAGTGCGCCCTCTCGGAGATTTCTGGCAGCGGATTGAGGACGCCCGTCTCGCTGTTGGCGGCCATCACCGAGACGACCAGCACGTCGTCGTCAAGCATCTCCTCGAGAGCCTCGAGGTTCACGCTGCCGCTTGGATGGACGGGGATCAGGTCGAGTTTGGCTTGCGTCCCCGAGGCCAGCCGGTCGGCGGCCTTCCTCACCGAGGCGTGCTCTACGGCGGAGATCAGCAGCCTTCGGCGTTCGGGTGCGGCTGCTTCCACGATCCCGCATAGGGCCAGATTGTTGGCTTCGGTGGCACCCGACGTGAAGAGCACACCCCCGGGAGAAGCCCCCAGCAACCCAGCCACCTGTTCACGAGCGGTTTCCACGACGGACGCCTGGCTGCGCCCGTATGCGTGCGAGGAGGAGGCGTTGCCGATTCCTTGGGTGAGATTGGCGTATACGACCTCGGCTACCCGCGGGTCGACCGGGGCGGAGGCGTTGTAATCCAAGTACACCTTTCTCATGGGCGCGACTATAGAAGAAGGATGCGACGGGAAAGGCGTTGCTCACCTCGGCTGCCGAATAGCGTGAATGGAGTGCCTGAGCGGGCGGCGGAGGTTGGCGGCATGAGCGGAGCGACGCAGCGGTGGCTCATGGAGACCCCTCTGGTTGAGCGCAAACGCCTCGGGCAGTACATGACGCCGGAGATCTTGCGCGAAAAGCTGCTAGACCGATGCGAACTCTTTGCTGGCATGCGGGTGCTGGATCCGGGGGTCGGCACGGGAGAGTTTCTCAAGTCTGTCTCAGCGCGCCAGCCGCAGGCGGAAACGCATGGGTGGGACGTCGATCCTAAGGTGCTGGCGGCGGCGTCGGCGAACGCCCCTCTGTCGAGGCTGGCGGTACGTTCTGCGCTCGAGGAGTTCGACGTCGAACCGTTCGATCTTGTGATCGGCAACCCGCCCTACTTCGAGTTCAAGGCGTCTCCTGAGATGCGCCGACGCTTTGCCGGCGTGATTGCGGGGCGGGTGAACGTCTTTGCTTTGTTTTTTCAGGTTGGGCTAGAGGCGCTGCGGGCGGGCGGGCAGTTGGCCTACGTGGTTCCTCCTTCCATGAACAGCGGGGCGTACTTCGAGCCGTTGCGCAGATACCTTCTGGAACGGGCGGAGATCGAGTTCCTGGAGATACAGCGCCACCAAGGTCTTTTTGCTGGAGCGCAGACTCCAGTGCAGCTGTTGGTGCTGCGGAAGTTCGGAGAGAGATCCCCAGCGAGCGTCGACGATCGGGGGCAGGGCGCCCGGGGGCAGCGGCCGAGGGCGCTGCGGAAATCTGGCAGACGAGAACCCCTAGGCGGACGGCGGCACGCTTTCGTGCGGGAGAGTGCTGGATTTTCCCGGGTGCTCTTCTTGGAGAACCCTGCTGAAGCGCTTTCGGCGTTCGACGGGCGCCGGAGTCTCTACGAGCTTGGATACGAAGCGGTCACGGGGACGGTCGTGTGGAATCAGCACCGCAAGAAACTAAGGCGAGCGTCCACCAACGGCGAGGTTCCTCTCATTTGGTCGCACAACATCAACGACGGACTCCGTCTGTCCTCCGACCACAGGCGCCCTCAGTACATCGAGACCGACAAGTCCACCCTCAGCGGCCCGGCCATTGTGGTCAACCGCGTCGTGGGGGCGGTCGGTTCAGGCGAACTGCGGTGTGCTCTCGTGGGGGAGGGGATGAGGTTCTTGGCTGAGAACCATGTGAACGTGATCATGCGGCGCGAAGACCTAGAACCCCTCATTGGCTGGGGGAGACTGCTGCAAGGACTTCAGGCCGAGAAAACCGCCGGTTTCGCCCGCCTCGTGACTGGCAACACCCAGATTTCAGCAACTGAACTCACGCACCTGCTGCCTATTGCCACTCCATAGAACTCGCACTCGGCGCTGCTCAGTTGCTCAGAAGTCCAGCGCTCCCATAGTGTTCGTTATTAGCAAAACAACTCGTTGACACTTTTCGCAAGTGGAAAATTGTTTCTGCGTATGCGCCTTTGTTGCCCTCGGCTCGGTTGAGTACAGGGCGTTTGTACTCTTTGTAGATCCCTAATCCTGAGCGTTCGGCGATTTGGGGGTAGAGATTGAACTTGTCATTTGCTACAAGAAATATGTCGCAGTTATCTGCCATGTACTTCTGGCAGTTGCAGAGAACCTGGGAAATGTCTGCAACATAGTTTTCACGGGCCGCACGGTTGCGTCCTCCGCTCAGCGGGCCGATTTCAAGGTCGTCGTTGCGCGGCAGGTCAAAAAGTTCATACGCGTAGGCATGTTGTTCGTGGTAGTCGATGAGACCTACGTACGGCGGGCTTGAGAAAATGCCATGTATTTTCTGTTTTTTAAGCAGCGGGCTAAAACCCCCTTCGGCTGAGGCTAGTTCCGACGGAATGTCAAGGGAACGCGAATCACCGGTCAGGCAGGTTTGCAAGGTGTCGGTGCGGAGTTTCTCGAATTGCGACTTTCTCTTTATGGTGTCTGCGGCATATCGCTTCCACCAATTGAGCATGGAGAAGATGGGTTTACAAATCTTGGAGTGCTTTCCGCAGTAGTAGGTCTCGGTTATCGGTCGCACCAATGTGGCAAGGTCGGAGTGCGTCGTCGCCCGTCCGGAGCGGATAGAGCGGCTCAAGACAAGTCGGAGGACGTCACGAGTGTGCCGGTCTGGTATCTGTTCGATGGCGTTCTGAGCGCTGCGCATTTCGCTGAGCACCGACGGCAGGTACCAGCGTTTGAGGAAATCGGAGCTTTCGGAATCGATGAGGTTGCTGACTGGATGTTTCCGGAGAATGTTCAAGTAGGTCGATCTGAACACATTCGAGCATTTTGCTCCGTAGGCGTCCTCGTTTATCTCCCCTGCCCGCACCCGCCTTCTGAAATCTGGGGCGGGGAAATGTTTGGAGTTGAAGGAGCGCAGTTCTTCAAGCAGTTCCTCCTCAAGCGCCCGCGCTGCCTGCCCGTCGGGGTTGTTTGCGATGGCGCGGCTGACTTCGGCTGCGGCTTGCGACAGGAGCCCCAGGTCAATCCGGCCCAGCTTGAGGTTGCTGATCATTGCGTTGAAAGGGGAAACGTCCACGCCCACGGCGTGAATGCCGAGTTCGTTGGACTGAACGAGTGTCGTGCCGCTGCCACAGAACGGATCCAGAACCAAGTCGCCCGGAGCGAAGCAGGCTTCCTGCTTGAATTCGTCAGTGTGGGCGTCTAGGAAGTACTCCACGAGTTGCGGGATGAACTTGCCCTTGTAGGGGTGCAGGCGGTGAACGTGCTTGGTGGTTTCCGCCTCTTTGTACTGCTCAAAGGAAAGACGCCAGTTGATGTCGTTGCCGAGTTTGTCCTTGTAGCGGTTTTCTCTTTTCTTAGCTTGTGTGTTGTAATACTGCTCCAGGTCTTGAACTTTTATTCTCGGTGCCCCATGTCGGTCGCTCGCGGGTAGTTGGCCGTACTTGATCAGGTAGGAGATGTTCGAAGGCGTGACTTTGCGCTGCGCCCGGCGAGTTGCCCATGCGCTCGCCTGCGCCACCGTCAGGAGTTCTTCGGAGGAGTCGTGTTCGTTCCCGAGATCGAGGGTGTGCATGGTTTGCTCTTGTTGTTTCATAGAACTTGGCCCCAGTTCCGATGCTCAGAAGTCCAGCGCTTCGGGGGCGATGAGGTTTCCGTGCGTGAGCAGGTAGTCGCGACGGGGGGCTACGTCGGACCCCATTAGAACCTCCAGGATGTGTTCGGCTTCGGCGGCGTCGGCGAGGGTGATCCGCCTGAGGATGCGGGTGGAAGGGTCGAGGGCGCAGTGCGCTAGTTCGTCGGTGTTCATCTCTCCTAGACCCTTGAAGCGCTGCCAGCGGATGTTCTCCGCCCGGCGGCGCCCCTTCTTGAGTTTCTTTGTGATTTCGTCCCGCTCGGTTTCGCTGAACGCCCTGTGCGTGGCGCCTCCGGCCTTGGTGGTGTAGAGGGGCGGCTGGGCGGCGAACACCCTCCCGTGTTCGAGCATCGGACGCATGTAGTGGTAGATGAGCGTGAGCAGCAGGCAGCGGATGTGGCTGCCGTCGACGTCTGCGTCGCAGAGTATGACGATCCGTCCGTAGCGGGCGGATCGGATGTCGAAGTCGCCCTTCACGCCCGCCCCCACCGAGCGGAAGAGAGCCTGCGCTTCGGCGTTGTCTAGCACCTGCTGGACGGAAGCCTTGCCTGCGTTCACGATCTTGCCCCGCAGGGGCAGGATGGCGGCGTTGGCGGCGTTGCGTCCGGCCTTGGCAGGCCCGGCAGCCGAGTCGCCCTCCACGATTATCAGTTCGCTGTCGGGGCCGTGGATGCGGCAGTCGGCGAGCTTGTCGGGCAGTCCGCTGGAGCCGAGCCGGGAAGCCTTGCGCTTGTCTTCCAGCAGCCGCCGGCTCGCCGCCCGGGCGGACATGGCGCCGACGACCTTGCTGCGTATGGCGGTTATGTTGGAGCGCGGGCCGCTTTTTTCAAACCATTCCGTCAGGTGCTTCTTGACGATCTCGTATACGACGCTCTGCACTCCCGGTGTGCCCAGTTCGCCCTTGGTCTGACCTCTGAACTGCGGTTCGGGGAACGTTACTTGCATGGCTGCGGCCAGACCTTCCTGCACGTCCTCCTTGCCCGCCCGCTCCAGTCCGTCTTTCGCCAGTGCGGTGATCTGCTTCGTTCCGGCGAGCAGCACGTCGTTGACTGAACGGGTGAGCGCACGCTCGAAGCCCGCTAGGTGCGTCCCCCCTGCCGGGGTGGGGATCGTGTTCACGAAGGAGCGGATCTTGGTGGAAGTCGTGTCGTTCCACTGAAGGGCGGCCCGCACTACGCAGCGGCGTTCTACGGTCGTCGGCTTGCCGTCCACGGGCACCCTTTCGCTGAAACTGCCTTCGTCGTTGATAGCGATCACCCGGTTGATCGCCGACCCGCTGCCGATGTCGGCGACGAAACCCTCCAGCCCCTTACGAGAGCAGAGTTCGAGCGTCTCGGCGTTCTTCTCGCCAGCCCGGGCGTCGGTCAGGAAGATGCGCAGCCCAGGCAATAGGTGGCACATGAGTTGGGCGCGCTCCTGAGCGGCTTGGAAGTCGAACTCGGCGTCCTCGTCGAACAGTTCCCAGTCCGGCCAGAAACGGACGCGGGTGTAGGTGGTCTTCGTGCGTTGGAGTTTCTCGATTTCGTGGGTGGGGGCGAAGCGGCCCTTGGTGCCGCCGGAGAGTTTCCCAGCCACGCGCTCGGAGAACCACATCCGCCAGCGGAATCCGTCGCGCCCCACCTCAACGCAGCCTTTCGTGGAGAGTGCGTTGACCACCGACGCCCCCACTCCGTGCAGCCCGCCTGAGGAGGTGTACGCCCCCTCGCCGTTGCCGGAGAACTTGCCGCCTGCGTGAAGTTCCGTGAAGACCACCTCCACGGCGGAGATGTCCCGGCCAGGGGGGGCGCCCACCGGGATGCCCCGCCCGTCGTCGTAGACCTCCACGGAGCGGTCGGGGTGGAAGACGACCTCGATGCGGCTGGCAAAACCCGCCGCAGCCTCGTCCACGCTGTTGTCGAGCAGTTCCCAGAGGAGGTGCTGCAGCCCTTCGGTTCCCGTCCCCCCTATGTACATGCCCGGTCGGCGGCGAACCGCCTCCAGGCCTTCCAGGGTCTGGATGTGATCGGCTTCGTAGGAGCCATCCCGTGCCTCCGGCGCCTCCGGCATCTCCGGCGCATCCGGCGGGGGGTTGTCGGCTGGCATCACCACCTCCTTAGGGCGACTGTCAGGAAGGCGCGCCCTTCACGGGTGGGGCGCAGCCCGCGGCGGGTGGCGGGGAGGGTGAAGGGTGCCGGTTCGTTATCGGGCGGCTTGCCCGGCGCCGCTGCGAGCAGGGCGTAAGTGTCGCCGAGAGGCCCTACGTAGGCGCTGCGGATACTCTCGCCTTCTTCGAGACTGCAGATTTTCACCCCTTGTCCCCCTCGGCCCGCTAAGCGGAACTCCTCACAGGGGGTGGACTTGGCCGCCCCCAGGCTGGTCACGACGACCAGGGCGGCTTCGCCGAGCGCTGCCCCGGCTGCGACCACCCCGGCGCCGGGGCGAAGCCGCATAGCGGCGGCCCCGGAACTGCGTGCGCTTATGCCGTCCGCTTGAGTGCGCAGAGCCATCCCGTCGTTTGAGACGATCACGACGCCGGCTTCGGGGACGCAGACGAAGGCTGACACCACCTCGTCGTCGGGTTCTACCTGCAGCAGCGTGAGTGCGTCTTCGCTCCGCCCGGAGAGTTCTCCCGTTGCGATGCGCCTAGCCGCCCCCTTCCGGGTGACGAGTATCAGTTCTTCGGCTGCTGCGCCGCTTTGTCCGTCGTCTTGAGGCTTCGAGCCTTTGGACGCTCCGCCGCCGTTGTCGACCGCATGCAGCGTGCGGACGACCTCGCCCTTCTCCAGGCTGAACACGGCTGCGACGGGGGCGCCTCGGCTGCGCATCTGAACTTCGGGCACGTCGCTGAGGTTTACGGAGACCGCCCGGCCGAGACTGGCGATCGCCCAGATCTTGCTGGCGGGGGTTGCGATTGTCATGGCGGAGAGCAGGTCGTGGCGACCCAGTTTGCGTCTGCGCGAGGCGTCCTGAGCCGAGCGTCCGAGCAGGCCGGAGGAGGAGAGGGTGACCACCGAGACTTTCGAAGCGCCCCCCCCGCTCAGTTGTCCGAGGGGTAAGGACTGCTTGAATGACCCTGCCGGCAGCACTTTGGTGCGCCTCGGTCGACCGAAGCGGTCAGCCAAGTCGTCCAACTCTCGAGTCACGAGTTCTTGGCGCAACTTGTGGTTGGCGAGCAGCGCTCGTTGCTCCTCTATGGTCGCGGTGAGTTCGGCTGCTTCGTCGAGCAGTTTCTGGCGCTCCAGCCCAACTAAACGCCTCAACCTCAGCGCCAGCACGGCCTCGGCCTGCTCGGAGGTCATGGAGAACTTTTTGCAAAGTTCCCGCCGCGCCGCTTCGGTCGTCTTGCTGCTTCTTATGGTCGCCACCACTTCGTCGATGTTGTCGAGGGCCAGGAGAAGGCCTTCGCAGATGTGAAGGCGCTGCTCCGCTGTCTTCAGCCGCCACTTCGCCCGCTTCTCCACCACGTCGAGGCGGTGAAGGGCGTAATGGGCGAGCAACTCGCGCAGAGACAACGTCTTCGGCACGCCGCCGACGAGCGCCACGTTGTTGATCCTGAAGGTCGTTTCCACCGGAGACTGATTCCAGAGGTTCTCCAGAACCCTCTCGGCGTCCACGCCCGGATGGCAGTCCACCTGCACCCTCAAGCCCTCGCGGCGGTCGGAGAGGTTGCGCACGTCCGCCACGCCGCCTAGCCGTCCGTCCTTGGCCTGTTCCTTGATTCGCGACACGACCGCCTCCGGCCCGACCTGGTAGGGCAGTTCGGAGAAGACAATTGCCTCCCTTCGCTCTCCGACCGAGATCACCTCGGCGCGCGCCCGAATTTTGAACGAGCCCTGTCCGGTCTCGTAGGCCTCTAGCAGTCCTTGGCCGTCGACCACTCCTCCCGAGGGGAAGTCCGGCCCGGCTAGGACTTTAAGGATGTCCTTCGTGGAGGCTTTGGGGTTGTCGATGATCAGACGCACCGCCGCGGCGACTTCCCGCAGGTTGTGCGAAGCCATGCTCGTGGTCATCCCCACGGCTATGCCGCTCGTGCCGTTCACTAGGAGGTTCGGCAGCTTGGCGGGCAGGCAGACCGGTTCCAGGATCTCCCCGTCGTAGTTGGGACGGAAGTTCACTGTGTCTTCTTCAATGTCGGTCAGCATCTCCACGGCGGCGGGGGAGAGCCGGCACTCCGTGTAGCGGGAGGCGGCGGGAGGATCGTCAAGGGTTCCGAAGTTTCCCTGGGGGTCGACAAGTTGGACGGCGCGCCCAAAGTCTTGCCCCATCCAGACCAGGCTGTTATAGATGGAGTCGTCTCCGTGAGGGTGGTAGTTTCCCATGGTATCTCCGACAACCCTGGCGCATTTCCGGTGCGGCCCGTCGGGGCGCAGACCCATTCTCAGCATTGAGTAGAGGATGCGGCGCTGGACGGGTTTCAGGCCGTCTCGGACGTCGGGAATGGCGCGGGAGGTGATGACCGAGAGCGAATACGCCAGGAAGGATTCGGAGACCTCCGCCGCCAGCGGAGCGTTCACGACCTCTCCGGCGAAGGAAGAGTGGTCGTCCTCTGCGAAGAATTCGGGCTGTTCAGGGTGCATGGGTCTAGTTCCTTTTCCGCGTTCTCGGGGCGGCTTGGAGCCTCACCTGGCGGTAGTGAACAGTCATACCCGTCCGGTGTGAAAGCCTTGACACGGCTACAAGAGTACGACCTGCGTCTGCGCGCCTTGTGGAATGGCCTGAGGCGTCCGCTGAGTGCAGTGTCTGCTTTGAGGGGCACAGCGGCGGGCGCATTCCGTTCACGCTGGCGTTCATGCTGGCGCCGCCGGGAGCGCTCCTAGGAGATGCACCGGAGCGTCCGAGTGGAAAAAGACCGCAAGCGCCGCACCTGCGGCTAGGAACGGCCCGAAGGGCAAACTGCTGCGGGCGGGTTTCCGCAAGGTCAGCATTACGACGGCTGCTGCGGACGCTCCTCCCGCTCCCAGCACGAGGCCTTCTAGCGCCGTGAGCGGCCCCAGCCAGCCTAGAAAAAGTCCGTTCAGACCCGCTAGACGCACGTCTCCGAAGCCCAGGGCGGGCGGATTGGCGAGGTGGAGGGTGGCGAAGAACAGATAGCACCCGGCCCCGACGGCGGCAGCGATCCCAAATCTTCGCAGGTCGCCGTTGCGCTGTGACAATCCGGCGAGGGCGGCCAGGGAGATCAGTGTGGCCGGGTTCACGACAGCCTTGGGGAGGCGTCGGCAGCGTAGGTCGATCCAGGAGAGGATGACCAAGACGGCCAGCCAGAGCCCGAATGCGGCGGCCTCGATGTTCCAGAGGAGACCGGCTGTCGCGGCGCCTGCTGCGGCGGAGATCGTCGCGGTACGGCGGCTTGCGCACATCGCAAGCAGCCGCCCGGCGGTCTTCTTTGGCGGCCCAGCGCACCTCCATCCCCGGCGGCAACCAGAACTTATCGAGACCGGCCGCCCGGCGGCCTTCTTTAGCGGCCTTCGGGCGGATCGCATGTTGGGACGTGCGAATTTCATAGAGTATATTTTAGCAAATTTCAAGAAGTTTTAGTGATAGTTTGCTATTTCAGGATTTTTCATGTATAGTCAAGTCAAGATGAACGAAATCGAGGAGGCAAGCTAGTGTCAAACGACCGCAGGCCACTGCGCCCCCTGTCCGAAAGCGGCGCTGGGCCAAGAGGCGGCGCTGGGCCGAGAGGTGCTGTTGCGCCGAGAGGCGGCGCTGGGCCAAGAGGCGCTGCACTAAGAGATGGCGCTGCGCCGAGGGGCGGCGCTGCTGGACAAGATGCGGAGAGCGGCGGCGCTCGGATGCAGAGCGCCGCCGACAAAAGATCCCTGAGGATCACCCGGCGGCGCATTCCCGAGCTAGCGATCGGCGTGGTTCTCCTGGGCTTGGGCGCTATAGGAGCGATGCTGCTGTCGGGGGATCCTCCTGCGAAGACGCCGGTGCTGGTCTGGGCCGAAGAGGTTGTCAGAGGGCAGAAGGTGTCCAGCGAGAACCTTGGAATCGTCGAAATAGACACCGACGTATCGGTGGATGTCGTGAGTGCATCCAAGGCCGCAGAGATCGTGGGGAAAAGGGCTCTCTTCAGGGGGAATGCGGGAGCTTTTGTCAGCAGGGCCATGCTTTCCGAGGGGCCGGGTCTGCGAGACGAAGAAGCGGTCGTGGGGATGCGGGTGGGTCCTGGTCAGTACCCGAGCAGCACGCTTTCCGCTGGCGACGTGGTCGACTTGGTGCTTCCGGAGTTGCGGCCTGGCTGGGACGACCCGCTGGTGGCTGCGGGGGTTCAGGTCTTTGAAGTCGAGTGGCTGGGAGACAGCGGAGGAGGCGACGCTCTGGTGTCGCTGTTGATACCGCGACGGCTGGCCACCAGGGTCGTGGAGGCGGCGATTGCGGGCGTGAGGTTGGTTGAGGTGTCGTTGTGACCCTGGTGGTGATCGGTTCGCTCAAGAGTGCGCCCGGTGTGAGCACCCTGGCTGCGGTGATGGCCTATCAGTGGCCGCAGCATCGCCGGATGGCTTTGGTTGAGGCGGACGCCGACGGGGGAGTGCTCGCCGCCCGCTTCGGCCTGCATCCGGAGTCTCCTAGTTTGGTGAGCTTTGCGGCTTCCGCTCGACATGGCTATGACCAAAATCTCTTCTGGGAGTCGTGCCAGAGGCTGCCGGGAGGCCCGATGGCGATGGTCGTGCCCAGCAGCGGACGTTCGGTGTCGCGCTCTCTTCAGCAGATCGACTTCGCTGAACTCAACGAGTGCCTGACCGATACCGACCTCTTGTTGGATGCCGGACGGCTGCGGCAGGAAGGGCCGACACAGAGGCTTTGCGAAAGCGCGGGGCTGCTGGTGATGGTGGTGCGTCCGGTCTTCGAGAACCTCGCCGTTCTCCTTCACCGAGCCTCGACGCTGGGGGATCGTTCCAAGTTGGGGGTGGTGATCGTGGGAGACGGCCCGTATCCCCCCGAAGAGATCGACGAAGCGCTCACGCAGGCCGCGGGACAACGCTCCTCGGTGTTGGGCTCGATTGCCTGGGACCCACGCGGGGCGGAGGGCTTGACTTCCGAAGCCTCCCGTAACAGGGTGCTTCGACGTTCGCACTTGGCGCGCACCACTAGGCATGTGACCGAACTCGTGGTGAGATTGATGCCTTCGGGGGGCATGCCTTCCCTGCGAAGAGACGGCACTGCTGCTGCGACTGCGGGGCGTTCATGAGCACGCTAGGTCTCGCAGGCCCCGCAGGAGGCGCAGGAGGGCTTTCAGGCGCCGTTCCAGGGGGCGTATCGGCCACTTCGACGTCTCCCATAGGCGGGGTTGCCGGAGTTGACCGAGACCTGCTCGAAGAGTTGGTCTCGCAATTGCGGAACCAGCTTGGAGGCTGGATCGAAGAAGAAAACCGAGCAGGGCGCCGCCCCGGACGCGAAGAGCGTGACGAACGTGCGGGCGAGGTGATCGACGTCTGGCTGCTGGAGTTGGCTCAGCGTCGCATCGCCTCGGGGTCGGAATTGCTCACCGCCTCCGAAGAGGCGGCGATTTCAGAAGCGGCGATGGCGCACGCATTCGGCAGCGGCCCTTGGGAGCGATACCTCAAGGATCCCGACCTCACCGACATCCACATCAACGGACACGATCAGGTCTGGCTGGTGGATCGAATAGGCAACAAGCGGCGCGGCGAGGCGGTGGCCGAGTCCGACGAGGAACTGATCAACCAGATCCGATGGGTGGGAGCCAACCTGGATCGCAGCGGAAGACGTTTCGACGTCAGTTCCCCCGTGCTGAACATGCGCCTGCCTGGGGGAGCTCGACTGCACGCCGTGATGGAGGTCTCCCTCGTTCCCATGGTGACCATCCGCCTGCACGACCACACCCTCTCCACCCTCGGCGAACTGCGGGCGTCGGGGATGGTCGACGCAGCACTGGAGTCTTTCCTCGGCGCAGCCGTCAGAGCCGGTTTCAACATCGTCGTCTGCGGCGGGATGGGGGCCGGCAAGACCACCCTTGCGCGCTGCCTGCTGAACGAAGTCCCTCCGGGGGAACGGATCATCACCGTCGAGGACGAACTGGAACTGGGGCTTCATCACTATTCCGACCTCCACCCCGACATAGGGGTACTGGAAGCCAGGGAGGCCAACGTGGAAGGCAGCGGGGCTTTTCCGCTCGAGGTGTTGCTGCGGGAGTGCCTGCGTATGCACGCCGACCGCATAGTCGTGGGGGAGGTGCGCGGCCCTGAGGTGCTGGGGATGCTTCTGGCGATGACCTCTGGTCAGGACGGGTCTTTGTGCACCATCCACGCCAACAGCACCAAGGAAGCCTTCGAGCGGCTCACGGTCTACGCCTCTCTGACGCCGCAGAAGTTCACGCGGGATTTCACTTACCGGCTGGTGGGCTCTGCGGTGGACTTCGTGGTTCACCTCGACAACGTGGGCGGAAAGAGGAGGGTGAGCAGCGTCAGGGAGGTGGTCGGTTCCACGGAGACGGACGTGCTTTCCAACGAAATCTGGAAGCCCTCGCCCGACGGCAGGGCGGTGGTTTCCGGCGAGCCCTTCCGGGTAGAGCCGACGCTTCGCCGACTGCTGGAGAACGGCTTCGAAGCGGACCTGATGCGCCTTGAGCATGGGACGTGGGCGGTATGAGCAAACTGCTTATCGCTGTCTGCGGCGGGCTGGGAGGATTCGGTCTATGGCTGATTCAGGGAGGTCTGCGCGGCAAAAGTCTGGTGGGGGGCTTCTCACGTTCAGGAAGACTCAAGGTCAGCCCGATGGGGTCGCTTCGCCGCTGGATGGCCGCGTTCGTGCTGGGAGTGATGACTTTCGTCGTCACGGGATGGTTCAGCGCCGGAGTGATAATGACCCTGGCCGTTGGGCTATTCGCAGGGCAGTTCGGCAAGGGAGGGGGGTTGCGCCGGGTAGGGGAGAAGGCGGACGCCATCGCAGGCTGGATTGAGATGCTGTATGCCATCTTGGCCGCCGGCGGGGGACTTGAAAAGGCGATTGCGGGTTCGGCGAAAGCCGCTTCGTCCGCCATCCGGGAGGAGGTGTCGGAGTTGGCCGGCCAACTTGAGGTGAGACCTCTTTCAGAGGCGATGACATCGTTCGCCGCACGGGTTAATCACCCGGCCATCGACAAGGTGGCAGCCTCTCTCATCCTGACGTCCTCCCAGGGCGCCGCCGACCTGGTGGCGTTGCTGCGCGCCCAGGCGGAGGTGGTGCGTTCGGAGAGCCGCCTGCTGGTAGAGGCGGACGCAGGCCGCGCCAAATTCCGGACTTCAGCGCGCCTCATCGTCGGTACGACCGCCGTAATCACGCTGGGTCTCTACCTGTTCGACCGCGGCTATCTAGCTGCTTACGACAGCGTGCAGGGTCAGTTGGTCCTGGCCGTCATCGGCTCGATCTTTCTCTTGGGATTCTGGTTGCTGAGCCGCCTGGGCCGGGTGGAGGAGCCGCCCAGGTTCTTCGATCTGGAGAAGTCCGATCTGCTCGGAAGCGCTTCATGACTTGGTTCGTCGGGCTGTCGGACGCCGACGTCGGAGGTGAGCGCTCAGAGGGGGTTGCCCCTTGGATGGGCGCTGGGCTGGGGCTGGGGCTGGGGCGGCCGGCTGCCTCCCGGAGGCGGCGATGACGGCCGCGCTCATTGGGGCGCTCATCGGGGCGGGGGTTTGGCTGGTGGGACGCGGCCTCGTGTACAAGCCCGTGCCCCTTCAAAAGGCGCTGTCGGATTTCCACGGCCAGAAGGTGCCGAGGCAGGTCATCAGCGAAGAGATCCAACCGACGTGGCGCCGCAGCCTGGAAAGGCGTGCGCTGCGAGCGGTAGAAGCCCTCGGCTTCGACCTAGGGACCCTGTCCAAGGACCTCCGCATCGTGAAACGTTCCTCCTCCGAGCATGCGTTTTCTAAGCTGGCTTCGGCCTTGCTTCTGGGCGGCGGGATCGCCTTATTGGTCGGTGTCCTTAATGCGCTTGGGGTGAACCTCCCGGTCTGGAGTTTCGGCATCTTTCCTCTTCTGGGGCTGGCTGCGGGTTACATGTTGGCCGACGGCAGGCTGCGGAAGAAGGCCGAGGCGAGACGGGAGGAGTTCCTGAGGTCGCTAAGCGCCTATCTGGGCCTGGTGAAGATACTTCTGGCGGGGGGCAGCCACAGCGAGGGGGCGCTTCAGAAAGCAGCCATGGTGGGCAGCGGATGGGCCTTCGACGAACTGAAGGCTGCCATGGAGTGGAGTCAGGTCAACGGCCTCCCGCCTTCTGCGGGCTTTGAGAGGCTGGCTGAGGAGATCGACGTAGGGGACGTAGAAGAGCTGGCCGCCACCATCCGACTGGCGTCTGAGCAGGGAGCCAGCCCCGCCGAGTCGCTGGCGCGCAAGGCGGAGACTTTGAACCTTCTGGAGTTGGCTTCGGCCCGCATGCGGGCGGATGCGACCACCGAAAAAATGTCGATTCCCACTGTCGTGGTCGCCATTGCCTTCGTGATGTTCGTCGGCTATCCGGCTCTAGGTTCGCTCCTAGAGGCCTTTTGAGACCGGGGGCACACCTCCTTTTAGGGCGTCTCCGACGCCGCTGGCCGCCGATCCTGCCCCATCGCTCCGAGAGTTTTCCCTCTTTCATCTTCCCCTCCTTCCCCTTCGCTGACCTCCTCGTTGGGGGAAGGACGGCCGAAACAGACAAAGGAAAGGCAAGCGAGGAGGGTTTCGATGAACCGTATTGCAATTCAGGTTTGGGTCTGGGTCACGCTGACCGTCTCGGACATCCGCGTCAATCTGCGGGACGACGAGCGCGGTCTGACCACCACGGAGTGGGCTTTGCTGGTTGCGGGGGTTGCGGCTCTGGCCATCGTGGTCGTGGCGGTCGTCCGCAACCTCACGGCGGACGTGACCAAGAAGATTCCCGACAACGTAGACGTCAACCTCGGAACCGGAGGATTCAGGAGCTAGAGGTGCTCCGTTCTGCGCCTGCGTCTAGCAGCGGCATCCCCTTGCGCGCGAATCCGCACCGGGTCGCGTTCTTACCGCGCCGGTGTGCGTGCCGGCGGGCGCCCGTCCCTCGTCGTTCGTCCGCCCTCCGGCGGCCCGACGACCCCTGCTTCGGGGAGGCTGGTCTGCTCACGACTGAGTTCGTGTTGTTGTACGGCTTGGTGCTCGCTCTCGTTATGTCGGTGGTTCATTTCGGGCTCCTCTACAACGCAGCGCTGGCCGTCTCCGACGCCGCCGACGTAGCCCTCGAGGAGGTTCAAGCCAAAGGCGGTTCGGCTCTGCGGGCGCAGCAGTTGGCGAAGAAGGTGGTCGGTTCTGAGCAGATGGTGAGAGACCTGAGAGTCGACATCCGGAGCGGCGGCGGGCAGGTCAGCGTGAGCGTGTCCGCCTCTTCGCCGCGGATACTCCCTGGTCTTCCCACGTCGGTGAGCCGCATTGCGCACGGCCCTATCGAGCGCTTCATTCCGGAGGGGAGAAGGTGAAGCTCCGCCGCCCGCCCGCCGGATCGCTCGGAGAGAGGCGGCTTCGGCTCTTCTGGGGCCTTCGGTGGAGGATTCGCCGCGCGGCAAGAGGAGGTTCCCAGAAAGGGGTGATGTCGCTGGAGCTTGCGTTGTTGGTCATCGTCATCCTCGGCGCGCTCATGTTGGTGACTGCGGCTTGGCGGATGGGTCAGACCCGCGGCGAAGTGCGCGACGTGGCAGCGGAGGCGGCGAGGGCTGCTTCGCTGCGTCAGAGCGCCGCCGCGGCTAAGCAGGCGGCGGTCAATGCGGCGCATGCCGTCCTAGACCGCAGTTCTCTCACCTGTGCGAACCTCTCGGTCACCCCCGATGTTACGCAACTGCGCCCGGGAGGATCGGTGTCGGTGACGATCCGCTGCGATACCAAACTTGAGGATCTGGTGCTCTTGCGGATGCCCGGTACGGTCAGGTTCGAGACGACCAGCGTCGAGGTCGTGGACCGCCGCCGCGGAGGCCGGTGATGAAGGACGATCGGGGGGCCGTCAGCCTGTTCCTGGCCGTGATTTTCCTGGCCTTTCTGCTGATCGCCGGAATGGTCATGGACTCTGCCGCCCTGCGCAGCGAAAGGCGGGCGGCCGCCGACCTGGCGCGTCAGGCGGCAAGGGCGGCTGCTCAGGAGTTGGATATTGCCCACTTCCGATTGACCGGCAGGGTGCGGCTCAAGGAGGAAGCAGCCAAGAGCGCCGCCGAAGCGGTCGTTGCAGAGGATCGGTACAAGGTCGAAGCGAGCACCAGAGGCGACCGAGCCGTCGTCAAGGTGTCCCGCGTGGTACCTGCCCAACTGCTGGGGGTGAGCGGGGCAAGCCGCACCGTGAGCGCTTCCCACGAGGCTCGAGCCGTCAAAGGGGTATCGCACGGCTAGACGATTTCTTTGACGCAGCGAGCGTCTGATCCCTTGCCCTCCTAGGGCTTTCTTGCGCCCCTCCGGGCTGCCTCAAGGTCATGTTGATGACCCGTCTACCCCGTCGAAGGGGTGTTGGGAACTTGAAAGGAGAGGAAACAATGCGTTCAGCGTTCGAGTCGGCGCACGAGATCAAGACAAACGCCGGCGGGCTTCGCTCAGTGTCCGCGGGAGCGGGCGCCTTGGCGCTTCTGGTGGGTTTGGTAGTGGGCGTTCCTCTGGTGCTCGTGGCGCTGGTGGGCAACCCGCTGCCGACGTCGGCGCCTTCCTGGGGCGCTCTTTCAGAGATAATCGACAGCGGAGCGCTGCCGTCGGTCGTGCTGGTGAAGGTGGTCGCCTGCTTCGTGTGGTTCTGGTGGTCTCAGCTGGCCATCTCGGCGGTGTCTGAAGTCACGGCCTGCTTGCGGGACAGAACCGCCCGCCGACTCCCGTTCGGGGGATTTGGAACGCAGAGGTTGGTGGTTCGTCTGCTGGCTGCGGTCATGGCTACGCTCGCGGGTTTGGGGGTGGCTGCCGGGCCTGCGGCGGCCTCTCCTTCCTTCGACGGAGTGACGGTCGAGGCCGGGAGTCCTGCTTCTTCTTCAACTCTGGAGATGCCGGCAGGAACCGCATCGGAGGAGTCCGACGTCTTTCTTGTGCCGATTTCCGATGATGTCGGCTCGGACGCCTTCTCCGAAGCGAGACTTCGAGAGCAGATCCTCGAACGTCTGCGTTCTGCTTTGCCGGAGAGCGCAGGGGAGTCCGACGCCCTCTCGGCAGGGTCAAAAAACGTTCTCTCGGGCGGGGAGTCCGACGCCCTTTCGGGCGGGTCAACTGAGGTTCGCAACCCGTCGGTCTGGGTGATCGTGCAGCCGGGTGACACTCTCTGGAGTTTGGCGGATACGCATTTGGGCGATCCGAATCGTTGGAGGGAAATCTTCGATCTGAACGCGGGAAGTCTTTCCTCGGGAGGTGTGCTCAGTCAGCCGAACGTGATTCACCCGGGTTGGAGGCTGAAACTCCCATCCCCTCGAGCAATCGAGGAGACGGCCTCCCTTCAGGGCAGTCAAGCCGCTCCCGTTTCGCAAGCCGCTCCCGTTTCGGAGGCGGTTGCACCAATACTAAGAGATGCAACTCTTGCGGAAACCGAGGAAGCGACGCTCGACGGAGAAGAGGCCGCAGAGAACCTTCCGTTGCTCTACCCTCCTGGCCATTCGTCGTTTGAAATTGGATCTTCGGACTCACAGCAGCCCGCGGACTCCGCTCCTCGGTTGTTTCCTTCGGTTCGCTCACGCCTTCAGGCGGAGGTCGAGAACGGGGGGAACTCAGAGGCATGAGCGTGACAGCGCTTTCGATTCGGCTAGATGGAATGATGCTTGCCCCGGATGGCTTCCTGCTGAACATGGGAAGACAAGCGTTTGACGAGGAGTCCTCCTGCACCCTCCGCAAGGGGTTGCTAGGAGATCTGGCAGGAATCATGCGGCTGTTTCGGTCGGACGGAAGTGACGCCCCTCCGGTTCTGCTCGTAGCAGCCAGTGAGGAGAGTCTTGCTCTTCTTTTCTTGGAAGCTCAGCCGAAGTCTCCGAGCGAGTTCGAAGTACTCGACGACGGCTTGTCTTGGAGCTTGCAACGCAGCACGATCAAGGGGATCGCTCCGGGGGAGTTGGACGCCTATCCGTGGCCTTTTCTGGTCACTCTGGGATACCACCCTCAAAGACGCACGCTTGTGCTGGGCAACCTAGGGCAAATCGGCAGCCTGACGTTCGCGGGCGACCGGCCTCCAGTGCTCGGCAAGCTCGAATCGATTGCATACGAGTTGGCCAACAGCCCGTTTGTCAAGGACTTGAGGGTCGTTTGTCTGGGGTTCGGGCGCTCCCTGGCGAAGAAGGAGACAGTCACAGTGGCGCCTCGGCTTCAAACCGCATTGAGGATGCATCAACTCGGCAATCTGCCCGATCCGGCTAATTCGTTCAACGTGGACAGCGTTAATCCAGTATGTTCCGAGGTCGCTGGCGGGCTCAACGCCGAGGTCGCTGGCGAGTCCACTGCGCGGGGCGCGGCCTCATTGGCTTCGGGGTTTGCAGGTCAACTCCGTGCACTCGGCGAAAACATCTGCGTGTTAGCGCTGGACCCTCACCCGCAAGACAGGGAACTGCTGGAGCGCTTGTACGACCAAGGTGCTTTGCGCTTGGTAGTGATCGGGGAGAGCGGCCTGCAATATGAGAAACTCGACCTTTCGGTCAACGGAGATGCTTGGAACGGCTCGGGCGTCGGGGCGTTTTCCGTTTCCGATGATCTTCTGCGGTGGGAGACGACTGCGCTGGAATTGCGGAGAACCGACTCCCTGCTTTCCGGCGGTTCGGACATCCCCGCTCCGTCGCGGCGAGGGGTTCGTTTTCTAGACGGAGATTCTTCTGAGAATGGCGGGGATGTTTCCCTGAGCGCCGGAGAGTCGCCGGCGGACGCATGCCCCGACGCTGAGGTCAACGTCATCGAAGCCCCCAGCGTCGAGATTGCTGCTCCCCCCGGCACGCAGCCCGGTGCGGTAGACCTGCGGGTGCTGGGAATAGTTCAAGTAAGCGGTTTACAGAACTCGGTGTCTTCGGCGCGAACGCTAGCCCTCATTTGCTATTTGGCGTTTCACCCCAATGGGGCGACGGTGCATGAACTTGAACACTGGCTGTGGGGACGCGGCGCCCCTCCGGGGGCTCGCGCCCTCAGCAATGCAGTGCATCGCGCCAGGGTGGCTCTGGGCAGGAACTCGGAAGACGATTTATACCTGCCTTATTTCACTTCTAACGGCGCCTACGGCTTGTCTAAGGAAGTGACTTCCGACTTGGAGCGCTTCAAGCGGTGGGTCAAGGCTGCAGACGGATCGGATGGTTGCGAGGCGGCTCTTCGTTACAAGGAGGCGCTGTCTTTGGTTAGAGGAGTCCCGTTCGGCGGAGGCGAGAAGGGAGATTTGTATGCGTGGGCAGACATTTCTCTGCGGAATCATGCCGAGTTCCAGATCGACTCGGCGGCGCACAAGCTCGCGGACTTGTCGATGAAATTAGGAGATTACGATCTGGCGCGTTGGAGCGTGTGGAAGGGATTGTTGATCACGCCCGGGTGTGAGCAGTGCTACAGGAGAAGGTTTCTCATTGCGTACCAAACCGGCCGTCGCAGTGAGCTGCAGATGGCGATGAGGGAGCTGAAACGCATTCTCAATGAACCGGAAGATTCCGACGACCTGAAGTTCGAGGTCAGCCCCGAACTTCAGGAGTTGTACCAAACGTTAGTAAAGGCCTTGTAAGTTGTGTTGCCTTTTGGCGTCGATGTTTTCGGGGTCGGACATGTCTAGTCGCGAGGCGTGCCCGTTTCCCTCTCTGCGTTCTGCTGGGAAGAGAAGCAGTGCCTTAGTCGCAGTCCGCTTAGAAGACCCTCCGTTCCCCTCCCGACGTTTCTCTGGGAAGAGGGGATGCGTCCCCATGCAGTCACTCAGCGCCGAGTCGCAGCCACCCGCGCCCGGCGAAGCGCCCCAGGAGGGTCGCCATCCTCACCAGCATGAAAGCCCAGATGGCGCCCCAGAGCCAGCCGACCCCCGCAGTGGTGGATCCGACTACGGCCAGCAAAGGCGCAAAGACTGCCGCAGAGGCGCCCATCGCCCAGGCCAGGTAGCGAAAGTCGCCCGCCCCGATCAGCACTCCGTCGAGGGCGAAGACTACGCCGCCGAAAGGAAGCATGATGGCGAGGTGAAGCATCAGGAAGGTGGTGAGCTGAATCACGGAGGGGTCTCCGCTGAAGAGTTGCGGAAGAACCGGGCGCACTGCGAACGCCGCTGCTGCCATCAGCGTCCCCAGCCCCAGCCCCCACTCGATTATGCGCCGCCCCGTCGCACGGGCGCCCGCCCCGTCTCCAGCCCCTAGCAGGTTTCCCACCATTCCTTGGCCGGCTATTGCCAGGGCGTCTAGGAGCAGCGATGTGAACGTGAAGAGCTCGAAGACAATCTGATGGGCGGCCAACTCGGCCGTCCCGATGCGCGCAGCCACCGCGGTGGCTGCCACGAAAGCCCCGCGCAGTATGAGGGTGCGTATCAGCAGATCCCCGCCGGTCTTCGCCATCCGGCGCAACAGCCGGAAGTCGAGGCCGAGGCTGATCTTCAAGCGACGCGCCCTCTGTCCTACCCAGAAGAGGTAGGTGAGAGCGGCGCCCCACTGCGCCAGCACGGTAGAGAGCGCCGAGGCTCCGATGCCGTAGCCCAGTCCGAAGATGAGCACGACCTCCAGCACCAGGTTGCCCGCTGCTGTGATAGAGGCCACTTTGAGCGGACGCATGGTGTCTAGACCGCCTCTCAGAAACCCCACACCCGCCAGAGTCATCAGCATGGCAGGCAGCCCCGCGAGGCTGATGCTCAGGTAGATGCTCGCCTCTGCCAGAACTTCGGATTCGCCCCCTAGGAGTCTCAGCAGGGAGTCCCCGAGGAACGTCAGCAGGCCTGCCAGGACTGCCCCCGCTGCGGCGGCCAGTAAGAGCCCCTGCACCCCCCAGCGGACGGCATCGTCCGTTCGCCCCGCTCCGGTGAGGCGCGCTACCACCGCCGTGGTTCCGTAGGCCAGAAACGTGAACGCAGCGTGGATGATCAGAAGCACCTGAGCTGCCAGCGCAAGCCCAGCCAACTGAGGCGTACCCAGGTTGCCGACCACGGCGGTATCCACCAGCACGTAGAGAGGTTCAGCCGCCAGCGCCCCCAGGGCAGGGAGCGCCAGCGCCAGGATTTCGCGGTCACGTCTACGACGTTCCTCTAGGAGACTCCCTCGGCGGTCTCTCGGGCGGGGTCGGGGCCGTCTGCGAAAGAGGCGGCGGAGCGTGTAGAAAAGGCCGAACACGAATACCCTGTAATCAGGTCGGAAGCATTAAGTCGAGGGCGGTTTCAGAATCAGCCGCTTGCACCGACCGACGGCCGGCGGTCTCGCCACTTCCAGTTCTCCAACCACGGATGACATCTTGATCACAATGTTCGCTGAAACGGCGCGCACTTCGACGCCTGAAGGCTTCTACGCGCAAGACACTCCCCTTCTCGAAGCGGTAATAACTCAGGCCCGGCGCGAGAACTTCCCGGTAGCCCTTCGGATTCTTCCAGAGGGTCTTCGCAGGCATCTCATGGTCGTCTACGGATTTGCCCGCCTGTGCGACGACCTAGGCGACGAGTACCCCGGAGATCGAACCGAAGCACTGAACTGGCTGGAGAGGCAGATCGACGCCCTCTATGCGGGTTCGCCGCAGCACCCTCTCTTCAGGCGGCTGGCTCCCACCGTCGCTCGCTTTGACATTCCCCGCACTCCGCTTGACCAACTACTAGCCGCTAATCGGATGGATCAGGTGAAAAAGCGCTACCAGAACTGGGGCGAACTGATGGAGTACTGCTCCTTGTCGGCCAATCCCGTGGGGCACATGGTGCTCGCCATCCTAGAAGCCGACATCCGGGGGCGCAGGGCCGATTCGGACTCGGTGTGCAGCGCCCTGCAGGTAATCGAGCACGTCTGCGACATAGCCGAAGACGCCGCCGCTGGGCGCGTCTACGTGCCTGCCGAGGTGCTGGACGGCTTCGGATGTTCCGAAAGGGAACTCACCGCCCGGACGGTTTCGCCTGCTCTCCGGGGGGTGGTTGCTTACCTAGAGGCGCGTGCTCGGGAGATGCTTGAGTCTGGCCGCGCCCTGGCGGCTTCTTTGAATGGGTATGCCCGCCTCTGCGTGGCGGGTTTCGTGGCTGGGGGTCTGGCGACGCTGGACGCGGTGGCGGCCGCCCGCTACGACGTTCTGGCCGAGCCCGTCCGCCGCAGCCGGCTGAGAACTGCCGTGCACATGGCCCGTCTGTGTGCGCCGGGCGCGGCTCTTCCTCAGGCGCATGACTGCTTAGAGGCGTCCCCGCCGGCTGGTGGGCATCTCTCCGTCGTACGGGGTTTCGTCGGTTGCTTGGTGGGGCACTCTGCGCATCCGACCTTAAGACGAGACCCGATCTGAAGTGGTGCTCACGCCGGGGGATGCGTATGCCCGTTGCGAGGAGATAACGCGTCGGGAGGCGCTCAACTTCTACTACGGGATACGGCTGCTGCCGTTGCCCAAGCGACGCGCCCTCTCCGCCGTCTACGCCCTGGCTAGGCGAATCGACGACGTGGGCGACGGCGAACTTCCTAAGGAGCGTAAGTTGGCCGTCCTCGCTGAGTTGCATGAGGTGATCGACGATCTGGCCGCCGGACGCGTCGCGGACGCCGCTGACCCCGTTTTGGTGGGGGTCGCCCACGCCGCCGCTGTCTTCCCGATTCCGGTCTCGGCGTTCGGCGAGATCGTCCAAGGATGCGAGCACGACGCCGCCGGGCGGAGCTACCAGAGCATGGACGACACGGTGGAGTACTGCAGGCTCGTAGCGGGCTCGGTGGGAAGGATCTCCCTCGGCGTCTTCGGTGTCGAGGCTGGGAAGCCTCCTCTGCGCGTCGCCGGGCAATTTCAAGGAAGCCAGGCCTCAGCGTCGCCCGAAAAGCTGGCGGACGACCTAGGGGTCGCCCTCCAACTCACCAATATCCTGCGCGACGTGGTGGAAGACCGCCGCCTCGGGCGCAACTATCTCCCGGCGCGTGAGCTAGAGCGTTTCGGAGTAGCAGAAGGAAGTTGGGAACCGCCCGAGGCGGCTGGGGAACTGATCAGGTTCATGGCGTGTGTCGCCGTGGCTTGGTTCGAGCGCGGGCTCAAGCTGCTGGACTTCCTGGATCGTCGCAGCCGCGCCTGCACCGCCGCCATGGCAGGCATCTACAGGCGGGTGCTGGAGCGCATCCGCTTCGACCCCCAAGCTCCGCTGCGGGGACGCATCTCGCTCTCAGGGCCGGAGAAGGCGCTGGTGGCTGCGCGCAGTCTGGCCGGCCTGCGGCCGTAGTCCGGGCTTATGCCTTCAGCACAGCGGAGAGGTGAGCGTCTGCAGGTCGTGGTGGTGGGCGGCGGGTTGGCTGGGCTCTCCGCCGCCTTGTACTGCGCCGACGCAGGGGCGTCCGTGGTACTTCTGGAACGCCGCCACAGGTTGGGAGGGGCTACCTGGTCGTTCAAGCGCAACGGTGTTTACTACGACAACGGCCAGCACGTCTTCATGCGCTGCTGCACCGCGTATCAGAGTTTTCTGCGACGCATCGGCAGCGAGGACGGTGTCTACCTCCAGCCCCGTCTGGAGGTTCCGGTTCTGCAGCCCGGCGGGCGTGTGGGCGTCATATCCCGAAGCGGCGCCCGAGCGCCTTTCCACCTGATGGCCTCGCTGCTCTCCTACCCGCATTTAAGTCTCCCGGAGCGCCTCTCGGTGGTGCGCACAGCGCTCGCCTTGCGGCGGCTTGACCCAGGCGATCCCGCCCTTGACCGCATGAGTTTCGGCGACTGGCTGGCGGAGAGAGGGGAGGGTCACCGCAGCGTGGAGACCTTCTGGGATCTGATCGTGCTGCCTACGGTGAATCTGCCGGCTACGGAGGCGTCGTTCAAGCTTGCCGCGAAGGTCTTTGTTACCGGACTTCTCAGCGCCCCCCCCGCCGCCGACATCGGATGGGCGAAACTGCCCTTAGGGGAGTTGCATGCCGCCGCCGCTAAGCGAGCGTTTAAGGCCTCTGGCGTGGAGGTTCACACCCGCGCAGCCGTCGAGGCCGTACTCCCTGGAGAAGATGGCCGTCCCGTGGTCTTAGCGGAGGGGCGGAATTGGGGGGCAGACGCCGTGGTGGTGGCGGTGCCCCACGATCAAGTTGCGCCGCTGCTGCCCGAAGGAAGCCTCCCCGACAGAGGCCCGGAGGATCTAGGTCACTCTCCCATCGTCAACGTCAACCTGGTGTACGACCGCCCTGTGACGGAGCTGCGAATGGCAGCCGCCATCGGAAGCGAGCTGCAGTTCGTCTTCGACCGGACGGAGGCGGCAGGGTTAGACGACGGACGCCAGTGTCTGGCAGTCTCTCTCTCGGCGGCTGACGCCTATGTCGGAGTGCCCTCGGCGGAGTTGGTCTCGCGCTTTCAAGGGGAGATATTGCGCCTGTTTCCGTCGGCGTCGTTTGCTCGAGTCACCGAGTCGGTGGTGACCCGAGCGCAAACCGCCACCTTCGCAGGGACGCCGGGCAGCGACCGTCTGCGTCTTTCTCCTAAGAGCGGGCTGGCTGGAGTCTTCCTGGCGGGGGCTTGGTGCGACACCGGCTGGCCGGCCACCATGGAAGGGGCGGTCCGCAGCGGTGTTTCGGCCGCACGCTTGGCGCTCGCGGCGGCGTCGTGAGCGCCTTAGCCGTCGAGGTTCTGGAGCGAGCCCGTCTTCTGGTGCTTCCGGCTCTGGTGGAGGTCGCCGACCGCCTCTCGCCCGAGTTGGCGTTGCCCGCCCGTTACCACTTCGGATGGACAGAGGCCGATGGAACCCCTTCGCTTTCTTCGGGCGGCGGCAAGAGCGTGCGTTCGGCGTTGGCGCTCCTTTCTGCCGAGGCGGCAGGCGCGCATGCCTCTGTGGGGCTGCCCGGCGCTCTGGGCGTGGAACTCGTTCACAACTTCTCCCTCATCCACGACGACATCATCGACAACGACTCCTTGCGCCGCCACCGTCCGGCGCTCTGGAATGCGTTCAGCCTCGGAGAGGGAGTCATCGTCGGCGACGCCCTGCACAACCTGGCTTTCCAACAACTTCTAGACGATCCGACGCCCGCGCGGGTGGCCGCAGCCGCAGATCTGGCGTCGGCCACTGCTGGGATGATCGCCGGTCAGAGCCAGGACATGAGATTTGATAAGCAGACTTCGGCGAGCGTCGAAGAATGTTTACAGATGCTCAGCAGAAAGACGGCGGCATTGATCTCTCACGCCTCTGCGGTGGGAGCGATTCTGGCTGAGGCTCCTGCGCCGCTGGTGTCGGCGCTGAGACGCTTCGGCTTGGAGATCGGGAAGGGCTTTCAGATAATGGACGACCTGCTGGGAATCTGGGGCGATCCGAGCGTCACAGGGAAGCCTGCCGGCAACGACCTGCGCGAGCGGAAGAAGTCGTTCCCCGTGGCGGCAGCCTTAGGAAGCGGTGGGAGAGCCGGAGCTGAACTCGCTGAACTGCTGGCGAGAGATCGACTGGGTTCTGATGAGGTGGCTCACGCCGCTGGCCTCGTGGAAGAAGCCGGAGGCCGCAAGGCAGCCGAAGACACCGCCCGCCAAGCTCTCGAGGACGCCCGGGCCGTCTTGCTTTCATCAGACGCCGCCTCTGATGCTCGTGCGGAGTTGCTGGCATTGGCGGAGTTCATAGTGGATCGGGAGCACTAGCCCGCCTGAGGGATGATGAGACCATACGAGATGCGGGAAGACGAACCTACGAGACGCACCGCAGAGGGTGAGCGGAGGCTGACGCTATGAGCAGTGCATCCGGCGTCGCCCCCTTCCTAGCGGTGGAGGAGACCCTCGAGCGCGCCGTCGCAGCCCTGCTCCACGCTCAACACCCCGATGGATGGTGGAAAGGCGAACTGGAGAGCAACGTCTCCATCGAGGCGGAAGACCTGCTGTTACGGAAGTTCCTCGGAATTCTGGATCACCGGACGCTAGAGGAGACAGCGGGCTGGATCCGCTCCCGTCAGCGTTCCGACGGCACCTGGACGCATTATCACGGCGGCCCGCCCAACCTTTCAGTGAGCGTGGAAGCGTACACGGCGCTCCGTCTGGCCGGAGACGACCCCGACGCGGCGCACATGCGCTCCGCTCGAGAGTTCGTTCTTTCTGAAGGCGGCCTGGAATCCTCGCGGGTCTTCACCAAGGTATGGCTGGCGTTGTTCGGGCAGTGGCGCTGGCAGGACCTGCCCGCCCTGCCTCCAGAGGTGATCTTCTTGCCGAAGTCCTTTCCGCTCAACCTCTATGACTTCGCCTGCTGGGCGCGGCAGACGATCGTCCCTCTGACGATCGTCTCCACTCTGCGCCCTTCTGCCCCTTTGGGTTTCGACCTTAAAGAATTGCGGACGGGTCGGCTTCCCTCCTCGGAGCGCCGCCCGGGGGCGGAGAAGGGAGCAGAGAGGCCGGCCGCCCGCTGTTTCGCAGCGCTGGACGACTTTCTTCACCGCTGCCACCGCCGCTGGCCGCATGCTCTCAGGGAGGCCGCTATGCGCAAGGCCGAACGCTGGATACTCCAGCGACAGGAAGCCGACGGGTGCTGGGGAGGCATCCAGCCACCCTGGATGTACTCCATCCTCGCTCTTTACTTGCGGGGCTATCCCCTTGGGCATCCGGTCTTGAAACGCGCCTTGGCGGGAATCGAGAGCTTTACCATCCGAGAGAACGGGATGAGACGCCTTGAGTGCTGCCAGTCGCCGATCTGGGACACCGCCTTGGCGGTAGTCGCCTTGCGGGACGCGGGGCTGCCGTCCGATCATCCTGCGCTGCTCTCGGCGGCGGACTGGCTCTTAAGCAAAGAGGTGCGCGTGCGCGGCGACTGGGCGGTTCGACGCCCGGATCTTCCTCCGAGCGGTTGGGCGTTCGAGTTCCACAACGAGAACTACCCCGACCTAGACGACACCGCCGAGGTGGTTCTGGCTCTACGCCGCGTGAGCCACCCCGCCCGCCGCCGCGTCGACGACGCCGTTGAGCGCGCTGTGGTCTGGACGGAAGGAATGCAGTGTGCCGACGGCGGTTACGCCGCCTTCGACGTCGACAACGTCAACAGCCTCTGCGGCGAGTTGCCGTTCTGCGACTTCGGCGAGGTGATCGACCCTCCGAGCGCCGACGTGACCGCACACGTGGTGGAGATGCTGGCGGCTGTTAGGGGGGGCGCGTCCGTGGATTCTCTGCGCCTTCGTCGGGCGGTGGACTGGCTCTGGCGGGCGCAGGAGGCCGACGGTTCCTGGTACGGACGTTGGGGTGCCAATTACCTCTACGGAACGGGGGCCGTGCTGCCCGCCTTGGCGGCAGCTGGAGTGCCCCCGGATGACCGGCGCATCCGTCGCGCCGTGCGCTGGTTGGAGAGGCGTCAGGCCTCCGAGGGCGGTTGGGGAGAAGACCTGCGTTCCTACGAAGAAGAGGTTTGGCGGGGGCGGGGCGAGCCGACTGCTTCTCAGACTGCCTGGGCGTTGCTGGCCTTGCTGGCGGCGGGGGAGAGAGGGGAGTCTGTCCGCCGCGGGGTGGACTGGCTGGTTCGTAACTGCCGAGCCGACGGCACTTGGAGCGAAGTCCAGTTCACGGGCACCGGGTTCCCGGGCGACTTCTATCTCAACTACCACCTCTACCGCCAGGTGTTTCCGGTGATGGCGCTAGGACGCTTCCGGCAGTCAGCCCCCGCCGGGGAGACCTCCGCTGAGGAAGATCGTGCCGCCGCCGCTGGGGGGGTCGAGTCGATCCCTCGAAGTGGGGAGGCCTCCGCTGGGGAAGCCCGTGCATCCGCCGCTGGGGAGAAAGGGTGATGAACGCCGTGGATGTGGAGTTTTGGTGTGCGCTGCGCCTGGAATGCCTGGCCGTTCGCTTAGGCACCCGCAAAGCCGTGGTGCGCCGGACGGGGATGGGTGCTCAGAGAGCATCGGATTTCGTCGGGAGACGACAGGGCAGCAGCGCACGGGCTTCCCTCGATTACTCAGGAGGTCGTCCGGGCGCAGTCGTCCTGGGCTTGGGCGGGGCAGTGGACGCCAACCTCCGACCGAAAGACGTGATCGTGGCCAGGGAGGTGCGCTCGCCGGACGGCGAGTCTTCAATTGATATGGGCGCGGCCTGCGGTTTGACCGCCAAAGGGCTTCGCAGAGCCGGTCTCCACGTGGTCGAAGGCTGCGTGGGCTCCACCGTGAGCGTCGTTGAGGGGAAGGGTCGCCGTCGTCTGGCCGCCGAAGGACTGCTCGCCGTGGACATGGAGTCTTGGTGGCTCATGCAAGCGAGCCCCCCGCCTCTGATTATCATCAGAGTCATCTTGGATGCCCCTCAAGCCGAGTTGCGTTCCCTTGCGATGCCTGTTCGCCTCATCCGCTGCCTTTCCGTACTGGCCGACACGGCTGCTGCGGTTCAGGAGATGGGTGCGTCTTTCCAGGAGGTGTCGGCTAGATGAGTCTTCCGCTGCGGCAGGCTGTGCGGGTTGGAGCGTACGTTTTCAAGCAAAAACTGCGCAGACAGAAGAAGTACGCCCTCTTGGTAGAGATGGAGCCGCTCTTCGCTTGCAACTTGGCCTGTCCGGGTTGCGGGAAGATCCAGCACCCCACCGAGATTCTGCGCAAGCGGCTGAGTCCGCAGGAGTGCGCGGCGGCCATAGAGGAGTGCGGTGCGCCCATGGTGTCGATCGCCGGGGGAGAGCCGCTGCTGCATCCTCAGATCGGGGAGATCGTGGACGCGATGCTGGAGCGCAAGAAGTTCGTCTATCTGTGCACCAACGGGGTTCTGCTGAGGCGCAAAATGGACGACTTCAAGCCGTCTCCGTACTTCTCCTGGGCGATTCATGTGGACGGCCTGAGAGATCGCCACGACTTGGCCGTGGCCCGGGAAGGCGTCTTCGACGAGGTGGTCGAGGCCATCCGAGAAGCCAAGCAGAAGGGCTTTCGAGTCACCACCAACAGCACTTTCTTCAACACCGACACCCCGGAATCTGTCCGCAGCGTGCTGGACTTTCTCAACGACGAATTGGAAGTCGATTCCCTCATGGTCTCGCCGGGCTACGCCTACGAAAAGGCACCCGATCAGGAGCACTTCCTGGCCGTGGAGCAGACTCGCAGTTTGTTTCGGGAAGCTTTCTCCGACGGGCGTCGTAAGCGCTGGCGCCTCAACCACACCCCGTTGTTCCTGGATTTCCTAGAAGGGAAGGTCGACTTTGAATGCACGGCCTGGGGCATTCCGAGCTACTCCGTCTTCGGCTGGCAGCGCCCCTGCTATCTGATGGGCGACGATTACTGCACGACCTATCAGGAACTCATCGAAACCACCGACTGGGACAAGTACGGCCGCGGCAAGGACGAGCGCTGCGCAAGCTGCATGGCGCACTGCGGCTACGAACCCTCGGCGGTCTTCGCCACGCTGGGTTCGCTGCGGGAGTCTCTGCGGGCTGTGGTTTCCGGCTAGCTGGCTGGCTGGTCGGTTGGTTGGCTGGTCGGTTGGCTGGCCAACCGGTTTGGTTGGTTGGCTGGGCTGCGTGTCTGGCTAGGGCTGGTTGTCTGGCTAGCTGCTTAGCTGGCTGTTCTTGATCCCGTCTGCGGATCGGGAGCAGATCCCCTTCGTCGCCGAGCTTGCGTCAGAAGACGCCTATTTCGGCCAGACTGCGTCGGTAGGCCAGTGCGGCGGCGTCAGGGCCGCGCAGGTGCAGCTCTTCGGTGATTGCCACCGGCAGAGGTACGGGTCGCTGGCTCTCCACCACGCGCCGGTCGGCCTCCATGATCACGTGCGTGAAGTCCAGAAAGGGTTCGTCATCGGCGTCGATGTCGTAGTTGCGTGATATGTAGAGGTACAACTCGTTCGTCTCATCTGTAGTGGGAGAAGACACCAAGGAGACGACGGTGCTTTGTCCGTCGCTCGTGCCTTTGCGGAGGTGGACGCTGTAGGGCAGCCAGAGGAAGTATTCCCAGTGGACTTCGCTGTCCGCTTCGGAGTGAACGCCTCCGGGTTCCAGTTCCCGGTAGTCGAAGTAAAAGCCGTAGTCGGTGGGCTTGACTTCGTAGGAGTGGGTGACGGTACGGTCACGCGATCCCAGCATCCCGTCGTGCAGGAAAGGGAAGTGCGAGAGATCCATGAAGTTCTCCACTGTGCGGGCCGCCGAGGCTTGCCAACTGTAACGGTGGCTGAAGAAGACCTTGACGTTCGGGTCTTCCCACTCTCCGCTCGGCCACTCGGTTATCGGGGCCGCCGGTTCTTCTAGGGCCACCCAGACGAGTCCATAGCGCTCGGCCACCCGGTAGCTATTCACCTTTGCGCCAGGGGGGATGCGCGACCCCTCTGGCAGGGCGGGGATTTTCAGGCAGCGGCCGTCACCGTCGTACTCCCAGCCGTGGTAGGGGCAGGCCAGACATCCCTCCGGGGTGATCCAGCCCAGCGAGAGGGCGGTTCCTCGGTGTATGCATAGATCGTCAAGGACTCTGGCTTCGCCCTCTGAGCGATAGGCCACTAGCTGGCGGCCGAGGAGTTGGGTAGCGAGCGGTCGCTCTTCCGTGACGTCTTCGATGGCTGCCACCGGGTGCCAGTAGTTCTCCAGCGTCGGTTTCTGGACGTCGGTTTCTGGATCCTCTCGGGTAAGGGTTTGCGTGTCCGGGGTCATTTGGTTCCATCTCCGTTTCGTTGAGCAGCGGATATTTGATGCATATGCGACGGTCGGAGCCCCGGTGGCTATCCGGCGACTCCGAAGAAGGTTGCCTGCAGTAATTCCTCATCCAGCAGTTCAGAGGCGGGCTGGGAGGCGCCCAACTCACCGGAGTTCATCACGTAGACCCTGTCCACGTGCGGAAGGCAGAGCATCGGGCTTTCCTCGATCACCCAGAGCACGGTCGCTCCTGCCTCACGCGCCGCGGTGATGTCTTTAATCCGGGCGGCGACAATGGACGGAGCCAGCCCCGTGGTGGGCTCGTCGAGAGCCAGGAACTGGGGCTTGGTGATCATCGCCGAGGCTATGGCCAGCATCTGCCGCTCCCCGCCCGAGAGCGTGCCGGCCCGAGCGCGACGGAGTTCCTCTAGAGCGGGGAAGAGTTCCAGCATCTCTCTAATGCGCCGGGCTTGCATGCCTTTAGAGGCGGTGAGCATGCTCACCGCCAGGTTGTCGTAGACGGTTAATTCCGGGAAGGTGCTGGACTCCTGAGGCACATAAGCCATTCCCAGCCCGGCTCTGGCGGGCGTGTTCAGCCGTGTCAGGTCTTGGCCTGCGAAGTTCATCTGCCCGCCTTTGGTGGGAAGGAGCCCGAAGATGGTCTTCATCAAGGTTGTCTTGCCCGCTCCGTTGGGGCCGATCACCGCCACGATCTCGGCGGGTTCCACTTCTAAGCTCACGCCGTGCAGGATGGGCAGGTTGCCGTAGCCAGACTCCACGTCCTTGAGCTTCAGCCGCCCTTCGCCGGTTTGCTCGTTCACTCCTCCACCCCTAGATATACCTGCTTCACGAGTGTGCTAGAAGCTATTTCGTCCGGAGTCCCTTCTGCGATCAGCTTTCCTTCGGCCAGCACGTGAATGTAGTCGGCAACGTCCAGCACGAAGGACAGATTGTGATCGATGATTGTTAGGGCGACCCCGTCCTTGTGAATGTTTCTAATCAAATCGGCAAGAAGGGAGATCGCGCTTGGATTAACGCCGGCAGCCGGTTCGTCGAGCAACAGCAGCCGGGGACGGCTCATCAGTTGCCTGGCCAGTTCCATTAGCTTGCGTTCGCCCGCAGGAAGTTCTTCCACTGGTGTGTCTAAAATGTTTTCTAAACCTAGATCAGAGAGTATTTTGTCAGTTCTCCTAGAGAGGTCTTCCGTTTCCGTTTTACCGCGTTTTCTGAGCATGTTTTTTAGGACAGTGTGCTCGGCTCCTGCGACTTGCATGCTCTCCCAGACGGTCATGGTGGGAAAACCCACTGGGGTCTGGAAAGTCCGCACCACGCCGAGTTGCGCAATTTTCCAGGGAGGCAAGCCGATGAGTTGGTTTCCGTCGAAGGTGATGCTGCCGCTGTCTCCGCGCTCGTAGCCGGTGATAATGTTGAAAAAGGTGGTCTTTCCTGCTCCGTTAGGCCCTATGAGAGCGTTGATGTTGTCGGGGTTCAGATCCAGGGATACGTCGTTGACTGCCACGTTTCCGCCGAAGGCTTTGTGCACCTCGCGTGCGCTCAGCATTGCGGTCATTGTCTTTGCGATTCCTCGAGGGGTGGTTTCCCGTCTCGGGGTGCCTTCTCGGCTCGGATCGCCTGCTTGCGGGAGCGTTTTCCGAATGCATTGCGTTCGGACAGCAGACCTTGCGGTCGGAACCGCAGCAAGAGGACGAGCAGCAGCCCGATCGACAGCGGGTGAACGGCCACGAGCACTCTGAGAATTGTGGTTGGAACTTCAAGCTTGATGAGTTCGACAAACTCAGTGAAAATAATCAGTGCTGCTGCGCCGAGTATCGGACCTACCTTGCTGCCAATGCCTCCGAGCACGAGCATTGTCCAGACAGCAAATGTCAGCGTGGGCCTAAATACTCCGGGCTGGACTATGGGAACAAGAGCTACGTACAATGTAGCGATCCCACCGATCAGCACCCCAGCAAGCACGAAGGTCTGAAGACGCAGCCGGCTCACTCTTATGCCAAGTGATACGGCTGCGGCTTCGTTGTCTCGCATAGCCCGCAGGGCTCTCCCGTAACTGCTGTTGCTGATCTTACGGGTAAAGAGGAAAATAATAAGCACAGCTAGACACGTGAGAAACAGCAGCCAAGCCCGGTAAGCATCGCCCTCAAATCCGAAAGCTAAAGGCTTTGTAATATTATTGAAGCCCACCGTGCCTCTCGTTACATCTTCCATGTTGGTGGCTTGTGCGCGGATAACTTCGGCAAAGGCGAAAGTGATGATGAGGAAATATTCCCGTCTTGCTCGAAGCGCAGGCAAACCTACGAGGAAAGCTACGATGCCGCTTACGAGCATGGCCATAAGAATGCCCGCCCAGCCAGGCCAACCTGGAGCGAATACCACGTCGTCGAAGCCTTTGATCGTGAAGATGGTGTATGTATATGCTCCCACGGCGAACAGTCCAGCGATTCCTAAGTCCCACATTCCACCCCAGCCTGCTTCTATATTCAACACCATCGTCAGGGCTGCGTAAACGGCTACGATGCTTAGGGCGTCTATCCAGAAGTGAAGGGTGGTTATGGCGCTCATAGGGTTTGCTCCGCTCTGCGTCGCGTGCTAAAAAGTCCTTCAGGTTTAAAGACGAGAACCAAGATGAGGGCCGCAAAGGCGACAATTAATCGGTAACTTCCTGGCCATGAACCTGGAATCCACAAAATGCTCATGTCCATGACGATTCCGAGCAACAGAGCAGCCGCCATTGTTCCTAATATGCTGCCGGTCCCCCCTAGGACTGATGCGGAGAGGATCATAAGGATGTTTGCCCACCCGGCAGTTGATAGTATGCCGCCGCTCCTTATGGCAATCATTGTTCCAGCCATAGCCGCAAGCGCAGAACTGATGAACCACACGACGCTGGAGACTGTCCGTACAGGTATCCCGCGGACGCTTGCCAAACTAGGGTTGGATGCAGCGGCGCGCATCCAGCGACCAAGGCGTGTGAGACCTAGGAACGACCTAAGCCCGAGTATCGATGCCAGAGGCAAGGTGGTCATGATCAGGTCGCTTGGCGATATTCTCAGCGAGTCGGGTTTTGCCCCTAAGCCGTTGGTCGCAACGGCCACAATGAACAAACTCAAGCTAGTCAAAGTAATTAAGTAGAAAGCCCAACAAGTTCTCTGTTCGCTCCAGAGTTTTTCCCATTGTCCAACTGCTTCTCTATGTTCCGCTTTTCGTGAGCGATCGCTGATGATCCAACTTACTGATGCGCTTACCCCGCCAATCAGACAGAGCAATAGAACAAACTCTGGGACCGAGAACCTGAAAGGTTTTCCTGGATTTATAGATAAAGGAATGAGTTGTGTGTTAAAAATGGCGATTATGGCTCCATAGATGATGAATGCCATGCCGATTGATGTGAAAAGCAGCACATTGCCACCCTGTTTAGCAACCGGTCTGAAGATGCCCGCCCCCATGATGACCCCTAGTATCCCCATAGCAAACATGGAGATGATCCCAGCTAGAAATATATTGAAATTCAGTTCACGTACAAAATAAACTACTAGGTACGCTCCTAAGACTAGTACATATCCGTGAGCAATGTTCAGGAAGTTTTCAGTCTGGCGGATGAGAGCGAACCCAACGGTAGCAGCTGCAAGTACGCCCCCAGTGGTCAATCCGAAAATGAGGTTTTGCACGCTCTTAGCCGATTCAGTAGAACTGTTACCTAGAGTGAAATAGGGAAGTATGGTTGACCCCGCCGGGCAGGCGGGGTCAACCACATATTTGGGTTAGAGGTTTAAGGCTGGGTCAACGTTAATGACTTCGCGTTGGGTGTATCCCCCGTCGACGATGTGACGAACGCTCATCGTTGGTGAAACTAGGTTTCCGTATTGGTTTACATCCAAAGATCCCGAAGAGCCTTGGAAGTTGATGTCTTCACCGGCATTGAGAGCTGCAACTCCCTCTGCGTAAGTGTAGACCTCTTTACCAGGTGAGTTCAACACCCTCGGGATTTGCTCATTTACCGCAGATCCTTCGGTCGTGCCGGCAGCGGTAATTGCCAAAGCAAGAGCGATGTATTGGTCGTACTGGTTGGTCTCGTAGAAGCCCCCCGGAGGAGCCTTGCCGGCGTATTCATTGTGAGCTGCCGAGAACGCGGTGTAAGCGGGAGAATCAAAATCGTCAGTAGCGACTGCTCCTAGAACCCTTCCGGTCGGCAACGAAGCGGCAGCCTCGGCCACCTCTGGGATGATCATGTCGGGCGAGACCAAGAGTACAGCCTCGAAACCCGCGTTGATGTATTCCCTGAGGATCGGGAGGCCTGCTTCGAAACCCGCTCCTACGTAGACGGCTTCAGGATCGCCTGAGAGCGCCTGTTGCACTTCGGATTGGTAGCTGTCGCGCCCGGGAGCGAAACGCACATCATTAGTGATCTCTCCGCCAACCTTGGTCTTCCAGACCTCGCTGAATACGTTGGCAGGGCTCTCGGCGCCTTCGGTTTGCTGTACCAGAAGCGCAACACGAGTGAACCCGAGGTCTCGCGCTAACTGCGCTGAGACAATGCCGTTGGTGGTGTCGGAGGCAGTGATGCGGAATATGTAGTTTCCGCCCTTTGTGTCTAGTTCCGTAGTGCCGCAAGCTGGACACATCGTGGGCATTTCGTCTTCCTGAAGCCTCTCCAGCAAAGCGACTGCTCCGTCGGACTCCACGCCTCCCATTGCGTCTATATCGCTGCGAATCCGGTTGTATCCGGTAACGGCTCCTTCCGCGGTCGACAGGTTGTCTTGAATGACTAATTCCACCTGACGCCCAAGGATTCCTCCAGAAGCATTAATGACACCAATGGCTGCCTCAGCACCGTCCTGACTCGGGGGGCCCCAGGAAGAGTAGTCGCCTGAGAGTCCGTTGAGGAAACCGAACTTGATTGGATCTTCGGAAGACGGTGGTGCTGCTGTTGTTGTTGCGGCTGCGGCTGTTGTTGGAGTTTCTGTTGCTGCTGTTGTTGTTGCGGCTGCGGCTGTTGTTGGAGTTTCTGTTGCTGCTGTTGTTGCTGGTGCAGCTGTTGCGGCTGTTGTTGCTGTGGTCGAGCCTTCGTCGTCACTACCACAACTGATTGCCAGGCCTCCTAGCAGCAAAGCTGCAGAAAGCGCCAAAATCGTACGTTTCATTAGTTTCTCCCCTTAATTGGTTTGAATTGTGCTTGCCGACTTGAAGTCCGGCGCAAGGCGACGTTGGCGAACTTGCAACCTAACTTTCAATATCGTCCCTTTAAGTTATCAGGAATTTATGTCTGCGCGGCAACGCGGGCTTCATCCGCCCTTCCGGCCATGGCCAGAGCAAGTTCGTCCATGTCCAATGCGCCGATAGGTCGCTCTAGCATGGCGCGCCCCCTGAACAGAACGATCAGCCGATCGCTGAGCTTGACCAGTTCCTCCAGATCCAGAGACAGCAAAAGCACGGCCGCACCACTTGCCTTGACTTCGAGCAATCGGCGGTGGACGTAGTCGATGGCGCCCACGTCAAGTCCCCAAGTAGGGTTGTCGGCCACCAGAACTCGAGGAGACCTCGAAAGCTCCCTAGCTAAAACCACTTTTTGCTGATTCCCGCCCGAGAGGCTTGTTGCGAGAATGTCAGGGTTGGGTGGGCGGACGTCATAGTCCTCCAGCAGCGCACGAGCATGTTTCTTAACCTTCTGCCAGTCCAGCAGACCGCCGCGGCTGAAATTGCCGGAAGGTATGTCGGCCAGGGCCAGATTTTCAGCCAGGGTCATATCTAGCACCAATCCCCAGGTGTGTCGGTCCTCGGGGATTACGGCTAAGCCGGCCGCTCGCAGGCGGCTGATATCTGCGGCGGTCATGTCGTCACCGCCAATGTGCACAGATCCCTCGGATATGTCGGCCAGACCGCAGATGGAGTTGACAAGGGTCCTTTGCCCGTTGCCTTCCACTCCGGCCACCCCCAGGATCTCTCCTGGACGCACCATCAGGGACAGGCCGTCTAGGAGGTCGGCGCCCTCTCCAGGGGCCTTCAGGTTGCGAATTTCCAGCAGCGGGGTCTCATCCGTCCACTCGGTGTGATCGCTCTCCACCCCAGTGATTTCGCCTCCAGTCATGGCTCGGGTGAGGCTGCGCTCGTCGAAGTTTCCACGCTCGATCGTGGTCACTCGTTCTCCTCCTCTGAGAACCGTCACCCGATCGGCTACTTCCATGACCTCAGCAAGTTTGTGCGTTACCAGCACGATGGAGTGTTCCTGCTCACGCAGATTTCTGAGGATGCCGAGAAGATTCTCTATCTGGCGCGGGCCTAGGAGCGAGGTCGGCTCGTCCAGAATCAGCACTTTGGCGCCTCTGTAGAGCACCTTGAGGATTTCCACCCGCTGTTGAAGATCCACTGGCAGATCCTGTATTAATGAATTCGGATTGATGGGCATGTCGAAGCGCTCGGCCAGTTCAGACGTCTCGGCAGATAGCGACTGAGGTTTCAAGCGGCTTATGCGGTTGGGGCGGGAGCCCAGCAGAATGTTCTCCGCCACGCTGAAGTTCGGCACGAGCGAAAAATGTTGGTGGACCATCCCGATGCCCAGGTCGAGCGCATCGTGAGGCGATGCGATATCCACCTGCTGCCGGTTCACGTGAATGCTCCCCTCATCCGGGATGACGTGGCCGAACATGATGTTCATCAGCGTGGTTTTGCCCGCTCCGTTCTCTCCAAGGAGCACGTGGATCTCGCCCGGACGCAAGTCGAAGTCGATGTTCTGGTTGGCGCGTGTCTTCCCGTACCTCTTGGAGATGCCGTGCAGTTCAACCGCCATTCCGTTGCCTTGGGCGGCTGACCTGCTCGGTGGGCTCTGTTCTTCCGTCATTCCCGTCGTTCTTCTAGGGGAGAGAGTGTTCAGTTGCCGTTGGCGTTCTCGGCGGTTGCCTCGGAAATGGCGCGCCAGAGCTTTTCTGGAGAGAGGGGCATGTCGATGTGTCTTACCCCTAGGTGACCTAGTGCGTCGATCACGGCGCTTTGAACCGCCGGGGTAGAGCCGATGGTGCCCGCCTCGCCTATTCCTTTGGCGCCTAGAGGGTTGAGCGGAGTGGGAGTGGTTGTGCGGTGGGTCTCGAAACTGGGGAACTCCGCAGTAGAGGGAATCAGGTAGTCGCCGAAGTTGGTGGTGCGGGGGACTGCTTCGTCGTCGTAAGCCACTTCCTCCCAGAGTGCCTGAGCAACGCCCTGGGCGATTCCCCCGTGCTGTTGCCCCTCCGCTAGCAGGGGATTGATTACGTTTCCGCAGTCATCCACACAGAGGTGGCGCACTAGTGTCACTCCGCCGGTTTCTGAGTCCACCTCCACCACCGCTACGTGTGTCCCGAAGGGAAAAGAGCGCGCTCCCTGGTCGAAGTCGCACTCGTCGGCTAGGGGCTCGTGGGCCAGCTCTGCTAACTCCGACCACGACAATGCCGAGGGCGGCGAGCCGGCGACGCCTACCCCCCGTCCTGGCATGGCCACTACGTCCTCCGGGTTGGCCTCAAGGTGCTCTGCTGCGATTTGCTTGGCTTTTTCTAGCACCGATGCCGCAGCCCGGTCCACGGCGCTGCCCCCAAGCTGCAGTGATCGGGAGCCGTATGTCCCGTTGCCCCGCGGCACTAAATCGGTGTCGGACTGGATGACATCAATCATCTCGTGCGGTATCCCTAGCTGCGCCGAGGCGATTTGCGAATAGGTAGTCACATGCCCTTGGCCGTGGGATGAGACCCCTGAAAGCACAGTAGCGCTGCCGTCGTCGTTGATCGTTACCGAGGCGTAGTCGAAACTGGGCCCGTTGCCGGTCACCTCTATGTAGTTCGCAACGCCGATGCCCAACAGGATGCGCTCACCGCGCTCCCGCCGCTCCGCCTGTTCTCTGCGCAATTCGTCGTAGTCAACTAGTTCCAGTGCACGTTCCATCGTGTTGGCGTAGTCGCCGGAGTCATAGACCGCCCCGGTAGCGGTTGTGTGGTTTGAAGAGTGGGCTTCTAGCAGGTTCCGCCGACGGATTTCCACTTGGTCGACGCCGACCTTGGCCGCAAGCAGATCCATCGCTCGCTCAATGAGGGCTGCGGCCTCAGGCCGCCCCGCCCCTCGCAAGGCTCCGACGGGCGTGGTATTGGTGATGACGCTGTCAGCGCTAAAGTCGACCTTAGAAATCTTGTAGGTGCCTGTGGCCATCATCTTGGTGTAGGTGGTAAGCCAGGCTCCGATTTTGGGATAGGCGCCGGTGTCGGCTTTGACTTGCACGCTCATTCCGGTGATGCTCCCGTTGGCGCGGGCTCCTAGCCGGATGCGTTGAATTTGCCCGCGTGCGTGCGCCATCGAGAGCATGTTCTCGGTGCGTGTCTCAACCCATCGCAAAGGCACACCTAGACGCATTGCCAGCGCGGCTGTGACCACTTGCTCGGAGTAGGTGTGACCTTTTGCGCCGAAACCGCCCCCGGTGGCCGGAACGACGACCCTCACCTGCTCTTCGGAGAGCCCTAGACATTCCGCCAAGCCTGCACGCACGCCGAAAGGACACTGCGTGGGTACCCACAAATACAGCCTTCCGTCGGGAGCGGGCACGGCCAGAATACCGTTCGTTTCCATTGGGGCGGCAGCGATCTTTTGGTTGAGAACTTCAGCCTCAACCACCAACTCGGCTTCGGCTAAAGCGTCCGGGACTTCGAGCGGCTCGACACTCCAGATGACGTCTTCGCTTAGTCGGGGGTGATTAATCGCCGGGAGAGGTTCTATCTCCACGATTACTTGCTCGGCTAGGTCGGCGGCTTCGGCTGGCGTGTCAGCCACCACCACAGCCAAGGGGTCGCCTACGTAACCCACCGTGCCTTTTGCTAGTGGAGGCTGGGTGAAGTAGGAGGGGGCGGGCGCTCCAGCAGTGACATTCGGCAGAGAGAGATCTTCAGCCGTATACACTCCCTCCCCGCCTGAGATTGAAACAATCTTGCCGTGCGGAACGTCGGAGCGCACGAAGGCCGCGCTGAGAATTTTCTGCCCGTCCATGCCTTCAATCTCCAGGTCCTCGACGCGAAGATCTGCTATGTAGGGACGGCTGCCCGTTAACAGGGCGGCGTCTTCCCGCCGCAACACCGCGTTGCCGAGGATTGACCCTCCCCTTGATTGTGTCATCGTTGCCTCCCAGGTCTTGTCAAGATGACCACTTTGCCAAAGATGGACGCCGGGCAACGCTTAGCAGAAGCGCGGCGCCCGGCGGCCGGTGAAGAACTATGCGGAGGGAGCGTAGGCAGTCAACTCGAGGATGACGTGCGCTCCAGGCACCTGCAGCGGGCCTCCTATGCGCATGGTCGTGGAGGCGGGCTTGCCGTCTGGGAAGTGGCGAGCCCACTCGTTGATGGAGACCTGGAAATCGGCAAAGTCGGCGTGGTAGCACTGCCGCTTGCATATGTTCTCCACCGACGTGCCGGACGCTTCGCATATGGCTGAGACGTTCTTGAGGATGTACTCCATCTCCATCTGAGGCGGAAGTCCGTAGTGAGGGAAGCCCGGGTTGCGCTGAACCTCGGCGGGCAACATCCCGCGCTCATCCGAAGTGGTGACGGTGCTGAAGAACACGTAATCGCCCGCCTTGACGGCCTGAGGCTCGTGCCAGGGCGGCTGGACGGCGTCGGAGGTTTCGATGGTCTCCTTAGAGATTGAAGCGTCGTCGGCCAGCAACTTCATGGCTATCTCGATGCGGGATCCCATGCCGCCAAGCCCCATGTATGGGATGACCACGCGCGCGGGCGGGTTCTCCGGGAACCACTGCTTCCACACCCTCTCCATTCCGGCGAAGTCGTTAGGAGAAGACAGGTAGACGGTGGCCTTCACGCAATTCTGCAGAGAAGACGCCCCGGCTGCTGCGGCTATCTTTTCTAGCTTGGCGAGCGTGTAGTCGGTCTGACGCTCAATCGGGGATTCGTACCAGAGGTACTCGTTGACACGGGCTTCAGGTGCAAGCGCGCTGGGTTCCCCCATACGCCATTCCTGCCCCCAGTCACCTGTCCAGTCGACGGGAATCTCTCCGGCGCAGAAGATCCAGTCGCCGCGCCGAATGGCTGGAGAGTAGCCGGCCAAGGGAGACGGCACACCGTCGGGCACTTCGTAGCCCACGCTGCCTCCGCCTGCGATGGCCAGAAGGTCGACTTCGATAAGCGAATCTGCAACCAGCAGTTCTCTAACCCCCATCCCTGTTGAGGCTGGGCGGGGCGGTTTTACGTAGAGGTTGCGGGTGCGGAGGTAAGGGGTGATGTTGATCCTTGGCCAAGTGTTTCCCGCTGCGAACTCTTCCATCGTCGGGTAGTCGGATACAAACCACTGCCAGATGCGCACAAGGTCGGTAGAGATGTCGCAGCCCGCCTTCGCCAGCGTGGACGTTAGGTTGTCTAAGATGACTTTGGACTGCAGCTCCAGGTGGTTGTCGAGGTAGGGATTGCAGTCTCCTCCACCCCCCTCGGGGGTTATCCCCGTCTTGAAATCGGTGGCCAACTGTCCAGACAGGAAGACCCAGTCTCCCGCCCTGACCGCAGGCGTATAGGGCATAAGGGGCTTGGGTTCGCCGCCCCAGATGTATTGGAGGTCACTTGCCATTAGTTCTCCTCTTAGCTCTTGTTGATCAAATGTTCTGTTTCGTGCTCATCGGTTGGGGCGGTGCTTAGCTGCGGCCGGAGCAAAGACTGACCGGCCGCAACAAAGCAGATTGCGCCTTCGCTAGGCGGCTTCGGCGTCTAGCAGGCCGCAGCTTTCGATGATCTCGGTGACTCCTCCGAATCCTTCCGGAAGTGCGGTGCTCTTGCGGGCGTACCACTCCCTGACGAGAGCGGGGGCGTCCACAACCAGACCGAGGTGCAGCGAGATGACCCGCAGAGCAGCGTGCTCCACTTCTTCGGAGTATCCGGCCACGATGTCGCGCGGCACGATCACCCTGAAGTCCAGATTGGCGGCGTCAAAGGCCGAAGAAAGCACGCAGGCGTCCGTGTAGGTGCCGGTCAGCACCAGATTCTGCACGTTGAGCTGCCTGAGCAGGAATTCAAGGTCGGTGGGGTAGAAGGCTGAAAGGCGCTTCTTCGTACGGACGTAGTAGTCGCCTTCTTCTTCTTCCACGAGTATGTCCAGCCACTTGGTGCCTTCCCAGGAGTGCTGGTCCATAAGGGAATTGGGGGGGAGGTAGAGCTCGTACAGCGCCCGCCAGTTGGCCATGCGGTTGGCATGGCGGGAGTGCAGATCGTCGATCCCTCCATAGCGCTGCCAGTGCTGCACGTGGATGATCGGAATGCCGATGCTCCTGCAGGCGGCGTGGAACATGTTGTGGGCTGGGATGCGCCAGCGGGCGCGAGGCGCCGGGCAGGTCAGTTCCTCCTCCGGGCCGACATGGCCGCGGTGCATGTCTATGCAGGCCACGGCAGTGCGATCTGGGTCGAGCCACTGGTCGAAAACGTTGGAGGAGTTGCTTGTGCCTGACGGCAGGATTCGCTTCTCCTTGTCTTCGAGGTAGCAGTACATCTCGGTGTGCACGGGTGTTCCTCCTTTAGGTGGGATTGAGTTTTGCATACCTTACAGGCGAATCCGCTAAAGGGGAGGCCGAATCCGCCAAAGAGCCAAAGAGGGGGCGCTCAGCAGCGGTTGCCGCGGAGCGCCCCCTCTTGAGGCCAAATTAGACGGAAGCCCGCCTGTTAGCAGCCGATGCTCTCCAGGTCGATCTTTCCGCCTAGACCTTGCTCCAAACCTATGGGGTTAGGACCGGAGGTCTCGTCTGGGATCGTGATTTCGCCGTTGCGGACTCGCTCAATAAAGTCGTCGAGGGTGGCCCTTTGATCGGCGGTCAAGACATCCTCGTCTTCGTAGAGCGGGGCGATTCCGATGCCCGGGGTGTTGACGGCAGTGAAGTCGTGGAAGGAAGCCGGTTCGATCTCACCTCTAAGGCCGCGCAGGATCATCTCTCGGGAAACGTCCTTGAGCCCGTGGATGTTTGACGTGAGAACCACGTTGGGTTTGAGGTCGTTGCTGTCGTAGTAGGCGGGTATCACCCAGACTTGGCTGTCCGCCTCATCAGCGGCGTCCATCATCCCGACCACGGCCTGGTCAGCTGCCGACATTATCACATCCACGCCGGAGGCGATGAGGCTCTCTGCCGCTGTCTTGGCGAGGGCGGTGTCGTCCCAGGTTTCGATGTACTGCTGCGTGAACTCGATGTCGGGATTGACGCAGCGAGCTCCGAGGTGGAAAGACTCCGGCTGGCGTGTAAGGGCAGGGAACGCGAAGCCGTTAAGAGCGCCGATTTTTCCGGTCTCGGTGACCAAGGCGGCGAGTATGCCAGAGAAGAAGTTAGAGTGGTGCTGAGCCATGTCGATGTAGCAGAGGTTGTCGGGCTGCGCGGCGGCCATATCTTCGTTCGGCTGAATTGGAGCGTCGCAGACCTGGACGTTCGGATATGCCTCCGCTACTTTCACGGCGACTTCTCCCATCGCACCGTGTGCAATGAGGATCAAGTCGTATCCTTCGGCTGCGAAACTCATGGACTGTTGTTCATAGTCCTCATTCGTATACATGAAATCTACGCTTTCCACGGTGACGTTGGGAGCAATTTCCATAGCTTCCACTGCTCCGTCCCACCAAGCGTTGGCCCAACTCTTATCGTTGCCAGCGCCCGGGTATAGGAGCGCCACGCGGTATGGCGCCTCTGGCGCTTCTGTGGTTGGGGTGGGCGCCTCCGTAGTTGTAGTGGTGCTGTCGTCGCTGCTGCCGCAGGCGGCGGCAAGCAAAGCTGTACAAAAGCAGAGTCCAAGAATTTTGACCGCGGTGCGTCGGTTCATTTTTTTTCTCCTTGTTTGTTGGTTGACTTGGCTAACTAGATGTTGTTCTTTACTGGAGAACTCCGCATCCAATTTACCCCAAGGTCAAGAAAGTCTACAGGAACTTTAGAATTGGAGACTGCGCATGGGCAAAGAATTTGCCGAGTCGTATCTGATGTTCAGGTCTTGCCGTAAGTGGGTTCGCGCCACGGGATGCCGACAGCTGCCGGGTAACGGGCGCCGCGTGAAACCAGCACGGCGATGATTGTTACGATATAGGGGAGAGCCGACCAGAAGGCGGTGGGCACAGGATCGAGGAAGGCGATTTGTTGGGCGGCGGGCTTCAATGCTTGAGCGAAGCCGAACAGCAAAGAGACGGCCAGCGCGCCGAATGGGTTCCAGCGTACAACCACTACTACGCCTAGGGCGATGTATCCCCTGCCTCCTATATTTTCCGTGGAAAAGCTCCCCGCAAAAGACGCCACGAGCGTGGCTCCCCCGAGGGCGACCAGCATGTTTCCCCCTATGACGGCCGAATAGCGCAGTCGCCATACGTTCAGACCAGCTGAGGACGCCGCATGGGGCTGTTCCCCGACTGCTCGAATATGCAGTCCCCACCAGGTGCGTCGCAGGAGGTAGTAGACGACGCCCACCAACAGCAGCGAGATCCAGAAAAGTGGGTCTTGCTCTATGACCTCCCCAACGACGGGGATTCGTCCTAGCAGTGGGACATTCCAGGAAGGGAGGGTAGAGGCTAATCTTCCGCCGATCAGTTGGGCGTTTAGGGTTCCCGTGATACCGATGGCGAGGATAGTGAAGAGCAGCCCGGTGACGATTTGGTCGGTGCCGCGACGCACGTACAGCGCCGAGAGAATGACTCCCGATATGACTCCCGCTAAGGCGCTGGCGAGTAAAGCGAGCACAAGGTTATTGTGATAAATGTCGATGGTGGTAAAGACTGCAGAGCCGAAGAGCATCGTGCCTTCGATGCCGACATTTAGAATCCCAGCCTGCTCGCTGATTATTTCGCCCAGCGCCGCCAACAGGATGGGCACCATTAGCCCTAGTCCGGAAGCGAAAAGGGCGATGGTGACGTCTCTGCTCATTGGCTTTCTTGAGCCTGGGATGCCCGGGACTGAATGATCCCCGTGACCAGTAGGAGAATCAGGAATGTTGCGATCAGGACGTCGCCCAGCGAGGTAGATACTCCGGCCTCAGCCAAAAGGCTGTTGCTCCCCACCTCAAGGGCTGAGAAAAGGAAAGCGGCAGGGAGGATGGCAAGGGGGTTTAGCCTGGCCAGCAGAGCCACGGCGATTCCTATATAGCCGTAGTTGTTCCCTGCGAAAGTTTCGGCCAACCTATAGTTCAGAATCACCTGAATTGCTATGGCCCCGGCCAGGCCCGCAGCGAAGCCTGCGGTGGCAAAAGATGAGACTGTGACCTTGCGGGTCTTTACACCTGCAAGACTTGAGGCCTGCGGGTTCGATCCGATTGCCCTTATTGAGAAGCCCAGGGAAGTGCGGGTGAGCATCAGCCAGGCGAGCAGAATTGCCCCAAGCGCAATGAAGACGCCTATGTCTACATGTGCAGTTGTCCAGAAGACGGGGAAGCGGGCGTTTTCGTGGATTTTCTCGGTGTTTTGTTGTGTATAAATGTCTGAAAACACAACATTTACCACGTGGGAAGTTGCCCAAAAGGCAACGAAGTTCAGCATTAGTGACGTAACGATCTCGCTGATGTCCAAGTACGCCTTGAGCAGTCCGGGAATGAGCCCCCACACTGTCCCCCCCAGCGCTCCGCCAAGGATCATAATCAGCACGAACAGGCCGGGCGGAATACTCTCGGGGAGCGTCAACCCCAAGGTGACAGATGCGATGGCTCCTGCGGCCATCTGCCCCTCCCCGCCGATGTTCCACAGGCGGGCGGTGAAAGGGATTGCGGCGGCCAGTCCAGTCAGCATCAGAATGCTGGCTGCCATGATCGTTTTCCCCAGCACCAACTGCCTAGTGACCGAGTTCTCGACAATTGCCCGGGCGACCGTTACAGGGTTGGCTCCGAAGGCTGCGACTATGGCAGACATGATCGCCAACGTTAAAAGGATGGCGGTTAGCAACCTAGATCGTCTGAAGAAGCCAACTAGCTGCGATAAACCCTCAGAAATAGGACTTTGGGGGGAGCGGCTGGACGACCTTTGGGTGTTGTCTCCGTCTTTATCCTCTATCCGGGTGCAAGTATCGTTGGAACCTCCGGCCGCTGATGTTTCTAGAGGCGTGGTTTCCTCGTTCAAGTTCTCCCTCTCGTTAAGTTGAAACACTTTATACGGGCGGAGTGCTGTTTGGTGCTATAGGGGCGCCAACGGAGCGGATTGCCGAGTTCCTCAACAACTCGGCTCAAGAGTTTGTCCGCACCCCGAATGCAGAATGACCAAGACGCGGGCAAGACCGCCGAAGCAGGCTGGTCAACAACTAGCTAGCATTCTTAGGCAAATGGGCAGTCGGCTGTCTCCTTAAATCGTCTACGCACCAGTTCTCAAATTCACCTACTCGCTAACTCAGCAAAGGAGATCCGATGGAAGCCAGTATCGCAGGCAAGACCGCCCTGATAACCGGAGGAAACCGCGGCCTTGGCAAGGCTATGGCGCTTGGGCTGGCCACCGCCGGCGCGAACGTGGTGATCTGGGGACGAGACCGGGTGGCGCTCTCGCAAGCTGCTGAGGAAGTTCGCGCCGCTGGTGCCGACTGTCTCGCCCAGGCGGTGGACGTGACCTCCTCGACAGAGGTGGAGGAGGCAGTGGCCGAAGCCTGGACGCAGACCGGAGGCATAGACGTTCTCATTAACTCCGCGGGTGTTGTCCTGGTGCGCTCCGCAGTGGAGACCAGCGACGAGGAGTGGGACGACGTGTTGAAGACGAACCTCACTGGAGTCTTCTACTGCTGCCGGGCCGTCGGCGCCAGGATGCTGGACGCCCGCGGCGGAAAAGTAATAAACGTAGCCTCAAACCTAGGCCAGCACGGGGTGGCAGACTGGTCGGCTTACACCTCTAGCAAGGGGGGGCTCATCGTGCTCTCTAAGTCTCTGGCTTGGGAATGGGCGCCCAAGGTGACCGTAAACGTGATTGCGCCCGGAGCGTTCTACACAGACATGAATCGCCACATGCTCGACGTTCCTGAGACGATGGAATACCTAAAGAGCATCACGCCCCTAGCCAGGGTGGGTGACCCTCCCGAGATTGGACCTCTCGCTGTGTTCATGGCCGGGCCGGGCTCGGATTACATGACAGGCTCGGTGGTGAACATAGACGGAGGCGTGGTCAAAATATAAGTATCAAGATCACCAGGTAACAGCTCAGCGGCCGCTTGTTAAATGCCCCCAATAGCAGCGGGCACTTGAAGTGCGCTGCTGGGGGGTGATTAGGCTCTGGGTAGCCTAGGTTCGCCGAATCCGCAGAAAAGGAGGCACATTGAACAGCATGAGCAATCCGGAACAGGTTCAAGTGCTGAAGGGCGCAGACAGCAAGACTCTGCTTCCGCTGGTGCTTTCCGGCGGGACTGCCACGGCGGTTGTTCACCCCGCCGTGGGGGCACATCACCGCTCCATGCATGTCATCCGACTTGATCCCGGGGGGGTCACCGTGGAACTCAGACACCCTTCCGAGTCCGTTTATTACGTCCGCTCAGGCACGGCCAGCGTCTCAGATTCCGCGAACGACGAGCGCCAGGAGTTGGTGGAGGGTTCGATGGTTCACGTAGACCCTCACACGCCGCACACTTTTACGGCAGGAGATCTGGGCTGCGAGATCCTCGGAGGACCCTGTCCGCCCGATCCTGCTGTCTACAATTCCTTGACCGAGGACTGACCGTCTCATCGCAGGGATCTCTGCCGAAGACTGCCCCCAGTCCAGCACCAAAGGAGACCTTAAATGGCCGTTCGAGTTTTTCACCGAGACAACCCCGACCTCATGATGCCCATCATCTCCGCCGACGCTCGGCTCGTCGTTTGGCCCGGCGTGGGGGCCGAAGTGGCCAACATGAACTATGTAGTTCTTGAACCGGATGAGCAGAACGTTCCACACACTCACGAAGAATCGGAGGACACGATCTACATCCTGGAGGGGCGGGGCACGATCAAGGACTTCACGAATGACTTCTCCCTCCCCTTTGAGGCGGGCGACGCAGTGCACGTCCCGGCGGGTGTGAAGCACGCAGTATGCGCCGATCTAGGCAGCCGCATCGTGAGCGTGGGCGGTCCCTGTCCTCCGGATCGCAACCTGTTACGCGCCCTCGGAGTGGAATAAATCCCGTTTGGGTCTTCCGTCTACCTGTCGTCTACCTGCCGTGTTTGCGTAGATCTCAGTGAGCACACAATTCACCCTCGGCCTCGCGCAGATTTCTTCGCCGCCGAGCGACGCTGAAGCCAACCGCCACCGCAGCGTCGCAGCCGCAGCCGCTCTTTTTGAGCGCGGCGCCGATTTGGTGTTGCTGCCGGAGATGTGCGTGCCCTGGTACTCGGGTGATCGGGAAGCGATGGAAGGCTTGGCTGAGCCAGTTGACGGCAAAACGGTCGCAGCCTGGAGCGAGACGGCTGAGCGTTACGGAGGCGTGATTGCAGGCGGGTTTTGCGAACTGGGAGAGCCGGACGCGGCGGGAGATCCCGTCATTTACAATTCCGCTGTTGCCGTCGGGAGTGAGGGGGTGCTCGGCCACTACCGCAAGCTGCACCTGTTCTCAACCGAGAAAAACTGCTTCGCTCCAGGCGACCTTGGCCTTCCGATCTTTGAGACGCCTTTCGGGCGAATGGGTATGTGTGTCTGCTATGACCTGCGCTTTGTAGAGGTCGTGCGCGCCCTCTCGCTCGCCGGAGCGGACTTGATCCTGGTGCCGACCGCCTGGGTGCGCGGCTTCGACCATCCCGACGCCGCCGACGACGCACTCATTCCGCAGGCGCAGGGGGCTCTCCTGCAAGCCAATTTGTCGCAGGTGTTCATCGCCTGCGCCTCTCAGGTAGGCGTGCATGGCAAACTTCGCTTCCTTGGTTCCTCCATCCTGGCAAACGCTTACGGGAGGGTTGCGGCAGGGCCGGGCAGCACCCTTGAAGAGGCCAACTTGACAGCGGCTGTCGATCTTGCCGAAGCCAAGGCTGCCCAGGCCCGCAGTCCGCTGATCCAGCCGCGCCTCGACAGGCGCACTGACGTCTACGGGATTACTCTGGGCGGTCAGGAGTTGTAGATGAAACCAGCCCGATTTTCATACACCGCCCCCGAGACGCTGGAAGGAGTTCTGGCAGCCTTGGCGGAATACGGGGATGAGGCCAAGGTGCTGGCGGGGGGTCAGAGTCTGGTTCCTATGATGAATTTCAGGCTTGCCCGCCCGGAGGTGATAGTGGACGTCGGGCGTCTCGGCGCGGGCGGGAACGGGCGGACAAACGAGAGCCTCGCCGACATCGTCTCCGACGGGCAGACGTTGCGGATAGGCGCCCGAGTGACGCATCGTCAACTGGAGTTCTTCTCGCCGGAGGCCGATGAGACTACCGGTGTGCCGGCCGCTGGTCCTCTCTGGACGCTTCTGCGCGGCGTGGCGCGATGGGTGGGGCACTTGCCCATCCGCGTGAGGGGAACCTTCGGCGGCTCGATTGCCCACGCCGACCCCGCCGCCGAATGGTGCATCCTGGCGCAGACGCTGGGTGCGGAGATGGTTGCCCAAAGCAGCGAGGGGAGGCGCGTCATCCCCGCGGAGGATTTTTTTGAGACGGTCTTCACTACCAGCCTGTCCTCGACCGAGTTGCTTACTGAGGTGCGTCTGCCGATACTTGGAGACGACTGGAAGGTCGGGTTTTGCGAGTTCGCCCGGCGCGCCGGGGACTTCGCCGTCGTAGCTGCGTTGTGCGCGCTTCGGCTCTCCGACGGGCGCATAGCCGATGCCCGCGTAGGAGCGGGGGGCGTGGCCGGCACGCCCGTTCGTTTGCCGGAGGCGGAGGCCGTCTTGACGGGCGAGCAGCCGTGCGATGAACTCTTTGCCGACGCCGGCGCTGCTGCGTCAGGCGAGGTCGATCCTGCTGGCGACATACATGGCTCCGCCGAATACCGGAGACACCTCACGGGCGTAATGGTTCAGCGGGCGCTGGCGGCGCACAGCATTCCTGCGCCCGTTCAGGCGCCCTCTCCACCGCCCGCTTAGTAAGTGAGAAAATGACCTGGGTGGGGCGCTCCCTGCGCCGTGTGGAAGATCCTTCCCTCTTGCGCGGATGGGGGCGTTTCGTAGACGATTTTCCCTCCGATCTCTCCGCAAGATTCATTCGCAGCCCCGTTGCGGCAGGAACGATCCGTTCCGTTAAAGCACCGGAAGGCGCCCTGGTGTTCACCATCGACGACCTCGACGCCGAAGGTATAGGGGAGATTGTCTCAGAGTTGTACAGGCCGGACTTTGTGAAAGCCCCCCAACCGCTGCTTGCCAGAGGTCGTGTGCGTTTCGTGGGCGAACCGGTGGCGGTCGTGGTTGCCGCCTCTCCCGAGGAGGCCGAAGACCTAGCCGAGCAGGTCGAGTTGGACATCGCTCCGGCTAAGGCGGTCGCCGATATTTCCTCCGCTCTGGCCGAGGGCGCCCCGCTGGTGCACCCCGAAGTTGCTGATTCGAACGTGGTGGTTTCCGGAGCGTTCTCCACGCCCGGGCTGGCAGAAAAGCTGGAGTCGGCGCACCGGCTCGTGGAGATGGAGGTCATCTCCCGCCGCCAGTGTGCTCTGCCCCTAGAAGGCCGGGGATCGCGCGCCGAGACCGACCCGGCCAGCGCCCGCACCACGCTTTACGCCTCCGTCCAGTCTCCGCACGTGGTTCGCACCGGCATTTGCGATGTTCTGGGCATTCCCGAGGTTGACCTGCGTGTGGTGGCGCCGGACGTGGGCGGAGCGTTCGGGCAGAAAATTCCTCTGGCACGCGAAGACGCCCTGATGGTGTGGCTTTCTCGCCGGCTTCGGTCGTCGGTGGCTTGGGCGGAGGATCGTGTAGAGAACCTCTCCTCCGCCTGGCACTGCCGCGAACAGGTTTATCGGTTTCGCGGCGGCTTTGACTCGGACGGCCGGTTTCTGGCTCTCGACGCCGACGTCGCCTGCAACGTGGGGGCGTGGTCGTGTTTTCCAATCACCTGGGGCGTTGAGCCGCTCATGGCACTAGCGGAATTACCCGGCCCGTACAAAGTCTCCGAATACGGGGTTCGCTCGCGCGGGGTAAGCACCAACACCTGTCCGTCGTCTCCGTATCGGGGCGTCTCCCGCCCCGTCCTGACGTTGGCGGTTGAACGTTTGATGGACACCGCCGCCGGGCAATTGGGGCTTTCTCCAGAGGAGATTCGCCGCCGCAACCTGATAGAGGAGTTTCCGCACACTTCACCGACCGGCCTGGTTCACGACCCCGGCAGTTACAGGGAATCGCTGGAAGCGGCTCTGGCAGAGTTCGATATCAACGACTTCCACCGCCGTCAGTCGGAAGCGCGAAGCAACGGGGGCGGTCTCCTTGGGCTGGGTATCAGCACTTTCGCGGAGCGCACCGGCTACGGGACGCCTGCTTTCGCCGCTCGGGGGATGTCGGTGACGGTCGGATTCGAAAACGTTCAATTGGAGATGGACCCGTCCGGAAGTCTCCTCTTGCGTATCGGGGCCTCGCCCCACGGCCAGGGGCTGCATACCGCGCTGTCGCAGATCGTGGCCGACTCTCTGGGCGTTGCCCCCCAGCAAGTCAGGGTGTTGAGCGGCGACACCGACGCCACCCCGTATGGCTGGGGCACTTTCGCCAGCCGCTCCGTGGTGCTGGCGGGAGGTGCAGCCCAAAAAGCGGCGCAGCAAATGAGGAGTCTGCTTTCGGAGTTGGCGGCGGAGGAGCTGGAGGCAGCCCCCGAAGACATCGTTCTTGCCGATAACAGGGCAACTGTGGCCGGCACCGCTCGCGGGATAGACATCCCCGCCTTGGCGCGCATCGCCCATTACCAGTCTCACCGCATGCCGGACGGCCTCCCCCCAGGGCTGCGGGTGCAGGACGGCTATGACCCTGCCGGAACGTTTTCCAATGCCTGCCACATCGCCGAGGTTGAGGTGGATCCGCAAACCGGCGGCGTAAAACTGAACCGCTTCGTAGTGGTGGAGGATGCCGGCCGTCTCATCAACCCGATGATCGTGGACGGGCAGATACGCGGCGGAGTCGCCCAGGGAATCGCCAACGCCCTGTATGAGGAGGTCATTTACGACGAGGACGGCAACATCCTCACGACTTCTCTCATGGACTTCCTCCCGCCCACAGCCGCCGAGATCCCGGACATCGAGATAATCCACCTAGAGACGGTCAACGACGCCTCCATAACTGGTGCCAAGGGGCTGGGGGAGGGCGGCACCATCGGCGCCCCTGCTGCGGTTATCAACGCAATCAACGACGCCATATCCCACCTCTCGGCTGCGGTAAACGAGATGCCGGCAACGCCGGAGAAGGTGCTCGCCGCAATCCGCTCGGCGCAGTCGGCGCACTCTTCTGACTGAGCCGTTGTTTCGTCAAGAGGCGATGAAAGCATTCCGGAGAGACGGGAGGAAACATGATTGACATCGCAGAGAGTTCCGCAAAATCAGAGGTCGTAATGCGCATCAACGGCGAGGAGCACCGCGTTGAAGTGGAGCCGCGCCGCACGCTCGCCGACGCACTGCGCGACAACTGCGGCTTGACCGGCACGCACCTCGGTTGCGAGCACGGAGTGTGCGGAGCCTGCACTGTCCTGCTCAACGGGGAGCCGGTGCGCTCCTGCTTGATGTTTGCCGTCCAGGCTGACGGGGCGGAACTTCGCACGGTCGAAGGGATGGCTTCCCCGGACGGCGCTCTTCATCCCATTCAGGAGGCTTTTCGCGAGCACCACGGGCTTCAGTGCGGCTTTTGCACGCCGGGTTTTCTGATGCTCTCCGAAGGGGTTCTAACGGAACAGCCGGACATTCCCGACGCCGAGTTGCGGGAGGCTCTTTCCTCCAACCTCTGCCGCTGCACTGGGTATACCGGCATCATCGACGCTGTGCGTTCGGTGCGCGACGCCAATCTTTCCGCCTAGCGGAGCCGCTGTTAGCCGAATGTTCGGGGCGTCGGTTGGTGAAAGCCAGTCACCTTGGCGGCTGTTTGGCTGTCTCCCCAAAACTCTCCGAGGCCGCGCCCCCGAGCAGTCGATTCGCCCAAACGGCTGAGCGTTGAATCCCCATCAAGACGAGAGAGATAACCCTTCTCCAGAGGGCATAGGGTCTTCTGTCCTCCGCATAGAAGATCCTCCTCTGTTGCGGGGCGAGGGGAGTTTCCTGGCCGATCTGAACTTCCCCGGACAGCTGCACATGAGGGTCGTGCGCTCCGACGCGGCATTCGGGAAGTTGGCAGCCGTGGAGGTTTCCGACGCAAGGCAGGCGGAGGGCGTTGAAGCCGTCTGGACGGCGGAAGACGTGGCCGATCTGCCTCCCATCGACTTTCGTCAAGTGGGCTACGACGAACTGCGCCCTTACCTGCAGCGCCCGCTTGCTGCCGGAGAGGTGCGGTATGCGGGAGACCCCGTTGCCGCTGTCTTCGCCACCGACGACTACCTAGCTGAGGACGCCGCCGAGTTGGTGTGGGCGGAGGTAGAGCCCGCCCCCGCAGTCATCGATTCCCGTTCCGCGGACGCCATAGAGGCGATGACGCTGGACGCGGAGTTTGGCGACGTGGATTCCGCAATGGCGTCGGCGCATCGGGTGATAGAGCTTTCAGCCTCTGTGGGACGGCACAGCGGCGTTCCGCTTGAGACACGCGGCCTGCTGGCAGTGCCTCTTGAAGACAGCCGGCTTGAGCTCTATGGCATAGCCAAGGTGCCGCATTACAACTGCGTCACCCTGGCCAGAATGCTCTCACTGCGAGAGGGTGCCGTTGTAGGACGGGAGGGGCACGTGGGTGGGGGATTCGGTGTACGAGGTGAGCTCTACCCCGAGGACGTGCTGGTTGCGCTGGCTGCGCTTCGGCTCGGGCGTCCCGTCAAGTGGGTGGAGGACCGCCGGGAGCACCTCGTCGCCGCCAATCACTCCCGCGACCAAGTCTACGAACTGCGCGCGGCGGTGGACGCCGACGGGGTCATCCAAGCTCTGGAGGCTGACATCTACCACGACCAGGGCGCCTACGTACGCACTCACGGAGCCACCGTTCCGAGCCTCTCCGTGGCGCTTCTGCCAGGCCCCTACCAGGTCCCGTCCTACCGGGCGCGAGGCCGCATCCGCCTCACCAACAAGACGCCGGCAGGCACGTATCGGGCGCCCGGACGCTTCGAGAGCACTTTCGCCCGCGAGCGGCTGCTAGACGCAGTCGCAGCGGAGTATGGACTGGACGCCGCCGAGGTGCGCAGACGCAACCTCATTTCACCGGAGCAGATGCCCTTCGATCGCGGCACGGAGACGCTCGGCACGCACGTCGTTTACGACTCCGGCGACTACGGCAAGTTGCTGGAGCGGCTGCTGGCCCACATTGACTACGAGATCCTCAAGCGCCAACTCCAGCAGCGGCGCTCGGACGGGGAACTCGTGGGAGTTGGGCTGGGAATGTTCGTGGAGAAGTCCGGGCTGGGGCCTTTCGACGACGTCCGCGTCAGTTTCACCGACGACGGGGGGGTTGAAGTACATACCGGGGCTGCTTCAGTTGGCCAGGGGATGGAGACCACCCTCGCGCAGATATGCGCCGATGTCCTAGGCGTCGACTACCGCAACGTAAAGGTGCTGCACGGCCAGACCGATCTCATCGGAAGAGGAATGGGGGCTTTTGCCAGCAGGGTCACCGTAATGACGGGGGTCGCTGTTCACCTTGCTGCCCGAGAACTGCAGCAAAGCGGCAAGCGAAGCGCTGAGTACACCTTTACCAGCAGCCACATGACCTACCCCTACGGAGCGCACGCAGCGGTAGTGAGGCTCGATGCCGGCACCGGCGGGGTGGTAATAGAGCGCTACGTAGTGGCTTACGACGTGGGCCGGGCGGTCAACCCGATGCTCATAGAAGGGCAGATAGTCGGCGGCTCAGCGCAGGGCTTCGGCGGAGCTCTGCTCGAGGAGTTTCGTTACGACGCAGACGGCGGCCCGCTCTCCACTTCCTTTATGGACTACCTGATGCCCACCGCTGCTGAGCAGCCTGAAGTTGAGGTTCTACTTTCCGAAGACGCTCCTAGTCCCCTAAACCCTCTGGGGTTGAAAGGGGCAGGGGAAGGCGGAACGAACGCCGTTGGGGCCGCCGTTGCGGCTGCTGTAGACGACGCTCTGGGGCGCCCAGGGGCTGTACGCAGCCTTCCCCTTACCCCAGGGGTTGCGCTTTCGCTGATTGCCGAATCAGGGCGAAGCGGCAATTAGGGGCACCGACAATTAAAAGCCTCTAAGGGGTGAGGCAGCCCAGCGTCCAGTCGAGCACTTCTTCGGGCGCCTCGTTCTCTCGGTGGGCGTAGGCGCGCACCCTCATCGCCCGCACCCGTCCGTCGCCCGCCGACCTTTCGTCCAGCAAAGTGTGGGAAAACGAGAGCAGATCTTCTTCGAATACCGGGCCGGTGTGCGAGCAGTACCCCCAAGCCAGGACTGTAGCCAAGCCCCCCAGCGCCCTTGACAGCGACGCCTGCGCCAAGCCTGCGACGTGCAGACCGTTTACAAGCCTTCGTCCGTAGGGGGAAGTTTCAGCGTCTCGGTGAGCGAAGGCCAGGTTATGCGTGAGGTGCAGCAGCGCTGATGCGTTCGTGACGCATTCGCGCAGGGGGTCGCTTACTGTTTCTCCCGCAGGCCAGCGATCCGGCGGGCCGAGCAGAGAGAGTTTCCATCCGGCTGGAGCCCGCCGAGCGCAAGAGTCCAGATCTACACCGCCCGCGGGGTGCTCAGGGTCGCGCCCGTCGGAGATTTCGTCGGTGCGCCCGGGGAGGCTGTCCCCTTTCGACGGCAGCATCGGGCAGCGCAAATAACCCAGCGCAAGCTCCCCGTCCGCTGTGCTCTCGCACTCCACTAGAGCAAGCCCGCGCGCCCCTCTGTCGGGTCGGGGACGGCTGTCGCGCAGCGCCAGCACGCGCACCGAAGTGCTGAGGGTCTCGCCGACGAAGACCGGGCGCACCATTCTCACGTCCCTATAAAAGAGATTGGCGATCACCCTGCGGCTGAGCGTCGTGGTGTGCCCCACCGATAGGGCCATTATCAATCCGGGGCTCACCAGGGGCCTCGCCGAGCCCGTAACGACTTCGCAAAGCTTGGCGTCGGAGGCAAGCGGAAGACGTTCCCCCATCAGGGCCTGATAAGCCGCGCAAATCCCGCTGTCGAGCGTCACCGCTGGTTGTCGGGGCAGTTCCTCCCCGACCCTAAGTTCGTCGTAGAAAGGGCCGTCCAGCGGAATGGGGCCAAATCCGCGGGAGTCAGCGAATTGCGCACCCACGTTCACACGCCCAAGCCGCCCGACGTTTCGGCGTCTTCGCCCTGCCTAGTTGCTTCGCCGTCGAACATCGACCTGAAGCGGGTCAGACGCAGGGAGTTCCCAAGCACGAAGAGCGAAGAGAACCCCATGGCTGCCGCGGCTATCTCCGGCATCAGCAGCCCCAGTGCAGCCACCGGGATGATAGCGGTGTTGTATGCGAAAGCCCAGAAGAGGTTGACTTTTATTGTTCGCAGCGTGGCGCGCGCCAGGGCCATCGCGTCCACAGCCGCACGCAGATCTTCGCTCACCAGGGTCAGGTCGCTTGCCGACTGCGCAACGTCCGCGCCGCTTCCCATGGCAACGCCCAAATCGGCAGCCGCCAGGGCAGGGGCGTCGTTGATGCCGTCGCCGACCATCGCCACGCAGCGCTCTTCCGCCTGCAAACGGCCCACCCAGGCGGCCTTATCGCCCGGGCTGAGTTCGCCAATCGTGCGATCCGCGCCCACTTCCCGCCCCGCTTTGCGGGCTGCCTCTTGACCGTCCCCGCTTAGCACCATCACCTCGGCTCCCATTCCGTGCCAGGCTCTCACGGCGGCGGCGGCTCCAGGGCGAATCCCCTCAGCCAGGGCGATGAGACCTTCGGCTTCGCCCCCCCTCCCCACCAGAACGACCGTCCGCCCTGCGGCGGCGTGATCGTCTGCCCACTTGGAAACCAAGTCCCCGACGAATTCAAAAACACCGGGTTTCCCTACTGCGACGTCTATGACGTCTAAGCAGGATTCTGAGTGATTGTCTGCGGAGTCCTCCGCTTCGGAATCCTCCGCTTCTTTCTCGGGGGCTCGCTTCAGACTTCCGCGCACCCCAAGCCCAGGGAGGTTCTCAAAGTCAATCACATCCCAGTCCTTTAGCCCGCCGCCTCCCTCCGATGACGTCTGCTGGGCAGCCTTCACCACCGCCTTGGCCGCCGGGTGCTCGGATCGGGACTCCAACGCAGCCGCCAACGCAAGCAGTTCGGCGCTGTCAACTCCTTCGGTGGTTTCAACAGCCACTGCTTCCAGGCGTCCCTCCGTGACGGTGCCGGTCTTGTCGAGGGCTACCACGTCCACCTTCCGGGCAGATTCCAAGGCGTCCGGCCCCCTAATGATCACCCCCATACGGGCTCCCCTGCCGCTGCCCGCCACAAAGGCTGCAGGAATAGCCAGCCCCAGAGCGCACGGACAAGCTGCGATGAGCACGGCCACCGTCGCGCTGAGAGCAGCATCGGCTGAACGCAGAGCCAGCGATACACCGAGTGTGACTGCAGCAATCGCCAAAACAGCCGGAACAAAGACGGTTGTTATGCGCTCGGCGTGGCGTTCTATCGGGGCTCGTCGAGAAAGAGCGTCTTCGGTGAGTTGCTTGATGTGAGCCAACGCGGTCTCCGAGCCGACTCGAGTTGCTTCCACTACGAGAGAGCCGCTCACGTTCAAGGTGCCGCCGAGCACCTCGCTGCCAGGGGCTGCTTCCACCGGAGTCGACTCTCCGGTCATAGCCGAAGCGTCCACCGCCGAGCAGCCCCCGACCACAACGCCGTCGGCTGCGATGCGTTCGCCCGGGCGCACCAAGAAGCGCATCCCGACCCCGAGTTTGTCGGCGGTGATGTCTTCGCCGCTCTCCAGCCTGACCGAGTCGGATTCCAGTCGCGCTAAAGCGGCTATCGCCTCCCCTGCCCGCCGCTTGGCTCCGCCTTCGAGTCGGCGGCCCAGCAAGAGCACCGCCGTGATGACCGCAGCGGTGTCGAAGTAAAGGTGGCCGCCGAAGCCTCCTGCGACGATGACCGCCGACCACCCCCAGGCTGTGAGCGTGCCCAGAGAGACGAGGCTGTCCATGCTGGGGTGGCGCTTGAGCAACCCCGCCCATCCCTTGCGGTGGAACTCTCTGCCGCTGATCAGCACCACCGGGGTGGTCAGCGCTCCGACCAGCCACCCCCAGCCCTCAAAGCGAAGGGTGGAGATGCTGGAGATGAGCATCGCCGCGGCGGCGGCGGCCAAGACCGCCGAGAGGTGCAGGGTTTGAAGGTTGAACCTTCGGGGAGTTTCGCCGGCGTGCGCCTCCGGCGGCGTAGGTTCTGAAGTCGAGTAGCCGGCGGAGCAGATGGCGTCGTGAATCTCTCCCGCCCCGAGACGTTCGGGGTCGTAGGACACGATGGCGCGTTCTGTGATTAGGTCGACGCGGGAGTTGAAGATTCCGTCAAGCCCGTCGATGGCTCCCTTGATTCTCTCCGCGCAGGAGGCGCAGGTCATCCCTCCGACGCTTACCTCGGCGCGAGCGTAAACCTCAGTCGTCATCCGACCTCAGCCGTTATTGAAGGAAGGTCAACCGAACAGGAAGACTCGGGCGCTGCGGGCGTGCGGAGTTGGAGCCTTCGGCCGGCTTCGCCTTCGGCGATTTTTTGTTGCGCACAACAGGCAATTCTACAATGTGGCAGTTATGCGCCCGTCAAGCAGCCACCGCGCCAAACACCATCTCGGTTTCATGGCGATCGCCGCCGTCTTGCGGGTGATTACTCCGCTGCTGGCGCGCTGGGATCTGCCTCCCGTCCTGCCGTTGCGCGCCCCTGCGATTTTCGTAGGCAATCACCGAAGCCTCTTTGACGTAGCGGTGGGAGTGCGTTTTTTCGCCAACTTCCGAGCTTCTGTTCGGATAATGGTGGCAGGGCGGTATTTTGACCTCCCAATCGCAGGCAGATTACTGCGGATGATGGGCGCCATCCCCGTGAAGGGCTTTGGGCTGGCCGCTCTGAAGGAGGCTCTGAGCGCGCTTGACGCTGGCGAGTCCGTGGTGATCATGCCCGAGGGACGGGTCGTGGGTCGTTCTGACCTGGCTTCAGGGGTGGATGTGCATGCGCCCGGGGTGGGGTTGCTGGCTATCCATAGTGGAGCTCCGCTGGGGCTGTGCGGCATCACCGGATCGGAACTCGTCTGGCCTCCTGGTGAGAAGCGGATCCGCTTTCCCCTCCCGTGGAAGAGGCCCGTGGTCAGAGTCCGGGTCGCTTCTTTCCGTCCTCACCCCGGTCGAATGAGCCGCGAGAGCATCGCCGGAGATGTCATGTCGGATCTGGACGACCTCGTGCGCTCCGATCCGTGCTGAAGCGCTGCTACTCAGCAACCTCCGGACGTCAACTTGGACTCGCCGGGCAGGAATTGTTTAGAGTCTTCTCGGGTGAGCGTGTTCAACAAGTGTCCGTGAAAATCTCTTTGACATTTTTCTTGGCGAGCGCCCTAGGACTGCTGCTTGTCGCCGCCTGCGGAGGTTCTCCGCAACCCTCCCAGTCGGCATTCGCTGCGGAAACTGCCGCTGACCCCTCAGAGGGGCAGGCTGGGGGAGCGGCGGGCGAGTTGGGAATTGGGGTGATAGACGACAGCGGCGGCATGCCAGAATCCGAAAAACTCCCCACGCTCGCGGCGGCAAATGCCGGAGAGTTGGAGAGCGGCATAGACGGGGTAGTTACAGTCCCCATTGACAGCGTCGAACACGTGCGAGAGGACGTGGAATACTCAACGTCGCCCCCCGCAGGGGGTCCGCACCTGCCCGTCTGGCTGAACTGCGGCTATTACGAAGTCGCCGTGCTAGATGAACTGGCCGTGCACTCCCTAGAGCACGGAGTGGTGTGGGTAACTTTCCGCCCAGGCGCCCCGCCCGAAGAGGAGTTGGCCGAACTCCGGCGTCGAGTCAACCGCAGCACTCACTTGCTGGCTTCCCCTTATCAAGATCAGGAGACCGCATTCGTGCTGACCGCCTGGGGGAGGCAACTGCCGCTCAACAGCATCACCGACCCCCGCTTCGAGCGCTTCCTGGACGTGTACCTCAAGGACGGCCCCAGCGCGCCCGAGCCGGGCGCAGCCTGCAGCGGGTCGGTGGGAGTTCCGCCCGACGCCCCCTACGCCCAGAGCGGTGGCTAAACCCCCCGACGCTCAACCCTCCAGCGTTAGAGGGAGTAAATATGCCGAGGAGTAAATATGCCGAGGAGGAAATATGCCGAGGAGGAAAGTTCCTCCGATTCTCGCCGGCGCAGTCGGCTTTGGAGAGTGGTCATGTGGGTTGGCGTCGCTGCTCTGCTTGCCTGGGTGGCCATCGCTGCGGTGCTCCTCTTGAGAAACGAGGAAGCGCCGCCTCCTCTTCGTCTCCTGGAAATGACCGCGGACAACTCCGGCTGCCGCCCGTCGTCGATCTCTGTCCAGCCCGGCGAGAAAATTCGTTTCCGCCTCAGCAACCTCACCGACGAGAGGATGGAGATGATCCTCACTGATTCTGCGGGAATCGATCTGCGCACCTCCGCCGGATACGCCCCACCCCCTCCGGCGGAGGACGAACTAGGGGCCGACCTTTCGCCCGGCGTGGTTCCTGAAGAAGGTCGCCCGACCGAGGTTCGTCTGGCTTCGGCTTCGTTCCTGCCGTTCGAAGTTGAGACCGCGCACGACGGCCACGAAGACGAGACAGGGCCTGACGCCAACTCGGACTTCCGTTACCGCCTCGTGGTCTCCCCCAACGGCGTACGTCCGATGGTGGTCACATTCCCCGAGATCGGAGAGGACATCGGACGCCTCACGAGGTTTTCTTGCATACCCCTTTCAGCCGACGCCCCCTCCGACGCCCTCAGGTTTGTAGGCGAGATAAGCGGCTCAGGCGGACGCTGATCTGCGGAGACGCCCTCGGACGCCTCTGCGTTCTCTGAACCTGAACCCTTCTCTGAACCTGCCCCTAGAAAGCTCTGGCTCCCCCGGGCATTCTCACCGCCAATGCTCAACGTCGAGAGCGTAAAGCGCGCCGCTGCCGGCTGTCACGGCGGACTCGAGGGCGCACGCCTGAGGGAGTATCTGAGTGCAGAAGAACTCGGCGGTCACCCCCTTTCCTCTGAGGAACTCGGTTTCCGTCTCGCTTGCGCCCGAAGACAGCAGTTCCCAACTCACCTGAGCTGACTTCGCCAGCAACCAAGCTCCCACCAAGTTGGCCATCAGCCGTTGATACGGGGAAGCACCCGCCAATGCGTCGTCGCCCCCGTGTTCAAGCAGCCAATTGCTGCACCTCCGGGCAGCCTCTACGGCGCTCTCCAGTGGTTCGCGCAGGGTTGCTAGTTGCTCCGGCAGATTGCGGGCGGTCTCGGCGATCTGATCTAGCAGTTCGTGAACCTTCGCACCGTTGCGCATCTGCAGTTTGCGCCCCACGAGGTCGATGGCCTGAATGCCGTTCGTTCCTTCGTAGACAGAGGTGATGCGGACGTCTCGGTAGTACTGGGCGACACCCGTTTCCTCCACGTACCCCATGCCGCCGTGGATCTGCATAGCCAGCGAAGCGACGATCTCACCGACTTCGGTTCCCCACGACTTGGACAGGGGAGTGAGAAGATCGCAAAGTTCCTGAGCTGCAGTGCGTTCAGGGCCTTCTGGCAGGTGTTTGGCGTGGTCAATGGCTGTTGCGTTGTAGTAGCAGAGGCTGCGCGACGCCTCTACGTGAGCTTTCTGAGTCATCAGCATGCGGCGCACGTCCGGATGCGAGACGATGGCGGCTTGCTCCCCGGCTGGGGTTTCAGGCCGCCGCCCCTGCCTGCGCTCTCCGGCGAATTCCAGAGAAGTCTGGTATGCCCGGTCAGCCACTCCTACGCCTTCTAGCCCTACGCCCAGCCTGGCGTTGTTCATCATCGTGAACATGTAGACCATTCCGGCGTTTTCTTCGCCGATGAGGTAGCCCACCGCTCCTTCCGATCCTGCCGCCTCCCCGATCCGCATCACGCAGGTCGGGCTGGCGTGAAGCCCCATCTTTTTCTCTATAGATGCACATGCGATGTCGTTGCGCTTGCCCAAAGAGCCGTCCGGGTTGGGCAAGTACTTAGGGACGATGAAGCAGGAGATGCCGCTCGTCCCCGCCGGGGCGTCAGGCGTGCGCGCCAACACTAGGTGGATGATGTTTTCCGCCATGTCGTGCTCGCCCCACGTGATGAATATCTTCTGACCTCTGAGTCTGTAGACGCCGTTTCCGGAAGGCTCGGCTCGGGTGCTCAGCGCACCTAGGTCGGAGCCGGCGTGAGGCTCGGTCAGGAGCATGGTGGCTGTCCATTCGCCGGAGATGAGCCTGGGAAGGAATAAGGCTTGCTGCGTCGGCGACCCGTGGTCTTCGAGCACGTGAATGGCGCCCTGAGTGAGCATCGGGCACAGCGACAGCGAAAGGTTGGCCGCCGTGATCATTTCCTGCAGCGCCAGTCCTACCACCCACGGCAGACCTCCTCCGCCGTACTCCGCCGGGCACGGAACTGCGCCCCAGCCTGCCTCTACGTATGCGGCGTAAGCCTCTGCGAAGCCCGCAGGAGTGCTCACTTCCCCGTCTTCGTTCAAGACGCTGCCTGAGGAGTCTCCAGGCTTGTTCAAAGGCGCGAAAACCTCGGAAGTGAAGCGGCCGGCTTCTTCGAGCAAGGGGGCTAGATCCTCGGGGTCGAACATTGAGAAACTCTCGATCTTCGACATTGATCGGACATCGCAGATGTGCTCGAGTACGAACTCCATGTCGCGCAGGGGAGGGTCGTATTCAGGCAAGTTGAACTCCTTTGTTTTGTGTGATATTCGCTGACTTAATCGGACGTTTCCGGCGTCTCCCCGTCGTCTAGACGACTTCCCGCCCTCGTCTTATGTTTAACTCACCCGGTAGAATAGGCTCTGGAAACTCCATAATCAGAAACCAATGATCAGAACTGATAATCGTAAGTCAGATAGATCAGTCAGACAGACCAGAAAGAGGACACGAAATGAGCCGGAAGATACAATTCCTTGACCAGACCATAAACGTCGGCGGAGAAGTTCCAGCGGCGGGCAGCCCAGCCCCGGATTTTTTGCTGGCCGGCGTTGACCTGTCGGAAGTCGCCTTGAAGGACTTCGCTGGCAAGAAGCTCGTCCTAAACATCTTCCCGAGCATCGACACTCAGACTTGCGCCCAGAGCGTGCGCGCATTCAACGAAAGGGCCGCAAACATGGAGAACACCGTTGTCCTCTGCGTGTCGGCTGATCTGCCGTTCGCCGCCAAACGTTTCTGCGGCGACGAAGGCATCGACAACGTCTCTTGCGCTTCTACGTTCCGCTCGGAAGGCTTTGCCGATGCATACGGCGTAAGAATGCTCGACAGCGCCCTTGCGGAATTGTGCGCTCGGGCTGTGGTGGTCATAGACGAGCACGGGAAAGTGCTCCACTCTCAGTTGGTCGATCCGATCTCCGACGAGCCCGACTACGAAGCGGTTCTCGCAGCGCTCTAAGACAACTCCGCCGCCGCTCCGCCGCCTGCTCGGCAGCCCCGATCGGCGTCTCAGCCCCAGGTCTGCGCTCTCAGCCGCGCTCTCAGAGGTCTGCGGGTATCCAGTAGGAATGAAAGCCGAAGGGAACCCGTACCGGCAGAGCCACGCTCGCCAGCGGTTCGTCCCCGGGGGACTTGGCGTTTAAGATCACCAACTCGCTGGAGTCGCTCCTGCGTTCATACACGATGGCCAGGAGGTACCCGTCGTCTTCATCTTCCGCTTCAGCGCACCGGGGGACGTAGGTTGGAGCGCAGACGTAGCGGGACACGCCGAAGTGATGGTGTTCGGTCGTGCCGGTCACGAAGTCCAGTTTCACCACCCGGTGACCATGCTGGATGCTGCCCCTCTCCTCGTCGACCATCGTGGAGACGTAGGCATAGCGGTTGGGCTTTCCCAGCAGCCGATTGTCGATGCTAGGGAAGTCGCAGCGCACGTCAAAGAGGGTTTCCTCCCGCACTTCTCCCGCTGCCGTATCCAGCGTCCAGCGGTGCACCATGGCGGGGGAAGTGAAGGTGTCGGTTCCCTTTTCCCAGAGCGACGGGTAGCGGCAGGCGTCCAGCGTGATGCGGTTGCCGATGCTGCAGGCGTTGATGGTGTGAAAGACATAACAAGGCTCGATTTCGAACCAGGTGACAGGGCCGCCCCCCCGGCTCATCAAGCCGATTCGAGCGGTATGGCCTTCATCCCAGACATAAGGGAGACTGCCAGGGGACTGAGGCTCAAAGACCACTGGAAAATCTAAGAAAATCACGTGATCGGAGGTCATCGCAAAGTCGTGAGCCATCACAGGCCGAGGAAGTTCCACGACGTGCGAAGCGGCGCAGACGCCTGTCGCGTCGAAGCGGTGGTAGGTGATTGCGGACTCGTTCTGGCCATGAGAGAACGCCAGCAGTTCGCCGCTATCAGGGCAGATCTTTGGATGCGCCGTGAAGGAACTCTTTAGGGTGCCGTCGAAGTCCACCGGGCCGATGGTTTCAAAGTCGGAGTCGATCTCATACGGCAGGTGACGCTCCTCCAGAGCGAGGATGCGCCCTCCGTGAACGACGATGTTGGTGTTGGCGGGAGAGCCCTCCGGTCGGTCTACGGCTTTGTGATGGCCGTCAAGGTAAGGGGTGCGTATCCATCTGCTGCGGTAGCGCACGGCTCGTCCGTCTCTGAGCAGAATTCCGTGCACCATCCCATGTCCCAAGAACCAGTGGGGCGAGTGGCCCCGAGGGTTCGGCCCGATCTGGGTGAGCATGCCGTGCAGTTCCTGAGGTACCTCACCTTCCACGGCTAGATCCAGGGCTTCTGTTTCTTCCGAGACGGGACCGTAGTTGTCCCGCATCCACCAAGGTGTCTCGGTTTCTTTCACGTCGGTTCTTGCCGCTCAGTTCTTGTCACGCAGTCAGATATTAACGAGTTCCTACTGAGGATGCTCCGCCGCCCCGTCGGGGCCAGCCACGACTCCTTCGTCATGCAGCCTCCCAATCTCCTTCTCTGAGAGACCTAGGCACTCCGCCAGGATTTCGTCGGTGTGCTGCCCCAACACGGGCGCCGGCTTGGCAGTCTCCGACGTCAGGCACCCGAAGCGGAGAGGAGAGCGAGCCGTGAGCACCTCTCCTATGCCGGGCTGGTTCACGACTGCGAAGAGCGGGTTGTCTGTTGAGCAGCGTGGATCCTCATCTAGGAGTTGCCTGAAAGTCTGATACACCCCCCAGCACACCCCGTGACGCTCAAAAGCATCGGCGACTTCCTTGAGCTTGCGGGAGGAGCACCAGCGTTCCACCAGCGCGAAGATACGACGCCGCACCTCAAAGCGTCTACCCTCATCAAGGCTCAGGTCTATACCCAGTTCGGCTTCTAGGTCGGCGATTTCTTCGCCCATCTCGCAGGCCGAACACAATGAGTTCCACTGCCGCGGGGTGATGGCGACGGCAATGACCCGCCTGCCGTCGGCGCAGAGGAAGTCGCGCCCGAGTGCGCCGTAGAGGTCGTTGCCGATTCGTTCTCTTTGCGTCCCCAGAACTTGAGCTTCCGCTACGTGGCCGAGGGCGGATACCGTCGCCAGCGCCACGTCGGAGAGGGCCAAGGTGATGAAGCCTCCTCGGCCCGTGCGGCTTCTCCGCCGTTCCGCCGCCAGCAGCCCCAAAGCGGCCGTTTGTCCGCAGATCACGTCCCAGGCCGGCAGTACATGATTGATTGGCCGCCCTTCAGGCTCTCCGGGTTGGGAGGGAAACCCCGTCGCCATGGGGTACCCCATGGCGCAGTTGACCGTGTAGTCAACCGCAGAAGTGCCGTCGTAGTTGCCGGTCACTGCCAGCATGACGAGGTCGCTCCGCTGCTTGGAAAGCGTCTCGTAGCTCAGCCATCCGTGTGCCGGGAAGTTAGTGAGAAACATTCCGCGATCCGCTCCCTCCTCGCAGATCAGCGAACTGATCAGTTCGCGTCCGGCAGCCGAACGAACGTCCACCTGCAAAGATCTCTTGCCCTTGTTCAACCCCGACCAGTAGAGGCTGCGCCCGTCTGGGGTCAGAGGCCAGCGTCGGTGATCCAAACCGCCGCCGATGGGGTCAAAGCGGATCACGTCGGCACCGAGTTGGGCGAGCGTCATCCCGCCGGAGGGAGCGGCGACGAACGCCGACCCTTCCACCACCCTCAGTCCCTCGAGTACTTGCCCGTTTAGTGCTCCGTGTACTTGATGCATGTCCGGTGTTCCTCTAGCGGGGATTCAGTCGGACAATCCCAAGGCCGCGAAGGAATCCAGGTCTTCCACCGCTGACGCCGCACGCCTCAACCAGGTTCGGGCAGCCGCGTCTTCGGACGCTCCCAGCCCAAGAGTGATCACAGCCGCCTCTAATGCGTAGACGGCGTGGCGTCTGTACGCCAACCATGCCCGCTCCGGTTTCAAGCAGTGCCCTATGCTTTTCAGCCGCTTGAGATAGCGCTCCAGCAGGCTGCGTTCGTGTTTGCGGCGGTCGGTTTCCGTCAGGGAAAATGCGCAGAAATACGACACGTCGCGAGCCCACTGCCCTGCCCGCACCATCTGCCAGTCAAAGAACACCGCTGCGCCCTGCACACTGAACGCAAGGTTGCCGGGGTGGCAGTCGTTATGGATCAGAGTTAGAGGCGGCTTCAAGAGGTGTTCATCTGCTTCTTTCCTGCGGCTGGCGTAGTTCATAGCGCAGCGTCGCAGCGTTGGGGACAGCAAACTCCCTGCGGCTGCGAGCCCGGATCGCATCAGCGGCGCGCCCAACCAAGCGCCCAGTTTGAGTTCTCGTTCGGTTTGCTGGGCGAGCCAGGCGCTTCGTCCATTCAGCCATTCTGCTTCCCAGCCAAAGGCGTGCAGGCGGGCAAGGGCGTCAATGACTGCCTCGGCTTCGTTGAGCGTGCAGGCATCCTCGCCGCTTCGCAACCCGTGCGATTCCGAAAGGTCCTCCAGCACCAACTCAAAGTTCACTCCGTCGTGGCGGTTGTAGAAGCAGCGAGGCGTTCTCAGCGGCACTCGGCCTGCTAGTTCGCGATAGAAGCGGACTTCCGATGCGCTCAGACCGGCGGCTTCCACCAGCAAGCGCATCTTCAGTGATCGTGAGGGGGTTTTCGCGAAAACTCTGCGTGTGCTGCCGTCGGCGAAGTGCAGCGTTGCTTTCGAGCGCGTCGTGGTGTACGAGACGGTCTCTCCTTGCTCCACCCAGCGCAACTTCCCGAAGCCTCTCTCCAGTGCCTGCGCCAGCAATGAGCGCGGAGTTTCGTTCGAGTGGTGGAAGTGATCCAGAGTTGCTCTTGCTGCCGCTCCGAACATCAGGACGTTGAGTTGGACATTTTGGGGTCACTTTCGTCGGAGCGCGGCTCGCCAGAGGGTTTCCCCCGTCGGAGTGTCTTCGAGTTCTATGCCGATTTTTCTCAACTCCTCTCTGATGCTGTCGGCGGCGGCGTAGTCGCCGTCTCTTCGGGCTTCTTTGCGTTCAGAAACCAGGCGCTCGATGTTCTGAACAGAGACGCCGACCGATGCGTCGGGGGGGTCTTCCGTTGGGGCGGGGATTGTGATTGTTTGCGTACCCGCAGGGATGCCCAACACGCCGCTCAACTCTTTCACCACGCAATGGGCTTCTTTCGCTTCTGCAATCTTGCCGTCATCTAGCTTGACGTTGCCCTTGCGAAGAGCGTCGAACACCGCAGCAAGCGCAGCCGGGGTGCTCAAGTCGGAGTTCATGGCCTCAATAAAGGCGTTACGCGTCTCCTCAGTGATCGTGCTGCTCTGGCTCGTCGCGGACTTTTCGGGACTTGCCGTGACTTTTCCTCCCCCCCTCGCTCCCGCAGCGAGGAGACGCCGCCCGAGAGCGTCGATCCGCTCAGCGGCAGAAGCCGCGCCTGCGAGCACGGCGTCGTCTATTTCCATGGTTGAGCGGTAGTGCGACTGCAGGAATGCCAGACGCAGCGCCCGCGGCCCGTAGGCGCTCAGGGCTTCGCCCAGGGTGCGGAAGTTGCCGGCGGACTTGGCCATCTTCTCGCCGTCCACGTTGACCATCGCCGAGTGCATCCAGATTCTGGCGAAACGGTGTCCTGCTGCTTCGGCTTCAGCTCGTTCGTTCTCGTGATGGGGAAAGATCAGGTCGGAGCCGCCGCCATGAATGTCGAAGCCGTCGCCGAGCAGTTCCAGCGACATCGCCACGCACTCGATGTGCCATCCCGGGCGTCCCGGCATCCAAGGCGAATCCCAGGCAGGTTCACCTTGCTTGGCTGCCTTCCAGAGGGCGAAGTCCAGGGGATCGCGCTTGCGTTCATCTATCTCCACCCGAGCGCCCGCCCCCGAGCGCAGGTCGTCCATACTTCTATGCGGCAGGCGCCCGTAGTCGGAGTACTTGGAGACTTCAAAGTAGACCCCGCCATCGGGGATCACATACGCCGCCCCCTGCTCCAGGAGTTTTCCGATGAAGCCCACCATCTCTTCCACGTACTCGGTGGCGCGTGGCCGCACCCTAGGTTCCCCGACGCCGAGGGCGCGCATCTCGGCTAGGTAGACATCCTCGTAGCGCTTGGCCAGTTCGGCTTCCGTCTCTCCTTCGGCTGCCGCCCGGGCGATGATCTTGTCATCAATGTCGGTGATGTTGCTCACCAGGTCGACTTCAAAACCCCGCCAGGTTAGATAACGGCACAGCACGTCGTACGTGACAGCAGTGCGGGCATGCCCCAGGTGCGGAGCGTCATAGACAGTAGGCCCGCAGGCATAGATTGACACCCTGTCCGGCTTGCGAGTACGCAGTTCAGTCTGCCGGCGCGTCAAGGTATCGAACAGCCTAAGCACAGCGGATTACCGTATAAGAGCAAAGGTCGGTTGTATAACGAACGAACTTCGTCGGAGTAGAGGGGGAAGGGGATTAAGGGTTATTAGGATTTTTATCCAAATGGTTCGAGAGTCGCGAATCGACAAAACCGCAGGTCAAGCCCACACATACACGCCCAAAGAACAAAAACCGCAGGGTGATGCCATTTGCCAATTAGATCGCCAGGTGACCACCTTCGCTGGCACCTCGCATTGGTAGGTCAGTGTGTCGTATCTCTCGGAGGGAACGGGTCGTTGCCGGGCGGTACCGTGTCTTTGTCGCGGATGGTTCCGTTACGTCGATGAGTGACAACTTCGCCTCCGCCCTGGTTGCCGGCGACCCGGTTGGCTGCCTTTTTGGCAGCGTCTTGAGTGGAGTGTCGCGACGAAGCCCGTTGGCCACCAGCGCGTTTAACTCCCCATTTGTTACCTTTTTTATCGCTATTTTTGACGACGTGCCATTGCTGCTTCGGCATCATTCCGCTCCTTTCTTCGCGATCTATGTGCCTCCAAAATACCAGACCACAGCGAGGGTTAGCAGCAATGGAGTAGTTCCCTTTGCTTATCGCTCAAGGATTACTTGAACGGGTGTTGCAGATAGGGGGTTTATCAGAGGCTCGCCGCTGCCTAACTGGCCGTAGACGTCTGATCCCCAGCAGGTGACTTCGCCAGTCGGGTGCAATGCACAAGTGTGGTCGGCTCCAGCTGAAATAGCTGTGGCGTCACTGATGCCAGCTGTCTTAACTGGTACTGAACTGTAGTTTTCGGCGACGGCTTCGTCTGTGCCGAGTTGTCCTAAATCATTTCCTCCCCAGCAGGAGACTTCGCCCGATTCATGGAGAGCGCAGACATGAGCGACACCGGCAGCAACAGCAACGGCGTCAGAGACGCCTTCAATTCTCACTGGTACAGCAGAGTGGTCAGCTGAAGGATCAGCATTTGTGCCCAGCTCGCCTAGGTTGCTCTGCCCCCAGCAGGAGACTTCGCCGTTTTCGTGCAGAGCGCATGTGGTAGTGAAGGTGCCTGCAACCACGGCTACTGCGTCTGTAATTCCCACAACTTGTTGTGGGACAGCTGAGTTACTTTGGAAATGCTGTTCGCCGTTGCCAAGTTGGCCCCAGTGGTTTCGCCCCCAGCAGGAAACTTCGCCTGATTCAAGGGCAGCGCAAGAGTGATAGACCCCTAGCGAAACGTCGACAGCGTCATCAAGATTTAAGACTTCCGCAAAAGAGAAGTCGGGAGTTAGGCTGAATTTACCGTTGCCCAGTTGACCGAAAACATTGATACCAGCGCATGTGACTCTGCCATTTTCTTCAAGGCCGCAAACATGGCTTCCTTCCGATGAGATTTTTGTGATGTTCTCAACGCCTAGTTGTGCCTGCAATGGCGAAGGAAGCGGCACAGGCGCAATTTCTCCATCTTCGGTTTCTACAAATTCATTGCCGATTAAGGAGCCCCAGCAGGTGATTTCGCTGTTCCCACGTACGGCACATGAAACTTGAGTTCCTGCGGACATCTGGGTTGCATCATCAATGCTGGCTACTTTGATCGGGACAGGCGGAGAATCTCCAGTGGCGTCATCGGCATCCGCCCCTTTCCAGTTTCTGCCCCAGCAGGAAACTTCGCCCGATTCATGAAGAACGCAGGAATGATCGTATGACGAAGATATACCAACGGCATCATCTATGCCCGCCACCTTCACTTGCGCCGGCGTGAATACATCGTCTTGACCGTTCCCCAACTGTCCATAAAGGTTCCACCCGAAGCAAGAAACCGATCCTCCTTCCCGAACAGCGCAAGTGTGGGTTCTCCCAGCAGACACGCCGATAGCATCGTCAATACCTGAAACCAAGTCTGGAGACAAGTTAGAGGAATCTACTTCGCCGTTGCCTAGCTGCCCATCACTGTTGTTGCCCCAGCAGGCAATTTGGCCAGTTTCGCGCACTGCGCAACTGAAATGACTGCCAGAAGTTATGCTCACAGCGTCGTTCAAAGAATCGACTTCCGTTGGCTCAGCGACAAAAGAGTCGTCCAGTATTTTTTCTATGTAGGTTTCGCCGTTGCCGATCTGACCTAATTCGTTGTTGCCCCAGCAGGAAACAGCGCCTGTTGAGCGCAGAGCGCAGGTGTGCCAGTGGCCTGCCGACACGTCAATTGCGTCGTCCAGCCCAACGACTTTCACAGGTACGGACGACTCTGAGCCAGCTTGCCCGTTGCCTAGTTCACCTTGCCAGTTGTCGCCCCAGCACGAGACCTCGCCTGAGGCATGAACAGCACAGGCGTGCTCGCCGTTAGCGCTTACCTTGACGGCATCTGAGATGTCTTTCACAGACACCGGCACAGCGGAGTCGACCCCCATGTCGCCGTTGCCCAACTGCCCATCTTTGTTGAGGCCCCAGCAGGAAACAGCGCCTGTTGAGCGTAGAGCGCAGGTGTGCCAGTGGCCTGCCGACACGTCAATTGCGTCGTCCAGCCCAACGACTTTCGCAGGCAACGCAACGGAGTTGACCCGCACGCCATTGCCTAACTCTCCTTGAGAATCGTCGCCCCAGCACGAGACCTCGCCTGTGGCGTGAACGGCGCAGGTATGCTCCCAGCCCGCTCCCAGGGCTACCGCATCTGAGATGTCTTCCACTTCCACGGGAGTGGAAGAATGGGCAGTCGAGCCACTCTCTCCGTTACCTAGCTGCCCATGCAGATTGCTGCCCCAGCATAGGACTTTGCCGTCATTGATCGTGCAAGAGTGGTTAATCCCCAGTGCTATATCGTAGTTAGGAGGTTGGGCAGGCGGCTCTGTCGTAGTGGTCGTGGTGGGAGGCTCAGTTGTGGTGGGAGGCGCGGTTGTAGTGGTCGTAGGCGGCTCTGTTGTGGTGCTCGTGGAGGGAGGCTCTGTCGCAGCAGTCCCCGAGGGAGGCTCAGCAGGTGGCGCGGTAGCGCTAGTAGTTGGCGCAACTGTCGTGTCTGCAGGTTCTGCGCTGTCGTCGCTGCTGCCGCAACCTGCTATGAAGATCGCAGCAATGGCAATAACAGGCACCCAGTAACTGCGAGCAAAAGATCGCTTTTCAGAGATTGGCTTGTGGAGTTTGCGTGAATGATGCATGGGAGGCACTCCTTGGGAAGATTCAAATGCTCTTACACATTAGTGCAAACAGCAGATAGTTGACCCGTAATTGTAATTTGCGCTCCAGTCATTCTTGTGTAGTCCGAAGGAATTCGCAAACGAACAGGCAGACTTAGCGTAATTGTAACTATCCGGCAAGGGATCATACGCAATAGTTACGGTGAATTTGCATCTAATTCTAGGCACTGCTGTTTTTATTTTCTTCCATTTACACGGGGTAATCCACAATAAGGTTGTGAAGCGCGTAAGGGAAATCATTTACGCCCACGTAGCTCAGTTGGACAGAGCAGGGACCTCCTAAGTCCAAGGTCGCAGGTTCGAATCCTGCCGTGGGCGCTTCCCAGTGCTTGGTGTGCGGGCGTCTGATCGACCTCCGTCAAGCGTGCGCTCCAGCACACCGCCCCCTCAGCGCCCCGCCCCTAGCTGTGCTGCACCCTCCAGAGTTCCAAGTCCGGGTCGATCTTGCGGTCGCGCTTCAGTTCGCTGAAGTTGTCGTAGCGGGTCAGCCAAGTTACGTGTTCCCAGAGCGCCTCGGCGTCTGCGTCATTCTCCGGCGGATTGGAAATCACCGGCCCGAAGATGACCGGCCCGTCGGCCCCGTCCAGACCGATGGTGGGCACTCCGAAACTGCGCGTTTCGGAGACGAGTTCTCTGTGTTCGGCTAGGAGGGTTTCCCAGGTTGAAGGATCCTCCTGAGCCTCCCCGCATATCTCTTCGGGCAACCCTGCGTCGTCTAGCGCCCCGGTAATGGTGGCGTCCATCTGCGCCGACTGCAGTCCGTCGAAAATACGCTCGCCGATGGCGGAGTAGTAGTTCCCCATGGCTTCGTTGCCGAGTCTGTCGCGCACCGCAACGGCTGTCCGCAACGCCTTGACCCCTCGTTCCTCCGCAGGGTCAAACTCTTCGATCTGGCCTTCCCAGTTGACGATTGCAAGTGAGAACACGCCCCACTCGACCTCCACTCTTCCCATCTCGGCCAGACGGCGGATCCAGCGGAAGGTCTGGTAGCACCATGGTCAAATTGGATCAAAATAGAAACGTATACGTTCGGTCATTTTGTATCTCCTCCCTTCAGGTCATGCAAGGGTTTCAAGTAATTCTAAAAGGTGTCCCTACTCCAACGGCAGCAGGCGAACCTCAATGTAGCGGTCAGAGGGCAAGGCCGTCCGAGCAAGTTCGGTGATCTCCTCAACGGTCAGATCAAAGAGCGTACCGATGTAAGCCCCCCTGCTGCCTATCACTTCCAGGTCCTCATGAGGATTAAAAACCCAGTGGATCAACGTCCTGCCCCAGTACGGGTTGGAGACCAACTCGTACTCGCTGTTCAGCACAGAAACGGCGGATACAAACTCCTCCGCGGTCGGACCTTCTTCGGTGAGCGCGGCGAGTTCGGCTAGCAGCCTCTCGGAGATCTCTCCTAGACGGGCGGGGTCTGCCGTAACAGAAATAGTGCTCTCCAGCAGGTCGTCGGGATCTGCAGAAGAGATGGCCACTGAGGGGTCGTAGGTGGCCCCCATGTTTTCTCTGAGGTGCTTGTGCAGCCGGGTGTTGAGCAGGTTCTCAAGTACCTCTGCTGCGATCCGGGTTCGAAAGTTGGTCTCCACAGCCCCGGTAAACCAGAGCCGAAGGCTGCCCTGATCGTCGTCTCCTGCTTGAACCGTCCGGCTGACTATTGCGTTGGGGGGGTCGCGCTGGGGATCGACGTATTCTTCTCTCACGCCTCCGTCCGGCAGCGTTCCGATGTAACTCCTCGCCAGAGTCTCAGCCTCATCAAGTTCAAAATCGCCAATCAGTATGAAATAAAAGTCCCCGGCGTGCGCGAAGCGACGCTGAAATTCCTCCATGCCGCTGTCGAGGTTGAAGGTATCCACCTCTTCCAGCGTAGGAACGGAACGGAAGCGCGGGTCGTCGCCGTAACGGGCCTCAGAGACGGCCAGGCTCAAGACGTTCGACGGAAGCACATCCCTGTTCTCGGCCACCTGTCTTAGTTGCCTCAGTTCAGCCTCGGTGATGGCTTCGGTGCTCCGGGGTTGCGTCATCGACAGGTGGAGCAGCCCGAGCAAAGTTTCCAGGTCTTCGGTAGCGCTTTCCCCGATGGCGAACTCGGTGTTGTGATCGACATCAAGAGTGAGCGACAGTACTTTGCCGGTGAGCATCCGATGGAGCGTCACCGGGTCGTATTGACCTACGCCGCTCTTTCCCGCAATCTGCGCGGCAATGTTCAGCTGCATCACGTCTTCGTCGGCCAACACCGAAAGCCCTCCCGCGCTTACCGCCCAAAGACTCACTTCCTTTGCTGCGATATTCGTGGGCTTAAGGAACACACGCGCCCCGTTGGGGAAATCGAGCTGCGTGATGTCGTGAGGCAGGGCTTCCCGGTTTGTCACTTCAGCGGGTTCCGGACGTTCCATTAAGGCTTGTTCGGCAACGCCTACGTCCGGGCGGGCGGGCAGTTCCGCTTTTTCAATCCTGGCCCGCAGAGCGGCAATCTCTCTCTCGTCGGGCAAAGATTCCTCTGCCGAAGAGTTAGCGATGAGCCACAGGCGTGGAGGCTCAACTTCGAGCAGTTTCACGACTTCAGCTGTGACCTCTTCCGGAGTGATCTCATTAAGAAGCCTCTCGGAAATGTTGAGGGCGTCGGTGACCGACCAGGGCAGCGTCCCCCAAGCGAAGTGCGACACGTATTCCCCGGCGAATTCCCTGTCCTGTTTGGTGCTGCGGGTTGCGTAGTTCTGTTGCAGTTCCCGCCTGATGTTCTCTCTTGCGCGGGCGAACTCGCCCGAACCAAAGCCGTGTTGGCGTATCCGCTCGAACTCGCTGAGCAACACTTCCGCAGAAGCGAGCACCTCAGCGGGATTCGTGTAGACGATCGCTCCTAGATAACTAACCTCCGGTGCGTAGTTGGCGTCGAAGGGGCCCGAACTATCGAACGGGGCAGTGCCTTGCAACTGATCCGTCTCTAGGCGTTCCCTCAGGATGTCGAAACCCAGGCGGCGCGCCAGACTGATACGCTGTCCTTCCTCGGTGGAGAGTTGAGGTTGGGGCGCCAGCTGCAGGGCGGCAACGGCAGCCGAGGGAAATTCAGGGTCGCTTTGGAAGACCGTCTGGGGTTCGTCCGGTGAGGACATATCCGCCGCCGTCCAGTCCGGCGCCTCCCCCGAGGGCGCAGCAAGGCTGCCGAATCGCTCGCTAACGAGTCGTTTGACGTCGTTGGTTCCGAAATCCCCGACGGCCACCACAGCCATCAGCTCCGGCCTGTACCAGTCTTCGTAGAATCTGCGCAGACCTTCTGAGTCGACCGAGTTGATGCTCTCAAGGGTGCCAAGCAGATCTTTTTCGTAGAGATTGGATCCTTTCAGCAGCAATTCGTCGGAAGCCTCGCCTAATCTACCCCCGAGGCCTAGACGCCTCAGGCGAAATTCTTCGGCCACGACTGCCTGTTCTTCTGCCACGTCGACCTCGTTCAGGGTGGCGCGGGTAGTCCACTCCAACAACACGTCAAGTCCCGTCTCTATGGTCTGCAGTTCGCTGTCGGGGAGCGAGAGGTGGTAGTTGGTGAACGTGAAGGACGTGAATGCGTTGAGGTCGGGGCCGTAGTCGCTTCCGAGGGCTTCGAGGGTTGCGACCAACTCGTTGCGCGGGTAGTTCTCTGTGCCGTTGAACATCATGTGTTCTAAGAAGTGGGCGTAGCCGCTCTGTTCTTCCGTTTCATGAAGGGAGCCCGCTTTGACAATAAGGCGCAGTTCCGCCCTTTCCCCTGGAGAGTCGTTGTGACGTATGTAGTAGGTGAAGCCGTTCGGCAGGGCGCCGGTGAGCAGGTTCGGATCGAACTCCAGAGAATCTGGCGCTCCGAGGTTGGTATCATCCTTTGCGCCGTCCCCGTCTCCTTCCTCTTCGCCCTCAATTTCGGTTTCCCCGCTGCTTTCTGCGCCGTTGCTTTCGTCCCCGCTTTCGTCGGTTGCTTCGGAGGTGTCTTCCCCTGCGGGGGTTTCTCTGCCGTTCCCCTCGTTGCTCGTTTCTTCGTTGCTCCCCTCTTCTTCGGAAGAACTGGTAGTGGGAGCCGATTCGACGACGGTCGTCGTTGCGCCGGCACCCTCATCGGGATCATCCGCCGTGACGGCGTTGTCGGGGTAACATGCAACCGCCAGCAGCACCGCTGCCGCCGCTGAAAACACAAGACGCGCAAACGTCGAGCGCCGGAATCGTTTCATTGAGTGAAGTTCCCCCATCAAGATTGCAAGCACGAGACCTCCTTTGATAAAAGAGACCTCCTTTGGTAAAATACGTATTCTATGTCCCGCATATGTCAAGTGACCGGTCGCAAGCCTTCATTCGGCAACAACGTTTCCCACTCTCATCGGAAGACCCGCCGGCGCTGGAACGTCAACGTTCAGAAACACCGCTACTGGGTTCCCAACGAGAACCGCTGGGTCACTCTCAGGGTGAGCGCCAAGGGCATGAAGACCATCAACCGCCACGGCATTGAGAAGGTGCTCGCCGACATGCGGCGCAGGGGAGTGAAGGTCTGATGCCTGCCGGAAGCGACAAAAGGCCGATCATCAAGCTGAAGTCCACCGCAGGCACGGGCTACACATACGTGACTACCAAGAACCGGATCAACCAGCGCGAGCGAATCACCCTCAAGAAATACGATCCCGTTGTTCGCCGTCACGTGGAGTTCAAAGAAGAGAAGTAGTTTCGGGCGCCCCTTCAGGTCGCCTCTCAGGGCAGGGCCGCCCCTCAGCCGCCCTCTCAGCGCAGGTCGAAGACGATTTTGACCGACCCTCGGCTGCCGGCTGCGCCCGCATGCCTCACCGCTTCAACGTAGTCCTCTAGTCGATAGCCGGCCGAGACCAACCGCTCAAGCTTTGCGCTTCGCGCCAACTCAAAGGCCAAGTCGAAGGTGTGCACCTTTTCGCCGTCGGCCATGGTTTCCCTGCCGTAGGTGTACGCGCCCAGGATCGCCACCTCCCTATGCCAGACCGGAGCCAAATCCACCCGCACCGGCCCAGGCATTCCGCACATCACTATCCGCCCGCGCGGGCGGGTGACGGCTATGGCGTCTGTCAGGGATCGAGCGCTGCCCACGGCGTCGATGGTCACGTCCGCGCCCCCTGAGAGTGTGTTTCCGGTCATGCGGCAGCCCTTGACTCGGCGCACCGCTCTTCGGAGTTCCTCAGGGGGAGTCACCACGTCGGCTCCCATTTCCTCTGCCCATTTGCTCTGCTCTTCGTACTTGACGGCGGCGATGATCGTCTCGGCGTTCGACCCGTGTCTCAGAGCAGCGATCACGCAGAGCCCAATGGGGCCGGCGCCCACCACGACTGCGACTTCGCCTGAGGTCACTTCTCCCCTCAAGGCGGCGTGAATGGCGCTGGCTGCCGGCTCGATCATCACGGCGGCCTCGTCGCTGAGATCGTCGGGGACTTCGTGGATGCCGCTCGTGTGGGCGACCAATTCCTCCGACCATCCCCCTCCAGTGTTCCGGCAAGCTCCTATCTGCAGCCCCGGCCCCAGAGGCTGCGACGTGAGGTGCCCGTAGTCGTCCCCGTCGGCGGGGGCGGCGTCAGCGTGAGGCGGCGGCTCTCCTCGGGCGGCGTGGCCGAGCACGGCGTCGAGCACCACGCGCCGCCCGTCGTGCAGTTTTCCCAGCACCTCGTGACCAGGCACGAACGGGAAAGACACGAGCGGCTCAAAGTATCGGGAGGTGCGCCCGCTCAAAGTGGCCAGGTCGCTTCCGCAGATGCCCGATAGAAGCGGGTAGACCCTGTGCCAACCCTCACCCCGCACAGCCGGCGGGTCGATTTCGGCCAGCCTCAGAGGCCCCACCTGGGCTACTTTCCCCGGCGCCACCCGGGAGGCGGCCATGGCAGCTGCGTAACGGACTTCGCTCCTGTCGAAAACGAGCGCTTTCATTTACAGCGAGGCTAACCGAGGAGCATCCGCCGCAGCGCCACACCCGCGGAGGTCGGTTTGCGATACTAGAGATGGCATGAATAAAGAGCATGAATAACGAGATCCCCGTGGAGCGTCAATCCACCGCTGAGCACCGAGACATACAGCGCAACCCCGCACGCCCGGAGGACGCCCGCCCAGAAGAGTTGAGGGACATGCTCACATCAGCTCTGCTGGCGGAGGATCCCGGTGCAGCTCTCTGGGCTCTGATCGACAGCGGCTGGGCGGACCGCATCGCCCCCGAAATCCCCGCCCTGCGGCTTGAACAAGATCCCGTCCACCGCCACAAAGACGTGCTTGCTCACAGCGTGGCCGTCACCGCCAAGACGCGTCGGGATCTGACGCTGCGGCTGGCCGCACTTTTTCACGACGTAGGCAAGCCCGCCACCCGCTCATACGCGCATGGCAAGGTCACATTCCACCGCCACGAAGCGGTCGGCGCAAAGCTCGCCAAGAAGCGTCTGAAGGCGCTGAATTACCCTCCGGAAGTCATAGCGGACGTGGCTGAACTTGTCAGACTCTCCGGACGTTTCAAAGGTTTCGCTGGAGGCTGGTCGGATTCCGCCGTTCGCCGCTACGCACGGGACGCCGGCCATCTCTTGGGCAGCCTTAACGAACTGGTGCGCTGCGACTGCACCACCCGCAATCGCTCCTTCGTAGACGAACTTCAGAGGTTGGTGGACGAGTTGGAAGCCAGAATCGCCGAGTTGGCTCAGGCAGACCGCCTCTCCGCCGAGCGCCCTCTGCTAGACGGAAACGCCGTAATGAGACATCTCGGTCTTCAACCCGGCCCTGAAGTGGGAGAAGCCTTGTCTTTCTTGCTGGAGCTAAAACGCCGCACCCCCAACCTGGGCGTGGAGGAAACTTTAAAGCGCCTAGATGAATGGTGGGCTGCCCGAAGCTGAAGACGCCTGGGCGGTGGTGGCGCACGCCCTGCCCCCCCGCCCGCTCCGCTCCCCGCCCGCCCTGCCCCGCCGGGGAGGAGGGGGGAACCTTGACCACAGCGAGCCAATCGAACAACGTCAAACCCAACAGCGCACATGATGTAACCTGTTCTCTAGAAGTTTCTTGTTCGTCTAAAGGGTGTCTCTCTGGATTTTCTTGAGACTCTCTCCCTTGGAAAGTCAGGTGAGCTTTGAAGGCAGCAGTGCTTAGAAACGTCGGGGACGAGGCCCTGGAACTCTGCGACGACGTTGAACTCGACCGCTTAGGCGAAAACGACGTAGAGGTGCGGATAACGCACACAGGCATTTGCCATTCGGACGTTTCGGTGATGAACGGCACGATTCCGCAGGAGGCGCCGCTGGTTCCTGGACACGAAGGCGCTGGCATCGTGATCGCAGTGGGTGACGCCGTGACCAAAGTGGCCCCCGGGGATCACGTGATCGTTGCCTGGTCGCCTCCCTGCGGGGACTGCATTTACTGCGTCAAGTTCAAGCGCCCCAACCTCTGCTCCGTCCTGCAGTTTGGAATAATGTTGCGCAAAAAGTTCCGCCAAGGCGATGAACTGCTGGGCTCTATGGTGGGCGCCGGCACGTTTGTGGAGCGGACGCTGCTTCCGGAGGAGGCGGTCGTGAAAATAGACGACGACATACCGCTCGAAGTTGCCTCCTTGGTCTCTTGCGGCGTCATGACGGGGGTAGGTGCCGCCATAAACACCGCCAAGATCGCCCCCGGCTCTTCGGTAATCATTTTCGGGGTGGGAGGCGTCGGCGTATCGGCCATTCAAGGGGCGCGCATAGCCGGAGCAGCCGAAATCGTGGCCGTAGACAAGAATCCCGCCAAGCTGGAAGTTGCCAAGAGGTTCGGAGCCACCGACGCCGTGCCGCCCGAGGACGTTCGAGATCTACGTGCCCAGTTCAACTCCGGCGAGGGGTTCGACTACGCCTTAGAGTGCGTAGGAAATCCCAAGACGATGCGGGCAGCCTTCAGTTCCGTTTGCCGCGGCGGCACCTGCTGCATCGTGGGCGTCGGCTCGCTGGAGGACAAGGTTGAGTTCAACGCTTTCGAATTTTTCTGGATGGAGAAGATACTCGTGGGGTCGTACTTCGGAAGTTGCGACGTAAGAACCGATTTTCACAGAGTCCTAGGCTTGTGGAAATCGGGCAGGCTCGACCTCGAAGGCATGATCGACAGGCGACTTGATCTTGAGGATGTAAACGAGGGTTTACAAGCGGTGCGAGCGGGAGAGGTCGTTCGTCAAATCATCGAGATGTGATGTCCCCGCTGGCATGCGAATCCAGGGCTTCAGACACGGAGTGGAAGTCACTATAGTCTTACGCAAGGCTTCCCAAAGCAGGGCAGCCAGACACGAGGAAAGGTGGAGACGTGAGTTACCGGGTGGTAGTCAATTTTGATCTGTGTGAGAGCAACGCCGTCTGCATGCAGGTGGCGCCTGAGGTGTTTGAGGTTCGCGACGACGACTTCCTCTACATTCTGAAGGAAGAGCCAGGCGAGGCGCTGCGAGCCAAGGTGGTCGAAGCCGTGCAGCGCTGTCCGAAGCAGGCCATTTCTCTAGCGGAAGACTAGAACTCCAGACGACTCTGCTGCTCTGCCGCCGGTGCGGGGAGCCTCTTGCGGACAGCAGTCGTCGTAGGGGCGTCCCTTGCCGGGATGCGCGCCGCCGAGACGCTCCGGCTCGAAGGTTTCGATGGGCGCATCACCATGGTGGGCGACGAAAACGCTCCGCCCTACGACCGCCCGCCTCTTTCCAAGGAAATACTCTCAGGCGCCGCGACGCCCGACAGCACAGCCCTGTACAAGCCGGAGGCACTCAACAAACTCGCCCTGACTTGGCGGCTGGGCGCCAAGGCCGTGTCGTTAGACCTGAACGATCGCTCAGTGAGGCTGGAGAGCGGGGAAAATGTCCGCGGCGGCGGGATCGTGCTAGCGACGGGTGCGCGCCCGCGGACGCTGCCCGGGGCAGACGCCTTCGGCGGGGTCTACACGCTGCGGACGCTGGACGACGCTCTGGCCATCCGGCGGGAGTTGACCGCTTCCCCCGCTCGCCTCGTCGTGGTGGGAGCAGGCTTCATCGGGGCGGAGGTGGCCGCATCGGCTCGGGAGTTGGGTTTGGAAGTGACCCTCGTAGAGATGGATAAAGTGCCTTTACAGAGGGTTCTGGGTGCGGAGATGGGGTCTGTTTGCGCCCAGCTCCACTCCGACCACGGCGTAGACATGCGCCTAGGAGTGAAGGTGTCTTCGTTCGCCGGCGGCGACCGGGTGCAGCAGGTGATCCTGAGCGACGGCAGCAAGTTAGACGCCGACTTGGTGGTAGTGGGAGTGGGAGTAAAGCCCAACACCGAATGGCTGCTCTCTTCCGGTCTGCGAATAGACGACGGCGTGGTTTGCGACGAGACCTGCCTAGCCGCTCCGGGAGTCGTAGCCGCAGGCGACGCTGCGCGCTGGCCGAACAGGTTGTTCGGCGCATCCATGCGGGTGGAGCACTGGGATAATGCCGTAGAGCAAGGGGCGGCTGCAGCGCGCCGACTCCTAGCCGACGCAGCGGGCGACCCTGTGGCGCCGTATACGCCGGTGCCGTGGTTCTGGAGCGACCAATACGACCGCAAGATTCAGTTGGCGGGAAGCGTCAATCCTGATGATGAACTAAGAGTCGTGACGGGTTCGGTGGCCGAACGCCGTTTCGCTGCTATATACGGACGCGCCGGCCGGATAGTCGGAGTGCTGGGTTTCAACCGTCCTCGCCACGTGATGCTCTACCGCCGACTCATCGCTTCCTCCGCTAGTTGGGATGATGCGCTAGAGGCGGCCAGAGAATAAGCCAGAACATAGTCCCGAACCTCGTCTCACGCCCATCCGATGCCGCATCGGTTCTCGTTCCCACTCGCATGTCAACCACAGCAAGGGGCAAGTCGTCTGTATTGGCATGAGGAGGAGAGGAAACACATCCCACAGAGGAAACACACCAGCAACTTCGGAACTCGCAGACGCCGCCGGGCGGGGCGCTCAGTGCACCTGTCATCCCGTTCGGTGGGGTTCGCCCGAAAACGGGAGCGTCCCAGACGCCGCGGGCTTCGTCGAGTCGGGCTGCGCCGCAGTGAACTCAACCATCGTCGAGTTCACTGAAGAGCGAGGTGTCTTAGAGGTCATTCCCGGACTTGGCTACAGACTCGGGCAGCACCCCGCCGGTGAGCCGGCTCACGACCCCCCGCACCTCTCAGCCGCCTAGCGCAACGTCCCCCTAGCGCTACGCATGCCCGGAGCGCACGAGGCTGCCAAGCAGGCCGCCAAAGACATTAAAAAGCGTCTCGGCTTCGGTTTTGACGCTCTAGTGGTCTTAGGCTCTGGCTGGAGCGGAGCCGTCACCGCCGCAGGAGTCGAGCAGGCGCGCATCCCTGCCGAGGAAGTTCACGGCTTCCCCCCTTCTCAAGTGGCCGGCCATGGCGGAGGCATAGTCTTCTTAGCGAGCGGAGACACTCGAGTTCTCGTGATGCTCGGAAGGGTGCACCTGTACGAAGGCCACTCTCCGGCGGTAGTGACTCATTCCGTGCGCGTCGGAGCCGAACTAGGCTGCAGCGCCGCCGTATTCGCCAACGCTGCGGGCGGGATCAATCCCGACTACGCCGTCGGGCAGCCCGTGCTCATCTCCGACCACCTCAACCTCACAGGCGAATCCCCTACAGCCGGCGGCGAATGGGGCACCGACAGGTTCGTGAATCTCCTAGGCGCCTATTCGCCCCGCCTGCGCCGCCTTGCTGCCGACGTCGACGGGGAAGTCCGCGAGGGGGTGTACGCAGGGTTGCGCGGGCCGCATTTCGAGACGCCAGCCGAGATAAGAATGCTGGGCATGCTCGGAGCCGACCTGGTGGGGATGTCTACCGTGCTTGAAGTAATCGCAGCCCGGCACTGCGACATGGAAGTGCTGGGCGTCTCGCTGGTGACCAACTTGGCCGCAGGCCTCGTCGCCGAAGGCCCCAGTCACGCCGAAGTCCTAGAGGCGGGCGAAGCGTCCGCAGCCAGGGTGGGCAGGCTGCTCGGGGGAGTGCTAGAACGTCTCTGACCCCCAAGCGTCTCTGACACCTAACCTGGGGAGTTCGTGGCAACTCCGAAGTGTCCCTTACCTGGGGGTTTGAGTGCCGGCTAATCCGCAGTGGAGCCTCCTGAAGGCTGTTCAAGCTTGGCTGGCTGCCGACCCCGACCCCGAAACTAGGGCCGAACTCGCCGCCCTCCTAGACCGTTCCGAAACCGACCCTGTCGCCGCCGATGAACTGCGCCGGCGTTTTGAGGGACGCTTGCGTTTCGGCACGGCAGGTCTGCGCGCTCGGCTGGGCGCAGGGCCGACCCGAATGAACCGAATCGTCGTGCGTCAGGCCACCGCAGCCGTAATGGCTTCCCTCCCGCAGGGCGCCAAGGTGGCCATCGGCCACGACGCCCGCAAGAATTCCGCCCTTTTCGCATCCGACGCCGCCGCGGTGGCGTCTGCCGCCGGTGGGTGCGCCCTGATGCTAGGTCAGGTACCCACGCCGGTGGCCGCCCACGCCGTGGTCGACCGTTCCGCTCAGGCGGGCGTCGTAATCACCGCTAGCCACAATCCTGCCGGATACAGCGGCTACAAGCTCTACGCCGCCGACGGCGCTCAGATCATCCCGCCCGCCGACGCCGAAGTGGAGGCTCTGATGTCGCAGACGCCGCTTGGCGGCATTGACGTTTTTGCTCAGGGCGACCCGCCCCGCAGAGCCGCCGCAGCGACGCAAAGGTCGGAGGGCGAAGTGCGCCGCGGCGCCGCTCGGATCGAAGACGCAAGGGAGGCGGCGATCCAGCGCTACCTCCAAGCAGTAGTCGATCACCTCCCAGAGCGCCCCGCCCCGCCCAACGCCCCATCGCCGCCCCCTTTGCGGGTGGTCTACACCCCCCTGCACGGAGTGGGAGCCTGCGTCCTGCTGAGGCTTTTTGAACGTCTTGGCCTTCCCGCACCCCACTTGGTGGATTCTCAGTCAGATCCCGATCCCGAGTTTCCGACCCTGGAGTTCCCTAACCCCGAAGAGCCCGGCGCGTTAGACGCGGCGCTAGACCTCGCCGAGACTCTGGACGCCGACCTGGTTCTAGCCAACGACCCCGACGCCGATCGACTGGCCGCGGCAGTGCCCGTTCCAGGCGCCGCCAGGCGCTCCGACAACGACCGCTCGCCGCCGCGGCGCTGGCGCGTCCTTACCGGCGACGAACTTGGTGTGCTGCTGGCTGACCATCTAATTCGCTATCCCCCTCGAAGTTGCGGCGACGACCCTTCCGGCTGGCTGCTGGCTGCCAGCGGGGTCTCCTCTCGGATGCTTCGCCGTCTAGCCCAGGCTGCCGGAGCGTCCTACGCCGAGACGCTCACCGGTTTCAAATGGATCGCTCGAGCCGCCGACGGCCGCCCTGAACGCCTCCTGTTCGGCTACGAGGAGGCCTTGGGCTACGCCGTCTGCGACGCCGTGCGCGACAAGGACGGACTGAGCGCTGCGGCGCTGTTCGTCCAACTCGCCGGACGTCTGCGCTCCGAAGGTTCGTCTCCGCTCGCTCGTCTAGACGAACTCGCCTGCCGTCACGGCGTCCACCTCACTGGGCAGATCTCCCTGCGATTCCAGGAGTCGACGTCGTCGGCTGAAGAAGCCGCCGACAACCTTCGCTCTCGGCCTCCCTCCCAAATCGCCGGCCGGCGCGTGATGTCGTTCGTTGACCATGCAGCCTCCGACCATGCAGCCTCCGAGCTAGACATCCCCGCTCCTCAAAGCGCCTCCGCCCCCGTCCCCGCCCCTTATTCCGCCTTGCCCCCCGCCAACATGCTGGTGTTTCACCTACAGCACGGCGACAGGATGATCGTCAGACCCAGCGGCACAGAACCCAAGCTCAAGGTCTACTTAGAAGTCGTGGAGGCGGTCGACTCCCGCGGTCTGACTCACGCCCGCAGCGTCGCCCAACAACGCCTCAGTGAGCTTGAAGACGCCGCTTCGCAGATCCTCTCAGCGGATTAACGACCGCCCCCGGAAACGGGGGAAACGGGGGAAAGAGGAGCGGGATCTTCAAGTCCGGGTGAAGTTTCTTGAGCCAGTAGCCCGGAAACGGGGGAAGCGGGGGAGCGGGGGGAGGAGGGGACGGGGGGACGGGGAAACGGGGGAGGAGGGGAGCGGGAAAACGGGGGGAGGAGGGGAGCGGGAAAACGGGGGGAGGAGGGGCAGGCCGCCTCGGCGCTGCCTCAGGCGTTCTTGCCGAGCGTGGTGGCTGGGCTTGGGGTTTCGCCCTGCAGCGCCCGCCGGCGGGCAAACAGTTCTTCGGCTGCCCTCTGGGCTTCCTCTGCGACCGCCTTCACGTCCACCGACAGAACCTCTCCGTCCGCTACTAACCGCCGCCCCTGCACCCAGACGTCGGAAACGTCCGATGCGGAGGCGGTGTACACCAAGTGGGCGGGAGCGTTGAAGTCCTTGCCCCCGAGCAACGGAGTGAAATGTAGATCTCGCAGGTCGACCACCACTACGTCGGCGTCTTTGCCTACCTCTAGAGTGCCGGTGACGTCCTCAAGCCCCAGCGCTCTAGCACCCGAGCGGGTGGCCATGTCCAAGATGTCCCAGTGGTCGCCGCTGGTGGGATCCAGCGTGGAGACCTTCTCCAGCAGGGAGGCGAACTTCATTTCCTCAAGCATGTCGAGGTTGTTGTTCTCCTTCTCTCCGTCGGTTCCCAGCGCCACCACCATCCCTTGCGAGCGGTAGAAGCCGATGCGCGCCGCCCCCGAGGAGATCTTCATGTTGGAGCACGGGCAGTGCGTGACCGACGTCCCGGTCTGCACGAGCAGCTGCACTTCCCGGTCGTCCAGCCAGACGCCGTGGGCGATCACAGTGTCCGGCCCCAGTATCCCTCGTTGGTAGAACTCCTCAATCGGGCGGCGACCGAACTGCTTCAGACACTCCTGAACCTCCCAAATCGACTCCGAGGAGTGGGTGTGCAAGCCGGTGCTGAACTCCTCGGCCAGAGACGCAGCACCCCGGAACATATCCGCCGAGCAGTAGAAGATGTGCTCCAGACCCACCCACGAACGAACCCGCCCATCGGCGGCCGTCAGGTGGGTCTCCAGCAGACTGCGGTTGGTCTCAAGCGTCTCAAAGTAGTCGTAGAGATCAGCCGTGTATGGGGCGAGCGTGGCTCGGATGCCCACGGCTTCGGCGGCGCGGGCCGATCCTTCCATGAACCGCCACATGTCTAGCACCGAAGTAGTGCCGCCCCGAAGCCCCTCGGTGTAGGCCATCCAAGAGGCGGCTTCGGCGATTTCGGGCGTCAGCGCCCTGTGGGCGGGATCTACGTAGTTCTCCAGCCACTCCCACAGCGCCAGCGACTCAGCCGTTCCCCGCAGCAGGCCGGAGTGCAGATGACAGTTGTGCATGCCCGGCATAACGGCGCGTCCGCTGGCGTCAAAGGAGGGCAGCCCGCCGGCAGCCGGATGGCGGTCGACTTCTTCAACCGAGCCGACCGCGGCTATCTTCCCTGCGAGCACGAGCACCGAGCCGGGATCGTGATAGCGCTTTTGACCTTCCATGGGCAGCACGATGCCGCCCCGAATCACGAACGATCCATCCTGAGTTGGGTGATCCTGAGTTGGGTGTGTCATGTCGTCTCCAGGTCGTTTACAGGTCGTTTACGCCTCTGAGGTTTACGCAGGCTCAGGCTGATTGTAGGTCGGCGCTCAGGAACATATCAGCGGTCGGGGATGTAGTTGAAGCCCAGGGATTTCGGCATCCGAGCCCGCCGGGCTCCGATAATCAGGATCGTCAGCGCCGCGAGGAACGGAATGGCATCCAGCGCCTGAGTGGGCACCTGATCTGAGACGATGTTGCGCAGGTTGGTGCCTAGGGCGTCCGCAAAGCCGAAGGCAAACGACCCTATCGCAACTCCCCAGGCCGACCAGCGCACCATGATGATCACGATCAGGGCGATGAAGCCGCTGCCTGCGGTGATTGCGGGCTCGAAGACCCCCACCATCGCCGTGGTAATGGCGCCCCCGCCTAACCCGCCCAGAAACCCCGAGATCAGAGTCGCAACGGAGCGCACGCGGATCACGTCCACTCCGCGAGCGTTCGCAGCGTCGGGATCCTCGCCCGCGCTCCGCACCTCTAGTCCGAAGACCGTCCGTTGCGCCAACCACCAAACCAACGGCACCAGGGCGATCGCCAGCCACGTCATGCCGTTGTTGCTCAGGAAAGCTTCACCGACGAATGGGATGTCCGACAGCCCGGGTATGTGGATTTCCTCGGCGATGTCAACTTGCCGCCGCTCTCCGCCAAGCGGGGTCGTGAGCTGGAAAATGTAGCCGGTCAAGCCCACGCCCAGGATCGTCAGACCAAAGCCCACCACCACTTGGTTGGCGTTCAAGCGGACGCACAGCAGCACCATCAGAGCGGCTAGGGCAGTGCCGGCCAGAGCCCCGGTCAGCAATCCCACGGCTATGTGGGATTCCACCGTCACGTAGAGCGACGTCAGCGCACCGATGATCATGTACCCCTCTAGGCCGATGTTCAGCACTCCGGCGCGCTGGGCGATGGTCTCTCCTAGGGAGGCGAAGATGAGGGGGGTGGCTATTCGAAGTCCAGCGGAGATGGTGGCCGTCCAGAAGGTGGCTTCCAGCAGCATCGCGCTCTAGCCCCCCGCCTTCTCTGCCGATTCTTGTTCTGCCAAAGCAACCCCCCTCGTCGCCGTCCGCCCGCCCTCGGCGGCCTCCCCCCCCGGAAGGGTCTTCCCGTCTGCCGAGGCTCCTGCGTCCCGCCAGCCGAAACCCTTGTGTCCCCCCGGATCCCTTTCCAGCCTCAGCAAAGAGCGCACCGAGCGGATCACCCGTCCTAGGAGCGAAACGATCTGCGGGGCGTAGCGCACGGCGAAACCCAACAGGATCAGAGCTTCGATTACGTGGCTCAGGTTGGCGGGTATTTCCTCGGTGGCTTGCATGTGCAATCCACCCGCCTGAAGCGCCCCCACGAGCAGGGAAGCAGCCAGGATTCCCAGCGGCCGCGCCCCTCCGAGCATCGCCGCCACCAATCCGAAGAAGCCGATGTCTTCGGCGATGTTCGCATAGACGCGGTTGAGCGGCCCTGCCACCTGCATCCAACCGGCCATGCCCGCCGCAGCACCCGATATGAGCAGGGAGTTGAACAGGATTAGTTTTCCGGGCATGCCCATGCTGTGCGCCATCTGGGGGTTCTCGCCGTAGAGGTCGTATCGGTAGCCCATCACCGAGCGTGTCCAGACGTAGAAAAGCCCCGCAACCACCACTACCACGAGAACTCCGACGTGGATCTGCGTGCCTCCGATCAACTTTCCCAAGGTTGCGTTCTCGGCCATCTGCTCCGACTTGGGTGTGATGGAGAGGGCCGCCCCGAGAGGGCCGTTCAGCAGATAGAGCAGCAAAAGGAATGCGAACTCGTTGAAGAGCAGGGTGGACAGGATTTCGTTCACACCCATGCGGGCGCGCAGAAACGCCGGTATCACCACCCAGGCCGTTCCGAAGATAATTCCGCCGACGGCCGCCGCCGGGACCGCCACCGCCGCCGGGGCGTCGGCGAACAGGAAAGACGTGAGCAGAGCGCCGATGCTTCCCGCTACGAGTTGGCCTTGCGCCCCGATGGTGATAGCCCCGGCTCGCAGCGCTACCGCTGCTCCTATGGCCACGATCGCCAGAGGCGCAGCCTTCGTCAGCGTCTGCCCGATGGCGAAGGAATTGCCGAAACTCCCTTCCAGGATGGCCCCGTATGCCCTCAGGGGATTGATACCGGAGACCCCCAGGATGGCTGCCCCCAAGCCCAGCGCCACCAGCACCGCCAGCAGGCTGGTCAGGAGCCCTATCGTCCTTCCCGTAAACGGCGTATTCTCCGCCGTCTCCTTGCTCACTGGCCTTCTTGCTTTGCCCCGGTTTGAGGATCCAGTCCTGCCATGGCCGCCCCCAGCCTCGCCGGGTTCATCGCCTCGGTCGGGAATCTGTCCACGACGCGACCGCCGCTCAGCACCAGCACCCGATGGGCAAGTTCGGCCACCTCGTCGAGGTCGGAGGAGATGAGCACCACAGCGCCGCCCCCTTCCGCAGTCTCCCAGCAGCGGTCGCGCATCGCCCTGCTGGCTTGCGGGTCGAGCCCCTTGGTCGGCCCTGAAGCCACGAGAAGGGCGGGTTCGCGTTCCAGTTCGCGCGCCGCCATCAGCTTTTGCTGGTTGCCGCCCGAAAGCGACCCCACAGGCAGATCGGGGTCGGGAGGTTTCACCTCAAATCGCGCAGCCAACCCCCTGGCGTGGCGCCGCACAGCCGCCGGCTGTCGTATACCCCACTTAGCAAACGGCGACTCCCTGAAGCGTCGCGCAATGACGTTTTCCCCCAATGAGAATTTGCCCGCCAGCCCCGCGCTGCGGTCTTCAGGCAGCAGAGCCACCCCTTGTGCTCCGGCGCGCGCCGTCGAACCCGTCACGTCGCGCCCGTCCACGCTCACCGACCCCTTGTCGGGCTTGACTTGACCAGTTAGCAGGGCGGCGAGTTCTTCTTGTCCGTTGCCAGCCACGCCGACGATTCCCACGATCTCCCCTGAACGCACCTCTAGGGACACGTCGTGCAGCCCCGTTCCATGCTCCACGGCCAGATCAAGCCCCTCCGCTGAGAGGCGGACGTCCCCGACGCTGCTGCGCGTGCGCTCCACGTCGAGCAGAGAGATATCGCCGATCATGATTTGGGCGAGCTCGCGAAGGTCGGCGCCCTTCACGTTGCTTCCGGCGACCACCACCCGCCCGCCGCGCAGCACGGTGAGACGGTCAGCCAACTCGGCCAGTTCCCCCAGTCGGTGGGAGATGTAGACCACAGGCGTGCCTTCGTCGCGCAGGCGCAGGCAAAGGTGGATCAGCGCCTCCGTTTCCAACGGACCCAGGGCGGAACTGGGTTCGTCCAGAACGAGCATGCGGGCGCCCCAGGCCAGGCTGATGAGTATCTCCGCCTGCTGGCGTACCGCCAGGGGCAGATCGTCCACGAGTTCGTCTGCGGGAACCTTGAGGTCGAGTTCCTCCGAGAGTCGTTCCACCTCGGAGCGGGACGACTTGTTGCTGAAGACGCGCGGCCACGGACGTCTTGCCGAGTTAGGGCGAGGACGTCCGAGTTCAATGTTCTGGGCGACGGTCAGCCCACGCACCAGCGAGAGTTGCTGGCGCACATGGGCGATGCCCGCCGCCGATCCGTCCAAACGGCGCCTGGGTTTATAGACCTCTCCGAACAGGCGCAGTTCTCCGCTGTCCGCCTGCAGCGCCCCTGCGGCGATCTTGGCGAACGTGGTCTTTCCGGCGCCATTTTCTCCTACCAGTGCGTGGATTTCCCCCGTCTGCAGCTCAAAGTCCACTGCGTCTAGGGCCTGCGTCTCGCCAAAACGGCGAGAAACCCCGATCGCCTGAAAGGCCGCCGTCGCGGCCCTCCCCGACCCCGCTCCCCCCGCTCCGGCTTCCCCAATGGCGGGGGAATTCAAGTCAATCACCTGCCGACGGGCAGCGCCGCCCGAGCCTCTTCCGCTACGCGATCCTCCTCAATGCTCGTGCAACGCCCCCCGCTCACCAGCACCTCCCCGGAGACAATTACCATCTCCGCCCGATCTGAGAGCCCCGCCAGCAGCAGCCCGATCACCGAATCGTGAACTCCTACCCGATCTACCGAGTCGGTGCGCCAGGCAGCCAGGTCGGCGGCAGCACCCGTCCGGATGACCCCCAGTTCCGGGCGGCTCAGGCAACTCGCAGAGCCGCGGGTGGACATCCCCAGCAGTTCACGCGCCGTCAGCCAGCGCTCCGTCCCGCCTTCGCCCAGGCGGTGCGCCAAGGCCGCCAGCCGCAGGTCGCCGAGTTGGTTGCAGCCGTCGTTTGATGCCGATCCGGTGGTGCCGAACCCCACCTTGCAGCCAGCGTCCAGCCAATCCCGCACCGGCGCCAGCCCAAACCCCATCCTCAGATCGGGCGCAGTCAGGTGAGCGATCCCCACCCCCGCTGAGGCGTATTCGGGTATCTCCTCCTTCGGCGCATCAACCATGTGCGCCAGCCACGCGCGCTCGCAGTGCCAGCCCACTTCGCCGATGAACTCCCACGGCGACTTTCCGTAGTGCTCCAGGCAGAACGCCGTGTCTACCTCTTCATAGAGATGCGTGTGCAGACCCACTCCGGGGTTCTCTTCGGCGATCTCGGCGCACGCCGAAAAGAGTTCCGGGCGATCCACGTGCGGGCCGCAGGGCGCCAGGTCGATTCGTATCTGCGCAAAGGGGTTCCCGTCGTGGTAGCGCTCGATGAGTTCGAGGGCGTGGCGCAGCACCTCATCGACCGACTGACACGCCCCGTCGGGCGCAGTGCCGCCGCCGCTGCGCCCATAGGTCATGCTGCCGCGTCCGGCGTGCAGGCGGATACCCACCTCCAGAGCCGCCTCTATCACCGCCTCAATGTAGGGTTCCGTCACTCCACCGGGAAAGAAATAGTGCTGGTCAGCGAGGGTCGTCACCCCTCCCAGCAGGGATTCCACCATCCCCGCACGTGCTGCCGCCCCCACCGTCTCCGGCGTGAAGTGACCCTCATTCCACCATTGAGTGCAAATCTTCCCCAGACCCGCCAGCCAGGGCGTGATGGAGGCGCGCTCCAGTTCGGTTATAGAACGCAGCCCCACCTGGTAGAGATGCTGATGGCAGTTGATCAGGCCAGGCAAAACGAGCATTCCCGAAGCGTCGATCACCCTCTCTTCCCCCCGAGGCTGCAGGCCGCTTCCGATCTCAGCGATCGTTTCGCCTCTTATGCGGAGATCCGTAGCGTAAAGTTCCCGATCATCGGCGTCGAAGGTGACGAGATGGCCGATGTCGCGCAGGAGGATGTCCGCCATGCGTGCAGTTTGGCAGAATCGGGAGGTACTTGCGGACAACATCGGGTGGAGGTTTCAATTTGAACGCACGAATCATAGGACGCCGCATCCTGCGGGTGAACGACGAAACCATGCTGCGAGGCGAGCCTCATTTCATTGCCGACCTCGTCGCTGCGTCGGAAAGAAAGGTGCTGCACGCTGCGGTCGTGCGCAGCCCGGCGGCTCACGGAGTCCTTGAGGGCGTGGACGCCGACGCTCTGCCCGCCGGGGCGCACCTGATCGGGCCTTCCGAAATCCGCCGCCGGGCGCTCAATCATTTCCCCCTTCTCTGGCACTTGTCCGATCAACGCCAGGTTTCCACCCCGCTGCTCGACGAGAAGGTTCGCTGCGTAGGCCAGCCCGTGGGCGTGGTGGCCGCCCCCACCCCCGCCGCCGCGGCCGACGCCGCCGAGCAGGTGAGCGTTCGCATCCGTGAACTCCCCGCCGTAATCGATCTGTCCGAAGCCGCCTCACCCGGCGCCCCGAAGCTCTGGGAAGACCTAGACGACAACGTGCTGGCCGCCTTTGAGGTGGGCGATTCCGCCGAGCACACCGAGGCGGTTTTCGCTGCCGCCGACAGACGCCTCGGCGCCACGCTGCGGATCGGCCGCCTCAGCCCGACGCCCATGGAGGGCAGGGGAGTGCTGGCGATACCGGAGCGCTCCGGCAAACTCGTGGTACACACCTCCTCCCAGGCGCCGCATGCCGCCCGCGACAGCATCTGCGAGGTGTTGGGGATGCCCCAGCACAAAGTGCGGGTGATCGCCTGCGACGTAGGCGGCGGCTTCGGCGTGAAGGATCACATTTACGAAGACGAACTGATGGTCGTCATCGCCGCTCTAGCGCTGGACACCCCGGTGGCCTGGGTAGAAAGCCGTACCGAGACCATGCTCGGCGCTGCTCACGCCCGCGACGAGATACACGAGATAGAGGTGGCTTTTGACGACGACGGCGCGCTGCGCGGCCTTCGTACGGAATCCCTGCGCAACGCCGGAGCGCAATGCTTCCCCTTCGGCGGCGGGCCTCTGTTCGTAGCGCTCGGAATGTCGCCCGGCCCTTACACCTGGGACGCTGTGCGAGGCAGCGGACGCTTAATCGCCACCAACACAACGATGACAGGCGCTTACCGCGGTTTCGGACAGCCGCAGGCGGTCATGATCAACGAGAGGGCCGTGGAATTGGCGGCGCAGGCGCTCGGACGCCATCCTGCTGAACTGCGAGAACAGAACATGATCCGCCCCAGCCAGCAGCCCTACGAAACCCGCACTCACATCACATACGACAACGGCGATTACGCCGAGCCTCTCCGCCTGGCGCGAGAGCACATAGAAGCCAGGCAGAAGTCTGCCCCCGACGACGGAAAACTCCGCGGCGTGGGCTATTGCTCTTACGTTCAACTAGCAGGCGTCGGCCCCAGTTTCCTGAACCAGATTCTGGGTTTGCGGATAGGGGGCTACGAGAGCGCAACAGTGCGGATGGAGCCCGACGGTTCCGTCCGCCTCTACACCGGCGTATCCCCCCACGGCCAAGGTCTAGAAACCAGTCTGGCACAGCTAGTTGCCGAAGAGTTGGGGGTATCAGTGAGCGACGTAGAGGTGATCCACAGCGACACCGACTTCACTCCCTACTCCTCCTACGGCACGGCGGCTTCCCGCTCCATGGCTGTGGGCGGAGGAGCTGCCGTGAACGCTTCCCGGGAACTGGCCGAGAAGTTGAAGGCGGTCGCCGCCGAGATGCTGGAGGCCAACCCCGCCGACCTCATCCTGGCCGACGGCGTTCTCTCCGTGGCCGGAACCGCCTCTTCCGTGTCCGTTTCGGAGGTGGCCGCCGCCGCACATCGGGGCTTCCCGCTCCCGGATGGCCAGCCCCCGGGCCTCACCGCCTCCAACGTCTACGACCCTCCTTCACCCACGTTCTCCTACGCCTCTCACGCCTGCGCAGCGGCGGTCGACCCCGAAACCGGGGGAGTGGAGATAGAGGACTACGTCGTAGTTCAGGACTGCGGAGTGATGGTGAACCCCATGATCGTGGAAGGACAGGTGCAGGGCGCTGCCACCCAGGGCATCGGAGCAGCCCTGCTCGAGGAGTTCGTCTACGACCCCGGCGGACAGCCGCTGTCTACCAACCTGGCCGACTACCTCGCCCCCGGTGCGGATTCGCTGCCGTTCTTCCTTGTTGATCACACTGTGCATCCTTCTCCGTACACCCCAGGCGGCATGAAAGGCATGGGGGAGGGGGGAACCAGCGGGGCATACTCCTGCACGGTCAACGCCGTCTTCGCCGCCCTAGGGGAGCGGGCCGACGGAGAATCCATCGCTACGCCGCTTTCCCCGAAGCGTCTCTGGGAGACTCTGACCTCCTAGGAGGAAATCCTCACACCCCCCGCGGGCGGTCTCATACCCGCCGCGCAGGTCTCGCCCCCCACAAAGGCAGGTCTCGCCGCTGCCGACAGAACTCTCGAGCGTCCGACAGCACCTTCGCCCGCCTTAGAGCGAGCGCACCACCGGGCTGCAGAACGAAAGCGTCGCCTGCTCCACGAAGCCCTTGTCCAGCAGCGAGTACTGAGGGATAGCCGTGATCGGCAGGAAGATCAGCCACATGAACGGGTTCGGCAACCCGCAGCCCAACTCGTGCGCCGCCGCTATCAGCCGATCCTCCGCCTCCACCATCTCAGCGGGGGAGATGTCGCTCATTATGCCCGCAAAGGGCAGGGCGAGTTCGGCCAGGATCTCGCCGTCGCGCGCCACCACCTGACCGCCGTTCAATTCGATGACCCGGTTGACCGCCGTAGCCATTGAGGCGACGTCCGCCCCCAGGCACACCACGTTCTCGTCGTCGGGCGAGAGCGACGACGCCAGCGCACCGGAGTGCAGGCTGAACCCCGACATGAAGGCGGTAGAGCGCGACCCAGTGTCGTTGTAGCGCTCAATGACCGACACGTAACTCACGTCGATTTCCGGGTTCGCAAGCACCAGCCCGTCTCTCACTTCCAGCTCTACGTCCCGCCGCAGGCGTATAGGTATTTCCGGCGGCACGAGCATGGAGATGGCTTCCACGCGTCCATCTTCAAGGTCGGTGCGAAACAGCAGGTCGTCGGGAGTTACCGGCGTGAGCGAGAACGTACGCATCAACTCCGCCGGGCGCTCCGGAGGCGTTAGTTCCAGCGCCAGACCGCCTTCAGAGGCGACCAATTTGCCCCCCCAATAGACGGCCGACACGTCGAATTCGGTCAAGTCCTTCACCAGCAGGATGTCGGCGAAGCGGCCCGGTGCCACCGCCCCCACCTTGTCGTCCACGGCCAGGGCGTCGGCTGCGTTGATAGTGACCATCTGAATGGCCGTCACCGGATCTACGCCCTCGGCGATGGCTCGACGCAGGATGTGGTCCATGTGTCCCAGCCTCACCAGCGTGGAGGTGTCGGTGTCGTCGGAGCACAGGCACACCCTGCGGGTCGGCAGGCCAGCCTCTGTGACCGCCTTGATGCAGTCGGCCAGGTTGTGCGCCATCGTCGCCTCTCTCAGCAGGCAGAACAGCCCGTTGCGCAGTTTGTCGATGGTCTCCTCTTTGGAGAAGCACTCGTGATCGTCTCTCGCTCCGCAGTTGGCGTAGGCGCCCAAGGCCAGCCCTGTCACGAAGGGTGCGTGGCCGTGCACCGGCAGCTTGTGCTCCTCGCACAGACCGATGGACTCGATCACGTCGCTGTCTCCGGCTCGGATGAAGTCGAACGTGGTCTCAGCGATGCCGTTCGCCTCCTCCCACGTCATCGCCTTGCGGTGGTCGTCAGGGCCGACGCTCGCCCCCAGCGTGCCCGGTGGAATGGTGTAGGGGATCTTGCACGGAGGGGGGTTGAAGATGCGTATCGGCAGCCCTTCCGCCTCGTCGAGCATGTAGCGGATTCCGTCTATTCCCTTCACCGGAGCGATCTGATCGAACGCAGTGCAGACCGACGTAGTGCCGTGCGGCAGCACCGCCGAGACGAAGCCCGTGATCGACAGCTTGGTGACCTCGGTGTGCACGTGCGGGTCGATCAGACCCGGGACAATGTGCATGCCCGAGGCGTCCACGATCTGAGTGTCTTCGCCTACGGTCTCGCTCACGTCGCCGATGGCGGCTATCACATCGCCTGCCACCGCCACGTCCGCTTCGTAGACCTCAGCGGTGAAGACGTTCACGAGCTTGCCGCCTTCAAACACCAAATCGGCCTTCCGCTTGCCAAGTCCTACGTCAATGGCGCGCTGGTTGTACATCTATCCGTCTCCCGTCTGTTGTTTTGTTTGCCGAGCCGCTTGGAGCGATGCCGCTAGCAGTTTATATTTTCACGCTTTCCCGCGTCCGGCCCGCCTGCCCGCTGCGCTGCCGCTCCGCCCGCTGCGCCTGCGCCACCCGCTCTCCGTCTGGCTGCCTGCCCCTGCGCGCCGTCCCGGCCTGCTCAGGCTGCACGCACCCTGACGGGCAGGTGCTTGATCCCGCCGATGAAGTTGGAGCGCAGCCGCTCCACTTCGCCCGCCAACTCAATGCTGCGAGCCCTCAACAGCAAAGCCTCAAAGATCAGCCGTATCTCCAAGCGCGCCAGCCAAGCGCCCAGACAGAGGTGCGCATCGTGCAGACCGAAGGCAGCGTGCTCGTTGGGTGTGCGGCTCACGTCAAAGCGGTAAGGCCGAGAAAATCGGGTCTCGTCGTAGTTGGCCGAGACGTACCACATCACCACCTTGTCTCCGGCTCGCACAGCAGCGCCGCCCAGCGTGGTGTCGCTCACAGCCGTGCGGCAGAAGTGCATCACGGCGCTCGTCCAGCGCAGTATCTCCTCCACGGCTATCGGCAGCCGAGAACGGTCCTCGGCCAGGACAGCGAACTGGTCGGGGTGGGTAATAAGGGCGTGCATCCCGCTCGTGATGGAGTAGCGGGTGGTGTCGTTGCCCGCCGCCACCAGCAAGGCGAAGAAGTTCCTGAACTCCCCGGCACTCAGACGGCTGCCGTCCTCGGCGGGCGCCAGCAGGGCTGTGGTGAGATCCTCCCTCGGGCGTCGCCGCCGCTCTCCTGCCAGAGCGTCCGCATACTCAAAGACCTCCAGGGTGGCCGGACTGCGAAACGGGATCAGACGGAACCGCTCGGTGTCAGTGCGGTCAATGACGAAGTCGGTGTACTCGGGGTCGGCGTTCCCCAGCATCGCATCCGCCCAGTGGGCGAGTTGCTCAGCGTCGGAATCGGGCGCACCCAGCAGGGCGGCCACCACCCGCATAGGCAGACGTCGGGAAATCTCCTTGGCGAAGTCGAACTCCTCGCGTTCCAGCGCCTCGTCCACGATCTCCTCCGCCAGGCTTCGCAGCATCCCCGAGCGCTCCTCTACCGCCCGGCGGGTGAACCCCCTGTTCACCAGCCGCCTCAGACGCGTGTGCTCCGGGGGGTCGAGTTCCTGCATCGAACGCCGAGCCTCCAGGGCGTCGGGCTCCATCCGTTCCAGCGTGACCCCCTGAGTGCACGTGAAACGCTTGTAGTCCCTGCCCACGGCGCTGACGTCGTCGTAACCGACGACCGACCAGCACGCCCTCTTCTCGTTCCAACTCACCGGTTCCCTGCGCCGAAGGCGGGCAAAGGCTGCGTGCGGAATTCCGTTCAGATAGGTGTCGGGGTCGTAGATGTCGGCGTACGGGTCGCCGTGATGAAACTCTTCGTCCTCTCCGGCGTTCTCAGGGCTAGTGGAAGGCGAGGTACTCATTCAGTTCCCAGTCCGTGACGGCGCGGGCGTAGCGCGCCCATTCGGCGCGCTTCATCGCCGCGAAGTGAGCGATCACCTCCGGCCCGAAGGCCTCGATCACGGCGGTGTCAGCCTCCAGGGCGTCTAGCGCCAGGGCGAGGTTCTCCGGCACGCAGCGCTCCGTGTTGGCCGTCTCCAATCCGTCGCTTTCCTCCGGCGGCGGAGGATCCAACTTCTCCTCTATGCCCAGTCGAGCCCCGGTGAGCATCGCCGCCGCAGCCAGATAGACGTTCGCCGCCCCGTCAGCCAGACGATGCTCCAGGCGCGCTGCCATCTCCCTGCCCGGAGGTACTCGCACCGCCGCCGACCGATGGTCGTAACCCCAGTTCGCCCAGTAGCCCGCCAACTGTCCAGGCATCAAGCGCTTATAGGCGTTCACCGTGGGGGCGCACAGAGCCGAGAGCGCCTCGTGGTGGGCGAGCAGCCCGGCGATGCTGCGTCGCGCCAAGGTAGAAAGCCCGTCGTCAGCATCCTTGTCGGAGTACAGGTTCTGCTTTTTATATTTGTCTTTGCGGCTGGGATCGGCGTGGGTAGCGGCCGCTTGGATGTCCGGGTCGAGTGGGTCATCCTCTCCGCCTTGGACGCTGAGATGTATATGAGTCCCGTTCCCGCCTCGGTCGCCTAGCGGCCTACCCAAAAACGTCATCCGCAGCCCGCGCTTCTGCGCCACTTCCCGGCAGAGCAGTTTGAGCAAGAACGCGTTGTCCAAGGCCGCCATGGCCTCTCCGTAGGCAACCGTCAACTCAAACTGCGCATTGTCGTATTCGCTAGCGGCGGTTTCCACGGGGATGCCGCAGCGCTCAGCAGCGTCCAGAATTTCCTCAATCAACCCGACCGGATCCGCCAGAGCCCCCGTGCCGTAGCAGTGGGCGCCCGGCGTGTCCCACGGCACCCAGCGCCCGTCGGGGTCGCGCTGAAGCACGTACGCCTCTAGCTCCACTCCCATTCTCGGGCTGCCCCCAGCGGCTGCGGCAAATCCCTCAACGGCCCGCTCGGCGGCGTGCCGTGGGCAGATTGCCAGCGGCTTCCCGTTGCGTTGCAGGCTGGCTATGACCACGCCGACCCCCTCCTCCCAACTCGGTCTCACGTCATCCGCTAAGTAGTGGGCCGTCATGTCCCCCATCCCCTCTAGCACCTCTGCCCCCGGCGCTGGAATGAGGTCGCGGTCGTACCCCACGCCGAAAATGGTCGTGGAAAAGGAGACGTCGTCGCCCGCCGCCGACGCCGGAACATACTTGCCGCGGGCGAAGCCGTACTGGTCGGGGAAGAGCACCCGGATGCGCCGATAGCCCGCTGGGGCGTAGGCCGATGAAGCGTCATAAGGGGTGGAGCTAGACGTGATGTGCGGGGTAGGGGGGTTCACAGCATGGATTCTTACGCCAAATCGCGCTCATGCAGTCTCAGCCCTGACGAGTAGGCTTGTATCGTCTGTATTGCTTCCTGCCGTCTTGCGTGTCGCTTAGCCGGCTTCCAGACGAGAGGAGATGACAGATTGCTCGTTATACCTCAGGCAGGATGCCTAAACGGCAAGACGCCGAAAGTCAGGTTGACTAAAGAAACCACACACGATGGGGAGAGACCATGAACACCCGCCGGACTAGTAAGAACCATCCTCAAAGGGAGCGCATTTCCGTGAAGATGCTCACAGGAGTGCTTGCGCTCGCTCTGCTCGCAGCGTCTTGCGGCAGCAGCGACACCACCGAAACCAGCCCGCCGCCAGCACCGGCTCCGGCTTCCGAACCGGCACCAGCGCCGCCCCTAGCTGCAGTGCCGGCTCCAGAGCCGGCCCCTGACCCCTCGCCGCCCGCGGCTCCAGCCACCGAGGGCAGAGAGCTGAAGGTGGCGCTGCTCTTGCCGGGCATCAAGAACGACAACTCCTTCAGCCAGTCAGCTGCCGAAGGTCTAATCGCCGCCGCAGCAGCCGACGGCAACATCGACTTCCGGATGCTCGAGGAGATCGTCGAACCCACCGATTCGCTGCCTGCCATCCGGAACTTTGCCAGCCAAGGCTTCGACCTCATCATCGGACACGGAATCGAGTACGTAGACCCGATCATGGAGTTGTACGGAGAGTACCCCGAAGTCAATTTCGTGATGACCGGCGGAGTTATCTCACCGGGCGCAGACCCGCAGGACAACGTCGTGGACTGGCTCTACAACACGCAGGACATGGCTTATCCAAACGGGATTCTCGCCGCCCACGCCATAGTGGGCGACACGATCGGCATCGTCGGCGGCCCGGAGTTCGACTTCGTCAAGATCATGCACCTTGCTTTCCAGCAGGCCGTGGGCTCGATCAACCCCGACATCAATTTCCTCGAGGGTTTCGTGGGCGACTTCATCAACGTCCAGAAGGCTGCCGAGGTGACTCAGTCGCTGATCGACCAGGGAGCAGATCTGATCTACTGCTCAGGCGACGGCATTTGTATAGGCTCCGCCCAGTCAGCCTCGGCTGCAGGCGTGCCGCTCTTGGTAGGTTTCGGTTCGCAGATGGAGACCGCCCCCGACATCTACCTCTCAGCCACGGTGATTCGACTCAGCGAACTCTTCCAAAACTACTTCGACCTGGTACGCAGCGGCGAGTTCGGTAACGCCTTCTTCCCCGGGAGCATCCAGAACGGCGGCATCGAAGTCTTGCCGGTCAACATGGAAGCAACCGTGGAGACCGCAACGAGCCTCCAGGAACTGCAGCAGATTCAGGATGACCTAGTTGAAAGCGTGCAGTCGGGAGAGTTCGAGATCCCGTTCCCGATTCCTGCTTCCTAACGGCCTTAACGTCTAAGGGGGGCGCTTCCAGGGAGGCGCCCCCCCTCAGGCCGCCGTCGGTTTCCGACGGGCAGCGACAGCAAACCAACACCGCCAGCAGACCACCCTGGCTTTCGGGCGCAACGCTCCCCGGCGGGGCGCTCCCCTGCGCTCATTCCGAAACCTCCCTTGGGGAAGGCCTCCCACGGGGATCGTAGACTCAGGCCCAGGAACTCCCGTCGTTGAGGGACACGTCGAGAAGGGACACGTTCATAAACGAGACGCTCAAAACCCAAGGCGGCGACAGGCCGCCTCCCTTGATAGGCCTCCCCGGCCGCCGCGCCCCGAGTGGAGAACTAGGCAAGCTCCCCAAGGCGATGTCACACCTCTCCGTAGAGGTCTTTTTCTACGACTACGCTCGGCGAGTCGCCTCCTCCGGCGGCTTGCCCGTTCTCATCTCCCTAGAGACCGATTCCGAGGCGGTGATGGAGCGCCTCGACGGGATGGTGTTGCCGGGCGGCCCCGACATCGACCCGGCGCTCTACGGAGCCGAGCCCGAGACCGATCTGATGAACCCAGAGGCCGACCGAGACGCCCAGGAACTGGAGTTGCTCGAAGCCGCCGCCAAGGCGGAGGTGCCCGTGCTCGGCATCTGCCGCGGTCTGCAAATGGTGAACGTCTGGCGCGGTGGAACCTTGAATCAGAACGTCCCCGAACACGGATTCTTTGAAGACCCTCCGCACTTGCTTCAGCACGAGGTCGTCATCACCCCAGGCAGCCGCCTGGCCGAGGTTTACGGAGAGAGCATGCAGGTCAACTCCCTCCACCACCAGACAGTCGACCGACTAGGCAACGGACTGGAGGTCACCGCCTGCACCCCCGACGGCTCGGTGGAAGGCCTTGAATGCGAAGACGCTCCGGTGGTGGCCGTCCAGTGGCACCCCGAACTATTAGAAAATCACTGCGCCCTCTTTGACTGGTTCGTAAAATGGACCCAGCAAGTACGCAAACAAGCGAGATAGTGGGGGAGGGAGTTTTCGAGTTGGAGGAAGATTTCCGCAGAACTGTTCCGCTCTACTCCATTGCTGAGGCGGCACGCATACTTGATATGAGTCCTTCCACGATGCGCAGTTGGATTACGCAGAGTGTTTCGTCCCGAAGAAATGCCAGAGGGGAGCGTGAACCAATAGTGACGTCCATTGACGTTGTTCGACCTGTTGATTGGAGAATACCTTTCGTGGGGTTGGCCGAGGCGTACGTTCTTTCATTCCTAAGGAAGCGCGGTATTTCAATGCAGCGCATACGCAGGGCTGTCGATGCCCTGAAAAAAGAAAATAGTATTGATCACGCACTAGCTTCTAAAAGGTTGTTTACCGACAAATTTGACTTGTTCTATGAGTACGAAGAAGAGAACAAAGACCGGGTAGATCTCAAACTCGTTAGACCTTACGACGGTCAGACAGTCATAGTCTCGGTTATTGAGGACTTGCTAGAACTCATTACTTACGCAGACGACGACGACAAATACGCCAGGCGCTTACGCATTGATCGATATGGCGAGGCCAACGTAGTGGTCGATCCTGAAATGTCTTTCGGAAGGCCTATCTTTGCCGATACCGGAGTTCGGATATGCGACGTCCTTGGTCGCGTGGAGGCAGGCGAAGATCTGAGTGAAGTGGCCCAGGACTACGACATTTCAGAGGCGAAAGTCAGAGCAGTTTGCGATGTCGAGTATTCAAAAGCTGCCTAAGATATTCACGGATCGTTGTCTCGGAAATAAAAAGGTACCGGAGAGATTACGCCAGAACGGGTTAGACGTCATAACTATGTCAGAGCATTACGGGGAGGAGCTCAGCCAGAAACTACAGGGAGATGAAGAGTGGCTTAAGATGGTAGGTGATAGGGGTTGGATAGTATTTACAAAAGATCAAGGTATACGAAGAAACGATCCGGAAAAACAAATTGTTGTAAAACACAAAGTCAAGTGCTTTAGCATAGCTAACAGCAAGAATTTGGATGGCAAAGCTCTGGCAGACAGATTCCTAAGAAATCTGGATTCCATAATAAAAGCTTCCCTGAATGACGGGCCAATGTTTTACAACGTGGCTGAGCACGGGATTACAAAAGTCGATTTAGGATTTGGTTCGCCGCCTTGATGCGGTGTGCAGGAGAGTGTGCCGCGGGTTACGCATCGCAATAGCGTTATTGGGGTGAAGACGTTTGCGACCCGCTTGGAAGGCGGCGCTGCGACCGACGCTGCGGATGCTTCTGCTGTCGTCGCCGTCGCTGCCGATCGACCCCTGCGGTCGGGCGCGTCCACCCCTGCTGCGTCCGACGAACTCCTGCCCGATCCGCTCTTGGGATTGACAATCACGCCCGTAGACGCCGTCGGTCTGAACGAACGGGCCGCCGCCCTCGCCAAGCGCTCCATCAAGACCTCCGCTAAGGCAGCCGCCCTGCGGCTGGCGGTCTCCTGCATGGATCTCACCACCCTTGAGGGAGCAGACACCCCTGGCAAAGTGCTTTCGCTCTGCGGCAAGGCGCTCCGCCCCGAACTAGCCACCCCCGACCCCGTCGCCCCCGCGCCCCCCGCCTCCCCCTCCGCCCCGCCCGTCGCCCCCGCCCCTGCTCCTCCCCCTACTCCCGCCTCCGCCCCCGCTCCTCCCGTCGCAGCCGTCTGCGTTTATCCCGAACTCGTCCCCGTCGCCTTAGACGCCCTGTCCGGAACGAGCGTGCGGGTGGCTTCCGTGGCGGGGTCGTTCCCGGCAGGTCTCGGCCCCCTCGCTGTCCGCCTAGAGGAAATCCGCTGCGCAGCCGCCGCCGGAGCGCATGAGATCGACATAGTCCTGAACCGCTCCGCTTTTCTAGCTGGCCGCTATCGGCAGGCATTCGACGAGGTCGCTGCGTCCAAGGAAGCGGCGGGCAGAGCCTGCCTCAAGGTCATCCTGGAAACAGGCGAACTCGGCTCCTACGACGCAGTGCGCCGCGCCTCAATGCTCGCAATGGCCGCCGGGGCGGACTTCATCAAGACATCCACTGGCAAGATAGGCACCTCCGCCACGCTCCCCGCAGCGCTGTGCATGGCCGAAGCCCTGCGAGAGTTCGCCGACTCCGAGGGGCGGTTGGTCGGGCTGAAGGTGGCCGGCGGGATACGCACCGCCAAGGAATCCTTGCAATATCTCGTGGTCGTCGCCGAGACCCTCGGAGTTGACTGGCTCACGCCGCAACTCTTCCGCATCGGCGCCTCCAGCCTGCTCAACGACGTGCTTCTTCAGCTCGACCGACTTCGCCTAGGCCGCTACGTGCGAGCCGACAAGACCCTCGCCTGAGCAGCCGATGGTCTCACAAGCCAAGAACGCCCCAGCGCCTCAGTCTCCGCAAACGCCGTCTCCGCCCGACTCTCACCCTGTCGCCGTCCAGAACCAGCACCCCCTTCCCGCTCACCCGCCCGCCTTCGGCCCAGACAGCTACGCACCAGCCCCCGAAGCCACCGACCTGGTTCGCATAGCCGACAGCTACGGACTCTTCATCGACGGAGAGATGACCGAACCCCGCAGTACTGAGGTCATCACCACCCTCAACCCAGCAACCGCCCAGCCGCTTGCCGTCGTCCCCCTCTCCGGCGGCGAAGACGTAGACAGGGCGGTCGACGCCGCCCGGGCGGCCTCCCCCCGCTGGCAGCAGACCTCCGGCGCTGAGCGGGCCAAGTACCTCTACCGCATCGCCCGCCTCCTCCAGGAGCGCTCCAGGGAGTTCGCAGTGCTAGAGACCCTCGACGCAGGCAAGCCCATCAAAGAGTCCCGCGACGTGGACATACCGCTGGCCGCCGCCCACTTCTTCCACCACGCCGGCTGGGCGGACAAGCTCGAGTACGCCTTCGGGGGGGCCTCCTGGCAGCCCCTGGGAGTGGTTGGCCAGGTCATCCCCTGGAATTTCCCTCTGCTGATGGCCGCCTGGAAGATCGCTCCTGCCCTGGCCTCCGGCAACACCGTGGTGCTCAAGCCCGCCGAGACCACCCCCCTCAGCGCCCTGGCGCTTGCCGAGATTATCCAAGAGGCCGACCTCCCAGCGGGCGTGGTGAACGTCCTAACCGGAGACGGCAGCACCGGAGCCGCTCTCATCAGCCATCCGGGCATAGACAAAGTGGCGTTTACCGGCTCCACGCAGGTGGGTAAGTCCATTCAGAAAACCCTGGCCGGATCGGGAAAGCGCCTCACCTTGGAACTCGGCGGCAAGGCGGCCAACATCGTCTTTCCCGACGCCGCCCTAGACCAAGTAACTGAGGGCGTCGTGAACGGCATCTACTTCAACCAGGGACAGGTCTGCTGCGCCGGCTCCCGCCTACTGGTGCAGGAGAGCGTCGCCGAGAAGGTCGTCTTCAGGCTGCGCAGACGCCTAGAGACCCTGCGCGTCGGCGACCCTCTTGACAAGAACACCGACGTCGGCGCCATCAACTCCGCCGCCCAACTTCGCAAGATCTCCGAACTCGTGGATTCGGGCGTAGAGGAGGGAGCCGAGCTCTACCAGCCCGCCTGCGACCTGCCGTCGGGCGGCTACTTCTTCCCGCCCACGCTTTTCTGCGGCGTCTCGCCGTCGCACCGCATCGCCCGCGAGGAGATCTTCGGGCCGGTTCTTTCCGTGCTCACTTTCCGCACCCCCGAAGAAGCGGTGGAGCGCGCCAACAACACCCCGTACGGGCTCTCCGCAGGCATCTGGACGGAAAAAGGCTCCCGCATCCTCTGGATGGCCGAGCGCATGAAGGCCGGCGTGGTCTGGGCGAACACCTTCAACCGCTTCGACCCCGCCAGCCCGTTCGGCGGCTATCGGGAGAGCGGCTTCGGACGCGAGGGCGGACGACAGGGCATGCTCGCCTACGTTGATCTTCAGGCGCCGCCGAGATGAGCCCCCTGTCCGCCCCCTCCAACGCCCCTTCGGAAGCGCTCGCCCCCGACGCCCCCGCTGCCGCTGCCCCCGACGCGCCCGCTGCCCCCCCTTCCGATCCCGCTGCCCCCGCTGCGCCCAACGCCACTTCCACCTCCGCCGACGACGCTGCTCCCGTCCCCACTTCCATCCCCGCTGCGCCTGGCGACGCCCCGCCCTCCGCTGCCCCCTCCAAAACCCCGCGCTCGGAGCGCCTAAGCGTGCGCAAGACCTACAAGATGTTCGCGGGCGGCGCCTTCGTGCGCTCCGAGTCTGGACGCTCCTACGAAGTCCGTTCCCGGACGGGGGAGGTGGTCGCTCACGTCCCCGACGGCTCTCGCAAGGACGTCCGAGACGCCGTCCGAATCGCCCGCGCCGCACAGAGTCACTGGGCCGCCCTCACCGCCTATAACCGAGGGCAGATCCTCTACCGGGTGGCCGAGGTGACCGAAAGCCGCCGCAGAGAACTGATCGCAGAGGTGGAGCGAGCCGCCGACTCCGACTGCCCCGACCCAGCCGCTGAGGTCGCCGCCGCCATAGACCGCTGGGTCTGGTACGCAGGCTGGTGCGACAAGTACCCGCAAGTCCTGGGCGGATCTAATCCCGTGGCGGGGGAGTACTTCAACTTCACCGTCCCCGAGCCGATGGGCGTGATCGGCTTGGCCGCCCCAGAGAGTTCACCGCTGCTCGGCCTGGTCTCCCGCCTAGCCCCAGCCCTGGTCTCCGGCAACGCCGTGGTGGCTCTGGCTGCTCAGCGCTCCCCGCTCCCCGCCGTAACGCTGGCGGAGATACTGGCCACCAGCGACGTTCCCGCCGGTGTGGTCAACGTTCTCACCGGTCGAAAGGAAGTCTTGCTGCGGGCGCTCGCCTCTCACGGCGAAGTGGACTGCCTCGACCTGACGGGTTGCGCCGAGACGCCAGCCCCCACCTCCGAAGGGCCCGCCGCCCCCGCCGCTTCCGACGAGCCCGCTGCCGCTTCCGAAGTGCCCGCCGCCTCCGTTGCTTCCGAAGTGCCCGCCGCCGTTTCCGACGAGCCTGCCAGGCCCGTCGCCCCCGCTGCCTCCGGCCTCGCAGCCGAAGCCGAGCGCCTGGCTTCGGAGTCGGTGACCCGAGTGGTCGCAGCGTCCCCCGTCCAGCGGCGCTGGCTCTCGCCCGCGGCGCAGAGCCCTTACCTCATAGGCGAGTTTTGCGAATACAAGACGGTCTGGCACCCCAAGGGTCAGTGAACTCGCTCCGCCCTCGCCCTCCGTTGCCCCCCGCCGCCCAGCCCTCGCCCGCCGCCCAGGGCGTTGCCGCTCCCGCCCCTTCCCCCCCGGCTACCGCTCCAGCCCCTGCCACCCCGCCCCCCCCGGCTGCCCCCCAGGGCGCTGTGGTTACCGCCTCCCCAGTCTTCGCCTCCGCCTCTTCCTCCCCATCCTCCCCAGTCTCCGCCCCTGCTCCCCTTTCCCCTCCTGCTCCCCCGACCCCCGTCCCAGACCCTGCCCCCCCGACCCCCGCCCCGGCCGCCCCGAAAACTCACCCCGCCGATGTCAGCGTCTCCGCAATCCTGCCCGAACCGGACTTCGTGCTCGGCGTCGACCTAGACGGCGTCTGCGCCGACTACATAAGCGGCTTCCGAAGCGTCGTCGCAAAGATCAAAGGGGTGCCCGAGGAATCTCTCACCCCGGACGTCTCCTGGGGCTGCAGAGAATGGGGCATAGCCTCTGCCGAGGAGTTCGACTCGATCCACCGCCAAGCCGTCCTCGACCACGACATGCTGCTCAGAATGAAGCCCCTGGAAGGCGTGGTCGACGCCCTCTGGCGCATATCCGACGCCGGCGTCTGGATTCGCATAGTCACCCACCGCCTATACGTGAACTGGGGGCACGAAGTCACCGCCGGTCACACCGTCCGCTGGTTGGACGAAACCGGAATCCCCTACCGCGACCTGTGCTTCGTGGCCAAAAAGACGTCCGTGGCCGCCGACGCCTTCGTGGAGGACGCCCCCCACAACATCGCCGACCTGCGCTCCGCCGGCAGAAAAGTGATCATTTTCGATCAGCCATACAACCAACAGTTCTGCCCCCCTCGCGCCCGCAACTGGAAGGAAGCGGAAAAGCTCGTACGCGACCTAGTGGTGGAGCACACGGGCGCCTACCCCCTCCAGTTACCTGGCCTGCCTGCGGGGTCAGATCGCCTGGAGCGCCGCAAGCTCGAGGCAGGCAACCCCGGACTTGCCTTGTCCCCAGACATTCTCGCTGCTTACGAGACCAAGTAGCCCTCCTCTCGCCCCCGCCCGTCGTCCCCCCGCCCCGTCCTCCCGTCCCGTCCCCGCCGCCGCCCGCCGCCCCGTCCCCCGCATCCCCGTCCCCTCCGCCCCGCCTCCTCCGCCCGCCGCCCGCCGCCCCGTCCTCGTCGCCCCGTCCCCGCCCCGTCCTCGTCGCCCCGTCCCCGCCCGTCGTCCCCCCGCCCCGCCCCCGTCTCCCCGTCCTCTCGTCGTCCCCCCGCCCCGCCCCCGTCCCTCCGCCCGTCCGCCCTCAGCAACCCCCGCTAAAGCACGTGTCAAACTCCAAACTTAAAGCGCTGGTCACCGCACCACTGCGCGGCCCCGGTATGGACGCACTGCGCCGACTCCTGGACGTGACCTACGAGCCGTGGATCGACCCCGTCCCTATCCGTCTGCTCGGCCCCGACGACCTGGCCGAACGCCTCGCCGATCTGAAAGCCGACGTCCTCGTGACCGAGGCTGACTTCTGCTCCGGGCGAGTTATGGAGCTGCCCCTGCGAGCCATCGTCTCCACCCGCTCCGACCCCAACAATGTGGACGTCCCCGCCGCCACCCTCGCAGGCATCCCCGTGATACACACCCCGGGACGCAATGCCGACTCAGTGGCCGAGTTAACCGTGGCGCTGCTTTTCGCCGTCCGCCGCCGCCTCCTGCCCGCCGACCGGGACGTCCGCACGAATCGAATATTCACCGACACGCTGCCGTATCAGCGCTACAGAACCTGGAACTTGGCCGGCCAAACTTTCGGCATCGTAGGCTTGGGCGCGGTGGGCAAGGCCGTGTCCTGGCGCATGAAGGGGCTCGGCCTCAAGGTCATTGCCCACGACCCGTTCGTCGACGACGCCCGCCACCCCCTTCCAGACTTGCTCGCCGCCTCCGACGTGGTGTCCATGCACGCTGCCGTCACCCCTGCGACCGCCGGAATGATGGGCGCCCGGGAGTTCGCCGCCATGAAAAAAGGAGCTATCTACCTCAACACCGCCCGCGCCGCCCTGCACGACCTCGACGCTCTGACCTCCGCTCTCGCCGACGGACATCTAGCCGGCTGCGGTCTAGACCACTTTGAGGGCGAGGCGTTGCCCGCCGCTCACCCTCTCACTCGACGGGACGACGTAGTGCTCACCCCCCACATCGGAGGCGCCAGTTACGACACCGAGAAGACCCAGGCCGAGATGCTGGCCGAAGACCTGCGCCTCCTCCTGTCGGGGGAGCGTCCCGTGCACCTCGCCAATCCAGAGGTGCTGACGTGATTGACACGAGCCGACTCAGGGAAGACGCCGCCGCCTCCGTTCTCGCCGCCGCCCGAGAGATGCACGCAGGCGACCTGGTAGGGGGGACAGCGGGCAACGTCTCCGCCCGCGTCGGCGACGGCACGTTCTGTCTCACACCCTCCGGCGTCGACTACGCCTCCATGACTCTCGCCGACTTAGTGTTCGTGTCCTCCGACGGCAGCCTCGTCTCCGGCGAGCAAAGCCCGTCCAGTGAGAAGGCTCTCCACCTCGCCTGTTACGAGCGCTACCCCGAGGTGGGCGGAGTCGTCCACTGCCACCCCCGCTATGCGTCCATGTTCGCCGTGCTCGGCCGCCGCGTCCCCGCCGTAATAGAAGAGGTGGTGGTTTACATAGGCGGCGACGTGGAAGTCTGCGACTACCACCTGACCGGCAGCACCGAGCTTGGCGAGGCGGTCTCCGACGCCCTGGCGGATCGCAGCGCCGTGCTCATGGCCAACCACGGCCTAGTCTGCGTCGGCAAGAACCCTGCGGACGCCTTAGGGGCGGCTTTCGTAGTAGAGCGAACCGCCCACATCGTCTGGGGGGCGGAACTGCTCGGCGAGGTCAGGCCGATCCCACCCAAAGTGAACGAGGATTTCGCCGGCGTCTACCGCTGGGTGCGGCAGGACATGTGGCTGCCCCCTACGGCTCCATGAACCTCCCCGTGGAACGGATTTCGCCGCCGGCCACCTCCCAGATTTCAATGGCCTCCTCAACGTCTCCGTTTTCGTCGAAGTCGACCGACCCCGACGCCCCTTCGTAGTTGATTTCCTTCCCCTCGGCGATCAGCTGCAGCGCCCTAGCGATGCCCTCCTTCCCAGGCCCGACCACTTCTCCGCCCGGGCCGGCGATCTCGCGGAGAGCGTCCCTAATGGCTTCGGGATCGGCGGTGCTGCCCGCCTTGGCGACTGCCAGTCCGATGAGCGCTGCAGCGTCGTAGTTCTCTGCTAAGAAAGCGCCCTCTGGGAAGTCTTTGCCGTAGAAGAGGGTGTATGCCTCTCTGAAGGCTTGACGTCCCGGGCGTCCGGGCGGTGAGCCAGGGGCGGTGCCCAGCGAGCCTTCCAGGGCGTCCCACCCGACTAACTCGAGCAAGTCCGGAGACTTCGCAGCGTCTGGGAACAGGAACTTGTCAAAGTAGCCCCCATCGACCGCCTCAGGGAGGTACACGTTCGTTTGCTTGCGGTGACCGATCGCCAGCAGCACCTCGGCGCCTCCCGCCTTCGCTTGCTCGAGTTCGTCCTTAAAACTCGGCTTCTCCACGTGTTCGTGCGCGACCAAGGTCGCTTCCCCGCCCAGAGAGGTGAACGTTGTCTCAAACTGCTCTGAGAGCCCTGCCCCGTAAGGGTCGTTCACGTAGATGACGCCTACGTTCCGATAGCCCTCCTCCCAGGCCAGGTCGGCCAGCACCTTGCCCTGAAGTTCGTCGGAAACCGCCACACGATAGACGTAGTCGTCGTCTTCCAGGGTGGTGATCACCGGCGAGGTAGCGGACGGAGAGATGATCAGGCGCTTATTAGGAGTGGCTGCCGCTGTCGCCACAGCCACAGTTACGAGGCTGGTCTGCGGGCCGACTATTCCGACCGATCCTTCGTAGTTGTTGAAGATTTCCAGCGCCACACTCGTTCCGATTGCTGGGTCAGCTGAGGTGTCCCTGGGGATTATCAGCACCGGAGATCCGTCGATTCCGCCAGCGAGATTGAAGTGGGCGGCGGCCATGTTGACCGTCTTGTAGTAGATGTCGGAGTCTGATTCCGCCACAGATAGATAACCGATCACGACCGGAGACGTCGAGGCGCTGGAATCATCCTCTCCGCAACTTGCCGCGACCGCCCCAAGTGCGGCCAGGACAGCAACCCCCGCCGCCACCCGCCTGCTCCGACCACCTGCCGCCGCTTGCTTGTTCCGACCTCCTGCTGTCGCCCGTCTGCTCCGCCTGCCCGCCGCCGCCCGTCTGTTCGCCGCCGCTTGCTTGTTCCGGCTGTCTGCTGTCTGTCTGTTCCGACCGCCCGTCGCCGCGGCGGCTGCGCTGAGCTGAGGGCGTCTCTCCCGCTCGGCGCACCCTGACGCCCCCGAGGGGTGTCTCGTTGTCTTGCGTTCGGTTGCCCTAGTTCCCTCTGCTGTCTCAGCCCTGAGTTTCATTCTTTCCCGTCCTGCCTTTCCGTTTGTCCTTCTTGTCCTTCTATCCGAAGCTGACTTGCCTTCGCCTCTGCCAAGTCCTGCGCATGTTGCTGGCAGACGTGGTCTTGTCCTTCTATTCGAACCTGACTTGCCTTCGCCGTCATTGCCGTACGCCCGTCTGTTCCTGTTTCGCCTGTTTCCAGCGTCGTTCGCTTTTCGTCCGTTCCACGAGGTCTGTTTCGCACGTCGTTCGCTTCTCGTCCGTTCCACGAGAGCGGAACAGTTCTTGAACCTGCACCCTACGGCCTCCCTATGTCATCTTCCGTCTGCCCAACACCCCCTGCGCCGCGTTGCTTTCACGTGATTGCGGCGTCAACCGGGCGGTGGGGTTCGCCGCGTCTGCCCAATGCCCCCTGCGCCGCGTTGCTTTCACGTCGGACTATGAACCTTTCACGTCGGACTATGAACAGAGAACCCCCCGTCCCCAAGATAGCCAGAAGCCGAACTCAACTACGATTAACAAGCGAAAGAGGAGAATATCACCATGGCGCTGTTCACAAGACCCAAAGACCGAATGCCCACCCCCGCCGAAGCCCTGCCCGGCCGCACGCAGAAGATGCCCGCAGCACCTTCGCACTTCGTCCTCGGCGCCCCCCTTCAGCCTCCCTTCCCCAGCCACCTGCAAACCCTCTTGGTAGGAATGGGCTGCTTCTGGGGGGCGGAGCGGATCTTTTGGCAGGCAGAGGGCGTCTTCACTACTGCAGTGGGCTACTCGGGCGGTTACACCCCCAACCCCACCTACCAGGAGGTTTGCTCCGGTCTCACCGGCCACAACGAGGTCATCCTCGTCGTCTTCGACCCCTCGGCGGGCGGGCTGGAGCGCATGCTCTCCCTGTTCTGGGAGAACCACGACCCCACTCAGGGCATGCGTCAGGGCAACGACTTCGGCACTCAGTACCGCTCCGGCATCTACACCTCCGACGACGCTCAGCAAGCCGCGGCGCAGCGCACGCAACTCCTCTACGAAGAGGTGCTGAGCGCCTCCGGCTACGGCCCCGTCACCACCGAGATTCTCCCGGCAGGGGAGTTCTACTACGCCGAGGACTACCACCAGCAGTACTTGGCTAAGAACCCGGCGGGCTACTGCGGCCTGGGCGGCACCGGCTTGACGCTCCCCGCAACGCTCTAAGCCCCAGCGTCCCAGCCCTCTGGCCAGCCGTCCGCACCCGGTCGCCCTCCGCCAGCCGTCCTCCCACCCCCTGGTCGCCCTCCGCCAGCCGTCCGCCCCCCCGGTCGCCCTCCGCCAGCCGTCCGCCCACCCGGTCAACCCCCAACCGACCTCCGGCTCTGCGAAACGCCCCGCCCTCGTCCCATGGCCGCCATCACCCTCGACGGAGAGCGTCTAGCCGCCGAACTAAAGGCCGACCTGCGCCGCCGCATAGAAACGCTCGCGGAGCGCGGGATCACCCCGGGGCTGGGCACGCTCTTAGTAGGCGATGACGCTCCGTCAGCCAAGTACGTCTTGATGAAGCACCAGGACTGCTCCGAGGTAGGGATCAAGTCAACACACGTGCACCTCCCCGCCGACGCATCCCGGAGCGACGTTTCCGACGCCGTGGCGGAGTTCAACTCCGACGCCGACATCCACGCCTTCCTCATGCAGTACCCCTTCCCGCCTGGCCTCAGCTACGAAACCGCCCTAGCGGAGGTCGACCCCGCCAAGGACGCCGACGGGCTGCATCCGGTCAACCTCGGACGGCTGCTCCAGGGCGTTGAAGCTCCGCTGGCCTGCACGCCAGCGGGCATCGTTCACATGCTGTCCGCCTACGACATCCCCATTGAGGGCTCCCACGTGGTGATCGTGGGCAGAGGCCTCACCATCGGCCGCCCGCTGGCCAACCTCCTGTCGCTCAAGCGCCCCGGCGCCAACGCCGCAGTGACGGTCGTCCATACCGGAGTCGACGACCTGGCTGCTTTCACCCGTCAGGCCGACATACTCGTCGCAGCGGCGGGCTCGCCCGGTCTCGTGACTGCCTCCATGGTCAAGCCGGGCGCCGCAGTCATAGCCGCCGGAGCGAGCTTTGAGGGCGGCAGGATGCTCTCCGACGTCTCCGACGAAGTGGCTGAGGTGGCCGGTTGGCTGTCCCCCCGCATCGGCGGCGTAGGCCCGATGACCCGGGCGATGCTCCTGAGCAACACAGTCTCCGCCGCCGAGCGCTAGCGCCTCCGTCCCGCCGTTCGCCTCCGTCCGCCCCTCCGCTCGCCCCCGCCCCGCCGGCCCCTCCGCTCGCCTCCATCCGCCGCCCGCTCTGCCCCCGCTCCCGCCCCTCCGCCCGCTTAATTAGCGCCCGTTGCCCGTAGAATGATCCCAATGTCACAAGATTCCCAAGCTTCAGAAGGCAAAATCACCCTCGGCCCCGACGGGGAGTTGCTCGTACCCGACAGGCCGATTATCCCCTACGTAGAAGGCGACGGCACAGGCATAGACATCTGGCCCGCCGCCCAGGCCGTGCTCGACGCCGCTGCCGCCAAGCACGGCAGGAGCATCGCTTGGCTAGAAGTGACTGCTGGCGAAAAGGCCTACAAAGAGACCGGAGACTGGCTGCCCCAGGAGACGATAAAAGCCTTTGAAGAGCACCTAATCGGCATCAAAGGCCCGCTCACTACCCCGATAGGCGGAGGCTTCCGCAGCCTCAACGTGGCTATCCGCCAGTTGCTCGATCTCTACGTCTGCCTGCGCCCAGTGCGCTGGTTCAAGGGCGTTCCTTCGCCGGTCAAGCGCCCCGAACTGGTCGACATGGTGATCTTCCGTGAAAACACCGAGGACATCTATGCGGGCATAGAGGCCGAAGCGGGCTCGACCGAAGCCGCACGTCTGCGGGAGATCATCCATGAAACGTTCGGACGCGACATTCCAGAAGACGCCGGAATCGGCATCAAGCCGGTCTCCCGCGCCAACTCTCACCGACTTCAGCGCGCCGCCCTGAACTTCGCCGTGAAACGAGATCGCTCCAGCGTCACCTGGGTGCACAAGGGCAACATCATGAAGTTCACCGAGGGCGCTTTCCAGAACTGGGGCTACGAACTGGTGAGGGAGGAGTACTCCGACGTCGCCGTGGGCTGGGACGACTGCGGCGGCCAGCCGGGCGAAAAGATCCTCGTGAAAGACGCCATAGCCGATATCGCCCTTCAGCAGATACTCACCCGCCCAGCCGAGTTCGACGTGCTCGCCACGATGAACCTCAACGGCGACTACCTTTCCGATGCCCTGGCCGCTCAGGTCGGCGGCATCGGCATCGCTCCAGGCGGCAACATCAACTACGAGACCGGCCACGGCGTGTTCGAAGCCACCCACGGCACTGCCCCCAAGTACGCCGGGCTCGACAAGGTGAATCCGTCCTCCGTGATGCTCTCCGGCGTGATGATGTTCGAGCACCTAGGCTGGAGGGCAGCCGCCGAGAACATCATCTCCGCAATGGAGCAGACCATCGCAGAGCGCATCGTTACTTACGACTTCGCCCGCCTCATGGATCACGCCACCGAGGTGCGTTGTTCGGAGTTCGCCTCAGCCATCATCGACCGGCTCTAGTGCCCGGAGAGCAAACCTTGCCGGTGCGCGTGGCCGTCACCGGCGCAGCCGGACGCATCGGCTACAGCCTCCTTTTCCGCATAGCAGCAGGGGAGATGCTCGGCTCTCATCAGCCGATCACCCTCCAACTTCTAGAGATACCTCCGGCGATGGCCGCCCTGGAGGGCGTGGCCATGGAACTCGACGACTGCGCCTTCGACCTCCTAGCGGGGGTCGAGATCACCGACAGGGCGGAAACTGCCTTTGACGGCGCCACCTGGGCCATTCTGGTGGGCAGCCGCCCGCGCACCAAGGGCATGGAGCGCAAGGATCTCCTGGAGGCCAACGGCGCAATCTTCACCGGGCAGGGGAGGGCGTTGTCCGAGCAAGCGTCCGACGACGTGCGAATCCTCGTGGTGGGCAATCCGGCCAACACGAACTGCCTGATTGCTATGAACAACGCAGCAGACATCCCCGCCGAGCGTTTCAACGCAATGACCCGGCTCGACCACAACCGTGCCGTCGCCGCCCTCGCCCGCAAGGCGTCGGCGCCCGCTTCTGCGGTCAGGCGTATGACCATCTGGGGTAACCATTCCTCCACGCAGTATCCCGACGTCTTCTCGGCTGAGATCGACGGCACCCCGGCGGCTGAGTTGGTGGATCTGACCTGGCTGGAGGGCGAGTTCATCCCCGCCGTCGCTCAGCGCGGCGCCGCCATCATCGACGCCCTAGGGGTCTCCAGCGCCGCTTCCGCCGCTTCCGCCGCCATCGACCACGTGCGCGATTGGAACTCCGGCACCCCCACCGGCGACTGGGTGAGCGTCGCCCTGCCCTCCGACGGCAGTTACGGAGTGCCTGCCGGACTGGTCAGTTCCTTCCCCTGCACGAGCACTCACGGACGCTGGAAAATCGTAGAGGGGATCGCTCTGAACGATTTCAGCCGCCCCCGCCTGCTGGCCACGGTCGCAGAGCTAGCCGAGGAGCGGGAAGCCGTAACCGAACTAGGCCTGCTCCCGACCTGACCCCAGAGCCCTCCAGTCAGGCTCGCCACAGCCCCAATCCTCACCTAGTCGAGCCCCCCAGCCACCCGAGCCGAGCCCCTCAGCCTACTGACCCCTCCATCTGCAGTTCAATCAGCCTGCTCCACTCCACCGCGTACTCCATGGGCAGCGTCCGCGTGACCGGCTCAATGAACCCATTCACGATCATTCCCATGGCTTGCTCTTCGCTCAACCCCCTGCTCATCAAGTAGAAGAGCTGCTCGTCTGCCACCTTAGAGACCACGGCCTCGTGGCCGATGACGGCGTCGACAGTGCCCACCTCCATATACGGGTAGGTGTCTGAAATACTGTTCTCATCGAGAATGAGAGCGTCGCACTGCACGTGGCTCTTGCAGCCGTAGGCGTCCTCCTCCACCCGAACTAGCCCGCGGTAACTCGTCCGCCCGCCATCCTTTGAAATTGACTTGGACACGATCTTTGAGGTCGTTTCCGGTGCGGCGTGGGTCATCTTGGCGCCTGTGTCCTGGTGCTGACCGCTTCCCGCATACGCCACCGACAGCACCTCGCCAGACGCCTTCGGCCCCACCATCACGACAGCCGGATACTTCATAGTCAACTGGCTGCCAATGTTGCCGTCGATCCATTCCATGTGCCCCTCGGCTTCCACCCGAGCGCGCTTAGTAACCAGGTTGTAGACGTTTGACGACCAGTTCTGAATGGTCGTGTAGGTGACTCGCGCCCCGCTGCCCACCACGATCTCCACCACCGCTGAATGCAGGGAGTCGCTGGTGTAGACCGGCGCTGAGCACCCCTCAATGTAGTGAACCTGAGCTCCTTCGTCGGCGATGATCAGGGTGCGCTCAAACTGCCCCATATTTTCGGCGTTAATCCTAAAGTAAGCCTGCAGAGGCAGTTCTACGCTCACGCCCGGCGGCACGTATATAAATGATCCGCCCGACCACACGGCGGAGTTCAAGGCCGAGAACTTGTTGTCGTTAGGCGGAATCACCTTCCCGAAGTGCTTGCGAACCAACTCGGGGTGCTCCCGCACCGCCGTGTCCATGTCGCAGAAGACGACGCCCTGGGCTTCCAGGTCTTCGCGGTTGCGGTGGTAGACCACCTCCGACTCGTACTGCGCCGTCACGCCGGCTAGATACTTCCGCTCGGCTTCGGGGATGCCTAGCCGCTCGTAGGTGTTCTTGATGCTCTCCGGCACCTCGTCCCACTCGCTCACCTGTTCCTCGGTGGGCTTGATGTAGTAGTAGATGTTGTCGAAGTCGATATTTCCGAGTTCGCCTCCCCAGGTCGGCAGAGGGCGATTCTCGAAACGGCTCAGCGACTTCATCCTGAATTTGCGCATCCAGTCGGGCTCGCTTTTCATTTGCGATATTTCCGAGACGATGTCGGCGTCCAGCCCTCGGCGGGGCTTGAACACGTAGTCTTCCTCGTCGCTCCACCCCAGGGCGTAATTGCCTAGTTCAACACCGATTTTCGTAGCTGTATCGGTCATCTCACTCCATCCTTCGTAGCCGAAAGCCACCGAGCGGCTTCGACTTGCCTTCTTGCTCTAGTCTAGCCGACGCATTTCCTCCCTGAAACGGCGCGCCCGCACCACGTAGCTTTTTGCCCCTTCCAGCAACTCTTCGGCGTCTACGGCGTTCTCCCTAATCTTGGCCGGCACTCCCAGCGCCACTGCCCCTGCCGGCACGTGCGTGTCGGCCAGCACCACTGCGCCCGCCGCCACCAAAGCGCCCGAGCCGATCACCGCCCGATGCAGCACCACGGCGCTGCTGCCGACGAGCGCCCCGTCCTCCACCGAGCAGCCTTCAAGGTGAACTAGGTGGCCGATCGTGCAGTCGTTGCCTACCGAAGTCTGCTCTTCGGAGGTCACGTGGATGACCGCCCCATCCTGAATAGACGTCCGCTCTCCCACCCGGATGAGCCCGTCGTCCCCCCTCAGCACGGCCTGCGGCCAGACGCTGCTGCCTGCGCCTATCGAAACGTTACCGATCACCGACGCGTCGGGATGAACGTAAGCCCCCGAGTGGATCTCGGGTTCCACTTCTCCTAGTGCATATATAGCCAATCGCTGCTCCTGTCTCTCCCTGTTGCCTCTCTATTCTCTCCTGTTGCCTCTCTATCGTTGCTTGTGCCCGCTGTTTCTGCTTGTCTCCGTCGCCTCTCTCCGTTTGTCTGTCAACCACGACGCACTTATTCGCCGTGGTCGTGATGAACTCCTTGTCTCCGTCGCCTCTCTCCGTCTGTCTGTCAACGGCTCCCGTCCCGCCGTCCTTTCCCCGTGGCTTCCGCCTGCTGTGTCGTTTCGTCTGTCCCTATTCGCTATTCCCGCCCCGACCCCGCCGCTTCGATCTTCTTCTTTAACTTACATCAGGGGTGTGTCAGCGCAGGTGAATGCAGTCTCCCGCGGAGATCACGACCCGCCCGACCCGCCCGTCTAGCTCGCCTTTTGTTGCCAATTCCGCTGAAACCGTTGCCAATTCCGCTGTAACCCCCTTGTCTGTTCCTCTGCCTGTTTCGAGGATCAGGTGGCCGCTTTCGGTCAGACCCACTGCAGTTCCCTCTACGACGCCCCCGGGGGTGCTCACGCTCACCGGGCGACCCAGCGTGATGCAGCAACTGCCAAGTTTCCTCACGAGCGTCTCCGCCCCCGCCGCCTCCCTGTCCAGACACCGATACCAGCGGTCGAAGTTCGCTAACACCCGAATAAGAAATTCGTGGCGTTCCACCGACTTTCCGGCGAGCCGATCTAGCGACACCGGCGGCAATGGTTGAAACGCTCTTTCACCAGGGTCTCCCTCCGCTCGCTGCGATCCGTAGAATTCTCGCTCCTTACCGGCGCGTTGAAGCGCTCTTTCACCAGGGTCTCCCTCCGCTCCGCTGTCCGCCACCTCAGCTACTGCCCGCTCGAGTTCCTTGCTCCAGCGCAGGTTGACGCCCAGCCCCACGACCACTGTTGGTATTGTCGCCCGCCGAGGTTCCCCCCCGCGCTCGTGTCCGGTCAACGCAAGGGGAGCAGTCTCGGCCAGCACTCCTGCCAACTTCATTTCCGCCGACCCTGCGCCCCCTTGCCTGCGTGCGCTTCCTTCCCGTTTCGCTGAAGTTTCATCTATGCGGCCGACTAAGTCGTTAGGCCACTTGATGTCAACCTCTGCGCCCAGAGATCTGCAGGTTTCCAACGCCGAGATCGCCATGGCCTGCGTCAACAGCGCCAACCGAACCGCTTGCCAACCGATCGGGCGCAGCAGCACCGACATCAACAGCGCAGACCCTCTAGGAGCTACCCAAGACCGCCCGCCCCGCCCCCTTCCGCTGCGTTGGTACTCCGCCACAAGCACGCTGCCGTGCCCGCCCGCATCGGCTCCCGCCTGACGTTCCGTGAGTTGCTGTCCTCCGAATGCCCGCCTTTCAGCCGCGGCTTCTAGCAGGTCGGAATTCGTGGAGGCTGTTTCGGTCACCCACTCGATTCGAGTAAAAATCGTGCCTGCCAACTCCCTCTGAACGTCTGCGGGCATCAGCGGTCGGGAGTCATCTCCGCTCGTTCTTTGATCTCTTCTAGTTCTTCTGCGTCTTCTTCCAGATTTGGCTCGACGTCGTAGATGGGAATTGGCGGTTCCTCGGTTTCGTCTACTTGCTGCACTCCAAGGATGCCCTCAATTCTTCCGAGGCTTCGGTTGTTCCTGACCAGCAACTGGTTCTGGAATGCGGCGGTCTTTCTGAAATCCTTCATGCCTTCAATGTTGGCTTGGACATCTTTCCTGTTGACTTGGGTGGCTGCGAGTGCGTCTGCGGCGGTTTTTCGGAGTTCTTTGATGCCTTCGGTGTTGGCTTGGATGTCTCGTCTGTTGGCTTCGATGTCTTTCCTGCTGGCTTCTACGAGCACTTGGAGTTTCGTGATCCCCTCGGCGTTAGCAGAGATGAGTTTGCCAGCGTCACTCAACAGTTTCTTGTTCTCGGTGCGCATTGCTTGCATGCGTGCTTCGAACTTGGTGTCGGATTCTTTCATTAGTTGTCGGTGTTCGGCGTCGGATTCTTTCATCAGTTGTCGGTGCTCTGTGCTGATTTCTTGCATGCGTTGTCGGTGTTCGGCGTCGGATTCTCGCATTCGTGCTTCGAATTTGTCGTCGGATTCTCTTATCAGTTGTCGGTGTTCGGCGTCGATCTCTTGCATCAGTTTGCTGTGCTCTTTCTGGCTAGTATCGGTTCTCTTGATTAAGTAGACCAGTATTCCTACGAGTAGGGCTATCAGTGTTCCTATCAGGGATACGCCAGCTACTACCATTTTTCCTCCTTCGGGTGTTCTGCGCTGCCCAGAGTGTTAATCCGTCGGCTCCTTTTGGCCGTGGGCTCTCCGCCCGAGCGTCGGTTCTGTTGTGGCCTCCTCGGCAATCATCCAACTTCTAATGCGTGTAAGAAACCTCAAGTGCAGTATGTCTCCAAAAGCAGTATATCACTAAATATAATAAAACTAATCTAAATTAGCTCTACTCAGTAAATCTTATCTCATAATCAGCAGTATAGCAAAATGTGCTTACATCACCTACCTAGGGTCACAAATCAAAATACATCGAAGAGAGGAGTCGTTCGGGAACTGGGGCTGCCCCCCCCCCCCCCCATCGACTAGAGGCTTATCGTTCGGAAACTGGCCTACCATCTCTCAACGGGGGAGGCGCGGCGTTGACGGGGGACTGGGGGCTTGCCACCCCCCTCGACGGGGCGGAGGCGGACGCTAGGAAATTGGTGACTGCCGCTCAGCGTGCCCCATCTCGACAGGAGGGTGCCGCCCTTCTCGAGGGGGGCTGGTGACTTGCCGCTCCGCGTGTCCAACTCGACTGGAGCGTGCCGCCCCTCTCGACGGGGGACTTGCCCGCCCCTCTCAACTGGAGGGGAGACGCGGGCGTCGCCTGGGGATTGGGACCTTGCCGCCCCATTCGACGGGGGGACGTTCCCCCGCTCTCAATATCGGCAGCCCGCATACCCTGCGAGCCGGTAAGCATTCACGCCGGCGGGACGCCGGTGCGGCGGTGAGCGAAGACCGAGCCCCGTCTGCCCGTGCCCCGCCTGCCTGCGCCCCGTCTGCCCGTCTGCCTGCGTCTCGCCCGACCGAGCCCCGCCCCTTCCGCCGTGTCGGCAGTCTGTCACGAACACGCTGCCGTGCCTGCCAGTTCCCTCTGAACGTTTGCGGGCATCAGCGGTCGGGAGTCATCTCCGCTCGTTCTTTGATCTCTTCTAGTTCTTCTGCGTCTTCTTCCAGATCTGCCTCGACGTCGTAGATGGGAATTGGCGGTTCCTCGGTTTCGTCTACTTGCTGAACCCCAAGGATGCCCTCAATTCTTCCGAGGCTTCGGTTGTTCCTGATCAGCAACTGGTTCTGGAATGCGGCGGTCTTTCTGAAATCCTTCATGCCTTCGGTGTTGGCTTCGATGTCTTTTCTGTTGGCTTGGGTGGCTGCGAGTGCGTCTGCGGCGGTTTTTCGGAGTTCTTTGATGCCTTCGGTGTTGGCTTCGATGTCTTTCCTGTTGGTGTGGATGTCTTTGTTGCTGGCTTGGGCGGTTGCGAGTGCGTCTGCGGCGGTTTTTCGGAGTTCTTTGATGCCTTCGGTGTTGGCTTCGATGTCTTTCCTGTTGGTGTGGATGTCTTTGTTGCTGGCTTGGGCGGTTGCGAGTGCGTCTGCGGCGGTTTTTCGGAGTTCTTTGATGCCTTCGGTGTTGGCTTCGATGTCTTTCCTGTTGGTGTGGATGTCTTTGTTGCTGGCTTGGGCGGTTGCGAGTGCGTCTGCGGCGGTTTTTCGGAGTTCTTTGATGCCTTCGGTGTTGGCTTCGATGTCTTTCCTGTTGGTGTGGATGTCTTTGTTGCTGGCTTGGGCGGTTGCGAGTGCGTCTGCGGCGGTTTTTCGGAGTTCTTTGATGCCTTCGGTGTTGGCTTCGATGTCTTTCCTGTTGGCTTCTACGAGCACTTGGAGTTTCGTGATCCCCTCGGCGTTAGCAGCGATGAGTTTGCCGGCGTCGCTCAACAGCGTGCTGTTCTCGGTGCGCATTTCTTGCATGCGTTGCCGGTGTTCGGCGTCGGATGCTCGCATGCGTGCTTCGAATTTGGCGTCGGATTCTTTCATTAGTTGTCGGTGTTCGGCGTCGATTTCTTGCATGCGTTTTCTGTGTTCGGCGTCGGATTCACGCATCAGTTTTCTGTGCTCTTTGCTGTGCTTTTCCTGGCTAGTATCGGTTCTCTTGATCAAGTAGATCAGTATCCCTACGAGTACGGTTATCAGTGTTCCTATCAGGGTTATGCCGGCTACTACCATTTGTCCTCCTTCGGGTGTTCTGCGCTGCTCAGAGTGTTAATCCGTCGGCTCCTTATGGCCTTGGGCTCTCCGTCCGAGCGTCGGTTCTGTTGCGGCCTCCTCGGCAATCCTCCAAAGTTCTACTGCGTGCAAGAAACTACAAGTGCAGTATATCGCTAAAAGCAGTATATCACCAAAAATAATAAAATCAACCTAAATTAGCTTTCTTCAGCAAATCCTGTCTCGTAATCAGCAGTATAGCAAAATGTGCTTACATCACCTACCTAGGGTCGCAAATCAGAATACATCGAAGAGGAGGAGTCGTTCGGGAACTGGGGCTTGCCACCCCTCGACTGGGGGCTTGCCACACCCCTCGACGGGGCGGAGGCGGGCGCTAGGCAATTGGTGACTTGCCGCTCAGCGTGCCCCTTCTCGACAGGGGGGTGCCGCCCTTCTCGGGGGGGGGGGGGGGGGAACTTGCCCGCCCCTCTCAACTGGAGGGGAGGCGCGGGCGTCGCCTGGGGACTGGGAGCTTGCCGCCCCATTCGACGAGGGGACGTTCCCCCCTCCTCTCAATATCGGAGCCCGTGCGCCTACGAGCCGGTAAGCATTCACGCCGGCGGACGCCGGCGCGGCGTGAGCGAGATCGAGCTCCGCCTGCCTGCCCCCCTGCCCGCCTGTCTGAGCCCGTTGCTCCGCCTGCCCGTCTGCCCGCCCGCTGTTCGCCCGACCGATGCCCCGCCCGCCCGCTTGAGCCCCCCCTGCCCCTGCCTGCCTGCGCCCCGCCCGACCCCGTCTGCCTGAGCCCTGCCCGCCCGAGCCCCTCCCGCTGCCCTGCCCGCCCGAGCCCCTCTCGCCTGCCCGCCCGACCTCCGGCAACTAGCCGGCAAAGCGGTCACGTAAATTACGCTAGGTGTCAGTGTTCTCCACCATCCTTATCGCCAACCGGGGCGAGATCGCCGTGCGCATCATCCGCACCTGCCGAGACCTAGGTATAAAGACGGTCGCCGTCTACTCCGACCCCGACCGCACGGCCATGCACGTCCGGGCCGCCGACGCCGCCTACGCCCTAGGCGGCAGCACCAGCGCCGAGAGTTACCTCAACGCAGAAGCCATAATCGCAGCAGCCCGAGACAGCGGAGCGGAAGCCGTCCACCCCGGCTACGGCTTCCTGAGCGAAAACGCCGACTTCGCCCAAGCCGTCGCCGACGCAGGCTTAACCTTCATCGGCCCCCCGCCCGAAGCCATCCGCACAATGGGCGACAAACTCTCCGCCCGCCGAGCCGCCGAAAGCGCAGATCTTCTAGGGGCCGCCTAAGTCCGCCCCGACCCTTCCGCCGTGTCGGCAGTCTGCCGCGAGCGCGCTGCCGTGCCTGCCAGTTCCCTCTGAGCGTTTGCGGGCATCAGCGGTCGGGGGTCATCTCCGCTCGTTCTTTGATCTCTTCTAGTTCTTCTGCGTCTTCTTCCAGATTTGGCTCGACGTCGTAGATGGGAATTGGCGGTTCCTCGGTTTCGTCTATTTGCTGAACCCCAAGGATGCCCTCGATTCTTCCGAGGCTTCGGTTGTTCTTGATCAGCAACTGGTTCTGGAATGCGGCGGTCTTTCTGAAATCCTTCATGCCTTCAATGTTGGCTTGGACGTCTTTCCTGCTGGCTTCTACGAGCACTTGGAGTTTCGTGATCCCCTCGGCGTTGGCAGAGATGAGTTTGCCAGCGTCGCTCAACAGTTTGCTGTTTTCGGTGCGCATTGCTTGTATACGTGCTTCGAACTTGTCGTCGGATTCTTTCATCAGTTGTCGGTGTTCGGCGTCGATTTCTTGCATGCGTTGTCGGTGTTCGGCGTCGGATGCTTGCATGCGTGTTTCGAACTTGTCGTCGGATTCTTTCATTAGTTGTCGGTGTTCGGCGTCGATTTCTTGCATGCGTTGTCGGTGTTCGGCGTTGGATGCTTGCATGCGTGTTTCGAACTTGTCGTCGGATTCTTTCATTAGTTGTCGGTGTTCGGCGTCGGCTGCTTGCATGCGTGCTTCGAATTTGGTGTCGGATTCTTGCATTAGTTGTCGGTGTTCGGCGTCGATTTCTTGCATGCGTTGTCGGTGTTCGGCGTCGGATGCTTGCATGCGTGTTTCGAATTTGGTGTCGGATTCGCTCAACATTTTGCTGTGCTTTTCCAGGCGAGCATCGATTTTTTCCAGGCGAGCATCGATTTTCCTGCTCACGTAGAGAAGTGTCCCCATGTGCATTGCTACCAGTGCTCCTAGCAGGGCGATCATGTTGCCTGCTCCCATTTTTCCTCCTTAGGATGTTCTGCGCTGCTCAGAGCGTGGATCCGTCGGCTCCCTTTGGTCTTGGCTCTCCGCTCTGAGCGTCGGTTCTGTTGCGGCCTCCTCGGCAATCATCCAAACTTCTAATGAGACAAGAAACTTCGAGTGCAGTATATCCCTAAAAGCAGTATATCACCAAAAATAATAAAATCAGTTTAAATTAGCTTTCTTCAGTAAATCTTGTTTCATAATCAGCAGTATAGCAAAATGTGCTTACATCACCTACCCTAGGTCACAAATCAGAATACATCGAAGAGGAGGAGTCGCTCGGGAACTGGGGGCGTGCGCACCCCTCGACGGAGGCTTGTCGTTTGGTAACTGGCCTGCCACCTCTCAACTGGAGGGGAGGAGCGGGCGTCGACTGGAGCGTGCCGCCCCGCCTGCCCGCCCGTGCCTCGCCCGCCCGATACCCGCCCGCCCGAACTCCCCCTGCCCCTGCCTGCCTGCCCGGTGCCCCGCCCGCCCGACCCCGTCTGCCTGCGCCCCGCCCTCCCGACCTAGCCTCGACCGCCCGATACCCGCCCGTGCCCCGCCTGCCCGCCCGACCTCCGGCAACTAGCCGGCAAAGCGGTCACATTAATTACGCTAGGTGTCAGTGTTCTCCACCATCCTCATCGCCAATCGGGGCGAGATCGCCGTGCGCATCATCCGCACCTGCCGAGACCTAGGCATAAAGACAGTCGCCGTCTACTCCGACCCCGACCGCACGGCCATGCACGTCCGGGCCGCCGACGCCGCCTACGCCCTAGGCGGCAGCACCAGCGCTGAGAGCTACCTCAACGCAGAAGCCATAATCGCCGCAGCCCGAGACAGCGGAGCGGAAGCCGTCCACCCCGGCTACGGCTTCCTGAGCGAAAACGCCGACTTCGCCCAAGCCGTCGCCGACGCAGGCTTAACCTTCATCGGCCCCCCGCCCGAAGCCATCCGCACAATGGGCGACAAACTCTCCGCCCGCCGAGCCGCCGAAAAGGTAGATCTTCTAGGAGACGCCTAAGTCAGTCCGCCCCGCCCCTTCGGCCGTGCTGGTAGTTTGCCGCGAACACACTGCCGTGCCTGCCATCTCCTTCTGAACGTCTACGGGCATCAGCGGTCGGGAGTCATCTCCGCTCGTTCTTTGATCTCTTCTAGTTCTTCTGCGTCTTCTTCCAGATCTGCCTCGACGTCGTAGAGGGGAATTGGCGGTCCCTCGGTTTCGTCTATTTGCACCCCAAGGATGCCCTCGATTCTTCCGAGGCTTCGGTTGTTCTTGATCAGCAACTGGTTCTGGAATGCGGCGGTCTTTCTGAAATCCTTCATGCCTTCAATGTTGGCTTGGACGTCTTTCCTGTTGGCTTGGGTGGCTGCGAGTGCGTCTGCGGCGGTTTTTCGGAGTTCTTTGATGCCTTCGGTGTTGGCTTCGATGTCTTTCCTGTTGGCTTCTACGAGCACTTGGAGTTTCGTGATCCCCTCGGCGTTAGCAGCGATGAGTTTGCCGGCGTCGCTCAACAGCGTGATGTTCTCGGTGCGCATTTCTTGCATGCGTTGCCGGTGTTCGGCGTCGGATGCTCGCATGCGTGCTTCGAATTTGGCGTCGGATTCTTTCATCAGTTGCCGGTGTTCGGCGTCGATTTCTCGCATCAGTTTTCTGTGCTCTTTGCTGTGCTCTTTCTGGCTAGTATCGGTTCTCTTGATTAAGTAGAGCAGTATTCCTACGAGTAGGGCTATCAGTGTTCCTATCAGGGATACGCCGGCTACTACCATTTTTCCTCCTTCGGGTGTTCTGCGCTGCCCAGAGCGTTAATCCGTCGGCTCCCTTTGGCCTTCGGCTCTCCGCCTGAGCGTTGGTTCTGTTGCGGCCTCCTCGGCAATCCTCCAAACTTCTACTGCGTGCAAGAAACTACAAGTGCAGTATATCGCTAAAAGCAGTATATCACTAAAAATAATAAAATCAACCTAAAGTAGCTTTACTTAGCAAATCTTGTCTCATAATCATTAGTATAGCAAAATGTGCTTACATCACCTACCTAGGGTCACAAATCAGAATACATCGAAGAGGAGGAGCCGCTCAGAAACTGGGGCTTGCCGCCGCTCGGGGACTGGGGGCTGCTGCCGCCTGACTGAGGAGCGTGTCGCCGATCTCGGCTGGGCGAGGCGGACGCTAGGAAATTCGTTACTTGCCGCTCCGCGTGTCCAACTCGACGGGGGACTTGCCCGCCCCTCTCGACGGGAGGGGAGACGCGGGCGTCGACGGGGGACTGGGGGCGTATCCCCATTCGACGGGGGGACGTTCCCCCGCTCTCAATATCGGCAGTTCGCATACCTGCGAGCCGGTAAGCATTCACGCCGGCGGACGCCGGTGCGGCGATGATCAAAGACCGAGCCCCGCCTGCCCGAACTTGCCTGCGCCCCCCTGCCTGCCTGCCTGCCCGGTGCCCCTCCCGCCCGCTGCTCGCCCGCCCGCGCCCCTCCCGCCCGATGTCTGCCCGCCGCGCCCCGCCGAGCCCCCCTGCCCCTGCCCGCCCGCTTGAGCCCCGCCCGCCCTCCGGCAACTAGCCGGCAAAGCGGTCGCACAAATTACGCTAGGTGTCAGTGTTCTCCACCATCCTTATCGCCAACCGGGGCGAGATCGCCGTGCGCATCATCCGCACCTGCCGAGACCTAGGTATAAAGACGGTCGCCGTCTACTCCGACCCCGACCGCACGGCCATGCACGTCCGGGCCGCCGACGCCGCCTACGCCCTAGGCGGCAGCACCAGCGCCGAGAGTTACCTCAACGCAGAAGCCATAATCGCAGCAGCCCGAGACAGCGGAGCGGAAGCCGTCCACCCCGGCTACGGCTTCCTGAGCGAAAACGCCGACTTCGCCCAAGCCGTCGCCGACGCAGGCTTAACCTTCATCGGCCCCCCGCCCGAAGCCATCCGCACAATGGGCGACAAACTCTCCGCCCGCCGAGCCGCCGAAAAGGTAGGAGTGCCCTGCGTTCCAGGCCAGACCACTTTCGACGAAGACCCGTCCGCAGCCCCCTCGCCAGCCGCCCCCGCCCCGCAGCCCGCCCCCGCCTCCGCCCCGCCCCCCGCAGCCCCCTCGCCAGCCGCCCCCGCCCCCCCTGCCTCCCCCCAGCCGGCCTCCGCCCCGCCAGCCCCCCCAGCCCCCCCGCCCCAGCCGGCCTCCGCCTCCCCCCAGCCAGCCTCCCCCCGTCCCCCCCCAGCCAGCCCCCCCCAGCCCCGCCCCCAGCCCCGCCCCCCCGCAGCCCCCCCCTACCCCCCAGCAAGTACAAGCCTTCGCCGCCGCCCACGGCTACCCCATCACTGTCAAAGCCACCCACGGCGGCGGCGGCAGAGGCCTCAAAGTCGTCCACGCCCCCTCCGAAATTGCCGCCGCCCTGGAATCCGCCCGCCGAGAAGCCCTCGCCTACTTCGGACGCCCCGAGGTCTACCTAGAGCGCTACCTCACCAACCCCCGCCACATAGAAGTCCAAGTGCTCGCCGACGCCGCCGGCAACTGCGTCTGGCTCTCCACCCGAGACTGCTCCGCCCAGCGCCGCCACCAGAAGCTCATAGAGGAAGCCCCCGCCCCAAACCTCCCCCCAGCCGTGGCCGAAGCGATGGGGCAGGCCGCCGTCAAGGTCGCCAAGGGCTGCGGCTACGTGAACGCCGGCACCGTAGAGATGCTCTACCAAGACGGCGAGTTCTACTACCTAGAGATGAACACCCGCCTCCAGGTCGAGCACCCAGTCACGGAGATGGTCTGCGGCCTAGACCTCGTAGCCGAGCAGCTCGCCATAGCCGCCGGCGAACCCCTGCGCCTCCGCCCTGAGGACGTCCAAAACGAGCGGCCACGCCATAGAGGTGCGCATAAACGCCGAAGACCCGGCGGGCGGCCTCTTCCTGCCATCCCCCGGGCTGATAACCAAGCTTAATACCCCGGGCGGTTTCGGCACCCGCTTCGACTCCGGACACGAAGCAGGCGACGAAGCCAACCCCCTCTACGACAACCTGCTGGCCAAGCTCATCTGCTGGGCGCCCGACCGCCCGACCGCCATCGGGCGCACGCTGCGAGCCCTGCGGGAGACGAAAATAGCCCGGCGTGAAGACCACCATTCCCGCCCACCTAGACATCCTCCTCGCACCCCGACTTCCAAGCCGTCCAGCATTCCACCCGCTGGGTCTCCGAGACGCTCTACGCCCCCGACGACAACGACAGCGCCGACGACGACAACGACAGCGCCGACGACGACAAAGACAGCGCCGACGACGACAAGGACGGCGCCGACGCCGACAGTACGGACGACGACGCCGACGACAACGACACGGACGGTACCGACCGACGACAGTGCGGACGACAGTGCCGACGCTGCCAGCGCAGACGCCCCCCCCGCCCCCGCCCCTGCCCCCGCTACCCCCGCACCCCCCGCCAGCCCCCCCGCCCCCGCTACCCCCCCCGCCCCCGCCCCCGCCAACGCCCCGACGCTGACCCGCCAAGAGATCCAGGTGGAGGTCAACCGCAAGCTCTTCAACGTTGCCGTCTGGGCGCCCCCCCCGCCCCCACCGACTCAGACTCAGCCGCTCCGCCCCACCCCCCCTCCCGTCCGGCGCGACCCCAGGCCAGCCCCCCCGACCCAGCCGAGGCGCACCGCCTCCGCCCCCGCATCCCGCCCTAAGGGACAGAACGCCGGCGAAATCAGAGCGCCCATGCAAGGAACAGTAGTCAAGGTATCCGCCGCCGAGGGCGAGAAGGTAACCGAAGGCCAGCCGATCCTCACGCTGGAGGCGATGAAGATGGAGAACATCTTGACCGCCCCCGCCGACGGAGTAGTAGCCGAACTCTTAGTAGAGGTAGGCGACCTAGTAGGCGGCGGCGACCTACTAGCCGTAGTCAGCTAGCCACAGCGGCGCCAATCAAGAGCGAGCCGCCGAGCAGGTTGAGCCCGCCAGACCCCGCACGAACCCCCGCGTCACAGCGACGCAATCAAGAGCGAGCCGCCGAGCAGGTTGAGCCGAAGAGCGGATCACGAGTAGTCAGTCTCTGGCGATGGCTCCTCGTAGGGCTTGGTCTCCGGCCGTCTGGGCAGCGGCGAGCGCCCGCTCAGCGGCGGCCTGGTTGACGATCCAGTCCCGGTTGTCGGCGCGCATCCCTGAGATGGTTTTGTGCGATCCCTTCTTGGAATTGCATGGCCCGCACAGCAGCACCCGGTTGGTGATGTAGTTGCCTCCGCCGTCTTTCTTGGGAGTCACGTGGTCTAGGTGCATGAACTCCAGTTCCAGCTTCCGCCCGCAACCGGCGCACACCACTTTGTTTAGGTCGGTTGACTCCCCGGCCTGGGCGTCCTTGAGGCATCTGGTCATTTCCTCGTGGGTCATCTGGGGCACCGGGTTGCGCGATGAAATCGGAACTGGCAGCGCCGGTGCGGCTGTTTTCTGAGCGTCGGTTCGGATCGGCGGCTGGGTCGTGTAGGTCACGTTGCCGAAGGTGACAAGCCGGTCGCGCACTTCAAGAACACTCAGCACTTCGTTCCGCAGCCGATCATGCACTGCCTTTTTGGCCGTTTCCCATATGTCTATCCCGATCCACCGGCGCCCTAGGCGTTCAGCCGCAACCACCGTGGTGGCGCAACCGCAGAACGGGTCAAGCACCATGTCTCCTTCGTGAGAAGAAGCTTCGATTATTCGCTCGTATAGGGCGAGGGGTTTTTGGGTCGGATAGCCGAAGCGTTCAGTGGCCTGCGGGTTGATCGGAGTCACATCAGCCCACCAGTCGAGCATAATTTTCCCGTCGGAGTGGAACTTATGGGCGTGTTTCGGGTCTCGGCTCATGACCGACGTGTACGGGATGCGGGGCGTGTTGAACACGGGCTGTGCGCCCTTGGCGTAGTACAGAAGAATGTCGTGCTTCTTGGCGAACCGAGTCTTTGAAGCTCCACCAGTGGAGTAGCACCACACGATCTCGTTTCTGAAGTTCTTGCGCCCGAAAATCCCGTCGAGCATGAGTTTCAGGTAGTGGCTGGCTGTCGGGTCGCAGTGCAGGTACAGCGACCCGGTGGGCTTGAGGACGCGGCGCATTTCCAAGAGCCTGACCCCCATGAAGCATAAGAAAGCGCCCATGTCCTGGCCCCAGGTGTTGTTGGCAGCGTCAATGACCTCCCACACCGCGGGGTGCTCGTCTTTGATGCTGTCGATCCATGTCTCGTGAACGTCTTTATCCCATCTCCAGCGGTCTTGGAACTTCGCCCCCTCGGAGCGGCTTGCGGGAGTGGCGTGGAAGTCGCGGCCCTTATTGAACGGAGGGTCGGTCGCGATCAGATCTATGGTCTCAGAGTTGATCCCTCGCAGCACCGACAGGTTGTCGCAGCAGAACAAAGTCCGGTTGACCCAATTCTCGGGGGGGGGGGGGGGCAGACGCGGCTGTCATCGTTTGTGCCTACCCACCGACTCGGACTGACAACAGGCGCAAACGCGGGAGGCTACCCGCCCCGCGGCGGGCCGGTTTGCTGTCACCTTCAGATATAGACCTTCAGATATCGGGATAAGGGGGCTGACGGTTCCATAAGTCCATTTTGCGCAGAGTCTCCAGTGTTGCCTCCTCCGCTGCCTTGGAGATAAGCCTTGCCTCCACCGCTGTTCTCAGAAGGCCTTGTGAGGATTGCGTAGGGTGTTTAGGAGACAAGCGCTTCAAGGCTGCCCATGCGTCGGCGTCGTCGCTTGCAAAGACCATACCTCTATTGACGGCGACCGCTACACAACTCGCCGCTGCGTCGCCTAGCTTCCAAGTTAATCCCAGCTTTTCTACCTGCTTGTCTGATGTGAGTTGACAAAGAAAGTCGAGTTCTTTGTCGTCCAATTCAACGATTCTGAGATGCCCATTGATGTACATATTCCCGATGCGGTCGATTTGAATAATGGCGTCCATTGCAATGCGGCGCGTACGCTCATCAAGCTTGGGATCAGAACAGCGAGACTGGTAATAGCACCTGTCTCTCGCAATCTGGTTGTTGGGCCACCCAGTAGTGTCACCAATCCTGTAGACAAGATCAGTGGTAGTAATGCCACCAAATAGCTGCACCAATAGATCTGTCGCATTGGCAAGGCTCCAATACAAAAGAACTGGAGCGTCAACGAGCAATTCTTGGCTACGCGAAGACATTGTCATATTCCTTTATCTCTTGGTCCGTTTCTCTGTGGGGCTCCTCTGGTTGCTCACTGTGAGATACTATTTGAGCAACCTCAGGAACAGCGAGATCCATTTGCGCAGCGGCTGTAGGCACTGAGATGCATTGAGAGCGGACAGCGCATTGAACCAGACGCAGAAACCGGCGAGGGAAGCGTGCGATCCTCCAAGCGTTAGCGTCCCGTCCATATTCCTTGTCGGCAGGTTCATATCCTAACGACCGTGCCAGCGCGAGGGGATGAATGCGTCCAAACTTTACGTAAGTTTCTTGGGTGATCATTTTCATCTGGCGGAGAGTGACCAGCGTCATAGCCCACGATGTGTTGAAGTAACGCTGAATGTGTACAACATCTGCCGGATTTTCAATCTCCCGTGTGATGTCGTACTTTTCTGTAAATCTCCTGAACCCTTCGGTCGGTATCAGGAACTCTGCAGCGAAGGCGTCGGCGAATCGTTCTTGGGTAGTCCGACGTGGAGTGGACACCGAAGCGCCTCGCTTGTGGCTGTGGAATAGTGCGTGGGCGATTTCATGCGCAACAGTGAACCGCTGACGCCCGGGCGTCATGGATTGGTTGACAACAATGGAGAAACCCACCTGCGGGTGATTCAAGAATCCGCCTGACGCGCAGGTTTTCAGGTCCTTCCCGAGTTCGGCGCGGTAAACAGTTATACCCATCATCTCCGCAGCATGATCAATATTGGACAGAGGCCCGAGCCCTAACCGCAGATAGGAGCGGACATCCTCAGCCATGCGACGAATGTTGTCTTTAGTAGAGGAATTGAGCGGCAACCGGAAAGGCGACTGCTTACACCCTTGGATGTCAAAGCCGGTCTGGTCGGCCAACTTGGCGTAGAAGTTGAGGAATTTAGTGAAGTCTCGCATCCCGAGTCGCGTCTGAGGCGACAGTTCCTCGTTATCTGTGCGGTAAAGCATTTCGGCCAGGGCGTCGGGGTCGGATCGTTCGCGCCCTTGGAGGAGTTGGTCAGGGTCTAGCCGGTAGAGACGAGAGAGGGCGGCAATCTGGCGGACGTTGGGTCGGCGCTTCCCCGATTCCCAGTAGCTGACCATGGCCCGGTCAACGCCGACGAAATGGGCCACGTCGTCCTGCGACAAGCCGATCTCAGCGCGTGCCTGCGCCAACCCGCTGCTGTCTCCCATGTGCTCTCTGTTCTCTCCTTCGCCTCTCGCGCTCCGTGCCGTGCCAGCGTAGTCAGTCGTTGTCCGTGTCAGGGGATCTGTGGCCTGCGGAAGATTGCTACTTGCCTTGCCGGCAGTAATCTTTGAAAACATCTAGTTATATGATACACTAACTTCAGTCAATTGGTGTAACTCTCCAGAAGGAGGAAAAATGACCACAGAAAGCCAACCAATAAGCGAAAGGACAGCAATGACCGTAGCAGAAGAAAACACCGAAGTCGTCTCAATCTTCATCAACAAAATCGAGTGCCGGATGAAGGCCGGCGAGGTCACCGGGCGCGACCTGCGGCAAGCGCCCGAAACGCCCATCGCCCCCGACAGGGATCTGTGGCGCGAGTGCCCCGGCGACGGCCCCGACGAACAAGTTGAGGACGAGCAGATCGTCGTGATCGAAGAAGGAGCGCGGTTCTTCACGGCGGCGCGGTATATCACGCCGGGCTGATGACATGGCGCTAGATCCCGTCTCGGCAGAGCACCTCAAGCACCTCGGCGCCGACTGCGAAGTCGTTGACGAGGATGGATTCACCTGGGTGGTTCTCAAAAGGCAGAGGCTGCCCGAGGGCTACAGCCAGACAGCCGACGTGTTGATCCGGTTGCCGGATGCATGCCACAGAGCAACTCCCTGGCACCAGGTTGCGTGCGAGACAGCCGACGTGTTGATCAAGTTGCCGGATGGTTTCCCCGACGCAGAGCCCGACATGTTCTGGACCGATCCCATCCTGACGCTCGAAGACGGGAGGATCTGTCCGCCCGGAGCCGAGGTCAACGAACTCTACCTGGGCCGGGTGTGGCAGAGGTGGAGCCGCCACATCCGAGGTCACTGGCAGCCGGGGATTGACAACATCAGGTCATACGTCGCCTACATCCACCGATGCCTGGCGGAATCAGCCACCAGGACAGCGACGTGAGCTCCACCCTTGCATTGCGCCACGAAGACCGCTCAGTAGTGCTGGAGGCGCTCGGCGAGAAGAACGAGACGGCGTGGTTCGCTGTCTGCGCTCCCGAACGTTCAACCGTTGTGTGCCACCGGCTCCAACCCGTGCCCGAATCCCTATACAGCGAGCGCCGCCCAGACCGGCTGATGATCAACTCTCCGGCCTGGGTGCGGCCGGCGCGAAAAGCCGCCAAGCAAGGGCTAGGCCTTCTGTTCGCCCACACCCATCCTCATCCTCGGCATCAGGCGGCCTTCTCGCCTGCCGACGACGCAACCGAGCAGACGCTGCGCAGCGACCTGAACAACATGGCCCCCGGCGTGGAACTGACAAGCATCGTGTTCGCCAGCGGTGCAGGCGGCCAGATCGAGTTCGCAGCCCGCTCAGGCCGGCTGCCCGACGCTGCCACCCGGCCAATCACCAGGCTGCGCTTCGCTGGCAACGAACTCCACATCTACGACAATCGCCCCCCCAACGGGGCGTCGCCTGCCCCCAACAGGGCGTCGCCCGACCCCTTTGACCGGCAAATCCGAGCGTTCGGCCCCGAAGGCCAGGCGGCGCTGAGCCAGATCCGCGCCGGCGTCGTAGGGCTCGGCGGCACCGGATCGGCGACCGCCCAGCAACTCTTGCGCCTGGGCGTCGGGCACCTGTGCATTGTTGACGACGACATTGTGACCGATACGAGCCTCACCCGAGGGTGGGGCTCTCGCAAAGCCGACATCGGCCGACCGAAGACCGAAGTGATCCAGCGCCTCGCCAGCGAAATCGATCTCGGAACAACAGTCAAAGCCATCAACGAGCGCTGCACCGAAGCCGAGACTGTCAAGCGGCTGTCGGCGCTCGACGTGATCTTCGGATGCACTGACGATCACGCTGGCCGGATCAAACTGAACCGGCTCGCCTACTGGTACAACATCCCGCTGATCGACTGCGGTGTACTGATCACCCCCGCCGACGCCGAGTCTGGCGGACGTCCGAGAATCGAGTCCAGGGTCACCTGGGTTGCTCCGGGGTCGGCCTGCCTGCTCTGCCGCAGCAGAATTGACCCAGGCATAGCCAGAGCCGAATCGTTGAACGAAGCCCTCCCGCATCACGACAGCGAAGCCGTCCCGCACCACGACTATGAGTCCAGCTATCACTCGTTTATAACCGCCGCCGCCGAATCGTTGTGCGAAGACGAACGAGAACGCCGCCGACAAGAGGGCTACATTCCCGACCTCAATGAGCCGCAGCCCGCTGTGATCGCCTACACGACGACGATTGCCGGAATGGCCGTGAGCGAACTGCTGAGCCGGATGTTCGGCCTAGGCAATCCCGGTGCCACCGAAACGCTCCTCAAGTCAGAGGTGCCCAAACTGTCGTTCAACACCCAGAAAGGCAGATGCGGCTGCTGGTGCGCCAGCGACAAACTGCAGCATCGCCAAACGCTGCTCGGCCTGAGTTGGTCGTCTACAAAGCGCACTCCTGCGAGTTGACGATCGGCTGATCCGCGCCCCCCGCCGCGCCAGAGGGGCGCAGACAGCCTGCGCCCTGAGGTGGCTTGCCATCAGGTCTAGACACCCGGACAGGCTGCCTGACCTGCGGGGGGGGGGGGGGGGGGGGGGAAGTTAATTTGCGCGGCCTCACTCCGGCTCAGGCTTGCAACTGCTCTTACCCCGATGGAGAGCGCCCAAATATTGGTTGCCGGAAATGGTTGCAAAATGTTTTGCGGCTTGATAGTCTTGCTTAACAAGTGGTCTGACTAAGCAAAATTCAGCCCCGCTGGCCCCAGCAAGGATGGTTCCCCAACTAAGGATGGTTCTTGGCAAGGGCCGGTGAAGCACAAGAATATAAAGGAGCATTAACCGATGCTAATTGGAATTTCAGTAGCCCTGATAATCACAGCCGCCTTCGCGGCGGCGATATCTTCGTTGTCCCAACGCAGTTTCTCTTTTGCTGCCCGAGACGAAAAGGGCTTGAGCACCCTGGAGTGGATCTTGTTGGTGGCGGCGGTAGGCGGTCTGGCGACCGCTGGTGTCATCATCGTCCGCAACGCCGTCAGTTCCTCGGGCGATCAGGTGGACGACACCGCAAGACTAGAAAGAATCGCCCAGACTGAAGTAGACGAATGGATGCTACAACCTGTGGGTACCGCTGCTGCGGATGCCTCGAAGGAGACTCTTAATGCAACGACAGTACCCACGGACGCAAACGTCGCGATAAGATGTGATCTAGATTACTTCTATTACAAGAGCGGCAAAAAAACATACCCATTAAGAAAATGGAGAGGGCAGTTTACTCTTAAAGTTGTTTCTGGTAGTGGATCTGGTACACATGTAGACTGGTGTGATGCTATTCCTACTAACAATTTGGCAAACACTGTTCTTGGTACGACTAGCCCCCGAGGTTCGGGCGTTACATTCAGCTAATAACGATCAAACAATAGCCACGCGCTCTGTTGAGGTTGAAACGAGTGGGGGCTTTCGTGTTCTCCAAGAATCGAGTCCCTCACCGTTGCTATAGTCTGGCCACTCATTGTGTGCTGCCGGCTGTCCCGGATGGTCGCCAGCACACAATAGGGCGCAAGCCACAGAGCACAAGAAGCTAGTGGCAGATCCAGTGAGCCAGCAAGTCTGAAAGCATCCCTTGCTTTCAATTCGCTGGCTGCGGTCATCCCCTCGGGTAGCCCCATTAGTTTCGAGCAATCACTTCCCCCCCACTTCGCTCCCCAGGACGGGTTTACAAGCAGAACAGGCTTAGAAGTTTAGGAAGGCAGCAAGCTATAGACCATGTCAAGCCATAGATCATTGAAGCCTCCTATGTCTTTGAAGCGGAGGCTCCCTTTCCTAAAAAGGAGGAAGCCCCGAGGAGAGCGCCACTGGGAGACCGATGAGCGCGGCCTCACGACTCTAGAGTGGCTCTTGCTCGTAGCGGCAGTGGGTGGCCTCGCCACGATAGGCATTGTCGTTGTGCGCAACGCCGCAGGCGACACCAAAGGCGAGATCAACGAAGGCACTGAAGTTGACAGGCTTCAAGCGCAAGCCAACAGCGACGCCTTAGATGGAGGCGCCGACGCCACCAACTGCACTAGACCGTCTTCAGCCTGGGTCAACAAGTGGCAGACCACTTTCGACTTCCGTTGGACTGGCACCACATGCCTTGCGCATGCGGTGAGGACAACCGCAGACGAGAGGCTTCAAGCGCAAGCCAATAACGATGCCGGACAAGCCGACCTGGATGATTGCACCAACGCGACTTCGGCCTGGGTCGTCAAGTGGCAGGGCACTTTCGAATTCCGTTGGGATACAGGCAAAAAAGTCTGCAAAGCGCACGCGGTGACCCCATGAGGCCCATGACCCATTGGCGCACAAACGCTAAGGCAGCAGAGGTGCTAGGGTAACAGGAGGTAAGGATGTCCCCCAGTAACGAAATTCACGGTTTGGTTTCCTCAAGAGAAAACTCGTCGCTCCCACAGCAAAGGATAAGTGCGTCCTTCCCATCCTGGAGGTCGAAGATGATGTCATGGGGCTGCGGACGGCTGCCCACAGCAAAGGATGAGCGCGGCCTTTCCACCCTGGAGTGGATCCTGCTCGTGGCTGCCGTAGGGGGTTTAGCGACTATGGGCGTTTTTATAGTCAGAAACGCTACCGACGCCACCAGCGAACAGGTAGACGGAGAAACCGACCAAGTCCTGGTAGCCTCTCAGGCTGAAGCGGAAGCCGATGCGCTAGCAATTCTTCAAGAGCATAATAAACACCAAGGTAGGAATCCATCTAGGTACTGTAATCTGGGTAGGAGGGAATTTACATCCAGATATTTTAATTCTGCAGGGGATTATTTGGGTCAAGATCGACCTGGTGCTACAATGACTCTATTAGATAAATGGGGAGACGTCTTTTATTTTTCCCCTGCATGGAGAGACCTGAATGGCGACGGTCAAGTTCAGCGAAATACAGAATTCTACTGTGCAGCACATCCTATTAATTAACTTTAGAAGGTGGTGCAATGTCTGTAAGAAAATTAATCAAGTGTTTATTGTCTGGCATTTATAAAATGGATAGAGCAAGTGAGAGCGGCCTTTCCACTTTGGAGTGGATTCTGTTGGTAGCGGCGGTCGGTGGCTTAGCCACGATTGGTGTGATAGTCGTGCGAGGCGCGGTGGATGAGACCGACGACAGGACGCAAGATCAGACGCAACTTGCAGGAGAAACTGGAGCTCTGCGAACGGTGCAAGGTAGAGTCAACGAGATAATGAGAGAATTGCGTAGCATTAGCAGATTCGGTACAGACCTAGATAGGTTTAAAACCTGCTTAGGTGAGCCAGTAGGCGGTGATCAGGCGTATATTGGTGACAAGTTGGGTGCACTTCAGGAAGAACATTCGGAATTGTATTCATTTCATCCCGTAAGTATTGATTGGGATACTGCATACAACAAGTTTCGTGTTTTACGTGATGGCGACCCTCAAGTGGTGTGGTGTCGTGTTAGAAACAAACTCACTGGGGTGTGTGCTTCGATTGCGGATGAGACTCCTGTAAGCGATCCTCCCAATGATGGGTATCGCGACACTAACAAGTACAGGTTAGGTACTTTTTCTGTCAACCCAAGGCAACCCAATACCATCCCTTCTCATACGCACTCCTATCCACTATCGAATACCTTTTGCAAAGGGAGAGTGTGAGAAAAATTCTCACGCACATGCACTTCATGCACTTAAAGCAACGCCTGTCTAGCATCGCAAGAGATGAGCGCGGGCTTTCTACTTTGGAGTGGATTTTGTTGGTGGCGGCTGTGGCTGGTTTGGCGACCATAGGTACTCTTGTGGTGCGAGGCGCTGTGACTGGTTCTGAGGAGCGGACTGCATCCAATGCCGAGCTTTCCGGAGACGACGGCCAACTGCGCACGCTACAGAACCAGGTCAACCAGATCTTCGCTAATATGCCCCCCCCTAGCAGCAGTTCTTCTTGGGGGGCAGCTACGGAATTAACGGGCATGGGCAGGTTGTGTGAGAATCCAAGAGGTTTTGTATACGACAATTCTTGGACGGGTCTCCCCTCCAATTTCCAAACAGGTGTAATCGGTGGGAGAGATGAGCGTTTAGACAACAGCGCTAACGTTTTCCACGAAATGATTACAATTCACGCCGACTGGGGCGCCACCTACTCTTTCCACTTCCTCTCGGAAAGTCAGCTTACTGGCGATCATGAGGCTAAGAATGAAAGTACTGCCCTTAGTTTAAGTGCGGGTTTCTGGTGCCGCGTCAAAAGTTCCGACACCGGAAATTGCGGCAATGTTCTTTGGGAGGTGCCCAAGGAAAATCCCGGGGATTCCGATTTCGTGGACGTCTCTACCAGTGGCGCTATCACTAGCTCTATCAGTAATAATCTCTGCAATAATCTGGTCTGAAGCAGAGAGTTTCGAATAGGAAGACAACGCAGGAGGAATTTAACCAAAAATGGCTGTCAGTATTCTCAGTCTCTCAGTAGCCGCAGTTCTTCTGGGTATGACCTCCGTGGTCTCCCGGGTTCGTTCTGCCCGCTTTCATCTGGAGGCCTTAAACAGCAGAGGGGATGCCTCCTCCGAGCGCGGCATCAGCACCTTGGAGTGGATCTTGCTGGTAGCGGCTGTAGGTGGCATAGCCACGCTCGGCATCCTCATCGTCAGGAGAGGTTACGGCGAAGCCGGCGAGCAGGTTGACGGCGAAGAAGCAGCCGGACAATTATTAGCGATCGCAACAGAGGACGCAAGGAGGGATGGACGCAACCGGGCAACTTGCTCTGTCGAACCCCCCAGAGGTCGACTTCAGCAGTGGTCGGGTATCTTCACATTCAAATACACTCCAGCCAGCGGCGGAGACCCAGCCACCTGCGTCCCCGTCCACACCAACGCCCTAGGAGCATCTGGATAATGTCGCCTTCCCGAAAGGGAATCTAGGGGGGGGGGGGGGATAAAGTTTTGCGCCCACCTAACTTCAAGAGAGATGAGGTCGGGCTTTCTACTCTGGAGTGGATCCTGCTCGTGGCTGCCGTGGGGGGCTTAGCAACTATGGGCGTTTTCCTAGTCAGAAACGCTACCGACGCCAGCAGCGAACAGGTAGACGGAGAAACCGACCAAGCCCTGACAGCCTCTCAGGCTGAAGCGGAAGCCGATGTGAAAAAAATTTGGGTAGAGAATGAGCTGGATCCGACTCATTATCGAACGATAACTGGGTACTGTAATCCGATTGAGGAGATAATGAAGAGTAAATATTTTAATTCTGCAGGGGATTATTTGGGGAAAAATAGACCTGATGCTACAATGACTCTATTGGATAAATGGGGAGACATCTTTTATTTCTCTCCTGGCTGGATAGACCGGAATGGCGACGGTAGGCATCAGAAAAAATTCGAAAGCTACTGCGCAGCACGTCCCCTCATTTCTTCGTAATAATGCAGAAAACATTATTATTTAACTCTAGAAGGTAATACAATTCCTGTAAGAAAATTAATCAAGTGCTTATTGTCTGGCATTAAGAGAATAGATAGAACAAATGAGCGCGGCCTTTCTACTTTGGAGTGGATTCTGTTGGTAGCTGCGGTGGGTGGCTTGGCCACGATTGGTGTGATAGTCGTGCGAGGCGCGGTGGATGAGACCGATGACAGGGCGCAATCTCAGGCGGAACTTGCAGGAGAAGCTGGGGCTTTGCGAGTGTTGCAAGGTAGAGTCAACGAGATAATGGCAGGAGCGCGTACCACTAGCGATTTTGGTACAGACCTAGAAAGGTTTAATGCATGCTTAGGTAGAGCCAACTTGATTACTTCCCCAAGTTGGCAGGAGGTCGTCCAATTGATGGTGCCATTGCGGGAAAAACATTCGGAATTGTATTCATTGCATCCTGTAAGTATTGATTGGGATACTGCCTCGAAGCCGGAGTTGCGAATTGCATACAGAAGCGACATTAAAGTGGTGTGGTGTCGTGTAAGGCACAAAGGCTCTGGGGTGTGTGCTTCGATTGCGGATGAGACTCCTGTAAGCAATCCTCCTAATGATGGGTATCGCGACACTAACAAGTACAGAGTGACTGGTCGTTTTCATAACAGTCTGGGCGTTCCCCCTAATGATACGCACTCCTTTCCACTATCGAATACCTTTTGCAAAGGGAGAGTATGAGAAAATTATCACATCACATGCCCTTAGAGCAACGCCTATCTAGCTTCAAGAGAGATGAGCGCGGGCTTTCTACTCTTGAGTGGATTCTGTTGGTGGCGGCTGTGGCTGGTTTGGCGACCATAGGTACTCTTGTGGTGCGAGGCGCCGTGACTGGTTCTGAGGAGCGGACTGCATCCAATGCCGAGCTTTCCGGAGACGACGGCCAACTGCGCACGCTACAGAACCAGGTCGATCAGATCTTCGCTAACATGCCCTCTCCAGGAAGGACTCCCAACCCCAACCCCCCCCCACCTGATATTTGGGTGCCTTCAAGCGCTTCGCAAAAGCGGGGCATGGGTTTATTGTGTGAGAATCCAAGAGACTTTGTATACGACGATTCTTGGGGTCTCCCCGACTCTTTCAGAACAGACGTAATCGGCGAGGCGGACGAGCGCAGCGACAACAGCGCCAACATCTTGTATGAAATGATCAGAACTCACTCCGACTGGAGCGCCACCTACTCCTTCCATTTCATCGAGTCCGCGCAACTTAGCTCAGAGCAGCTTGACGTCCTGAAACTAAATCAGGATTTCTGGTGCAGAGTGAAGAATTTGTCCACTGGCCACTGCGGGACAGTTGTACTAGAGGAACCCAAGGAAAATCCCGTCAGAACCGATTTCGTGGACGAAAAGTTCAGTTTGCATTGCAAGAGCCTGGTCTAATCTAAGCAGAACTTCCGACCCCCTCCTGTGGCGGGCGGGGACTGGCGATCCTGAATTCCGAAATCTTCGGCTGATCTAAAGAACTCCCGCCCCTCTCCCGTGGCGGCGGATCGGTAAACTGAAGCAGATATGCCTATGCGCTACGACTGCAAGCACTTTGAGAGCCGCACCTACAGCCGCGGCGACGCTGCGGCGAGGCGCCGCTCTCTCCGACAGGCGCAGGGGGCCGCAATCTCGTGAGTGGCACGGCGCCGCCAGATAGACCACCCGACGACTCCGCCCGCCGGCACCACCTCAGCATGATCCAAGGAATCGTGGATCGACTGGCTGGCAACTCCGCTCAGATTAAAAACTGGACTGTAGCCATTCTCGCAGCGCTGTTGCTGTTCAGCCGGGCCGCTACCGACGGAGAGGATCGGGTCTTCGCAGGCATCGCCATGCTGGTGCTCACGCTCGTGTTCTGGTGCCTCGACGGCTACTATCTGAAGCAGGAGCGGCTGTTCCGGCGCCTCTACAACAAGGCTCGCCAGATTGACCCTGCCCAAGTCGACTATTCTATGAATGTGTCCGAATTTCTGAAGAGCGACAACTGCAGGTACTTTCGTCTGCTTCCCTCTGTATCCTTGCTGCCGTTCTACGGAGTCTTAACGATACTATGCGCTGTATATATCGTCGTATCCTAGGAGGGTAGCAATCATGACACGTCGTGTCTTTTTCAGCTTCGAATACGAGAACGATGTTTGGCGCGCCAACGTAGTGCGCAAAAGTTGGGTAACTCATGGCACCTATGTCCCATTCTGGGATGCCGCTGACTTAGAGAAAGTCAAAAAGCAAGGCGAGGCTGCCATACGGAACTGGATCAATCGCCAGCTTAAAGGCACAAGTGTCACCGCTGTGCTGGTTGGGGCAAACACTTGTGACAGCAAATGGGTCAAGTACGAAATTGAGCAGAGCATCGACCGCGGCAATGGGTTGCTGCAGATAGACATAGGGTTCATCGAGGATGAGGATGAGCGACTATCAAGTTGTTGTGGCCAAATGCTAGATTCCTGTTACGGGCGATATGACTGGGTAATAGACAAAGGTTACGAGAATATTGAATCGTGGATTGAGAAAGCCGCGAAACAGGCAGGTCGATAGTTTTTCCAATAAATGTTCACTCAGGTGAGGTCGACACCGCACGACAGGTGTGTCGTGGCGGCTAACTCGTCCCGTCGGGGCAGTTGGAGGTAATCGCCGAGTGCGTCAACTCCGATCTGAAGCGGTCATGCAACTGCAGCAAAGTGGACACCGCGTCGGTTGTCCTCTGTGTTACTTACTATCTGCCGCGAATGCCTTTCAGCGTTATGCTTGTTGATGACCTGTCTTGGATTCAACGAACTTGATGAGAGAGCAACCAAATGGTTAAGCACACAGAAGCACACGGAGGCACACAGACAGCCGGTACTGCGGGTGTTTCTGAAGAGTTTGGAATAGACGGGGGGGGGGGGGGGGGGCAGTACGTGACAGCTTGTACTATGGGGATTGTCTGCAGGTAGTCAAGCAGTGGCCTGACGAACTAGTTGACCTGATCTACTTAGATCCTCCGTTCAACTCAAAATCTAACTACAACATACTCTACGGAAAAGGTCAGCCAGGCAGTGGCAGCAGAGCTCAGGTCAGAGCGTTTGAGGATACTTGGAGTTGGGGTGGCCCAGCAGCCGACAGGGTGGAGAGGCTTGTCAAATCTTCGGCCCACAAAGACCGGAGCAGGCTCTTTGAAGGTCTGAGAGGCTTCCTCGGCGAGTCCGGGATGCTGTCATATTTGTCGTATATGGCTGAAAGGATGACTGAGTTTCACCGCATAATGAAACCGACAGGGTCGATTTATGTTCATTGCGATCCAACTGCCAGCCACTACTTGAAACTTGTCATGGACGCCATCTTCGGGAAGGCCAACTTTCGGAATGAGATCGTGTGGTGTTATTCTACAAGCGGACGATCTAAACGCTTTTTTGCCAAGAAGCATGACATTATTTTCTTGTACACCAAATCCAAACAGGGTTACTGGGGTGATTACCGTATCCCGGTAAGCAAAAAATATCTAGACAGCCATTACACGCAGAAAGATGACCAAGGACGTCGCTGTCGCATCCGGGTTGATGCCGGTACAACTAGGGTTTACTATCCAGAAGACGGCATGACATGCAACGACTGGTGGGAGATACCTTACGTAAACTCTCGATCCAAGGAGCGCCGCTACCCAACCCAGAAACCTGTACCCCTTCTAAATCGGATCATTGAAGCGTCTTCCAAACCCGGGGAACTAGTCCTCGACCCGTTTTGCGGATGCGGTACGACTATAACCGCCGCGCACAATTTAGAGCGATCCTGGTTAGGCATCGATATCAGCGTATTGGCGATTGATGTCGTTCTCAGCAGACTAGAGGGGAAAAAGGTACCTGTGTTCGGACTACCAGCCGACTATGAATCCGCTCAAAGGCTGGCTCAGGATTCCTGGTCAGAGTTCGAGAGATGGGCCATCTCTCAGCTAGGCGGGGTCGCTCCCAACGACAGTCAAGTCTCTGATGGGGGCATAGATGGTCAAGGAAAAATCGTAGGAGAACCGCCTGAGGGACTGAGCAGCGCGGTGTTGGCACAGGTCAAGGGGAGCAAGACGGTGGCCAAAACATCCATCCGCGACTTCTGTCACGTAGTGCAGCGGGAAAAGGCCGCATGCGGAGTCTTCATCTGTCTAGCAGAGATACCCAAAGGTGTCCACGCTGAAGCAGCGGGGATGGGCACGATCACAATCCAAGTGGACGGCAACGAGTACAGTTACCCCAGAGTGCAATGCTGGTCTATTGCCAGCTTGTTCGACGACAAGCCCCAGATGCCGGCTCTGCCTTTAATGACCGATCCATACACCGGACGCGCACTAGCGCGTCAACAAACATTCGCATAGGATACAGAGTTAGCCCTCTGGGTGAATGTGGTTGGTGGTGTTATCCAGATTGTTTGAGTAAGGAAGGGATCTAATGTAATCTCGCATCAAATTCCAGTTTGCTTTATTTCGGCTGGCAGGTAGTTTTATTCTTGTTTCTTTTAGTCTGGACTGCGAGCATTTTCTTCCGTAGTTGTAGCGATACTGTTCCATATTGATGATAGTCACAAGGAACATAGCTAGGTAATCGTCCATCTCAAACTTGGGGACTAGTTTTTCGACATGGTCAGAGGCTATGAAATTCTGCTTTTGATAGGCGCAATATCCCAGCACTGCGCTGTCCACGGTCAAGACTGGGGCTTCCTCTGTCCATTTTCCATAAAAGGCTTCCACCCCGTTGTCGGTTGCCTTGGTGGTTACATATGGAAAATCAGAGTTATGTTTTTCTGTGGGGGAGAGATCTAGCGGTGAAGTCGTCTTAGTTCCTTTGATTTCAAATAATTCCTTAAGTGGAAAATATTTCCATTGTGCTGCCGGAGGGAGTTGCTTCCGCGTCTTGCGAAGAGCGTCTGAACTGACCTCCTTGACGAGTTCATTGGCGAACAAGTATGTGGAGTAACCCAGCAGCGTCTTTTTGAACATGTCGTCGCCAACGATGCTGTAATCCGTTTCCATATAAGCTTCTGCTGCCCATTCCAGATCATAGGTGAGCTTCGCTTTAGTGCTGATGCCTGGCTGTTCTCTTTTGTTGCGGTAAGAGTCTATCCACTTTTCCTGCTTGCTTTGCCAGTTATTGTAAAGATCTGATCTGCCACTGTTCTTAGTCTTCACGAAACCGTCGTCTTTGAAATAACCTAGAAACACTTCTGTATTTTCTGTGTGCCCCTTCCCAGCCTTGAAAATCATCGCGCATGATACTACACCTACTTTGGAATTAAAAAACAACTCGTTAGGTAGAGACAGGACAGCTTCCAGTGTGTGTTTTGACATTATGTCTCTCTTTAATTCCTTGGTTGCTCCATGTGTTCCGAGGGCACACTGCATTGGAAGTAGAGCGATACAGATTCCTCCTTCCTGCAGGCAATCAAGATTCTCTTTCACGAACTCCAACTCGTGTTTGTCGTTCCTCTTATCTGATCGGTAGGGGGGATTCAAAAGTCCGACCGTAGGGTTCTCCTTGGCGATTCGTTCCGAGATAGACAAATCAAAACAGTCTCCTTCAATCATGTTAGTTCTGCCGTCCCGGTGAATGTACATGTTTGCAAGGAGCAGTGGGTAGATGTCCGACTGCAATTCTACACCGAACAACTGGCGTGTCTTGATTCTCTCAATAACCCTTGTGTCTCCTTTGGCGTCATCAATCATTTTCTTCATAGCAGATATAAGAAATCCGCCAGTTCCCGCACAATTGTCATATACCTTGGAGTTCTTGTCAATTAAAGCCATTTCAGCAAACAACTCAGTGATGTGGGGCGGAGTCAGAACAATGCCCAATCCTTTATCAGAGTTGGCATGACGCAAAAATTCGATATAGAGCTCTCCCAGTACATCGACGAACTTGTGGTTCTTCTTAAAAGTGTTGATCTCCGTATCTACGCTGCGAACAATGTCTCGCAGTTCGTTCTCTTTTCCTAATAGAGCATTCTCTGACTCCGCTACACCGAAATGTCCTGCTAGTTTTCCAACGGATGCAACATCAATTCCTGCTTCATTTAGTCTTAGCGAAACGTTGGATGTGATTGATTCGGCTAGTGCCGAACTGTTGTTTTCGGATGTGTAACTTTTCTGAAAGCTCGGACGTTCCAAGGCAATCAAAATAGAAGCAATGAGCAGGGCACGTTTCTTGCTGGGAACTTTATTGCTGTGAAGCCTGCTGTTCAGAACCTTCACGAAGGCTAAAAGCGATCCGTAATCTTGGTCAACTTTTACAGGATCATCGTAATAACCCTTGAGATAAGATTCAACATCTAAGAGCGCATCTCCAAAAATCGTTTCAGGTTTTCCATTCCGCAATTGAAGGAAGTGGGAAACTTTGCAGTGTTTTGGAGTTGTCCCACTAAATGCTATAGCCAGTACATCAAACTCTTTGGCTAGATGATCCGCATAGAACAAAACACCGTCTACAGCGTAGTCTTCCCATTTGTCGCTGTTGTCGCTCTCATGTTTAGCTAAATCCGATTTGCATTCTACAACAAGCAAAAGATCGGAATGTTCTCTGAAGCGTCCGATGAAATCAGGAAAGCCAGGCTGGCCTGTTCCTCTTTTGGAGGCTGATGCTAGCAGTTTTTTGATTTTCGGAGACGCCGATGGCTTTTTCTCCAAAACGATCTCATCTTTGAATGCCCTGAAATGGTCTCGGACGATTTCCTCAGCTTTGCTTTCGTCAGGCATGTCTATCCCCCCTTCTTGTTCCCAGACTTCCCAACTAACTTAGCACATCCAACTGTTGTGCTGAGCTTTTTCTGAAGATGCCCCTTCTGTTGTGATTTCTGGTTTGCGCCATGTCACTATTGTCTTTGGGGGGTGTGACAACCGTAAAAGGTGCTGAGCTTGAAGTGGGTTGGGCGCTATGGGCCATTGATGTCTTGAACAGCGGTTGAACCAATTCGTGCTACTCCATGCCGAGCACCTGTCTAGGTTCCAAAGAGACGAGTGCGGCCTTGATTCCGATTTCGTGTACGGCTCTTTGGGTAGGTGGCATTGCGAAGATCTGGTCAGAGCAGAACTCCCTCGCGCCTCCTGCGGTGGAGGATCGGTAAACTGAAGCAGTATGCCTATGCGCTACGACTGCAAGCACTTTGAGAGTCGCACCTACAGCGGCGGCGACACGGTGCGTAAGTGCAACCTCGATCTGGCTCCCGAAGCTCCTTGGCGCTGCCCGGAGGACTGCGAAGCGTATGTGAAGCGGCGTGTAGATGTGAGTTGGTCTTACGGCTCTCTTGCCATGGGGCGCACTCCCGACGAGCCCGAGTCGGTGGGCAAGGACGATTCTGTCGCTGCGCTCCTTGATGAAGCCGAGGACGTAGTCAACATGGCGGGCGCACGCATTATCGCTGAAGTGGAGGCTGAGCAGGGTCGCCAGAAGCGGTTTAAGCGCCGGAACTCCTCGCGGGGACGCAAATCGGGCGGCGGTCGGCGGGGCAGAGGTCGGCGTTCTTAGGTGTCAGCGGGGACTCGCAGCCTGCTGTCGAACTGGCCACCAACTCCGTTTCTGTTTCCGGCTGTTTCATTCCCCTACGTCAACCCAGTTGCCCGCCCGGAGAGTCCTTTCAATTCTGTTCCCAATTCAGGCTGCTTCAGCCCCTACGTCATCCAGTCGCTTGCTTGGGGGCGTCCCTTCAACTCTGTCCGCACTTCCGGACGCTCCAGCCCCCCTCCCTTTACCGACTTTTCGTCCGCCTTGCCCACTGTCGTGCGAGTGCAGCCGGCCGCTCCGGCCCCCCCTCCCTCCCTTTACCGACTGCTATCGGTGACTGAGGCTTAGATGCCCCCGCTTGGTGACTGCTTCTCAGTTGCCGATGCTGCCTCCTTGCCGGGAGCGGACTGGTTGCGTCGCCGCCGGATGGCCGCCGCCGACGCCTTGAGCACCGCTGAACTTCCCTCTGCCGCTGAGGAGGTCTGGCGCTACAGCCCAGTCGGAGAGATCGATCTAGATGACTACCGACTGGTGGACTTCAACTCGGAGACCCGTCCGTCCGCCACCGACCTGCCGCAGCGGATGTCGGAGCGTTTCGGTCAGATCTGCGGCTTGGCGGTCGTTCGGAACGGAGCGGTCGTGGCTGTTGAGACCAAACCTCCCGCCGCCTCAGACGGCTCAGAAGCCTCAGGAGCCTCAGCCGCCTCAGCCGGTCTGGGCGATCTGGAACCGGCCGCCTCTGCAGCCTCAGGCGGCTCGGCCGGTCTGGAAGCCGCAGCCTCAGGCGCCTCAGGCGGTCTGGAAATCGTGACGCTCGCTGGGCGCCCCAACTCCGGCGCCCCCGCCGCCCCTTCCGACCCCGGCCTCGGCGGCGTCCTCGCCTCGGCGGCCTCCGACCTGCCCGACGCTTTCGTTCTTCTCAACGACGCCTTCAGCGCCGAGGCGATCCACGTACACATACCCGAGGGCGCACGCATACCCCGCCCCGTCGTCGTGGCTCACGTCGTAGACGCAGAAGCCTCCGCCGTGTTCCCGCGACTCCTGGTGTCGGTGGGAGAAGGCGCCGAAGCCCAGGTCATAGACCTCTACACATCCTCCGATGCGTCAATCTTCGCCGCGCCGGTGGTGGAAATCCAAGTAGGGGCGGGCGCACGCCTCGGCTACCTGTCGATCCAGGAGTTGGGGCGCCGCACCACCGCCGTCGCTTCCACCGCCGCCGTCGTCGCCGGGCAGGCGCACCTCAACATGGGGCTCGTGGCGGTCGGCGGCTCCTACGCCCGCCTGCGAACTGACTGCAGCCTGGCGGGCAGAGGCTCAACCGGCGACATATCCGCTATGTACTTCGCCGACCGCAGTCAAGTTCACGATTTCCGCACCTTCCAGAATCACGACGCCCCCGACACCAACAGCAACCTGCTGTTCGTAGGGGCGGTGGATGACGACGCCCGCTCCATATATTCCGGCCTCATCCGTGTAAGTCCGCAAGCCCGCGGGACTGACGCCGTGCAGACCAACCGCATCCTCAAACTCTCCGAGAACGTCTGGGCGGAGTCGGTGCCCAATCTGGAGATTGAGAACAACGACGTGCGCTGCGCTCATGCCACGTCCGTGGGGCCGCTGGACGAGGCTCAGCGCTTCTACCTGGAGAGCAGGGGAGTACCCCCCGACGTGGCGGAGCGGCTCATCGTGGAGGGATACTTCGGCGAGGTGGCACGTCGGCTGCCGATGCAGGAACTCGCCGAAGCGCTAGGCGGTTTGGTGAGCGCAAAACTAACTCCGCACGTACCGGCGGCTGGGCGATGAGTTCGCCTGGTTCGCCCTCGGCTGGTTTGCCTGCGACCTCGGGTGGTTCGCCTGGTGCGGCCTCGGTTAGTTCGGCCCCCCGATGAACTCCAGGCCTCGGTCTCCGGTCACTCCTCTGGTGAGAGTCTTCCGATGAGTTCTGTTCGCATTTGCGGTGACGGCGATCTGCCCGACGGCACGGCTCGCCGCTTTGATGCGGGCGGCCACTGCGTAGCCCTGGTGCGGATAGGCGGCGACTACTTCGCCATCGGCGACACGTGCAGCCACGCCGACTACTCCCTCTCCGACGGCGAGGTGGACGACTTTGACTGCACCTTGGAATGCCCCAAGCACGGCAGCCTCTTTGACCTGCGGACGGGCGAGCCTCTCACTCTGCCCGCCACCCGTCCGGTGGTCGCCTATGAGGTATCGGTGGAGGAGGGCGGCGTGTACGTTGAACTCCCGAGGCCGGGCGGCGAGGGTGGCGGGGGTGGCGCGGTGGGCGGCGAGGGAACTTCTGGCGGCGGGGGAAGCTCCGAGCCGGCCCCTGATTCTGAGGCCGCCGGCGATCAAGCAGGCGGGGGAAACCCTGGCGGCGAGAGAGCCTCCGGCGCCGAGACAGGCGAAGGACGGTGAAGCGATGAGCGAACTGGTGGTGGATGGTCTCAAGGTGATGGCCGGAGGCGAATTGATCCTCCGAGGCCTTGATCTGCACGTGCACAAGGGCGAGGTGCACGCCGTGATGGGGCCGAACGGCTCGGGCAAGTCCACGCTGGCACACGTTTTGATGGGGCGCTCTGGCTACGAGGTGCTGGATGGCCGGGCGACCCTTGACGGCGCTGACCTACTAGAGATGACGCCGTTTGAGCGGGCGCAGGCCGGCCTCTTCCTGGCTATGCAGTATCCGACCGAAGTGCCCGGCGTCTCCCTCATAGACATGCTTGCGGCGGCGCTGGACGCATCGAGCTTCCGCCGAAACGCCGCAGCGGCGGGTGGCCAGTCCGAACCCCCCGAACTCCCTGAACCCCCCGCCGCAAACCTGCCCGATCCCCTCGTCGCCTCCGCCGGTGAGAGCCGGTCTGACCTTCCCGCGGGCGAACGCCCCCCCGACCCCCCCGCAGCCGGACGCCGCCCCGCCAACGGAGACTCTGCCTCCTCAGACCTGGCCGAGCGCATAGCCGCCGAAGCCGACCTGCTGGGCGTACCGCAGAAACTCCTGGAGAGGTCGTTGAACGTGGATTTCTCCGGCGGCGAGCAGAAACGGGGGGAGGCCCTGCAGCTCGCCGTGCTGCGGCCAGTCATTGCGATCCTGGACGAAATCGATTCGGGGTTAGACATTGATGCGCTGCGCGAAGTCTCCCGCCGCCTAGAGCGGTCGGCCACCGAAGACGGCCTGGGCGTGCTGGCGATCACCCACTACTCCCGACTGCTGAACGAACTCAACGCCGACCACGTGCACATCCTGATGCGCGGACGCATAGTGGCCTCCGGCGGGCCGGAGTTGGCGGACGAACTGGAGCGGAGCGGCTACGAGCGCTGGGCGCAGCCTGATGAGGTGGCCGTGTCGCTAGGTCGGCTAGGACGCAAGTAGAGGCTAGGGGCGTCTGGGGCCGCCCAGGGCCGCCCGGCAGTAGGGCAACTCGGTAGTAGAGCAACTCGGTAGTGCTGTCTGGTAGTAGGGCTGTCTGGTAGTAGGGTCGCCCAGAGCAACTCGGTAGTGGGGCCGCCCAGGGCCGCCGGGTAGTAGAGTGGTGGCCGTGAGCGAGGACAGCAACCAACTGCTAGCCGACGACGTGATCGAAGCTCGTCTGTCGGAAATCCCTGGATGGGAAAGACGAGGCGACGCCCTGCGCCGGGATTTTGAATTTGACGACTTCACTTCGGCGTTCGGGTTCATGGCCTCCGTTGCGTGCGTGGCCGAGCGCTTGTTTCACCATCCCGAGTGGTCGAACGTGTGGAACAAGGTGTCCATAGAGATCAGCAACCACTCAGCGGGCGGCATCACCGACCTAGATTTTCAGTTCGCACGGCGCGTCAACAAACTCCTCTAAGGAGACGTCTGTTTCAACCCCTCTGCCAGGGTGTTCCAGCACAGCGTCGCACACTTTATTCTCACCGGAAACTTCTTCACCCCCCCCAGTGCGGCCAGGTCGCCCAGCGTGTCAATGTCCGAGCGTGCGCTGCCCGTCCCGCCGCCACTCGTCCCCCCGTCGCCGCCCGCCGTCCCGCCGTCGCCGCCCGTGTCCTCGTCGTGGATGTCCATCATTGACTTGAACGCTCGTTCCAGCGCCCTGACCTCGTCCACGCTCCTGCCTTTCACGCTTTCCGACATCATTGAAGCGGCCGCCTGACTGATTGAGCACCCCTGACCACCGACGCGCAAGTCCCTTATCACGCCCCCGTCGTCGAGCACCACGTAAACGATCACCTCGTCGCCGCACAGCGGGTTGAAGCCTTCGGCGCGCCGGGCTGGCGGGCAGGCCAGCTCCCCTCGGTTGCGGGGGTTGCGGTAGTGGTCTAGCACGACCTCTCTGTACAGGTTGTCAAGGCTGGGCATGCTCAGTTCCGCTCCGGGGCGTCTCAGAGCCCGAACATCTCGCCCACCCGTTCCAGGGCGTCGGCGAGGCGGTCTATGTCGGACTCGTCGTTGTAGAAGTAGACCGACGCCCGCGCCGTGGCTACTACGCCCAGGACGTCCATCAGCGGCTTGGCGCAGTGGTGTCCTGCCCGCACGCAGACTGCGTCGGCGTCTAGCACCTGGGAGATGTCGTGGGCGTGGACGCCGCCGTATTCAAACGACAGAACCCCTCCGCGGGCTTCGGTGTCGGTCGGCCCGTGAATCTTCAGCACGTCGCCGAAGCGCTCCGGGAGGGTGCGCATTGCGTAGTCCAGGAGCGCCTTGTCGTGCTGCCTGACCGCTTCCATGCCGATGCCGTCTAGGTAGTCCACGGCGGCTCCCAGACCCACCGCTTCGGCGATGGGCGGCGTGCCGGCTTCAAACTTCCAGGGCAGTTCGTTGGGGAGGAAGCCTTCGGTGGTGACATTCAGGATCATCTCCCCGCCGCCGAGGAAGGGCGGCATGGCGTCCAGGAGTTCTTCACGCCCCCAGAGCACGCCGATGCCCGTGGGGCCGCACATCTTGTGACCGGAGAACGCCAGGAAATCGACGCCCAGCGCTTCTACGTCCGTGGGCAGGTGGGGTACGTGCTGAGCGCCGTCTAGCACCACCACCGCCCCCCGCTCTCGGGCCATCTCAGCGATGCGGCGCACCGGGGGGATTGTGCCCAGCACGTTCGACATGGCCGTGAGCACCACTATGCGGGTGCCTTCCAGCAGTTCGTCTAGCTTGCTGAGGTCGAGGCCGTCGCTGCTGGCGAGTGGCAGCCAGCGGAGTTCAGTGCCCCGCTCGGCGCAGAGGATGTGCCACGGGACGATGTTGGCGTGGTGCTCCATGAGGGTCGTCAGGATGGCGTCGCCCTTGCGCAGGCGGCTGCGACCCCAGCTGTGCGCCACCAGGTTCAGCGCTTCGGTGGCGTTCTTGGTGAAAATCACCTCGCGGGGCGAGGCTGCGCCGATGAACCGCTGCACCTTGGCGCGGGTTTCCTCCATCTCCTGGGTCGCCAAGTCCGCTATGTAGTAGGCGCCGCGGTGGACGTTGGCGTTGATGAGGCGGTAGTAGTCGTCCATTGCGTCGAGGACAGCCTGGGGTTTCTGCGAGGTAGCTGCGGAGTCGAGGTAGACGATGGGCTTGCCGTGCACCTCCCGAGCCAGCAGAGGGAAGTCGGCTTTCAGCGAGGCGGAGTTTAGGGGGGGTGCGGGCGGCGTGGGGTCGGCGTGGGGCGGCTCGCCGGGGGGCTCGCCAGGGGACGACGGGGCGTGGGGGGCAGCGGGCGACTCGCTGGTGAGCGGCTGCTCACCGGGGGGTGCAGTCATTTCGCTGGGGGCGGCGCCGGCGACGCTTTGCCGGGTGGCACGGGGGGTGGCTCGCCGGCGGTCGACGTCTTGCGCAACTGGGTCACTTTCAGCGCCAAGCCCCGTAGCCGCGTCGTTCCAGCTTGTGCGCTAGGGAGAGGTCGCCGACCTCTACGATCCGCCCGTCTAGCAGGATGTGCACGTAGTCGGGGGTGAGGTAGTCCAGCAGTCGCCGGTAGTGGGTGATAGCCAGCACGCCCAGGCGGGGGTTCTCCTGCGCGACTGCGCCGACGCCTTCGGCCACCACCTTCAGGGCGTCAATATCAAGGCCGGAGTCCGTCTCGTCGAGTATGGCCATTTCGGGCTGGAGTATGGCCATCTGCAGTATCTCGTTTCGCTTCTTCTCCCCGCCAGAGAACCCGTCGTTGATGAAGCGGTCGGCGAACGACGGGTCCATTTGCAGGCGTTCCATCCATTCCATTATCTTCATGCGCAGCTGCAGTATTGAGGTTTCCGTGCCCGTGCGTGCGGTCATTGATTGGCGCAGGAAGTTCAGCACCGACACTCCCACGATGGCCTGCGGATACTGGAACGCCAGAAAGAGCCCGGACTTGGCTCGCTCGTCTGCCCCCCAGTCGGTGATGTCCGTGCCCTTGAACCTCACCGACCCGTCGGTGATCCGGTATTCGGGGCTGCCCATAAGGGTGGCCGCAAGCGTGGACTTCCCCGACCCGTTAGGCCCCATCAGTGCGTGCAGTTCGCCCGCCCCAATCTTGAGGTCAACGCCCTTGAGTATGTGGGCAGCGCCGCTGGCGCCTGCGGCGCCGCCAGATCCGTTAGAGGTTTCCTCCCCGCCCGGCGAGTTAACAGCACAAACGTGCAACCCTTCAATAACAAACACCGGCTCAGAGCCCGAGCCGCCGGTGGCGGGGTGTGAGGGGGCGTCGGCGGCAGGGTGCGAACTGGCGTTGGGGGCAGGGTGCGAACTGGCGTTGGGGGCAGGGTGCGAACTGGCGTTGGGGGCAGGGTGCGAACTGGCGTTGGGGGCAGGGTGCGAACTGGCGTTGGGGGCAGGGTGCGAACTGGCGTTGGGGGCAGGGTGCGAACTGGCGTCGGCGGAGGTGCTTGGGGAGGGAGCGGCGTCGGGAGCAGGGCTAGGGGCGGGGGAGGCGCTGGGGACTGCTTCGGAGGCAGAGCTAGGGGGAGGCGCGGAACTCATGCCCTCAGTCTACGGCGGAGATGGCCTGCCCTAGAGCCTTGAACTCGTCCTAGGGAGCGTCCGCGCAGCGCCGGCGACACCTAAAGCCGCTTTGTGTTGACCTGCGGCCCAGTGACGAACCTCCGCCAGTTCTACCAGGGACGCTCTGCGACACCTGCAATGGCTTGCGTTGACCTGCGAGTCGACGAACCTCACACAAGCGAGCGTGCACTGCTCCTCTGCGACACTTAATGGCTTGATACTGACCTGCGAGAGGATAGTTCCGCAGGATCGGAGTCTCGCATTAGCCGATAAATCGCAGCTAAACTGCCGGCTAACAGTATGAACTAGAAGAGGACAACTAAAGGAGGAAATAAGTAATGGGAAAGTACAAATTCCGTAGAAAATCCAGAAAATTCCCTTACCGACTTTCGTCGTCCAAATACCCAATGCCCACTTTTCTATCCGGGGCTTTTTCTCTAGTAGACATCACTGGCGAAAGTCTTCCGCGAGTTCCTCAGTACTCAAATCCAAAAGAGGCAGCCCTCGCTGCCGCAAAAGAGGACGCTGACGCTTTAGCCAGAGACTGGCAAATCGTAGGCGACGATCTCCGCTGGGCTATGAACTCGTTCGCCGAGGAAAACAATCTCCCCAAACCCCAGGAACTCAACCTTCCAGACTCGCCAAAAGTGACCTGCAAACGTAAAGGGCAGAGTAGACACTCTCAGTCCGCTGACCAGAAGTCGCGCTCACCAGAAACAACAGTAGAAGAGCCAGTTTCAACGCCTAATACTCAACAAACTGATAGCACTCCCGAAGAACCGGAAATCATCTATAGAGCAGTCTCCGCCGGCCTTCTCCCCCCGCCTCACGTGTTGCGAAAATACGAAGAGACCCTGCCTGGATCTGCTGATCGAATATTCCAGATGGCAGAAGCTCAGATCACCCAACGACAAGAAAAAGAATCCCGAATGCTGACCGCGGCTATCCAACGTTCCAAGTCCGGTATGTTTCTTGGATTCTTCCTCGCTCTTGCATTCCTTGGCGTAGCAGGTTGGTTGATTAGCATTGGCAATGTATGGCCTGGCACCCTTATTGGAGCTTTAAACCTAGTCACCCTTGTAAGCCTTTTTGTTCTTGGACGTCGTTCGACATCGGGTGCGAAGAATTCTCCTAGTCCCACAGACGGAGACGCCACTCCCGCGGACTGACGCAGTTCAGCGCAAACGGCGCTAACCAGCAGCGGTCTATCCATTCCGGAACCCCGGCGATGCCCGGAAGACACATTAGATCCCCGGCTGATCGTCATTGTCTGATTCGTGATGCTCTGAGATAATCACTCGTGTGAAGCCGAGCACTTCAGCCCACTCGCACTACCTCAACGCGGCCTCGTAAAGGTCGGCCGGACTCACTGGGCAGGTGCTCGGCGGACATCGAAAGTCTTAGTGAAATGACCTGCGGAAAACCCAAAACAAGCTTCCCTATGCCACTAATCTACTAGTGAGAGAGCATGGGCGATGATGTCACACCCCATGCATAAAATCAAAATATCAAAAAACAGCATCTCAAATGAGGTAACGAGAGGGAAATCATGACAACGCTGGCAACCGAGATGGCCGAGTCTGCTGCTTTCAGTTCTCCGGCAGATATAGAACTAGGTGATTTCAGAGACATCCTTGAGATGCTTGACCCCGGATCAGGTGATCTCGTACTGACCGACCCTCCCTACACTATCAGCAGAGAGACAGGCTTTGCCAAACTTGGCAGTAACAGCATCAAAAGGTTCGCTGTCAGCATGGACTTTGGTGAATGGGATCACGCCCCCATTGATTTAGACATTTTGAGCAACTCAATCTATAGAGTCCTTCGAAATGGTGGAACCGCCATAGTTTGGTACGACATTTGGAAACTGTCACATTTGGCAGAGGCTTTGACAAAAGCGGGATTCAGAATGCTTCGTCTTCTGGTCTGGCAAAAGACTAATCCTGTACCGTTGAACATGAAATCGACATACTTGTCCAACAGTCGTGAAATAGCAGTGGTCGGTGTCAAAGGGAGGAAACCAACATTTAACAAGGAATATCATAATGGGGTTTACCCTCAACCTATTCCACGGCACAACGGCAACCGCATTCATCCGACTCAGAAACCTTTAGATCTTTTTGCAGAATTAATTGAAGTTCATAGCCACCCCGATGACTTAATCATTGACCCATTTCTGGGTTCAGGGACAACTGCTGTAGCTGCTGTTGAATCGGGAAGAAGATTTTTTGGCGGAGATATCGATCCGAAGTATGTTAAAGCGGCTCAAAAAAGAGCGGGGATCTTGTAAACCCCTTAAGAAGCCATAGCGATGTCAACTGTAAACACAAAGAACTGGGCTTACATTCCAAAGAAAGACAGCAAGCCATACCTTTTTTTGAAATTGGCTAGTCCTGACTCTGAAGGATATAGCCGAGAAGTCTTCGTTTCCGAATTTACAGGCGAATACAGTAAACTGCAAATGGGTAATGGAGGCGACTGGTGTCGAGACGATTCTACTCTTGGACAATACTACAATATTACTCGCAATAAAACAAAAGGAAAGAACACTAGCATTAAACTTGATGGATTAAAGAAAGTAAGCGAATCAAAACCAATACCATCTACAGTGGGTAAAAAAATTAGATCAATGAGATGTTCGGTGCTAGCAATAGGTGGGGACAAAATTCAAGCTGATCACAAAGATGGCAGACGCGACGATCCAAGACTTAGTGATGTCAATAGAGTGACAGAAGATGATTTTCAACCATTATCCCAAGCGGTTAACAGTGCCAAAAGACAGCATTGCAAAGAGTGCAGAGAGACAAATAATAGGTTTGATGCAACAAGACTAGGATATGCTGCTTCGCAAACAAAAGGGAACGGTCGTTATAGAGGATCGTGCGTGGGTTGTTATTGGCATGATCCAAAAGAATTTAATAAAATCATAAGCGAAAATTTTGTCAAGAAAGTCTAGAAACCATGTTTCAATCATACTTTTTAATGGCTTCCGGATCCCCACATTCCTAAGCCAGACACACATCAATGGTTAATGTGGAAGCAGGCGAATTCCTTGCATTCCGAGATTTCTACGAAAAGCAGCAACGCAACCACTACACGAAAGACAAAGAAGCCCGATTTCGCTGCCGAATTGGCGTCGCAGCACGATCCGGGTTCAGAGAAATGCTAGAACAATGAGAACCCTCACCATACTTCTCGCCGCAACACTCCTGCTCGGAGCGTGCGCAATGTCCTCCGAAGACCAAGAGCAAAGCCTAGCACCCGAACTCCGAACAACCACCACCGAACCCGAACAGCGAATGGAATGGAACATCAACCACAACACCCTTCCACCAAGCGCTAACCGAGCGTTCGTTGAAAGCATTCAAAACTGCGGAACGCTCGCTGAATATGAATGGCTAATGACCACCAAAGAGCAAGAATTCGCTGAATTGTATTGCTCCGCCGCCGAACTCAGAGGAGCGTCGTGGGTAATGGAATGCCTAAACGATGGAGGGTTACTGAACCCTTACCTAGAGTGTTTCAGCACGAATTTTATGTGGATACCCGAGGGTAAACCTCACTACGTGAGCATCTGGGAAGGCTGGGAAACTCACGGCTGCACAAATGAACTAATGCGTCGTTCACACGAAGAGTGGCAGGAGTGTAAGTTCAGCCTCACCTATACGGAAGAGAACTGCTTGCGGTACGGCGGGGAATGGGACGCTCGGATGCCGTACAAACTCCAATGCAGCGCTAACGCCGGTATAGTCGCCCGGCGAGGAGCTCTCGGGTTACCATCGTCGCCGAACGTGGAAGACAGCATCAGTAGCCTCCGAGACGCCGTAGAAGAGATAGGACGCACGAATATCACCCCCCAACCATCCTATTTCACGAGCGAAACGCTTTGCGTCGCCGCCGGGTTCTCGTGGAGTAGGGGAAACTGTGTTAACTCTTCCAGAGGCTCTGTAGGTTCGGCGGAGCGCATAGATGTCACTACCGACCCTTCCGATTATATGAGTGAAGGGCTTTGTGTCGCCGCTGGGTTCTTGTGGAGTAGGGGAAATTGTGTTAACTCTTCTAGAGGCTCTGTAGGTTCGGCGGAGCGCACGAATATCATCCGTCAACCATCCGATTTTACGAGCGAAACGCTTTGTGTCGCTGCTGGGTTCTTGTGGAGTAGGGGAAATTGTGTTTACCCTTCTAGAGGCTCTGTAGGTTCGGCGGAGCGCACGAATATCATCCGTCAACCATCCGATTTTACGAGCGAAACGCTTTGTGTCGCTGCTGGGTTCTTGTGGAGTAGGGGAAATTGTGTTTACCCTTCTAGAGGCTCTATAGGTTCGGCGGAACGCGTAGATGTCACCCCCGACCCTTCCGATTACACGACCGAAGGGCTTTGCGTCGCCTCCGGGTTCGTTTGGCGCTCGGGGAGATGTTCGTGGTGAAGATCGAGACGCCGCACGGCTGCACGTCGCTCTAATTGGTATAAATTCCTAAAGGAAAAGTCAAATGTCCAAAACAGAGCAGGGTAAAAACGAAGAGACAAACTTCAACACTATTTTGGCTGAGTTGCTTCGCAGAGAGTTTCTTTCCGGCTGGAAAGTTAAGCCACAAATGACAAAGCAAATTAAGGGCAGTGGCAGAATTCCTGATATTATGATGATTCCGCCTAGTGGTAACATGGCAATAGTTGTTGAATGCAAATATGACACTTCAGTCAATCGTCAAAAAGTAGAGGATCAGTCGGAATCTCTTGTTGGAGAGCAGGCAATCAAGGGACAGTCGATTTACGCAAGCGTTTCCCTTCTCTATCCCCGAATTTTGGAAACGGTTAAGGTAGTCAACGAAGAAGCATTGCTAAAGCGACCGCTCTGTTTTAAAGTTTTTATTAACCAAACAGATGAAAACGGGAGATTTCTTCGATTTCCACACGAAGGCTGGCAAGAAGGCGATGTTGAGGAGTTTGCAGATTTCTTGAAGTCTCTATCAGACGATGCTGGTTTGGATAGGGAAAAGGCTGACAAATTCATAGAAGGGGTATCTGAAGCCGCGGAAATTTTGAATTGCAATTTTCCTCAAGTTGCCGAGGCAGTAATACAGGAAAACTGCAAGCAAACCGACCAGATGGTTGCTGCATTAATGCTCAACGCTCTTGTCTTCCACCGTATTGTTGCTGCTCATCATTCTGATCAGATAACTTCACCCTCCCAGATGAAAATCGCTGGCGAAATAACACAAATCAAAGTGGACGCAATGTGGCAAAAAATTCTGGACATCAACTACTACCCGATATTTGGAGTGGCAAAGAAATGTTTGCAGGAAATTTCAGATGCAGCTATCGCTAGAAAATTTTTAGAAGTGCTGGCTGAGACAGCCGATGACATCGCATCAGAAGATCCTTATGCAGCGCAGACTTTGGCCGGTGAGGCATTTGGTGCCTTGATAGCCGACAGAAAACTACTAGCTTCCTATTACACGCTGCCAACCTCTGCTAGCCTACTCGCTGAGCTAGCTGTAGACAGGCTTGAAACCGATTGGGGCAAGCCGTCTGAAATAACAAGCCTCAAGATAGCCGACTTTGCTTGCGGAACAGGCGCGCTGCTGACAGCCGTATATAAGAGCATCTCCAGCAGAGCAAGCAATAAGGGGTTAGACACATCACGGATTCACCGTCAGATGGTTGAGGATGTGTTCATCGGTGCCGACATCATGCCTGCAGCAGTTCATATCACAGCTGCTTCACTCAGCGCCCAGCATCCTGAAATTGAGTACACAAAAACGCAGACTCATGTAATGCCGTTTGGTGAAACTGACGCCCAATTTTTTGCACATAAGAACGAGAAACCTCCATATGTGCGTCTCGGATCCCTGGAAGTCATAAACCAAGACATAGCTCGGTCTCTTTTCGGCGATGGCACCTCAACTGTTACAGCTAAAGGCGAACCAGCCTACTCAGAAATGCAAGTTCCTTACGGGGAGTGCGACATCGTGATAATGAACCCGCCCTATACGAGTGCAACAAATCACGCCAAAAAAGAGCGAGAGAAAAACCCTCGGCCTGATTTTGCTGCGCTAGGGGTGGATGAGAACATTCAACGAATAATGGGCAAGAGAGAGAAGGAATTGTTCAAAACGCTAGACAACTTTGTGGCAGATGGACGTGTGGGGATGGGCAGCAATTTTTTTGATGTAGCTCACGCCAAACTGAGGGGGGGGGGGGGTGGCCGCCTTCGTTTTATCGGCCGCGATGCCTACAGGGTCTGGATGGTCAAAACTACGAGATCTGTTAGCTGTCTGGTATGAGAATGTTTGCGTAGTTTCTATCAGTTCATCAAAGATGGAAGGGCGAGGATTCTCAGCAGACACAAACATGGCTGAGATTTTGCTCGTTGCTACGAAGAGAGTTGAGCCGTTGGGGGAGGGTGAAAAGGAAGAAGCCTGGAAGTGGGTGTCAATTGACGAACAGCCACAGTCAAAACTTGAATCCCTCCAAATCGCACGCGCGATTTCTAAAGCAGTGGAGGCTCCATCGCAGTTGATAACCATTGGAGAAACGAATTATGGGCACATAACAACGTGCAATAGACAGATTGCCCCAGTGATGCTGCGAAGTTCTGCAGTGGCAGAGGCTCTCTTGTCACTCGCGAATGTCGACAATCCTGGGCTTGAAATTCCTCGCCAAGGTAAGTTCCTGCAATTGCCTCTTTGCCGACTTTCCGAAATTGGAATTTGTGGGCCGGTTGACAGGATAATAGCTGGCAACAAGATAAACCAAGATGCTGGGGCGTTCACGCTGTCTGAGCACTCAGGAGGAGCAGTTGATTTCCCAGTTTTGTGGAACCATCACAGTAAAAGGGAAACACAACTTGTAGTGCTCCCAGATAAGCAAGGAAAAGTTGTGTCTGGCAAAAGCAAAGAGGCTGCTGATGTCTGGGAAACATCCACAAGACTACATTTCAACCGAGACTTTGATTTCACCTCGCAGCCTCTAGCAGCGTGTTTAACACCAGAAAGAGCACTTGGGGACAGAGCTTGGCCTAGTTTTATTTTGCACTCCAAAGGCGGAGACAAGGTTGAGAAAATAGATTGGGTCTATCCAGTGCTGCTCTGGGCAAATAGTACCTTGGGCTTGATATCGTTCTATATTGTCGGCACACGCAATCAAAAGGGCAGATCTAATCTGACGATTTCTCGCCTCCCCGAACTTCTGGTCTTGGACCCGCGTCAGCTTTCACCCGGCCAGATCGCAACAGCCAAGAAGATCTTCGACAGAATGAGAACCAAAGACTTTATGCCAGCTAACACGGCTGACTTTGACCCGGTTCGTCAAGAGTTGGATACAGTTGTTCTAAGTGAGATGCTTGGGTATGGGAAGGAAGTCTTGGAGAGACTAGATGTGTTGCGCTCACAATGGTGCAACGAGAGCCACCTAGCATCAGGCAGACGCAAGAAGCACAAGGAACAGCTAGTTAGTAATTGAGTCCCCTATCCTGTTTGCTTCGTTTAGGAAGTTTCGGGACAAAAGGGCGTTCACCAGCCGCGGTCTATCCATTCCTGTAGGTGGGGACTTTCGCGGCCTGCTCTGGGTTGTCCTGCTATTAGAGGTTATTCGAAGGGCAGCTGTCCGTGTTCTTTGGCGATGGCTTCTCGTAGGGCTTGCTCCCCGGCGGTACGGGCCGCGCTCAGGGCGCGCTCAGCAGCGGCCTGGTCAATGATCCAGTCCCGGTTGTCAGCGCGCATCCCTGAGATGGTTTTGAGCGATCCCTTTTTGGAGTTGCATGGCCCGCACAGCAGCACCCGGTTGATGATGTAGTTGCTTCCGCCGTCTTTTTTCGGAGTCACGTGGTCTAGTTGCATGAAGTCTGGTTCCAGTGCCCGCCCGCACCCGGCGCACACCACTTTGTTTGGGTCGGATGCAGGCGTGGCTTGGGCGACTTGGAGGCGGTTGAACATCTGTGATTGGGTCATCTTGGTCACCGGATTGCTCAACGAGATCGGGACATCAAACGACGGTGCGGCTATTTCCTGTTCATCGGTGCGGGCAGGCGGATCGGTTGCGTAGGTCACGTCGCCGAGAGAAAAGAGCCGGTCGCTGTGGGTGTTGGGTATGTTGAGCACCTCGCGTTGCAGCCGGTCCAGCACGGTCTTGTGAGCATTCTCCCATAGGTCTATGCCGACCCAACGGCGGCCTAGGCGCTCGGCAGCCACAACTGTTGTAGCGCACCCACAGAACGGGTCGAGCACCACGTCTCCTTGATTCGACGAGGCTTTGATTATTCGTGCATATAAGGCGAGTGGCTTTTGTGTGGGGTATCCGACGCGTTCCCTTTCTACTCTGCCCACAGGTGTCATGCCGTCTCGGTCTTCCAGCCAATAGTCCTCAGGGATTTTGCCTTTAGAGCTAAGGGTCGCAGCCTTTTTGAATATGCCAGAAGTTTTACCGGTCTCCAATTTTCGGTAAGGGATACGGACATCATCATAATTGAACGGACATTTGGCCTTGGCGTCCTTAGCGTAGAACAGGATGACATCGTGTTTGCGCGGAAACCATCGCTTGGTGTTGGATGGACCTGTGTAGCACCACACGATTTCGTTTCTGAAGTTCTTGCGCCCGAATATCCCGTCTAACATGAGTTTGAGGTAGTGGCTGGCTGTCGGGTCGCAGTGTAGATACAGCGATCCGGTGGGTTTAAGGACGCGGTGCATCTCTAGGAGCCTGACCCCCATGAAGCACAAGTAAGCGCCCATATCTTTACCCCAGGTGTCGTTAGCGGCTTTGATGACCTTCCACACCGCGGGGTGGTCGTCTTTGATCCCGTCGGTCCATATCTCGTGGACGTCTTTCTCCCACGTCCAGCGGTCTTGGAACTTTGCCCCAGCGGCGAGGCTTTCGGGTGTTGCGTAGAAGTCTTTGCCCTTGTTGAACGGCGGGTCGGTCGCGATCAGGTCGATGGTCTCAGAATTAATGCCCTGCAGAACGGGCAGATTGTCGCAGTGGTACAAAGTCCGGTTGATCCAATTGAGGGGGGGGGGGGGGGATTAGGCGCGGTGGCCATTGTCCTATCTACCTGTTGCCCCGAAAATATTTTTGCACTAGTTGTTTTGCGGGTCGGATGCTCTGCTCAGTATTGATTTGTAAACAGGTCTGTGGCATCTCTTGAATTTTGTCCACTTCCGCAAAGACATTTGGAATTCTTGGTTAGAGCGTCAAACCCCATCATACTGTCAAGCCTCTTGGCTATTATATACATGTGAGCGGATATCCGTCGTTTGGGTTCGTAAGTTAAAGGTCTAAATGGGAGCAAACCTGTTTGTAAAAAGTTGACGCCAATGCTGCAAACTTTTTGATGCATCTTCTTCGTAATATGCCCTCTGGACATTGTTCGCAATGCTTATGAATGCAGCTTTGAAGTTCTTGTATTTCTCTTGATCCCAGTGCCTATTGAAATGCTCGTATGGCAACGCCGGGTTTGCGATGGTCGGTACCGATGAGTGGACTTGCAGAAAAAATTTGATCTCTGACGTTATGAGTAGCAGGGCGTCGGCGACCGTTTGGGCTTCATACTTGTTGTACATAGTTATCCGTTGCCCGCATAATGTAGTTAGCAGTATAGATTTAGCAGTGAAGTTGTTGCGGTGGTCTCGAAGATATTTCAAGAGTTTGACCGCTCTTTTCAAGTTACCTTTAGTCAAAGTATTTTGGCTGTTGAACCATTCTCGGTATCCAGTCCCGTCGGATGGCTCAAATTCGTTAGTTAGAGAATTGCAAACACTTAGGTGTGCCATGTACGGGAGTTGTACGCACGGCACAATATCTAGGTGGAAATCCCCAGCGTAGGTTAACGTCACGCATCGGGTTCCCTTAGAGACTATGTTCCCATAGGTGCCACTTTGCCGGAAGATCTGATTAACGTTGCTAATATATTCTCTTGCAGACCAAGAGGGATTATAGTCAAGGAGTAGTAGCAGGTCGGCATCGTATTCTTGGCCGTCATTCGCAGGCTTGATAATGGTCTTGAGCGCCCATGAACCCTGTTGCTCAATTCTCATATACCCCGGCAGATGCTGTTTCAAGAATTTGTCGATATTGTCCCTTTTCGTCATCAAATTGTCAATGCGTGACTGGTTCAGGTTGACTTCGTCTTGTAAAAAATCGTTGAAGCGTTTAGCGTGTTGGTGGGGCATGCAAGTTTTTTCTCCTTCTCGGTTAATGTCCTCGATCTCTAGGGAGATCTCTGAAACCTGCCTACGTTAGCAGGTTGCCGAACCGGGCGGGTGGATTTAGAATTCTTAGGTCTTAGATCTCTAGAATACCCCACTTTAGCAGGGGATTTCAGGTCTTGTGGTAATGTTTGTACTGGTTCACTGGCGCTTCTAAGAAGACGCTGTTGATTGCTTCCCCACATTTCTTCAGGCTATTGCATGCGGCGATTGGCAGTTCTGTTTCAGCTCGTCTCCAGTCGTCGAGCATGATCGGCGGGGGCTTGATGCCCTCTGGTGCTACTTGGAGAACCGAGTCGGCTCCTACGATCAGACAAGCTTGACCCGTAGCGCAGGCCGACTGGAAAGAGAACATGGCTTCTGGCAGCTTTCGAAATTCAAACATTAGACCACCATATTTAATGGAATAATGTGAAATTGGGGTGTGTCCTGTGCTGTTGATAATACTCAGGATCTTGATTTGTCCCGACGCGACGCCTATGCTTGTAAGGGCCTCAACTACAGCCACCATGATAGGGTCATTCGCATATAGCCCACCATCTGCCAACTTATACCCTCCATCTTCTTGGAGTTTAAAATATGTAGGAGCGGCTGATGTTTGCATAGCAACATCCAACATGGGCTTCTTCCAATCCATCCGAAAATCGGGATGATGGTCAGTCTTGTACATGAATACATCAACATATTCTCTTTCGGATACAGGGATACATAACCGCGTCTTGGAATCCCCGAGCTGAGTATCACCGTACAGATCACAGAGAAACGACTTCAATACACCTGCTTCATAAGCTGGTTTAGGTTGCATAAATCGGGGTAGCAATGTCTTACGTTTCCGAAAAACTTTAGGCCCGAATTGTCGGTAGGCTTCGTGCAATTCCACGGCAGACAACCCTTTGCCTAGCCCTAAGGCGATGATGCCACCCGTGGATGTGCCTGCTATCAAGTCAAAGAACTCGCCTATAGGACGGCCATCAAGATATTTCTTTTCTAGTCCGGCCAAGAATGACGACGTGTAAAGCCCTCTGACGCCGCCGCCGGCTAGGGATAGAATTTTGAAGTTCCTGTCCTCGTGCCAGCCGACCGGTATGCGCTTCTTTGTTAGTTTGCCTGCCGAACGTGGAATGGTCATATTGTGCGGCTCACGCTCATCACGGCTGACCAAAAACACCGCCTCTAAAGGCCCCTCACCAGCCGCGGTCTATCCATTCCTGTAGGTGGGGGCTTTCACGGCCTAGGGTGGTGTCGTCGCCGTGGCCGGGCATGACGATCGTGTCGGGGGGGTGCTTGGAGAACATCAACTCGTCGATGGATCGGATGATGGTTGCGAAGTCGCCCGTCGCGAACTGCGATGGAGGGGGTTTGCCTTCACGGCGCATGAAGCCGTCTCGTGTGAGCCCCGGCCCTCCCGGGAAGAGCGTGTCGCCGGTGAAGAGCACCGGCGAGCCTTCCACCTTGAAGCAGATCGACCCGTCGGTGTGCCCTGGAGTGATGGTGGTGTGAAGGCGCAGCCGACCGACCTCTATGACCGACTCGTTCTCCAGCACCTGGTCGTACGAGGGGAGCATGTGGGCGTCCGCTTCGGTGACGCCGACTTCGTAGCCCGCATTGCGCATCTCGGTGACCGCTCCTATGTGGTCGGAGTGCCCGTGGGTCTCCAGCACGGAACGCACGCCCAAGCGCCGGCAAAGCTCCAGCAGAAGTTTGTGCTCGTTGGCAGCGTCGATGAGCACCGCCTCGCCGGTCTGTCGGCAGCGGCAGACGAACACGTTGTTGTCTAGGTCGCCGACCACCACTCGGTGGATTTCCATCTGGCCGTCTCGGTAGTGCAGCGTGCTCTCGGCGTCGGGGGCTTGACGTTTAGTGCCGAGCTGCGCCCAGCAGTAGTGCTCTATGCCGTGGTCGCCGCCGGCTGAGGGGTCGCCGGCTGAGCGTTCAGATTTGCCGGAGTCTGCGATTGCGTTCATAGGAGTTCCTCGTTTCTTTGTTGTGTGTTATCAAGCGGGGGGCTTGAAGGCGTCAAGTATGTGGTGGGCTTGTTCTCGGTCTAGGTGTAAGGCGGTATTCAATTCTTTTATTGCAGTCTGCTGCTCGTCTTGTGCCTTTGCTCGAGCTTGCTCGGCTGCTTTGATGCGCTGGATGAATTGCTTAGCGGTCTGAGGGTCGGGGTAAGGGAAGGGGATGTTCTGTATGTCCGCCCAACGAACCCGGGAGCGATTGGCTCCAGTGGCCCGCAATAGTAATTCTGCTCTGATCTCAGGCGAACGGAGCACAGCCCAGATCACATACGCGTCGTACTCCGATTTAGTTCTAAATACTGTGTATTCCTTTGATACGAACGACCCCGCCAAGCGGGCGGGCACGACGGCGACGCTGCCGTAACTAGCGGCGATATTTGAGAGCACAATGTCACCTTCATCAACTTTGAATAACTGGTTATATTTTGTGCCTACCTTGGGCAGTATCACGTCGCCTTTTGCCGCTTCTCCACTATAGCGCACCGTTAGCAGTTGCTCAAACTGGTCGTGGTCTCGACAATTAATGACATCCGCACCGCTGAACTCTTTGAGTTCTACAAAGTCGGCCAGCACCTGCGACCCGGCTGGCGAAGATCTGCTGTGTTCAATTAGGCAGTGTTTCACGTCCAGCCTGTCTATGACGCGGCTTGCTGGAACGATGTGGTCTGGCGACCCGTTGCCCGAGATGAAGTTCTTGTACTCGCGGAGGACAGCAGCGACTTCCTTCACAGCGCGTTCGCGTAGTTCGTCATCGCCGGGCATCCACCTAGCCCGCTTCGGGTCGTCTATGCCAACATAGCGGCAGGCGTACATGAACACCGGAGGGTGACTCTGGGGCGAGTACGAGTCAGTCTTGCGTCGTTTCTCCAACACTACGAAAGACGTCTTCACCCGGGCCTCCGAGCGTTGGAACGCATCACCGGGCAGTGATATCACGGCTTTGATCGTGTAGAACTCCCGCAACTTTTCTCTGAACCATTTGTATTCGGGGCTGTTGAGAAACCCGTCGTCTATAACCGAGATAAGCCGTCCACCGGGCTTCAGGTAGTGGTGGTACATCTCAAAGAACATCATTTTGGCCAAGACGTTCTGTTTGCCGACTGCTATGGCGTATTGCTCCAGCACATACTTGTCGCTTTCTTGAGCACGATCGTAGGTTTTGGAGAAAGGAGGATTCGTGAGCACCACATCAAAAGAACCTTCAAGATTTAGTCTGCGCAGTTCGTCTTTTTCAATGGCTGTTTCGGGGTGATCGCCTGTTTCGTCGCTTATGTTCAGATCCAGGCTGTCGACGTTGAAGATGTGGCTGCCGCCATCGCCGTGAAGGTACATGTTCAGCCTGGCGATCTTGGCCAGGTTCGGATCTTTGGCGAAGTCCATGCCGTATATGCGCTCGTCGGCTATCGCTTTGCGCTCAATGCCTTTGGCGTCGTCAGACAACGATTCGTTGCGGTTAACTTTCGACCACATGTCAGCGAGAGCATCAATTAGAAATCCGCCAGTTCCGCAGCAGCCGTCCAATACGCGGTCAGTCGGAAGGAGGTTGCCTAGACCCACCCCTAACTTGACGAGAGTGCGCGGCGTGAAGTACTGCCCAAGGTCTTTGCCTCGCATAGTGGCGCTTAGAAAATTCTCAAAGAGCCTGCCGTTCAGGTCGGCGTCTATGCCGAATAAATACAGAGTTTCCAAGCGTTTGACGACACCCTTAATCGTCTCAGGCTTAAGGTTGATCTCTTCGCCTTTATTAAAGAAACGCTTGCGAATTCTCCTAGCTATTTCCATTTCTACGTCATTTGTAAAGTCTCTGAACAAAATAGAATTGACAGGATTCGGGGTTAGCTGCGCGTCGATCCAGCGAACCGAGAACTCCACTTCGTCGGCCGGCTGTTCAAACCGACGCTCCGCCACGAGACCGGGGTAGTTGTCCTTCATCTTCTTGTCCGACAATAACTTGAGAGCTATGAGCTTCACAAACTCTGAGAACCCGGCTGCTTGACTGATCCGATCTGATTTGTAGATGTGCCGGTGGCACTGAGCGAACACGCTGTTCACTTCAGCGATACCCGGCTTAGTGAACTGCAGCGTGTCCGACGAAGCAGACACCTGACGACCGCCCGCAAAAACATCTGAGCGCAGTAGGCGCACGAAGGTCTCGTAGTTTGGGTTTCCTTCAGTGAAGTCAACGAAATCCAAAGACAACAACGGGCCAGGGTCTGCCACCCGGTAGAGATGCGTCTTCGTAGCGTTCGTCAAGACGAAATATACGACAGGCCCATCCGTCGAGTAAGCCCGATTGATGGCGTAGCAATATTCACGGGCCTGATCTATGTGATCCGTCAAATTCTTGTCTGGATGCTTCGCCTCTAGTATCCATCTGATGTGGCCCGCCACCTTCAGCGCGAAATCCGGCTTGTGGAGATCCCCGGACATTCTGCCCCCCGACAGGCTCTCCAACGTCGCCTTAGTTCGGATTTCCCTGTCCTGGTAACGAAGCGCATCCTGCAACAGGCGACGCACGAAGGACTGCTCAACATCAGATTCGTTACGGAGATCGCGAAAGTCGCAGAACCGGTTTCGCAGCGCCGGCCTTCTGTTCATGCGATCAGCCCCTCGCTGGGCAAGCACTGATAGCGGCTCGCTCCGCGGCAGCGTTCGGGCAGCGATTTTCGGGCAGAGATCGGAACGCCTCCACCCCGACGACACAGACCATGCCCACAACGTACTATGCCACTGCGACAAGCCGGTGAAACTCGGTGCGGGAACGTCCCCCGGCGGTGCCTGCGCTGAGGTCAAATTTCCAATCTAGATCGGGCGCAGGGTTTGCTTGACCTGCGGTTTTTGTAATTCAGTGCCAGCCCTATTCTCGGTTGCCTCTCCTGGAATGCCACGAAGCAGGTTAGAGGTCGTGCTACAGTGAGTTGCTGGGGGAAGCCTCCGGAAAGTCCCGACAATAGAAAGGTTCTGGGAATGACATCAGGGTATCAAAGCGAAATCATGGGTGAGGGCGAAGAAATTCGTATCACAGTTAACGAGCAAGTTGTTGTCATCAGGCCTGATGACAACAATCCTAGTGCCATCAAGCAACGCGCCAAAGAACAAGGCGTGGCTGTGGAAATCGATTTTGAACTAGCAGCCGAATGTGATGACGGCAAGTTTATCTTATTTTCCGAGTTGGAGACCGTGGACATCGAAAATTTCTCCACCTTCACGGCCACAGCCGCGGATGACAACTCATAGCCATATGTCCGATTTGAAGACTGAGGTAGCCGACGCTATTGAAGAAATTAAAAGAGTCTATCCAGATGCTAAAGTAGATCCCAATCCTGACGATATAGGTGGTGCTTATGTGTCTGTTTCTGCAGATATGGGTGACATGTATCGTTCCGAAGACGATGGACATACGCTTCAATTTCAGATTCCAACTTCTTACCCTGAAGCACAAGTGAAGGATTTTTATGTGATCCCTCCGCTAGTTAGACTAGATGGTACTGACCCGCAGAACGGGTTCCATCTTAACAAGAAATTCCGAGGGCAAGACGCTACTCAAGTATCTCGGAGCAAACCCAACTACAATCTTGATCTAGACAAGTCTTTAAGATTGAAAATAGCGAAAATACTGGAACATATACGCCGAAATAAGGGATGAACCTTCCAGTCTCTTTGCGACTGCCTCAGTCCCTATGGCTTACTCTTATAGACCATCTGTTTCAAGGTGACAGAAAGGAGCACGGTGCGGTCGTCGCGGTGTCTACACTCCAGACTTCCAGTGGCTGTCGTTTATTAGGTAGAAAGCTTTTTATTGCAAAAGACGGCACAGATTACCTTGAAAATTTAGAGACAGATACTTACACCTTAACTGCTGGATTCGTCCGAAATTATATTGTAAAGTGCCGCGATGCCGGTCTATCTTACTTGGCTGTTCATAATCATGGTGGTCGCGATCGCGTAGCCTTTTCTGACACGGATATGCGTTCGCATGAAAGAGGATATCCGGCTCTGCTGGACATCCTCAACGGTAATGGAATCGTGGGAGCGCTGGTTATAGCTAAAAATGCTGTCGCAGGTGACATATGGTTCTCTAAAGAAAACAGAAACGAATTGGAGCGTACGGTAGTCATAGGCAAGTCTCAACGTATCATCTTCCCTAAAATCTCTGAGATCACCAATGGCGATGATATGTATGATCGCCAAGTCAAAATATTTGGCGAAGAAGGACAAGCGATACTTAGCAACCAGAAAGTTGGCATTGTTGGCTTGGGAGGAATCGGCTGTTTGGTAAACCAGTATCTAGCGAAGCTTGGTGTAGGTCACATTATTGCCGTAGATGAAGATGAAATAGAGCTTTCCAATTTACCTCGTGTTGTCGGAGCGAACCAAGATGACATCAACACACAACCAAGCGGTCATGGAACTCTTAAAGTGAAGATAGCTGAGCGAGTAGCACGGGAAGCTAATAATAGAATCACATTTTCAGCCGTACCAGAAAAAGTGCAGAACCCTAACGCCGTCAAAGAGCTATTAGACTGTGATGCGATATTCTTAGCTGCGGACACTCATACTGCTCGTCTAGTTGTGAACGCCGTTTGCCACCAATATCTAATTCCTGTCTGGCAGGTTGGCAGCAAAATTCAAACCAATGGAGAGGTCTTTTCAGTAGTCAGGCGTTTGATACCGGGGATGTCTTGCATGACGTGCGGTTCCTCCGGTCTGATAGACAGCGCTAGGCTAGCTGATGAAGCCGCTGGAAATTCTAGAACTACCTATGTTGAAAATGTCTCGGCTCCCTCAGTCATAACCTTGAACGGCATCGGAGCGGCACTAGCCACGAACGATTACCTCTTCTACTCCACGGGCTACCTTCCATCCAAATGTTCACCTAGTTCACTATCCGATACAGACGAGAGCATCGAATGGATCAAACATTTTCCTTTGACAAATAAAACTCGCCGTTACACACCAGCCTCCAATTCCGAATGTCGAATTTGCCAACGAAGACTAGGTGCCGGGCAAACGATAGATTTACCGGGCCTGACACGTCCCAAACAACCGAAAGCCCTCCAGCACGATGAACGCGATCGCGGTGAGAGTTTCTTGAAACATCTAGCTGCAATTTGCCGCAAGATCGTTCACGCCCCTGCGAAACTGTTCCAATCATCCAAGCCGAACTCACACGGCTAACACTGACGCAAGACCTTAGATAAGCTCCTGATCTTTGTATCCTTTGGCGTGTGTTCTGGGTATTGACGGGCGTTGCCGCTTTCCTTGTGACGGCTGTAGCTGTTGGCACTGTTTGGGTTGTCAGCAGTCGGCTTGGTCGAACGGAGTGGGTGGCTGTCTACGACCTCACGGCGGCCAAGGAGTTCGTGCTGCCCCGACTGCCTTCTAGCGTCTCTGAGCGGCTAGGAGCCGAAGGTGTGGAGCTCTTGCTGGCGTGGCACTTGGACTACTTGCGATCTATAGGGGCGGCGGCTTTTGGTCGGGCGGATGCTCTGGCGTCTGCAGCTTTTGAGACGGAGGGTGAGCGACCGCCCGACGCCGCGCCGCCGTCGGGTGGGGGGGGGAGCGAAGCGCCTCCGCCCTTGGAGAGCGAAGCGCCTCCGTCTTTGAGTGTCGCCGACGAAGCCCTTGACGCTCTTTTGCGTCGGGCGCGGGATGCGGAGGTTGAGATTGACGCAGTGGACATGGCGGTCGTCTTGGAAGAGGCTGCCAACTATTTGGCACACATCGGCGCCGTAGGAGACGAGGTTCGCTAGCGCGTCGCCCGGCTCCCCGGTCTCTCTGCTGGAAGTTGGAACGGCTCCCTGGCGCGGGCTTCGGTTGCTTCGCGCCCTGCTGAATGTCTTCTAGAATCCTGGTTGTGTACAGCCCGCGGCAGGTTGCCGGTCACCGCTACTTAGGCGACAAGCGTTCGGGGATCGTCTATGACCTCGCAGCCGTTGGTTCGGAAGGCGGCGAGAGGGGCGGCAAGAGGGGCGGCGAGATCGGCGGCGGCGGGGGCGGCGAGAGGGGCGAGGGCGGCGGGAGGGGCGGCGAGGGCTCTGAAGGCGGCTTGGCTCTCCGCTCGCTTGTTGATGAACTGCTGGCTTCGGAGCGTTACATCTGCTTCGCCCCCGACACGCTCGCTGAGGCTCGCAACCGCGGCTATCGCCTCTGCAGCCGACGCGCCTTGCGCAAAGCGTTGAGACGCATCTAAGGGTGGAAACAACCTTCACTTCCGGCTCGCTGAAGTTGTCGGGCTACTTGGCTCAGCCTCTCCGACGCGACGGCGTCCCACGGCGGACGCCCCGGAGCGCTGTGATCTTCTGCCATGGCTTTCCGGCGGCGGTCGGCAGCGCAAAGAAAGCCGGCGTTTCGTATCACGTCCTTGCCGACCGCATCGTTGAGGACATGGGCTGGACAGCTTTCGTGCCGAACTACAGAGGCTGCGGACATTCCGAAGGCAACTTTTCGCTTCCGGGTTGGCTGGAAGACATTCGGGCGGCAGTGGAGCACGTGTGCACCGCCGCTTCCGTCACGAGCGTCTGGGTGGCGGGCTTCGGGACGGGCGCCACTCTCGGTCTCACCGCAGCGGCTGACCTGCCTCAGGTCGCCGGAGCGGTGTCGGTCGCCGCTCGGGCGGATTTCGTCGGCTGGGAGACCAACGCCGAAAGTCTTCTTGCTCACTCTCGGAACGTCGGAGTGGTCAGCGACGACGACTTTCCTGCGGACTTTGACGAGTGGGCGGCAGGCCTGAGAGGAATCTCCGCCGTGGAGGCGGCAGGACGACTGGCGCCGCGTCCGCTTCTGATAGTTCACGGAGCCGACGACGAACTCGTGAAGCCCACCGACGCCCGTGTCATAGCCGACGCCCACGGGACAGCCGACTTGCGAGTGCTCCACGCAGGAAGCCACCGTCTGCGCTACGACCCGCGCTGCATTTCCCTGGTGCTTGGCTGGCTGGATCGCCGAGGCCACGACGCCGTACCGATGGCGGCGAGCCGATGATCGCCCGTCGCCGCCGCAGGTTTCGGGCAGGCTTCGCCCAGGGGCGCCAGCGCCGCCAGCCCAGTGCGCACGGGCCGCCAGCGAGGTTCGCCAGCGCCGCCAGCCCCGCCAGCGCCGCCGCCGGCGGGCGGCCGCATGCTGCCTGCCGTTGACACGTCATTGCGAGGAGGGATTCCCCGCTGGGCTAATTGCGTTCCGAGTTCTGTAAAATGGTTCGTACGGGGTGCGCTGAATCACGCACCTCGTCGTGAAGTTCCGTCAGTTCCGCCGGGGCGCGCCCCCGCCCCCGTCGCCGGGCAAGCAAGCAAGCAATCAGCAAGGAGATGTCTGAAACGATGAATGGGCGAGCAACTTGGTTGACCGTGCTCAAGTCGACTCCGATAAAGTCCGCCCTCAGAGGGTTAGCCGCAGTCAAGACCTTCTTTGCCTCCGCTAGACCGTCCACCCCCCGCCGCCGCTCCGCACGGATCGTTCTGGCGCTGTCGGTGTCGCTTGCGCTCGTGGCGTCCGCCTGCGGAGGCGCTGCCGAAGAAGATGAACTAGACGAACTAAGCGAACCTCCTCCGACAACGCAGGAGGAGGAAGAGAGAGAAGACACCAACTTCCGCTCCAGGCCGGACGCCCCGGACGCCCCTGGCGCCCCTGGCGCGCCTGGCGCCCCGGGCGGCTCTACGACCTCCACAAATGGCGACCCGGAAGGCCCGCCTACGCCGCCGGGCGTCGAGCTTGGCACAACGACCTCACCGGGTTCGCTAGCCCCCCAGTTCAGCACCAAAGAAGCGCGAGTTCAGAAGATGGTGGCCGACGCTATCGCTCTCTACGAGGAGCAGGGCGAGGAGGCTTTCGCCGAGTTCTCCGACCCAGCCGGTGATTTCGTAGACGGCGAATTCTACGTGTACGTCCTAAGCACAGACGGCAGGAGCTTGGCTCACCCCGATCCCTCTATCGTGGGTCAGAACCTCTTCGATCTTCAGGACAGCCAGGGCGTCTACGTCGTCCGCGGCATCCTGGGCAACTCTACCGCAAGCGGCGACTGGGCGAATTATCGTTTCACGAACCCGCTGAGCGAAATGGAAGAGCCGAAGCGGTCGTGGGTGATACTCCACGACGGATACGTGTTCGGCTCAGGCTATTACATCACCGAGGCGGAATGGGCGCAGAGCATGGTGAGCGAAGCCTTGGCGCTGTACCGAGCAGCGGGGGGCGAGCGGGCCTTAGAGCAGATTTCCGGACGGGACGGAGACTTCATCTCCGGCGAAATCTACGTTTTCGCTTTGGATCTGGATGGGGTGTCGTTGGCGCATGCGGCGAATCCGTCGTTGGTGGGTACGGATCGTTCCGCAGCGAGAGACAGCCGGGGTGAGTTGTTCATTCCGAAGATCATTGACGCAGCCGCCCCCGACGGCGCCTGGGTGGTTTACCGCCGCCTGAACCCAGTGACTGGAGCTGAAGAGTTGAAGCGTTCCTGGGTGGTGCTGGTGGACGGAAGCGTAGTGTTGGGGGCTGGCTACTACATGGAGGTTGACGAATTTGCCAGGCAGTTGGCTAACGACGCTGTTGATCTCTACGCCCAAATGGGCGAGGAGGCTTTCACCCAGATTTCCGACCCGAACGGCAGTTTTGTGGATGGCGAAATTTTTGTTCTCGTTCTCACGTCCGACGGCGATGCAGTGGCTCACCCTGTCGATCTGTCATCAATTGAAGGGGACTTGTACGATTACCAGGACAGAGAGGGCAACTACGTAATCCGAGACATGATATCTTCCGCCACCCCCCGCGGCGGCTGGTATGACTACCGTTTCCCGAATCCTGTGAGCGGACTTGAACAACCGCGACGCTCCTGGACGCTGACATACGACGGGTATGTGTTTAGTGCCGGCTTCTACCCGGCAACCCATGGGTCAATCGATTTGGTTAAGACACTCGTGGAAAACGCCCTGACGTTGTACGAGGCGGAAGGCGACACTGCCCTTGACGAAATTTCGAATCCTCAGGGAGGGTTCATAGACGGCGAGGTTTATGTGTTTGCTCTGGGGCAGGACGGGGTGTCGTTGGCGCATGCGGCGAATCCGTCGTTGGTGGGTACGGATCGTTCCGCAGCGAGAGACAGCCGGGGTGAACTGTTTATTCCGAAGATCATTGACGCAGCCGCCCCCGACGGCGCCTGGGTGGTTTACCGCCGCCTGAATCCAGTGAGCGGAGTGGAGGAGTTGAAGCGTTCGTGGGTGAAGGAGGCGAGCGACGGCGCCGTGTTTGGGGCGGGTTATTACCTCAACGAGGTGGAGTTGGTGAGGCTGTTGGTGGATGAAGCCATAAGTCTTTACAGCGAAGTGGGCGATCAGGCTTTTGATCTCATTTCCGATCCGGATGGCGATTTCATTGACGGCGAGTTTTACGTGTACGTGTTTGCAACCGACGGGGTCAGCCATGCGCACGCAGCCGACCCTTCGTTAATAGGGAGCAACCTCTTTGACTTGCAGGACAGCCGGGGAACCTACGTGGTTCGGAGCATTCTAGGGAGCGCGTCCGCTGCCGGCGGCTGGTCTGAGTACAGGTTCATGAACCCCGTGAGCGGGGAAGAAGAACTCAAGCGTTCCTTTTCGGTGCTCCACGACAACTATGTGTTCGGTTCTGGTTATTACCTCCCCGAGCAGCACGAGATTGATCTGGTGAAACAGTTGGTGGCTTCTGCAGCTGCGTTGTACGAATCGGAAGGCGAGGATGCGTTTGTTCAGATTTCAGCTTTGGACGGCGACTTCAAGGTTGGAGATATCTACGTGTTTGCGTTGAGCGCTGACGGGGTGTCGTTGGCGGATGCAGAGGATCCGTCGTTGGTGGGTACGGATCGTTCGGAAGCGAAGGACTCCAAGGGAGAAGTGTTTGTTCCTAAGATCCTCGCTGCTGCCACTCCGGATGGCGCCTGGGTCACTTATCCTGATCGTACTAGTTCAGTCACCGGGCTGGAGGAGTTGAAGCGTTCTTGGGTTGTGCGGGCAAGCGACGGCGTCGTATTTGGGGCTAGTTACTTCCTCACCTACGAAGAGCTAGTTATGCAGATGGTTGAAACCGCCGTCACGCTGTACGACGAAATGGGCGAGGAAGCGTTTGAGCAGATTTCCGATCCGGACGGGGAGTTCCTTGACGGCGAGTTCTACGTGTTTGCCCTGAGTGCTGACGGGGTGTCGTTGGCGCATGCGGCGAATCCGTCGTTGGTGGGCACTGATCGTTCGGAAGCGAGAGACAGCCGGGGAGCGTTGTTTATTCCGAGGATCATAGAAGCAGCCACACCTGAGGGCGCCTGGGTGACTTACCGCCGGCTGAATCCGGCTACCGGGCTGGAAGAGTTGAAGTATAGCTGGGTGGTAGAGGCGAGCGACGGCGTTGTAATCGGCTCAGGCTTTTATATTACCGAAGGCGAGTATATTACGGTCTTGGTTAGCAGCGCCATTGCTCTGCACGAGGAGGTCGGTGAACAGGCGTTTGCCCAGATATCCGACCCAGACGGAGACTTCGTAAGCGGCGAATTGCATGTGGTGGTCTACAGCACCGACGGAAGGGTCGTAGCCCACGCAGCCGACCCCTCCTTGGTGGGGGAGAATCATTTCGATCGGAGGAACAGCGACGGCGTGTACGTGGTGCGCAACATCCTCGAATCCGTCAACAACCCGGTGCTTTGGGCGCAATACGTGGAACTGAATCCGGTGAGCGGAGTGGAGGAAGCTAAGCGTACGTGGGCGCTGCTAGCCGGTGGCTACGTATTCAGTGCCGGTTTCTTCATAAGCGCTGAGGAGCAGGTTCAGTCGTTGCTGTACAACGTCGCTCTGAATTATCTAGTAGAGGGCGATGCTGTATTTGAGCGGATTTCCGATCCGGATGGTGCCTTCAAGCAGGGTGAAGTATATGTATTTGCCCTGAGTGCTGATGGGGTGGTGTTGGCAGATGCGGCGGATCCCTCATTGGTGGGTACGGATCGTTCGGGTGAGCGGAACAGCCGGGGTGAGTGGTTCACTCGGAAGATCATCAACGCTGCTACTCCCGATGGCACCTGGGTGACTTACAGCGATGTGAATCCAGTCTCCGGAGTGGAGGAGGTCAAGCGCTCCTGGGTGATAGAAATCGGCGACGGCATTGTGTTGGGTGCAGGTTACTACAGAACCGAGGAGGAGTGGGTTCAGCAGTCGGTGGACGATGCCATGGCCCTGTACGAGGAGATGGGTAATGGTGCGTTTGCTGTGATTTCTGATCCTGATGGTGATTTTAGAGTGAGGGATTTGTATGTGTTTGGCCTGAGTGCTGATGGGGTGTCGTTGGCGCATGCGGCGAATCCGTCGTTGGTGGGTACGGATCGTTCGGGTGCTAGAGACAGTCGGGGTGAGTTGTTCATTCCGAGGATCATAAACACAGCCACTCCTGAGGGCGCCTGGGTGGTTTACCGGCGTTTGAATCCCGTGACTCTTGTAGAGGAGTTCAAGCGTTCGTGGGTGGTGGAGGGCCCCGGGGGCGTCGTACTAGGGGCGGGCTACTACATGAGCGAGGCTGAACGGACTCAGCAGTTGGTGTCCGACGCAGTGGACTTCTACGAGTCGGCGGGCGCTGGGGCGTTAGCTCGGATTTCCAACCCCGCAGGCGACTTCAAGGACGGAGAGCATTACATCTACGTGGTGGACACCGAAGGCAGCGTGAGAGCCGACGCCGCCGACCCTTCACGAGTGGGTCAGGATCTCTACGGCCAGCAGGACAGCGAAGGCGTCTTCATTCTCAGGAACATCAGGCGGGCAGCCACTCCTTCGGGGGGGTGGACGGAGTTCAGGCACGTAAATCCGGTGAGCGGAGAGGAAGAACTGAAGCGTTCCTGGGTCGTGCAAGTGGGCGACTTCATCTTCGGGTCGGGCTACTACATCTCCAAAGACGAATTGGCGAAGTCTCAGGTGGACAGTGCGATAAAAAGTTTCGGGGAGGTCGGCGCAGCGACCTTCGCTCAGATGACCAATTCCGCCGGCGGCTACGGCGGCGGAGGGATTGAGGTGTTCGTTCTCAATTCGGAGGGGGCTTACCTGGCGAATTCCGCCAACCCGTCCCTGGTGGTTACCGATGACGCAAACGCCTCGGTCGGGAGCGATGATCCGTTCATCTCCAAGATCATGGAAAGGCCATCTCCCGTAGGCCGCTGGATCGTCACACGCAGCGACGCCTCTGCGACTGAGGATGGGGAACTGAAGCGTTCCTGGGTCAGGGAAATCTCAGACTCGTTCTTCGGTACGAACGACTTGCTCTTCGGTGCGAGCTACAGCCTCACCGAAGAGGAACTGGCTCAGACGCAGGTAGCCGAAGCCATTTTGAGATACAGCGGGGTGGGCGACTGGGCTTTCACGGAGATTTCCCGCACCAGCGGAGACTACATAGACGGCGAGTACTACGTGTTCGTGCTGAACACCTCCGGCGTTGTCTTGGCGCACGCCGCAAACCCCTCCCTGGTAGGGCAAAACCTCTTCAATCTGCAGGACAGCGACGACCGCTACGTCGTCCGGGGGGTTCTAGCTAGCGCCACACCGCAGGGAGGCTGGTCGGAATACCGCTTCGTAAATCCGGTGAGCGGAGTTGAAGAGCCAAAACGGTCGTGGGCGGTGCTTCACGGCGGATACGTGTTTGGTTCGGGTTACTACATCACCGAAGCTTCCTGGGCGCGCCAGCAAGTGGCCGACGCCATCGCCCTCTACGACGAACTGGGCGAAGGGGCTTTCACTCAGATTTCCAACGCCTCAGGCAGGTTCAACACCGGCGAGTTCCATGTGAGCGTGACGACGCCCCAGGGCGCAGTGCGGGCGCACGCCGGCGACCCTTCCTCGGTAGGCCGCAACGTGTCGCAACTCACCGACAGCGAGGGCACCCGAGTTCATGCAGCAGTCTCGCAGGCTGCTTCGGCGGCAGGAGGTTGGGCGGAGTACATGGCCATAAACCCCTTGAATCTGAAGGACGAGTTGAGGCGGACTTGGGCGGTGCTTCACGACGGCTTGATTTTCACTTCGGGCTACTACCTCTCTAAGCAGGAGCTAGCCGAGGAGTACGTAGAGAGAGCCGTCGAGCTCTACAAGGAAATAGGCCGGCGGGCATTCATAGAGTTCTCCGACACTGAAGGGGACTACATAGACGGCGAGCACTACGTGTTCGTGCTGGACACCGAGGGTGTCTCACTAGCGAACGCCGCCAACCCCTCCATAGTCGGAGATAATACCTACGACCTCCAGGACAGAGGCGGGACGTTCTTTACCCGCAACATCATCGCAAAAGCCGTGCCTGAGGGAGCCTGGACAGACGATTACTGGTTCATCAACCCTGAGACGTTCGAAGAGGAACGGAAACGTTCCTACGTGGTGCTCTACGACGGAATCATTTTCGGGTCGGGCTACTACCTCGACCCCTAGTCCTGCTTGGAGCGTCCTGCGGCTTTCTGCGCCTTCTTCCAGGCGCGCACGCGTCCGAGCGCTTCCGGGCCGTCTATGTCGGCGACCGACCGCGGCTGTGTGTCGGCGAACGCCCCGGCGTACTGCCGCCAACCTGACGGGGTCACGCCGAAGCGTTTCGCCAGGAGCGCCACGAAAATCATCGTCTTCTCCTTGCCGTAGCCCGGCAGCGCCTGCACCCGGTCAAAAAGTTCCTTTCCGCTTCCGGCTTCTTCCCATATGCGCTCCGCTCTGCCGTCGCAGCACTCCACGACGTGAGCGCAGAGGTCTTGGGAGCGGCGCGCCATCGCAGCAGGGAAGCGGTGAAGCGCCGGCTTGGCGGAAAATACGGCTTCCAGTTCGGCGGTGTCCATTGCGGCGATCCCCGCGGCGGTGAAGCCTGCCCCTAGGCGCTCCGCCAGCCTCATCGGCGACTTGAACGCCCACTCCATGGGGATCTGCTGGTCTAGGAGCATCCCCAGCAGCAGGGCCAAGGGGTTTTCGTTTACCAAGGCGTCTGCTGCGTCGTCGCCGGTCACCGCTAGCGTGCCACCAATAGTCATGTGCATATCGTATACCGCATCGGCGGTTTCCTCCGTTTTCGCCTAGCCGCAGCCAGCCCTTCTATTGCAGTCCAACCAAACGGATCCCAGGCGGGTTTCGGATCCCAACCGGATTCCTCGCAGGGCCTGGGTCGTCCTGGCGGCCATCATTCCCAGCGTCCTGTTGGTGGTCATAGACGCCTCCATAGTCAACGTGGCGTTTCCGGTCATCGGCGAAGACCTCAACGCCTCAGACGGAGTGCTGTCTTGGATCATCACCGGCTACAGCCTGGCGGTGGCCTCCCTCCTGCTCATCGCCGGACGAATGGCCGACCGTCTGGGCAGGCGAAAGGTGTTCCTGGTGTCGGTGGGTTTCTTCACGTTCGGCTCGCTGCTGTGCGGGATCGCCCCCAACGCGGGATGGCTCATTGCCTTCAGGGTGATGCAGGGCGTGGGCGGAGCCGCTATCTTCCCATCCTCCCTGGCCCTGGTGCTGCCCGAGTTCCCCTACGGACGCCGTTCCACGCCCATCGGTATCTGGGCGGCCACCGCCGGGCTGGGGGCGGTCATCGGCCCTCCTGTCGGGGCCTTTCTGATTGAATTGTTCGGCTGGAGGGGGATCTTCTGGGTGAACATACCTGTGGGGGTGGCCATAGTGATGGTGGGCCTGCGGGTGATCTCCGAATCGCGCTCTCAGTCGGTCTCTGGGCGTCTGGACTGGTTGAGCGTGCCAGTGGGGGTCGCCGGGGTGGCTCTGCTCTTAGTGGCGCTGGTTCAGGGAGAACAGTGGGGTTACGGGGACGTCCGAACCTTGCTGATGCTCTCCTCCGGGCTGCTGATGATTCCCATCCTGGTGGTGCGTTCTATGCGCCATCCTCAGCCGCTGCTGGATCTTTCCCTGTTCCGGATCCGATCCTTCTGGGCTTCGGGGATCAGCACGGTGTTCTTCGGCATGGCGTTCCTGGCTGGATTTCTGGCGAACACCTTGCTGCTCCAGCGTCTCTGGGATTGGCCAGTGTGGAAGACAGGACTGGGTCTGATGGCTTCGCCGGTCATCTCCGTCGTGAGCTCGTCGGCGGCCGGCGCGGCTGCCGACCGCTTCGGCCACCGCTGGCTTACCTTCGGGGGCGGTGCGTTGTGCTGTCTGTCTTTCGGCCTCCTTTATTGGCGCATAGACGAGACCCCCGACTATTTCGCCGACTTCTTCCCTGCCGCCATTCTGCTGGGACTCGGCGCCGGCCTCTCCATTTCCTGTCTCACCAGCGGAGCCCTCTCCGAGGTGGGTCCAGACCAGTTCAGCATGGGCAACGCCACCGCCCGGACGATCCAGCAACTCTTCTATTCCGTGGGAGTGGCCGTGGTCGTGGCGATGATGAGCGGGGACAGCAAAGGGGACTCACTGAGCGACTACCAGGGTGCGTGGATCTGGATAATGTCCACCTATTTCGTCGCCGCCCTGGTGATGGCGGTCTTCTTTCCGGTCGGGACGGCCTCTAGCCGAGAGAAACTCCGAGAGGAGGGGACGGCGCCCGCTCCGCCGCCGCCCGGCGAGGGGCGTTCCGTTACTCCGGGTATTCCCAGTTCAAGGGGTTGACGGCTTCAGGATTAACGTCAAAGCGCCGGATGGCGTCGCCGACGACCGACGCCTTCAGCGAACCTTCCGCCGCCAAGCCCGCTAGCACGGCAATCGTCACGTGGGCTGCGTCCACCTCAAAGAAGCGCCGCAGCGCCTCCCTGGTGTCGCTGCGTCCGTAGCCGTCAGTTCCGAGCGCCGTGTAGCGGCGGGGCACCCAGCGTGCGACCTGGTCGGCCACCGTGGCCATGTAGTCAGTCGTAGCCACCACCGGCCCTTGCGATTCCTCAAGCTTGCGGGTCACCTCAGGCAGGCGCGGCTGCGCTCCGGGGTGCAGACGCCCCCAGCGTTCGGCGTCTAGGGCGTCCTCCCTCAGCGTCTTGTACGAAGTGGCGCTCCATAGCTCCGCCCCCACGCCGTAGTGCTCGGCTAGGAGCGACTGCGCCTCGGCTGCGGCGCGATGCGCCGGCCCTGAAAACAGCAGGGTGGCGCGGTGCTCTAGGCCGTCCGGGCCGGGGTCGTATCGGTAGAGGCCGCTCAGGATGTCTTCGTCGCTCACGTGGTCGGCGCGCACCGGCTGCGGGTAGTTCTCGTTGTAGATGGTCAGGTAGTAGAACACGTCGTCGCCGTAGGACGCGCCCGCCTCGGGGTACATCCTCTCCAGGCCGCAGGCGATTATCGCTGCCATCTCGTAGGCGAACGCCGGGTCGTACGCCTGGCAGGCCGGGACGGTGCTGGCCAAAACGTGGCTGTGTCCGTCCTGGTGCTGCAGACCTTCGCCCATCAGGGTGGTGCGTCCGGCGGTAGCTCCGAACAGGAAACCCCTTGCTCGGGAGTCCGCCGCCGACCAGATCAGGTCGCCCACCCGCTGGAAACCGAACATGGAGTAGAACACGTACATCGGCACGGTCGGCACTCCTAGGTTGGCGTAGGAAGTGCCGGCTGCAATCCACTCAGCCAGCGAGCCCGCTTCCGTGATGCCTTCCTCCAGGATCTGGCCGTCGGTGTCCTCGGCGTACGACAGCAGCAGGTCGTGATCCACCGGCTCGTAGAGCTGGCCGAAGGGGGCGTAGATCTTGAACTCCCTGAAGAGGGAGTCCATGCCGAAAGTGCGGGCTTCGTCGGCCACTATCGGGACGATCCTCGCCCCGATTCCGTCGTCTCGCATCAGCGTGCGCAGCAGCGACGTGAACGCCGCTGTGGTGGAGACCTCCCGGCCCTCGGAGCCCTCGTCGTAGGCAGCGAAGAGCTTGCGGTCGGGGAGCACCATGCGCCGCCGGTCGCGCACGACGCGCTTAGGGAGCGTCCCGGCCAGCGAGCGGCGCCGCTCCCGCAGGTAGCGCATTTCTTCGGAATCTTCGGGCGGCTTGTAGTAGGGAGGGGCGGCGTCGTCGGTCAGGGAATCTTCGGGAATTTCGTCAAGCAGGTGCAGCCTCTCCCGCAGCTCAAGCAGCTGGGCCGTGGTCATCTTCTTGATCTGATGCGTGGCGTTGCGGCCTTCAAAACCCCGCCCCAGCGTCCACCCTTTGATGGTCTTGGCCAAGATCACGGTCGGCGAGCCGCCGTGTTCGGTGGCCGCCTTGTATGCGGCGTAGAGCTTGCGGTGGTCGTGGCCGCCCCGGGGCAGCGTCTCCAGCTCCTTGTCTGCGTAGTCGCTCACCATTTCCCGCAGGCGGGGGTCGGGGCCGAAGAAGTGCTCGCGTATGTAGGCGCCCGTCTCCGTGGCGTAGCGCTGATACTCGCCGTCCACCGTGGAGTTCATTTTGTTGAGCAGCACCCCGTCGGTGTCTCGCGCCAGCAGATCGTCCCAGCGCGATCCCCAGATCACCTTGATCACGTTCCAGCCCGCACCCCGGAAGATGCCTTCTAACTCTTGGATTATCTTTCCGTTGCCTCTTACGGGGCCGTCCAGCCTCTGCAAGTTGCAGTTCACGATCCAGATGAGGTTGTCCAGGCCAGAGCGGCCTGCCAGGGAGATGGCGCCCAGGGTTTCGGGCTCGTCCATCTCTCCGTCGCCCACGATGCACCAGATCCGCGACCCGCTCGTGTCGTCTATGTGCCGATGCGTGAGATAGCGGTTGAAGCGGGCGTGGTAGATGGAGTTCAGGGCGCCCAGGCCCATGGAGACTGTGGGGTATTCCCAGTAGTTGGGCATCAGGCGGGGATGCGGGTAGCTGGAGATGCCCTCCCCGTCTATCTCCCTGCGGAATCTGGTGAGTTGCGACGCCGTGAGGCGGCCCTCAAGGTAGCTCAAGGCGTAGATGCCCGGGGCGTTGTGACCTTGGACATAGACGTGGTCGCCGGGCGTTCCGTCGTCTTTGCCGCGGAAGAACCAGTTGTAGCCCACGTCAAAGAGAGACGCCGCCGACGCGAAGGTGGACAGATGGCCGCCGATGCCTTCGGCTGCCTTGTTGGCGCGCACGACCATGATCGCGGCGTTCCAGCGGACGTAGGCGCGGATGCGGCGTTCTATGGCCTCGTCGCCCGGGAAGAAGGGCTGAGCCTCCGCTGGAATGGTGTTGAGGTAGGGGGTGGTGACCGTGGCGGGTATGCCGACGTCCAGGCTCTGAGCGCGCTCTAGGAGGCGGGCGACGATCAGGCGCGCCCGCTCCTTGCCCGACGCGCCGACGAGGGCGTCGAAGGATTCCAGCCACTCACGGGTCTCCTCCGGATCGGTGTCGGGCAGTTGGTGGGTGAAGTGGTCGGGGGTGAGGTGGTCGGCCATCAGGCTTATTTTCGCAGGGGAAAAGGAGATTGCGGTGCGAGGGGGCGTGGATGGGGGGTGATTGGTGGTGCGAGGAGGCGTGGGCGGAGGGGGGCAGGCTGCGGTGCAGTGGGGGGAGGGATGGGCAGGGGGCAGATGCGGCGCGGCGGGGCGGGGGACTGGGGGGAGTAGGCGGGGGATGGAGGGGGGCAGGTGCAGTGGGGGGAGGGATGGAGGAGACGGATGTTGGTGTGGCGGGGCGGGGATGCGGAGCTGAATGGGGACGGGAGGTGGGGTTGAGAAGTGAACGGATGTTGGTGTTTGACGTTGCTCTTGTTGGGGAGTTAGGAAGCATTATTGTTGAGGTTCATGGGAAGAGGTGCTGACCGGCTGTTCCCGGACGACGACGGGCTGCCTCCCTCCGGTGGCAGTAGCGAGCGGATGCTCCCCCTCGGTGACGGCGGGCTGTTCCCCGCTGAGGAGGTGCCGACCTCCCTCGGCGACGGCCCTCCCCCTCCTGGCGGCGGCAGCGGCGAGCGTCTTGCTGGCGAGGGCGTCCCACCCCCCTCCGGCGGCGGCGTCCCACCCTCCGGCGGCAGCGACGGGCGTCTTGCCGTCTACACCGACGGGGCTTGTCTGGGTAATCCAGGTCCCGGCGGCTGGGCTTGGGTAGTGCCCGACGACCAGGAAGCGCCAGAGGCCGGACGCAGAGAGAGCGGACACGAAGCCGCAACCACCAATCAGCGAATGGAACTAACGGCAGTCCTAGAGGCTCTGACCGCCCTGAGCGGCAGCGCCGCCCTCAACGTCTACAGCGACTCCCGCTACGTCGTGGATTGCTTTGAGAAACGCTGGTGGGAGGGTTGGAAGCGGAGAGGCTGGCGCAATTCCTCCAAGCAACCCGTCAAGAATCAAGACCTCTGGCGTCCGCTGCTGGAACTGGCATTAGAGCCAGAACGAGACGTAAAGTTTCACTGGGTCAAGGCGCACTACGGCAATCGCTGGAACGAGTTGGCCGACCTCCTGGCTTACGAGGCCGCCCGTGCCGCCGCCGGGGCCGCTAGCGCTGGGGAGGCCGCCCGTACTTGGGAGGTCTCCCGCGGCAGGGAGGCTGCCCGTTCTTGGAAAGCCGCTCGTGCCAGGGAGGCGGCCCGTTCTTGGGAGGTCGCTAGCGCCGCCGAGGATGAGTTGAGCGCCGCCGAGGCTGCTCGTGTTTCGGAGGACGCCAGCGTTTCCGCCGAGATCGTTGAGGACGCCCGCGCCGCTGAGGACGCCCGCGCATCGGAGGCGGCTGGGAGTTGAGGTTCGGGAGCGATACCGGGGGAACTTTCACCGACTTGGTGGACGAGACCGGGGCGGTTCTCAAGGTTCTCTCCACCCCGAACGACCCCTCCCTGGCGCTGGCAAGCGGTCTGAAGGCGCTGACAAGTGGTCGGGAAGCGCTCCCGTCCTCGTCCGACCGGGTTGAGACACTGACCCCTGGTCGGGAGGCGCATCCGTCTTCGTCCTCCCAGGTTGAGGCGCTGACCGGCGGTCGTCCCGGTCATCCGTCCCCCTCTGCCCAGGTCAAGTCCCGGCCCGGCGTTCGTCCCGGCCTCCCGTCTCCCCCCGCCCAGGTCAAAACACTGGCGCACGGCACCACGGTCGCCACCAACGCCGTCTTGGAGCGGGACGGAGCGGCGGTGGCGCTCGTCACCAACGCCGGTTTTGCGGACGTCATTGAGATCGCCCGCCAGAACCGCCCCTCCCTCTACGACTCTTTCGCCGACCGCCCCGCCCCGCTAGTTCCCCGCAAGTGGCGTTACGAGGTGACCGGCAGGCTCGCCGCCGACGGCTCTGAGTTAACCCCCGTTGACACTTCTGCGCTGAGCGAGATCGACGAGTCGGTCGAAGCAGTGGCGGTCTGTCTGCTGCACTCCGACCTGAATCCCGTCCACGAGGAGGCCGTGCGCCGCGAGCTCGAACGCAGAGGGTTCAACGTCACCACTTCAAGCAGCTTGGCGCCCGAGTTCCGGGAGTACGAGCGCACCTCAACCGTCGTGATGAACGCTTACGTGCGCCCGAAGGTGAGTTCCTACTTGCGTTCTCTGCAGGGGTTGGCCGCAGAGGTGCTGGTGATGACCTCGGCGGGCGGGCTGGTGCCTGCCCTCGGTGCGGCTGCCGAGCCGGTGCGGCTGCTGCTGTCGGGGCCTGCCGGGGGGGTGCGGGCGGGCGCCTACTACGCCGAGATCAACGGCTTTCCCAACGCCGTCACCTTTGACATGGGGGGCACGAGCACCGACGTCTGCCTGGTTGAAGGCGGCCGACCAGGGGCGGCTGCCCAGAGGTCTATGGCGGGTTTCCCGGTGCGAATGCCGGCGCTGGACGTCTTGACGATCGGAGCGGGCGGGGGTTCAATTGCCGAAGTAGACGCCGGCGGCGCGCTGAAGGTGGGGCCGCGCAGCGCCGGAGCCGACCCCGGGCCGGCGTGCTACGGCCGAGGCGGTCTGGCAGCGACAGTGACAGACGCAAACCTGGCGGCAGGGCGGATACCCGCCGACGCCGTGCTGGGCGACCTCGGACGTCTAGACGCCTCCGCAGCAGAAGAAGCTTTGCGCCGGCGAGGCCTGTCGGCATCCGACGTGCTCGGGGTGGTGAACTCCAACATGATCTGGGCGCTGAGGCAGGTGACAGTGGAGCGAGGCGTAGACCCCAGCGAGGTTGCGCTGGTTGCTTTCGGGGGCGCCGGCCCGCTTCACGCCTGCGACTTAGCGGAGGCGCTGGGCATGCCTGCCGTCATCGTGCCGCCGCGGGCCGGGGCGCTCTCGGCTGTCGGCATCCTGGGCGGGCCGCGGCAGCACGACGTAGTCAAGTCGTGGCCGACCCCAGACAATCACGACGGCTTAGAGGCCGCCGCCCGGGAGTTAGCCCACTCAGCACGCCAAGCTCTGGCGGGCGGCGGTGGCGGCGAGGGCGCCGGTGGCGGGGAGGGCGCCGGCGGGGGGGAGGGGGACGGGGGTGCTGGCGTTGAGGTGGTCGTGTCCTATGACTGCCGTTATGCCGGTCAGAGTCATGAACTCACCGTGTCTGCGCCCTCGGAGTTCCACGAGGTGCACAGGCTCCGCAACGGCTACGCCAGGGAGGGAGACCCCATTGAGGTGGTCGCTCTGCGGGTGCGGGCGTCAAAGTCGTCTCCAGTGGCTCTCTCCGACCTGCCCGCGCTAGGACGGCAGGCGGTTGATGGCCCTGAGGTGATAGCCGAGGAGGATTCGGGCACGTGGATACCTCCCGGTTGGAGGGCAGAAGTAGGGGAGGCGGGCGCTTGGGTCATCCGCCGAAAGCAGAGAAGTTAGGGTTGCCCGTGCCTCCGTCCAACTCGTCCGCCCCTCTGTCGCCTGCTCGGCTTGCCATCCTCATCGCCGGACTGGAGGGCATCGCCGAGGAGATGGGGGCGGTGCTGCGTCGGGCGGCTTTCAGCCCCAACATCAAGGAGCGGATGGACTGCTCGGCGGCGCTGTTCACCCCGGACGGGGAACTTCTGGTTCAGGCCGAGCACATACCCGTCCACCTGGGCTCAATGCCTGCTTCCGTCCGGGCGGCCATTGACAAGTTCGGCGGCGACCTCAGGGAGGGCGAACAGGTCATCCTCAACGACCCCTACGCAGGCGGCACGCACCTGAACGACGTCACCCTGGTTGCGCCGTGCTATTCGGCTGGGCGGCTGGTGGGTTGGGTTGCGAACCGCGCCCACCACGCCGACCTGGGGGGCGGTGCGCCGGGTTCTATGCCCGCCGACGCCCGCACCATCTACGAGGAGGGTTTGCGCATTCCGCCCGTGAGGCTGACCGACGACATAACGGCTCTCATTTGCGCCGCCTCCCGCACTCCGACTGAGCGCCGGGGCGATCTCGACGCCCAGATGGGGGCGAACAACTGCGGGGCGGTCAGGCTTGCGGAGTTCGCCGAAGCGCCCCTGCGGCAGGTGACCGACTACGGCGAGCGTCGAATGCGCTCTGCGCTCGCTGCGCTGCCGGACGGCGTCTGGAGTTTTGAGGACGCGCTCGACAGCACCGGCCCCGAGCCGTCGCAGCAACGCCCGGCGCGCATCGCCGTGAGGGTTGCTTTGGAGGGCGACGGCGTGACGTTTGATTTCACGGGCACCGACCCGCAGAGGTCAGGCAACGTGAACGCCGTTCGGGCTGTGACCGTGAGTTGCGTGTCTTTTGTGCTGCGGTGCGCCACCGACCCCGACATTCCGGCGAACGGGGGGGCGATGCGCCCAGTGCAGGTGATAGCCCCTGAAGGCAGCTTGGTGGCGGCTCTGCCTCCGGCGGCGGTCGGGGCGGGGAACGTGGAGGCGTCTCAGCGGATCGCCGACGTGTGTCTGGGGGCTTTGGCGGGCGTAGCGCCGGATCGCGTGGGGGCTGCCTCTCAGGGGACGATGAACAACCTGCTCATAGGCGGGGGGAGTTGGGTGTATTACGAGACCGTCGGCGGCGGCCAGGGCGCTAGACCAGGGCGAGACGGGATGAGCGGCGTACACACAGGCATGACGAACACCCTGAACACCCCCGTAGAAGCGCTGGAGCGGTCATACGGCTTGCGTGTGCGCCGACTGCGTCTGCGCTCCGGCAGCGGCGGCGAGGGACGTTTCCGCGGCGGCGAGGGCGTGGAGCGCGACCTGGAGTTGCTGGAGCCCTGCACAGTCTCAATGATCACCGAGCGCCGCCGCAGCCAACCCTGGGGCCTAGCCGGTGGCGGGCCGGCTTCGCTGGGGGAGAACTGGCTGCTCCGTTCAGGCCAGGAGTCCGAAGCCGTGGAGCTGCCCGACAAAGTAACCCTAGACGCCGAAACAGGAGACATAGTAAGGATGCGAACCCCAGGCGGCGGCGGCTGGGGGCAGAGGGGGTGAGGGGAGGGGGCGGCTGCAGGGGCGGCGACTGATACGTGAGGCTGCGGGGAAACGCTCAGGCGACTCTGGCTAGGGAAAAGTAGCTACAATTATCCCGGAGCGAAGGTCGATCGATTCTCCTCCGGTCAGATGGTTAACCGAGGAGATCCTTGAAGGAGGCGAAACAGCCATTGAACTTAAACGCCGTAAGCACGGTTGGAGGCAAGAGCAATGAATGAGTTGGAATTGCGTGAGTTGATTTTCCATGGGGAAAACTCAGAGGTTGAATTCAATGGAGATAGAGCGCGCCCGGATTTGATAGCGAAAGAAATGTCAGCATTTCTCAATTTCGAAGGTGGACGCATTTTGTTGGGCGTGGAAGACGACGGCACTATCACCGGATTGAATAGAACTCCTGAAGAGGCAGAGGAATGGGTAATGAAGATCGCTCAAAACAATCTGCAGCCACGGGTTATTCCGCACTGGCGCCCAATCCAGCTCGGAGGCGAGAAGTATGTTGGGGTAATTCGCTTGTTGAACGACAGGCTGGGAAAGCCTTACAAAGCTCGATACGACAATTCTTGGGTTACATTCATGCGTGCTGGGTCAACTTCGAGAGAAGCCACGCGCGAAGAGGAGAGACGCCTCTATCAAGTTTCTCGGATTTCGCCTTATGACATAAGTCCTGTTTTAGGTGCGGGTTTAGAGAGTCTAGACTTGGCTAGAATCAAAAACTATTTTGAAGTAATCCGAGACCTCCCATCTCCAGACATAACTGATGAGGCTGGTTGGCTTAGAATCCTCTCTGACATGGGTTTCCTTGCAGATGAAGTCAGAACTGTCTCAAGCAATGTCGCTTCTCTCTTGCTGTTTGGCAAGAATCCCAATCGACAACTTCCCCAGGCAGGTATCACTGCTGCGGCATTCTCAGGGACTGAGAAGAGTTATAACATAGTTGACGAGGAGTTGATTAGAGGCCCGTTGGTATCGGAAATAGCTAGTGATAAGAGGATACTGGAAAGGGGAGTCATAGACAGGGCTCAGGACTTTGTCACCCGCAACATGGGTATTGAAGGTTACCTAGACGGCGCTCGACGCATGCGCAGAGATGCTCTTCCGGAAGACGCAATCAGAGAAGCCATTGTGAATGCAGTAGCTCACCGAGACTACTTGCTTACAGGTACTGATATCGAAATATCGTTGTACGAAGACCGTCTAGAGGTCATCTCGCCAGGCAACCTTCCCAATGACGTTACCGTGGAGCAAATAAAATATGGCAGACGTGTATACAGGAATAGTTTCTTGAAAGACATCTTAAGAGATTATCTTTATATTGAGCGTCTCGGTATGGGCATACCAGATAAGATTATACCCTCGATGTTGGATCACAACGGCACAGAACCGGACTTGATTGAAGACGACGGCCGTTTCATAGTAAGGCTATGGAAGCGCCCTCGCTCTAGCGGCACCGGTGATACCGTTCCCTAAATCTACAAGCTATGGCATTCTACGAAGATCTGTGTCGCAAGACGAATATGCCTTTGTCAGCCGACCATTAGATGAGTTATTAGGTTAAAGGAGTGTAAACAAAATGGATAGCATAACACTAGAAAATTACCGATGCTTCCGAGAGAAGCAAGAAGTACGCTTGGCGCCTTTAACTCTATTAGTAGGAGAAAACAGCACGGGCAAAACCTCCTTTCTAGCACTGATCCATGCCTTGTTGGAAATTAAGTTTGGAGGAATCTATCTTAATTTCAAGAAGGAACCATACGATCTCGGCAGTTTTGATGAAATTGTTCATTACAGAGGCGAAAAAAGTGAAAGAGCACAGACTTTTAAAGTGAAGTTTGATTTTACTATACACAACCATATAAAGTTCAAAAAACCCGAATTAATCAAATCTAGCTATGAGATTGTATTTAGCCCCAAAAGGACTGCGCCTTTTCCAGTAAAAAGGCGTCTTGATCTTGGAGAGATATGGGTTGAGGAGGAAATTGTAACAGAGAATTCGCAAGAAAAGGTAAAGTTTCATCTTGGAATAAATAATGCTTCTTGGAAATCGTCTAGACTTGCTTTCAGTCTGATGACTTCTCCATACAGTCAGGAGGGTATATCCCCCGCTATTGTTGCGATGAGATGTTTCCTGTACTGGAAAGAAAGGATACAAGAATATCCAGAGAGTCCTAGGTATGAAATTGTTGAAGGGCATTCATATCCTTCTGATAATGATATTAAATTATTGGAAAAGTACATTAGTATGTTCAGAAATTATACAGATCCTTTCTCTCTAACTTTGTTAAGAGACAATCAGAGATATGGTCGAAGAGTCCTACCCAGTGCTCCCATTCGTTCTAAACCAGGTAGGACATACGATCCAGGTTACCCAGGACGCGATCCTGAGGGAGTGTATTTACCATCTTATCTTGCCGATATTTGGGATGAGGAAAATAATCTTCCTTTACAGGAGGCTCTTCAAAATTTTGGCAAAGCTTCAGGTTTATTCGATGAGATTTCAGTCAGATATCTAGGCGAAGGGCGCAGTGGCCCATTTCAGATTCAGATAAAGGAATATGAGTCTGGGGCAGAGGATCCTAAACGCAATCTGATCGACGTTGGCTATGGTGTTAGCCAAATACTTCCACCAATTACTGAGATATTGGATAGAATACCGTCACCCATTCCATCGTTACTCGCTCCAGTAACATTCCTATTACAGCAGCCAGAAATACATCTACATCCTAAGGCTCAAGCCGCTCTTGGCTCTTTTTTCAGCGAGGTGGCAAGTTCAGGACATAACCTGGTGGTAGAAACACATAGTGACTATATTCTCGATAGAATTCGTATGGAAGTGCGCGCGGATAATCCTGTCATCAAACCCGAAGATGTTTCCATATTATATTTTGATAGAGAAAATTTGGATGTCACGATTCATTCGCTGGAGTTAGATAAATATGGGGATATTATTGATGCTCCCCCCACTTATCGAGAGTTCTTTAGAAAAGAAACTCGTGATCTTTTGGGCATGTAATGTGCGTTATAATTGACGCAAACGTAATTGGGAAAATTTTTCGTTCAGAATCGTTGGGCGAGGAAGGTAATCGATGTGAAGTGGGTAAGCAATTTTTCGACTGGCTAGACTCGAATCCAGAACGTTTAGTTGTCGGGGGAACAAAGTTAAAGAAAGAGCTCAATAGTGAGAGATTTAAAACCTGGTTACTCGATGTAGATCGAAGAGGAAAGTTCAGGAAGTACGATGACAAGGAAATTGATAAAAAAGCTGAAGAACTTAGAAAGGCAAAAGAACTCGGAAAGCAAAATGCATATGTGTCTAATGATGCACATATTATAGCACTTGCCCAAATCAGCAATGCTAGACTTCTGTATTCAAAAGATAAAACCCTTCATAAAGACTTTAAAAATACTAAGTTGTTGCATGATCCAGGAGGTAAGATTTTTCCAAGAGGGAACAATCGCCGCGATCGGATAAAGCGTGATAACATACTTTCTGACGAAAGCCTCTGCAGGCAACAATAAGAACTTCCCCGACTTCCCCGACGGCTTCAGGAATGACTGACGATACTGGCTCTTACGCCGATCTCATCGCTCGGATAAAGGAGCAGTCATCAACCACCAAGGCTGCAGGCACTCGCTGGGAGCAGGTGGTTGTCTCGTTTCTATCCACCGATCCCCTCTATCGCCGCCGCTTCGCCAGAGTTGAGGCTTTCGCCGACTGGGTTGCCAGAGATGCAACCAGGGGTACCAAGCAAGACAGGGGCGTGGACTTAATCGCCACCCGGTACGACGGCAAGCTCTGTGCTGTCCAATGTAAATTCAGCAGCGACTTGTCCAAGAAACTCGGTAAGGGTGCTGTTGATAGCTTCCTAGCTAACACGGAAAACCGCGACTATGCCGAGCGTATGGTCGTCTTTTCGGGATTTGAAGTCACCCGACACCTAGAACAGCAGCTAGCCGCCGACCGAGAAATCCCCGTGCAGCTTCTTGCTGGGAAGATTCTGTCGCAAGCGAATGTGAGTTGGGGCGAACTCAAAGCTATAGAAACGGGAATGCTGGCGCGTCGCCCGCTGAAGAAAATCCGCCCCCACCAGCGCCAAGCAGTAGACAAAGCCAAAGCCGAACTTACAAAATCCAAAGAAGCAAGAACGAAGCTAGTCATGGCTTGTGGTTCAGGCAAAACCTACACCTCTCTTATCCTCGCAGAAGAGATTGCCGGCCCAGGCAAACGAGTCCTCTACGCTGTGCCCTCTATCGCTCTCCTCGGCCAAACCATGCGCAGTTGGGCAGAAGAAGAAGATTTTGAAGGCAGAGGCGTAAAGCATTCTTACATTGGCGTGTGTTCTGATCCGAAAACAGGCAGGTCAAGCGGCGATGGCACCGACGCTTCCGACTTGGCTCAGATGGAATTCCCAGTCACTACCAATCCCGAGAAAATATACGAGGCTCTTTGCCAACCCGTGCCGGAAGGCGCTATGCAGGTGGTGTTCTGCACTTATCAGTCGCTCCCTCAGATCCATCAAGCCCAAACCTGGGGAGCGCCCGACTTTTTCTTAGCTCTAGCAGACGAAGCCCATCGCACCACAGGCGTGGAAGACGATAGATCCAAAGCTAATAGAACTTCCAGCAACGGCGAACTCCCTAAAGCTTCCCCATTCCAGCTTATTCACAACCACATCAAGGCTGACAAGCATGTCTACATGACCGCCACCCCCAAAGTGTTCTCCGAAGCCTCTAAAGCCCGCAAGTCCGCCCAAAACCGTGCCGTCTGGAGCATGGACGATCCGGGGATCTTTGGCGAAACCTGTTACGAACTCAGCTTTTCTAAAGCCATTACTAAAGACCTCCTGTCTGACTACAAGGTCGTCCTCGCCCAATCCCCAGCCAGCCTCTGTCAAGACGTGCTGGCTAGATTTTTTAACACACCAGAAGCTCAAGAGCTTGACGAGAAAAACGCTCAACTCCTCACCGAAGGTGTGGTAGCGCAGATGATCGGTCTCTACAACACGCTCCGAGGTAACCCTCACGATCAAGCAGGCTGGGAACCCCTCTACAAGACCATCGTCTATACCAACCGCATAGTAGAAAGCAAGCGATTTGCAGCGGTATTCCCCGTCGTAGCTGCCCACTTAGACCAAGTTGCGCCCAAAGGCAAAAAAACCGCTTCGCGAAATTTGCCTGCCGTCGCTGTACGCCATGTCGACGGCGGTATGGGGGCCAACCAGCGGGCTGGTCACCTCCACTGGCTGGACAGTGCTCGTCAAGACGGAGAAATCCGCATCCTCTCCAACGCCAGATGCCTATCCGAGGGCGTGGATGTGCCCTCGCTGGATGCCTTGTGCTTCCTCCAGCCCAAAGGCTCCCACATAGACATCGTGCAATCGGTGGGCAGAGTGATGCGCAAAGTCCATAACAAAAGCTTCGGCTATGTAGTGTTGCCTCTGGTGTTGCCTGATACCATCAGTGACTACGGAGAGCACATCCGGAAAGACGATTTTTGGAAGACAACGTGGGCTGTTCTGCGGGCTCTGCGCTCCCATGACGAGCGTTTCGCTAGAGAACTAGGAGTGATGGAACTAGACGGTGACCGCTGGCCGCAGAACCTGATTTGCACCACAACTCAAACAGATCTTTCGTCTCAAATCGCAGCCTTTGCCGACAGTGACAACACCGTAGTCACCGGAAGCGGAACCCGTGCGATTCTCGCCGATGATGACGACACTGGAACTAACCAAGCCAAAGCTGATGGGATGTGGCAGACTCCAGAAGGCAAGAAACCCAGTTTCGATTCGGCTGATTCCGCAGACAGCCAGCCAAACACCCAGGTTGCAGCCTACGCAATCACCCACACCGAACCCACTCTCCCACTTGACTTCTCGGAACTTCTGAAACAACACCCCGACGAAGCCCTTTCATTCGTCTTAGCTCAAATACGCTCTGCCGTAGTAGACAAAGTGGGCGACCGCCAATACTGGCACACTTGGTCGCAAGATGCCCATACGGCTTATGAGACAATCTTGGCTCGGATAAAGCGCATATACGCACAGAGGCCTGCCATAAAGCGTCAAATGGATGAGACAACAGAAGGCTTAGAGGCCACACTCGGCGAACGTGCCACTGTGGAAGAGACTGTCAGCATTCTCGCCCAATATATAGTGATTAAGCCTGTGTTCGAGGCACTATTCGGCACCGCAGAAAATTTTGAAGACAGTCCTCTTTCTATGGCAATGTCAAGCCTCCACAAAGAAATCCGCTGGCTTAGGCTAGAAAATGAAACCGCCAAGCTGGAATCTTTCTACCAGAGCGTGATAAACACCGCCAAATCCATCACCCGCCCCGAAGACAAACAGACTCTCATCAAGCGCCTCTACAAAGACTTCATCGGAGTTGCCTTCCCCGAAGCCGCCAAAGACTACGGCGTGGTTTACACACCTAACGAGCTAGTCAACTTCGTGCTCCGATCTGTGAACTGGTCGCTCAAAGAAGAGTTGGGCATAGCCGACGGACTGGCTGATGAGAATGTGAAAATACTAGACCCCTTCGCAGGCACAGGCACTTTCTTGGTAAATCTCATCCAAAACAAAACCCTGCTCCCCGACGAGACACTTCCACACACATACAAGAATAATCTCTACACTACAGAAATCATGGCACTGCCCTATTGGGCAACAGAGTTGAATATGGAGCAGGCATACCAAGCACGGAGACCGCAAGATGGCTATGTGCCGTTTGATAATGGTGTGCTCGCTGACACTTTCAAGATGTACAGTCACAAGCCCAAGTTCACAGATGGTCCGCTTAGGAAAAATCAAGATAGAGCTGTGGCACAAGATGATAAGAAGATCACAGTCATTGTGAGCAATCCGCCTTGGAATAGGAAAAAGACAGGAAACTGGCAGGCGCTGGAACAGCGCATCAAGCAAACATATAGCAAGAATGCTGCTGCGCAGCAAAAGGAATCTATATTTGACTCGTATGTTATGGCTATCAGGTGGGCGTCAGATAGAATTGGAGATAGAGGCGTTGTTGGATTTGTAACAAATAATGGATGGCTTACTAGCAACGCTGGCTCGGGGCTAAGGCGAACGCTTGAAAAAGAGTTTGATCACATTCATTTTGTGAACCTTCGCGGCAAATTGGACATGTCTGGTGATCCTGAAGTCCGAGCTAAAGAGGGTGGCAATGTTTTCGGTGTCACCGTTGGTGTGCAGATCGTTATTCTGGCTAAGACCGCTGAACCTAAGAATGAAAAAACCGCAGCCTGCTACTCTGATCTGACATATCTATCTGTAGAAGATAAATTCATTCGCCTGGACAGTACAGCACATACTCGGGATAGCACGGGTGGGCTGAATTGGGAAACAACTTCAACCGACGATCGCGGAGACTGGCTAGGACAGGGGCACACTGAATTTTCGTCCCTTGTTCCACTGGGCGATCCTGTAACAAAGAAAACAGGAAGGGGAGACAGCATCTTTTGGCTGTATTCTAACGGTCTCAAGACTGCTATGGACGAGTTTGTGGTTAATTCAGACCCTGGGGTAGTTCTAGAGAACGCCTTGGATATGGCAAGAGATTTTAATAATAGAATAGACACATGGGCAGGGCCTCCTTCCCATAGCAAAGGGAAACCAAATTGGCACAGGGATTTAAAAAATAAGCTAGCGAGGCAGCAAAAAAAGCATAGAGATGAAAGAGACTATGTTAAAATAACTTCAGAAAATATTCGCTTTTGCATGTTTCGTCCTTGGATTCCACAATATTCACTATGGCATAAGATGTTCAACTCGAGGCAGTCTCGGTTGAACGATATGTATGACCGATCAGTCCATCACGTTCCCCCCCCCCCCCCCCCCCACCCGCGTTCTATCTGTACCACAGGTGTAGGATCACCAGAATTTGCAATCCTAGCCACAAACATTCCCCCCGACCAACATCTCGCACCAGGAGGCACAATTTGTTTCCCCAGATTCCGTTTGGTTGAGAGGGACATCAATAACAGCCAAGGGAGTATCTTTGAGGGCGAATCCCACAACACCATTGCGACCAACTCCCTAAAGGGCACAGTCGCATCCGACGGCCGCGTCTATGTTGACAATATCTTGGATACTTCTCTCCAGAAGTTCCAAACTCACTATGGCGATAATACCATCACCAAGGATGACATTTTTTACTATGTCTACGGCATTCTCCACCACGAGGGGTACAGGAAGAAATACAAGAACGATCTGACCAAAGAACTCCCCCGAATTCCTTTCGCCCCCGACTTCATGGTGTTCTCGGAAATCGGACGACAACTTGGCGACCTTCACTGCGACTACGACAAGCTAGAAGGTTGGCAAGATCTGAAGGTGGAGTACGCAGAGGAATTCGATTCCGACAACCTCGACCACTGGCAAATTTGCAACGCCAAATTTGAAGGAGACGATAAACAAACTCTCCGCCTCAACAAGCACATCGCCATTCAGAACATCCCTCCAGCCGCCTACGAATACAAAATCGCCAACAGAGCTCCTATAGAACAGTTCGCCGCAGAAATGAGAATCAAGTGCTACGAAGATTCAGGCATAAGAAATGACCGCAACCAACTCTTTGCTCACAACCCTCCAGAAGTCCTTCTCCGAGCCCGCCAACTAGTAGAAGTAGGCATCCGCACCACCCACCTCATATCCCAACTTCCTCAGGAGTTTGAACCACCTCCATCAAGCAGTACGGGATAACTTCTGTACCCGCTTAGCCGCGGGCATCAATCTCCGCTCTTTCTCTGCCGATGGTGTCTCGGCAGGCTTGCTGAGCGGAGACGGGTAGCGCGTTCCCTGAGGTGTTGCCACGGGCCTCATTTCCTCGGCTCGCCGGTGCACCTCGACTCGGGTCACGCTCCTGCGTCTGAGGCGCTGCCTCTAGGGCATCTCTCGGCGCGGGGGTTCTAGAAGTTCTTCGGAATCCTTGTCAACCGGATTGGGGGTTGCTGCGTCTGTATCGGTGAAAGATCACCTTGTCGGGATCGTTCAGACAGCCGAAACTCAAGCCGCAGTTCGGGAGCACTGCGAAGTTGGAGCAGGGTTTCGGCGTGACGGCAAGGCGGGTCTGCGTTGTGGGAGCAAGCGCAGACCCGCCTTTTTCGTTATCGGGCAGGGGTTGCAGGGATTGCTGGGGTTGCTCAGAAGGGCTGCTCGAGCCGCCCTCCCAGCAGGATCTAACAACCCGTCTAGCAGGATCTAGTAAGGCAGGCGGGCGTTCACGAAGGCGTTGCCTATGGGAATGTCCACCACGCAAAGCTCCCAGACCTCTCGGATTCTCCATTCCGGCGGAAGTGGGTTGTCTATGGCGCATAGGAGGAACATCACTCGTTCGCCCGGCTCGTCTTCCGGTCTCGGATAACCGCGCCAGTCTGAAGTGGGCGAATCGAGCAGTTGGCCATCGAAGCCCACTCTTCTTGGCAGCGGGATCAGCCCGGGGTCGAGGACGCCGAAAATTCCCGTGCTGTTCGGCGAGATGCCCGACGCCCCCCAAAGGAAGGGGCGGTACTCCGAATCAGGCAGCAGAGCAAAGAGAACTAGTTCCACGGTTTCGACGGGGATGTTCCACCACTCCAGTTCCGGCAGCGCACCTAGGTAGAGGTCTTCCGCCGGCAAAGGATCGCCCGGGTTGAAGTCCACTCCTCCGATTCGCATACCGCCCGGACCCTCTTCGAATTCGCCGAGTTGAATGCTCTCTGTCTCCAGTTGAGCGCTGGTGGTCGTGGTTACCGGGGGCAGTTCCGTCCCGGACGAACCGCAGGCGGCGAGCCCTCCAGCCAGAACGGCGACGGCTACGCAAGCGAGAGTTATTCCCTCCCTGGGGATCCGTGCGTCTTTGTTCGATGGGGGCACGAGTCGTAAGTGTAGGAGCCTGCACACAGCGCCAGGGCGCAAATGCCTATTAGGCAGTCAGAGGATGGAACAGACTGCCATCACATAGTCCCGGGCTTCGATTGATCGGAGGTCAACATTTCCGGGGTCATAGGATAGTTCTGATGGAGTAGCCCATCCCCCTGCGTTGGCACCAAAGTTCGGCAGCCTTGCGCTTTCTGCGGACTGAATCGGATTCCACCATGTGAGCACCTTTGACTTCAATCAGAGCTTTGGAACCATCCTGGTATTCGACGAGAAAATCAGGACGATAGGTGTGGCGACGATGATGTCGATCAACCCAAGTTATGCTGATGCGATGGCGCTTTGTCCATTTGCGAACGGACTGATCTTTCTCAAGACATTCCATTAGACGTTTCTCGAGTCCGCTATCGAAGCTCTCAAAGTTCCAGGCGCTCTTCTTCGGGTGGTCGTAGTTTCCTCGTTCGCTAGTTGTCATATTCAATCATTCCTCCGATGATGTCAGATCGTTTTCCGACAAACATTTCGAGTTGTGGCAGCAATCGGGAAACTCGGGTGAGGCAATTTAGATCGACGAAAGATAGTCCTTGGCCATCTAACAAGCGATCCGATACGTGTCGGAGGAGTGGTCGGTAGACCCGGCCCGAAAGATGAGAAGGATAGCCGGCTGTTATCACGGCCTGCTCTGCTATATGAAGCAGGTGTTGACGAATCCGCTCGGCAAGTTCACTGCGGTTCAAAGCAGGGGCATCTAATACTTGAAAATCGTCTGGCGCACTCTTAATGTGAGTCCAGCCTTCAGGTGTCAATTCTTCACCAGTGACACCCGAGAGGGTTTGGTTTGTGATTTCTATTGCAGTTAAGTCGTATTGAAAGGCGTTGAGCTTCTCTTTCCAGTCTCTTATGGGTTCATTGCAGTACTCCACTGAGATTGGTTCCAGTATTCCATGGTTATTATCGAGAAGTTCCGGTATTTCTATAAGTAATTCAGGCTCAATAATCTCCTGTGCAGGTGGTATCACTTGCAGCTCTTCCTCTTCAAATTGTTGTTCTAAACCGACCTTTCGGCGAACGCGTGCACGCAAGAGTTCCCATAGCCAGTCATGATCGAGCTTGGGGTGATCAACTATGGCGCAGATTTGAGGTTCATCGGAACCCAGGTCGGCTCTACGTATACGACGCAACCCGCGTCCTACTACTTGCGGTCCATAGACTCTGCTTCCGAACTTGCGCAGTAGAAGGATGACGGAAACCTCGGGTACATCCCAGCCTTCGCGGAGCATGGCCACGCTCACTACTGCTTCATAACGTCCACTCTGTCCGATGGATGCAGCTTCTTTTCGTGCTTTTTCATCTTCATCTTCGGTGACTATGAGAGTCCTGAGTTTGAATTGTTCTTTGAGCATCTGTTTAGCGGCACGTGCGTCAGCTTTGCTGACGGCAACTACGAAGAGGATGGGAGTGTAGCGATTCATGGCATTACGTTTAGCCTCCTCAAGACGGTTGAGTGCTATCCCTATCTGCTGACGCATAGGCTGGGTGTTGGTTACCCACTGGGTAGCGCTTACTCCGGCCCTGTCCACTTCCTCCCAATCAATTTCTTCGACATGTTTCGTTTCACCCGATTCCGTGTCTGTATAGGTGAGTTCAACGGTCTCAACGTCCGGCTGATAGACAAATGGAGTTGAAATGATTCTGTCGCGCAAAGCAGCCGGGACCTCGTACTCGAAGATCATTCGACTATCGATCGGCTTTTCGTCGGAGCGATTGGGGGTGGCAGTGGTGTCAAGTCTGAAGCGGTATCCAGGGTGCTCCTGCAGATTCTGCAATGTGCGGTAATACTCTGGAGCAGGGGTGTTGTGTGCTTCGTCGTTAAAAATGCTGAAAGGAGTCTGTTCGGCTTGCAGCAGATTCCACAGGTTTCGCTTTCCCGCCGCAGTGTTGAGGTAGAACTGGTGAATATTAGCAAGTATCACATTGGATCCGAAGAGGTCGGATGCGGTTTTCTTGTGAGATCCACCTAGTGTGGTCAGCGCGAAACTCTCTGCTGATATCGGCGAGTTGGAAGGGATGAGGTCGCGTTCTTTTAACACCTTTCCTTCAAAAAAATCTTCTTCTAATCGGTCTCTCACTATGAGATTGGGACAAATGATCAGGAATCTGTTGATATTCAGGGCAAGGCGTAACCAAACCATGACTGCGGCCATTAGTGCAGTTTTCCCGCCTCCGGTGACGATGTTTACCAAGAGTCCTCTTTCCCAGAAGCTTTTCCCTTCAATTTCTCGGGCATAGATGACACGGAGAAGTGCT